>NZ_JAFMYW010000002.1 GCF_017353175.1 Fibrella forsythiae | reverse complement strand
GCGTCTCAACGCGATCCCCTGGTGGAGGAGCTGCTGGGCTTGCCCAATGCGCTGGTAACGGGTCACCAGGCCTTTCTCACCCGGGAAGCCTTGCAGGCCATCGCCCGTGAATCGATGGCTATCCTGAGCGAATGGGAGCAAGCGGCTCCCTGACCTGGGATCACTGGTTGGGTTAAGCGGAGGCCAGGACCGGCAAGGGCTCTTTGCCTCCCGCTGGCGAACCTTTTACGAAGTAGAGCCAGCCGCTCACTCCAGCCCGCTCCCTGGGAACGACCTATCCGGGTAAGCAGGCCGGAGTGAGCCAGAGAAGCGTAGCTGCTGGGTGAGCGGGAAGGTGATCACCAACCAGTCACCTTAATGGTCGGATGGTCGGCTATGATAGCCATAATGACGTCAAAATAGGTCTGCCCGGTGCCCGCCTCCAGGGCTCACAGCTTTTCCTCAAACAGAGGTTTGTTATAAGGCGAGCCGCTCTCAAGCTTAGCCAGATAGTAAGCCCGGGTCGTCTGGTAGCCTAACGCCTGGCGGCTATGGTCCATATTGCGCCAGCGCAAATCAACCGATTGAGCTCCTTGCAGGGCACCATAGCCACCATAAAGTAAATCATCAAGCACGTCCAGACTGGGTCCAATCAGCCAGTTCTCCTGGGCCATAAATACTCGGTTGATCTCCTCATAGAAGGAGGCAATGTCGTTAATTGAGCTACCCTGGATCGTGAGCTGTTTAACCATGGTTCAATGCCGCGCCCATACCTGGCAAGCTAAGTCCTTCTTAAAACGCCCGTGGATGGTTTGTGGGTATATCCGGAAAGCTACTACGATCAAACCTGCGCCTCTGCCAGCAGTTGGTCCAATTCTCCGTTTACCCAGCTGGCTATTACCTACCGACCACTAGGCTGATTTGGCAGTCTATACTATCCATAACGTATTAAGAACGACGACCGTTCTTAATACGTTATAACAACCCACAGATGCTATATAGCAGGCTGAACAGGTTGGAAAATCTACTAAGCACAGGTTGATGCGACGCCATACTTAGGTCAATTTTACAAGCGTACTACTAACATCGTACGTTTGTAAAACTGGGCTATAATCATTGAATCATGTAAATCTACCACTGGTATTATATCTTGTCAGTTCAACGCTTTTAAACATAACTTAGATTATAAAATAGATCAGACCAGAAAAGATGCTTTTCTTCTACTAAGTTTTAAGGACTTGATACGACCCTATGTATAACCAATTCTTTAGCGTTACTGAAAGAGGTATTTATCCTAATGATATTACTATTTATCAGCCGTCTATTACTGACTCGTTGCCCGCTGAAATGATTAATTTTTATCAACAAATAAATGGTGGAATCTTAAAAAGTGAAAATTGTGTCCTCACTATCAACGGAGAACATGTTTACTCAACTGAATCAATTTTTGATTTAGAGCGAGTTACGATCTTTCATGATTACATGCGTGAAGTAGAGAAAATACAATATGAGGGTTATTACAGAGATGATGAATCTGTGCCATACCCATATTCAATATCTGATTCAATGCTTCCAATTGCTTCTGAAGGTGAGAGGTTCGTTTGCATTGGCGTAACCAAAAACACAGAAAACAAGATATACTATGTTGATATGACAATGGGAATGTATGCTCCTTCTGAAACTCCGGTCATCTACGTTGCCGATAGTATTTTAAGTTTTCTTACAAGCCTGGGACCTTATATTTAACACTGCTGTCTCAATGTTATTTCTTTACATAATTTCACTTATACAACAGCCAATTTGAACGCCTATAAATGAAACTCTGGTGGATATTCTTTTTGCTTTTTCAGGCTATTAGCACCTACGGCCAGAAACCAGTGAAGAAAAACGTACTGTTTGTTGGTAACAGTTTGACTTACTATGCAGGCATGCCCGAATATCTGAGGGCGATGTTATTAGCCACTAATCAACCAATAAATATTGAAGTGAGTGCTTACCCAGGTATGTCTTTGGCTAGCCATCTTCGTGATATGATTGTATCCAGAACCCAAGATGGTATAAATACGCGCCCGAAACAGTCTGGTGAACAGACGTTGACCGAAACTATGCTTCTTAGTAGACAATGGGATATAATTATTCTTCAGGAAGCACCGGTCCGTATCCTTATTCCTGAAGTAAGAAAGTATTCCACCCAACAGAGTATTCAACAAATCAAGCAACGCATCGCTAATCCACATTGTCATTTCGTCCTTTTCCAAACTTGGGCTCCTAATGGGACCTTTCCGGCTCAGTTCTGTTATCCGGCTTTCTTACTCAATCGAGCAACTGATAAAGAAAGTTACTGCTCAGATCAAATGAAAAACCTAGATGAGGAGTATAAGCTGTTGAAGATGGGTTACGACTCTGTTTGCATTAGCACTCAAGTGGACATGGTTGATATTAATCGTATTTACTACAAGGCATTAAAAGAACAGCCTTCAATTAAGCTATTTGATCAGGACAGTCACCCTACCAAATTAGGGGCATATCTGAATGCTTACCTTTTCTACAAATTTCTAGTTGATCGACATTTATCATCGTTAGCTTACTACGGGGACTTAGCGAAAGAAGACGCTCTATTACTGCAAAAGCTATCTGACTAATTATATTATTTATAGACTGACTGATTTTGGAATAACTTGATGAAATAAATTAATTCCTTTTACATAAGTGTAGCTATAGAACGGAGCTTGTAAATATACAAACCAATTTGAGATTAGGTATTGTACATTTCTAAGACCCTTTCCATAGCTATAAATATGTTAAGAAATTAAATCAAGATGTAGGCAAACGCTAGAAAATTCAGTATAACTCCAAAATACAATGAAGCTGGTTGATCTAATTGACGAAATTAAAGAAAGCATCGATGCTACGGCCTTGATTCAAAGAGAATTAGGTACTAATATTTTTGAGTCGGTTGAGCTCTGTATGAAAGATTTGATGTCGCTAGAATCAGAAGTAAAGATGTTTGATTCGGATTCGGATTCAATTTCAGATACGATAAACTTTCAATTAGGTGGGGTCAACTATGTAAATCTTTACCCATTTGATATGTTCCTTGAATTTGTAGAAGAAGCTAAAAATTTACCTCAGTTTCCTACCAGCTTGAGCATTGCTGAACACTTCATAGATTATATAGAGAATGATGCCTGATTTTTGTTGTATAAGTGAAATTATGTTTATGCATTAAGCAACTATTGCTCCAAGGCATAGTTCTGTCCAGCCTCTTAAAAATAAGTACATGGACGGATGATAAGTAACTTATGGATGTAAAACCTTCAGTTCATAATTGAAGAATGTCTGCATTGGATCGCTTGTTTTTAGCTTCATGAAGTCTTAAAAGGCCAAGAATTATAACTAAAAAAATAACCAATGTGGGTAGGCTTGGCGGATTTACATTTACCAGAGCGTGTGTAAGGGCTACGAGCAGCCAAGATTTTGTTTGTCTGTAAAGCGCTGCCATTCCTGCACTGCCTGCCGCGATCAGTCCCAAGAATTGGAATGGATTGGCTACTGTAAGCCGATTGGGAAAGGAGTAATGCCAGGTAAACCAAAGTACAGTACTTACTATAACTACAGTTAAAAATGAGTACTTTCTGAGTTCCTTTCCTAAGAAGACGCGCCATCCCAACTCTTCTAACAGCGTGTAGTAGAGGGCGTATACCGACCATAAAAAGATTAGAGAATAGTCCGTATTCCCTACTAAGATATTGTTAATAATTGTACCGATAAAAAAAAGACCAAGTCCAACAAATTCAATTTGTCTGATCCACGCAGTTTTACTGAAAAGCGTTAACGTCAGTGGGGTCTTGTATAGAAAGCTTACTAGTAGCGCCGATAAGAATGGTCCGCATCCGACATTTAGCACCCATTTAATTCCATATACAGGCAGAAGCTTTGAAAGTAGGTTTAAGCAATAGGAGATACCAAAAGCTAAAACAAAGTAGAGGGTAATTTTTATGGCGACTGACTTGTCGAAGTTTACTTTAAGGAGTAGTGTTTTCATGAGCCTTCATTTCGTGTTGGTTGAGTACGAAAGTAGACAATCTCGCTACTGCCTATGCCCGGACAGGGACACAAAGCACAACTTGGGATAGTTGGGAAGGCTCCTCTTACCTAAGTGTCCTTAGGTCGATCCGTGTAACGAGGGAACACCGCTATAGCGTAAACCCCAATCCCCTATACATTATGCTGATCGCTTGATCGGACCCTAGAGCGACCTGGCTCATAAGGCGTAGCCGATTGGTGGCGGGGACAAACACGTAGTCCCTTTCCAGGCGAAGGAGTGCGTCGCCTGACCTGACGCTCACCGATCGACTGTCAACGCCAATCGGTAAGTGGATATCTTGACCAGTCTGGCTCCCCGTAGGCCGCACCACCAACGGGAGTAGTTGCCTAGCTGACAGACTGGTGGAGACGAAGCCAGGTCTGTTGCCTGCCCTCAAAAAAAGGGGTAGCGGCTGATCAGCCAGCGTGTCCACCTTAGAAAAGATAGCCGGTTGTCGCTGGCATTAAGCGGGCACTGACGTGCCGACGACCAGTAGCGCAAAAAGGAACAACATGCGGTTCATCGTATGATCAAGTGTGATTATCAATTGGGTAACCCGGTTAACTCACCCGTCAATTAGTCCGTAGAAAGATATCGTCGAAGTAAGCCGTCCCCGTCGTTTTGGCTTCGTAGAACAGGGCTACGTAGATATAATCTACCCCACCCGGATATTGGTCCAGCATTACCGAGTAGTCGGTAAAGTTGGTGGTACCATTGGCGGGCACAGGAGTATAGGCCGAGAAGGTGACCTTCGAGCCGGTAGGACTCGTCTTGTAGCCAAAGAGGACCATCGTTAGGCCCTTCCCTGTCAAATTGAGCGTTTTTATTTTTGCCGTTAAGGTCAATTTGGTGCCTACGGCCAGCGAGCCGGGCGTGATCTCTTGCAGGAAATAACAATGGGTGGTGTCGTTTCGGACCGTGTCACAAGTCAGCTTAAGTGAATGGGTACCCGAAGCGGCTGCTTCGGTAGAGTACTCAGCCCGGTACTTATTGGGGTTGCTGGTCAGGTTATCGCGGAAGTTTAGGGACCATTGACGGGCGGGGTCCTGCTCCAGATCACCATTGGGTAACAACTGACTTGGGGGCTGAACGTCGCCCGTTTTGCAACCCGTGAGCGATAGGGCCGCTAGCAGCAGCAAAATGGCTGAAAAGATACGTTTCATACGATGAGCGCTCTGGGATGATATGCTAGGGGTCAAAGCTATGCAAGGTACACTATATAATTAAAAAGCTAACCAATTGTACTATAAAGCAACCAAGTGGTCTAGAAAGGTGGTGTACAAGAGTTGCCCGGCACGCATCCCGGGATGGCCAGCTACAACGCCAGCTGGGCTAGCTCAACCGATTTATAGCCCAGAAGTCCCGGGTCGCTACGCACAAAAGCCCCCCAAGTTACCCGGACGGCTTTTATCATGGACAGAGTGGAACTAGTCGTTTACTCCACTTTGACTAAGCGGATGGTCTACTATTGGGTGGACGTACTCCCCTGCAAAAGCAGTACACTTGGTCCCTGCCCGCCACCGAGAGTTCCTGCTGCTCAGTGGCTTGCGGGCCAGCAATTTGCCGGGTATCAGCAGCTCGGCTTTGATGGTCAGCTCGTAGCCTTATCCCTTGGAATAGCCCTCCATTAGAGGGACCCGGTTGGGCCATCCTTGGTCAGATCGATCTCCCCGCAAAAGGTGTTGGGGTTACCTTGGAGAGAATGAATCACTCGGGTAGGTCAAAAAGCAATTCAACGAAGTAAGGGTGTAATGGGGTCAACACGCGGCTTGCAGATGACGGGTTTGTCTGGACGCTGAGAACTGGCCTATGGCTGTAAGCGACTACTGCCAGGTTGCATCAGCTACAACTTTACCCGGCTTGGCCCTTTTTACATGCCCTAAACGACCGTTTAACACGTGTAAACCATAGCAGGCAGCGAACTATGTATCGGATAGCTTGGGCAATAAGGTAATTAGAATGCCATGGATAAGTAACGGATTATAGGATAGGCTGGTGTCGTCGGAGCAGGGGACGAAGCTGCGCCAGACTATAAAAGCGGCTCTTCAGCATGTACCCAGCTGTATACCGCTTGATACACCGCTGATTTCGACGTATTCACCCCTTGCCGTGAATCGATACAATTGGCCATCCCCACCAAAGAAATAAGCGGGATACCCTTCTATGTCCCATACCCGGTTAACCAAGTTGGTAATAGTAACTTTTTTAGCCATCTAGTTTGCTTCAACCAACTGGTATACCTATGATTGTACTGACGAAGGTGCGTAGACAAGAGCCTCTGCAAAAGTAGCTGGTAATGAGTGTACGAAGAACTAGTTAAGCCTGTTTTTCAGTACGTTATAGTTCCGCGAACTTGCGCACAATAATATGTTGGGTGATTCAATCATGTCAGTGGGTATTTCGCGTCTCGTGCGATAAGTTAACAGATTGATATTGAGCGTTCTTTGTGGGTTTACTACGTACCTGTTGACTGTTTAGTGTCCGTTTGACAGCGCGTTTTGGTTGGTCTGCCACGTACTTGGCGACAGGTCAATCAACCGTTGACAGCACGTTGACAAACGCGTTTCGTGCGACACAGGAACGTACCTGAGTGGCTACACTTGACAACCTAGTCTGTTTAGTTCGACCTCTCGCGGCTTGCTTGGATTTGTGCGTTGTTGGTCAGCTCTGCGGGGTCCACTCGCGTTGGACAGGAAACTGCCCGTCTAGCCCGAGCGGCACTCAACAAAGGCAAAGTTGAAAAGGTGTAACGTACCTGATCGTTACCTATCTTGGGGTTCACCATCAGCCTTTGCAGGCGTTGGGTGGCCCGTTCATGCACGTGGTTATTTCACGTCACCGGCGACATTATAACTAATTGGTAATGAACGTTTTTTGTGGATTTACCACGTACTTGTTGACAGTTTGGATCCGTTGGACAGCGTGTTTTAGTTGTTTTGCTATTTATCTCAGACAACGTTATGAACAAATTACATTCCCTTTTGCTAATACCACTCATTGGGATTTTAGGGCTGTTTTCGGGTTGCACTACAGAACCAGAGCCCTTCGATCCATTGCCTAAAGAGTCGCAGAGTGGGCAACGTACAATTGGCTGCCGAATTGACGGTGAGGTATGGAAGCCCTACAGAGCGGTTGGATGGGATATAAAAGGAGGGAATAATGACCGGCTCGCCCGCTATTCAGAAAAGAGTAAAACGCTATGGGTAGGTGGTACAAATGAAAACATTGGCAGCGTGGATATTTGCCTGACAAACGTCACAGGTCCGGGGAGGTATGTGCTTGACAGCTTTAGCCCTGACGTGGTGCGTCCAGTAGCCAACTGTGGTCTTTTCTCAGCCACTCCCGAGTACTACATCTCCTCAAATACGCTTGCCACCGACGCCACAAACCAAGGTGAAGTAATCATTACCAAGTTGGCTGACAATATTGTAGCGGGTCGTTTTTCCTTCAAGGCCGTTAACAAAAAAACGGGTAAAATCGTCAGCATAAACGATGGCCGGTTTGACTTTTACTACTTACCTGGTGTTGATGACTAATTTATCCGTCTTTAGCTCCGCGGGGTCCACTTACCTCGGACAGGAAATTATCCGGCTAGCCTAAGGGGCACCCAACGAAGCAAAGGGTGAAAAGGTTGCCACATACCTGAGTTTTAGCTTATCTTGTGTTCACTATCAGCTCCCTTGGCGTTGAAAAAAGTATTATTGAGCTTCTGTTAATGACGGGTTTAATTTATTGAGATCTAACCGTTGGACGCTCATGGGTTTAAACTCATTCCCTCGCCTAGTCCTGAAGCCCATCCCATTAAGTCGGCTGGCAATCGCTTCATAAGTTAACCCCTCATTGCGGTAGAGTCGAATCAGTTCAGCGGCTTGTAGGTTAGCCGGATGGGTGCGAGCGTTGGCCTGATGGGCAGCTCGCCCCAGTTCACTGATGGCCGGCGTCAGGTTGGGTGTCCCTAGTTTGTAACCCTGGGCTTTCTTGGCAGCTAGTGCCGCCCGGGTACGTTCCCCAATGAGTTCCCGCTCGTGCTGAGCCAGCACAGCCATGATGCCTACGGTAAGCGTGTTGGCATCGGGGATATCGCAGGCCACGAAGTCGACCTCGGAATTGCGCAGCGAGAAGATAAAGTGTACGTTGCGGCTGAGCCGATCGAGTTTGGCGATCAGCAGGCGCGCCCCCTGCTGTTTAGCGGCGGCGATCGCTTTCTCTAGTTGGGGCCGGTCGGCCTTCTTGCCCGACTCGATTTCGACGAATTCAGCCAGCAGCTCATCGTGGGGTTTGACAAAGCGGGTGACTATCTCGCGCTGGGCCGAGAGGCCCAGGCCTGATTTGCCCTGGCTGGCGGTGGAGACGCGGTAATAGGGGACGTACTTCATGGTAGGTTGGGTCTGGCTTCTCCCCTCCCCTACTGGACGCTTGTCGGCGTGGCTGGGGCGGGAGTGAGGGGTGTTCCACGGCAAAAGTAGGGGGAAAATGGGTTTTATAACATGTTAAGAACGCTCGTTTAACGTATGTAAAGTTCAGACCAACTCCCTACATTTGGGTGATGAACCCACGTATCCGGCCAGACTCCCTCGACACCTCACCCTACAAAGAGCTGATTGGGCAACTGGCCTACCAATGGGTTGCGGCCAATCGGCCGGCGGCCGGCCGGGTCTATAACGATTACATCAACACCCTCCGCACGTTGCTGCTAACGACGCAGAACCCAGAACGAACGACCTCTATCGTTGGGGCCGTGCTTCGGCAAGCCGTCAACCTGGATAAGACCGCCCAGTGGGTCGAAGAGGAGCTGAAATTCGAAGGCATGCTGACCGGTGTGGACCGGGCCGACTTTCTCTTGCTCGAACTCCAGCAGACCGGTGGAGTCAATGACCAACTGCTTGATGCCTACAACGAACGAATCAACCGCTTTGCCACTAATGACCAATAGCATACCTGCCCTATCTCCAGCGGTAACCTCACCGGATAAATACGTAGCCTACTACCGCGTATCTACCAAAGCCCAGGGAAACTCTGGCCTTGGCCTGGAAGCACAACGCGCTTCGGTGGCTGGTTTCGTAAACGGGGTCATCGTCGCCGAGTTTACCGAAGTCGAATCGGGTAAGCAGGACAAGCGCCAACAACTGCAACTAGCCATTGGTCGGGCCAAACGGGAAGGGGCGGTACTCATCATTGCCAAACTCGACCGACTGAGCCGAAATGCTTCCTTCATCTTTACCCTAAGGGATTCGGGGGTCAACTTTCAATGCGTGGATATCCCCGACGCCAACACGCTGACCATTGGCATCTTCGCGACCCTGGCTCAGCATGAGCGGGAATTGATCAGTAATCGAACCAAAGCTGCCCTGGCGGCAAAGATTGCCCAGGGGGCCAAACTGGGTAAACCCCAGAACCTCACGGCGGCGGCGCAAGTCAAAGGCGTGGCGGGCAATAGTCGACGAGCGGCCGACAATGAGAACAACCGACGGGCCCTGGCGCTGGCTACTACGCTCCATGATGCCGGCCTTAACTACGTGCGGATCGCGAACCGATTGAATGAGGCGGGTTTCCTAACAGCTAGAGGATGCCAGTTCCAGGCCACACAGGTCATGAGGCTAGTCAAAAGGCAATTAGCCGTGTAGTCTGTTGTCAGGCTATTCTTAATGCGACCATTTTGACGATGTCCTAACGAAGTTGGGTCGTTCTGCGGAAAAGTACCGGTCCGGTGAGGCGGTCGTTTGCATAAAGCAGTGCAAACTGCTCTAGCCCGAAAAGAGCCTTTACCGTTAAGCCATCTATGGCCAATAGTAGCTTAGCGGTGCGGGCCTCCATACATACATACATACATACATACATACATATATACATACATACATGCTTTTGGCCTTAGCGCTGCTTGGCCCAGTCCCTGAAAAGAAAGCGCAGGGCATCGAAGTAAGCCACAATCGGTTCGGTCATGTGGGTTTCGGTAGGGTAGTGTTTATAGAGATACTCCAGTCTCGTTAGCTTTTTTTTCGCTAGGGTGGAATCCAGCTTGACTACATGTTTATGAAAAAACGAATTAGGTCCACCTTCATTTCCGTCGCTGAAAAAAAGCCTCTTTGGTAAGGATGACCCGGTTTTTAACGTTTCAGCGGTCCGTTTCAACACATACTCCTTGTCCCACCAAAGCGACGGACTGACGGCAACATACGCATCAAACAGATCGGGATGGGTCAACAAGCAGTTAAGTGACGCAATTCCCCCAAAGGAGTGCCCGGCCAAAATTTTATACGGCGTTGTTGGGTACGTTTTCTCAATCATGGGCATCAATTCAGTGGCCATGAATTGTAAAAACGTTTCGTTTCCCCCACTGCTCTGATACGAACTACTATCGGGTTTACCCTCATAGTTCAGCAGGCTATTGGTTGGAGTCAAGTCGCGGGTTCGTTTGGTATTGGGGATACCGATGACAATAAGCTTGGGCATGGCCATCACATCGGGTCGACTCAGATAATCGACATATTGAGCCAGCAGTTCGAAATGATTGTCACCGTCCAGTACGTATAAGACGGGAAATCGTTTGGTTGTATCGGTGGAGTCTACCTTAGGGCGATGCACGTAGACCTTGCGCTCTTCGTTTAACAGCTGGGAGTGAATCATGACCACCTCACTGGGTGGATAGCTGTATGGCTGGGTAGGCTGGGCGGGGGCCGGTAGAGAGACCACGACCAACAGACTCGTCAGCCATTGACGTGAACAGGTAAGCCATTTCATGTAGTAGACGTTAACGAATAAGGGCACCAGGTTTTTGACTAACTGCTGAGTAAATAGGGTTTGCTGGGTCAGCCTACCAAGTTGGTTCAGCCTAAATATAGCGGTAAACGCTCACCATAATTACGATTGCCGACGGAGTTGGGTTAGCATCCCAGCCGTAAAATCGGCTGCTGCAGCTAGTGGGTGTGGTAACCCACTCGGCATTTAATTGCCTAATTTGCCTTGTCTTTTACCCCTAACTGCTCGCATTATGCCCTTATCAAGTCCTAGTGAAACTTCGGATCCAGACGATTCTGATCTAGTTACTCCCGATCCTGCCGACGAACTCGACGATCCCTATGTACATACCGTCTCAACAGAAGAATTTGTGGAAGCAGTAGAAGCAGCCAGCCGAGAGGAGGAATAACCGTTGACCGGACAAAGCCTTGCGCTAAGCTGACTTGGCGCAGGGCCTTAAGTAACTGGCCTAAGCTGCGTCAGGCGCAAAACGGTTTCCTAACGCGGTAAGGATGGTTGTTCTTACTAAGTTATAAAGACCGATACAGTATAAAGTTGACAGTTTCTATCGAATACAGGTTGGTCGGGCAGCTCCACCAGCCGGTGTGGTGTACCGGCTGGCGGAGCTGCCCGACTCTGAAACAGCTCACAAATGGACTTGAAGCAGTTGTGCCAAATGCTGATCAATATCCGGCCGGGCACCCAGGGAGCGGTGAAGAAGTTCGCCTTGCCGACCAACGATCAGGTGCACGGGCAGGACATTGGTATCCAGCGCGTCGGTCAACTTGGAAACGCCCGTTAGGATCTGGTAGGTAAACGCATGCTTTTTGAGCAGCGTCTCAATGCGCTGGGGCTCATCAGCCGTTACGGCCAGGAACACCACATCGGAGCGGTGCGCAAACTGCTTGACCAGTGTATTCAGCCGGGGCATCTCGGCGATGCAGGGGCCGCAGCCGGTACTCCACACGTTGATGACCACCAGCTTCTGCTTGTAATCGCTCAGGCTCACGCGCTTGCCTTGCCGATTGGTTCCCACAAAATTGGGCAGACGGGGCTGTTCGGCTGTACTGCCCGGTGCGGCACTGGCTGGCCGGGTACCAATCAGTTCCTCCACTGATTTGGCCTTCAGCTGACAGCGGCCAAACAGGCTGCGGAGCGAGTCCAGAGCACCCGGGTGACCCAGCTTATAGAGCTGCTGGTAATCGGCCAGGGCCAGGTTCAGGTTTCCACCTAGTTGGTAGGCCTGGGCCCGCAGCGCAAGCAGGGACGGCTTAAAATTGCCCTCCGCGTTGCCCCCCGCTACCAGCTGAAGCCCAGCCGAGGCGTGGGTAATTGCCTGCTGGGTTTGCGATCCTATTAAATCGATCCTGGCCAGCGTCAGCAGCATGTACGGCACGTGCAGCTGGTAGTGCTGGCTAGTGAGCCGGTACTGATGGTTGATGGTGCCATCCTGAAAACGCTGGATGCCCCTCAAGAGCAAAGCTCTGGCCGAGTCCAGGTGTTCCCTGCGCGCCAGATACAACTCGGGCAGATTGGTCAAGCTGTGGTACTGAACCCGGTCAGTCGCGTAAAGCGGTTTGAGCGCCCGCTCAAAGGCCGCCGTTGGCACGTCCGTCTCCGTTTGAAGGTAGCGGAAAACGTTTTCGCTGCCAGCCAGCGCCCCGTCCGGATACTGGATAAATAGCTGCTTGAGCCGCTGACGGACGTCGGCTTCTATCTCCTGGCCACTGCGCTTATAGTATTCGTAGCCGTAGATACTGAGGGCGAAAGCCGTTTCTGGAGCCGCTGGAAAGTGCTCAAAGAGTTCCAGTAGACTTTCTTTGCCCGCCGCCCACTGCCCCGTCTTGACCTGGCCAACGCACAAGGCGCTCAAAAGACCCGCCGTCATTGTCCGTTCTTTTTTCAGCTGGGTGAGCAACCCCTTGATTTTTAGAGTAGTGGCCTCGGAACTGCTTAGCATGGCCAGCACATTGATGTAGCGGGCATAGGCCAGGTAATTGGCTGGGTAGGCCTTTATTTCCTGCTGAAAAATGGAATCGGGATGCTCGGTAAACAACGCTTCCAGGTACGCACTTTGAACGGGCCGGTGCTGGACCGGATCGTAGACCAGCTGCTGCTGGGCAGCGCCGACATCCTCCTTGTTGAGCGTGTAGAAATCGACCTTGAAGGAGGCCGCCTGAGGGGGCAAACAGACAATGGCCGAGCGGGAACTGCCCCTTTCCCCCAGGCGTACATGGCTTTTCTGGACAGCCCCATCCTGCAAGAACGTCGTAAGCCGGGCGTAGATCGCCTCTCGGCCGTCCAAGGCCGAGGACGGGCCAATTGGGTAGGTAATGGTCAAACAGTCCCCCGGGGCGGGCTGGACGGGAATGATCGTTGGCGATTGGGCGAAACTACTGGCGTAGCTGCTCAGCAGGCAGGCCATCAGGCGGGTTATTCTGGTCATGTCGATTGCTAGTTGCTGCAAGCAAGTTGCCCGCCAGGGGCAGGGCAAACTAACTTGACCAGCTACGGCTAGCCGGTGACCAGTAGGCCTGGGTCGGTTAGCAACGGCTGGTTGCCCAGCCGATCCCGTCGCCCGTCACCCGGGCGGCCTGATTCGTCCTTACTCGCGACACATTGGTCAACTTGCCGGGGGCTATTAAGCGGCTAAGTGGTATTTTCACCTGGTGAACTGGTTGACCTTATGTTGGGAACGGAGCTTTAGCTCCCCTCCGTACCGGATTGCCCTGCATGCGGGCTTCTGGCTGTTTCTGCTTTTCTTCTGGATGAACGAGAGCACCGTGCTCCACATCCGGTGGTGGCAACACAGCTCGGTTACCCTGGCCGGGATCAGCTTTGCCCTTTTTCTGTACTATCCGCTGGTCTACGGGCTGATTCCTTTGGTTCAGCAGCGCCGCTTTGGCCTAGCCCTACTCCTGTTTGTCCCTTATTACGTCGGGGCCGTTATTCTGCGCCGCTACCACATTGAACTCGTCGTGCAGTGGTACAACCTGAAGAATACCTGGGTGGTGGGCCAGGACTTCTGGCCCAGTCTCTACAAAAGCCAGTTCAAGCCCACGGCGCTGATGCAAACCTTCTTTAGCAGCCTGACCAGTCTGGTCGAGCTCATCTTTATTCCCCTGACCCTGAAGTTTTTCCGCTACGCCTACCGGCTCCAGCTTCGGCAGGCCTGGCTTGCCCAGCAAAACACGCAGTTGCAGCTCACCACGCTCAAGGCGCAGATCAATCCCCACTTCTTCTTTAACACGCTCAACAACCTACAATCCTTTATTGTCCAGCAGCAGCAGCACCGCTCGGTCGATCTGCTGACCAAACTGGCTGATTTCATGCGGACCTCCCTCTACGACTGTAGCGGGGAATATATCACCATGGAAAAGGAGATTGAGCTGTTGAGCAACTACGTGGCCATTGAGCGCGTGCGGTTTGATGACCGGGCGGCCATTCGCTGGTCTGTTCGCGATCAGGACCCACTCTACGCCATTCCGCCTTTTGTCTTTCTGCCCTTTATCGAGAACGCCTTTAAGCACGGGGGAGGCCTGCCCACCGACGACATATCCATTCAAATCGAGTTAAGTAACCAGCCCCGGCAGGTGACCTTATTGATTCGCAACCGCTACTACCAGACCAAAGGGGGCCACAAGCAGCACGGCATTGGCCTGCGCAACGTGCGGCAGCGCCTGGATCACTACTACCCGGGCCGCTACCGACTAGTCACCTCTCAACTGGAGGGCGAGTTTTGGTTGGAACTGCAAATCCATAAGCTATGAAGTTTCTGATTGTCGACGACGAGCCCCAGGCCCGCAAACTGCTCCAAACGTATATGCAGGAGCTGAGCCAGTTTCAGCTGGTCAAGCTGTGCGCCAATGCCCTGGAGGCCTACGAAGCCCTGCACGTCAGCCAGGTCGATCTGCTGTTTCTGGACGTAAAGATGCCCATTGTGTCGGGCACTGATTTTTTGCGCTCCCTTAAGTCGCCCCCGCTGGTCATCTTGACGACGGCCTATCCCCAGTACGCTCTGGAAGGCTTCGAGCTGAACGTGGTCGATTATTTGCTCAAGCCAATTGCGCTTCCCCGCCTGTTGCAGGCGCTGGACAAAGCCCAGCACTGGCATCAGGCCGTGGGACCACTGCCGCCTGCGCCCGCGATCAATCACATTTTTATCAAAGTGGACAGCAAGCGGGTGAAAATACTCCTGTCCGCTATTCAGTTGGTGGAAGGCTTGCAGAATTACGTCAAGATTCATCTGACCGACAAGGTCCTGGTGGCAGGCTACAGCATGAAGGCCATGGAAGAGCTCCTGCCAGCGGATCAGTTTCTGCGGGTACACCGCTCTTTCATTGTTCCTACGGACAGTATAATTGCCGTCAACGGCAATCTCATCGAGACCCCGTATCACAACGTCCCCATTGGGGTAAGCTACCGGGAGCAGGTAAACCAACTGACAAAAATTCCCTAACCGCTTGGCTGCTTATATAATAGGGCAAGCCCTTAATAAGCCGTGATCAGGCTCTGGGCGGGAATGCCCAGCACCGCATGCAGCTTACGGATCATCTCCAGACTCAGCTTGCGTTTACCGCTAAGGATTTCCGACTGCAGGGCCAGGGTGCCCAGGATCCTGGCCAGCTCGCTCTTTTCCTTGCCCGGTTGCTGAGGGCCGAAAGGTAATGGCCTCAATAGGGCTGGGGGGAGTTCGAAGAATATGTTACAGCTGACGGGCGAAAAGAATATCAGCCCGCCAGTCTTCTCCCCGCTACTTATCCGTTTACCATATAGAGAGGGGACATATTGTAACCTTTTTTTATTTCACACTCAAACGCAGTATACCGCCCCACAGACAAGCCGGTTCGCTGTGAAAGCAGCAGATTGCTCTGATTAGGCCAGCGATTGTGCTCGCTCTGTCAACAGGCAAACGACCATATAGTTGTTGAGAAACAGATTGTGCAGCGGTTAGAGGTAGCCTCGGCTAGCATGATTGATCTTTAGGGCAATTTTCCTCGTATATTTCAGGAGTTACATCCAACAGAATACCTACTTATGACTAAAAACTTCATGTACGCCTTTAAACTCTTTTTTCTTGGCCTTGCTGGCTTATTCATCACCAGTATTTCGCTAGCACAAACCACAGGCACGTCTATCACGCTAGGTGGTAAACCAATTCATACGGTCGGGAAGCTACCAGCGGTGGGAACGCCGGTTAAAGATGTTACTCTAACCGGCGTTGATCTGAAGGATAGTAGGCTGGCTGATTACAAGGGCCGTTACGTGATCATGAATATTTTTCCTAGTGTGAACACTGGGGTTTGTTCAAAATCGGTACGAAAATTCAATGAGGATGCGGCCGGGCTAACCAACGCAACCGTACTCTGTATTTCGAAAGATCTACCGTTTGCCCAAAAGGCTTTTTGTGGGGCGGAAGGTATCAAAAACGTAGTGATGCTGTCAGATTTTAGAACTGACTTTGGCATTTCTTACGGGGTGCAAATTGCCGACGGCCCTATGAAGGGGTTGTTGAGCCGTGCAGTTATCGTAGTGAATCCTGAAGGGAAAATTGTTTACCAACAGCAGGTGCCGGAAATTGGGCAAGAGCCTGATTATGCGGCCGCTTTGGCTGCCCTCAAGTAGGGCAACACACCCCACTAAGTACAACGGGCAGCTACTTCTAAGAGTAGCTGCCCGTTGTACTTAGTGGGAATGATAGAAAAGAAACTCACGCATTAAATCCTTGATCGTACTTCCGCTTGTATTGATGTTGGCGCGGTACCCAGAACAAAAAATTAACAGGAAGCCTGGGCATAGTGATCGAATTGGTAGGCTATGTTTTGTAGCTGATTGTCATACAGTCTAAACGCTTTTCAGATAAGTGCCTCCACAAGCGAGGGATATAACTCCCCGATCACCCGGGCTAGCGCCTGGCTCAGCTGCGGCTCACTGGCCGTGGCTACATAACTGTACTTCAGTCGAAATGGAGGATTTTCCAGCGTCAGCACCCCGTTTTGCAGCGTCTCTAGCTGAGGTTAGGCTCACGTATACTGGCGACTGCCTGCCACCCAGCAAGCGTTAATTTGTAGTGAGGCAAGGTAACGTGAACCAATGCCTTCGGCCTCAAGCAACTGTTTCTCTAAAAGAGCGTTTTTGTAGGAATTTATTGGATACACCTCGATCCTTTGCCAATTCGCTGTTTATGCGCTCGCTCTCCGTTACTTTTATTGGAGCCTCACGTTTTAACCTAAGAATCAGTATGAACCCCTTCGCTCTCCCCACTCAATCAATCCTTCCTGCTGTTGCCGCCATCATCTTTGATAAGCGAGGGCAAGTATTGCTTCAGAAACGGCGTGATGTTAACCAGTGGGGACTGATAGGCGGTCATGTTGAGTTTGGAGAAACCGTTGAGCAAGCTATCTACCGAGAAATACAGGAAGAAACTGCCCTCAATATTCGCATTGACAAACTGATTGGGGTCTATTCAGAACCTGCATCCCAAACATACCATTATGCGCATCAATCAGTTCAGTACATCACCACGTACTTCCGGGGCCGTTTACTGGGTGATTTCAAGGATGAGTTTTCCAACGAGGAAACGATACAACTGGGTCTCTTCAATGTTGATGCCCTCCCCGTAGAGTTAGCCCAACTGAACGCGCACTGGATGACCGATGCGCTTAGCTTGACATCTGAAGCCTTTGTCAGATAATCGTTCACACGCAGTTGCTGGGCTATTCCGTAGCGAGATGGTTAACGAAAGCGATTAAGCCAAGGCTAGTAGTATAATGGGTATACATTTAAAATCAGCTTACGAAAAGTTCTCATCAAACGGCCTGGGTATTAAGCAGATTCATAAAGGCTTCTTCGGCTCAAGAGGGAGCGTTTTAGGAGACTCTGACTTTTGACATCCATACAACGCAATCAATCGCATAAGATCATTAAAATACCTATAAGTATACAATGAAAGAGCTGGAACTGAATCAGTTGATTAGGCGGACTATTGTAGACACCCAGCCAGTGACGGTACACTATGAGCTAACAAAGCATAGTCAGCCCTTGAAGACTATCATCAATAACCTGACTGAGTGAGGAATAGAACATCGCAAAAAATAATTGGGAACTAGTTTTTCACCTTACTGGACAAGTAAGGTCTTTACCATTTTGGCTACAAGATATACCACTTTTACTACAGCCCGTCAGTGCTGGTGCAGGAGCTTTGTCTCTCGGAAAACAACGGGAAGAAATGACAAAGACCATTTTTATTACGGGCGCTTCGGCCGGCATAGGTAAGGCAACGGCGAAGCTGTTTGCGACTAAAGGCTGGCATGTAATCGCAACCATGCGCAAGCCGGAAAATGAAAAAGAACTGAATGGGCTGAGTAATGTAACGCTGCTCCCATTGGATGTTACGGATAGGGATCAGATTAAGGAAACGACCCGGAAAGCACTGGCGCTGGGCCCTGTAGATGTGGTGTTTAACAATGCCGGTTATGCGGTGCTGGGTGCCCTGGAAGCCATCAGTGACGAAGAGATCGTTCGGCAGATGGACACGAATTTCCTGGGCGTCGTTCGGGTAACACAGGCGTTTATTCCCTACTTCCGCGAGCAGAAAGCCGGGTTATTTATCACTACCGGTTCTTCGGCCGGTTTGATGGGTTTCCCCGTCAGTTCCATGTACGATGCCAGCAAATGGGCGCTGGAAGGCTGGAGCGAAAGCCTGTCGTTTGAACTGAACGAATTTAGCATCGGTATTAAAACCATCGAACCTGGCCTGGTGGCTACTCAGATAGGCGAGAGATCTATTTTCGCGACTCACCCGGCTTACGAACCAATCATGAACAAATTCATGGCTATGATAACGCCCGATAAAGCGGTGTCTACAGCTGAGCAAATTGCCGAAGTGGTGTATGGAGCGGCTACGGATGGCACAACTACCTTACGCTATGTTTGTGGCGACGACGCAAAGGCACTGTATGCCCAGCGCCTTGCCGTAGGTGATGAAGCGTTTAGAGAAGGATTGACCCAAATGCTTGCCGAAGCCTAAGCATCCTGTCAGAAATTGCTTTGCCGGTCCAACCTGTTAACAGGTTGGACCGGCAAAACCCGTATAAAACCATGAAAGCAGACCATCAATACAAACCACGCGTCTATCAATCGATCACCGACATGCAACGGGCTTTTGGCTTACCCAAGCCCCTACATCCGCTGATCAGCCTGCTGGACTACAGCCATGTGCAAATTACCTCTGAGATGCTGGCACCTACCTTTGTGATGAACTTCTACAACATCACTTACAACGAATCGGCGGGTTGCAAAATGCGGTATGGGCAAACTACGTACGATTTTGATGAAGGCGGTATGTTTTTCACATCACCCGGCCAGCCCTTGACGGGCCTGCAGACAGCAGCGTCCAGCACGGGCTTCACGTTGTTGGTCCATCCCGATTTTCTACGGAACTACCCCTTGGATACCCGGATCAAAAACTACGGTTTTTTCTCGTATGCAGTCACGGAATCGCTACACCTCTCGGATAAAGAAAAAACGATTATTACCGCCATGGCGCGGAACATGAGCGACGAGTTGGAAACAGCTATCGACGATCTTAGTCAGGATGTATTAATAGCGCAACTAGAACTTATGCTGAATTACAGTCAGCGATTCTACCAACGCCAGTTTAGAACCCGTAAACCGGTCAATAGTGCATTACTGGAAAAGGCAGACAAGTTGCTGCATACCTATTTCACCGATGAAACTGCCTTGCTGAACGGGTTGCCAACCGTTCAGTTTCTTTCGGACGAACTACAGGTTTCTCCTCGCTATTTAAGCGACCTGTTGCGGTCGCTCACCGGACAGAATGCGCAGCAATACATTCACCATAAGCTCATCGAGAAAGCTAAAGAAGTGTTGACTATCAGCAACCTGACTGTAGGCGAAATCGCGTATCAGTTGGGGTTCGAACACCCGCAGTCATTCAGCAAATTATTTAAGTTGAAAACGAATCTGTCTCCGCTTGAATTTCGGCAATCGTTTAATTGACTGCGTTTACCGCGATTGAATTGGTCATTACTGATATGCATCCTACTCCTCACCGAGCTTCTGCTGACGGGTGAGCTGGTCAACTCATCCTAAGGCAGCGAATTTACTTCTATCAAGCGTATGATTCCTGAAGGACCGAAATGATCATTTGTTTACCGTCTCTCGAAATGCCCGTTTCTCCGAGCCATTGCCTTGTCCCCCTTGGCTGCGGTTATCAGCTTCAGTCGACCGTCTCAAATGGCCGTTTCGCAAATCAACGTCCTATTTGAGTGTAGCGTCCTAAAATAAGTTTACAGTTTCGGGGTGAATTTATTTTAGGACGCTACAGGCGTTTAATAAAGCAACTTTTGTTCCCTTCTCCCGTAAGCTGGCGTTGGCGGCTAAAATAGAACCATACACCGATTGGCTGACTCTTGCATCCGGTCGTTAAAGTAGCTTTGCTTTAGTACTTAAACCGGCTACTTTATGCGCTACCTACTCGTGGGGCTCTATCTCGTCAGTACATGGCTAATCGACGAACCCCTTCGGGCTCAGTCTACTCAGCCCCTGGATTACTCGGCGACGACCGCCCCAGTAATACTATGGTGCGCCCCATATTTAGGACCACTTGTTAAGTTGGATAACGGGCTAAATTTAGACCCGTATGAAAGGCAAGACCAAGCGTAAGTTTTCCCGCGGCGGCGGACCGTGCCGACTTCAAGCTTAAAGTCGTTCTCGAAGTCCTCAAGGAGAAAGAGACACTAGCGACAATCAGCAAACGGCATGAACTACATCCAAACCAGATTAGTGACTGGAAGAAGCAGTTTATGGACTTGGCTTCGACTTGGTTCGAGGCCGCTCACAAACCAGCAATAATTTCGACTGAACCCGATGTCGCCCTGCTTTACGAGCAGATCGGACGGCTACAAATGGAGCTCACTTTCTTTAAAAAAAATTACCATAATGAGCCTCTCTCAACGCCGTGCGCTGGTTGACCCAGCCGCCCCAGGCAGTCTGCGGGAGCAATGCCGGTGGGTTGGATTACATCGTTCAGCCTATTATTACCAGCCTGTGGTGGCAGACCCGGAAGATCTACTGCTGATGCGTTTGTTGGACGAGCAGTATCTGCTGACCCTTTTCTACGGGTATCGAAAAATGCAGCTTGTACTAACTCACGCAGGCTATAGGGTGAATCACAAGCGGACGGTCCGCCGCCGCGGTACGCAGACTGATGAAACTAATTGGTATAGAGGCTATTTATGCCAGAATCAATACATCTAAGCCCGCAATTGGTCACCGCATTTACCCGTATCTGTTACGCGGCTTAACGATCGACCGGGTGCATCAGGTTTGGGCGACCGCAGCGGCGGACCGTTGACATAACTTATGTACCCATGCAGACAGGCTATATGTACTTAATAGCGCTCATTGATCTGCACAGCCGGTATGTGCTCAAGTGGTCCGTTTCCAATACAATGGCCGCTGAATGGTGCAGCCGGGTGTTAAGTGAAACGCTGGTCAATTATCCTGCACCTACCATTTTTAATACGGATCAAGGCAGCCAGTTCACGGCTGACGTGTTCACGGCTTTGTTCCTGGAAGCCAATGTTCAAATTTCAATGGATGGGAAAGGCAGAGCACTGGACAATATGTTTACGGTCCGCCGCTGCGGTGGAACGCCTTTGGCGAGTGGTGAAATAGGAAGATAGTTACTTGAAGGCCTACGCCGATGGCTGGCAGTTGGAGACTGGTTTACAGGCCTATTTTGAGTTTTATAACCGTCGACGCTTTCATCAGGCACTGGCCTATCAAACGCCAGAACAGGTACTAGAGGGGGCAAAAAGGAGTACAAACCAATTGGGCAAAAGCAATACCGCAGCGGCGGACCGCTAACAATTTCGTTATTCAGATAAGTGGTCCGGTTTCAGGGGCGCAGTATACACAGTGCTTCTAGCGCGTACTGTACCTATTGCAGATTGGGAGTACTTAAACTCTGTTCTTGTGGCGGTCAGTTACCGGAGTGTATTGGTGATACGTCGCGTAAAGGAGAATGACTTGCTGACGAAGGAGTATCTAACCCTGTACGCTGATAATGAGCAAGCTGGATACGTGCATGTGAAACGAGAAGATATTAACTCGATATGGCGGGTGTTGGAAATTGTTGGTGGGGGAGTTGAGTAGAAAGTAAGACCCATTATCCGACCAAAAAAGAATAGGGCACAATTAACTATCTCATCAACAGATAGTTAAGACAAATTATTGTAGTCTCCCCGTGGTCACAACTTACACAACAGTTGTCGTAGTAAAAAGCCTTAATACGCTCGTATTCAGGCTTTTACGTTTCTTGGTGGTCGATTTACTACCTGTATTTAGCGATCTACTACTTCATTTGGGTGACCTATTCAACGTCCGAAGCGGCGAAGCCTTAGTAGACTACAAATTCTCGCACGGCTATTACGTGAGTTTCCTGTTTCTGCCCTCCTTTTGTCCCTATTGGGTCAGGTAAAGGAGGCTACTGTATGTGGTACTCCATGGTCTGATTGTATAGTCTATGTAATAACTTGACTAATATATGTAATAATATGACTGATATATATCAAGATATGATTAGCAGGTTGACAAGTCAGTAATAAATAGTATTTTCACTTTAAATATTGGCATTATTAAGTAGCCATCTTCTCCCTTCACTATCAATCGCAGCTTGCTTTCAAGTAAAACCTTCGTAACCTCACAAATAAGAAAGTGTCATTTTGACACATAAAAATTAATAGTTATTTGATAGGAACAGTAAAGTTTTGACAAGACGGCGTAAACTTGACTAACTTGGAAGAAAGCCGGTCTACTCTATTTCACCCCTTAGTCAGGAGTGAGACGCAATAGAATTAGAGCAGAACACATTCACGAACTGAGTTTACCCGTCATTAGCCCATTACAACCAATTTAAATTAAACCCGACTCCCCTTCCGCCTATGCCCAATGCTATGCTTTATGCATAAAAAAAGAGTCAGCAATGTTGGCGCATTACTGACTCCGTAGCTCCCTTTTTGTTCCTGCGAGAGAACATCCGAAATCGGATGCAGGGATTTTTTTGTCCGTTGAAAAACCAACAAACCCTTAAAATTATGTCTAAACAATTACAAATCCATGCGTCTTTACGTAAGCTCATATGGATTGGACTCTACACGCTTATTATCGCTCATGCCCTAACGGTGAATGCCTGGGCCCGTCTGGCCGATCAACCAGTAACAGGTACCGTGCTTGATGAAAATGGAATCCCTCTGGTAGGGGTGACTATTCAACTCAAAGGAACAGTAAGAGGAGCAACCACTGATACCCGTGGGGCGTTTCGTATTGACGTACCCAATGGCAATTCGGTACTGGTATTCAGCTACATTGGTTACAAAAAACAGGAAGTAACTGTAGGTAGTCAATCAATTATCAATCTATCATTGGAGTCCGATGCCGGTTCGCTGGAAGAAGTCGTTGTGGTAGGATATGGCACTCAGAAACGCTCGTCGCTAACAGGCGCGGTGTCGACAGTAACGACCAAAGAACTTACCGCCCTACCCGTGCCGAACTTGTCGGCCGCCCTTCAGGGACGCGTACCGGGTGTATCCGTCGTTAACAACGGGGGACCAGGTACGTCACCTACTGTACAGATTCGGGGCGTTGGATCGATCAACTACGGTTCGGGTCCACTGTACGTGATCGACGGCGTACCAACCGGCGATCTCAATAGCTTCAATACGAACGATATTGAATCGCTGGAAGTGTTGAAAGATGCCAGCTCAGCCGCCATTTATGGTTCACGGGCAGCTAATGGCGTCGTACTCATCACGACCAAAAAAGGAAACCGGGACAATCGGGTCCGCATTACCCTCGACTCGTACGTGGGTACGCAAAGCGCCTGGAACAAAATCGACGTGCTTAACCGCGATCAGTACGTGAAGTATGCAACAGCGTTGACATCGGCCGCTGGTTTTCCGCTGCCCACTCGCCTAAGCAACCTGAACACACCTATCTATGCCGGTTCTACTCAGACCTTTGCCCAGACAGAGACCAACTGGCAAAACGAGTTATTCCGCGCCGCGCCCATTCAGCAGCAGCAACTATCACTTTCGGGTGGTAACGCTGTTTCCCGGTTTTTTGCCTCCGGCAGCTATTTTAATCAGCAGGGGATTCAACAGGGTACCAGTTTCGAGCGGGGGTCACTCCGGCTTAATTCAGACCACCAGGTAGCTAAGTTCCTGTCGTTCGGCCAGACACTGACCGCTTCGTATAGTAACCAGCGCCCTGAAACAACCGGTAACCGCTCCCAGTTGATGCACGCGCTACGGATGCCTCCCTACTGGCCGGCAACCGATCCGACGAAAGTGGGCGGCTATAGCGCCCCGACCGCGCTGGACGGAACCGACCCGGAAAACCCGCTTCGCGCGCCAGCACTGGATATTACCAAAAACAAATTCCTGAAAGCATTCGCAACGGTATACGCTGATGTGAAGCTTCCGGCCAACCTCCGTTACCGCTTCAACTACGGAGCTGATCTGGGTTTTGGCACAACAAACGGATTTTTGCCGATCTACAACGATGGGTATAGCGGCCGTACATCAGCCACCATTACCGATAACCGCAGCACCAACATCACGCAGACATTTACCAACCAGCTTACGTTCGATAAGACATTTGGTAAACACAGCGTAAACGTGCTGGCAGTGGCTGAAAACCAAAAATCAACGTTCACCAATTTGAACGGCTCCGGCACCCGGCCTAACAACGATCTGGATGTAATTCAGGGCGTAAGCAATCCGTCGGTAAACAGTGCGCGCTATGTAACGGAGTTGATTTCGTACGTAGGTCGTATCAACTACGAATATGCCGGTAAGTACCTGCTTAGTGCATCGATCCGGCGTGATGGTTCTTCGTTGTTTGCTCCCGGCAACAAGTGGGGCAACTTCCCATCGGCGTCTGTAGGCTGGCGCATCAATCAGGAAGGGTTCATGAAATCATTGACTCAGATTTCGGAATTGAAACTGCGTGCCAGCTATGGTAAGACCGGCTTCAACGGTATTGGCAACTACGCCTGGCAGTCGCTGGTGCAGGCCGATGCAACGGCTTATCCCTTCGGTTCAGCTAATGGCCTGGGTTCGTATTTCAATGGGCTGGGAAACACCGACCTGAAATGGGAAACGACCGACATGGTCAACTTTGGCATAGATGGCGGTTTGTTTAGTAACCGGCTCACCTTTTCATTCGAAGTATACAACCGGAACACGAATGGCCTGATTCTGGCCGTACCGATTCCGAACTCTATTGGTTATAGCAACGCGCCGGTAGCCAACATTGGTAGCATGAAAAACTGGGGTTATGAATTCCAGGCTGGCTATAACTACAATAAGGGAGATTTCCGCGGGAACGTGTCGGCCAACGTCGGTATTACCCGCAACCGGGTACTGAGTCTGGCCACACCAACGGCTTCGATCTATGCTGGCCAGGATGCTGACTACGGCGGATACGACATAACCAAAACCGAAGTTGGGCAGGCAATTCAATCGTTCTACGGCTATCAGGTCGATGGTATTTTTCAGAGCCAGGCTGCCATTAATGCGGCTAACGCCCTTGATGGTAACGACAAAACACCTTATCAGGCCAATGCAGCGCCCGGTGATATTAAGTTCAAAGATATCAACGGTCGCGACGCGCAGGGTAACCTAACGGGCAAACCCGATGGAAAAGTCGATGCCGATGACCGGGCCTACCTGGGCAGTTACATACCGAAGTTCAACTATGGTTTTAACTTTTCAGGCTCGTACAAAAATTTCGACTTTACGCTGTACATACAAGGGGTACAGGGGAACAAGCTTTATAACGGTACAAAAGTTGTCACGCAGGGTCAGCTCCGGTTATTCAATGCCGGCCCGGCTGTGCTGAATGCCTGGACACCTACCAATACCAATACCGATGTTCCACGGTCGGTTAGTGGCGACCCTAATAATAACAGCCGTACCTCCGATCGGTTTATTGAAGATGGTTCGTACATGCGCGTCAAGAACCTGACCATCGGCTACTCGATCCCCGTGAAAACGCTGGGTGGTTTAACCAATGGTGTAGTGAGCAAAGTACGGGTGTACGTCTCGAGCCAGAACCTGTTGACGTTCACCAAATACACCGGCTATGACCCCGAAATTGGCTCGCGGAACGGCACATTGCTGCGCAACGGGATCGACTATGCCAACTACCCACAGGCCCGGACCATACTGGCTGGCCTTCAGCTTACGTTCTAATCAGCTTATCAACACCCTAGAATTATAATTCTATGAAAAAGTCATATTTCCTGGTTAGCGTGCTACTGTTGGGTGCAACAGTGAGCTGTAAAGAAGACGCTTTAAATCAGCTTAATCCGAACGCGGTTACTACCGACAGTTATTTCCAGAATGACGTCCAGATAAGGAGTGCAATAAATGGGGCGTATGCAGCGCTTCAGTCAACAAATCTGGTGGCACGGGAATGGTGGTTTACCCACGACCTGCGCTCTGACGATATGGCGCCCGGCGGTGCGGGGCTCGAAGTACCACGCGCCCAGTTACTACTGGGTACGTACGATGCCAGTAATGCCCTGGTAGGTTCCGTTTGGACGGGGGATTATCGGCTCATTCACCGGGCCAATGTGGTGATCGACAAAGCGGCTACGGCAACCGCATTAACAGCGGCTGTTTCTACGCAGGCAGTGGGCGAAGCGAAGTTTTTGCGGGCCTGGGCGTATTTCGACCTGGTTAGTATGTGGGGTGGAGTTCCGCTCTACAAGAGTTACGTAACATCGCTGGCTGGTGCAGCAGCGCGCGCGCCGGAAGCGGATGTATATGCGTTTGTCGTTGCCGACTTGAAAGCCGCTCAGGATGCCCTGCCCGCTACCTACGATGCCTCGAACCAGGGACGGGCAACCAAAGGAGCCGCACAGATGCTGCTGGCCCGTGTGTATATGCAGCAGGGTGATTATACCAATGCTAAAGTCGAATTGCAGAAGGTGATTAGCTCAGGTTTGTACCAGTTGGCAAGCGAATTCTCCGATAATTTTACGGAAGAAGGCGAGTTCAATAAAGAGTCGATCTGGGAGGTTAACTTTTTACCATCGGGCGGTTCGTTCAACTGGAACGGAGACGCTGATGGCGCAGCTGCCGGTGAAGAAACCGTTCGGACGCAGGAGTATTCGGCAGTCGGATGGCGCAACCTGATTCCATCCAACAGCCTGTTGGCCGAATTTGAGCGACCCACCAAAGGCGATGCAAAAATTGATCCCCGGTATGCCAAATCGTTTTATACTACCGGCGACACGTTCAACAGCGGTAAGACTGTACTGACCGACGCGGCTCAGGCCGGCAATACCTCTGTCGTAGACGGTAAAGAACAGAAGGTAAGCTGGCGGAAATATAGCCTGATGTATAAGGTTGATCCCGGCGGATTCCTGACGGGTGGTATCAATCAGCGCATTATGCGGTATGCCGAAACCCTGCTGGCTATGGCCGAATGCGAAAATGAACTGGGCAATGTGGCCAGTGCAGTCACGTACCTGAACCAGGTTCGCGCCCGGGCCAGCGTAGCCATGCCCGCGTACCCAACCGCCAACTACCCCGTGTCGACTAAAGATCAGGTATTTGCTGCCATCGTGCATGAGCGTCGTGTGGAGTTCAGTGGTGAAGAAATTCGGAATCACGACCTGCTGCGGTGGCGGAAGCAGGGTAAACTAAAATCGGAGCCCTTACCATATTTCGTAAAGGGGAAATCAGAACTGTTGCCTATTCCCCAACAGGAAATTGACAACAATACGAACGTCGGCATTAAAGGGCAGAACCCTGGCTATTGATCGATTCGCTTATTAGCTATTCTATGGCAACAATGACACTTGATTATCCGGTGTCATTGTTGCCATACCAAAATTTAAGTAGATAAGTATGCAAGCGCACTGGGTACGTGTAGTTTGGGCGAGTGTGCTGAGCAGCATCCTGTTAGCCTGTAATAGAGCACCCGATACCCTGTTTGAGCAACTATCCAGCACTCAAACCCACATTACGTTTGCCAATTCACTGACGCCTTCTGACCAGTTGAATGGCTTCACGTTCACCAACTTTTATAATGGTGGCGGCGTGGCCGCTGGCGACGTTAATAATGACGGTTTCACGGATGTATTCTTCACCGGCAATCAGGTCAGTTGCCGCCTGTATCTGAATCAGGGGAAACAGACCAACGACGGATTTGCATTCGACGATATTACGGAAGCAGCCGGATTGACCACCAATCGATGGTGCTCGGGCGCGGTGATGACTGATATCAACCAGGATGGCTGGCTTGATATCTACGTGTCAGTTGCCAGCCACCCATCACTTAAACAGACCGAAAACCTGCTCTTTGTAAACCAGGGGCTGACAGGCGGAAAACTTGTTTTCAAAGAAATGGCGAAAGCCTACGGGTTAGCCGATCCGGCCTTTACCACGCAAGCCGCTTTTTTTGATTACGACCTGGATGGCGATCTGGACGCTTTTCTACTGAACACGGCGCCTGATTCCCAAAATCCCGCTCATGTTCGCCCAGTCGTATCAGATGGGTCGCACCCCGGCACGGGGAAGCTTTACCGAAATGAAGGGAATGGCCCGGCGGGGCATCCGGTTTTCAACGACGTTTCCCGACAGGCAGGCATTACCTACGATGCGCTCGGCTTGGGGCTGGTTATCAGTGATATCAATAAAGATGGTTATCCGGACATTTATTGCTCCAATGATTTCACCAGCAGTGATATTCTGTACCTGAATGAGGGGAACGGCCATTTTACCAACGTCATCAAAGAAGCAACCACCCATACCAGTATGTATGGTATGGGTGTCGATGCGGCTGACCTGAATAACGACGCCCGTATTGACCTGATGCAGCTCGACATGCTGCCGAAGGAGAATGAGCGGTTGAAGATGATGCTCGGAGGCCAGGACTATGACCGCAAAGAAATAAGCATTTCGCCCCGCTACAACAACCATCTGCAGTACATGCGCAACTCCCTTCAGATGAATCTGGGTGACGAGCTCGGGGTGTGGAACGTGGGGCTGGGAGTGAAAAGCACCGCCCCAAGCCCAAAGCCCCCTACCCCCTGCCCTACGCCCCTCTTCTCGGAAGTGGGCCTGATGGCGGGAGTGGCCCAGACGGATTGGAGCTGGGCAACGTTGCTGGCTGATTTCGACAATGATGGCTGGAAAGACATGTACATCACCAACGGATACCGCAAAAACGTCACCGACCGCGACTTTATCACCTTTACCGAAGACTTTTCCAGTTTTGGTACCACCGAATACAATACCCGGAAACGGCTTGAACTGATGGATAAAGTGCCTGAGCTGCCACTCGCGCACTACGCCTTCCACAATGCCAGAAACGGAGCCTTTACTGATGTTTCCCAGGCCTGGGGACTTAATTCTAAATCATACGCAAACGGTGCCGCCTATGCCGACTTTGACAATGATGGGGACCTAGACATTGCGGTTAACAATATTGATAGTGAAGCGTTTATTTATCGAAACCGAAGCCGCGAGCAAGCGCCGGATCAACATTATCTGACGATAAAACTGCAGGGTGATTCGGCCAACCGGCAAGGAATAGGCGCGAACGTCACGCTTTGGGCAGCGGGCAAGCAGCAGTATGCGGAGCTGTTCGTTGTGCGGGGCTACCTGTCGTCAGTAGAATCGTTGCTTCATTTCGGAGTGGGCCGAACCACCCGAATCGACTCAATGCGCATTGTGTGGCCAGGCGGCCGGTCGGAAACCAAACGAAGCGTTTCGGCCGATCAGACGCTTACCCTGTCATATTCCCAGGCAATGATTGGTACCCATGCACCCATCACCCCGGTAAAGAGCCCTCTTTTTGCCGACGTCACAGATAAATATCCCATCGATTTCGTGCATCAAGAGTCTGATTTTGTTGATTTCAAGCAGCGGGCTGCCCAGCTCAAAATGCTGTCGCGCTCTGGTTTTGCGCTGGCAGTCGGTGATGTCAATGGAGACGGATTAGATGACTGTTTCGCGGGCGGTTCTTACCGGGGGAGTTCAGCCTGTTTGCTTTTGCGCAATTCGGCGGGCGGGTTTATAAAAAAGTCCTTTCCAGCCCAGGCTGATCAGGAAGCAACAGACGCCCTGTTTTTTGATGCCGATGGCGATAAAGACCTGGATCTATACGTGGTGTATGGGGGTAACGAGCGACCGGTGACCGACAAGGCATTCTATCAGGATCAACTCTATATCAATGACAGCCATGGCCATTTCAGCGTGGCTCCTGCCGGCGTACTGCCCGATGTATCGGGCAGTGGCTCCTGCGTAATTTCCGCCGATTTTGACCGGGATGGTGATCTGGATTTGTTTGTGGGAGGCCGTCAGATCCCCGGTGAATATCCGTTGCCTGCCCGGAGCTACCTGTTGCGAAACGACCGGTCGAAAAACGGGTATCGCTTCACCGACGTAACACGGCAGGTATGTCCGTCGCTTATGCAGGCTGGCCTGGTTTGTTCGGCGCTCTGGTCTGATTATGACCAGGATGGCTGGCCCGACCTGCTGCTGGCTGGCGAGTGGATGCCGCTGACGATAGTCAGGAATGAGAAAGGCAGCTTCAAGTCGCCCGCAATGCAGCTTCCAAATACAACTGGCTGGTGGAATACGCTGGCGCAGGGTGATTTTGACCACGACGGAGACCTCGACTACATGGCAGGAAACGAAGGGCTGAACACGCTATACCAGGCAACAACCAACGAACCGGTCAAGATTATCGCTAAAGATTTTAACAACGATGGCACGATAGATCCGCTGATGGGTTACTACATCAATGGTGTTTGTTATCCGGCCATTCCACGCGATGCGTTAAATCAGCAGGTAATCCAGTTCCGCCGAAAATACCAGCGCTTCGCCGATTATGCTGCCGTAACCTTCGACGACTTACTGACCAGCGATGAGCTAAAAGACGCGTATAAAGCCCAGGCAACGTACCTGCAAAGCGCTTACATCGAAAATCAGGGGCACGGCAAATTCGCCATACATGCCTTACCTCGACCAGCTCAGGTAGCTCCGGCTTTCGGGATAGTTGTACACGATTTTAACTACGATGGTCATCTGGACGCCGTCTTGACTGGCAATTTTTATCCAAATGAGGTCAACATGGGCCGGGAAGATGCCTCTCTCGGTGTTGTGCTGCTGGGCGATGGACGTGGCCATTTTAATCCACTCGAGCCTACCCAGAGTGGCTTACTGATTCGGGGCGACACCCGATCGTCGGCACTTCTGCGTGGCCCGAACAATGAAACGGTACTGGTTACAGCCATCAACTCACAGGGCCTACGCCTGAACCGATGCCTGACGCCAAAACAAGCTAAACAGCATGAACCTGGGAGAAAGTCGCCTGCTCTGGTAAGTATTGAAAAAACTGGCAGTCTATACTGATACGGTGAAAAAAGGTCAGGTCAGAAATAACACCACTACTTGCCTGTATATGGGCCCCTTACAGCCGGTTATTGAAGTCCATAACCCACGTTGCCCTGGTTAATCGAATCAGCTTAACACCAGACTAACGGATAGCCCTTTAGGAAAGAGTGAATGAATAAATACTACATATAAATGTGTCAAAATAACACTATTAAGCCAATGTGGGCGAAAATCATGTCCTGCTCAAGGATACAGTTTTCGCTTCTGCCGACTTCAGGTACTACCGCATTGCCGACAAAATAGCCACACCTGGCCAATCCAGTTCGGCATCACTAAACCCAGTTACCTCTTTCACTCATGAAAACGATATCGATGTTTCAAGCCTCTCTGGCACTGGTCCTGTCAGTGTCTTTACTGACTGCTACACCTGTGGTCAGTCAAAAAATCAAAGTAAATGATGCGGAGTATTTTGAGGTGCCCGGCCTAAATATGCTGGTGTTCAGCAGCCAGTATAACGGCATGTTTTTCGATGAAAAAACGGCCGGTATTGAGATGATTCACCACGGGGTACGTACCTCAACTGGGGGAGCGGTACGCTTGCAAAACACGCCTGAACAATGGGACCTGGTGCCAAAGATGACGTCACGCAAGGTGGATAAAGCAACCAACAGCATCGAGGTAGGGCTCCGTTATCAGGAAGTCGATTTCGACTCTCGGGTAATCGTGAGTGCCAAGGGTAATGGTTTCGAAATTAACGTGTATCTGGACAAACCACTGCCCGCGAAGGTCGTCGGCAAAGCCGGGTTCAATCTGGAGTTCGTTCCCTCCGCTTATTTCGAGAAATCATATCTGGCTGATGGCAGGCCAGGTACGTTCCCCCTGTATCCGGCCAGCAACACCAAAACGGAGCCACTCTCAGCCAAGATTCAGCAGTTTGGCATCCACAATACATTCGAGGAACGGGGCAAGCCCGAATTCATCGTACCAGACCCGCTGACGACAGGCAAAACAATAGTGTTGGCCCCGGACGATGCCGAACACATGGTCAGCATTCAATCAGAAACAGAGTTGATGCTGTTCGACGGGCGGAACCTGGCTCAGAACGGCTGGTTCATTGTCCGCAGTTTGCTGCCCGCCGGAAAAACCGGGAAGGTGCTGACTTGGTACGTGGAACCGAATGTGATACCCAACTGGAAGCGCGCGCCCGTGCTTGAATTTTCACAGGTGGGCTACAATCCGGATCAGGAAAAAGTAGCGGTGATTGAACTCGACCAGGCCGATCAGGCACTGAAAACTGCATCGCTGTTTCAGGTTATGGCCGATGGCAAACAGGTCGAGAGGTTAAAGGGAGCCGTGACACCCTGGGGGAAATTCCTGCGCTACAACTACGCCAAATTCGATTTCAGTTCGGTTAAAGAACCGGGTGTTTATTACATCCGGTACGGCACTCACAAAACCAATATTTTCCCCATTGCGGCCGATGTATATAGCAACATCTGGCACCCAACACTCGATGTCTGGTTTCCGGTGCAGATGGACCACATGACGGTAAACGAAGCCTACCGCGTGTGGCACGGGGCACCCTTTAAGGACGATGCGTTGCAGGCCCCGCTCAATCAACAGCATTTCGACGGCTACTCGATGGGCGATAAAACCGACACGAAGTATAAGCCCCTGGAGCGGATTCCCGGCCTGGGCGTTGGTGGCTGGTTCGATGCGGGTGATTTCGACATTCAGACCGGCTCGCACAACACCACGATCCTGAACTTCGTTGAGGCCTGGGAAAAGCTGAAGCTCGACCGCGACGAAACCCGCATCGATCAGGCCCGGCAGTACGTGGATATTCACCGGCCCGACGGTAAACCCGATCTCCTTCAACAGATCGAGCACGGCACGCTCAATCTGGTAGCGCAGGTGAAAAACATCGGGCATCCGGTACGAGGCATTATTGTGCCGAACCTGCATCAGTACCACCACCTTGGCGATGCGAATACCGAAACCGACAATTTACCGTACAACCCGAACCTGAAACCATACGAGTCGGACGGTAAATCGAGCGGTACCATGGACGACCGCTGGGCCTTTACTACGCGCTCCGCTTTTCTGGACTACAACACCGCCGCTGCCCTGGCCGCCGCCAGCCGGGCGCTGAAAGGATTCAACGATACCTTATCCACGCAGGCGCTACAGTACGCCAAAAAACTATGGGATGAGAACGACGGAAAGCCCAACACAGACACATCCCGGTTTGCGATGTTTCGTCGGAATACTGAGATGGCCGCGGCGCTGCAGCTATTCATTACGACCAAGGACGACCGCTACGCCAAAAAATTCAAAGACGCCATCTGGCCAGCTCTCGATCGGGCCGTTGGACCGAGCCTTACGGCGGCCTTGCAAGCGTATCCCTTTATGGATAAGGATTACCAGTCGAAGCTTAAAGACTACGTCGTCAAGTTCAAATCGTCGAACGATGACCTGACTAAACAGAATCCGTATGGAGTTCCGGCGGGCACACGGGGTGGATGGGGCAGCAACCAGCAGGTAATCAGCTGGGCCATCACCAACTACCACGCCAACAAGTATTTCCCGGAAATCATCAGCCCTGAATACGTTTTCAAAGGACTGAACTACATTTTCGGTTGCCACCCGTACCACAACCTCTCATTTGTCTCGGCGGTGGGTACGCGCTCCAAGAAAATCACCTATGGCAGCAACCGGGCCGACTTCAGCTACATCGCCGGTGGGGTAGTTCCGGGCATCATGGTACTCAAGCCCGACTTCCCGGAGAACCGCGAAGACTGGCCGTTCTTATGGGGAGAAAACGAAGTGATTATTGATATCTGCTCGGCCTACATCATGCTGGCAGGTGCCGCTAATGAATTAGTCAAGAAGTAAATCAACCTCTTATGAAATACCTTATTTTTTTATTGCCACTCTGGGTTTCCGCGTACGTAAGTCATGCACAAACGACAAACTCAGTCGTGAGCAGCCCTGATGGAAAATTACTGGTCACGCTAGTGCTGGACAATGGCAAACCGACCTACAGTGTTTCACTAAACGGCAAACCGTTTGTCGCAAACTCACCACTTGGTTTAAAAACTAATGTGGGTGATTTCACGGAAGGGCTATCTGTAGGAAAGGCACTGGCGATCAGTAAAATTGACAATGCTTACGAGTTACCGACTATCAAGCAGAGCAAGGTGCATTATGTGGCCAATGAAGGCGTCATTTCTCTCTCGAAAGATAATTTTGCGGCCATTGATATAGTATTCAGGGTCAGCAACAACGATGTGGCGTTCAGGTACAACGTGTATCCACAAAAAGCATCTCGTTCCTGCGTTGTTCATGAAGAGAAAACAGGATTAGCGTTTCCTGCCGGTACTACCACGTTTCTGTCGGCGCAAAGCAAAGCGATGGTGGGTTTTGCCCGAACCATGCCCAGCTACGAAATTCCCTATACGGTTGATGATACGTTGGGCGAAAACGGTCGGGGCAATGGCTACACGTTTCCCTGCCTGTTCAAGGTCAACAATACCGGTTGGGTATTAGTCTCTGAAACAGGCGTTGACAGCCGGTACTGTGGCAGCCGCCTGATTGGCCATGCTGACGGCCTATATACTATTGGCTTTCCGATGCCCGATGAGAATAACGGCATCGGCACGTCAGCTCCGGGTATACCCTTGCCCGGTGAAACACCCTGGCGTACGATTACCGTCGGCGAGACACTGGCGCCCATCGTAGAAACCACCGTGCCATTCGATGTTGTCAAACCCCGCTATGAGGCTTCTCAGCAGTACCGTTACACGAAGGGTTCTTGGAGCTGGATTATCGGTATGGACGGCCGAACGGTCTACAATGAGCAAACCAGGTATATTGATTTCAGCGCGGCGATGGGCTACGAAACCATTCTGGTCGACGCCCTGTGGGATACGCAGATCGGTCGCGAAAAAATCGCCGAACTGGCTAAATACGGAGCTGGTAAAGGTGTTAGCCTATATCTATGGTATAATTCCAACGGCTATTGGAACGATGCACCGCAGGGGCCACGCGGCATCATGGATAACACCATTGCCCGTCGGAAGGAAATGGCCTGGATGAAGCAGATCGGTGTGAAAGGCATCAAAGTCGATTATTTTGGCGGGGATAAGCAGGAAACCATGAAGCTATACGAGGATATCCTGTACGATGCCAACGACTTCGGTATCCTGTGCATTTTTCACGGCTCGACACTTCCCCGTGGCTGGGAACGGATGTACCCCAATTACGCGGCGAGCGAAGCGGTTTTGGCCAGTGAAAACCTCGCCTTTTCGCAGCGTAGTTGCGATATGGAAGCATTCAACGCCACTATTCATCCATTTATCCGCAACACTGTGGGTAGCATGGATTTTGGCGGCAGCGCGCTTAACAACTTCTACAATGCCAACAACACCCCGAACAAAGGCTCAAAACGGGTTACGTCCGACGTGTACGCGTTGGCTACGGCGGTGTTGTTTCAGAGTAGTGTTCAGCATTTTGCACTGGCTCCCAACAACCTCACCGATTCGCCGGACTGGGCCATCAATTTCATGAAAACGGTGCCCACTACCTGGGACGAAGTTCGCTATATAGATGGCTATCCGGGTAGGTACGTGGTACTGGCTCGCCGTCAGGGAACGAAATGGTATATAGCCGGGGTGAATGCCCGGAAAGAGCCACAAAAGCTAAAATTGAAATTACCCATGATTGCCGCTGGTACCGAATATAAATTATACAGCGATGACGCACAGTTGATGGGTAAAGTAACTACGGCAAAACTGCCGAAAAATCAGGAAGTAGACTGGATAATCCCGACAAACGGAGCCGCCCTGCTAGTGAATTGAGCTGAAGCGAGCACAGCTCACTTTTCCCAACCTGTGACGTAAAAAGGATACTCAAATTGGTGGACGAATGAAAACCGGCAAGACCTTTACATTGCTACCGCCAGCCTCCCGGTTATTGGGTACCGCAATTACTTCGGCGTCTAAAAAGTCGGAGAAACCGCTGAGGCTGGCGTCACCAGCAACTATGAGCAGAGCGGCTGGTTCATGCTGTCGGGCGTTGATCTGGGTACCGGAAAAGAAGCTGCCAAACAGATGCAGGCCCAGCTTTCGGCCGGCACGTCAGGTACGTTGGAAGTATGGCCTGACGATCTGACCGCCGGGAAAAATGGCCAGTATTCCGTTCAGCTCAACCGGTGGAATGGCGAACTGGAAAACGGTAAGCCAGGCTGTCAAAGGCATCTCAGTCCATCACACACGGCCTGTTTGTGAAATTTCCGGCCGGTCAGGCTGCTGTCGCTACAGTCAAAGTCCTTCAATTTCGAAACTAGTCGCGTGCTATAGCTCAGACAGAACAGCCAACGAATGTCTACTCTGACGTCGGAGTATACAGGAGATGGCTCCATTTCTTTTAAATAAACGTAGCGAAATCCAGAGGCAGTCCTGCGCTACGATTAACCATGTTAACTAAAGAACGAATACGATGAAATCGGCACCTATTACCTTGTCCGGGAATCGCTGGCTGCTACCAGCATTGACCGGTCTGTTTTTGATGACGACGCCCCTAGCGGTGGCTCAAAAACAGAAGACGACTAGATTGAAGGTCACAACTCAGTCAGGCAACTACCGGAACCTGTTTCTTGAAGCAGGCTACAAACAGGCCGACATCGACGCGAAACTGGCGAAAGCGTATTATGACGTCTTCGAAGGACCGAACAAAGTGTATTTCGAGGTCGGTGATACGATGGCGTATGTGTCGGACGTGAAGAACAAAGATGCCCGGACCGAAGGGCTATCATACGGCATGATGATCGCCGTTCAACTTGACAAAAAAGACGTGTTCGACCGAATATGGCGCTGGTCTAAAAAATACCTGCAACACCAAAGCGGCCCTCGCGAAGCCTATTTTGCCTGGAGTATCAATCCGCAGACGATGAAGAAAAACTCTGAAGGGTCAGCCTCCGACGGCGAGTTGTATTACATCACCAGTCTGCTGTTCGCAGCCAACAAATGGGGCAACAATACAGGTGTCAATTACTATGGCGAAGCCCGGCGGATTCTGGATGCGATGTGGAAAAAAGATGGCACCGGCAACATTTACAACCTGATCAACACCGACGCCAGGCAGATCTCGTTTGTGCCCGAAGGCAACAACTATACATGGACCGACCCGTCTTATCACCTGCCTGCTTTTTACGACGCCTGGGTGCTATACGCCAAAGACGGTCATGAAGCATTTTACAAGGCCTGCGCCGATACGTCGCGGGTGTTCCTGCACCGGGCCTGCCACCCCGTCACGGGCCTCAACGCCGACTATACTGAGTTCAGCGGTAAACCACACGACACCCGCTGGTCGCCCTCGGCCTTCCGCTACGATTCGTGGCGGGTACCCATGAACATTGCTATGGATTATACCTGGTCGGGCAAAGACAAAGCCTGGCAGGAAGAGTACGCCAAGCGGTTTCAGCATTTTCTGCGCTCGAAAGGCATGGACACGTATGACGACCAGTTTAACCTGGATGGTTCACGACCCGAGTTCATTTTGCAGGCCGGGCCAGTGAAAAAACTCCGGCACTCGATCGGGCTGGTGTCTACGGCCGCTACGCTGTCGCTGATCAACAACGAACCGAACAGTCGAGACTTTGTGCGGGCCGTGTGGAATGCCAAACTGGAGCCGTTCAGCGATGGCTATTTCGATCCGTATTATGATGGATTGCTGTATGTCTTCAGCCTCATGCATTTGAGCGGCAGGTATCAGATGATCACACCACAGTAGAAATAATGTATCCCAAACTCTTAAATCCTTACACATGAAAAAGATCATTGCCGTATTGATCGGGGTTATGACTCTGACAGTACAAGCCCAGGCCCAGACTACGGGCGTACCGGCTACGACAAACATTCCGGGTCAGAAATACCCGCAGATACTGCCCGACAATCGGGTGGTATTCCGCGTGAAAGCGCCCGATGCCCGCAAACTGCAGATTGACTTGATGAAGAAATACGACATGGTGAAAGATACCAGCGGCTTCTGGACCGTCACGACGGAGCCTGTCGGTGAGGGCTTTCACTATTACTCGCTGATCGCCGACGGTATAGCCATCTGCGACCCGGCGAGTCAAACGTTTTATGGCATGGGACGGATGGCCAGCGGTATCGATATTCCGGACAAAGACATGGACTATTATCAGCCCAAAAATGTGGCTCATGGTCAGGTACGTTCAGTCAATTACTACTCCGACATGACCAAAGCCTGGCGCCGGGCCAACGTATACACGCCCGCCGGGTACGACGAGAACCCGAAGAAGCGCTATCCGGTGCTGTACCTGCAACATGGCTCGGGCGAAGATGAAACTGGTTGGCCAACGCAGGGTAAAATGGATATGATTCTGGACAATCTGATTGCCGAGAATAAGGCAACGCCTATGATCGTAGTGATGGAACGTGGCTACGCAACCGATCCCACTAAACCGGTTAGCACAACCGGTGGCATGACCCCCAATGTTTTTCCTGAGTTGCTGGTCAAGGAAGTGATACCGATGATCGACAAATCGTTTCGAACGTTGACCGATCGGGATAATCGGGCAATGGCGGGCCTGTCGATGGGTGGTTTTCAGACCTTCCAGACCACAATGACCAACCTCGACAAGTTTGCTTACATCGGCGGATTCAGTGGAGCCGGTCGCTTGCAGCCTGGTGCCGATGTCAAACAGCTGTATGACGGTGCCCTTGCCGATGCCGATGCGTTCAATAAGAAGATGAAAGTAGTATACGTCAGCATCGGCACCAAAGAACCGGAGCGTATGTATGCGGGCGTGAAGGGCTTCCACGAAGCGCTCGATAAAGCGGGTATCAAGCACGTTTATTACGAGTCGCCAGGTACGTTGCACGAGTGGCAAACCTGGCGCCGGTCGCTACGGCAGTATGCCAGCTTAATTTTTAAGAAGTAAATTCATCGCCGACGATCTGAATGGGTCGTCGGCCAATCGAATACTTAAGAAATGACTCCTTCTGTCGACAGCTTTCGGCATTCTCGGTACAACCAGTCACGCCCAGCCGATTGAAAAAGAAGGTCCCCAAGGCTTCGATCAGGTGCGTTCGGGGGTCGCCACCGGTAAAGTTAATCAGCTCGACGACCTATCCCTACTGTAACTGTCCTGACTGACACCCAATTCATAACCCGCTAACTGAATCTGAAACGAATGACGACGACCCTACTGAACAGGATGACGCACCTGATCCTGACATGCCTCCTGGTACTAGCTGCAGTAGTGGTAAAGGCTCAGACGAAAGGCTCCCCTGAACAGGTAGTGATCACCTCCCTGGATGGGAAAACCCGGGTATACACCAATGAAAACGGGAACTTACAGGTGAACGTGTCCCCCAGGAACGTGGATAAATACAAAGCTGCCAGCTTGGTCCGCTATAGCGATTTTGGTGCCAAAGGGGATGGCAAAGCCGATGATATGGACGCTATTGCTGCCACCCATGCGTTTGCCAATCTTCACGGTCTTTCGGTAAAAGCCGATGGGAAAGCCACCTATTATATTGGCGGGAAAGAGCGAACAGCACTCATCCGGACGGATACTGATTTCAATACGGCATCCTTCATCATTGACGATACGGAGGTGCAAAATCGCAATGCTGCTGTGTTCACGGTAGGTTCAGCCCTCAAACCCTTTAAGCTGGAAAGCATATCCTCTATTCAGCGGAACCAGAAAAAAATCGACGTGTCTTTGCCTGGGCCCTGCCTGATCACCGTTACCAATACTACTGTGAAGCAGTACATCCGCTATGGGCTCAACCAAAACAATGGCTCTCCCCAGACCGATCTGTTTGTGGTAGACAAAAACGGTAATGTTGATATGAATGCTCCGATCATCTGGACATTCGACCGAATCACAGATATGGTCGCGCTGCCCATTGATGAGAAACCGCTACAGATCACGGGGGGACGCTTCACCACCATTGCCAATAAAGCCGAGTCAGCGTATACCTATTATAACCGTAACCTCGCCATCCGACGATCTAATGTGATCATTGACGGCCTGCAACACCGTATTGAGGGCGAAGGGGACCACGGTGCGCCCTACGGAGGCTTTATCAACATTGGTGACTGCGCCTACGTAACGATAAAGAATTCGATTCTGACCGGACACCGGACATACAGCACCATTGGCGCAGCGGGTAAACCTGTTTCCATGGGTACGTATGACCTCTCTGCAAACCGTGCATTGAACGTTTCGTTCCTGAATTGCAGCCAGACCAATGATATCAACGACACCAGATACTGGGGCATCCTGGGGTCTAATTTCTGTAAGAATCTGCTTTATGATGGGTGTACCCTCTCTCGGTTTGATGCGCATCAGGGCGTTGCCAATGCCACCATACGCAACTCAACGCTGGGCCACATGGGAATCAATGCCATTGGCAGCGGCCTCCTGCTGATCGAGAATTCGACCATCCGTGGCAGAAGTCTGGTTAATTTACGCCCCGACTACGGCAGCACCTGGCAGGGAGAACTGGTGATTCGCAACTGTGTTTTTGTGCCGGCCGACGCTCGGCAAACCAGTGTCGCCCTGATCAGTGGCTCCTATTCAGGTGAGCACGATTTTGGCTACACCTGCTATATGCCGGAGCAAATCACCATTGACAACCTTCGAATCGACGACTCACAGCACCCTGAAAACTACCGGGGACCTGCCATTTTCGCCAATATCAATCCGCAAATGACGGACCAGTCCTACCGGGAAAAATTCCCCTATGTGATTACCAAAGAGGTTACCCTCAGAAACATTACGACTGTCAGCGGAAAGGAGCTGAGACGTAGTGACAATCCGTTCATGTTCCGGGAGGTAAAGCTCAACACCGGCCAGTGACATTGCATACACCTGTTTCGGCGAAACGCACCTCGCATTACCCTATATTAGATAGTCCAGAAAGAGGAAATCGGGCTGGACAGTTTACACGTATCGGATCACTCAGGATAAGCGTTTGACGATTACTCTTAAAAACATGCCAACAGGTATTTCATACCAGCCGGGTTGTTATCAATCATTTCGAAAACTGATGTAGCGCAGTTATTTCAAGAGCAGGCAACTGAAGTATCTTAGCCTAACCATGGATTGTTCTATCTTTAACTTGTTCCTCCGTGGAAAGTATAGACATCTTAACCCCGGTTTCGGCCGAAAGTCAGGCCGCCAGATCGAACAGTTGCCGGTTCTGCTCCGGGGTGAAAAAGTCTTTGCCTGTCTGGCAGTTCACCAGAACGGGCCGGGCGTCGATCAGGTGGCGCAGGTACGTTTCGTAGCTTCGGCAATGCGCGTCCAGATCCGGCTCAACCGATTGCCAGTATTGCCCGATCAACTCAAGACCATACTGCTGCAACGTACCCAGCAGGCTCTTTTTTTCAGCAGGATCAAGTGGCAGCGCCATTTCAACCCCATCGTAGCCAGCGGCTTTCACGCTCTGGCAAAACTCGGCAAACGGGAGGGCATTCCCCCACTCTGGGGCGTAGAATTTGATGTGCATAAGCAACTACAACGTACCTGCTTTGAGCTGCCGAACGGCATAATCAGCAGCCCGGGCCGTTAGGGCCATGTAGGTGAGTGAAGGATTCTGGCAGGCCGACGACGCCATGGAAGCTCCATCAGTCACAAACACATTCTTGACCGAATGGAGTTGATTCCATTTATTCAGAACCGACGTTTTCGGATCGCGCCCCATGCGGGCGGTGCCCATTTCGTGGATCGCCAGGCCAGGCGGCTGTTTATTATCAATAGCCGCCGTAACCCGGATGCCCGCCGCTTCCATCATCGCTTTAGCCTGCTCAATGGCGTCGAGCGTCATGCGGTCTTCATTTTCGCCCCAGGCGCAGTCGATATCGAGGGTTGGCATGCCCCACTGATCTTTCGCGTCGGTGTTCAGTTTCACGTGGTTTTCGTAGCGGGGCAGCATCTCACCCATAGCCGTCATACTAAACGACCAGCCACCCGGCCGCGACAGGTTATCCTTGAAATCGGCACCGAAGCCTTCCACTGCATTACCACGTTCCCAACCGGCCCGTCCGCCGCCACAGGCATAAGCATAGCCCCTGACAAAATCGCGCTGTGCATCGGCCAGTACATTCCGGAAGCGGGGCACATACGTACCTGTGGGGCGTCGGCCGTAGTAATAACGATCATTCAGGTCGGTTCCCTCGTAAACCCCGCTGACCCGCCCCCGATAATTATGGTCCATCAGGTAGTGACCGAGTGCGCCACTATCGTTGCCAAGCCCAGTCGGAAAACGGCCCGAGGTCGAGTTGAGCAGAATCAGCGTGGAGTTGAGCGTAGCCGCGTTGACGAAAATAACGCGGGCATAATACTCGGTCATCTCTTTGGTGTTCGTATCGATCACCCGCACACCCGTCGCTCGGCCTTTCTTCTCGTCGTAGATAATAGAATGAACCACCGAGAACGGGCGGATGGTCAGTTTACCGGTTTTGGCCGCAGCGGGCAGGGTAGCCGAATTGCTGCTAAAATAGGCCCCATACAGACAGCCTCGCCCGCACCAGTTGCGCGACTGGCAATCGGCCCGGCCCAGGGCCAGATGAACGGGCTGGGCTTTGCTGAGATTAGCCGTTCGGCTGATGATCAGGTGGCGGTCGGCATATTGTTTTTTCCAGGCATCGCGCACGCTTTTCTCGATGCAATTCATCTCAAACGGCGGCAGGAATTCACCGTCGGGCAGCGTCGATAACCCGTCTTTAATCCCGCTGATACCCGCAAATTTTTCGACGTAACTATACCAGGGAGCCAGATCGGCGTAACGGATGGGCCAGTCGACGCCGTGCCCGTCTTTGAGGTTATCTTCAAAATTGAAGGGCGCCCACCGTTGCGTCCACCGCGCCCAGCTCAGCGATTTGCCGCCCACCTGATAGCCCCGAATCCAGTCGAACGGTTTAGTCTGCTGGTACGGGTGGTCGGTATCTTTTACGAAAAACTGACCGGAAAACTCATTGAATGCGTAGCTGACCTTGGCCTGCGTAGGGCTCTGAGCCAGCACGTCGAGCGGGTAGCGCCCCCGGTGGGTCATCTCCCAGGGGCTCGACAGCGTGGTCGGGTAATCCTTCACATGCTCAACCGGGCGGCCGCGCTCCAGCACGAGCGTGCGTAATCCTTTTTGGGCGAGCTCTTTGGCCGCCCAGCCACCGCTGATGCCCGAGCCAATCACAATCGCGTCGAATTGGTTGATGTTTCCGATCAGGTTCATGGTAATAAGGGATTAGGGCAGGTCTCTCTCCACGATCTTGCCGCCTGTTTTTTCTTTCAGAATCAGCTTGTGACGGCCGTCGTGGGTGATTTCCTCTTTGATCAGGTAGTGGTCGGCGTCGTAGTCGGTCAGGGTTTTCTCCTGGGTAAGTCCTTCCTGTCCGCGCCAGACGGGTAGCTGCACCGGCTCCCACTGCTTGGTCTCCGCCGACTTGTAGGCTGCGTCCAGAATGGCGTTCACCACGTACCCATCGTAGAACGTTTCGGCCGGGGCGCGACCTTCCTCGCAGGCGCTGAACATGTCGGTAAACATGTGGTTGTAGCCCAGGTCATTCACCTCATCGCCAACCGGAAACAGCCAACCCGCGTTGCTTTCGGCCTTCTCGGCCACATAATCGCCTGCTTTGCCGGTGGTGAACATCTCGAAGCCCGTGCGCAGAAAGTTGTTGATCCAGATGGTGCCTTCGGTGCCCATCACCTCGTCGCGCAGGTCCATGCCGCCCCGGAAGGTCCAGCTCACCTCAAACTGACCGATGGCCCCGTTTTCGTACTTCACCAGCGCAATGGCGTGGTCTTCGGCGTCGATGGGCTTCACCTGCGTGGCCGCCCAGCACATCACCTCCACGGGTCGAACGTCTTTGCCAATGAAATTGCGGGCGATTTCGACGCAGTGACAGCCCAGATCGAGCATGCAGCCGCCGCCAGCCTGCTCTTTGTCCCAGAACCAGTTGGAGTGGGGGCCGGGGTGGGTCTCCCGCGATTTGGCCCACAGAATGCGTCCCAGCGAGCCACTTTTCACCGTGTCGAGGGCTTTGAGAAACTTAGGCGAATAGCAAAGGTCTTCGAGATAGCCGCCAAAAATGCCCGCATCTTCCACCAGTTGCATCATGTGGCGGGCTTCGTCGGCGGTGCGGCCCAGGGGTTTGGTGCAGACCACGTTCTTTTTGTGTTTGGCGCAGAGTGCCACGGCCGGGGCGTGGAGGTTGTTGGGCAGGGCAATGCAGACCATGGTCACGTCGGGGTGGGCGATGACGGTTTCCATATCGGTCGACCAGATAGCGCAGCCGTAGTCGGTGGCAAATTTTTGCGCGGTTTCTTCGCGGCGGGCGTAAATGGCAATGACTCGGTCGCGGCTGCGCTGACCGTGGAGGGATTCGGCGTAGAAGCGGCCTATGAAGCCGCCGCCAAGCATAGCAATTTGTTGCATATCAAGTGGTTTTAATCAGTTTCATGGCGACAGGGTCCCAATTAATGACTTTACGCTGGCGGGCACTCAGGTTGGCCGCCAGCGAAGGGGCGGCCGCCCGTAGCCCAAATTCGGCATCTTCGATCACCATCGACGGGTTGTTTGCCCGGACGGCATTAACGAAGACAATCATATGATCGAGCCGGTCGTCGTATCCGGCAGGTGTGTTGAAAGCAACGGCCGGTTCGTTTTTTACGGTGCGGGAAAACTGATCGGCCGGATATTTTTGCTCATACTGCCGGATAAACTCGTCCTGCATGGCCTTCGGGTAGGTGAACAGGGCATCGTAGCCCGTGCTGTACATGGGGGCATTGGGCCGTTTGAGCCGGTTCATCACGAACGAGTTCCAGCCGATGTCGATCACGCCTTCCGTTCCCACCAGCCGCGTATGAATGTCGCCCCCGGCCCCGGTGGCCAGATTGACCCGCGTGGTGAACTGGAACGACGGATTTTTGTCGGTTTTGGGGTAATCCATAATGGCCGTCACCAGATCATAGGCGTCGCGGCCATCTTTCCAGAAGTTCAGGTCACCCAGCGCGAAAATGCGGGTCGGCCCCTGCGAGCCGGTGATGGTGTGCAGACCGGTGATCAGGTGCACGAAGAGATCGCCCGCCACGCCGGTTCCGTAGTCGGTATAGTTCCGCCAGCGGAAGAACCGTTCGGCCTGAAACGGGCGCCTGGGAGCGTCGCCCAGAAACCGGTCCCAGTCTACATCCTTCGGGTCGAGATTGGGCGGCAAGGTGTACTGCCAGGCCCCCAGCGCATCGGTCCGGTCGAGGAAGGTCTCTACCGACGTCAGTTCGCCGATATCACCCGCTTCGTAGCGCTTTTTGGCTTCCAGTACGGCCGCACTGCTGGCGCGCTGACTGCCCACCTGAAAGACTTTTCCTGATTTTTTGTGCGCATCGATCACCGCCCTGCCTTCCTCGATGTGGTGAACCATCGGCTTTTCGCAGTAGACGTGCTTACCCGCCCGGAGTGCATCGATCGAGATGCGGTCGTGCCAGTGATCGGGTACGCAGATGAGCACCGCATCGACGTCGTTGCGGGCCAGTACCTCCCGGTAATCGCGGGTCGTAAACAGGTCGTTCCCCCAGACTTCCCTGGCCCGGACGAGGCGCGGCTGGTAGAGGTCAGCCACGGCCACAACCTTTGTTCCAGGCACCTTCAGGATGCAGTTCAGATCGTAGTGCCCAATGATACCGGCGCCGATCAGGCCGATGTTGATCGTATCGGCGGCCGACCGTGGAGCAAGGGGCGTCAGCAAGTGAGTAGACCCAGCGTATAGCCCCCGCGATGCGGCATTGGCCAGCGTTTCGCTGCCTGCCAGCAACGCACTGGTGGCACCCAGCTGGCCAAGAAATCGTCGTCTTGATGGCATGGTTTAGGTAGTAGATAAGGTTGGAAATCAATGCGGTTGGCAGAATGTGTACAGCGCCGTCGGGTTGTCGATCATCAGGCGGTTCCAGTAGCCGGCTAGCCCACGGTGAGTGAGTTCGTCGCGAAACGTGGTCATCAGGTACGTTAGGCCCGGCGTGCCTCCGTACGATTGCCAGTACGTGTTTCGGGCGGCATCCATACCAGCGGTGATCTGATCGGGGAAGTCGGGCAGCAGGGTTTCCAGCAGCGTAAAGGTCCAGTTGGGCTCGTCTGCTTTCCAGCGAAACGCACTATCGAACTCCACCCGAACGCCGGTTTGCAGCAGGGCCCGGTGGTAGCCGATGTCTTTGTGCCGGTCTACGTGCGAAATAACCACATGCCGGAGATCGGCCCCGAGCCGGGCAAAGCGTTCGGCCTGATCCAGGGCGTGTAGTCCGGCGTTGCTGTGCGTCAGAATGGGTACGCCGGTGGCCCGGTGAGTATTCACAACGGCCCAAAAAATCAGCTTCTGATGGGCCGTGATGGGATCATCGCCGGTGGCCAGTTTGATCATGCCCGCTTTATGATCGGTCCGGTTCAGCACCGGGCCGTTGTAGTCGTACCGGTCGATACCTTCCTCAACGTCGGCAACAAACAGCCGGGTCAGTTGGTCTTCCGAATACTGATAGCGCCAGTGGCTGGCGGGGTAATACTGCTCCAGGTGAATGCCCGTAGGCACCACGATCTGAATACCCGACCGGCGCGATACCTCGGCCAGTTTCAGCACGTTTCGGCCACAGTTGGCAGGCATGGTATCGATCATCGTTCGACCACCCGCCCGGTACACCTGCGTTAGTTCCGTCGCTATTTTATCGACGTCGTTGAGCAGAAAATCCGGATTCGCCTGCGTTGGAAAGCTCTCATCAATGACGATGTGCTCGTGCGCGTAGGTAAGGCCCGCCTGAGCGGGGGGGATGTCACCCAAAACGGTTCGGATAAACGACATAGTCAGGCAGTTTGCGACCGCTTCAGCAGCGAGTCAGGTACGTTGTTTTTCCAGCCATGCCGCGACGTATCAGCTACGGCATCAGGTACGTCGAGCACCGCCCCAAGCTGGCGGAGCGTTTGCTGCAACGGCTGTACGTTGAGTGTATTGGCCGCTTCGTTTTGCCGGATAGATTGCACCGCCGCCAGCCCGGCAGCCTGCCCCATCGACATAGTTTGCGCCATCGACCGGCACGACGCGTGGGCATCGTGAGTGGCCGAAAAACAGCGCCCAACCACCCAGACAGTCTGGCTTCCTTTCGGGACGATGGTGCCGTACGGAACGCCATACACGCCCGGCCCTGGAATGTATTCCCAGTAGGTTTCATCCTGTCCGTCGGCCCCCTGCCGATGGTCTTCGATGGGAGCACCGCACAGGAATATCCGGTCGTCGGGGAGCAGCCCAGCCAGGCATTCGTCTTTAGTGAGCCGGTGTTCGCCATAAACCCGGCGAGTTTCGCGAACCCCGATCTGGTGCGACAGGCCAATGATGTTCGACTGCGCGAATCCGGGCACTTCGCTCCTGAAGAAATCTTCGTAGACAAACGCCTGCCGCCGTCCTTCCACTTCGGCGTTGGTCAGTTCCTCTGCGTTCAGGGCCGACAGACCCGCCACTTTCACGGCCACCGTGGAGATGCAGTTACGGGCGTTCATTTCGTGGGCCGAACCTTCTTTGCGCGGGAGCGGGTGACGGCCGGTAGCCACGGCCTCCTGCATCTGGCGCGCCAGCATCTTCTTCCCGCCTGCCTGCTCGTACTCGTCCAGCGCAACATTGCTCATTCTGAACGTAGTGGTCATGCTTTGGGCGGGCTCGTGTTCACCGGCCAGTTCGTAGGCAAATCCGGCCAGGTGGCAGAAGTCGGCATCGCCCGAGGCGTCGATCACCCGACGGGCCAGCACTTTATGAAACCCGCCTTTATTCCAGAAGATACAGCCATGCCGCTCCCCGTCAAGCGTCACGTCGATGAGCGTCGTATGCAGCAGGTAGCGGATTCCCTGTTGCTGAATGAGCTGATCCCAGACGAGCTTCAGGCGTTCGGGGTTATAATTCACACCGGTCCCGGCCCCGTAGGTATTCGGGCGCAGGAAGATATCGCCGGTTCTTTCGAGTTCATTAACGATGCGATCGGGCCAGCCGCCTGCAATCTTTCTGGGTACGTTGCCGGGGGTGAAAAAGCCGTAGAACGTATCGAGCATCTGGGTAGAGGTGCCGCCCGGAAATCCGTAACGTTCCACCAGCATCACCGATACTTCCGTTCCCTGCCCGGCCGCCGCCAGTGCCGCCACACAACCCGCCGACCCCGCGCCAATAACCAATATATCGACCTCGGCCAGCAGCGGCACCTGTTGATGGTTGAATATAGTGTTCATGCTTATAGACCAAAGTTCTTTCTTATCACGGCACGGCTCATTTTCAGGCTATCGCGAATGGGCCGGGTTGGTTTATAACCCGCCGGAAAAGCCAACTCAACGGTGAGGTCACCCGCGTAGCCGATGCGTTTCAGCTGCCGGGCAATGGCCCCGAAATCCATGATACCCTCTCCCAGCGCTTCGGGCCAGATACCCGTCCAGAGATGGTCGCGCAGGTGCATGTAGACCAGTTTATCAGCGTAGGTTTTCAGGAAAGTAGGTACGTCGACTTTTGCCTGAAAGAGCCAGTCGAGGTCAGGGCCCAGCTTGCTATCGGGTACGCGTTGCAGCGTATTTTGAAGGTCGAACAGGCCGTCGGCTACTTCGTAGGTGTGGTTGTGGAGGTTAGGGACCACCTTGTATTGTGCGCCAATAGCCTGAATTTTTCGCAGCGTTTCGGCCTGCACGTCGAACTCGTCGGGCGTCTTTTTGCGTCGGGCATCACCCACGGATATACCGAGTACACGGCCTTTCAACTGAGCAATTCGTTCGATGACTTTGCCCGCCTTGTCGACGTTTTCGGCCTGTTGGCTCTTGTCCCACATGCGCTGCCCATGCGATGCACCAATTAACGACACCCCCGTTTGCTGAATCAGATCGCCGATTCTGGCCACGGAATCAGTATGACGTAAGGCTACATCCATCAACTCAATAGCTTCAAAACCAGCGTATTTCACATCGGCAAACACCTGATCGATCACCGGAAAACAGTCGTAATTCGGCTTATCCGAAGAGAAAACCCAGACATGCGCGCCCAGAACCGGTTTGCGATCCGGCGCAGCTACACCTGCGAACGACACACCCTGAGCGAGGGCCAGCGAACCAGCCGCCGCTCCCAAAAATTGTCGGCGGTCCATCATGGCTGCTGCTGAGTCAGGGGTTCGGATAGTTCACTCACATACGAGGGCACGCCGACGCGCTGATAAAGTTTGGCCAGTCGGTGAGCGTGTTCATCGTAGGCGCTCTCGAATAAGGCTACCGCCCGTTCGGCGCCAACGACGTTCCCCGCCGATAGCACCCGGGGCGGCTGTCCGGACTCCGTCAACAGCCGGGCGACTTCGGCCTTGAGGCAATTGACCAGCACCGCACCACCTACCGTTGAACCGGGTGCAACGGGCGTATCCAGGCCCGGAATGGTCAGCATGGCATCGCCAACGGGCGCCCCGGTGTCCAGAATCAGATCGGAAAAGTCGCTTAGTTTCTTACCATCCTGCCGTTTGCTGGTGCTGGCTTCGGCATGTTCTTTCGTAATCAGCGCTACCACCCTTATACCGCGCTGCTGGAATAGTTCGGCCATTTCGATCGGTACCACATTGCAACCGCTCGACGAGATGACCAGCGCACTGTCTTTCTCCGAGAGGTCGAAGTTGCGCAGGATCCGATCGGCCAGGCCAGGTACGTTCTCCAGGAACATGGCCTGTCGCTGTCCGTTGGCCCCCACCACCAGGTTATGAAACGACAGCGACAGTTCGACAATCGGGTTGAAACCGGGGAACGAGCCATAGCGCGGCCACATTTCTTCCACCATGATCCGGCTGTGGCCGCTGCCAAAGAGGTGCACCATGCGCCCGGCCAGTATGGTCTGGCTGAACCAGTGAGCGGCCTGCTGAATGGCGTCTGCCTGCTGTTCAATGGTTGTCAGCAGGGCGCGGGAGCGTTGAATGTACTCGGTTGTGGGGTTCATACTGTTTGTTCGTGTGTTAGAAAAGCAGCCGCACCGATGGCACCAGACCAATCGTCGAAGTGGGCTTTCCGGAGGGTCGTTTTTTTACCGGCAGGTCGCCATTCGAATACGTCCATAAAGGTTTCGAGCGGGGTTAGCAGGGCTTTATCGGCCTGCATGATGCCGCCACCCAGCACCACTACTTCGGGCGAAAACGCATTGGCCAGTGACGCAATGGACACGGCCAGGTGACGAACAGACGTCAGCCAGACCTGCGTTGCCAGCGGTTCGCCCTGCTGATACCCAGCCACCAGTTCGTGAGTAGTGTGGTAGCGGCCAAATGAGCGTTTTCCCACCGTTACGTTGCCGATGGCGTCTTCCAGGCTGCCGGGTACGTTGGTAATGTCGGGTTGGCTGCTATCGGCATTGACCGTGATGTGGCCGAGGTGACCCGCCATCTGGTAAAAACCCTGGTAGAGTTGTCCGTTGAGCAGCAGCCCGCCCCCTACGCCCGTTCCCAGGGTCAGCATCAGGCCGTGCCGAATGCCTGCCAGCGCACCAAATCGGGCTTCGGCCATCAGGGCGGCGTGGGCGTCGTTGAGTACCCGGACCGGCTTTACCAGAAATGCCGACCAATCAAATCCTTCCAGCCCCTGAAGGCGCCCCGGCATGCAGGCGATAGCCCGGTTGTCGGGGGTAGGCAGGCCCGGCGCCGACAGACCGATGCCGGCTACAGGCTCGGTTGCCTGCCGGGTCAGTGTCTGAACGGTCTGGGCGACGGCTAGCTGCCAGTTAGCACCGGTTGACCCATCACCGGTATTGGTTACAAGCCGATACTCGACCTCGCCCGTATCGGGGTTAATCAGAACGCCTTTGATACGGGTTCCGCCTAAATCGATGCCTATTGCCTGTGCCAAGTTGGTTGATTGGTAGGTGGTTAATTGGTTGATTGGTTGTCTGGTTGATTGGTAGGTGGTTAATTGGTTAATTGGTTAATTGGTTAATTGGTTGGCTGGTTATTTGGCTATCAGTAACCAAATAACCAGCCAACCAATCAACCAATTAACCAATCAACCAATCAACCAGCACTACAACTGTCCTTCGCTGACGCTCCAGCCCCCGTCGACCGACAGGATCTGACCCGTTGTAAAGCGCGACGCGTCGGAGAGAAAATATACCGCTGCGCCGTCGAGGTCAGCGGGTTGGCCTATGCGCCCGCCTGCCAGCGGCTGTTTGGTCTGGATAAACGATAGAATGGTGTCATCCTGAGCAGCCCGTTGCGCCATGGGTGTTTCCACCAGGGCCGGAGCCAGCACATTCACGCGAATGTTCTGCGAAGCGTAATAGGCTGCCACCGAACGAGTGAAGCCGATCACAGCCGATTTGGTGGCGGCATAGGCATGCGTAGCGAAATAGGCGGGTGATGGCGAGTAGCCCAGCACAGAGCCCATATTCAAAATACTGCCGCCGGTCCCCTGCGCCTGAAACGCCTGAATAGCTGCCTGATTCGACAGCATGAGCGAGGTCAGGTTCAGCTCAACCGTGTAGTTCCAGCCGTCGAGCGTTAGCTCGTGCAACGGACCATCGCCGAAGCGCCGCCCGCTCCCGCCCGCCACGTGATAAAGCCCGTCGAAGCCGCCAAACGCCTGCTGACAGCGTTCAATGGCTGTGCGGGTCGTTGCCGGGTCGGTTGCGTCGCCTTGCAGGGCAATGCCGTTTCCCGCCAGTTGGGCTTCAGCCAGTCGCCCGTTTTCGGCATCGCGCCCCACGACCACGACCTGCGCGCCCTCGCGTACAAATGCAGTGGCGGCGGATAGCCCCAGGCCGGTTGTACCACCAATGATCACAATCCGTTTATGCGTTAACCACTGACTCATTTCGCTGACGTATGCTATACTCTTTTTCGAAAATCGAATGTACCGGCAATTCATCAAAATACCATCTACTTATTATAATAAGCTTTTAATTATTTTTATAATGCTCTAATTGTCAATAATTTATATTTAATTTTTTAAACCTAATAATATAGGTTAGCGAGGCTATTAACCAGCATGGAGGCATTCTCTTATCTTTACAAACTATATGGCTGACCAACTGAATCGCATTCCTCAATACCAGTATCTGTATGAAGTTCTCCGGCAGGATATTATCCGGGGGGTGTTCAAAGCGGGTGATTTATTGCCTTCCGAAAGCGTGCTTCAGCAGCAGTACCGCCTGACGCAACCCACGATTCGGCAGGCGCTGTCGCTGCTGGTGCAGGAGGGGTACATCCGGAAACACCAGGGAAAAGGCAGCATTGTACAGTCGATTCCGATTGGACTGGGGGTTATGTCGTTGAAAACCCATGCTGCGCAGGCCGACGACAGACCCGTGTCGCCCGACGACCTGTCGGCGGAGCTAATTACAACGACCATCCTGGCCAAGCCCGCGTTATGTTCGTTTCCCGATGATATGCTGTTTTTCCCCGCCGATGAGCAGCCCGACACGACGTATTACTGCCTGGAACGGCTACGGTCGGTTGATGGCAGACCGGTCTTTTACGAAAAGCTGATTTTGCCGAATCGGTACCTGCCGAATCTGGCCCGGCAACGGATGGAGAACCGCTCCTTTTTCGACTTGTTACGGACAAAATATGGCTTGGTCGTTACGGGCGGTGAGCAAAAAATACAGGCGTTACCCGCCGATCCTGCGATTGCCCGTCAGCTACAGGTTGACCCCGGCAAACCGGTATTGCGGCTTGAAAAACGGATCGATACGAACAAGAGTGACTTCAGCTTTTTCTCGCTGCTCTTCGCCCGCACCGACCAGTTTCTGTTGCAGGGACGGTTTTAACCGTTAATCGGCCTCTGTAACCTTACCACCCACCACAAACGTGTCGCTGATACCCAGTTTCTCCGCCATGTAATAGGCCGCGAAGTTGAACGGCACGATGGTATGCAGGATCGAGAAATGCTCGTCTTGCTCTGGGGCTTCCACCATGGATACGTGTGCGCCCGCCTTTTCAATCATCGCCGATAACCGCTGGGTACGTTCATTCGTGGCTCCTTTTGCCAGAATTTGAATGACAATGCTCTGGTTAGCGGTTTTCGGGCCATGGTCGTATGGCGCCATGGGCAGACCGTGAAAAGTCAGCTTCGTGCTTTCACTTAGGATCAACGCTGCCTCTCAGGCCGTACCCATGTTGGGGCCGCTGCCCGTGACGTACATGCCGGACTGGGGTACTGGTTTCGCACCGCCAGAACAAAATGCCCAGCGATCAGAAGAGGGAAAGACTCTCATGCAGAAAAATAATGGTGAGTACGATCGTAAAAACGGGTTGCAGGGCACCGGCAATGATGGTCACTTTCGAGGCTTTTCCTTCGGCACTATACGCCGCAAAGCTAGCCAGAACGCCCAACCCATTCAGCATAGGCTACCGGCGTAGTACACTTCCGTCGGTTGTGCGCTATAGGTGCTCACCAGCGATTGAGCGGGTTGCTGATATACCCTGATTTGATGGCCGCCATGAGCCGGTTGAACTGGGCTGGTGAGCGGCATTTCTGGTAAGCGCGCAACCAGTTGCTCCCGTCGCAGTTGAAGCGCGCCTGAAAATCGGCGGGGTTGCTGCGGGTCGAGTCGATCTGGCGGAGATAGAAATCGAGCATGTGCACAAACGCCGAGTCGCAGGTAGCATCGTTCGCCGTCCACATGTAATCGGTACGATCGTCATTGGCGATGTATAAACAACTGACAGACTGACCCTTAGCCGAGAAGAAGCTGACGTACAAGGCAAAAAGAAGAGCGCATTTTTTTACAGGTCAAAGCTCAGGTATGTATACATAGTTCGGCTACTAAGTCGTGATCAGGATACCGGGTTTACCGGCACCTGTTAAACAGACCCGGTAGCTCTTTTTCCCGTATTCTGCGCAATTATGTTCCAGCCTGTATGGAGAGGCCGACTATGTTGTATACGCTGCGGATAACCATCCTGCGCCGACGTGACCCGTTCAACGCCGTTTGACCCAAGCACCGATTCCAGTGTTGTAGCGAAAGACCTTCCCGGATGAAAATGGTCCTTCCTGACTTAGCTTACACGCGCTCATCTTTTGTTATGAGCCTGAACTGAGCAGCGGCTACTAACCAGGCAATCAGGCGCAGACTACGCTGTTCCAGATGGGTCAGTTCGCGTTGGAAACCCTGGGGGCAGAGCGAAATAGTTTGACAAGGGCAAGGAGACCTGTCAGCAATAAACCGACGGCCAAACCAATTCCAAACTCATTGACCGTGGCCGGAAGCCCCGTATGGAGTGTGTGCAGATAGGGTACGTTATGAATGAAGATGCCGCCAGCCACCAGCAAAAGAGCCAGTGTGCCCACCACACTCAACAGCCTGATTACGATGGGTAGCGCCCCGACCAGCCCATGACCAATCGTTGAGCGGATACCTTTACCGGCAGAAGCCTTGATTAGCCGGTGGCCTGCATCATCCATTCTGACAATCAGCGCAACCAGGCCATAGACTCCAACAGTAGCCAGCAGGGCAACCGCCGACACTGTCAGTATCTGCACTGGTGTACTTTGACCGGCAACGGTTCCAAGAGCAATAATGACAATCTCTACCGACAGGATAAAGTCAGTTGTTACGGCGGCCTTTATTTTGGCCTGTTCCTGAGTGGGAGCTGGCTCGGCTGGTTCAGGACTGGCCACAACCGACGGTTTCTTTTTTAGCACACTACCCAGGTACTCCACTATTTTTTCGGCACCTTCATAGGCCAGGTAGCAGCCGCCAAGCAAGAGAATGAACGTAATGGCCACCGGAAAAAAAGCATTCAGTAACAGGGCCAGCGGAACAATGATCAACTTGTTGAGCAGCGATCCCTTGGTAATTGACCACAAAACCGGCAATTCCCGATTAGCTAAAAAACCCGTTGCTTTTTCGGCGTTTACGGCCAGATCATCTCCTAATATACCGGTTGTCTTACGCGTGGCCACCTTGGTTGCCAGCGCCACATCATCCATTAAAGCCGTTATATCATCTAAGACGGCGAACACTCCCGAGGCCATTTGCTTCTAGTTTTAATTATCCGAACACCGGCAACTGCTGTCAGGTAAGGGTATCGGTCGTTCCAACCCTCCCCTCCCGCCTAGTGGTTCCTGCGCAATTCGTGTCGTTACCAGTAATAAGCCCGTGTTGCTGCTGGTTGTTTAGTTAAACGGAGCATTTAGCTATTCATCGTCCAGTATCAGCCGTTTTGTGTATGCGTCTCGGCACCCCGCCTTTTCGATCAGGAACCAGAAAAGCGATCGGTACGGATTTGTAGGCCGTTCTTCACAAAAATCGTCACTTGCCAAGTCTGAAAGAGGATAGATGAGGGATAAATCAGTTTAGCTTTTTAGGGGCCAATGGGTCATACCCTTCTGAACTAACTGATTACCCGAAACGATGAAATCAATCCTGTGTTATTCTATTCTGTTTTTCGCTGCTCTGCAGGCATCCGCACAGGCAAAGCGAGAAATCTTTTTTGCAGATGTAACCGTGTATGTGGAGGGCGGCACCTATTATCTGACCGGATCGAAAGGCGGGGGCGGCGGGCCGCAGGGATTCGCCTTACTAGCATCGAAAGACCTGAAAACGTGGTCAGTACCTGCCAGATCAACCGATTCGCTGGGTATGATCCTGACCAAAGGCGACCACACGTTTGGCACCAAAGGTTTCTGGGCACCTCAACTCTTTAAAGAGAAGGGTATGTATTACATGACCTATACGGCCGATGAGCAAACCGTATTGGCCGAGTCAGCATCCTTACTGGGTCCATACAGGCAGAGAGAGGTGGGCCCTATTGACGGTTCCGAAAAAAATATCGATTCCTATGTTTTCAAGGATACTGATGGGAAGCACTACCTCTACTGTGTACGGTTTGATAAAGGCAATTACCTGCATGTAGCCGAGTTTGATCTGAAAACCGGCAAGATAAAGCCCGAAACACTGAAACGCTGTTTTGACCAAACACAGCCCTGGGAAGCAACGCCTAATTATAAATCAGTCCCTATTATGGAAGGGCCTACTGTCCTGAAATTGACAAATAAATATTACCTGTTCTATTCAGCCAACCACTTCCAGAACATCGATTACGCCATTGGCTATGCCGTAGCCGATTCGCCATACGGCCCCTGGGTGAAGTATAAAAATAACCCGATCATTCACCGGTCTATCGTTGGCGAGAACGGATCAGGACATGGCGATCTGTTTGAAGGAGTAGACAAGCAGTTGTATTACGTATACCACATCCACAACGCAGCAGACAAAGTAAGTCCACGCCGGACACGCATCGTGCCGGTCGTTAAACAATGGGATAAAGACAAGGGGGTTTATACGTTTAGCGTAAAGGGGAACGAGGTTATCGTACCGGTGATGGCCGAAAAATAAGGCCTGTATCGAAGCCCGGGAACGTACCTCGGCCCATTGTATAACGGCTGTTGAGTTGGGCTACGAAAGTTATCCGTGGCCCAACTCAACAGCCGTTATTTCATTAAGAATTCCAGCAGCCAGTTCGTCATGTGTTCGCCCTGTTCCGGGTACGTCCAATGGCCGGTATCTTCGAAGAGTTCGAGCGATTTAGGCGCGGTGATCACATTGTACGCTGAATAGGTTGAGGTCGGCGGGCACACTTCATCATTAAAGCCCCAGGAATACCGGCCGGGTACGTTCAGCAGGCGGGCAAAATTCACCACATCATAATACCCGACTGTCTTGATTTTGTCTGCCTTGTTGGTCCACTCTGCCGTTGCTCCGGTAAACATGTGCGGCCAGCCGCCGGCTCGTCCGTTGAGGTAGCCCGTCATATCGCTGAGGGCCGGGTAAAAGGCGCCCAGCACTTTGATGCGCGGGTCCAGAGCGGCGGTTACAATACTCAGCGCGCCCCCCTGCGACCCTCCCGTTACGGCTATCCGATCGGGGTTTACCTGCGGTAACGACGCCAGGAAATCGACTGAACGAACGCACCCGAGGTAGACCCGCTTGTAGTAGTACCGGTCGCGGTCGTCCAGGTTAAAGAACTGGTAATTCTGAAAAGCCCCGCTGGCCAGCGATGTGTAGACCGCCGGGTCCATGTTGACGGGAATACCGTGGATCCCAATCTGAAAGGTAACAACACCTTTTTCGGCATTGGCCACATCGCCATAATATGGTCGTGTGCCAGCTCCGGGAACCTGCAAAAGGGCCGGAAACGTTCCTTCGCCTTTCGGCACACACAGGATCCCGTACAGCCTTGAAGGGGCACCCTGCCAGTTTGAGGGCCCCCAGTTTTGCAGGTTCACGTGGTAGACATTCACTTTTTCCGTGCAGCGTTCAGGCAACAACGTCAGGCGGGCATCAATAGGCACTTTGGCGAGATCAGCTTTGGCTGTCTCCCAAAACTGCCTGAAATCGGCCGGAGACGTCACAGTTGGTTTAATATCGGCCGGGTTAAACCCCGCTGTTCCTGAACCACGGTACTCTTTTCCGTCGACCTGTACTGTGGCGATGCATCTTAAAAAGCCAGGTACGTTCATGGTTCCTCCGGCCACAGTCACTGCGCCAGTAGCCACTGATACCGTTTCGGTTTTGCTGGCAGGCAGCATGTCCGGGCCAATCTTATACGTTACACTGGCTCCCTGAACAGGGTTACCATGTTTCAGTACGCTGATCGTGAACCGTACCGGCTCACCAGTTTTGTAGGTCCAGTTGGTGTGGTCGGGAGCAACCACCACTTTAACCAGTCGTTCAACGGGTTGCGCCAGCAGGCCAACCGGCAGCAGGAGGAAGTAGAGTATCTTTTTCAATGACAAAGGAGATGGCGTTCAGACGAATGGTACTGCCGGGTGTTGACAGCAGGAACCGACCGTAGACCGGAAAATAGCGGTGGCAGCCGTTTCTACTTCTTCAGGCATCAATCCAACCAGGTGGGCATCAAACGCCACCCGAGCTCATAGTCCGGCACCATTTTTCAGTAGGGATGCTCATGCCGGAACCAGCGATTTGATGAACCGGGGTGGCACTCGCTTTTTCGAGGCCTGTTCGTAGGCATAGGCCATGCCCAGCAACGGGCCTTCCTGCCAGGCGCGGGCCATCAGCGAAAAGCCGACTGGAAGCCCCTGCACCATACCCATCGGCACGGTAATGTGTGGATAACCGGCCATAGCGGCCGGTGGACAGAAGTAAAACCCGGTGTCGTAATCGCCATTGACCAGGTCGATACAGCCCGCGAAACCAATACTGACCCCGCAGATCGCATCCAGCTTATTGGCGGCCATTAATTCGTCGATACGCGCTCGCGAACGCCGTGTTTTAGCCAGAGCATCAGTGTACTCTTTACTATCCAGTCCTGCTTTCGCGTCGCTGCTTTCGAGCGTTTCCTGTTTAAAGAAGGGCATGGCCGTGGCGGCGTTCTTCCTGTTGAATGCAATCACCTCCGACAGTGTTTTCACGCCTGCACTGGCCGTTGACAGGTAGTGGTTAACCCCCTCTTTAAATTCGTACTGCAACACCGTAAACTCGGCCCCGCCACGATCAGACAGGCTCTTCAGCAACTCAACTTCCACTACCGTTGCACCCTGTTTTTTCAGCACCTCAATTGCGTCTTTATACAGCCCGACTACGCCTTCCTGACCGTTCAGAAATGACGCCTCCATACCGATCCGCTTACCGGCTAAACTACTAGTAGTCAGATATGTCGTGAAGGTTTTCGGCACTTTCCCGGCGCTTTCGTTCGTCACGGCATCGGTCGGATCAGCGCCTGCCATGGCACCTAATACGAGGGCGGCATCGGTCACTGTACGGGCCATGGGGCCGGCGGTATCCTGCGTTTTCGAGATCGGAATTATACCGGTTCGGCTCACCAGCCCCACCGTTGGTTTCAGACCAACAAGGCCACAGAACGACGAGGGAGCGATGACAGAGCCATCTGTTTCGGTACCCACAGCCACAGCGCACAAGTTTGCCGCCACGGCGGCTCCCGACCCCGAGCTAGACCCGCTCGGACTCCGATCGAGCACATACGGGTTTCGGGTTTGGCCGCCCCGGCTGCTCCATCCGCTGCTCGACCGGGTAGAGCGGAAATTGGCCCATTCGCTCAAGTTTGTTTTCCCCAGAATCACGACGCCGGCTTCGCGCAGTTTCGTAACAACGAAGGCGTCTTTTGCCGCCCGGTGGCCGTTCAGTGCCAGAGCCCCGGCGGTGGTCATCATGGCATCGCCCGTGTCGATGTTGTCTTTGATGAGTATCGGAATGCCATGCAGGGGTCCGCGCACCTTACCGGCTTTCCGCTCCTGATCCAGGGTGGTGGCCATCGTCAACGCGTCGGGGTTGACCTCAATAACTGAGCGCAGGTGGGGACCTTTCTGATCAACGGCCTGAATACGATCCAGGTACAGCTGTGTAATGGCCACCGACGTGTACTGGCCCGACTCCATCAGCTTCTGTAATTCGTCAACGCTGATTTCGTTCAACACAAAATCGTCGGCAAACGCATTCGTCTCGTTGTCGGGGATTGATGCTGATTGCCTATCCGTTTTGCAGGCAGCTGTTGTCAACGCAGTTGCCGACACACCCGCCATGGCACTGTTTCTGATAAAATTCCGTCTGTTCATCTAGATGATTACGTAAAAAGGTCTGGCCAGAAAGCGGGACATAAAAAGGCCTCTTTACCCCCATTTTCTGCAAAACCCGTATCGGTAAAAATAGCCAATTTGACCCATCCTGCTATACCTGGTCGCCTCGAAAACAATGAATCAGCAGGCAGTATCTTTTGGTAGATTTACAGGATGAAAAAAATTCTCCTGTTCCTGCTGGTGGCCCAGTGCGCACTGGGCCAAACAATGGCTCCCGATGGGCGAAATGAGTTTGTCATCGATCATTTCAAGACCGAAAATGGCGTTGTTCTGCCCAAAGCCCGCGTTGTTTACGGGCTCTATGGCCGGTTGAACACCGCTCGCGATAATGCTATTTTGCTGCCTTCGCATTATATGGCCACCTACCACGGTTACGAATGGCTGATTGGCCCCGGCAAGGCACTCGATACCACCCGATACTGTCTGATCGCCACTGAGTTGTTTGGCAATGGCCGCTCCTCATCGCCCAGCAATACGCCGGAGCCCCATCACGGGCCTCGTTTTCCCATGATGACCATCCGGGATAATGTGGCCGCTGTGTACCAATTGCTGACTCAACAACTTCATGTGCCGCACCTGCGGGCTATTATTGGTTTTTCGATGGGTGCTCAGCAGGCGTTTCAATGGGCTATCAGCTACCCCACCTTTGCCGACCGTATCGTTGCCACGGCGGGAACAGCCAAGAACTACCCGCACGGGGTTGTTCGGCTGGAAGGCCAGATTGCTGCCCTCACAACCGATGCCGCCTATATGGAAGGTAACTACACAGCTCCGCCAACTAAAGGGCTTCAGGCGTTTGCCGTTGTCTGGACGGGCTGGCTCTTCTCGCAGGAATGGTGGCGCAGGGAGTTATGGCGTGAGCGCGCCAAGCCAGGCACTACGTTCGAGCAGGTGCTGAACAACTACCGTACGCATTTCATCGACGGGGCCGACGCCAACGACCTGATTCTCCAGATGCGTACCTGGGAGCACCACGACATCAGCACGACGGCAGGTTATCAGGGTAATATCGAACAGGCGTTGCGCGCAATCCGGGTACCGCTGCTGTACATGCCTTCCGAAACTGATTTATACTTCCCCTTGGGTGACGCCCGCTACGAGGCGGCTTTTATCCCCGGCGTGTTGCTGGTACCAATTCCATCCTTGTGGGGACATACAGCCGGAGCCGCCAGTAATCCCGCTGATTCCAACTTCTTAAACGACCAGATCAGCCGTTTCCTCAGCGACGCTCCCCCTCAACCAGTAAAGAAATGAATACCATTCAAACTCCCGCCACTCCCGGAGCAAATTCATCAACAGCGAAATCAGATCATACTTGCCTACAAAAAAGCGGCTCCGAAGAGGTTATTCTCTTCGGAGCCGCAAAAAGCAAATCGCTACCAATGTGCTATCTGGCTTATTTGATGGCAACGGGAACTTCCAGGTTTTCCCACTTCAGCACAAAGCCTTTTTTCGTGACTTCGTACAGCAGTTTCTCGTTCATCGACGATTTGTCTGGCTTGGCATTAACGGTTAATACATCATTGGCCGGATCACGGTTTGAATCACCCCCCCTTTTAATGCCCCACTGGCCTGTCTGTGAATTGAAAATAAATTGCCACTCTTTCTCACCGGGAACGGCAAACAGGCTGTATTTACCCGCTGGCAACTCTTTTCCTGCCACTTTAATGGCTTTATCCGTCTCGAAAATGGTGGCTTCATTGGCGCCAGCCCGCCATGCTTTATCGTAAGGGACCAGACCGCCCCAAATCTGCCGGCCTTTTACGGATGGGCTACCATACGTGATGGTGATGGTGGCGCCGCCAATTGTGCCCGAAGCCGTTGCCGGTGGGCTTGGCCGACTCGCTTTATCGCCCTGAGCGAACGTACTAAGCGTTGTAACGATGAGCGCGAGTACCGTTAATACTACGCGTTTTGTTTGTCTGACATTCATATCTCTGGGGTTTATGGGTTTAAATAACAACCTATTTACCGCCAAAGCAAACCAGTTGGCCGTAAACGTTTAAGGAGACGTACCTATAGGTTCCGGTCAGGTACGTTTTTACGGCTGTGGCGTTTTTACGCAAAGAAGCTTGGGCGACGGAAACCATCGCCCGGGTTCCAGCTCGAGTCACGTCGACGTAATGCCTGCGCAATGGTAATGATGCCATTTCCCCGGCGCGCCTGCTCTTCGGTGCTGGCCTGATCAAAGTTCGGCTTGTAGGAAGGTGCCCACTCGAATAACTCCGTTTTAGCATCGTAGATACCGATCGGTTTCCGTTTCGAGTTGGTAAGCAGTTGGTGCAGCAGCGCCTCTGCTTCGGCATGCGACTCAAAACCAACGTGTTGATACTGTTCTTTAAGCAGATATATTAATGAATACCGTTTCATAGTGATTGTTGTTAGATGAAGGAACGTACCTGACCGGTTCGATTAAGCCATCCTGTGTGATGTTCCCTGTAATGCCCTGAACCGGTCTATCCCGATTAGTTTTCCGGCAGTTGCCTTGCGCGTTTTTTCAACCGACTGTTCCTGCCGGGTACGTTGTTCTTCGCCGAGTACAGTGTGCAGTTGAGCTACCTGCTGCGTTAATGCCTGCAATTGTGCCTGAATTTGAGCAAGCTCTGCCTGGGTTGTTTGTGTTGGCTGTAGATCTACAGGCCGACGAGTTGGCAATAAGCTGGCACTCCCACCAAAGGGAGCCCCCGTACGGGCGATGGCTTCAAAAACGTCGGGATTGTTAGTAACGAACCTAACAATACGCTGAGTGAGTAGAGCGCGAAGGCTTGAGAACGTATCCTGGCGCTTATAGTTATGTGTTAATTCCATGTTCATGTTGTCTAGAGGTACTGGTAATCAGACTAGTCCGAATACGGCTCTATGCAGCTCCTGTACTGTGTCAGGTGCTTGGTTGAAAAACGGGCGGTTTGTCAAATTGGTTTAAACGTTTAAACCCATACAGCCTTAAACAGTCTATTTTCTACGTATCGCCCCCGCAACTCAACGAAATAATACAATTAAAATGCCATTTTTATAAGAAAATAAAGAGATTTCGGTTTGTCATAATCATCGATGAACAATACAGCTGTTTAAACGATTAAATAATTTATTGGCTTTTTCCGCTGCAGTTCATTATGGTCAAGAAGACATCGATGAAAGATATTGCCCAGGATGTGGGCGTCTCTATAGCCCTGGTTTCATACGTGTTGAATAATCAGAAGGAGAACCGCATCAGTAAAGAGGTGGCAATAAAGATCCGGGAAGCCGCCCGCCGACTGAACTACCAGCCTAACCAGATTGCCAAGAGCCTCAAAACCAATAAGACCTATACGCTTGGGCTTATCGTTGCCGACATTTCGAATCCGTTCTCTTCATCACTGGCGCGTATCATCGAAAACGAAGCCGACAAGTTCAACTACACAGTGCTATTTGGCAGCTCTGATGAAAATCCGCAACGGCTTCAGAAACTGATCGACACACTGCTCAACCGGCAGGTCGACGGGTTGATTATTGCGGCACCGGAGGGCTCAGAAGCCCAACTGACGGCCCTGCAGCAGCGCATTCCCTTCGTGCTCATTGACCGGTACTTTCCGAACCTGTCTACCAACTACGTCGCGCTGGACAATTACAAATCGATCTATACGGGTGTCCAGCATTTAGTCGATTCTGGGTATCGCCGCATTGGCCTGATAAGTTTTGCTACTGATCTGTTTCATGTGAGTGAACGTAAACGGGGATACCGGGCCGCGCTAAAAGATAACCAGATTACTATCAGCAAAGCCTGGATCAACGAACTTGGGCAGGCTACGTATACAGGCGAAATGGCCAAGTCGATCCAGGAGTTGCTCAGTGGTAAGCAGCCTGTAAACGCCATTCTGTTTGCGTCGAACGCGCTGGCCCTACACGGCTTAAAGCAGCTGAATGCTCTGGGAGTCAGCGTGCCAGACGATGTAGCCGTTCTAAGTTTCGACGAAGCGGAGGCATACGACCTGTTCCATACACCGGTAACCTGTATCCGTCAGCCCCTGGCCGATATGGGTCAGATGGCAACAAGGCTGCTGATTGACATTATTCAGAAAAATAACCGAACTACCCAGGTTAATCTGGACGCTGAACTGATTATCCGGGCATCTACCCGGCCCGTGCAGACGCTGGCCACCGCTGATTAGTTCGCCAGAAAATCGTATCAGACAGATTCACGTATCTTTGCCCCCTCGTTAGCCCGTTTGGCTTTCGACCACTTTCTGCGCTGCTTTCCTGCCGCTCCCTATACGTATGCAACAACCCGATAGACAGCAGATCACAACGTACCTGCAAGGGCTTCAAGATCAGATCTGTACGGCGCTCGAAACCGCCGATGGCCTGGCTGCAAACCTAGCCGACAACCGAACGGGGGGTACCTTTCGCGAAGACCACTGGCAACGCCCCGGCGGCGGGGGTGGGCGGTCGCGCGTGATGGCCGATGGTATCGTGATCGAGAAAGGAGGCGTGGGATTCTCAGCTGTTGAAGGTGAGGCATCGGCAGCAACGCTCCGGCAACTAAACCTGACCGAACCGGCTGACTTCTATGCCACTGGTGTTTCCATCGTGATTCATCCGCGTAATCCCCGCGTGCCGATCATACACATGAACGTACGTTATTTTGAATTGAGCACCGGCACGTACTGGTTCGGCGGCGGCATTGACCTTACACCCCATTATGTCGTTCCGGAGGATGCGCGCTGGTTTCATCAGCAACTGAAAACCGTTTGCGATCAGCATGACCCTGCCTATTACTCACGCTTCAAAACCTGGGCCGATGACTATTTCTATATTCCGCACCGGCAGGAAACACGGGGTGTAGGCGGCATTTTTTTCGATTACCTGAAAGAAAACGAGACAACCAGCAAAGCTGATCTGTTTGCCTTTCAACGGGCGGTAGGCGAATCGTTCGCACCGATCTATACGCACTTCATGGCCCAAAACCACGACCTCCCCTACTCGCCCCGCGAGCAACACTGGCAGGGTTTACGGCGTGGCAGGTACGTTGAATTCAACCTTGCCTGGGACCGGGGCACTAAGTTTGGTCTGGAAACCAACGGGCGTACAGAGTCTATTCTGATGAGTATGCCGCCGCAAGCCAACTGGCTCTACGATTATCACCCCGAGCCTAATTCACCCGAAGCCGATACGCTATCGCTCCTCCGCAAAGGAGTAAACTGGGTGTAATGGTTGATCTGTAGGAGCGGCCCCTCATGGCCGCTCCTACAGATCAACCATCTTGGTGAGGACGTAGTAATCGGCGTCGACGTTAACTTCTTTTATGTTGGGCTGACTAAGGGTCTGCCAGGTGGTCGATGGCGTTACGATTCGGCGCGGCCCAGCGTCGTTCAGGCAAAGGCGGATGGGGGTCGTAAACCCTTTCTGGCAATTGGCGAAACGATAAGCCACTCCTTCCGGCGTAATTTTATACTCCAGCACAGGAACACGGGCATCGCGCAGGTACTGATCGAACAAGGGTTTCAGGGGCAGCCCAGTTTGTTTTATCAGATACGATTCAATCTGCTGGGTGGTTACTGTTTGGTGATAGAACGTCTTGTTTAGCCCCCGCAGAATCTGCCGCCACTTTTCGTCGTTGCCCACCCCTTGCCGAATCATGTGCAACATATTGGCCCCTTTGTAATACATATCGCCTGATCCCTCGCTGTTCACGTTGTAATCGCCGATGATTGGCCGATCGTTTCGGATGCCTACCCGCGTTCCGATCACGTATTGTGCACCTGCGTTTTTGCCAAACAGTGCTTCTGTATACAGGTTTTCCGAGTAAGCCGTGAAGCTCTCATGAATCCACATGTCGGCAATGTCTTTGTAAGTGATATTGTTGGCAAACCACTCATGGCCCGACTCATGCACGATGATAAAATCCCAGCGCAGACCCCAGCCCGTCCGCGACAGGTCCCGTCCCAGATACCCATTCCTGAATTTGTTGCCGTAGGTAACCGAGCTCTGGTGTTCCATACCCAGATAAGGCACCTGTACCAGTTTGTAACCGTCTTTATAGAACGGATACGGGCCAAACCAGTTTTCGAAAACGCGCAACATCGTCTTCGCCTGCTGGAACTGTACCCGTGCAGCCGCTTCGTCTTTAGGTAATGCAAAAAACGATAGCTGTAGCGGACCCGATTCGCCCTGATACGTTTCATTCCAGGTCACGTACTTCGCAATGTTGACATTAACGCCGTAATTGTTGATCGGATTCACCACTGCCCAATCGTAGGTACGTGTGTGATCGGCGTTGGTTACCACACGTCGAAGTTGCCCGTTCGATACATCCATGTACGGTTCCGGTACCGTAACGCTGATCAGCATAGAGTCGGGTTCGTCATACATATGGTCTTTGCAGGGCCACCAAACGCTGGAACCCAGCCCCTGGCAGGAAGTGGCAATGAACCAGCTTTTTGTTGAATCGGTATCCCGAGCCCACGACACGCCTCCATCCCAGGGTGCATTTTTAGCTACCCGGGGTTTCCCGCCATAATCGACCGTAATGGTCTCCGTACGGCCGGGGCGCTGTGGTTTGGCCAGCGTAATAAAATGCGCGTTCCCATCCGTGCGGATCGGTAACGGCTGCCCGTCCTGTTCGGCCCGGATCAACGTCATCGGTGATTGAAGGTCGATCTGCATCACCTGGCTGGCCCTCACCACCCGATACTTTATGGTATTCTGACCGCTGAACGTACTATCTGTCGGGTTGACGCGTACCTGCAGGTGATAATGTAGCAGATTCCACCAGGTACGTTCGGGCGTCATGGTTCCGCGGAGGGTGTCGCCATGCGTGTAGGCTTGTTTTTCGGTTAGCAATTGCCCGGCAGCAGGCAACGAGGCAACAGACAGGCCCAGCACCAGCAGGCCGGCGATGGGGCGAAGAAAAGCGGTGATTGACATTATATGACGAAAATTCGTGATGAAGCGGCAGCTAGGGACGCAGTCCGTTCAGATGCCAGGGAGTAGCCGGGTCATAGCGCAACGTACCTGCATCAATTCGCAGGGGGCTGCTGATATTGTTATGATACAATTGTCCGGTTCCCAGCCCCTGAGGCATCAGGTTCTTGAATTGCGCAGTGTACTGGGCAATGGCATTCAGGCCAACATTCGACTCGAGGGCCGACGTGATCCACCAGCTGATAGACAGGCGGTTTGCCAGTTCGATCCACTCATCGCAGTGGCGAAGGCCACCCAGTAAGGTTGGCTTAAGGATAATGTATTGTGGCTGAATTTTTTTGAGCAACCGAAACTTATCCACGTATTCCATATGCCCGATCAGCTCCTCATCCAGCGCGATTGGCAGCGGCGTTTGTCGGCACAATTCGGCCATCAGGTCGTGCTGCCCGGCGGCAATGGGTTGCTCAATGGAATGTAGCTGATACTGCGCCAGGCGTTCTAGTTTCGTCATCGCCTCGTCGGGGTGAAACGCCCCGTTGGCATCGACCCGGATCGTGATCTGCTCCGGGCTATACTGCTCCCGGATGTAGGCCAGCAGGGCGCACTCATGATCGAAATCAATTGCCCCGATCTTGAGCTTGATGGTGGTGTAACCCGCCGCAATTTTCTGGTCAATCTGATTGCGCATGGCTTCATGCGAGCCCATCCAGACCAGCCCGTTGATTGGAAGCGCCCGCCGACCGTGCACAAACTCCGTATCGCGGATAAGCCGTTGGCCACCCGACAGGTAATCGTGCATAGCCGTCTCAAATCCGAAGAGAATACTGGGGTGCTGCTGGCTGATCAGTTGATTCAGCACCACCGTTACGTTCCAGTCAAATAGCTGAAGATCAATCTGATTGAAGTAATCGCAGTATTCAGATAGCCGTTCTTCAAAGTCTGGAATATCGTCAAGGCTCAGGCCACGAAGCGGGCCGCATTCACCATATCCAACTATATCGGGTTGATCGGTATCGAATAAACGGAGGAAAAACGAGTCTTTTTGGGTAAGCGTCCCCCGCGAGGTGCCAGCCTCGAAGGTGAAGTTAAGGGTATATTTCAGGTAGCTGACCCGGAGACTCATTGGATACGGTGGGCGGAGGAAAACAAACCGCTAAAACTACTACTTTTGACCCATCAGCAAAAACATGTTACGAAATTATTACCGGAAGTGTGACTTATAAAAACCTGCTAAAACCGCTGTCTCTGGCCTATGGAGGTGTATTGGCGCTCCGAAACGTGCTTTACGATCATAATTTTGTAACCACTTACATTCCTACCCAACGGTGTATCTCGGTTGGGAACCTCACGGTTGGTGGCACCGGTAAAACGCCTGCTGTTGAATACCTGCTGCGTTACCTCCAAACCCTCGACCCAGCCTTAACTGGCGAAATAGCCACCCTCAGCCGGGGCTATGGCCGCCAAACTCACGGGTTTCGGGTGGCCACTTCCGCCGATTCGGCCGCTACGATCGGCGATGAACCGCTCCAACTGTTCCGTAATTTTTCGCCGGCCATCACCATTACTGTTGGCGAACGCCGCGCCGATGCGCTTCGGCAGTTGGCCCTTGAGCAGCCCGAAATCAGAACCGTTGTGCTCGACGACGCCTATCAGCATCGGGCCGTTCAACCGCAGCTGAATTTATTACTGACCGATTATTACCGCCCATTCTATACGGACGATCCCTTTCCCGGTGGGCGGCTACGTGAACGACGCACGGGAGCCCGCCGCGCCGATGCTGTGATTGTGACGAAATGTCCGCACGACCTCTCGCCTGCTGAACAAGCGACCATCGACCGTCAGATCCGTCGGTATACTGAACCAGTGGCCGGAGCCGCCAAAGTACCTATCCTCTTCGCCGGATTGGCCTACGGCCAGCCCCGCCTGTTCGGCGGTCAGGCCCAGGCTCAGATCACCGGTCCGGTTCAACTGGTATCGGGGCTGGCCCATGCCGATCCGCTTGTCAGGTACGTTGCCAACACCTGGGGGGTTGCCCACCATACTGATTTTGGTGACCATTATGCCTATACACGCGCTGATGTTGACCAACTCGTTGCCCAAACCCCAACCGAAACCTGGTTTCTGACGACTCAGAAAGACGAGGTCAAACTGGCGCCGTTACTGACTGAATCTGAGCAGAAAACAGGGCGTTTCGCCTACCTTCCGGTGAGTATGACGTTCCTTGGGCAGGAAGACGCCCAAACGTTGGCCCGTTTAGTCGTTGATTGCCTACGCGGCCCGGCACTTAAAAATCGTTAACCAGTAGCTCCATAGCGGCCCGGCGCGGGTTTTGGTCTATTTTTGCGTATGCAGTTTTCGGCACTTCTTTTTCTGGCCTCGTTTCTTTGTCTATCCACGCTCGGCTGGGCGCAACAGTCTACGGGCGTAGGCACCTTTCCGAGTACTCCCGGCAGCTTCCCCGGCACCACCAGCCCCAATGGAGCCGGAAAACCCGGCGGATCCGGTGCGGGTGTGGGTATTGATGATTCAACGAAGGTGATTTATGGCCCTACCACCGCCCGTTTCTTTCTGGAAAGCGACGTATTCAATAACCGAAAAAAACTGTATCTGACTGATACATCGCTGGTGAGCAATCATCAGTTCGAATTCACGAAACGAAACGGAAACCGGTACACGGACCTGGGCAATCTGGGTACGCCATTACGGCCTGTGTTCTACGAGACCCCAACTCAGATTGGCGAACAACAGGGCTATTACGTGTTTTCGCCCTACGCTTACCAGACTAATCAGGTACGTTATTACGACACGAAGTCTCCCTTCACGGATATGTATCTGGTGCTGGGCGGGCGAAATCAGAATATCCTGAACTTCGATTTCAACCAGAATATCACGCCGCGCCTGAATGTAGGCTTCAACGTACAGCGATTTACGTCGGAACGGCAGTTTGGCACCAGTGCGGCACGTAGCCAGACCGAACGACTGCTGGCGCAGGACTGGGGCGTTCTGCTTCACGGCAATTACCGGACGGAGAACAACCGCTACACGCTGATGGCCCACATCAATCACATGAACCACAGCCTGCCCGAGCAGGGAGGAAATGTGTTTGGTACGACCACAAGCGGCGACACCATCCCGTTCGATTACGAGGGGCAGGCCAAGCTGGCCAGTACGCTGGGCTGGGAACGGCGGACCAGCCTGCACCTATATCACCAATACGTGCCTACCGATGGCATTCAGTTTTTCCACCGGCTTGATTACCAGATCCAGACCAACAATTACAAGGATGATGCGCAGGTAGCGAACCAGAACTTCTCCCATTTTTACCCGCGTTCGCTCTACGATTCAACACGTACCCAGCAGGATGTATACTGGCATGCCATCGACAATACGTTTGGGGTGAAAGGCATTTATAACCGGGGGAAATCGGCTTATAATTATCGGCTTTTCTACCGGCAACGGATTTTCAGCCAGCAGAGCGATTATAACCTGGCCTCAACCACAACGGTGAGCGGCGAAACCCAGCCGAATAAGAACAGCTACTCGGCTTCTGGCTTTGAAAACTACGTTGGTGGCTGGCTGGGCTATTATTTCCCCGACAGCCTGTCGAGGCTGACTGCCGAAGGCGAATACCTGGTTGGCACAGGCGCTTTCCGGCTGAACGGACAACTGGAAAGCCGCCTGTTTACGGTTGGTTTCACCACCATGCTGGCCGAACCCACGCTGATCTCGCAGCGGTTTTCCAGTAACCATTATCAGTGGAACAACCGATTTGGGCTTAGAGGAACCCAACATGCCTACGGCCTGCTGAACATAAAGTATAAAGACTGGACCGTGTCGCCCGGTGGCGACTTCTGGCTGCTCAACAATTACGTGTACTTCAACCAGAATGCCGTACCAGCCCAACTGGCAACGGCCTTCACCATGTTCCGCGTGGGGTTAGGAGCCTCCTACTCGAAATCGCGGTTCAAGGCCAGCACACAGATCTATTACACACCGCTCAACGCGGGCAACGATGTGCTTCGTATTCCGACCTTCTTCATCAACGGCCGGGTTCAGTATGATTTCATTTATGCCAAAGTGCTGCACATCCAGACCGGGCTGGAACTGCATTACAAATCGAAGTTTTACGGAGATGCCTACTCGCCCGAATCGCAGCAGTATTATCTGCAAGACCGGCAGTTGGTTGAAGGGGCTATTCTGGCCGATGCCTTTGCCAACATGCGGGTAAACCGGGTACGTTTCTTCCTGAAATTCAGCCATGTCAACCAGGGGGTCTTTCAGCCGGGGTATTTCGTTGCGCCCGGTTTTCTGCAACTACAGCGCGGTTTTGGCTTCGGCGTCGACTGGCTCCTGTTCGATTAAGAGGCTAATCGATAGTTAACAACGTACCTGCACGAATTTCTTATTAACACACCTAACCGATGCGGTTTCTCCTTGCGCTTCTTTTCGTCGTCATAACGCAGTGTAGTCATGCACAGGCGTATCAGACAGAATCCATCACGGCGTTGCTTGGCGCTTTCGGGCCCGAGGTAGAGCTGGTTGAAAAACGGCTGCAAAACCCGGTTGTTGTCATGAAGAACGGGATCCGGTTCGTTACAGGGCGCCTCGGAACGCAGCAGGTAGTGGTAGCGCTGACGGGTATCGGAAAAACGAACGCAGCCATGACCACGGCCTTTGCCCTCGCCTATTTCCGGCCCCGGCAGGTGATTTTCACGGGCATTGCAGGTGGTGTCAGCCCCGACCTGCAACCCGGCGATCTGGTGGTTGGCCGCGAAACAGGGTACCACGATTACCACTGGACCACGTTTGACAACAAACCAACCAACCAGACCAGGAACCTGGTTACCAACGAATTGAATCCAGGTTATTTTCCCGGCGATTCTGCCCTCTTATTACTGGCCTTACAGACGGCAAAATCAAGCAAACTGGAACCAATCCCCGGTCTTCTCCGCGCACCGATCGCCGTGGCCGGGCGGATTGTAACGGGCGATGAATTTGTCAATTCGGAGCAGCGGGTAAATCAACTCCGTACCGAACATCAGGCCGATGCTACCGAAATGGAGGGAGCTGCTGTGGCTCAGATTTGCTACCAGCAGGGCATTCCGTGCATCGTGATCCGTAGCCTTAGCGACAAGGCAAACAGTTCGGCCCGCACCGATATGCGCACGTTCCTGGGCATTGCCGCCCGAAACTCGGCCCAGTTAGTGGTGTCGATGATGGAGGCGAGCCGGTAAACTAGATGTATGACGCCACCCCCAGCACACTGGCAGGTGCCAACTCATCTTCGTTGAGCGTGAGGTATCGCTCATCAGTATTCACCAGCAGGTGGTCGATCACGTCGGCCTCCGATGGCATGAAATAGCCAATCAGCAGATTCATGATGGCCCGGCAACGCCCGTTGGCCAGGTAGTCGATCAGCTGATCGCCGTTGAGGGGGCCAATCCTGATTTCGTAAGCAGGCATTGTATCCTGATACGCCCCCCCCAGCGAAAAATTACCTAATTCGGCTTTCGACAGGTCGTTGGGCGCAGGCGCGTCGCCCAGGGCCAGCTCAATTTGGTGGACCAGCGGCGGAATAGTTCTGATCTGAACCGGTACGCCAAGCATCAGCTCAAACACCTGCATAACCAGCGGTGTATTGTGTACGAGCCGGTGGGCAATGGGCAGCAGGTGGAGGAGATTAGTCAACTGGCGAATATCGAGCAGGTCGGGCGGGAGACCCCAAAACTGACGCAGCACATCGCCCTGACTGTTCTGACGCAGGTTCTCTTCCGTGACAAAGTATTTGCGTTCTTCCAACTCCATAGCCAACCCCTGCAGGTAGAATTCCTGCTCCAACGGCTGAAAGAACTGCCGGATTCCCCGTTGCCGACGGGCCTGCTCATCTATATCCTCAAATACTTCGGCCCGATCGCGCCCCAGGTTGGTTGGTTGATGAAACAGACCTTCGGGCAGGTAATCGTAGAGCCCGTCGCGGTGCACTTCAACGTTCAGATACTGCCGCCGTGCCGGATCGATTGAGGCCGCATCGTCACCAAACGCATCGGTGTTGCCCACCAGCGCCCGCCCAACATCGTGACGATAACTGCGCGAGAACAGCCCCGCCGGATGAACCATCAGCTCGCGGCGGGGATCAAGACCATCGTGAGTCAGTTCGGCTAGGATTACCTCCAGCCGCACATCGCTGGTAAGGCGGTCGAGTTGGTCGGCGTATTGCTGGAGCGTCATAACGGGCGCAGGGCGTTGGTCATCGACTGCATGCTGACCCGGTACGGCAGGTTCATAGCCGAGCGCTCGGCCATATACTGTCGGCATCGGTCACATTCTGCTTCCCATTCGGCAGAGGTCAGTTCGGTTCGGCCACGGGGCGTAACGGTCACATCGAGGCAACGAACGTACCCCGCCCCTTCGATCAGGTTTTCGGCGAATGCTTTTTCAACCCGAACATCAACCGCTACACCACCCAGCCGGGCAAAAAAATACGCTTTGCACTCCGCCTGAATATCCTCGATCGTCACCAGGCGCTGCCGCGAGAGCAACGTTTGGCGGAGCTGATATTCTTTCTCGGCGGTGCTGAGCTTATCATACCCCCCCACGGTAGCGGTAACCAAAAACAGGGCTGTGCGGTCAGTCTGCATCGAATCGTAGCCTCCGTAATAGGCCAGGAACGTACCTGCGGGTATGAAATTAGCCGCTTTACCATTGGTACTCCAGAATTCAATAAACAGGTTGCTATCGGTTTTTCTCGGTTTGATGAACGCATACGGGCTTCCCGTTTTGAACCCTTCGTTGGGCATGGCCTGCAGTTGCTGGCGCAGGTCTTCAAGGCTTCGGTTCAGTTCGTCGAGTGTTTTCACAAACCAGCCTGAGCCAAGCGCCCGGAACGCGCGGTTTTCGTCCAGCAACAGTTGCTGTACATGCTGGAGCAGATCGCGGGCATTCCGCTCATCGAACCGGCCAACGTCGTGGGGCCGCCACATAAACGAATTCTCTTCGAGCTGATTTACATCCCGAAGGGGCGACGAACGGAACAGCTCTTTACTATCCGCATCATACACCCGGCGAATAAACAGAAAATCAGCTTCTGATTTAAGTGGAAAGACGTTCAGCGTTTGGAACAGCCGCTGCTGCAGTCGGTTCAGGTACCGGTTCATCACCGGAAAACAGTTCAACCGCACATCCATAGTGGCTACAGCCTGCATCGGGAAGTCACGGCTCAACCGCAGTTCCAGCCACAGCACCTCTTTGTCGAAAACCTTACGCTGCTGTTCTGTGAACTGAAAACCGGGCGGCAACACGCTCAGGGCCGCGCCCCATTCATCGCGCCCAGGTACGTTCCCCAGCGTTACGAAACTACGGTGGTAGAGGTTCATGACCTCCTGTTCCAGCTGGTGTAGCACGTCGAGTTCTGGCCCAAGATGAGGGGCGTGCGAATCAGGACTGACAAAGCCCGCATGAACGGAAAGAGGCTGTCCGTTCAAAAACCATTTCGACTGGTACTGATCCTGCAACTTGCGGTAATACACGGCTTTCTGCCGCACCGATTCTGTTTCCCAGTCGAAGTAAATGGGTAACCCAGCAACGGCCGGTACGTATTGATCCAGCTCAATGCCGATCCAGACCGACTGATAATCAGTAAAGAAGCTGGGAGTCACCTGTTTGTCCCACTGCATCCGGTCGGAGCCGCTAAATTCAGCAATGCCCTGTTCGCTGACCAGAAACCTGACGTCGCCATTGACAACCCGGCTTTTTACGGCTGGCGAGAAAAAATAGTCCTCCTGTTTGCCTTCGCGTAACGGAGGCCGGTAATAAAACTGGGCCGATTGCGCCAGATCGGCCAGGGCATCATCTGAGCGGGCGTGGAAAATAGCGTGCGCCGGGCGCGGCAAATCCACCACATCAGGACACATCACACTGGCCAGCCGGTCAACAATCCGGCCACGGGTTTGCTCGATGGCCTGCGCCGTATTTTCGAGTTCAAACGCACAGGCTTCCATCAGATAGCTCACCAGGGGGTCGGCGGCTTCCACGTCTTTACCCCGCATCTGCCAGATCGACGCGGCATGCTGGGTCATTCGTTTACGAATCTCTTCGCGCGAAAAGTCGGACGGATTCAGCGTATTCATAGGCAATGCTTACCTGATTTTGGTGGTGAAAGGTGCCACGGCAATTTCACGTTGAAACACAAACGGCCGCCGGTTCGACGGGGCCACCTCGGCCAACACTCTGATTCTAACCAGCTTATGCGCATCCGGGGTTCCTTCCCGATCAACGCTCACTTCCACCTTGACTCGGTCGAGCCGGGGTTCATAGCGGCGGATAGCGGCCATCAGCGACTTCTCGATGCGATCTGTCCAGAGAATATAGACGGAATCATTCCCGGCGCTAAAATCATCGTCCCAGATAGTACAGCCGAACCGCCCATCATAGCGCGCCTCGTTGTATTGCGTGGTTGTTATGAGGTACAGGTTGTTTCTGATCGAATCATCCATTGAGCAGGTGACCTGCCGGGCATGGGTAACCTCTTTGGCGGCCTGCCCTCTGGTGATCAGGTCTAACCGGAGCGGGAGATTATAAAATTCGTCGGCCATACTCTCAAAACTAGAAAATCGCCGGCAAAGTATAGTTTCCATGTCGAATAAGTAAACATGTCCGAGCTTACGGTATGTTCATTTTCAGGGTCAGTCAACAATTATCACCGCTGCCAACGGCCGGATAGCTAATTTAGCAACGCTGTTTACTGATAACTGTTTTTTGATAACTGACCTATGATCGATCTCCGCAGCGATACCGTTACCCGCCCCACGCCAGCGATGCTGGCTGCCATGATGGCCGCTCCTGTTGGCGACGATGTCTTTGGCGAAGACCCAACCGTGAACGCGCTTGAACAGAAAGCCGCCCGTCTGTTTGGCATGGAAGCCGCTTTGTTCTGCCCCTCGGGCACGATGACCAATCAGCTGGCCATACGTACCCACGTTCGGCCGGGCGACGAAGTCATCTGCGACCAGATTTCGCACGTGTACCTGTATGAAGGGGGCGGTATTGCCGTTAATGCGCTTGCCTCGGTGGCACTGCTGGCGGGTGAACGCGGTAAACTCACCCCCGAACTCATTGCCCCGGCGATCAACAACCCCACCGACGTTCACCGGCCCATTTCCCGGCTGGTATCGCTCGAAAACACAGTCAATAAAGGCGGTGGCTGTTATTACACGCTGCCTGAGCTAGCCGCCATCCGCCAACTCTGCAATGAACACGGTCTGGCGCTTCACCTGGACGGAGCCCGGCTGTTCAATGCGCTGGTTGAAACCGGCGACGCGCCAGAGGCGTACGGACGGTTATTCGATTCGATCAGCATCTGCCTTTCCAAAGGCCTGGGTTGCCCGGTGGGATCGCTACTGCTTGGGTCAGGTACGTTCATTATGCAGGCAAAACGGTTCCGGAAGCTGATGGGCGGCGGCTGGCGGCAGGCCGGTTTTCTGGCGGCAGCGGGCATTTACGCGCTCGACCACAACATTGAGCGGCTGAAAGTAGACCACGCCCGTGCCCGGCAAATTGGGCAGATCCTGGCCGGTCAGCCTGAAGTGGCCGAAGTACTACCTGTGGAGACCAACATCGCCATCATTCGTTTGGTAAATGGCATTACGAATACCGACTACCTGGCCCGGCTAAAAGAGCAGGGTATTCTGGCTGTTGCTTTTGGCCCCCAACTGGTTCGCTTCGTCACCCACCTCGACCTCACCGACGACGATGTTGCGGCCTTTGAGCAGTCGGTATCCAGACTGGCCGTTGCTTCCTGACAAAAACACGTCGGGTTCGGCACACAGGCACGCGACTGCATGAGTCAGGCAAGCCTGAACCTGGAGCGTCGTGAACGCATACCGCTACCGGTTCGGGCTTGCCAATGTTTCCTTTGTTCCCTAGCGAAGTCTGCAGTTCAGCTTAGATCAATTAATTTGCAGACTACTACTACCCTGGCGACCTCCCATGCGCATTGTTTTACTGTTTTTACTGCTGGTCTGCTGCCACCGTTCACTTGCCCAACCAGGTGTATACAGAATAGACAGTATTCCGGCTGAAGGGTTATTTCCCCGGCTGGTATGGCGATGGCACGCCGGCGACAATATGGCCTGGGCCAGCCCTACCCTCAACGACAGCCAATGGGATACTCTTCGCCTGAATCGAAGCATCAATCGTTTGGCACAGGTAGCTAAGGCGCAACACAGTTGGTTCCGGCTTACGCTTCAACTCGATTCGGCCGTAGCGAACCAGCCTATTCCGCTGTTCGTCCATATGAATGGTGCCGCCGAATTATACGTAGACGGTCGGTTCGTGGCCCGCTTTGGCACCATAGGTACGTCGGCAGAGACAACCGTGAAACACAAGCGAGTGCGTGGCGACATGTGCCTGTTGCCTGCGTTGCCAGCCGGGTCTCATTTACTGGCTGTTCGCTTTGCCACGTACCCAAACACGGGGTTTGTGCCACGCTACATTGAAGACAAGCGCACCTTCGACATTGAAATAAGTCACCCAACCGGGTTTGTTGTCGGCATTGCCGATGAGGTTCATACCCGCACCCTGGAAGAATATCTGATCGTGGGGTTATCGCTCATGCTGGCGGCCATTCACTTCCTGTACTACTTCTATCGCCGCCGCACGATCAACCTGATCTTTGGCACCACCATGCTGCTTTCCTGTCTGGGAACCGTAGCAACCGACCTGCCTTATTACCTGCGAAACCTGACCGCCGCCAGTTGGGCCGATTTTCTGGGTACGTTGTTCAATACGGGTTTTGCCGTCATGATTCTGGCTACCTACTACAGCTATCTGCAACAAAAACGGGGACCGCTTTTCGGCATTCTGGCTGGTTTTACGCTGCTCGTTGCCCTGCTAACGGGTCTGCCAGCCATGCCGCGACCTGTAGCGATTGGCATAACCGGCATGCGGGCGCTGTCATTGGTACTACTGTTTCTGGATGGGTTCCGAATCAGTCTGATTGCCATTCGGAACAAGCAATACAATGCCGTACTGGTACTCATCAGCGGCTCGGTCGTGCTGGGCATCGCTGTGCTGGGCAGCATCATCATCGCCATGCTGAACTACTGGAAACTGGCCAACTCCGATTATGGTATCCTGCCAACCATCATGGCCATTTCTATTCCGGCCGTACTGGCCATTTTACTGGCAAAAGAACATGACCTCACCAATCGGGATTTACAGAACAGGCTGGCCGAAGTAGAAAAGCTATCGACCGAGAAGGAATCTATCCTGACCCAGCAGAAAGAATTGCTGGAACAACAGGTAGCCCGGCGTACGGCAAAGCTCAACCAGTCGTTGCAAAATCTCCGCGAAACGCAGACCCAACTGGTGCAACGCGAAAAAATGGCGTCGCTGGGTGAGCTTACGGCCGGCATTGCCCACGAAATTCAGAACCCGCTCAATTTTGTCAACAACTTCGCCGAGATCTCCACCGAACTGCTCGACGAATTAAAGCAGGAACATGTACGCCCGGCCGATGAACGCGATCCTGAACTGGAAGCCGAACTACTGGGCGATATTCACCAGAACGTCAGTAAGATCAGTCAGCACGGGCAACGGGCGGCGAGTATTGTTCGGGGCATGCTACAGCACTCGCGAACCAGCAGTGGCGAAAAAGAAAAAACAGACCTTAATGCCCTTGGCGACGAATACCTGCGCCTGAGTTATCATGGGTTGCGGGCCAAAGACAAAGCCTTTAATGCCACGCTCCACACCAGCCTCGACCCACTGCTCGAACACGTGAACGTAGTTAGTCAGGATGTGGGCCGGGTGCTGCTGAACCTGTTCAATAACGCGTTTTATGCCGTTCGCGAAAAAGCGAAGGCAAACCCTACAGGGTATTTTCCAACGGTTTGGTTTGTTACCCGGCAACATGCCGACGGGCTCGAATTGCGGATTCAGGATAATGGCAACGGCATTCCGGTTGAGCTACAGCGGAAGATTTTTCAGCCTTTTTTTACCACCAAACCCACCGGCGAAGGGACGGGCCTGGGCCTGAGCCTGAGTTTCGATATTATTACCAAAGGCCACGGAGGCACCCTCTCGGTAGAGACCACCCCGGGCGAACAAACAACCTTCATCATTCAGTTACCCCTGAAAGGCTGATGCATCGAGAGATCGGCATTGAAGGCGTATCTTTGCTAAACGTTTTTCAGTTTTCAGCCTTCTATTACACCCATCAGAGCACGCTGAATGGCAGAGCAACAAAAGACAGAAGACTGAAAACAGAAGACTCCTTTCTATGACTGAAACTATTGCCCAATTATACGCCGAAATTGAACAGGCGACCGTAACTACCAAAGACGAACTGGAGCAATACCGGCTGCGCTACCTGAGCAAAAAAGGGGCCATAACCGAATTGTTCGATGGGCTTAAAACAGCCGCTGCCGACGACCGCCGGGCATTAGGTCAGCAGTTGAATGGCCTGAAAAATCTGGCACAGGATCGGTTCACGGCTTTTCAGGAACAGGTTGAAGCCCAGCAGCAACAGGCCGGCTCGCAACCCGCCGTTGATCTGACCCTGCCCGTTATTCCGAACCTGACCGGTACGCAACACCCGCTGAGTCTGGTGCGGCAGCGGATCATTCAGATCTTTGAACGTATTGGCTTCAATGTTTCCGACGGTCCGGAAATCGAATCGGACTGGTACAATTTCGGGGCCTTGAATTTCCCTGACAATCACCCTGCCCGCGAAATGCAGGACACGTTTTTTGTTGACAAATCGGGAGGCACCGTGTCCGACGATATGCTGCTACGTACCCACACCTCGAACGTGCAGATTCGTCTGATGGAGCACGTGCGCAACAGCCCGGGCGGGTTCAGGCCGATCCGGTCCATCATGCCAGGCCGGGTATACCGGAACGAAGCCATTTCGGCGCGGGCACACTGCCAGTTCCACCAGGTCGAAGGTATTTACATAGACCGGAACGTGGGGTTCAAAGACCTGAAAGACACGCTCTACCACTTTGTGAAAGAGTTGTTTACCAAAGACACCAGGATCCGTTTCCGCCCATCGTACTTCCCCTTCACCGAGCCCAGCGCCGAGATCGATATCTCGTGCCAGATCTGCGGAGGTAGTGGCTGTAACGTGTGTAAACATACCGGCTGGGTCGAAATTGCAGGCTCGGGCATGGTTGATCCGAACGTATTGGAAAACTGCGGTATCGATCCCAACGAGTACACCGGCTTCGCCTTCGGTATGGGTATCGAACGCATCACGATGCTGAAGTATCAGGTACGTGACCTACGTCTTTATTTCGAAAATGACGTCCGCTTCCTTCGGCAGTTTGAAGGGCTCTGATACAAACAGCGAATGCCCCAACGGGTAAAAGAATGGTCGAAATTAAACTATCATTTTTTTACCCGTTGGGGCATTCGCTCTTCATCTTTTCACGTATATCAATAAAACACCTGACCATGCAAACGTATTACGACCCCGCTGACCTCAAAAAGTTTGGCCAGATTGGTGAATTCCAAAAAGAATTTGCCGACAAGTTCTTCGCCTATTACGGAGCCGTTTTCGCCGAAGGAGCCCTCACCGCCCGGGAGAAATCATTGATTGCCCTGGCCGTATCGCATACCGTTCAGTGTCCTTATTGCATTGATGCCTACACCAGTGATACACTCGAAAAAGGCTGTTCAGAACAGGAAATGATGGAAGCCGTTCACGTTGCCGCAGCAATCCGCGGAGGCGCCACGCTGGTCCACGGTGTTCAGATGATGAACAAGGCCAAAGAGTTAAGCATGTAATTCATACCAAATTGAGTCTGGCAGCAGACTTATTCTGCACGTATATCGCTTCACCTATGTCAACGACGAAATCATTAAAAGCCGCCGGACACACGTTGGCTAGTTCAGCCGCGCAACTCGATTTCATCGGGAATGACACCTTCAGTAAACTGGGGTTACCCAGCTTTCGGGAAAAGCTTGACGATGTTGATCTTTTTCCGCTGACACCAACGCAGATCGACATCTTTCAGGTAAACGTGGGTAAGATGTGCAATCAGGTTTGCCGCCATTGCCATGTCGATGCGGGGCCCGATCGGAAAGAGATCATGACCCGCGAAACGATGCAGCAATGCCTCGATGCGCTGGCGAAAACGAGCATCCCAACGGTTGACCTAACGGGCGGCGCTCCCGAAATGAACCCCAATTTCCGCTGGTTTGTCGAGGAGCTAACCAGGCTTGGCCGGCACGTCATCGTGCGCTGCAATCTGACCATCATCGTGGCCAATCCGAAATACCACGACCTGCCCGAATTTTTCCGGGATCATCAAATCGAGGTTGTCAGTTCGCTGCCTTTCTACAATGCCGATAAAACAGACCGGCAACGGGGCAAAGGCGTGTTTGCCGATTCGATCCGGGCCATGAAAATGCTCAACGATGTGGGCTACGGTCAGGAAGAATCCGGTCTGATACTGAATCTGGTTTACAATCCGAACGGCGCCTTCTTACCCGGTGATCAAGGCAGCCTGAAACGGCAGTTCAAACGGGTTCTATCTGACGAGTTCGGCCTGGTTTTCAACGATCTATACGCCATTACCAACGTACCTGTAAGTCGTTATCTGGATTACCTGATCACATCGGGCAATTACGACGGGTACATGGAAAAACTGGTAAACTCCTTTAATCCGTCGGCGGCGGCAGGCGTGATGTGCCGCAATACCATTTCGATTGGCTGGGACGGTCAACTCTACGACTGCGATTTCAATCAGATGCTCGACCTCAACGTGGCCAGTCAGATTACCCACATCCGCGATTTCGATGCCGATAAGTTGGCGAAGCGCAGCATCATCGTGAATGAGCATTGCTACGCCTGCACAGCCGGGGCCGGTTCGAGCTGCGGCGGCGCTACAGCCTGAAAGAGTCAATCCATCATCTAAAACCACGACCGCTCCAGCCGGGGTGGCTACCCATTCAAATCCCTTATGTCTTACCTCGATGCTACCGTTGACGTGTATAAACAGGCTGCCGAAACCCCGGATGTGGGCTTATGCTGTACCACCAATCCGGTTTGGCAACTTCCCGGCCTGAGTATTCCCAAACGGATGCTGGAGATGAATTATGGTTGCGGCAGCACCGTAAATCCGCGCGATCTGGTAAACGACCCAACGGTGCTGTATGTTGGTATCGGCGGCGGTATGGAACTGCTTCAGTTTGCTTATTTCAGCCGGAGGCCGGGGGCTATCATTGGCGTTGACATTGTTGACGAAATGCTGGCAGCCTGCCAGGCAAACCTGGTTGAGGCTGAAGCTCAGAACGACTGGTTCCGGCGCGAATTTATGGATATTCGTAAAGGTAGCGCGCTGGCCCTGCCCGTTGCCAGCAATACCGTTGATGTAGCCGCTCAGAACTGCCTGTTCAATATTTTCAAGGCCGATGACCTGCGCGTAGCCCTCGAAGAAGTATACCGGGTCTTGAAACCGCACGGTCGGCTCGTTATGTCAGACCCTACCTGCGAACAGCCCATGTCGGAGGCACTTCGCAATGATGACCGGCTGCGCGCCCTGTGCCTGACTGGTTCGCTGCCTCTGAGCGAATACCTGGATGTGATCACCCGTGTAGGGTTCGGCACCGTGGAGGTACGTGCTAAACGGGCCTATCGGATCCTGTCGCCCAATCACTACGCAACTAGTGAACTGGTTTATATCGAGAGCGTAGAAGTGTGTGCCATTAAAGACCCAATGCCGGCAGATGGCCCCTGTATCTTCACCGGGCGCACGGCCATTTACTATGGCGATAACGACCATTTTGACGACCATAAAGGGCACGTTTTGCTGCCAAATCAACCGTTGGCCGTTTGCGACAAAACAGCAGGAGCCCTGGCCGCTCTTGGCCGCGACGATATTTTCATTTCACCGTCAACGTATTTTTACGATGGCGGTGGATGTTGCTGATTTACGACGGACGAATTACGATTTTTCCCTCTACCAGATTACATCGTACCTCGCCCATTGTAATTCGTAAATAACTATGTCTCCAATTCGCCTATCCGACCTTGCGTATACGATTGACTCCGTTCTGGAAGAGAATTTCGGTGGGAAAGCCATGTGGGTTCTGGCCGAAACCAGCGATATCAAGAATTACCCCGACCGGCAATACTGTTTTCTGGGGCTGGTAGAACGCGAAGGCAATCAGACAGTAGCCAAACTCGACGCGGTTATCTGGCGAAAAAACTACCCGATTCTGCGCGCGTTTGAAGCCGCTACCGGCGTTGCCTTTGCCCGAAATATTCAGTTGCTGATGCTCGTGTCGGTCACCTACAGTCCGATTTATGGCATGCGGCTGGAGATTCACCAGATAGACCACGCCTATACAATGGGCAATATCGAACGGGAACGGCAGGCTGTTCTGGATACCCTGGTACGTGAGCATTCGCAATACGTTTGGCTCGATCAGGGACAGTACATTACCAGCAATCAGATGCTCGACCGGCCGGCGGTTTGGCAACGCATTGCACTCATCACCGCCCCCAACTCCGACGGCTGGCGCGATTTCCGGCAGGAGCTGGCCAACAACCCCTGGGGTTATCAGTTTGTTATCGACGAATACCTGACCCAGGTACAAGGCCAGGGCGCCGACAAGGCTATTTGTACCCAACTGGAACAGATTGCCGGGCGTGCAACCCCCTACGATGCCGTTGTGATTGTGCGTGGCGGGGGCTCTCAGCTCGATTTTGGCGCATTTGACACCCTGCGGATGGGCGTGGCAGTAGCAAGTTTCCCCTACCCCATTCTGGCTGGTATTGGCCATGACCGGAACATCAGCATTACCGATATGATGTGCCATCAGAGCGTAAAAACGCCTACGAAAGCAGCTGTATTCCTAATTGAACATAACCGGATATTTGAAGAAAACTGTCTGCAACTGGCCTATCGTGTGGCTGAGGCCAGCCGGGTAGCCATGCAGAACGCCCGCGAAGAAGTAGATATTCTGACCGACCGGTTTCGGTATGGCACACAAACGTACCTACGCAACCGCCATGTTGAACTAGCCGAAAAAGCAACCACCGTGCGGCATCTTGACCCGATCAATGTGTTGCGGCGTGGTTATGCGCTGCTAAGCCGGAACGGTCAGATTCTAACGAGTGCCGATGCGTTCAGGCCGGGCGATGACGTGCAGGCCCGGTTTGCCGATGGAACAGTTCAGTTGATTGTGACCGATGCAGAATAGCTGCACTCAGGTACGTTGTTTCGCGGTACCATTCTTGCTTTTTTAATTCTTAATTCATCCAGATGACTTACCAGGAAGCATACGAACAGTTGACATTTCTCGTTGACGAAATAGAGAATGAAGCCGTACCGCTCGATGAGCTGCCGGGCCGAATCCGGCAGGCTACCGAATTAATCGCTTTCTGCCAGCAACGACTCCGATTTGTCGATGAAGACTATCAACAAGCCCTGATTCAATTGCAGAAAAGGCAGTAGTCGAACATTTATAAATGATTGAGTGGTTTCCATTGAAAAACTGTGTTTAATTTTGGGACAGGATGCGAATGCCGAATCACAAACAAATCGGGTCTAACAAGCCGATTTTCGCGCTAAACAGCCATCGGGTGACCTATCCACTGCTAATCAGAAGCTGACGGAGTGACCGAGGCGTATGAGCATTCGTATAGTAACTGTATACTGACCAATCATCATGACTTTATTTGGTGCGTTTAACGAAGTGCTTACCCCCGAGGTACTGGCCAAAATTGCCTTGTACGAGGATGAGCCTGCGGAGAAAACCACAAAAGCCGTCGAAGGCTTAGTTCACACCGTTTTTGGCGGCCTGTTGAAACGGACTACTTCCGAAATTGGTGTTAATCAACTATTTAGCCAACTACAGAAGAGTGGCTATGATGGCTCGCTATCCACCAATCTGAACAGCGTACTGAAAGATGCTACGCAAACTCACGCTGTTATCACAACGGGCAACGAGGCAATCAGTCGGTTATTGCCGGCGATGAAAAGCTCCATTGCCGGCATGATTTCCAGCTACGCGGGTATCCGGAACTCGTCGGCAATTTCCTTGCTTGGACTTACCGCTGGTGTTGTGCTCGACGTGCTGGGCAAACAGGTTAAAGAAAAGAAATTAGACGCCGACGGGCTGGCGGCCTCGCTCTTCGATCAGCGCGAAGCCTTTATCAATGCCGTACCGGAGAGCCTGTTCCCGCAACTTGTTGAGAAAGTAGGGATCCAGCAGATTGTTGCTGGTGTGGCCGCACCCGCCAAACGGACTGCCCAGGTACTGCCTCCACGTAACCCTACCGGTCCAGCCACGCGGCCTGTTCCGCCTTCAACGGTATCGTTTGAGCCTGATCTGGACAACGACTCCGGTGGGTCGGCCGGGAAATGGCTGATTGGTGCGCTAATCGTTGCAGCCATTGGCGTTGGCGGGTATTTCGTCTGGCAGAACAGCAAGAATTTCTCAACAGACACGTCGGCAACGACGGAAGAAACCCTACCGGTACTTGGCGATTCAGCGCAGTCTGACACGGTGGCCCGCTCCCTGGCCGTACCCGTCGATACGGTAGCTACCCGGCCTGTCTCAACAACGGCAACGTCGGCAACAACAGCTACAGGCATAGGTACGCCCACATCCGCCGATGCAACGTTCAATACTGCCATGACAACGTACCTGAACGATCCAACCCAACCCAAAGGACGCGTTTTCGGGTTAACGAGTGTAACTTTTCAGCCCGCTTCGCTGAGCATGACGCCCACATCGCAGGGCCAGATCAACGAGTTGGTGGCGTTACTTAAAGCGCGGCCAACACTTCAGATCCAGCTTCAGGGCTATGCCAACGACGCCCCCGGCCCAGCTGGCGGACTAACCAACAAAGCCCTGTCTTTCAAGCGGGTAAACGCCATTAAGCAACAACTTGTAGGGGCAGGCATCAACTACCTGAGGGTAGACGCCGTTGGCCTTGGCACCGGCGTCAAAGTAGGTGAACTCGGCAAGCAACCAATGAAAAAGATCAATGTGAAGGTGATCACCAAATAAAAACCAACCTCCGCTTCAGAGCGGTCACTGCCTGGCAGTGACCGCTTTTTTATTTATTGCCAATTAGCTGTTGACTAAAAGGAATTTAGTAGAAAGGTCTGTACGGCTACTTTGGCTGTACATGAAGCAACAGCTAATATCCTTACTCTTAAATCGCCAGCGGGCTTCTGACCACCTGGCGCCCGCCCTTGCTGATAGTCAGGAACAGACGGGTATCAACCGCAGGCAGTTTCTTCAGGCAGCAGGCGCTTCAGCGCTCGTATTGGCCGCCGGTGTAGACGGCATGGCAACACCGCCGAAATCAGGTCTGAAGATAGCGTACTCGGCCATTACCTGGGGCGGCAACGATGCCCAGGCCATCACAGACATATCGTCAACAGGCTTCAAGGGCATTCAACTGCGCGCCAATGCATTTGGGCCATATCGCACAAAGCCTTCAGAACTGAAAGCCCTGCTTGACCAACATGGGCTGCAGTTGGCTATGTTCTCGAGCGGTAATGTAGAGATTGACCCGGCTAAGTTCCAGAGCACCATCGATCAACACGTAGCCCATGCCAGCTTTGTAAAAGCACTGGGTGGGTCAGCTATACAGTTAACCAATTCAGCCCGGCCAAAAGACCGCCTCCCTACCACGGAAGAGTTGAAACGCCTGGCCACGGTAATGAACGAGATTGGCAAACAAACAGCCGATCTGGGTGTGCAGGCTGTATATCATAATCACATGCACCAGCTAGGCGAAACGCCCGCCGAAATTGATGTGATTGTGCAGGCGATGAAACCTAAGGCCATGCGCCTGCTTCTCGACATTGCTCACTTCAAACAGGGTGGCGGGCAGCCTGAACTTGCTGTTATCCAGTACCGCGATATAATTCATTCGCTCCACCTGAAAGATACGATGTCGCCACTGCCCGACCGGCCGGAGACGCCCAGCGCCTACAAATTTGTGGAACTCGGCCGTGGCAATGTGAACGTACCTGCCGTATTTAAAGCCCTGAAGACCATTAACTTCAACGGCTGGGGCATTATCGAATTAGACGGAGTACCTGAGCCAGGCCGCACAGCATTGCAGTGTGCCCAGACTAATAAAGAGTACATCACGCAAAACCTGAAATTTCCGCTTTAAAACAAGTACATAGCTTATGCATAACAGACGAGATTTTCTTAAAACATCAGCACTAGCCGGTTTGGGCATGAGCTTTTCGGCCAGTAGCTACGGGCGTATCATTGGCTCAAACGAGCGGGTACGCGTGGGCGTTATCGGCTTTTCTGACCGGTTTCGGCAGTCGCTCTCTCCCGCTTTTTCTGACCACGCCAAAGAACTGAACTTCTCTTTCGTTGGGGTATCCGACCTCTGGAATCGCCGCCGCGACGAAGCCAAGGCATATCTGACCGGCAAAGGCTGGGCCGATGCCAATAATTTTGCCATGTGCCGTAACAACGATGAACTCCTGGACCGGAAAGACATCGACGCGGTAATTATCAGTACGGCCGATTTCCAGCACGCGATTCACTGCGCCGATGCGGTCGAATCTGGCCGCGACGTGTACGTTGAAAAGCCGTTTGCTGAATCGATGGAAGATGCACGCAAAGCCCTGAAAGCCGTTGAAAAGTCGAAAAAGATCGTTCAGGTAGGGTCACAGCGCCGCTCGGCTCCTAACTACCACGCCGCGAATGACTTCATTAAGTCGGGCAAGTTTGGCGACGTATCGATGGTTGAAATGACCTGGAACGTAAACCAGCCCGGCCGGTGGCGCCGCCCTAAACTGGTATCCGAAATTCGCCAGGAAGATACCGACTGGAAACGCTTTTTGCTGAACCGCCCGGCCGAAGCCTGGGACCCACGCAAGTACCTGGAATATAGACTATTCTATCCCTACTCATCGGGTATTCCCGGCCAATGGATGTCGCACCAGATCGATACGGTTCACTGGTTCAGCGGCCTTGATCACCCCCGTTCGGTGGTTGCCAATGGTGGTGTATACGTTTGGAAAGATGGTCGCGTAAACGCTGATACATTCACCGCCGTATTCGATTACGGCCCGGACAATGACAAGAACAAAGGCTTCCAGGTGATGTACTCGTCGCGGATGCACAATGAGGCTGGCGGTACTAAAGAATACTACTATTCGAACGGCGGCATGATCAACCTCGACACCAACAAGATTTCGTCGGAAGGCGGCCTTCAGGCTAATTTCGCTCGTGAGATGGGTATGCAACCAAACCTGCTGGCAGCTCAAACGTTGTCGTCTGGTCCGAAGATTGAAACAAGCGCCAACACTGGTGGTGATCCAATGACATCGTTTCACATGCGGAACTGGATGGAGTGCGTGCGCAGCCGGAAAGAACCAAATGCCCCGGCTCGGGTAGGTTTCAACCACTCGGTAGCCAACATCATGGCCACTAAAGCGTTACATACCGGCAAACGGGTAACCTGGGACGCAACAAAAGGCGATATCGTTGTGGCATAAGCAGGTGGTTCAGGTGTCGAAGGCTCCGCAGACCTGCCGTTTTATCGGGTAGCACCCAGTTGACACGTGCTACTCAATCCACTTCCAGTACTTCCAGAATATCCATGAGCGCCCCAAAGTCACGGCTTCCGGGGCGTTCTTCATTTCCACCCGCCAGAGCAATTCCAGCTACGGGCAATTCGGCTAGCAATGGCTGAATGGTATCGGCTTCAAACCCAATGCCCAGCAGCACCGGATGACGGCCCGCAATCTGCTTCAGGGCAGCCATCAGTTCTTCGTCCAGATGGATAACAGACTGACTTTCAAGCAGTAAATAATCAATACCGGGCAACGCCGTACCGGCCACCGCATCGAGTTGTTCCAGCGACATTCCCGCCAGATCGACACGCAGCATCAGGGGTTTACCCATCGTACTTAGATAGGGTAACAGGGCCGTTTCTTCAACCTGCACTATATCGGGCTGATAATCAGCCATCAATTGCTCAATTTGCTCGGGATCGGCGCTGCTGGTTTCGCCCACGATGTGCACGCCGGCAACCCAACCCCGAATTTCGGCAAACCGGGCTGGATCGATATAATCAGGGCTGGTGCTATCCATTGAAAAGCCGAGAAGGTCAACACCCATTCCAGCACAATAACGGGCATCACTGAGGTTTGTGACGTTGGAAATTTTAACAATTGTCTGAAGGGCCATACGTACCTGCGCTTACTTATTTTTGGAGGGGCGAAAGTAGCACACACGAATTGTTCTTTAGCCACCAAACCGGCTAAAACACGCCAAAAAGTTATGCGCCAGCCTGTGCCCGCTTTAATATGCTACCTAGAAAACTGCCTACGAACGTGAGACCTATGGCTCCGTAGAGGCTGAACGACTCCACCTCCCGGTCAACGCTCGAGGCCGCAGGACCAACCACAAACGTGTATCCTGTCCAGATGAGCAACGCCTGACCAATGGCAAGCGCCCACCCTTTACGCGGTTCGGCAAAGCCAATCGCCCCTGCCGAAAAAGCGGCCAGTAGATAAGGCCAATGGATAACGGGACTATACTTGATCACAAACAATAACAGTAAGGCATTGATCACCGTAAAGCCAGCATTGACCACTAATGAACGACTGACGAACTCCGTCTGAACAGGGACCGCTGCGTCCATTGACAGTTGGGCCACCGATGTTATTGACTCTGCTCTGGCGAGGTCCTGCGCGGCTTCGGCAGGTTCGCCGGTTTGTTGTCGGGTTAGCCCGCGCCAGTAATAAGCTTCAGCTGAAGCCCCGTGGAAAATAGCCTTGTCAAAATCCTGAAAAGCGGTAACGTAATCCCCCAGTTGGTAATGGACCTGACCAGTTTCCAGGTGCAGGTCGGCAATGGTATCGTCATAACTTTTACCAGTTTCCAAATTCTTGAGGGCCGCCTTCATATCGCCAAGCGTCCGGTAAATTCGGGCACGGTACAGGTACGCCACGCCAAGTTTGGGTTGCGACTCCAGCGCCTGGTTGAAGTACGCCAATGCCGCCGCAAATTGGTCGTTCTGATACAGCGTAATACCTTCGCGCAGTTGATCGGCCTGCTTTTCAGCGGTACTCCGTTGATCAGCATAATTTCGTAGATAGATGATGTAGCCAACAAACGCGGCGACAGTGAGTAGTTCAAGCATACAAGACAGATCGCTAGTACCACAACTCCTGACCTCCCTATTTTGTGCCAGATTATCTGGATTCGGCCAGAACTGTAGTGAACGTACCTGATCATCACTCACCTCATGCCGGGCGTCGTTCGTGGATCTTGACGGCTATTCTTATAGCCATACGTTCGTGCAACAGTCATCCTTCAAGGATGATATGTATACCTGGCCTGGTATGGCACCAACACTTCCACAACACTGTCGTTAGAGTGTGACATAATTGACACACAAACTAAACGAACGTCGCCGGGTAACGTACCTACGGCAGCAAGGCTTGCAGTAGATGAAGCGGCCAATCGGGCCATAAGATGGATAGAAAGCAGTATTTAAGCCGTTGTGCATGCTCTGGCTTGTAGTATGTCGAATAATAATATCCAGATGAACACCATACGCCTGCTCTTGTCGTGCCTCCTCATCAGTTTATGCCTGAGTACGGTTGCCCAACGCGTATCCATTCAGCCTGCCGATCAGTCGCCCCAGAGCCGGTATGCGGTTGAACAGCTCTCAAAAGCACTCGTTGCCCGCGCCTACACCATAACGGCAGGCAAGGGCAGCAGCAATTCGTTCATGATTCGTCTGGCTCCGGCCAATTCAGTGCTTGGTGCCGAATCGTATGTGGTGCAACGGGGGGCCAATCAGCTCACCGTTACCGGGGGCGATGCGCGCGGTCTGATCTATGGCTGTCTTTCGCTTGTTGAAGACCTGCAAAATGGTATTGCACTACACAAACTAACGGCTCGTAGCGAACAGCCCCATCTGGCACTCCGCGCGATCAAATTCGACCTTCCCTGGGACACGTACCGGCACAGCTACGCCCTCGACCTGCATTACACTACCTGCCGCGATACCCTCTACTGGCGGGCTTTCCTAGACATGATGGTGGCCAACCGGTTCAATGCCCTGAGCCTCTGGAACCTTCACCCCTACACATTCATGATCAGGCCTACGAATTTCCCGGCGGCCACTCCGTTTGATAACCAGCAGCTGGCCGAATGGCAAACGTTGTTCAGAAGCATTTTCAGCATGGCGAAGGCGCGCGCCATTGACACGTACCTGATTCCGTTCAACATCTTCACCAGCCCTGAATTCTCAAAAGCGTATAACGTCAATCCGGCGGTGAACAACCTGGACCATCGCCATTTCATTGACGGCGATACGTCGGCTATTGTGAAACGATACACCCGCGAATGCGTTACGCAGGTGCTTAACGAATACCCGGACCTAACCGGCTTCGGCCTGACGCTGGGCGAGGGCATGGGCGGAATGACGCCCCAGCAGCGCGAAGATTGGATGACCGCCACCATCATTGACGGCATGCGACTGGCTAACCGGAAAACAAAACTCATCCACCGGATTCCGTTTTCCAGCACTACCGGCTCACTGGGCGTCACCAGCATTGACACGGAAAAACTGACGAGAAAATCAATTGAGCGTGAAGGGGCACTCGACTTTATTGAGGGGCCTGTCTGGGCCGATCTCAAATACAACTGGTCGCACGCCCATTCAACGCCAACGCTAGTAAAGGTGCATGGCGGCAAACTGTACGACACCTATTTCACGCCTAACCCATCTGCCTATAAAATTACCTGGACGGCCCGGAACGAAGATTTTTTCTGCCTGCGCTGGGGTGTACCCGCTTTCATTCGAGCCCATATTGCCGCCAATAATCAGGCATACGTGGGCGGCTATTTCCTGGGCTCCGAAACCTACATTCCCGCAAAAGATTACTTCACAACCCCCGGCAGGCCCGTCAACTGGACCTACGCGTTTGAGCGGCAGTGGCTGTTTTACAAACTCTGGGGGCGTTTGCTGTACAATCCGGCTACGGCTGATGCAGTGTTCAACGCGGAGTTCATCCGGCGGTATGGTTCATCGGCAAGTCCGTTGCTGGAGGCTTACTCGCTGGCTTCATCCACGCCCCTGCGGCTGGCGTCGGCCTTCGATTTTACGTGGGATTTTTCACTCTACAGCGAAGGCATGATGGCCCACGACGCCAACAAAAACGTATCATATATCTCCGTTAATCAGCAAATTACACAGCCTGTCCTTGATCCGGCCTACATGTCGGTGCTGGATTTCGTACGGGCCACAACAGCAGGAAGACCCATTGAAACCAACCGGGTAACGCCTCTTGCGCTGGCATCTATGCTGGAAACAGATTGCCGAAAAGCACTGCTGCTGGTTGGCCCGATAAAGACAACAACTAACCGATCATTGGCGTATGAGGTTGCAGACGTGAAGACGTGGGCGAACCTGGGGTTACACCTGGCGGCAAAACTACGGGGTGCCGTTGCGCTGCAAACCTACCGTTCTACGGGAAATGAAACAATGAAACAGGCTGCGGTTCAACACCTGAAAGCAGCGCTTGGGTACTGGGATGAAGTTGTTGCCATTACCCGACCGCTCTACAAGGATATGCCACTGGTTCACCTGAGCGAACAGAAAGGCAGCACACCGGCCCAGAATGACAAACTCCGGTTTCACTGGGCGTATCTCCGCCCACAGGTGGCCGCAGACGTGACTGTTGCGGAGCAGGCGCAACCAACCGAATAAGTATTTCAGGTACGTTGGCAACGTACCTGAAATACTTCTGTTTACTTCATTTTTTCGGGATCAGCTTACTGGTAAAATCCTGAAAACGAACAACACCCAGCTCATTTTTCGTCAGTACTTTAGGCGGCCTGGTATTGGTTGGCTGCCCAGGCGCAGCATATTCGAATGGCTGTAAGGTGATGGTGTGCAGCCACCAGTCGGGCCGTTTAGGGTCAAACTCAAACGTGATAACCTGCGAGGTTCGTTCGCCAAGTCCGTACGCACTGACAAACGAGAACAGATTTCCGTTGAATACTACCTTCACGAACGGATCGACCAGCGAACCACCGCCGCAGGTTGTACAGCGGAGAATCTGATCATTATACACGGCATTTCGAAGCTGACCGTTTGGCTGATACAGGAGCAGAATCACGCGCCGGGCCAACCCACCGGGCGCATCGCCGGGCTGGTGCTGCGTTCGTTGGGCGATGAGCACAACATCGGGTCGTTTGTCATTGTTCAGATCACCTACATAATGCCGCTCATAGCGATAAACGCCGGGTGTTTGCCCAATATGGCGCTGGTATAAAGCCACTGAATCGGCCGTGAGCGGTACCCGCCCCTGCCCATTTACCAGTATAGTGGCCCAACTCACTAGCAAAGCGGTAAGAAGAAGCTGACAACAACGTTGATGATTCATATAGACAGATAACGGCCCTGCAGACAGGTTATTTCGGTGCTCGCTTCACCAGTTCGTCGCGTTTAAGTGTCAGCTGGCGACCAGATGGCTTTCCGTTTCGATAGGTGACCACGCGCAGCGTAACGTTACCTTCAGGAATCAACAGTGGCTGTGAATACCGGGGGCTGTAGCGACCCGGCATCGTGTCGTCGATGGAATAGTAGATATCCGATCCGGGAATCTCCGAGTCGAGCATGACCGTCAGTTTGTTATCGGCCAGCACGGTTGTCACGATGGGGTCATACGCCGCGCGGGCGTAGTTGATGTTGGCCTGTTCGGCGCGCTGCATCTGGGTTTCCATACGGGGAATAAAGCCAGCCCAGTCGCGGCGGTTTCTGGGTGTCCAGAATACTTCTGCCAGGGCCCAGGCTCGCGGGAAGCTCATATATTCTACGTGTCCCATTGTTGGTGCCTGCTCTGTCCAGAGGTTACCCTGCCCGCCCAGAATCCGGGTCGAGTCGACGTCAGCGGGCACTGGTTCGAAGTTGTAACAGGTTTTCAGGCGAAGACTGGCGTAGATGCGTGGTTCCAGCGTGGGGTCGCTCTGCATATAATCGAGGTAAGCGAAGGTAGACGGCGACATCACGACATCGTGCCCGTTTTTGGCCGCTTCAATGCCTCCTTTCATGCCTCGCCAGCTCATAACCGTTGCGCTTGGCGACACGGTACCTCCTTCCAGAATCTCATCCCAGCCCATAAACTTCTTGCCTTTGGCATTAATGATCTGCTCAACCCGTCCCATAAAGTAGCCTTGTAACTCCTCTACTTTGGTCATGCCTTCCCGTTTCATCAGCGCCTGACAGCCGGGGTCTTTTGCCCAATACCCGTGGTAACATTCATCGCCGCCCGCATGGATATATTGCCCCGGAAAAAGAGCGGCAATTTCGCCAAAGACTTTGTCTAAGAACGTGTACACCGCTTCATCAGATGGGTTCAATGTGTTGTCGATCAACATTTTGAACGAGCCATTACCGTACCATTCAGCGAATTGCGTACCCGGGTTCACCCGCACCGAGGTGTCTTTGCTGCACGATAATTCGGGATAGGCCGCCAGGATAGCCATGCTGTGTCCGGGTACATCGACTTCGGGTACAATGGTGATGTTACGAGCCTGTGCATACCGAACAATTTCCCGAACCTCTTCCTGGGTGTAGAACCCACCATAGGTAGCTGCCTCGCCCGGCTTCGGATTGGGCCGCTCACCAAAATGGCCATCGCGCGGTACGCGCCATGCGCCCACGCTGGTTAACCGGGGCAACGACTTGATCTCGATTCGCCAGCCATTGTCATCGGTCAAATGCCAGTGTAACGTATTGATTTTAAGTTGGGCCAGCTCATCAATATACCGCATTACATCGGCTTTCGGGAAGAACGACCGGCTAACGTCGAGCATAACGCCCCGCCAGCCAAACCGTGGGTAGTCGACGATCTTCACCGCCGGAATCAAGAGTGTGGCGGTCTTTAGTGAGCCGGGCTGGGTACGTTCCACCGGCAGTAGTTGTAGCAACGTTTGTGCACCATAGAACAGCCCCGCCGACTGGTTGGCCGAGATCGTAATCCCTTTCGGGCCGCTGCTGAGTTTGTAGCCTTCGCGCCCCAGCCGGGCATCGGGCAACGAATTCAATACCAGGAAAATGGCATTGGCGGGAGCTACCAAAACGGCTTTACTAGTCAGGGTAAAGCTGGTTTGCCCGGCCAGTTGTTGAGCCAGCAAGGCTGCCAGCGTTGCCGATTCAGGTCTGGAGTAGGCGATGGTCGTTGCTTTGGTCAGCGCAAAATGGCCCGCTTGAGTCTGTACCGATACGGGTTCTGGAATGAGGTGAACGGGTTGTTGCGCATAGCTGGCCGACGTCAGCAGAAGCAGTGCGGTAAAGAGTAGTAGACGCATAGGGATATAGGGGAAGAGGCTGTCAGCCATTAATGATCAAGCCACCGGCTATGTACGTTAATGGCAACATCCGTTTACCAGCTTGAAAATTAAGTCCAAAACCGTTACAACCTTCTGCTATCATGAGCACACTTTGTCAGGAACGTTAACAGAACAAACCCCATGACAAAATTCCTGCTCCCCCTCAGCTTTATGCTGATGTATCTCCTGTCGGCTTGCACAACACCGGCCATCGAGCCAGCCACGACAACCGAAATGGCACAGGCCAGACAAGCCCAACAGTGGCTAACAGCCCAGGCAAAATGGGTGGTTTCAACGGCTAGTCAGAACAACGATGTGTATTATCAACGCGGCATTCAGCAGGTTGGCGAAGTAGACATGGAGGTTGAATGGCTGAGATTCCTGCCCGACAACCGGTTTGAGGTGCAGATGCTGGGCGGAACAAAGCCTACTGCCCTCTTTTACAAGATCGATGCGGCTACCAACGAACTCCTGGTTTCACAAACGGCCGACTTTACCAAGCTGTTGAACTGGAAAACCAAAATCGACAACATCCGCGAAAAAAGCGTCGATCTGTTTATTCGGGAGGGCGACGATGACCTGGTTACGCTATCACTCATTCCCCAGTAGAAAAGTGTCGAAATTGGAGTTTAGGCAAGATTGCTTCGCGCTCGAGACCCTTCGGTTAGAGCGCGAAGCAATCTTGCCCACTAGTACGCCTTCAGTACACCCTGCAACGTACCTGGCAGCGCTGAATCCGGAAATGCCTGGAAGCAGACAGGGCGCGTAAACCGGTATATCGCCGACGTACCCACGGATGAACTCCGGCTATCGGTAGTGGCCGGAAATGGTCCACCGTGTACCATCGCATGGTTCACCTCAACGCCCGTTGGAAACCCGTTGAATACCAAACGGCCTACCTTCATAGTCAATACGTCGATCAGGTCGGCGTACTCGGCCAGGTCAGCCTCTGTGCCGTGAATGGTTGCCGTCAGGTGACCATGCAGACTCCTGGCAAAGGTCATAAGTTCCTCCTTCGATTCGGCTACGATACCAACCGTTGATGGCCCGAATACTTCTTCCGACAACTCGGGATGCTGCAACGCGCTGGGTACGTTGGTCATTAGCAAATGCGGCTGGACGCCCTCATCTGTCCAACTGGTCGACGCCTGAGTACCCGTAAGGGAACGGAGGCGGGTAATGCCCTTGTGGTATGCCTGTTTGATACCGTCGGTCAGCATGGCCCCGCAGGGTGTGGCGGCCAGTTGGCGCTCCAGTTCGTCGGTAAAATCGGTTTGGCCCTTTCCAACAACGAACAAACCCGGGTTGGTACAGAATTGGCCAACACCCTGCGTAACCGATGCGGCAAAGGCCGTTGCCAGAGTCGCCTTGTTGTCGGCCAGCGCTCCCGGCAGAAAGAAAACCGGATTGGTGCTTCCCATTTCGGCATATACGGGAATCGGCTCGGGCCGGCGAACGGCCAGATCGTACAGCGCTTTTCCGCCCCGATATGACCCGGTGAACCCAACGGCTTTGATCAGCGGGTGCTGCACAAGCGCTTCACCAACCCGATGCGTTGCGCCCTGCAAGAGCGAGAAAACACCGGCGGGCAATCCCGTTTTCGCCAGCGCCCGGTTAATAGCCTGCCCCACCAGTTCGCAGGTGGCCGGGTGGGCCGGGTGCGCTTTAAAGACCACAGGGCAACCAGCCGCCAGTGCCGATACGGTATCGCCACCCGCTACCGAAAACGCCAGCGGGAAATTGCTGGCACCAAAAACAGCTACCGGTCCCAGCGCAATCTGCATCTGATGTAGCATCGCGGGTTCACCATCCGCTTTTTTCACAGCCTGTAACGGACTGCTGATGGCATTAACCCAGGTATCACTGCGGATAAAATCGGCGAATAACCGTAATTGACCTACGGTGCGGCCCCGTTCGCCTTCGAGGCGCGGCAGTGGCAGTGCTGACTCTTGCGAGGCCGTTTCGATCAGTTGAGCACCCAGGGCCAGAATCTCGTCGGCAATAGTTTCCAGAAAAGCAGCCCGCTCTGCGCCGGATGTTTTCCGGTATGTCCAGAACGATTCGTCGGCCAGTTTCACGGCCTGATCAATTTCGGCACCGGTCGCCTCGTAAAAGACCGTATCCATGGGTTGGTTGTTGTGCGGCGTGTAGGCCTGAAACTGTTCCAGACCCTCTCGTGAGCTTTCACCACCGATCCATTGTTTTCCAGTCAGTTGCATAGTTTTTAGTCGTTAAGCAATCGTTAGTCTACCCAGTTCACCAGCGATCCGATACCGTCAATGGTGATGGTGATCCGATCGGCTGATTGAAGTGTAAAGGTATTCGGTGGAACAATGCCAGTGCCGGTCATCAGAAAAACACCGTCGGGAAAACTGCATTCACGGAAGAGAAACGACACCAATTCGGTATGGTCACGCTTCATCTGACTGATCTGAATATCCTGCGAGAACATGATGGCACCAGCCCGTTCAATGGTCAGGCTTATCAGTGTCTCGGGCGCGATAGGCTTGCCAGGTACGTACAGACAAGGGCCCAGACTGGCCGAGCGGTCATAACTCTTTGCCTGTGGCAGATACAACGGGTTTTCACCCTCGATACTCCGCGAACTCATGTCGTTTCCCGCCGTATAGCCAACGATCTTGCCCGACGCGGTAATGAACAACGTCAGTTCCGGCTCAGGTACATCCCAGGTTGAGTCGCGGCGGATCCGGACGGAGTCGTTCGTTCCTACAGTCCGTTTGGCCGACGCTTTAAAGAACAGTTCGGGGCGTTCGGCATCATACACTTTATCATAGAACGTGTCGCCGCCCGCCACTTTCGATTCGTCCATCCGGGCGTCGCGGCTGCGCAGGTACGTTACCCCCGACGCCCACACTTCCTGGCTTTGAATGGGGGGCAGGATTGCCTGAGTTGCCAGCCAGTCGGCCCCAACGGCTTCGGCCCGATCGCTGTTGAAATCGGCCATTGAGGCTTCGTATAGATTATCACGGTTTATGTATCCGTCCCAATCCGTTGGGTCAAGCTGTTTCAGCTGATCATCCAGTTCAAGTACAATGCCGTTGGTTATCCGGTAAATTTTCATAGCTAAAAAAGTGGGGACATACGTCAATGAGTTCACTGGCAAAGGGTCAATTTATGGTTGACTTACTCATCCATGGCCGATTCGAAACTATTCACACTTCCATGCTCGTTAGCTAATTTGACGGCCTCGAATAGGGGCTGGGTGGCTGTAATGCGGCCCCCGAACACAAAACAAAACGAACCAGTACCTATCGCCGGACTTTGAACCCGGTCAGATACCATGAGCAAACACGGACGCATTCTGGTCGCGATGAGCGGCGGAATCGATTCTTCGCTGGCAGCGGTGATGTTGCACGAAGAAGGCTATGAGGTCATTGGCATGACCATGAAAACCTGGGACTACGCCTCGTCGGGCGGCACCAAAAAAGAGACCGGCTGCTGTAGCCTCGACTCAATCAACGACGCCCGCAACATCTCGGTGAGCCTGGGTTTTCCCCATTACATCCTTGACATTCGCAACGAATTCGGCGACGCGGTGATCGACCATTTTACGGGCGAATACCTGGAAGGCCGCACACCCAATCCCTGCGTGTTGTGTAACACCCACATCAAATGGGATGCCCTGCTCCGCCGCGCCGACCGCCTTGATTGCGAGCACATTGCAACGGGCCATTACGCACACATCCGGCAGGATACGACCGAAGGTCCATCAAATGGCAGGTACGTTATTTCGAAGGGTGTCGATACCTTGAAAGACCAGTCGTATGTGCTCTGGGGCGTATCGCAGGAAAGTCTGGCGCGGACCATTTTGCCGCTGGGGCACCTGCGAAAATCGGAGATTCGGGACATGGCAACCGAGCGCGGTTTTATGGAACTGGTGACTAAATCAGAGTCGTACGAAATCTGTTTCGTACCCGATAACGATTACCGGGGTTTTCTGAAACGCCGTGTTCCGACGCTGGAAGCAGAAGTAGCTGGCGGAAACTTCATTCTGGAAACTACCGGGAAAGTAGTGGGCAAGCACGAAGGCTATCCGTTTTATACCATCGGTCAACGCAAAGGGCTGGGCATTGCCCTGGGGCATCCGGTATTTGTGACCGAGATTCGGAAAGATACCAACGAAGTAATTCTGGGCCTCGACAAAGACCTGTACCGGAATGGGATGATGGTGAGTAAACTGAACCTTCAGAAATACGCCGGCATTGCCGAGCCGCTGCAAACGGTAACGAAAGTGCGCTACAAAGATCCGGGTACGTCGGCAACGGTTGTTCAAACCGGCCCTGACCAGATCGAGGTGCGGTTCGATGAAGGCGTTTCGGCCATTGCTCCCGGTCAGGCAGCAGTTTTCTACGAAGGCGACGACGTTGTTGGCGGTGGCTGGATCATGAAGAGTTTCAACCAGAACTAGTGAGTGGAGTAGCGGATGAGTGCATGCCTGGTTACCGCTTTGTGACACTATCCTGATCTGCTAATCCACCCATTCACTCATTTTTTTTATGCTCCTTACCGAATGTCCGCGCGATGCGATGCAGGGGCTGACCCGGTTTATTCCGACGACCGATAAGATTCGCTACCTGAATGCGTTGCTGAAAGTCGGTTTCGACACGCTCGATTTTGGCTCGTTCGTGTCGCCGAAAGCCGTTCCGCAGATGCAGGATACGGCCGAGGTACTGGCGGGGCTTGATCTGACCGGTACCCAAACCAAGCTGCTGGCGATTGTTGCTAACCGGCGCGGAGCTGAGCAGGCTATTGGCTACGAAGCAATCAGGTACGTTGGTTTTCCCCTGTCAGTATCTGAAACGTTTCAGCAGCGCAATACGAATAAATCTATTCAGGAAGCCCTTGCTGACGTAGCCGCCATGCAGCGCCTTTGCCAGCAGGCCGATAAAGGGCTGGTTGTTTACCTGTCAATGGGCTTTGGCAACCCCTATGGCGACTCGTACAGTCCTGCTTTAGTGGTTGATTTCACGACTCGGCTCGTTGACCTCGGCATTCGCCACATTATCCCCTCCGATACCGTTGGTACGGCAACACCGACTGCCATTGAGGCCCTCTTCGATCATCTCTCTGACGCCTTTCCGTTTCATGCGTTCGGGGCGCACCTGCACGCCCTCCCCGGCGAAGCGCCCGCGAAGGTACGCGCAGCCGTGCGGGCCGGCGTGAAGCGCATTGATGGTGCCATTGGCGGTCTTGGTGGTTGCCCGATGGCAGCCGATTCGCTCACCGGCAACCTGCCTACCGAAGAGATCATAGCTACGCTGGGTACGTTAGGTATTCCTACCGGTCTGGATATGGCAGCATTTTCCAGGGCCGTTGAGCTATCCCGCGAGGTTCTGTAAAACACGTCTCAATCAGACGATCATCGTTCACCGTGAAGGTGGTCTATCGAAACCACGGTTCTACATGAACATGGTTTGAATCTCATCTTTCACCGTCCGCAGCGCATCGGCAGTGGGCTGACGGTCGCGCTGGATGATACGTTCAAATATACGTTTTGATAGGTCGATAGCGGGCGCATCGGGGTGAACATCACCGCTGGCCTGATTGATGAGCGTTGTTACATCGTTCATGGCGTTCTGCACCTGGTCCCAGGCATGCTGACTCATGTAGACCTGTTGCGATAGATTATGATTGTATTCATCGCGGATGTCGCGCAGGAGGAGTTGTTGCAGCTCAAGTGTAGAATCGGCCGAACCGCCGAGTCGTAACAGCATGTTGTTGGGGCTGATTCGCTCCAGAAAGAGCACGATCCGCTCGTAGGCCTGCAGCCGAATCGGGATAACGTTTTCGCTATAGCGCTGTTTTACTTCGTTTTGGTGACGGGCCGCCTCCCGTTCCAGCAGTAACTTTACGGTCAGGTACATCCCGTACAGTACGAGTGCTGCGGGTACAAGAAGTTTCACTAGATCACTCAGGACGGTCATTTTTTCGTAGTTTAGTAGTTAGTTAACTGGCCGAGACACAGCTCGCCGATCTGTATTATGGTAATTGCCCCCGTTCAAATTCGCCCCGAAGCACGTGCCCGGATTATTGACACGCTAACAACGCAAAAAATTCCGGCAGAGTATGGACTTCGGGTGGGTGTGAAAGGTGGTGGCTGCGGGTCATCCTGGTTACTCGGTTTTGATCTGCCTGGCCCAACTGACGACATTTATTCGGTAGATGGAGTACGCGTAATCATCGACAAACGACATCTTCTTTATGTTCTGGACGCTACTATCGGGTTCGAGCAGACAGAAGAAGGGAACGGATTTGTAGTGAATCGACCCGGTGACCTGAAATAATGGCACGATTTTAGGTCACAATGCCCGGTAAGTACCTGTTTGTTTTTACTCGCACCTGTGGTTTTTATAGAACGTCATATCTTTTTGTTGTTAGCGATTGTCGCGTGTTTTGCGTCGGCACTTTGCTACACATTTTTAGAGCGAAATGCCCCCGGCGCCACTGATGAGCAATATGTCACATCGATTCAGGAACGCATCAAAACGGAAACGAAACAGTGCGATGATGAACTGACTCAACTGACAGCCAGCCTGAAGAACACGCCCAATTATACGTTTACCGCCTTAAGTCAACGGACTCACTACCCGTATTACATCTTCAAGAATAAGCGCTTACTCTACTGGTCTGATAACCGGTTTATCCCCGACTACGCCCTCGTAGCCCCTATCCGCTACCCGAAACTCATTGATTTTGATCAGGGCCGGTTTATTGTAAACCACAAACAAACGTCTCATCAGGGTGATACGCTGGATGTTTTTTCGCTTATCATGGTGTATCGCCAGTACACGACAACCAATCCTTTTCTTCAGTCGGGCTATAACCCGGCTTTATTTTCGCTTGATCCGCTTGCGCTGACCACCAGGAAAGGTGCTGCTTATCAGAATATATACGACTCTACACCAGTCTTCCTTTTCTCTGTTGTTCCTCCCAAAGTAGACCCTTTCCGAAATCGGACCACGCCGGTCAATACGGTTATTCTTGCCACACTGGCAGTGTTGTTCTTTGGCCTGTACGTAATCAGACGGTTACGGTGGGCTTCTCAGGTACGTCAGTATGAACTGGGTTTCCTGTGGCTTGCCGGTTATTTGCTGCTCCTGCGCGGCGTAATGCTCTATTTGGGCGTACCTTATCTGTTCATTGAGAACGATCTCTTCAACGCCAAATATTATGCGTCGTCTGAGCTGGCTCCGTCGTTAGGCGATCTGATGCTCAATAGTGTAGCGCTGCTGATCGTGGCCTTTTATATCGTCAATAATTTTTACCGTTCCCGTACCTACAACCGGCTTATTCACCTGCCTGCCTGGGCCTGGGCTATTGGTTCGGTAATGCTGGTGATGCTGAGCTACAGCGTGTATTTCGCCTGTTTCAGCCAGTTAAATGCGCTGTATGAAAAATCACAGTACACGCTCGACCTTGCCCTGAGCATTGAATTTTCGCCGCTGAAAGTGGCTAGTCTGCTTTTCTTCATTACCCTGTCGATCATTTATTTTCTGGTTCAGCATATTCTGGTCAGCCTGTTTATTCGGTTCAACCAACGCCTGTTGGTTGGGCTGGGGTTGTTTCTGGTGGGTACACTGTTGAGCTTCGGCGTTTACTATTTCTTTTTGGGCGACCAGTTCGAGCCGCTGTATCTACTCAACTCGGGCTATTTCCTGGCCCTGTATATCAGTCGGTTTCCCCGTTTCCTCTACACGTTTCAGTATAAAACATCGCTCTACTTTTTTCTGGGTAGCTTCATTTGCGCGTCAACAGCGGCCAGTGTAGTGTATCGGCAGCAGATACTCGAAGATTTGCGCACCAAGCAGGTACTGGGAAAAACGTTACTGGCAGAAAACGACGAATACGGCGAGCTCTTACTCCGAAAGGCTCAGATATCAATCAACAACGACCCGGAAATTCGACGGGTTTTTCGGAACGATACCCTTCTGGTTCGCCGGGAGCGCATCCAGGAACGCATTAAAGGACTGCACCTTGACAAGTACTTCGATAAGTATGATACCGAAGTTTCCTCATTCGATGTGGGCGGTACACCGCTGGATGCCAGCGAAAACCCGGCATCGCTCAGTGGGTACGTGCAGCAGTACCAGCAAAAGAAGTACAAAACAAAATATGCTGATCTCTACTTCGTCAATGAGGTTGGCAATCAGTTTATTAAGGAATATATTGATTTTATCGACATCCACGATGCAGATAGCGCCGTGGTTGGCTACGTGGTGCTGGATCTCAAACTTCGGAAAAAGGCACCCGGATCAGATTATTTTCAATTCCTGACGAATGATAAACTGGTGCAATCGCCTAAGATGCAGCATTACAGCCACGCTGTTTATGAACGCCTGCCCGGCTCGAAAGGCTTTCAGCGGCCTCACATCACGGGCACATATAACTATGAGCGCCGAATGCCGGCCAGTATTCTGAACAGCCCGGTGCTCTATGATAAAGGTATTGCGCACGAAGGCTTTGTTCACCTGGGTATTCGCGGCTCTAGTGGGCGAACACTCGTTGTATCGTCACCAAAGTACCCCTATGGCAGTGTATTCGCCAATTTCTCCTTTCTGTTCCTGATTTTGGTGCTTTCCGTGATCGTTGTCATCATCCTGTACTCCGTTCAGTATGGCTTTTCGCGGTTTAGCATCAACTATTCAACCCGTATTCAGGTATTGCTGAATTTGGCTTTCTTTTTGCCCCTACTCCTCGTAGTTGTTATCATCCTTGGCGTAATCAGCAGCAATTACATCAGCAACCAGGAAGCCAGCTACATCAGCAACACCAAAAACATTGCGGCTAATTTCCAGGCCTATCTTGACGAACACGTTAAAGGAATACGTAGCAAGGAAGCGATGGAACAGGAGTTGGAAACCATAGCCCGCGACGCCAACATTGATATTAACCTGTTCGATACGACCGGCTACCTATATAGCACAACCCGAAAATTGATGTATGAAAGTGGCCATTTATCGCCCTACATCAATCCGCAGGCTTTTATGCACATTGCCGAGGACAAAGAAAATCAGGTGTTGCTCAATGAATCGCTGGGCACAAAACAATTCAGTACGGCCTATGCCGGTATCAAATCATTTGACGGGAAATTCTACGGGCGATTGATGGGTATTCTGAGCGTGCCCTACTTTGATGCCCGGCCTGAGCTTGATCGCCAATTGCTGGAAGTTATTTCGTCGGCTCTCAGTGTCTTTACGTCGCTGTTTCTACTCTTCCTGATCCTATCGTATTTCGCCTCCAGCAGCATTACGAAGCCACTGCGGATTATGACCCAAAAAATTCGCCGAACCAGCCTCGACCGTCTCAACCAGACGATCGAATGGCAGTCGGACGATGAGATCGGGGCCCTGGTGAAGGAGTACAACCGAATGCTCACCAAACTGGAAGAAAGTAAATTCTCGCTGGCGCAGAGTGAAAAGCAATCGGCCTGGCGCGAGATGGCCAAGCAGGTGGCCCACGAGATTAAAAATCCGCTCACGCCGATGAAGCTTACGCTGCAACAATTGCAGCGCACCCTGCCCGGCACCAATCCGGTTACAGACCGCGCCGTAAGCCGGACGCTTGATTCATTGCTCGACCAGATTGACAACATCAGTGATATTGCTACGTCATTCTCTGATTTTGCCAACATGCCAATGCCCCAGAATGAGTTGGTAGAACTCACGTCAGTGGTCCACAAAGCCGTGGATCTGTATGCCGATGATAAGCGGGTATCTATTCGTCGGCAGATCGAGGCGGGCCCGGTCTGGATTATGGGCGACCGTCAGTTGCTCATGCGCATCATGACCAATCTGATCATCAACGGCATTCAGTCGGTTCCGCCCGATCAACGGCCGATCATCGACATACGACTTTTCACAACGGACGACAACGCCAACGTTGAAATACACGATAACGGATTAGGCATACCGGAATCGATTCGATCAAAAGTGTTCCTGCCCAACTTTAGTACGAAAGAAGGTGGCACAGGCATCGGGCTGGCCATATCAAAGCGGGGCATTGAACATGCCGGTGGAAGCATCTGGTTTGAAACGGATGTGAACGTAGGTACGTCCTTTTTCATTGCTATGCCATTGGCCGGCCCGGCCCGTTCAGGCAGCAACTAAATACGCCATAAAAAAAGGTAACCCGAAGGTTACCCGTTGTTACGCGTGGCGTAGGCCAGTGTTGCAGGTTGCTGGTAGTGGTTCTCATCCTCCAGAACAACGTGTTTCCAGTTTTCGCCAGAGCGAATCCGATTAAGTTGCGTATGGGTGATACCAAACTGCCGGGCAATCGTTTTGAGCCGATTCTTATCGTTCCGGAGCAGTTTTTTGATCATTTTTACTTTACTCTCCGTCAGCTTATAATTGCGGGTACGTTTAGGCAATGGCCGATTGAGCACATTCGGGTTTGACCGGTTGTGCTCAATCATTTCTCCCTGCGTTGCCCAGCGCAGGTTCTGTACCCGATTGTTGAGCTTATCATGGTCCAGATGCACCACATACGTTTGGTCTGGGCGACCTGCTTCCAGGAAGTATTCAGCAACGAGCTTATGCACGTAGCGATTGATCGTCTTCCCTTTCTTGCGAATATTAAGTGATCGGTAGCCCTGAATGACTGACCCTTTTATGATAGCACCGCCCGCTGATGCCTGAAAGCTGCGCAGACGCCCGTAATTGGATATTTGGTACACGGGCGCATCCTCTATGTCTTTAAACACAATAGGCACCCATTGCTCGTTCCAGAACGTTGCTGGTATTTTACTGGTCATGGCTTGCTCCGTCTGTGAGTTGGAAAAGTATTTTCCTGAGGTTTTGTTTAATTAAAGTTAAACAAATAAATGGCCTTAAAGTTAGAAGCCGAAATATAATAATTTACGAACTATCCCTATTCACTTAATCAACAGAACGTATACTGAATGACGCGATCTTATTATACGTCAGGTTTTGTTTAATCAAACATCAACAAAAGCAGATGGTAGCAACAACTCACTGATAACAATCTGGAGCGATTGGTTATTATATGTGCAAACCACGACTCCCTAAAACGCATGAAGACCTTGGTAATTGGCGCATCTGAAAACACGGCTCGCTATGCAAACCGAGCGGCTCAAAGCCTGCTACAGCATGGCCACGCTATAGAACTAATTGGCTTGAAAGCCGGGCAAATTCAGGGGTACCCCATTCAGACGGGCTTGCCAACACTCAACGATGTTGATACGGTTACGATGTATGTTGGCGCCCGTAACCAGGCTGGGTACGTCGATTATCTGAAAGATCTGAAGCCCCGACGAGTTATTTTTAACCCAGGGGCAGAGAACCCCGAGTTAGCTCAGCAATTGAAAAAGGAGGGTATTGAACCTATCGAAGCCTGTACGCTGGTTATGCTGTCGATTGGCAATTATTAAAAAAAGCGTGGACGATAAGGCTGTATGACTTTACAGCTTACCGTCCACGCTTTTCAATCTGCGGGACTTTCCTGAAGAAAAAGGAGCGGCCTGTCGGCCACCTTATTGGTAGAAATGGGTGGGGTCAGTGCCAGTTTTTACAGGAAATCCCTGTTTCGGGCCGGAACTGTAGTCTACCAGCGGATTAGTGCAGACGCCCAGGTGAATCCACTTCCGAAAGCGGCGAGGCAAACAAGATTCCCCGGTTGAATACGGCCTTCATCAAAGGCCTCTGTCATAGCGATGGGAATCGACGCAGCGGTGGTGTTACCGTATTTATGAATATTATTAAAAACCTTCTCGGCCGGCAGATTCATCTGTTGCCGCACGTACTCAGATATACGAATATTAGCCTGATGCGGAACGAGCAGATCCAGGTCATCAGCCGTGTACCCGTTAGCATCCAACGCTTCGTTGATCACCTCCATAAAACGCACAACGGCATGTTTGAACACCGCATTCCCATTCATAGCCACATTATAGTCACCTGCGGCCAGCGTCTCTTCTGTCAACCAGCGACCATCACGGCTGCTGCCAGGGTCTTTCACCATCAGATCTTCGGCATATCGGCCATCGGCATGGAGGTGCGTACTTAATAGTCGATGTTCAGGATCTTTGGTAGCCTGCACAACGGCTGCTCCCGCACCATCCCCAAAAATCACGGCTACATTGCGGCCTTCAGTCGATTTGTTGAGCAGAGACGATTGAATTTCAGAACCCACCACCAACACCGTCTTGTAGGTACCACCCTTGATGAACTGATCAGCAATAGACAGAGCATATACAAACCCTGAGCACTGCTGCCGTACGTCGATTACAGCAGTTCCTTCCAGACCCAGGTCGCGCTGCATCAGAAAGGCCGAGCCGGGAAAATAATAGTCCGGCGTGATGGTTGCGTATACGATCAGGTCTACGTCAGCGGCTGCAATACCAGCCCGATCGAGTGCCATCCGACTGGCAGCTGCCCCCATGCTGGCATTCGTGTCTTTGCCAAACGTAAAATACCGACGCTGCTGAATTCCCGTCCGCTCCTGAATCCAGGTGTCGGAGGTTTCCATGTACTGTTTCAGATCGTCGTTCATGACGATGTTGTCAGGTACGTAGAAACCCAGACCGGTAATTTTTGAATAAGTTGGTGTCATAAACGATTAATGACGATTCAATGACCAGGTTAGGCCGTCTTCAGCGTAATGCTGTACTCTTCCATAATGAGGTTGGCCAGTAACTGACGGCAGGCGGCATCAACCGTTTCGCGGGCCTGCGCTTCACTGTCGGCTTCCACTTCAAGGCGAATATGCTTCCCGATCCGCACATTGTCGATGGTATCCATATTCAGGTTATGCAGGCCCAGCTTTACGGCTTTGCCTTGTGGGTCCAGAATTTCTTTCTGGGGCATGATGTCGATTTCGGCGAGATACTTCATAAGAACTTAATGAGTAAACACGTGAATAACTGGATGGATGGGATAGTTAGGCAACGTACCTGGAAGCCAGCTTCCCTATGCCTAGTCAGTTAGTCACGAATTGGTTGGCGGTTAACGAAAACAGAAAGGAGAATATACAATAAGATGATCAGCGGAATAGCGGCAAACTGCAGTAGCACCAGCAGCAACACCGATGCGATAAGAAAACTATACTTGACCTGATTGGCCTGCCAGCCAAAGCTTTTGAATTTGAAAGCCATCAAGGGTAATTCAGACACCATCAGGCCAGACATGACCACTATGTAGCCCGCCAGAAATGGAACAGACAGGAAGAAATCGGCAAGTGGTTTGCTTACGGTTCCGGCTGAGGCGGCCATCAGGGGTAATGAAGCCACAACCAGTGCATTGGCGGGTATAGGCACCCCGAGAAACTGCTCTGATTGGCGGGTATCGATATTGAAACGCGCCAGACGAAGGGCACCAAAGACGGCAATGGCAAATGCAGCATATGACTCAAGCTGTAGTTGCCCCCCCCCTATCGAAGCGCCAGTTTCGTAAGAAAAATTCCCCCGCAACAGTTCAAGGAGAATAAAGGAGGGCAAAACACCAAAAGTAACAACGTCGGCAAGCGAGTCCAGTTCCTTACCGAACGGACCGGAAACACCAACCATACGGGCCACGAACCCGTCGCCGAAATCGAGTATTCCCGCCAGGATAATCAGCCAGGAAGCAGTTACCAGATCCCCTTCTGTAGCCATCAGAATACCGATGCAGCCGCATAGCAGGTTGCCGCAGGTCATGGCGTTGGGTAGGTGTTTGAGCATAGCGAATAAATTAAGATAAACATGACGGTGTGCTATCCGCAACGGTAAGACTAGCTGCGGTCACTTATGCTTACACCGTCCTTATTAATTCCTGATTTCTTTAGTATACGGATTAGACCGTTTTTCCCGCCCAATAGTTGTTGGGTCCATGTGGCCGGCATACACCACATAGTCATCAGGAAGCGAATAAAATTTGGTTAGAATGCTATTGAGCAGCACGGCATGGTTTCCGAAAGGGAGGTCAGTGCGGCCCACACTATTCTGAAACAGCACATCGCCGCCAATCACATACCGCTCAGCGTGGTTTATAAACGCCACATGACCCGGTGCATGGCCTGGTGTTTCAACCACTGCCAGCTCGATACTCCCAAACCGGATAACATCACCTTCGGCCAGGTTATGGTCGCGTTCGGCGTGTTCGTAGCCACGGAGGCCATACAACTGGCAGCGAGTGGGTACGTCGTTCAAAATCGGGATGTCTTTTTCGTTGAGGTACATCGCAACACCATACTTGCGCTTTACGTAGGCCGCCCCAAATACGTGATCGAGGTGGGCGTGGGTGAGCAGCAAATAACGGATTGTCAGATTCTGGCTGGCAATAAACGCGGCCAGTTCTTCTTTCTCAGCCTGTTCGTAACAGCCGGGATCAATAACTACGGCCTCGCGGGTGACGTCGTCTGCAATTACGTACGTGTTTTCCTGAAACGGAGAGAATACGAATGACTTTACCATAATGAGCGCACAAAAGTACGAAATTGCCGGGCATGATTGACGAAGCCCGCAATTGACAAGTGGTTATATGGTCATGCAGTTGTGTTTGTTTACCCTTCGGCCAATGGCAATCATCTTTATAAAAGGAGGTTTTAGGGAGGTTGGTTAACAAAGGCCTCCGTTTTTTCGGGAAGGTTGATCAATGAACCGGGTAAATCCTGAACAGTATACGTTTTCTGATACCTGTTCAACCTCCGATAACACCTTTCTTCATCTTATTTTGCTGCTGGGCGCACTCCTGTCAGTTCATGCTGTTTATGCACAACCGATGCGCTACGTAATGTCTATAGCCACTGGAACGGGCGACGGCTCTTCCCTCCCGGCCCAATGCAGCTGTCAGGCCGGTTGATAGTACGCTTGTGGAAGGGCAGGTGAGCTACGAGCCAAACGGCCAACTTCTGTTTCAATAGTTTGTCTGGCAGATATTGCTCCCCCTTACTGCCTACTGGGGCAGTTCACCTCTTATCAGATTTGCTGCTGATCAAAACAGCAAAAAGATAGTAGGCTTTTTATGAAGATCTGGTATAGTCATTTTCCACTGCTTTATTGGTTTTGTCTGTATCAGCGCATCAGGAGCCGTTACATTGGCGGCGATACACAGGCGTGTGTCGGGCAGGCAAGTGGCCAGTAAGTCAGCCAGGAGCGCATTGTTGCGGTAGGGCGTTTCCATGAAAATCTGTGTCTGCTGCTTCTTACGGGCATCCGTTTCCAGTTGTTTTAGTGTCCGGCTCCGTTCCCCCCTATCGATTGGCAAGTAACCATGAAAAACAAATGATTGTCCGCTCATTCCAGAGGCCATCAGGGCCAGAAGAATCGATGACGGCCCCACTAAGGGTTCTACCCAAAAGCCCAGTTGATGAGCCAGCCTAACGGCCACAGCCCCGGGATCGGCCACGCCGGGGCACCCCGCCTCTGATAAAATACCCGCATCCCGGTTAAGAGCCAGCAGATCGGTCAGTTGCCGTTTGGTGTCGGCTTCCGGCGTATCTTTATGCAGTTCAAAAAACGTTGTTTCGTCAATGATACGTCCCGTGCGCAGGCTGCTGATGAACCGGCGGGCGGTACGCAGTTCCTCCACAAAAAAGCAGTCTAGACGAGTAATCACCTCGGGAATTGGCGGCGTTAGCACCTGCGAGGCCGTATCAGGAGCAAGCGGCGTCGGAATCAGATAGAGTGTTGGCATAGGATTTCACAAAGTTTGTTAAAAAAGCCCGTTAGCCGATACCATTCGACGTTCTGAATAGAGCAGCAGTCAATTTCCTGTGGAATTACCTTTCCGCAGATACCCGTAGACCAGCGAAGCAATTACACTAGATAGACTGAAAATTTACGACATGAACCTTGTCATTGACTGGGGAAATACACGCATAAAGGCAGGTTGGTTCGAGGGTAATACCCTTGTTGAAACAGCCAGGTACGTATCTGCCGAAGCGCTGGGCGATGCGCTGGTCAAATCACCACCCAGGTACGTCATGGCCTCGTCGACCAGCCGCCCGGCCGATGAACTTCGCACGCTGTTGAATGCGTTCGACGGTGGCGCTAACTGGCTGTTACTCACGCCCGACCTACCCATTCCGATCCGCAATGCCTATGAAACACCTCGTACGCTAGGAGCCGACCGACTGGCGGCGGCGGTGGGGGCCGTACACCTATTTCCCGCTCAGAACTGCCTGATACTGGACCTGGGTACGTGTATCACCGCTGATTTTGTTTCGGCTGACGGCACCTTTCAGGGTGGCCTTATTTCGCCCGGCCTGAGAATGCGTTTGCAGGCCATGCACACATTTACCGCACGCCTGCCTCTGCTCGACAACGTACCTGGCACCGAAGCCTGGCCGCTACTGACGGCCCGCAACACGCGCGAGGCCATGCTGAGTGGTGCCATGAACGGTATGACGCTTGAACTGGCGGGAATCATCGAAGAATATACCAACTGTTACGAAGATCTTCGGGTCATCCTGTGCGGAGGGGATGGACCATTGTTCATAAACCGCTTGAAACCGGGTATATTTGCAGTACCGGAGTTGGTATTGCAAGGCCTAAACCGCATTATGTTGACCAATCTGCAACCGTAATGCCGCCGTTTTTATAATCTGATCGAAACCAACCGGCATCTGACACGATTTTTTGTGAAAAAGTTAATTCTTCTGGCCGCTGGCCTTAGCCTGCTGGCTACCCATACGTTACAGGCACAGGGCCTCGGCAATTCTCCTTATTCTGCCTTAGGCCTCGGCGAAATTTTGCCAGCCACCAATGTCGCCAATATTGGTATGGGCGGCGTTGGTGTTAGCTACGCCAGCCCCTTCTACCTCAATAGCCAAAACCCGGCACTGCTGGCCCGGCGCAGCCGATTCACCATTTTCGAGATCGGCCTGTTAGGGCAACAGAAGACGATCAGCCAACTGGTAGTAAACGAGCCACTCACGCAACGCGATTTTGGCGCTAATCTAAGCTACCTGGCACTGGCATTCCCGTTGTCGTCGCGTTGGAATACGTCGATTAGCCTCCGGCCCTACAGCTATGTCGATTACAAGTCACGCACGTACGGCAAAATTCCGGGCACTATCTATGAAACCCAGTTTGATTACAGTGGCCGGGGAGCCCTCAACCGGGCGTCGATCAGCAACGGTGTTCGACTGGGCAAGAATATCTACCTGGGTGCTGATGCCTCATTCATTTTTGGCAACATTTCGGCCCAATCTGATGCGCAGGTGCTGATCAATTCGTCGTCTGATATCACCACCTCACGAATCAACAAAGTGAACTACAGCGACATTGTCTGGAACCTGGGTGCGGCCTGGCGTCCGTCGCTGGGGAAGGATTACGTACTGAACATTGGGGCTACCTTCGCTCCTAAATCGAGCTTAAGCGGCACCGAAACGGACGTTTACCAACAGATTTCGTCAAGCGGAACGGTCATATCGGGCAGCGATACATTGCGCGTAAACTCAGATGGCCACGTGCCTCTTCCACAGCACATCCAGTTTGGCATCACGCTCGAAAAAGGCAATAAGCTGGCAGTTGGTGTCGAGGCAGGTATGCAGTCGTGGAGCCAGTTCAGAACAATTACGGATCAGCCCGGCAACCTGCGCGACGGGTTCCACTCGTCGATCGGTCTCGAGTATACACCCAAACCAACCTCTACCCGCTACCGCGACCTGATCACCTATCGGGCCGGGCTTCAGTATAATAAGCTTCCTTATCAGGTAAACGGCGTACAGCTAAACGATGTAAATGGTAGTCTCGGCTTTTCTATTCCGGTGGGCGCCTATTTCGTAAATCACATCAACGTTGCCGTGGTTGGCGGGCAACGCGGCGTACTCACGGGCGCTCAGATTCGGGAGAAATATTTTAAAGTAGCAATAGGCTTCTCACTCAACGACTGGTGGTTCCGTAAAACGGTAATCGACTAAGGGAGACATGAACCGAATTGCACCGCGACTGTTTATCGTTCAGCACTGAATTTTTGCGTCAGATGACACATAAACAACCAATACCGCATCCAACACATTCTCACTATTTTGGCTTAATCGTTGTTGGCCTGTTGGCGCTGCTTGCTTCTCTCACCTCCTGCGAAGAAGATAAAAAGCCTGTTAAAGCCGTAGCCTATAAGGGGCCAATTGAAGAGATCAACAATGTGAAACTGCTCTACAGCGAATCAGCGATGATGCGTGTAAAGCTGACAACGGAACGCCAGTTACGATTCATCAATGATGATCGTAAATACCCGAAAGAAGTCTTTATTGATTTCTACGACCCTACTGGCTCACAGATAGTAACAACCCTTCGTTCTGATTCCGGCAAATACGACAAAGCAAAGGATCTGTACACGGTGATGGGCCATGTAGTGGTGATCAACAAAGCCAAGCAGGAGAAACTCCAAACCAACCTGCTGAACTGGAACCCCAATACAAAGAAGGTATATACCGAAACCCGCGTTGTTGTTTCAAGCCAGTTAACCGGCGAAAAACTGTATGGGCTCGGTCTTGATGCCAATCAGGATTTTTCACGCTACTCAATTCGTAAACCCACCGGCGTTTTCAATCTGGAAGGCGGCATTTAATACCTCCTGCACACTTACCTGGGAAGACCGACATTGCGTGGGGCGGTTATTCATCTCGCGCATTTTTCTAAAAGGCGCTCGGCCTCTTTGCCCGTAACGAGACGTTTGTCGTTACCCCACTGGCTGTAGATGTACGTGGTAATTTCGGCTACTTCCAGCGCGCTTAACTGTAGCTGAGGCGGCATAATCCGGTTATACGTCTTGCCATTCACAACAATCGGCCCTTGCTGACCGTAACGTATTGAGCAAATAACCGCCTGTTTATTTTTCGCCAGATAATCTGAGTTGGCTAATGGAGGGTACAAACCGGCCAGCCCTGCCCCATCGGCCTGGTGGCAGTTAGCACAGTTCCTGCGATATAATAAAATGCCTTCGGTAATGTATTTCTGCCGTTTGGTTTCTTCGTCGCTCTGGCAGGAAAAAAAGGTTGAGAGAAGTCCTAGGCTGAACAGGGAAAAAGTTAAAATCGATTTTCCAGGAAGTGTCGGCATGATTACGTACCTCAGCCTAAGCTAAGTATCCAGTCGATAGTGGTTATTTCTCCGTTAATAGTTTATCCATGTCGGTCATCAATTTATCGACGCCCGACTCGGTTGTTCCGTCATAAATTCCCCGGATGTGACGGTTTTTATCGACCAGAATAAAGGCGCCGCTATGCACTACCCCACCCGGTGCCGACGAATCGGCCTGTGCCGTAACCATGTAGCTGTTCTGGCCAATGTCATAGATTTTATCGCGGTCGCCGGTAACGAATAACCAGTTTTTGCCAGACACGCCCAACTCCTGAGCAAATTCCTTCAGCACCGGAACCGAGTCATGGGCCGGGTCAATCGTATGCGAGAGTAACAGCACCTCCGGATTGGTCTTGAAACGTTCGTACACCCGCTTCAACTGCGTTTTCATTTTCGGGCAGATGGTGGGGCACGACGTAAAAAAGAAATCGGCAACGTAGATTTTACCGCTGACCGTTGCTGCCGTCACGGTATCCCCGTTCTGACTGACAAACTTAAAATCGGGAATGGTGTGATAAACGGAGTCAGTAACGGTTTTACCATCAACCTGTTTTGTCACCGCTTCGCGCTCGCCCAGGATGGGCAGCTTATCCGTTTGTGTGCAGCCAGCCATTCCCAGAAGCAGGCCAATAGCTGGTGCAAGTACTGCCAGCCGGGCAATGGAACTACTGTTTAAGGTAGGTCTGAGCCTGCTGGATACTCTGATTAATTTTTGCTTTTGCATTATTGATAAGTTGCTTCTGTTCAGCCAGATAACGCAGGGCATCGGCTTCAGGCAATTTCTTCAGGGTATCGCCATGATACTGGCCCATCCAATCCATCATAAGGCTGTCGGCTTCGGTCAGGTGGCGAACCAGCTGACGTAGCTGCGCTTTCTGCTCATCAATCCGGACAGTCTCAGTAGGTGTTCCCTGTATACTATCTAAAGCTGTGAGTTTGCCGTTCAGTTCCTTCTTCAGTTTCATGACATTATCAATGCGTGGCATTACCTCATCATGGACCGCAAGGACTTCTTTTTCGGCTTTATCGATCGGTGTACCGTCTTCGGCCATGGCCATGTCGTGCCCTTCATGACCAGTTTTCTCTTTCGCACCACAGGCGGTCAGGGCCAGCACTAATCCAATGGCAATAAATACGTTTTTCATTGATTATTAAACAGTTGCATTTTGCTCTAATATTTCGCGGGCACTACTCACGGCACTTGGCGACGGCGACTTACCACCAATCATCTGGGCAATTTCCTGCACACGCTCCTCAAAGGTAAGCTTACGTACCCGGCTTACCGTTTTAGCGGCCGAATGATCTTTATAGACAAAATAGTGAGCCATGCCCTGCGCCGCGATCTGGGGCAGGTGAGTGATGGATATAAGCTGGTGGGTGTGCGCCATGTCGCGCATCATCTGCCCCATTTTAATAGCAATCTCACCTGACACACCGGTATCAATTTCATCGAAAATGATGGTGGGCAATGATCGTTTGCTGGCCAGAATATATTTGATAGCCATCATCAGTCGGGAGAATTCGCCACCCGACGCCACATTTTTAAGTTGCTGTGGCTTCACCCCTTTATTGGCACTGAACAGGAACGATACAGTATCGATGCCCGTTGGCGTAGGCCGCCCCCGCTCGGCGTGAATCTGTAGCGATGCGTTGGGCATCCCCAGATCATCCAGCAGCCCTTTAATCTCTTTCTCAATAGGTTTCAACACCGACAGCCGAACTTTCGATAGCGCTTCGGCACTCACCGTCATCTTCTTCTGAGCAACCTCAGCTTTCGATTTAGCTTTCTCTATCTCATCATCAAGGTTAAGCACCTTGCTAACCTTCTGCTCCAGTTCGTTCCGTAATGAAATGAGCGTAGCAACGTCTTTCGCCTGGTGTTTGGTCTGGAGCTGATAGATCAGGTTCAGCCGTTCGCGCACAGTTTCGGTGCGGCTGTCATCCATCTCAACGCTTTCCTGCTCGGTGTTGATCTCATCAGCCAGATCGCGCAGTTCGATCAGGGCACTTTGGGCACGTTCCTGCAGCGCCCGGTACTGATCAGCTACTTTAGTTACCTGATTCAGGCAACCCACCGCGCTTTTCAGCAGGGCCACAACCGATTGTTCAGGATTGTCGAGGTATTCGGAAGCCAGCAGTAACCGCTCCTTAATCTCGCCCGCGTTTTCCAGTACATTGAGTTCCTGCTCTAGCACTTCCTGCTCGTCGGCCTGTAGGTTGGCCTTGGCCAGTTCCTGATAGAGAAAGTTATTGTAATCAAACTCCCGGCGCATGGCTCCGGCTTCGTTCATCAGGTGATCGTAAACCGTTTGACGTTCCCGGTAGGTCTGGTAGTCGGCGCGGTATGTTCGTAGCCGGTCGTCATCCTGTGCGTAGGTATCAACGATCTGCAATTGATATTCATTTGACCCCAGCAACACTGAATCATGCTGCGAGTGGATGTCCATGAGTTGGCTCGTTACACGCCGCATGGTTTCCAGATTCACGGGTGTGTCGTTTACGAAGGCGCGCGATTTACCGGCGGGGCTAATTTCACGGCGGACAATGCAGGTTGGGGCAAAGTCCAGTTCCTCTTCCTCGAAAATGGTTTCGATAACGTACCCAGATACATCAAATGACCCTTCAATGATACATTTCACCGATGGATCGTACAAAACGCGGGTGTCGGCCCGGTTGCCTAATAACAACCCAATGGCTCCTAACATAATGGATTTTCCTGCCCCTGTTTCGCCCGTGATGATATTCAAAGCGTGGTCAGGCGCCATCTCCAGTTGGTCAATAAGCGCGTAATTCTTAATCAATAAGTGCGATAGCATACGAATAAGAAACAATCAGCCGGGGTGAAAAAGTTGGCAACATCCGTTTACGGTTCACAGTTTTCTGTCTTCTATTGCTCCGCCTCGTAGCGAGCATCCTGATGTAGCAGCGCAACAAAAGACAGAAAATTGTAAACAGTAAACGTCAGTTTAACAACCGTCTATAATTCTCTGTTTTCCCCGGGTCTAAAAATGAGAGCATATCAAAAGCGCGCTTACGTTCGTCGCGGGTGCCTTCGGCCATAATGTTCAACAGTTCATCTGACTTGGCGTCGAAAAAGGAGTTGAGCAGTACGGCTCCGGGCTTTTGCAAGGTAATCTGCCGAATGCTCGTCAGCAAATCCATGGTGTATTTTCGGGCCTGTATCGGGTTACTGGCGAAAGCGTCGAGCCCTAAACGATGATAGGCATAAAACCCGTCTCTAAATGGCGTAACCTGCTGGTTTTGTAGATTTTCGATCAACCAGTACCGGTTTCTGCGGCTATTATCCTGGGCCGACCATGCGCCATTATCCGATACAGCCTGTGCCACATTCACGATCTGGAACGCCCGCTGAATGTATACGTTTCCGCCCTGACGCGAGAACGAATCGTAATCAACCGCCAGAATAACATTGGCGTAGAATGCCAGCGACTGCGTCAGGTCATCAGAATACTGGTTCTCGCGGTAGAAAAAGGGCTGGGAGGGCAACCAGCTAAAGTCGAAATTCCGGTCAACGAAGCTGAGCGTGGTTGTCTGGTAATTGGAACCGTAGACCGGACGAGTCACACTTAGCTGGGCATTTCCTTTGAACACACCAATGGCCGTTGACTGAATCAGGTTAATTGTCAGTGTGCAGTTGATCTTCTCGTTTGGTGCAAACTGATCGGTAGACCAGCGGCGATTATTCATGAATTCAGAAATTACCCCCCGCAACTGGTTGAAGTAGGTCAGATCAGCTTTCTGGGCAGCAGCCAGTTGATCGGTATTCAGCGTAACGGTGCAGTTCAGCTCCTGGGCCTGCAGGGCGCCAATTGAAGCCATTAACAAACTGATAAAGAACAGTATACGTGACATTGTCAGGCGCGTTTACTTATAGTTTTTGTACGATGATGGATAGCAGATCGGCGGCAACTTCATCTTTGGTTTTCAGACCAAACTCCGCAACCGTTTCCTGCCTATCCATAACGGTAATTTTGTTGGTGTCGTGCCCAAAACCAGCGCCAGCATCACGTAATGAGTTCAACACGATCCAGTCCAGATTTTTCCGATGGAGCTTTCCAAGCGCATGTTCATGCTCGTTGTTTGTCTCCAGCGCAAAGCCCATCATCAACTGATCGGGGCGTTTCAACGTACCCAGCGTGGCGGCAATATCTACGGTTTTGGTCAGTTCAATTGCAAACTCGGCCTCTTTCTTTTTAATTTTTTCGGTTGCCGGGTGAGCAGGCGTATAGTCTGCCACGGCGGCATTCAGAATTGTTATGTGTGCCTTGGGAAACGCTGCGGCAGTGGCCTCATACATCTCCTGTGCCGACCGCACATTCACCCGCCTGATGGTTGGTTCGGGCGTTATCAGGTACGTTGGTCCACACACCAGTGTAACATCTGCCCCTGCTAAAGCGAACACGCGAGCCAGGGCAAACCCCATTTTCCCGGTCGAGTGGTTACTGATATACCGCACCGGATCAATAGCTTCCTGCGTTGGACCAGCCGTTATCAGTACTGATTTACCCACCAGCACATCCTGCAGGCTAAAGTGGCGTTCCAGCGTTTGTACGATCGTTTCGGGTTCGGCCAGCCGCCCCTCACCTACCAGGCCGCTGGCCAGTTCGCCATGTTCAGCCTGGATGATATGATTGCCAAACCGACGAAGCCGATCCAGGTTCTCCACCAACGCCGGATGCCGGTACATATCCAGATCCATTGCCGGAGCCACAAACACCGGACATTTAGCCGACAGGTACGTTGCGGATAACAGGTCATCGCAAAGTGCCGTGGCACATCGGGCCAGCGTTCGGGCAGAGGCCGGTGCAATAACCAGCGCATCGGCCCATAAGCCTAACTCGACGTGGTTGTTCCACACGCCGTTGTCATCAGCCACGAAGGTTGACAACGCAGGTCGTTTTGATAACGTGGCCAGTGTCAACGGCGTTATAAACGCCTTGGCTGCTTCGGTCATGATTACCTGTACTTCAGCGCCAGCCTTCACCAGCAGCCGCACCAGCAACGCCGACTTGTAGGCGGCAATACTACCCGATACGCCCAGTATGATTCGTTTACCTTGCAGGGGTTCCATAAGCAGCAAAAATCCCACGTAAAGCGCAACGATGTACAGAGTTCGTACAAACTCCGTGCCTCGGTGGCTTCACGTGGGATCGTGTAGTAATGCGTTGACTTATTTCTCCTCGCCTTCTTCCGGGTACCGGAAATACACTTTGCCAGCCAGAAACTCATCTGTTGCCAGCGTAGTGGGCTTGGGCATCCGTTCGTAGAATTTTGAGATTTCGATCTGTTCGCGGTTTTCGAACACTTCTTCAAGGTTATCAACAGCAGAAACGAACTCCGACAGTTTGTTGCTCAGTTCTTCTTTGTTCTTGGTCGAGATCTGACGAGCGCGTTTCGAGATGATCGATACTGATTCGTACAGATTGCCTGTCATTGCCGCGATCTTGTCGGTATCGCGCGTGATAATCGAAGGATTTGATGCCATAATTTTATCAGTTTACCGAGGTCACTTTCGCAGGCGCGTTAGGGTTCGGCTGTTGTTGCTTTTTAAGGTCTTCGCGGGCTTTCTCTTCCTTGGCAATGCGATCCAGCTCTTTCGTGCTGCTATCAAACATTTTTTCGGCCTGCTTTAAATACTTACTGTTGGGGTACTTTTCCTGAAACGACTTGTAAAACGCTACTGCATCCTGAAAACGTTCCTTCTGCTTTGTATCGAGTGAGTTCTTCGCCAGGTTATACTCGGCATCAACTTTCAGGTAGGCTAATTCTTCGTTGAATTCTGAGTCAGGGAATTCACGCTGAAAATTATTGATCGATACCACCGATGATTTATAGTTGGCAATACTGAAGCCACTTACCTTGTAATACTGTTTGGCCCGTTCGTATGCTTTCCGTTCCAGTTTCTTGCGCAGGTCCAGAATCAAGTCGGTACAATCCTTTACGTGTTCACTATCAGGGTTCGTGTTCACGAAATCCTGTAACGCAGACATCGCCGAGATGGTATTCGACTGGTCCAGGTTATAACCGGGGGTAGCTTTGTACAACGACAGAGCATAGAGGTACATGGCTTCGGGGGCCGATTCACTACGGGCAAACGTTTCGTAAAACCGCTTAAATAGCTGAGCAGCAGGCTCATAAAGGCCTTGATTATACTGCGTATAGGCGTAATTAAACTGCGAGATCTCCTGCTCAGAGCTACCCTTCAACTTAGGAATAATCTCTTCGAACAGTACCCCGGCCCGATACCAGTCTTTCTTGTTGTAGTATTTCAGGGCAGCCTGGTATTTCTCAGCATCAGTACCATTTTTCTGCACTTTAGCAAAGTCAGTACACGCTGAAAGGCCCAACACTACCAGTCCCACAACTAGGGCAAACAAACTACGGTTTCGCATAAGGTCGCAAATATACAAAAATAATGGCTACACCCTTTAAACGGGGGTGTAGCCAATCTGGTGCGTCACTTAACAAATCTTAAGACAATCAACAGGTAAAGACTTGTTACTGATGCTTTACGAGCAGTTTCTTGGTAGCCACTTTAACGCCCTCAACTGAAAGCTGATAAAAATAGTAGCCGGTTGGCAGGTCGCGGGTTTGCAGGCGTACCTTACGGTCGTTCCGATCAAGTGTGTATTCGGCGATAGGAGCACCCAGAATACCCAATAATGTAATTGACGCACTACCAACGTTACTGTTCATCACGTAATCGATCTCGGCAACGTCATGAGCCGGATTAGGATAGATGTTCGACACCGTTAACCGGTCGCTGCTATACATCCGTTCATCAATCCGTACGGCTTCTTCTGATGACCGTTCGGTAATGGCACCCGAAACAGTACCCTCGGCCATTCCACCGGTACGGCTTACCGTGGCTTTAGTGCTGGATGTGGGGGCGGCAATTAGCAATGAGCGATAGTAATCGCGCATGGCCAAATTTTTCCCTTGCGAAAACAAATGATCCATAGGCGACATAGGCCGTGGAAGAGGCAGTAAAACACGCTGGGTTTTCCCGGTGGTTACGGCCGATGTAGTTGGTGTGCTTTTTCGACCAAGCTCAAGCCGACTCCGCCCGGGCACCTGCGCCTGAACCGAAGTGGCCAACAGAAGGCCGATTAAACACCCATATAAACGTAAATAGTCTCCCATTCCTGAAAATCAATGCCTTGACACGGCCTAACACAAACGTAAGTGGTTTGAAAGATAATGTCAACGTGATAAAAAGTAAAAAATTGTTAATTCCACTGCGATTTACTTCTTCTGACCCGGTTTGTTGGTCAATGGTTTAAAATTAGCGTCAAATTTAATGCCGCTTTTATCCAATGGTGATGTAAGCCCCGTTGACAAAAGTTGTTGCTTTACCGCCGCCGTTGCCGAAGCAGGAATAGTGACAGCCGGAATCGGGCTGGCTGGCGAACTAACCGGTTTTACTATGCTTCCACCGGCTTTACCCAACACTTGCTCTTTCGTTGGTTTTTCACCAACCCGCCAACGAAAACCATCTAGTTTTTTCTTTTCCTCCGTTAATAATTTAGGAGGTGTTAAGGCACCGTCCGGACTTCCATAAAAGCGAATATTACCTACTCTGCCTTTTAAAAAATCGATCGTCATTTTACTGCAATCAACCCGATTCATTCCCGTGAAAACGTTCTTCTCATCTACTACGTAATAAATGCTCTGACCGTTGCCCTCAACAACAACTCTGTTCAATTCTGTTTTGTCTTCTACCGTAAACGGGCCCGCTGCCGCTGTTGTAGAACGGGGGGGCGTGGTGGTTTTCGCGGTTGCCGTCCGAGCCGTTTTTGTGCGTGCCCGCGCCGTTACGAGCGGTTTTGGCCGAATAGTGTCCAGCACATTTTTGAATGAAGCGGTAATAGACCGGCCTTTTATCTGGTTGAAATACTGGAGCGAATCCTGCGAAATAACAAACGACCGCCCCCGCAACAGCATCGTGTTGATCCGGTTATTTTTCAATTTTGCCGTCAGCGTATCGGCTTCCATCTGGTAGGCCTGACTCCAAACGATTGGTTTTTTATAAAAGAAAATAGTAGAGTCGGAAACCGCATAAACCAGCGAATCGCAGCGGCTCTGCAGATCCGATTTATAGACCAGTACATTTTTCTGCCCTACCAGTTTTCGGGGTCTTTTTTCGGTACTTCCGCTGGGTGTGTCGTACGAAAAAAGGGTGTCGGCCCGCATATATAATGTATCCTTACTCACAAGCGACCGTACGACGGCATTACCCGTTACACGAGACACCCCCGCCTTACCGTTGTATCGACCCTGATCGCCAGTGATAATAGTATTGTTTTCTTTTCCAATCAGCACAACGTTGCCCTTGGCAATACCTAATTCAGTTTGGTTATCAAAATCAAGCGTGTCGCCAGTGAGCGTATATTTTTCTGTGTAGGCTGTGGCCCGTTTTCTGAAATTCGAGATTCTCGTTACCGTATTATACGTTCCCTCACGAGCTACCAGCGTGCCGTCTTTGTTCACAATTTTAGTAGCCCCCTGAAACGTCGCCAGTTTTGTAGCACTGTTATACAGCAGCGAATCGGCGGTGAGTGTGGTTTTCGGGTTGACCAGCCGAACGTTTCGGATAAACGTAAACTGCTTGAAACGGGTATCATAATAGCCCTCTTCGCTGGTCAACACATTATCTTTATCCACAATCCGGCCTTTGTTTGGGTAGTGCGCAATACCATTGGCCATATCATAATCAAGGCGCGACGTGGTCAGCGTCATTTTTGTATCCCGAAGCGAGACCCGGCTCAAGAGCGTCGACGAACGCGTGTTCCCATAGTAATACATAGTATCACCTTTCACCGTGATGGTGTCACCCTGCAGGATACGTACATTCCCATAGGCTTCCACTACATTGGATGTTGCATTCTGAATGGCCAGATCGCAGAACATCAACGCGCCCTTATGCCGAAGACGCACCTTGCCAACCAACCGTCTTGTAGCACTTCCCGGTATCTGACTAACCTCCAAGCTATCTGCACCCAGAATCTCTACCTGCTCAGTTGACCCGCCAGATGACGTACCTGGACGGCCTACCTGCGCCTTCACTGACGTACCCAGCAGTACAAGTGCAGAAAGACTACAGAAAAAAACGGCTATAGGCCGCAAAAGGCTATATTTTTGTGTAATCAAGTTCATGTAGCGTTCAACATGCAAATCTAACGTACCCGCGTGCTACCCGACGGTTTTTTAGCTTTTATTAACGAGCATCGGCTTTTTGCCCATACTGACCGCCTGCTACTGGCAGTCAGTGGTGGCGTTGACTCTATGGTTCTGGCGGCGTTGGTAAAACAAGAGGGGTTTGACTTCGGGATAGCCCACGTCAATTTCGGTTTACGCGGAACGGATTCTGACGATGACGCAGCCTTTGTTGAGAACATAGCCCTCTCTTATGGGGTTCCGTTTCACCTGACGCGGTTCAATACCGCTGCTGAAGCGCAAAAACGGGGCGAGTCAACCCAGGTAACGGCGCGTCAACTGCGCTACGAGTGGTTTCGTCAGCTGCAAACTGAACATGGCTATGCAGCCGTGGCAACAGCGCATCACCTGAACGACGTTCTGGAGACGATGCTGCTAAACCTGACAAGGGGTACTGGGCTTGCCGGTCTACGCGGCATGCCTGTTCAGTCGGAGCTTACGGCAACATGGCCAAGGTTGGTTCGTCCGTTGTGGTTTACCAGCCGCGCGGCAATTGACGCCTATGCCCGGCAACAGTCAATCCTTTGGCGCGAAGACTCGTCGAACGCATCGGATGCGTATAGCCGAAACCAGATTCGGCATCATGTGGTACCCGTGCTGGAACAGATCAATCCCGGCGTACTTCAAACAATTCCACGAACAATTGGCCAGTTACGAGCTGCGGAAGTCATTCTGCAACACGAGCTGACGGCTTCGTTTCAGCAATGTACCCAGCCTGCTGACGACGGGTTCATTATTGACATTGCCGCGCTAAACCGCTATCCGGAACCCCTTTTTCGGCTGGGCGAGTGGCTGCGTCCATACGGCTTCACTACTGACGTGCTGACTCAGTGCTGGCAAGCGGTTAACCCTACCGGTAGCAACGTACCCAAACAAAGCCAGGTATTTCTGGCAAGTGATTACCGGCTCATTCACGAACAGGGGAAGTTATCCCTGCTTCCGCATCAGTTGGGTATTGACCTACCGGTTCAACTCAACACCTGGCCCGACAAACCAATTGACTTAGGAAAAGATGGCCAGCTTGTTGTAGAGCTTGTTGGCATGAATGAATGGGATGGAACATGGCCATCAGAACCTACTATTGCTCTTCTGGATGCAGGTACGTTGCCTTTCCCCTGGCAATTGCGCCACTGGCGGCAAGGCGACCGCTTCAAACCGCTTGGCATGAACGGCTCCCGGTTGGTCAGCGATTTTCTGGCTGATGGCAAACTCTCCCGCCGCCAGCGCGAACGCGTTTGGGTGCTCGAGTGTGCCGGGCAGATCCTGTGTATCCTCGGCCTCCGCGTTTCTCAACTGGCCCGGCTCACCAACACGACCCGCCAGCTAGCTATATTACGCTGGCAACACAAATCGGGCACTCGTTAACTATTAAAAGTGAAAATCAGTCTGTTATAACCAATACCTTGCTCCGTTTACCCTATTACCCTATACGTGCGTTTAGTTTGGCACTTATTTTGATGTTATGCTCAGGGGAAACCCATAGTTAAAACAGATTACCTCATGAACCGATCAACACGGGTTCTGCTACTGATAGCGGGGCTGCTGATATCGTCGCTGACGCTACATGCGCAAAGTGGTCGTCTTAAGGCCGCTAATAAGCAGTACGACAATTACAGCTATCTGGCGGCTGTTCGTATGTATGAAGAGTTTTTGCGCGGCAAACCAGGCGACGCTACAGAAGCCAGGGAAGCCATGACAAAACTTGGCTTCAGCTATCGTAAACTTCAAGACACCCGCAATGCAGAACGGGTATATGGCGAACTGATTGCCAGCTACCCCGATCTGGAAAGCGAGATTTACCTTTATTATGCTCAGGCGCTCGCTTCGAATGGTAAAAGCCGTGAAGCGCAGAAAATGTATAGTCAGTATGGTCAGCGCCAGAGTAATGATCTGCGTGGTCGCACTGGTACGATTACTTATATGGACCTCAGTCGCTTTTATCTAGACTCGTCGTCGTACCGTATTCAGAACTTACCGATCAATTCACGGCAGGCAGATTTCAGCCCGATGTACTATAAGAAGGGGTTAGTGTTTGTCTCATCTCGCGACGAAGGCGGTGCGATCAAACGCGTGTTCTCATGGAACCAGACGCCTTTTCTCGACCTCTACTCTTTCCCTGACACCAATCAACTCCGCATTCCCGGTTTCGACCCGGTTGCACGGCCAGCCGGAACGGCCGTCTTGGGTGGTGGTGGCCCAGCGGCAGATCAATCGGTTGAGATCGAAGCGGAGAATAAACCAATTTCAAAATCTGAGAAGTTTAGCCGGACCCTGAATACGAAATACCACGAAGGCCCCGTAACCTTCACACAGGATCAGAACTTCATTGTTTTCACCCGCAATAATGGCAGCAAGGGCAAATCGGCGAAGAGCAGCGACGGGGTTCGGAAACTGAAACTGTACTCAGCGGTATTCCGTGGCAATAAGTGGCACGACGTAACCGAATTACCATTTAACAGCAGCGAATATTCTGTTGGCCACCCAGCCTTTGCGCCCGATGATCAACGGCTTTATTTCGTATCAGATATGCCAGGCGGCTATGGTGGTACCGATATATATGTTGTTGAATTTAAGAACGGCGAATGGGGTACACCTGTCAATATGGGCAAAGAGCTGAATACAGAAGGCAACGAAATGTTCCCATACGTTGATGGATCCGGTAACTTGTACTTCGCTTCTGACGGCCACGCCGGTTTAGGTGGACTTGATGTCTTCTACGCTGAAATGAAGGATGGCGTACCGTTTCGCGATGTGCAAAACGTTGGCTACCCGATCAACTCAGAAAAAGACGACTTTGGCCTGATTACTGACAAGGGGCGAACGTCGGGCTATTTCAGTAGCAACCGCCGCAAAGGCATCAGCGATGACGATATTTATTCATTCCGTCGCTCCTGCAAGCAGTTGAACATTCTGGTATTCGACGCCAAAAGCGGAGCTCCACTCAGCGCGGCCGATGTTCGGATTGTTAGAAATGGCTCCAATCAGGATCTGAAAGTTACAAACAACGATGGTAAAACAGATCTCTGCCTCGATGTGAACACGGAGTATGAGTTTAAGGCTGTGAAAGAAGGTTATGCACCCAACAGCATTCGGTTCTCAACCCTGACTCAGTCAAACAAACCACAGATGAACGTATCGATTTATCTGGAGAAAAGCGAAAACACGATCGTTCGCGGTGTGATTAAAACGGAAGTCAACCAGAAACCGGCTGAAGGTGTAAAAGTTACGCTGCGTAATGAAAAAGACAAGTCTGAAAAATCGGTCGTGACAGGCCCCGATGGAGGCTATGAATTTGATGTTAAGCCAAACTCACCATTCACGATCACTGCCCAGAAAGATAAATACGCCACTAAACGTACCCAGGGCAAAGTTGTGAAAGGCAAGAAAACCCAACGTACCCAGGTTGATTCGCTTGGCTTATACGGTGAAGGCGATGTATTCCAGCTCAAGAATATCTACTACGACCTGAACAAGTTCTTCATTCGCCCCGATGCGGCACGCGAGCTTGATCATGTGGTGGCTATTTTGAAAGAATACCCAACGATGAAGATTGAGCTGCGGTCACATACCGATGCGCGGTCGGGCGACGCTTACAATATGCGTTTGTCAGAAAGCAGAGCACGGGCGGCCGTTGATTATATTGCCTCGCGTGGGATTAACCCAAGCCGACTGACCGCACGTGGCTACGGAGAAAGTGAAATCGTGAACGGATGTACGGATGGCGTTGATTGCGCAGAAAGTGAACATCAGCAAAACCGGCGGACTGAGTTCAAGATTCTGGCGGTCAAATAAGACCTTGTGTAGTGAGGTAAGTTCAGGGAGGCGTGGGTTTGCAAAAACCCGCGCTTTTCCATTTTAAAGCCGCGCAAACGGCATTAAAAACGTATTGCGAACTGAGTTAGGCCGTTCGATAATGGAAACCTTTTCAGTTTTTTTTCGTTTCGTAATTAATCTGACGGATTCTTCTATATTTGTATACCTATGATTCAGAGGCGCTGACCCACAACGCGGCACCTCGTTTATAGCCTGCAAATCACAGTATATTCCCGTTGCAGATTTTACCACCCGAGCATCGTATCGGGCGAGGTCATTCAGGCCAGCTTATTCTCTATTTCCTGTCGTATATCCTTCAGCGTACATCACTTGTTAGCTGGTCCATGCGGCCACTTTCCCAATTCTCTCTGTGTGTGCTCACCTTGCTCCCCGACAGCAGTCTGCGCTAACCCTTACATATGTATACTATTGACGACTTAACGTCCAAGCTCGTTACCGAGTTACGTGGCCTTGCTGACCAGTTCGGCATTTCAGACGCCACCAAGTACCCCAAAAAAGACCTTGTTTATAAAATTTTGGATCAACAATCACGGCAACCCGGCGACGCATCGCCCAGTACAGCCAGTTCAGACGCCGCTGCTGAAGTAGCACCCAAGCGCCCAGCCCGAGGCCGTAAAGTGCAGACTAACAATGAGGTTAGCACACCAGTAGCCGTTGAGGCTACGCCTGAAGTACCGCAGCAAGAACCCGCGGCAGACGTATCGCCTAAAGTTCGGCCGCAACGGGCTAAACGCACATCAGAACCAGTACAGGTAACTGCACCGGAACAGACGCCTGTTTCCGTAGAACCAGCCACTAGTTCAGAAACCGTTGCCGAAGCACCTGTATCGGCTCAACCCGCCCAGTCGGTAGAAACAACCCAAGCCGATGCTTCGCCGTCGGAAGGTAACCAGGAACAGCGGCGTGAGCCCCGAGCGCGGATGGACGGCCCACGCCAGAATGACAATCGGCAGGGTCGTCAGGATGATCGCCGGAATCAGTCGTCAGATAATTTCCGGAACGACAACACTACCCGTCAGGGGCGTCCAGATCAGCTAAACCGAAATCGACCCGATCAGAGCCGACCGGAACAGGGGGATATGCCCCGTCGTACAGATAACGGTAGAGATGACTCCCGACCCCGGAACGACGATCGGCGTAATCAGGGAGATCGGCCGCGCGACAATAGCTACGGCCGTCCGGATGCCCAACGGTTTGATACCGGTCGGCCTTCAGGTAATCTGCCTCAACAACGGAATGACCGGTTTGGTAATCAACAACGCCCTGGCCGGACCGATCAGGATCGGAATCAGCAAACACGCCGCGAACTACGCGACTCGTACCGGAGTCAGAATCCTAATCAGTCATCCGCTCCTTTTCAACAATCGGTTCAAAATCGGCGCCCGGCCGTTCGTGACGAGAACGCCACGAATTTTCAGCAGGAGCCTGAAGAGGAGTTTACCATACCAACGGTTATTTCCGACGAAACACCCGGCTTGGCCAACGTATCAGAGCAGGCAGACCAGCAGGAAGTTCCTTCAGAAGCACAACCAACAGACGGTGGTGAAGCTACCGGACAGGATGGGCAACGTACCCAGTCGCCGCAGCCTACCCGCGAACAAACCGAATACGCCAGTCGGATTCGGCGGCAATACAACCAGCACGTTCGCGAATTCGATGGTATCATCGATAACGAAGGTGTGCTGGAAATCATGTCGGATGGTGGCTACGGCTTCATGCGCTCGGCCGGTTATAATTACCTCGCCAGCCCGGATGATATTTACGTGTCGCCATCGCAGATCAAACTGTTTGGCCTGAAAACGGGCGATACCATCAACGGATCGATTCGGCCACCGAAAGAAGGCGAGAAATATTTTGCCTTACTGAAGGTTACGACCGTTAACGGTAAAACGACCGAAGAAATTCGTGATCGGATTCCGTTCGAGTATCTCACTCCACTCTTCCCCGAAGAGCAATTGAAACTCAGCACCCGGCCCGACGTTTACTCGACCCGCGTACTCGATCTCTTCGCTCCGATTGGTAAAGGGCAGCGCGGCATGATCGTGGCTCAGCCCAAAACGGGTAAAACGGTGCTGTTGAAAGAGATTGCCAACGCTATCACGAAAAACCACCCTGAAGTATACCTGTTGATTCTGCTGATCGACGAACGCCCGGAAGAAGTGACAGACATGGCTCGTAGCGTCAATGCTGAAGTTATCTCGTCGACCTTCGATGAGCAAGCCGACCGCCACGTGAAAGTGGCCAGCATGGTGCTTGAAAAAGCCAAACGCATGGTTGAATGTGGCCACGATGTCGTGATTCTGCTCGATTCGATTACCCGTTTGGCGCGTGCCTATAACACGGTTGTGCCTTCGTCGGGTAAAATTCTGTCGGGTGGTGTCGATGCCAACGCGCTACACAAGCCTAAGCGGTTCTTTGGTGCGGCACGTAACGTAGAGCATGGCGGTTCGCTAACGATCATTGCTACGGCGCTGATCGACACGGGATCGAAAATGGATGAGGTTATCTTTGAGGAATTTAAAGGAACCGGCAACATGGAACTCCAGCTCGACCGTCGCCTGGCCAATAAGCGCGTTTACCCGGCTGTTGACGTCATGGCATCGGGCACCCGGAAAGAAGACCTGCTGCTTGACCGTGAAACGCTACAACGCGTTTGGATTTTGCGCAAGCACATGTCAGACATGAACCCTGTTGAATCGATGGACTTCCTCCTCGACCGGATGCGCGGCACCCGCAACAACGAAGAATTCCTGATCTCGATGAACCGGTAACGTACCTGGCAGAAAATCCTTGTACAGCATAGCATACAAAAAGTCCCTGCCATTTGTGGCGGGGATTTTTTGTATGCAGGTACGTTGTCTGTTCACCCTACCGTTTTCTACTCTACCTGCTTACAGTTCGGATTTAGGTCAAACAAAAAGGCCCAACCATTGCTGATTGGGCCTTTTTATGTAAGTCAGGTACGTTGATTAAATACCTTCGAGCGTCTCCTGTGGTTTGACCGCATCGGGAATAGACTCCGTGCCAATCTCTTCCTTGACCTCTTCAGCAATACCCCGCTTTTTGTACGCCTGATAAACGGTATCACGCTCGAATGGGCGTTTGCCAATCAGACGAACAAGGTCATCCTGGTATAAAATCTCTTTCTTCAACAACTCCTGAGCAATGATTTCCAACGCCTCGCGGTGATCGGTCAGCATCGTTTTCGTGCGCTCGTAGGCTCCTTCAATGATCTTCCGAACTTCCTCATCGATCTGACGAGCCGTTTCTTCCGAATAAGGCTTATTGAATGAATATTCAGACTGTTTCGAGTCGTAGAATGACACGTTACCAATCTTGTCGTTCATACCGTACATGGTCACCATACTGTAGGCCAGTTTGGTAATCCGCTCCAGGTCGCTCAGCGCACCGGTCGAGATTTTATCGAAAACCAGATCTTCGGCAGCCCGACCACCTAAGGCCATACACATTTCGTCCATTAGTTGCTCGGTACGGTACAGATACTGCTCGCGGGGGAGGTATTGCGCATAGCCCAGCGCGGCAACGCCACGTGGCACGATTGATACTTTCACGAGCGGATCGGCGAATTCGAGGAACCACCCGGCCAGTGCATGACCAGCTTCATGGTAGGCAACGATTTCTTTCTCTTCCGGCGAAATCAGCTTGTTCTTCTTCTCAAGACCACCAATAACGCGGTCCATCGCATCCTGAAAATCGCTCATATCAACTGATTCTTTATCCCGACGGGCGGCAATCAGCGCGGCTTCATTACAAACGTTGGCAATTTCAGCACCGGCAAAACCAGGCGTTTGGGCGGCCAGTTCTTTCGGCTCCACATCGGCCGACAACTTGATCGGTTTCAGGTGGACTCTGAAAATTGCCTCCCGGCCAATGATATCCGGCTTGTCAATGCTAATCTGGCGGTCGAAACGACCGGGCCGTTGCAAGGCTGAGTCAAGCACGTCGGGGCGGTTGGTAGCGGCCAGAATAATGATACCCGAGTCGGTTGCGAAACCATCCATTTCAACCAGCAATGAGTTCAGCGTATTCTCGCGTTCATCGTTCGCACCGGGCATCGAGCCACGGCCACGTGAGCGACCCACGGCATCGATCTCATCAATGAAGATGATACAGGGGGCCTTTTCTTTAGCCTGTTTGAAGAGGTCACGTACCCGGGCGGCACCAACCCCCACAAACATTTCTACGAAGTCGGAACCCGATAGCGAGAAGAATGGAACGCCCGCTTCGCCAGCTACAGCTTTAGCCAGCAGAGTTTTACCGGTACCCGGAGGTCCGATCAGCAATGCACCTTTCGGAATCTTCGCACCTAGTTTGGTGAACTTTGACGGATTTTTGAGGTAATCAACAATTTCTTTGATCTCCTCTTTGGCTTCGTCCAGCCCGGCCACATCGTTAAACGTGATCTTCACCTTACTGTCGGCGTCGAACAGGGCTGCTTTCGACTTGCCGATATTAAAGATCTGACCGCCGGGCCCACCACCACCCGACATGCGGCCGAGGATAAAGTACATGGCCAGAATCATGGCGATGAAGAACCCGTACGTAGCCAATTGGCTGGCAAAGTCTGTGCGGGTTTCAACATTATAGTCGATCCGCTGATTATCAGGTTTATCTTTTTCAATGCGTTCCAGATCGCGTTTCAGCGATTCAGCGGACGGCACCTCAAACTGATAGTGTGGGCCAGTTCCACCCCCGAAATAGGGTTTTTCGCCGTTTAAATTACGATACTCTGGCTTTTGCAGTGCCTGCTGATTCAGGGTCACCTCGGCATATTTGTCGTTTACAACGACAACTTTCTGGACGTCATTATTGCGAGCCATGCGCTCAAACTGCCGGGCAGAGGTGGGGCGCACCGATGTATTTTTGCTCAGGAACGCGATGCCCAGAATAGCGGCGATCAGCAGAACCACGATCCAGCCCTGGAAATTCGGCTTTCTAGGTAACCGGGGCAATGGATTTTTATTGTTGTTGTTATCAGACATTTCGACAGGTTATACAGAAATCGGTTAATAGGGAAACACAGTACAATAGTGAATGTTTTTGCTATTGTACTGCGAGTAGGAAGACAACCAGCCCATGTTCAGCAGTCTAGCGCTGCACAAACACATCGGATTCATTGTCGACCCACGTCATCTCGGCATCCCCCCAGAGTTGTTCGAGATCGTAAAAAGCCCGGCGATCTTTCTTAAACACGTGCACAACAACGTCCATGTAATCCAGCAGGATCCACTCGCGGTTCAATTTGCCTTCACGGTTTGTTGGGAACACCCGGCTCACTTTTAATATTTCTTCTTCGATGGAGCCAGCTATAGCATCGATTTGTGTGTCGGAGCTACCAGAACAGATTACAAAGTAGTCGGTAATGGCATTTTTTACATTACGCAGGTCCATCACCACGATGTCCTGCGCTTTTTTCTCCTGCATTCCTTTTACAACCAAATCACGGAGTTGTTCGGTCGTTAATTCTGTTAGTTTGGCTGAAACAGCGTTTTGAATCATGCTTTGCGTGTAAACTTGTGAGCGCAAACAGGTAGCGGGTACGTTGCCAAGTCAAGGAAGCAACTGCTTCAGCGCACCATACATTATTTGACTAATCTATAATCGTAACAATCATTGTACAAAATTTATCCCAAAACCCTCTTCGTTGGCCAAAAAATCGTTTATCTGCCAAGCTGTCAGTCTACCAACGATGAGGCCGCGCTTCTTTTAGGCCGGGAAGACGTACCTGAAGGCACCCTTGTAGTCACCGATCAGCAGACGCAGGGACGTGGTCAGCGGGGCAATCAGTGGGAAGCCCAACCTGGGCAAAACCTGACCTTTTCGCTTATTGTTCGCCCTGCGTTTCTGACCGCCGCCGAACAGTTCTGGCTCAATATGACTGTTTCACTAGCGATTCAGGACACCCTGTCACCACTACTGACGTCTTCTGTTCTAACGAGCAAATGGCCCAATGACGTTTATGCACATGACCGAAAATTAGGCGGGGTATTGATAGAAAATACACTGCAGGGCTACACATTGGGGCATTCTGTCATTGGCGTGGGCCTGAATGTGAATCAGGTCGCCTTCAACGTACCTACGGCTACGTCCCTCCTTCTTGAGTCTCCTGCGCCAGACGGGTACTCGTTGCCGGGCTTGCTGACAGCATTGGCCGAGAATCTCGAAAAACGATATCTTCAGTTGCGGGCTGGTCACAGAAATGTGCTTCGGGCAACGTATCTGCAACACCTGTATCGGTTTCAGCAGCCCCACACGTACCTGGCCGATGATCAGCCTTTCACCGGCGTTATTACTGATCTTGACCCAACCGGACGTCTTGGCATTCTGACAAACGGTGTCATGCGCTATTTCGCCTTCAAAGAGGTCGTTTTCATGACAGATGACATATACTAGTAAAAAGAATGGCTCGGCTGCAGCCCATCCGGGGCAGGCAACAAAGCCATTCCTTTTACTAGTATATGTCTTACTTCAACGCATCTTCTACCGGATTGCCGACGCAGCCACTCGGCTCCAGAATGCCCAATAGCGCACAGATTGTCGGAGCGATATCTGCAATCTGCGTACGGTGGAAAGTTTGCCCCTGCTTCACGCCCCAGCCATAGATCAGGAATGGCACATGTGTGTCGTAGGGATACATTGTGCCGTGGGTAGTGCCTTTGCTACGACCTTCAAACCAGCCAGCCTGGAGCATCACATAAAAATCGCCGCTCCTATTCGGGTGATACACATTGCGCAACATAGACAATTGATTGTCGGGCAGTGCTGTGTTGGCCAGGTTATGCAGGTTAAGCACATTGATTACACCCCGTTGGGCCAGCAGCGTAGACCGTACGAGCGCGTAAACGTCCTGGACCGGGATTTTCTTCTCGGCCAGCAGCGCCGTATTCAGATACACCTGCTGATTGAAGTAAGTAAGCATCCACTGACCGGGGCCATAGGCTTTTGCCAACGTTGCTTTGACGGCTTCCCCTACATCACCGTATGATTTTATATCAGCTGGTATACGGTATGATCGTGAAAAGGCTGGAATATCGGCAGCGCCGTGGTCGGCAGACAGGAAGGCCAGCCACTCACCCTTTCCAACTTTGGCATCCAGTTCATTGAAAAACTCCTGTAACTGTAGATCCAGCCGGAGATATTCATCTTCCGTTTCAATGGCGTGGGTTCCAAAGGCGTGCCCAACGTAGTCGGTTGATGAGAAACTGACAGCCAGTAAATCAGTGATATTGTCTTTACCCAACTGCTCACCATCGAGCGCAGCCAATGCGAATTCTTTGGTAAGCTGATCACCATAGGGCGATGCACGCAATACTTCGTAGCGACTCTGTCCGGCAACGGCTACAAATTCGTGGGGAAACACCGATTTTGTTTCGCCCGGCAGTGTCGCCTCGTAGGGCTGGTTGTCAGACGTGCTTTCAACGTATTTGTCGAGTGCCAGCAAGGGTTCCCATTTCTGCTTCAGAAACTGGTCGGGCTGTCTGCGGTTATTATAGGCTTTTACCCACTCTGGCAGGTCTTTCCGGTAAAACGTACTGGTGATCCAGTTACCATCTTTTGAATCAAACCAGTAGGCAGCGTCAGCGGCATGACCAGCGGGCAAAATAGAGCCACGATCTTTCAGGGCAATACCCACCACCTTCGCCCGGTTATCCGTAGCCAGCTTCAGTTGGTCGCCAATCGTGGTAACGAGCATATTGCGGGGCGACATCAGTCCGGCAGAGCCTGTATTACCAACTGTCTGCACTGTAGTGTCTTCGGCGCAATACACAAGCCGACCCAGTTGACGATCATAAAATTCATTGCCAACAATGCCGTTGTACGCCGGCGCAGAACCGGTGTAGATGGCAGCGTGGCCAGGCCCGGTGTATGTAGCTGCGTAATGATAGTGATTGTTCCGGCAGTTGTATCCCTGTTCAATCAACCGGCGGAAACCGCCGCCGGTGCTCAACGAACTATACTTCTCGTAGTAGCGATACAGGTAATCGTACCGCATCTGATCAACTACAATACCAACAACCAGTTTGGGACGGGCAGACGTAGCGGAGTTCCCTGGGCTTGTAGTGGGCGTAACAATCGCCGTACTGGCCTTTTTCGACTGGCCAATAGTCGTCAAAGTGCTGAAGAGTGCAAAGCACAATAATGGAGAAGCGAAGCGCGTCATGAAACAGAGTGGCGAAACCAGCAATAGATGATCGCAAAGGTAACGAACATTTCGGGCGTGGCTACCGTTGATTCAGTTACCAAATCACGAAGTCACCGGCTTGTTTTCATGCATAAAGGAATGTCGTTTAGCCCCGCTCAGATCGGCAATAAGGGCATCTGGATTGCTCTCACTATTCTATCGGCCTGGTTTGCGCTGCTGGCTTTCCTGCTTACCTATCGCAGTCCGGAGCCATCGGTAACAGGTATTGGCCTGAGTTGGGCAGATCCGCTCGTGTATCTGTTCATCCTGCTTCAGACGCATCTCTATACGGGCGTGTTTATCACCGCTCACGATGCCATTCACGGCGTAGTTGCTCCGAATAATAAGCGATTGAATAACGCAATTGGCTGGGTAGCAACCTTGCTGTTCGCCTACAACAGCTACGGTAAATTATCCGCTGGTCATCACCTGCACCACCGCCACGCAGCCACCGAACACGACCCCGATTATCACCGTGGTAATCCGAACATTCTGCTCTGGTTCGTTGATTTTGCCCGCAGTTACGTATCCATCTGGCAAATTCTAGCGATGGCAATCACGTATAACGTGCTAAAAATCTGGTTTCCAATGGAAAATCTGATCGCCTTCTGGATGATCCCTGCGGTTCTAAGTACGTTTCAGCTGTTCTTTTTCGGAACGTACCTACCCCATCGTGGCGACCACGAGAACCCACCTCATAATGCCCGCAGTCAGAGGTTAAATCATGCGTGGGCGTTTGTTTCCTGCTATTTTTTCGGCTATCACTTCGAGCATCACGACCAACCCTATCTCCCCTGGTGGAAACTGGCCGAAGCGAGGGAGACGAGTGAAGAATTAAGAGTTGAGCATTAAGAATGGCTCTGCCAATGGACATACATTACTGCTAATAGAGCCATTCTTAATGCTTAATTCGCTCTCACTTGCTTCGCTCGATTGTATATTGAATGAGGCCCTCCAGCGAGTTGCGGTAGGTCGAGGCAGGAAGTTTATAGAGAAGGTCTTTTGCCTGCTGCACGTAGTTCTGCATGGCAACCGTAGCGTATTCGATACCCCCAGACTCTTTCACGAAGGAGATCACATCGTTAACTTGCTTCGGCTCATCGCTATGATTTTTGATGATATTGATCACACGCCGTTTATCACTTCGAGCTGCCTTATTAAGGGCATAGATCAACGGTAACGTCATCTTTTTCTCCTTGATATCGATACCGAGCGGTTTACCGACTTCAGCCGTTCCGTAGTCGAACAGGTCGTCTTTTATTTGAAAGGCGATGCCCACTTTTTCACCGAACAGACGGGCTATTTCGATCATCTCAGTTGTTGCATTCACCGATCGGGCACCCATGGCGCAACAGGCGGCAATAAGCGACGCTGTTTTTTGCCGGATAATTTCGTAGTAAACATCCTCGTTGATATCGAGGCGCCGTGCTTTTTCCAGTTGGAGAAGTTCGCCTTCCGACAAATCACGCACAGCCTTGTTACCAATGCCCAGCAGGTCATAATCGCCGTTATCGAGCGAAAGCGATAGCCCTCTTGCGAGTAGATAATCCCCTACCAGCACCGCAATTTTATTCTTCCAGAGCGCGTTGATGGAAAAAAAACCACGGCGGTAGTTCGAATCGTCGACGACATCATCGTGGACAAGCGAGGCAGTATGAAGCAGTTCGATAAGAGCGGCCCCCCGATAGGTAGAGTCGTTGATGGTGCCACAAACACCCGCCGTCAGAAAAACGAACATGGGGCGAAGCTGCTTGCCTTTACGCCGGACAATGTAGTTCGTGATCTGATCGAGCAGCATCACGTCACTTTTCATCAGGTCTTTAAACGTCTGCTCGAACCGATTCATTTCAGCAGCAATCGGAGCCTGGATATCGGCAATGGTGAGAGACATTCGTAAATCTTAACCGTAGAGCCAGCCCAATCCGACTACGTCGCGGCCGCCTGTACTACGTCATTAATTGATAAGTGATTGGGCAAAAGTAACGACGAATTGACGAACTGTTGGTAAAAATCACAATCTTCGAGGCAGCTCTTGGAAGAGTATTTTCCAGGACATTTTACAGAGACTAACATCAAGATAGCTCTTGTCCTGTTTTAGCTCTCTCCAGTACTACTCTCTACAGTCAACTCATGCCTGACCAACCTACCATTCCTGCTTCTGAAGTTCATTCCGACTTATTACCTACTTCCTGCGGCCGTACCCTGGTGCTGGGTGGTGGCTCCCTGAAAGGCGCTTTCCAGTGTGGTGCCATCACGGCCATCTTCGAGAAAGGGTTCAAGCCCGAAGCTATCTACGGTATCTCTGTAGGCAGTCTGAACGCCACTTTTTTGGTTCACGAAGCCAACAGGCAGCATGCCGAAACAGGCCGGATCGACTGGCCGAAAGTTGGCCGTGTCCTGCTCGAATTCTGGATCAAGCATATCACGAAACCTGATGATGTAGCCGTGATCCGGTCGCGCGTGCTGACGGGCTATAATACGCTGTTCAGCCGGTTCGATGGTTTTCTGGACAATACGCCTTTACGCAACCTGATCAGCGAGCATATTGATGTAAACGTGTTGAAGCAGGGACCGATCAAGTTGAAAGTTGGGGCCGTAAACGTCATCGAGGGCGATATGGTGTATGTGTCGCCCAACGAAGCACATTTCCTCGACTATGTTTTTGCCAGCAGTTCGCTCCCTTTTCTGATGCCCGCCGTTCAGATCGGCGATGACCGGCGTAAAGCGTTCCTCGATGGAGGACTCCGGGAGGTGGCACCACTGCGCGAAGCCATCGATGATGGCGCAACCGAACTGATGTGTGTAGCCTGCCACGCCAAACGAATCTTCAACGAGTCGTTCAATCACCGCAATCTGCTCAACCTGATGGAGCGGGTGAAAGACATTACCGTCAATCAGATTGTCAACAACGATATTGCCTGGGCCGAACGTTTTGTTGATCGCGAAAAACTGCGCGGTCATACCTTCAGCCTTACCGTCATTCGCCCAACCGAACCACTCAGCCTGAATCTCCAAAAGTTCGTCTCCGACGACATAGGCAAGCTAATCGTGCAGGGATACAAAGCTGGCACTGACGTACTCCGGATGATAACCGTCAACTCGTAGTGCTGTCATACGTATTACCTACGGAAACAATTCCAGCGTCTGCCAGGTCATTACCTGGGCCTGGGTACGTTGCTGTGCCTGATCGCCACCATAAATCAGGTACGTCTCCACGGTTTCAGTAGTATGGGGCAGATCGGCGTAGAAACGTAGTCCATCGAAGAAAGAAGGTTGAATGGTTTGCCCGGATTTAATCTCAACGGCCCGATGAATCATCCCCTCGTCTGACAGCAGGTCAATTTCATGTCCGGTACTGTCGCGCCAGAAATAGAATTGCGGTTTCTGGCCTGCGTTGAGCTTATTTTTCATCAATTCATTGATCATCAGATTCTCAAACAGCGCCCCCCGCAAGAAATGCGTTTGCAGCTGATCGGCCGATCGAATTCCGAGTAGCGAGCAAGCCAGTCCGGTATCGTAGAAATAGAGTTTCGGTGATTTGACAATGCGCTTGTTGTAGTTGCGGAAATAAGGTTGCAGACGATAGGCGATAAAACTGGTTTCCAGGATAGACACCCACTTGGCAACCGTTTTAGCATCAAGTCCCAGCTCTAATCCTAACTGAGCAAAGTTGACTAACTGACCAATTCGGCTGGCGCAACTAATCAGAAACGCCTGAAACTGACCTACGCTCTGTATGTTTACTACCTGACGAACATCGCGCTCTGCATACGTGGTGAGGTAGCTTGGATAGAAATCAGCTGGAGACAACCCCTGCTGATACAGCCGCGGGTAGCTCCCCTGCCAGAGATAGGTTGACCAGTTGCCGACATCGTACGTCGTTCCCCGGATCTCGCTGACGGCAAATGGTAACAAAGTAAAAATGGCTACTCTACCCGCTAATGACTGCGTGATTTGCTCGAGCAATAAGAAGTTCTGTGAACCGCTCAGGATATACTCGCCCGGCTGATTTCGTAAATCAGTGTAATACTGTAAATACGAAAACAGATTAGGAACAGCCTGCACTTCATCCAGAATAACTCCGCCTTTATACGTTTCCAGGAATCCATGCGGGTCTTGTTCGGCAAACTGCCTATTCTCCAGCAGTTCCATGTTCAGATAAACATAATCGGGACATAGTAATCTACAGAAAGTTGTCTTGCCCGATTGCCGTGGCCCATTGATCGTCAAAATCGGAAATTTAGCTAACAACGCTGCCGCTTTGTTAGCTAGTAGCCTGTCTATCATACGCTTGCAAATCGGGAATTGGATTCCTGATCTGCAAACGTATTGTTTTTATCTATACGAGGGTAGTTTGTACTAAACTTTTCATGAAAAGCGGAACTGCATAGTCCACTAAGCAGTATCACCGTCATTCGCCCAGCCGAACCACTCAGCCTAAACCTGCAAAAGTTTGTTTCCGATGATATCGGCAAGCTAATCGTTCAAGGCTACAAAGCCGGTACGGATGTCCTCAGACTGACAACTGTTAATTCTCAATTTAACCTGGTCAGCTAAAATAACTCAGATACAGCCATTGGCCTATCTGTCGTTAATATGTCACCGCCTTGTCGAAACGTATCCCGATACCGATTCGCTACATCAGGCAATGGTTGCTCGTCCAATTGGCCGACACCATACGTACCTATGGCACATGGTATACCATGCCTATGCAACCGCTCATAGAACAAGGCTGACTGACGTTGTGGCGGTGTAAGGGCAATCAAACGGCCGGAAAGCGAAGCCGCTTCAAGCTTATCGATATCGGCCAGGCTACCAACTCCAACGGCCAACCAGAGCGTCGGGTAATCCTTTCGCATTTGCTGCGCATCAGCAAGCGAATAACAGATCATAAAGACGGAATGCTCGGCGTTGTACTTTTTAACTACGTTCATCACGCGCACCAGATCAGTCCCCGGTTTAACATCCAGCGCTAATACGTACCTGTTTTTATTCCAGTTCAGTACATCAGCGAGAGTTGGTATAGTCTGTTTCGTGAGATCGCCGGCCAACGTTTTCAGCAATACTTTTTTTAGGTCGGCAAATGTCCAGTCACTAACGGCTCCGTTGGCGTTCGATTCCCGATCCAGCGTTGCATCGTGTAACAAAACGAGGCTGCTATCACGCGTCATGCGCACATCCATTTCCAGAATAGCATCCGGAAGAGCCGTGGATGTTTTGGCAAACGTGACAATTGAGTTTTCAGTATCTGCCGGGCCAGGCCCACCCCTATGCGCTAAAATAAGTGGCCTTTGCTGAGTCGGCTGATACTGTAGAAACAAGTCAAGCGTCTGGCTATCGCGAAATCGATTGATCGATTGGGCTGTAACCGAACTGCTTACAAACAGCGTGAAGAGTAGAAGAAAGCTGCTTTTCATATCGTCAATTGATATCAACAAAAACCCCCGGCCATATCTGGTCGGGGGTTTCATTTTCAGGTACGTTATTCTTCTTAGTTGAAGATATAACGAAGGCCAAATTGAGCCTGCCAAACGGAGTTCAGCGACACGTTAGGCGCGAATGAATCACGCAACAAGACAGTTTTCGATACACCACCTTCTGTAACCGACTGCGTAGCCAGTGTGTATGAGAGTGCTCCGTTCGCTGCTACCGTTGCAGAAAGGGGATTGAACGATGTCGATTGGTAGCCAATACCCCACGAGTCGTTGAGCAAGTTACCTACATTCAGAATGTCAGCACGAAGCTGAATTGTGTTGCGCTTACCTTTTGCACCAACGTTGAAGTAGAACTCCTGGATGAATGTGAAGTCAACACGGGTCAACCAGGGGAAAGCACCGCCATTCCGCTCAGCAAACTGACCGCGACGGGTTTTCAAATAATCGTTGCCATCGATAAAAGCGTCTAGCGCAGCCTGCTGCTGTGCTGCGGTGTAGGTAACAGATGAAGAAGGCGTAGTAGCTGTAGCGGCCGTGGTCACTACCAATGGCCGGAACGTCAAATCAGATGCCTTGTTCGGTACGAAGATCAGGTCGTTCGCATTCTGTCCGTCACCATTCACATCCTGGCCATAGGTGTATGAAATCTTTGAACCGCTGTTCGACACCAGACCCAGAGTGAAAGTAGACGAGCCACCCACTTTACCGCCGTAGTTCAACCGGTAATTCAGTAAACCAACGATGCGGTGACGCAGATCGTTATCTGAATACGTCAGGGGCAGGTAATTCTGACCAAGGGTTGTAGGTACGTTAGCTTGAACCGTGCTACCCACAAAGGCGATATCACGCGCTTCTCCGTAGGTGTATGAAACAAATCCGCCAAATCCTTTCACAGCTGGCTTCTCCAGTTTGATCGTCGCAATGTATGAATCGCCCTGATCCGTGTTTTTCAACACAAAGGCATTACTAATTGTCGGATTGATAAAACGGGCATTGGTAGCTGCTGTACCACTCAAGCCTAACGCCGGGAAGCGTGGACGACCATCAGGCGTTGTTGCGTTCGGTGCGGCAAGGTTAGCATCGATATAACGTAGGCCGTTCAGCGTTTTGTTGTAGATGAACTCAACCGTAGCTACCAAACCTAAAGGCAAGCGCTGATCAACGGCAATGTTCGTTTTCCAGATTTGTGGGTATTTTAAATCCTGATCCGATGCGTTTATGGCATAACCGGTCAAGCTTTGCGGACTTGTAGGAGCCGGCAGAATACCAGCTGGCAATTTGCTTGGGTCAGTAACGAATGGAACACGCGTGTTCGTTAAGTTGAACACTGCCGTATTGATACCGTTGTTACCCAACTGGTTTGATATCAATACCTCAGGTATACGTGATACGAAGAAACCACTACCACCACGAATCTGTGTTGTCTTATCACCTTTCACATCCCAGTTAAAACCAACACGGGGCGAAATTAACAGCCGTGGTTTGGGGAATGAGCCTGTCGTGATCTTATATTGATTGTTGTTATTTTCATCACGGAAATTTAAGTCCGCCACACGCTGGTTGTTGAATGAAGCAGCGTTTGAATCGTCATAAGCGTAAACATCACCGCGCAGACCCAACGTCAATTTGAAGTTTGGTGTGGCCTGATACTCATCCTGAATGTAGGCGCTATACAGGTCGCGGTCCAGACGTTGCAGTGGCTCAGCACCACCGTCGATTAATGAGTAACGCAGGTTGTAACGGTTTACCGCTACCGGCGAAGTCGTACTCGTAGGGTTAGCGATTGACGCTAAAGCAGCTGCCTTGAAGTCAGCAATTGAGTTGTAGACATACACACCATTTGACGATGGGAAGAACACGTTGTTCGATGTAAAGTGTTCGTAAACCAATCCAGCAGTTAACGTGTGTTTGCCTGCATAATAGCTGATATTATCCGTGATGTTGAACGTCGAATAGTTCAATTTGTTACTAGGCGTGAATGGATCAAAACCAATCGATGTCAGCGTAGTTCCACCCGGTGCATTAAGGATATCAATCGTTGGGAACAAGCCCGTCTTATACGTACGGTCTTCAACCTGCTTGTTATAGGTAACAATCAGGTCGTTCGACACTTTGCTACCAAGCGTTGATGTCAATTCAGCTGCGATCGAGCGGGTATTATCGGCGATGATATAACCACTGCTTTCCGGCGATATAGCATCCCGCAAATTGGTCCGGTTACCATTACCGGCTGTGTTGCTACTGCTGCTATTACTAATGGGAACATCCGACTCCGAATTGTGATGCGAATACCGTACCGACAGTTTATGATTGTCGTTGATATTATAATCCAGACGAACCAGTCCTTTAATACTCTTCACCTGGTTATTGAAACCGTCGAAAGGCCCTAAGGCGCGGCCAAAGTTGGTCTGCATGAAACTCGTCAGATCAGCCGCTTCTGCCGCTGTCAAACGCGAAATATTTCCGCTGGTTTGTCCACGGTCCAACGAATAGGTCAGAGCAGGTGTGCTGCTGTCGAACTGCTCACCATTAACAAAGAAGAACAGTTTGTCTTTGATGATCGGACCACCCAACCGGAAACCGTACGTGGTTTCGCTAAGATTTGGTGCCGGTGTATATGTCACACCACCTACCGTTTTACCAACAACTTTATCAGAACGGAACAGGGTGTAAGCTGAACCTGAGAATTCGTTTGTACCTGAGCGGGTAACGGCGTTGATACCGGCACCGGTGAAGCCCGACTGACGAACGTCATAAGGTGCTACGTTAACCTGAACCTGATCAAGCGCGTCGAGCGACACGGCCGTTGTACCTGTCCGGCCACCAGCTTGTGCTGAGCTACCCAGACCAAAACCATTGTTGAACACAGCGCCATCAATAGTGATATTGTTGAAGCGGCTGTCCTGACCAGCGAATGATTGACCATTACCATATGGGTTGTACTTGGTAATGTCGTTAATCGTACGGCCAATTGTTGGTGTCGTGTTGATGGCTTCCCGTCCAAATGACGAAGCAGCACCCGTGCGATCCGAGCTAAAAATATCTGACCGGTTCGTGGTAATTACCACTTCGTTCAGGCTTGTACCTTCGTCTGTTAGTCTGAAGTTGGCATCAGCTGCTGTTCCCAGGCTCACAAATGCGTTGTTTGTCGTTTGATCTTTGTAACCGACAAATGTCACTTTGATGGTATATGGTCCACCTACCCGTACTGTTGGCAATGTATAACGCCCTGATGCATTCGACGTTGTTCCGTACCGAGTCCCCGATGGCTCGTGAATGGCAATAACCGTAGCACCGGGAAGACCCTCCCCTTTGTTATCGGTAACAATACCGTTAATGGCACCAGAAGTTACCTGTGCCATGGCCCCGCCCCCGAGGATTACGGTCAGCATCATACTGGCAAGCAGTAAGAAAGCTGCCCGGAAGCGCAGTAGCTTTTTAAACATAGAAGTGTTTGGTTTGATTGTTAATGCAGTCAAGTCCACACGGTTGGATATGGAATTGTTTTCGGGGGCAAAGGTCAGACAAGTTTTCGGGACCGCCAAGTCTATTTTCTACAAAAAGTGCTATGTTTCACTTATTACGCGGCTTATTTCTTTAAAAATTACATATTTTCCATGCTATCAGCCTAGTAGGTTATTGTTATCTTATTGTTAAGCCAACCCAAAGGCAACCTTCTGCGTTAGTCTACTTGATTTCACTCCAATTTCCGATGATACCAACCTCCGATAGTAACGCAACCATTAAGCTCACTCAGTATAGTCATGGGGCGGGCTGCGGCTGCAAAATTGCCCCTAAAGTGCTCGACCGTATTCTGCACGGACAGGCCAGTGGACCTACTTCGCCAGCCAATCTCTTTTCTACTTTGTTAGTTGGAAACGACGCCCGCGATGACGCTGCAGTTATGGATCTGGGAAACGGTGAGGCTATCATCAGCACCACCGACTTTTTCATGCCCATCGTCGACAATGCCTTCGATTTTGGGCGCATCGCATCAGCCAACGCGATCAGTGATGTGTATGCGATGGGCGGTCAGCCCATTATGGCCATTGCGATTCTTGGCTGGCCCATCGATAAGCTGTCGCCTGAAATAGCCGGGGAAGTCATTGCCGGTAGCCGGGCCATTTGTGCCGAAGCAGGTATTCCCCTAGCAGGTGGTCATAGTATCGATTGCCCCGAACCAGTTTTCGGACTAGCCGTAACAGGCCGGGTACGTATCAGCGACTTAAAACAGAACAACACTGCCACCGAAGGCTGTGTACTTTACCTGACCAAACCGCTGGGCGTAGGCATCCTGACAACCGCCCAGAAAAAAGGCATTCTACTGCCCGAACACGCCGATCTGGCTCCCCGTCAAATGGCCCAACTCAACTCATTCGGGGCTGTGTTAGGTCATCTGCCCTACGTAAAAGCTCTGACCGACGTAACCGGTTTCGGCCTGCTTGGCCACCTCACCGAAATGGCGGAAGGTAGCGGACTGAGTGCCGATATTCGTTTCGACGACGTACCCAGGCTGGAAATAGTTGACACGTACCTGGCTCAGGGCAGTATTCCCGGCGGCACGCATCGTAACTGGGATAGCTACGGCCACAAAATCGCGGAGCTTACCGACAGTCAACGCCACATCCTGGCCGATCCGCAAACGTCAGGCGGTTTGCTCATCGCCGTTGAACCGCATTGCACAGACGAATTTGAACGCATGGCGAAAGAAAACGGCTTCAACCTAACGTCATTCGGCACAATGGTGGCGAAGCAGGAAAAAGTCGTCTATGTATCATAAGGTTTTGGCACAGAGACGGGCTCGCCGCTGTGTTGAAACCCATGTATAAAAACCTATGAAACTGTATTACCGCGAAGTGGGCGAACCCACGGCGACACCACTTATTATTGTCCACGGCATTTTTGGCTCATCCGACAACTGGCTCACGATCAGTAAAACGATTGCCGCACAAGGTTACCGCGTTATTTTGCCCGATCAGCGCAACCACGGACAGTCGCCCCGCAGCGATGACTTTTCGTACGTCGATATGGCGGCAGATATCCACGAACTGATTACCGACCTCGGTCTGGAGAAGCCTATTCTGGTTGGGCATTCGATGGGCGGCAAAACCATGATGCAATACGTGTTTACGTACCCAGGTACGTTTACAAGCCTTGTTATCGTTGACATTGCCCCCAAGTTTTACCCGGTTCATCACAGCGAAATCCTTCGCGGATTAGCTTCTATTGATCTAAAAGGTGTTCGTACCCGCGCCGAAGCCGATGCCGCTTTAGCCCCCTACGAGCCGTCGCCAACGGTTCGGCAGTTTTTGCTCAAGAACCTGTACCGGGAAGAAATTGCAGGTACGTCTCAATTTGCCTGGCGGCTGAATCTGCCGGTGATTAGCCGCGAGATCCATGGCGTCGGTGAAGAGCTGACCAACCCGCATCCGATCACCGAACGTACCTTATTCATACGCGGAGCGCGGTCACCCTACATTCTCGACAGCGACTGGCCCGCCATTCTCCGGCTTTTCCCCAACGCCCAACTCGTCACGATCGAAGACGCCGGCCATTGGGTACAAGCCGAGCAGCCCGCCGAATTTGTGGAGGCGTTGATGGGGTTTTTGAATTAAGAAATAAGAGTGAAGAACTAAGAATTGCTTCGCAGGAAGACACTTCGTGCTTGTGACGAAACAATTCTTAGTTCTTCACTCTCACTTCAAATTACAGTTCCCCCATCAGCATAAAACAGGCTACCGGTGGAATACGATGAGGCAGATGAAGCGAGGAATAAGGCCAGTGGGCTAATTTCGTCGGTAGTACCCATGCGGGCAATAGGCAGGCGTTTGGTAAAGTGTGCCAGCGTTTTGTCATCCTGCCAAAGTGCCTGACTGAACTTGGTTTTGATCAGGCCGGGGCAAATAGCATTTACCCGAATGCCATCAGTCCCCCATTCTTTCGCCAGCACTTTCGTCAGCATGTTCAAGGCTGCTTTACTGACACTGTAAAGACCAAGACCCGGATCGGGCGTGTGGCCGGCAATACTGCTGACCATAATAACGCTGCCACCACCACGGGCTTTCATGCTTGGGTAGCATAGCTTACTCAGTTCAAAAGGGGCCTTCACATTAGCCTGCATGATCTTGTCGAACGCGGCACCGTCGGCATCCAGCGATGGGCCAAACACCGGATTCGACGCGGCATTATTGACCAGGATATCGACGCCACCATACACCGCAACAGTTTTTTCAACTAGTTGCGCCAGTTGATCCATGTCGCCCACATGGGCCGCAATGCCAGTAGCCTCTCCTCCTGCTGCTTTTATGTCGGCAGCCAGTGTGTCGCAGGCATCCTGTTTGCGGCTGCTGACTATGACTTTGGCGCCAAAGCGAGCGTAGAGCCGGGCGATGTCTTCGCCAATACCTTTACTAGCTCCGGTGATAATGGCGACTTTATCCGTCAGGTCGAAAACGGCCTTTTCAGTTTGGGCAATGGTCATCTCTTCGTTAATTGGTTAAATGGTTGACTGGGCAATTGGTTGATTAGTTAACTGGTTTATTGGATAAGGTAGGCAATTGAACAGATGGGTGCTACTACCAGCCCGAAGTAAATCGACATTGTAGCCAACCAATTAAGCCAGCCAAAAATAAGAGGTGGCATCATTTGTGCGTTACAGCTTCAGACTACAGCATCGGCAGTCCAACGGTTCGTGCGTACATTTACTGCCAATCTTCATCCCTATGCCCGCCTCATCTGACTCACCTCTCTTTGGCTCCTGGCCGCGTGCTTATGCCGTGGTCATTGGTGCCCTGCTCCTCGAGATTGCCTTTTTCTATGGCCTAATGCGCTGGTTCGCATGAGCAGTCTGGACTGGTGGGTACTAAGCAGCACACTGGCCGTACTGGTTGGCTACGGCCTGTACAGAAGTCGCGGGCAACAGGATTTTGATGATTTCACCCGCGCCGGACAGTCGCTGCCGTGGTATCACGTAGGCCTTTCTGTGATGGCTACGCAGGCAAGCGCCATCACGTTTTTATCTGCACCGGGGCAGGGCTTTACCGACGGTATGCGGTTTGTTCAGTTCTATTTCGGCCTTCCGCTGGCCATGATCGTGCTCTCGGTCACCTTCGTGCCAATTTTTTCCAAACTAAACGTCTATACTGCCTACGAATTCCTGGAGAAGCGGTTCGACGGCCGGGTACGTTCCCTTACGGCGGGCCTCTTCCTATTGCAGCGCGGCCTGTCAACGGGCTTGTCGATTTATGCGCCAGCCATTATTCTGTCCACTATCCTCGGCTGGAATATTTACCTGACCAACCTGATCATGGGCGGGCTGGTACTGGTTTATACCGTCACCGGTGGTACCAAAGCTATTTCACACACGCACTTGACCCAAATGCTGATCGTCACCGTAGTGATGGTGGTTGCGGGATGGCTCACCGTACGGTTACTGCCCGAAAGTATGGGCTTCACTGATGCGTTACGCGTAGCGGGCAAAGCGGGTCGCCTCAACCTAATCGATACTAAATTTGATTTGCAGAACCGGTACAATCTATGGTCGGGGCTGATTGGCGGCTTCTTTTTGCAACTCTCTTATTTCGGTACCGACCAATCGCAGGTGGGGCGCTACCTGACCGGGCAATCCATCACGCAGAGCCGTGTGGGGCTGCTCATGAACGGCTTGTTGAAAGTACCCATGCAGTTTCTGATTCTGCTGGTGGGCGTACTTGTCTTTGTATTCTATCAATTCAACGAATCGCCTATCTTTTTTAACCAGCAGGAAACCGAACGTCTCCGTTCAGGTCCATTCGCTTCCGAATTTCAGCTTCTCGACATTAAACATCAGACCCTCAGTGCCACCCGCCGCGAAGCTGTTGCCGACCTGGAAGTGGCCATTCAATCGCATAATGACCTGGCGGCTGATCAGGCAGGCGAGCAGATCAAAGCCAGCGATGGCGAACTGACCAGGCTCCGCAAAGATGTATCTGCGCTGGTGAAGAAGAACAATCCCACGGCTGATACCAACGATGTCAACTATGTGTTCCTGCGGTTCGTGCTCGATCACCTGCCGCATGGGCTGATTGGCCTGCTCATCGCCGCGCTGTTCATCGCTTCAATGGGCTCCATCGCGTCGGCCTACAATTCACTGGCGTCGACCTCGGTTGTTGATGTCTATAACCGAATTGTGCCTGTTGCTGATCAGAAAATCAGCGAAGTGGCGCTCTCGCGCTGGCTGACATTGGGCTGGGGCGTATTCTGCATCATCGTAGCGCAGTTTGCCAACATGATCGGCGGGAGCATGATCGAGATCGTGAATGTACTTGGGTCACTATTCTACGGCGTTATTCTGGGTATCTTCTGCGTGGCCTTTTACCTGAAGTCTGTTGGTGGCCGGGCAACCTTCTGGGCGGCGCTTCTGGCCGAAGCCATTGTAGTTGGCTGCTACCAATTCGATCTGATGGCTTTTCTGTGGCTTAACGTGGTTGGTTGCCTGCTGGTCATGCTTTTTGCCCTGGTACTGAACCAGTTTACCCCTGCCAAAGCAGACGCAGCTGTTAAAATCTCTTAATCTAACGTACCCAAACAGGCTTGCAGGCACTGTTTAGGGCTATTTATGGGTTCAATAGAGTAACGTACCCATCCCACACCATACAGGATTAGCGTTGCGGTCCGTTATTTTTGCACTCTCCTGTTTTCAATTCTCCATGCGTCTGTTTTTTACGTTGCTTCTGCTTTTACCCGCTTTTTGTAAGGCCCAGACACCCCGGTTCATTATCGGAAAGGTGCTGGATCAGGAGAACGGCAGCGGGGTAAACAACGCAACCGTGATCAACCCACGAACGCAGGCGATTGGCCGTACCAACGTTTCCGGAGCTTTTTACCTCGACGTAAAACCGGGCGATTCTGTAATCGTTACCAGCCCCAGCCACGGCCGGGCCGGCTTGAAATGGGATGGTGTTAACAAGGAACCTCAACTGGTCATGAAACGGCAGCTATCCGACGAGGTTGTCAACCTGCCAACGTTGACTGTTCGGGGCAGACGCGAAGCCGAGGTACGTAAGGAACTGGAGCAACTGCTACGTGAGCCCGAAGCCCGTAAGAATTTGTCGGGCGAACAGATTTTCAGTCTGGCTCAATCGCCGGTCACATTACTGTATGAACTGTTCAGCAAGCAGGCTAAAGCCAGCCGTAAAGCGGCTGTCATCAGTCAGCAACACCGCAAGCGGATGCTCGCCAACTACCGGGTTGAACTAATCACGCAGCGGGCTACCGACTTGCAGGGAGAGACCATCGAAACCTTCCGTGACTACTGCAATTTCAATGATGACTTCGTGTTGCAAGCGTCAGAATACGATCTTACATTCGCTGTTTTGCAACGGTATCGCCAATATTCGCGTCATTAAATACACCGCTCACCTATTTTTTATGAACAGTAGGTAATATGCCTTTGTTTAACGCAAATCGGGAGCAATCTTTTACGTTTCAATTGTCTGATAATTAGACAAATAAGCGTCGATAATACATTTCCTTAACCGAACGTTCAACCACAGGAACGTGTTAGTTAAGTAGACCATTTTCCCCCCTTATAACTGGTTTTGCCGATCACGCGCCTTGCATGATATAATTGGTTTGCGTCTATATTTGACCCCAACCGCTATATCTGGCACAGAACGTGAACGGTCTACATCATCAACTGCAGGACACTTTATGTCAAAGAACTTAGTCATTGTCGAGTCGCCCGCGAAGGCGAAAACAATTGAAGGCTACCTCGGTCGCGACTTCACGGTCCGGTCTAGTTTTGGCCACATTCGCGACCTGCCTAAAGACGGCCTGGCCGTTGATGTGAAGAACGGATTCGCACCCGATTATCAGATTTCGCCTGATAAAAAGCAGCTTGTCAGTGAGTTAAAGAAACTGGCGAAAGATGCCGATGAAGTGTGGCTGGCAACAGATGATGACCGCGAAGGCGAAGCCATTTCGTGGCACCTGAAAGAAGCCCTTGGCCTGAAAGCCGACACAAAGCGAATCGTGTTCCGTGAAATCACGAAAAACGCGATTCTGAATGCCATTCAGATTCCCCGTACCATTGACCTCGATCTGGTAAACGCGCAGCAGGCACGGCGTGTGCTCGACCGGCTCGTTGGTTACGAATTGTCGCCGGTTTTGTGGCGAAAGATCAAAGGTGGTAGCACGGGCCTGTCGGCGGGCCGGGTTCAATCAGTGGCTCTGCGGCTGGTGGTTGAACGCGAACGGGAGATCGACAAGCACAATGCCAAGTCCAGCTTTAAAGTAACGGCCCAGTTTATCGTTGATGGCGGTAAAGTGCTCAACGCCGAATTGCCCAAAAACTTTGCTACAGTTGCCGAAGCGCGTAGCTTCCTGGAACAGTGTATTGGCGCCACGTTCACGATCAAAAGCCTGGATGTGAAACCGGCCAAGAAATCACCCGCGCCACCGTTTACGACCTCGACGCTTCAGCAGGAAGCATCGCGCAAACTCGGTTATTCAGTAGACCGCACCATGCGCATTGCCCAGAATCTGTATGAGGCGGGTAAAATTTCGTATATGAGGACCGACTCGCTGAATCTTTCAACGGAGGCGGTTGATAAAGCCGTTGCCGAAATCACGTCTGCATTCGATGATCGGTATGTACAGAAGCGGCATTTCAAGAATAAGAACGAGTCGGCTCAGGAGGCACACGAAGCCATCAGGCCAACAAACTTCAATGACCATAGTGCTGGGGCAGATCGTGATCAGAAACGCCTCTATGAACTGATCTGGAAACGGTCTATTGCCTCGCAAATGGCTGACGCTCAGCTGGAGCGCACTACCGTATCGATCAATATCCGCACGACGGGCGTACCTACCGAAGGCTTCCCAACGGAACTGATCGCTCAGGGTGAGGTCATCAAGTTCGATGGTTTCCTGAAAGTCTATCTCGAATCGAAAGATGACGAAGACGACGAAGATGCAAAGGGTATGCTGCCGCCGCTGAACATCGGGCAGGAGCTGGACTTGAGCCAGATGAAAGCGTCGGAAAAATTCACCCGCCCGCAACCGCGCTACGCAGAAGCATCGTTGGTGAAAAAGCTCGAAGAAATGGGCATTGGTCGCCCATCAACTTACGCGCCAACCATCTCGACGATCATCAACCGTGGGTACGTTACCAAACAGGATAAGCCTGGCCAGGAACGCACATTTAAGGAGTATACCCTTCAGGCTGAGACGATTACCGAAACAAGCGGCAAAGAAACGTTTGGCTCCGAAAAAGCCAAGCTGTTCCCGACCAACACCGGTGTAGTTGTCTGCGACTTTCTGATGGAGTATTTCCCCGGCATTGTCGATTACAAGTTCACAGCCAACGTTGAGCAGGAGTTCGATGAAATTGCGGGCGGTAAGCTGGAGTGGCAGACGATGCTACAGGATTTCTACGGTGACTTCCACAAGAACATCGAAGATATTCAGGGAGCCGCCGCCGGCATTAGCTTTAAAACCGGGGCTAAAGAACTCGGAATCGACCCCAAAACGGGTAAGCGTGTATCGGCCCGGCTGGGCAAGTATGGCGCTTACGTGCAAATTGGGGAATCGACCGACGAGGAAAAGCCACAGTATGCCAACCTCCGTGATGGTCAGTTGATCGAATCCATTTCGCTGGAAGATGCGCTTAGCCTGTTCGGGCTGCCCCGAGAGGTTGGTATGTTCGAAGATCAGGCCATGACCATCGGAGTTGGTAAGTTTGGCCCGTATGTAAAGCACGACGGCAAGTATGTTTCGCTTGGCAAGGAAGATGACCCGTATACGATCACGGCCGAGCGTGCGGCTGAACTGATTCAGCAGAAACGAACCGAGTCGGCCAGCGAGGCCATTGGCGAGTTTGAAGGTAAGCTTGTCACTACCGGTAAGGGTCGCTTTGGGCCGTATGTGAAATATGAAGACAAGTACATTTCGCTGGCAAAAGGTGAACAACTGGCGGGCTTAACGCTGGAACGGGCCATTGAACTGATTCAGCAGAAGCGTAATGCCGAGGCCAATAAGTATATCAAGGAATTCCCGGAACGCCCTGAAATAAAAGTTGTTAACGGCATGTATGGCCCGTATCTGGCGGTTGGCAAACGGAATGTACGCCTGCCCAAAGACATTGACCCTGCCGAACTGACGCTGGAGAAATGTTTGGAGCTGGCTGGCGATGATCCGAAAGGCGAAACAGCCAAGAAGGCACCGGCTAAAAAAGCGACAGCAGCGAAATCGACTACAACCAAAACGGCGGCAAAAGCTCCCGCCAAGAAAGCTGTAGCCAAGAAGAAATAAGCCATTGCTTATATTGGAAGCCGTTTAAACATACCAGATTCACTGCTTTTACGGTGGTTTTGTTGCCCCGTCGAAGACAATGCACATGACCCGTTTAAAACAGCTAATAGTGATCCATCTGAAGCTCTGCCAACTGGTAGAGCTTCTTTTTTGCAGGTCGTTTTTACGCCTGATCAGCTAGGATTTCCTTCTTGAATTCCGCTACTATTCCGTATCTTGATACGATGAAAACGCGTCAAAAAATCGTTGTCTTAACAGGTGCAGGTATCAGTGCGGAAAGCGGAATTGCTACCTTTCGCGACTCGAACGGGCTCTGGGAAAACCACCGGATTGAAGATGTAGCTACGCCCGACGGCTGGCGAAAAGATCGCCAGTTGGTGCTCGATTTTTATAACCAGCGACGTAAACAGGCACAATCCGTTGAGCCAAATGCCGGGCATTACGCTCTGGCCCGGCTGGAAGATTATTACGATGTTACAATCGTCACCCAGAACGTTGACGGCCTGCACGAGAAAGCAGGTTCGACGCACGTACTCCACCTCCACGGAGAATTGTCAAAGTCGCGCAGTTCAATCGATGAATCGCTGGTATATGAGATCGACGGATGGGAAATAAAACTGGGCGATACCTGCGAGAAGGGGTCGCAGCTCAGGCCGCATATTGTCTGGTTCGGCGAATCGGTTCCCATGATGGAGGAAGCCGTTGACGTAGCCCTGACAGCGGATATTTTCATCGTAGTAGGTACGTCGCTGGTTGTTTACCCGGCAGCAGGTCTGGTAGATTACATCCCTAAAACGGTTCCTATTTACGTTGTTGACCCCAATCTGCCCGACATTCGTCCACGCCCGAATCTGACACTCATCGGCGAACCCGCCAGTGTGGGCATGACCCAACTAGCCGACAGGCTGATTGCCGAAGCACTGGCAACCCGGTTGTAGCCGGTCCAGTTAAAAAGATTAACCGGTGTAAATCGGCGTCAGGTACGTCCTCTGTGTTTCGAAAGCATGACACCCTCGGAAAAGACGTTGCTGGCGCATCAACTGCTGAACGAACAATACGGTATTCAGGCCATCTACGGCTACAAAGATCCTATGCATGAGTTGGTAGGAACGATCCTGTCGCACCGAACAACGCATGATAACGAAGTAACGGCCTACCGGACCATGCGCGAGCAGTTTCCGAGCTGGGAAGCTGTTCGTGATGCGCCATTGGCTGAGTTAATCGATGCGATTAAAACGGCTAATTATCCGGAAGTGAAAGCTCCCTATATCCAGCAATTACTGACCGTATTAATTGCGGAGCGAGGCCAGGCCAACATTGATTTTCTGGCCGATATGTCGACCCATGAGGCCATGCAATGGCTAAACAGGCTTCCCGGTATTGGCCCAAAAACGTCTACATTGCTGCTACTTTTTTCGTTTCAGAAACCCGTACTACCCGTTGATACGCACGTGCATCGCGTTACGCAGCGGGTTGGCATGATTGGGCCGAAAGTAAGCGCCGGAAAAGCCCATGATCTGCTGCTGACAGCCCTTCCGAACGACGCCGTAGACCTCTTCAATTTTCATAAACACTTCTATTGGCACGGACAGCGTACCTGCACCTGGTACCACCCAAAATGCGACCAGTGTGTGCTGGCACCGCACTGCGACTTCCTGAAATCGGGAAAGACACTGATCTTGAGCAGCACGCCAACCCGGAAAAAGTGACAGGTTCCAACCAAAACGGGTTACCAGTTGCTGCTGATAACCCGTTCAAACGAATGCATCAATCACTATTCTGTTACTCTTCCACCGTACTTCTGTTCGTAAAACGCTTTAGACTGGCTCACCCAGTTGTCGCGCTCGATACGGCCGGGGAAGAACTCGATGATCTCATTCACTTTATCGATGTCTTCTTTGGTGAAATTCCCAACCTGCCTAAACGTGTAGATACCCAGGCTGTGTAGTTTACGCTCCAGAAATGGCCCAACGCCTACGATATCTTTTAGGTCATCGGCTTCAGCAGCCGTAGCCCGACCAATACGATCAAAGTTGATTTCGTTTGCCCTCGACGCAATACGGTTCAGAACCGCATCTTCTGAACTGGCAACGGGTGGAGCGGACGATATGGTTGGCAACACCACAGGCTCGGCCAGCGGTGGTGCTACAACGCCTACAACAGGCTGGATAACCGTTGTTTCCACAACGGGGGGAAGCTCTACCGGTACTTCCAGCACCGGAGCGGCCATAGCCGGTACAATCAGTGGTTCGGTAACAACAGAGGGCGAAGCCACGTCTGTCCGAATGGTATTGACCGGAGGTTTTGAAGCCGTAGCTTTCGAACGACGACAGTTGTCCAGCTCGGCTTCTTTTTCGGCAATCTCGGCCTGCAATGCACTAACACGGCCATTCAGAATAAGGCGAGCGATCAGCCAGCCAACAAACGCCGCCAGCGAAAGCAGCAGCAACATTTCAATTATAGCGACTGGGCGACTAAAAGGATCTAATCCAAACATGGGTGTAGGGGGTTAAGCGTTACGTTTCTTACGTTCAAACTCAGCCGACTGGCCCACCCAGTCGTCGCGTTCGATACGGCCGGGGAAAAACTCGATGATGTCGTTTACTTTAGCCACGTCTTCTTTGGTAAAGTTGGCGATCTGCCTGAAGGTGTAAATGCCAATGGCATGAAGTTTCTTTTCCAGAAATGGCCCAACGCCTACGATGTCTTTCAGGTCGTCGGCTTCAGCAGCCGTAGCCCGACCAATGTATGAGAAATCCAGCTCATTAGCCCGGGCACGTACCCGGCTCAGAATCAGCGATTCCTGATCAGAAGGAGCAGCTGTTACTACGCGCGTGCAGTCGGCCAGTTCGCGTTCTGTGCTGGCCAGATCGCCTTCCAGCTGGGCAATCATCCCTTTCCGGGAAATGTAGCCAATAATAAAACCCAGCGTACCAGCCACAAACAGCATAATCCAGTGCTGTAGGGTAGCGTCGGGCAAATTCAGGGGATTCATGGTAAACATAGTGCTTCAGCGTTTTCGGTTATTGAACAACAACGGTAACCCGACGATTGGCTTTACGGCCTTCCAGTGTCTCATTCGACTCTTTTGGCTGGGTTTCGCCCTTGGCTTCAACCATGATCTGATCGGCAGCAATGCCTCCCTTCCGGAGGCGGCTTTTCACCGTAGCAGCCCGCGCCTTCGACAGTTCCATGTTCACGGCATCCGGGCCTGCATTATCCGTATGGCCGGTCAGCAACAGTTTTTTATCCTTGTTCTCCTTCAGGTATTTCGCGGCTTCTTCAAAAAATTTCTTTGTGTCTTTGGTCTGAATATAGCTCGATTCACTCAGCTTGAAGTACAGGTCGATTGGCTTGAACACTGACGTATATTTCTGGGCATCGGCCAGCGCTTCTTCTGTTTTTGGCATCGGCACCACTTTCGCCATTGTATCTGACACCGGGGCAGGCTCTGTTGTAACGCCGGTAAAGGCAAAGGCCAAACCGCCATAGAGTGAGTCTCCTTTTGCGTTGTATGGCATTGTGCTGGCAGTAGCTTCACTCACCAGAATACCGTTTGTTGTCAGTTGAGTAGCCGGAACACCCATCTTCACCAATTGAGCCTTAATATCCTCGGCTCTGGCCACACCCAGATTCGGGTACGTCGACGGGTTCTGTTCATCGGCCCGATAGTAGCCATCTATACCCAGCGTCCGGGTTGGATTGGCTTTCAGATAGTCGGCCAGTGTTTGCAGGGTATTCCCAACGGCAGCAGCATTGGCCGTAGCTCCTGATTTAGCATAGCTGAAGTTGCCCGGAACATTCAGGTTTAGCCGGTCGGCATCCGTGATAGTGAGGGCAGGCATTGACACATCAGCACCAGGTACAGCAACTGTCAAGGGCTTCTCAAGACAAAGCTGCTTGATCTTACAGACGTGCCACCACGTCGATCCGCCCATCCAGAGAAGGAGCAGAATAATCCAGGGGGTTTTGTTAGTGAACATAGATGGAGGGTAAAAATTGAGCCTACCAAGTGGTTACGTGTAGGAAACTGGTTAGACGAATGATGTCGCCAATAGTCATCCAAAAATAGGATTGTGTTTTATAAATGCAACACTATCAGGCTTTTTCGACCGCGAATGACCAAATTTCAGGTCAAGATACAGCCGCCGTCCGGCCGAACTACCCACCACAGCAACGTATCCAACTGATTCACTATCGTTCAGGTACGTATCGCGCAGGCCGATGGCGGTTATTTCAGCCAAAAAAAAGCCTTCTCCCTGTTGGAAGAAGGCTTTTTTATAGAAAACTGCAGACTTGTTCAATGACTGCCCAATACCTCATCGAGCATCACGTTGGCCAGAATAGCCGCCCGCTGACGAGCCATTGTCACATTATCGCTGGTGTTTACCCGGACGTTCAGGATGTGATTATTCAACAGCACATGCATCGTCTTTGTTGAGGCATCCCAAACTGCTTTGTCACCCAGGCCCGGGTAGGCAGCAAACCGACTAGTAGTAACGGCAGGCGTTACTAAACGGGCCGCAACGGCGGTTTGCCTTGATACGCTGGAAGCAGTATCGTTTTTAGCCGAAGCATCCTTCTTCTCAATGGTGCCGGTTGCTGATTCGGCAGGCTGCTCCGCTCCGGTACCTTCCGGGGCAGGTCCACTCTGTGGCGCTTTTTCGGCCATGTCAGGGTCAGCATCCATGGTCATTTTAGCAGCCGGTTTGTTCTGGTACATCCGGTCAAACGCGTATTCGGCATGGTAAATAGACTGGTATGGGCGTTGGGTAGCAAACGAAACATCTACTTCGTTCTTACCCCATATAAATTTTCCGCCCTGCTTCTCGTCAACAACCTCTAGCTCGGTATCTCCGCCAAGCTCAAATGTGCCCCGAACGAGGTCTTCAGCAAGCAGGTTACTTGCTTTTTCATACGGAGCATCGCTCGAGAGCATTCGTACGCCGACGACCTGCTTTGCCAGATAGGGGCTGGCAGTGCCACCGGCATCGTTAGCATCGTCGGTCACGTTTGGCCGACACGAGGTCATGCCCAGTAGTGTAATAGAGAAGAGAATGGCTGACTTTTTCATAAGTTGATCGTATATACCTGCCACTTCAACTCCATTTGACAGCAGAATGTTGTGAATCAATTTCTGGAAGTTGAGTTACGCGCATGCGTCTGCGCCCTGCGGTTTCTAACGTATTTTTGCCCCACATGAATGCTATTGACCATATTGCCCTCCCGCAGGGACGCCAGATCTATTTTGCCTCTGACTTTCACCTAGGCACGCCCTCTCCCGCCCAAAGCCGTGAACGGGAGGCAGCGGTAGTTCGCTGGCTTTCTGCCCTTGAGGCAGACGCTGCCGCCCTGTTTCTGGTGGGCGATGTATTCGACTTCTGGTTTGAATACAAACATGCTATTCCGAAGGGGTTTACGCGCCTGCAGGGTAAACTGGCTGAACTAGCTGATGGTGGTCTGCCGATCACGCTCTTCACGGGTAACCACGATATGTGGATGCGCCATTACTTCACCGACGAGCTGGGCATTCCGGTTTACCGCCAGCCCCGCTCCTATCAGCTGGGCACAAAACAGGTGCTGATCGGTCATGGCGACGGGCTCGGCCCCGGTGATCACGTATACAAGCGACTGAAAAAAGTGTTTGAAAGCAGCCTCGCCCAACAGGCTTTCCGCTGGCTACACCCCGACATTGGTATCAGCCTGGCGCAAGCCTGGTCGCGACGGAGCCGTATAAGTAATATGGAAAAGGGTGAAGAGGTCTTCCGGGGTGAAGAGCACGAATGGCTCTGGCATTACTGCCGGGAAATAGAGTCTCAAACGCACCACGATTACTACATTTTCGGCCATCGTCATATTCCCCTCGACCTGGCCGTATCACCCACCGCCCGTTATATCAACCTCGGCGAATGGGTTCACGGACGTACCTATGGCGTATTTGATGGCGCTATCGTTAGGCTTGAAACCTTTAAAGAGTGACTAGGTGACCATGCTGCTCAATCGCTAATGAGGCATGGTCACCTGGTCACTCTTTATCACGTTCACTCGTTACTTCTGACCTTCTTTCTTGCTTTCGCGGTTAGCCTGCTTGATTGTTTCACCAATCATATCCCACTGATCTTCAGTAACTTTTTCGAGGTGATTGAACTCGCCGGCAGCCAGTACTTCGCCCCCGTCGATAGTGATGCACTCACCGGTAACGTACCCGGAGAAATCGGAGAGCAGGTAAGCGGCCAGATTGGCCAGTTCCTGATGTTCGCCAACGCGCTTCAGCGGAATACGACTTGTGGGGTCCATCATGCTGGCCAGCGGCTCAGGGAAAAGACGATCCCAGGCACCCTTCGTTGGGAATGGCCCCGGTGCAATGGCGTTCAGCCGAATACCGTATTTGCCCCATTCGGCCGCCAGCGACTTTGTCATAATCAAGGCACCGCCTTTAGCCACCGCCGACGGAACAACGTACCCAGACCCCGTAGTGGCGTAGGTCGTTGAGATATTCAGCACAGTGCCTTTTATCTTGTTCTCGATCCAATACTTGCCAACGGCCAGGGTGAAATAATACGTGCCACGCAGCACGATATCGACCACCACATCAAACGCTTTGTACGACAGTCGTTCGGTTGGGCTAATGAAGTTACCCGCTGAATTATTGAGCAGGCCATCAACCTGGCCAAACCGTGCCACGGTATCGGCAATGACTTTTTCAATTCCCACCGGGTCGCGAACATCACAGGCAATAGCCAGCACCTGGCCAGCGCCAACCTGGTCTTTCAATTCGTCGGTCAGTTCCTGCGCGGTCTGGTCCAGCACTGCCTGTCGGCGGCTACAGATGGTCACGTTTGCACCGAGCTGCAGAAAATACCGCGTCATCGATTTACCGAGACCCGTACCGCCGCCCGTTACAATAATTGTCTTACCCTTAAGCGCGTCATCGCGCAGCATGCCTGTGTTTATCATATCATTCAACTGGGTGAACTAGTGGATGAGCGAATGGGTGTGTTTCTCGTGCGTTACTGCGATGCTAACCGCCCAGGAAGCAATTCGAGCACCGCTGATTTTTAATAGCCTCTGTTTAATTTTTTATTGAAAGCCGCCTGCCGACGTTCAGATGTGGCCTGCATGGCTTCTGAAAAATCCATCGATTGTAATTGCGATGAATTCCAGACAGCTACGTATTGTAGTCCGGCATCAATCGATTTATCGAGCCCATAGTTCAGCACGGCTTTAGCCCCCTGCACGGCCAGTGCAGCGTTGTCGGCAATCTGTTGGGCTAGTTCGTCCGCTTTGGCAAACAGCTCATCCGGTGTATTCAGCACATGATTGACCAGGCCGGTACGCAGCGCAAACGTGGCGTCATAATCGCCCGCCGTGAATGCCATTTCGCGCGTGATACCTTCACCTACAATCCGTGGTAACCATTGCAGAGCGCCAATGTCGGGCGTGATGGCCAGTTTGGCCTCGCGCAGGCTGAATTTGGCCGTTGACGAACAAAGCCGGATATCGGCCGCCGAAATCATATTGAGGCCTCCACCAATACACCAGCCATGAATGGCTGCAATGAATGGTTTGGGCGACTCGTGCATCTTCTGAAACCCGGACTGCATTTGCCGGATCATGTCCATCAACTCGCGCCGCCGATCAGCCATTTGGTTGGGGCCAACCATAGCGGCCAGTTTGGGCATCATCTGAGGTAGGTCAAGGCCATACGAAAAATGATCACCACTTCCCCGCACTACCACCGCCCGAACGTCGTCCATCTGGTTAATCTCATCGATAGCAGCAGGAAGCTCTGCCCAAAAATCCGGCCCCATGGCATTGCCTTTACCAGGGCCCAGCAAGGTTAAGGTGAGTACGCCGTTCTGAGTAGAAGTTGAAAGCGATTTATAGGTCTCTGCCATAGAAAGTAGTATGCAAGCATACTATTTTTGATACAGGGCAAAGGTATAAATTCCCCCAAAAAGACAAGGTCGTTACCCAATAAATACCGGAAAATCGTCGAGAAACGTGATATTAGCTGTTTCCTGACACACGTTACAGCAATAATGAGTAATCCCGTTTGTAATGACCAGGTAAGGGGCCTGATGCACGTGATTGTAGCGAGCAGCCTGATCAAACACCGCCTGTGTGAGCGGTATATGGGGTGCCTTACATTCAACGATCAGGAAAGGCTTTCCATCGCGGGTGAAGGCCAGCAGGTCGGTGCGTTTCTGGGTAGCATTCAATACAACCCCTCCTTCCGACCGTATTAGCGCCTTAGGGTAATGATAATGCGTGATCAACAGATTAACCACATGCTGACGTACCCACTCTTCGGGCGTTAATCGCACGTGCTTGCGTCGTAACAAATCGAAAATATACGGTTTGCCATTGATCTCCGTAAGTTTGCAATCGAATTCAGGCAGATTTAGCGCATCCATACACGAAGATAATGGGTGAACCCTTGAAAGGAAAGACGAAAACCTGCGCGAACAACGGTGCATCGCAGGCCTTGCTCACGACACGTATCTCACTTTTCACCACATCACCCATGCTCTTTTTTCGCTCGTCACACACATGAAAACAAAAGAAGAAATAGTACAGAACTGGCTCCCCCGCTACACCGGAACGCCCATTGACCAATTTGGCGAGTATATTCTGCTGACGAATTTTATCAACTACGTCGAAATGTTCGCCAAGGACCATGACGTAGAGATTTATGGCATTGGTCGGGCCATGCAAACAGCAACCGCCAATAACATCACGATCATTAATTTCGGGATGGGCAGTGCAATGGCCGCCACCGTGATGGATTTGCTGTCGGCCATTAGCCCCAAGGCCGTGCTTTTCCTGGGTAAATGCGGTGGACTGAAACGACGTACCCTGATCGGTGATCTGATTCTCCCTATCGCCGCTATTCGGGGCGAAGGAACCAGCAATGATTACATGCGGCCTGAAATTCCGGCCCTGCCCTCATTCCGGCTGCAACGGGCCGTTTCGTCAACAATTAAAAAACACGAACTGGATTACTGGACAGGCACGGTATACACAACCAACCGCCGAATCTGGGAGCACGACGAAACATTCAAGGAATACCTTCGAGAAACCCGGGCTATGGCCATCGATATGGAAACGGCCACGATCTTCTCGGTCGGTTTCATCAACGCAATTCCTCATGGTGCCTTGCTACTGGTCTCTGATAACCCGATGGTACCGGAAGGCGTGAAAACTGAAGAGAGCGACAAGGTAGTAACGACCAACTTCGTCAACAAGCACCTTCAAATCGGTATCGACTCGCTACTCGAACTTGCCACCTCCGGCGAATCAGTGAAACACCTGCGGTTTGAATAAAGAAGAAGCAGGAGAGGGAGAACGGAGGAAAGGAGAACGGAGGAAAGGCAGTGCTGGCGCCGGCGTAGTGGCTAACGCGTTAACACAATACCTTTCCTGCGTTCTCCCTTTCCTCCGTTCTCCCTTTCTTGCTTCTTGCTCTAATTACAATAATCGCTGATCACCTTATAGGCAGGCGTGTAACCCAGTTCACCTGATTTCGACAGATCGAGACAGCCGCCGTTTTCGTCGCCCAGGCCATGCCGGATAATTCCCCGAACGTAGAAAGCTTCGGCGTATCGCGGGTTGAGCTTGATAGCACTATTGCAATCGAGGATGGCGCCCCGCTGATCATTCTGAGCCGATTTGATCAAGCCCCGGCTGAAGTAAGCTTCAGCATAGGTCGGGTTCAGTTCAATGGCTTTGTTAAGGTCAATAATGGCCGCTTTAGAATCGCCCTGTTTATTCTTACTGATTCCCCGGCTGAAATACGCTTCTGATCGTTCAGCCGACAGTTCGTTGAGCTTATTTCGCTCCTGCACTACATTAAGCAAACTTCCGAGTGTAGCGCGGCTGATACGCCCACTGAACAGCGTTTTCGATTCAGTGTTTGTGTTGTTCAGTTCAATGGCCTGGTTGAAATCCTGCACGGCACCTTTCTGGTCGCCCAGCTTGCTGCGACAGAAACCACGTCCGTAGTAGCCTTTATAGTTTGTTGCGTTGAGCGAAATCGCCTTGTCGTAATCAATGTTAGCGCCTTTGAAGTCTTCCAGTTTCCCCTTGGCAAACCCCCGATTCAGAAACGATTCAGCATCGTCTGGAGTAATCTCAATAGCTTTATTCAGGTCAGTTATGGCTCCGTTGAAATCATTCAGTTCAATTCGGGAAGCCCCTCTTGCTGCGTAGGGTTGAGATTTCTTCGGGCTTAGTTCGATCAGTTTTGTGAAATCGGCCAGGCTACCCGAATATTCCTCCAGTTTCTGCTTCGTGATACCCCGTGAGTACAAAGCCGCCTGGTTGTTGGGTTCAAGTTCGAGCGTGCGGTTAAAATCCTGAAGCGCACCCCTATACTGTTCGAGCTTACTACGACTTGCTCCCCGGTTATAATATGCCTGTGCATCTTCCGGACTTAGTTCAATAGCCCTGCCAAAATCAAGCAAAGCCGAGCGGTGGTCATCCTGTTTGCTTTTACTGACACCGCGATTCAGGTAGGCCAACGCATCTTTCGGGTTCAGTTCGATAGCGCGGTCATAATCCAGAATAGCGCCCCGGTGATCTTTCAGATTGGCTTTGGCTAGCCCCCGGTTGTAATAGCTGGCGGCGTTATCAGGGTTCATGGTGATCGCCATACTGAACGCCTGTAATGCACCTGTAAAATCACCGGAGCGGCTTTTGGTTACGCCACTTTCGAAATAATCAACGGCAGTTTGCTGGGCCAGGAGCGGTGTGCCAACAACTAAACTTAGTAGCAGCGCTAAGACAGGTAGAGTACGACGTATCACAAATAGATAGTTTAAGTTACGCAGATTTAGTTAGCTAACGGAGCTTAAAATTACGGTATGTGCCTTGGCGCAACAAATTAAGTTTATGCGCAAGCATATAAGCTGTCTTTATTTCCGACAGATATGTTGATATGGAGAACAAAACCAGACTATTTGTCAGCAAAAACAGGTAAAATGATCCATTTACCGACAAATAGTCTGATTTCACTGACTGGTATCAGATTTGACTATGAGTGTGTATCCTGCTTGTAAACGCAGTTAAACACGAAACAACGATGAATACCTTAGCACGCGTAAACTCAATGCCGACTTTGTTCGACACTTTTTTTGGTCCTTCATATGCGACACGTCCTTACATCACCCGGTATGCGAAACCAACTGTTTCGACCCCTGCAGTAAATGTTAAAGACACTGAAAACGCTTACCTTATCGATGTAGCGGCACCCGGCGCTAAGAAAGAAAATTTCAGCCTGTCGGTTAATCAGCAAGTGCTGACGTTAACGTTCAAGAATGAAGAGAAGGCAGAAGAAACGAAAGACGCTTATGTACGTCACGAGTTCAACTTCCAGTCATTTGAGCGCAGCTTCAGGTTACCTAAAACGGTGAACGTAGAGGCTATTAAAGCTACCTACACAGATGGCATCCTGACCGTTGAGCTTCCTAAAATGGAAGAACCAAAACCAGAAGTGAAACAAATCGAGATTGCCTAACTCCAGGCTACTCGTTCTTATAAACGAAAGCGGCAACCTCAGATGAGGTTGCCGCTTTCGTTGTTTATTCCGGATCAACCAGCCAGATTCGATCCTGCTCGGCTCCCTGTTCAGTCCATTCGACCAGCACGCGTTGCGTATCGAGTGTATGCACGCGTTGCCCGACGTAATCGGGCGTAATCGGAAGATCCCGGTTATATAGCCGGTCGATAAGCACCAGCAGTTCCACTTTACGGGGGCGCCCGAAGGCGGTCATAGCATCCATAGCGGCGCGAACCATCCGACCTGTGGCCATTACGTCGTCAATCAGAATGACGCGTTTATTCTCAAGCAAAAATGGAACGTTGGTCGTATTTGGGCGAAGTGGTGAATCGCGACGGCGAAAATCATCGCGGTAGAACGTAGCGTCCAGGTAGCCCAATGGCACGGTCACTCCCGGATTGGTACCCGCCAACGTCCGGTTCAGTTCGCGAACTACCCGTTCGGCAAAGTAAATGCCGCGGGGCTGCAGACCCAGTACTACCGAGTTAGCAAAGTCGTTGTGGTTTTCTATCAACTCCTGGCTGAGGCGGCTTATGACGATCTCCAGCAGCGGGCTAGACAACACGAGGCGTTTTTGATTCATGCCTTAAAAGTAGGTTTCCAGGAGTAGTTTCTGGCTTTCAGCAGTCAATTTTATGACCTTTGTGTTAGCAAAATACTCCTTTGCAGTACCCAAATTTATTCTGAAGCAATGAAATTTCTGATTGTGGGCCTTGGCAATATCGGTCCTGAATACGCGATGACGCGGCACAATGCCGGCTTTATGGTACTTGACCGGCTGGCAGCGCAACACGGTTTTTCGTTTACGATGAATAGGCTGGCATACACGGCAACCTGGTCATATAAAGGCAAGCAGTTTGTGTTCATCAAGCCAACCACGTTTATGAACCTGAGTGGTAAAGCCGTATCCTACTACATGAAGCAGGAACGTATCCCGGTTGAAAACATACTGATCCTCACCGACGACAAAGACATTGCCTTTGGCAAATTGCGGCTGAAACCCAAAGGATCACCCGGCGGGCATAACGGTTTACGTAGTATTGACGAGCTGCTGGGTACGCAGGAATACGCCCGATTACGCATCGGCATTGGCAATGATTTCTCGCGGGGTCGGCAAGTAGACTTTGTGTTGGGGCAGTTTCCGGAAGATGAACTGATTCAATTACCGGACTTTCTGGACCGGGCCGGCGACGCCGCCCTCAGTTTTTGTACTATGGGCATACAACACACCATGAATAATTACAACCAATGATATAACTTTTTGAAGAATATTTGAATTATATCAAGAGTGACAAAATAGAGGTGAGCCCAAAACAACACCAAATACTATTTTGTTTTTCTCGAGCTATAAGGACTAAATTTGGATTTTTGGGCGATAACCATCGATTAATTCAGAATAATATTCCGAAGCAGCCTTAGTAACTACCTGAACTATATAAACTTCCTGTGGCCTGCCTGTGTTCTATCACTGAACACAAAATAGAATAAAACAATGAAAACGCGTGTTATCTTTGCATCGTTGATTCTTGGATTAAGTCTCACGGCAACATCAAACGCGGCCATTGGCGTAGCTACCACCACAATCGATGATAGCCCGGCTGCCAATAAGCCAGCGGGAACAATGCTCATTAATGGTTCAGAAAAAATGTTCAGCCTGTATGCTGATCAAAAAATGAATCATCTTACTCGTCAGCCCGAATGGCAGACCTGCATGAATGTTGTGACGAAGTACAACGAGAATCCCGTTTCCGTGCTGAATTTGTCAGCCGCTGAACGTGACAGTTTTAAGCAAGCTTCGTCTGTAGTGACGAAGCAGTTGGCTAAGCAAAAAGACGGCGCTGCCAGCCTGTGGTTAAACCAGGTAAACAACACCGTCCGAATGATATCTTACTTCTGGGTAGTAAGCCAGGAAGTACCGCAATTGCCTGACAATGAGTAGTTATAAATTCTACCAAATTAGTTGGGTTCTTGGAACAAGAACGAGTTTAAGTTAGTTTTTCAAGTAGAAAAGGTTAAGGGTTTAGGAATAGTCAGTAAAGGGCCGGGTCAATGATCCGGCCCTTTCTTTTTGTCCTTTCCAGCGCACCAACCGTATTGGTCCTTCGCTGCCATTCATCGTAGCAGTTAGTAGGTGAACGGGTAAGGCGAAGGACACTTATCTTTGTTTTTTACAACTGGCTGCCATGAGCAAATCGATCGAAGAACTGTACAGTAAGGTAACACCTGTTGCTGATGACGTTCCAGGTACGTTGCTACAGCCAGATCTGCAACGAGAGGTCGGGCATTTCAACGTCTTCAATGTAGAGGATCTGATGCGTGGCAACCGCGACAAACCGCCAATGAGTTTTGACCGGCGGGCCTTCTACAAAATCAGCCTGATTCGCGGCCGAAGTCGGGTCGAATATGCCGATCAGGAGATTGACATTGATCAGTGTGCTTTGTGGTTCGCCACTTCGCGGGTTCCCTATCGTTGGCTACCACACAACTCAACCCAGATTGGCTATTTCTGCATTTTCACCGACGAGTTCTTATTACCCGCCAAAGGGGGCCTGGCGTTGGAAGAACTACCGATTTTTCAGCCAGGCAACTGTCCGATATGGTCGGTAACGAATGAAGAATACACAGCAATTGAGGCCCTTTTCCTGAAAATGACACAGGAAATCGCGTCTACTTTTCCGTATAAATATGACCTGCTTCGGGCCTACCTACTGGAATTGATTTACCTTGGGCAAAAGATGCAGCCGGCCTCGGCGCTGACTCCCGGTCATAACGCATCAACCCGGTTGGCTGCACAGTTTGCCGACCTGCTGGAACGTCAGTTTCCCCTCGACAGTCCGCAGCAACAACTACGATTCCGAACGGCCAAAGACTATGCTGACCAATTGGCTGTGCATGTCAACCACCTGAACCGGGTACTCAAGGAAACAACGGGCCACACAACCACTAAACTTATTGGTAGCCGGGTAACCCAGGAAGCCAAAATCCTGCTTAAGCAAACTAACTGGAGCGTCTCTGAAATTGCGGGGAGTCTGGGTTTTGCTGACGTAGCGCACTTCTGTAATTTCTTCAAACGGCAGACCGGGCTGGTGCCAGGTTCCCTCCGGATGTAACGTTATTGTTTGAATTATTCAGTAGATGGTTTGAGACACGCAAAGCCGACATCATTCGTCGGGCAGAACTTTGCAGCCTAATCAACTATCAAACTAAATCAACCAATCATGCGTGTTTTCGTAACCGGCGCTACGGGCTTTATCGGTTCAGCCGTCGTTCAGGAATTACTCGGTGCAGGCCACGAAGTCCTCGGTCTTGCCCGTTCAGAAACAGGCGCCCAACAACTTATCGCTGCTGGCGCCAAAGCCCACATGGGTTCACTCAACGACCTTCCCAGTCTGGCCCGCGGAGCAACATTATCAGATGGTATTATTCACCTGGCTTTCATACATGATTTTTCTGCCTACGCTGCAGCGGGTGAGGCTGACCGCCTTGCCATTGAGGCACTTGGCAGCGCACTTGCCGGTTCAGATCGCCCCCTCGTTATAACGGCCGGGCTTGCAGGCTTTACATTGGGACGCCCCGCCACCGAAAACGACGTACCTGCCACCTCGCTCCGCATGTCGGAACAAATGGCACTGGCACTGGCAGCACAGGGCGTTCACGCATCAGTAGTACGCCTGTCGCCATCAGTACATGACAGGGGCGACTACGGCTTTGTGCCTACTCTGATTGAGATCGCCCGTCAGAAAGGCGTGGCAGCGTACATTGGCGACGGATTAAATCGTTGGTCCGCCGTGCATCGGCTCGATGCAGCCCGGCTGTTTCGACTAGCGCTGGAAAAGGGAACGATTGGTACCAGCTATCATGGCGTTGCTGACGAGGGCGTGTCTATGCGCGACATAGCTACTATCATCGGTCAGCATCTGAATGTACCTGTCATTTCGCTATCACCCAAAGAAGCCACAGCCCACTTTGGCTGGATGGCACGATTCGCCGGGATGGATGCTTCGGCTACCAGTGTGCTTACACAACAGCAGTTATACTGGCACCCCAGTCATCCATCGCTTTTGGCTGATCTGGCAATGGGCCACTATTTTAATCAATGAGCAGCTTGCGGCAGGCGAACGCACTGTCCTAGATTGTATAGCTGATAAATAGGGAATTGTTTGCGCCGTGTTGGCTTCGCTCTATGGCTTCGCGTGCAGCCATAGAGCGAAGCCAACACGGTGCAAGGCAATGGTTGCAACGTACCTAATCGGCAACGGCGATAGCTACCATGTTGACGATCTCACGCACCGAACTACCCAGCTGCAGAACGTGAACAGGTTTACGCAGGCCCATCAGCACTGGTCCGATCTTTTCGATACGGCCGATTTCTTTCAGCAAATTATAGGCGATATTCGACGCTGCCAGGCTCGGGAAAATCAGCACGTTTGCGGGTTGATCGGCCAGGGGGGAGAAACTGTACGATTCGCGCATCAACTCCTGGTTGAAGGGCAGGTGAGCCTGCATTTCGCCATCGACAATCCAGTCGGGGTGGCGGGCCTGTAACATGGCCGTTGCCTGCTGCATCTTTTCGGCATCTTCACCGGTGGCACTGCCAAAAGTTGAGTACGACAGCAGGGCAATGCGCGGCTCGATACCTAGCCGCCGAACGGCGTAGGCCGTTGTTTCGGCTATTTCCACGATCTCGGCCGTATTAGGGTTCATGTTTACCGTGGTATCAGCCAGGAAAATAGGGCCAAACCGCGACATCAGCACGTACATACCCGACACCTTACGAATACCCGTTTGTCGGCCAATAACCTGCAGGGCAGGCCGAAGCGTTTGTGGGTAGTTCCGGGTTAGGCCAGAAATAAGCACGTCGGCCTCGCCGGTTTCGAGCAACACCGAGCCAAAGTAATTTCGGTCACGCATCAGGTTTTGCGCTTCGCTCAGGGTCATACCTTTCCGCTTGCGTTTCTCATACAACACCTGCGCAAACGATTCCCGCATACGGTCCTGCCGGGGAGCGCGGTGGTCAATGATGCGTGTATCGCCCAGATCGAGACTATGCTCTTTGAGCGTGGCATGAATGATATCGGGGTTACCAAGCAGAATAGGCACGGCCATTTTCTGGTCACGAACCTCGGCTACTGCCCGTAATACCGACAGGTTTTCGCCATCAGTAAACACCACCCGTTTCGGCGATTGCTGGGCCAGCCGGACCAGGTTACGAATGAACGAGTTATCCTGCCCCTGCCGCTGCGACAGGCGCAGGTCATATTCAGCCCAGTCGCGAATGGCGGTACGGGCCACACCCGAGTCCATAGCTGCTTTGGCAACAGCGGGGGCAACCATCGTCAGCAAGCGTGGATCAGAGGGTTTCGGCAAAATATAGGTACGCCCGAATACCAGTCCATTGATGCCGTAGCTTCGACTAACAGCCTCTGGCACAGGCCGTCTGGCTAGTTGAGCCAGCGCCCGAACCGCCGCCAGTTTCATTTCTTCGTTGATCTCGGTGGCCCGTACATCGAGCGCTCCCCGGAAGATATAAGGGAAGCCAAGCACGTTATTCACCTGATTCGGAAAATCGGACCGGCCCGTTGCCATGATAATATCGGGACGAACCGCCGTGGCATCTTCATAGGTGATCTCCGGATTCGGGTTGGCCATGGCGAAAACGATCGGATCAGCGGCCATGCTTTTTACCATGTCCTGCGTAACAACGCCGCCAACCGACAAACCCAGAAAGACGTCGGCTCCAACCATAGCGTCGGCCAGAACGTACCCGGCGGGATGGCGGTCGGTGGTGTATTTATACTGATTACCAACCAGATTGGTCCGGTCTTTCGTCAGCAAACCATCTTTATCGAAAACGGTGATATGATCGGGCGACACACCCAGATGCACATACAGATCAAGGCAGGCAACGGCAGCTGCCCCCGCTCCGTTAACGACCAGATTGATATCTGCGATGTTTTTCCCGGCCAGTTCAAGGGCATTCAGAAGGGCGGCCCCAGACGTAATTGCCGTTCCGTGCTGATCATCGTGCATAACAGGGATGTTCAATTCCTGCCGCAGCCGCCGCTCAATTTCGAAGCACTCGGGCGCTTTGATATCTTCCAGGTTTACCCCGCCGAAGGTTGGCTCCAGAATCTTGACGGTACGTATGAACTCGTCAACATTGGTGGTATCAAGCTCAATATCGAAAGCATCAATATCGGCGTATATCTTGAATAACAGGCTTTTCCCCTCCATGACGGGTTTAGACGCCACAGCACCGATGTTACCTAAGCCAAGCACGGCCGTTCCGTTTGAGATCACGGCCACCAGGTTGCCCTTGGCCGTGTAATCGTAGGCTCGCTCGGGGTTATCGGCGATGGCCAGACATGGCTCGGCTACACCCGGCGAATAGGCCAGCGACAGGTCGCGCTGATTCTCGGTTTCTTTGGTGGGGGTGATTTCAATCTTTCCGGGGCGGCCCTTGGCATGGTAATGCAGGGCGTCTTCGCGGAGCTTTTGTGATGACGTGCTCATATTTTTTTATGGCAACACAGAGGGGGCCGATCTCTCGGCCCCCTCTGTGTTGACGCTAATCAACTGTAAAATTACACCGATCCTACCTCAAAACTTGATTTTTTCCGCCTGATCCAGCTTACCGAAAGCGCGCACCATCTGTTCGCGGTCAAATGCGTTCTCATTGTTGGCCAGCCAGATTGTGGCCACACCATTACCAATGAAATTGGTAATGCTTCGTGCCTCCGACATGAATCGATCGACACCCAGTAGCAGCGCCAGCCCTTCTACCGGAATTACGTTGATAGCCGTTAATGTACTGGCCAGCACCACAAATCCGCTGCCGGTAACCCCTGCTGCTCCTTTAGAGGTAACCATCAGAATGCCGATTATGGTTAGCAGTTGGCTTCCGTTGAGGTGTACGTTGAAGACCTGCGCCAGAAAGATGGTGGCCATCGACAGATAAATTGTGGTGCCGTCGAGGTTGAACGAATAGCCTGCGGGCACCACCAGCCCCACCACCGACTTGGCACAGCCCATCCGTTCCAGCTTTTCCATCAACGACGGCAGCCCCGCTTCGGAAGAGGACGTACCCAGCACAATCAGCAGTTCTTCGCGGATGTAGCGTAGAAAACCTAAAATCGGTACGCGGCAGGTGTACAGGATAGCGCCCAAGACACCGAAAATGAACAGGGCCATCGTAGTGTATACGGTCATCATCAGTTTAGCCAGCGGCACCAACGTACCCAGCCCATATTTTCCAATGGTATAGGCCATACCACCAAATGCGCCGATTGGAGCCAGCAGCATAACCTTATGCAGGCCCGAAAAAATGATTTTCGACAATCGGTTCATCATCGCCACAATGCGTTCCCGCCCTTCGTACCGACTCAGGAGCATGCCCGTGATAATGGCGGCCAGCAGCACCTGAAGCGTTACGTTATCGAGGAAGAATTTCCACCAACTGAAAGCCTGTGCGCTTTTCGTGTATTTAGAAATATCGCCGCCACCCAGAGCCGTAGTCACCACCCCGTCGCCCGGCCGGATAACGTTGGCCACGACTACCCCGATCAGCAGGGCCACTGTGGTCACTACCTCGAAATAAAGCAGCGACTTCGCTCCTACTTTGCCTACTTTTTTCAAATCCCCCATGCTGACAATACCGAGCGTGATGGTCAGAAAGATGATCGGGCTGATAAACAGTTTGACAGCACTGATGAAGATGCCGCTCAGAAATTCACTGAACGTAGCACCAATGGTCAATTCCTGACCCATAAAACGACCTTTAAAAGGCGCGCCGAGCACAGGCAGCAGCGCAATGTCGGGCCTGAAATGACCAACCAACACGCCTAACGTGATGGCGGTGAGTACCCAGAAGGTGAGGTTCGTAACCAGTTTTTTCAAGTTAACAGGGGCTTACTGATGAGTCGTGTTGGCAAGAAAGGTAGTGGCTAATATATCACTCAAAAACGGGTACCAAAGCCAGATCGCGGATTATCATCCCCGGTCGAGATGATAGCTTTTCAGCCAGGCCCTCAGTTGTGCCGAATCCGTCAGCATACTCAACTCGAATTTCAACGCTTTCACGGCCTGTTTCATCGACTTTATATCCGCATTGATCGCAAAATCGAGACCCTTCGCATTGCCGACAGTGGCCACCCGCCCCCCGGTCATATTGCTCAATTCCTCCTGACGCTGAGCCAGTTTGCCATCCAGTTCATCAGCCTGTTGCTTAAGGATCCTATTATAATAAAGCAACTGGTTGTCGGCCAGCTTTTCCAGGTGGGCCTGATCTATTCGTTCAAATTCGAGTTGCAGCCGGAACAGACCGAGTAAATCACTTTTCTCGTAGGCTTCGGTTACGCGCTGCATAATGGTCGTCTTCCGGATTTTTTCGTCCTCGTCCGGCTCCCTGTCCGGGTGAAACGCTTTCACCAGATCCATGTACAGCGCACGCACCGCCTTGGTCGTATTCTGCACCTCAGCCTGTTTTTTCGCTTCACGGGCTTGTTGCTTTTCCGATTTTGGTCTGCTGGCCTCACGCGCTGCCGCCTCCTGCTGCCGTTGCTGGTCGGCCTGGGTACGTTGCTGTAACTGCTCGTGTATGTAGGCACGAACGGCATCAGGATCGCTCACGTCAACAGAAGGGTCGAACTCGATACCGTACATTAGTTCAGCCATTCGCTTCAACGACAAGGCTCGCTGCTCGTCTGATTCGGCCACGGCAGCCTCATAACCGTCTTCATTGTAGCGATCATGAATCTCAACCAAATCGTCGTATCCCTTCTGGATCAGTTCGGTCGTGATATCCGTAATGAGGTTCCGTAGCTTTTTCTGCTCTGCCCTTGTGTAGTCGTGGCGCGTGTTCATGCGATCAAACAGCCGGACCAACTCCGCACGCAACTGATCGAACTGTGTGTACAAGGGAGCTAGTTCAGCCTGGATTTTCAGCCGTCCCCGGTCAATCGCAACGGTTAACTCGGTCAGCAGCGTTTCCTGCTCGGCAACTCGGGCTGTTAACTGGTTAAAGGTCTTCTGATTCTTTGAAAGCGGTGTCGCCTTGGCATCAGTGGCAATCCTGACGACCTGTTGATGGGGCTGCTTATTCATTGGTATAAAGGTACGGCCGTTACCCTTACCGATGCCGCTCTACGCCTACCTGCGCGCAATAGGCCAGCACCGGGCAGGTTGAGCAATGCGGCAACGTACCTGTGCAGATATGCTTACCAAAGGGCATCAACAACCGGTTGATATTGATCCATTGCTCCACCGGCACCTGCTTTTCCAACGCAGCCAGTGTTTTCTCGGGCGTCTTCGTGTGTACGTAGCCCCAACGGTTGGTGACACGGTGAACGTGAATATCCACGCTGATGGCCGACTGTCCGGTTGCCACGCCCAGTGCCAGATTCGCACATTTGGGGCCGACTCCTTTCAGGGAAGTCAGCACGTCATAATCCGCGGGTAACGTACCTGCAAACTCCGTTATGATGCGTTGCGCAATACCGATAATGGTGTACGCTTTCTGATCGGGATAGCTTGTTCCGTACAGAAGCGGAATCAGTTCGTCGGGCGATAGCGCGGCAACTTCAGCGGGAGTTCTTGCCACCTCGAACAGCCTCAGCGACACCGGAATGGTCGTTTCGTCGAGTGTTCGGATCGAGATGATGCACGAGATCAGTTGCTCGAACAGGCTATTGTATCCTCGCTCGAACAGATCAAACATGGCCGCTTTCGGGTAAGCAGCAATAGCGGGTTCAATGGCGGCCAATACCGTATCGAGAGGAAACATAAAATGAGTTGGCTGTTTACAGTGTACCCGCTCTGGCGGAGCGGGTACACTGTAAACAGCCAACTCACGCTTTGGTTATCACCAGTTCCACCCTTCGGTTTTCCGGATGGGGCTTGCCGGGCGTGCTGTTGATAGGGCGTGAATGACCGTACCCAACGGCTTCTACACGAGTCGCGTTTATACCCTTACTAGTCAGGTACTGCTTCACCGATTGTACCCGGTTTCGCGACAATTCCAGATTTTTGTCAAAATCGCCGATAATGTCCGTATGTCCTTCCAGCCTGATGGTCATCGTCGGGTTCTGGCGCATCACGGTCGCGAGCTGATCCAGTTCAGGGAACGACTCGGCCTGTAGTTCGTATTTCGACTGGGCGAAGTAGATATTGTTGAGTGTGATCTTCGCTCCGGCCACAATCGGCACCAGGTCGAAATTGGCCGTTTTCTCTGTCAGGTTGATGCTGATGGTATCGCGCTGCCCAAAATAGCCTTTGGCCGATACAGCCACATCCCAAACCGTCAGCGCATCGCCCGGAATCTGATAAGCGCCATCCTGCGGTGCAGACCGAATTGAGTCTGGGGCCGCATTGCCATACGATTCAGCGCCCGATAGTAAACGGTATGTTAACGTAGCTACAACCGGCTTACCCGTTTTGGCGTCACGAACAAGGCCTTTTATGGCCAGCGTGGGCGCTGGCACAGGGGGTGCTGTCTCTGGCGCTGGTTTGGGAAGCGGCTTGGCTGGCGGGGGCGTTGTGCGCGGAAACTGCCGCGGGGCCGGCGCTGGCGTCTGCGGAGCCGGGGTGCGTTGCTGCCGCTTCAGCGGGTTAGTAACATGTACGCCCCAGAAGTTGAAGCAAACGATGCCGCTCCGGTTCCTGTCTGAACATTCAAACAAATCAAACGTCTGTATACCAGGGTCTAACCGTTCAAAATAGGCCACAAAACTCACCTCTTCGCCCTGAACCACACTACGTTTTCGCTCGCCGACCGGGATGTTTTCTGCCCGTATAAATTTGAAGGAACGCGCCCCATCGTTGGCATATAGCCGGGCCGTAGGAACAAATTGAATTTCGCTCCCCTCCCGGGCCCTTCCCCGAAACCGCATCGAAATAATTGTATACTGAGCCGTCAGATCAACGCGGCTGATCACCACATCCCGATCATTCACATCATCGATGCGCGGTTGGGGAGTAGAATATTCAATTGCCTGAGCCTGTGCAACAAACGAGGCACAAACGCCGATAATGACAAAAAAACGCGTCAACATAGTGTTTTGGAAGCCTACGTGAATACCGTAGTCAAAACGTTAGAGTTGCCTTACTAGTTTAGGTTTAATGTCTGCGAACGGCCTGTTTTTACACGAACGGTCGGCACTGTTGGTCAACAGAAACGCGCAAAAAAAAAACGGGCCACAAACGCAGCCCGCTTTTTACACATACTGATCAATAGTTAATAACCGGGGTTCTGCACCAGGTTTTTGTTCGTATCAATTTCGCGCTGCGGAATAGGCAGCACGAGGTTATTGGCAGAATAAGGCGTTGTGCCAACGGTGCCGGCTATGCGCTTCACGTCGGCGATCTGTTGGCCTTCGAAGGCTAGCTCCAGACGGCGTTCCAGCAGAATCGTAGCCAGTGTTACCGACGTAAGCAACGGCGCGCCTGCCCGGGCACGTACCGCATTTACATCGGCCAACGGTGATGCACCAACGCTGCTGCTCAGGCGGCTGTTCGTTTCGGCCCTTACCAGATACATTTCGGCGAGGCGAATGACAGGTACGTCGCCAAAGCGATCGTTGAACTTGTTGGTAAACACGTTATTGTTGACCGTCGTGAAGAATTGTCCACGTGGGTCGGCCGCGTCGTATAGCTGCCGGAATTTGGTCTGCACCCGAATATCGCCCCGGCCCGAAACGCGGGTAGAGCCATAATAGGTGTTCAGGCCATTGCTGCCATCCTGATCAGTCACCACGATTTTAAAAATCGTTTCGGGCGAGGCATCTGTGAAGGCCGCCGCAAACGTAGTAGCCAGCGAGAACGTACCTGACGCAATTACCCGGTTGGCCGCATCGCGGGCCGACGAATAGTTTTGCTGTTGCAGGTAAACCCGGGCCAGCATGGCCTGTGCGGCACCTTTGGTAGCAAAACCGGTTCCATTGGCCTGCGTAGCTGGCAACAGTTGCTCCGCCTTGGTCAGATCATCGAGCACCTGCGTATACACTTCAGCCACGGTATTGCGCGTGCGGTAATCGGCATCTGTTACGCTGGCGGTGGGCGTCAGAACAAGCGGAACACCGGGATTTGAGGCCGGCGTACCATCGTTGAAGCTCTTACCAAACAGCTTGATCAATTCGAAGTACATGGCGCCGCGAATAAATCGGGCCTGTCCTTCAATCGAATTCCGGTTGGCTGTACCGACTTTACTAACATTCGCCAGCACGTTGTTGGCCCGGTTGATGGCGTTGTACCCATCGAGCCATGTATCCCGAACGTCGACATTGCTTGTGGTAATCGTTTTCCGCCAGAACTCGTCGAGCGTGGTGAACGTACCTCCAAACACAACGTCGCGGTTATCACCCAGTAACTCGCCGGTGTACTGGATACCGCCGCCGTACAGGTTTCCATCGCTGATCCCATCATAGGCGCCGGTTAGCGTAATGTTTACATCCTGCTCGGTAGCCAATGCCTGTCCAGAATCGATACTCTGCGTTGGCTGAACGTTCAGGCGATCACTGCAGGCGGTCAGCACCAGGGTGCTCAGGCCAATCAACAATCCGTTTTTTATGTATGTATTCATGATATGAAGTCCGTTTTCAGCTTGCTTAAAATCCAATGTTGATCCCGCCCGTGATTGTACGAGCCTGTGGCGCGGTATAGAAATCGTACCCCTGGGCAATGTTGCTCACGATATCATCGGCATTCACTTCCGGATCCCAGCCAGCGTAGTTGGTGAAGGTCAGCAGGTTCAGACCGGTAACAAACACACGTACGTTATTCAGTTTAGCTTTGCTGATCAACGTTTTAGGCAGGTTATACGCCAGCGTCACGTTCCGCAGCCGAACAAACGAACCGTCGAGAATGAACCGGGTTGAGGGCTGCGCGCCATTGTTGAAGAACAAACGCGCTTCAGGTACGTTGGTGTTTGGGTTCTCCTTGGTCCAGGCGGCCAGTTGGTCAACGGTCTGGTTGTCCTCGAAGCGACCATTGGCCGACGAGAAGCGGCCAATGCCGTAGAAATTGATTTTATTACCCAGCACCGCGTTGAAGAACACACTCAGGCTGAACCCTTTATAGCTGAACGTATTGGTTACGCCACCCGTAAATTTCGGTTGTGGGTTGCCCGCCACCACACGTTGTGCCAGGTTGTAGGTGCTTGTTGTCGTACGGTCAAGGGTGCCGTCGGCCAGGGTTGTATTCTTATACCAGAGTGCATTTCCGTTCGCAGGGTCAACACCGGCATATTCAGGTGTGAAAAATACACCCAGCGGCTGCCCTTCAACAGCCCGGCTCATCGAGCTCAGCCCACCCTCGATCACCTGCCCCTGCAGGTTTTTGATCTTGTTCTGGTTAAATGCACCGTTCAGGCTTGTGGTCCAGCGGAAAGCGCCCGTCGTGTTTTCGGTGTTCAGGACAAACTCGAAACCCTGGTTTTCCAGGCTACCCACGTTGCGGAACTGGGTGGCAAAACCAGAAGTGCCAGGTACGTTCACGTTTAGCAGCAGACCAGTCGTTTGCTTATTGTAGTAATCAATTTCGCCGTTGATCCGGTTGTTGAGGAAGCCAAAGTCAATGCCAATATCAGCTTGATCGGTTGTCTCCCATTTCAGGTTAGGGTTGGCCAGTTGCGATGGACGTTGACCGGGTAAACCCGCATAGCCAGCATCGCCCGTGAACAGCCCCAACTGCGGGAAGTTCTGAATCTCGGCATTACCCGTCCGGCCATAGCTCCCTCTGATTTTCAGGAAGCTAACGGCACTCGTATTTTTCAGGAAGTTCTCTTCCGTTAATACCCACCCCGCCGATACAGCCGGGAAGAAACCGTAGCGGCTATCCAGCCCAAAACGCGACGAACCATCAATTCGGGCGCTTACACCCAGCAGGTACCGGTCGGCAAATTTGTAGTTGGCCCGGGCGAAGTATGATAGGAACCGGTAGTCAGTGGCCGACGAACTGGCGTTTGTTTTGCGGGCTGCACTGGCAATCTGCTTGTACGCATCCGACGGAAAGTCCTGCCCTTCAGCAAGGTTAGCCCTGGTTTGCGACTGCTGGTACGACATACCGACAATCCCATCGATCGTGTTCCGGCCAAGCACCGTATTGTAGCTGAAGAAGTTGTTGGTCGTGTAGTTTTCAACCCGTACGTAGCGGTTCGATGCTTCGCCCAGTGGCGACCCTGAGTTACGCTGCGTTTTGCTGCTGTAATACAACTCCTCCTGCTGGTTCAGCACGTCCAGACCAAATTCCGAGCGGAACGTAAGCCCCTTGATGATGCCCAGCTGACCATATACATTGCTGATGTTGCGGTAAACTGTTGTGTTAAAGAGCGAGTTGCCGATGTTCACAATCGGGTTGTAATAGTACGGAATGCTGATGTCGCCGGGAGGTGTCCCCGCTGGTAAACCCGTAACCGGGTCGAGCGATGGGGTCATAGGCGGCAGGGCCACCATCTGCATCGGGTTGTCGAACTGACGGTCGCCAGACAGACGCTCGTTGAACGTACGCGACAAGCCTGTATTGAAACCCACCCGGAACCGATCAGAGATTTTGTGATCGAGGTTGATGCGGCCCGAATACCGTTTCAGCGCGTTGCCAATCAGAATACCTTTCTGATCCAGCAGCTGACCCGATAGGTAGAACGTCGTTTTGTCGTTACCGCCATTGATGTTCATGTCGTACTGCTGATACGGCGCATCCTGGTATGACAGATCGCCCCAGTTTGTACTTGCCTGCTTGTCGGTTCCGAACGTACCCAGCCCCTGCGTCACGAAGAAATCTTTCATGTAGGTCGTGTACGAATCAGGATCGGCGGCGTCATACCCATCAATACGGTCGGAGTTGGCGGCCGCTTTCAGGTAGAAGTCAACGTATTGCTGTGTGTTCAAAAACTGTACTTTCCGCGTTGGTTTGCTACTTCCGGCCTGAATACCAAACGTAACATTAGTACGACCCGCTTTCCCTTTTTTGGTGGTAATCAGCACTACTCCGTTTGCCGCCCTCGACCCGTAAATAGCACCGGCCGAGGCATCTTTCAGAATCTCGATACTTTCGATATCCTGTGGATTAATATCAGACAGTGGGTTGGTGGCAGCCGAGTTGAACGACAGGTTGTCGGTTGTAACGGGCGTTCCGTCAACAACATACAATGGCTGGTTAGACGCAGACACGGATGATTTCCCCCGAATATTCACCTGAATCCCCTGCCCAAGTTTACCGCTTCCCGCGTTGACCTGCACTCCGGCAGCTTTACCCTGAATAGCCTGATCGAAGCTGGTTACGGGCTGATCCTGAATATCGGCCGGGCGAATTTTGGCAATATTACCCGTCAGGTCGCGCTTGATCTGCTGGCCATAACCGGTTACTACCACTTCAGACAGCAGGCGTGATTCATTGGCTAGCGACACATTTATGACAGACTGATTGCCAACAGCTATCTCCTGAGTTGTGGAGCCGATAAAGCTGTAAACCAACGTGGCTTTACTACCTGGAACTGGCAGCGAATAATTACCCTGTGCGTCTGAGGAGGTCCCACGCGTGGTTCCCTTCACCATTACAGACACACCTGGAATGGCTGACCCATCTTCAGCAGAGATAATTCTACCGGTTACTGTCTTGTCTTGCCCTACGCATAGAGTCCAGAGTGACGATGACAATATCAAGCATACAAGTAATACATGTTTCATACTTTGCTTTTAGTAAGTTAAAATACACTAACCTCTTGGCCGCGAAATTAAAACTCAATTAACGAGCAAAAAACTTTCTGATTCCATTTTTACCAATTTATCGATTGGTTACCCGCTAAAAAGACAAAATATTATTCCGTTTTTATACTTTTCTTAGATATAATAGTTTTCATTCGATACACGCACGAAACAATATTGCTCTAGTAGCTTATAACTAGTTTTCTGTTACAGATAGCAATCAAGAAAAGCCCGGCCTACTCAGACCGGGCTTTTTACACTACAGACCACTGGTTACTTTTTCTAAAAATTCGGATTCTTCGTGGCTACACCTCCTGTTGTGGCGTTCAACACTGACTCATCGGCAGGTACGTCCCAATAATCCAGGAAATTATAATTGATGGTCACGTTTTTATTGATAACCGTTCCGGCCGACGTGATCATGACATTCCCGTAGCTACCACCGCCGTTGGCAATATCATAGATCCAGCCCCACCGTCTGTTATCATAAAAAGCCAGCCCCCGGCTAAACAGCGCTACCCGTCTTTCTTTAGTGAGTTCGGTCAGAGCACCCGCCAGCGTCAGTTTAGTACCAACTGTAACCGGTACACCAGCCCCCTGGTAGGCACGAACGGCATCAACAAAGCCCAGGCCAGTTTCAATGTTGCCCAAACGCATATTAGCTTCGGCCAGCATCAGCGCATTCTCTTCGTAGCTGCCGGCCATGTACACTTCATGAGCACCCACATCCTTAGAACCATAGACATACACACCAGCAACTCCATTACCGTTCGGCACCATACTGTAGCGTGTGGTAAACGAATAGTTGTTTTTGTACATCGTCTTGGTATTGAAGTTATTCGCCACCCGCTGATCGCCCGCGTTGAAAGACTGCATGAACCGCTCGCTGATTTTAAACGTCGAGCTGGTATTCACGTTTGAGGTTAATGCGGCAACAGTACCACCCGTTGGTGAGAACGGCGAGTTCGACGCCGTGCTGCGCTCAGTAAAGACGGCATCGCCTTTCTTGATCCCGTTGGTAGCCAGGGTCAACACGCTGTTCCAGTCGGCAGCCGTCATAGCCGTTGTTGATGACTTAGCGATCGTAGCGGCCGGGTTACCCTTAACAAACGGTGCCAGCTTGTTTACCAGAATGTTCCGGGCCAGCATGGTATTAATATTCCGTTTCCACATGTCGATAGTTGGCACAGTGCCATTACCAACCTGAATAAACGCGGGAATAAGCTTACCCATAACCGTCTGATAGTCAGACACGCTGGTTATCTTACCCAATGTGGTAGCCGCCAGATTGTAGTAATCGTTCGACTTATTGATGATGGCATCGTGTAGTACGTACCCACCGCTAGTCACGCCCGTCTGGTCAGCGATCAGCCCAGCATAATACATTGACCCGATTGATCCGTAGGCGTAGCCTTTCCACCAGTACGCCCAGGCCCTCATGGTATTGGCGCGGCTGGCCGCATCGCCGTCAAACTTGACTGTTGCCGTAATGTCCAGTATCTGGTTACAGACGTTGTTCAGGGCATACATATTCAGCCATTGGTAATAAAGCGGGTTGTTTCCTGCTCCGGTGGCAGCCCGGCTGTTATAGGCGCGGATAATGCTGATCTGCGGCGCCGGATTCGTCAGCTTTGTGCCATCGTCCAGAATCATATAATCGGGTACGCCAATCGTTGTGATCTGGTTGTTCGAGGCATCGGCCCCAACGTTATCGGCCATGAGTTCACTGTAGCCCCAGGGTAACGAGAAGTAGCTGTTACCTAACCAGCCGTCACCGTTCAGAAAACCGTTTACGTATACCCCACCCTGGGCAAACCCGATGAGCCCGGCCTCGTTGCTTACGTTGGCGGCCAGCGTTGGTGCGTTTGGGTTACCAACGTCCAGTTGATCCTTGCAGGAAGATACGGACCCCATCAGAACAACCGTTGCAAGCACTGAGGCAATAAGCTTATTTGTATGAATGAGTTTCATAGTCTGGGAAGTTAATAGTTAGAACCCAATATTAAGACCGACCTGATACGACTTGATGTTGGGTAGTGTACTGTGGTCTACCCCTCTGTCGAACGATGAGTTTGACGAGCCAGAACTGATTTCAGGATCATAGCCCGTGTATTTCGTGAAGGTCAAAATATTGCGTCCGGTAAAGACCAGCTGGCACTTATTGAGGTAAGGAAGCTTAACAAACCTGGCCACATCGAAAGCCAGCGACACGTTCCGTAGCCGTACAAACGACGCATCTTCTACGAAGAAGTCTTTCGTGGCGTTGTTACCAGCGCCGCGTGTGCTACCCCACAGGTTGTAATAAGCGCCCGACCAGTAGGCAGGAAAGGCTCCCGTTTTGCCGTCGATCGTGACCTGCTTCGAGAAATCACCGCTGATACCATCCCGATACATCCATTCTTTTGTCTGGTTGTATAGATGGCTGCCATATACCCAGTCGAACTGGAAGTTCAGGGTCAGGTAATTTTTGAACGTTACCCCGTTGATAAACGACGCGTTGAAGATCGGGTTTGGGTTCATCAGTGGGTACGTCTCATTCGTAAACTGAGGCTGGTACGTCAGCTTGCTCACAACCCGACCATCTACAATAGTATAGTTGGCTTTATCTGCTTCACTGATGTAGGGCACACCCGACTGGTTTACATAGTCGAGACTAGTCAACGCTTTGTATCCATATACCTGACCAATTGGCTGACCGGGTGTTAACACCAGGGCGGTACTGCCGGCACTCGACGTCAGGATAATGTCGGCCCCACCAGAGATGGCATCGATTTTAGAGATCTGGTGCCCAAAGTTCGTCGTGAAATCCCAGCGCAGATTTGGGGTTTTATAGATGGGAATATTCAACGAGAACTGAACCCCGTTCGACGACATATCAATCGCGTTTGTCAGCTGCCCTGTCGACCCAATCGAGGGCGGTACGCTTACCGTATAAATTACGTTGGCGCTCGACCGCTTCCAGTAAGTAAATGCCCCCGAGATCGAGTTAAGCCAGATACGGTTCGAGTTACCACCAATGGTGAAGTCGGTACCGATTTCCAGTTCTTTCGACACTTCTACCTGCAGGTTCGGGTTGTTTGTCGTTGTTGGAATGGTATACACCAGACCGGAACCCAGATTTCGCTGGCTCAACACAGGGTAGCGATCAAACGCCCCCGGCTGAATGCCCGCTTCACCATAGGCTGCCCGTAACTTAAAGTAGGTCAGCGTATTGGCCAGACCACTGTTTTTCACGAACGATAGCGGTGCAATGTGCGCGTCGAAATGGGGGAAAGTAAAGGGCGTTGAACCAGCGCCAAAGGCCGACGAATAGTCGGTTCTGAAACCAGCCGTGATTCCGCCATAGTCGCCATATTCAATTTTCTGGTTAACCAGATAACCGTACGTGATGAATGGGGTCACGTTATCATACGCAACTGACTGGGTCGAGGTGGCACCAACGTTATAGGGCGGCGCGGTACCTAAGCCAAGGCCGTAGGTATCATACTCTGTCGATTTGTTTTTCCGATAGTCGAACGAGATCTGGGTGCTGGTCTGGATGGGCAGCTTACTGTTGAAATCATTCTCGAAATCAGTACGGATAAAGGCAGTACCCAGGAAGTTCTGAAACGTGTTGGTATACTGGTAGTTGTCAATTTCGCCCAGGTTATCCGGCGCGTAGGCACTTGCATACGAATTGTAATAATTTGAACTAGCGTTTTCAGACTGATTGTAATACGTCTTTCTCGACGTTTCAGTACGGTAGTTGATTCCATACTTCGCGTTCAGATCCAGAAATTTGTTGATCTTGTAATCAGCCTCAAAATTCTGCACCACATCAATTTTGTTGTTTACAGCGTCAGTGTAGGCAGCCTGGTAGTAAGGGTTACCCGCATTGATGCTCAGGAAGTCAGCAGTGGGGTACACTGGGTACGTGCCGTTGGCCAGTTTGCGGGTCAGGTCAAAGAAGGGTGATGTATTCAGAAAACCATATACAGAGCCCACATCACCGTTTCCTGTTCCGAAGGCCGCCCCCAAGCCTGGTTTCAGCGTATTCTTGGTATAGATCAATTGGGTATTCGATCGCAGCGTGAAGCCTTTGAACAGTTCAGTACCCAGGTTGGCCGAGAAATTACTCCGGTCAATGAAACCATTAACGCTTGTAAGAATAGGCGATGTGGTGTGGTTGTTGGCCACGGCAATATTGAAATCGCTCTTATCCGATGCGCCCGAAATGCTGATGTTATTGTTGGTAGTAGTACCCGTCTGAAACACCTGCTTGAAGTGATCATAATACTTCAGATTACCGCTGTATGGCGTATTGGCGTCGTTCCGAATATCCTGAATGGCGTAGCGCGTGGCACCACCATACTTGTATGAAATGCCCGTGATGGCACCAACATCGGTGTAATCAAGAATATTCCCCTTCGCATCAACAATGTTATTGTTAGCATCGGTCAGGTAGGGGTGCAACTCGGCTTTGTGAACGTTTCCTGTATTCAGGAATTCATTGGCCGAGTAGCTGGTCGAGAAATTGATAGCCGTACGGCCTTTCTTTCCTTTTTTAGTAAATACCTGAATTACACCATTGGCACCTTGGGCACCATAAATTGAGGCAGACGCAGCTCCCTGCACCACTTCAACCCGGTCTACGTTGCTCAGATCGAGCGAGTTGATATCGGTTGAAGCGATCTGCACGCCATCTACCATGATCAATGGTTTGGTGCCGCCCTGTACACTGTTGATCCCACGAAGCAGAATATTGACCGGATCACCAGGGTTACCACTGACCGACGAAATCTGGGCGCCTGGAATCTTACCGATCAGCGCCTGGTCGATTGACGCGGTTGGTGTTTGTGGCAAATCTTTCGAAGACACACTCTCAACGGCAATCCCCAGTTTGGCTTTGCTTGTCGCTACCCCGCTACCTGTTACCACTACTTCGGTCAGCTGGCGCGTATCACTACCCAACGCCACGTTCACCATTGTCTGATTCCCAACAACTACCTCTTTGGTTTCGGTGCCAACAAAACTGTAGATAAGCGTAGCTCCTTTACTTGGCACTGAGATTGAATAAGTACCGTTAGCATCTGTTGCTGTTCCCCGCGTTGTTCCTTTTATCACAACCGATACACCGGGTATGGCTGCATTGTCATCTGCCGAAGTAACCTTTCCAGTCAAGGTTCTGTCCTGAGCCAGACTGATAGTCCAGGTAGAGCATACCAGCAATAAGCTCATAAGTAAGAATTGCCTCATGTAAATTGATCGTTAGATTAAGTTAAAATACTCACACGTACACTAAACAAATCTAGCCACAGATGATTAACTTATCAATATGGCATATTTCTCTTTACGCCAATTATAATTTTTTCTAACTAATATTTTACAGAATATTATTGCTGTATTTTATGATTTATACTAATAATAGTTTAAATACTATAATTGATACCATTCTCAATTAGTACTCATAATTCTTTAATACTAACTTAATTGTATTTTAATACTTCAGCGAGCCTGCCTCGTTTTGGTTTCTGGGTGTCGAGTATAGCTGACCTTGGTATAATTCAATTTGGCCATATCGTAAAACATAAAAGCCTGACCAATCGAATCGGTCAGGCTTTTACACACTGGGTACACACCAGCGTTGGCTAATAGGCTGCCAACAGCTTATTTCGGATTTTTTGTTGCCGCGCTACCCGCTGCTGCCGGGTTGTACGCCAGTTCATTATCAGGTACGTCCCAATAATCCAGGAAGTTATAGTTGATCGTAGCGTTGGTACTTACCTTACCGGCTTTATCAACCACCACGGCTCCTTTGCGTCCATCGGTAATGACACCCCAACGGCGAGCATCGTAGAAGGCCAGCCCCCGGAACGCCAAAGCAACGCGACGCTCTTTACGTAATTCCTCCAGCGCCTGAGCCTGAGTGAGGCCCGATAACGGAGCCAGACCTGCCCCCTGCGATGTACGAACGACATCGATGGCCGTTAAACCACCAGCAATGTCACTGGTATAGATTTTGGCTTCGGCCTTCATTAGCTCGTTTTCTTCAAACGTGCTCGCCAGATACAACTCATAGGCACCTTCAACCCGGTTATTCAGCACAACAACGCCAGCCATACCCTTACCACCGTCGTCGATCAACCAGCGGGTATTGAATGAGTTGCCCCGGTCCTGGTTGAACAGGATAGCTGCCGGTTGTTTGGTGAAGTTGTTGTCTAGCCGCTTATCGCCCGCCGGGAAATCCTGAATCAGGCGCTCACTGATTTTAAACGTACCGCCAGTTGGGCCGGTCGACTTAGCCGCAATATTGCCGTCCAGTCTGCTCATAAAATCAGAATTTGAATTTGACCGGCCTGTAAATACCTTATCCGCTGCTCTCACCCCGTCGTTAGTGAGCGTCAGCACCTGGCCCCACTGCGCGGCGGTCATCGATTTGGCGGGTGTGTTAACTACAATGTTGCGGGCTTTCATGGTGTTTATATTCCGCTTCCACTCGTCTGGTGTGGGCACAACGCCTTTACCTACCTGGTTGAACGAAGGAATCAACCCCCTCATCACCGCCGTATAATCAGTACCACCCGCACCCAACGCCGTAAGTGCAGTACTGGCGAGGTCAAAGTTTTTAGCGGCTTCTTCGATGATCTTTTCTTTAGTAACGTAGTTACCGGTGGTTACCCCGGGCTTATCGTTGATCAGCCCTGCATAGTAGATGGAGCCTATGCGTGAGTAGGCATAGCCTTTCCACCAGTAAGCCCATGCTTTCAGGGTATTCAGCTTGGCCGTCTGAGCCGCCGCATCGCCCGCAAATTTGGTGCTAGCCGCAATTTCCAGGACGGAGTTCATCCCGTTGTTCAGGTTATACATGTAGGCCCACTCGTTGAACAACGGATTGGCACCACCCTGAGCGTTTACGTTTACCGTGCGGATCAGGGCAATTTGCGTATTTACCGAGCTTGGGTTAGTCACTTTCGTGCCATCATCGAGCGTCACCAGATCGGGCATACCGATCTGATTACCAAACTGGTTGGCAGCTTCTTCGCCTACTTCATCACCCATCAGGGCGTGGAAGCCAACAGCGCCCGTCCAGAAACCGCCCGGTACACCATCATAGTATTTTATACCGGCACTTGAGTTACCCATACCATTGATATAGACCGTTCCCTGGGCAAGCGAGATTACGCCTACTTCCGTTGCCGCGCTGGAGGGCGTAGGCTGGTTTGGGTTTTTTACGTCCAACTCATCCGTGCTACAGGCCATCAGTAAGCCGGTGACGGTCAGGGTCAGCAGGGTATTTTTGATGTATGTCTTCATGAATTTGATTCAGTGATGATTGAGTGATTAGAAACCGAAGTTTAGACCAATCTGATATGAGCGCAGGTTAGGCATGGTATTATGATCCGTTCCCCGGTCAAAGGCTGAGTTTTCGTTACCCGTTGTCTGACCTGAACTTACTTCAGGGTCCATACCCGTATACTTCGTGAAGGTCAGCAGGTTACGGCCGCTAAGCTCAAGTTGCAGGTTGCGAACAGGCAGTTTGGGGATGGCTTTTGCCAGGTTGAACCGGAGCGAGACGTTCCGCAGACGTACAAACGAAGCATCTTCATAGAAGTAATCTTTGGTGCCGTTGTTGGCCCCAGCCTGATATACACCCCGGTAGAAGGCTGTCCAGGCACCAGTGTTACCATTGATGGTGATAGGCTGCGTGTAATCTGAGCTAATGCCATCACGATATAACCAGCTTTTGGTTTGGTTGTAAACATGACTTCCCTGCGTCCAGTCAAACTGGAACCCAAGTGTTACAATGTCGCGGAACGATATGCTGTTGATGAACGTCGAAGTAAAGGCCGGGTTCGGGTCACCCAGGCTATACTGCTTAGAGCTGAATAAGGGCTGTTTAGTTGTTTTGTTAACAACGTACCCATTACTCGCCACTTCATACAGGGCTTTGTTGGCTTCAGAGATAGCTGGTGTGCCATCAGGCAGAATCTGGTTTAGGTCACGAATGGCCACGAATCCAAACAACTGACCAATTTTCTCGCCTGCCTTCAGCACGTAGTTGGTGCTACCCGCGCTTGAGGTTACGGTAATTTGAGCGTTCCCTTTTACAGACGTAATCTGTGAGGTCTGTTTGCCAAAATTGGTTGTGAAATCCCAGGTAATGTTCTTACCGCGATACAGAGTTGTATTCAATGAGAACTGAAGCCCATTCGATGATAGCCCAAACGCGTTGTCTTTCAGTTGGCCGATACCCGTAGATGGCGCGGCATCGACGTTATAAATCGAGTTGTCGGTGCTCCGTTTCCAGTACGAGAATGAGAAGTTCAGCTTGCGGAGCCATTCGCCATTTCCACCTTTCACGCTGAAATCGGTCCCGATTTCCAGCTCTTTCGATACTTCTACGCTCAGGTCGGGGTTGCTTTGGGTTGGGCTGTAGTAGAATACGTTGTTGGTACCGAGCGATCTGGTGCTTAACGTTACGTACCGGTCAAACGGACGGGGCTGAATACCCGCTTCGCCATAGGCCGCCCGAATCTTGAACTCCGGCACAATCTGTCCCAGCGAGCTATTCTGCCAGAAATTGAACGATGATGGCCGGATGTAAGCGTTACCCGCCGGGAAGCCAAATGGCGTTGACCCACGACCAAAGGCCGATGAGTAGTCGCTGCGATACGTACCCGTTATCCCGCCAAAATCACCAAATTCAATGTTCTGACTAACCAGATACCCAAACGTAATGAACGGAGTCACGTTGTCGAACCGAGTGCGGGTAGAGGTTGCCTGAGCCGCCGTTACCGGGCTGTACAAGGGCAAGCCCAGATTGGCTACACCATTCTCGCTGTATACGTTTTTCCGGTAATCAAACCCAACCAGGGTGTTGGTGCGGATGGGCAGGTTGATATTGAAATCCTTTTGGAAATCAGTCTTGATGGTTGCGCTGGTGAAGGCGTTCTGAAACACCGTCTTATAATTAAATTCGGTGATTTCGCCGCTCCCGTCAGAGTTATAAAAAGAGGTGTACCGTGTTCTATCGGCTATGTTGTTCCGATTCTGGGTCTGGTTGAGGTATGTATACCGATCTGTCTCTGTTTGGTAATTCAGGCCGTAACGGGCGTTCAGGTCCAGAAACTTAATGGGGCTATACGTCAGGTTCAGACTCTGGATGACATCGATCTTGTTATCGTTATGGGTTAGATATTGCTGACGGTAATTGGGGTTGAACGCGTTCACACCCGATGCGTCCCCATAATAGCCACCGTAGTTTCCGTCTACATCAACAGCATTGTAATCGGCAAAGGGCCGTGTGTTGTTGACCGAATAAAGCAAATTCCGGTCATCCACTTTCAGCGAATTACGGGTGTATATCAATTGCGTTACGCTGCGTAGCGTGAGGTTTTTGGCCAGCGTCATCCCAATGTTGGTCACCAGATTGGTCCGGTTGAAATCACCGTTATTCCGAATTGGGCTCGACTGGTAGTTGTTGGAGAGCGTGATGCTGAAATCGGACCGGCTGTTACCACCCGACAGGTTTACCGAGTTGTTTATCGTTTTCGACGGAACCATGAAGGTGTTGAAGTGATCGTAGTACTTCAGGTTTTGGTCGTAGGCTTTGTTGGCGTTGCTGTTTACATCCAGTGCATTGTACTGAACGTTTTCGCTCCACCGCAGGGAGTTGGGGTCAAGCGTAATAGGCTTACCCGATACACCGATAACATTGTTGCTGGCATCCGTTACAAAGGCGTGCTTGTCGGCCTTGCGCACGTTACCAATGTTCAGGTACGTGTTTTCGGCATAGCTATTCGAGAAGTTGACCCGGATTGGGCCGTCGACGCCGCGCTTGCTGAACAACTGAATTACCCCGTTGGCACCCTGCGCTCCGTAGAGCGTTGAGGCAGCCGCACCCTGAATAACTTCCACCCGGTCAATGCTGCTCAGATCCAGTGAGTTGAGATCGGTTACCCCAACCTGCACACCGTCCATCAGCACAATGGGAGCCGTTCCCCGGTTTACCGTATTAATCCCACGCAACAGGATATTGGCCCGTGCACCGGGTGTGCCGTTTGCGCTCACAATCTGAGCACCGGCAATTTTACCAACCAATGCCTGATCGATCGAGGCAGTTGGAGCAGCAGGCAAATCTTTTGACGATACCGATTCAACCGAAATACCGAGCTTAGCCTTAGTGGTGGCCACACCGACACCGGTTACCACTACTTCGCCAAGTTGACGGGCATCACTAACGAGTGACACATTCACTACGGATTGATTGCCAACAACTACCTCCTTCGTTACAGACCCTACAAAGCTGAAAACCAGGGTTGCACCCGCACCAGGCACCGAAATTGAGTAGTTTCCTTCCGCATCTGACGATATACCGCGCGTAGTGCCTTTAATAACCACCGATACCCCAGGTATGGCCTGATTATCATCTGCAGAGGTGACTTTCCCGGTCACTGTCCTGTCCTGGGCAAAACCGATGGTCCAGGTAGAGCATACCAGCAGTAAGCTCATAAGTAGTAATTGCCTCATGTATTTCGATTTTAAGAGTAAGTGAAATTACGTTAGCTATTGAATATACAAAACTAATTATTGTACGGTGAGTAGACAATAGCATCAGGTGCTTTATCCAAATTTATATTCCGCCTATACTACGAATATCAAAATATTATTTCACTCCCTAGCTCTATTAAACTATAACTTTACACCCTCACCGAATTGATTAATTGCAGCTTATCCTTAAAATAATATAGTCTTATGGCGCTCAATAAGTAATAAATTGAGCAATACCACCTAATGCGCCCATAAGTAGCGGCGCTACATGGAAGCTTGGTTATACCACCAGATTAATAGATTAAATTTTTACTTAAACAGCGCTGGCAATAGCATCAGCCACCTGAAGCGTACGCGCATACCGGTATCCCGCCTGAAAAATATCGCGGGCTCGGCGAAGGTCAGACACACTAAAGTTTACCAGAGTTGGCGGCTCAATGATGAAGTTACATTGCTCTAACCGTTCTTTTGTTTTGCTCCGTACCGACAAAACAAGGCTGCGCTCAATTACCCCGCGGGCTGTTCGAATGGGTTTGTTGGCAGGAAAGGGGTTGCAATGAGACCCAATGATATAGTCTACTTTCCCGAGTACGGGCTCTATAGGCAGGTTATTCAAGACACCACCGTCTATATACTGTTTTTTATTGATGAGCAACGGCTCGAAAATACCCGGCAAACAGCACGACGCCAACACGGGCCGGATAAGCTCGCCCTTCTCAAAAATGATCAGTTCACCGGCATTAAGATCAACGGCAGCTACATGGAGCGGTATGCTCAGCGCCTCGAAACTATCGGTTGGAATGTATTTACGATACAGATCAATGGCGGTATCAATGCGCAGCAAGCCCATCCGGGTCCAGGCCGGGCGCAGGTGCCGAACAAACGATGACGACTCAATGATCTTGAGCGATTCGTCGGGTGTGTAACCGGTGGCAATCAGCGCACCCGCAATAGCACCCGCGCTTGTGCCTGATAACCGACTGATCTCGATTCCCTGCTCAAGAAGTGCTTTTATAACACCGAGGTGAGCAATGCCGCGGGCTCCTCCTCCCGATAAAACCAGGCCAACCGTCATTGTACTACAGTGAATTATAGATAGACAAACGTACCTGAGAAACGTAGTGGGTCATCCGAAGGTTTAGGCCAGCAAATCAGCTAGCGTTCCCCTGGTCTGAATCCGGATTCCTTTTTCGGTTTGCTCAACGGTGGCGGCTTCGGTTGTTGCGTCATGCTCGAATACAAGCACCCAATTACCCGCAGCAGCTTCGGCCAGCAGTTGCTCTTTCTCAGTCATAGTGAGCAACGGACGCACGTCGTAACTCATCACATACGGCAACGGCACGTGACCGGCCGACGGGATCAGGTCGGCGCAGTAGAGTATCGTTTTGCCGCCAACGGTCAATTTCGGCAGAGCCATCTTCTCCGTATGCCCGTCAACGTAGATCAGCTCCAGGCCCGGTACGTCCAGGTACGTTTCGCCAAAAAACTGAAGCTGGCCACTCTCCTGCAATGGCATGATATTCTCACGCAGGAATGACGCCTTCTCACGCGGATTCGGGTGTAAAGCCCAATCGAGGTGTGCAGCGTGTGTCCAGTACGCAGCGTTGGCAAACGCAGGAGTTAACCGGTCGCCCACCCGGTCAACAGCACCACCAACATGGTCGAAATGAAGGTGTGTCAATACTACGTCGGTAACATCGGCGGGCGAATAACCAGCCTGCCGGATCGACCCATGCAGCGACGCATCGCCGCTGAGCGCGTAATGACCGAAGAATTTCTCGTCCTGCTTCGTGCCGATTCCCGTGTCAACCAACACCAGCCGTCTATCAGCTTCAATGAGCAGGCAACGCATGGCCCAGGTGCACCGGTTCTGCTCATCGGCAGGGTAGCCTTTTTGCCAGATCGGCTTAGGCACAACGCCAAACATAGCCCCGCCATCGAGTTTGAAAAAGCCGGTATCGATCGTCTGTACAGTCATATGAATCGTTGATAAGCGAATGGGCGAACTTACGGATAATTCAGAGACACGTCGGGCAATTTCGTACAAAAGCCTACCTTAGCCTACCCACCAGACACTAAATAAAGAAACGAGCCGCTCGCCTTTTTCGGTGGATAACTGGCCAATCGTACCCACTACTGGCGATCAACCAACCACAATTTATGCAGAAACGAGTCCGATTTGATTTCGATGTATTCTTTACCAATGGCGGCAGCTTAACCGGCCATGATTTCCGGCTCGATATCGCCGGCGATACAATTTCCGATACTGAACTGGCCAATTGTATTATCGCCGACCTGCGTTTATTGATGGTGGGCCAGGTAACAATCCGTAACAAAGTCATGCTGACCGAGGCTCATAAGCGAACGGCAGATGCCCACCCGACTGGACAACGTACCCAGCTTATTGACCTGAGCCATACCATTGAAAACGGCCTGATTACCTACAAGGGTCTGCCAGCGCCGATTATCTGTGATTTTCTGAGTCGGGAAGATTCACGCAATCTGTATGAAGAAGGTACTGAATTTCAGATCGGCAAGATCGAGATGGTAACCAATACCGGGACGTACCTGGATTGCCCCTTTCATCGTTTCCCCGATGGTAACGATCTGTCGCAGGTTGGCCTTGAGGCATTTACCGATCTGCCGGGAACCGTGATCCGGTTCCCACATCGGGAAGTGCGCTCCATCACCGCTGATCATCTGCGCAATCAGGAGATCAGGAACCGGGCTATACTGATTCACACGGGGTGGGATGAGCACTGGAATACAGACCTGTATTACTCGAATCACCCGCACCTGACCGAAGATGCAGCAACGTACCTGCGCGATTGCGGTGCGAAACTCGTGGGCATTGACTCGCATAACATTGACGACACCACGGGGAAGAACCGGCCGGTACATACTACTTTATTGGAGGCTAACATCCTGATTGTTGAACATCTGTGCAACTTATCAGCTATATCTAGCAACGACTTTACCTTCAGTGCTGCACCGCCCAAATTTAAAGGTGTAGGTACGTTCCCGGTACGGGCACTGGCAAAGGTTCGTTATTGATGATATGACTCAATTACTTTTCTCACTATGAAACAATTTCAGACGGCGCTGCTGCTGCTTTTCTGTTATACCGGAATTGCCCAAAACCAGACCGCACCCCGATCTCAGGGCAACTTTTTTGCCTTTACACCGCAACTGGCCAAAAATACCCTACAGGTTAACCGTTTTCCGTCGGGCTGGGCTATCCCGGCCTCACGGCCATTCATTATGGGCTTTGGCGTTCCGTTTACGTCGTCGATCGCCGAGAATCAACTTCGCCTGACCAACGCCGGTTTTACCCACATGGAGCGCGACATATTGGTTGAGCGTTTGAAACTACCAATCAGTAAACGATACCGGATGCTGACCGACGCTACCTGTAAAGGGGCAGCTGAAGCCTGGGCGGCCTCGCTCCCCAATTCAGACCCTCGTAAAGTACACATCGCCGCCTACGGGGCCAACCGGGCAGTAACCTCAACCGACCCGCGCATTTATTTTGAAATTGGGCGGCGAACGTACCTGAACGGGCGTGGAAACGGACTTGGCATGGTCGGTATCGACATTGAGACCTTCGCCGATGGCACATCTGGCCCGGCCATGGAGCTGTTTTACCGGAACGCCGTTCTCGGCCTCACGCAGGGCATTACCGACAGCGGCGACAAGGCCACTATTTTTCAGTATGGCGGCTCACTGGCCTCCATCGTTACGTACATCAAAAATCGGCAGGACGGCGACATTTACATGCGCATTCCCGGCGCTGACTGGATAGGAAACGACGGCAAGTTCAACATCAACGCAAACCCGGTTGTTACGTACTATCGAACGCATGGGGCGTTTGTTGGGCGTGATCAGTATGCCCGCCGCACATTCGACGACCGAAGCCTCTGGCAGAAAAACAGCAATGGCTCCATTAAACTAGGCAGCGATGGCCAGCCCAAACTGGTGGTCATGAACTACCCCACCGACCGGGTGACCAACTTTGGCGTTCAAAGCATCGTATACAGTTATGAACCCATGTACTGGCTTCAGATGTGGTACGAAGAGATGGAGAAGATCCTCTGCGACTGGCGTTGGTTGTGCAACACGCCCATAGCCTACGATGGCAACCAGACGCCCGGCTCTATGCCCTACCCGAGAGGCACTGTCGACATCAGACCGGGGCTGGAAGGTATACGCCTGTGTGGCTGGTATCGCGATGAAACGGAGGCCGAATCGATGGGAAATCCGGATAAAGGGTGGGCTGGCGAATATGACCCGGCAACGGGCAACAACCGCCCGCTAAATCCCCGTTCAACGCGATTTCAACTGCTGATGCGATCGCTCCTGTACCACGGTAACATTCTATGGAGCGATAAAGCGTACTACAACATGAGTCAGGGCGCACCTTACAGCCAGGTTGAAGGCGGACAGCTAGTCAACAAACGACCGTTGGCGCTGGGGCAGTTCGAGATGATGATAGCAGGCAATTACCAGGCAAAAAACTTCCCTGTCTTCTTCGATCTGATGGATCAGCACAAAATTGAATTCATTATTCCCAAGCGGTTTGTCTGGAAAGGCAATCTGGCCGTGGGCGAACGCGAAATTGACAAGCCAATTGTTTGGCTTATGAAAGAGCAGAACGGACGGCGGGTGTTTGGCACCTGGGTCTATCCCTGCCAGGATGTGAACAATCCGGCTCATGACCGCGACATTACGGCCTGGATCGTGTTGGATAACGGCACCAAATCAGGAAGCTGGAAACTGAGTTGCAAAAACCGCGATACGGCCTACGACACCTGGACTATCCCGGCAGGATTTGAGCAGGCCAAACCCGAAAACTGGCGGTTTCAGTTTACGAATCTACTCGGTCAGACGTTTACCTGGACAGGCAGCTACAACGTCCCCTTTACCGGTAAAAACCCTGTACCACCCGCCCCCATAAACCGCACTACAGTCAACTGACACCCAGACTTGTCTCTCCTGTATGCTGCTGGTCCGGCACTGTACAGGAAAAGACAAGTCTTACTAAAATACAATTTTTAACAACCAAAAGACAATATTATCAAACCCGTTTCCTTACTGTCACCTTCTTTTTGTACCAAACCAGTACATGATCTGTTTACTTGCCAGACACACTTTGATAAATAGATAGATAGATTGATAGATCGATGGAAAATGGAAAAAGAGCTTTCTATACGAGACCTTAACTTTCGACGCGCCTCCGTACTTATTGTTGAAGACGATGACGACATCTGGACTATCACCCGTATTGCGCTTCGTAAAGAGTTACCAGAGATAAAGCTGGAACGAGCTGCTACCTACGAACAGGCATTGACCTACGTTACCAACTGCGTAACGAATGACCTCCCCTTACCTAAGTTAATTATCCAGGATCTGTACATGCCCTGCCGGGAAGATGGTCTGAAGTTGTTAACCGCCATTCGGACACAACTAGCAGCCGGTGCCTGGCCTCAACTGCCCATTTTGGTGATGAGTTCGTCTGCCGACCCGGTCGATATTCAGTCCTGTTACCGGCATGGTGCCAGTTCCTTTGTGGTCAAACTAGGATCAATCCGTGAGCAATCCGGTATTTATCAGGCCATTCGGACATTCTGGTGGGAAACCAGCGTGCTGCCGCTAACCGAACCAACGCCCGCTTTACCATAGCCCGCCCCCGTTGGCGGACACCATCACCTAGCCAAGTCCGGTGAGTATGCTTATGAATGAACGTACCTGACTCCTGGCTCCGTCTTTCCGATAGCTAATCGCTACTCAATGCAAATCAACGCTCATCAGTCCCAGTAACGAAAGAAGCCCGCTTGGCGGGCTTCTTTCGTTACTGGGACGCATTTTCCTGCCCATATTGGCTCTTCAACTGCGCCCTGAGTCGATTGGCACCTTCCTTGATCACCTCGGCGTAAAGTTCTTTGAGGTGTTTTTTCTCCCCCTGCATTTCCAGATCGATCTGGATTCGCCTTATCACGTAATGCACATCATCGGGTACATCTACATTGATCTTTACCATCTTGATTAATTAGTTGTTGTAGTCACTCATCTATTGATTATAAAGATAATAGCCCCACTTACTGTTAAATCAACAATGAAATAAACCTAGGCAATGGGCATCACAGATCGGTCCGGTAAGTCTGTTCAACACGGTAGCCGGGCGAATCAGGGCTTGACAAAACTCTACAGATACAGAACGAATCTGTAGGTACATACCAACACAGTATTTTTTAGCTGGCCCAAATCTGACCCGTTACTCTTCCAGAGCGACAGATCAACTAGTGCAGGCAGGTAAATCAGCTCTTCTGGAAGCCTGCACGGGTTCAGGAATCCAGTCAGCAACGGCCTTAAACGACAGAATCCCCCCATACGTGCTGTATAGGGGGATTCTGTCTGGTACTGTGGGCCAGCCTGGGCTCGAACCAGGGACTTACTGATTATGAGTCAGGCACTCTAACCAACTGAGTTACAAGCCCTTGTCAGTATGATAACTCATTTCTAACAGCACAAAAATACAGGTTTACGTCGAATTAATGACCATCTGGCACAATTTTTCGTTTTTAAGGCGGTAACGACCTGCTACCTTTAGCCTATGGCCAACAAGAAGAAAATCCTTAACGACCCGGTCTACGGTTTCATCAGTATCCAGTCTCCGTTACTCTTCGATCTGGTCGAACATCCACACTTTCAGCGGCTTCGGCGTATCAAACAGTTAGGCTTGTCGGAGTACGTGTACCCGGGTGCGTTGCATACGCGTTTTCACCATGCGCTGGGAGCCATGCACCTGATGGGCCAGGCTACATCTACATTGTGTAGCAAAGGGAATCAACTATCCGAAGCTGAATGTGAAGCCGCCCAGATTGCCATTCTGCTCCACGATGTTGGTCACGGCCCGTTTTCGCACGTGCTGGAGTGCTGCATTCTGGAAGACATACACCACGAAGAAATATCGCTGATGCTGATGCATGATCTCAACCGCCAGTTTGGGGGAGCCTTGACATTAGCCATCGAGATGTTTGAGGGAACATATCATCGCCCTTTCTTCCATCAATTGATTTCCAGCCAGTTAGACATGGACCGAATGGACTACCTTAACCGCGACTGTTTTTATACGGGCGTTGCTGAAGGGGCCATTGGGGCAGAGCGCATCATTAAAATGCTTGATCTGGCCGATGATCAACTGGTGGTTGAGGATAAAGGCATATTGAGCGTTGAGAATTTCCTGAACGCCCGACGGCTGATGTACTGGCAGGTGTATCTGCACAAAACGTCGATCTGCTGCGAATCCATGCTGGTGCAGATTCTGCGGCGGGCCCGGTTTCTGGCCCGCAACGGCGAACAGATCGACGCCCTCCCCGATTTCCTGATGTTTCTGCGCGAAAGCATTTCGATCGATGAGTTTCGGGCTAATCCGGATTACCTGCAGGCATTCACCCGCATCGACGACTATGATGTGTGGGCCTGCGTGAAGGCCTGGGCTACCCACCCGGACCCTGTGCTCTCAATACTCTGCCAGATGCTGCTCGACCGGAAGCTGTTCAAGATTATTCTGTCGACCGAGCCTTTTCAGCCTGTTCTTGTTGAGGAGATGACCCAGCAACTTCGGCGCAAAGGACTTTCCGACGACGAGCTATCATATTTTCTGGTAGAAGGGCAGGCCACAAACGCGGCCTACCTGCCCACCGGCGATTCGATCCGGATCAAATTTAAAAATGGGCTCGTTCGCGACATTGCCGATGCATCTGATCTGGCCAACATTGGAGCGCTCTCAACCATTGTGAGACGACACTACGTTTGCTGGGCGCGCGAGTTAGACTGGGCTGTGGTTAAGCGAGTTTAGCCATAGCTGCGTGTTGCCACAGCATGCGGTAAGAAGACGTACCTGAGTAACTTAACAGAACACTGAAAACGGTGAACAGTAATTCTGTTCTGGACGGCGCCAACAATAAATTGAATTAAACGGCCATTTATACGAATAGTGCAATTTGTTGGCTACCTTGCGACCCTAACGTCTACTTAGACGAAATCCTATTCCCCGGATTATTAAACGCCTATGGAGTTCACAGTCAGGCAGATAGCCGCCTTACTAAATGGTGAAATTAGCGGCAATGACACACTGACGGTCAGCCAGTTAGCCAAGATAGAAGAGGCTTCTCCGGGCAGTATTTCCTTTCTTTCCAACCTGAAATACGAGCCCTTTCTATACAGTACACAAGCGTCGGCCGTCATTGTAGACCGTTCTTTTACGCCTCGCGAGCCGGTTTCTACCACGCTTATCAAGGTTGAAAATGCCTATCTGGCGTTTACGCAATTATTAGAAGAATACCATCGGCTGATAAGCTTTGCCCGGGTTGGTACGGAGCAACCATCATTCTTCCATGAAAGCAGCCAGATGGGTGAGCGGGGATATCTTGGTGCGTTTGCCTACGTTGGTAAGAACTGCCGGATTGGAGCCAATGTAAAGATCTACCCCCACGCCTACATCGGTGATAATGTGACGATTGGCGATAATACGATCATCCATTCCGGGACAAAACTGATCGACAACACCGTCATTGGCAGCCATTGTGTCATTCACCCTAATGCTGTGATTGGTTCAGATGGCTTTGGGTTTGCCCCACAGGCCGATGGCACCTACAAAACAATTCCGCAGTTGGGCAACGTAGTGATTGAAGATTACGTGAGCATTGGGTCGAACACCACGATCGATTGTGCCACTATGGGGTCAACGGTTATCAGAAAGGGTGCCAAACTCGATAACCTGATTCAGATCGGCCACAATGTGGAGATTGGCCGCAACACGGTCATTGCAGCTCAAACGGGCATTTCCGGCTCAACCCGCATTGGAGATAACTGCGTGATTGCGGGTCAGGTAGGTTTTGCCGGTCACCTCACAATCGCTAACGGCACAAAAGTAGGTGCCCAGTCAGGCATTGGTAAAAGTGTGTCTGAAGAAGGAATTTCATTGAATGGGTCTACAGCCTTTTTACTGCGCGACAATATGCGCTCGCAGGCTGTGTTCCGCCGCCTTCCTGAACTTGAACGGCGGGTTAGTGATTTAGAAAAAAAACAAAATTAGTTTACTGTTTTCCGGCTTCTGTCTTCTGTTGCTACGCTATTCAACCAGTATATTATATAGCAACGTAACAGCAGGCAGCAAACAGAAAACAGCAAACAGTTTACGATGAATATTAAACAGCAAACCATTCAGAAAGCCGTTTCGGTATCGGGTGTAGGGTTGCACACGGGCGTATCGGCTACTATGACGTTCATGCCTGCGCCCGCCAACCATGGCTATAAATTCCAGCGTATCGACCTGCCCGGCCAGCCAACCGTTGATGCCGACGTTGATTTCGTTGTCGATCTGTCGCGCGGGACTACGCTTGAGCAGAACGGCGCTCGTATCCACACGGTCGAACATACGCTGGCTGCGCTTGTTGGCCTGCAGATCGACAATGCCCTGATTCAGCTCGATGGGCCGGAGCCCCCCATCATGGATGGCTCGTCGATCAAGTTTGTCGAAGCACTTCAGTTTGCAGGAATCGAAGAACAAAACGCCGATCGGAAGTATTTCGAAATCACGGAGTTTGTGCACCACCGGAATCCTGAGAAGGATATCGAAATAGCTGCCCTTCCGCTCAACGATTATCGCCTCACAGTGATGGTCGACTATAACTCGCAGGTTATCAACAGCCAGCATGCGTCGTTGAACGACCTGACCCTGTTTTCGCAGGAAATTGCCTCGTGCCGCACGTTTGTCTTTCTGCATGAGCTGGAAGCGCTTTATAAGCAGAACCTGATCAAAGGCGGCGACCTGAGCAATGCCATCGTTATCGTTGACCGTGATGTTGACGAGGGCGAACTCGACCACCTGGCCGAATTGCTGAATAAACCGCGGGTGGGGGTGAATAAACAGGCGGGTATCCTGAATAACCTGCAACTGCATTACCCCAACGAGATGGCTCGCCACAAGCTGCTCGATATGATTGGCGATCTGGCGCTGATTGGCCGCCCAATCAAAGCACAGATTCTGGCAGCACGCCCGGGCCACGCCGCCAATGTGGCGTTTGCCAAGAAAATTAAGGGCCTGATTCAAAAGAATGCCCAGAATCAGGTACCTCAGTACGATCCCAGGCAACCGCCTGTTCTCGACATTAACCGCATCACGCAGTTACTGCCCCACCGGTATCCGTTCCAGATGATCGACAAAATCGTTGCCCTTGACGAGAGCAGCGTGGTTGGCATCAAGAACGTGACTATGAACGAGCCTTACTTCCCGGGCCATTTTCCGGGCAATCCGGTCATGCCCGGCGTATTGCAGTTGGAAGCCATGGCGCAAACAGGCGGTATTCTGGTATTGAGCACCGTTCCTGATCCCGAGAATTACTGGCCTTACCTGATCGGTATCGAGAATTGCCGCTTCCGTCGCAACGTATTGCCCGGAGATACCGTAATCTTCCGTTGTGAGTTCAGCTCACCCATGAAGCGCGGAATTGTGAAAATGCAGGGACGTGGGTATGTGAACAACAACCTGGTCTGCGAAGCTGATATGATCGCCAGTTTAGTCAAGAAAAAATAGTTTGCTGTTTGCCGTTTACTGTTTACTGTTGCGCTGCTTACCTGAACGTATCTGAGCAAGCGGAGCAACAGTAAACAGAGGACAGTAGACAGTAAACAATATTCATAATGATTCAACCATTAGCCTACGTCCATCCTGAAGCCAAGATTGCTCAGAATGTGGTAATTGAGCCTTTCGCCATTATCCATAAGGACGTTGAAATCAAGGAAGGCACCTGGATTGGCTCCCATGCGGTGATCAATTCGGGTTCTCGTATTGGTCGAAACTGCAAAATCTATTCTGGTGCCGTCATTGCCGGCGTACCTCAGGATCTCAAGTTCAACGGAGAGGTAACGCAGGCCATCATCGGCGACAATACCACCATTCGTGAGTACGCAACCATCAGCCGGGGAACAGAAGAGCACTGGCGCACCGAAATCGGAGCCAATTGCCTCATTATGGCCTACGCGCACGTTGCCCACGACTGCCGGATCGGTGATCACTGTATTATCGTGAACAACGTACAGATGGGCGGCCACGTGCATATGGGCGATTGGGCCATCATTGGCGGGTCAAGCTCGGTACATCAGTTCGTGAAGGTTGGGCCGCACGCCATGGTGTCGGGTGGCTCGCTGGTTCGGAAAGATGTGCCGCCCTTCACAAAAGCCGCCCGCGAACCACTGTCATACGCCGGTATCAATTCAATTGGCCTGCGTCGCCGTGGTTATAGTAACGAACAGATCAACGAGATTCAGGAGATTTACAGGTACGTGTTCCTGCGTGGCTTCAACAACGCCGAAGCCATGAACCGCATCGAACTCGATATTCCGGCCACCGCCGAACGCGACGAAGTACTGAATTTCATCCGCAACTCAGAGCGCGGCATCATGAAAGGTCCCGGCGGCGGAAGCGGCGAATAAGTCACAGTTTTCAGTTTGCAGTCTTGAGTTTTCAGTTGCGCTGCTTGCTGACTGCGTTACCACTTAGCGAAGCAACTGAAAGCGGCAAACTGAAAACGGCAAACCTCACGTTAGTAGCTGAACAAATCGGGAAGAAATACCGTCGGGAATGGATTTTCCGAGGTGTTGATCTGACCCTGTCAGCGGGCAACAGTTACACCTTTGTTGGGCCAAACGGGAGCGGAAAATCAACGCTCCTTCAAGTGCTGGCAGGTATGCAGCCGTCATCGGCAGGTAAGCTAACGTACCTGCGCAATGAACAACCAATCGATGACGAGGACTGGTACAGGCAGATTGTACTGGCCGCTCCGTACCTTGAACTCATCGAAGAACTAACGCTTCTTGAGTTGCTCGATTTTCATCGCCGCTTCAAGCCCTTCCGCAACGGAGCCGAGCCGCTGGAGTTGATCGAACAAATGCAGTTGACCCACGCCCGCAACAAAGAGATCAAATTTTTCTCGTCGGGCATGAAGCAGCGCGTCAAACTGGGGCTGGCATTCTTCTCAGAAGCCAGTATCGTCCTCCTCGACGAGCCTACCTCGAACCTCGACCGGCAGGGGGCGGCCTGGTACCACGACCACGTTACCCGGTTAATCGCTCCCGCCACAACGCCACCGGTTGTGCTGCTCATTGGCTCTAACCAACCCTCCGAATACGATTTCTGCCCGAACGTGATCGACGTGATGCAGTGGAAGCAGTAATTCGATGCACTTGCCTGCGCGTAGGCTGAATACGTAACGGCTAGCAACGTAAATCCCAGTGGCGTAGTATTCATCAGAAAGGCTGTGGACCGGCACATGAGGTTATCTGCCTGAAAAGCGAACAGATAACAAGGCTCGGAATAATTTTTGTAGCTTTAGATAAGGCTATACCCTACCCTGCCCCATGCGCTTTGTTCTGACATCGATACTTCTATTTCTAACGTACCTGACCTGTTCTGCCGTTCCTGGCGGCTTTGCACCCGGCGTGGATTCGCCGGGCGACTCCACGCCGGGCATCGTTTTCGTAGAGAACAACGGGCAGTGGGCAGGCGATATCCTATTCCGCGCCGACCTGCCGGGTGGTTTTCTGTTTCTCAAACGGAGCGGCCTTCATTACGTCTTTTACGATACCCGCGAAACTGCCCGTCGTCATACCGCCCCAACCGCTACAGATCCGATTTCGCCAAGCATACGAGCACACGGCGTTTCCGTTTCGCTGCTCAATCGAACTGGCACAGGTCGCGTAGACGGGATCAACCCGGTAGGTACGTCGTTCAGCTATTTTACCGGCAATGATCCATCGCGTTGGGCAGGTGGCGTACGTGGATTTCCTGAAGTGATTTATCACGATGTCTATCCCGGCATCCATCTGCGCATTTACGCGTATTACCAGACACTGAAATACGAGTTCGTGGTGCAGCCCGGCGCCGATCCGGCCAGGATCCAGCTTGCCTACGCGGGGGCCGATCAGCTATCGCTCACCGATAACCGACTGATCATCAAAACATCAGTGAATGAGTTCCGGGAAAATGCGCCCTACAGCTTCGTCACTCAGGCCGAGAAGGCTACGGAAGTGCCAACACGGTGGATACTTGATGGGCCAGTTGCCCGGTTTGACTTCCCGAAGGGATACGACAAGACCCAGGCGCTAACGATCGATCCGGAACTGGTATTCACGACATTTTCTGGCTCACGCGCCGATAACTTTGGGCACACCGCCACTTATGACCAGGAAGGCAACACCTATGCAGCCGGATCGGTTTGGGGATCTGGTTTTCCGGCAACAACCGGCGCATTCCAGGTTGATTATGCCGGGCAAACCGACGTGGGTATCATGAAATTTTCGCCCGATGGATCGCGCCTGCTTTATGCCGTGAACCTGGGCGGTAGTGGTGCAGATCTCCCGCATAGTGCCGTAGTGAACAGCAAAGGTGAACTGATCATCATGGGAAGTACCGCGTCTCCTACCTTTCCAACCACCGCGGGGGCTTTTCAACGGGGCCTTACGTCTGTTCGGGGTGGCGGAACGTCCGTATATGGCGGCTATCTCGATTACACCCTGGCCAGCGACTTGTTCATCTCGCGCCTCGCTACAGATGGCAAATCGCTCATTGGCAGCACCTTACTAGGCGGCTCAGATAATGATGGTTTAAATCTGTATGTACCACCTCAGGCCCAGCTATCAGCTTACGTTCGCAATTATTCAGATGAGTTTCGGGGTGAAGTGATCGTTGGTCCTACTGATGATGTGTATGTAGCCAGCACGTCGCTGTCAGCCGATTTTCCCGTGACAGACGGCTCCAAACTTAACGGATTTTCAGATGGTGTAGTTTGCCGACTTTCGGCCGACCTGACGCAGCTTCGATGGGCTTCCCGAATTGCAGGAAACAGTGTGGATGAAGCCCACGGACTACGCCTGTCACCCGATGGCACGCTCTATGTGTGTGGCTCTTCATACAGCACCAATCTGGGAACAGCGGGCAGCTTTCAACCGCAATTGGCGGGCTTAAACGACGGTTACCTGGCCCGCCTGACCGAAGGGAAAATCACGGCCCTAACGTACCTGGGTACGTCGTTCTCCGATGTGGCCGATCTTGTTGATATCGGACCCGATAACTCGCCGCATGTGCTTGGCCTAACCAGGGGGCTTTACCCGGTGTCAGCCAACGTGTATACGAATGCCAGAAGCGGCCAATTCATCCACGCCCTTTCGCCCGATCTCAGCAAAACTGTCTTTTCAACCGTGATCGGTACGGGGCGGGCGTTGCAGGCAAACGGCTCAATAACAGGCCCGGATATTGCCCCCACGGCCTTTCTGGTCAATGCATGCGGCAATATTTACCTGGCGGGATGGGGTGGCACCGTCAACCAGCGAAATGGCTACAATGCGTTTAGTACCACCGCTGGTTTGCCCGTTACGCCAGACGCTTATCAGCCCGTTACCAGCGCCAGTAACTTCTGGATTGGCGTACTGGAACGGGGCGCAAAGTCGTTGCTTTACGGTACGTTCATGGGCGATACCCGAACAGCCGCCGACGCAGTTTCCGACGGTGACCACGTAGACGGAGGTACATGCCGATTCGACAAAGACGGTACCATTTACCACGCGGCCTGTAGCTGTCGAACCAACCTGTTTCCAGCTACTGCCACCGCCTGGTCGAAAACACGGGGTAATACCAGTTGCAATAACATTGCCTTCAAATTCGATACGGATAAACTGAAAGCCACCTTCGACACGTACCTGGGCACTAAGAAAAACGTAACCGAAGGCTGCGCGCCACTGACTCTTACTTTCCAGAACACCAGTATTGGCGGGCGGCGCTACGAATGGCAGATAGTTGGCAAAGTGCAATCGACCAACGCGCTCGCTACGGTATACACATTCGATAAACCCGGCGAGTACATTGTTCGGCTACGGGCTTATAATCCGCTTAACTGCAAACTGGTAGACTCCACACAGCAGGTTATCCGGGTAAATCCGGCCGATTTCCGCGTCAGTAAAGACACGGCTCTTTGCGCCGACCGACCCGTTTCGCTTACCGCTCAGGGTGGTGTAACGTACCTATGGTCACCAGCGGCCGGGTTGGCCAATCCAACGTCGGCCAGTATTCTGGTGGCAGCAAAGGCAAGCACAACCTACAGCGTATCCATTACCAACGAATATGGTTGCTCGGTAAACCGCACCGTCACCGTCAGCGCCGATAATTCGTTCAAACCCAACATCAGCGTTGAGGCCACACCCGACTGCGGCAAACCTACCCGACTCACCTTTATAAACTCGACCGTGGGCGCTAACCAGTTTCTATGGGTGATGGGCGATGGTGATACGCTTCGTACCCGCGTGCCCGAGAATTACCGCTACCCGCGATCAGGTACGTATGAGATTACGGTAACGGCGATGAAAAACGACTGTGCCATTTCGCTCAAGTACCCCATTATCTACGAAGATTTCAGCCAGATCCCCAACATGATTACGGCCAATGAAGACGGCAAAAACGACGTCTTCGATGTTGGTTTCCCCGGAGCCAAACTCGACATTTATAACCGCTGGGGCAAGCTGCTGTTCCAATCCAGCAACTACGCCAACGACTGGGGCCGAAAAGTGGCCCACGGCACCTATTTTTACCTGCTTATCACACCCGGAGGCTCTCAATGCAAAGGCTGGATCGAGGTGCTGGAATAAAGCGAGTGTCAAGGGCTCCACTGACATACCCTGTCGACGAGAAGCAAAGCACTTGACACCTGAAACTTGGCAATTGGCACACTATCTTTGTACTACTAAAACACACAACTCGTATGAAACTCGTTGCTATACTGGCCCTTGTACTGGGCTTAACAATTGGCGCTTCGGCCCAGGACTCGTTTCACGGCAAAAAAATCACCGAGAAGGGTGCCGTTCCAGCTGCCCAGTTAGCCACCACCATGGCGAACAAAAAAGAGATGCCGGCCAAAGTGGAAGGTACCGTTGAGTCTGTCTGCAAAGTAAAGGGCTGCTGGATGAAGGTAAACACCACCGATGGTCAGACGATGCGGGTATCATTCAAAGACTACGGTTTCTTTGTTCCGAAAGATATTGTTGGCAAAACGGTTGTCATGCAGGGTACGGCTATCCAGAGCGTTACGCCTGTAGACGAACTGCGTCATTACGCCGAAGATGCTGGCAAAAGCAAGGAAGAAATTGCCAAAATTACCGAGCCGGAGAAAGCCCTCACCTTCGTAGCTGACGGTGTAATTGTTAAAAAATAAACGCGCTGTTCCAACGGCCGATCAGCGGCATGGGTCATAGATAGCGTAGCCAATGCAGCCAACGGCCGTATCGGCTACGCTTTTTTAGTGCTAAACCGATTGTGTTATGACTTACTCGCAGAAATCGATCGCCGCTTTTCTTTTCGCAGCAGTCCCCTTGGCATATGCCTGTAAAACGTCGGATGCTACCCCCACCAACCGCGTAGCGCTCCGTGCCTACCAGTCGGCCCGCCTACAGAATGATGTTACCGTTCGCGTCGATTCCCTTACTGATAGCCGTTGCCCGGAGGGCTTAGTCTGTATCTGGGCAGGCAACGCGGTTGTAAAAGCAACCCTGTCGAAAGACACTGATCAGAAACAGGTACGTCTGGTACTCGGCCCGGATGTAACGAATGGTGCTCAGCGAAAATCAGATTCAACTGGTGTAGTTCTTTCGGGTGCCACGTACAAAGTAATCCTGCGCGACGTTACACCGTATCCTACAGTCAACCAGCCATCTTCGGCGGCAACGCAGGCAGTTATTGACGTAACAAAACTGTAGGAAAATCCCTGTTGATTTACCTATCTTCAAGGCCGTAACCTGTTTGGGTTGCGGTTTTTTTGTATCCTCAGGTCTACTTCATGAACCGTCACTACTTGTCCTTACTACTCGGGCTTTGCCTTGGCACGTCTCCCCTATTGGCTCAACCCGCCGCAACGGCGCCATCACGTACCCTGCTTCATTGCGGCAACCTATTCGCCGGCACCGGCAATGATCTGCAACGCGAAATGACCATTGTGGTGGAAGGCAATAAAATTGCCGCCATTCAGCGTGGATACACAACTCCTGCTGCACAGGATCGGGTAATCGACCTGAAAAGCAAGACTGTACTACCGGGCCTGATTGATATGCACGTTCACCTGGAAACTGAAACCCGGCGGGGCGGCATCGTTGACCGGTTCACACAGAACGTACCTGATGTGGCTTTTCAGGCAGCAAAATATGCCAAAACAACGCTGATGGCGGGGTTCACCACCGTACGTGACCTCGGCGGCACTGGCGTGAACGTGTCCCTGCGCAATGCGGTGAACCGGGGCCTGGTAGACGGGCCACGTATCATGACAGCGGGTAAATCCATCGCCACCACGGGTGGCCACGCTGATCCAACCAACGGCTACCGGAAAGACCTGATGGGTGACCCGGGCCCGGAAGAGGGCGTGATCAATAGCCCCGATGAAGCCCGGAAGGCGGTTCGTCAGCGGTATAAAGACGGTTCCGACCTGATCAAGATAACGGCAACCGGTGGCGTACTGAGTAACGCCAAAGACGGGTCTGGCCCGCAGTTCACCGAAGAAGAGGCCCGCGCTATTGTGGAAGCCGCCAAAGATTACGGGTTTGCTGTTGCGGCCCACGCCCACGGTGCTGAAGGCATTAAACGGGCTGCCCGCGCTGGCGTTCAGACCATCGAACACGGCACATACATGGACGACGAGGCCATTGCCATCTGCAAGAAGATGGGCACCTACTACGTACCTACCATTATTGCTGGTAAAACCGTGGCCGACTCAGCCAGAATGTTCGGCTATTACACAGCCTTGGTTACGCCCAAAGCGCTGGCTGTTGGCCCAAAAATTCAGGCCACCTTCGCAAAAGCGTACAAAGCGGGTGTAAACATCGCTTTCGGCACCGATGCGGGCGTGTATATTCATGGCTACAACGCCAAGGAATTTGAATACATGGTGGAGGCGGGCATGCCACCCGTTGAAGCCATTCGCTCCGCCCTGATGACCAACGCCAAACTGCTGGGCATGGATACCCAGATTGGTTCGATCGAGGCAGGTAAGTTCGCCGACATCATTGCCGTTGACGAAAACCCCATTCAGAATATCAAGACCCTGCAAACCGTCCGGTTTGTCATGAAAGACGGCAAGCAATATAAATAGCGCATTTAATACGTAGTAGGCAGTCGGTGGAAGAACTCGCCGACTGCCTACTACAACTCTTAACTACTCGGCTTTATACCATCCTATGACACCAGCTTTAGAACCCGACGAACAGGAAAAACTACGGGAATTAACCGCCCAGAGCTGGAATCTCGAACTGGCCATTTCGGGCGTTGCCATGTTTGCCATCCTGCAACTGCCCGACCTGCTCGATTCGGCCTACGGTTACCTGCAGCACAATTTTCTGCTCAATACGGAGGGAATACCCCAAGTGCTTATATCGCTGTCATACAGCTTGATACGAGCTACGTTTTACGTATTGTTTGTCGCTTTCCTGGCCAACTTCGTCATGCGGGCGTTTTGGGTAGGGCTGGTGGGGCTGCTTGCCGTTTATCCGTCGGGAATCCATTACGACCGCATCCCGTTCTCGACTCCTTTTGCCCAGCAACGGATGGCCGAAGAGCTGGGCCCGCTCGATCGCTACATTCTCTGGCTCGACAAGCGGTGCAACATTGTGTTTGCCCTTGCTTTTCAGTTTGTGTTTTTTCTGTTTATAATCTTCATATTCTATCTGCTGAGCTTAGTAGCGTACATGCTCATTCAGCCAAACGTATCGGCGCAGGTTTGGCAGGGCGTCAAGATCGGGGCTGGTGTGCTGGTTATTTGTTTTTACATCGCGCTGATCGTGCTGAGCCTGAAAAAAGTACGAGAACACCCTGCAGGTGAAAAAATGCACTACCGGTTGACGAAATCCTTCCAACTACTGTTTTTGGGTATCCACCGGCCTTCGTCGTACATCACAAACACATTCTACAGTCACATACCAAAGCAGCGCTTTACCCGCACCTTTGCGATTTTTATGACCGTGTTTGGTGTGGTGTTTTTTGTCGAATACGCAGTAGACCAGTCGCGGGGCAACCGGCGAAGTTCGTTTTTAAACAGCCGCCACCTGTACTCGGCCCGGGTAGACAGCTTGTTTGTAGATCCTGACGCATACGACAATCAACGGCCCGAGGGTGCGCTTATAGACGTAGCCTCTATTCAGGCCGATGTGATCCGCGAACCCTACATACGGCTTTTCATCGCTTACCCGAAAGCCCTCGACACACTGCTAACCCGCGTAGCACCGAAGCCCGTCTGGCCCGATTCGCTATCGAGGCAGGAAGTGCGCCGCCAGTATGCCTCCTGGAGTAATCAGCAGATCAACAAACTTGTCAGGCTAACGGTTAATGATTCGGTATTTACCCAGCCAGAACTGCTTTTTGCGCAGGCTGGAACAATGCAGCAGCGCGGTTGGCAAACGGTACTGGTACCGGGCAACCTCATCAAAGGCCGGAATCTGCTTCGGGTAGGGATCCAGCGCCCCGGACAACCCGCTCCCGACGATATTATTGCCATTCCGTTCTGGTACGTACCAGAACCTTAACGCCGCCAGTTATCGCCCAAAGTCACCTTTGGGTTGAGGGTAAATTCAACTCGTTTTGTGCTTTCGACCGCATGAATCTTACTTCTCCCGGCACATTTCGCTGGCGTATGGTTGCGCTGCTTTTTGTGGCAACAACCATTAATTATATTGACCGGCAGGTGTTATCCTTTACCATGACGGATGAGCTTTTCCGCAAGGAAATGCTCGGCATGGCAGTAACAGACATTCTGACTCAGGAGCGCATTGATCAGTTCAGGGTTGAATACAGTAAAGTCGACTCGGCATTCAAGTTTGCCTACGCCATTGGCTTTCTGCTGGTTGGCTGGCTGATCGACCGGATTGGCACCAAGCGGGGTTTCTCATTAAGCATCATTGTCTGGAGCCTGGCGGCCGTGGGTACGTCGTTTGTGCAGAATTTATCCGGGTTAACCCTCGCCCGCATTACCCTTGGTTTGGGCGAAGCCGCCAATTTTCCGGCAGCTATCAAGACGGTGTCAGAGTGGTTTCCGCGCCGCGAGCGCTCATATGCCAACGGTATTTTCAACGCCGGCACCAACGTTGGCATCATTCTCACAGCCCTGCTGGTGCCCTATCTCATTCTGAATTTTGGCTGGCGCAGCTCGTTTCTGGTGACGGGGATATTAGGGTTTGGCTTGCTGATTCTCTGGTGGTTTACCTACACAAAACCACACCGAAACCGCCGCCTGAGCCCGGCAGAATTAGCCTATATCCGTAGCGACGATACCAGCGAACCACCACTGCGTGTGTCATGGTTGCGCCTGCTTTCCTATAAGCAGACCTGGGCATACGCTATCGGCAAATTTCTGGCCGATCCAATCTGGTGGTTCTACATGGCCTGGTTACCCGATTTTTTCAATTCCAACGATGCACTTGACCAAAAGCTCGACCTTAAATCGTTTGGTGTTCCCTTCCTGATCATCTACGTTGTTTCTGACGCAGGCAGTATCTTCTTTGGCTGGCTCAGCACACAGCTCATGAACTCAGGGTGGTCGGCCAATAAGGCGCGGAAAACAACCATGCTGATCTGTGCGCTCTGCGTGGTACCCATCATGTATGCCGCCAAAACCAATAGTCTGGTGGTGGCTATTGCCCTGATTTCACTGGCTACGGCGGCGCATCAGGGCTGGGCGGCCAACATGTACACGTTCGCTTCAGACCTGTTTCCAAAAAACGTGACCGCCACCGTTACCAGCATTGGCAGTATGTTTGGCGCAGTAGGCGGCATTTTACTGGCCCGGTACTCAGGCGATATCATTAACACACTCGGTTATCAACCGTTATTCATTATGGCCGGTTGCGCTTACCTGCTGGCCTTGCTGCTAATTCATCTGGTGCTGCCCCGCCTTGAACCCGTTACGGCCGACGAGTTGGCACCAGATTTTACCCTGGCCCGTTGATTCAGGCCTTAATCCGATCAATTCACTACGAATCAGCGTGATATATACGCTGGTATGCGCCGTAGGCTTATTTTTACTCAGAAATAGCAGCTACATTATCCAGACGTGGCTGTTGCCCCTTATTTTGTCCCATGAACCAATCCCCATCACCTGTCATCTCTGCGATCGGAACACCAACCGCCGCACTTCCTGAGCGCGTTCTTCAATTTGGCACCGGCGTATTACTGCGTGGTCTGGTCGATTTTCTGATCGACAAAGCCAACAAACAAAACACGTTCAATGGGTCTGTCGTCGTTGTCAAATCGACCGGCAATGATGTGAGTGAGTTCGCCCAGCAGGAAAACCGGTATTCCGTTTGGGTACGTGGTGTACAGAATGGGGAGACCATTGAAGAACAAACCGTTGTTACGGCCATTAGTCGGGTGCTGGCTGCCCAGACGCAGTGGGACGATGTTCTGGCGCTGGCCCGCAAACCGTCGCTTCAGGTCGTTGTCTCCAACACCACCGAAGTTGGCCTTCAGTATGTAGAAGAAAGCATCTTCCAAAGCCCACCAAAGTCGTTCCCGGCCAAGCTGACGGCGTTCCTTTACGAGCGTTTCAAGGGGGCGGGTGGCTCTCGGAAAATGGGTCTGGTTGTTGTTCCTACGGAGTTACTTCCCGACAATGGCCTTCGCCTCCGCGATGCCGTTGAACGCACCGCGCAGCACAATGAATTGGGTAAGCTGTTCATGAAATGGCTGAAATTTCACGTCCGTTTCTGCAATTCACTGGTCGATCGGATCGTGACCGGCAAACCCGACGAAGAAGCTACCGCCCGTTTCGAACAGCAGGCTGGGTACACCGATTCGTTGTTAACGGCCACCGAACCCTATTATTTCTGGGCCATCGAAGGTGATGATCGGGTTCGTAAGGTGCTTTCCTTTGCCGACGTCAGCCCAACGCACCTGGTCATCGACGAAGACATCAGCTTCTACCGGGAGCGAAAACTCCGGTTGCTCAACGGTACCCATACGTTTATGACCCCGCTCAGCTACCTGCTGGGCAATGTAACGGTCGACGAGTCGATGAAGCACCCATTGATGGGTCCGCTCGTTGCCAGGCTCATGCTGGAAGACATTGCTCCCAGCGTACCAACCGATCTGGCGGGCGATGATGGTGAGGCGGCTGTCAATCAGTTTGCTCAGGAAGTGATCGACCGCTTCAAAAATCCGTTCAACGAGCATTTTCTGCTGAATATCACTCTCCAGCAATCGGCCAAAATGCAGGTGCGTAACGTACCTACCATGCAGCGCCTGGCCGCATCTACCGGGGCTGTACCTGCCCGTATGGCGCTTTGCTTTGCGGCTTTTCTGCTCTTTATGCGCGCCAGCAGGCAGACTGACGAAGGTGAGTTTGTGGGCGAAATTCTTGTGCCCGGTGGCGAACTGGTCTATCCTATCCGCGATGCGCAGGCAGCTTACTTCTACGACAAGTGGCAGACCGTAAAAGCTGGCGACAGCGAGTCGGTAACAACGTTCGTTCAGGCGGTGTTAGCCGATAAAGCGCTTTGGCAAACCGACCTGACCGCACTACCCGGCTTCACGGAGCAAGTGACAACGTACCTGAACACCATGCTGACAAACGGTGTAGAGGCCGCGGTGAACATGGTGTAGGTGTTTTAACGAATGGTCATTGAGTAGTTGATGGCCATTCGTTAATAATCGACCTCCATCCCCAGGGCCTGTCGGAGTTTATGCAGGGCAGGATTCTTTTCGGCGAGGTAATTGAATTTATCCTGCGGCGAATAAATCATCTTTTTAACCTCGGCCATCACCACGGCGTGCTCGATCTGAATCTGCCAGTTTTGCAGGCTCTGCCGTAAATGTGCCAGCAGCTCTGGCAGCATACTGACGAACAGGTCTGCCTGAATGTGGTTGTCCAGATTGAGGCTGATGGTATAGCTATCGAGCGTAAAATCCCGATTCAGAATAATCTGCTCGGTAGCATTATCTGTCTGCTGGCGGCGCTGCACCGCAAACGTTTGCCAGGCAGCCTGAAGGGCAATAACCGTGAAAGGCTGACTGGGCCGCTCGCCGGTAACAACGGTCACTTCTGCTTCAACGACCTGTGGTTTCGCGCCAATGCCAACGGTTGATCGTAACCGACTGGTGGCCGGAAGCGGTGTACCTGTGGCCGGTGCAGCAGTACGCGGCGGCAGCGGCGGGATGGCCGGGCGTGACGCCGCCGGCCGGGCAGCAGCCTGATAATTCCCAACGGGTTCACTGGTGAAGGGCGGCGTTTCGGCTGTAGCTGATGTGGCAGTAGCTGGTTCAGGTACGTTACTATCAGGTACGTTTGTAGCAATTTCGGGCGTTTCTACTACAGCGTTACCGGGTTGGGCACTGTCAGGCTGGGAGTGGCCGTTTTTTTTTTCAGCACCGTTCTCTGTGCTGATGGCAATTCCGTTGGTAGCCGGCGCAATAGCCGATGATCGGCTCGTGGCCGCTGGCTCGGGCATGGCTTCCCAATTCAACAGATCGCGGAGGCTGGCCAGTTTCATCAGGCACAGTTCAACGTGTAGCCGCTGATCTTTGGCCTGCTTGAAGTTCATGTCGCACTGCCCGCCGATGCTTAATCCAGACAGGAGAAAAGACATTGGTGCCTGTGCTGCCTGAGCCAGGTACAACATCTGCACCCGCTCTGTTACCTGAAGCAATTGTACGGTGGCTGCGTCTTTGCAAACCAGCAGATCACGAAAATGACGATTCAGTCCCACCACGAACTGATGGGCATCGAATCCTTTTCGCAGAATCTCGTCAAGTACCAGCAGCGTCTGTGGTAGATTACCCAGCAGCAGCAGATCGGTCAGGCGGAAATAGTAGTCGTAATCGAGAATATGCAGGTTATCAAGCACTTCCCGGTAGCGCAGCGTTCGGTCGGTCGAGAAGGTAACGTTCAGATCGAACATCGACAGGGCATCGCGCAGGCCACCATCGGCCTTTTGGGCAATCAGTTCCAGCGATTCACCATCGGCAGTTACACCTTCTTTAGTGGCAATACTGGCCAGATGAGCCGCCATATCGGCCGTTTTGATCCGGTTGAAGTCGAAGATCTGGCAACGCGACAGAATCGTGGGCAGAATCTTGTGTTTCTCGGTCGTTGCCAGAATAAAAATGGCGTAGACAGGCGGTTCCTCCAGCGTTTTCAGAAATGCATTGAAGGCCGCCGCTGAGAGCATGTGCACCTCATCGATAATATAGATCTTGTATTTTCCCGACTGCGGCGGGTAACGTACCTGATCGATCAGGTTCCGGATATCATCAACCGAGTTATTGGAGGCGGCATCGAGCTCATGAATATTGAACGATGCATTTTGGTTAAAACTAACGCACGACTCACACTGATCGCAGGCCTCTGCGTCGGGCGTTAGATTGGTGCAATTGATTGTCTTTGCCAGGATACGGGCACAGGTGGTTTTACCCACGCCACGTGGCCCGCAAAACAGGAACGCCGACGCCAACTGGTTGGTCCTGATTGCGTTCTTGAGGGTAGTGGTAATGTGCCCCTGACCAACGACGGTGTCAAAGGTGGCGGGGCGGTATTTCCGGGCCGAAACCACAAAATTATCCATACTCAAAGATAACGGGACGAGGGCGGAAAACCTACCTCACCGGCTAACCTGATCGCGGGAGATGCGCCAATATGCTGGCCATTTCACCGGCTAGATGGCTGGCAGATAAATAGTGAATGTGGCTCCTTTTCCAGGTTCGCTGGTGGCTACAATGGCACCGCCGTGGTTCTCAACCACCTTCTGTACGATGGCCAGTCCAATGCCTGTACCTTCGTATTTGCTACGTCCATGCAACCGTTGAAAGACCTGAAAAATTCGATCTACATACTTTTGCTCAAAGCCTATTCCGTTGTCTGATAGCTCGATACGCTCGTAGTAGTCGGCCTGTTGAAGAGGTTTTACGTCGGCAGGGAGTGTAGCTGCGGGCACTCGTTCACTCTGTATGTGTACTACCGGGGAGCTACCCTCCGGCCGGAATTTCAGGGCATTCGATAACAGGTTCTGCAGTAACTGCCGGAGCTGAAAATCATCACCACATACGGTAGGCAAGGGACCGGCATGTATAACGGCGCCGGTTTCCAGGATCGACAAATCAAGGTCGTCGAGCACCCGCGACAACACCGTTTGCAATGAGATCGCTTCCAGGTTCTCCTTACGCGAAGCCAGCCGCGAATACGCCAGCAAATCGCGAATCAGGCCCGACATTCGGTTGGCAGCGGTCTGCATTCTATCGATCAACCCGGTCCCTTCGTCATTCAGCTGATGGCCGAAACTCCCTTTCAGCACATCCCCAAACGACCGGATCTTGCGCAGCGGTTCCTGCAAATCGTGGCTGGCTACGTAGGCAAACTGTTCCAGGTTATCATTTGTTCGTTTCAGGTCGGCAATCGTATTCTCGAGTTGGTGCTGGAGTTGTTTCAGAGCCGTGTAATCGGTAAACGTTACCAATATCCCCCCTTCCATTTTCGTCACCATTATATCCAGCCAGGCGTCGATGCCACCATCATCGTAGTGAAAATCGAACCGCTGATTCTGGCCGGTCAGGTACGTTGCCCGATAGCGCTCAAAAAGCCCGTTCGACACGTAATCGGGAAAAAGCTGGCTACCCAGTTTACCCGTAATTTCTCTGGAATCTTTATTGATATACGTCCCCAACTGCTTGTTGGCCAGTTTGAACCGAAAATCAGTAACCGTTCCCTGTTTATCGAATATGGGTTCAAACAGAAAAATGCCGGTCTGTGAGGTGTCTACAACCGTAATCAGCTCACCAGCAGCATCTTCTACGGCCCGGTTAGCCCGTTTCAGAGCCGAAATGTCGGAGAACGTCACCACGAAACCATCGCCTAGCTGCTGCGCTGAAATGGTCAGCCAGAAATCCAGCCCATCATGATTGTAATAAACTTCCGTCCGGCCGGGTTGCCCCGTTTCGGTGGTATGGGCATACAATTCAAACAAACCGGTTTCCCAGTTTCCGGGGAATACTTCATACAGGCTCTTCCCTACCAACGGCTCAATCGGTAAACCTAAAATCGATTCGCAGGCTTTGTTGACAACTACGAACCGAAAATCGACGATCGTATTCAGTTCAGGATCACGAACGGCTTCAAAGGCCATGATGCCGCTCTCTGAGCCATCGAGCACGCTGTTGAGCAATTCAGTTTGTTTCCGGGTCTGGTTGGCTTGCTGTTCAAGGGTCTGTTGTGCGTGCTTCAGGAGCGTGTAGTCGGTGAAGGTGACCAGTACATCATTGTCTACCCGCACGCTCTGAACATCGAACCAGACATCGAACCCATCAACGTTGTAGTTAATATCAAACCGCTGCGGTTCGCCGGTTAGGTACGTATGCCGGTATTTATCAAAGAGGCCCGTCTCGCGGTAGCTGATAAACCAGTCTGAAGCCACCTGACCCGTGATCCCATCGGGAGTTTGCCCCACCAGCGCGGCCACCATTCGATTAATAGTTTTGAACCGAAAATCGATGATTTGCTCGCCCAGTGGGTCGAAAACGGGGCTGAAGACGAAAATGCCGGTTTGCGAATGATCGATGACCGACTGCAGGTTGCGGGCCGCCTGCTCCACAGTGGCATGGAACTCGTGAGTTTCGGTTGTCTTGGTAACCGTCAGAACCAGGTAATTGCCCTGCTTGTTGATCGACGCCTCGAACCACCCTTTGCGAATAGCATCTTCGTAATAGTATTCGGCCCGGCGGGGTTCACCGTCAATAAATGTTTGGCAATAGAGCCTGAAGAATTCACTCTGTCTGTAATTGGGGTATACCCTTTCCATGGGTTGCCCGATGATAGCCTTGGGATCAAAATTGCTGATTTCGCCCATGGGCTTATTGGCGGCAATGATCAGAAAATCATCGATCTGCTCCTGTACGTTGTAGATAGCCTGTAGCAACAGCACACCTGCCTGCGAACCATTCAGCATTGCCTGCGTCAGGCTGGCCTGTTCTTCCAATGCTTTGGCGGCCTGCATTTCTTCCGATACGTTGCGGGCCACACTCAGCACGCCACCGTCCATGAGCCGGTGCGTGATGGTGTACCAGCCGTTGAGGAGTTCGTTGAACTGGGTATAGGTTTGCGTTACGCCCGTTTGAAGCACTTGGCTCAGCAGCGAAAAGTGTTGCTGGAAGTAGGCTGGCCTGACCTCGGTATCGTCTAGAAAAAACGTGCCCGGCTCAATAGCATAGTTCGTGATTCTCGACTGGGCACGAATTACCTCGTTGACATACACAAACTGAAGGTTGATCAGTTCATTATCGGCGTTATAAACGGGTTTCAGCCAGGCAATTGCCTCAGGCAGAACGTCTAACAGCGCAGACAATGACAGATCGTTGGATGATTCAGGCAACATTCAGAGAAGTTAAAAAAAGCCTTGAGTAGCTGGCGGGATGGGTCAATCAACGGCAATGCAAGTTACATATGGCCTCACCATCCGCACTCGTACTGCGTAATATTTAAAATCAGTAGGATAGCTTCACTACCTTTGATAATCCAAAAATACAACGTATGTGTACCAAACTTTATCAACTTACCAGGGGTGTTTTACTGACGGCACTGTGGCTTGGCAAGCTCGTTCCGGCTCTTGCCCAGCTAGTTACTACACAACCCTCTTTCCCCACGGCCGATCGTGAGGTAACCATTATCATTGACCTGAAACAGGCAAAAGACGGCCGGGCTGCAGGCCTGCTTGGCAAAAAAGACGACGTTTACCTCTGGTCGGGCGCGGGCCGTACCGAAACGGGTAATGCCTTTGAATTTGGCCCAACGGGGCAAACCAATTTCAATGCGCCCTACGCACCCGGCACCATGACTTCGCTGGGTAACGATAAATGGCAGATCAAGATTGTACCCCGCACCTACTACAACGTACCTGTAGGAACCCCCATTAGGCGCCTGGGTCTGGTTGTAAAAAACGGTGCCGGAACCGCACAGACCGAAGATTTTTTTACGCCCATCTACGACGCCAAACTGACCGTTTCCTTTGCCCGTCCTACGGCTAAATTCCTGTTGGTAGAACCCAATACCAGCGTTTCTGTTCGAGCCAACGTTTCTGACAAGGCGACACTGACGCTCCGGGTGAATGGCGTTACGTCGGCGTCGGCCACGAATGCAGACTCACTGGTGGCCAGCGTGCCCACAGGCACCGCCACCAACACCATACGCAAAGTGGTTGTCAGCGCCCAAACGGCTACAGAAACGGCTGCTGATTCGTTTCTGTTGTACGTGAAACCCACCCCCACCATTGCGGCCCTGCCAGCCGGGTTAAAAGACGGCATAAACTACAGCGCTTCTGACCCCACCAGTGCCACGCTGGTCTTGTATGCGCCGAAGAAAACGTTTGTGCTTGTGTTGAGTGAGCAAAACGACTGGACCCCCGACCCGGCTTCGCTCATGAATAAAACACCCGACGGTGACCGCTACTGGCTGGCACTGACGGGTCTCCGATCAGGGCAGGAACTGGCCTTCCAGTACCTCGTAGACGGGCAGATTCCGACCGGTGACCCCTATTCAGACAAGATTCTGGACCGCAACAACGATTCGTTTCTGACGGCCACTTACGCCGGTCTGAAAGCCTTTCCTACCAAAGCGCAGGGACAGATTGTGTCAGTGCTGCAAACCGGACAGACGGCTTATCCCTGGAAAGTGTCCAACTTCACCCGCCCCGATGCTAAAAACATGGTGGTATATGAGTTGCTGGTTCGCGATTTCATCGCTTCCCGCCAGTATAAAAACGTGGGCGACTCGTTACCATACCTGAAGAAACTGGGCATCAACGCCATCGAGATAATGCCCATCATGGAATTTTCGGGCAACGATTCGTGGGGGTATAATCCAATTTATTACTTCGCGCCAGACAAGGCCTATGGGTCGAAAAATGATCTGAAAGCGTTTATCGATAAATGCCACGAAAACGGAATTGCCGTGATTCTGGACATGGTACTGAACCAGGCCGATTACGAGTTCCCGTACGTAAAAATGTATTGGGATGGCACCAAACCATCCACCGACAGCCCCTATTTTAACCCAACGGCCACGCACCCGTTCAGCGTTTTCTTTGATTTCAACCACGAAAGTCCGGCCACGCAGGCACTGGTACAACGAATCAATCAGTACTGGTTGCAGGAATACAAAATGGACGGTTTCCGGTTTGACCTCTCGAAAGGATTCACGCAGAAAAGTAATCCGAACAATGTGGATGCCTGGGGTGCCTATGACGCCAGCCGCGTTGCGATCTGGAAACGGATTTATGACCAGATACGTACCTACGACAAGTCGGCCTACGTGATTCTGGAGCATTTCGCCGATAACACGGAAGAGAAAGAACTGGCCAATTATGGCATGCTGTTCTGGGGTAACCACAATTACAATTACCGCTATGCCGCCCGGGGTGTAGTAAACGGCCGCGACGATAATTTCGACTGGATCTCCTACAAACTGCGCGGCTGGAACAACCCAAATGTTCTGGGTTACATGGAAAGCCACGACGAAGAACGAATGGTATTCGACCTGGTTCAGAACGGAGTTTCGGCAGGTACGTACAATACGAAAGACGTTGCTACAGCACTGGAGCGGGCCAAACTGGCCGCCGCACTGTTTATTCCCGTTCCCGGCCCAAAACTGATCTGGCAATTTGGCGAACTTGGCTACGATCTGGGGATCAACGCCTGCTCTGACGGCAATTACAACAACGATTGCCGCACTGCCGCGAAACCTATTCGCTGGCAGTACACCGCCGATGCCAACCGGGCCAAGCTGCTACGCGTGTATCAGGAGCTGATCAAGCTGAAGCTGTCGCAGCCAGCGTTCCAAACGACTGATTACACGTTTATAGCCAATCAGCCCGTGAAACGATTGGTACTGAACAACGCCACACAACCCGTGGTGATCATCGGCAATTTTGACGTGCAGGCTAATGCTGTCGTGCTCGATTTACCCAAAACCGGTACGTGGTACGATTATTTCACCGGCCAGTCGGTCAACGCTACGGCAAGCACGGCGTTAACCATGCAACCCGGCCAATGGCATATTCTGACCACCACCAAGCTGCCTACGCCCGAAGCCAATATTGTGCCCTGGAATCTGGTGCCGCCAGCCCCGGTAGTACTGGCCACAGAACCACTGTTTGGCCTCACGGTATCGCCAAACCCCACCACCGACGTGGCTGTGCTGGATTGGGAAAGCGCCTATCGTGGCCCGGTAACGGTGTCGGTAAATAGTGTATCGGGACGTACCCAGCAAACGCTGACGGTTCAGAAAACAGCCCAGACATTGCGCCAATCAGTGAGCTTGAAAGCCTTGCCAGCCGGCATGTATTTCCTGAACGTCCAGACAACCGATGGTGCGCAGGTACGTAAGGTGCTAAAGGAGTAGACAATCGTTTTAAACCTATAAGATCAGTCTGCACTAAAAAGCCCCGGCACTCGTCGGGGCTTTTTTAGTGGCAACAAGGAACGTACCCGCAAATATTTGTTCAGAATAAGCTGCTGTTAATCAGCGGGCTATCAGTTCAGCATCCAACACGCGTTCCGGGTGCGTGTAGAGCGTAAATCGGTCGGATCGTAGGAAACCGACCAGGGTTATGCCAGCTTCGCGGGCCAGGTCAACGGCGAGGCTGGATGGTGCTCCCAGTGCAATGAGCATCGGCACACCGGCCATCCAGCATTTTTGAACCAGCTCAAAGCCAATTCGGCCACTGACCAGCACGGCTTGCCGGGCCACAGGTACGTTGCCATTCCAGAAGGCAATGCCCAGCAGTTTATCGAGTGCATTATGGCGGCCAATGTCTTCACGTACCGGACCCAATTGACCGTTTGCGCCCACAAATGCCGCAGCGTGTAGCCCTCCCGTATGGGCGAAGGCCTGCTGTTGGGTACGTAGCTGATCGGGCAATGTCCGCAACGTAGCGGAGTCGAGGCGGAACGTACCTGACACCGGTGCGGGGCAGGAGGTACGGATCGCGTCGATGGATGTTTTGCCACAAACGCCGCAATTCGAGGCTGTGATGCCGTGGCGGTCAAGCCGGGCCCAGTCGAGCTGCACGTCGGGATTGAGTTCAACGCGAATTACATTACCTTTCTCGGTTTCCTCGCGCGAACAGTGGCGGGCCGACAAAATTTCTCCCCGCGCATGCACAATACCTTCGGTGAACAGAAACCCCAGCGCCAGTTCAACGTCGTGGCCGGGCGTTCGCATGGTTACTGCCAGCGGGCGCTGCTGCCGATCATCAGCAGGTCCGTAGCCCAGCCGAATTTCCAGCGGTTCTTCAACAGCCAGCAGGTCGGGCGTTTCTGCGATAGTTCCGGCTGAAAAACGATAAACGGCGGTGGGCGCAACGAGTGGCATAAGCAACTGGATTGTAAAAAGGTCGTATATCTATAAGTTCGCGAAGAGCTAATAGGTTTTACGCTGGCCAAACTTTGTAACGTCAGCATTTTCAATCACTGCGCCATGACCATTCGCCAAGCTACGTTATCCGACCTCGATACGCTTGTTTCGGTTGCCCGACAAAGTTTATACGCGGCCTTTAGTCCGGAAAAATACCCCGGCAACCCCATCCAGCAGTATCTCGACGAAGCCGTCACTGTTCCCGTCTATGCTCAGGAATTCACCAATAAACGCGCCACGTTCTGGCTGGCCGAAGATGACGATGGCCAGGCGATTGGTTTTCTGAAACTCCACGCCCACGCCCCACCACGCCGAATGCCAATCCGGAACGCACTGGAGATTGTTCGCATCTATTTGCTCGACGAGTACGTGGGTCGGGGATACGGTCGCCGACTGATGCAGCACTGCCTGGATTACGCTCATAATCAGGGGCATGCAGCGGTTTGGCTGGGTGTTTGGGAACACAATGCCCCCGCGCTTGTTTTTTATGAGAAGATGGGCTTTGTCCGACTCGGCTGGCATGTATTCTGGTTCGCGGGCGAACGGCAACGTGACTTCTGGCTATGGAAAGCCCTCTAAGTAATTAAACGTTCGGCCCGCATTCGTATCTATACGGAGCTGTACCCAATCAGCTTCACCGCTATATCCTATTCATCCATTGTTACGCGCTATCATTTTACTCCGGATTCTGACTGGCAGCCTGCTGTTTTGGCTGGCCGGTACAACCTGTGTATGGGCGCAAGACTCAACACGAACCGCCACACCCGCCACCAGTACCACAGCCGCCGTAGATACAACGCCCAAACAACTCCCGATCGACTCGCTGATAACGCCCTACGGATTGATGCTGGCCGACAGTGCCGAACGAGTACGCGACAGCGTACGGTATACCCGCCTGAAACAGCGTATGTCGAAAGGCAAGCTCACCCGCGAATTGTATAACATCCTCTTTAGAGACGTGTATAACAGCCGGCCCTCGGGCGAGGTAAACCAGATCGAAGTCAACCCATACAAGACATATGAAGGGCGGGTCATCGGCACCATTTTCATCAAGCGGCTGGGCGTATTTGGTGCCAGTGTGTACGATACGACCCGCAACTCGGCCAACTGGGTGGAGAAGTTTGCCAACAAACTGCACATAAACACCCGGGAAAGCGTCATCCGACGATCCTATTTACAATTCCAGGAAGGCGACCAGATAAACCCCACGGTGCTGCGCGACAACGAACGGCTGCTCCGGAATGTGGGCTTGTTTCTCGACGTTCGTATTCTGGTGGTGCCCCGGCCCAACAGCAGGCAATTCGTTGATGTGTACGTAATTACGCAGGATGTATGGTCGCTGTTACCCGACGGTGGATTCAGCGGATTCAACAATTTTCAGTTCGGCCTCGACCAGCGCAATTTCCGGGGCATGGGGCATCAGCTGTTCAACCGGATCAGCTATAATGCTACGCTGCCCGGACAGAAAACCGAATATCAGGGCCGGTACCTGATTCCCTACATCGGTAAGACCTTCCTGACTGGTCAGGCTGATCTGGTGCTGCTGCGCGACCTGAAATACCTGTCGGCCAAAATCTTCCGCCCCTTCCTGAATCCCGATACAAAATGGGCGGGGCAACTGGAACTTGGCCGCTACTGGACCAACAACCGGGTCACCGACCGGCGCGATAGTATCCTTAGCTTTCCGCTCAACTATTATTACAGCGATATCTGGATTGGCCGGTCGTTTCCGTCACCGTTTCGGGTAAAAAACCCCGATGACCGCGCCCGGATCGTGGTAGCGGGCCGCCTTACGGCTTATGATTATACTAAACGACCGGAAGTTACGGCTGATAGTAATCAGCTTTATCAGAACCGGCGAACCACCATTTTCAGCCTTGGCTATTCGCAGCGCAGGTACGTTCGGGATGTGCTCATTTACGGGTTCGGCCGTACGGAAGACGTGCCATATGGTAGCCTGATGTCGTTTGTCGGTGGGTTTGAAGAAGCCGAACTTGGGTTACGTAACTACTTCGGTATCAGCTTCTCGCGCGGACAGTATATTCATAAAATCGGGTACGTGTATGGCCTGCTTAACACAGGTTCTTATTTCCGGAAAGGGCGTCGTGAGCAATCGGTCGTCAATATGGAAACCAACTATTTCAGCCCCTTACACCGGGTTAAATGGGGGCAGATGCGTCATTTTGTCAATACCCACGTTACGGTAGGTGCCGACCGTTTCAACAATGAATCGATCAACCTGAACAACAATAACATTTTTGGAGCGGGGGGTGAAGGCCTGTTTGGCACCAAACGGCTGATTGTCGACTACGAAAATCTCCTTTTCTCACGGGTCAATATCGCTGGTTTTCGGGTGGCCTTTTTAACGTTTGCCAACATGGGTCTGGTCAGCTACCCCGAGCGATCGCTGCTGGCCGGGCCACTCTATCAGGGCTATGGCATTGGTTTCAGGCTCCGGAATGAGAATCTGACGTTCAACAGCTTCCAGATACGGTTTACGTACTACCCTAATCTTCCCAATAATGCGGCGGCCCTGCGCTACGCCTTCGAGGCCGTCCCCGTTCTGCGTCTTCGCGACTTCGACATCAACTCGCCCCAGGTTAGCACGTTCCAGTAAGCATTTTTTTCCAGCGACGCATGAACTATAACCGCTAAATTACGCTTGTAATTAATGTATCGACATTATATTTGTCACGAAGTTGGAAACAGTCGGTTGTCTCCTTCTTCGAGCACTATTCTGACGACACCTACGCACATGAAAATTGAAGAGGAAATAAAACAGTCGCAGTTCAAATCACCGCTCCACCGGCTGATCGTGAACCTGATGTACACCAACAACTGGCTGTGCGACAGTCAGATGCGCCTACTCAAGCCTTTTGGACTCACCGTACCGCAATATAATGTGTTACGGATTCTTCGGGGTCAACATCCCCAGCCCGTGAAGATCAACGACATCACAGAACGAATGATGGATAAGATGTCGAACGCCTCGCGGCTGGTCGACAAACTGGTCAGCAAGAAGCTTGTGCTCCGGACCGAATGCCCCAGCGACCGCCGCGCCGTTGATGTTCTGATCGACGAAAAGGGGCTGGCGCTGCTCAAAAAAATTGATGAAGCGCAAGATAATTGGGAACTCCAGTTTAAAGCATACGAAGGTCTGAAAGCCGACGAGCTGAACGCCATGCTGAACGACTTCCGCAGCGTGGCCACCGACGATTAATTACCAAGTTTATTCACTATATAATACACAGTTCAAATGAAAAACAACCTGATTCTGGCTGGCTTTGCCGCTCTCGCTCTAACTGCAACTACCGCATTCACTGGCCCAGGCAAATCGACGACCAAAGCTGTTGCCCCTAAAGCAACTACTTACAAAATTGATGCAGCGAAAAGCACGTTATCGTGGAATGGCAAAAAAGTAACCGGCGAACACTCGGGCAACATTAAAGTACAGGATGGTGCGTTTGTGGTTGACGGCAGCAAAGTAACGGGCGGGCAGTTTACGTTCGACATGAACAGCATTACCTGTACCGACCTGACCGACAAGGGCTACAACGACAAGTTTATCGGCCACATGAAATCGGAAGATTTCTTTAACACCGCTAAATTCCCAACGTCGACCTTCAAAATCACAAAAGTGACGCCAAAGGGGGGTGAGTTGTATGATATCACGGGCAACATGACTATCAAAGGCATCACCAACGCGGTTACATTCCCGGCCACGGTAAAAGTTGCCGGCAATCAGATCACGGCTACCGGTAAGGCCACACTCGACCGGACGAAATACGATATCCGTTACGGATCGAAATCGTTCTTCGAGAACATTGGTGACAAAGCCATTTATGACGACTTCACCGTTGACATGAAGCTGGCTGCTACGAAATAATTTCGGTTTACCCTTACATGGTTGCTGAAACCAAGCCCCGGCCAATGTCGGGGCTTTTTTTGGGCCTACAGTTTTCTGTTGGTTCGCCACAAAAGCCAGAGTAGCCATACCGCCAGTGCCAGCAGCGAAAGCAGGCCCGCGATACCCCAAACCCACACCGACGAAACGACTCTTTCCACTTGTTTAGCCACTTTGTTTATCTGTCTTTACAACCGGATACTACGACTATTCTTTTCTGCCAGAACGGGTATACTGAGTAAACGGAACCTATTCTGTATATCTGGTAGCTAACTACTCGTCGGATAAGCAGCCGCAAATGCGCTTTTTCTATTAGTTTGCAATCATGAAGCCCGAAACGATTGCGTTACTCTCAACGCATTATTACGACCGTAATGCTGGTGCACTGGCACCGCCCATTTACCTGTCGACAACCTACGAACGCGATGCCGATGGTACATTCAAGCACGGCTATCTGTATGCTCGCAACGCCAACCCGAACCGCGATGCCCTTGAACGCAGCCTGACCGCCCTGGAAGGGGGTTTTGCCTCCACGACCTACGCCTCGGGTCAGGCGGCTACCATGAACCTGTTTCTGGCGCTGGCTCCCGGCGATCATGTACTGGTGCCTACCGATGCCTATTACGGAACGCCCGCCCTGCTTGAAGAACTGATGCACCCCTGGGGCCTTACCTACACCCGCGTCGACATGACCGATCTGGATCAGGTACGTGCCGCCATGCACGACAATACACGGGTGATCTGGCTCGAAACGCCCTCGAATCCGCTGCTGAAAATTGTTGATATTCGCGCACTGGCCGACATTGCCCACGCGGGCGGTGCCATCTGTGTGTGCGATAATACCTGGGCCACCCCTATTCTGCAACGGCCGCTCGATCTGGGTTGTGATGTAGTGATGCACGCCACGACCAAATATTTTGGCGGGCACTCCGATGTGCTGGGTGGTGCCTTGGTCTTCAAAGAAGATGGCACCCTGTATCAGCGTATTCGTCGGCTCCAGTCGGTTGGTGGTGCCGTACCGTCGCCATTCGAGTGCTGGCTAGTATTGCGGGGCATTAAAACCCTGGCAGCCCGGATTCGGTTGCAGAGTGAAACAGCGGGAAAAGTAGCCGAATTCCTGGCTACGCACCCCAACGTAGAGGCCGTTCATTACCCCGGCCTGCCTACTGACCCCGGCCATGAACTGGCTAAAAAACAGATGACCGGTTTCGGTGCCATGCTGTCTGTTCAGGTACGTGGTGGTGCCGACGAAGCCATTCGGACGGCGGCTAAAGTGCAGGTGTTTACCCGCGCCACTAGTCTTGGCGGTGTTGAAAGCCTGATCGAGCACCGGGCCAGCGTTGAGGGCCCTACCAGCCAAACACCACCCAACCTACTCCGTATGTCGATCGGCCTGGAACATGCCGACGATCTGATCTTTGACCTGAAGCGGGCGCTTGATTAAAAGCAGAGAGTCTGGATTCTGGGGTTGCAAGTTCAACCCCAGAATCCAGACTCTCTGCTTTTAATCAAGCGCCCCGCATCACTTACTGGTAACGGTTACGACGTAGGTTTTCTTTAGTTGCCCATCACCGTTTGCGCCAGCTTGCTTTTCCGTAAACACCACCCGGGCTGTACCGGCTGTAACACCTTTGATCAGAAAAACGGCTCGTCTCGCTTGAACAGACGCCGAACCGCTGCCGGTTGACGTCATTGTCTGTTTGCGCGATACGTCAACCACTTCCTGATTATCAGATGTGGCGGCGAGTTGCCAGGTCGTGTCGGCGCGGGTATTTATGGTTACTTCCTGGATGTCGCCCACGTTCAGCCGAAGTTTCTGTCCGTCTGCCAGGCTGGTGCGGTCAGTGGTGCAGGCCATCATCAGGGCAAACAGGCAGGCCATCAGCGCAAGCGCACACATTTGAACTGCGTGCGATGCCTGGCTCAGCAGTCGTTTGGCCAGGGTAACGAATTTGTTGTTCATAGGGTAGTAACCCAATTGACTTACCTACGGTTTTAACAGCCTTTCGGCTTACCTACTGGCTCCACCGGCAGCCTAGCCTACCCGTTACGCGCTCCGATCAATCCGTAATCCAGTTTGGTGGGAATGGCGTCGGGTAAAGGCGTGAGTCCGGCTTCGGCGAACCAGCTCTGGTACTCGGCCCGGCTGTAACAACGCCCTTTTGTTACCCAGAACAGTTGGGCTGAATAATCGGTAGCCGCCAATGGACCATCGAGCGTGTCGTTCAGAAACGTATCATGCACCCAGATTTCACCACCAGGGCGAAGGGTAGCCGCAAACCGATGGGCCAGTTGCCGACAGGTTGACGTTGGCCAGTCGTGAAACAGGCTGGCGGCCAGCAGCAGATCCGTTTGGGGAAGGTCATCGGTCAGCATATCGCCGGGTTGAAACGTTACGCGTGACCGAACACTGGCAACGCCTGGCCGTCCACTGGCCGCAAATTGGTCGAGCAACTCAGCAGCTACCGCCAACACAGCCTGACGGTCGAACAGGGTTGCCGTTGAGGTCGGGTTAGCCAACAGCCACTCGTAGGTGTAGAAGCCTGAGCCCCCGGCCACATCGAGCAAATGGCCGGTACGCTTCGGGAGGTTGGCCGCCACAATGGGTGAAAGCAGTTGCGCACGGCCAGCCAGCCCCAGCGTGAATTTTCGGGCCAGTTCCGTATCATCCATCGGCGATGGTCCGTCACCTTCTTTCACGAACGAAATGCCCTGTGGAGAGGCCAACGGGCCATCATTTCGAAGAAATTGAGCCATCTCAACCGCCCCTGGATCGTCTTTCTCCAGGCCGGTGTAGCCCGTCAGGTTCGGCGTCTGGCTTTGCGTTACGTAGTGGCCCAGGTCGGTTATTTGCAGCCTTCCCTGCTGGTCGTAATCAAGCAGTTCCATGGCACAGAGCGCCGGAAAGAGAACCATTGCCGGGCGTTCGGCCAGGCATAGCCTATCACTGAGTTCAGCCAGCGACAATGGGCCGTTGCCGAGCGTCTCGAATACGTTCAGATGATGAATGGCGGCCAGTAAAAGCCGTGAACCAAACATGGCCCGAAGCTGACGGGTGATGGGTGCCGGGTCGGGTTGAGAGGAAATAAACATAACGGTTGCGAATCAATCCAGATTGATTCGTAAAGATAACGTGCCTTTATCGGCCCTGAGCGGTGTGAGTAACTTACCCAGCCGACCTCCTTACTACAACGCTAGTTACTAATCCGGAAAACGCATGAAACGTACCCTATCCCTGCTCCTGCTCTGCTCGCTCCTATCGTTCACTGGCTTCGCCCAGTCAGCAAAAGTCATTATGGAGTCGGCAAGCCGGTTTCTGGGTACGTTGTCGGCCGAAGAGCGGCAAAAGACGCACTATGCGTTCACCGATTCATTACGCTACAAGTGGACCAATCTGCCTGTAGGGCTTGTTCCGCGGCCGGGTATCGCCTACGGTACGTTGTCTGACCAGAGCAGGCTGGCCTTTCATCGGGTTTTATCGGCTATGCTGAGTTCGCAGGGGTATCTGAAAACAACAAGTCTGATGCAACTAGACGATATTCTGAATACCCTCTACCAGCAGGCTTTCGATAGCGGACAGATTGATCAGCGCATGCTCACTATGATGCAGAACATGAAGTGGGCGCATGGTAATTATTTCATATCTATTTGGGGAAAGCCGCAAACGGGCGAGGCCTGGGGACTTAATTTCGGCGGGCATCACATGGCCATCAGCCTTACCTCCGACGGACAAACCATCTCCATGTCGCCTTATTTCATCGGCACAGATCCGTCAGAGGTCAAGTCAGGAAAATATGCGGGTTTACGGGTGTTGAGCAAGGAAGAAGATTACGGTTTTCTGCTGATCAATGCCCTGACCGATGCGCAGAGAACGGTGGCGATGCTGAAGCAGGACGTACCCAAAGACATTATCACCTCGCCGCAGGGAAGTCAGCGTATTACAAGCTATTACGGTATTCCGGCCAGCCAGTTTACGGCCGATCAGAAAGACATCCTGACCATGCTGATTCAGGAATATACCCACAATTTCGAACACCAGAAGGCACATCAGCTGTTTGGCAAGATCATGAAATCGGGCCTCGACAAGGTGTATTTCGCCTGGGTAGGTAGCCTTGAAAACAACAAGCCACACTATTACATCATCAACGGCCCCGACTTCCTGATCGAGTACGATAACGTTGGTTTTCAAAACGATGGCAACCACATCCACGCCATCCTCCGCGAAAAAGGCAACGACTTCGGCGACGACCTCCTGAAGCGTCACTACCTCGAAGCAAAGCATTGATCATACGTTGGGACATGCCATTGTGCAACCCATTGTTTAGCACTATGACTCCCGACCTGTATGCTGACACCAGACGAAAACTTTGCCGCGCTGGCTTTCGAACTTCCGCCAGCGCCTACGCCCAAAGGGGTTTATAAACCGAGCCTGATTGTTGGGCATTTCATCTACGTATCCGGCCACGGCCCTTACTGCGCCGACAGCAGCCTGATGACTGGCCGTGTTGGTGCTGAAGTAGACATTGAATATGGCGTTGCTGCTGCGCACCAGACAGGCCTCGCCATTTTATCAACGCTGATAGCAACACTCGGTAGCCTGAACCGGGTTAAACGGGTAATCAAGATTCTGGGGATGGTAAACGCCGTTGACGACTTCGAGCAACACCCTAAAGTCATCAATGGCTGTAGCGAACTATTTGCGACCGTTTGGGGCGAAGAAAACGGGATCGGCGTGCGAAGTGCCGTTGGCATGGGATCGCTGCCCAACAATATCTCCGTGGAAATTGAAGCGATGTTTGAACTGAACGTGTAGATACGATTCCGGAAACGTACCTGGCATACAGGCCCAGGTACGTTCTATTTTGCCCCAACGCAAGGCAAATTTTTTATGACAAAAACGTATTGAAAATAGTCGGTTGTTACAGTAGGCACTAATTCATACGGACTCACTTTGGTACCGGTCATACCAACTGTCTTGACCAGTCGGAGCGTTTGCCAATGGGGCGAATCGGGCACATCGAGTTTAAACAGTGTCAGTTGATTAGCTGGATTATGGGCATCGACATCGTCGAATTTATCCACTTTAAATACGACGTTCATCACGGTTTGGGACGTTCGAGATAGTGTGATCTGGCCTACGTTCTTGATCCGGGAAAGCTTAGGCGTAAAAAACGACCGTCCCGGTAGGCGCGTATAATCCAGCTACCCGGTACTGGAACCCCATCCATCCGGGCCGGTTTCCAGTTCGACTCGTTCTCCCGCCAGCGAGGCATCTCCTGTATCACGGTCTGAATAGCAGCCGATACTGCCAAGTCTTGCCGGGCGGTATACAATTCCACCCCGGTAACCTGCCCAATTTCGTTTATGATCACCCTGATCTCGCCCAGCAACACATGTTTGTTGATTATAGGCAGCAGGTTTTCCTCGAAATAGCGCGTTAGCCTGGCTGGGTCACCAGCGAACTCAGGCAGCTGAAAAAACGCTTCGCAATTTATCTCTCCGCCGGCCGCATCATAGCAGGTGCTCTTTTTCAGGTTGCCTTTCTGGTATAATTCTCTTCGTTTTATGGTGCCGTTCGGATAAAATACCAGAAACGCACCATTCAGGTAATCCAGTTTATACATACAGGACAAATAGAGTCCTCCACCAGGATACATAATTTTAGTCAGTCCGTTTCTAACAGGCCCCTGACCATCTATCTGTTCCTGCCAAATAAATTTCGGTTTGTCGTACGTAAATGAAGTTATACTATATAACGTACTATCAGCCAGGTAGGTCTCAACAATAAACTTATTTTTCTTCTTTTCCAGATAAACAATACGCTCATAATATCCGGCATGACTTTGATAATCGTCAGAAATAAATGGGTTCGTCGGTAACCCGCGCTGCGCCATCACCGGTAAACCTATGATGAGAAACAGCCATGTAAAAACGATCGATGTTTTGTGATGATACAGTTTCATTACCTATATCTGACGAACTATCCGTTACCTTATCGACAAGCCGTTGACGTCTGGTTTCAGTACTAAATCTACACCGGCCAGAATCAGAATGGAAAGCTAACGCGCCAGGCACTCCGTTCCCAGTTAGCCTGCACGAGCCATTTGCCAGGAACAGCTACACCATCCATATTGGCAGGCTTCCAATTCAATTCATTTTCATGCCAGCGAGGCATCTCCTGCACCATCTTCCTGATAGCGGCCGCCACGGCAGTGCTGCTTCGCCCGGCACCCATTTTCACGTCAACAACCTGACCTATCTCGTTAATAATCAGCTCAAACGTTACGATAAACGATAGGTTACTATCTAAAATTGGCTGTAATTTTTTATCTAAATAAGCCTTTAGTTCTCGTGGATTCCCCTTAAAATAAATCCTTTGATAGAAGGGCTCACACATAAACTCCCCGCCATCCGTATCGTAACACACGCTTTTTTTTACGGTTTCATTTCGGTATAACTCCCTTCTTTTTATGGCCCCGTCGGGATAATAGACGATAAATGGACCACTCAGTTTGTTCATATTATAATCACAGGTCACATACAGTTTACCATTGTTATATAAAATCTTAGCAGGGCCATGTCTGACGGCCAGAAAACCAAAATTAACCCCCTGATCAATGAACCTGTAATTATCGATCCGATAGAGTGTACTATCTGCCAGATAAGTCTCAACAATAAACCGATCTTTCTTCTTACCTACATAAATTATTCGTTCGTAATAATCGTCATGGCTTTGATACTCGATCACCGATAAATCAGAAACGGTACGATCAGTCTGAGCGTTGACAATTGTGTAAAAGCAAGCAAAAAAAAACAGGTGCAGGTAAGCAGAGATGCGTATAAATAATGTCATTTTATTTCCAGAAAGTAGCCTTCGCTTAATTGGAACGGGCGCTATGCGGCAGACTTACCTGCAAAAAATTCCGGTCGCGGTATACCTGCATTACCCACACGCCTGAAACGGGGCTACCATCCATAGTCGCGGGTTTCCAGTTCGATTCGTTCTCTCGCCAGCGGGGCATTTCCTGCACGATCCGTTTTATACTGGCTGCGACTTTAGCATTATCACGACCCACTTCACTCACCACCTCAATGATTTGCCCAATATCGTTCACTACCAATTTTACAGGAAACAACCGGAGTGACGTTCCATCAAGCACAGGCACCAGGCTTTTTATCAGGTACTCGGTCAGTTCTTTTTCATTGCCCATGAATTTAATCTGCTGATAAAAGGGCTCGCAGACCTGTTCGGCACCATCGGGGTCGTAGCACACGCTTTTTTTCAGCGTTCCGTTTTTATACAACTCCCGCCTTTTTATTGAACCGTCGTTGTAGTAAACAATGAATGCGCCGTTGAGCACATTCATGTTGTAATCGCAGGTTAAGTATAGCCGGCCGTCATCGTACAGAATTTTCGACGGGCCGTGCCGTACGGCCAGCACCCCAATCAAGTTGCCCTGATCAATGTACCGGTAGTTGTCAATTCGGTACAACGTACTGTCTTTCAGGTACGTATTCACGATAAAGTGATCTTTCCGTTTGCCAACGTAAGTGATTTGCTCAAAATATTTATCGTGATGCTCGTACTCGGTAACCGCAAATTCAGATTGTTTGGCAACTGGCTGAGCTGGTAGCCGGTGACCCATCAGCAACAGGCTCGCCGACAGGAAGCAGTAGGTTAGTGACAATGAAAAGCCCATTTTTCTGGTGGTTGAAAGGAAAGTTAACCTACACATTTTTCGGCATCCTACTCATCTGTTCGCTCATTTTTAATACAAGCTGTTGGCCCGGTCACCGTCCACCTTTACACGTCTATTATAGGCCTGCCAATTCGGTACTCATGTCCCACAGGCGTTTGGCGTAGAAGTTGTTCTGCGCGTCTTTGGTTGGCGTTTTCGGCTTGCTATCGTCGAAATACAGTCCTGTAACGTGGTTAACCTGCGGCGAAGCAGCCAGAAAAATACTGGTAGCTGCGCCCTGTTCCGGCGTTTTCAGGAACGGCCGGGCCAGACTGAGTATAGCGCCGAAAACGGCGCCCGAATCGGCCGCGAAATTAGTACTTACGGTTCCGGGATGTAAACTGTTCGAGGTAATGCCATCATCCATTAGTCGGTTAGCTAATTCGTTGGCAAACAATATATTACACAGTTTAGATTTCCCATAGGCCTTCATAGCACCATAAGATTTTGGCCGGGCCAGTTCATCGATCCGGAACGTACCTGCCAGTCGATGTGCCTCCGACGATACCGTTACCACGCGGGCATCCTGTCCTTTGCGGAGCAGGCCGAGCAGCAGGTTTGTCAGTAGAAAAGCGCCGAGGTGATTGGTGGCAAAAGTCAGTTCATATCCATCGGGCGAATACTGCTCTTTATCAATGTATAAACCGGCATTGTTGATCAGCACGTCGATGTGGTCATACCGATCCTGTATCTGTTTGGCCGCCGCGCGGACAGAGGCCATACTGGCCACATCGCACTGGATCAGGTCAATGATGACGGTCGGGTTTGCGGCCTGAATTTGCTGCTGCACAGGGCGGGCTTTATCGAGGTTGCGGCAGAGCATAACAATACCGAAGCCTTTGCGGGCCAGTTCCTGCGCTGTGATTTTACCAATACCTGAGTTCGCCCCAGTAATAACGCAGATTCGTGATGCTGTCATGGTCTATGTTGGATTGACTTACCGTACGTAAACTATCTGTCTGACGGTGTGGTTTTCTTTACCGACAGCTCCGGGCTTTTCCCGGATGCCCCGAACACTACGTTTACTATGAGAATTGCTATTATTTCTACCTCTCCCCGTGCTAACAGCAATACCCTTCGGTTCTGCAAATTTGCCCAGAACATCTTGCTGGAAAGTGGCCAGCACGAGGTAACCGTTATCGATTTTGTGGATTATGACCTCCCTTTTGTTGGTACGGCCTGGATAAAGCCCGATGCATTGACGTCGTTTCAGCAGGCGTTCATTACAGCCTGGGGTGAAGCTGATCTGGTCTTCTTCGCCTCACCTGAATACAACTGGACCGCCACGCCACAAATTATCAATGCCTTCAATTCACTCGGTGGACCAGCTTTCAAGCAGCTATTCGAGAACAAGGTGTTTGCGATGATCGGTACGTCAAACGGTCGTGGCGGTCGTCAGCCTGCACTCGATATGACAACGGTGCTGAACAAGGTCATCAGCTTTACCAATAATTTCTCGATCATTTCGCCAAAGCTGTACGAATCGCATGAAACAGATAAAAATCTGGATGCTGATGGCCAGTTTATTGGTCACGAAGTGTACGACCGCACCGCCCGCGCTTTTATCGATTACACGCTCACCGTTGCCCAACGGTGGCATGGTGTCACTGTCGACGTTTAGGTACGTTCCAGACATTGGTAACTAGCCCGGGTACGTGTTCAGGAATAGAGCCCGGTAGCGCGCTGGTTGCTACAACAACAAATTGACCCTGTTTAGTATGTGGAACTGATCAAACGGTAAATCTTTTATAATACTTACTGCGTAGGTATAGTGCAGTACACCGTAGTTTGATAATATGAAGGCTCTAAATACGTTTTTCGCCCGTTTCAATCAGTTCGACCTAACGTTCAACCGATGGCTGGTCGATCACAGCAGCACCCTTTTGCGCCTGTTCACCGGTGTCGTTTTTCTGGAATTCGGACTGATAAAGTTTGTTTTCGGCAGCACCCCTGTTGAAGATCTCACCGCCAATTTGCTGACTGGCGGATTGGTATCGGGCGATTCTGCAACCAACATTGTTGCATTGCTTGAGTGCATTACCGGGCTATGTTTTCTGAATAGCCGCTCATTGCGGTTTGGCGTATGGCTGCTCGCTGTTCAGCTGGTCGGTGCGTTGGTGCCGTTTATCTTTTTCTCGAATGAGCTGCTTTTGTCTCTGTTTTACACCAAAACGCTGATAGTCCAGTATGTTCTTACGGAGGTGATTCTGGTGGCAGCCGGCATTTTTATTGCTCTGAACTGGCGGGCTGCCAAACTAGCGTTACCATCAAAAGGCACCTGGGTTAAAAGCTAGCTAGTGTTATATAGGGAGGGGGCCTTGCCGCACACCGTTTTGGTTGTTTGGCAAGGCCCCCTCGTTCGTTTAAACGTTCATAGCGTACATCTCGGCTACTTTCGACACAGCGAAATCAACTTCGTCGGCGGTATTGTACTTGCCAAACGAGAAGCGAATATTTCCCCGGTCAGGATTCAGGCCTGGCAGTGCACCCAGCACATGCGAACCCACATCTGACCCGCTCGAGCAGGCCGACCCGCCCGACACCGAAATACCGGCAATATCGAGGTTAAACAGCAGCATGTCGCTCATGTCGGTTGCGGGCAGGCTCACGCTCAAGACCGTATACAGGCTCTTATCCAGATCAGCCGATTCACCGTTGAAACGCACATCGCCAATAGCGGCCTGAAGCTGCTTGATCATCCGCTGTTTCAGGAATTCGATATGTTGCCGGTGCTCGGCCATCTCAGCGTAAGCAATTTCCAGGGCTTTGGCCAGCCCTACAATGCCATACACGTTTTCGGTCCCACCACGCCGGTTGCGTTCCTGCGAACCACCGTGAATAAACGGATGAATGGCGGGGCGGTCAGTTGGGCGGGCATACAGGAAGCCGACTCCCTTGGGTCCGTGGAATTTATGGGCAGCCCCCACCAGGAAATCAACTTTCAGCGCTTGAACGTCGTGCCGGTAATGCCCCATGGTTTGCACGGTATCTGAATGCCAGACAGCTCCATACTCCCGGCATAGCTCACCTACCAGATTCATATCCAGCAGATTACCGATTTCATTATTACCATGCATCAGCGATACCAGCGAGTTCGGATTTGCGTTGAGCAACGTACCCAGCTGCTCATAATCCAGGCGGCCGCGTTCGTCTACCCGCAGCATGCTGAGTTTGATCTTCCCCGTTTTGGCCAGGTATTCCAGCGTGTGCAACACCGCGTGGTGTTCCAGCGGTGAGGTGATGGCGTGGGTGATGCCGTAGGTATCGATGCTCCCCTGAATAGCCGTATTGTCAGCTTCCGTTCCGCCCGAGGTAAAGAAGATTTCGGCAGGGGCTGCGTTCAGGAGAGAGGCTACGGTTTTGCGCGCCTTTTCAACCGCCGATCGCACCACGCGGCCGTGGCCGTGAATAGATGAAGGGTTACCAAAATTATCCTGCATCAGGGGCAGCATGGCCTCCAGCACAGCAGGATCGAGCCGGGTAGTGGCGGCATTATCGAAATAAACGCGTTGCATAGGTTGTATGAGAATCGTTGGGCAAAAGTACGAACGCCTTACCGTCTAACCGCGAAAATGGCCAGCCGGGTTCAGCGATAGTGGCCAAACGCTGAGAGTCAGTCTCTGGTGCATCTTTTCGTGAATCAATGTGCCAAGGGTACAGAAGAAACGGACATAAGCAACCTGATTCAGGAGATTGGCAGATCAACTAAAAAATAAAATGGCCTGGTTTGCATCCACATTATATACAGTAACTGGAGCTTTAGCCAATTTTAGTGTTCAGTTCGAGTGCCTAACCAGGCACTCGAGCGCTTTGACCATGTCGCTATAGAAAGCAAGTCACAATCTCTCTCACTTTCTCTAAATCACGGCTAACACGTTAACGCTCCAGGTACGTCCAGGTGCGGCATCCCGATAGGGGCTTTATCTGCTTGTTAAAGGCATCTTTAATCAACAGTTCCAAACCAGAGTAAGAGGATTCAGCATCGCTGAATCCGGTATGTACATCCCAACGGTTATCATCCTTTCGGTTACGAATCACAATGCTTTTTCCAATTCGCGTAGACTGAAGAGAGTTTCGATAATAGAACTCAAGTCGGTATTCTTTCTCCATCGAATCCTCATTGATCAACGTGATGTAGGCGTAAGCCTCACAGTCAGTATGATTAGCTAAACCTGGTGCAACCGTCCGCGAACTACTATAACCCGATGAGGCCGCTCCAGATCGGTTTGCTGCCTGCATTGCCTCACAGGCAGTTGCTTTTTTAAGTCGGCCAGCCACCAGGCTTCGATATTGCCCAGCCGGAAAAACTGACAGGTATAACTGAATATTTCTTACGCTACAGGTACCAACCAGATCAAAGGCTTTCTTATCAGCAAGTGCTTTTTGTGCAGGAATACGCTTTGCTAATTTCGCCCATTCCTCCATGCTCCTGCTATCAATGGCCAACATCTCAGCCAATTTCGTTTGAACCTGCGCATCAGTTGGATAAGTAACTCCCAATGCTTCCCATTGTGCCAACGAGACGGCCGTGGCTCTGGTTATTTCTTTCTCAGAGGCGGGCAACTTACCCATTGGCCATGCTTTTATAGCAGCCTCATTCTGAGTAATCAAATAATCGCCCGTGGGGCTGAAATAAAGATGGTCGCAAGTTTCAGAAATGGCCCTGATTATGCGTCGGTTGGCGATGGTCCACACGCTTACGACACGTGTTGTCCAGTTATAGGTTGCAAAACGTTTACCATCCGGGCTAAAAACGGCCATCGACACATCGGGAAGTTTAATGAGCTCTTCTTTAGTTTTTATATTCCATAGCGATGTCCACTGACTTCCAAAAGGTTCACTTACAACGCTGAGCAAGTGAGTATTATCTCGACATATAGACAATTTATCGACCTCGCCACCAGCAGACAATTCAGTCTGAATTTGGCCATCTATACCTTCTCTGATGCAGATGCGTTTGCTATTGCTACCCGTCACCATCAAAGCATCATCATGACTAAACACAAGTGCGCTTACAGCTTTAGGATGAGCATCCCACCGGGTAAGAGGTGCATCTGAATCTGTTTGCCAAACGTAAACCATACCATTATAAAAACCTGCTGCTACATAGTTTCCACTATGGCTAAAGGCAAGAACAGACGCACTGCGGCTATTATGCCGGTAGGTCCTTACTATGGTTTTGGTATCGAGGTCAATGAGTTGTGGCTCCTCTTGCTTATGAACAAGTAACTTTCTGCCGTCTGGACTGGCAATAATTTGTCTGTTACCAATTGAAAGCTGACCAGCGCTAATCACCTGGATAGCCTGTTTTGTTTTTAAGTCATAGCTGATGCCATTACCTCGGCTGTCAACGTAAAAAAGGTGCTGATTTGACAAAAAAGAGGCTTTACTTCCCATCAGCCCTGCTATCGTATGAGTTGGCTTGTCTTGCGACTGAGCTGCCAATGTGCTTAGTAATGATAGGCAACAGAAATAGAACTTCATAGCTTACACTAGTTATTTACGGCGTGTGATCGCCCTAAAATTCGCAACCAGATAATAACTAAGCAATTTTTCTAAGTAATCTCGGACTTATAAATAGGTTTGACAGCAATATTTTTGCCTTCTAACGGCAAAAAATCAGGATTATACGTTCATTCAGCTACTGTAAATCAGTTGGATACAGGCCTGTAAAGCATGGTCTGATTAAGCAAATTAAACGTCTGAAATGCTTCCCCGGTAGAACGGAACACAGCTGTTGCCAGTTGACATCAAGACATCCCAGCTTTTACCTCAGACCAATGGCCGACGTATTTTCCATAAACGAACAATTCAACAACATCAATTATACAAAGAGCAAGCTGCCGACCGGCGAATACGAACTTTGCCGTTTTACGAGCTGCGATTTCACCAAATCTGACCTATCGAACTGCGTTTTCTACGATTGCGAATTCATTGATTGTCAGTTGGCTGGCGTGAAGCTGATGAAAACCGCATTTCGGGATGTGCGGTTCAGGAATTGCAACGCCGAAGGGCTGCACTTCGAGCATTGCAACGATTTTCTGTTTGCCGTCAGCTTCGATACGTGCGTGCTCAGCAGGTCATCATTCTACAAGCAGAAAATCAAGAATACGACGTTCAAAAAGTCGATCCTGCATGAAGTAGACTTTATGGGGGCCGATCTCACCGGCTCCGATTTCGACGAGAGTGATCTTCGCCGCGCCGCCTTTGAGAATACCATCCTGGAAAAAGCTGACTTCAGAACTGCCTACAATTACTCGCTCGACCCGGAATTGAACCGCATAGGCAAGGCAAAATTTTCGCTGTCGGGCATTGCCGGATTATTGGCAAAGTACGATATTGATATTGAGTAGGTACGTTGCTGAGGCAACGTACCTACGCTACTGCCATTTCCTGCTTTACCGCCCGGCGCATGGGTTGCGGAGTCCAGTAGGTCAGGCTGCGCCAGAGCCATTCGAAGGGGCCAAATCGGAAATAGCGGAGCCAGATGGGCGAGATAATCAGCTGGAAAACCCAGACGGTGAACACAACATAATAGAGCTGGTAGTACGCCAGTTTACCGTAGTAGCCAAGCCCGTAACCGTTGAAAAACAGAGCACATACAATACTGTGTGTCAGATAATTAGTAAACGCCATTTGCCCCACCGCCGTCAGCGCACGCATAAGCCATGGCACCAGTTGCGACCGGTACACCAGCATGAGCAGGCTGGCGTGCCCCAGCGCCAGTAGGCCACGACGCAGATCATAGAGCGCGTTGGGCGATATCCGGTACGTATCGACCGCCAGGCCGGGGTTCAGGTACATCTGGGCCGTGTGCTGTACATAAAACCAGCTAATGGGTAAGCCGATTCCGTATCCGATCAACACGATTGTCTTGTAGGTATTAGACGACAGTTTGTTGCTGAAAAAACCGAGTTGAAGCAAAGCCATTCCCAGGAACATCATCACCAGCATATCCCAGGCGCCATGATACACGTACCAGACCTCGCTACCCGCATTCTCGGGTAGTATATGCCTGAAAACCGATGCGTAGTTGCCGCGCATTTCTTTCAGTGCTTTGGCATCGGCCTTCGGATCGGGCTTCGTGCGGCCTTCGATTCGTTCCCAGTTCGCCTTCTGCTCCAGTTGCTTTTCAGATGGTTTTTTACCCGACTTCTCCAACTTCACAGCCTGCAGATAGCCGGCTCGGGCTTCGCGCATGTTGCTTTGCCACCCCTCATTTTTATATAACCCAATCAGCAGACAGGCAAACGCGACACCCAACAACCAGTTAGCCTTGAGCTTCCTGAACGGATAAAGCAACATCCCCATCAGGCCGTACATAAACAGGATATCGCCCCGCCAGTGGAGAATGTAGGCGTCGAGCATACCGAACAATACCAATAAGACCAGTCGACGGTAATAGTATTCAGCTACCGACGGCCCGTCGATCGATTCCGGCTTGTTTGTCGCAAACAGCACCATGCCTGCGCCGAAGAGCATCGAAAAAAGAGCCCGCATTGTTCCTTCAAACGCCGTGCCCACAGCCGCAAAGGCGAAATAATCGCGGCTGCCGGGGTCTTTTACCACCGCCGCCATACCCGATTCCAGATAGCCAAACAGAGGAATGTTCATCATTAGAATGCCCAATAAGGCCATTCCCCGCACCAGATCGACGGTTTGAATGCGTTCAACTGCCTCCACCGGGCGGGGAGCATGATTCGTTTCGGTAGCCGGTACAACTGTTAAATCGATGGCTGTATCATCGGCTGGGTACGTTGGTAGCAAAGTGTTCATGCTGAACGGTCGATTTAGGATAGAACAGGTGTAGGTGAAACCGGGCGCAGTGGCTGTTTTTGGGCCAATGTCAGCGATTGCCAGAGCCATTCAGCCGGGCCAGTCTCGAAGCGACGTACCCAGAGCGTGCTGGCAACCAGTTGCAACAGCCAGATCTCAGCAACCAACACATAGAGGTAATGCAGGCGCAGGCTCCCGAAATAGCTCATGCCGTAGCCGTAGAAAAAGAAGGTGAGCAGGGCCGCCTGCAACAGGAAGTTGGTCAGTGGCATCTGGCCAACGGCCCCCAGCGCCCGGCTCAGCATGCCAGCCCGGCCGGTCTGGCAGATCGCCATCAGCAGCCCCACCAGCCCAATGGCTGCCGCCGCTCGCTCAACGGGCGTCAGTAGATCAGATAGGGGCAACGTACCTGAACTGATCAGTTTCGAGTAGTCAACCATGGCCGCCTCGTAGGAAGGCAGCGAAAGCCACGCCACCGTCTGACTAACGGCCAGTCCCGCTATCGCCATCATGGCATACTGACCGGTTGAGAGCCGATTCGAAAAAACGCCCCACCGAAACAGGGCCATACCCAGCAACATCAGTGAAGCGATCTCCCAGATTTTGCGCTGGTAGAACTGCCACGCCTGCTCGAACTGGAAACGCGGCACCAGAAACGTCCATACATCGCTGTAGGCGGCGGAGCGGGTGGTGGCAATAGCCTTTTTATCTTTCTCTTGATCATAGGCCACGCCCTTTACTATGCCCTCCCAGGCCGATTTTTCGCCTTTCTGATCATCGGTAAGCTTTACGTTTTTATTCTTCTTTTCCAGCGCCACCACCTTTTGGTATTTGGTGTATTTCTCGCGCTGCTCGGTGTAGTTCCAGTAGCCTTTTCCGCTATAGAATAACCCGGCCATAACGGCAGCGATCACAAACCCCCGCGCCGATAACCGGTGGAGCGGGAACAGAAGAACGCCTACAATACCGTAGTGAAACAATACATCAACGGGCGACAGCAGAATAAACGCGTTGACGATGCCAAAGACGAGTAGCCAAAGATTGGCCCGTATATAACGCTCGGGAACGGAGAAACCGGCCGTGGTTCTTGGTCTTGACAGAAACGGGAGAATGCCCGCTCCGAACAGGAGGGCAACCAGCGGTGCCATGGCGTTATCCAGCAGCAGATGGGTCCATTTCAGCAGTTGATAGGTACCGCCATGTGGCCCGCGCCATAGTTGCATCACCTGCGCCTGGGTAAGGCCACTTGAGCGAATCGTGACCAGTAACAGTCCCAGAATTCCCACACCCCACATCACGTTGAGCGGAGTAACCTGGCGAGCCACCGCTGGCTGATCATCCGTCTGTCCAGGCGCAGTTAGCGTTGCTGTATTTGTGTCTGTTTCTACCGGATACGTAGACTGATTTTCCATGAGTAGCGGCGTTAGGGAGAGATCGTAAATCTATCATAAAGCCAAGAAAAACAATCATTTACAGAACCATTAAAGAAGCATAATGAGTAATCGGCAGGCTGCTCAACTTCTTTTGCCGTGTACCAGTTGTTCGCCTGGTCGGCGTGTGGCGAATTCAGGCGGGGGTAAGCGCTTTTCACTGGCTCACCTGGCTCCTACCGCAGGCGGGCCAGCTTCATCTGGACCGTATCGCCATCGATAATGCCCGATAGCCGCATCGTTTTTTTTGTTCGTTCTCTAATACTGAGCCGGAGCGTATCGTCAGGAGTGGCATCTGACCCCATAGGTACGTATTTAACGATCGTCAATCCATTGTTCAAACTATCGAACTCGTAGGTGCCCCGCATGCTTTCAGTTGCCTTGTACCGGTACGGATTGGGGCTGAATGCGCATCCCTGCATACCAGCGAAATACACCCGATTCCAAGCCGTTGTATCGGCTAGCCAGGCCGTTGCAGGCAGCATCTTGCCATTACGGATAAGCTGGTCAACGCGCCAGGTGCCTTTGAGCAGCGTATCGCTTTTGTCGGTGAAAACAAATTGCGCAATAAAGGCGAATGCCAGGGCAATCGGCAACACCCGAAGCGCATGTTTTACCCAGTTTCGGCCCAGCGTGACTGGCGGTAAATGATCAACCAAGTCCCAGAAGGCGGCTTTGAGTTTAGGTACGTCGAGCAGCAATAAAAAAATCAGCCCCAGGGTAAACATGACCGAATTGAAAAAGGCACCGGGGGCAATCTGATAAAACAGGTTGATCAGGACAATGTTGATCATTACCGGCAACAGCAGGATGACACCCAGCAGGGTGGTTCGGCGGTAAAGCAACAACACCGAGCCGCCCACCTGGATCAGGCCAATGATGACAGCCAGCGTGTAGGAATAGCCGAAATAATACCAGGTTAACCCAAAGCCGTTGACCTCTCCCAGCGGCGTATCGAGGCGGAAATCGGGTGATTGAAATTGCGTCTTCAGGATTTTGGCGAACCCGTAGGTGGCAATCGAGAGCGCCAGCCAGTACCGGATAATACCCTGCATCCAGGCGTGACGAATACCGCTCTCACTGTTACCTGCCTGCTCGCCCCGGTGCCAGAACCAGCTATACACCAGGCTGCCCAGCACGGCTACACCCACAACGCCCAGCAGCAAATACTCGAGATATGACCCGTACTGCACGATGACCGACCGTGGAAGCAGTTCGAGCCCCATCATCAGAATATTGAGCACGGCAATGGCGGCCAGGGCGCATTCACAGCATTTAAACAACCAGGTGGTGCGGGTATAAGTCGGTGAAGAAAGCATGAAAAAAGACGAGTCGGTACACGTATTCGTTGTTGGCGGCAAGCAACCGGCCCCTATTCCTTCGCGTTGGTAGTGGCTGACGATCAGGGCACCACGCCTGCCAGAGCCCGAAAATAAGCATGTTTGCGGAACTACAAAACGGAAAGGCTTTAGGGCAGCCAAAATGCTCGTTATCGTAGTTAACGGACATAAATACCCGACAACTGTTACACTGGTCAAACCGAATCGATGCCCCACTGAACCCGCCTGGCACTGCCCAATACACCAAACGGAAGCAGGTCGGTTAGTGGGTTGGGCAGAAGCGCCGACAAAACCCGAATCGTGGTGGCGGGGCGTAAATTGGCGGTATAAAAAGATGGAGACCTCATACCCTATATCGGACACGCATTTGATACTGTTGTATTGGACAAAAACGCGTATCTTTGCGTCCCCGCAAAAAGACCTGCACCTATCTACGTGCTGATGGTCAGCGAGGTTAAGCACAAACAGGCAGTTGACAAGTACTGCATTTTTCAATGAAACGAGATAAAGATAGTAACGACCGCCGGGATGGTAAAGGTCGTCCGGAAGGCCGTCGGGATGACGCCCGTGGTGGATTTAATAAAGGGGGTAGCCGCCCATCATTTGGCGGAGCCCGTTCAGGTGGGTCAGACCGCCCGGCATACGGCGACCGGAAGCCATTTTCTGGCGGAGACCGCCGCGAGGGTGGGTCAGATCGCCCGGCCTATGGCGACCGGAAACCTTTTAATGGTGGCGACCGCCGCGAAGGAGGCGACCGCCCGGCCTATGGCGACCGGAAACCGTTCTCTGGCGGGGGCCGGCGGGAAGGCGGTTCGGACCGGCCAGCCTATGGCGACCGCAAGCCATTCAGCCGGGAGGGTGGTTCAGACCGGCCAGCCTATGGCGATCGTAAGCCGTTCTCTGGCGGAGACCGTCGCGAAGGTGGCGATCGCCCAGCTTATGGAGATAAAAAGCCGTTCAACAGGGAGGGTGGTTCAGACCGGCCAGCCTATGGCGATCGCAAGCCATTCTCTGGCGGAGACCGTCGGGAAGGTGGATCAAACCGGCCCGAACGCAAGCCGTTTAACCGTGATGGTGGTGACCGCCCAGCCTACGGAGACCGCAAGCCATTTAACCGCGATGGCGGCGATCGGCCAGCGTATGGTGATCGGAAGAACACCGGATCGGACGAACCACGCAGGCCATTCAACCGCGACGGCGACCGTCCGGAACGTAAGCCATTCAATCGGGATAGGGATCGGCCTTCATTCAATGATCGCCCGGAACGCAAGCCATTTAACCGCGACGATCGCCCAGCCGGACCACGTGAAGGCGACAGTGCCCGTTTTGATCGCCGTGACCGGACCGAAGGATCTGACAATCGTCCTTTCGAGCGCAAGCCATTCACTCGTGACCGTGATGACAATCGCGACGAGCGTCCACGCTTCGAACGTCGCCCCGAAGGTGACGAGTCAGGTGATCGCCCGGAACGCAAGCCCTTCAATCGCGATGACCGCCCCGCCCGCGACCCGAACGGTCCGGCCCGGCCACGGACAACCGGAAGCCGAAAGCCATACAGCAAGGATACCGACAACGGCGACGAGAAACCATTTGAACGCCGGACTGGCCGGTACGAGAAAGCGCCGAATTACAACCTGAGTGCGATGCGGGAAAACCTGCCACGTTCGCGGAAAGTAGCCAAGAACCTGGACCGTGAGCGCGAATCTGATCCGAACTCAATTCGGCTGAACCGCTACATCGCCAATGCTGGTGTCTGTTCGCGCCGTGAGGCCGATGAACTCATTGCCAAAGGTGATGTGCAGGTAAATGGCAATGTGGTAACCGAGATGGGGTATCGCGTGAAGCCTAACGACGTTGTGAAATATGGCAACAAGGTACTGAACGCCGAAAAACTGGTGTACGTGTTGCTCAACAAGCCCCGCGACATCATCACGACGACCGAAGATCCCGAAGATCGCAGCACCGTGCTCGACCTGGTAGCCGATGCAGGTCCGTTCCGCCTCTACCCGGTTGGTCGCCTCGACCGCAATACCACGGGTCTGCTGCTGCTGACCAACGACGGAGAACTGGCCGGTAAACTAACCCACCCGTCGAACAACGTAAAGAAGGTGTATCAGGTTGAGCTCGATAAGCCAATAACGGATGAGCATTTCGAAGCCATTCGTAACGGGATGGACCTGGAAGACGGACATATCAAGCCAGACGACCTCGCCATTATTACGCCTGATGCTCAGGTGATTGGTGTAGAAATTCACTCAGGCCGTAACCGCATCGTTCGTCGCATGTTCGAATCGCTGGGTTATGAAGTAACGAAGCTCGACCGTACCGTTTTTGCGGGCTTAACCAAGAAGGAGTTACCACGCGGTAAGTGGCGCTTCCTGGAGCCTAAAGAAGTGGTGAAGCTGAAGTATTTGATCTAAAAAACCTCTGTTTTCAGTCCTCTGTTTTCTGTTGCACTGCTCCATAGCGAAGTACCAGAAAGCAGGGGACTTTCTTTTTGAACAATATAACTAAAATAATAGTTGTTAAACTAAGTCAATAGTCTTACGTTTGGATCAGCTTACCTACACACCCGTTCAGGGCCACCATTATGAGAGAATTAACCAACGCTGAGGAAGACGTGATGCGCGTGTTATGGCGACTGGAGAAAGCTTTTGTCAAAGACATACTGGCCGAACTGCTTCCGCTGGATTCGACGGGCGAAAAACCTGCGTATAACACTGTGTCGACCATCATTCGTATTCTGGAAAAAAAGGGCGTGGTGGGCTACACGGCCTACGGAAAAACGCACGAGTACTATCCGCTCATTTCGGAAGATGCCTATCGCCGTTTCCAGACCGAGCAACTGATGACCAACTATTTCGACGGGTCGCTGCAAAAGCTGGTGTCGTTTTTCGTGAAAGAACGCAACGTGAGCCTGAATGAAGCCGACGAGATCATTCAGTTATTGAACAAGCAGGGCGATAAACCGAGCAAGTAACGTACCCAGCCAATCCTAAACCTCTCAATGCCATGACACCGCTTGTCGATCACTGGCTGAAAGCCAACCTGTTTCTGATTCTTTTCTACGGGTGTTACGCCCTGCTGCTCCGTCGGCATACGTTTCTGACCCTGAACCGAACGTACCTGATGGGCTCATTGGCGTTGGCATTTCTGTTACCGCTGGTGCATATTCCGGGCCTGTCGTTTCCCTGGCCGTGGGAAGAAACCAACGTACCTGTATACACAGCCGTTACCATAGATACGATCAGCGTTGCTGGCCTGACAACCGAAACCGAAGCCCCCCTCCTGCCCGATTGGCCCGTGCTGGCTGGCTTGGCCTTTGCACTTGTGGCGGTGGGGTTACTGGTCCGAACGGCCTGGCGCACGGTTTCGCTGCTTCGGTTCATTCGTCAATGGCCTTCGCACTCAATGGGCGATCACACGCTGGTACTACCCGATACCGCACAAACCCCCACCTTTTCGTTTTTCCGATACCTGATATTGAATCCCGAAGACGCCCAGACCGACGCCGTTCGGCAGCACGAACTGGTGCATATTCGACAGAAACACAGCCTCGATGTGCTCTTGCTGGAAGTGGTACAGGCGCTCTGCTGGCCTAATCCGGCCCTGTTTGGCTACAGGCAGGCAATTCGGCAGGTACATGAATACCTGGCCGACCGCGACGCTACCAAACAAACAACAACTGACCGCGACACCTACGCCCGCTTTCTGGTCAGCTACGCTTTCCACCTCCCGGCTGATAGTCTGGCACACTCGTTCGGCCCCAACCGGCCCGATTCGCCAACCCTTAAACAACGGATTCAGATGTTATACCAACAACACACCCGCCGCCGCGCGCTCTGGAAATACGCGCTGGTGCTACCCCTAGCCGCCACCCTGCTGGCTATGACTAACGTACCTGAACCCGATACGTTGGTAAAGCAGGTACGTTTCACCGATTCTACGAGCCAATTAACTCACGTGCAGGGGATCGTCTCAGAACAGCGGAGCACGTCCGACGATCATCGTCCATTACCCGGAGCAACCATCGTTGTACGGAATGGACATAAGGGCACTACTACTGACTCCAGGGGCACCTTTTCAATAGACGTACCTGCTGGTACTGAGCTAGTGGCCAGCTTTGTTGGGTTCGCCTCACAATCTATGGTTGTACCCGCGCAAGGAGGAAACATAGTACTTTCCTTCAAATTAAAACCGCAGGCTGTAGATGGTTCGTCTATGCCGATGACGGCGCCGCCAACCTCACTTACGGTACCCACAGCCCCCGCCAAATCAGGCGAGGTTTTTACCGTAGTAGAAAGTCCTCCGACCTTTCCGGGTGGCGCAAAAGCCCTGTCTGAGTTTATCAGTAGCAACATTCGTTATCCGGAAGAGGCACGTAAGCAACGTGTTCAGGGCAAGGTGTTTGTCAATTTCGTCGTCAATACCGACGGTTCGATCGACCGAATCAATATTCTCAAAGGACTGGGTAAAGGGTGCGATGAAGAAGCGGTGCGTGTGGTTGCAATCATGCCAAAATGGGATCCTGGCAAACAAAACGGTCACCCTGTAGCTGTCCAGTACAATCTGCCGATCAACTTTTCGCTGGGCGACAAAAAAGTGGGAATGAACGTACCCAGCTCCCTCCTTCTTCAGATGGATACCGTTGTAAAAAACAATCCTAAATTTTACTACCAGGGCAACGGCAAAGAAGTCCCGGTTATACGAACACAGTTTAACAGTAAAATTAACCCTCCGCTCTTTCTGCTGGATGGTGAAGAAATATCCCAGGAAGCGATGGATGCGATCGACCCAAACACGATACAATCTGTGGACGTACTCAAAAGTGAATCAGCCACCTCATTCTATGGTTTGAAAGCCAAAAATGGCGTTGTTCGTATCACAACGAATAAAGGCAGCGAAATCGAGAAAAAGAAAGACCGGTAGCCGCCAGGTACGTTTAAAAACGTAAGCAGATAGAACAGGAGCACATGGCATTCACACCATGTGCTCTATTTTTTTGTATCAGGCGGGCTGAATGGCTGGGGTACAATGGCAGCAGGATCAGCCGTAAACCAAATATCCAGCCCAGCCAGATGCGGCTGCGCAATTGGCTCCGCTTTTTTGCCCGGAAAGCAATCGGAAGCATCTTCCTGTTGATAATCGGCTGTTTGGGGAAGTTTTACCAGTAGTTCCCTGACAGCTAGCGGCACATCCCCCGTGGTGTATGTATAGGATGTACAGACGCAGTTCATGTATTTGTAGTCGTGGTTGACACACACAAAATGGCGGGCATTGCCATGATTGCTGTCATTGGTTTCTTTTAGCAGAAAATCTATCCGGCCTGCTCCCCGGTTGATATGCGTGACCACCCCTTCGAAACGAACCAAACTCGTATCTGAATCGCGGCCCCGCCCTTTCCGGCGAATCACCAGTTGGCTGTCTGGCGACACATACAATTCCCAAACCATCCGATGGTAGCGATCGGCGCTATCGCAGGAGCGCAGGCTGTTGGCTCTGGTTCTGGGAACATTGCCCCGGTTATACGACGCATATACGCCCAATAGCTTACTCATTTCGGCTTCCTCGTAGGGTAGCCCAACTTTAAGCAGAGCCGGTTTACTGGCTTCGGAATACCAGCCCCAGCTCAGAAAACAACATAGCCCCACAAGCACGGCCCACACCAGCAAAACGGGCCTGTATCGGTTTTTAGTTGGCCGCTGACGTATGGGCTCCGGCTTTTTACCCGAGGATACAATGACAGCATCGCGGCTGTATTTTTTCCTGGTCAGGTAGTCGTTAAAGTGCTCGTAGCCCAGGTATCGCGTCAATTTATCGAGCATTTCATCGGAGCAGCTAACGGTGGGCTCTTCCCTGGTTACCGACTGATGATAATTGTAATAGGTGCGAATGCCTGTAACGTTCGCAGGCATCTCAATAGCAAGCCTATGGGCAATAGCTGCAGGTAGCGTGTCCCGACCATTTATTACGTAAGGTGTTGCCGAATTCCCCAGCAGCGGAGAAGCTGTTAAACGACCGTTGTCGATGAGGTGCGACCAGCTTTCTGCACCGTGGACGTCGGTAGCGTACTTGTCTAAAGTGGCAACCCAAATCTCTCTGAAATAGCGTAAATAAATCATACGTTTTGGTTGTATGTGTGCCTAGAAGACCGTAGAAAACGAATAGAATGCTCTGATTCGAGCGCCCAATACAATATACTATTCTGCCATTCTTACTTTTTGACGAATATTATTTTTACGCAGCGCCAATATCAAAATAATTTCCTGTAATCTAGCCGGAGTAAAAACAAGCCAAGATTAGTTTGACTACGGCCAGGAGCCAACCCACAGGAAGGGGTTGGCTTACGCTTCCTGAAACGGTGTGTATGCCTTTACACGGGTCGGTTCTACTGCCCGCCTAGGTACTCTCTTGCTCACATTTTTTCACAGGCACATTCTATGTTTTTCGTCATCTTCTTCTCAAAGCTACTGCTCCCAGTAGCCACCCGAATTCAACTTCTGCAAGCCTATAAAGCCCTTTACGAAAACCGCGGCCATACGCAACTGCCCTGGCGCTACGTGCTCCACTGCCGTGTTCGCTTACTGACACGCACCGCTCCCGATGGCCGAATTGAACTGCGGGCCGGCTACTGTATCAATAGTGGCCGTGTCCCGTTCAGGTACGTTGGCCTGGCAATTCTGACGCCCTCAGAACGTCGGCAGCTACTAACGGCATTCGGTTTCAGTCTGACCCAATGCTGCGAGCTAACAGGCATTGTCTTCGGTTCCAGTCTGTCTTCCCGGCACCGTACCGGCCTCTATGCGCTAGCACTGATAGATGCTTTACTGACAGGTAAACAGGTCATTATTGGCGGCTCAACCGTTCCTAAAGTAATAGCCCAGCAGCAGCGAGTACTTCGTCATCGCCTGTTTGACAAACAGGTTGTATTCACCCGCGAAGACGGCACTTTCGAAACCCGCAACGCCAATGTTTATTTTGCCTACCGTTACGAGGTAATTCCTTTGTTGATGAAATGCCTTGTTGAAGACTGGCTGAAGCAGTTGCGGCCAATCAGGCTTCAGTTAGATCAGAGTCACTAGAACAAGCATTCGTCTGAACCGGCAGCAGGTGGTCTGTCGGTTCAGACAATGCCCTGTTGGCGCATAAAGGCAGCGGCTTCGCGCAATGAAAATGGTTGACCAAACAATTGGGCAGCCTTTGCACGCAGATTCCGGGAATGGCTTTCTACCGTGTTCAGTGTGATATCGAATTCTGACGCCAGATCATTACTCGAACTATTGGCCTGATAAGCAACAAATCGGGCTATCCGTAACTCTGTCAGGGTAAAGGGGCGTTGGTTGGCAGGTAGCCGTTCAAGTGTCGTGTAAATTCCGGTTCGCAATGCTTTCTCCAGCGCTTCAACCCGAATGCCGTTACTAGCCAGTACCCTGGGCGTAAGCGGCTCATTATCATACTCTTTTACTATACTGTATTCATTCAGCCAGGCAGTAACCCGGCGATGCGTATCATATTGCCAGGGCGATAGCGTGCGCTTACAAAGCAGATAGGTGCCATTCCGGTGCTGTAATCCAATTAACACGATAAGTCGGTTTCGGCAGAATTCAAGTTGAAAATTTTCGGCCTGTGTAACCAGGAGCGCAGTTTTCGCCATGAGGCTCAGGCTAGACAATGAGGTTTTGTGAATAATGCGGAAATAATCGCGTATCTGAAATTGCTCATCGATATACCCAAGCCATTGGCCAAATCCGGTTACGTGTTCGAGTTTAGCCTCCAGCAAGTTGAAGACGCAGAAAAACCGTTCGTGACTGATCGTTCGATTCAGCGAATTAAGCTCGTCTAGCTGCTTTTGTCTGGGAACAACCAACTGTGGAGCAGCGGAACTGGTCGGAAAAAGACTGGCTGTAATCTGCCTGAATTCATCCATCGCGGCGCGAGGGTCAGCGGCATAAAGAGCAGTGCTCATAGATCGGTACGTAGTAATGCCTGGGCGGATAGACATCACGGTAACCGTGATGCGCACGAATAAATCGGATCTAAAACTTACTGCTCAAATATAAATACTACCAACGTAATGGTAAGTGACCATGCACGCTCAAAATGAACTGATCAATACCTTAAACCGCATTTATCCCCTGTCGCCTCCACTGGAAGCCGACCTGCGCGCGGCTACCAGTGAACTGATAGACGTTCCTCCCCGCACCATTCTGCTACGACCCGAGCAGGTAGCCTCCGTGGCTTATTTCGTGGTCAGCGGCCTGGCCCGTGTATATGCGGTACACGGCATCAACAAGGCTATTGACGAGCAGATCAGAGAGGTGGAAAGTACCACACGCTTTTCGCAGGCGGGCGATCTGCTCATGGCTCCGATCAGCTTCTTCCGGCAGCAGCCCAGCCTGGAAGTAATTCAGACACTGGAAGAAAGCGTGCTGGTATCGCTGCCCTACGCCACCCTTCAGACCCTGTACCATACGTACCCAACCTTCAACATCATTGGCCGGGTACTGACAGAGCGCTATTTTCTGCTGGCCGAAAACCGGGCCTACTGCCTGCGCCGCCACACCGCCCCCGAGAAATGGGCGTGGTTCAAAGTCACCCATCCGCAGCTGCAAGGGCGCATTCCGCTCAAATACATCGCAACGTACCTGGGGCTCTCGCGCGAGCATCTGCAGCGGCTGGTAGAACCTGCATGGCGCTGGCAATCGAAAAATGAAAAGAAAGATCAGGTGTGAGAAAGCTCACACCCCTATCGCAGCAGACGGCCCTACGTTTACGCTACCATTTAAAACCTGTTCACAATACACGATGAAATACATTCTCTACCTGACCGGCCTCCTGCTGCTCGTTGGCCTGCTCACGGGCTGCGCCCAAAAAACGGTTGATCCAACGCCGGTTAGTTGCCGGATACTGTCGTACCAGGCAACCGCACCATCGGGGGCTACCCAGTCGTATCAGTATGAATACGATAGCCAGGGGCGGCGAACGCGCTACGTCTGCCCCGGCACCTTCGACACCCGCTACAGCTACAGCGCCGATGGGTTACTGATCACCGAAGCCTACTCCACGTCAAGCGGTTACACCTCGACCAGCGAGTATACCCTCGATGCCCGAAAGCGGGTGATGCAGGAATCGTTTATCGGGAGCACAACTAATGTCCGCTACACTTACACCTACGACGCCGACGGTTATCTGTTGCGCGAAGAGTATACAATCTACGACAAGACCGGCAAGCCTACGGGGCCAGCCTACTCACAGAGCTACTTCTATAAAGACGGCAACCTTGATCAGACCAGCGATAGTCAGGGGCGCGGGCAAGCATTCAGCTACACCACCGACTCATTCGTGCCGTTTACCGGCGGGCTGAATTACGGGAAGCCCAATCGGCTCAGGTACGCTTCCGTTCAATACAGCTACGCAGCTACGCCCAGTGGTACATCGCCCGCGAAACGTACCTACACGTATGTGCTCGACAGTAATAGTTACTCCATTAACAATACCACCACAACTACCTATGTGAACGGCACATCCGACAAATCATCTACCTCAAATCCTGTATATCAATGTCCTTGACTACTCGATAAACGCCCTCTGTTCAGCCCGTTTAACACAATATGAAACCCCTGTTTACCAGCTCATACCACACGCTGCTGCTTACCATAGCTACGTTCGCCTTACTGGCTACATCCTGCAAAACCGCCAGTTCCGACCCTGACCGGCGCGACAATTCCGTGGGGTCGTGGACCAAGAAGAGCACCAATGGCAAAGCACCAACGGCTGGTAGTGCGAATCAGATTACAATCAAAAAATCGTCGGCGAAGGATACGTACCTGTCCGTTTCGGGGCTGGCCCAGAAGGATTCGACGTCATTCTGAACGCCGCCGGATTTACCGGAGCCAGTGCCGACATTCCCAGCCGCAGCTACTACACCTTCAGCGATAACTCGACCGGCGAAATCATTTTTTTTCTACCCGATGGTGCCGTGTCAGGGAATGAACTAACCCTAACCTACTCACGGACAGCCGAATTCAAAACCAGGTCGGTCAGGGCAGATGATTTTATTGAGGTATTCACCAGAAACTAATTACCACCAATTTCAATGACTATCAAACGCTCCGTTCCCATGCAAAAATCACTATACGCGGTTCTGCTGACCGGCCTGCTCTTCACCAGGCCAACCAATGCTCAGGCCCAAACCCGCCCGCGCCAAGCCACTCCGGTTCTTACCAAACCTGCCGACGCCACCGTTGCACCACCCGTATCAACTTCGAAGGCAGATATGCTGGTTCGGCGAGATGGGACCCAACTGGAAGTGCTCGTTACAGAAATAACGGATAAAGAAATTGTTTATAAACGGGCAAACAACCCAACAGGCCCTTCATTTCGCGCGCAAAAAGCTGATTTCAGTTTTATCAAATACGGCAATACGGATGAGATCGAGCGATTTTTGCCAGTAGCTCAACCGGCCCCTCCCCCACAGCCTGTGCCCCAATCTGTTCAGGAAACCGGGTATCAACCGCGCCCGATGACCCAGCCTGCGGCTATACCGCAGGGCATCCGATTCGGGTTTAAAGCCGGCATACAAAGCGCATCGCTCTCATTGAGTGGCAGTGGGTTGACCGGCTATTCGGCCAAAGGAATTGTTGGCTTTCAGGGTGGGGTACTTGCCACGATACCTGTCAGTTCAGGCATTCAGTTACGTCCGCAAGTGCTATACTCAAGCAAAGGCTGTAATCTCAGCAAAGGCGCCAATAATGCCGATATTACCATTGCCTACATCGAAGTACCAGTCGACCTCCTTTTCCGGGTTCCAACATCGAGTGGCGCCTTACTACTGGGCGGCGGGGGCTATGTGGCCTCGGCCATGAGCGGAAAATTTGGCACCACCGACGCGAAAATAGGCAGTACAGCAGCAGACGACATTACCCCCCTCGATTTTGGGCTACGCTTCGCCGGATGGTATGACTTACCCGCAGGCCTGACCCTGAACGCTTTCTACAACCTGGGACTGGCCGACATCAATCCTGATGCGAGCCAGCTATCTACCCTTAAAAATACCACGTTTGGGGTCGGTATCGGCTATTTCCTTTCAACGAAATAAGCCATTGACAGCCAACACAGCCAGGTACGTCTGTTGCCGGCTATGTTGGCTGTCAATGCGCAGTACCGCTTCAACCCCAGCCTCTATCACACTGACAATAACTATTAACCTACTCCTATGACAGTCTACGAACTATAAAACCAGAGGCCATTGAATCGATCGAGCTTTATAAAGGCAAAGAAGCCTTTATTCGCTATGGCAGTAAAGGCGCTCGAAACGGGGTAATTGCCATTACGACGAAAAAACGACGTAACTACCTGATTCGTTAACGAGTAAACACGTACTAGCAAGGTCATGTCTGAATTACTGGATACGGGTTCGCCCGAACAGAAAGGCGCGTTTATAAACCCCGCATTTCCCGGTGGCCTTCCGGGCCTGGCCAACTATGTACGTAGTAATCAGCGATACCTTCAGCCCACTCAAATTGCCTGTAGTCAGGCAAACGTGATCGTTGAATTCATCGTCAATACGGATGGTACAACCAGTGATTTTATCATACTGGCAGGCCTCGATCCTGCCTGTAATCAGGAAGCGATTCGGTTGGTAGAATCCATGCCAGCCTCGACGCCAGGTACGTTGGCCGGTGAGCCGGTCGGGGTTAAGTTGGTGCTGCCAATCCGCTTTTCCTGACCCTGCGCAAACCACAACACTGTGCCAGGTACGTTGTTCGGCTATGTGTTGCTCTCCACTTTCACTGGTTGTGGGGCTGGTTGCCAGTTGACCATTGCCTTGGCCAGGATGCTGGCTATGATTAGTTGCAGGGCGTGGTAGACCATGATGGGCAGGAGTATAACCCCGACTGCTGTGGGCGGAAACAGCACTTTCACCATCACACTCCCCTGCACCAGCGATTTCTTGGAACCGCAGAATAACGCCGCGATACGATCTTCCCGGCTAAAATGAAGCCACCGGCTAACGACCAGCACAAAGCCAAAAACCACAAAAAAAAGCAGCAGCATGCCGGCCGTCAGTAGCAGCAGATCGAGTGCCGAGTAATTGCGAAAGAGGTTGAGATGAAATGATTCGCAAAAGGCGGTGTACACGATCAGCAGAATCGTTAGCTGGTCGAAATAGCGGAGGGCTGTCTTGTTTTTTTCGGAGAACCAGCCCAGTTTTTTGTTCAGCAGCAGCCCGAGCACAACCGGTGCAATCACCTGTAGCGATAGCTTCAGGATTACCCCCTGTAAATCGAACTGGTTATTGTTGGCACTCAGCAATACGCTCATCCAGACCGGCGTGATAAACACACCGATCAGGCTGGAAATACTGGCGTTGAAGATCGCCGCCGGCATATTCCCGTTGGCGATCGATACCATCACCACCGACGAGGAAACGGTAGAAGGCAGGGCGGCCACATAAAAAATACCTGTCCAGAGCAGCGCGGTTTCAGGCGATACCAGCAGGGCACGTGCCCCCAACACAAGGGCCGGAAAAAGAACAAACGTAGTGAGGTGAATCAGCAGGTGCAGGCGATAATTGCGCAACCCCGCTTTTAGCTGGTCGACGTTGAGTTTTAGCCCGTAGAAAAAGAAGATCAGCGATACGCCGTAGTTGGTCAGTGACGAGATCGACAATGGACCTTCCTGCAAACCAGGTTCCGGCCAGAGTTTAGCCAGACCAATCATGCCTACTAGAGCCAGTATAAACCAGTCGAGGCCAACACGGGCCAGCAGCGTAGCGAACGACGTTTTTGCCATACTCAAACTAACCCGCTTCGTGCGGCTTTCGTTTGGGAGTAATGAGTTTGTGTAACGAACGCGCGGTGATACACGGAGGCGCATAATCCGGCATACAGACGATCAATAAGACCTTACTCTGTATTGCCGAACTATGCGCCTCTGTTTCTAAAACCCCTTGCTTATTCCCGCATCAGTTTGCGCTGTATACGCCCCTGATTCGTTTCAATACTGATTACATACAGGCCCGATGGCAACGTACCCAGGTCCAGAGAGAGCGTACTTCCCAACGTAGCCGCACTGCGGTGTTGCTGCACTACAGCGCCGGAAGTACTGACCAGATTGGCCGTTTGCCAGCTTACGCCGTTGGGCAGTTCAACCACGACGCGGCTGCGGCTGGGGTTTGGGTATAGCCGCACCTCATTGGCCCAGTCGGGTTCAACAGCCAGAATGGGGGCCTTGATCAGAAACGTGCGGGCCACGGGCGTAGCGGCATACGTCTGCGTGTTCCCTTCCTGAAACGCAACGACCGTGACCGACCCGACGCCCGTAAAGCGTAGCTGATTGCCGACCAGTTCAGCCGGGCCAGCCTGCACGGAGAAGCCAACCGCTAAGCCAGCCGATGAGGTAGCCTGCAACGTAACGCTTCCCGCCGTGAGCATCTGATCGGCAATTGCATTGAAAGTGATGGTTTGGTTCACCTTCGTTGGAATGGCCCGTGCTACGTTTGAATACCACACCGGCCATTTGGCACCCGTGTAGAGAGGCGTAGCGGCCGTTCCCCTAGGGGTCAGTTTATCGGTGTTCAGATTTATCAGCGCCACGCTTTCTTTGCCAGACTTATCTATGGTTCCGAATACGATGGCGTTGTCAGTCCGGGAATAGCCCGGAAAACCAAGATCGTTGTTTTCGTAGACGATATTCACATCGCCCTTCTCAATATTAGCCGATAATACGTAGTATGACTTGTCATTCTCGTCGAAGTAATCGAAGGCAATCAGGTCGGGCGAGGTCTTCGAGAAGGATGGGTTTCCGATGCTGATGCCTTCGTCGAGATCCGTGAACAACTTATCAATCCGGCCCGTGGCAAAGTTCTTTTTGGAGCCATCCCAGACGTTGATGATGCCCACATCCCAATAATCGACGGCCTGCCCGCTGGAATTGGTGAGCTTATTATAGGCGTCGTAGATAATGAACTCGCCCGAATAATCCCACTCAAAGGAGTCTGCATAGGCTACTTCGCCCGTTTTTACGCCCTGTGCTGAGGTTGGGTTATAGAGCGTAAACGTGTTCCATTTCTGCAGATCGAAGCTGTAGACCCACAGTTTGCCGTCCTGCTTATCGGTCAGGGCGGCGAGTTTCGTACCGTCTTTCGAGATTACCACGTTGGCCCAGCCCGCCTCCTGTGAAATCACAGTTTCGGAGGCAGGGCGCGTCATGCTCGATGCCCGGATTTTTCCGTCACTCCCCACAAACACGGCTACACTACCATCATCGGTAAGACTGGGGCGACGTTTCAATCCCGATAAACTACGCTGGGTGAAGGCCGTTGTCGGGTAGGGTGTATTATACAGTTTACTATCGCTGGTGCTGACTAACGCCACGAAATCCTGTCCCGTAGAGGTTGGAATGGGCGCTTTGTCCTGCGTGGGAGTACTACTGGTTTCGGTAATGCCCACATTATCGAAGGCGGCTTTTATAGCGGCTACTTCCGAACCACTGGCTCCGTGTATATCGGTTGCTGCCTTGATAAGAGCCAGCCGAAGATCCAGGAATTTCGACGAGCGGGTTAGGTACAGAGTCAGGGCGCGGTAATAGATCTGCTCGGCTTTGTCTTTGCCGATAGCCGTAGCAATCTGGTAAAAAGCGTAGTTAGGAATGCCGCTGTTGATGTGTACACCGCCGTTATCTTCGGTGGTACTCACATACTGCGCCATCGTTTTGGGCTGATACCCATTATCCGTTTTGCCGCCCTGATTCGGGTTGGCCATGCTCCGCAATGCCCCCGAGGGAAAGTATTTGCTTACCACTACCTCTTCGCCGATGGTCCAGTCGTCACGGTCGATCAATACGCCAAACACGTCGGCAAACGATTCGTTGATGGCCCCAGCCTGCCCGTCGTATACCAGATTGGCCGTATTCTGAATCACACCATGACTCATTTCATGACCAGCCACATCGAGCGAACCGGCCAGTGGCTTAAAGCCCACGTCGCCATTTCCGTACATCATGTACTCGCCGTTCCAGTAGGCATTATCCATGCCTTTACCCGTTTCGGGGTCGTTGACGTTGATGATCGAGGTAATCGTTCCGCCAGATCCGTTGATAGCGTTTCGTTTAAAGGTCTTCAGGAAATATTCGTACGCAATGCCGCCGTTATACTGGGCCGACGCCGCCGTAGTTGACCAGTTCGTATTGTTGGTTGAAGACACCTGTTTCACGCTGATATTATCGCCGTAGGTATTGCCCGCGTCGATAACCCAAAGCGCACCAACGGGGCTGTCGGGTAGTTTCGATTTGGCGGTGCTGTACATGGCGCGGGTGGCGTCCATCATCACGTAGTTGCTCCCGATCTGATACGTTTTGAACGTGCGCGTTACGCCGTTGAGGTCGCGGGCCGAGGCATCGCGCGGCCCATCGATGCTGCAGGTACTGTTGAATTTCCGAAGCACCTCGCCCGTTTGTGCATCAACGATATACTGCCAGCGCTCCATCAGGTTGGGCCGAACGGTAAGGTCGTAGGCAAGCCGGGGGGCTTCTTTCGAATCTACGCTACCTGCGTACACGCAGAGTTCGCCAACGACGGGTTCCAGTTTTAGCAGACTCTGCCCAAACATCTGCACCGGTGCCGATTTGCCCATGTGCCGAAATGCCTCTTTACCCGCTTGCACCAGCGATAATGACGGCCGCACATCGAGGGTCGACGGAATTAGCCGGTACTGCCCCGTCATGAGCGTCACCTCACCGTTGACCTGATGTACCGTCAGTTCGGCACCGTAGACCGGAACACCCCGATGTGTTTGTCTCATGCGGTGATGGGTCTGGCCCAGGTCGTCGGTATCAGTTTGTTTGATGGTAAATGACTGCTCAGGGTCGGTGATCATCAGAACACCACGTACCTGGCTCAGAAACTGGTAGGTAGTGGCCTGAATTGTCCGGCGGGCCCGCTGACTCGACGTGCCTTTACCTGCCGATAGGTTTTCGACGTAAACAGGCAGGCCCGACGAGGCATCGCGCACGATCTTCAACTTCAGCGGCGGCAGCGACACGGGAGCGCTACCGGTTGCCAGCAGTGTTTGCCGGGTACGTTGGTCGGCAGGAAGCGGCACATCTGTGGCGTTAAGGCGACGGGCCAGATCCAGATCAGCGCGCCCGGTTTTCTGCTTCATGGCAAAGCCACGACCGAAACCCGGCATAGCCCCGTTCAACTGGGCATTACTGTCCTGAACAGGTGGCTGGGCCAACGCACCGGCCGATATAACTAAGCAAGCGTAGAGTAATTTCATAGTAAGGGGGTAGGTGGGATGGTTGAGTTGTTGGCTGGTTGGCTGGTTAATTGGTTGGCTGGTTAATTGGTTATTGGGTTCTTCGATAACCAATTAACCAGCCAACCAATTAACCAGCACTACCTGTAAGCAGCGGGAATCATACCCATGAAGCCGCTATAGACCTGTTCGTAGTTGGGGGGTAACTGCTTATCACCGGGAGCCCAGGCCACCTTATGTTGCACGGCACCCTTTTTCCAGTTGACGAAGCGATAGATATTACCCGGTTTGTTGTAAGCGGTTTTCCTGATGGCACACCGATCTTCGACCGACCAGAATACCTTTTTGGTATTATCGGCCGTTTGCTGACCGACAAACGTATAGGTTTTCTGCCCCGATTGCCGACTGAACAGGCGTCCATCGTCGAGGAGCAGATAGGCCTTTTCTTTCCCGACCACCCCGCCTCCCGAGCCAACCGTTAGAATCCGGCCTTTATACGTGTCTGGAATCTCGCGGGAGGTCGTTTTTTTCTGGGTCGTGGCTGTGTGGGAGGCCGTTTTTTTCTTGATCCGCATCACCATGGTCGGCGTTTTATCCGTTTTTACGGGTGCTTTCTTTGGCAGCGAATTCGGAGCGGCGACGGTGGGGGCCTGCGTAAAGGCCGTGGTGGTTATTGTAGTCAGCAGAGCAATAGTGAGTAGCGTTTTCTGCATAGTAGGTTGGTGTAAAGCACGTTATTAGGTTTAGTAGGTCTCTTCCTTGAGGGTTGCTTTCCAGCCAGAACTGGTCAGGCGCATTTTGACGATCAGCAGATTGGCATAGTCACCATGTTGAATCATTTGCCGAACCGGCGTTGTGCCCAGGTCACGGGCAATTTCCAGAATGGTATTGCTGTGGCCAACCGCCAGCGCCGATTTGTTCCGAAAAGTACGTATACGCTGGGTGAGTCTGGTAACGGGGCTTGGGGGGTATTGTGTTAACGGCAGCCCCTTTGAGTGTGCGGTGGGCAGGGCCGTTTGCCGGGTACGTGTATAGGGAGTCACGTAGATTGTATCCAGATGCACCTGAGCCAATCGTAGAGCCAGTTTATCAGCGCGGCGCAGTCCGTCGGCCGACAGACTGGTTGTGTCTGAATCATTGGCCCGTTCGGCATGGCGAACGATATAGAGCGTGGCCGTTGGCGAACAACTGGCACACACGCCAAGCAGCGTGAGCCCTACCAGGTAAGTTTTGAGCATTGTGTACATGGTTTGAGTAGATCAGTGGGGGCCATACTAACCAGTTTGTGGAAGTTGTTCCCCGTTGGCAAGATACACCACAGTTTTATACTATACCGTTAACCACCTGCCAAATACCTGTTGTACAGTTGTTTAAGGATTTATTACACCTATGAGCCATCTTATTGGTACGCTTTTTTCACTACAGATTACGTCTCCATGACCCAATTCACATAACACACATACTCATGAAATCACTACCCGGAATACTACTTGGCATCGCAGCAGGTGTGGTAGTCGGGGTGCTTCTGGCACCACAAAGCGGTAAAAAAACCCGCGAAGGCCTTGTATCCGACACCGACAATTTTTTCAGCGATCTTCAAGATCAACTTCAGGATGGTCTGGAAAGCATTCGGAAGCAGTACAACGATTATGTTGAAACGGCAACCGACAAAACAAAGAGTGTGGCTGCAGACGCCAAACGTCGCGCCAAATTTTAGTATCAATCAACCAACTCGTAAATCAAGAAAACAATGCGTAGCACACGTGATTTCCTAACCGGCCTGTTGACAGGCGTAGCCATTGGTATTCTGACAGCTCCCCGGAGCGGCAAAGAAACCCGCGAAAAACTGGTCGATGAAGCCAACAAACGGTCAGAAGACCTGAAAGATCAGTTCGGCAAAGTGAAAGAACAGGCTGGCCAATATGTTGATCAGGCGAAAGACCAATTTGGTAAGGTGAAAGAACAGGCCAACCAGTATGTTGGTCAGGTAAAAGATCAGGCGAACCAGTTGGTTGGTCAGGCAAAAGACCAGTTCAACCAGACTAAAGGTCAGGCGCAATCTGAGTTCGACGCCCATAAATATGAAGCGAAAGCTGATTTTAACAACGCAGTAGAAGACACAGCCGATACAGCCAAGTCTGGAATTAATTCAGCGAAAGAGTCGATCAAAATCGACTAAAAGCTACCCAGTGCCCAGTACAACAGTACTGATTTACTCAACGATCTATGAAAGAACGCCCCCGGCTTACCAAAGCCGGGGGCGTTCGCTTTTTGTGGCGTGCAGATTCGGGAGAAATCTGCGGGCGGTTTACTGGGCTTGTTTCGAGCTGAAAAACTCGAACGTACCCAGCACAAAATCAAGGATACCCGTAGCGTGGGTGCGGCCGGGCAGGCGGTAGAGCGCTACGTTGGTTGCGCCCCGTGACTGCATGGCATCATAGGCGTTCTGTGTATTAAAATAGAACACCGTACTGTCGGCATCGCCATGATATAGCCGGGTTGGAGCCAGCGGTTTCCAGTCGTGGATATCATTCGCCTGCACTGCCCTGATAAACTCCGTATCTGTTCCATTCTGAATAGCCTGCCGGAACGTGTCGGTCAGCGCTTCGTTGAAACTGACGTTGATCAGCGCACTGCGACCATTTGCCTGCACCCGGCTGGCATATGGCTCTTTGAAGTAGTACGACGCCGGACGGTTCAGGCCGTATACGCGGTCGTACGTCAGCAGCACCCACAGATACAGCCGGTTATAATCAACGCTGCCCTGGGTACGTGTGTTCACGATATAGCGCATGAAGGCCGGTTTATCATACGCCCCCGCTCCGGCGCTGGAAGCGATCAGGTTAAATTCGGTCAGCGCTTCGGCTTCCAGCTTCTTCTGTAAGGCCATTGTTGCGTAGCCGCCTTCCGAATAGCCTGCCGTGTACAATTTCTGATTCCAGTTCACCTTCTGGGCAGCCAGAAACTCCTTCGTGGCCCGCAGCATATCCAGCGAGGCAGAGGCCAGCGACGCATAATGCTCATACGGATGCGGTAGCTTGTTTGATGCCCCGTATCCGATGTAGTCCGGCGCAGCCACGATATACCCCACCGACGCGAACACCGAACCGAACGTGTAGGCTTCACTGCTGCTTCGGTAATAAGACGGTGCCTGCTCATCGCTGCTGATCGTGCCATGCTGCATACTGATCAGCGAAAGGGCCTGCGCAGTCTGTGGAATCAGTACCGCACCCGATGCTACGATAGCGCTGCCATCCGAATTGGTGGTATTGTAGGTAAGGCGATAAACCTTGATACCATACTGCGTAAGCAATTTCAGAAACGACGTGGCCCCGTTATAACGCCCTTTCAGCTGATCAACAGTGTACGTACCCAGCAATTCTGAGCTAACAAGTGTGGGCGGTTTTGGCGCAGTGACAACATCAGCAGGAGCCGCCTGACGACAGGCCGACGGTGCTAAAGCTACCAGCCCGAACAGAGCCGATAGCAGCAGGATTTTGATCATGAAACGTTGAGTGATTGTTACTTGAAAAACACGTTTCTGTACCCTTACGTTCAGTTTTCCCCGTTTGGGTTCAGGGGCTACCTACAGCTTAACCCGACGCTAAGTGACTGGCCCTTTACATAACTTCTTGGGTCTATTTCTACCTCCTCACTACTACCGGGGGGTTTTATACTCTGTAAATTTCACCAGTCATCACACACTTCATCTTAATCTTACCCATGCATTCGAACTCGTCTGTTCATCCCAAAGCTATAAAAGACCTGGTTGACTTTCTGTTCAACCGGCGCGAGACAGTACTTAATAACTGGCGGTCGGCCTGCGAAGCAGACACGTCGCTGAAGAAGATCGCTATTCTGTCGCGTGAGGAATTCAATAACCTGATGCCGATCATGTTCGACATTCTCGAGCAGCAGCTACTGGGCGAAAAGCCACTGGTAGAGCCAGCCACCGCCGCCAGAGCCCATGGCCTGCACCGCTGGCAAAAATCACTTGGCTTGCCGGAGTTGTTGAAGGAGCTTCATCATCTGTCGACCGAATTGTTCAATGAATTGAGGCTCTATCGACAGTTGTTTCCTCAATCAGACCCTGATCTGGTATTACGGGCGCAACAGCAGATCATGGCCTTGATGAACGATATCGTGTCGGGCAGTATATCCAAACACGATGAGCTTCAGCGGCTTCAGGCGGCCGACCGGGCGGCTAGCCTGGAAGAGGCGCTTCAGGAAATGTATGACTTGTCAAGGCTGCGGGGTGACATGCTTCGGACGTCGTCGCACGATCTGCGGAGTGGGCTTGGCTTAAGCATAGGGGCTGCTTCTCTGCTTCAACTGGATGGGTTAAGCCAGGAAGACCGGAAACAGTACAGCGATATGCTGAACCGAAACCTGGCGCATGTTGAGTCTATGCTGACAAGCCTGATGGATCTGGCCCGGCTTGAAGCTGGCCAGGAACCCATTCATTTAGAGGATTTTGACGCCGCCCAACTCCTGAACGAACTGGTAGCCAATGCGCAGCCCAAGGCCGTCGAACGAGGTGTTATCCTGCGCGCCGATGGTCCGGATTCGCTCCCTGTAAAAACTGACCGGATCAAGATTTACCGCATCGTTCAGAACTTACTCGTCAATGCATTGCTGCATACGCCCAGTAGTAAAGATGAACCGGGTATGGTCTCGGTTTCCTGGTCGGCCGAAAACGACTGGCGGTGGGGGTTCAGTGTGCAGGATTCGGGGCCGGGGATGCCCACCAAATTAATGGAGTATTTTCATCAGCAGTTCAGACCCATCGTTGAAGAAACCAGTGTGCTATCGCCGGATGAAGGGCAGCCAGTATCAACTATTCCCAATGAAGACCATCAGATTCCCGCAGGGCCGTTACTAGGCGAGCCGGGGCCCGGCGCAGAGGAAAAAGGCGAAGGTGTTGGCCTGCAAATTGTAAAACGCCTCTGCGAACTGATCGGAGCCAGCATGGAGCTGGAAAGTATCGAAGGCAGAGGCACGCTATTTCGTATACGTATGAGCATGCGTACGCCTGACAACTAGCCGGAGCCTTACACTACTAGTGCAAAAAATCGGGCTGCTGGTAGGCCGGATTCGGGTACGTATAAAAACCTTCGCCGGTCAGTACGCCCAGTTTCCCCTGATCGATAAACCGTTCTTTCAGCGTCTGGGCAGCTCGTTGCAGAATTCGGTCGCCCGTCTTGTCGGCGTTCAGCTTGGTGATGTTATAGGCGGTTGTCAACCCCACCATATCATAAATGGCGAACGGACCTTTTGGAGCCCCCGTCGCCTTCATCCAGGTCTTATCAATGGTTTCGGGGTCGGCTATTCCTTTCAGATACAGTTCGAGCGCGGCGCGCAGAAAAGGCATCAGCAACGTATTGAGCACATACCCGGGTTGCTCTTTGTGAATGGGAATCGCGAGCATGCCAATTGCTTTCGCGAAGTCAACAACGGCATTGAACGTACCTGGGTCTGTGCCGGCATGCCCCATGATCTCGGCCGTGTTGTTCTTCCAGATTTCGTTGGCAAAATGCAACGCCAGAAAGCAATCGGGCCGACCGGTTTCCTTCGCAAATTGACTGGGCAGAAGTGTCGACGAGTTGGTGGCAAAAATGGTTTTAGCGGGGGCCACCTGTCCCAGCTCCAGGTAAAACTCCTTCTTCTGTTGCACATCTTCCGGAATGGCTTCAATGGCCAGATCGGCGTGGCGTACAGCCTCGGCCATCTCGCTCGAACAGGTCAGCCGTTGCAGAGTGGCATCTATTGCAGCTTGCGAGGCACCCAGATCACGCTTGTACAAGTCGCCTAGTTCCATAAACCGATGGCTGACTTTGTGGAGCTGATCGTTACTGATGTCGCAGATTGTTACGTTGAACTGGTGGAAAGCGGTTTGAAAAGCAATCTGGCTACCCAATACACCGGCGCCAAAAACCGTCACATGCTGAATGTCCATTACTCCGTTACACAGGTTGACTCCCCTACTTAACCCGCTACCTGCAGAGCAAATTTCGGGAGTCGTCAAAAAGTACGTGAACGGCCTTGTTACAGGTGCTTCGCTTTAAATCGGTACAGATAGGGAGCTTTGTGGGGCGTGCCAGCCCGGCGTTCAGACAGTCGTTCAAGTGCTCCCGAGCCAACTATCTTCTTGTAGAAATTGCGGGCATCGAGTGGGTAACCCAGAATGGTTTCGTACAGCCGTTGCAATTCCGGAATAGTAAACGTTTCGGGCAGTAAGTGGTTGATCGGCTGGTCTTCAATCTGCTTTCGGAGCGAGCCTAACGCCACGTTGATGATGTTGTTATGGTCGAACAGCAGGCTGGGTACGTTGTCGATAGGCCACCAGCAGCACTCATCGGTCATGAAATCGGGCGTGGGCACCACCTTCGAATGTTCTACCAGGGCGTAATAGCCAATGGAGATCGTCCGTTCCGACCACTTCACGGTCTGGATCGGCAGTTTCGTTCGTGCCCAGGTGTCGGCCTGATCGTAGCGATTGGCTTCTCCGAAAACGTGAAACTGCTGCAAATACAGCTTGTCGAGGCCTGTTCGCTCCTGCACCACGCGCTGCGCCGCCACGTCGACCGATTCCGCTTTCCGAATGAAGCCGCCCGGTAAGCTCCACTCCGTCGTATTCTTCCAGCGCAACAGCAACACCTTCAGCTGATTCTCGTGAAAGCCGAAGATCACCCCGTCGATGGAGAGGTAATGAATGCACTGTTCAGAAACCTCCTGATAGTAGCGAACCGCCGGATGGTTATAGTCGATCATAAAATTTTACAACAAAGACCGGTATGTATCGATCAACAAATCCTTCTTTACGTACTTTTGACGTAAAGGTATTGACTACACCTCGTTTACTCCTCCTTCTAACTATGCGTTCAATCCGCCTGCTCCTGTATGTATGCCTGCAGACCGCCGCTTTTTCTGCTTTCAGTGCCAAAGTAGACACGCTCGACGTACCCAGCAAAGTAATGAACCGAGCCATGCGCGCGGCGGTAGTGCTACCCGAGTCATATGCCAACCTAAAAAATACGCTGCCGGTGCTCTATCTACTTCACGGCGGTGGCGGTCAGTTCAGCGACTGGCTCAAACAAACGCCCGATAAGGCGCTCGTTCAGAAACTGGCCGATCAGTACAACCTCATTATTGTGATGCCCGAAGGCGACCGACTAAGCGGGTATCTGGACAGCCCGGTTCAGAAAGACAACCTGTTTGAAACGTACCTCACTAAAGAAGTCATCGACAAGATCGATAATACCTACCGTACCATCCGCGACCGCAAAGGCCGGGTCATCACGGGCCTGTCGATGGGCGGGCATGGAGCGCTATACCTGGCAACGCGCCACCCCGACCTGTATTGCGCGGCCGGCAGTATGAGCGGCGCGCTGGATCTGAATCAGGCCAATTGGCGGATAGCACCTGAGTTTGCCAAACAGATCGAGCCTCAGTTTACCCGCATCCTGGGCGCTCCCGGGTCAACACCCGATTACTACGCCGCCAACTCAGTGGTGAACATGGTGGATAAGCTGAAAGCGAACAAACTGCCTCTGATCATCGATTGTGGGGTGGATGATTTCCTGATCGAGCCAAATCGCGAGCTGCACCGGCGGCTGGTCTACGCCAAAGTAGAGCATGATTACACCGAACATCCGGGCGGCCACACCTGGGGCTACTAGCAGAACTCGCTGCCCTATCATATCCTGTTTTTTCAGAACGTATTGAAGTCAAATGGCTCATTGACCCAATAAATCATGCATAACTCATTCACGACCAAGCTCCTGCTCCTGGCGTTTAGCCTGCTGTTGACGTGTCCTCTCCTTGCCGCCAGGGTCGATACACTCGACGTACCCAGCAGCAGTATGGGCCGAACGCTCCGGGCCGCGGTTGTTCTTCCGGAGCGCTACAAAAAAGCCAAAAAACAAGCTTTCCCGGTTCTGTACCTGCTCCACGGCGGCTCAGGCGGCTTCCGCGACTGGCTGACCAAAACGCCCGACAAAACACTGCTTCACCGCCTGGCCGATCAATACAACATCATCATCGTAACACCGGATGGTGATCCAACGAGCTACTATTTCGATAGTCCACTGGTGAAAACCAGCCAGTTCGAGACGTTTATTTCGAAGGAGCTCGTTGATCGGATTGACAACACCTATCGCACCGTCCGCGATAAGAAAGGACGCGTCATTGCGGGCCTGTCGATGGGTGGTCACGGGGCCATGTTCATTGCCAGCCGCCACCCGGAACTGTACGCCGCCGTGGGTAGCATGAGTGGTGTTATGAACATCAATACGGCAACCTGGAAAGTACCGGCCGACTTCGCCAAATCACGCGCCGAGAACCTGGCCCGGTTGTTAGGTCCGCCGAAAAACGGCGACGCGCCGTATCCGGGCTTTACGATGGTGACCCTGGCCGATCAGCTCAAAGCCAATAAGCTTCCGTTGATACTGGATATCGGCGTAGATGATTTTCTGATCGAAGGCAACCGGGATTTACACCGTCAGCTAATGGCCAACCAAACGCCGCACGACTATACCGAACGCCCCGGTGCGCATACCTGGGATTACTGGGAAAATTCGCTGCCGTATCACCTGCTCTTCTTCCATAAAATTCTGACCGCCAATCAGGTTACCGTTCTTTAATTATACACATGAAAACTACAATCGGTCTATTCAGCGCCGCTTTCGTTACCCTGCTCGGCATAGCTGCGTTTACAACCGTCGCGAAGGAGTTTGACCCGGTAAAAATTGACGGTGGACTGGTGTCAGGTACGTTCAACGCGGCCGGCGACATCCGTATTTTCCGGGGAATTCCCTTTGCGGCCCCACCCGTTGGCAACCTTCGCTGGAAAGCACCGCAACCCGTGAAACCGTGGACGGGCGTTCGGAAATGCGATGCGTTTGGTCCAAGCCCTATGCAGGGTACACCCAGTCCGTTTGGCCCCTGGAGCGCGGAGTACCTCATTGCGAAAGAACCGATCAGCGAAGATTGCCTCTACCTGAACGTATGGACCGGCGCTAAGTCAGCCACGGAGAAACGGCCTCAGGAACGCCTGCCGGTCCTCCTGTGGATTTACGGCGGCGGATTCGGGAGTGGTGGCGGTAATGTACCGATCTACGACGGCGAGGCAACCGCTCAAAAAGGTGTTATTCTCGTGAGTGCCAACTACCGGGTGGGGCCATTCGGCTTCTTCGCACACCCTGAGTTGACCAAAGAGTCGGGGCAGAACGCGTCGGGTAATTACGGGCTGATGGATCAGATCGCGGCTCTCCGCTGGGTGAAGCAGAACATCGCGCAGTTTGGCGGTGACCCCAACAACGTCACCATCGCCGGTCAGTCGGCCGGGTCGATGAGCGTCAATTGCCTGGTGGCTTCGCCATTGGCAAAAAACCTGTTCACCAAAGCCATTGCCGAGAGCGGAGCCAGTCTGGCCCGGCCCATGTCTACGCTGGCGCAGGCTGAAGAAAGCGGCATGAAGGTGATGCAGACAATGGGTACGTCGTCGCTGGCGGAACTGAGGGCCAAATCAGCCGCCGAGATTTTGCAGAAAGGCCAGGGCAGTGTGCGCGGCCCCATTGTTGACGGGTACGTGATTCCGCAGCCGATGGCCGAGTTGTTCAGGGCGGGTCACCAAAACAAGGTTACGCTACTGACGGGTTGGAACGAAGATGAAGGCATGTCGTTTAGTCCGCCCAAGAACGCGGTCGACTATAAACGACAAATCAGGCAGCAATATGGTGCCGACGGCGAAACGATGCTGGTTCATTATCCGGGCGAGACCGACGCACAGGCAGCAACGTCGCAGAATAACCTCTCGCGCGATCAGATCTTCGGTGCCCAGAACTACGGCTGGGCTAACCTGGAGAGTGGGCAAGGGAAAAAGGTCTATGTCTATCGGTTCACCCGGAAGTTACCCGCCACGGGTGAATACGCCCGATACGGTGCGTTTCATACCGGTGAAGTGGCCTATGCTTACGACAACCTTAAATTCATCGACAAGCAGCTTCGCCCACTCAACGCAACCGACGACGAACTGGCTAGAACGATGTCGACCTACTGGGTCAACTTCATTAAAACGGGTAATCCTGACGGCAAAGGCGTGCCGCACTGGCCTGCCTATTCAGTTTCCGACAAGCAAATCATGATGTTGGGCGACAAGGTGCAAGCCCAAACCCTCACCGACGCCGCCTCGCTCGATTTCCTGTTTGGCCTGATGAGCAGGAAATAAGGAGCGTAAGTAATCTAGCTCGCGAAGCAACACATACTAACCCTAGTCCATTAGACACCTATTACTTAACAAACCCCTACTCACAGTACTTACTTCCCCCAAATCAATGAAAACGCAATCAATCCTGGTCTCACTGGCCATTCTGGCGTTGCCGCTACTGACCGTTGGGCAGACGGCAAAAATGGCGCAAACGCCCGTTATGGCGGGTAAAGACATTGCCGTTGTACCAACTGAATCAGGCAGAGTGAAAGGCTATATTCACAATGGCACGTTTACCTTCAAAGGCATTCCGTATGCCAAAGCCGACCGGTTTCTGGCGCCTGCCAAGCCCACTTCCTGGACAGGCGTACGTAGCTCGATGACCTACGGCCCCGTTTGCCCGATGGACGCTACCACGAGCACCAATGATGAAATTGAGTTTCCGTTTCATCACGACTGGGGCTACACCAACGAAAACTGCCTGAGTCTGAACGTCTGGACGCCCGAGATCAATCAGGCCAAGAAACGCCCCGTTATGGTGTGGTTCCACGGCGGCGGCTTCACGGCGGGCTCGTCGGTCGAATTGCCTTCGTATGATGGCGAGAACCTGACCAAAAAAGGCGATGTGGTAGTCGTAACGGTCAATCACCGCCTGAACGTGCTCGGCTTTCTGGACCTGTCGGCCTACGGCGATAAATACAAAAATTCGGCGAACGCGGGTCTGATGGACCTGGTAGCGTCGCTGCAATGGGTAAAAGCCAACATTGCCCAGTTTGGTGGCGATCCCGATAACGTAACCATCTTCGGCCAGTCGGGCGGCGGTGGTAAGGTGACCAGCCTCATGAACGCACCATCGGCCAAAGGGTTGTTCCACAAAGCCATTGTGCAAAGCGGTAGCTACATCACCACATTCGCCGAAAAAGACATCATGCAAAAAGTCAGTGCGGCGCTGCTCGACGAGTTGAAACTGCAACCCAGTCAGGTCGATTCGTTGCAGACTATTTCGTACGAACGCCTGAATGCCGCCAGCAAAAAAGCCCTCCGCAAAGTGGGTGAAAGCCTGAAGGCTGAAAACCGCCCTGCTTTCGGACTAGGCTGGGGGCCTGTCCACGACGGCACGTTCCTCCCCTACCAGCCGTCTGAACCCGCCGCTTTAGCGTTATCGAAAAACATTCCGCTGCTGGTCGGCTCCACCAAAACCGAGTTCGGTCCATTTAGTCCGGCCAACCGGCCATCGGACATGGATATCGCCAAAGCCAGCCTGAAACAACGGATGGGCGACAAGACTGACACGTACCTGACGGCGGTTAAAAGAGCGTATCCAGAGACTGTGCAACCAGCCGATTTCGTAAACATCGACATCAATTTCCGGGCGGGAGCCATTCGTCAGGGCAGTCAGAAAGCGGCCGTTGCCGGGGCTGCTCCTGTTTACATGTATCTGTTCTCGTGGGCATCGCCGGTAAACGATGGCCTCTATAAATCGATGCACTGCATGGAAATTCCGTTTGCGTTCGACAACATCAGCCGGTGTGAAGAAATGACCGGCGGCGGAAAAGAAGCCCATACCCTGGCCGATAAAATGAGCCGCGCCTGGGTCGCCTTCGCCCGTACCGGCAATCCCAACCACAAAGGATTACCAACCTGGCCGCAATACAACGCCGAGAATGGGGCCACCATGATTTTCGACAATGTAAACCAGGTCAAAAACCACCACGACAAGGAGTTGCTGGAAGCAGCGCTTGGCAAATCGATGTAATTGAGCGGTGCTTTGTACTGCTTGGCCTGCGTAGGCTGACGCAGGCCAAGCAGTACAAAGCACCCGTTAACCCATTCCCAACATACCTATGAACCACCTACTTACGTTATTGACGCTTGTTTGCTTATCTACCAACGCCAAACCTGCGCTGGAGGAAAAATTCACCAAAGCCAGTGATATTGTCTGGGCGTCGCCCAACGGGTTTAACCTGACCATGGACATTTACACGCCGAATACGGGCAAGGCAAGCTATCCGGTCATTGTTATGTTTCACGGGGGCGGCTGGCTGATCAACAACAAGAGTATCATGGACGAGCCGGCGGCGTATCTGGCCAGCCACTCCGATTATGTGGTGTGCAATGTGAATTATCGGCTGCTAGTCGACCAGAACAACACGGTGAAGATGAACGACATCGTGAACGATGTATTCGGGGCGGTGCTCTGGGTGAAAGACAACATCAGCAAGTACAAGGGCAAACCCGGTCAGCTCATCGTTACCGGCGACAGTGCGGGTGGCCATCTGGCAACGATGGTGGCGTTGCAGGGTAATAACCTGGAATCGGATGGTTTTCAAGGCAATACCCTTGGTTTCACGCCAACGTACCTACCCAAAGGCAAAACGGCCGAGCAGGTAGCCAAAGCAAACGGACTGGCCGTTCAGGCAGCGCTGATCAGTTATGGCGCATTCGATCTGTATGGCAGTGCGCTCGGTGGCTTCGAAAAAGAAAGCAACATCTTCTGGAGCATGGGCAAGGCCAAAGCCAGAGGCATTTTCGGCAACGGTATCAATCCGACCGACAACCCCGCTCCCTACAAACAGGTATCGCCGCTGTACACCATTCCGAAAGCCAGCGAGCGCAAACTGCCGCCTATGCTGTTCACGGTTGGTTCGAAAGATAACCTGACCACTCCGGCGTCGATCGAAGCATTTATGGCCAAATTGAAAGAAGCCGGGCACACTAACTTCGAGTATTGGGTGCACGAAGGTCGCCCCCATGCCTTTCTGGATTCGGGGTCGAACCAGTTTCTGGGCACCAGCTTTCAGAAAGACGCCCCCCCGGCCCTCGACCGGATGATCGCGTTTTTGAATAAGATCTTCTACTGAGCACGCACCCAGCCAACCCTCCCGTACGATGCTCTCGTTCTTCGGTTTCGCCACCATTAGCCTTTTCCTGGCACTGATTATCACCAAACGATTATCCGTTATGACGGCGCTGGTACTGGTGCCGCTGGTCATGGGTCTGTTGGCTGGCTTTGGCCCCAGGGAACTGGGCGAGATGATTCTGACGGGGATCAAACAGGTGGCTCCTACGGGCATACTGCTCATGTTTGCGGTGCTCTATTTCGCCACCATGCTCGACGCGGGCTTGTTCGATCCGATTATTGCTGCTATCATCCGCTACGTAAAAGGTGACCCGCTCAAAGTCATCGTGGGAACAGCTATTCTGACGATGGTCGTCCACCTCGACGGCGACGGAACGGCTACGTTTATGATCGTGATGTCGGCGTTTCTGCCCATCTACCGGCAACTGAACATCAACAGGCTCATCCTGCCCGGCATCGTGGCCCTGAGCGTAGGGCCGTTGCACCTCGTTCCCTGGTCAGGTACGTCGGCACGGGCGATCTCAACGCTCAAGACCGACGCCACCCAGTTGTTCAACCCGAACATACCGGCCATTCTGGCGGGCATCTGCTGGGTGTTGTTTGTGGCCTACTGGTTCGGTCTGAAAGAGCGTAAACGGCTGGGCATCATCGATCTGAACTACGTTCACCACGATAACCTGACCGACGAACAGCGGCAGTTCCGGCGGCCCAAGTTATTCTGGATCAACGCCGTACTGACGGTTGGCCTTATTGTGACATTGATGAAAGGCTGGGTACCGGCCCCGGTGTTATTTGTCGTGGCTGCGATGGTGGCTCTGCTGATCAACTATCCCCGCCTGCCCGACCAGCAGAAAGTGCTCAAAAGCCACGGAAACAACATTTTCATGGTATCGAGCATGATTTTCGCCGCGGGAGTTTTCTCGGGCATACTGACGGGCTCGAAAATGATCGAGGCTATGGCAACGTCGCTGATCTCGCTCATTCCGCAACAACACGCAACCTGGATTCCGACCATCACGGCCGTTACGAGCCTGCCCGCGAGCCTGCTCTTTACGCCTGATGCCTATTACTTTGGGGTCGTACCGATTCTGAGTCAAACCGCCACTCAATTCGGCATCGACCCACTCGAAATTGGCCGCGCCGCACTACTGGGGCAGATGACGGTTGGCTTTCCGGTCAGTCCGCTTACTGCCTCTACGTTTTTGCTGGTCGGCCTCGCCGAGGTTGATCTGGGCGATCATCAGAAATTCATCCTGAAATGGGCATTCGGCACCACCCTCGTCATGACACTCGCCGCATTACTCACGGGATCAATTCACTTATAAATCCTCTCAAAAAGCTCCTCCCCTTGTTTAAGGGGAGGGGTATGGGGTGGGGTAAAAACGATGAAAAAAACCATCAGAATTGGGTGTGGGGCTGGCTTTTCCGGCGATCGGCTCGACCCGGCAATGGTGCTGGTTCAGCAAGGTCAACTGGATTACCTCGTGCTGGAATGCCTGGCCGAGCGGACCATTGCCCTCGCTCAGAAACGTAAACGGCAAGACCCGACCCAAGGCTTCGACCCGCTGCTGGAACGCCGTATCGAAGCCCTCCTCCCCCACTTACTGGCCAACAACGTTCGGTTGATCACCAACATGGGGGCCGCTAATCCGTTGGCGGCGGCTCATAAGATCATCGAGATTGCCAATCGCCTGGATCTGTCCGTATCGGTGGCCGCCGTGACTGGCGACGATGTGTTCGACCAGTTATCGGGTAACGAAACGTCCCTGGAAACGAGCAAGCCGTTGGCCGAATCAGGTACGTTGCTGTCGGCCAATGCCTATCTCGGCACCGACGCTATTTTACCCGCCCTCGCCACAGAGGCCAACATTATCATTACAGGCCGGGTGGCTGATCCGTCGTTGTTCGTGGCTCCACTCGCGCATGCATTTGGCTGGTCGCTGGCCGATGCCAATCAGATGGGGCAGGCAACCGTAATTGGTCATTTGCTGGAATGCGCGGGTCAACTAACGGGCGGTTACTTCGCCGATCCCGGCCGGAAGGACGTACCTGATCTTGCCCATTTGGGCCATCCGTTTGCCGATGTGTCGCCTGATGGCACAGCCGTGTTCGGGAAAGTGGCCGGGACGGGTGGTGTTTTGAGTCTGGCAACGGCCAAAGAGCAGCTCTTGTACGAAGTGATGGACCCCAGCTGCTACATTACGCCCGACGTGATTGCTGATTTCACGCAGGTCCGTCTGGAACAGACAGGCCCCGACCAGGTGCGTGTTACGGGCGGGCGGGGTACGTTACGCCCCGACACGCTGAAGGTTAGCGTTGGCTACGATGCCGGCCACATTGGCGAAGGCGAAATCTCGTATGCCGGGTCAAATGCGCTGAGCCGCGCCAAGTTGGCCGGATCCATCATTCAGGAACGACTGGGCCATCAGTTCACCGACCTCCGAATCGACTACATCGGCAGCACATCGGTGCATCGAACCAGTTTCGGAACGTACCCGGACCCATACGAAATCCGGCTTCGGGTAGCGGGGAAAGCCATTACGGTCAAACAGGCAGCCTTGGTAGGCGAAGAAGTGGAAGCCCTTTATACAAACGGCCCGGCAGGTGGCGGTGGTGCTCGCAAATACATTCACGAAGTAGTCGGCATCGTATCGACGCTCTTACCACGTACCCAGGTTCAACCAATGATTAGCGTATTGAATAGCGAACGACTGAAAGGGTGATTTGTGGAAGAGCGAGTGGCGAATGAGCGAATTTCACAAATCACCCTTTCACAAATCACTCTTTCACTCGTTTCCTATTCACCCTTTCACTATTTCGCCATTCACTCTTTCCCATGAAACTCTACGACATTGCCCACAGCCGGGCGGGCGATAAAGGTAATACCCTGACCCTGTCGCTCATTCCGTATGACCCCGACAATTACCCGCGATTATTGAAAGCCGTAACGGCTGAAGCGGTGAAAAAGCACCTGCACGCCCTGGTCGAAGGCGACGTATTGCGCTACGAATTACCCAACCTGCCCGCCCTTCAATTCGTCTGTCAGCAGGCACTGACGGGCGGTGTAACGACTTCGCTCACGATGGATACGCATGGCAAGAGCCTCAGCTATGCCTTGCTGGAAATGTGGATAGAGGACTGACACGTCCATCCGTGTTATCGCAGACAGCCTAGACCTGCTTGTTGCATCAGATCAGCTGTTGAATGCCTGTATATCGTATATTGAGTGGCATTTCATACAACCTGATGTTTACATATGATACGGATCGCTACGTTCTTCGTCTGCTTCTTCCTCACAAACTCGCTCTTTGCGCAAACCACCAAACGCCCGCTTACTGCCGCTGATTACGATCGATGGGAAAGCGTTCGATCAGAAAACTTAAGCCGGGATGGCCGCTGGATCGCCTATCAAATTGATCCTCAAGACGGTAACGGTCGGCTCGAAGTGGCCGACGTCTCGCGCAAGTCAGCCATTCGCCAATTTCCACGTGGGTATATGGCCCAGTTTACGCCTGATAGCCGGTACTTAGTCATGCGTCTGAAAGTGCCCGTTGCCGACACGCGAAAGGCCAAACTGAAAAAGAAAAAAGCCGACGAAATGCCCAAAGACAGCCTGCTGGTGCTGACCCTGGCGACGGGCGAAACCAGAAAGCTGCCCAACGTAAAGTCATTTATGCTTGGAAAAGATGCCGGTTCGTGGCTGGCTGTGTTGCAGGACGCCAATGCACCGAAGCTGGTGTCCGAAGCGAAACCAACGTCGAAAAAAGATACGCTGCTACCTACGCAACCGGTATCGACTACGACCGTGGCGGGCAGAAAAGGGCCAGCGAAAAAGCCCAAAGGCGATGATCTGGTCCTCCTGAACATGGCCGACGGCACGCGCCGTACGGTGACTTTTGTCTCGAACGTGACCATGTCAGACAACGGACAAACGGTGTTTTACAGCCGCGAGTCAGCACGTGATTCATTGAAAGCGGGTGAAGCCTTTATGCCCGGCGTGTTTGTCTTCAGTACGGCTACTAGCCAGACGATGCTCGTTGACAGCAGTTCGAAGATTAAACTCTACAAAGGGCTGGCTGTTGACAAACAGGGTAAGCAACTCGCCTGGATGACCTCGGCCGACAGCGCCGGGGCTGACGTGCGCATCTTCTCGCTCCGCTACAAAAACCTGGCACCCGCGCCCGTTGCCGCCAAGGGAAAACGCAGCAAACCTGCCGTTGCCGAAGGCCCTTACCGAATTCTGCTCGACACGCTCAACAACCCGCTCCCCAATCGCTGGACGGCTAATGAGTTCAGGGAGCCGAAATTCTCGGACGATGGTACCCGACTCTATTTCTCGACCTCACCCATTGGCATCAAACCGATTAAAGACACGCTGACACCCGACGACGAGAAGGTAAAGATGGACGTCTGGAGCTGGACCGACAACCGCCTGCAACCGATGCAGCAGAAGCGGCTCAAGGAAGAAAAAGAGCGCGGGTTCCTGACCGTCGCTGATCTGGCGCCCAACAGCACTACGTTCGGTCGATTAGCCCTGCTCGCCAACCGCGAAATTCCGACGGTGAACTTCGACCCGAAAGTAAATACGCGTTATCTGCTGGGAGTAAGCGACTTACCGTATCAGGTGCAATCATCGTGGGACCCCGGCCACACGGACCTGTACCTGATTGATACCAAAACGGGTGAAAAGAAGCGGATTGCCAACGACATCATGGCGTCGGAAACGCGCCTGTCGCCGGGCGGTACCTACGCCTACTGGTTCGACGAGCGCGATTCACTGTGGCGAGCCTGGTCGATTGCCGACAACAAGCGACTTGACCTGACGCGCGGCTTACCCAGCAAGTTCTTCGACGAAGAGCATGACACCCCAAACCTGCCCGGTTCCTACGGACTGGCCGGCTGGACGACTGGCGATAAATACATCTGGCTCTACGACCGCTACGACATCTGGCAGATTGACCCGACTGGCCGCGAGAAACCCAGAAATCTGACTAATGGCTGGGGCCGTACCAATAAAGTACGCCTGCGCCGCGCCGATCTGGACCCCGACGAGAAAGCCATTGACCCGAAAGACGACCTGTGGCTCACGGGTATCTGGGAAAGCGACAAACATACTGGCATACTGAAAGCGACCCCACCCGCTAAAGGTGCCGTAGACATTGGTATTGTGGCCAACAGCGCCCATCGGTATGCCGGTTTGGCCAAAGCGAAGAACGCAAAGACCATGACGTTTTACCGGGGCAATTTCAAGGAATCCACCAACCTCTTCCTGACCGATACCACCTTCGCTACGCCTGTGCAGCTGACGAAAACGAACCCGCAGCAGGATAGCATCAGCTGGGGTAGCGTTGAACTGGTGAAGTGGGTTGGCACGAATGGGACACCGCTCGAAGGACTGCTGTTTAAACCAGAAGAAATTCAGGAAGGCCCTACGGGTGCGCCTAAGAACAAAAAGTACCCGATGCTGACGTACTTCTATGAGCGTAACGCCGAAACGCTGAACGATTACCGGGCTCCATCGCCCAGCCGCTCAACGATCAACATTCCGTATTGCGTATCGAATGGCTACGCGGTGTTTGTGCCGGATATCGTTTACACCACTGGTCAGCCTGGACCGAACGCCTACGACTGCATTGTTCCGGGGGTGCTGAAACTGCTCGAACGCGGCTACATTGACCGGGCGCGGCTGGGCATTCAGGGGCAAAGCTGGGGTGGTTACCAGACGGCCTACATCATTACGCGGACCAACCTGTTCAGAGCCGCTGAAGCAGGCGCTGCCGTGGCCAACATGACATCGGCCTACGGTGGTATCCGGTGGGAAACGGGTGTTGTCCGTCAGTTCCAGTATGAAAAAACACAAAGCCGAATTGGTGGTACCCTCTGGGACAAGCCGATGAACTACATCGAAAACTCACCGCTGTTCTTCGCCAATCGCGTGGAAACCCCGTTGATGCTGATGCATAATGATGCCGATGGCGCTGTGCCCTGGCAGCAGGGAATTGAGTTTTTCACGGGCCTGCGTCGCCTGAACAAGCCCGTCTGGATGGTGGTGTATAACGGAGAAGGTCATAACCTTACGGCCCGGCATAACGCCAAAGACCTGAGCATCCGCATGTATCAGTTCTTCGATCATTACCTGAAAGACGCGCCCATGCCCGCCTGGATGAAAGATGGCCGCACCGCCGTTGAAAAAGACCGGGGCGACATGAAGTACTAAAAGGCTGGAGATTCCGCCTTAAAAAGTGCCCTGTTTAGTAGCAGAGAACGTCAACCGTCTGCCACTAAACAGGGCACTTTATGTTAGGCAATTTGTACGGCTACTTCGTAATAGTCAACCACGGGCTGACCCGCAAAGTAAGGCTTCATATTCTTCAGTACATCCTGCAGAAACCCGTTTGATTCAGCAGCCGTTCGGTTTTCTTCCGAATCCCAGAGCGTGACCATCAGGCAACGATTATTTGTTGAATCAACCAAAAATCGGCTGTTTTTGAAGCCCTGATGTTTCTTGAGGGCTGGCCCTACCGACTCGCGGAAGTAATCAGTGGCTTTGGCGATAGCATCAGGTAACAGAGGCACCTGAACAATTCGTGCATACATAATGAACAGCGTTTACGGGTACAATGATTTGGTCCTCTGGTTCAGGTAGCATGCCTTTGGCGACCCACCAGTCAAAACAGAAGTGAGTGTATCGGGTAGCCTACTTTGCCGATCAATAAATAGGGGAAATCCATCCGTTTTACCGGTGGCCATCGTCTATCGTCCAGGTCACTGTACCAGAAACTGCGTTGGCAATGCCCCGAACGACACGTATTATTGTGCATGATTCGCCTGTCCCGCTCACTACCTGGTTTATGCTTGTTTGGCTTGATGTTGTTTGGTTGCCAGGCGAAAAAGCCGACAGAAGCGCCCCCCGACATCGAGCTTAAGCCTGCGGTAGCGGCGTTGACCAAAACAGGCTATCAGCCCGGCGATTCGGTTACGATTCAGCTTAGTCAGCCGCTCCACCAGTTATCCGTTTTCTGGGACGGGGCAGTTTTACTGATGAAGACAGTGGCTACAGACAGTATTCGCATCGTCGCTACGGGTAATACGGTTGGGCGTCATCAGCTCGTTGTGCAAGGTTTGTCAGCCAACAAAGAGCGAAGGGCTGATACCCTCTCCGTTGATCTTTGGTCGGACGTAACACCGCAGAAACTGACGTATGCCTTGCTGCAAACGTACCCACACCAGACCAGCAGCTTTACTCAGGGCCTCGAATTCGATCAGGGGACGCTGTATGAAGGGACAGGCTTGAACGGGCAGTCCAAACTCATGAAAGTCGATCTTAAAACCGGCACCATCCAGCAATCTGTATCGCTACCGGAGCAGCATTTTGGCGAAGGCATTACGGTGGTCGGCAATCACGTGTATCAACTGACCTGGACGTCGGGGCAGTGCTTTCGGTATACCAAAGACCTAGTGCAGGATAACAGCTTCGCCTACCACACCCAGGGTTGGGGTCTTACGCACCGAGACACCACGCTGATCATGAGCGATGGTTCTAACCGACTTGTTTTCTATACCCCTACCCTGCAACGAACGGGTGAGTTAGCCGTTTATGACAACAACGGGCCGGTAGTGAATCTCAACGAACTGGAGTACGTTAATGGCTACGTGCTGGCCAATGTATGGCAAACGAACCGGATCGTCCAGATTGATCTGGCAACGGGAAAAGTAGTGGGTGAACTAGTAATGGATGCCATCCTGCCCGCTGGTGTCAACACAAGAGAGAACGTGCTCAATGGCATTGCCTACCGCCTGGAAGAAGGCGCTTTATACGTGACCGGCAAAAACTGGCCGTCGTTGTTCAAGCTAAAAGTCAACGGATTACAAAAAGCAAGAAAAGGCGCTACGATCCAGTAGTATAAGGCATTAGGTACGTTGTTCCGCGCGTCATAGACAGCAACGCATCCTATTGGATTTGGCGCTTGAAAAAAGCGAGTGCTTCCAGATGCACGTCGATATCGTTGGGGTAATCGTGCTTGCCACCGTTCACTTTTAACAACACGATTTCGGGCTTGCCTTTTTCTTTGTACATATAACGTTCAACAATTTTGCCGTCGTTCGGGTCGGTGTCAGGCACATTCTCCATTGTTGGCTTCCCCTGGTAGTGAGCCAGATTAGCCCAATAAGCCAGCGTTCTGTCCGTCGATCGTACAGCCCCCATGTTCATATTTTTGCCCAGCACCACCACGCCGCCGTTGTAGGGGTTCGTAGTATCGTCGGTACCGTTAATGATCATGACGGGTACTGCCTTGCCAGCCGGTTCACAATCCAGATTCGTTGTGTCGGGCAGGTTGGCAATAATGGCCGTGATAGCCCGGAAGGCGCGCGGCATGGTCAGGGCCAGTTTGTAGGCCATATGCCCGCCACCCGACGTACCCACGGCAAACACGTGTTTCGTATCGACGCTGTACCGCTTCCTGAAATACTGGATCATCCCGTCGAAAAACGCCTGCTCGTTCACGTTTTCTACGTTGGCCTGCGCCGGTGACGACTTTCGACACTCATTCCAGTAGCGTTTGTAGCCGCTTGGATAAACCACCAGCGTATTCTCGTTAGCCGCCTGCTGATCCATTTTCACGGCCGCTTTCATCATGTCACGCCCATTCCCACCCGATCCGTGCAGTACAAACACCAGGCTCGGTTTTCGGAAGGTATCCGGTGGTTTGTTGAAATAAAACGTCCGGTAATTTCCCTCAACCAAAATCGAATCGCTGAGCACCTGTGCGTTAGCAATGATAGAAACGGATAATAGCAGAGCCAGAGCAAGTGTAAGTCGGATCATGATTTATAGTGAGTAAGTCCAGGATTGAGTTAGCGTATTGCTGACGCGCGTCCCTTCGATAGGCTCAGGGTGACAACTCACATCCAAATGTTCATGATGAACCTGAGTGGGAGTGGTCCGCCACCCCGATGTCACCCTGAGCTTGTCGAAGGGACGCGCGAAAGTAATACGCTATGTAGAATCAGCTTTACTGAAAAGCTGATTACCACGGTGGTCTACCTTGTTGTTACTGCCTCAGCAAAAATCCAAAACTCCCAATCCACCATCCCAAATCAGTTAATATCCCGGATTTTGTTTCAATTGAGGCGACACGTTCAGGACATTGAAACCGATCGGGAAGATCTTGGTGTGATCGTCGGCGTCGGGTTGTTTATCCCACCACGTACCTGTGTTGAATTTATCGAACCGGATCAGATCCGTTCGGCGGCGACCTTCCGCTACGAACTCACGGCCCCACTCGTCGAGCAGTTCCTGTTCCGTTAGCGTGCTGCCATCTGTTGGGTACAGGCTTGGTGAACCAGCCGGGTAATACCGCTTGCGGACCGTGTTCAGTAACTGAGCCGCCTGGGTTTTGTTACCTAACCGAAACCGACATTCGGCCAGCGTGTAGTATACTTCGGCCAGGCGGATCTCGGCATAATCGGACTCGATCTTGTGCACATCACTCGAGGGGTACACCGGGTATTTCGTGACGTAGATGCCTGAATTCTGGTCGGCATGATTCATATTCGATTCCTTATCGGCCAACACCTGACCGGGCTTCGTCTTTTTGAACCAACCCACCTGATCGCGGATGTACAGCGTATAATCGCGGGTGCTTCGCACGGTGTCGCGGTTATTGTTGTAGGTCAGGTAGCCGTACAGGAACATTCCCTCGCGCTGGCTGTTGCCCAGGTTCCGGTACTTCTTCAGCCGCACATCATCGGCGTATTTCTGGAATTTAATAAACGGTTTGCCCAGCGCGAATGAATATTCCAGGCTATCGACATTACGGCCGGGTTGCAACGCATACCGTGGGTTCGCGTTTCCAAAATCGGTAAAGCTCATGTACCCTTGCGCCGCGTTGAATGGCATCATCCAAAAATACATGCCCCCATCATATTGCCAGTGTGACCGGCCAAACGTACCTGGGAAGGCAAAAATAGTCTCTGCCGACTGATCGTTGTTCCAGTCGTAAGGCGCATCCCAACGGGTAGCAACCGAATAAGCACCGTATTTACCATCTATAATGTCCTGACAGATTGTGGCGCAGTCGGCGTATCGGTCCTGACCGATGTAGACTTTCGCGTTCAGGTACAACCGGGCAAGTAACGTCATGGCTCCTGCTTTGGTCCAGCGGCCCTGAAACTGCTCGGTACCGGCGTCACCTTTGGCAGCCAGCAACGGCAATGATTCTTTCAACTCCGTTTCGATAAACGCAAAGGTTTGCTGCGGCGTCGACTGGGTGGTACCGGTCGTCTGTCCTTTCACAGCGGTGATGATCTCCAGATTCCGATACAGATCAAACAGCCGGATGTAATACCAGGCGCGCATAGTCCGCAGCTCAGCGATAAGTTGTTGCTGTTGCGCAACACTCAGGTTAAACTTTGCCGGGTCAATTCCCTGAATATCCTGCAGTGAATTGGTAGCCAGCGTAACACCTTGATACAGGTTATTCCAGCCGTCGTTACACCAGCTATCCTGCGAGGTCCAGGTGTGACCGTGTGCGCGAATGTACTGGCCACCGTCATACCAGTCACCCTCGCGGTTGGGCGTCATGAGTTGGTCGGCGGGCAATTCCTGCATGATAAACTGCGCCCCCTGCACCGTCCAGTAGCCGTGTTCGAAAGTCCGCAAAAACGAGCGGTACACATCGTCGCGGGTCTGGAAGAAGTTGCCGGACGTAACCCGGTCGTAGAGCGTTTCATCCAGCTTGGTACAGCTGGCAAATAAAGCTGTGCCCAGGCAAAGTGCAGACACATAGGAAAAAAATGTACGGATAGTCATCTGTTGTAACGTCGAGAGTTATAGACCTAGCTGAATACCAACCAGCACCTGCGTGGTGGTCGGGTAGTATGAGCGAGACGAGTTAATACCGGGATACAGGCCATTCACGGGGTACCGGTCGGGGTCGCCGCCGGTGAAGCTGGTAAACGTGACCATGTTCTTCGCCGCCGCATACACCCGCACCGACCGCACCACCTTCGAAGTGACACGCGGATTGTAGCCGATCGAGGCATTGTCGAGTTTCAGGAATGACCCATTCTCCAGAAAATAGTCGGACAGGATCACCGTTGTGGCCTGGTTGGTCAGCAGCGCGTATTTACTGCTTCCGTAGGCCGATGTCAGCACGTTGGCATTCGATTGGGTCGAGGGCGTACCGGTGTAGAAGGCTTGCGTGTTGAAGATTTTGTAGCCAAAGCTTCCCCGGAAAAACACCGTAGCATCCCATTTTTTGTACGAAAACGAATTGTTCAGGCTAAGGGTCAGCTGGGGCAAGCCGTTTCCAACTACCTGTTTATCATCATTATTGGCTTTATCTGCCGGAATGATCTCGCCTATCTTGTTGTACACCTGCAACTTACCATCGGTACCCACACCAGCCGATTTCAGCATGTAGAATGTACCAATGCGCTGCCCTTCCTGGAGCCGCTGCGCCGTACCCGGACTACCTGGCGCGGGCAACCCAACAACGTCAACGTAGCTCTGGCCCTTGTAGGCATCGTTTGAAAATGACACGAATTTGTTACTGTTGGTTGCGCCGGCAAAAGACAGGTTGTATTTGAAATTCGGTTTGTCAACAATCGTCGCATTCAGTTGCAACTCAATACCTGAGTTCTGCATACTGCCCACATTGGCGTAGGTCTGTCCCTGAATGTTTGGGGGCAGTTGCACCGTGTAGTTCCCCAGCAGATCGGTATTCTTGCGGGTGTAGTAGTTGATGCTCCCCGACAGTTTATTGTTGAAGAAGGCGAAATCAGCCCCGAAATTCAGGTTTTGAGCCGTTTCCCAACGCAGGGTATAGTTCGTGTTCTGGCTGGGTCCCCAAACCTGGTATTGCACCCCATTGAGCAGATAATAGCCATACCCCGAATACGTATCCAGCGAAAGGTAATTACCAAAATCCTGGTTACCCGTTACGCCATAGTCGGCCCGTAGTTTCAGTTCATTGATCCAGGTACGTCCTTTCATGAAAGGCTCTTCGCTGATGCGCCATCCGGCCGATACGGCAGGGAAATTTCCCCATTTGTTATCAAACCCGAATTTCGACGACCCTTCGCGGCGTAAACTGGCCGAGAACAGGTACTTGTCCTGATAGCCGTAGTTGACACGTCCGAAAAATGCGATCAGTTTCGAGTCATTCTTGTATGTCGCCAGTCCATTCCGGCCTTCTACCTGCTGGTATAAACCCGTACCTAAGTTATTGTAGGTCAAGGCATCAGACGGGAAATTGCGGTTATCAGCCGACAATCCCGAATTGACAAAATACTGGTATGAATAACCCGCCAGCACCTTCAGCGAATGCGCCTGCAGATCGAGCGAATAGTTGCCTACCCACTCCAGACTGCGCTGATCATTCTTGTTATAGGCCCGGCTAGCCGAGTTCATGCCTCCTTCATACTGAGCTGCATAAGTCGAGGTCGAAGGACGGAAAAAGAAGTCGAAAAAATCGCGGGTAAACTGCCCCCAGGTCACCTGCGTGTTCAACGTAGGCAGGATGTTCAGTTTCAGGCTGGCGTTATAATCCAGGAATTTCGCCTCTGTGCCGCTTTGCTCGGTCTGCAACCGCTCAACCGGGTTGAAAGGCGAGGTAAAACCCGACTGAATCTGGTAATACCGCGTCGGGTCGGTGAGGCTTCTGATTGGCAATGTCGGGTTCAGTGTCAGGGCCTGATCGTAAGCGCCATAATCGGCATTGCTGCTGGTATAATAGCGTGGAGCCACATTGACACCGATGGTATACAGGTTATTGGGCGATGTGTGGTTCAGGCTAAGCCGGGCACCATATTCGCCCCGGTTGGCCCGCAGGTCAATACCTTCCGCGTTTCGGTAATCGGCCGTTACGCGGTAGTTGTTTTTCGCATCACCACCCGAAAATGACAACGTATGTTTATACGTGAACGCCGCCTGCCGGGTAATGGCTTTTAGCCAGTCGGTCTTGGCGCCGTAATCCGTGCCGCGCTTCTGAGCCAGAAACTCGTCGGCACTGAGCACCTTTGGTTGCAGCGTAGCGAAATCGAAAGCCGCGTAGCTATTGTAGTCGACCTGATAGCCTTTGGTGCCTTTTTTGGTCGTGATCATGATCACCCCGTTGCTCCCCCGTGTCCCATAAATGGCCGAAGCTGCCCCGCCTTTCAGCACGTCGATCGATTCGATATCATTCTGGTTGATGTTTTCCAGCACACCACCCGGTACGCCGTTGATGACCACGAGCGGCCCCAGACCAGCATCACGCGAGGATACGCCCCGAAGCTGAATGCTCGGCATCGAGTTTGGGTCACCACCACCAGTATTGGTGATCGTCAGACCGGCTACTTTGCCCTGAAGGGCAGAGATGGGGTTCGTGGCGCCAATCGTTAACAGGTCACGACCCGACACGTGGGTAATGGCGCTGGTTACTTCCTTCTTGTCGAGCGTACCGTAACCCACTACCACCACTTCATTCAGCGATTTGATATCTGCTTCAAGCTGAACAACAATCGACGCCTGGTTTTCAACGGTCACGTCCTGCAGAACGTACCCAACAAAGCTGAATGTCAGAATCTGTGGGCCATCAGGAATCGTCAACTGGTATTTGCCGGTGGCGTCGGTAACCGAGCCTCGCGTGGTGCCTTTGATGACGACGCTGACGCCGGGAAGTACAGCCCCTTTTTCGTCGGTGACGGTCCCCGAGATGACCCGGTCAACAATAGCGTCGGGTATGTTTTCCGGTTGCTCTGGCGCAGGTTCAGCCAGCGAAACAGACAGCCGGCTCAGGATAATCTGCTGACCGGCAACGCTATACCGTACCTGAATGGGAATAAGCAGTTGATCTAATACTTCTTTGAGCGTTGTATTCTGGGCATTCAGCGACACAAGCCGCTTTGATTGTACCACCTGCGGGCTATACGAGAACTTGACATCAGCCACCCGTTCAATGGTCCGGAGCGCCGCCCGCATGTTCTCATTACGGACCTGCACCGTTAATCGACGGTTGAGCAGATCCTGCGCATCGGCATTCGTTGCCCGCGAGGCGTCGGTGAAAAGGATGGCAAGAACTAGTTGTATCAACGTGAGTTTCATCCCCCTTATCAAATAAAGGTTTACTTTTTTCATAATTTGAGCTTGGTTAGTTCGGTTGGAGCAAAAAATCGGGCAACGCCACACCCCTCGTTCCATCGGGACGGCATTGCAGCAGGGGACATTTGGGCCAGCGGTTTTCGCAGAACCGCTGGCTTTTTTTATACCCTGTTTCTGAAGAAAGAGCGGGTTAGTTCATCTGTTGCTTTGGTGAAAAGTAAAAAGATAGCGTTGTGGAAATGGGGTAAAAACAGGCTCACCGGCAATCCCCGCCGGAGATAACAACTTGGCCATCAATAACCTCATACTCAGCCCCTATGGTCTTGCAGATGATCGTCAGCTTTTGCTCGAACGATTCGTCGGCTAATGAAGCGCTGAGTTGACAGCGGGCCAGCGCCGTTTTGTTGAACAGTATCTGAATGTTGTAGGCCTTCTCCAGCTCAGCAAACACCAGGGCTACCGGCGTTTCGTCGTAGAGGAACGGGCTTATTTTTACTTGTCTGTCAAGAACCACACGTGGCGCATGGGTCAGCCGTTTGTCGAACTGCTCCGATTTCCGGGTAAACACCAGGAGTTGATTGGCATGGAGCAGAACACCTTTGCGGTCGGCTTTCGTAGCGGCCCCGCCTTCCCGATAAACCGACACCTGACCGGAGGCCACATCGACGTTGATATTCGCTTCCCGCTCGAAAGCCCGCACGGTGAACTTCGTGCCGAGTACTTTGGTCACCAACTCGCCAGCATAGACCAGAAACGGTTTTCTGGCATTTTTCACGACCGAAAATGTAGCTTCACCAGTGAGGTATACCATCCGATTGATCGAAGTCGTGTCGGTTATAAAGCTGATTCGGCTGCCGGGCGACAGCGCGACCGTTGAGCCGTCGGGCAGCACAATTTCCTGCAATTGGCCTGTCGAGTTGACCCGTTCAGTGATCGGTTGCGCTACCGCTGCCAGTTGCCGTTCGTAGGGGGAGCGAAACCGGTGGATGTTCAGCCACCAGAGGCCAGCGCCAGCGGCCAATAGTAAACAGGCCGCTGCTACCCAACGTACCCAGCTGAGTGAACGCTGTACCACAAACGGCTCCTGTTGCGTATTGCGGTTGGTTGCCTGAATGCGGATCAACAGCTGCTCTACCGCTTCCTCCGACAGGTACGTTCTGGCGTAATCATCCAGGCCGAGCCGTAGCGATTCGACAAGCTTAACTGCCTGCTGCCATTCAGTTGCGCGGTCGGGATGTTGCCGGAGCCAGGCTGTCCAAAAAGCGTGCGATTGCTCCGTAGGCGTCAGCTGATGACTAACGAAGGCATCGTCGGTCAGGAAATCAGCCGCTGAGAAGTGGTCGTAAAGTTGTACCAACGTATGATCGAATTTGCCGTAGATGACAAATTCTAAAAACCATACTCACTTTAAGCCAAAAAAATAATGGAAAAAGTTAATAAGAGGCCTAGAAGACGCCCTCTAAGCTTCTCAACAGCCCTGAATACCAGGTTTTGAGCCGACTGTTTGTTTACCTCAAGCACCTCGGCAATCTGGCCGTAATCCATATTTTCGACAAAGCGGAGTTTCAGGGCTTCCTGCTGACGGGGCGGCAATTGCGCAATCAATAGCTTGATCCGCTCCTGCCGGTTGGTCGCTTCCGCTATATCTTCCTGCTGCTCCAACTCATCTGGCTGAGACCAGAGGTCTTCATAGTCAGCTTCAGACAGCGACTGATAAGGTCGCTCTTTGCGTTCAAGCAAATGCATGATGCGGGTTTTCAAGGCCCTAAGCAGGTAAAACCGCACATTGTCGGGCGTTGACAGCCGGGTGCGTTTCACCCATATTTCGGTAAACACATCGTGAATGCAGTCAAGCACAAACGCTTCGGAAGCCGCTACCAGGCTCAGCCCGTAGCGATACATAGCCCGCACGTGTAGCTGGTAAAGCTCCGTATAAGCTGCCTCATCACCTGCTTTAAATGCGTCCCAACGTTGCTGTTCCGTCTGCTCACTCACGTTCACGATAGTGCTTGAATTTGCCAGCTTACAGCAGGCTACTTCATGATAACGCAGCACTACTGCGTACTCGTTCGCCGGAATGGTAAGCCTTGAAACGATTTCGGGTATGTTACGTGCAAACGCCAGGTACGTCCTCTAACCGAAAGTAGACGGGAATACCACGTTCCTGAGCCAGACGAACGTCATTATCAGCACCAGCCGAGGCACCCTTGATCCGAAGTAGCGCGTCACATTTATCAAGCAGTTGATGGGCCACCGGATATTGAATTTCATTCCAGACCTCGTCGCCGGGTTGGGTCGACCCGCCCAGTTTAATGAGGGGAAGCGCTACCCATTCACCAATCATAGGCAAGTGACCAGCACGGAATAGTGGTAAGGCCACAGACTCAAGCTGAGCCAGATTGTTGGCCATCAGCGTGGGGTCATCGTTGGTACCGCCCCGATACGGGCCGGCAATGAGAATCATCATGGTAATGTCTGATTGGGGATTTTGGATCGGTCCGCCGACGCGGTTGGATTTAAGGTTGCTTTCGCATCTCCCTTCGACAAGCTTAGAAAGTTGCGAAAGCAACTTGGCTCGCGAAGCAATGCCGACGATTAGTAGCGATTGATTTTAATGGCCTCGCGCCTCAGTTTGCCAGCTGACGTAGGCGAAGATGATACAGGAGCATGATCGTTTTACCGTCCATGATCTCACCGGTGGTGATCATTCGCAGGGCATCGGTAAAGGGCAGCTCCAGCACGTCGATGTCTTCTTCGTCAATGCCGCCACCTGTTTGCCGGGTAGTATCGGCGCTGTATTCGGCGAGGTAGAAAAAAAGCCGCTCCGTTACTGACCCCGGACTCATGTAGGCTTCCATCACTCTTTCTACTGCCGAAATCTGATAGCCGGTTTCCTCTTCCATCTCGCGCCGGATGGCATCATCGGGATGGTCATCGTCGAGCAGGCCCGCGCAGGTTTCGATCAGCATACCGGAGTCATTACCGTTTACGTAGGTCGGTAAGCGAAATTGGCGGGTCAGAATCACCATGTCGGCGGCTGGGTTGTGGAGGAGAATAGTGGCTCCGTTGCCCCGGTCATACGCTTCCCGTTGCTGTGTAGTCCATTCGCCGTTGGCCTGCTGGTAATCGAATGTGTAGCGTTTCAATACGTACCAATTGTCGGAAAGCAGCTTTTCGTCGGTAATTCGTACCCGAGGATTGGTCATTTTGTTTATTTTTGTTTGAATTTGTTCATTTTTGTACAAATAAATTAAGGAGTTATGAATTATCAAAGCCGGAAGCGATTAATTCTTCAGTTGGTAGAGCAACAGGAATCTGTTGATGTGCGCGAGTTGGCCCTTCACGTGCAAACGTCTGAGATGACTATTCGCCGCGATCTATCACAGCTTGCCGCTGAGGGTCTTGTGTACCGGACACATGGTGGAGCCATGCGGGTCGATCTGGCCAAACAGCCATTCCGTTTCGAGCATAAAGCGGCCAGCCGGGCCGAACAGAAAGATCAGATCTGCCAGTTGGCTGCGCAGGAAATTCAGGAAGGCGAAACCGTTTTTCTGGATTGTGGTAGCACCGTTTTTCGCATGTGCCCCTATATCCGTCATAAGCGCATTCAGATCATCACCAATTCATTACCCATTGTAGCTGAACTGATGAACTCTTCCGTAACCATTAATCTGGTGGGTGGCGAGATCGACATGCAACGCCAGGCCGTTCATGGGCTCATTGCCGAAGAACACATTCGCCGATACCGCGCCCACCGCGCTTTTATTGGTGTTGACGGGATCTCCGTGGCCAACGGGTTGAGCGCTGGTAGCGAGAAAGAAGCGAGCACGGCTTTGACCATGGCCAGCCAGGCCAGGTACGTGTACCTGCTGTGCGATTCGTCGAAATTTGAGCAGGATAAATACTTACACTTCGCTCCGCTCACACTGGCTCAGACATTGATCACGGACAAAGACGCCCCGCCCGAGGTTGTAAACCAATATAAAAACAGCGGTATACATATAATCCAATGAGTTAGCAGTTACCAGTATGTTAGTAGCCACCTTTCTTCAACGAATAATCGATTAGTCGACCGCTGGCTAATAGATGTTACCGATTTCTAATTATGAAGCAATATCATTTGGTTAGTTATGCTGTAGATTAGCTCTTCGCTTACCAGCCTAACCGTCATCAATGCCTGCTTACCTTTTCATAACCGTATTTATCTGGCTTGATGGCAGTTCGGCAATGAATGGCCGGGCACAGCCCGATTCATTGCTCCGAAACCGGCTTTACACACAATGGCAGGCAGTGCGGTACAGGCTCCCCGACTCTTCGCTCTATTACGCAACGCAGCTTCATCAACTGGCCAGGAAAACAAGAAGAGACGCCGATCTGGCCCAAAGCCTGATGACACTGGGCATTGTTGAGCGAGATCGGGGTAACTACGCCGAAGCGGTTTCGCTATTCCAACAGGCACTACCCCACGGCGAACGTCTGACCGATCACGATGCTATTGGCTCTATTTATCAGAACATGGCCCTCACCTACAAGCGAATGGGCGATTCGCAACGGGTGACAGCCATCTGGGAACAGGCCCTCGGATACGCCGAAAAAGCGTACTCACTGTTTAAAACCTACCGTAGCTCACCGGGTAACATCGCCAACGCTCAAAACACGATGGCCATTATCCAGCGCGATCTTGAGCAGTTTGAGAAGGCCCGTCAAAACTACCAGGCGGCCATCGAGTTACTGGAACCGATTCAGGCTAATCTTAGCCGGAAAGACCTGAGCACGCTGGCCATTCTGTACGGTAATCTGGGCCAGCTCCTGATCAACGACAAGAAGTACGACCAATCAATCAGCCTCATTAGTAAAGCGCTGGTTATCAACACCAGCATCAATCAGCTGACCAGCCTTGAGCACAATCGGCGCAACCTGGCCAAAGCCTACCGGCTTCAGAAAAACCTGCCCGAGTCGGCAAAAAATGCGCAGAAAGCTATTGAATACGCCCGCCAGATTGGTGATCCGCACCGGCTGTTCAACACGCTGTCTGTAACCTACGAAACCTACAGCGACCTGGGCGATTATAAACAGGCGCTGGACATGCTGAAAGAGCAAAAGCTAATTGAAGATTCGCTCATGCGGGTCGATAAGGCCAGGCAGATTCTGGCGCTTCAGGCCCAGTACGACAATGAACGTACCCGGCAGCTAGCCGAAGTTACCGCCCAGAAAGACCGATTACTGGCTGAGACGAAAGCCCGGCTACTGCTTCAGCATGAAGGCGATCTGGCTCGAATCGACGCGGATAAAACGCGCGACCTGTCGCGGATGAGCGCCAGAGCCGAATTAGATAAAGAGGAATTACGAAGCCGGTACGCCAGTGCCTCGAACCAGCAGAAGATCAGACAGCTTGGCGCGGAAAACAGTCGTCAGAGCCTGCAGGTGCTTTGGCTCAGCATCGGCGCCTGCCTGTTTTGCCTGCTATCTGGTTTACTGTTGCTGCTGTATCGCCGTGTACGTCACAGCCGGGCCAAAATTCAGACCCAGTCTGAGCAGATGAAACTGCTGATGCGCGAACTGCACCACCGGGTCAAGAATAACCTCGCGGTGGTATCGGGGCTGCTCGAACTGCAGGCCAACCGCCTTGGCGACGCTCCCATCCGGCAGGCTTTTGTGGAAAGTCAGCAGCGGATACAGGCGATGTCGCTCATTCACCAGCGCCTGTACCAAACCGACACCACCACCCAAATTAACCTGACCGATTATACGCACAGCCTCATTGACTCACTGATGGCTGCCTACGGCTATACCCCCAATCAACTGGAGCGAAAAGTATCAATTGAAGTGGCCGATGTTGATGTTGATATTGCCATTCCGCTTGGCCTGATCTTGAATGAGTTACTAACCAACGCGTTTAAGTACGCCTTCCCCAATGCCAAATCAGCCCCCAGGCTCACGGTTCGGATCTGGCACAAAGATGGCCTGAACCTGCTGCTCGCCGACAACGGACCGGGCTTGAACCTAAATGAATGGAAAACCGAGCAGACGTTAGGCCGCAACACATCATTTGGCCGACGGCTAATCCACAGCCTCAGCGATCAGATCGGGGCATCGATGGATGTTGACGTCAGACAGGGGACATGCTTCACATTACACATTCCAACACACCTATTTCAGATGAATTAACCAACAAAAAGTACTCATCGGCCTCTACTCCAATGTAGTTCACCGACATTACCCTGCACCTTACCTACTTTATCAGCATTTTAGAGAATCAATTTCAGGGTGACCAATCAATTTCGTAGTTGGCTACCCATAATTGGTCCGCGAATACATGGTGCCAACGTTTATCACTCCCACATACCTCTGGCTGGCGCTCGTCGTTCTTGGTAGCCTTGCGCTGGCATGTGGGCTACTCGTATATCGGCTCAGGCAGGTCAGGCAGGCGGTGCACCAGCAGGAAGATGATCTACAGGCATTACGTCGGGAACTGAGCCACCGGGTAAATACCAATCTGGCCGTTGTGATCGGGCTGATGGAGTTGCAGCTGGCCCAGGTTATTGACCATTCGGCCCGGCACCCGCTGCAGCAAAGCCTGAGCCGGGTCAGGTCGGTGGCGCTGCTACAACAGCGGCTTTATCAGGGCAGTGCGCCTACAGCCGTCAACCTGCGGCAGTATGTGCAACGGCTTTATCAAACCCTGACACTCACCGATGCCACTGACCTGACGTTGTTGCTGGATACAGATGAATTAAGTGCCGACATGGCTTTGCCCGTCGGCCTTATTCTCCACGAACTGGTTGCCGATGCGGCGTTGCATGCCGCGCCAAAGCAGCCAATGCTCACCGTCAGCCTCTCGCAGCGCGATGGGCTACTGCTTGAAGTTACCGACCAAGGGCCATCGCTGGAAAACCAGGGCCCACGCTGGTCGCGGGCGGGTGTGGCACTTCCCCAACGATTGATCGAAGGCTTAAGTGAACAAATAGGAGGAGCCTGCTCTATGCAACCTGGTCTGGGCATGCACTTTCGATTGCATATTGCTAAATGATCAATGGTCAATTAGTAATGAACATGCGCAACGTACCTCAGTGAAGCAACGGATAACTGATCCCTGAAAAACATGAACTTACTAGTTGTTGAAGACGAAGCAATTTTAGCAATGACCCTCTGCGACCATCTCGAAGCAGAAGGGTATCGCGTGGTAGGTATTGCTAACAACGGCCTGAAGGCGATTGACCTTTTTCAGCACAACCAGGTGGATCTGCTCCTCTGCGACATCACGATCAAAGGGGAATTTGACGGTATTGAGACGGCACGCCGCATCAATGCCATCAGGAACGTACCTGTTATCTACCTGACCGCCTACTCCGACTCCGATACCGTTTCTCGCGCCAAGCAAACGTTTCCGGCCGCCTACCTGACCAAGCCGTACGACATCATGAATCTGCGCCTGGCCATTGAAATTGCGCTCAATAACGGCACCAGACCAACGTCGGCAAGCCCTCCTCCGGCCACACCGGCCGTAGAACCCATGGTCAGCGCCCGGGAAATGATCCTGAAGAGCGATCAGCACATATTCATTCGGCAGGGCTATCAGTTTGTAAAGGTTAATCTAAGCGATATTCATGTGCTGGTTGCCGAAGACATCTACACTACCTTCCTGACGGCAACCAAGAAGTATTCACTGCGAATGCCTTTGACCACTGTGCTCGACAAACTTGATTACCCAAAGGTGGTTCGGGTGCATCGGTCCTACGCCGTAAATACATCGCTCGTTGATACATTCGACGAAAACGAGATCAGAGTGGCCGAACGCCTCGTGCCGCTGGGACGACACTATAAGGATCAGTTTCTACAGAGCCTGCATCAGTCAACTTAATTATCCCACTTACTACGTAGAATTAATTCCACAAAGTGGCGAATAGGTGCTATACTGCATCCATATCCGCATGGCTATCTTGTTTACCAGTGCCTCAATAAGCGGTTCAGCAACTTATTGACAGTCAGCCGGTATACTTCATAACAAGTTATTTATCAGGCACAAACACATAGCTGGTACAGCTTTTGGCCATGTGTAGCCGAATCAATTTCACTCACACGTTATGACTAGTATGAAAATGAATAGCAAGGGCTTCGTCGCCTTGCTCCTGGCTGCCGGCCTGACCTCCAGCGACGCGCTGATGAGTTGTAAATCTGTCAAGAACAATACAAACAAAACACAGCGGGGCGCTGCTATCGGCGTTGGTGCCGGGGCAGTGGCTGGTGGTGTAATTGGCCGCAAATCAGGTAACACTGTCTTGGGTGCTATTCTGGGCGCCACGGTTGGTGGTGCGGCTGGTGCTGTAATTGGCCGGAAGATGGACAAACAGGCTGAAGACCTGAAAAAAGACCTGCCAAACGCCACCGTAGAACGAGTTGGCGAGGGTATAAAAATTACGTTTAACTCCGACATTCTGTTTGCCGTTGGCAAGTCAGATTTACAGGAAGCCACAAAACGTCAACTGTCTGATTTTGCTCAGACGCTGGAAAAATATCCGGATACAAACCTGATCATTGAAGGACACGCCGATGCTACTGGCTCCGACGATCTGAACCTTCGCCTATCAAATCAGCGCGCCGACGCGGTATCAAGCTATTTGAAATCGGTTGGCGTAAAAGGGGGCCGTTTAACGGAGAAAGGCTACGGAGAATCGCAACCTATTGCCGATAATAGCACAGAAGCTGGTCGCGCAAAAAACCGAAGGGTCGATATTGCCGTATTTGCTAATGATAAGATGCAGCGCGACGCCAAAAATGGTAACATCGATTAACAGAGGCTATGGCTATGCTAGACGACAACGAGAAGAAAACAGTTAGGCACGAATTCAATGAAGTCGTGAACATGTCAGCTTCTTCTCTGGAGAAATGGCTTGAGACCGACGAATCAAAAGCTGTCGGTCAGAAAAAAGAGGGCAACAGTGAATCAATTGGTCACGAATCTGGCAAGAAGATCATTGCCATTCTGGCCAAGAAACAGGCCGAACTGACCGACGATGAGTATGCACACATGCAGAAAGTAATCAGCTACGTTCGGCGCCATTCGGCCCAAAAACCAGCCGAAGTAGCCGGTAGTAACTGGCTTTACTCGCTCAAGAACTGGGGGCACGACCCGCAGAAGTAAAAGCGCGAAATCGCTTTCTGATTTACTCAACACATTAATTTCAGTACCAGTACATTACTTATTTTAACTCAACAACGTTATGAATGTTAAGGAAACACGGGGTGAAATCCTCGACCAGCTCAATAAGCTTTTGACCAGCAGCCACGATGCCGAAAAAGGCTATCAGGAAGCAGCCGAAAGCGTGAAGGATGCCGAACTGAAAAGCCTGTTCCTGGCCCAGTCGCGCCAGCGTGCTGAGTTCGCTACTGAACTCGACCGTGAGATTCGCGCCTTGGGTGGCGATCCAGACAACGGAACCAGTCTGGCCTCAGACCTGCACCGTGCCTGGATAAACATCAAGTCGGCGGTATCAAATAGTACAGATAAAGCAGTAGCCGAAGAGTGCCAGCGCGGCGACTCAGAAGCACTGAACGATTATAAAGATGTGTTGGAGCAGACTGACATTGCGGCTAGTACCCGTGAGTTGCTGCTTAACCAGAAGAGTAAAGTCGAGTCGGCCCATGAAACAATGGGACGCTTGGCTTTGGTAGTGTAGTGAATGGTGGGATCGGAAAGCCTGCGCTCATTGAGTGCAGGCTTTTTTGTTTTAGGGGTATTTGTTCTACTTTGGGCATCGGTTGAGTGGCAGGCTGGTTAACTAGTTGACTGGTTTGATCGATTAATAAGCTAACCACCTAACTGATCAACCAATTACCCAATTCCCCTGATACATGCATTCGTCCCGACGCTCTTTTCTTCGCACAACGGCTCTTGGTACGGCCGCCCTACCTCTCTTCCCTTCCGTGCTGACCCAGCCCGTTTATGCACAGACAGACACAAAGGCACCTCTCGAAAAAGTACGCCTTGCTTTCATTGGTCTGGGCGAACGCGGCCGAGGCCATCTGGAACAGGCTATTTACCGCCCCGACGTGCAGATAACGGCACTATGTGATATTGATCCAGTCTCGTTAGGCAAGGCCAACGCACTGCTTCAGAAAGCAGGCCGCCCCCTGCCACCAACCTACTCGAAAGGAGATGAGGCGTTCAGAGAGATGCTGAAGCGCGATGACATTGACGGGGTTGTCATTGCTACGCCCTGGGAATGGCACGTACCGATGGCAGTGGCAACGATGCTGGCCGGAAAATATGCCGGCGTAGAAGTATCGGCAACGGTAACTCTTAAGGAATCCTGGGATCTAGTCAACGCGTACGAGAAAACGGGGGCACACTGCATGATCCTCGAAAATGTCTGCTACCGCCGCGATGTACTGGCTGTGCTTAATATGGTTCGGCAAGGTATGTTCGGCGAGCTGACATACGCCCATTGCGGCTATCAGCACGATCTGCGCGAGGTGAAATTCAACAATGGTAAACAAGTGTATGGCGGCGGTGTTGAGTTTGGACCGAATGCCATGTCGGAAGCTCGCTGGCGCACCCAACACTCCGTTGACCGGAACGGTGATCTGTATCCCACTCACGGTCTGGGCCCGGTAGCGCACTGGTTGAATATTAACCGGGGGAACCAGTTTCTGTACCTGACCTCAATGGCCACCAAATCGCGCGGGCTCCACAAATACGTGGTTGACAAAGGCGGAGCCAATCACCCCAACGCCAAGGTAAACTTTAAGCTGGGCGACGTGGTGACGACGATGATCGAGTGCGCTAATGGCGAAAACATTGTCATCATTCACGATACCAATTCACCCCGCCCCTATTCGCTGGGTTTCCGGGCGCAGGGGACGCAGGGCGTCTGGATGGACGACGGCGATGTGATCTACCTGGAAGGCGTTTCGGCCAAACCGCACGTGTTTGAGCCTTTCAAGGAATACCAGGAGAAATACGATCATCCCCTCTGGAAGCGGCACGCCGCCAGCGCCGAAAAAGCGGGGCACGGTGGTATCGATTTTTTTGTGTTCCGGGCATTCGTAGAGGCCATCAAGAACCAGACCGCCCCGCCCATCGACGTATATGACGCCGCTGCCTGGAGTGCCATTAGCCCGCTGTCGGAACAGAGTATTGCAAAAGGCAGCAAACCCATTGAAATTCCCGATTTCACCCGGGGCAAATGGAAAACCAACCAACCCATCTTCGGCCTGACCGACGCGTACTAAAAAAGCAATGTCGTTACGTGGTCATTAGTCAGCGGCTATCCAATGACCACGTAACGACCATTTATGCCGCGAAGCATAATGACTACAAACCCGTTAACTGCCTCAACGCCTGGTCGCATCTGCCTTTTCGGCGAACATCAGGATTACCTTGGCCTGCCCGTTATTGCGGCGGCAATTTCCCGGCGTGTCAGCGTAAGCGCCCATCGGAGTGGCCCGCCGCAGGTACGTCTGCAACTGCCCGACCTTAAGCAGGAAATCACGTTCGACATCAGTCAGTTTCCGCTAACGTACCTACACGACCGTGACTATTTCAGCAGTGCACTAAACGTGCTGCACCGTGAAGGGTTGCGTTTTTCGGAAGGTATCAGCGGCGAAGTATCAGGCAACATTCCGATAAACGCAGGTACGTCGAGCTCATCGGCGTTACTGATCAGCTGGCTGAACATCCTGAGCCAACTGGCCGATACGCCACGAACGTTTTCGCCGGCACAACTCGCCGAATTCGCCTACGTGGCCGAGGTGCTCGAATTTGGCGATCCCGGCGGTATGATGGATCATTACTCCACTGCACTGGGTGGCGTTATCTACCTGGAATCGGTTCCTCAGATCAAGGTCGAACCGTTTACGCCGGCATTGGGCACGTTTGTGTTAGGCGATTCGGGCGAGCCGAAAGACACCATCGGCTTGCTGAGATACGTGAAATGCGGCATGCTGGCCGCGATGGATAAGATGCGGGCATTCGACCCGTCGTTTTCACTGGAAAAATTACCGATCGATGGGCTAGCCAGGTACGTTCACCTACTCACGCCCGACGAGAAAACGTTGGTTCACGGTAATCTTTCCGACCGGGATATACTGCGCGACGCGTTGATGCTGCTTCGTCAGCCCATCATTGATCACCAGCAGTTTGGCAACCTACTGACGTTTCACCAAAACAACCTTCGCGACGCGAAACGCATTTCAACTCCAAAAATCGACCGGATGATCAACGCAGCATTGGCTGCGGGGGCTTATGGTGCCAAGATCAACGGCTCGGGCGGTGGCGGCTGCATGTTTGCCTACGCACCTGAGCATCCAGCATCAGTGGCCGAAGCCATAGAACGAGCTGGAGGCCGGGCATACCTGATCGAGGTGGATCAGGGAACGTGGAGGATTGGTTAATTAGCTGATTGGTTGACTAGTTGATTTGATTGGATAACTGGTTGATCAGTTACTAAGAAACGTACCTGGTTCGTTGTCGCTTGCCTATGGCGAGTGACCTGTATCTATAGGGCCTATGGCCCGTTAGTAGCCAACTGAAGGGCTTTTGCTCATAGTTCGTAGAGTGGATCGAACGGGCCGGAGGCCCTATCAATAAGGGTCACTCGCCACAGGCAAGCGACAACGTTCCTCTCACCCCTTCTTCCCTTTCCCCCCTCCTCCCTTTTCTCCCCTATTTGAAATAACTCAATGATTTGATCAGGACGCCGTTTTGTTCGGCGTTGGTCAGGGTGTAGCTGAAACCGGGCTGAACGGCGTAGGCACCAACGTCGCCGGCTTTGTTGAGGGCAATGAAGCCCACCTGGAATGTTTTGGCCTTTTCGGGGTCGCGCTTGACGATGCGTTCAATCGCCCGTTTACAGGCTTCGGCGGGTGTAAGGCCCTGCCGCATCAATTCAACTACGGTGTGTGACCCAGCCATCCGGATCACCTCTTCGCCCTGACCCGAGCAGGTTACTGCCCCAATGTCACCGTCGACAAACAGACCGGCGCCAATCAGTGGCGAATCGCCGAGGCGGCCGCGCAGCTTGAAGGCCATGCCGCTTGTGGTGCACATTCCCGAGAGATTACCGGCAGCGTCGAGCGCTATTGTTCCCATTGTATCGTGATTCGGTGTGCCATCGTCGAAAAATGATGGCGCAAACGGGCCGTGGCCTTTCGTGCCACGAACGGGCTTCTGGTTTTCAATATTGATGACTGGCTTGTACTCTGACTTTTTCAGCCACTCGCGGTAGGTCTTCTCCGCATCCGGCGACAACGTACCTGACTCAAGTGTAAAGCCATTGGCCAGCGCAAACTGCTGCGCTCCCGAACCAACCAGCATCACATGCGGCGAGTTTTCCATGACTTTCCGGGCTACCGACACCGGGTGTTTGATCCGTTCCAGAAAGGCAACCGACCCGCAGTTGGCTTTTTCATCCATGATACAGGCGTCGAGCGTCACGAAGCCGTCGCGATCGGGATTGCCGCCCAGGCCAACGCAGCAGTTGATATCATTTTCGATGGCGACGCCCGCTGCCTCAACCGCATCAAGCGCACGACCGCCGCGGTGCAATACCGGCCAGGCAGCTTTGTTGGAAATGACACCACTATCCCAGGTTGATACAACCACCGGTTTAGAAGCAAGTACCTGGTTAGAGCCAGCCAGGGCCCGATTGGTGAGTAATGGCGGCAACAGCAGTGCACTCGCCCGTAGAAAAGTCCGTCGTGAAGTCATGAGTGGCAAGATAGCAGATTCTTCAGTTTCTTGCTCATTACATACCCAATTCTAACATACTCAGCCGACTACGGAGAAGACCTAACATTTTTCACTGATTCAGGTTTATTCTATGGTACTCTATACCACGTACTTCAACGAATATGACAACTTCTCCGAACGTTTCAACGGCCACCATACCGTCGCGACCGGGCCAGCCTTATCCGCTGGGAGCCTCTGTTGATGAGCAGGGCGTAAACTTTTCTATTTACAGCGAAAACGCTACAGGCGTATCGCTTTGCCTTTTTTCGTCGAAACGCGGCGAAAAAGAAACCCACCGGATCGAGCTAACCGAAAAGACCGAAAACGTCTGGCACATTTACCTCGAAGGCATCAAACCCGGCCAACTGTATGGTTACCGCGTTGATGGTCCGTATGCACCCGAAGAGGGCCATTATTTTAACGCCAACAAACTGCTGCTCGACCCCTATGCCCGCGAAGTGCACGGCACGGTTGGCGGCAGCACCGAGCCCCTGGGCTATAATTTTGAGAGCGAGGCCGACGACCGGTTCATGGAAATGAGCGACGTCGACAGCGGTAAAGTGGCGCCCAAAAGTGTGGTTATCGACTCGGCAGCGTTCGATTGGGGCGACGACAAAGCACCCCGCACACCGATGCACAAATCGGTGATTTACGAAATGCACGTAAAGGGCTTCACTTACCAGCACCCAACCATCGACGGTTCTATCCGGGGTACGTATGCTGGTCTGGGCACACCCGAGGCAATCGATTATTTCAAGAGATTAGGTGTCACGGCGGTAGAATTGCTACCCGTTCATCAGTTCTCCAACGAAAGCTACTGGGGCTACAACAGCATCGGTTTCTTTGCGCCACACAATGGCTACGCTTCATCGGATAACGTAGTAGCTGAATTCAAGCAGATGGTGAAGAATCTGCACGAAGCGGGCATCGAAGTAATTCTCGACGTAGTTTATAACCATACGGCCGAGGGCAATGAAATGGGGCCTACCATCTCGTTCAAAGGCATTGATAACAAAGTATATTACCACACCGTACCCGAGCAGCCGCAGTTCTACATGAACCACACCGGTACGGGCAACACCTTTAATCTGACGCACTCGCAAACGCTACGCGTGGTGATGGACAGCCTGCGCTACTGGGTACAGGAGATGCATATCGACGGTTTCCGTTTCGACCTGGCTTCGGCGCTACTCCGTGAGCTGGACGACAACGTGTCGTCATTCCTCGACACGGTCAATCAGGACCCTACGCTGAGCCAGATAAAATTGATTGCGGAACCCTGGGATATTGGCTCCTACGATGTTGGTCAGTTCCCGGTGCGCTGGTCGGAATGGAACGGCAAGTATCGTGACTGCGTGCGGAAATACTGGAAAGGCGACAAAGGTCAGGCCCACGAAATGACTCTCCGCGTGCTCGGAAGCCCTGATCTGTATGCCGATGGCCGTGGCCCAGGCAATAGCGTCAACTTCATTATTGCCCACGATGGTTTCACGCTCAATGACCTGGTGAGCTACAACGAGAAGCACAACGAAGCCAACGGCGAGGATAACAACGACGGCGAAAGCAACAACGAAAGCTGGAACATGGGCGCCGAAGGCCCCACCGACGATCCAGACATCAACCAGGCGCGCGAGCAGCAGAAACGGAACTTCCTGACGACGCTATTACTCAGCCAGGGCGCGCCGATGTTTATGATGGGCGACGAATACGGACGTACCCAGCATGGCAACAACAACGGTTACAATCAGGATAGCGAGATTAGCTGGTTCAACTGGAACTGGGACGAAAAACAACAGGCCCTGTTCGACTTCACGTCGCAGCTGACCGCTCTTCGCCAGAAATACCCGCTGTTGAGCCGCCGCAAATTTTACGAAATCGAACAGATCGACTGGCTTCGTCCCGACGGATCGCCGTTCCAGCCCGACGATTACGCGAACCCCGACACACATTGCCTTGCCCTCTGGATCGATGGCGCGCGCGTGGGTGAGCAGGATGAGACCGGCCAGCATAGCAACGAAACCGAAGAAGGTGCCAGCAAGCTACTCTGGGTGCTGAACAGCTATTGGGAAGATCTTCCGTTCAGCCTGCCCGCCCCGCATAAATCACGGACGCATTACGAGGTGGTGGTTGATACAACAACCGGCCAAATTGAATCGGGTCGCCGCATTAACGTAAAAACGCCTTTCAACGTGCCAGCCCGCTCATCGGTGCTGCTACGGATGGTATAACATACAGTAATTAACTGACTAGAAGCGGGTTAGCCTGGGTACGTTCTCCGGGCTAACCCGCTTTTGATTTCATTATCGTTGACCTGTGCTGGCCAGCACGGATCACCCATTTGGGGAATGCGACGAGAATAAGGGGAAGAAGGCGCTCATCAACGCAGTCCGCTACGCTACACCGGGGCCAGTCAGGTGCGGGTACGTCTCGATCGATCGCCCGCAGCACCAGTTGCAACTTGCCATCAGCGGCAACAGGCTGAAAAACCGGCAGGTATATACCCAGGCCCGATCAGGCTTTTTCCAGCACTACGCATCAACTCAGGCTGACCGGCCTGTTACCGCTGTATGACCGGACAGGGTTCAGCGAATACCGGCAAGTTCGGTCGCTGTCGATGGCAACTCATTGACGGTGCTTGCCCCTTATCCGCTCGCTGGCCGCTGAAGAACCCCCTAAGCGATATACTACGATTTCTCGATGATCGTGCGCCGGAACCGAAAACCGGGGCAACAGACGTTGACCGCTCCTAACCAGACTTGTCATGTTCTGCACGGCGGCATCCCACATTTTGGGTATTGTAGTGGGAACGGCATTGGGCGACTTTTGAGCCAACATCTAATAGGCTTTCCGCCAATCGCCATACCATGAACTCATTTCTTAAACTGCCAACGATCAGCCAAACCGTTCTGTTGCTGATCGTTGGCCTGCTCCTGGGTACGTTGCCTACGGGTTGCAAAAAAACAACAGACCCCGCTCTTCCCAAAAGCAGCGACAACAGCATCACAGCCTTTGCCTTCAATGGGTTAAGCCCGGCTATAAATGCCACCATTAGCGGGAATACCATCTCGGCTACGGTGCCGGTAGGTACCAACCTGACGGCCTTGGTGCCCACAATTGTACTACCGGCGGGAGCGTCGGTTTCACCGGCTTCGGGAGTGGCTCAGAACTTCAGCAGCCCCGTTACCTACACGGTGAAAGCAGAAGACGGTACCATCCAGACCTACACCGTCTCGGTCTCGATTCAGGGCATCAGTATCGTGAGTTTTGCGCCAACCTCGGGCGGGGCGGGCACAACGGTGGTCATCAACGGGGCGGGGTTCAGCAACGTATCCACCGACAACAAGGTTACCATCAACGGACTGAACGCTCCAATCACGGCCTCGCGCGCTGACCAGATCACGGTGCAGATTCCCGAACGGGCCGGTTCGGGTAACCTGGTGGTGGCTGTGGGAGGCAAACAGGCTACCTCAGCGTCGGCCTTTTCCTACCAATATCAGGTTGGCACCAACACGACCCTCTACAGCGCGTCGGGCCGGGCCTTTCAAAGTACCGCCGTCGACCCCGACGATGGCACCGTTTATGCGTCTGACCGTACCAACAGCGCGGTGATTACGATCAAGACCAACGGCACCACGTCGGTTGTCACATTGAACGATCCATCTGGTGTAAAGCACGCGTCGCTGACTGGCATCAACATCCTGAAAACGGGCCTGGGCGGCAGTACTGACAAATACCTCATCGTTACCAATGAGGCCAAGGGTATTTACGCATACACCCTTTCAACCCTCGCCTACTGGACACCGGTGCAGGCTAACGACGCTATTTACAACGCGCCAACGTCGGTGGCAGTGGTGTCGCAAAGCGCGTCGGCTAGTTTTCCAACCAATGGAATCTACTACATGGCCTGCTTTGGCAACTCAACCATCGTTCGCACCAACCGCAGCAATGGTATGGTCTCTGGCGCCTCTACAGTTGGGGCCGCAGGTAGTCGGGGCTTTAATGCGGGGCAGGTAAGCAGCACCAACGCCCGTTTCAACGGCGTGGTGGGCATCTTCCTGAAAAACAATCTGCTCTACGTAGCCGATGAGGGCAACCACGCGGTGCGGGTAATTGATTATAATGCCGGAACGGTTAACACACTGTTTGGCAACGGCACGGCAGGCAACGCAGATGGCAACGCCAGTGCAGTGCGCCTCAACCTACCCGCCAACGTGGTGGTCGACAACAGCGGACTGGTGTATGTTACCGATCGCGGCAACGGCAAAATACGGGTGTTCGACCCCCGCAGTCAGACCTCGCAGACCCTGATCTCGGGCCTGAACGCCCCCTATGGCCTCAGTATCGACAACAGCGGCGCGCTGTACGTGGGCGAATGGGGAGCCGGCACCAACCGTATCCTGAAACTTACCGTGAAATAGCGACAGGCACCCGGAGGTACACGAATCCGTATTGGCCCTGTGGAGGTGAGCCGTAATAGGCCGTACCTTCGCAGGGTCTTTACGATTCAGACTCTATGGAAAATTTGATTGCACAGGCCCGCTGGGTCATACAACTGGGAAGCGTACTCGGTTTTTTAAGCGTTGGCATTGGCGCGTTTGGTGCCCACGGTCTTCGCGCTAAACTGGAGGCGGCTGGCCGGATGGACACGTTTGAAACGGCTGTAAAATACCAGTTCTACCACGCCCTGGCGTTGGTACTGGTGGGCATCATTACGCAGCTACTGGCCAACAACCCGGCGGCACTGAAGACGCTGAACTGGTCGGCCTGGAGTTTCGTGGCAGGTACGTTGATCTTCTCTGGCTCACTTTACGTCCTTTGCCTGTTGGGTATCAACTGGCTCGGAGCCGTTACGCCCATCGGCGGCCTGTTCTTTCTGGCTGGTTGGGCGTTGCTGTTCTGGAGCGTAAAAAGTTAAGAGTGAAGAGTTGCGCTGCTAAGGCCTTGTATGGTAACCTTAGCAGCGTAACTCTTAACTCTTCACTCTTAACTCCTTCAACTGCCTGACCAACACTTGATTGATCCTGACATAGCTTTCGTGTGTCCAGCCGGCAATGTGAGGAGTCAGAATCACCTGATCGGCTTGGCGGAGGTAGTTGAACGTGGCTTGTTGGGTGGGCGTCAGGGTTTTTAGTTTTTCATTTTCCAGCACATCCAGGCACGCTCCCTGTATTTTCCCGGATTGTAATCCTGCTACAACGGCATCGAGCGAGACAACTTCACCGCGCGATGCATTAATCAGGAAAAACGGCTTTGCCATCCCGGCCACAAAGGCGTCATCGATCCAGTGACGGGTATACTCGGTCAGGGGAACATGCAGGCTCAACACATCGGCCTCTGCCATGATTTGCTCAACGGTTACCTGCTCGGCAAACTGGTCACCGTAGTTTGTCCGATATTTGTCGAACGTAATTACCCGGCAGCCAAATCCACTTAGCCGACGAGCCGTAGCGCGGCCATTATTGCCGTAGCCAAACAGCCCAACGGTCTTTCCCATCAGCTCGATACCCCGATTGCCTTCCCGGTCCCAGATGCCCTGACGTACCTGCCGATCAGCACGGAGTAAATTAATAAACAGCGCCAGCAACATGCCAACCACGTGTTCGGCAACGGCGTCGCGGTTGCCCTCGCCCGCATGGAAAATCCGAACGCCACGGGCAACGGCTTCGTCTGTATCGATCAGGTCGAGACCGGCACCGGCGCGGCCAATATAGCGCAGTGCCGGAGCGGCGTTGAACATCTCCGCATCGATGACTGTTTTACTACGAATTATAAGCCCTTCAAAAGGCGCAATAGTTGTCAGTAAGGCTTTCCGATCAATGGTAGGCTGGTAATCATACGTAAAACCCGCTTCGTCGAGCATGGCGAAGAGGGAAGGATGCATTTCATCGGCAATCAGAATAGCCGCTTGGGTCGTTGACATGTAGGGAAGTTTGTAACTTGCAACGGCAATTATCAAGAATCAGTCAGCAATTACCAATCCAGCGGCTCAAAAAAGGCGAAAGAAGGTCAAAAGCTGATTACATCCTCAGGGGGTAGCTGACCTGGATAACACAAGCCACCTCTGTAAGGTCAATGGAACAACAACCTAACAACACCAATAATCCGAACGAACGCTCGGCTGAAAATCGCCCCGGCGGTCAGTCGGATCGGAATCGGAATAGGAACCGCAACCGTAACCGTAATCGGGGACGCGACAAAGACCGTAGCGGCTCGCCCCGCGGTGAGCAGTCGACCGAAACCAGCGATTCGCCAATCGATGACCAGGCCGTTGGCGTCATCGATGTTGATTTGATCGCTGGCGTGTCGAAGGATAAACCGGTTACTGAAATTCGCCCCACCAGCGACCAGCCTCAGTTCAATCGGCCGCTACAGAACGAACGTCACGCTCAGGGTCAAGCAGGTGCAGCTCAACAGGTACGTCAGGAACGCGAAGGCCGCCCCCCCCGCGACCAGCAACGGCAGCCCGGTACCGATCGTAACCGCGACAATCAGGAACGTACCCCGCAGGAACGCAACAGGCCCGACCGGAGCCAGGAACGCAACCGGTCTGAACGCCCCGAACGTAGTGCTGGTGATCGTATGGAGCGCGGTGGCTCTGACCGTAACGTACGCCCCGAGCGCGAGCGCAGTGTCTACGACCGGGCCGATGAGGTCATTCCCGAACGCCCCCGGCCCGAGCGGCAGGAGCGTTATGAGCCTATGGCTGTAGACCGGTTTGCCGGTGCGTCTGTCTTCGAAGACGATGGTAGCCAGTCGGGCCGCAGTGAGCGTACGCCCCTGTCAGAAGCCAGCCAGCAGGAACGGCTTATTATTGGCATTTCGCTCGGCGACTTCAACGGCGTTGGCCCTGAAGTCATTTTAAAAGCACTGCAATACAATCAGTTACAGAAAATCTGTACGCCTGTCATCTACGGGTCGATGCGGGTGTTGAACCGGTACCGGAACCTGCTGAATCTGAAAGACTGGAATCTGAACGGCATTCAAACTGTGGAACAGGCCAGCCATAAGATGACCAACGTCATCACCTGTTTCAGCGACACGATTCCGAGCCCGCCCGTAGCCGAAGGAGAAACGCCCCTTCCGCCCCAGCCCGCCACGGATATTCAACCCGGCAAAGTAACGCCCGAAGCCGGACTTGCTGCGTTTGCCTGCCTGAACCGGGCCGTGGAAGACCTGAAAGCGGGTAAGATCCACGGGCTGGTAACGGCTCCCATCAACAAGCACAATATCCAGTCGGAAGCTTTTTCGTTTCCCGGCCATACCGAATACCTCGCCAATGCCTTTGGTGTTCCCGACGATCTGATGTTTATGGTCAGCGACATCCTGAAAGTTGGCGTCGTTACCGGCCACGTACCCATCAGTAAAGTGAAACAGGGTATCCATAAGGGAGCAATTGCGCAGAAGCTGGAGATGATGACCAAATCATTGAAACAGGATTTTGGCATCCGTCGCCCCAAAATTGCGGTATTGGGTCTCAATCCACACGCTGGCGAACGGGGCTTACTGGGTAATGAGGAAAATGACATCATCACGCCGCTCATCAACGAATTACGGCAGAAAGGGCAACTCGTCTATGGCCCCTTCCCCGCCGATGGTTTCTTTGGCACCCGCTCGTACAAAAAATACGACGCCGTATTGGCCATGTACCACGATCAGGGTCTGATTCCGTTCAAATCGATCGCTTTTGAAGAAGGCGTCAATTTCACCGCTGGCCTGCCCGCCGTGCGTACCTCGCCCGATCACGGTACCGCCTACGACATTGCAGGTAAAGGCCTTGCCGACGAAACTTCGATGGTTCAGGCCATCTACACCGCCTGCGACGTAGCCCGCCGCCGTAAAGAATACCAGGAATTAGAAGCAAACGCTCTTAAAAAATAAGTTTACTGTTCACTGTCTGTTGTTTTCAGTTGCCCTGCTGCGGAGCGATAACATCCCTGAGCAGAGCAGCTGAAAAAAACAGACAGTGAACAGTAAACTTCCCTTCTCATGCTCAAATCAATGACCGGTTTTGGTACTGCGACCGTCGAAGCCAGTGGCTTATCAGCAACCGCAGAGGTTAAAACCCTGAATTCTAAGTTTTTAGATATTTTCTGCCGCTTACCGCGCGGATTCTCCGATCGCGAAATCGAAGTACGGAATATCCTCACCCAGCAACTCGAACGCGGCAAGGTAGAATTCAACCTCAACATTAACCGCACCACAGATCTCCGGCCCACGGTAACGGTGAACCGCCCGCTGGTAACTGCTTATGTAAAAGACCTGACCGAAGCCGCCAGTGCAACGTACCTGAGCCTCTCGCATGATGAGGTGTTCCGGCTGGCGCTGGGTATGCCAAACGCCTACCTGAGCGAGACGAGCAGCCATACGGATAACGCACAGGAAGACTGGGCGGCCATTCAGGAGGCGATCAGCGAGGCAATTCGCCGGTGCAACGAGTTCCGTCAGCAGGAAGGTGCCTCGCTAGAAGGTAAATTCCGGGAGTATATCCAGACCATCACGGATCGGCTGGCCGATATTGAGGTTCAGGATGTTACGCGCATTCCCGCCGTTCGTGAACGCATGCGCACCAACCTGACCGACCTGATTGGCAGCGAAGATTTCGACCGAAACCGTTTCGAGCAGGAGTTGGTCTACTTCGTTGAAAAATTCGACATTTCGGAAGAGAAAGTGCGCCTGAAAAACCATCTGGCTTATTTCATGGAAGTGCTCGCCACAGAAGAAGCGAATGGCAAGAAGCTTAATTTTATCGCTCAGGAAATTGGTCGTGAGATCAACACCATCGGGTCAAAAGCCAATGACGCCACCATTCAGCGGTTCGTTGTTCAGATGAAAGACGAATTGGAGAAGATTAAGGAGCAAACGATGAACGTGATTTAATACACGTTATACTCACCTTACTATTTGATGAAATTTCATCAACAGTTTATCCAGAGCATCAGGTCGTTCGCCTCACTTCCTGACGCTGATGGCCGATAACGTCACCTGTGGAATCTCGCCGGCGGCTTCGCCCGCATCGTTCGCCGTGATTCGCTTGATCACTTCGTTCTTACCCGTCAACCGACCCGAGAAACGCACCTGAAGGGGCGTAGCCGGGTCGGTTTTTAATGCTGCCTGTTTTAGGCTGTCGGCCAGATTTACCGGGTAGAAACGAGTTTTCGCGTCGGCATCCGGCACCGCCAGAATATACTGGTACGCCCCCCGCGAGTAGACTGAAACGATAAGTACGCCATCTGTATCGGTAAATGACGATGGTTGCGTTTGCTGCGCCTGACAAGAAAGCAGGGCCGTGTTCAGCAGGCCGGCAAACAAGTAAAACAAGGTAGGCTTCATGGTGTATGTTGGGTTAGAGAAAGACCATACAGGAGCGATTATCGTTCCTTACGGGATCATAACGAAACAAAACCACTTTAATCCTGTCATTCTGTGAAAGAACTGAATATGAATAAGCTCCCGCTCGATTTTTACGAGCAGCACGATACGCTTACGCTTTCGCAGTTACTACTCGGTTGCGAACTGGTGCATGAGTCGCCGGAGGGAACAACGGCGGGTATAATCGTTGAGACGGAAGGCTATATCACCGGCGACCCGGCCTGTCATGCCTATCGTCGGCCAACGCCGCGCAACGCCGCCATGTTTGGTTCTGCAGGTACGTTGTATGTGTATCAGATCTACAACCACTACAATTGCATCAACGTGGTTACGGGGCCGGAAGGTATCGGCGAGGCAGTTTTGATTCGGGCGCTTCAACCCACCGAGGGCATCGAACTGATGGCCATACGGCGGAATGAAGCGTTTAAAACCGGTTTTGAGCGGTACCGCAATAATACCATTGATCCAGGTACGTCGGAGGGGTTTCGCAATCTCTGTAATGGCCCCGGTAAACTGGTCATCTCACTGGGTATCAGCCGGACGGAACAGAATTTCTCGTCATTGGTCACGGGCTCCGTTTTCATTCGACCACCTGTGCTAAAAGACTTCGAGATGGTAACAACCACCCGGATTGGCATTACACAGGGCGTTGACCTCCCCTATCGCTACTACGTGAAAGGTAACCGGTACGTAAGCAAAAAATAAATCAACTCACCTGTCCAGTTCTTTTAACCACGCTAACCCCCGTGGCCATTCACCGTAGCCGCTTGCCACGTTAATGTGCCCGGCATCGCCGATTTCCTCGAAACGGCTGCCCCATGCTTCAGCGAATTGTCTGGCCCGTTCCAGGCTCACGTAAAAATCGGATGAACTGGCCACTACAATCGATGGGAAAGGCAGTTGCACGAGTGGCACAGGCGTGAATCCCGTTGTGCCGGGCGGATAGCTCGCGGCTTCGGTATCACTGGGTGCAACCAGCAACGCGCCTTTGATTGAGCGCTGGTAGGTTTGTGCCCAGTAGGCAATGGTAATGCAGGCCAGACTATGACCAACCAGAATAACATCAGTCGGATTGCCTGCCATCACGGCCCGGTCAACCTGTTTGATCCAGTCGGCACAGACGGGTGTTTCCCAGTTGGTTTGTTCAACGCGCTGAAAAGACGGGTGCTGGCGTTCCCAGCTGCTTTGCCAGTGCTGCTCGCCCGAATTGCCCAGGCCCGGCAAAATGAGTACTCTCGACGAAAAATCCATAGCTACTAATTCCTGGCTTAGCAGGCGCATAAAGAAAGGCATTCTACCTTGGTCAGGCAACTAAATTGCTTTTTACATGGGCCACACACGTTCCTTATCATACGGGCTACGTGCCAGTTCGTCTTTAGCTAGCTTACGCTTACTATGGAACCCGGCTCATCAACAGCGGCTTTACCGACTGTTTCCCGCCCGGCGCTGATTCTGACCCAGAGCCAGCGCCTGCGGTTTATCACCTTCTTTTATCTGTACGTCATGCAGGGGGTTCCTGCAGGATTTGCTACCACAGCGCTGGCAAATTACCTGGCAGCCGAAGGCCTCCGTGCCGATCGCATCGGTACGTTTGTGGCCATGCAGGGATTACCCTGGACCTTTCAGTTCATCTGGGGTCCGTTCATCGATCGGTATCAGGGTTCTCGCCTGGGTCGTCGGCGGCCCTGGGTCGTCGTGGCCCAGGGAATGGCTTTCCTGGCTTCGTTGTCTATGCTATTGGTCGACGATCCGGCCAGTCAGGTGGTGCTTCTGGGGCTGACCTTTCTGGTTCACGGCACCTTCGCGTCGGTTCAGGATGCCAGCGTCGATGCCATGGCTATCTCAACCATTCCAGCCACCGAGCGGGGCCGGACAAACGCATTTATGCGGGGTGGTTTTTTGCTGGGCACCGGTTTGGGAGCCGCCGGACTCGCCTATATGCTTCGCCATCAGGGCTTTCATGCAGCAGTGCTTGCCCAGTCTGCTTTTTTGCTGTTATTCACGGTACTGACGGCGTGTATTCGCGAACGACCCACCGATGCCTTGTTCCCGGGGCACAGTACCAAACAGACTGATTTGGCGCTTATACAGGCACATGTCCACCCAACCCGATGGCTTTTCCGTGAATTGGTTCGTGGATTGACTGATCGAAGCAGTTTACGCTGGTTTTTGCCCATTCTGCTGGTCTACTCAGCTCAGAGTATCTTTATTCGCGCCTATAACGTTCACCTGATTCAGCAACTCGGCTGGAGCGACACGGCCCTTTCAGGTCTTTCGGGTAGCTATGGTGTGCTGATTGTGATCGTTGTCGTGCTCGCAGGAGGCACAATAGCCGATCGGTTCGGTGCCAGACGGATACTCCCCTATCTGATCGGATTCCACTTTATCTATTTACTGACTATCAATTTATTAGCCTCATACTGGTCAAACTCCACGGTAGCGTCGGCAGGGTCCATCATCTGGAACATGATGGACCCCAGCCTGAGTGTTGCCGCTATCCCGATCATTATGTCGCTCTGCCGGACCGATGTTGAAGGATCTCAGTTTACGGCTTATATGGCGATGATTAACCTGGCCGATGTAGTCGGCGCTTTTTTGTCCGGCCACGCTCAGCGCGTTGCAACAGCACCGACGATCGGTCTGTTCAGTACCGCAATGGTTGCCTGTAGTCTGCTCTGGATAACGTACCTGTCCCGAAAGCAGACTACACTGCCGCAAAACACAACTTCCTGATACCCAGCAAACACATTCCTCTTTAAACACCATTGTTGCTCTGATCTTCAGAATGCTTGTCCTGGTTATTTACCAAGCATCGCCGAATCGGTCTCGTGGCCAACATCGGCAATTCGGCAGCCATTCGGGGTAACAACCAGCACACCGAACTTATCAGACGAGCAGCCGCCGCCTTTTCGTCCGTCGGGTGTGTATCTGAAGAATTCCAGGTTGGTTATCTCATTCTTTTCGTTCCGGCCAAGCACCTGTATCCGAACGGGCGTGCCGAACCGCCGGGTTGCCTGCCGCTCTGCCCGTTTAACCTGTCTGTCAGAAAAGTCTTTGGACACCGTAATTGTTGATTTTTCGAACCCACACAGGCCCGTTATAAGTGCAAACGAGAGCGGAAGCAGGTATTTGGTCATATACATGGTTTTGGTTCAGGAGTTGGATTCGCGATTGACTCTACCGGTTGCATTGCTGGTGCGTTGACAGTCTATACGATAGCAAAAGCCCGCTAGTTTGCCTGCTGCCGTGCATACATGGCTTTGATCATCCAGACAATCCGGAACAACACCGCCACGAACGTAACTTTCTGTATAACTGGCAAATAATAGAGTAAATCTTTCGTGTAATAAATGTAATTATTCACCGCCATCAGGAGCAGGCAGCTACAGCCAAACCAGAATAAGTTTACTAAACGGCATCTGTAGAGGCCGACGAACGTACCTGCGAGGGCGAAGAAGCCGAACAGGCTGGCAATCATAATTACGATATCATGATAGGCCGTGACTATAAACGCCGCCGAAAACATCGAGCAGATACCCGTGATTTGAAGCAGTAGGTCGGCGCGCTGGTTGGTATGTAAAAAAAGCAGTGGCAGATAATACCAGAAGACGGACAGCGATCCGCAGAGGATGAGCATAGCAGCCAGGGCTACTGGTCGGGCGGGATTCTGTTCACCATTCATGGCCCGTTCGTTTAGCAAATTACACCAGTAATTGTGCATCCAGCTAAAGCCAACAGCCTGTTTATCGGCCTGCCAACCACCGGGATACAGGTACGTTGCCCAAAAGAACAGCAGCAGGAACAGGGCGATACCAACCAGTGGAATCAGGATAAACCCCGCCGCTGAAGCGGTATCGTTCCGGGCAGGCATAAGTTGGCTTGCCTAAAAAGCGAACAGGCTTAACTGACCTTCATTGGTTTTTCGGCGCGAGCCTTCATGTTCCAGCAGCCATTGCTTACGCCATAAGCCACCCGCATAACCCGTCAGGCTCCCATCCGAGCCGATGACGCGGTGACAGGGCACAACAATTGCCAGCGGATTGCGGCCGTTGGCAGCCGCCACAGCACGGATCGCCTTTTCATCACCAAGCTGGCGGGCCAACGATAGATAAGACCGGGTCTGCCCAAACGGCACCGTTAACAGCGCCTCCCACACGCGCTGCTGGAATGGTGTTCCGATAGGCGACATGAGAAACGTAAAATCTTTACGGATACCGTCGAAGTAATCAGTAAGCTGATCACAGGCCTGTTTCAAGGGTACAGGCAGATCACGCATCAGGAACAGATCGGGCATAGGGTCGTCCAGACACGAAATGGCCGACACGCCCGATACGTCGCCGGTTATTCGAAGGGTGCCAAGAGGAGAAGACAGGTACGTATGCATACAACCAAAGCCCGATTTTGGCCGCGTCAGGTGCGTGGCCATCAGTTGCTTCAGGCTAACTTACGAAAAACGTCCGATCAGTACATCGTCCAGCATCGCTTTTGTGAGGGGTTTATTCTTATAGCCCGTTACTTCGTTGAACTGTTCAGCGCGGTTCTCGTCTGACGGATTAAGCGAGGTAGTGAGCATCATCACAACCACATTACTTTTCAGGTTATCGGCCAGCCGGTGGTATTCTTCCAGAAACTCGAACCCGTTCATGCCCGGCATATTGATATCCAGTAAGATCACTTCTGGTCGAATGTAATCGGGGTGGTCTGTATTAGCCAGGTATTTCAGGGCTTCGATCCCGTTTTCAGCAACACGTACGGCATCGCATTTGCCCCAATCGGCAATAACTAATTCATGAATGTAGTTATCGTCAGGGTCATCATCGACCAGCATAATACATTGAAGATGTTTGTCCATAGCTGTTGCATTGGCATAAGGGTCTTGCTAGTTGGATAAAAGTCAGTACCGCTATGCGCAGAAATTAATTCTTTCTGTAGTTAACGCGAAACAGGCAGGTACTTCCCAAAAAACTTAGCCATTGTTCTGTATGTAGCCAGCCAGTTGCGGTGTAATAGTAAACTATGTGCATCGTCCGGGAAGATCAGCACCTCGGTAGGTACGTTCCTGCTGCGAAGCTTCTGTACCAGATCAACCGTTTCGGCAAAAGTCACATTCCGGTCATCGTCGGCGTGAATAAACAGACATGGCGACCGCCAGCCATCCAGATTGGCATTGGGTGATGAAGCAAACGCGTCTTTCATATCGGCCTCGCCAATGCCCCAGCCCCCTCCCGGCGAAAACATGTTGCCCCGCCACGACCAGTCATGTACGCCGTGAATATCTACACCACAGGCAAATACATCTGAATTCCGGGCCAGGCCCATAGCGGTTAAATAACCACCGTAGGAACCACCCCATAACCCTATGCTGGCCGGATCTACGGCTGAGTGTTGCTGCAGATACCGGGCAGCAGCCAGCACGTCCTGATACTCCGACGCGCCGCGTGGCCCCTGTTTATCAGCCCGGCGGAACGCACGCCCATAGCCAATACCCGCCCGATAATTGACCGACAATACTGCATATCCCTGCGATGCCAGGTACTGATTCATGGCGTAGGCATTGGCGTAGTAGGTGCCCCGGTAATGCCAGCCCAGCAGCATTTGCCGCATAGGCCCGCCATGCATGAACACCAGCGCAGGCGCTTTCGTCGACTTCTTTTTGGGTAAGAACAATTGCCCGTGCACCACCGTACCGTCGGCGGCAGCAAACGTAACGGCCTGAGGTTCTGTCAGCAACGTACCTGGAAATGAGGCGGGTAGTTCGGTCGGGAATAGCTTCGTTTCCGGCATGGTACCTATTGATAAGTACGCAATAGCTGTAGGCTGATTCCAGTTGGCAGATCGATACACCAGCATTTGACCAGCCGCCGATTCAACCACCACCGGGTCTGTTTCAATGCCTTTACTATCTGAATCTGCTCCCGAACTGACGGTCGTTATGGCTTCGCGCTGGCCCGTGACGATCTGCACCCGCCAAAGGTGCCGCCGGTTGATGTCGTTCAGGTTACTGCTGTAGTACAGGTACGTTCCGTCGGCCGAAACTGTCGTTTCTTCGGTTTCAGCATTGCCCGGCGTCAGGTCGATTGGGTCACCGGCCAGCGTAGGGTTGAGCGCATACAGGTGCATCCAGTTTTCGTGTTCCGAGAAAAACAAAATCCGGTTCGATCGGGTCCAGCGGATGGGTTCGGCGGGGTACGTTTGCGCGAAACCGCCATCGTCGGCCGGTGATTGCCAGAGCATTTGCCCCGGGTCAGGCATGCCGTCGGGCAGTGGATCGGCGTTGGTTACCCAGACCGCAAAAGGATGTCCACCCTGAATGTTTTCCAACTCGCCATGCCGTTGCCCCGGTACCCGAATAAACGCCACCCGTCGGCCATCCGGCGACCAGACCGGAAACTGGTCGCGGTCAACGCCGGGGGCCAGCCAACGTACCTGATGTAGTTTACTGTCATAAATTCCAATCAGGTTATGGTAACCGCGGTAACTCGTAAATAGAATTCGGCTACCGTCGGGGGAGAAACTGTAGTCGGCCTGCATACCGCGCGCCGTAAACAACAGCGAAGGTTCTTTCCGAACGCGCTGGTTGGTCAGATCGGCCAGCCGCGCCTGAAAGAGCTGACCACCCCGCCCAAAAACCAGCCGCTGGGTTACGCCGGTAGTGCCAGCCGGTTCGGGAGCCCACACGGGTCGGCTACCTTGTCCCACGCGCATAGGCATGGCGGGCGCACCGGTAGGTAATATATAAATAACCTGTTCTGTCCCGGTTGGCGAACTCGTCGGATTGGGATTTACGCCCTGCGCATTTTTGCTGCCCCCACGCACAAAAGCAACCCAACGGCCGTCGGGCGAGAGGGTTACATCGCCTAGTTCCTGCCCATCATCGGCCGAAAAGTTGGTCAGTTTTCGGGGAACGGGATTTGGAAAGGTGGCGGTGTACAGATTCCGCCTACCACGCTCGTTCACCACCCACACGATCCGGTTGCCAACTCCGCTCAGATTCTGGCAGTACGGCGCCGACAGGACATCATCGATCGAGTATGGTTGAGATGCACCAGACTGGGCCAGAGCCTGGCTGAAGCAGATAAAAAAAAAGTAGAGCGTGGTGTAGCGAAACGACATTGGCAGGGCTGTTTTGCACAAATAAACGCATAAGACGTGTATGAAGGCCGCAAAACACAACGCACCAGACCATTTAGGGCCTGGTGCGTTGGTATTCGTCGAGCCGATCGATTAGTCCTGACGGCGGCTGCGCTCTTGCTTTTTATCCTGTTTGGCCGCCTTTTTTTCTTTGGGCGATTTGGCCGGTTCCTTCTTTTTTTCGGAACGGGCATCTTGTGCTTTAGCCATTGTTTCGCTGTGTTTAGGTTGTCAAGGTACAAAACGATCTGCTATGGCTGTATGTTTAGCCCTGCTCCATGTTGCCCAACCGATCAGTTCGGCCCGAAATTTGAATGGAGTTGAATAACCCATATCTCACGAATCATGCCTCGCTTACTGTACCTCTTACTGCTGCTTCCCTGCCTTGCGCTGGGGCAGGCCCCTCAGGCACCCATTATCCTATCAAATAAGCCAACGAACACCGTTTTCTCGCTGGCTGCCGTTGATGGCAAAACAGGCACCCGCCTGCCTGCCCAGTTCAAAGTACATGCCTATCTGGCAAAAAAAGATTACACGGGTCCCTCGACAAGGGAGCGTGATTTTGAATTTATCATGACCCGTGCCGACTCATTGCTGGTGATTGCCTCGGCTACCGGCTACGACGAAGGCGAATTTGTGATGGTGGCTCCCTGCGATACCTGCGCCACATATGGCTATTCCGTGCCACTCGACAAAACCGACACCGTTTTCCGGCAGCTGACGAAGGGGACGGCCATTCAGCTCGACAAGGTTTATTTCGACCAGAGCAGCTACAGGATGCGCCCCGAATCATTTGAGCAGTTGGATAAACTGGTTCGTACGTTGCAGGGCGAACCATCGCTAAAGATCGAGATTGCTGGGCACACCGACAATGTTGGCGACCGGCGCTTGAATCAATACCTGTCGGAAAACCGGGCTAAGGTTATTACCAACTACCTGATTGCAAAGGGAATAAAAGAAGATCGGCTTCGCCATGCCGGTTATGGCGACACCCGCCCGGCGGCACCCAACGACGTAGAAGAAAATAAACGCCGGAACCGTCGCGTTGAGTTTGTGGTACTGTAGGTAGTACGCAGCACGATCACACCTCTATCGCCGTGGCATTTGTTCAGGAACCTTCTATTGTGCGTCGTATTTGGGGCGATGCCGACGTGATTTTACTGGTCTTTGCGGGCTCGGCCGCTGAGTTTGCCCTAAATAAGGCCGTCGACTGGCTATTCTTTACCGGAAAGCTCCCCGCAGACCCTATCGGCCGGTTGTTTTCGACCGTCCAGTATGCCCAGCAAATCGTTTTCGCCGATGAGCAGAGAGCCCGTCAGGCTGTGGGCCGAATGGCATCCATACACGCAGGTGTTGAAGCGAGCCGGGGCTACGCCATTCCCGACTGGGCATACAGAGATGTGCTCTATATGCTGATCGACTATTCGGAGCGGGCCTATACCCTGCTTCACCGCCCGCTCACGCAACCCGAACGGGCAGAACTCTTTGACGTATTCAGGCGCGTAGGCGATGGCATGGGAGTCCCGGATTTACCTGTAAACTACACTGACTGGCAACTGGATCGGCAAGCGCATCTGGCCAACGACCTCGAACGCAGTTCCTACACCGATACCCTTTTCCGACGTTACCACGAAGAAATTGGTGACTGGCGCTATAGTCTGCTGCGGCAGGCACAGAGCTTACTTGTGCCCGACCGCGTTGCCCGCCTGCTCGACCTGCCAGAACGCCCGTTACTGGCTAATCTGCTCTGGATATATCCCACTGCCCGCGCCCTGGGCCTGCGCGCCCTGGTACAGCGGGCGCTCCTGCCGGCAACGTACCTGGCCCGGATTCAGGCGCTGGAGCGAACGCCATAACGGTATTGCTGACCCGCTGGAACTCAGCACGTACCTGGCGCGGTTTGTCTTATACGGTCAATTTACAGGCTTAACGTACCTGGCCCCAAACTAATGAACAAATCCAATCAGCAACTCCCCTTCGCTGACCTCATCAAAAGCGGTGAACCCGTGCTGGTCGAATTTTTTGCCACTTGGTGTGCGCCCTGCAAAGCACTGGCTCCCACGTTAAAACACCTTGGCGACAGAACGGGCGATAAGCTCAAGATCGTGAAGGTTGATATTGACCGTAGCCGTGCTGCTGCCACCAAATTCCAGATTCAGAGCGTGCCTACCATGATTCTCTTCAAAGATGGCAAAGTGGTCTGGCGCATTACGGGTGTCCAATCTATTGGCAAACTCGAAGCGTCGGTAAAACCATATTTATAGGGCAACGCAGTTCTACTAATAGCCAAAACGGCTCCGCATCAGGTACATATGCGGAGCCGTTTTGGCGTTGAATCGAATTAGTAGGTAGTAGTCTAAAGAATGAACGGTTTCGGGCTGAAGCACAGCAGGAATATCAACAACGCCAGCCAGCCAAGCAGTTTTCGTCCCGAACTAAGCGGCTCGTTTTGCTCCGTCTCGGGATGATAGACACCCAGAAAACGCCCCAGCACTACAGCAAATACCATAAACCCAATATACCCCTCCGCTTCGGGAAAGACGAACGTCACGGCAAACTGCGCCACAACCACCGATAAGCTGATGAGCAAGGCTGTAATGGGCCGATCGTTGATACGCGAGAAAGCCAGAAACAGCGCACCAACGTATAGAACCAGATCGAATAATTCATCGCGGAAGGCCTCGTCGTCGCCGGTGGCAAAGTCAGAGACCTTGAAATAACCCAGACCGGCGTAGAATACAAACCCAATAAACAGCGCCGGAGCCAGGGCATTGAACCGCTTTCGCCCAATAAGTGCGTAGAGCACGTGCCCCCCATCGAGTTGGCCAATCGGAATGAGGTTCAGCGAGGTGAAGAAAAGCGACAGGTAACCCGCCAGCAGATACGGATAATGAACCATCTCGTACGGGTGCGGCAACAGCGACTGATCAGCCACATAGGTCTTGAAAAACCAGAACAGCATATTATCACCTAGCGCCACCGCCGTTATGTTGCTTCCTTTTGCCTTTGCCTCTGCTATATTTTTGGTAATAAATTCACCATAATTCAGGCCATACTTCTTGTACTCGGGGTGAATCGTGAAGATGTAATCGATTGGCGGTAAATGTGTGAAGCCATACCACAACAGCAGTAAGGCCACCGCAAAACCAGCCAGCGGGCCAGCCACGCCAATATCAAAGTACTTCCGGCGGCTGCTGATATAATCCTGGATTCGGATGAACGCGCCCATTGTACCGATGCTCTGCCCCAGCCCGGTCCAGAAAGGGATGTAGTAGGGCAACGTAACCCGGACGTTGTTGGCCCGCGCCACGAAGTAATGGCCAAACTCATGAACCGTCAGCACCAGCAGAAACGGGATCGAGAAATTCAGCCCGGTCCAGAACTGCGGCCACCCTAATGATTTAAGATGATACTGCTGAATTGTCTTTGCCTCGTAGACCCACTCGGGCGGAATAAAATCCAAGCCATACATCCACTCGGCACCAGCGGCCGTAGTAGTGATTAGCGTAATTAAAAATAAAACAATGTGGATGAGGTACTTACGTGGTTGCATATGAACTGATTAGGCCCCGATTTCGTCGAGGTAATCCAGAATTGTTTTGGGCGCTACGACCTGCACCGCCCGGATACCTAACGCCGCTGCGGCCTGGATGTTCAGCAGATTGTCGTCAAGGAAAAGTGTTTCAGAAGGCTCCAGATTAGCCTGCTCCAGAACGTACCCGTAAATGTCGGGATTCGGCTTCAGCATTCTGACAATATGCGAATAATAGACCTGATCAAACAGCGATTCCAGGGATGGTTGCCCCAGTTCAGCCAGCCGATTATCAACTTCCCGGATGTGGATCGCGTTGGTATTACTCAACAGAAAGAGACGGTACTTACCCTTCAGCGACTGGATACGCTCGATGCGTTCGACGGGAAGGTCGAGCAGAACACTGTTCCAGGCCGTATCAATGATCTCATCGGCCCAGCGGTCAGGTTCGTCAGACTCATCCCGAACCAGCGAACGCACGGCCGCTCTGAAGGCTTCATCATCAACCAGCCCGGTTTCATACTGTTTCCAGATGCCGTGTTGTTTCCAGAGGGCCTCCATCTCGGCTTCGGTTCTGTTGGCCAGTTGAGCAAAATTTCGCAGCGGTGCCCGCAGGTCGATCGGAATGATGACGTCGCCCAGGTCAAAAATGATGTTTTTCATTTGGTTGTTAATTGGTTGATTGGTTAACTGGTTGATCGGTTAGCTAATCAACCAATTAACTAATCAACCAGTTAACCATTAAAGAATTCCTTCATCGGCAAAGCTCAGGTACGTTCGGTCGGTCACGATCAGGTGGTCAAGAACGGGAATATCCAGGAAACGACCGGCTTCTTTGAGCTTACGGGTCAGGTCTCTATCGGCCTGCGAGGGCGTCAGATTACCCGATGGATGGTTATGGACCAAAATAATACCGCTGGCCAGATACTCCAGCCCTACCTTGAAAATCAGCCGTGGATCAGCTACGGTGCCAGATATACCGCCTGCACTTATCTGCACCGGGCGCATCACTTCATTGGCCCGGTTAAGCAGCAATATCCAAAACTCTTCGTGGGGCTTGTCCATCAGGTAAGGCCGTACTTCTTCATACGCATCCCGCGAGCAGGTGATACGATGTCGCTCTGCGGGCGCCTGTTCGCGGCGGCGCCGACCCAGTTCCAGCGCCGCCACAATGCTGATTGCCCGCGCCTCGCCAATGCCCCGAAATTTCGACAGGTCTTTTACGCTCCGTTTAGCCAGTTCGTGCAGATTGTTGCCCACACCGTCGAGTACATTACGCGCTACGTCAACTGCCGAAAGTTCGGCCGTACCGGAATTGATCAGAATGGCTACCAGTTCGGCGTCAGACAAAGCGGCAATGCCTTTGAGCATTAGCTTTTCGCGGGGGCGATCTTCTTCAGCCCAGCTTTTTATACTGCGCAATGGCTGGTACGTGTTCATTTTTTTACGGCCTTGGAATGGTCATTACGTGTTGCTGTCATGACCTGATCAGCTGTCTAAAAGTAACGTACCTACCAACAAAAAACCTTATCCGCTTGGGCAGATAAGGTCTATCTCTGGAAGAACGAGAACCGGTAAGCTACAATTAAGCAGCCGTAGCGGGAGCCAGCTTGTTAACGAAACGAGTCAGTTTCGATTTGTTGTTGGCGGCTTTGTTCTTGTGGATGATGTTCTTTTTGGCCAACCGGTCGAGTTTCGAGATCACCGTCTTCAGCAGGTCACTTGCTTCGCTGTGATCGGTAGTGCCGCGAAGTTTTTTCACGAGGTTACGGCTAGTTACGGCCTGGTACCGGTTCAACAGACGCTTTTTGGCGTTGGTCCGGATTGCTTTCTTGGTATTCTTATGATTTGCCATTGACAGGACTTGGTTCGGTTTCCGAAATGAGTCCGCAAAGGTAAGCGTTTGAGCGCATTATCACAAACAGAAGCCGGATAGTTTCCCTGTTAAACAGCACGATAGAGGGAAAATTGCACCACCCATACGTTCTATTTGGCTAATCAACGAATGGTCAAAATTTAATTTGCCAAATAACTAAACCAGCAGTTGGTGTATTCTGTCAAATGTATAGATTTGTTCTTGTAACATATACCTAGCATGAGAACCGTAACATTTGAATCACTTCAGGCCGACCAAGCCTGGATGGTTGTGTCTGATCAGTTGAATCAGCGCAACACACTGCTCTCGCGGAGTATCTCCAAATTAGAGCAGCAACAGCAAACCTTACCAATTGCCAGCCGGTTAATGACCCTTCGGTATCACCTGCGCCAGAGCCTCCGTCGGTTGACAACCGAAAGCCGGCAATTACCCGCCACCACCGATCAGGCGGCGGCCCTGAACCGGCAATGGTGCCACATTCACGAGCTGTATTTCCTGCTTCGCCAGGTCGATGCCGAGCTGCTGAATGCCCGTGACGCAAGCGAGTCGCTCAATCAATGGCTCGAATCGCTCGAATCACGCGTTTATAAATCAGCGCTGGTTCATCTGAACTAACTTACCTGCTTTCTACCTGTAAACTCGCACTGCCACGAGCTAACCTTTCCGGCAGTACGAGTTTACAGTTGCTTTTGCCCGGCCGCCGGGTACGTAATCCGTTCATTCTTAACTATTACCCGTGGTGGAAGTTCTATACAGAAACACGACGTTATGAAGAAGGGATGGTTGGTTGCAGTAGGAATACTGCTTGTGCTGGGTATTGGTGGGTACGTATATTACAACAGCCTGAAAACAAAGGACCTATCAGAAGGGGGGGCGTATGATGGTACGCTGAAACCACGCCTTGAACTGAGTCGCTTCGATCTTACCGACGTGACTGATGAGTCTATTCTGATGAATATGTACCTGCTCATCGATAACCCGCTGCCAATTGGTTTCAAAGCCCGGAAAGTTGACTACACGCTCTATATCGACAACGAAGAGGTAGCTAAAGATGCGTATGACAAGACCATCGAAGTGAAGTCGCAGGACAGCACCGTGGTGGCGCTACCCGCCAGATTATTTTCAAAAAAATTGCTTAGCGTACTCAAACGCCTGGAAGCAGCCGGTACCGACAGCACCGACTACCGTGTACTGACTACGTTCGACCTGGACGTACCCATTGCCGGGGAGCGCACTTTTACCGTAACGCAGTCGATGCGGGCGCCGGTAGTTTATATTCCTGAATTTAAGGTGGCTGATATTGATCTGGGCAAATTCGGCCTGAACAAGACCGATGTGGCAGCAACAATTATTTGCACCAATAAAAACAAGCTCCCGTTCAACATTACCGACACGCACTACAGCGTAACCGTTGATGGCAAACTGATTGCAGAGGGTGATCAGCCGCAGCCCATTCTGATCAAAGCTCAGGGAGCAACCCCGTTTGTGGTGCCTATGACGGTGAAACCGGGCCAATCCTTGGGATTATTGCCCAAAATGCTTTTCGACAAGAAAGATACCCCCGTTGAGGTTGCTTTCCGCTGCAAAATTCTGGACAAGAGCGACAACCCGATGTTCAAAGAAAGCAAGATCGTGACCACCATCAAAGGATCTTTAGCCGACTTTGCCAAGCTGAAATAAACAGCTTTCTATCTGCACAGGCCTATAAAAAGCGGCGTCCTGTAGAGCTAATTCAAGCCCACAGAACGCCGCTTTATTCTTTTATCACTTACTAGTTAGCAACGGCAACGCGCTCACAAACGGCGTCCCAAAGCCCAATGCGGGCTTCCATACTCTGAATGGCCCAGTCGGTAGCTTCCTGCCAGCGCGTGGCATCGTTGGCGCATAACGCCATCACCATCTGCATGGCCAGGTGACTATGATGGTCGCCATCTACTTCGATATGCCGTTCCAGGTAGTATCGGAACGTACGCAGTTGGTCGGGCGCGTCTGCATCCAGCGACCGCACCAGATTCAGGAACATGTCGGGAATCAGGTCTTCACGTCCGAAGGTGAAAACCGATGCCAGTATGTGCGGTTTTTCGGTGGCAATGACATCAAACGTAAATTGGACAAACTGACGGACTCCTTCAGGTACGTCGGTTTCACGCAGGGCCTGCTGAACAGAGAGACCAGCAGCAAGTTTAGCAAGAAACTGGTCGATCGGGTCGGTGTCTGCGCCAAGCTGTTGCATGGCGATCCGGTACAGTTCGTAGTGACTGATGTGTGAATCAGTAAGGCCCAGCCACTCGGGGGCTTCGTCGCTTTCTTCGCCCGTTACGATCTCATTGATGAGGTAGCGAGTGCTACCCGCGCCAACGGGCACCCAGGGAACAGCTACGCTGGTGAGGTTACGTTGCAGTGCCTTCAGCAGCGACATAAAATCCCATACAGCAAAGGCATGATAAGTTGTTAGGTCGCGTAGCCCATCAAGGTCACAGACGGTGGCGTAAACGGGGTGATTGAGCAATCGCTGGCGTGTGGGTTCCAGAGCGGTTGTTAATTGGGCAAGCATAGCTTCCATGATAAAGTCACAGGTTATGTGTACGTATTATGTACGCGCTGTACAGCCAAAAGGTTTGCTTCAGGCCTTCCTTTCTCCGGCGTGAAATCGTACGTCAGGCTGTTCTTTTTCCTTTTTTGTATGCCTATTTGACTTTTCATCAATTCTACGTCTCAATACAGACGAAGTTGTTAACTGTTTTTTACCCGTAGCCTTCCGCGTTATCTTAGTAACCAACCCACCACCTTAATATGCCATTACATGTACGTTATTTTGTTCTGCCGCCACTTCTTGTACTTTTCTACGCCCCACTGATTGCCCAGACGGTTATCTCGACTCAAGCGCTTGGCCAGACTTCGGTTTGCCCTACTTCCGAAATTGATATTCCTTTTTCGTTATCAGGTACGATTGGGGCAAGCAACAAGTTTTCGATACAGTTCAGCAGAGGTTCAGAACTAACCACGCTGCCCGCCAGCACAGTGGTAGGAAACCCAACAACGGGCCAGTACACGGCCTCGGTTGCCTTGCTTAATTTGCTGGCAACAGGTACATATAAGGTCAGAGTGGTCATCAGTAATCCCACCACGGTTGGGTCAGACAGTCCCACATCGCTGTTTATCAAAACACAGCCTGCATCTGCCCCCACCCTGTTGGCGCAATCGAGTGGTAACTACACCAGCCAGTATACGTTTTGCCAGAATGACTCGCCCCTGTCTTTGTCGTCGCTGGTGGGACCAATTCCTGATAATTACCGGATTCTTTACGACCAGGGAACTGCTCTGGCCAGCACCAGTCAGCGCACGTTTGTGGCCCCCGTGATCAACCCAGCTAATGTTGGCCGAGCGACGTATAATTTCAGGTACGTGGCGATAGACGAGAGTAAGGGTTGTAATCTGGTTGACCAGCCGGGTTCAGTATCTTACCTGACCACAGAGATAAAAATCAGGCCAGCGGCTCCCTCGCTCTCGGTTTCCTCGTTCACTTATTGCCAGAACCAGCCGGCCACCCAGATAGCAGCTACGGTCACCCATGCCGGCGCAGATCTCACCTGGTATAATTCGTTGGGCACACCATTGGCAGGATCAACATTAACGCCCGCTACCACGTCGGCAGGTACGTCTGTTTATCGGGTTACTCAGTCGGTCGACCGGTGCGAGAGTGCGCCTGCTTCGGTAAGTGTGATCGTTCGGGCACTATCAGAGGCTCCCACTGCCCCCAAAACGCTGATTGAGCTATGCCGGGGCGCAACCGCCGAGCCATTGATGGCTACTGGTACCAATCTGATCTGGACAGACCCCAGCGGCACCACATCCACAGTTGGGCCAATTCCGTCGACCTTGAACGCCAGTAAAACGGGCGATGGCGATATCTATTACGTGTCGCAACTAAGCACGAACGGATGCCCAAGCGCCCGACTCGCTATCCGGGTAATTGTTCAGGCGTCTCCTACCCTATCATTATCGGGCGGCCGGAACATCAATCTGGGCATTGAACTCCCGCTTCAACTTTCGTTTACCGGCACCGGGCCTTATAAGTACCAAATCACCACCACACCGGCAACGACAACACTGACGGGGGTAGCCACGAAAGACACAACGCTGTTACTACTGCCCACGCGGTCAACCGTTTACCAGGTTACGGAGGTCAATAACGGCTGTGGTGTTGGCTTGCCTGGCAATCCGGCTACAGCCACAGTGGTCGTGCTGGTCCCCACCATTCGTACCCTAACGCTGCAGTCTGCAACCGCCTGTGCAGGGAGCACTATCACGGCTGTTTTCCAAACCGCAGGTACGTTCAATCCGGGCAGTGTATTTCGCCTTCAGCTTGCCCAGACGAACCCAGACAGCTCGAAGCTTATTTATAACAATCTGGTAATCACCCAACAGGTGGGCAATAGCCAACTGACTGGTGTGTTGCCCGCCACGGCTACGTCGGGTACATATCTGGTACGGGTAAGCGCAACAAATCCGAAAATTCCGATTATCGGTACGCCCAGCGCCACTACACTCACGGTGCTTGGCCCCACATCGGCCAGTATGACCACCTCAACGCCCGCCATAAGCGATGGCGGTGTTGGAAAGCTAGCCATACATTTTACCGGCGACGGCCCCTGGACGTTTTCGTACCGCGATAGCACCACTACGCTTGGTGCCATCCAGACCGTAACGACAGCAACAAACCCCTACCTGATCGACGTGAACCCCACCCGCACAACATCGTATCAGCTAACCAGCCTGAGCAACGGCTGTAGTCTGAACACAAATATTCCGGGTCGGGTAGTTATTACGGTATCGCCATTGCTCGCAGTTGAACCTCTGGCCAGTTTAGTGACGGTCTTCCCTGTGCCGGCTACCACTCTGCTCAGCATACAATTAGACCCATCCCTGCTGAATGAACCGGCTACCCTGCTGCTGCTTGATGAGCAAGGGCATACAGTACTGACGAAATCCACCAAACAGCCAAGCACACCGCTATCGCTGGCAGAACAACCTGCTGGCGTTTACCTGCTGCAGGTGCTGATCAACGGGCAGAAAATTGTCCGCCGCGTGGTGAAGCAATAGGCTCGTTGACCAGCCGTTCCAACGGGGTCGTTTACTGCGGCTACCTGATGAGCGGTTTCGATTGAAAGGCCTGCACCAGCAACCAAACGGCCACAAACCCGTAAAATAGACCAAGCAGAAAAGTTGCTTTGGTGTTTTTCAGCAGATACCAGGAGAGTATAGGCAGTACCTGAAGAGCATGCATGCCCACAAAATGCGCAACACGAAGGTCGCCAAACAGCCTGCTCCAGTTCAATAACGGGAGACCCGGTCCGCCGTCTGGACCGCCAACGGTATGCGTTAACCGGCCCCCCATGGCAAAGCCTTCGAAGGCAAAAATAACGAACAGCAAAATGCCCAGCCGGATGCCCCAGACATAGTAATCTGGCAGATCCGGAAAGTTTGTCTGAAAAAATAATAGCCCAATATACCCCGTCCATAACACCACAATGGTGATCGCCACGGCCATTGCACTATAGAGGGCGGCGTACATTGGGCTACTGATATTGAAGTGAGAAAGCTGCCCCCGCCCGGCCTGCACCACAATATAGAGCAGTTCAAACCCCAGCAGGCTAATCACGACCCAGTTGTACCAGTAAACTGTCCGGGGCGCGTTCAGGTAAGCACAATACCAGGCCATGGTCCAGGTAAAGAGCCCAATAGAGAGGGCAAACTTGAGCGGTTTGTACCAGGCATTGACGCCCAGTACCTGAACGTTGGTGAATTGGATCAGACCGATACAGGCCACTGCGACCCCAAAACAAACAAGGCCGAAGATGTATAAAGGTTCGTTTCTGCCCTCAAGACTATCAAGTATATTTTTCATGCGAGTTAGCAGATTACCAATCATTGAGCCACAAAGTACGGAGTAATAGTGCAGAGATATACACTGGTTAGTGACTGACAACGTACCCAGACATAGTACGTTGCGCGGGTTTATTGCTGAACTTTGCTCCTCAGCTGCCAACTGTGGCAGGTTTTATGCTGCTCACCGCCTGATTACCCGTGTTCCATTGATTGATTTTCACAAAATAGCGACCCACTGCCAAACGGCACTTATCGACGAATGTCTGCCATTCTGGCTCAGACATGCCTGCGATGGACTTGGTGGTGGCTATTTCGACTATCTGACGACCGACGGAACATCAATTGATGCCAATAAAAACGTGGCCCGGCAGGCCGAGCAGGTCTGGGCTTTTGCCTATCTCTATAGCCACATAGACGCCCAGCCTGACTGGCTCGACCATGCACTTCATGGAGCCGATTTTCTGGCCGAACACGCCCATACGCCACAGATGGCCTGCTACACGTACCTGGACCGACTGGGTAACCCAACGGTAGACCCTGGTTCGCTACAGACACCGATAAACGATCCGTTGACAGGCGCACGGGTGGCGGCAGCGTATGCCCAGATTCACCAGGCAACCGGCGACGACCAGTGGGCCATGCTGGCGAAACAGACATTCCAGGTTAGCCTGCGGCACTACCAGGCAGACCGGGAAGCGCAGTTCACCGCACCAACAGATCGGCCTCAACCAGTACGCCACCTGAGCCAGCCGCTGGCCCTGCTCAGAGCACTGGTTGATGCGCGCCCACTGTTTGCCGCTACAGACTGGAAAGAAGTGACAGAACCATTACTTGATGAGATTCTGAACGAGTTTCTCGATAAACGGCACGACATTCTGCGTGAGTTTGTGGGGCCGGGCGGGGCATTTAGCAATACGCCCGAAGGTCGGCGTGTAGCAACAGGCCTCACGATGGAAGCAGCAACCCTGATGATCGATGTAGGTACGTTGCTGGGAAACAGAAAGCTTACCTTACAGGCAACTAACTGGTGCCTGCGTACCTGCGAATGGGCCTGGCCACTGCGCCCCGAGGGGCGAACCGAAGAGCGGCAGGGGCTGGCCCGGTGGCTCGACTGGAAAGATCAGCCGATAACCGCTGAAGGGGAGAGCTACCGCCTGGCGGGCGATCATCTTCTGGCATTGGCCGCCCTCACCAATGGCTATTGGCATACCCGCCACCCCGAAGCCCCGCGCTGGATAAAGCGGATCTACGAATACACCTTCCAGCATTTTCCCGACGCACGCCAGAACGACAGCTGGCATCTGGCCCTGACGGCTCAGTTGCAGCCTGTCAACTCGTTCAAAGCAACGGCCGGAACAGGGTGTTACGCGCTGATTCGCGGGCTGGCCAGCACCTGGCAGCACCTGGATCAGTGCGCGCGCTTACAACCGGTTGGCCTACGCGGGGTAGGTGTATAATCCCCGATTTTGGTATCTTGCAACACCCCTAAACCACGCTATACTGTGCTCTACGTTGTCCATGCCTATGATGGCACCGGCCCAAACGCCCTGGATCATCGAATGACCATCCGCCCCGCTCATTTCGAAGGAGCACGACGGTTAAAAGCCGCTGGTCAGTTTATTCTAGGCGGCGCCCTGCTCGACCCTGAAGGCCGCATGATCGGTTCGATGATGCTACTCGACTTTGCCGACGAGGCGCAACTTCAGGAGTGGCTTTCCTGGGAACCGTACGTACAAAATAAGGTGTGGGAACGAATCGACATCAAGCCTTTTCGCCAGGCAGACATATGAACCATCTCTATCCATCTGTCTTCCTGCTGATTGGGCTAGCATCGTGCCAGCAAAAGCAACCCGATACCGTCACCACCTCAACCGATTCGCTGGTGAGCAAGGCGTCAATCATTCAGTCGGCATCAGAAACACCCGGCCCTTCGCCCGAGAATTTCCTGGTCATTCCGGGCCTCCAGGTGGGCTCTGTCAACGCCAGTGCTACAGAAGCCAGCCTCATTGCCTTATTAGGCCAGGCAAACGTTACGCGCGACACGATCTACGTGGCCGAGGGTAACTACGAGATAGGCACAACGCTCTTCAAGAATACCGCCGATCAGGCCCAGATTTTGTGGGCCGACAAACGGCGCTTTGCCCGCCCCGAGACCGTCATGCTTCGGCCAGCCCATGACCAGGACGGCAACCTGTTGCCAGGCACAGCCGGGTCTGCTACCCAGTGGATCACCGATAAAGGAATAAAACTGGGAATGTCGCTCCAGGATGTGGAGAAACTTAACGGCCGCGCCTTTAGCGTATATGGCTTCGGCTGGGACTACGGCGGGCTGACCTCTGGCTGGAAAGGCGGCGCGCTGGAAGAAAAAGACGGAAAAAGCTTTATCGGCGTAGGGTTCGGCGTACCGGAATCGCTAACCGGCCAGCAGGAGAAACTCTATGAATCGCTACTGGGCGATCAGGAATTTCTCTCCAGTAACCCAGCCATGCATACCTTGAATCCTACTGTACAAAACCTGACTGTTTCCTTTAAATGACCCCATCCACCAGCTTTCGAATTTACCAGCTCGATGCTTTTACCGATCTGCTTTACACAGGTAACCCGGCGGCAGTTGTACCACTGACCGACCAGAACGAATGGTTGCCCGACGATCGAATGCAGGCAATTGCCGCCGAGAATAACCTGGCCGAAACCGCTTTCTACATCCGTACCGAAACGGGATATCATATCCGTTGGTTTACCCCAACTGTTGAGGTTGACCTTTGTGGACATGCTACGCTAGCAACCGGGTACGTTGTTTTCTTCCTCGAAGAAAAACCCGAGGAGGCTAAAATCACGTTCGATTCTAAGAGCGGGCCGCTTACCGTTTGCCGCGACAGTGACGGCTGGCTGGTGCTCGACTTCCCGGCCGATGTTCTCCATAAAGCCGCCGTTCAGCCTCCGGCCCTGTCGGCCGGCTTACGAGGACCCAAACCATTGGAGATTCACAAGGGTAAAACCGATTTCATGGTGGTATACGCCACCCAGGCCGATGTGGAAGCGCTCGCCCCCGATTTCCGTGAGTTGGTAACCGTACCGGCACGGGGCATTATCGTTACGGCTCCCGGCATCGACGTTGATTTTGTTTCGCGCTTTTTCGCCCCGCAGTCAGGCATCGACGAGGATCCCGTCACGGGGTCAGCTCACACAACACTGATACCTTACTGGGCTGACAAACTGGCAAAGACTGATTTAACAGCCCGGCAACTGTCGGCACGGGGTGGCTATCTGCGCTGTAAACTCCATTCCGACGGTACCCGCGTTGATATTGGCGGACAGGTGCAATTGTACCTCAAGGGCGAACTGGCAAATCACGTTTGACAGACCATTCATAGTTAAAAAAAGGTCGATAGCTAGGTTATCGACCTTTTTTATGCGCTACGCGAGGGCGTAAACGATTGCTTCTTCCTGCAACAGAGGATTATCCCCGGCTGACTGCTCTGCCGAGTAAATGGTAGATGCCCAACATGCCAGCGTAACACGACTAACTATCGTTAGTTCACGAAATGGATGACCGTTTGCTAAGTCGATTGTCGGAAAAAAGCTCGTCAGCAAATGCATACGTTACAGTTATACAGGTAGTTACATCCATTTCAGGGTACCAGACAATACCATATGTAATTCTTATTTCTCATATGTATATTTCTACGTTTTACAGTTACATTATTTATACTACATTGAGCCATAAACCAACTAATCAATATGCGAAAGATTATACTGCCGATAGTTTGTATGGCACTTATTGGTGCTGTCTCATCCTGTTTCGACCCAAATGTCGACCAATCTTCATCTGCCACAAATCAGAATGCGCGGCAAGGTGATGAGCCCCGTGCCTGCGCCAGTATGGACGTGCTGGCTGAGAACATTAAGGAAAACCCCAGTATTGCCAACAAACTGGAAGAGATTGACAAGCACGCCGAACGGTTTGCCCAGCGTAATGGCCGTGCTGCCGCAACGGCCTACTCTGGTGTTGTGACTATTCCTGTGCGCGTGCACGTGATTTACAATTCAGCGAAGGAAAACATCAGCGATGCGCAGATTCAATCGCAGATTACGGTGCTGAACCGCGATTACAGCAAGACAAACAGCGATATAAGTTTACTACCGGGTGTATTTTCAGGCCTGGCTTCGAACATGCAGATCCAGTTCACGCTGGCTGGTATTGACCGCAAATCATCAACCAAAACGTCGTGGGGTACGCGCGACGCCATGAAAAGCAGCAAGAAAGGCGGCGTTGATCCCATCGATCCGGCCCACAATCTGAATATCTGGATTTGTAATATCGGGGGTGGCATTCTCGGCTACGCGCAGTTTCCTGGTGGTTTAGCCGCAACAGACGGGGTTGTTATTGGTCCGCAGTATTTCGGCAGCAGCAGCATTGTTACCACGGGCGGCTACTTTGCAGCTCCCTATGATAAGGGTCGTACGGCAACTCACGAAGTTGGCCACTGGTTAAACCTACGTCATATCTGGGGCGATGCCAGTTGCGGTAACGATTTAGTAGCCGATACCCCTACGCAGCAGACCTCAAATTTCGGTTGCCCGTCGTTCCCTCACGTTACCTGTGGTAATGGCGCCAACGGTGATCTGTTCATGAACTACATGGACTACACTAATGATCTCTGCATGTATATGTTCACCAACGGACAGACGACGCGCAGCCGCGCACTGTTTGCTTCTGACGGTTCCCGCAACACATTCGTACAATGATCGAATAACCGGCCTACCAGAAAATAGCCCGCCAGGTACGTACCTGTCGGGCTATTTTCTGGTAGGCACACGAGCTACATCAATCAATATTTCTTCATCACCTTCACTAGCCGGCGTGTAATCAATTCGTAGCCCGAGTCGGACGGGTGCAGACCATCATACGTTTTATCGACCGCTTCAAGTGGATACGGATACTCGTCTGTTTCCGGGTTAAACGGCACATCGATGAATGTGGGATAGGGGTAATTGGTGTACGTACCTGTTTGAGGGTCTTTCAGGCGTTTGTATTTAACCAACTGCTTCACACCCAGCCCTTTCAGGTGATACAGATCTACTACCGTTATGCGATCGAACCGGCCAATCGAGTCAATGGCATTGGCGAAGGATTCGAGATATTGACCGTTTTTGGCTTTATATGATCCATACGCGTTGTTTTTATAATTGGTGAGGTAGACAAAGTCAGCCCGTTGCATGGGCGTAATCAGCACAATGTGCGCCGCCGGGTTGAGGCTTCGGAGCTTATCGATGATAATTCGGAACGAGCCACATACGGTTGTGCTACCGGTGTTGTTTTGGTAATCCACTAAACGCCCCAACGGCTTGCCTCCCCACCAGTCGTTCGTACCTAAGAAGACAGAATAAATATCCGACTTAGCCAAACCCAGTGTCTCGATCGACTGGGCAATGCGCACGGCCGTCCAGCCATTATGGCCTTGATTGGTGTAGTGGATATAGGGAAGTTTTTCAACAACCCGGGTCATGTATCCCTTCGTAATTCGATTGCCCGTCTGATCCAGATGCTCATTCAGGTACGTTATCGAATCGCCGAGGGCTGTCCAGGTTAGTTCTTTACGATCGAACGAGCTTAACAGGCAGATCAGCGACAGGTAGGTGAGCAGTTTTTTCATGATATGCGGTTAAGAATTACCGCTCATTAATTTACCCGCTTTGGTAGCGCCTATATCATGCCCCGCGCTTTCAGTTCCAGGTATTTATTGACTGTGTTAGCCGTTAGATCGCGGGGAGCAGTCAGGATACTCTGAATACCGTATTGCCCCAACTCCTTCACAATCAACTGTTTTTCGTACGAAAATTTTTCAGCAATTGTTTTCAGGTAGATCTCTTCAGTGTCGTGGGCAGGTGCATTCAGCAACGAGCGAAGTTCCGTATTATCGAAGAAAATGACCAGCAGCAGGTGATTTTTTGCCAACCGACGCAGGTATGGCAATTGCCGACGCATGCCGCTCACGGTTTCGAAATTGGTAAACAGCAGTAACAGTCCCCGCTGACGTACCTGCATGCGAACGGTAGCATAAAGCGCTTCGAAATCGGTTTCCAGGTAGCGAGTTTTCTGCCGGTACAATACTTCCAGAATCTTCAGCATATGTCCCGGCCGCCGTTCGGCCACTACAATCTGGCCAATCCGGTCAGAAAACGTGATAAGGCCCGCCCGGTCCTGCTTCAACAGCGCAATATTGCTCAACACCAGCGATGCATTGATGGCGTAGTCGAGTAGGGTTAAGCCCTCGAAAGGCGAGCGCATCACCCTTCCTTTGTCGATCAGGCAATACACTGCCTGAGAACGTTCGTCGGTATAAGCATTCACCACCAGATTCGACTGGTTCGTGTCTGACCGGCGGGCGGTCGCTTTCCAGTTGATCGTGCGCAGGTCATCACCCTGCGTGTAGGGACGTACCTGCTCAAATTCCATGCTGTGCCCAATGCGCCGAATGCGCTTGATACCAACCTCAGTAAGCCTATTACTGGCTGCCAACAGTTCATACTGCCGCATTTGCAGGTAGGATGGGTACACCGGCACCAATCGCCCCTGTTCGAATTGAAATCGCCGTTTCAACAATTTCATGGGCGTCATCACGAATACATTGATTGACCCGAAGCTGTATTCGCCCCGGCGTGTTGGCCGCAGTTCGTACCGGATCACCTTCGTTTCGTTGGGCCTGACATCGGCCGTAAACAGTACATCGCGACGCTGAAACTGAAACGGTATTTCATCCACAATCTCAACAGGTGTATTAAACGCATACCGGCTCTCCAGATAAAGCGTGATCGGGTTCTCGTCGCCGTTGGAAAGGCGGTCGGGCATGTCGCGGCGGGCAAAGAAGATCGGCTGTCCACCCGCAGCGCTGTCGCGGTAGAGCAACACCAGTTCGATCAACAGCAACAATACGAAAACGCCGAACGCTATCTGGAACACGGGAAATAACACCGGTACGGCATAGGCCACCACGAAAGCAACCACAAAGCCAGCCAGCACGAACCAGATGCGCAGGGAAATAAACAGGGAACGAATCAATTTCATAGATAGGTGGGTGTATGACAGCCTTACCGGGCCAGACTCGCTAGTGCCTGATTGACTTGTTGTTCATAAACAGCATCCTGAACTTCATAATACTGGTCTTGCTCAATATTTGAATTACTGAGCCAAAGTAACGCATCGCTATAGGCCATACGGGCTTCATCGGCACGGTTGAGTAGCTGTAACGCACGGCCCCGCCAGTAATTTACCAACGCGCTACTGGGGTTGTTAGGCAAGGCTTTATCGAAGTCGCTGAGTGCGTCGGCAACCCGACCAACGGCCAATCTTGAACAGCCGCGCGCTACATAATAGCGGTAGTTGACCCAGCCCGGCCCATGTTTGTCTTCAACCAGCGCAATGGCCTTGTCGTAGCCCGGCAAGGCCATTGCGTGGCGACCCATATATCGGTAGATCTGCGAGCGCAGGAAACTAACAGCATGGTCACCTTCGCGGTCATCAACGTCGGGAGTCAGGGCATCGTAGGCATCGTAATGGGCCAAAGCACGCGGGTAATCGCGCAGGGTGTTCAGATAAACCCAGCCAACGTAGCCATGATGCTTCGGTTTCAGGCGGCAGGCTTTTTCCAGCAGGGGCACCGCTTTATCGAGTGCTTTCTGGTCCAGAAAATACAACCCTTTCCAGAAGGTATGGTCAGCCACTTCGTAGCCCGCCCGAATGGCACTATCGAGCCTGGCCAGATAATACACATGCCCCCACGGTTGCCGATACGTACCTGAGGTCATCAGGCTTCGGGTCAATTGCTGCATCAGGGCGGCCTCATGCTGCGCCTGAGCCGAAGTCATCAGCAGCATATACACCAGCACACAGCGCAGAACGTTCTTCAGCATAACCGATTACTTACTACCGTTAATGAGTTGTTTGTCATAGAAAAACGTCGGTTATCTGTCCATCCACTAACCGAATAGTAATCGTAGCCTGGTAATCGAGCGGGCGTTCGATCGCCCGTATGCGTCCCGGTCGCCAGCCAGTGGCAAAATGAGTACGAAGAATGGTCAGTAACTGGTTGGTAATCTGAGGATCGAAGTGGTTACGCTGATAATCGGGTCCGTAGGTAGTAGCCGTAAACTGCCCGGCTTTTCCTTCGCAATTCACCAGGCAACGTACCTGAACGATTCCGGTTTGCCTAGGTACGTTATTCGCCTTGAAGTCGGCCATCAACTGCTGCCGAACAGCATAGAGCCGACCGGGTGGCCCCTTCTTTTCCAGCAATCCGGCTTGTTCGTAAGGTATGTAAAAACAACTACTGCAAAGCTGAAACCCAATTGCTTCACAATTTTTCCCGGCAGGTAACAGACCACCGGCCGTCAGGCTATAAGGCGAAGAATCAGCAGCAGTCAACTTACTCACAGTCAATTTTTTATCAGTAAAGGCAAGCACCTGAATGGGTACGTCATAACTCCGCGAACAGTCGCCCCGATTGCCTTTGACAACGACAAACACGCTGCCATTACACTCGGTAACAGTCCAGCAGCGAATGGCCCGATCGCCGGTGAGTTGGTCTTCAACACACAACTGACCACCCTCATGGAAGTGGTAGCGAACCTGGCTTTGCTGCCATATCCGGTTAGCCAATACAGACCGGACGGTTGTTTCACCACCCGAAAAGGCCGTTGGCTGAACCCGCCGAAACACCATCGGGGTGGCTCCCTGAACCTTCAGGTCGGTAGCCGTAATTTGTACCTGGCCCGGCAGAAATACAGCTGTATCAAGCCGAAGCCGATTATCCGTCATTCCCCAGGTCGACCGTGGGGCGGTGGCGGCTTTATCAATCAAACTCAGGGTATAGGTGCTATCGGAACGTACCTGAAGAAAGAGCGGCAACGGGCAAACAAATCCCGAATCAATCTGCTGCTCCACACCTATCCATGCCCCCACGAGCGATTGGCCGCTGACCGAATTGGCAAGCAGTAGTCCATTCAATAAGCTAATGATCAGAATAATACAGCCTTTCTGCTCCCTCCGCCAGGGCGCGAAAGGCCCGCTATTCGATCTGTAGGCTACATTGTTCATGCACAGCTACCAGAGGCTACTCAACGGGGCACCTCAATTTTCTGAATAAGCTGGGTAATGACATCGTCGGCGGTGGCACCCTCCATTTCGCGTTCGGGCGTGAGCAGAATCCGGTGCCGTAGTACGGGGATAGCCAGTTCCTGCACGTCTTCAGGCGTGATAAAATCACGGCCGCGCAAGGTAGCCAGGGCTTTCGCACTGTTCAATAGCGCCACTGCTGCCCGGGGCGAAGCACCCAGATACAGCGATTTGTTAGCCCGCGTGCTCCTGACGATCTGCGCGATGTAGTCGAACAGGTTATCCTCTACATACACCTGATTGACCTTGTCCCGCATCATATTCAGCTGATCGGCGGTTAGTACGGCGCCAATAGCGGCCATGGCATCGGTCAGGTTTCGACGCTGGTGATGGCCGCGCAGGATGTCTACCTCTTCGGCCTGCTCGGGGTAACCAACCACAATTTTGAACAGGAACCGGTCTAATTGAGCTTCGGGCAGGCGGTACGTACCTTCCTGCTCAATGGGGTTCTGCGTAGCCAGCACCATAAACGGCGGCGGCAGTAGGTACGTGGTACCGTCGTTGGTAATCTGCCGTTCTTCCATAGCCTCAAACAGGGCCGCCTGCGTTTTAGCCGGTGCCCGGTTGATCTCGTCGATCAGCACGATGTTGGCAAAAATAGGGCCCTGTTTAAATGAGAATTCAGCCGTTTTGGGGCTAAAGACCGACGTACCCAGCACGTCGGCGGGCATCAGATCGGGCGTGAACTGGATTCGGCTAAATTGAACTGAAATGGTTTTCGCCAGCAATTTCGCCGTGAGTGTCTTAGCCACGCCCGGCACACCCTCGATCAGTACGTGACCATCGGCCAGGAGCGCAGCCAGGAGCAGATCGATCGTCTGGTGCTGACCAACAATTACTTTACCAACTTCGGTGCGGATAGCGTCGATGGCCAGGCTAAGCCCCTGAAGATCAACGCGGGTATTAAATGGTTGTTCCATGTATGGATTGTTACTCGGTTAAGGTCATTAGTTGTATGGCTGCTGGTAGGATCAAACCTTACTGGCGGCGGCAGCGTTGAAGTTTTCGATGGTGGCGTTGATCGTTAGTAAATCAAATTCAGAGAGCGAAACGGCCCGGTTTGCCTGCGCCAGCATACGCACCAGATTCTGCGTTTCTTCGAGTGGCACACCACTTTTACGGGCCAGCGTTTCGGTAAATTCCGAATTGAGCACCTGCGTATTCAGGAAATAACGCTCGCGCAGATCGGCCAGGAAGTACTGGATTTTTTTGCGGGCAACGTTATCGTGGTCGTTCTGTTGAAAATACATGCGTCCCACCGTCTTCACGAACTCCAGCGACGTATTCTGGGGCAGCTGCATTACCGGAATAATGCGCTGGGTACGTTTCCCGGCAAAGAGCGCGTAAATGATCAGGCCAAACAAGCCGATATAATACGCCCAACTGAGGGCTGGTTGCTTGTAAATGTAACGCAGGAGCGATTGCTCATCTTCATCGAACCGGCCCTGCTTCTGAAACTCGTCCCAGTAAGTTGGCTGGGCAGGCAGATATGAGAGTGCTTTGGTCATGTAATCAGACGAAGCGGGAGCAAGCAAGTAATAATTGGTCAGGGCAAGGGGTAGATTATGGATGTAGAAAACGCCTTTGCCGTGCGGGATTCGCAGAAATACGGCCTCCTTCCGGGCGTTTCGGGCCAGCACGGTAATGGCGGTATTGGGCTTCTTCACCACCAGGAAATTACGGCCATCATCGTGCCGGAAATTATAACCGCCTTTCCGGGCCAGTGCAGGCCCGACAAAATTGGAACGCAGTGTCGTATCTGCCTTGAGCGGGTTCTTTACTTCGGCTTTGAAACCAAGTGCCCGACTCAATGTATCGGAAAAACTATAGGCCGACAAAAAGGCCGTGTTACCCCGAGCAACGTACCTGAGCAACTCACGTGTATCATACTCCCCGGCAGCGAATGTCTCACAAACGGCAATGTAGTTGCTACGCGGCGGCAGTTTCGTTTCCGTCAACAGGTTGTAGGCAGGCAGGCGCGTGGTCTCTACAGCAGGCTGACGCATCAGGCTGGGCAGCAATTCAAACATGGCCTGGGTACCAAACGGAATTTTGTCGTTGTTCTGGTACGTAGGCCGCCAGTCGATCGGCTTGGGTTTGTAGTACTCAAACGCCACAAACGCAACCAGCGTAGCCAGCAGAAATAGTATGTACTTGTTTGGACGCATGCAGGAAAAGTGAAAGAAATCGTAAGTCAGAAGGTCGTAAGCCGCTCTGCCTGGCGTATCAGGTAAGTTTTGCGATTTCCTGATTTACGACTTCTCCAACTCATTAAACTGTTTAAACTGTTGATAGATAAGACCAAATCGGACTTCGTCGACCGGAAAATCGCCGTACCAGGCGTATTCAAACTGGGTCGTTAATTGCTCAAACCCGAGCCGTTTTGGGTTGCCCGTCAGTTCGTAAGCATATTGCCGGTTGGTTTTGTCGGGTTGCCAGCGGATAAGGCCGCTATCAGTCAGCCCTTTCAGCGTTTGCAGGTACAGCAGGCGCACCGCCAGCCGGTAGTTCCGGGCGTCAACGGCTTCATTGATTCGATCACTGAAATTGATCTGGTGGATGTTTTCGTCCAGCGTTTCGTAGCCCAATCCTGTATTTTTTGCCCGTTTGGGAAAGAGGTTCGCGAGCACTTCGGCCTTATAGAGTAGCCAGACAACCAGTGCCGCCACAGCCACAATCAGCACATATTGTCCAACGTTCCGGTATGCTTTTGTTCGTAATAGCTCACCAACTTTATACCAGAACCAGGCCCAGAACTGATCCCACAGGCTGGCCGTTGGGGGAACATCAGTGCCATACCGGTAGGCTCTGTCGCCCTGTATATCGCGTAGCTTTTCCGCGTCGACAGCCCGAACGGTTATGGGCGTTCTGTCGTTGATCGCCGCATAAACGACCGTATCGCGGCTAGCAGCCACCGAATCTGCCGTTGCTTCATGAGCATCGTCTTCGGGGCTTTTCACCACGTCGTTACCGCTCCCCGGGGCAACGCCCGTCGAATCCTGAGCCCATACCGGCGCTACCAGACAAGCGGTCAGCAGGAAACATAAAAACAGCCGTTTCAACAGCATAGGTACGTGATCAACTAAAGCCGCCGTTTTCTACAATCCGTCTGACTTTACGCTATTTGAGATTCAATACTCGCCTTCTTCTTCACGCGTTTGCCGGAACGTACCTGATGCAGACATGCCTGCCCCCTCGCCAATCGAATCAATCTGACCAAGTAGCCCGGTGCTTTCTTTCATCTCAATTAAATTGAAGTACTGAAACGCTATAGCCACCGCCAATAACGACAGTAGTATAGAATACCCCACCGTTGATATAGCCGAAAGTACGGTCATCAGAAAACTGATATTCTTCATGAAACCCGCCCCAAACAGGAAGCCAATCACAGATGCCGGTAAGGCGAACACCATACCGATGATCCAGATGATGATGAACATGATGACAGAAAGGCCAAACGTTGACCACCACTTGTCAGTAATGAGTTTAAAACTCCGACTGATGGAGCTCCCCACGTCGCGGCGCTCAAACACCAGAATTGCAGGTGCCAGCGATAAAACGATCCAGAGGTAAATGCCTGGAATAAACAGGATGACGAAGCCAAAGCCCATCATGATTGTTGTCACGATGGATAACAGTACACTGGAGCCTATATACTGCTGCGTTTCGGCCCACACGGCACTAACGCCAACAGATTTATTATTGGCCTGTTCACGATAGAGACGAATGTAGGAATAGGTGACTACGCTTGTCAGCAAGTAGGCTAAAAACTGAAGCACCATCCCCAACAAACGTGGCCCCGAGAAGAGGCTGCCATAAAATGACAGGAGCTTATCGGGCGTAGTTACCGAGGTGGCGCTACCTAATAATTCGACTTGTCCGTAACCGGAAATAATACCACCAATTAGGGCTACCGGCCCCACAATGTAGAGGAGCGATAACCCTAAACCGCGAATTTGCTCAGTCACAAACGTGAACGTAGCGTTGATTTTTTCGCCGAAATCACGGCGCTGTTCGAACTGGATCATGGAGAGGAGAAGTAACGGTTATGCAATATGCTGAGAACGATGCAAATGAATTGGGTAAAGGATAAAATACCAGATGATAAAAGCCGCCGACGTGCCGATAATAAGCAGGCTAACCACGGGTGGCAGGGTCATTCGGGTGACGAAGCTTTCCAGAAAGCCGGCCATAACAAAAATGGGAACCAGCCCCACCGCAATCTTGAGCCCCTGCTTTGCTCCCCGTTTGAATGATTCCATCCGCGGCAACGTACCTGGAAAGAGCAGGCTATTTCCCATAGTAAGCCCGGCCGCACCCGCAATGACAATTGCCGATATCTCGAGTGTACCGTGAATCCATATTTTCAGTAACGACTGGGTCAGCAGGCCGCGTTCGTAGAAAAAGGCCTGAAAGGCGCCCAGCATCACCCCGTTATAGAACAGCATCACCAACGTACCTACCGATGCAAACACCCCCGCCACAAAAGCCCGTAGCGATACACCAATGTTGTTGAGCGTAATCTGGAAAAACATCGACGCCTGATCGCTCCCGCCATACACACCCAGCGGATTCCCTTTTTTGATGTTCTCCAGTGTCATGTTCACGTACCCATCGCCCAGAATCAGCCGCACGAAGGTGGGGTCATTCACCGCCGAGAGCCAGCCAATGAAGCAGGCGATAAAGAAAAACCCAGCCGATACGGCCAGCGTCTTCTGCGAATGATAAAATAACGAGGGGAGTTCATACATCCAGAAAGCAACAAAACGGCCACGCTCTTCCCGTTTGTTCTGCATGAGCCCCCGATGCATCTGCGCCGCCAGCCCATTCAGATACCGGGTTACATTCGATTCCGGGTAGAACGTACGCGCGTAGGAAAGGTCGTCGGTCAGTTCAACATAACGGGCCGTAAGCTCGTCGGGGTCTCTTGTTGGGTTTCGCTCCATATCGGTCCACTTCTCCGTGTTCCGTTTTACAAAAGCTGCTTCACGCATACAAAACTGGGGGCAGATGAAAGTGTCGACTTAGCCTGATCGGCCTGGGAAAGTTACTTAACTATCGGCAATGTTCGTGATAACACCAGTTGAATAATCGCAAAAAAGGACGAGTCAAAAACAGCCTCAACCGGTATCTTTGATGCCGGTTAGACAGATGTCTATGCCCTGTAAAGCCTAACGTACACCGTCTATCAATGGCTGTCTCAATTCAGACTACCCAGAACGTTCTGCTCGAATATGAACCAGCCAGCATTGGCGACCGCATTCTGGCTACCCTGCTCGATTACGTCGTTTTTGCCGCCTGGGGATTGCTTACAATTGCCCTCCCGGCTAGCGCGGGCTGGTTCAGAGGCGAGCGGTCAGTTGTTTACGTGATGGTACTGGTCATCCTGCCTATATTCCTGTACGATTTCTTCTGTGAGTGGCTACTGAACGGTCAGAGTATCGGTAAGATTGCCTTAAAAATAAGGGTAGTCATGCTAGACGGCTCCCAGCCCAGTGTTGGCGCCTACCTGATGCGGTGGCTGCTACGGCTGGTTGACACCCGAATCTTCAGTGGCATTGTTGCTATTGTGTGTGTGGCAGCAACAGGTAAAGGGCAGCGGCTGGGCGATCTGGCCGCCGGTACTACCGTCATCCGGCTACAGCCTAAAGTTCAGCTCGACGATGTCGTCTACAGTTCATTACCCCCAACCTATCAGGTTCAATTTGATGCCGTTCGGCAACTATCAGATCAGGATATTCAGATCATCCGTGAAGTACTCCGCCGGGGGTCAGCGGATGCGCTCGAACGCACGTCTGCCAAGATTAAGGCCGTTCTCAATGTGACAACCACACTGGGCTCGTACGAATTTTTACATACGATCATTAACGACTATCAATTCCTGTCGATGCAGGAATAAACGAGTCATTTCTATATGCTCTCATCCATAAAATCGTTGTCCGAGCGTTTTGCTCCCGATGCAGTCAAGGTTCGTCGCCATCTGCATGCGCACCCAGAACTTTCTTTTCACGAACAGGAAACGGCCCGTTTTGTCGCCAGCGAACTAACGGCCCTGGGCCTTACGCCGCAGGAAGGCGTAGCAGGAACGGGTGTTGTAGCGCTAATCGAGGGCACTAAGCCAGGCAATGATAACCACGTTGTGGGATTGCGGGCCGACATGGACGCGCTCCCCATTCGGGAAGCAAACGATGTTCCGTACAAATCAACCGTCGATGGCGTTATGCATGCCTGCGGGCACGATGTGCATACAAGCAGCCTGCTCGCCACTGCCCGTATTCTGACCGAATTGCGGGATCAGTTTTCGGGCACCGTGAAACTGGTGTTTCAACCAGCCGAAGAGAAAGCACCGGGCGGGGCATCACTCATGATCCGGGAAGGGGTTCTGGATAACCCCCGACCCAACGGTATGATCGGCCAGCACGTTGCGCCCAACGTACCTGTGGGTAAAATCGGTTTCCGCGAAGGCATGTATATGGCCAGCACCGACGAAATCTATATGACCATCCGGGGGAAGGGAGGACACGCCGCCATGCCCGATAACCTGATCGACCCGGTGTTGATCGCCTCACATATCATTGTGGCCCTGCAACAGATCATCAGCCGCAACCGCCCACCTGCCAGCCCATCTGTCCTTTCCTTCGGTCGCTTCATTGCCGACGGCGTCACCAACGTCATTCCAAACCACGTCGACATCGAGGGAACATTCCGTTGCATGAATGAAGAATGGCGCGAGAAAGGCATTGCCCTGATGCAGAAAATGGCTGAAACAATGGCCGAAGCCATGGGCGGCACCTGTGAGTTTACCCGCGTGAAAGGTTACCCTTACCTGAAAAACCACCCGGAGCTAACCCGTCGGCTACGTACCCAGACCGAAGCCTATATGGGTCGCGAAAACGTAGTGGACCTGGATCTATGGATGGCCGGCGAAGATTTTGCGTTCTATTCACAGGTTGTCGACTCGTGCTTTTACCGCCTTGGCACCCGCAACGAAGCGCGCGGGATCATCAGTGGTGTGCACACGCCAACGTTCGACATTGACGAAGCGGCCCTGGCCATTGGCCCGGGCTTAATGGCCTGGTTAGCGGTCCAGGAACTACAGCAGAGTTGAGCGTATTAGGGCAGTCTGTTCATTAGTTCCTGCCAATGTTTTACCTGCACCGCCGTGTCGAAATGGTGGCTGCGAGCAACGGATACGTCCTGTTTATAGTCGCCAGGATTATCCATAACAGTCATCATTGCCCTGGCAAAATGAGCAGGCGAAGTATAGTCGACAAGCTCTCCCATTCCCGGAAGCATGAATTCGCTTGCCCCATATTCACCCGACGCAACGATTGGCTTACCTAAGCTAGCTGCATCAATCAGCACATTACCAAATGGTTCCTCGCGTGAGGTTAATACAAATCCATTGGCCAGCTGAAGGTAGGCATGGTAATCATCAGTCTGTACGCCCAGAAAAGTGACGTTCTGCAGCCCCATCGTTTCTATCTGTTTCTGTATCAGAAAGTTCAACCCGGTATCAACGGTACCGCTGCCTAACCAGATTATATGACACGGCCGTTCTTGTAAGGCCTGGGCAATAGCAGGTATAAAATCAATGCCTTTACGGTAAATTGGCGTTCCTACCATTATCCAGACAAATACACTTTCAGGAAGCCTCAAAGATTGCCGGAGCTGAGCTATTCTGGTAGTCGAAACTGGATGCTTAACCGTGTTTGTGAAACAGTATTGAAGCGCCGTATCTCTGGCACCCATCTGAATGGCCAGTTTACAAATATGCTGAGTGATTCCTACCGTCAGTTCAGCAAACGACATGGCGTGTGCCATTTCCTGATAGGAAACAGACTCAAACATCGAGTTTAGTTCATTGATCTGTACAATAACGGGTATTCCGAGCCTTTCAGCCAAAGGCGTGAGGTGAAACATCAACACCGTATTGAGGTACCAGTAATCTGGCTTGAACTGCTGGTTTATACGGATAATATTCTGTTCGTATACATTATACCCTATCGCATTCAGCGATTTCAAGGCTACCCTACCGAATCGTCCTTTGTCAAACGGAGATCCGTGTACCACAACGTCAGTGGGGGTTTGCTCCTGTAAAGGGCCGCGTTGATCACAATAAACGGCTGCTTGAAAAAGATTACGATCAAAATGCTGCAGAATATTCCAAAGCAGTACACCTGACCCGTTGAGTAAGCTATACGGGGTGAAAAATAAAATACGCTTCATGGTATAACGCTTATAGAAAAACCTTTCCTATAAAGACAAAGTATACCATATGATACTACATTCCTTCTTTAACTAAACGGCACTGAGCAAAGCGTACAACAGGCTATTTCACGGTTACATCAAGTACTTCAGCCAGCATAGTACTCAGTGAAGTCAGTGAGGTTGGCTTAGTCAGAAACCGATCGGCTCCATTGGCGATACAAAAATCGTTGTCTTCCTGCGCCGACGACGTTGACAGAATAACAACGGGAATATCCTGACCAATAGGCGACTGTTTAAGCTGGGTCAGCACATCACGGCCTGGCAATTTAGGCAGGTTCAGATCCAGCACCAGCAGATCAGGGTGTTCGGCGGTATCACTCAGGTAAGGCATCACCTGATCACCATCCGTTAACGTGGTCAATTGAGTGGCAATCGATTGTTTCTTCAGCGCCAATTCGAAAAACGTGATGTCATCTTCGTCATCTTCGACCAGCAAAATCCGGACCGGTTGGGGCATAACTATCTTCTAGCAAATGGGTAGCAAATTTACGAAACAACTTGGTACATTTTCCTTATTAGTGTAAACTACAGGCGATATAACGGTTGAAATTGATCTGGCATGATTAGGTTCGTCACGCGTAGGCCAGCGTGCCTTTCATCTGTTAGTTTCTTCATGGTTAGTTTTGGCCTGTATGCCTCCTAACCTGGTTATGTAGAGCCAGCAGAGCAGGGCACCAGTCGTTGTCTGGTTCGTTTTTCTAGCTGAGCAGGTAGGAGCAGGAAAGCGGTAGAAACCATTCTGGCTAGCTTTGGTATAAAAAGTAGATAAAATGGCTGTATTCTGGGGTGTCGTGTTGCATGCTGTTGGCGGATTCGCGTCGGGCAGTTTTTATTTACCGTACAGAAATGTGAAAGGCTGGGCCTGGGAAAGTTACTGGCTCGTTGGCGGACTTTTCTCGTGGTTGTTAGCCCCATTTCTGCTCGGCTCATTGACTGTACCTGATCTCTTTGAGGTTCTTAAGCAGGCTCCCACCGAAACATTAATCTGGACATACGTCTGGGGGGTGTTGTGGGGGTTCGGAGGCCTGACCTTCGGCTTGGCAATGCGTTACCTGGGCCTGTCGCTCGGTATGGCCGTTACGCTGGGCCTTTGCGCTGTCTTTGGCACGCTGGTGCCGCCTATCTACTTAGGAACGATCGGCCAGCTATTCAGCACTACATCAGGCAGATTTGTTATGCTGGGGGTTGGTGTCTGCGTGTTGGGCATCGGTATTTGTGGCCTGGCAGGCATGATGAAGGAGAAACACCTCACCGAAGAGGAAAAAAAGGCAGTAATCACCGAGTTCGATATTCGCAAAGGACTGCTCGTTGCCGTGTTCTCAGGAGTTTTAAGCGCCTGCTTCTCGTTTGGTCTCACTGCCGGTCAGCCTATTTCAGACCTGGCTGTTAAACACGGTGCCGACACGCTTTACATGAACAATGCAACGCTGGTTGTCATTCTGCTCGGGGGTCTCACAACCAACGCGATCTGGACAATCTACTTGAATATTCGTAACCGCACCTACACAGATTATACAAACCACTCAACGCCAATCTGGAGAAACGTCTTCTTCTGTGCGCTGGCTGGCTTTACGTGGTATTTTCAGTTCTTCTTCTACGGCATGGGCGATAGCCAGATGGGGGCGTATCGCTTCTCAGGCTGGACACTCCACATGGCGTTTATCATTGCTTTCAGCAGTTTCTGGGGTCTTTACTTGCACGAATGGAAGGGAGCCAACCGCCCTACCCTACGCACTATTTCACTGGGTATTGCCACGGTGGTGTTATCGACAGTTATCGTTGGTATTGGTAACTACCTGGCTGAATAGTCCTTTTCAGGCTTCGATCATGATCAATGCCTGCTTTATGAATGACAAACAGTAAACAAAAAATGCCCGACCTCTTACGAAGCCGGGCATTTTTTATGGGTAACGATTTACTGCTAGAATGAATCGGAGATGACTAAGCCAACGTCCGCTTCACTTCTTTCATTTCGAAGCCTTCGATGACATCGCCAACTTCAATATCGTTAAATCCTTTGATACTCAGGCCACATTCGTAGCCAGTACGTACCTCGTTAACATCATCTTTATACCGTTTCAACGCACTGATTTCGCCTGTGTGAATCACGATAAAGTCACGGATGATCCGGATTTTGTGGTTCCGCTTCACAACGCCATCAGTTACGTAGCAACCAGCTACTGTACCAATCTTGCTGATCTTGAACACCTCGCGTACCTCAATATTACCCGTGATGACCTCTTCCTGCGTTGGGGCCAGGAGACCTTCCATCGCATCTTTGATCTCATTGATAGCATCGTAGATAATCGAGTACATCCGGATTTCGATCTGCTCCTGCTCGGCGAGCTTACGGGCATTCGACGAAGGACGTACCTGGAAACCAATGATGATGGCGTCGGCAGTTGACGCCAGCAGCACGTCTGATTCAGAGATCTGACCCACTGCCTTGTGAATGATGTTCACCTGAACCTCACCAGTCGACAACTGAAGCAACGAATCGGATAGGGCTTCCACCGAACCGTCTACGTCACCTTTCACAATCACGTTCAGTTCTTTAAATGAACCGATCGCTTTCCGGCGGCCAATCTCTTCAAGCGTAATATGCTTGCGGGTGCGAAGGGTCTGTTCACGCAGCAATTGCTCCCGTTTGTTGGCAATCTCGCGGGCCTCACGGTCCGTTTCCATCACGTTAAACTTATCACCAGCCTGTGGCGCACCTGGCAGACCAAGAATCTGTACCGGTTGCGAAGGACCCGCTTCTTTGATCCGTTCGCCACGGTCATTGGTCATTGCCCGGATGCGACCGTAATGCGCACCAACAAGCATGATATCACCCTGACGGAGCGTACCATTTTGTACCAGAACGGTAGTAACGTACCCACGACCTTTATCAAGGGTTGCTTCTACTACGGTACCGGTAGAACGGCGCGACGGGTTGGCTTTCAGTTCAAGGACCTCAGCTTCGAGCAACACTTTCTCCAGCAGTTCGTCGATACCTAAACCTGATTTTGATGAAATTTCCTGAGACTGGTATTTACCGCCCCAATCTTCAACGAGCAGGTTCATCTGAGCCAGTTCGTTCCGGATTTTTTCGGCGTCGGCACCAGGTTTATCTACTTTCGAGAAAGCGAATACGATGGGTACGTTGGCTACTTGTGCGTGGTTGATAGCTTCACGTGTTTGAGGCATGATGCTATCATCGGCCGCAATCACGATGATGACGACGTCGGTAACTTTAGCACCCCGCGCCCGCATAGCCGTAAAGGCTTCGTGACCAGGTGTATCCAGGAAGGTTACCATCCGGCCATCTTCCGTTTTCACGCTATAGGCACCAATGTGCTGGGTAATACCACCAGCTTCACCAGCCGCCACTTTCGCACGACGGATGTAGTCAAGCAGCGATGTTTTACCATGGTCAACGTGGCCCATGATCGTAACGATCGGCGCACGAAGATGTAAATCTTCCTCGGCGTCTGGTGTTTCATCCAGACTTGCTTCGGTTTCTTCTTCAGCCGATACGAATTGTATGTCGAAGCCAAACTCATCGGCAATGAACGTGATCGCTTCAGCATCGAGACGCTGGTTGATCGATACGAACATACCGGCGCTTAAACACACGGAAATAACTTCATTGATCGACACGTCCATCAGCGATGACAGATCGTTGGCGGACACGAACTCGGTAACTTTCAGCGTTTTTGCTTCCAGTTCTTCCTGTTCGGTCATCAGGCGGCGATCTTCTTCACGCTGACTACGACGGTCGCGGCGGCGATCTGCACCCCGGTTGGTACGCGTGTTACCGCCCGTCATCCGGGCATTGGTTGCGCGAATATTGGCCGATACTTCCTGCTTGGTAGGTACGTCGCGGCGATCACCTCCCCGTTTCTTGTCATTACCTCCACCAGGACGTGGACCATTGCTGTTACGGCCCTGGTTTGTACCGCCACCCGCACCTGCAGCCGGACGGTTCTGGTTATTACCAGCCGGAGCGCCTGCTGCCGGACGGTTGGTATTCGTAGTTGCATTACCAGCACCCTGGCCCTGTGCAGGGCGGTTCTGGTTTGTACGGTCACCCTGATTTTGGTTGCGGTCGCCGCCCTGATAACCCGGACGATCACCACGTGGCTGACCATCACGGTCGTTACGAGGCGCATTTACCTGCCCCTGACCACCAGCCTGAGGCTGTCCACCGCCCTGTCCCTGACCTGGGTTTGGCTGACCGGGCCGACGATCGTTTGCATTCGGAATACGCTTCCGTTTTCCTTTTTTATCACGACTGGCCGCACCACCACCTTGAGGGCGGTTAAACTGCGTCAGGTCAATCGTTCCTTTTACAGTTAATCCTTTCAACTGCACGCTTCCTTCAGCCCGGATCGTTTCTACCGGGGCGGCAGGCTCGTCTGCAGGCTCGCTTTTGGGTACGTCAACAGGTTTCGGCGCGGCCACAGGAGGCGTCACAGCCGCAACCGGCTGGGGTGTCTCTACTGTTTTAGGTACTTCAACCGTTGGTTTTGGCTGCTCTGGCTGGCGATTTTCAACGGGCTTAGGCGTTTGAACAACCGCTGGCGCAGGCGCTGGCTTCACAACTGCCACAGGAGCAGGCGTTGGCGCAGGAGCTTCTACAGGCTTGGGAGCTGGCGTTGCAACTGGCTGTGGCGGAGCAACAGGGGCAACAGCTGGAGCCGGTACGCTAACCGGTGCAGGTGCTTTTGCTTCCGGAGCAGGTGCCACAACAGGTTTTGGAGCCTCGGGCGCTTTCGCGGTAACCGGAGCTGGAGCCGGGCTGCGTTCTGCCTGAACAGGTGGCACAGGCCTCGGCGCATTGAGATCGATTTTTCCTACCACTGTCAGGCCAGGCAGGCCAGACGCCGGGGCAGCCTCACGCTGTGCCGGTTGGGCAGTAGGTTTAGCAGGTTCGGGTGTGCGGGCAACAGGGGCACCAGCTGGCGCCGTAGTGTTGCTCTCAGCCACGTTCGATCGTCCCTGCTCGTCACGCGAGTAGCGTGGCAGGTAATCATCATCCTTACGGGCCGGTGCCTCACGGTGCGCCTCTGCCGAAGCAGGTACGTCGGCCGATTTGCGGGTCCCGTTCAGGAGATCGCTTGCTTTAAATTCCTTCGCTAATACCTCCAACTGTTCGGTGTTGATTTTGGTATTAGGGTTTATTTCCACCTTGAACCCTTTGGCAGATAGCGTACTCGCAACAGAGGATAACCCTTTGTTGAGAATTTTTGCCACTTGGCTCAGGCGCATTGATTTATCTTCTGCCATACGTTCGGTTTAGACCCGACAAAATTAATGGTTGTTTATACAGTGATAACAACGGTTAACGGATTATAAATCCCAAAAAAGGGAGTTTACCCCTTGCTGTTTAGTGTTTTCAGTTGCCTTGCGTCAGAACAAACCAAGTCGTTATCAACTAATGCAACTGAAAATACTAAACAGCAAACGGTAAACTTATTCGAATTCCTGCCGCAGGATGTTCAGGATTTCCTCAACGGTATCTTCTTCCAGATCGGTGCGGCGAACCAGTTCTTCCCGGCTAAGGGCCAGTACACTTTTGGCGGTATCGAGACCAACACGACGGAATTCTTCAACTATCCATTCGTCGATTTCGTCTTTGAATTCCATCAGGTCAACGTCTTCGTCGTCTTCCTGTCCGTCGGTTTCGCGGTACACGTCCAGTTCCAGATTCACTAACCGGCCAGCCAGTTTAATGTTCTGACCACCTTTACCAATCGCCAGCGACACCTGATCGGGTTTCAGGTAAACGGCCACCCGACCTGCGTCTTTATCGATATTCATCGAACTGACTTTGGCAGGGCTTAGGGCACGGCTGATAAACAGTTCGAGGTTCTCAGTGTAGTTGATTACATCGATGTTCTCGTTGCCCAGTTCGCGTACGATGCTGTGAATACGTACCCCTTTCATACCAACACAGGCCCCAACAGGATCAATGCGGTCATCATATGATTCAACGGCCACTTTAGCCCGTTCGCCCGGCTCGCGCACAATTCGGCGAATCGAGATAACGCCATCATAAATCTCCGGAATCTCGGTTTCAAACAGCCGCTCCAGGAAGACAGGCGATGTGCGGGAAAGTATGATCTTGGGCGTACCGTTGTTCATATCTACCCGGTGAATAACTGCCTTCACGGCGTCGCCTTTACGGTAGCGATCTCTTGGAATCTGCTCGCTGCGGGGCAGACTCAACTCGTTGCTTTCTCCATCTACCAGAATAATTTCGCCTTTCAGAAGTTGGTACACCTCAGCCGAAATCAGGTCGCCAACCTGGTCTTTGTATTTCTGGTACAGCAGTTCTTTTTCTAAATCTTTAACACGCTGAATGAGCGTCTGACGGGCTGTTTGCACAACCCGACGCCCAAAATCTTCTAATTTGACCTCTTCGGCCACTTGCTCCCCTACTTCAAAGTCGTTCTGGATAAGGCGAGCTTCGGCGAGGGGGATTTTATCGTAATCCCAGATATCTTCTGAGTTATCGTCAACAATTTCGCGAGTCCGCCACATTTCAAGGTCACCACTTTCGGCGTTGATAATTACGTCGAAGTTGGCATCGGTCTCATATTTCTTGCGAATCATTGTCCGGAAGACTTCTTCCAGAATGGTGATCATGGTGGGTCGGTCAATGTTTTTTGACCGGGCAAAATCAGCAAAGGATTCGATTAACTGTCCGCTATTCATTTGGCGTATCGGGTTGGCTGAGGGGCGATTATGCGCGGCAGAACTCACCCCTCATGTATTTAGTCATTTCTTAAAATTGAATCTCAACAGTAGCTTTCTGAATTGATTCGTAGGGTATTGTCTGTATACCTTCCGGCGGCAATTCAGTCAACGTTTTGCGTTTCGTTTTACTGATTTTGGCAGGCGGTACGTCAATAACGATTCCCTGCTCATCAGCCGATTCGAGCTTACCAAGCAGAATAGGTCCGTTTGTCACCTGTACTTTTAACAATCGGCCCACATTCTTGGTAAACTGCCGCAGTTGTGTGAGCGGGAAATCAACGCCGGGCGACGAAACTTCCAGGTTGAACGGGGAATCCCCGAAAAAGTCGAGTTCATCCATCTGGTTGCCCAATGCCCGGCTAATGCGGGCACAAGCCTCGATTGTCATTCCCTCGTCAGAATCAATCAGGACGGTTACTTTCAAGAGGCCTCCCGTCTTGCCAGCTATCTGAATATCAACAATATAGTACTCGCCATCGTTCAGATACGGCTGCAAGAGTGCTTCGATGCGTGCGGTGTCGGTCACGGGGTTTTCCAAAGAAAAAAGGGAGTCGAACTCCCTTTGCTGATCCTGTATGATGTCGCTAAGTGGCGCAAAGATAAGGCGTTATTCAGCGAAAAGCAACCCGGAGCGACTGGCATGGCGAGGCCGATGTCGTACTTTTGTCATGTCATCATGCCCTACTCCATGTCATTACGAACGCGTATCGGCCAGTTTTTAGCCTTTATTGGCAGGTCACTGATCTGGTCGCTGCACCTAGGCGTATTTTTCTACACGCTGTTGATCTACTATCTGATTGGCCGGCTGCCAGCCGAGCACTGGCTGGCCAGTATGATCATGATCACTCTGCCGGTTGCCTGGCTGATGTTAGTACTCCTGGGTCTATTCTGGCTTTTTACCAGACCCTGGCGCAGCACCCTGTCAGTGATTGGTCTGCTGCTGGGATACTGGCTGTACCCACGAACATTCGCCGTTCACGCTTCGCAGGCTGATGCACATCGTACGGGTGCTTTCTCGCTGCTCAGTTATAATGTCTCTGTATTCGGACTGGAGAAGTACTACGACGATACGCTCCATCGCGAACCACGCGGCACCCGGCTGATGAGCAACTGGATTCTGGCTCATCAGGCACCCGTTAAATGCTTTCAGGAATTTTTTGTTGGCAAAGAAATGCCGGCGTTTCAGATGTCAGATCGGTTAGAACGGGCAGGTTACCGCTATAAAGCCCTTCTCCACCCGAAAGAAGCTGAGTATATAGGCGTTGCTACCTTTTCCCGTTTTCCGATCATAAATCATGGTGAACACGTATTCAGTTCCTTCAACGGGATGGTATGGACCGATATCCAAATTGGGCAGGATACTATTCGGGTCATCAACGTCCATCTCCAGTCGATGGGCATCCGGGTTCGAAAGGTGTTCCAGGAGGATAAGATGTCGGGGGTAAAAGCCGAAACCCGGTCGGTACTTGAAGCGTTAAAATTTGGGTTCAAATCGCGGCAGGGCGAGGTTCGCGTTGTAGAGGCGTGCATTGCCGAAAGCCCCTACCCGGTCATCGTGACGGGCGATTTCAACGAGACGCCCTACAGTGTTGTTTATGAACGGCTCCGCCGCATTCTACCCAATGCATTTGAAGATGCCGGCCACGGATTTGGCTTTACCCTGAACCGGGCGCCCCGCACCATTCGGATTGATAACCAGTTCTACGACCCACGCTTTGAGGTACTTGATTTCCAGGTCCATCGCGATCAACCTTATTCCGATCACTTTCCGGTTGAAGGCAGGTACGTTTTAAAATAGGTTTACCGTTTACTGTCTTGCGTTTTCTGTTACTACGCTCAGGTACGTATACTTAACCAGGCAGAGCAACAGAAAACGCAAGACAGTAAACGGTAAACTCATGTTAAGGCGTTGCATTTACCCACACTTCACCGTCGGCAAACAGTTCTTTTTTCCAGATAGGCACCGTTTGCTTGATGGTGTCGATGATGTAACGGGTAGCCTCAAAAGCGGCATCCCGGTGTGGGGTAGCCACGCCGATCAACACCGCCATTTCGCCGATACGCAGCACGCCGGTCCGGTGAATGACGACATACTTCAGGATGGGCCATCGCTCGCAGGCCTGATCGGCAATCTTTTGCATCTCGCGGATAGCCATGGGGCCATAGGCCTCGTAATCGAGCTGGTTTACAGACCGTTGCTGTGTATTGTTACGAACAACACCAAAGAAGAAGTCGATCGCGCCGGCTTCGTCAGTTTGCAGGTAATGGTAGGCGGAACTAAAATCTATTGGGTCTGCGGTAAGGGCAATCATTGCAATGATCAGTTATCAATAAACAGGTATCAATGAGAAAGTACGACTAAACAGGTGTCAACGAATTATGGCTCTACTGAAGCAACAGCGTACCTGAGCGAAGCCATGACGCCTTGATAACTGATCTTGTCTTACCCTCCGCTAACAGGCGGAATTAGCGCAATTTCATCAGATGGATCTAATAGGGTATTGGGTTCCGCATATTCGCTGTTAACGGCTACCAATATGGATTTTACGCCTGTAAGTGCCGGATATTGGGCATTCAGATGAGCTACCAGGTCGGATACCCGGCTCCCTTTTGTCAGTGGGACGGACAGGCGGCTCTGGCCGACCAGATCCCGGGTTATGCCGAAAAGCAGCACAGTGTGTGGTTGAGTCATACTGGTAAAGTAAGCAGGTGTTATACTGTCGTCAACACCTGAAACAACCCATTGAGTGCCCAAACGGCTCTATGTTCTAAAAAAGGCCATCACATTTATTGCGATGGCCTTTCAACAGCGAAGAACATAGGCCACTATCGGCTGCCGTCCATTTTCTTCTCAGCCTTCTTCAGGCTTTTATCCGTTTTGTTCAGCGCCTTGTTCGTGGCCCGCTTCGTTTTAACCCTGGCGGTATGCGCTTCGTCTTTTATATCCTGTCTGGCCTCGGTGGCTTCGCGGTCAATTTTGTCGCCAGCCGCATTCATCGTGCGTTTAGCCTGGCGGCCTGTAGCTTTTGCGTTTTCTTTTACGTCCTGCGCCTGAGCGAAGGTCAGCGAGGTGGCAATCAGGGCCATCATGATCAGGGTCTTTCTCATCGTCGTTGTGTACTTGGTGAACGTTGGTAGCCAACTCGCTACAGAACCCTTTCTCGCCCCTATAGTTTCGACATGCTGGTTAGAAAGCCGTTAAAATACCTGTTGCTTGCCCCCGCTCACAATCGCTCCTCAAACAGTTTCAGGACGCGCTTGTATTCGTCCATCCAGCTGGTGGGCTCAACAAAGCCGTGATCTTTGGCAACTGTTTTTTAACTAACTAAACAACTGTTATTGATCGAACTACTTCATCCATCAACAAACCACGTAGACTCAAGTCAATGTCAATATTGGGCCAATGAATCCCAGACGTAGAGATAGTGTACGCAGCCAAGTCATCATCGGAGGCGGCGTGTAACGAACTGTATGCCGATAACGACTGACTTATAATTCGACGATTATTGAGCACAACCAAGGCTAAATCCAATTCACGTATCCATACGAATCGAACAATACGTAAATTTTCACGTTGAATTAGTCTGTCAAAATCATCCTCTATCCGTTGGAAGGGCAATTCTGCATTGATTGAGGTCTCGCTTCCCTCCAGAAAATTCAGAAGGCGACTACTCACCGAAGGTTTGCCGCCAAGCGCTGATGAATGTATCATAGTGGTTAACAAGTAAGGTTACAATCTCGCGTAGTTCATTTTTCTTAAATCCGTGACAGTAAGTCAAGTCTATCTCGGGCACAAGATCAAATCGAGCTTCCTTCCCCGCCTTACTCACATGAACATGGATGGGTTCATGATCATTCATGTAAAAGAAAAACCTATATCCATCGATTAGCAGTACGGTAGGCATGATGTGGAAAAATAATGACTAGCTACAATCGTTCCTCGAACAGTTTCAGGATACGTTTGTATTCGTCCATCCAGCTGGTGGGCTCAACAAAACCGTGATCTTCAACGGGATACGGGGCCAATTCCCAGTTCTCTTTTTTCAACTCAATCAGGCGTTGGGTGAGGCGCACGGCATCCTGAAAATGCACGTTCACGTCGACCATACCGTGGCAGATGAGCAGATGCCCTTTCAGGCCAGCGGCGTGGTAGATCGGCGATGACCGGCGGTAAGCCAGCGTATCGGAATAGGGTTCATTCAGAATATTGCTGGTGTAACCATGGTTGTAAGCTGCCCAGTCGGTAACGGGGCGCAGGGCCGCACCGGCCTTGAACACGTCGGGTGTGGTGAACATACCCATGAGCGTGATGAAGCCGCCATATGAACCACCGTAAATGCCGATCCGTTTGGCATCGACGCCGTGGTTTTTCACCAGCCAGTCGGCGGCATCTACGTGATCGGTGAGGTCTTTGCCCCCCATGAAGCGATAGATACCCGTCCGCCAGTTGCGGCCGTAACCGGCTGAACCCCGGTAGTCGATATCGAGCACGGTATACCCTTTGTCTACCAGCAAATTGTGGAACATATACTCGCGGAAATACTGGCTCCACCACTTGTGCGCATTTTGCAGGTAACCCGCTCCATGCACGAATATGACCGCCTTCCCATTGGCTTTTACAGACGCGTCAGTCGCGGGTTTATAGATTCGGGCGTAGATCGGCTGGCCGTCGCGGGCTGGAATGGTTACTACCTCGGCATCGCGCCAGGGGTACGTGCGGAATGCATCTGTTGTGCTCGTAGTGAGTTGAACGGAGTTCCCAGGTACGTTGCTTACCACTGTTTTTCTGGCTGATGTAGTTTTTTTAGGGCTACCACCAACTGTTGGGTTACTCATCAGGAAAAGCTCCCAGGGCTTATTACCAGTTGAATAACGAACCACCATCTGCGATTCATCGGGCGACAGAGTGGCATCGCTGGCACCGGTCATGGTTGTAAGTTGGGTACGTTGCCCACCGGTTACGGCCATGCGGTAGAAATGCTGTTCGCCGGGATGCACTTCGTTGGTGGTCAGGTAAAACATCTTTTTATCGGCCGACAACACAACCTGCTGTACTTCAAACCGGCCTTTCGTCAGTTGGGTACGTTGCCCCGTCAGCACGTTCATTGAGTAGAGATGTGAATACCCGTCTGTTTCCGACTGGAAATAGATTGTCTGATCATCGAGCCAGCCCAACGTACCTGACGAGAACCCGCCGCCAATACCCGGCCCGCCAACCCAGGCTTCGTCGCGTTGCCGGTCAAGGAGTTTGAGCGTGGTTGGTTTCTCCGTATCGAGCAGCATTAGCCAGCGGTCTTTATTGTCGATGGCCCGTACCGCAATAATGGCGTACCGACCATTAGGAGCGTCTGTCCATACGGGAGCGCCCACGAATACAGGACGGTTCGCCGCTTTTTTCAAGTCAGCCGCCAGCTTCTTTGTGGTATCAGTAGGTGTTTTTTCGGCAGCACTTACGGTTGACCTGCCAGCCACCGTTGCCGATCCGCTGGTTACGGCGGTGGGCATCAGGTAATCGGGTTTGTCGGTAATACCGGGCAGATTGGCCAAACTTACCGCTAGTGCCGTATCGCGGGCCACATCGTAAACCATGAACTCTACCGCAGACAGCGGCGCCCCAACTTTAGTGCGGCCGGGCAAATCTTCCGTGAATCCGGATTCGGTAACAAAGCTGGGCACAATCGTCGACTTGGCACCCGTGGCCGCTTTCATCAAGGCAAACGTCACCACGCGCCCGTCGGGGCTCAGGCTTGGGTTCATCACGGATTTACCCTCCGTATAGATCGTTTTGGGGCGGCGGGGCTGTTCAGCTTTCGTATCGCGTTCGGCTTCGTCGCGTTTTGCCTTGCGCTGGCGGAGTACGTCGAAAAGAGCTAACTGATCGCGCTTCAGCCACGATTCCTGGCTGTTGCTATTAGGCGTAGGGCGTTTGGCGCCGGGGTCGAAATTGGTGAGTTGTTCGGTTAAGCCCGAGGCCAGATCGAGGCGATACAGGTTGCTGGAACGGGTGAAGAGAATGGCCTTTTCATCGCTTGAAAACACCGGATTACTTTCCCGATCAACGGTGCTGGTTAGGGTACGCACCTTACCCGTCTGGCGATCGAGCAGGAAGAGGTCACCGTACTTGTCATAGACGCGCATGGTTCGTGCGCGGTTATACACGGCGTCGTTTGGCGTCAGCGTACGCCGCTCGGCTACAGATACTTTTACAGGCTTTGCTGACGAAACATAGTTGCCGTTGACCAGCGTGATTTTATACAGTGAATCGCCCAGTGCCTTATCCGGATTCCAGCTGAAGTAGATGGTCTTTGAGTCATCACTCCAGAATACACCCGACGGCGACGTACCTACCCATTGTCGGGGATCCTGCATGATGGTCTCGACGGTGAGCGCAGGTTTTGATGGTTGAGCCAGTGCGGGCAACGCACCAACCAAAAGAAGCAAGCTGACGAAGATGTGTTTCATGCCGCAAAATACATTGCCCGGCCCCATCATACGATAGAACCGGGCAACATACTTATTTCGAGCTGTTTTTGTGCACGCCAGGTACGTTACCGTTGCACCGCTTACTTCCGCGTTGCCAGTTGCTGGGTCAGACGGCGTTGAAACTGAATAAAATCGCCTACCTGCTCGGCAGGAAGTGCGCGCGCCAGAATAATCTTGTCTTTGTCGAGTACGTAAAGCGTCGGCGTTTTCAGCACGTCGAACTGTTTACGGTAATCGGTTCGGAAGGTGAAGTCATAACCGTTCACCCAATTCTGAATACCGTACTCGCGGATAAACTTCTGCCAGGCATCGGGGCTGTTGTCAACCGCAATGGCGCAGAACCGTACTCCTTTACTCTTGATCGAATCGGTAGCGAATTGTTTCAGGGCGGGCATCGATTCGCGGCAGTGCACGCAGGTGGGATCATAAAAAAACAGCACGGTGTAATCAGCCGTCACCGTTTTCAACTCAACCGGCCGACGCAGCGTATCGCTCATGGCAATAACGGGAAACGGCTTTCCAACCAGCAACGGTTTGATGGTTTCAACCCGCTTGCGAATATTCTCGACGGTGGCCGGGTCAGACGCAGGCATGGCTCCAGACAGGTAATAGGCTTCGGCCATGTGCACAAAAAGGCCGTCGGTTCCCATAACGCGGGGGCGCTCATACTGGCTGGTAATGTACCAGATAGCGTATGACAGCATATCCTTATTGGCCCGCGCCTTTGCTACGATAAAATCTGCGCTTTTGATCAGCGAATCGACCGACGGAGAGGTTAGTTCCTGCAGATAACGGTCAATTTTTCGCTGAAAAATTGGCGTACGAACGAGTCGTTCATCCGAGAAATCGAAGTTATCCCAGAAGTGGGTTTTATAGTAGATGTACTGAAACGTGGAGTCGATCTTACCGTTTTTAAGCCGGGGCGCTGCCGGTACGTCCGGGTCTTTCATAGCCCGCAGCAGTTTGGGAACAAACAGCGAGTCGGGCATACCGATATACTGTTTCTGTACCTGCCGCACCCGCTGCTTCAGCTCTACCGACTGGCGTTGCAGGTTCAATTGAGCAACTTTATCGGGCCGGAACTGGGCCTGTAATTCGATTGCCTTGTTCTCTTCGGCCAGCGCGCCCATCTGTTTCTGATAGGCATAAAACGCTTCATTATCAGGCGAACCCGTAACGCGCATGTTTCCAACAAAATTGACGGTGTCCGTCTCGAACGAGAAACGGGACGTACCCACGGCCAGCACCAGTTCAATATACCGTTGCTTTTTCATGGGCGGAATCACGATATACAGACCACCGGGCAACGGTTTATTCCCTTCGAACACAAACCGACCGTCGCTATCGATCCGGGCCGTGTCTTTGGGAATAGACTGGTTATAACCGAAATAATGGGCGAGCGTAATGGTGGTGTCGCGCATTCCCTGAATCCGTCCTTCGATGCGGAAGCCGGATGAAGCAGGAGACTGGGCAGAGGCGCCCAGACTACTCACGAGTGCGCAAAGCGCAATCAGTAAAAAACGATTCATGGCTGTATGGGTGATGATTTTACAGGTACGTTGCTTTGGTAACGTACCTGTAAAATCATCACCGACAAAAAACGGGCCATAGTCTCGGCTAGCGGCTGTTTGCCCTGGGTTTCGCAGCGGCGGCCTTGGCAGGGGCCGCTTTGGCAGGCGTTGTCAGGGCAGCCTGCTTGCGCGTGAAGTTCAGAAAGTCTTCTACCTGCTCGGCGGGCAAACCACGGGCAATAATTTTCTTATTCTTATCCAACACGTAGAGCGTTGGTGTTGTGGCTACGTCATATTGCCGCCGGAAGTCGATCTGCTGCTTATGGTCGTAGCCGTGCGTCCAGTCGGTGAGTTTAAATTCCCGAATGAATTTCTTCCAGTCTTCTTTTGAATCTTCAATGGCGATCGCCACCACTTTTATGCCTTTTCCGGCGGGCGAATCGGTGAATTTCTTCACCTTCGGTGCTGCCTCCCGGCAATGGCCGCAGTGTGGGGCGTAGAAGAACATAATGGTATAATCGGCAGCGCTGAGGTTATTGAAGCTCAACGGACGGGCCAACGTATCGCCCACGGCAGGCATGGCAAACGTTTTTCCGACCTGCAGGGGTTTCAGCACGGCCACCCGCTCAGACACGGTTTTCATAGTGGCCGAGTCGATGTTGGGCATTTGGCGGGTCAACCAGTATTTCTCCACCATGTGAATGAACAGGCCATCGGTTCCCAGCACTTTAGGGCGCTCATACTGACTGGTGAGGTACCAGATCATGTAGGTCTTCATGTCTTTATTGGCGCTGGCTTTGCCCACCAGGTAATCGGCCTCCTTGCTCAGCGAGTCAACCTGCTGAACGGTAAGGTCTTTGATATACCGATCAATTTTAGGTTGCAGCAACGGCGTCCGCAGCATGCGTTCGTCGCTCAGATCGAAGTTATCCCAGAAGTGATTCTTGTAATATGAGAATTGCCAGAGCGAATCGGGGCGACCATTGGCGGCTTTTGGCGGCGCAGGTACGTCGGGGTCTGCCGAAGCGAGCAGAACTTTTGCCGTAAGTAATGATTTGTTCTTAGTCAGAAAATCAGTGCGATAGGTGCGTGCCTGCGTCTGTAAATCTTTCACACGCTGAGCCGATGCATCCGTTTTAGGTTGCTTATCCAGTTGCCGCATCTCCTCGAACACTTCATTCAATTTCTGTTGATAACCGTAGAAAGCCTGGTTTTCAACAGAGCCTGTAATCTTCATGTTCTTGATGAAGTTGGCGGTGTCGGTCTCAAACGAAAACTGTTGTTCAGCCAGCATCATGTCGAAGTAGCGCCCCTTCGGCAACACGATCAGGTACAGACCACCGGGCAGCGATTTTTTGCCCTGAAAGACAAAATTCCCGTTGGCATCAACCCGGGCCGTATCTTTCGGGACGTAATGCGTGGGATCGTACTGGTAATGGGCCAGCACAACGGTGGTATCTTTCACCCCCCGGATTCGCCCCGCAATTCGGTGCCCCTCCGGCGTAGTCTGGGCAAAAGTCAGCATGGGCAGCAGACCCAGCATCAACAAGAAGAAGAAGTTACGACGTTTCATACGACAAAAATAAGCGTTCATCGTCCATACAAACAGGGCTGAACTTTCTATTAACGAATCATTAACGAATCTATGTTCTACTTTCTGTCGAAAACGGCAGGCTATTTCCTCACACCGGCCGGATGGCTACTGGCTGCCCTGGCGGGGGCACTGCTTTTTCCGCGTTTCAGGAAGCGGCTTCTGGTCGTATCGCTTGGTGTCTTCTGGCTGTTGGGCAACAGTTTTCTGGTCAATGAACTGGCCCGGGTCTGGGAACTGAATGGGTGCGTACCACCAATGCCGCGCGCCCTCAACGACACCTCGGCTACGGTTGCCGTGGTCTTAACGGGCGGCTTAACCAACTCACAATTACCGGTTACGCCCGCCCGCCCCATGCTCTCCACGCAGGCTGACCGGCTGGGGCAGGCGCTCTATCTGTATAAGACGGGGCGGGTACAGAAGATCCTGATCAGTGGCGGCAGCACGGATCTGTTTTTCATGAACACCGAGGCGCTACACGAAGGACTGGAAGGCATGCGGTTCCTGCACCTGGCTGGCATACCGGCCCGAGACCTGATCTGGGAAACCCACTCACGCAACACCTACGAAAATGCTCAGTTCTCAGCGAAGGTACTCCGGTCTAGGTTTCACACCGATCGGTGCGTCCTGGTCACGTCGGCGTTTCACCTGCGGCGGGCAATGGGCTGTTTCACCAGAGCGGGAATTCAGGCAACTCCGTTTCCGGCGGCCTACATTCACAAGCGCAGAACGTTTGCCCTGGTTAACCTGCTTGTTCCCCATGAAGATGATTTTTCCGATGCCATGCATCTCATCAGAGAGGTGTTTGGGTACGTTACCTATAGGGTAGCCGGATACATTTAAGTCATTTCATGTGTAATGCGATTTCTTTTTCCATACCGCCACTCAATACATATTATGCCAAAAAATGGGCGAAATCATGCAGAAAACCCATTTCCGCACGTTTTTTGGCTAACATTCAGATTATACAATCGAACCTTATGAAACCTACATCACGCATTACCACAGCAGCTACCCTACTTCTGGTTATCCTGACGATAACGTTTGGCTGCAAAAGCAGCAACTCAGACCCCGGACCTACTACGCTGACATCCCTGCAGGGCAGTTGGAAAATTACTGGTCTTACCGTTGATCCAGCTTTTGTGTATATGGGTGCGAGCTTTACGAATATACGTGCCGGCCTTCAGTTACTAGGCGAGACTTGCCTGAATGATGCCGTGATCACCTTCAATACAAATGGGACAGTTACCAACAACATAGCAACACAAGCCACTTGCACCAACGCCACCTTCACGAAACAGATTGTTGGTGCATTTTTTGGCCAAACAACGACCTACACTGAGTCTGGTAATCAGGTTACATTAACGTCGAATGCTCAAACCGTTTCAGGAACTCGTGTTTTCACCACCACCACGGCCACACTAACGGCAAAATTAGCGACAGACCCTATCGGCAATCCAGTACCTACTACCTATGTCGTAGAGCTGACAAAGCAGTAAGCGGCGTTACTGGCCTCAGGTAGTTAAAAAGGCAAAGTCCTAGGAGAATCATCTCCGAGGACTTTGCCTTTTTAACTACCTGTACGCTTGTTCTCAGAACAGGTTCGGATAGTCAGTGATAATGCCGTTGACGCCCAGTTGCATCAACTGATCGATTTCGGCTTTCGTGTTTACCGTCCAGGGAATAATCTGCATGTTCTGCTGGTGACAGGCCTTTACCGTTTCGGCCGTAACCGTCTTGTAATATGGACTGTATATCTGCGGTGTGAAGCCCAGCGTGGCCAGATTCTCCGCTACCGATTTTGGGTTTGCCGTCAGGTACGCCAGCCTCACGGCCGGGTATTTCTGATGGATCAATTGCAGAGGCCGAGCGTCGAACGATTGGATATTCAGCCGCTGACCAAGCTTCTTCGACTGACAAATAGCCATGACCAGATCAACGAATTCAGCGGGCGCAGGATGGTATACCCCATCGGTTTCCGGCGCAGATTTGATCTCAACGTTGTACTTCGGCAGCGGTAATTTTTTCGACCCGGCATACGCTTCTACCGAGTCGATCAGTTCGGCCAGCAGCGGTTTGTAGGCCGCGAACTTTTGCTGCTCTTTGAACTGTGGATGCGGCTTCATACCTACGTCAAACTTCCTGATCTCCGTATACGGCAACTGATACAGGTTGATCGATTTTTCTTCGGCCGATGTAACGGGTGTACCGTCTGGTTTTTGCGAAATCGTTGCTGCCATGTAATTGTCGTGCGAGACAACGACCTGTTTGTCTTTCGAAATCACCACATCCAGTTCAAGCGTCTGCACGCCCAGATCCATTGCCTTTTTCATGGCTGCCACGGTGTTTTCGGGTAAGAGTCCCCGGCACCCCCGATGCCCCTGCCGGTCAAATGGGGTTTGCGCCCAAAGCATGGATGACGTTAGCAACAGGCCGGCTAAAAGTATCTTTTTCATGATTGTCTTTACTGATTGGGTTTTACTTAAAAGCCGTAACGTACCCCAAGTTGCAGTTGGTATGGATCGCCCGATGGCGTTACCACACCCGCCGTGTTTACCCGGTACACAAACCGTTTGTTGGCGGCGTCGAAACCCGCAACGGCTGGCGTAGTAGATGTAGCCGGAATACCCAGCGCGTATAGTGCCTGCGTTCCCAGTGCCTGGTTTGTACCCCAGCTTCTGTCGAGCAAGTTAGCCAGATTGAATACATCGACCGATACGTCGATCGTTTGCTTTTTACCAACCCTGAACCGCTTGCTGGCCCGCAGATCGAAGATGCCGTAGAAGCCGTTAATGCCCCCGTTCCGCTCGGCAATACGGCCCGAATAGGCGTTGATGTACTCTTTAATACTCTGGCTAGCGTTGGGGTTATCAAGCACAGCCTGCAAGCCTGTTTTTACATTCGCAGGTACGTTCTCACCGTTGCGATCGAAGATAAAGGCCAGGTCATTCGTGCCCGACACAAAGTCGGCGTTGCTGTTAGCTCCCGACAATAATGAGTAACGCGTACCGCCAATGCCCGAATACCGGAAGCCGACGGTAACGCCGTAGAATGATGGCAGCGTACCATACACCACAACTTTGCTGCGGAACTGGTTGTCGGAGTAGCTCATCCGGTTCAGGTCACGCGGATCGTCTTTCACCGGCAGCGACAGCGTGGCTGTGTTGGCCACGTTGCCATTGTACGACGTATTATCCCGCGTATCATTCCAGGTGTAGCTGGCGGTGATTTCGCCATCCCGGAAATACTGGTAGGTGGCATCGAGCACAACGGCAAACTGGTTTACTTTCCCCTGGCTGTTCAACTCCAGCACGCGACCCAGTTTCGGGCTTATCCGGCCCTGCAACCAGTCGCCGGCACCGTTGGCGGGCATGCTACTGAGCGGCACATACACACCCCGGTTATCTTCATTGGCCAGTCGGAAATAAGGTTCGGCGGCCATGTTCCGGTCAACGTACATGTAGTTGTTCCGGCCCAGGGTCATAAAACCGGCAATGCCCACTTTGAGCTTGTCTGTCAGGTAGCGGTTGTATGACAGGTTTGCCTTGTAGATCACCGGCACCTGCGCATCGGGGCCTGTCATGTTGATCGTGGGCAGTTGAAAAGCGGCCAGGCTCGGGATGCTGGCGTAGTTGGCGCGGTAGGCGGTAAAGTCGGGCGTTGGAATATTCGGAGCCCGCACATCGACCGTTGCCAGGTGCTTGCCATCGAACGTCAGGTTGTTGATGATGGCGTAGTTGTTAATATCGGAGGCGAAAATGCCTGCGCCGAAGCGGATGAAATCCGTGTGGTGCTCACCAATGTCCCAGGTCAGTTGTACCCGTGGCTGTACCACAAACGATTTGAGCTTATTGTCGGTACGCAATTTAAGTTCATCAAACACCAACTGGTTCAGCGGCGACGTTGGGTAATGCGCGTAATCGAACCGTAAACCGGCCGTCATTTCCATACCGGGGGCAATTCGGGTGCTTAACTGACCATACAAGCCTGCGTTCAGCGTAGTGCCCACCACACTCGGATCGGCTACCAGCGGCACCTCGCGGTAATAGCGGTACGGCTGGAGCTTTTCAAATTTATCCAGCGCGGTAAGCCCGGCGGCGGCATCAACCGTGTAGTGGAACCGTCCGTTTACTTCGCTACCGTACAGCGAGTGCGCCCGCGTATACATCAGGTCAAGGCCGAAGGTATACTGCACTTTATTGGTGTTGTAATAGAGGTTATTAACCAGCTGCAACACATTGTTATCGAAACCCTCCTGCGCAAAGCGGTGGCCACCCATCTGGATGTTGGTTGAGCGAGTGGTGCCGTCGATAGTCGAGGTTACGTTTTCAACAATGGCCCGGGGAATGTTGGCTTCGGGCAGTTGGTCGCCGGGACTGCTTTTCTGGTAGGTGTACAGATGCTGAAGTTTCAGTTCGTTGGTCAGCCGGGGATTAATCGCCGTACGCAGCGTGGCCAGAAAGCTATTGTCCAGGTTGTAATCGTTGCCGTACGACTCGTACATATTGATTGACGTATTATCCTGCAAACCCAGCCGGTTCCGGTCGTTCGTGTAATTGTCGCGGATCGTCAGCAGGTTCCTGGGGTTAATCTGCCAGTCGATTCGGGCAAAAGCAGCGTCTGAACCACGCCGTTTATCGAACGAGCCATACTGAGGTGTGTTGGCAACGCCGTAGTTGGCCCGGGCAATGCTCACGAACCGGTCGAGCGTGGCGCGGGTCACGTTGAAGCGGGTTTCGTCGGCGGGCGACTGTACATCGGCGATGAGCAGCGGGCGCGAATCTTCCTGGTGGTCCCAGACAACGAAGAAGTGTACCTTATCTTTAATGATCGGCCCACCGAGCGAAAAGCCGAACTGATTGGTCGAGAAGGGTGCCACCCGTTTGTTTCCCCGAATATCATACGGACTTGATAACCAGTTGGCCCGCGTGTAGTTGAACGCGCTACCGCTCAGGGTATTTGTGCCCGCTTTGGTCACTGCGCTAACAATACCACCGCCACTACGGCCATATACTACGTCATACTGGTTGGTTATCACCTTAAATTCCCGAACTGCTTCAATCGAGATCGAGTAAGGTGCCCCGCTCCTGCTGGTTGTTGACCCGGCCGAGGTTGGGTTCTTGGCCGTCATGCCGTCAATGGTGTAGTTCGTCGATGACCCAAGCTGGCCGGAGATACTCCCGCCCCGACTCAGCGGCGAGAGGTCAGTTAACGTAGTGAAGTTCCGGCCATTGACGGGCAGGCTGGCGATCGACTTGGCCGATACCGCCGTAGCGGCACCCAGGTTATCGATCTTGTTTTTCAGGCCCGAAGCCACCACCTGCACCACTTCCAGCGTCTGGCTGTTTTCCTGCATCGGCAGGTTCAGCCGGACGGCGTCGCCCTGATTGAGCACGTACCCCGTTCTGGTTTGATCTCCGTAGCCAACAAATGTTACGCGGATCGTGTACGGACCACCCAGTGGCAATTCTTTAAACAGATACTCGCCCTGAACGTTCGTTACGGTACCCGTTGTAAAGCCTGTTGACTCATTACGTACCTGAACAGTAGCGCCGGGCAGCGGACTTTTTTGTAGGTCGGTGATAATGCCTGCAATAGAAGCCTGTGTTGTTTGGGCGGCTGTTTCGTTACTCAGCAAGCAGGCAGCCAGTAATAGTAATAGAAGCGGTAGTACGTGTTTTTTCATGCAGCTGAAGCGCGTTATTTCAGGCTGCAAAGAGACTATTCTACTATTACCTGGGCGTTACCCGCCTTTTACCAAATCAGAACATTAATCCATCCTATGTCAAGTATACGTTATGTTTAGCTACTGGCACCTCCTGCTGGCCATATCTTGTTACTGGCCTTAGTCTGGAATCGGGAAATAAACGCTGAAGGCTGCCCCCTCGCCTGGCTTACCCATCGCCGTTATGGCCCCGCCATGGTTGGCAGCCACTTTTTCGCAGATGGCCAGCCCTATTCCGGTACCGGCAAATTCACCTTTACCATGCAGCCGCTGAAAAACCTGGAAGATGCGGTTGGCGTATTTTTCATCAAACCCAATTCCATTGTCGGCTACGTCGATCTGATAATAGGCTCTTGTTTTCCGGGCGGGTTTCACAGAGGCGGGCAAATCGTCTATCCGTATATGCCGGGCAGACACCCGAATAACGGGAGAGATCCACTGACCATCCGCATCCTGTCGACGAAACTTCAGGGCATTGCTCAACAGATTCTGCATGAGTTGGTTCAGTTGTGTTTCATCGCCCTGGATGATTGGCAGTTGTGCTACCTCAATAGTAGCACTGCTCTCTTCAATGACCAGTTCCAAATCGAGAAGCGCATGCTGCACAACCCGTTCCAGTGCTACCGGGGCCGATTCCTCCTGCCTGGTCGAGATACGCGAATAGGTCAGCAGATCTCTGATAAGCGTTGACATCCGACTGGCCGCCGCCTGCATTCGTGTCAGGTAATCAGTGCCTTCTCCGAGCTGGTCCGCATAGCCTGTGCTTAGCAACGTGCTGAACGCCTGAATTTTGCGCAGGGGCTCCTGCAAATCGTGGCTGGCGATATAGGCAAATTGTTGCAGGTTATCATTTGAGCGTTGCAGGTCCTGAATAGATGCATTCAGTTGCTGGGTACGTGCCGCCACCTGCCTTTCCAGTTCTGCTTCCTGTTGTTTCTGTTCGTGAATATCCGTGGCCGTACCCACCCACTTGGTGATCTGGCCCAGTTCGTCGCGTAACGGCAACGCCCGATTAAGGTGCCAGCGATACATGCCATCGGCCCGGCGGTAGCGATTCTCGGCCACATAATCCTGCCCAGATGTCAGCGCTTGCCTATATAGAGCCATCGAATGAGCCAGATCGTCGGGGTGAATAACCATTTGCCAATCAATAGTCAGCAACTGGTGGGAATCCAGGCCCATGTAGTCAAACAAACGCTGGTTACAGAACGTAATTTCGCCCGTTGGAGAATTTGTCCAGGCGATGGCCGGAATCGCTTCCAGCAGCGCACGAAATTGCTTTTCGCTCTCTTCTATCTTATGTCGGGCTACGACCTGATCGGTTACTTCGGTAGCCGTGGCCAGTACGCCATACCGCTCTCCGTTTGTGTGGCTAAGCGCTTTGTACACGTAATTGAAGTAACCCGTATACGGCTTCCCAAACCGAACGAGGTCAATTTTTTCTTCTGGCTGGTAGAATGTCTCGCCCGTTGTCAATACGTGCAGGAGCCGTTCCATCATGGGCGTTTGCTGCAGTTCGGGCATGGCTACCGTAAACGGCTGCCCGATGATACTGGCATCGCGCCCCATCATATCGAGCATGCGTTCGTTAACGGTTTTAATAATCATGAATTCGCCCACAAACACAGCCTTGGCCACAGGCGAATTCTCGATGATGCTACGCGCGAATAGTTCGCTTTCTTCAAGCCGTTTTTGAGCTTTTATCTGCTCGGTCACGTCTATGGCGATATCCAGAATGGCGTAGACCTCACCATTGACATCGAGCAATGGGCTGTAGGTAATGTTGTAGAAATTGTGGGTCATTACGCCCCGCTGCACAATATTGACCTGCGCTCCAAACGACTGGTACATCTTGCCCGATGTATATACCTCATCCAGAATTTGCAGGAAAGGCTGGCTATCCAGTTCCGGCATAACCTCGCGAAGGGGTTTTCCAACAATATCCGGCCCTTTTCCTACAATGTCGATAAACACCTGATTGGGCATTTCGACAACCAGATCGCGGCCAACGAAGAGGCCCATACCGGCTGGAGCACTGGCAATGAGCGACCGGAGCTTCGCCTCGCTGGCTTCCAGTTCCTGCGCTATTTTTCGCCGCTCGGTAATATCAGGGCTAACGGTTCCTGTCGATATCAGCTCACCGGTGGTTGCGTTTTTAATCGCAACGCCATTCCATTGCAGCCAGAACGGTTCACCGGTCCGCTCGTTCAGAAAACGGATCTCGTGCGAGATATGCCCTTTGTCAACCAATTCGGCCAGCAGTTCTCTGGCCTGATCCCGATCATCCGGATACACACAGTCCAAAATCGTTTTGCCCTCCATGGACGTCCACCCCAGCAGCTGGCGCGCAACAGGGTTTCCATACTGAATGAACCCATCTTTGTCGGCTAGCCCAACAAACTCGTGGCTGGCCTCCATCAGGGTAACGAGTTTCTGCCGTTCTTCTTCCGCCAGTTTCTGCTCGTGCACATCCACCACCGTACCAACCATGCCCTGATAAACGCCATTTGAATCAAAGCGCGGGTGGCCCTGATCAATCACCCAACGATAATTACCCTCTTTTTTCCGCAGTCGATACAACGCACTGAAGGGTACCTGCCTCGTATTGGCGTCGATGAAAAGCTGGCCAGCCTGCACGGCATCTTCGGGGTGGGTGCCATCGAGCCAGCCATACCCTTCGGCTTCGCTTTTGGTTTGGCCCGTAAAGTCGTACCACTGTTTGTTCAGGTAATCACAATACCCATCTGGCTTTGTCGTCCAGATCATGGCGGGTACGTTGTCTGAAAGCTGGCGGAAATAGGCTTCGCTTTCTACCAGCCTGTTCCTGGAAAGCACCTGCTCGGTCACGTCGACCGCCATGTTCATAATGGCATAGACCTCACCGGTTTTGGTACGAATTGGCTTGTACGTAAAATCGAAATAGTACGTGCTCAACACCCCATCAACAACCAGATCGGCGGGCGCAGCGGTAGAATGGTAGGCTTCACCCGTAGTAAATATATCGTCCAGTATTTTCAGGAAAGGCTGATCAATAAGTTCAGGGAGCGCCTGGGCCAGTGGTTTCCCCAAAGCGGAACTGCCTTTACCCCAGAAATCGAGCATTGGCTTGTTGGCCAGCTCGATAAGGAGTTCGCGCCCTACAAAAAGGCAAGTGGCTACGGGTGCCTCTTCGATAAGTACCCGGAGCTTAGCTTCGTTTTCTTCAACAATATGGCGGGCATTTACTTGCTCGGTCACTTCAATGCAGGCGGCCGTAACGCCTGAAATGGTGCCATCGGCCTCATAAAACGCCTCGTAGACAAAATCAATGTAGGTACGTTCAACCTGACCATTCCGCTCAAGTAATACGGCCCGTTCTTTAGCAACGAATCGTTCTCCGGTACGGTAAACGCCATTCAGCAGTTCGCTGAACCCTTGCCCAACCACTTCCGGCAGTGCCTCGAATACGGGTTTGCTGAGTACCTGTTCCCGCTTTCGCCCCCAGAATTCAAGCATGCGCTCATTGGCCAGGGTAACAACAAACTGTGGGCCGCTGAAGAGGCACATAGCCACCGGCGCCTGCTCAACCATGGTACGGAAACGCGCTTCACTGTCGGCAACCTGCTGCTGGGTTATCGTGGTGGTTATGTCCTGCGCTATGCCTACCAATCGGGCATGTTTTCCCTGTTCATCAACCTGAGCCTGCCCGATAAAGCGAACCAGACGCGCCAGCTGGATGCCAGTGCCAAGGGGGCGAAAGGTGTAATCATACTGCCCCCGCATCTGCCCGTTCATGGCTCCATCAATCGCCAAACGGGCTTCTCGCGCTTCAGCAGGATTTATCCGGTTGAGGAATTCGTCAAGAGGCATTGCCCTGTCGACCGGCAGCCCCAGCAATTCCCGACATCGATCATCGTAATAGATGGTTGCCTCTTCCGTATTTACTTCCCATATGCCCAGGTTAGCTGCCCTGAGAGCAGAATAAGCATCGAGTCGTTGGTTAAGTGCTTTGTTGTCTGGTATTAATTTATCCCCATTATGCATTCGTCACCCAGCTTAAACTATACTCCCCGGCCTTTTTTATCTTGTTTTAATAACAAAGTGGCTGGCTACTTGTTAGCAGCCTTATACTGGAATACAACTTTTGCTATAAAAAGAGATACGTCGCAATGCCTTGCGTGGCGGGCAATTACTATTGTTTTGTGTTGACAGACAAGTAATTACAGATCAAACATTGGTTAGCTAACCATAGTCTTACCTGTAAATGTCAACGCGTAGCGCGGTCAATTTGTCTTACTTGTCGGCACGATCGATCAAACGGACAATGAACTCCAGCGCGTCCAGGCTATGGGTTTCCTGGGGATACTGATCGAAATAAAAGGCCTTGGTTAAAGGTGAATGCCAACCTGCCACGCCCTTATAGTGCCATCTGTCCCGGCGAAACAGGTCTTCGACAAACCCATATTCAACGAGTTTATCGCTGGTGATTTCACCACGCATGCTTATGCTACCAGAGTCGCTGTAGAGGGGTTGATTACCCGGGAAATTTGAGTATTTATCGGGTATTGGTTTAAGTACGGGCGAACTGCCAAAAAGTGCTTTGTAGAGACGGGTTAAATCAGTCGTATAGGGTTTTTTAAGGAGTAAGTAGAATTCCAGTGTCTGGCCATCGTCGCTTACAAAAATTCGATAACGCTCTGACACATAATTAATTGAATTATAAAACTCGTCGGGTTGCTTCAACGGATCGGCAGAATGAATCAGCACAACCCTGTGTTTATCAATAATTTCCATTTGTATGGGCTGCTATACTCAGATGTAGCTGAAGCAGCAAAAAATAAAAACCCTATTTATCTATAGACTAGAAAACTTTCAGGAAATACGGCATTTTTTTTCTCTAAAATATTAATCTGATCACACTTTCAATTAAACGTATATTAATTCTATCAATAGTCTAAATGAATGGCTTCTAGCGAGCCGCTTAGCAATATGTTAGGCCAAAGTGGCTACGTAACCAGGCCAACTACATACATAAGTATAAACTGTTATACTAACTATTACACTATATTAACTATCGCCTTAGTAGTCTTAGCTATAGAAGCGGCATCGTTTGGTGCACCGTCAGTACCAGATACACGTATACCAGCCTTATGCGCATATTAATCGCCAACATTGCACGGGCTACCAAGCCCGAATCATATGGAAGGGAGATGTAGTTGGCGGCGCGCTGCCTGCCACATTCAGAGGGTGACTGTTCTGGTTACAACCCGCTCAATTTTGCCGACCAGGAAGATATATGAACAGGCTCCTACCAGACCGAGTGCGCCGATAAACACCAGCGCGGGTTTGAAGTCACCTTCACGGGCCAGAAAACCAATAACAATAGGCACTACAATAGAGGCCAGGTTACCCATGAAGTTGAATACGCCCCCGGTTAATCCGATCAGATGTTTCGGCGACAGCACAGATACGAATACCCACGAGATGAGCGCCATACCTGAGCCAAAGAAAGCCATCGCCATAAAGAAGATAATCAGGTACGTTTCATTCGTATAATTGGCGCCAATAATGCTGACAGACAAAAACAGACCAATGATGATGGGGGCTTTACGTGCTACACTGACCGACGTACCATTGCAAACCAGCCGATCAGACACAAAGCCAGACAGCAACAGACCAGCACAGGCCGCCAGAAACGGAACGGACGCCAGATAACCAGACTTGATGAAATCGAGTCCCCGGTACTTTACCAGGTACGTTGGAAACCAGGTCAGGAAGAACCAGAGCATCGCATTAACCGAGAACTGACCGATGTAAACGCCCCAGAGCGTCTTGCTCGAGAACACCTGCCGCAGGTTGTTCCATTGCCAGACCGATGCCCCGGATGCAACGGGCTTGTTTCTATTGATTACGCCCCCACCCGCTTCGATATAGTCCAGTTCGGCCTGATTCACCTCTGCATGGTCGAGTGGGTCGCGGTAGAGCAGGTACCAGACAACGCCCCACACCAGGCCAATTACGCCAGTGGTGATAAACAGCCCCTTCCAGCCAATGTGCACCTGAAGCATTACCAGCACCGGCGTCAGAAACGCAAGCCCGATGAATTGGCCGGATACATACATGGCAATGGCCGATGCCCGCTCGTGGTCGGGAAACCAGCTGGTAACTACCCGGTTGTTGATCGGATAGGAAGGCGCTTCAAAGGCCCCCGTTGCCAGCCGGAGCGAAAACAGGGAAACAAATCCTCTGACAAAGCCCTGAAACACAGTGGCCAGCGACCAGGTGATGAGGCAGAACGCATACAGTATACGCGGCCCAAAGCGGTCGGCGAGTAACCCGCCGGGAATCTGCAGAGAGGCGTATGACCAGCCGAAGGCCGAGAAGATCAATCCCAGCTGAACCGGCGAGAGGTCTAACTCCTTACTCAGTGACGAAGCAGCCACAGCCAGGTTGCTGCGGTCCAGGTAATTGATAACCACATTGACAAATACGAGCGCAAGCATGCCGTAGCGCGTTCCGGTTCGTTTAGTATGATCAACTGCCTGTTCCATGCGGAGTGATGTAGGTACGTGTTGACTAGGTCGGAAATAGAGTAGGGCAAAAGTTACCGGGCTGTCCAGCCGCCATCGACGGTGAGAATGGAGCCCACCATGTAGCTGGCGGCATTGCTGGCCAGGAAGATGGCGGCACCCTGGATTTCCGGCAATAGTGCCCATCGCCCCAGGGCAGTAGCGCCAACGACAAACTTTTTGGCTTCTTCTGAATCGGCAATTGGTATGTTCATCTCTGTCAGAAACGGGCCGGGACAGATCGCGTTGACGTTCACGTTGAACGGAGCCAGTTCGAGCGCCAGCGCGCGGGTCATCTGCACCACGGCACCTTTGCTGGCGGTATAGGGGGTCCGGTTTGCCAATCCAACCAGACCAAGGGTGCTGGCCAGGTTAATGATTTTGCCACTGCCCGCCTGTTTCATGAAAGGTGTTACTGCCCGACAGCACAACCAGGTACCATTGACATTCACCTCCATCACCTTATTGAACTCGGCGGGAGTCAGTTCATCGATTGCTCCCCGAATGTTGATACCGGCGCTGTTGATCAGAATATCGATTCGGCCGAAGGCATCGATGGCGGCCTGCGCCATGGCTTCGGTTTGCTGCTGGTCAGTGATATCGGCGGGAAACGACAGGATGGTTGTACTGTACTGTTGCCGTAGGTCATCGGCGGCTTTCGCCCCTTCTTCGGCGTTTCGGTTCACCAGCATAACATTGGCCCCGGCCGAGGCCAGTCCGGCGGCCATGGCTAAACCAAGCCCTTTCGACCCGCCGGTGATGATCGCGGATTTGCCGGTTAAGTTAAATAAAGCAATGCCCGGTAAGGGAGGATGTGGCATAATAGTCAGGGTTGGTGGCAGAGGTGACACGAGAGTTGCCGTTACCGAATGGCTAACTGGCGTTTACTATAGGCTAAGCAATCAACGATGTTCTTCTCCTCAAGGGCAAGGCGCTCTTCGTCGGTCAGTTTTGCCACCCTTGGCAGCGACGAAGCCGGTTTGTGGTGCTTCACCATCGCCAGCGTACGAGCCAGTTCACTACCCGGCACATCGCCAAAGGTTTGCCAGTAATCGGGCTTCAGGCACGGAATCTCCAGCGGGTCGCGGGTGATCATCTCGAGGCTGAACGTGACGGCGGGGTTGTGCTGCCTGCAACGTGAAATCATGGTTGGCAGGTCGAGTATCCCCTGGCCGAGCGGTACTTCCGACAGCAGAAAACCGTCTGGATACTCCTCAACGGCCATATCTTTGATGTGGGTACTGATCACGTAGGGGGCCAGCGTTTGCACCACGGTAATGGGGTCTTCGAGCAGGGCAATGCTATTGCCGAAATCGACCGTTGCACCGATCCACTCACTACCCGTTTGCTTGAGCATATTAGCCAGTTCGTCGGCCCGCCAGTCTTTGTGATTCTCTACGCCGAGCTTCACCTTGTGTTTTCGCAATACAGGTTCAGCCAACAGAAGCGATGTCATGGCCTGTTTCTTCAGCGTCTGGAATGCGTCGGCCGAGTGGTAGGTTTCGTACCGCCGACCAGCCGAACAGACCGTTCGCAGTATGTTGGCACCAGCTTCTTTGGCGTTGGCTACATCCTGCTCAAAGCGGGGTACGTCGTCGGGTGTTTTAGGTACACTGATTGACCCTTCCAGATACAGGCCCAGTTTCTCCCGCCGGTCGCGAACCTTTTTAGCGAAATCGCCCGTCCAGTTGCTCATCACTACCTGCACGCCCCCCGCGCCCAGTTCGTGACAGTGGTTCAGCAGGTCGATGGCGTCGGCAAAGCCAGGATATTGCTGGCTCCCTGCTTTTGAATTCCAGCGATTGCCGTACGAATGCACCACCACGCCCATTGGCACGGATTTGGCCAGGTCAGGCAGTTCCGGCAATGACAACGCCAGGGCACCAAGCGTGGCCCGATGCAGAAAATCACGGCGATCAAGCGGCAAATTGGCGGGTTGTTGGCGGTGGTTCATGGGTTCAGGTAGAAAGGGAGTTCGTTACTTTTCACTGGTCGTATTGGCGTTCGCTTCCACTGCGTATTTAATCAGTTCAGCCGCTTTCCAGGGCATTACCCGCCCCTGCGAGGTAACCCTGGTCATGCCAACGGTGCGCTTGCCAATTGGCCCGGCGTCATTTCCCCACTCGTTGCGGATGTACATCAGAATTGCCGTGATGGTGGCATCGTCCATGGTTGAATGGGCGGGCATAACGGGCAGGATATTGGGGGCGTCGTAGCGTTTTCCGGCCACACTAATGGGCCCTTCTATGCCGTGCAACACAATCAGCGCCAGCCGTTTTTCGTCGCCCGTTACCCAGTCTGAGCCCGCTAACGGCGGCGCAAACCGATTCAGACCAGCCCCGTCTGTCCCGTGACAACCGGCGCAGGTGGTTAAGTAGTGTTGCCGCCCAGCGGCAAAGAGTTTCTGTTCATCGCCGGTCAACGGATTTTTCTTTTGCGCAATGCTGGTTTGTCCGGCATGGCCGGGCCAGTCGAAGAGTGTGCCAATGGCCGCTGCTTCGGCAGCATTTACATATGACCGGAACAACAACGCTGGTGCGGCACTCAGCTTAACAGGCATCTGGTTAGCCGATTTCCCCTGAACCGACAGGGCGGTTAGCACGGCTTTATGTTGCCAGCCAACGGCTTTTTTATCAACATCGAGTAGCGCTAACAACGCTGTCAGTTCAGCCCGATCGTGCTTGCGGATGAGGGCGGTGGTCAGCATTTCCAGAAAGATCTGCTTCGACGCATCACCCGTTTTCCAGGCAGGCAATACCCATAGTCGCTGCAGAAAGGCACATTCCATGTTTCCCAGGCTGCTCAGAACGGCGTCGCGCATGAGAGGCATATTACCGTATTTCGTTACGATGTTCGCCAGTAACTGCTGCGCCGCTGGCTGATCCAGTGCCTGGGCCGACAAAGCCATTTGCATTACTTGCTTGTCTGTCGACTTGGCCCAATTCTTTAGTAGCAGGATGGCTAGCGAGGAACGTACCTGAGCATTGTTTGCAGCAAATGGCTCAAGTAGTCGAATGGCTGTGCTGCTCACCAAGGCATTATGGTCCGATACAAGTGGCAGCAAGTAGGCTGACTGAAGCGCTCCCATTCCCTCCAGCGTCCAAAGTGCGTGGAACCGGCCAAGTTGGTTATTACCGGTATGAATCAGGTTGAGTAAGGTAGGAACAACGCGGTGGTCATTTCGCTCAACGAGTAGCCGCTGCGCCATATCGCGGTACCAACCGTCTGCATGCGAAAGGTAGCCTGCCAGTTGAGCGGAAGACGCCACGGATAGATTGGCAGGTTTGGTGGGTTTCCAACTGGTCGGCACAATGCGCCAGATTCGCCCCCGATTGATGGGTGCGTCCAGGTGCCGGGCTAGTGTCTGTTCGCGCAGGTAGGGCGTCATGTATGCTTTATGCTGCACAATGCCCTTATACATATCGGCCACGTATAGCGCCCCATCGGGACCTGTTGCCAGGTTCACTGGCCGAAACCGTTCATCGGTAGAGGCCAGAAATTCGGTGCCGGGGTGAGGGTCGTGCGCGTTCAGCAGTACGCCTTGCTCGCCAACGACATTACGTTTGATGAGGTTACCCGATGGTTCACACACGAAAACATTGCCCATATAAGGCGCAGGCAGCGTTTTCCCCCTATACACCAGTGGCGAACAGGCCGCCGTAAACTCCAGTAGCCGCGCCTCTTTATCCAACGTACCTGGAATATAACCGCGATTGACGGCGGGCGTTGAGCGAATGGGGTACACGCGCCGATCAATCGTCAGGCCGTGATCAATGCCTGTGGTGGGCGCGTGGTTTTTATTGCGCGACAAATAATTTGGCGGCACCAGATCGGCGTGCAACTGTGACCAGTTGTAGTTGTAATAAAGCCGTCCCTGATCGTCGTGACTAATGCCCCACTGCCCGCGTAGCTCGGTTGAATCGCGTTGCCAGTTGGTGCCCATCTGCCGGTAGCGAAAGCGCGATTTGGCGTTGTAGTACCAATTATCTATACCTCGCCAGAGGCCATTACCGGCATGTTCCGGCAGGGCACTACCGGCATAAGCTGCATCGACCAGCGTTTTCGTGTCTGCTTTCAAATCGCCGTTCACATCCCGCGTCAGCCATAGTTTCTCGTTTTCGGCTACCAATGCGCCACCCGGAACCAGGGCCAACGCGCGGGGCATCACCAGGCTATCTAGGTAAATGGTGCTGGCATCCATGCGCCCGTCGGCGTTGGTGTCTTCGAGAACCGATACACGACCGATCGGTTCTTTCTCGCCGTCGCCATCGATCGTGCGCATATACCCCCGCATTTCCACAACCCACAACCGACCGTCGGCATCGAACGTCATCACAACGGGGTCCTGCACCAGGGGTTCGGCCGCCACCAGTTGAATGCTCAGGCCGGGTTCGAGCCGGAACGTACCCAGCTCTTCGGCGGGCGAGTGTACGGGTGTTGGGCCGGAATCTGATAAACCGATATGGTCGGTAAAGCCCAACATGCCCAGCAGGCCAGCGCTGAGTAAACAAACGATGTTAATGGGCTTGACCATGGCAGCAAACGGAATGATACCGATGACAGGCCTCTTACAGCCTGATTTCCTACACTTTATCAAGGAAAAGTAAAAACAGATCAGTAACTAATGCAATTTATCCGATTATGTTTCCTGGATAATCCAGATGCCTTTTTTCCCGTATGTCAACTCAATTTTCAAACCAGGTAGCCCTTATTACAGGCGGCGCTGATGGCATCGGCAAAGCCATTGCCGGCCGTTTAGCCGCTGAAGGTGCTACACTTGCGCTGTTCGATATCAATGAAGATTCGCTGCAACGTACCTGCTCTGAATTCAGTGAGCGGGGTTTCCCGGTTCGTGGGTACGTTGTCGACATTTCGCAGGAAACGGTCGTGGCCAGGTCCGTTCAGGCGGTAGTCGATGAGTTGGGCCGACTGGATATTATGGTCAACTCGGCCGGTATTGTCGGGCCAACCAGCACCCGTATCACCGACTATTCCGTTGATGAATATGACCGGGTTTATTCGGTCAATCTGCGGGGAGCTTTCCTGATGACAAAATGGGCCATTAATGCCATGAAATCGGCCAACTACGGCCGTATCCTTCATCTAGCCTCTATTGCCGGAAAAGAAGGCAACCCATTTATGGCAGGCTATTCCTCAACGAAAGCGGGGGTGATTGGCCTTGTAAAAGGGGTTGGTAAAGAATACGCCGAAACGGGTATTACTGTCAACGGCATTGCTCCGGCGGTGATCAGAACGGCCATGAACGAAAACACAGCACCCGACCAGTTGGCTTATATGACAGCCAAAATTCCCATGAAGCGTTTGGGCACTGTCGACGAAGTGGCGTCGCTTGCCGCCTGGATCGTCTCGCCCGAAGCCAGCTTTACCACCGGTTTCATCTTTGATCTGTCGGGCGGCCGAGCAACGTACTAGGCGCGCAGGTACGTTGCAGACGCGTTGACAGGTTGCTGACGCATAGCCCTTCGACCAGGCGTCAGCAACCTGTCAACGCGTCTGCAACACAATGCATCCAGTAAGGTACGTTACTCTACGCCTTTCACCGCCATATCCAGCGTGTAGACAGATTCGGTGGCGGTGATAAACAGCAGGTTACGATCTTTACCGCCGAAACACACATTACCTACCCACCGCGATGGGACCGGAATATTGCCAAGCTTTTTCCCGGCAGAATTGTAGACAGTAACGCCTCTGCCCGTCAGGTACAGATTTCCCTGCTTATCCAGCGTCATACCGTCAGATCCCTGCGAAATAAACAGCTGACGGTTGGTCAGGCTACCATCTTTGGCAATCTCGTATTTGTACGTTTTACTATCCCGAATGTCGGCCACGTACAGGTACTTCCCGTCGGGCGTACCAACAATACCGTTGGGCTGCTTCAGGTCACTATCAACCAGTTGGGCTTCCGTTTTGCCTTTGGGAAGGTAATACACGTTCTGCTTTGCCATATCCGGCTCTTTGTGCTCCCAATAGGAGCGTTCGTAAAACGGATCAGTAAAGTAAATTCCCCCTTTCGGATCAAGCCACACATCATTGGGTCCGTTGAACCGATGGCCCTGGTAGGTAGCCAGTAGCACCTTCACTTCTTTGGTGGGACTAATCGACCACAGTTCATTCTTCAGATCGGCGCAGGCGATCAGATTGCCTGCTTTATCGATGTAAAGTCCGTTCGATCGCCCCGTTTTGTCCATAAAAACGGCCAGTTTCCCATCCGTATCATACGTCCAGATTTTATCATTTGGCTGATCGGTGAAATAGATTGTTCCTTTTTTATCGACGGTTGGGCCTTCAGTAAACGTGAACTGAGACGATACCTGCCGGAGGGCGGCCCCCCGCGCCACAACCTTAATTGAATCGAGACCAGCATTGCCCGACTGTTGCCCGAAAGCCGCTGTAAAACTTGTCAGCAGGGCCACGACTAGTGTCTGCTTTTTATACCATGCGTTCATTAACAAACTGCTTTATACACGCTTAGGATCAGGATGAATAAACGGCTGACGATACGACCGGGCCAGTAGACCGTTCGCCTCGCGGTCGCCGATGATTTCCCGTTTCTTCGGATCATATACGATCGGACGACCCGTTTTCATCGACATATTGGCCAGAATGCAGCTCGCCGTAGAGATATGCCCTTCTTCAATATCGGCAACGGGCTTGCCACCCGTCTCAATCGCATTCAGGAAATTAAGCATGTGCAGGCGCGTGGCGGGCGCGGCGTTAAGCTCAATTTTGGGGTTGGTAGGCTCCGTCAGGTCTTCCGGGTATTTCTCTTTTTCGTACACCACATCCAGGTGGATCTTCTTCCCCTTATCATCTTTCGGGATGAAATCACACTGCATGGTGCTCCCCCACAGCGTGCCTTTTTCGCCATACAAGGTAAACGACCACGGATACTCGGGATTGGCCGGTCCGCCCCAGGTATGGTGTTGCCACACGCAGTTCAGATCATCGTATTCGAAAATGGCCGACTGCGTATCTGATATGTTCGACTTGCCTTCTTTCTGCACATAAATACCACCGGTTGAGCTGATGCGTTTGGGCCAGCCCAGGTTCAGCATCCAGCGAACCGTATCGAGCATGTGAACGCACATATCGCCCGTGACGCCATTGCCGTATTCGGTAAACGTACGCCACCAGCGCACATGCGGCAAGCCATCATAGGGCCGCAACGGGGCGGGTCCGGTCCACATGTCATAGTCCAGAAAATCGGGAACAGCCTGCACCGGTGGGTTACCGTTGGCCCGCATCGCGTAGTAACAGCACATCTCCACGTGCGACACCTTGCCGAGCAGGCCGGCATCAACGATATTTTTCTTGGCGTCGATCAGATGGGGTGTGCTTTTACGCTGAGTGCCTACCTGCACCACCTTGTTGTATTTCCGGGCAGCCGCTACCATCGCCTCGCCTTCCATGACATCGACACTGATCGGCTTCTGCACGTAAACGTGTGCACCCGCTTTTACCGAATCGATCATCTGAAGTGCGTGCCAGTGATCGGGCGTACCGATCAGGATGATATCAAACTGGTTGTCGGCCAGCATTTTCCGGTAGTCGCCATACATTTTTGGTGTCTTACCCGATTTCTGCCGTTGGCTAACCAACTTGGCCGCATCGGCCAGCATATTCTTGTCTACATCGCAGAGGGCTACAACCTCCACGGGAGCCACCTGAATCAGGCGGAACAAATCACTTTTTCCGTACCAGCCGGTGCCGATCAGCCCGACCCGATAGGGATTGGCGCGGTGAATGATATCCATGCCGTTGGCCCCTAAGGCAGCCAGCGCGAGTGATGCCGTGGTTCCCTGCAGGAAGTGGCGACGGTTGATGTTGAATTGATGCATTGATGCGACAACGTTTCTGGCGGCCGACGCCGGGTCTTAGGTGAGGTTTGCTATTGCTCAGAAAAGACGCCCCCGTTTTACACTTACCCTTACATAGTTAATAAATGTTGCCCGACGCCTTTCACAACAGCGGGCCTCACGTTTCGTATAAATTACCCGCAGCCCTGTCTGTTTTCGATCATGAAAAGACGTACCTCATTTCTCCTGCTCATCAGCACTGTGCTGCTTTATGCATTCGTTCATCAGAAAACAGGCATTGAACAGTCTGTCTTCGGCAAGATGCCAGACGGCCGTGAAGTTGGTCTTTTTACCCTCCGGAATGCCAAGGGCATGGAAGTGAAGATCACGAACTACGGCGGCTATATTGTTTCGTGTACAGTACCCGATAGAGCGGGCAAACCAGAAAACGTGGTGCTGGGCCTAGGTACGTTGGCCGATTATCTGAAAGGCACGCCGAGCTTAGGTCCTATCATTGGCCGATACGGCAACCGCATTGCTCACGGTAAATTCACGCTCGATGGCACCGACTACACCCTGTTCACCAACCCATCGGGCATTCATATTCATGGCGGAAAAGTTGGTTTCGACAAGAAACTGTGGGACGCCACTCCCGTCGATGGCGCTGAACCAGCGCTTAAATTGCAGTACACCTCGCCCGACGGTGAAGAGAACTACCCCGGAACGCTGAACGTCAACGTAACATATACCTTACAGAAAGACAACGCCTTACGCATTGATTATAAGGCAACAACGGATAAGGCGACGGTAGTTAACCTGACCAACCACGCCTATTTCAACCTGAGCGGGATGAAAGCCGACGTGATGAACAACGTGGTGATGATCAAAGCAGATAAGGTGCTGGCGACAGATAAAACGCAGGTGCCAACCGGCGAGATCAGGCCAGTGGCCGGTACTCCGTTCGACTTCACCAAACCAACACCCATTGGCGCGCATATCAACGATACTACCGATACGCAGATCCGCTACGGCAAAGGCTATGACCATTGCTGGGTGTTTACTGACCAGTCGGCGAAATTGAAACTGGGTGCTACCGTCTTCGAGCCAACCAGCGGCCGACTGATGGAGGTCTACACGACCGAACCCGGCGTGCAGCTATACACGGCCAACAACCTGAATGGCAGCGTCCGCAGCCCCGAAGGTATAGCTTATACCCGCCGATTTGCGCTGTGCCTCGAAACCCAGCACTTCCCCGACTCACCCAATCACCCTAACTTCCCGACCACAACCCTGCGGCCGGGAGCAACGTACCTGAGCACAACCGTGTACAAATTCAAAGTACAAAAATGACTATTTGTTCATTTAGACGTCTAATGCATACACTCGGGGTACATTAGCTAACAAATACACCATTCATACTTGATTTATGCAATCTAAACTGGATAGGATACCGTTAATAGCCTACAAGTTCGGTTCATGAGGCTATGAGAAATCCATTTCCCGCCCTGATTACCTACATGCTGATCCAGACGGTCAGCCTGTATCCCCTATCCACTCTCCTCGCGTTCGGGCTGCTTGTATTCATCGGCTGGGGCATCGCCCTGAACGAACTGTTCAATCTGGAACAGTCTGATGACCTGTCAGAGGCAATGGCGTTGCAGCAAAGTTAAGAGGCTTTAAGCCTGCATGTAATTGAGCGCCAACTGCCCGACACGACTCGTAACGGATTGGTAAACGGTATCTCTTTCGCTACGCCGACTTGTTTCGCAACCAGGCTCGTACCGGTTCATCATACAGCTTCAGACTGGTATAGGCCAGCACGATGGCACCCGAAAAAGTAAGCAGCGCGTAGGGCCAGGCCTGCTTTAATGTGATGCCTTTATTATTGCTGACCCACGCCACGTAGAAGTAAACCAGCACGTAGTGGGTCATGTATAGAGGATAAGAAAGGTTGCCCAGAAACCGGCAAATTTTATCCTCCGTTTCACTACGCACCACACCACTGGCTCCGATATAGACAATGAGCGGAAAAAGCACGATGATGCAGAACGCTTCGTACAACCCGTTCAGCCAAAGATGATCTTTGCCGCCAATTCTCGGCATCAGCAACACAGCCGCCACCAGCAGGCTGCACCATAAGAACGCATGCCTGATCCGGGCAGGCCGCGCTATCCGCGACAACAGCAAACCGGCAAAAAAAGGAAATAAAGTGCGCGTCATCCCGATGCGCATGTGCTCAAAATTGAGTGTCCAGCCACCGGCAATGTCTCCGTTGGGATTCGTAACACTAAAATGCAGCAGCACAGCTCCCGCCAGTACCACAAAAACGGCCAGGGCTTTAGTCGACAATTTCCGCAACCCCAGCGCGTACAGAATATTAGCGATGTACTCGAAAAAAAGCGACCAGCCAACACTGTTAAGCGGATGCATTTCCTGCCAGCCGCGTATATCCATAGAAAGCGGTATGGGGATAAGTGTATAGCCAATCAGCATGACGACGAACATCTTCCATATTGGAACGGTATGAATCAGCGGCCAGATTGTTGAGTCGGTAAAATAAAACCCGATGGCGCCGAGGGTCATACCCAGAACAACGAGTGGTTGCAACCGCTCGAACCGGCGCCGAAGAAAACCACCAATGGTTAGCTTGTCCCATCGGTCGTCGTAGGCATACCCAATAACGAAGCCAGACAGGAGGAAGAAAAAATCAACGGCCAGGTAGCCATGATTGATCATGTTATCGAGGTGGCTGCTGGCAAGCGGCTCAGTAAGATGAAACACAACCACGATCAGAGCGGCCACCCCCCGAAGCCCATCCAGTATCTGATAATGCGGCTTCGTGCCAAATTCGTTATTGGTCATCAACAGCAGGGAATTTGGCACTACACTAGATTATGTTTTGAGCGTGGAGTTGTTCAAACTATAGCTAAAACAAAAAAGCACTTAACATATCTGCTAAGTGCTTGATTTTCAGTGGTGGGAGTTGAGGGATTCGAACCCCCGACCCTCTGCTTGTAAGGCAGATGCTCTGAACCAACTGAGCTAAACTCCCTTCTTCCGCGCCGGTGTTTTCCGTTTTGGTGATGCAAAGATAGGGGTCTGAATGCCCCTTTTGCAAGCTCTGAGCCGAAAAAAGTCTAACTTTTTTACAATTCACTGGCTTTCAGGTACGTTACAACCGAAGATTTTTTCTATTCGAAATTCAGGTAGAGCGTTACCGTATGCGTGGTCAATCGTTGAATACCCGCGCTCGACGTACCCGTGGCTCCACCGTTGAATGCATTTGGTATACCGTGCGAGAAACGTAGCTCGGGGGCAAATTTGAAGAACTCAAAGAACTGCTCGAACCCAACGCCATACTCCACACTCAGGTCGGTGGTATTGGTATTGAGCCGCCCCTGACTGAGCGCTTCGCGCCGCCGTACGTTCGTTTCAATGCCCACCGATGCCCCCGCAATCAGGTACATACGGGAGTTTACCCGCCGGGCCGATTTGTACTTGATCAGAAATGGCAGTTCAACCCAGGTCGACTCCCGAAGGTCCGACTTATCGTCGCCACTGGCCACGGCATAGTTCACTGATCGGGAATAGATCGATACGCCGGGGTTAGACCGGAAATCGAAATTATCGTTCATGAACGCGTTGAACGTAAACCCAACCCGGAAACCCGCGTTATTGGGCGACGTAATGCGCAACGTCGGATCAGCCGTATTCAGAAAGGCCGGGCTGTAGGTGACGTTGTAGCGCGTAAAGGGCAAGGCATAGTAAAAGCCGAAGTGCACAAGCTTGTCGTCATAGTCTTCCTTGTGCTTACGGATGTACTTGTAGGTCGACTGGGCCGCCGCTACCTGCGACAGAAACAGCAACCCAATAATCAGGGCTGCGTTGAATCGGGCAGCTTTTGACCAATGTATATCGACGCGATGCCGAACGAGAGTGGAATCCATTTAGTATTGCGAAAACCGGCTTCTTCAAAAACCCGGATAAAATCGGGGCCATCCGGAAAAGCCCGCATCGATTCGTTAAGGTATTCGTAGGCTGACGTGTCTTTGCTGACCATCTTGCCAAAGAAAGGCACTACGTGGGCCGTGTATACGTCGTAGAACTGCCGGAACGGAAAGGTACGGGGCTTCGAGAACTCCAGCACCATACAGACTCCCCCCGGACGAACCACCCGCTGCATGTCGGTCAGGCCGGCCAGCAGGTTTTCGAAGTTACGTACCCCAAACGAAACGATGGCGGCATCGAATTCATTGTCTGTGAAAGGCAAACCCTGCGAATCGCCCGACCGCATTTCGATGATCTGATCAACGCCGCGCTCTTTCATCTTCTGCCGACCAACGGCCAGCATACCTTCCGAAATATCAACGCCAATGATCTTGGTGGGTTTCAGCGACAGTGCCTCCAGGGCCAGATCGCCCGTTCCGGTGGCAATATCGAGGATGTACCTGGGCGCAAAGGGTTTCAGCAACCGGATGGCTTTCTTCCGCCATAGTATGTCGATACCGGCGCTCAGGAAGTGGTTCAGGAAATCGTACTTCGGCGCAATGGTATCGAACATCTCGCCCACCTGCTCACGCTTGCTGGTGGATTTGTCTTTGTAGGGGAGAACAGCCATCTTTCAGTTAACAGTTTTCGGTTAACAGGTATCCGTTACCGGTTGTCAGCGCTGCGGGGAACGTACCCGGGTAACGCTGACAACCGGTAACGGATACCTGTTAACTGAAAAGCTAACCGGCTGTTCTGGCGGAAAGTTTCGGGAGCGGGGACACATGCTTGCAGGGGTTTGCCTATACTTGCTTTTTATTAACTCGTCGTCCTCATGTCTCGCTCTCCGATCGTACTTTCTGTGCTGGTTTCGTCGCTTTGTCTGGCTTTTGTTCCAGACCCGCCCACCAAAAAGATAGCCCGGTTCCACCAACGCATTCTCACGCTCGATACCCATGCCGATGCGCCCATCATGCTGCAAAAAGCCGGGTTCGATATTGGTGTGGCCCATGATACGAAGCGGGATAATTCGCAGATCGATTTTCCCCGGATGAAAGCAGGCGCGATGGATGCCATGTTCTTCGCCGTTTACCTGTCGCAGGGGCCGCGTACACCCGCAGGCCACGCCGAAGCCAAGCGTAACGCACTGAATCAGTTCAAGTTGATCAACGATGCCCTGAAGAAATACCCCGACATGGCTGAACTGGCTACTACGCCGGCCGATGCCTATCGGATTCAGAAAGCGGGGAAACGGGCCGTTTTCATTGGCATGGAAAACGGCTACCCCATCGGCGAAGACTTGTCGCTGGTGAAAACCTACTACGATCTGGGCTGTAGGTACGTTACCCTCTCCCACTTCGCCAATAACGCCATCTGCGATTCATCGACCGATCCGGACGGGCCAATTCATAATGGACTCAGCGCTTTTGGTCGGCAGGTGGTGGCGGAAATGAACCGGCTCGGAATCATGATCGATATATCACATACATCCGATAAAACGTTTTACGATGTGTTGAGCCTAACCAAAACACCCGTGATTGCCTCGCATTCCAATTGCCGTGCCCTTTGCGATTTCCCGCGCAATATGACCGACGATATGATTCGGGCCATCGCTAAAAATGGCGGGGTTGTGCAGGTGAATTTCGTCAGCGATTACCTGCGGAAACCATCGGAGGCACACCGCCAGGCACTGACCAAAATCAGGATGGCCAGTGTAGGCCGTGTGGCTACACCCGAGCAGGAAGCACGGCAACAGGCCAGAACCGATTCGGTAAAGCAGGTATACAAGAATGAACGCGCCAGTCTGGCCGACATCGTCAATCACATTGATCACATTGTGCAGGTTGCCGGTATCGACCACGTAGGCATTGGCTCTGATTTTGATGGTGGCGGCGGCGTAAATGGTCTTGAAGACGTAAGCCAGATCGAAAATTTAACAGCCGAGCTTCGTAATCGTGGCTATTCAAAAAAAGCCATCACTAAAATCTGGGGGGGCAACTTGCTTCGGGTTCTAAGCAAACAATAAGTAGACGTGTAACAGCATACGTGCTGTCTTTCAGGTATGAGTAATTAAGGCTGGTAAAAAAACAAACTACCCACTTTCGGACATTCTCTACGCCGGTTTGCTCATTCTCCTTATTGTGACTACAACCAACTAGCTGACAACCACTATTTACCATGAATCAGTCGCCATTTACGGGCACCCACACCAAAAAGCCGCCCGAATCTATCTGTTGGCAGTTCCTGCGCCAAACGCCAATTTCGATCAGTTAGTCATTCCCTGACTGATCGAAATTAGTCAGCGATGCATGTCGCTAAACGGCAATCTTTATATCCGTATTTTTACTCATATAATTTTTTGAGCACATCCCCTAAAATTGGCAGGTTGTTTGTGACATCAACCAGCGTTACCTGTCTACAAGTGTAGCTAAGCAGGCCAGCTTTCAATTTTAGAGAAGCGCATGCACTACCCCGAACAGGGGAGCAAACACTGGTTGCCGCAGGGTCCTTTTAGGCGGCGCCTGCAACGACGAATGGCAATATCCGGTATCGGTTCCTTACTTTTGCTGTGTTAAATTGAATTTATCTCACTTCTGTACTATCATATGAATCCACGCCGTAGTCTGACCGTATGGCTGACCGATAGGGTCACTTCCGTCCGAACGGCGCATCCTCGCAGCAGACAGGCTTTCAAGAATTCGGTTGCAAGCGTACTGGTGAAAGGAGGAAATATCGTTTTATCGTTCATCCTGGTACGCATTACGCTAGGGCTCCTGCACGACGAAAAGTATGGCATCTGGACGGCCATCAGCTCGCTGGTTACGTTTGCATCCTTCTTCGATATCGGCCTGGGTAACGGCCTTCGCAACCGCCTTACCGAAGCTGTAGCTCAGGAAGACCACGACATTGGACGTACCTACATTAGTACAGCGTACGTACTCTTTGCTGTCATACAACTGGGCTTGCTTGCCGTGGCCTGTGTAGCTATTTACCTGGTTGACTGGAAGTATATTCTTAATGTTCGCCTCACAAATTCGTACGTCAGTTTACTCGTACTGATAACGCTTGTAGGATTCTGCCTGAAAATACTGCTCGATACGGTGTCATACGTGTTGCTGGCGCTCCAAAAAACTGCTTTATCGAATACGATCTACCTCTTTATTAACCTGGGGTTGGTTGGCGGAATTTGGGGGTTAGGCCTTGGTCATTACAACAACCTGCTGTCAGTATCTATCATGTCGGCCATTGTGCCGGTGGTTGTGTTAATTGGTTTCAGCATCTACTATTACCGGGCCCAGCTTCGCGATTACGCGCCCTCGTTAAAGGCGGTCAATTTCAGTGTGCGGTCTAAGCTCATGAGCCTTGGACTCAAGTTTTTTATAATCCAGTTGGCAGGCGTTATTATTTTTTACACCGACAACGTGCTGATATCCAAACTCTTTGGCCCAAAGTCGGTCACTGAGTACAGTGTAGTTTTCCGCTACTATAACGCAATCAATTCGTTCTTTTTTGTCATTATTTCACCATTCTGGTCTGCTTTTACGGAGGCCTATGCGAAGAATGAACTAGCCTGGGTCAAAGCGTCATACTCCCGGTTAAAACGAAGCTGGCTGGTTATACTGGTGGTTATTGGCATCATGCTGCTGGCCTCCACAAAGGTGTATCAGATCTGGCTTGGCCCAACCTTCAAAACGTCCTGGTCGCTGAATATGCTGATGGCCATTTTCGTGCTGGTGTCATGCTGGAACAACATTACAGTGACGGTGATCAACGGCTTTGGCAAGGTAAAAATGCAACTTTTTACGGCGCTGGCAGGTGCATTGATCAACATTCCCCTTTGCGTTTATCTGGGCCGAACGCTTAACTTTGGGAATAAAGGCGTAGTGATCGCGTCTATTATCTCGCTCTTGCTCGGAACCGTTCTTGGCACGATTCAGGCTGATAAATTGGTATCACGAAAAGCCACCGGCCTCTGGTCTGAATAAACAAAGTCGTTCTTGGTCAGCGGATTAATAAGTTTGGCGCGCGTCACTGCTTCTATATCGAACCAGTATAAATTGCCCGTTCTACCCTGCCCGAACGAAACTTTCAACCAGACTTTGCGTTAGGCAGACAAAGAAGAATACCCCATGAAATCAATTCTGGCCATTTTACTGGTACATCTAATGCTGGGCAGCAGTTTACTGCCCGGCTTTGGAATCGACCAGTCGGTCAAATGGGTTGAATTGGCCAACCATTACCAGCAGCATCGGCAAACAGATACTGCACTGGGTTTTTTCTCCTTCCTGATGATGCATTACGATGCCAGTTCCGATCATCAGAAGCACCCCAGCCATAACCATCATAATCTTCCGGTAGCCGGGCAACCGCTCTCGATTTCCACGCCGAATCCCCTCCGCCTCGACCTTACGTCGGTATCGCTGTCAGTGATTCATGTGGCCAAAGCTACTTTCTTCCGTAAGGCTGACCTCTATGCCTTCACCGCGATCCGTTCGCTGATTAATCCACCCCGACGGTAAGTCTGCGTGTCGATCAGGGCGCATTATGCCCTCTCTTTCCTCCCGGTACCGACCACTGATGATGTACTGCTTTCGGTAGTATCGTTCAGTAGCGCACTTGCGAAAGGCGTTGTAGTGACCACATAGACTCTACTTTATTTGCTCAACGGTGCGGCACAATTGCGCCGTTAAGCCGTGGCGCCTGTTGCTATGCGCCACATTCTCAACCGCATTTTCCATGCTGAATGCTATTATTAAGTTCTCTATTCAGAACAAACTCATCATCGGGCTCTTTACCCTGGCCCTGATAGGATGGGGCGGCTGGTCGGCTACTCAGTTACCCATCGATGCCGTGCCCGACATAACCAATAACCAGGTACAGGTCATCACCAGTAGCCCATCGCTCGCTGCCGAAGACATTGAGCGGCTGGTTACGTTTCCGATTGAAGTCAGCCTGTCAAATATTCCCAATCTGACGGAGTTACGCTCCTTCTCCCGATTTGGTCTTTCAATCGTCACGGTTGTATTCACCGATGCTACCGACGTGTACTGGGCCAGACAACAGATTGCCGAGCGGCTTCAGAACGTTGCCAGCGAAATTCCACCCGGCGTTGGCACCCCCGTGATGGCCCCCGTAACAACCGGCCTGGGCGAGATATTCCAGTATACGGTTGTGCCCAAAAAAGGGTATGAAACCAACTATAGCCTCACTGACCTGCGCACCATCCAGGACTGGACCATCCGACGCGGGCTGCTGGGTACGCCCGGTGTGGCCGATGTAAGTGGCTTCGGCGGTTTACTCAAACAGTACGAAATCGCCGTTGACCCTGATCGGCTTAAGAGCGTCGGCATTACAATTGCCGACCTGTTTCGGGCACTTCAGCAAAATAACCAGAACACTGGCGGAGCCTATATCGACAAAAAACCGAATGCCTACTTCATTCGCTCCGATGGCCTCATTAATTCACCCGACGATATTGCCAACATCGTTGTCAGACTAAACAATCAGGGCTCAAGGATGACGGGCGTGCCAATCCGGGTACGTGATATTGCTACCGTTCGCATCGGTTCAGCGGTTCGCTATGGAGCCGTAACGCGCAATGGGCAAGGCGAAACCGTTGGTGCCGTGGTGATGATGATCAAGGGCGAGAATTCATCGGCGGTGATTAAACGGGTCAAAGAAAAGATTGCAGAGATTCAGAAAACGCTGCCCGAGGGTGTTGAGATCAGCCCATTCTTGGATCGGACCAAGATGGTTAACAGTGCTATCGGTACGGTAGAGCGTAACCTGATGGAAGGGGCGCTCATCGTGATTTTTGTACTGGTGCTGCTACTGGGTAATTTCCGGGCGGGGTTTGTTGTCGCCTCGGTTATTCCGCTGGCGCTGCTGTTCGCCATTTCGATGATGAACCTTTTTGGCGTGTCGGGTAACCTGATGAGCCTCGGTGCCATTGATTTCGGCCTGATCGTTGACGGGGCCGTCATTATCGTTGAAGCCACGCTCCACCACCTCCGGTTACGCAAAAGCGAGCGGGTGAATGAACGTCACGAATCCGACACGGGCGATACGGAGGTACTCACCCAACACGAAATGGACGAGGAAGTCTTCGGCGCTGCCAGTCGAATTCGGTCGTCGGCTGCCTTTGGGGAAATCATCATTCTGATTGTGTATCTGCCCATTCTGGCCCTGTCGGGCATTGAAGGTAAAATGTTTCGGCCTATGGCGCTAACGGTTGCCTTCGCCATTCTGGGTGCGTTCATTCTGTCGCTGACCTACGTGCCCATGGTATCGGCGCTATTCCTGAGCAAGAAAGTTGCCCATAAAGAATCGTTCTCCGATAAGCTGATGCGGCGCCTCTTCCGGGTGTATGAGCCGGTGTTGCTTCGTTCATTGAAGCATCGGGCGCTGATTTTGGGAGCCGCCGTATTGCTACTGATCGCGGCCTTGTTCACGTTTTCCAGAATGGGAGGCGAGTTTATCCCCCAACTCGACGAAGGTGATTTTGCTGTCGACACGCGCACGCTTACCGGCAGTTCACTGAGCGAAACCGTCGATGCTACGCTGAAAGGCGAACGTATTCTGTTACAGCAGTTTCCGGAAGTAGAGCAGGTAGTAGCCAAGATCGGCTCTGGCGAAATTCCAACCGACCCAATGCCCATTGAAGCTGCCGATATGATGGTGATCCTGAAACCAAAAGATCAATGGACATCAGCAACCACCCGCGATGAACTGGCTGAAAAGATGGCCGACGCGCTTTCGGTTGTTCCGGGCGTGACGTTCGGTTTCCAGCAGCCCGTACAGATGCGGTTCAATGAATTAATGACCGGTGCCCGGCAGGATGTGGCCCTGAAAATCTACGGCGAAGACCTCACCGAACTGGAACGCCTGGCGAATCAGGTTGGCGGGCTGATTCGTAAGACGGAAGGTGCCGCTGACCTGTACGTTGAACAGGTAGCCGGACTGGCGCAAATTCTGATCAAACTTGACCGCAACGCCATTGCCAAATATGGCCTCAACGTGGCCGATGTGAACCAGACGATCAATACAGCCTTTGCGGGGCAATCGGCCGGGTTGGTGTTTGAAGGCGAAAAACGGTTCGATCTGGTCCTGCGGTTGGCCGAAGAGAAGCGGCAAACGGTTGATGACATCCGCAACGTGTTTATATCAACACCGGCAGGCGAACAGATACCGCTCGGGCAGATTGCCCAGGTAACCATCGATCAGGCCCCCAACCAGATTCAGCGCGACCAGACCCGGCGGCGGATTACGGTTGGTTTCAACGTACGCGGTCGTGATGTAGAAAGCATTGTGGCCGAACTGCAACAAAAAGTAAATCAGCAAATTAAGCTCCCGGCAGGCTATTCAGTCACTTACGGCGGGGCATTCCAGAATCTGGTCGACGCTAAGCAACGGCTCAGCATTGCCGTACCGATTGCGCTGGGCCTGATTTTCGCGCTACTCTTTTTTACCTTCAATTCTGCTCGACAAAGTATTATGATCTTTATGGCCATTCCATTAGCCGCCATCGGAGGTGTATTTGCCCTGGTCTTACGCGGCATGCCGTTTAGCATTTCAGCGGGTGTGGGCTTCATTGCCCTGTTTGGCGTCGCCGTGCTGAATGGCATTGTGCTTATCGCCGAATTCAACCGGCTCCGACACGAAGAGGGCCTCACCGACATGGCCGAGATTATCCGGCAGGGCGCCGAAATTCGTTTGCGGCCAGTTGTCATGACGGCGTTGGTCGCCTCCTTTGGCTTTATTCCAATGGCCTTATCGAATTCGGCGGGGGCCGAAGTACAAAAACCGCTGGCAACGGTGGTGATCGGTGGTTTGCTCACAGCCACACTCCTTACCCTGATCATTTTGCCAATTCTGTACTCTCTCTTTGAACGTAAATCACTGGAACGGGACATTGAGGAAGCTGGCAAGCAGTTGAAGAAAAGCAACGTACCCACCATTGCCACCATCACGCTTTTATTTTTGCTGGGTACGTTGTCATCTGCTTTGGCGCAGGTGGCGCCCGCCCAGATCCTAACGCTCGATCAGGCGCTACAACAGGCGGGAAACCGGAATGCACAACTGCAGATTGCCAATTTGGGCGTAACTCAGCAACAGGCACTCCGCCGCACAGCCTACGACGCTGGCCGGCTTTCGGCCACTGCCATGCTGGGCCAATACAACAGCCGCCGATTCGATAACAACCTGACTATCTCGCACACGATTCCGAACCCGGTTCTGATGCGGCGACTGGCCGATCTGAACGATCAGACGGTATCCAGCAGGCAGGCTGCGGTAGCTGTTACGCAAAATGACATTCGATATCAGGTGAAAGCCGCTTATTACGAGCTGAACTACCTGCACCAGCGCCGTCGCCTGTATCTGCAACAGGACACGCTGCTGGCTGAGTTTGTTCAGGCGGCCAATCTTCGGTTCAAAACCGGCGAAACGGGAAGTTTGGAAAAAGCGACCGCCGAAAGCCAGCTAGCCGATCAGCGAGTTCGTCTGGCGCAACTGGATGCCGAGTTAATTGCCTCAAGAACGCGGCTGAAAACGTTGCTCTATAGCCCAGATCCACTCGATGCTGCTGAACAGGCACTGCCCAGGCTAACCCTCCCCTATCTCTCAGACAGTTTACAACGTACCCGGCCGGGAGCCCAGTCTGATCAGCATCCGCAGGTACGTCTGCTACAGCAGCAGATCCGAGTTGCCGAACAAACGCGACTGGTTGAGCAAGCCCGCCTTCGGCCCGACTTTCTGGTTGGCTTATTTTCCCAAACCCTGATCGGCAACCAGTTGATCGACGGCCAGGAAATCTATTTCGGACCCGGCTCACGCTTCACGGGTGGGCAGTTGGGGGTGACGTTTCCGCTATTGGGCAAGGCGCAAAAAGCGCGCGTCGAAGCAGCGAAAATAGGCGAACAATTGGCACAGGCCGAGCTGCAAACAGGTCAGTTTGCCCTGAATCAGCAACTTCAACAGGCTGTCAGCCAGTATGATCAGTATAGAAGCGCACTAACCTACTATGAGCAGAATGGGCTGGCACAGGCGCAGTTGATCCAGACTAACGCCCGGCGGTCGTTTCGGGGCGGCGATATTGGGTACGTTGAATTCTCGCTGGCTCTGCAACAGGCGCTGACCATCCGCTCGTCGTACCTCGACCTGCTCAATCAATACAATCAGTCGATCCTATACATCACCTACCTACTTGGTAATCCATAAACGCCCTTATGTTCTTTCTAACAAAGCAACGCGCAGCCATTATCACTAACCAGGCGGCATATCATGCGTTGGCGCTGGCTTTTTGTCTGGTTCTAGCCTCCTGCCAGTCGGGCACCGACAAAGCTGACAAGACAGAAATGGCTTCGGCCAGCGATTCAACAGCGACGAAGTCAGGGCTTGATTCGGCCTCTGGCGAAGTGCGCGTTGAACTGACGCAAGCGCAGTATACGGTGGCTGGTATCCAGTTGGGCCAACCGACTAACCGAACTCTCAGCACAATTTTGAAAGCCAACGGAGCCATCGACGTACCCGCCTCCAATCTGGTATCGGTATCCGTACCTTTTGGCGGATACATTCGCCAGATTGACCTTGAGCCGGGGATGCTTATCCGAAAAGGTCAGACGCTGGTGGTGCTCGAAAACCCGGATTACATTCAACTCCAGCAGGATTATCTGGAAACGAAAGCCAAACTGGAATACGCCGATCTGGATTATGCACGGCAGGAGGAACTGAGCCGTGAAAACGTAAGCGCGCTCAAAACTTTCCAGCAAACCCGCTCTAACCGGCAGAGTTTGCAGGCGCAACTGGCCGCTGCCGCGCAACGGCTGGCTATGCTCCGCATTAATCCCGCCACCCTGAGCCCGGCCCGGCTAACGCGTACGATTACGGTACCAGCCCCCACAACAGGCTACATCACCAACGTACCTGTCAACACGGGCCGCTTCGTAAACCCATCCGACGTGCTGGTCGAGATCACCAATGTTGATCACCTGCATGTTCGACTGAATATTTTCGAGAAAGACATCAATCAGATCAGGTTGGGGCAAACTGTCCGGTTCGGTATGGGAAGCGATGCTTCGCCCATTCATAGAGCAGACATTTTTCTGATTGGCAAATCCATATCAGCCGACCGCACCATTGAGGTACTGGCCCACCCCAACGACATAAAACCCACTCTTATTCCCGGCGGGTACGTATCAGCGCAGGTCGATGTGAAAGCACAGTCGGTACCTACCCTGCCCGAAACGGCCGTGATTGGGTTTGGTGGCAAAAACTACGTGTATGTGTTAGTATCGAAGGCTGGCCAGCCGGCAGTGTATCAGTTTCGGCAGGTTGAAGTACGCACCGGTACCCGTGAAAATGGCTTCGTAGCCGTGAGCCTTCCCTCCGGTATTGACCCTGGTAAAACGCCAGTTGTTGTAAATGGTGGGTATAGTCTGCTCAGTAAACTGAACAACAGCGAAGAAGAGTAGCAACAATTTGCTACGTCGTATGTTGGTTTCACTCTGAGCTACTGACGCTTAGCCCTTCGACTGGCACCAGCAGCCCAGAGTGAGGAAATTGCCAGTATCACTCTTAATTAATGTGAATTATGGATAGAGCAACCCCGTAGGGGTGGTATGTCAATAGTAAAAATCGGTCCACAAAACGGCCTGAGCCCCATCAGGGCGATATGGTGTTTGACTTAGCTTTCACATATCGTCCCGATGGGGCTATGTATCGGCTAGACATTCGTTTCTAGTAACACATCACCCCTTTGGAGTTGTAGGGCAGCTACTGATACGGTAACGCACGTTAACTAAAAATGGCCATTCCTATGCGGGAATGGCCATTTTTAGTTAACGTGCGTTACCGTATCAGTGTTTGAACACTTTCACCTGATACACGTAGTTCTGCATTTGCTTAATCTGTTGTTTGCGCGAGAAACGAACCATGCGGTTTTTCCGGTTCAGTGTCAACGGGTCACCTTTCAGGGAGTCGGGCGAAATAGATTGGAGCGCATTGAGCAGAATACTTGTCTTCACGGCAAACGTTGCGCCTTCCGACGTAATCTGCTTTGCAGTAATAATCCCGATCACGTTTCCTTTTTCGTCGAGCAATGGCCCGCCCGAGTTACCGGGGTTCACGCTGATGGCTACCTGATAGGCGGCGGAGTCGCCCCGGAAACCGGTGCCGGAACTTAGATACCCTTCGCCATACACGATCTCTTCACGCGGATAACCCAACGTAAATACGCGTTCACCCAATTCAGATGGACGCGCTTCGAAGCTGTACGGAACAGGTGGCAATGCATGGAACGCCGTATCCTGCCCAATAGCCAGAATAGCCAGGTCATGTTGCGGGTCTGAATGCACAATACGCGCCTTATATACTACCCCCTGCTGACTCTGCACATAGACTGAGTCGGAGCCCTGGACGATGTGGTTATTTGTCACCATAAAGCCAGAGGCCGTCAGCAGAAAACCCGAACCGGCCACCTGACCGGGGTTTTGCTGGAACACCCGCCCCCGGCCACTCAGGTTATTGAGCAGTTTGTTCTGCGTTTGCTGGATAACGCCCATCGTGCGCATCATCATCCCGTATTGCTGCTCCTGTTTATGGCTATTCTGATACGACCGGTACAGAATAATCGTGGCAAACGTAGTCATAATGGCTACAGCGGCGGCAATCGCCAGCGTTGACCGGTGTGCCTGCCACCAGGCACGTACCTGAGCGCGCGGCTCAACGACCGGTGCCGCCAATAGTGAGTCGGCTTCAAGCTGCTGATGGACCCGCTTTAGCTTATCACGAAATTCAAGCCGCCGCCCGTAGGCCTGCAACATGTTTTCGATGGGTTCCTTCTCTCCTGCGTCCATACTATTCGGTGTCTTTATAACTTGAAAAGAATAATCGCTTCAACCGCGTCAGGCATTTATACTTCTGCGTCTTGGCGTTATCAGTATTCGTATAGCCAAACTTCTCGGTGATGGCCTGCATCGAAAGGTGGCGGATGTAAAAATCTTCAAGCAATGTTCGGCAGGGCTCGCCCAGTTTCGCCAGCGATTCGGCCATTTGGTCAAATTGCTGATCACGTCGCTGATGATCGGCCAGATCATCGGCAATTGATTCGGCGGGTTCCTCATCAAATTGATTGGCCCGAATCAGTGGCGAACGACCCCGTTGTGCCAACTGCTTCAGCCACAAACGACGGGCCACCGCGTATATAAATGTTTTTAGTTGGCAGTTCAACTCAAAATCCCCCGCCGACACTTTCTCAAAAAGCACAATAAGCGTTTCCTGATAAATGTCCTGGGCATCATCCGCAGACCCGCTGTTGTTGATCACCAACTGCGAAACCATTGGGTAATGCTGCCGATATAACTGACTAAGCGCCCGGTCAGAGCCTTCAGCCAATCCAATCAACAGGGCTTCATCTGTCGACAGCAACCGTGTCGTTTCCCTCATACACTGCTTACTAGTTAATACGGAATGGGTTAGTTGGTAACCCAAAAAAAAGATAAAATATTTTTCAAAAACGTGGGTTACCTTCTTTACTCTATCGTATTAAGGTATGGAAAGTTAACCAATAACACTTAAACATATAAAATCATGAAAGGCTTCGCAAAATCAGCTCTGTTCGTACTGTCTATCGTTTCTCTTGCTACTGCTTGTGAATCAAAAAAGACTGAGTCTACGACTACTACTACCGACTCTACAATGACTATGTCTAGCGACAGCAGCTCTATGGCTACTGATACAACGATGATGGCTCCTGAGTCGTCAACGATGACGTCTACGACTATGGCATCAGACTCAGCGAAATAATTTTCGCTAACCGCTTACAAAAAGCCCCTCGCAACCGAGGGGCTTTTTGCGTTTTAACCACACCCTAAACGTCTGACAATCAGCCTTTTTTATAGATTCTGCATGAGTTGCAGATCACTTACGCCTTACGCTAAGCGCTCATAAAAAAGCCGAAGCGTTTCGGCTCCGGCTTTTCGTTCTATGTCAATGTACCTAGTTATTGCTCGTTAACTTGGTCTTATTCTGACCGCCTTGTGCAATCATATCAGCCAGTACACGACCAGCTTCTGTCAGGTACGTATCTTTCTTTTTCTTAGCCTTAGGCGCATCGGCTGCTTCAGCTCCTTCCTGAGGCGCAGCTTTCTCCATGTTAGCCACTTTCTTCTCGGCGTCTTCTTTCTCTTTCTTACGCTTCGACTCCTGCAGTGATACTGTCGTGTTCTCTTTTGCTTTCTTGAACTCAGTAACAGCCTGCGCTTCACGTTTTAGATCAGCGTCTGTTTTCAACCGTTGCTCATACTTATCACGAAGCTTAACAGTCAGCTTATCAGTGATGAAGTTGGTAGCATCGAACCGAGCTGACGCAATTTGATCCCAGGGGAGCGCGCTTGGCTGCGAGCTTTCGCCAAAATCTTCGGCCGAGTAACGCGAAGGAAATTGGATATCAGGCGTGACACCTTTATGCTGCGTGCTGCTACCGTTAATCCGGTAGAACTTCTGTGTGGTCATTTTCACCTGACCAACCTTATCCTGCTCTTTGGGCAGCATGTTGTTCAGATCGATCAGTTGCTGCACGGTGCCTTTACCGAAGGTTTGGCCACCCACAATGATACCACGGTGATAATCCTGAATAGCAGCGGCAAAAATCTCAGATGCTGATGCGCTGAATCGATCAACAAGCACTGCTAGTGGACCATCGTAAGTAACCGATGGATCATTGTCAGCCATCACTTCCGTTTCGCCACCCGAATCACGTACCTGAACAACCGGGCCTTTCGGAATGAACAATCCAGTCAGGTTGATAGCCTCAATCAACGAGCCACCGCCATTCCCGCGCAAGTCAATAACAATACCGTCAACTTTCTGCATTTTCAGTGAGTCGATCAGATTTTTCACGTCAGTCGTCGTACTGGCCACATCTGATTCCCGACGACGGGCTCCTTCAAAATCACGGTAGAACACCGGTAGTATAACAACGCCAAACTTATAGGTGTGGCCTTCTTCTGTAATATCAATTACCTCTTTATGAGCACGACCTTCTTCCAGTTTGATCTTCTCGCGAACAATCCGTATCTCCTTGGGTACGTCGGTAGCCAACGCCGATGGCGATTTAATCTGAAGACGAACCACCGTTCCTTTCGGGCCTTTGATCAGCTTCACGGCATCATCAACCTGCATACCAATCACGCTGACAACAGGTCCTGTTTCGCCCTGAGCAACACCGATAATCTTGTCTCCTGCCGTAAACTGTTTACTGCGGAACGCCGGACCACCAGGCACCAGATCTGTGATCTTGATATACTCACCGTCTTCCTGCAACCGAGCACCAATGCCTTCCAGCGATGCGCTCATCTCCTCATTGAACCGGTCGGCCGTACGGGGAGCCAGATAGTTTGTATGCGGATCGAGAGTTTCGCCAAAAGCATTCATGTACCACTGAAACACATCTTCGCTCTTGATCCGGCCCAGGTTTTTGCTCAGGTTTTTGTAGCGGCTGTTCATCAGGCTAGCCACAGACGTATCAGCCTTACCAGCCAATTTAAGCTCCAGCGCCTGATTCTTCAGCATTTTACGCCATAGATCGTTTTGCTCATCAAGGGATTTAGGCCACTGGGCTTTTTCCCGATCCACGTTATAGCTTTCGTCGGCGGTAAACGAGAACGGTTTACTCAGTGTCTGCTTCACAAATTCATTCCGCTCATTGAACCGCTTCCGAAATACGTTGTACATATCGAATGCTGCAGTCAGGTCACCGTTGACCAGCGCATCATCGATCTGATTCTTGTATTTCTCGAATGACGTTACATCTGACGCCAGAAAGTACACCTTGCTGGGGTCCATTTCCTTCAGATAGTTTGTCCATACCACAGCCGATAACGAATCGCTCAACCGCACTTTGCGATAGTGATAACGCGTTAACAACTGGGTAACAGCCTGTTCCACGCGCTCCTGTGTAACAGTAGGCTTCAAATCGTCGCCCGAGGGAGTCCAGACGGTTGAGTGCTGACCAATAGAAGCCGAAGCCGTAGGCGATTCTTGCTGAAGACTCAGCATCAGCACAGGAACCAGTGTAATCAGGTATTTTCTCATTGGCAGAATAAGCAAATCAGTGGATTAGTGAACGAGTCAACGTCTGGTTGTTTACTGGCAATCCATGCAGTCACTCGTTCACTAATCCACCAATTCACTAATTAGTTTTTACAATGTCTAACAACTCAATGTCAAAAATAAGCGTCGAGCCAGGCCCGATATCGGTACCTGCACCCCGGTCACCGTAGGCGATGTCTGATGGAATAAACACTTTCCATTTCGAGCCAACGGGCATCAATTGTAACACTTCAGTCCAGCCTTTAATCACTTCTGTTACGCCAAATTCGGCTGGTCCACGCTCTACTGAACTATCAAATACCTTACCGTCAATCAACTTGCCGGTGTAATGCACTTTTACCCGGTCGGAGGCAACAGGCTTGGCCCCTGTACCAGTCTTCTCTATTAGATACTGTAAACCGCTGGCCGTGGTTTGAACACCGGGCTTTGATTTATTTTCTGCCAGAAAGGTTGCGCCAATTTTTTTGTTGCCTTCTGCTGCTTTACTCGATTCAGCATTCTTGGCGGCATATTGCTTCTGCATATAGGCCATCATGATTTGCTGCATCTGTGGCTCGGCTAGTTGCAATGGCTGACCTTTCAGTGCATCCTCAATCCCCTTGGCCATGATCGACGTGTTGACATCGGTCATACCCTGCTGTTTCATGCTTTGGGCAACACTGTAGCCTACACTATAGCTTAACGAATCCTGGCTATTCGAAAATAACGATTTCCGGGCGGCGGCGGGGGCAGATTTAGCTTTTACCGATTTAACGGGCGCACCTGTTTTTTTAACCTGGGCAATAGCATGATTGGCAACAAACAGGGTCGACACAACGCCGACGGCAACAAAACGGGAAACAAACATGAGGAAGAGAGTATGTGGTTAATGTACCAACGGTTTGGTACACAGAAAACGTGGTTATAACCCTAAAAAGTTTTGCATTTCAGCTTATATCCTGCTTAAAATAACAACCGGACAGCTAATTGTCCAAACAGGATGTGGCTGATAGACTGATTACTAGCAAACAGCAAAAAAGCCCGCACTTAGTAGCGCGGGCTTCGTTAATTTATCTTAAAATGGTTATTTCACTTCTTCGTAGTCAACATACTCACCGCCTTTCATAGGCGATCCTCCCTTTCGAGTTGGGTTTGAGGCCACCCGCGTCTCGCCCTCACGAAACGGCTGGGTACGTTCGGTAGCCCGCCGCTGCTCTTTTACCAACTGCCGGCCAACCAGCAGATAGAACACAAATCGACGTACCGGAGGCACGAAAATAATGAGGAGGGTAAAAACGAGCAGGACTTTCAATAACATAACCGACGTTGGTTTGACTCTGTAGTATACCGACTATAACGCCGCCCTATGGGCTTTAGTTTACTGACCATATAAGGCTTTCCCGGCAGCTTCATACTTGTCACCGGCTATCCAGAAAGGGCGGGTGTTCCGGTCAGCAATGAGCCGGGCGGCACGAGCGTAGGACTGGCAGAACTTCAGCAGGTAGTCGTAATCAATGGTATCGGGGTTATCAGACACTTGATGGTAATTCTTCATCAACTCTTCATCAAACGCTTTGAAGCCTTCCGATAAGGTAGGAGCCGGAACGCCTTTCGCCGCGAAACTGACATTGTCTGACCGATCGAATAATCCCTGTTCGGGCGCTGGCTCGGCGAAAACGGAGAGCCCAAATTGAGCCGCGGCCTGCTCGATCTCGGCTTTTGCGCCCGTTCGCTCAAGCCCGATCACCGAAATCAGTTTAGTGTCGTTGTAGCCAGCGCCATCAATGTTGAAGTTAAAAATTGTCTGCTTGAGCGGCACCAGCGGGTGTTCAGCGTAGTAGCGGCTGCCCAGGAGCCCAACCTCTTCGCCGGTCAGGGCAACAATAATCACTGACCGCTTAGGCCGTTGCGCCATGAGCGTTTTAGCGGCGGCAATCAGGCCGACGGTTCCCATTCCGTTATCGCGGGCACCATTATAGATCGTATCAGCAGCCGTTACCGAGCCAACGCCCGCCTTAGCTGTGCCAATGTGATCGTAGTGGGCCGTTAACAATACGTATTCCGATTTCAGGGTTGGGTCCGTTCCTTCCACAACACCGGCCACGTTTACAGCATTGAGCGGTTGTGCGCTCCGTCCTGATGTACGAACGGTCACCGACCTGTTATCTTTTATGCCAGCCAGTTGTCCTTTACCATTATCAGCCCAGATGTGTAGAATCGGCGTTTGCCCGGGCGCTTCGGCAGTTGGAATACTGATCTGCTCGCTATTAAAGAAGCGGTTGGCAAAAGTCCAGGGGGTGGCGGGCGAAGCAAACAGTTCGATGATACCTATAGCACCGCGTTCAGATGCCAGCTTACGTTTAGCTGTCATGGCACTGATCAGATCGCGTGGGCTTTTGGCCTCAGCAGATCCTACTTGCGTAATCACGAATTTACCTTTCACATCTTTGCCGGCGTAATCATCGGCCGTTAAGCCGTAGCCAACATAAACACTCTCGGCCATCTGATTGGCTGCACCACCTGCTACAACAACGAACTGCTTTCCAACCGATAGCGAGTCAGTTCCAAACCGAATTGTGCCTGATGCAGTAGGCTGGGTACGTTGCAGCGCTACAGTCTGGTAATAGCTGTTGTTATCGGCAACAGGTTTCAGGCCGATCTGCCGAAACTGCTCGGCAATGTACCGGGCAGCCACCATGTTTCCCGGCGAGCCAGTTCGGCGCCCCTGCAACTCATCAGACGCAATAAAGCGCAGATGGGCTTCCAGTTCGGCGCGGGTTAACTGGGCTTCGGGTAATACGGTGGCGGTTATTGGGGTGGCAACGGCACGTTTGCCCGACTTTGTTTGCTGGGCAATACCGGGCGTACCGGCAGCCACAAATGCGAAAGCGGTGGCCCCAAGAAGGAACCACCGGTCAATTGAATAGCTCATTGACGAGAAAACAAAAATTCCCATGTTAGGCAACACCACTCGGGTTACTAACAGGGGAATTTGGGTGAAAAGAGGAATAGTCTAAAATGGCTTCGATTGTCGACGGACGAGGTGCCCGCTCAATCTTATCCATCATGGCCCGAAGTTCGAGCGTATCGAGGAAAAAGCCCATTAATTCGGGCTCGCTCATGAGCGCCTCTTCGATTAGAAGATTTTCTTCCTCAGAAGTTTCTTCGTAGACGTACCGGATGACGTCATCTTGGGTAAATGTTTTTGTCATAGCTTACTGGACGTTTGCTTAACTGCTTGCGCAGGTTTATAAGTGCATAACGCATACGTCCCAAAGCGGTGTTAATGCTGACTCCGGTTGCATCGGCAATCTCCTGGAAACTCATTTCCTCGTAGTGCCGCATAATAAGTACCTGACGCTGTTGCTCCGGCAATCGCTGAATCAACTCGCGCAGATGCTCATGAGTTTCACGCCGAATTTGCACGGCCTCCACTGAGTCCTCGGCAAATTCGAGTGTGTTGAACACATTGCTTCCGTCTTCAAACACTACGTTGGGGTAGCGTTTATCTCGCCGGAAATAGTCGATGGCCAGATTGTGAGCAATACGGATAATCCAGGGAAGGAATTTGCCTTCTTCGTTATAACGCCCCGATTTGATGGTATCGACCGCCTTTATAAAGGTGTCCTGCATCAGATCTTCAGCTATATACTGATCTTTGACAATAAGATAGATGGTTGTATAAACCTTGTTCTTATGCCGCAAAACCAGCTTTTCGAAGGCTTTCTCACTACCACGGATGTACGACGAAATAAGCTCGCTGTCGTTAACCTGGGCTTTTTCCATTTCAGAAAGACAATTAGGTAACGTAGAGCGTTTAGTCGATAGTGTGTGTCCGTGTTAAGAATTGTGAGATATGCAGAGAATTAGTATCAAAGTAACAAACTACACCGAAAACTTACAAGTCAGGTCTGTAACTTTTTGTAACAATTCCAGAATGCAGCATCAATTTAGTAAGTATCCCCCAACAATCCTACTAAAACTATACCAAACTATACGGGAGTCGTGAGTAAAAGGATGCGTAACCATTCAATTTATTTGACAAAAAATCGTTGCGAGCGTTTAATTGAGAGGTGTAAACTACCTTCGTGGTGTTAAAAACAACGATTAAGCCGCAGTATCATGAAATTTGAAAAACACATCTTCGTCTGTACGAACCAGAAAGAATCGCCTAAAAAGTCATGCGGTGCCGAACATGGTGCCGCACTGCTCGACGCTTTCAAGCAGGAAATTACTCAACGTGGCCTGCAAAAGCAGGTTAGGGCTCAGCGGGCAGGCTGTTTGGATGCCTGTGCGTTTGGCCCGGCTTTAGTCATTTATCCCGAGGGAACGTATTACGGCAATGTACAAGTAGCCGATATTGCAGAAATTGTAGAAAAACACGTTGTCAATAAGGAAGTGGTCGAGCGCCTTGAGCTTAAATTCTAGGTCGATATCTTAGTTTAGCGTCCAACACCTCAGGCTTTCAACTTCCTTCGATCCATCAGCGAATCTCACTGAAAAGCTTGAGTTGTAGACGCTGAACTTACGTTTATGTACAAACACCTCTTTTTCGATCTTGACCATACGCTTTGGGATTTCGACCGTAACTCGTCGGAATCCATTGCCGAGATTTACGATACCTACCGGCTTGCAGAAGTAGGACTTTCCTCAGTAGATGCCTTTGCCGAGACGTTCATTACCGTGAACCGTCAGCTCTGGCGCGATTACGATCTGGACTTGATCGGGCATGAGTATATCCGCGCGAATCGCTTTCCAATGGTTTTTCGGGCCTTAGGCGTAGGCGATACCAGTTGCTGTGCTGATTTAAATACCGAATATTTACGACTACTTCCCCAGAAAGCGCACCTGACCGATTCGGCACGCGACGTGCTGGAGCACCTGCATGGCCGCTACCGGATGCATATTATTACGAATGGCTTTGCTGAAATTCAGGCCGTAAAGATGGCCGCCTCTGAGATTGCTCATTTTTTTGAAGAAGTTGTCACCACGCAGTCGGCGGACGCAAAGAAGCCTAATCCGCGCATTTTCGAGTACGCTCTGCAAGCTACGGGTGCTACGGTTGCCGAAAGCCTGATGTTGGGCGACAACTACGAAGCGGATATTCTGGGAGCCAAAGCCGTTGGACTAGATACGGTATTTTATAATCCGAAAGGGCAGCAGGTCGACGAGCCAGCCACGTACGACATCCGCCACTGGAACGAACTGATGGGTATTCTGTAAAATCCTTCGGTACATATTCTCCAATCACCCCATGCGGAAGGTCTGCCTCCAACTGCTGTTCCTCATTGTACCCGTTTCACTAGCCGCTCAACCAGTTGATGTTTGTGTGTATGGTGGTACGTCGGCGGGCGTGATGGCGGCTGTTTCGGCCAAGCGGCTGGGTAAATCGGTGCTGCTCATCGAGCCGGGCCGTCACCTTGGCGGGCTTTCATCAGGTGGGCTTGGGGCAACCGACATTGGCAACAAATTCGCTGTTACCGGGTTAGCACGCGATTTCTACCGGCGAATTGGTGCGCATTACGGGCATCTGGAGCAATGGACATTCGAGCCGCATGTAGCAGAAACGATTTTCAACACGTACCTGCGCGAAGCCAACCTGAACCCAGTGATGGAGCACCGGTTAGTCTCGGTCATGAAAGCCGGTAACCGCCTCACAGGGATTGTGGTGGAGCCATCTAATTCGCCAGGCAACAGGCAGACGACGACCAAGACGATCTATGCCAAACAGTTCATCGATTGTAGTTACGAAGGCGACCTTATGGCAAAGGCGGGCGTCACCTACACCGTTGGGCGTGAAGCGAACAGCCAGTATGGCGAAACCTGGAACGGTGTACAATTCCTGGACAAGCATCAGTTTCCCGATGGCGTTGACCCCTACAACGTACCTGGCAAACCGGAAAGCGGCCTGCTATGGGGCGTAACAACAGAAACACTGGCCGCCAGAGGAGCAGGCGATCATAAAATTCAGGCCTACAATTACCGAATGTGCCTGACAGATGATCCGGCAAATCGTGTTCCGATTTCGCGACCGGCCCGCTACGATTCAAGCAAGTATGAATTACTGGTACGGCAAATTCAGCAGAAAACACCCGGCGAATTGACCTGGAATCTGATGCATTTTGTGGCGATGCCCAACCGCAAAACAGACATTAACAATTGCGGTGGTCTATCCACCGACATGATTGGCGCCAACTGGACGTACCCAGACGCCGATTATAACCAGCGAGCGCAGATCGTTCGTGATCATGAAGACTATACGAAAGGACTTTTCTATTTCATCGGGCATGATCCGCGCGTGCCGAAACACCTGCGCGATGAGATGCTGCGCTGGGGCTACCCGAAAGATGAGTATCCTGACAATGATCATTTTTCGCATCAATTATACATTCGGGAAGCGCGACGGATGGTTGGCGACTATGTGATGACGCAAGCCAACTGCGAAGGAAAAGCAATCGTGTCGGACGGCATTGGTATGGCCGCTTACACCATGGACTCGCATAACTGCCAGCGCCTTGTTGTCATACAGGCAAGTGGTAAAGCGATGGTGCGCAACGAGGGCGATGTACAGGTAGGCGGTTTTCCACCGTATCCCATCAGCTACAGAGCACTGGTGCCCAAGTCAGGGCAGGTACGCAATTTGCTGGTGCCGGTTTGCCTCTCTGCCAGCCACATCGCCTACGGTTCTATCCGGATGGAACCCGTGTTTATGGTACTGGGGCAAACAGCCGGAGCGGCTGCGGCTCAGGCGATTGATCAACAGGTGTCGGTTCAATCGATCAATGTAGCTCAGTTACAGCGCACATTACGCGAGAATCCGTTGCTCGACGGGAGTCGGCCGGAGCTATTGATTGATGATGACGATTCGCTGCGGGTCAGCCGTCGGGGAAGCTGGCAACAGCTTACCAAAGGGAGTCAGTATGGGAAAGCGGCCCTTTTCAGTCAAGATAAACAGGCAACCGTGACATTCCGGGCCACCGGGCTGAAACCCGGTCGTTACCAGATTCTCTGCTACAACCCTACCCGCCGGGGCGGGGGCGGTAACCCCGATCAGGTAGCGCATCAGGCTGATAAGGCCAGTGCTGTAACAGTGCGGGTACTCGACGGGACGGTTAACAAGACGGTGCTGATCAATCAGCAAAAGCAGAATAACGACTGGATCAGCCTGGGTACGTTCCTGTTTACGGCTGGCACTGCGCCATCAGTTTCGTTGGAAGTAACTGGTTCTACGGAGCCCGTGGTGGCCGATGCCGTCTTATTTTTACCCATTCACGACTAAACACGCCAGGCGATTGAACCGGGTTTCAGTATGGTCGGAATCAAAACACAACTATCTATTCATCAACAGTTTAACGAACACTTCTGCAACCCTAAATCCAAACTTATCCAATCATGACTCTTCAACAATCAACGGCTCTGGTTACGGGCGGTGCATCGGGCCTTGGTGAGGCCACCGTACGGGCTTTTCATGCGGCGGGGGCCAACGTTATCATTGCCGATTTGAATCAGGATCGAGGCAGCGCACTTGCTACAGAATTAGGCGAACGTGTTCGGTTTGCCCTGACCAATGTGGCTAGTGAGGCAGACGTACGGCAGGCTATTTTGCTGTCAACCGACACCTTCGGTGCGCTGCACATTACGGTCAACTGCGCCGGTATTGCTGAAGCCCGGAAAACGATTGGTAAAGTAAACGGCGACTATGGCCCGCATTCGCTCGACGCCTTCCGTAAGACTATCGAGGTTAATCTTATCGGTACGTTCAACGTAATCCGGCTGGCGGCTTTTGCCATGGAGAAGAACGTACCCAACGCCGAAGGTGAGCGTGGCGTGATCATCAATACTGCTTCCGTTGCCGCTTACGATGGGCAAATCGGGCAGGCCGCCTATTCGGCATCAAAAGGGGGAATTGTTGGTATGACCCTGCCCATTGCCCGCGACCTGTCGAAGTCGGGCATCCGGGTGATGACCATCGCACCGGGCCTGTTTGAAACGCCGCTGTTAGCCGCTTTACCCGAAGAAGCCCGCATATCGCTCGGTCAGCAGGTGCCATTCCCATCGCGCCTTGGCCGGCCAGCCGAATATGGCATGCTGGCCAAAAGCATCGTCGAAAACCCGATGCTCAACGGTGAAGTGATCCGCCTGGATGGAGCCATACGGATGGGGCCGAAATAATTAAAAAGCAGGAAAGGAGGAATGAAAGAAAGGAGGAAAGTTGCTTTCGGACAACCATTTTGTTTGCGAAAGCTCCCTTACCACCTTTCTTCCATTCCTGCTTTTCTCCCTAATCCCCTTACACTCCTCCCATCGTTTTCACGTACTGTGATGGCGTTTGGCCCGTTACGTCGCGAAACTGTCGGTTAAAGTTCGACATGGTTCGAAAACCACTTTCGTAACCGATCTGCGAAATCGACAAGTCACTATTGATCAGCAGTTTACAGGCATGACCAATCCTGACCTCCGTGACAAAATCAACGAAGGTTTTGTTAGTACGAACCTTAAAATAACGGCAAAAAGCAGACGGTGTCAGACCGGCAATATCCGCAACGGTATCTAGTTTAATAGCTTCGTGGAAGTGAGTCAGCACATACGTATGTACAGCCTGCATACGACGATACGCCTGCGACGATGCACTGCCCTCATCGGCATCAGCGGGCTTCATCGGATTACTGTAATTGGCGCTCGTGATCAACTGCACATCTGTGGCATGGGCCAGGTCATCCAGTAAGGCCAGGAAATCGAGCACGCGCCGGAAGGTAGGGGCCTGCACCACCAGTTTCCGCAAGGCCGCCACCGTTTGCTCGTGGGTTTCGCCTATCCAGGTCAACCCCTGACGAGAGCTTTCCAGAAGTTGCCGAATCCGGTGCATTTCGGGTTTATTGAAGAACTCGGAGCCCAGACAATCGTCGGTGAAATAAACAACGAGCCCATGTGTCTGTAAGCCCGATTCGGGCAGAAAATACGCCTGATCGCTACGCCACAAATGGGGCAGATCAGGGCCAATCATCACCAGATCACCGGGCGAAAAAGGCCGGATGGAATCGCCGATGAAACGCGTTCCTGTGCCTTCTTCAACAAGAAACAATTGATAGTGCGGATGGAAATGCCAGTTTGGATCGAAGTGGGGTTCAATCAGATCTCTGACAACGAATGAACCGATACCCGACTCAATATCCTTGCGCAGGGCAGATTTCATAAGCTAACCTTAACAATAAGCATGAATTAACACGAACAGGGGGGATACTTCTGTGTAGTTGCAAAAATAAAGTCAATATTAGACAAAAGTAGGCCAACAACATAAACAGAACAAAGATAGCTTTGTAGAAATATTTCCTGAATCAGTAGTACGAACCTTATAACCACCTACGCATGAATCGGCTTGGCATGAACCTGTTTACCTGGACGATGACCATGGATGAGGACCTCTCAGACACGCTAACGTACCTACAGCGAACTGGTTTTGATTTTGTAGAGATGCCAGTTGGCACTACGCCCGGTGCTCCAGCCGATCTGGCCAAATGGCAACGCCTTGGCCAACAGGCATCAGCTATTGGCCTGGCCGTTCAGACCTGCTCATTGCTTCCGCCCGAGCTTACCTTACTCAGCCCTGATGCGTCTGTTCGGAAAGCTGGTGTAACGTACCTGAAGCAGATTGTTGACTGCTCCGCCGCGGCCGGGTCGCCTATCCTGATGGGGCCTTTCTTCGCAGGTTTCAAAACATTCACGGGTAAGCCCGCGACCGCCGACGAATGGGCCTGGTCGGTCGATAGTATGAACGAAATTGCCGAGCACGCCCAGCAACAGAACGTGATGCTGGCGATCGAGTCGTTAAACCGATTCGAAACCTACCTGCTCACCTGCGCCGACGATACCAGACGGTATATTGAGGCCGTTGATCATCCGTACTGCCGGGCGGCTTTCGATTCATTCCACGCCAATATTGAAGAGAAAAACGTGGCCGACGCCATCCGCACGCTCGCCCCGTATCTGGTGCATGTGCAGCTTTCGGAAAACGACCGGTCAACGCCCGGAAAAGGGCAGGTCGACTTCGATAAGATCTTGCAGGCCCTGGGTGATATCGATTACACGGGCCCTATTGCCATTGAAGCTTTTGGTGTTAACCCGCCCGAGCTGGCCGCAGCCACCCATATTTTCCGGCCCATGTTCAACTCGCCGGAACAGTTGGCGCGCGAAGGACTTAGCCACATTAAACTGTTAATGAGCCAATTAGTGAACGACTAACTTTTTACAATGATTAACATCGCCATCGTTGGCCTCGGGTTTGGGGCTGAATTTATTCCAATTTACCAGCGCCATCCGCTGGCCAATATGTACGCTATCTGCCAGCGCAACGTCGAAAGCCTTAATAAAATAGGTGACGATTACGGCATCCAGGTACGTTACAGCAATTACGATGAACTCCTGGCCGACCCCAACGTTGATGCCGTTCACATTAATTCGCCCATCCCAAATCACGCCGAGCAAAGCCTGAAAGCCCTGCGCGCTGGCAAGCACGTAGCCTGCACCGTACCGATGGCCACCACCGTTGAGGAGTGTAAGGAGATTGTTCGGGTGACCCGCGAAACGGGTAAGAAATACATGATGATGGAGACCGTGGTCTATGCCCGCGAGTTTCTGTTCGTAAAAGAGATGTATGAAAAAGGTGAGCTGGGTAAGGTACAATTCCTGAAAGCAAGCCACCAGCAGGATATGGACGGCTGGCCCGACTACTGGCCTGGTTTGCCACCGATGCATTACGCTACGCACTGCGTTGGCCCCGTGGCCGGTTTGCTTCGTCTGGAAGCCGACTACGTATCCTGCTTCGGCTCGGGTACGATCCGCCCCGAACTGGCGGCGATTCACAACTCGCCATTTGCCGTCGAATCGGCCCATATCAAGTTCAAAGATAGCGACTTATCAGCCTACGTATACCGGTCTCTGTTCGATGTGGCGCGGCAATATCGGGAGAGTTTTGAAGTCTACGGCGACAAGAAATCGTTTGAGTGGCAGTTGATCGAAGACGAGCAACCGGTCATTCACACGGCTAAGAAACCGGAGCCTGAGATTCCTGAAAAAGTGACCGTACCCGACTTCGCGCACCTGCTACCCGCCGAAATTCAACGCTTTACGACCAAAGGCGTGTATGATGCCGACGAAACGCAGCACCTTTCCTTTACGCAGGGCGGCGGTCATGGTGGGTCGCACCCACACATGGTACACGAATTCCTGACTGCCCTCACCGAAGACCGCGATCCATTCCCGAATGCCGCCCAATCGGCCAACTGGACGAGCGTTGGCATCCTGGCCCACGAGTCGGCTATGAAGGGCGGAGAGATCATGAAATTACCCGATTTCAACTAGCCAATTTTAATTATTAGACGCTGATTACAAGCCTATTGGCTCCTGAGTATTCGCAGCGATAAGCCAATAGTCAGCGTCTGATATTCGCTGATTTCTTCAACTTGACAAACGATGTATAACCCATGACTTTCTCATTAAACCGATCGTTGCTGGTAACCGCGCTCACGACGCTGGTCCTCGCCAACTGCACCCGTACTCCGACGAAAGTCATCAAGGATATGGACGGGAGTACGACGAAAACGTCGTCGGCCCGCAAGAGTGGTCCCCGTCGCACAGAAATCCTGTTTCTGGGCGATAACGGCCACCACAAGCCCATTGAACGGGTACCACAACTGATGGCCGCCCTGGGAAGCCGGGGTATCAACATTACGTATACTGACAAGTTGGAGGACCTGACGACCGACAACCTGTCGAAATACGATGGGCTTCTGATCTATGCCAACTGGGATTCAATTCCAAAACCACAAGAACGCGCTTTACTCGACTACGTAGCGGCCGGGCATGGCGTTATTCCGGTTCACTGCGCGTCGTACTGCTTCCGTAACTCACCCGAATATGTCGATAAAGTAGTGGGTGGTCAATTCTGGCGGCACCGGATGGATACGATTCAAACCCGATTCACGCAGCCTGACAACGCCATCACGGCCGGCTTACCCTCGTTCAAGGCATTCGACGAAACGTACCTGCACACCCACTTGCAGGCCGACAACAACGTACTGGCGGTTCGCCCCATTAAAGCCGATCAGGCGAAGGATAAGCCTGGTGTCGCCGAAGAGCCCTACACCTGGACACGTACCTACGGAAAAGGCCGCGTTTTCTACACGGCCTATGGGCATGACGAACGTACCTGGAGTCAGCCAGCTTTCCAGCAATTATTGGAGCGCGGTATTCTCTGGGCCGTTGGCGACGGCGTGAAGAAACAGCACGACGACCTAAAGCCACAGGCATTTGCGTATAAGTCGGCCAACCTGCCGAACTACGAAAAACGCCCTGGCGAACAGATGGAGCAGTTACCGCTCTCACCCGAAGAGTCGATGAAGCACCTGCAGGTACCCGTCGACTTTACGATGAACCTCTTCGCGCATGAGCCAAACGTGATGCACCCGATTGCCATGACCTGGGATGACCGCGGTCGGCTTTACGTGCTGATTACTAAGGATTATCCGAACGAGCGAAAGCCTGAAGGTGGTTCTGATTCCATCGTTATCTGCGAAGATACCGACGGCGACGGCAAGGCCGATAAGTTCACCAACTTCGCCGATGGCCTGAGCATTCCCACGGGTATGGCCTTCGCTAATGGCGGATTGGTGGTATCGCAGGCACCGCATATGCTGTACCTGCGCGATACCAACGGCGACGATAAAGCCGATGAAAAGAAGATTCTGTTTACGGGTTTCGGTACGTTTGATACCCACGCCGGTCCAAGCAACCTGCACTATGGTTTCGACAACTGGGTTTGGGGTAGTGTTGGTTACTCAGGCTTTAAAGGTGTGGTGGGCAACAACCCCGATACGCTTCGGTTCAGCCAGGGTTTCTTCCGGTTCAAACCCGATGGCTCGCAACTGGAATACATGACCAACACGTCAAACAATACCTGGGGCCTTGGTTTCGACGAAACGGGTAACGTGTTCGGATCGACCGCCAACAATAGCCACGGCTGGTACATGGCCATTCCAAACAAATCCTTCAACGCTCGTCCGGGCAGTATGGCCGGTAGCCGCAGCACCGATACACATAAAGACATGAAGCCCATTACCGAACGGGTACGTCAGGTCGACGTGTTTGGCGGGTTCACGGCGGCGGCGGGTCATAACCTGTATACTGCCCGCGCTTTCCCGAAAGAATACTGGAATCAGGTTGCGTTCGTCAGCGAGCCAACCGGACATATCGTTCACCAGAACCGGATGGTAAAACAGGGATCTGACTTCTCAGATGCCGAAACCGGTGCCGGAAGTTTCAACCTGATAGCTGGTGCCGACGAATGGTTTGCGCCCGTTTTCGCCGAAGTAGGCCCTGACGGAGCCGTGTGGGTAGCCGACTGGTATAGCTATATCATCCAGCACAACCCGGTACCGCAGGGATTCAAAAACGGATCGGGCAATGCCTACGAGACACCCCTCCGCGACTTTACCCACGGCCGGATCTACCGCGTGGGCTACTCGAAAGCACCAACATACACCGCGCCTAAACTGAATCGGAACGACCCGGCCAGTTTGGTAGCCGCCCTGAAAAACGATAATCTGTTTTGGCGTATGCACGCTCAGCGTCTGCTGGTTGAACGCGGAAACAAAGACGTAGCTCCCCAACTGTGGGCTATTGCCAACGATCCGAAAGTTGATGAGATCGGCCTGAACGCACCTGCTGTCAATGCTTTATGGACATTACACGGTTTGGGTGCCATTACGCCCAGCGAGTTGGAAAAAGCCCTGAAACATCCTTCTGCTGGCGTTCGTAAAACAGCCGTGCAAGTGATGCCTCGTACGGGTGCAGGTGTGACCATGCTATTGGCCCAAAAGTCACTCTACGATGCAGAACCGCTCGTTGTGCTGAATAGCCTACTGGCCCTTAGCGAAGCACCAGCCAGCCCAGCCACAGATGAAGCCGTTTTGGCCCGTCTGCGCCAGACGTCAGGCAACGACGACCGCTGGTTACCCGATGCGTTTGCCTGTGCCATGAACAGCAACAACGCCCGTTTATTCCGTCAGTGGCTGGGTTCGATTACAAAGCCGGCCGCCACGGGAGCCGGTTCTGGCCTAACAGCCAGCACGCATGCCGGCATGGATCATAGCCAGCACGGCCCGATGGCCAGCATGGCTGAACAGCCCGCCAGCCAAACACCAGCACCTGCCACGACGCAACGTTCTGTAAACGGCGTTGATCTGGTTGTCAGCAAAGTGACTACCGAGCCAACGCGGCCTGTTGTTCGTGAATCGGCCCGCACAACGATTTACGTAACTAATCAGGGTACCGAAGCCATTCCGAAAGGCACCGTGGTTCCGCTGACCATGCGGTTTGAAGGCAGCACCAGCGCAACGGCCGGCCCAAAAATCGACTTCGTTAGCCGCACCTTCGACGCGGGTATTGCTCCTGGTGAAACCGTGGCGATTACCCGAACAAACAACGGTCCCTGGGTAGGCGATCTATCGGTTATGGGCGAAAAAGCAGGTGATTACACGCTGTCAGTGAGCATCGACAAAGACGCAACACTGCCCGATGCGGATCGTAGAAACAATAACTACACCGCCAAAATCACCTTCCGGGCACCGGCTCAGTTACGCACCGTAGCGCTGGAGAGAGCCGCCCGCGCCTACGCGTCAACTGCGACGCCCGACTCGGTGGTGATGATGTTGCAAAAAGCAACGAAGCTCGAAAGTGATGAGGCGCTGGCACTGGTGAAAGGCTTGTCTGATGGCTACAACTACACCCGTGGAAACAACCGGCCAAAACCATCAGACAGTCAGCAACCAATCCTGGCCAGCTTGAGCAACAACCTGCCGGAAGATGCCCGTCCACGCCTGAATCGTTTGCTCGAATCATGGGGCCTGCGCGATGCCAATGCCGATATAGATCCAAACGCGGTCGTGATTCAGATGAAGACGGTACGCGAAGAGATGCGTTTCGACAAGAAAGCGTTCAGCGTGCCGGCTGGCAAAACGGTGATCATCGTGCTTGAGAATCCAGACGCCATGCAGCACAACCTTGTTGTTGGTAAACCTAAATCGACGGACCGGATTGGCAAATTAGCCGATGCGATGATCACGGCGAAGGATGGTGCCGAGAAAAACTACGTACCTGAGTCATCGGATATTCTGGCCTCTACAGCGCTGGTTAATCCAAATCAAACAGTACGGTTACGTTTCAAAGCGCCCGACCAGCCCGGCGAATACCCCTATCTGTGCACATTCCCCGGTCACTGGCGTATCATGAACGGCGTTATGACCGTGACAGAAGCCGCCAAACCAAGCACAGCGAAATAATTACGGATAGCGTAACGACAAACAGGCGTTGCAGGATGGTCTTTTGCCAATCTGCAACGCCTGTTTGTCGTTGAAAGCCATCCTCCTCAGCTGGCCATTCGCTCAGATAAGCTAACTGTATGTATATACACTTGTTCTATAGACGAGTAGCAAACCCCTACTCATCAACGTTATGCCCTACATACAAACCAAGGATTCTCGTTTCGGCGAGCCTGTTAACCTGTTCGTTCAGGACGTTACCGGCTCTTCATACAGTAGCTCTTCAGCAACCGGTCTGTCATCGTCTGCTGATACCACCCAGCCAACCATTGTATTCATTCATGGCTGGCCGCTGAGCCACGAAATGTGGGAAAACCAGGTAGCTTACTTTGCCGACCGGGGCTACCGTTGCGTAGCTTATGATCGCCGTGGTTTTGGTAAATCATCTAAACCTTGGGGTGGCTATGATTACGACACCTTCGCCGACGACCTGAAAGCCGTTATCGATGAGTTAAACCTAAACAACGTAGTGTTGGTCGGCTTCTCGATGGGTGGTGGTGAAGTGGCCCGCTATTTCAGTCGTCATGGTGGTGCCAATGTCAGTAAGGCTGTACTTGTGAGCGCCGTAACGCCATTCATGCTTCAAACTGACGATAACCCGGACGGCGTTCCACAGGATACCTTCGACTCAATGGCTGAAGACATGCAGAAAGACCGGTATGCATTTCTGGAAACATTTGCCAAGCAGTTTTACGGCGTTAACCTGGTAAGCCACCCGGTGAGTCAGGCCCATCTGAATCATGACTTCATGCTGGCTTCACTGGCATCGCCTAAGGCTACGCTGGAATGCGCCAAGGCCTTCTCGTCAACCGATTTCCGCGACGATATGAGTTCGATTACTGTACCGACGCTCATTATCCATGGTGACGCCGACAAAACGGTACCCATCGAATCATCGGGTGAAAAATCGCATGAGCTACTGCCAAATGCCGACTACCGGATTTACGACGGCGAGCCTCATGGCCTGTTTGTAACCGCCAAAGATCAGTTGAATGAAGACCTGCTCAACTTTGTACAGGAAGCAGCCTATCAAAACCAGTCGTCGGCGGCGGTAACATATTAAGCGCTAACCATCAGCAGAATAAAGTCAGGGCTTCTTCCAGCAGCTATTTCAGCCAGAAGAAGCCCTGACAACGTAACTAGGTACGTTCATTCAAAACAATTAAATCCTGCTTTCAGACAGATGAATTGTGTGGGCCAACGAGCTTTTGGGACAGGAAATTTTAAACTCACTGCCTTTTCCAACTTCGCTGATAACGTCCAGTTGCCAAGCGTGTGCTTCAACAATGCGCTGCACGTAACTCAGGCCAAGGCCAAATCCTTTTACGCTCCCCTGATTATTTTCGCTAACCCGGTAAAAGGGTTTGAAAATCTTCTTATGCAAATGCTTGGGAATACCCAGGCCCCGGTCAATAACAGCAACCATAAGACTAGATCGATCTCCCTCCGTTTGAATAACCAGCTCGGGTTCGCCGGGGCTGTATTTAACGGCATTGTCGAGCAGATTGTGAAGCACGTTGGTCAGGTGCAGCCGGTCGGCCAGCAGAATTGGCTGGCTAGCCTGCAAACGTAATTTCAGGTAAGATCCGTGCCGTTCAGCAATTGACTGAATCAGTTCGTGGACATTAACCGCGTCGATATTGATCGCCAGACGGTCGCGGTCAGCGCGGGCAAGGCTCAGCATAACGTCTACCTGCTGCTGCAACCGCTGTGTTTCTTCCTGAATAATATGAATGTATTTATCTGTCCGCTCCTGCGACGACCGACCGAATGGAGTTGCCAGAATATCGGCGGCCATTTTGATAGCTGAAATCGGCGTCTGGAACTCGTGGACAATCGTGTCGAGTACTTCCTTATGCACATAAGGCATCTGGTGCTCTCGGTCGTTACGCCAAACAAAGTAACCGATCACGAACAAGCTTATGCTTGGTAGTACCCAGAAGAACCACCCTAACCGACGTATGTCTGGCCCGTAGATCGCTGACAGCATACACACAGCGATGATCAGCAAGCCATAATACCGGTTACGTGCAACATACGTAGCTATATTATTCATAGGCGACGGAGTTTAATCCGGTTGGATAAATGTAGCTCGGAGAGTATCAGAGCGGGGCTATAGACGTAAAGTTATACGATTCCGTCACATACCAATTATGATAATATATTATTAATAAAAAAAGCCCGACAAATCGGGCTAATATTAATATACTTAAAAAGTAGATTACTGCACTAATTCGCCGTTTCTTCAGCCGGTGAAGCGGGTGTTTCAGTTGAAACGGATTGGCTGGCCGTGCCAGGTGTACGCGTTGGCGGAGTGGCCACTTTAGGCTTAGGCGCACTCTTTGGCTTGGCAGCAGCTGGCGGGCCAGCCTTGGGAGCCGGTGGTGTAGACGTAACCGGCATTGGAACTGCTTTCAGGGCCGGAGCGGCGGCTTTCTGTTCTTTCTCCTTTTTCGACTTGGTGCGCGATGCGTTCTTCTCTGCCTTAACGGCATTCTTTATAGCTTTCTTTGCATCCTTGTGTGCTTTCTTCTCTTCCTTTTTGGCTGCTTTTTCGGTGATCTTGGCCAGTTGCTTCGTTTCTTTTTCAACCAGTTTGCTTAGGCGTTTTGCCAGTTTTTCGGCCGCCTTCTCAATGGTTTTCTTTACTTTTTTGGTAGCCTCTCCCGCTTCCGATACTTTTGTTTCAACTGCAGTAGCGATGCTTGCCGCCAGTGACTTTGTGTGGTTTTGTTTTTTGTTGCTTTTAGCCATGATTGTCTAAGGAAAAATCTACAAAGAAATACGCATAAAATCTGACAAACAAAAGGTTAATGTTAAGTTTTTGTTATCTTATTGACGAAATCGTAGCAGACAACTCCAGCTGTAACAGCGATATTTAATGAATGTTTAGTACCAAATTGCGGTATTTCAACTACATAATCAGCTCCGACCACCACGCTCTCGCGTACGCCCATCACCTCGTTCCCAAAAACAAATGCGTATCGTTTAGCAGAATCTGGTATAAAATGAGGCAGCAGGGTGCTTCCTTCTGCCTGCTCAACGGCAACAATCAGGTAATCCTTTGACCGCAGCTCAGCGATAAGCGCCTCTATGTCAGAAGCATATTGCCAATTGACCGACTCTGTGGCCCCGATCGCCGTTTTGGTAATATCGCGGTGGGGGGGCGTTCCCGTAATACCACACAGATAAAGCGTATCCACTCGAAACGCATCAGCCGTTCTGAAGACAGACCCTACGTTATTCAAACTGCGAATATCGTCGAGTAACAGGCAATAGGGGAATTTCTCCGCCTCTTTGAACTCATCGACAGACAGGCGGTTCAATTCCTCAAGGCTTACTTTGCGTGGACTATTCATGGGGCAAAGAAACAACAGAGAATAGGTGTAGCCAGTGATTAGTATCACGGCGGCGCATAATCTTCGTTATCCGCTGCTGCCTCATGTTGGTGTCAAGGCTTCCTTTCCCGCTCTAAATTGGCTAAATTTGTTTAAACTACTGTAGCCAATTTTAGTGAAGACGATCACCCCCAACAAGCCTCAAAAACCCGCCAAAGAAACGCCGCTTAACAAGCAGTTCAACCAGGTAAAAGCCAAATACCCCGGTGCGCTGCTTCTCTTTCGGGTTGGAGACTTTTACGAAACATTTGGAGAAGATGCCGTAAAAGCCAGCCGTATTCTGGGCATCACCCTCACCAAACGCAACAACGGTGGATCGAACGAAGAACTTGCCGGGTTCCCGCACCACTCCCTTGACACTCACCTGCCTAAGCTCGTTCGGGCGGGCGAGCGTGTAGCCATCTGCGACCAGCTCGAAGACCCGGCCATGGCCAAAGGCATTGTAAAACGGGGTGTTACCGAACTGGTTACGCCGGGAGTGTCATTCAATGACAACGTACTGGACACACGCCGAAATAACTACCTGGCCGCCGTCCATTTTGGTAAAGGAGTCGACGAATTTGGCATTTCGTTTCTCGATATCTCGACGGGTGAATTTCTGGCGTCGCAGGGAAACGCGGCTTACATTGATAAGTTACTTCAGAGCTTCAACCCCTCAGAGGTGCTGTATTGCAAACGGAACCGGGCGGAGTTTGGCACCCTGTTCGGCGATAAATTTCACACGTTCACGCTCGAAGACTGGGCGTTCACGTATGATTTTGGCTATAACTACCTCCGGCAACATTTTCAGACAACCTCGCTGAAGGGCTTCGGCATTGATGGCCTGCCCGACGGCATTATTGCGGCCGGGGTCATTCTGCACTACCTTAATGAAACAGAGCATAAAGACCTGCAACACATTCAGCGCGTTACACGGCTGGAAGAAGACAGGTACGTTTGGCTCGACCGGTTCACGATCCGCAACCTTGAACTCGTGGCCGCACAACAGGAGGGCGGTATTCCCCTGATTCAGATTCTTGATCAGACGGTGACGCCGATGGGCGCCAGGCTGTTGCGCAAATGGCTGATGTTGCCGCTGAAAGACCGCGCCCTGATCGACGAGCGGCTGAATCTGGTGACGCTACTTCATGAAGATGATGAACTGCTGGAGACTATGCTGGCGCATCTGAAACAGATTGGTGATCTGGAGCGACTCGTTTCGAAAGTGGCTGTACGCCGCATTAATCCACGCGAGATGGTGCAGTTGAAACGTTCGTTGCAGCATGTGTTGCCCATCAAGGAAATGCTGATTACGGCACTGAGCCAGAAACCGGAGGCGCCAAGCCTGAAAAAATATGCTGATCAACTTAATCCCCTGACCTTTCTGCTCGATCGCATCGAAGCTGAACTTCGCGACGACCCACCGGTCTTGTCAACACAGGGTAACATGATCCGTACGGGTATCAACGAAGAGCTTGATGAGTTACACAAGCTGGCCTATTCGGGCAAAGAATACCTCTTGCAGTTGCAGGATCGCGAAGTGCAGCGCACGGGCATCAGCTCGCTTAAGATCGCCTACAACAAGGTGTTTGGCTACTACCTGGAAGTGACCAACGCCCACAAAAACCGCGTGCCCGACGACTGGATTCGGAAACAGACGCTGGTGAACGCCGAGCGGTACATTACGCCTGAACTGAAAGAGTACGAAGAGAAGATCCTGAATGCCGAAGACCAGATTTTCAGCATTGAAACCCGGATGTTCAGTGAACTCGTGGCGGCTACCGGCGAATATGTCGCGGCCATTCAGCAAAATGCCCGTGTGATCTCGGTCCTCGATGTTTTGTCGTCATTTGCCAAAGTGGCGGTCAGGAACAAATATGTTCGCCCCGAACTGAACGACAGCAAAGCACTGACAATCAAGGACGGCCGTCACCCGGTCATTGAACAGCAACTGCCCCCCGGCGAACCCTACGTACCCAACGACGTTCATCTGGACGATGAGACGCAGCAGATTATTGTCATCACCGGCCCCAATATGGCGGGCAAGTCGGCACTGCTGCGGCAGGTAGCGCTAATTGTGCTGATGGCGCAGGCTGGTAGTTTCGTACCTGCCTCGTCTGCCGAGATCGGGATTGTCGACAAAATTTTCACGCGGGTAGGTGCCAGCGATAACCTGTCGCGGGGAGAGAGTACGTTCATGGTTGAGATGACCGAAACGGCCAGCATCCTAAACAACCTCAGCGAGCGCAGTTTGGTCTTGATGGACGAAATCGGACGAGGCACCAGCACCTATGACGGCGTCTCGATTGCCTGGGCCATTACCGAGTATATGCACAACACCGATTGCCGGCCAAAAACGCTTTTTGCTACACATTACCACGAGCTTAACGATCTGGCCGCCGATCTGCCCCGCATCCGGAACTACAATGTAGCAGTAAAGGAAGTGGGCAACAAGGTCATTTTCCTGCGTAAACTAAAAGAAGGAGGTTCTGAGCACTCGTTTGGTATTCACGTAGCCCAAATGGCCGGCATGCCAGGTAGCGTGGTGAAGCGGGCGGGGCAAATTCTGACTCAACTGGAGGCCTCACACCAACGTGAAGGCAATAAAGAGGCAATACGGGAAGCGGGTTCAGGTACCGAGCGTGAACTGGCCCTGCGCATCATCGAAGCGGGTGACCCCAAATCAGAAGCCATTAAAGATAAGCTCCGCACCATTGATGTTAATCGCCTCACGCCTATCGAGGCCTTATTGAAACTAAATGAGCTACTAAAAATGCTCGAATAACTGATATCCAGTACATTATATATAGGTATTACATAATCCCCCGGTCAATTACCACGATATAGCATGGGTAATTGAACGGGGGTTTGTGATATATATGACCGCTGCCGAACAAAGAGTGATGCTGATAAACATCCAGGTACGTTGCCTCGGATTACAAACAATCAGCACTTATCCTACGTTGAATATGGGCATGAACAAGTAATTGTTTAAACCTTGAGAACAGCTTTCTGTCCAAGATCAAACGAGTAGTTATTCACGCTTAAACAACTGTAGAGATGAAAACGAATCAACGTATTATAGCTCTGGCCCTTTTAGTAGGTCTTTTCGTTAGTCCATTTGCCCAGGCCCAACGGAAGTGGAATCCAGAAGCCAAAGGTACAGCCATCGGTGCTGGTGTAGGTGGTGTAGCGGGGGCCATCATCAATAAACGCGACCGCAAAGTAGGAGCCGGTGTAGGATTAGCCGTCGGGGCTGCCGCTGGTTATGGTATTGGTAAGGTGATCGACAACCGGCATAAAAAAGCCGCCGCTGCGGCACGTGCCGCTGAAGATCGCGAGTTTGCCGCACGTACCGCAACCGAGAATCGCGAACTCCGCTCAGGTACGTCGAATCGGAACGCAAGTGTACGCAAAGTTGAACCTATCAGTAAGGTGTCAACGGCTACGGCACAGAACTCGGTGTTAACTGCGCCGGAACCGGTTACAGTGCCACTGGTACGCAACGGCTTTCTACTGAACACCTCATATGGTGATCCAAATACGGCCTATCCAACATCGGAATATCGTCGTAAAAGCTGGTAACCCGTCTATTGCCTACCCCTGCGCGCTCTTTCTGCGCGCGCAGGGGCGAAAAGTATTCTCAACGTAAAACACCATTTCCTATGAAGACGATCATCCCATTCCTAGCATTTGTTCTGTTATTTGCCTCGTGCAAGAAGAACGAACCTACCGATGTAGGTGCCTTAAATCAGCAATTCATTCAAGCCTGGAACAATAAAGAAACTGACAAGGTTGTCGCCATGCTCGACGATAACGTTCAGTTTCTGCAGGGCGACACCCGCTTTACCGGCAAGTCGGAAGTAGCAGAAAAATGGGTCCGCGCCACGCTGCCAACCATCAGCAACCTGAAAACCAGCACCGTCAGTACGGTAGCAGACACTCAGATTGGTTACGAAGCAGGTACGTTCTCGGTCGATGTTGCTCCGGAAGCTCCGGGCGAACCAAGTGGTTTCGGTAAAGGCAACTTTGTACTCCTCTGGAAAAAAGGCGCCGACGAAAACTGGAAGCTTAGCTACGCCCAACTGGAAGACCTACCCGTTCAGGCAAAGCAATAAACAGATTTGGGATGTCGCGATTGGTAATTTGCTTGGCTTAGTTTCATAACTGTAGTAAGCGAAGCAACGAAGCAAATCCAAAATCTCCAATCCGACATCCCAAATCGTCTATACTCCCGTCAGAAAAGCCGTGTAATCGGTAGGGCGGGAAAGAACCTCTTTGTAGAGCAATACCCGGAACAGATAGTACCGTGTCTCGCGGGGGAGCTTCATCTGGTAATAGCTGCAGTCGGCCTGTTTTTTCAATTGTGCTTTAACGTAACCGGGCCCCACATTATACGCCGCAGCAACCAGCGACCAGGAGCCGAACTGATCGTATAATTTACGAAGGTACTTGCAGGCGGCGGCAGTCGCTTTCTGGGCGTTGAAGCGTTCGTCGTGTTTCCCTCCCACTTTCAGACCGAGTTCACGGGCCGTAGCCGGCATCAGTTGCCAATAGCCACCTGCTCCTTTCGGCGATACTGCCTTTGCTTTCAAACCGCTCTCAGCCAGAGGAATATAGCGAAAATCAGCCGGAATATCATACGCTGCCAGGGTTGAATCAACCATGGGAAAGAAAGCATCTGCCTGTTTCTGGAGCGCGTCTATCTTCGGCGATTGCGGCCTGAAGAGTGTAAAAACGTGCTTCCAGCGCGACACCACATCGGCCTGATCGAGTGGCATGGCTTCTCCGCAAAAGTTCACGTCGAGCAATGGAAACTCACTTTCGGCCGGTATCAGACTGTAACCGTCGGGCCAGGCAGGTCCGGTCAGTGTTGCGGCCAGGTTATTAACAGCCAAAATTACAGGCTGTTCTCTGGAGTTTTCTTTAGGCGCAAGCGGCGCGGTGGTGATTTTGGTGGCAGCAGCAGCAACAGGCCGGGCAAGCGCCATCAGCAAGGAGAAACCAATTTTTTTAAGCAAGACATACTCTACTTGGTGAATAGACATAACGTCTCCTCAAGTAGAAATAGTGTCCAGCGTTAAGGAGTATTAACGATTTTCGGTCATAACCAGCGTAATGCGCTCTACGTAGAACCGGAAAGCAGAGAACGCAACCAGGAAAATGCCGGCGATCCAGGCGCCTCCCCCCCAACTGGCATATACCCATTTTCCCTGCTGGTATGCTTCCATAGCAGCCAGAATCATCAGTACTAACCCAAGCGTCATCAGCAGCGCATTCACCACGGCACGGTTATACGCCTTGCGTAAATCGTAGGCTCCGTAAGCACGGTTACGATTAGCAAACACGATCTCGTCAAGATCAAGCTCGTTCAGCTGCTCTTCGGGCATAACCAGTGCATTGGCGTGTTTTTCGCGCAGGTAACGGACAGGGTTATGTTCTGCTTCCAGCTCTACTTTATCAAGGGCTACCTCGAACGGTAAGCCAATCCACATAAAATGCTCTACTTCCTGGCTGAATAGAGGTAGTAGCGACGATGCCTGCGAGGGCGTTGCACCAGACTTATACAGATGGGTGCGGAGTTGATCTACTTGAGCAGGTGTAAGTGTCTTCATGGCGCTTGACAGGGGGATTAAACCGGCTATTTTTCCATTGATAACGAACCGGCGCATATTCCATACATGAAGTACAAAAATTTATACGCACGATTCTATTCTGTGGGAAGCGTTTAACGAAACTATTTTGTGGCCCAGGAACCTGGTCAGCTACAGCGACCGGGCAAATTCCTTTGCATAAAAGGCTATCTCAGCCAAGTCATCGGGTGTATGGTAGGCACTGATAACCACGCGGGTATTTGCTTTGTCGGCGGCGGTTGGATAGGCGAATGAATACACGAATATACCTTTCCCGAGTAAATAAGGGGCTATTTCGTCGTGGTCGGTATAAAAAACCGGGTAGCCTTCAGCCTGCTGGAACAAGCGCGTTGGTATCAGCAGTTGGCGGGCAAGTGCCAGATTCCGGGCCAGCCGTTTATAGGCGTCTGCATACAGATTACCCGATTGAACGTAAGCGTGCGCATAGGCCGGTGGCATGGGCGAGCAGGCCCCGAAATAAGCTGTTTGCCGCAGCGATGCCAACGTGCCCGGATCACTGAAAATAACCCCGCCCGGCAAACCCATAGCTTTAGCCAGCGACGCCGTCACGATCAGCTTCACGTTTGGGTGGTTCGTTAACTGTTCGGTCAGTTGCGACCAGATCCCCCGTCCATTATTCAGAATGCCCAATCCATGCGAGTCATCGACGACCAGATAGATGAGTTGGTCTGTCGGCAGTGCCGCGAGCCAGTTGAACGAATATGTTTTTGACCGGATCGCATCCACCGAATTAGCCAGTACATAGGCCGGACAACTCGTTCCGGCTGGCTGTGTAAACGGATTGACATGCGCTTTCAGCAACGGATGCCACAGGGCGGGATGTGTACCCGGTGCCTGATACCCTACCGCATCTGGGCCAACAACACTGGCCAGCCAATCAACTACGACCTGCCCGGCCAGCATGCCTGACGAGACAGTCAGGGCCGCCGGTGCCTCAACCAACGCGGCGAGTTTGGCTTCTGCTTCGGCAAACACCTGGAGTTGCAGATTGCCATTCCTCGACGAACCAAAATGCAGGCCGTATCGTGATAACCCTTCTGCCAATAGCGCGTGCATAGCCGGGTGCTGCACCATACCGAGGTAAGACGTACCTGAGAAAAACAGATACGACTGCCCCTGATGGTCAATCGTTCGATCGGGCATGTGATCGATCTGAAAAGCGGCCAACGTACCTGGCGCGGATGAAGACATAATTAGTTGACTCAAAACGAATTTCGATACGTGTATACGTTACTTCTCACCCAATTTTACCCGAGCAACGCAGCGCCGGTGCCATTCTCTGCAGCGTAACGTACCTGACCAAAATCAAAGGTGACGCCGATAGCCGGGTCGTTGTTGATAAGCAACGATCCGTCCATATCTACATAATCGAGTAAGGGGAGCAGCTGCGCAATGGCCGAAATCCCTACGCTCGACTCAGTCATGCAACCAACCATCACACTCAGCCCATGCTGGCGGGCTTCGGCCACCATACGGCGGGCGGGCGTAAGGCCACCACACTTGGTGAGTTTAATGTTTATACCGTGGAAATAATCGGCGCAGCGGGCAACATCCGTTTCAACAATGCAACTTTCGTCGGCAATAATTGGCAATGGACTGTTAACGCGCAATAGTTTCATACCCGCCCAATCGGCAGCAGGCAACGGTTGCTCGATGAATTCAACGCCAAGTTCGATCAATTCCGGTGCGTAAGCCAACGTCTGCCCGGCGGTCCAGCCGCAGTTGGCATCGACCCGAAACGTAGCGTCAGTATGTTGGCGCAGTAGCCGAAGCAACGCCAGATCATCGTCGCCACGCCCCAGCTTGATCTTGTATAGCGGCCAGGGCATCTCCTGCATCTTGCTCAACATCACCTCGGGCGTATCAAGGCCAATGGTGAAGTTGGTCAGCGGAATTCGGGAGGGGTCAAGTCCCCATTGGGCGTAGAGTGGTTGACCCGCCCGTTTGGCAACCAGATCGTGCGCTGCCTCATCGAGGGCGCACTGAGCGAACGGATTTGTTTTCAGGGCATCGTGTACCTGGTCCCAGAGCGCCTCAGCAGTAGTCCAATTGGCCGATTCGATTAACGGCCGAAGCTGGCCAAGATCAGCAATCATGCGATCGATCGTGATGCCGTAGTAGTTGTTGGCGGTAGCTTCTCCGAAGCCACTCAGCCTCCCGTCGCGCAGTTCAACAATCAGCGTTTCCTGCACGTCGCGGCTGTCGTGAGCAATGGTGAACGTGTGGCGAAGGCGCAGGTCGAAGCGGTGTAGCAGCAATTCCATGCCGTCAATTTACGCAATCTGGCCTAAACCCACTTAACTTGCCGCTATGTAGAAGTTTACTGCGGTCCGCCGCGCGGTTTACAGTCTTCTGTCTTCTGTTGCGCTGCCAAATCATGGTTTCGGACGGTAGCGAAGCAACTGAAAACAGTAGACTGAAAACCGCGCGGCGGACCGCAGTAAATTGTTGTAGATGAATACCTCTTACCTGATCATAGCGCTAAGCACTGCTGTACTGGTTTCGTACGGATTCGACCTGTTGAGCAGCCGATTCAGAACGCCCCCGCTGCTGCTGCTGCTGCTCATGGGTGCTTTACTCCGCATTCTGACCAACTCACTCAACATTCAGGTTCCGTACGTCTTTCCAACTCTATCGGCGCTGGGTACGTTATCGCTCATTCTGGTTGTGCTGGAAGGAGGCCTCGACCTCGATATTCAGTCGGATAGGCTCAGCCTCGTTCGTCGAACCGGCCTGATGGCACTATCATCTATCCTGCTCACGACGCTGGTATTAGCCACGATGCTTTACCTGCTGCTGGATGAATCGTACTACAAATGCCTGATCAACGCGCTGCCGTTCAGTATTGTCAGTAGTTCCATTGCCGGGCAGGCCGTACGCCCACTCCCGAACGACAAGCGGGAATTCATCACCTACGAAACCTCGTTTGCGGCGATCATCAGCATCATGCTGTATAACTTTCTGATTGAAAGCGACATATCGTTACTTGGCGCCACCTTCGGGTTTATCCGCGATACGCTGACGATGGGGCTGGTTTCGGTCATCTGCTGTTTCGCGCTGCTCTATCTGATTGGCCGAATAAATCATCCGGTGAAGTTTCTGCCTATCATCTCGGTGCTGTTGCTGGTCTACGCCATTGCCAATATCTACGAACTGTCGTCGCTGCTGCTGGTGCTCATCTTCGGTCTGTTTCTGAACAACACCGAGCTGTTTATCCGTGGCAGACTGGCCCGAACTTTCAAAAGCGATCTGTTTGAGCAGGAACTCGATCAGTTCAAAAACCTGACCGCCGAAGGGGCGTTCATCGTCAGAACGTTCTTCTTCCTGCTTTTCGGCTACGCAACCAACTTATCCTCCCTGATTGATACGGATGCCCTGATTGTCAGTGCTTTATTCCTGGTTGTCATCTTTGCCGTACGCTGGCCGTTGCTCCGCCTGATTTACCCCGGCGATTGGCGTCCCCTCAACTGGATCGCCCCGCGCGGCCTAATCACTATTCTACTGTATACCAATATTCCACAAGCCCTGAAACTCACCGGTTTCCGTGAGGGAATCCTGACCCTGGTCGTCATACTGACTGCCGTTTTCATGGCCGTTGGTACTATTCGCTACAGACCGAGCGAATGAGCGGTTGCGTTGGCGTAGCTCCGCAACCGCTCACTTCTTCTCTTTTGCTTCTTTTTTAGCCTCCCGTTTAGCTTTTCTGGCGGCCTTTCGTTCAGCGCGCTTCTCTTTGCGTTCGGCCTTTCGATCGGCCCGTTTTTCCTTGAAATCTTCCTTAAAACTCTGAAGCGCATCGGTAAAGGTGATGTCGTTGTCGAATTTCTGCTCGAACGCCTGTACGTACGCATTGCGCAGCACGCCGAAAATCGTTGGCCAGACAGGCGTTTTGATATCGTCGACAGTGCCGGTCAAGGGGACGCGGGTGGCTACCTGATCGCGCTTCCGGTTCTCCAGCACTTCGGTGGCTCCCTGCGCCAGTAACTCGGTGAAGAACCGGCCAATGGTGCGGTGCTCACCGGGTTCCTTCAGCTTAAAGATCGTCATATCTTTAGTGAGGGGTTTCAGATAGCCGTTCAGCTTGCCATCATCCATAGCCATCTCCGAAAACACACTCATCGTGCCTTTGTCAAAATCGACATTGGCGTACGGACGGGCAATTGGATTAAGCTTCACCAGTTGTAAGTCGGTGAATTTCAGATTATAATTAAAATCAGGAATATCTTTCAGCAGATACATGTTGGCGTCGAACCGCATGGAACCGCCGTAGCCAGGTACGTCGCCGGTTAGCCAGACGGGCGATGGCAAGCTACCCGATTTCTCTTCTACATTTCGGATGTTGCGGAGTTCACCGTCTACCTTCTGTAGCGACAGATCGGCTTTAGACGCAGCGAACAGTTTAAGCAGGTTTACGCGGCCATTGACAACGGCAAAGCGGTTGATTTGAATGGGGAGCAGGTCTTTCACTACCTGGGTCCAGTCGGCACCTTCACCGGTTTGGCGGGTACTTTCATTGGTACTGAAGGAGAAGTTCAGTTCCGGCTCATAGCATTCCACTTCGCCAACCAGTTTTCCCTTCAGTATCGATTTCCATTCAACAGACAGATCAGAGCGTGGAATTGACACGAACGGCTCTTTCACCTTTCCGTTTATCTTTCTGATTGTAAGGGTTTTAATCTGATAAGCTCCCCGGAGTAACGAGATATCAATGTCGTCGACATGACCGGTGTACTCACCCATGTCGGCCAGCGTTTTGTTCACGTACCTGAGCACAAAGTAGGGAAGCAGCAGACGGGCTACAACTAACAAAGCCACGATGGCGATGAGAATTTTGACGGATCGTTTCAAGGCGTTGAGTGTTGTTAAGCGCTTCAATAGAGGTAGCAAGCGACGATCAACTACCTGATATAGAGGCAACCTACCGTCTCGCTATACCTGATAACGCTTCTTTAGAAACGCCCAGAACGGCCTTTTGTTGAGATAAGCCAGATTTTCCTCGTTGTCAAAGGCTTCCCGCTCAAAACGTATGGCCCGATACGCCCTGTAATGGTCCATCCCCCTAAGCCGCCAGTAGCCATACTCGCCGAAATACCAGAGATAGAACGGTACGATGCCCAGTTCAAGCTGCTGCCGCAGATGAATGCGCTCATGATTGAGCAGTTGCGCCGACGGATTGGGTTTCCGGAGCAGCACAAATGGCCAAATGGTCATCCCATTGACCCACAGCCAGGGAACAACTACAGGTATCAGCGGACAGGTTTCAGTTAGTAGTGAACAATAAAAGTGCTTGCTGACTTTACTAACGTAGCAACCAGTGCACAAAATTCACCCGCCCGACAACATATACCAGACGGGTTGGTCAATTGACTTCCTCCATGCTCACCACTTTACTGATCGTTTTTCTGGGTGGCTACCTGCTCATCACACTGGAAGACCTGATCCATGTGAACAAGACAGCCACGGCACTTATCACTGGCGTGCTCTGCTGGACAATTTACGCCCTGACCGGTGCCGATCACGCGGCGATCAGTGAGCAACTGGGCCACCACCTCGTTGATATTGCCGGTATCCTGTTTTTCCTGCTGGGAGCCATGACTATCGTTGAGCTCATCGACGCCCACGATGGCTTCACCCTCATCACCGACCGGATTGCCAGCCGCAACACCCGCACCCTGCTCTGGATCACCTGCGCGCTGTCGTTTTTTCTGTCGGCCCTGCTTGATAACCTTACCACTGCGATCGTGATGGTATCGGTGCTCCGAAAGCTTGTTCGCGACCCCGACCAACGGCGATTGATGGCGGGCATGACCATCGTTGCCTGCAATGCGGGCGGGGCCTGGTCGCCCATCGGTGACGTAACCACGACCATGCTCTGGATAGGCGGGCAGATCACCACCCTCAACATCATCAAAACAGTGCTGGTGCCGAGTCTGGTAGCGCTGCTTGTCCCCTTACTCATTCTGACGTTTCGCTACCCGGCAGTCAGCACGGCCTTTGTGGCTTCGGCAGATGAGGAAGGTGTCAGCCGCCCCTACGTAAACCAGATTGCCCGTCGCGACCGTCGACTTATGCTGTCTATCGGGCTCGGTGGCATGCTGTTCGTTCCCATGTTTAAAACCGTGACCGGCCTGCCGCCCTACATGGGCATGATGCTGGTACTGGGCGTTATCTGGCTGGCTTCCGAAATCATTCATAAAGACAAAGACGAGGCCGCCCGCGAACCGTTGACCCCGGCCTATGCGCTGCAAAACATCGATACGCCAAGCGTATTGTTCTTCCTGGGTATTCTGCTGGCCGTTGGTTCGCTGGAAGCCACTGGCGGTTTACGCGCCATGGCAACGTACCTGAACCAGACCGTGGGCAATCTGGATGTGATCGTCATGCTGATCGGCCTCGTTTCGGCCGTAGTCGACAACGTACCTATCGTGGCCGCTGCCATGGGCATGTACGATCTGGCAACGTACCCAGCCGACCATAAACTGTGGGAATTTCTGGCCTATTGTTCCGGCACCGGCGGCAGCGTTTTGCTCATTGGTTCGGCAGCGGGCGTGGCCGTCATGGGCATGGAAAAGCTCGAATTCGGCTGGTACCTCCGCCATATCAGCTGGCTGGCTTTACTCGGCTACCTGGCCGGTGCAGGTACGTACCTGGGGCTGATGGCACTGCTTGGGTAAATGAAGCTATCCTATGCCCAGTAAATACTTACTTACCTGTACAACAGTAACTCTTTTGCGTATATTTGTGTGCACTATTTTTCTCTATGTTTCGCACACTACAATCAATTGTTCCAGAACTCTTTAGCGCTTCTACCAGTATCGATATGCTGATGCAGCTAACCCGTAAACAGCAATTGCCAAGGGGAACATTGTTAGTTAGAGAAGGCCAAAAGACTGACCAATTGTTTTTTCTGGAAAGCGGTATGGCGAGAGCATATTTCTACGAAAATGAAAACGAAATTACTTCATGGATCATTGTTAAAAACGGTTTTGCCATAGCGCCGCACAGTTTTTTCAATCAGGAACCATCTAGTGAAAACATTGAACTACTAGCTCCCTCTACCGTATTCAGCATCCAGTACGACGATTTGCAAAGACTATATGCTGACTTTCCATTATTCAATCAAGTAGGCCGTAAAATTATGGAGCATTACGTACTGCAGTACGAATGGCGCATTCGTATTCTCAGAACACGGTCGGCAGAAAAACGTTACGACATGTTCGAGCAACAGTTTGGGCCTATCCTTGTAACAGCGCAAGGGCGGCACGTTGCTTCTTTTTTGGGCATGACAGCGAGCACATTGAGCAGATTACGATCTAAAAGGATGAGGAAGAAATAACTTCTGAATCAATATATTAACAAGTAAAAAGCTGATATCTGCCTTCACCAATATCAGCTTTTTACTTGTTAATATATTGATTGCTATAAATCAATTTATTTATTGCTTTTGATCAATTGCAATGCAACATAAGAGCAAATACTTTTGACATAAGTAAGCCCTTCCCCCAAGTTGGCACCAGTAAGGAAGGGCTTGTGAGTCTAGTCTTCACTTAACTCATGTTAAAGGTATGCATTTCGCTACTGTTTCCCAAAACCGCAGAGTGGTTGTCGCCGCTCTATACGTCATGTTTTTTTTGCTCGCAGGGTGCAAAGACCCCCTCGAAACGACGTTGCCCAACGCAGGCAACAACACGACTCAACAAAAGTCGTATCTAACGTTCAAAAACTTCGATGAGTTTTATCAGACCATTGATAAGTTGAACAAGCAGTCAGATGTTCAGCAGAAAGCCTGGGATGAATCGCAGGGCTTTATTTCACTTCGGCAACTTTTTAACCGGGTGGTAGAGGAAGAGGCCTCCGCTTATGAACAGGAAGACAAACTGTCTTTGATCAACCCGAAAAATCACCCTTCGCATCTGCAGTCGAAGACAGCAGTGACATTAGGTGAAATGATCATATATGATCAAGAGAACGGCGGTGTTGTGCTCAATTTGGCGAATCCTATGATGGCTGCCGTGTTGAATAAGCAGGGTGTTGTCTGTGTTGATAATACCTTTTATCAGTTCAGCTACGATGCGGTGAAGTCAACCCCTAAAAAATCAGATGCGAATAGTGAGCAATGCATACGTGCTATGGCCAATACGCAAGTCTCAGATAAGGCAGAGCAAATAGCTGTTAATGCTATTCGGCACAAATTGAAGGCGATTGACACACCGCAAGCTCGTACCGGATATGCTCATCCATTCAGTTGTGAAAGTGCAAGTGGCAATCCATATGAATGGAAAATGATTGCTTATATTGATGAGTCAGTTTCAGAGTGGACCGAATGGAGAGCAGATTACAACTACAACACGTACAATTCTTATGGTTACACTCCTTACACAGCAGTGCCGCATGTTGATGCAGTAGCACAGATTTGTGTAAGAACACTAAAGAGAGGTTTTTGGGGCGATTGGTAGGATAGGGACACACAGCAGCAAACGCTGAGTGGTTCTATCAAAATTGACCCAACTGCACCAGGAGTAAATGGAGCTGTATCTGCTGTTCAGACAGACTTCCCTGGAAATTCTTTTACAAACGGTGTAGGAATGAGTGGCTACGGATTCACTACTTCCGTCAATTTTGTAATGAACGGCCCAGATTCTCAAAGATCTTCTTGGAATATTAATGTGTATAGGTACTCATCCTTAGGATATAATTACACAAACAATCAACGCATAATTAACAACGGGTCAGTGTTCAGGTTTGGCTGGAGTGGCTACAATTGTAACTGTGACGTCTTCTTTTAAAGTGTAGTAGGCGCATTTTGAGTATCAACAAATTGTAGTGCAATCTTGGCATAATTTGATGTGAGCTAACACAGGTTGTATCGCGACTTACGTTTGAAAATCAAAATGCGCCTTATTCCGAAAAGCCATGAACTATTTCTTTCTTTATCTGGCCCTGATTATACCAATATCTTCGTTTGCGCAGCGCAATGTTATCATTCATGGCTATGTACAAGACGCACATACGGGCGAGAAATTAATTGGTGCTACTATAAAAGCGGTAGGAGCAACCAACGGCATCACCACAAATAAATTTGGTTTCTTCAGTTTGCCCGTTTCAACCACCGATTCAGTACAGGTGTCTTACGTTGGTTATCAGTCCCAGCGGCTTACTATAGCTTACGCTCTCAACAAACCACAAATCATCAACCTACAACCCGCTGTTAATCTGCTTGGCACGTTGGTCATTCGGCAGTCGACGGGGAAAGACACCTATCAGGAAGCCACGATGGGGCGGTTTATCATTCCACTCGACATGGTTAGGAAAGCTCCTGCCCTGCTAGGCGAAAACGATATTCTGAAAACCATTCAGCTCTTGCCCGGTGTGCAGGCCGGCACCGAAGGTACTGTGGGTCTGAACGTGCGCGGCGGTAGCCCCGACCAGAATTTGGTTCTCCTTGATGGCATTACACTTTACAACGTTAATCACCTGTTTGGATTTTTCTCCGTCATCAATACCGACGCTGTAGCTCAGGCAGATTTTCTGAAAGGCAGCATTCCGGCCCGGTATGGCGGGCGGTTATCATCAGTTCTCGATATTACAATGCGTGAGGGCAATCTACAACGTTGGAAAGGCAGCTTCGACCTTAGCCCCATTGCTGGACGGCTCACCATTGAGGGTCCTATAAAAAAAGACGTAACGTCGATACTGCTTTCGGCTCGACGTACCTGGCTTGATGCACTTGTTTGGGCAGGTAGCCGTATAGGGGGTAATAATAATACAAGTGGCTATGGCTTCTACGATCTTAATGCCAAGATAAATCATAAGTTTTCGGAAAAAGACCGGTTATATCTCAGTTTTTACACCGGTCAAGATGCATTTAGTGCCAAAAATACGGTGAACGATGCTCAGTATAGTAATAGCTTCGATTGGGGTAACCGTACACTGGGCCTGCGTTGGAACCACGTATATACCAACCGATTATTTGGCAACCTCACGGCCAATCTCACCAACTTCAGCTATGCCATAAACGAGGAATATAAAGCCAAACGATATTACGTCAACCGGGTGTCTTCTGGGATTCGGGATGTATCACTACGCACGGATTTCGACTATTTCGCCATTACCACACATAGTGTCAAGTTTGGCGGCAGCTATACCCACCACACGTTTAGCCCCGAGATAAAACAGTTCGCTGCCACCACCGCCGACACCACCTATCAGCCCACGCCGCCCATTCAGACCGACGAGCTGACGGCCTACGCCGAGGATGACTGGACGATTTCATCAAAATTACGGGCCAATATTGGGGGTCATTATGCCAATCAGTTCGTGAACGGGCAGGTGTGGCATTCACTACAACCCCGTATTAGTGCCCGTTATTTACTTGATGATGAGTCGTCTATTAAAGTGTCATACAACCAGATGACTCAGTTTTTACATCTGCTTACCAACTCATCCGTGGGCTTGCCCACCGATCTGTGGGTGCCCGTAACAGACCAAATTCCGCCCGAAAAGGCCCATTGGTGGTCAGTAGGCTATTCGCGGACGTTGAAAAACAACTGGAATATTTCGGTGGAAGGTTACTACAAACGGCTACAGAACGTGCTCGACTACAAAGAGGGTACGTCTTTCCAGAACAACTTCAGCATCCCCTGGTACGACCGGGTGAGTGTGGGTAAAGGCACCTCCTACGGGGCCGAATTTTATCTGGAAAAAACGGCCGGACGCACCAAAGGCTGGCTGAGTTATACCCTCTCGAAGACGGACCGGCAGTTCGACGACATCAACGGCGGACGGCCATTCCCCTTCAAATTCGACCGGCGGCATAATCTCGCCATTGTGGTAAGCCATGACATTCGCCGTAACAAAACGCTGTCTGCTAACTTCGTTTTCAACACGGGCACAGCGTTGACCGTGGCCGGTACGCGCTACACCGGCGACGTGCCAGGCTCGGATTTGATAACGAAAGAGACAAGTAATGAGTATACCTGGCGCGACTGGCAATCGACGTATATAAACCTCCCCGATTTACACGAACGCAACAACTTCCGGACGCTCGATTACCACCGCCTGGATATCAGTTATCGCATTACCAAACAGAAAAAACATGGAGAGCGCAGTTGGGTATTCTCATGCTATAACCTTTATAATCATCTGAATCCCTTCTATTTATATTACGACAAAACCCAACTCAAGCAGTTCTCTTTATTCCCTGCTATCCCATCTATCACCTACCAGTATGCATTTTAAACTAATCTGCTGGCTACTATTGGTTGTTTCGCTCGTTAGCTGCGAAAAAACGCTCGATATACCAGGTCCGGCTTATGAAAAACAAGTTGTTCTGACTGGCTTACTTCAGCCTGACAGCCTGATCACGATTAGTCTAACCTACACAGCACCCATTAATACAACAACGGCCTTTGAATCCATTGACAATGCCCAAGTAACCCTCTTTGACGATGGTAAACCTATCGGAACGATGGCCTACCGTGGGGCTGGACGCTACCGCTCCGATTTTAGGCCAAGCCCTGGACACACCTATAAAACTGTAGCAAATGTGCCTGGTTATGGTCAAATTGATGCTGAAGACAAGATGCCTTTTGGCCTTAACAGCCGTTTAATAATTGATGACAAAGCAACGGGCAATCCAAATGGCAACCCAGATTTTACGGTCTCCTTTCAGCCAAAGGAAGCCGCCACCGCCCATTGGATAGCATTCTATGTTGGTAGAATCGATTGGGCACTCTCGTCAGGTTGTCCACCAAATGTGAACGGTGTTTTACCACCAGGCTGCACCTTTATTGATCAACTTCACAGAAGGCAAAATTTTATTCTGACCAATTCAGGATATGTAGACCGCTTTAACGGTACTTACGACTCATCGACAGGGCGTTATATTTATTCTGGGTTTGTCCGTCTTGATCCGACAGCGGTGGTAGGTCGGTCAATCGAGATGATTTTTTCAACGTATGACCAACTGGCTCAAGTTAAAGACAAGCCCAAGGGAGCATCGAATATTGTTGATCTTTTTGCCTCCGGACCCAACTTTGACCGGTATCTCAAATCGGTGATCAAATCGGCCATGAACCGCATTACCAGCGGAGATGATGCCTTAAATAATCCATTCGCAGAAGTCACACCTGTATACAGCAATGTCAACGGTGGGCTTGGTATCTTTGGCGCGGTTAATCGGCAACGCTATACATATTGATGGCCGTGATAAATATTGAAAAGCTCGGCTACCTGGCCGGTGCAGGTACGTACCTGGGGCTGATGGCACTAATCGATTAGGCCAGGTTACTCTTACCCAAACCGTTCATCTCCTTTGCTTTCCTTTCGTGTATTCACCCAATCCCAACGTTGCCAGATGTAACGTTGGGATTGTATTTTTATACCCTGCCGAATGGCTACCCACAACTAGTTAACTAAAAACCAACACGTATGAAACGAACCTTATGGCTGCTCGCCGTTGGTGCGTGCCTGTATAATCAGGCGCCAGCACAGTCGAAAAAAGCGGCGAAACCGTCGCCCGCACAGGCCGCTGTTGCTGCCGGCGCAACCAATGCCGCCAAAGCTGCCGTGGCCCCTCCGGCTGCAACTGCACGCATCAAATTCACCGAATTCGACCTACCAAATGGCCTGCATGTTATTCTGCATCAAGACAATAGCACGCCGCTGGTGGCCGTAACGATGATGTATCACGTTGGCTCGAAAAACGAACAAACGACCCGCACCGGCTTCGCTCACTTCTTTGAACACCTGCTGTTTGAAGGCTCAGACAATATTGCCCGGGGCGACTACATGAAGATCGTGAAAGGGAACGGCGGTCAATTAAACGCCAACACCTCGCAGGACCGGACGTTCTATTACGAAGTGATGCCATCCAACAAACTGGAACTGGGCCTGTATCTGGAATCGGAGCGGCTGCTCCACGCAAAAATTGATCAGAAAGGCGTAGAAACGCAGCGCGAAGTAGTAAAAGAAGAGAAGCGCCAGCGGATCGACAACCAGCCATACGGATCTATTTTTACGGAAGTGCTGAAACACGCCTACACGGTTAGTCCCTACCAGTGGGCACCCATCGGCTCGCTCGAGCACCTGAACGCCGCCACGATCGACGAGTTCCGGCAGTTCTATAAAGACTTCTACGTACCCAACAACGCCATCCTGTCTATCGCGGGCGATATCGAGCCAACGCAGGCAAAAGCCCTTGTCTCTAAATACTTCGCCGAAATTCCGAAAGGCACGAAGGCCATCTACCGGCCAACGGTAAAAGAACCAGCCCAGACAAAAGAAGTACGCGATACGATCTACGACAACATCACCCTGCCAGCTGTGGTACAGGCGTATCATATTCCCGCCCAAGGCACCCCCGACTCGTATGCCGTTGAAGTGTTGCAAACGATTCTGGCCGGTGGCGAAAGCTCGCGCATGAACAAGGAGATTGTTGACAAGCAGCAGAAAGCCGTTCAGTCGGCGGCGTTTCCGGTAGCCAATGAAGACGCGGGCCTGTTCCTGACCTATTCAATTGCCAACCAAGGTGTTAACCCGGCAGATCTGGAAGCGTCGGTGAATACGGAAATCGACCGGGTGAAGAAAGAGCTGGTTACCGATGCGGAGCTGACGAAGGTGAAAAACCAGATCGAAACCAATTTCGTGAGCCAGAACGCCCGCATTTTCGGCATTGCCGAGAACCTCGCCAACTACAAAATGTATTACGGCGACGCAAACCTGATCAACACGGAAATTGACCGCTATAACAAGGTAACGAAAGAGGACCTTCGCCGCGTAGCCAATCAGTACCTCCGCCCCGAAAACCGCGTTGTACTGTACTACCTGCCGAAAGCTGCCGAAGGGAAAGACACTGGCAAAGGGAAATAAATAGGAACTGGGTTTAACCCCGTCACAGATCACATAAAAATGACATTCAAACATACTCTTCTGGGCCTTTCACTGCTTGGCCTTTCGGCCAGCGGCTTCGCCCAGACGCTCGACCGGAGCAAATTACCCGCGGATGCACCTGCGCCGCAGATCAAAATCGGTAAGCCCGAAACCTTTACGCTGCCCAATGGCCTGAAGGTGTTCGTGGTTGAAAACCATAAACTGCCCCGCGTGGCGGTAAACCTGGTGCTCGACCGTGATCCGCTGTTCGAAGGCGACATAGCGGGGGTTAGCAGCTTTGCCGGTCAGCTCATCCGCAATGGCACGAAGACACGCACGAAAGAGCAACTCGATGAAGAGATCGATTTCATCGGCGCGGATATCAGCACCTCGCCTACCAACGTATCGGGCCGTTCGCTGAGCAAGAACGTGGGTAAACTGTTCGAGCTGATGTCGGACGTGGTGCTGAATCCGGCATTTCCGCAGGCAGAACTCGATAAGCTGAAGAAGCAGACCAAATCAGGACTGGCTTCGCAGAAAGACAACCCAAATGCCATTGCCACAAAAGTTGCCAACGTGGTTATGTTCGGCAAAAATCACCCGTATGGCGAACAAATGACCGAAGAAACGGTCGACAAGGTGACGATGGCTGATGTCAAGTCATACTACAACACCTACTTCCGGCCAAACATCGGTTACCTGGCCGTGGTGGGCGACATCACTGCCGCTCAGGCTAAAACACTGGTTGAGAAGGCATTTGGTGGCTGGCAGCGTGCCGACGTACCCAAGCCAACGTACCCGGCTCCGGCGTCGATCGGTAAAACCAGGATCGCGCTGGTCGACCGGCCTTCATCGGTTCAGTCGGTCATCAGCGTGGTGTATCCGGTGGCGTTAAAGCCGTATTCGCAGGAAACTATTCTGGCCAGCGTCATGAACGATATTCTAGGTGGTTCGGAGGCTCGCCTGTTCAATAACCTGCGCGAAAAACACGGTTATACCTACGGTGCCTACTCGAACCTCTCGGGCGACCGGCTCATTGGTCGTTTCCGGGCAAGCGCCAGCGTGCGGAATGCAGTAACAGATAGTTCAGTGGCCGAGATCATGAACGAACTGAAATCGATCAGCACCATGCCGGTAACGGCGGCTGAATTGAAGCAAACGAAAAACGCGTTTGGCGGCAACTTCATTTTCACGCTCGAAGACCCACAAACGGTGGCCAACTTTGCCATCAACACGGCCCGCTACAACCTGCCAACCGATTTCTTTCCGAATTACCTGAAATACGTTGACGCCATTACCGAAGCCGACGTTGCTTCGGCCGGTAAGCAGTTCATCCGTCCCGAGAATGCGATCATCGTTGTGGTGGGTAAAGCCAGCGAAATTGCCGACAAATTGAAGCGGTTTGGTGATATTGAGTATTTCGACACAAAAGGAAACCCCGTTGCCGCTCCGCAGGCAGCTAAGGCAATCCCGGTTGGTCTGAATGCCCAGCAGGTGATCGACAAGTATATCACGGCCATTGGCGGCAAAGAGGCCCTGATGAAGATTCAGGACATGAGCATGCAGATGAGCACCGAAGTACAGGGCACTCCCGTTAAGATGAGCCGCCTCGACAAAGCGCCGAATAAATCAGTGATGGCCGTGACGGTGATGGGCAACGAAATGATGAAGATGGTCAGCGATGGCCAGCAGGCAGCCCGTATTGTTCGGGGCAACAAAACCGCCCTGTCGGGTAAAGATGCCGATCAGCAACTGGTGCAGGACGGCCTGTTCCCGGAGTTATACTACGCAGCCAACAAGGTGACGAGTACGCTGGATGGTACCGAGAAAGTAGACGGCAAGGATACGTTCAAGGTGAAGAACACAACCGCCAATGGCCACACCTGGACTGATTTCTTCGATGCCACTACAGGTCTGAAAACCCAGACCATGTCGATGCAGAAAGGGCCGCAGGGTGAGGTGGCGCAGATCATCAGCTACGGCGACTACAAAGCCGTCAATGGCGTACTGATTCCCTACCAGATCAAGCAGCCGATGGGGCCAATGACGCTAACACTTTCGGTTGATAAAGTGGAAGTGAATAAAGGCCTGAAAGACACTGATTTCAGCGTCAACTAGACCAAAATCCAAGTAACGGAGAAAGGCCCGGTATGTCTGATTTTCAGACGTATCGGGCCTTTCTCCGTGTTAACTTACGTACTGCCTTACAGGCCATTCATTCCTTTGAACGCAGCCCTCAGTTCGTCTGCCGAAGCATTGGCTCTGGTTTCGCTGGAGGCGAAGGTCAGTTCCGTTCTGCCCGCCTTCAGCTGTTCGAAAATAGCCTCGATAAACTCATTCACAGGCGGGGCATAGTTATGCAGGCCTTTTCCGCCCAGATCGGTATTAAGCGCAGGCGGAATTACCTCGATTACCTCAATACCCTTGCTGGCCAGCAACGCCCGCGATGAGAGCGTAAACGAGCGGAAAAACGCTTTCGTAGCCGAATAAACGGGTACTTTGATGTAGGGGGCAAAAGCCAGGCCTGAAGTAACGTTGAGGATGGTCTTCATGGCCGGTAACTTCGCAAACAGCGCCGTCAGGTGTAGCGGCGCCTCAATGTTGGTCACGATCTCCTGTTTGGCCCGCTCGAAAAAATCGTCGTCGGTGATGCTTACCCAGTTTTGAATACCTGCGTTATTGACCAGCACGTTCAGATCAGCATGTTCACGGGCAATCCACTCATACAGCGCCTGCCGTTCGTCGGCGTTCGAGAGGTCGCACACTTTCGCAATGACCGATGGATAGGTAGCAACTACGTCGTCCAGCACTTCCGGGCGGCGGCCACAAATGATAACCGTATTGTTTTCCTCCACAAACCGCTGCGTGAGGCCCAATCCGATACCCGATGCACCACCTGTGATTAGAATTTTGTTGTTTGAAATAGTCATGTCCTTATACTTAGCTAAGAGAAACAAAGGTAGCCGGGCCAGTCAGGGAACGGGTTACGCAGATCAAACCAATTGTTGCAAAAATCAACGTCTGACCTGGCTCCTGCGCACATGCTGCCCAATTCCCTGCAAAAAGGAGGTTTGCCAGTAACGGCTCATCGGGCCATAACATAGATAGCGCTCACAAACAAATGGGCTTCCTGTGCAGCAGGTTCGTTTCCATCCCATACTTTGCAGGTATGATGCGTACTACGACTAAACAGATCGGGCTAACTGGTCTTTTTATTTACTGGCTCACCCTGTTAACGCCCTTAACAACACAGGCACAACTCTCACCCGTTCGCGATACGGTTCTGACCGCCCGCAGCCGTACGGCGCTGACCAACTTATATTACGGAACCGGTACCGATCGCCTTGGCGGGGCCAAACGGGAAACCCTGGATTCGGGCATAGTACTGCACATTACGGGCATCACCGATAAATTATATCGAGTGCAGCTAGCCCCCAACCAGACCGCCTACGTACCCAGTGAGCAGGTACGTGTCGACTCCGTCCCCAGGCTCTCCGACACGACAAACGTACCTGCTGCGTCACGCCAACTGGTCGAACCTCCTACCCTACTCACAGGCAACTGGACGGTTTCGGGCGACAGCCTGTACGATTACATAGCCATTCGCCTGCCTGAACGGTTACCTTACCAAAGCCGCCAGGAAATAGCACCAGACCGCATCATACTGGATATTTTCGGAGCAGCCATTAACACAAACTGGATCACGCAGTTGCGTACGGTACAGACAGTTGAGCGCGTCTGGTTTGAGCAGGTAGCCGATGCGCACATTCGCATTTTCGTGGCACTGCGTACCCCTAAACGTGGTCCAGCCCATTGGGGATATTCGCTTTATTACCAGAAAACAACACTGATGCTCCGGCTTCGTCGCCCGCCTGCCGGCCGGCGGTTACGGGGAATGACCATTGCCGTTGACGCAGGGCATGGCGGAAGCAACACCGGTGCCAAAGGTGAGAAATCCGGGCAATTGGAAAAGAACCTGACGCTCGACGTGGCCCGGCGCCTGGCAACGTACCTGGAACGGGCCGGGGCACGGGTTATTATGCTGCGTACTACCGATACCACGCTTGGTACCGTTGAGCGGGTAATGGCCATGCGGAAACTGATGCCAAACCTGCTCGTTAGCGTTCACTTCAACTCATCGGGCAGTGCGAAGGTGCGGGGCGTGAGTACCTACTATAAACACGTCGGCTTCCGGCCCTGGAGTCAGGCGGTGCTGGCTGAACTGTTGCAGCGGTTGCCGGTATCGGAATTCGGTAACGTGGGACATTTCAACTTCTTCTTCAATAGCCCTACTGATTACCCGAATCTGCTGGTAGAAGGCCCATTCCTGAGCAACCCGGACGATGAGGCCCTGATCATTGATCCAGCTTTTCGTGACAAAATGGCCAAAACCATCGCCAAAGGGCTACGGCGATTACGGTGAGGGTAGCTCCTGATGCAGTCGGTTACCAACGTACCCAGGCAGCCTGCGCATCAGGTCGTTGGCGAGTCGAACTACCAGCTTGACCAATTGCTTTTTTCCGGTTCATGTCATCGCTTTTCTACAGGTCGTTACCTGGAGAAAATTAACTCGGGCAGACAGGCAACGAGAATCCATTGTTTTACGTAAATCCATATATGACCAATAGATCAACTTTATTTTCTAGTCAGTTGACTCTCCCTGTCAATCGATCTACCGCCCAAAAAAAATCCGCATATTTTATCCTCAAAACTGACAAAAAAAGGGTCGGTTTTGCGTTCATTGAACAGCCTGTATTACCCATGCCGACCCTATGTTAACGCCCTCCGAACAAACCCGCTATCAAAAGCACCTGAACCTTCCCGAATGGGGCTTGAATGGCCAGCTCACCATCAAAAATTCCCGTGTCCTGGTAGTTGGCGCCGGAGGACTTGGATGCCCTGTCCTGCTATACCTTGCGGCCGCTGGTGTAGGCCGAATTGGCGTGGTTGATCCCGACGTGGTTGACCTGTCTAACCTGCAACGTCAAGTGCTGTATACGACCAGCGATATTGGTCAGCCGAAAGCCAAGGCGGCGGTGGCTCACCTTCAGCGGTTAAACCCCGACCTGCGCTTCGATACGCACGCCCAAGCGCTCGATTCGACCAATGCACGCACCCTGATCGACGCCTATGACGTGGTTGTTGACTGTACGGATAATTTTGGGGTACGTTACCTGGTCAACGACTGGTGTGTGGCACTTAACAAACCATTCGTTTACGGTGCCATTCACCGCTTTGAAGGGCAGGTGGCCATTTTCAATGCCGAACTGGCCGATGGGCAACGCGGGCCGACCTATCGCTGCGTTTTCCCGGAAAGCCCCGGTCAGATGGAGATTCCGAACTGTGCCGAAACAGGCGTTCTGGGTGTGTTACCCGGCGTAATCGGTACGTATCAGGCTACCGAAGTACTTAAGCTGTTGACAGGCATTGGCGAACCGTTGACCGATAAGCTCCTGATGACCGATCTGCTCTCGCACACCAGCCGAACCATTCGGATTCGTCGCCGGGCCGATGCCACCTCGCTGGCGCAGCAGGGTATTGCCAATCGGCAGAAACCGACGCATGCCGGCAACGATGCCCCGAAAAAAATAACCGCCCGCTCCCTGGCCGATCGCCTTGAGCAGGGCGAACGGATTTTTCTGCTCGACGTCCGTGAGCGTGAGGAATATGATCTGTGTCATCTCGACGGCGCCGTGCTCATTCCGGTTGGTATGATTGCCGCCACCGCCGCTGCCGACCGGAAGCGCATTCCAACCGACGTACCTGTGGTGATTTATTGCCACCACGGCATTCGGTCGGCCAACGTGGCCAACTACCTCTACACACAGAGCGGCTACACTAATCTATACAATCTGGAAGGTGGTATCAATGCCTGGGCTCAGCAGATAGAACCCGAAATGGCAACCTATTAGACAGTGGATGCTGGATAGTGGCTACCGGACAAACAGGGGGTAATCAGTCTGATAGCCAATATCCAGCATCGAACGGCCAATAGATCGTACCTTTGCGCTCCAGTAAGTTGGTATCTCTATGAAAATTCATCAGGCCGAGTTTGTTATTAGTAACACTGATCCTGCCAAGTGCCCCAAACCAGATCGGCCGGAGTATGCCTTTATTGGTCGGTCAAACGTCGGAAAATCATCACTCATTAACCGGCTTGTACAACGTCCCGACCTGGCTAAAACGTCGGGTAAACCGGGCAAAACCCAGTTGATCAATCACTTCAGGATCAACGATTTAAAGGGAGAAACACCTTGGTATCTTGTCGATTTACCCGGCTTTGGTTTTGCCAAGGTACCAAAAACCATTCGCGATCAGTTTGCCACAATCATCACGGGATACCTCACCAGCCGCCCCAACCTTCAGTGCATTTTTGTACTGATCGACATGCGGATTCCGCCCCAAAAAATCGACCTTGATTTTATGACTCGCCTTGGTGAAGCCGAACTGCCTTTTGCCATGGTCTTCACTAAAACCGAAAAACTAAAATCGGGCGGGCGGCAATTGGCGCTCGAAGCGTATCGGGAAGCGATGGCCGAGATCTTCGACACCTTCCCAACTTACTTCGTCACCTCTGCCGTAACGGGTGAAGGACGCGACGAGGTGCTTACTTATATCGAGGAACTCAACAGCGAGTGGACCTTAAACCCAACAAAGTCTTAACCAGATCTGCCGCCTGGCCTGCAGCTACAGCGCCACCGTTGCTAATCCTCCGTCTGATATCCAGATTCCACATCCGCCTAAACGGATAAAGCCTTACCTTTGCCCCTACGTATGGAAGCACTAAAAACCATTGCCAATATCTCGGGTTATCCCGGCCTGTACCGGATCCTGAAACCGGGGCGCTCGGGCGTGATCGTCGAAACGATCGACGCCAAGAAAGCCAAAACAATGATGGGGCCACAAGCCCGCGTATCTGTTCTCAACGACATTTCAATGTATGTTGACCGGCCCGACTCGCCTCAAAATGAGCAGTCGGTACCGCTGGGCGACATTCTGATGATGGTAGCTGATACCTTCGGAGACGACCTTCCCGTAACGCCGAAAGCTGACGGATCTGAACTCGCCGATTTCATGGCCCAGGTTCTGCCTGATTATGACCGTGAACGCGTTCGTGATGCCGATATCCGGAAGCTGATAAGCTGGTATACCATTCTCCATCAGTATGCGCCCGAGGCGTTCGAGAAATCGGCCGACGAGCCGGTAGCCGAAACAGTCACAAACGAATCAACGGCTGCTGAAGAAGACAAAACAGCGGAATAGCTGTAACGGCTGGTAAGTCCTTAAAACGGGAAGAGTCCGGCGTCTGAAAAATCTGATAGGTGATGCTTACGCTACCTGCAAGAAATTTTTCAGACGCCGGACTCTTCCCGTTTTAAGGACTTCCTTATACAGACAGAATTTTCACCATCCGCAGTAAATCTTCGTTGATTGGCTTAGGCAAACGGATTGTATCGCGGAAGGGTGTGTAGACAAGTTCATTATTGATAACGCCCGCCATCACGTTCTTTTCGCCGTTCATGAGGCCTTCGAGCGCTCCCAGGCCAAGGCGGCTGGCCAGAATCCGGTCGTAGGCGGTTGGAATCCCGCCCCGCTGAATGTGGCCAAGCGTTGTTACGCGCATATCAAGATCCTGGCCGACCATCATCTTACTGATTTTTTCGGCTACTTCTTTAGCGCTGCCCTCCTCTTCACCTTCAGCAACCACCAGAATCGACGATGATTTGCTCCGGGTAAAGCCTTGTTGCAGGATGTTTACAACCTCGGAAATAGGCGTGAGCACTTCAGGAACCATTACCAGTTCGGCCCCACCGGCAATACCCGACTGAATGGCGATATAGCCGGAGTCACGGCCCATCACCTCGATCAGGAATATCCGGTCGTGCGAATCAGCAGTATCACGGATTTTGTCGATTGCTTCGAGCGCCGTATTCACAGCCGTGTCGAAACCGATCGTATAATCAGTACCGTACAGGTCATTATCGATCGTGCCAGGCGCACCTACGGTTGGAATACCAAACTCATCGAAGAAGAGTGTGGCCCCCGTAAACGTACCATTGCCGCCAATAGCAACCAATCCCTCAATACCGAATTTCTGCAACTGGCCGTAGGCTTTCTGCCGCCCTTCCGGGGTCATGAACTCCTTGCTGCGGGCCGATTTCAGAATGGTACCGCCCCGCTGAACAATATTGCTCACCGAATGAGAGGTCATCTGGAATATGTCGCCATTGATCATTCCATTATACCCCCGGCGAATGCCAAACACTTCAAGACCGTGGTAAACAGCCCCGCGCACAACCGCCCGAATACAGGCGTTCATACCCGGCGCATCACCCCCGGAGGTAAACACAGCAATACGTTTCATTCGCAAATCAATTTTTTCGTCAACAACAACTGGTAGGGATCAGGCTCGCAAAGAACCACGCAAAATTACCCTCATTTTGATATTTAAAGCCATAGACTTGGGAATTATAGCCTCCCAAACTGTTTTTTCTGCGAAAGTCCCGATTTACGAACCTTAATTCCCATCAGCATCCTGTTTTCGCCAAATTCATCTGCAAAAAGCAACTTCAGATCAGATGCTACGAAAAAACCGCACCCATCAGGTACGGTTTATGGTCATAAGCACCCATCTATATTACAGGAAATCAGGCTGATAAACCTTTACAGTCCCATCTCCCTCACTGCTCACGATCAGCAGGCTGCGGCCGGTGGGACTTTTGCCCGCCGCCACAAAATGAACACCTTCCGGTGCGTCGCCAGTGGGTAGGAGCTGCCTGAACTGCGGATTGGCCGGATCGCTCAGATCGTAAATCGCAATGGCATCGGCCCGTTCCAACGCGATGAACGCAATGGGCCGACCGTTTATCGTACCAACCGTTACACCTTCCGGTTCCACTCCTTTATCATCTGAGCGCGTGTCGTCGTAGAGACCGGCAGCAATTACTTTTTCTTCCAGCGTTTTACCCGAGAAATAGCTTCGCTGGCCTGTGGCTGCGTTAATGATACTAAACCCACGACCACCAAAGCCGTAGAGTACGTCATAGTCGCCATCACCGTCGGTATCGCCCAGGCTCTTCGTCACCACCATCCGACCCAGATTGGCCGGGTCTTTCAGCATAGTTCCATTCGGGAAAGCCACAGGGTCGAGCGTCAGCGTGCTAATGCGTGCTTCTTCGTTGTAGCCACCATATGCCCGGGTATCTCCCTCATCGGCAGTGATGAGGTAATTCCCTCCATTAGCCTCAAAATGAGCGATGGCATCGGGCAAATAGAAGGTCTTGATGGGCCAGGTGGCCAGCGCAATTTTGTTGTCGCGATCACTGGGGTCAATCGCGTTGATAGTCAGGCTGACGTCTTTGGTGCCCAGTGGCCATAACCGCAGAATTGCCCCCGAAACCAGGTCTACTTCGGCAATAGCGTTGCTCTCCTGCAACGTCACCCAAGCCTTCCGTGAATCGGGAGAGATAGTTACATACTCGGGTTCAACATCCTGCGCCAGGCTAGCTTTGGGGCCAAAGAGGCGAAAGCCGTTGGCCATCAATGTCGCCTTCTGCGAATCGAAGGCCTCAAACGTCAGGGTTTTAACGCTGTAATTGTTGGTTATGTCGATGATGGAGACAGACCCAACCGGATCAACCGTATAGGCATCATTTGGCTCCCCTTCATCTGCCGTGACGATATAGCGGCCATCGGGGCTGTAGGTTACCATATCAGGCAAGGCCCCCACAGGAATTGTTTTCTGAATCGCCAGTGTGCGGGTGTCGACCACCACAACGCTGCCATTCGCCTGTTTGTTGGTTGCCTCCAGCGCGATAGCCAGTTTACCATTACTCACCGCCACACTATTGGCCACGCCCCCCAATGCTGACACATCGATAGGCGCCCGTTTGACCAGTCCATTTGCCGTTGAGTATTCGAGAACCTCCACCTTCGGAACTGTTTCATTATTGACGGTAAATATCCGTTGGCTCAGCGGGTCGTAGGCCGAAATTTCGGAGGCGGCGGTGCCACCTAAATCCAGTGTGGCTATTTCCCGAAATACACTGGTGTTTTCGGTACGCGGATCGAGTCCGGCATCGCGGTGGTCGCAGGAAACCAGGCATAAAATGGCGAAACTTCCGGCCAACAAGTAACGGGATGTATGCATGCGAACGTTGATTGGTTATGTGTTGGCACAAAGATTAAAACCAACTTAAAACCGAAATTCACGTTCACAATATGATAACACAGCACAACATTAAAACAACTATATACCAATAAGTTACACTATACTCTACTCCAAAAAAGCGTTATGTATTAAGTTGATATTATGCCCGAAAACTGATCTGTTAATCAGCGTCGTAAGAACCGGAGACTGCGCTGTCGGGGGCCATCGGTAAGGTGCAGCATGTATAGGCCGATGGGTAAATCGCCGACGTGGAGATCAAGCGTAAACAGGCCGTTCGAGAGATGATTCAGCATAAACCCGGCTTTTTCCAGATGCCCGGCTGCGCTGTATACATCTACATGGACCTGCGATGCACCAGGTTGTAAATAGCGAATCAACAGTGTGGTAAGTACGGGGTTAGGATACGCCACAAACGTGCTGTCATCTGAACCGAAGGTCAGAAGCGAATCGGCTACGCTGTCTCCGGTCCAGGCAGAATGGCGCACCACTTTTTCGGCCGACCAGCCCACGCATTGCTGCTGGTTAACCCGCACCTGATACGTACCTGGCTGTTTGACCACCAGGGTCGACTGAGTGGCGTTATCGATCACCTGTTTATCTCTAAACCATTGATATTGAAATTCTTTACCCACCGCTGCCTGTAAACTCAGGCTCGCGCCCACGGGTAACTGTAGCAGTTCATCGGCGGGCAGCACAGTTATTGTATTGACACCACTCACCTGAACCTCAACCGCTGCCGAGCGGCCTGTGCAGCCATTTCGAATAATCTGCGCCTGATAGGTTCCTTCCTGCGATACAACGAGTGTAGAACTGGCCATGCCGCTCGTTATCTGCACCCCGTTACGTAGCCAGCTAAGCGCGGTTCCGTTGCCAGCATTGGCTATCAACCGTACCGTAGATTGCTCGGCGCATAAGTATTGACGTACCGCTGAAGGCGATACCTGCACGGTCGGACTGAACACGTTAACCCGTACTGGTGTAGACAAGCCTGTGCAGCCATTACGGTCTGTGTATCGGAGTGTGTAAGCACCAGCCTCCTGTATCGGACATTCGGGTGTATTGGCTTCAAGAATCTGGATACCGTCGCGGAGCCATTCATAACGCACCCCCGGCACATCGTCGGAACGCAGGTTAAGCACGCTGCCTTCACAAATAGTGGTATCTGCTTTAGCCAGCAGGGTCATACCGGGCAGCGTACATTTTACATGCCGCCGACCACTGGCCAGTACTGAAAACGGCTGGATACCGGCTAGCAATGTACCTTTGTGGTTGACCCGAATGGTATAGGTTTGCCCCGCTACCGGATTGGCAATGTAAATCTGTTCTACATTATCGCGGCTGTTACCGGCGGTGGTGGCGGCATTGACGGGAAGTGCCGGGTTCAGTACAAATGGTAACGATGTGGTGCTGCCAGCCAACACCCGCAGATCGAGATCATTGACAAGCTTAGGAGTTCGGTTATTAAGCGACGAAGGGGTCAGGGGGCTTACTGAGCCTTCAGGGTCTGTCCAGCAAAGCGTAACCACGAGCGGTTCACCACCCTGTGCAATAACGGAGGTTGTCCAGGTCTGACCTTGCGCCAGCGTCGATTCATTGATCAGATGCGCCTGATTGGCATTTTGCACCACAGCCGCGGCAGCTTCGGTATTCAATAGGCCCCATCCCTGCCGGTAGTCGGGCCCTTTCTCGGGAATCAGGCGGTCGGCGGTATGAATAGCCAGCCCTTTCACCGTGGCCGACCGCAGGAACTTGCCATTGGTCTGCCGGGCATACAATTCCTGAATCAATAATAGCGAACCCGCCACATTGGCGGCGGCCATCGACGTACCTGTGTTGGTGCCATACGCCGCTGTTCCGTCGGCCAGGGTTGAATAAACGCCTGTACCCACTCCCAGCAGATCGGGTTTGATTCGTCCGTCGTCGGTAGGTCCCCACCCACTGTAGGGCGAAACCAGCAGGCGGGTGGGGTCATTATCACTATCCAGCGACACCTCGGCCGCGCCCACCGTCAGCACGTTTTTCGCGTTGGCTTCGCCCGGGATCACGTCATAAGCATCGTTCCGGCTGCGAACCACTGTGCTTTGCTGATCGGTACTGTTCAGAAAATAAGGTGTATTGGCCGTTGGTCCGGTTTCGGCCCGTTTGTTATCGGCCGACCGCACCATCAGCAGTGATGGATTCGTGTAGAGCAGCCGGTCAATATCGCGGGCTTTGGTGCTGTAAAAGCCAAACAGATAATCTTCGGTACTGCTGATGGTCGTATTCCCCCACCATTCCCATTTTTTATTCGGATCATTCCCGGGCCGCTCCAGGTTCTGCACCCAGCCCGACAATGGTCCGTACGCATGTACGGAAACCAGCAGATCGGCGGCCGAAACCGTTAATTCGGCTATGTCATTGGCATAATCCCAAACGGCCAGCGAAGCTCCGTAAGCCATGCCTCTTGCCTCTGGCGTGATGCCCGCCGCAACCAACGTACCTGCCATGTGTGTGGCGTGATTACTCAACGACGTACCGGCATTCCGCATGCTTACACGGCCGCCAAACTCGCGGTGCGTAGTCAGCACCTGGCCACCATCCCACAGGCCCAGTTTACCGGAAACAAACCGGGTGCCCCCGTTCAGAAAAAGACCTGTGGCGTTCAGTCCGTAAAGTGCCTGGGTACGTGTCCCCTGCGCAGCTTCGGTGTTCGTCAGTCCATAAACGACTGGGTGACCGGTAGCATCAAGGCCGAGATCCAGCGTAGCACGATGACTGGCATACGTTTTGTTGCGCCCAAACGCCAGCGGCCTGCTCCGCCCAACCGGTTTGGTCGACGAGGCAGGCCGCTGTACATGCGTAGGCCGTACTGTAGTATATGAAGCCAGTTGCGCCCGGATAGGCGAAACTACTATAAAGCTAATAATCAAACTACTAACCAGTTTCCAGATCAGGACATGGGCACGATTAGACTGTTTAAACCATGTACTGCCAACAGGAACCAAGTGATATAAGGTCGTTTAGTACTTAAGCACTGCTTTTACCGCCGCGTTCTGGGTGGTGTCTGTCAGTACCTGTACAAAAAACGTACCGGATGGCAAGTTGCTCAGGTCAAGTATGGCCATGCAGCGAGTTAGCGTACGGCTCATGGGTACCTGCTGCTGCAATACGCCCCGGGCGTCGAAGAGGCGAACTGTTGGATCCGGGCCCGAATCAGGCGCAGCAACGTCTACCGTTATGCGGCTCTGCGTTGGGTTCGGATAGATGCGCAGGCTAGCCTGGAATTGAGGTTCCACCGCCAGAATAGCCACGTACAACTCTTCGGAAATACCATCGCCACAGCCGTTCACATTGGCCCGAACTGAATATCGACCAGTTTGGGGAGCGGTATACGTTTGCCCCGTTGCTCCCGTTACCGGCACTCCGTTGAGCAACCACTGGTTGCCCGTTGTTGCGTTGGATGTCAGCACCAGACCCGACTGGACAATCACGGGCAGTTGCGGCTGCACAATGGAAACGCTCACTGCCGACGACGTAACCGGCGCACAGCTGCTACCAACCTGAAGCGCATATTGCCCACTGCTTCCGGCCGCGTATGACTGACTGGTAGCCCCCGCAATGGCCTGCCCGTTCAGGAGCCATTGGTACGTAAGTACCTCGCCAGCCGTAGCTGTTGTTGAGGTCGATCGCAACGAGATCACCCCACCCTGACAAGCTGTTGCGTTGCTAACGGCGGCAATTGTGGCGGTTGGCGATGGGCGCGTTGTAACGGTCACGGCAGTGCGCTGTGCGGCCGGGCAATCGAGCGGGCGCAACTGCATATCGTAGAAATAGTACCAGGCTGCTTTCAGCGTATCGATGCTGGTGCCGCTGTCGAACAGTGCCCCCTTGCTACTGGCCAGTACATCACCATTCTGAGCGCGGAATGTATACGGGAACGCAAAACTTGACCCCGAGCCGGCCGTGACCGAGTTACTCCGGAAGATGGTTACGCCTTCTTCATATTCGATAGAGATCTTGTAATCGCCCGGCGTAGGAATCGACAGGTTCAGTGGGTACACTGCCCCCACATCGTTCGGGTCATCAGCCTGCTGCCCGTTGGCATTTGTTTGCGAAGCAGGCAGCGTTCGTGTGGCAATAACGTCAATCGTTGTGCTGGAAATAACCGTTTCGTCGAACTTACGTACCTGGAACGTTAACCGACCTGCCGCACCCGTGTAGATCCTGGCCCGGTCGATGCGCATCGGCACTTTTGTGCTGATCAGGGGCTGCGGGCCAAAATTACCGGCGTAGCTTCCCCCCTGGAAATCCGTTTTCGCCTGCGGGCCAAGCCGTCCGGCAAAGTCATTGGTTGTTACATAATATACTGATCTGGCTGCGGCCGACGTCTGATTTCCAACCGCCAGCAACGTACCTGACGTAGGTGAGTCATACCAGAGGGCGGGACTTGGGCTGGTGCTGCGCAGCGTCACCGTTGGGTCGCTACCGCAAGCGGCAGCCGAGAACGTACCTGTTACTGATCCGGCGCCAATTGTCCGGCTGGCCACCAGCCGGTTATTGGTGGTATCCTGGTCACCGGCCAGCGAAATGGTAGCCAGCAGCTGATAGGTTTGCCCCACTGCCAGCGATACCGATGCCGGCAGATCAAACGAAACCAGCGCGTTGTGGTAAGCCCGCAGCAAACTAACCGTGCTGGTCAGTGAAGCAACCGGCTGGCTGGCGGCGTTGGTCACCTGCAAGGTCACGGGTAGATTGCGCTGGTCGGTACCGCCGTTGTTACGTACCCGAACCGACACGGTCTGGGTATTGGCACACAGCGTCGGGGTTCCTTCTACAAAATCCGACACGGTTACGTCGGTCTGGGCGGGTACAACTCGAAGCAGGTACTCCTGTGTTTCCCCATTACCATAGCTGCCACAAGGTTGCACCGCGTTGGGATCTGACGTTTCAACCGCCACAATCCGTAGACGAACCAGTGTACCGGCTGTAACGCTCGAGGGAGCCGCGATGGTGGAGATGAACGTACCCGGACCGTTGAGCACAGCCGACGTACCCATCAGCTCGCCCGGATCGGTGAACGTCCCGTTGGCATTCCAGTCGGCGTAGGTTTTAACGACAACCGGTTTGGCCGCGCCACACGTACCTGTGATTACCGTCAGCGGAATTGGCTGACTGGGCTGAACGTCGGTAACGGCGGTGGTGCTCATGAAATCACTATAAGTTGTGCAGCCGTCGGCCCCAGCCTGGTTTACACCGGCAAACTGGACTCTGGCAATTTTACTATCGGCCGACGAGGTTGCTGCCGAGGCGCAATAGGCCGTTCCGCCCGCCCCGCTGACCAGCAGCGCGTATGCCTGGCCAGCCGTACCAGTCAGGGTTCCCTTGTGCGAAATCGTCAGTGTGTAGGTACGTCCCGGTACAGGATTCGCTATGTACACCTGCTCTACGTTATCCCGAATATTATCACCCGTCTTGGCGGCCTGATCAGGCGCGGCCGGGTCGAGGGTCCAAGGGAACGTGGTGGCTTGGCCTTCAGTCAGGCGGGTATCCAGGTCGTTTACCAGTTTCGGGGTGCGGTCGTTATAGCGGGCAGATCCGGTGGTTACGGTTCCTTCCGGGTCGCTCCAGCAAATGGTTGCCACCAGCGGCCCACGCCCCGACGCTACTATCGCCACAGAATAGGACTGTCCCTGCGTCAGGGTACGTTCTTCCAGCATGTTACTCTTATCGGTATTGGCAATCACGCGGGCGGCGCGTTCAACGTTCAATAGCCCCCAACCTGTCTGGTAATCAGGGCCGGTAGTGGGGCCGGCTTCGTTGGCAGTATGAATAACAAGGCCTTTCAGGGTGGCCGCTTTCATCAACTTGCCCGGATTGAGCTGCCCGTAGTATTCCTGTAGCAACAGCACCGACCCCGCTACATTTGGCGACGACATCGATGTACCGCTTAACGCCCCGTAGGCAAACGACGTAGACGACGCCGTTGAGATTACGTTGACGCCTACCCCCAGAATATCGGGCTTGATACGCCCGTCATCGGTTGGCCCCCAACTGCTGAACGAGGCCAGACTTACGTCGGATGGGCGCTGATAGCCGTTCGTAATGTTTGAGACGGCCCCAACTGAAAGAATGTTCTTCGCTGTTCCGTAGGTCGTGATCTGGTCGTACCCAAATTGCTGGTCGCGCGGTACGGTACTGAGTCTGTTGTTGTGCTGAACCAGGTAATAGCCCTGACCAGCCGTTGGGCCACCCGCTGCGTGGTCGTTCCCCGCCGATTTCACGATCAGGTAGTAGGGCGACGCGTTGGCAATACGGTCCCAGGAACGGGCATTGTCGTCATACAGGCCGAATTTATAATCCTGAGTAACGTTGAGCGTCGTGTCGCCCCACCATTCCCATTTATTGGTGGTAGTACGGCTACTGTTAAAGCGCCAGCCGGCAATAGATCCGTATGAGTGATTGGAAACCAGCAGATCGGCCGAGGCCGTCGTCATTTCGCTAACGTCATTGCCAAAATCCCACGCCCGAAGGCTCGCGCCATAGGCCATGCCTCGTGCCAGTGGGTTAACACCCGAAGCGATCATCGTGCCCGACGTGTGGGTGGCGTGGTACACGTCTTCGTTTTCCCGGTTCGTATTGGTTGGGTTATCCTGCTGAATAACGCGGCCGCCAAACTCGGGATGGGCAGCATACACAAGCCCACCATCCCAGATTCCGAGGCGATTGCGAACAGGGGTGCTGCTGCCATTCAGATTGACCCCAAGCGAGCCCCCGGCATACAAACTGTTTGTCCGGGTTGTGTTGGCCGCTCTGGCATTGAAATACACCATGTCGTAGAGCAGGTTGCCGGTCTGTTCGTCAATACCACGCAGCCGCCGGATACGCCCCTCACCCGCTGGTTCTTCTACCGCCCGCCCCTGCTGCTGAGCTACCGTAACGGCCTTCTGATAATTGGCCGCTTGTTCCTGCGTTAGGGATTGCTGAAGGATCTGGAGCTGATTTTTCTGGGCCAGACTGTACTGTGGAAGCGGTTGAGCCAGCACCGAACCAGTCAGCAGCAGACAAAATCCCGTAAGGCGGTAAAAAATGGGCATACGTTGTTTAATCAAGACGTTTGTTGGGTAAACAAATCTACGTTCTAAATACCGTTTATAAGTAACGTACGTTGCACCCACGAAAACCTTTTCATCATATTCTAACACAACTGAACACAAGGCTTCTTTGGAAAGAGTCTAAACAAATAGTACCTTCGTTTGGCCTAATTAACAACGCATGAACATGCTTCAAGAAAACGAATCAGATCAGTCTGTACCATCCGCGTTTTTTCCGCTTCCTCTCTTCAGCAATACGCTGCGTAACACGCCAGACTGTGTGCTCAAAACCTGCTGCAAAAAGTACAAAAAGGGTAAGCGTTGTAAGAGTTGCCCCAAAAAATAACGTTACTTACCGCCTAGTTTGCTGCTGTCAGGTACGTTGTTCAGAACCGGATGGTTGCTGATGCGCCATCCCCTTACATGGCTTTTCTTCTGGCCAGCACTGAATCATACTGTTTGGCCAGACAGTGATACAACACCAGCTCATATACCCGTTGCTTCGACGGGAACAACCGGTTTATGGTCATGTGAATCAGGCTACCTGCCAGCTGTAGTAGCTGAACTGGCTCTGTAATGGCCTGAGCTAGTTGCCGGAGAACAGTGACTTGTAGATCATCCCACTGCCACATGGCGCTCCCGGGCATAAATTCACGGGTCAGCGCCTGCTCAATTACGGGCAGATAAGACCGGTACTTCTCGTTGAGTTGTTGCCTCAGGGGAAGCTTTCCGCCAAATTCGACGAAGAACTGCTCTTTCAGCCCGGTCATCAACTGCCGTTGTTGCGGCAGCGACAGGCCAAGTCCGGTTAAGAGTCGATCAATTTTAGCCACACCAACGGCAAACCGGGTATCTTCGTCGAACAAGCCGTCACACTGGGTCAGAAACGTCAGGGTCGACAGGCTGTCGTAGTAAAAAAGCGTTTCGCACTGGTCAATGTAGTCTATTCCGTAGCGTTCCAGTTCACGCTGGTATGTATCGACCTGCACCCGATGTACCACGCCCGACATAACGGCCTGCTGCAATGCCTGCTGCATGGCCCGCACCACATACTGGTAAAACTCAACATGAGGGTTACCCCGGAAACGCAGGCGCAAATGCGGGTCAGTATCCTGATAACGCACGAAGAAAAATGCCTGTACAATCTGCATATGAATCAGTTGTTGCACAGCCGGATAAACGGCCTGCACCAGTAACGTGTCTGACGCTTTCTCGCCCAGGTATATTTTCAGGTAGAACCATTCGCTACCGACCGAAAAACGGCGTTGTGGCAACTGAATGGGCGGCTGGCTCAGGTCGGCCAACGGGGGGGTGCTGGTATTGTAGAAAGGGATGATCAATTCGTGAACGTATGATTCCCGACCAGCTGTAAGGGGGCATTTTTCCGGTTCGTACAGGAACTCGACCAGGCGAACCTGCGCGTTTTTCCGAATTTCCTGAATGAGCAAATCCAGTGATTCAGGTACGTGCATCGAAATAAGCAGCTCATTGTCGGCCTGAGCTATCATGAACTGCTCGGGCAGGCCCGCCGCCGTTAATTGCGCAACCAGTTTCAGCGGGTTATCGGGAGTAAGCGTATGACACTGAAGTTGCCAGGTGGCCCGGCTCACAATGACCCGGCGGTATCGTACACGCGGCAGGTACGTCTGGTCGCGCAGAACACCCCAGTTCCAGGCCACGGTCAACTGGGCGTCCTGAGCCTGCAAGTCGCACAGAAAACGATAAATTGGTAATCCCTGCGAGAAATTATGCGCGGTAGTCAGCCGTGGAATTATGCGTTTGTTTAATCGTTTCGACCGCAGCACCACCTGGTTATTACGCACCGACACCATCAGATCGGCCAGCATAATCTGGTTCTCTATCGCTACCGATGACTGACCCAGATAAGGAATTTCAAATTGGTGAATGCGCGGGCGGGCCAGAACATTGCCTACCCGGCTCTCGGGCAGGTGAACGATCTCGGCAATAATCACATTGGGTTGCAGCGCTTCTTCAGCCGCAGCCGACGCCCGAATCCGGCTGGCCAGTTCGGCATCACCCTCACCAAACCGGCTCAGTAGATTCATCGCCGATGAACCATTGCAGGCGAGTAAGTTAAACTGAAAATCGCCCTCATCGATCGCCTTGTCTGACCGCGCCAGTAACGACCCGAACGCATAAAAGCTGGCTGGCAGCGGAGCGGTTCGGGTTTGCTGACGGCCGATGTAGGTCAGGTCATCGTCGGTGAGAACGATCTCCGTCTGTTGGGTTCTGAGCGCATCGGCGTATTTATCAATAACCAGACTCTGCCACCAGTCCCAGGTTGTAGAGGTGGGGGCGGTTGGGGCCGTTTTTGCCTGAAAGGTCAGGTCATCGATCAACGGCGCGTAGCCCACTCCCTGCGTAGAGGCCTGACCATACCCAATGCCGAATTCGCTGTCGAGTGCCAGCGACAGGGCAATTTCTTCTTCTTCGTAGCGGGTATAAAACCGGCGTTTAAACGAGTCGAGATCCGGGCTTTGTGCGGGTTGGTTTAGTACAAGCAGCTTTTCCAGATCGCGTTGCAGATACTGCATAGCCTTGGTACTGATCGCCAGCTTCGTTGCGTCGAAATAGGAATCCACCTGTACCACATCGGCTGTTGGTGGTTCTATGCCCTGCTCTCTAAACCATTGCCGGGTCTGGGTGTAAGCCAACAGCCGGTTACTTTGATTCAACCGGCTCAACAGATCACGTAGAGCCTCGGTTTCGGTGGTAGCCGTTGGCAATTCTGCCAGTCGCCCAATCAGTTGATTCAGGTAGTTCGGACCTGTAATGGCAGGGTCAATATCGAATTTAAGCAACTGACTATCAATCAGCTGTTCCACAAAATCTGTAGCTTCGTCGATGGGTACGTCTGTCAGCAGGTTGGTCAGCTCTGCAATGGTGGCGCCGTGTTGTGCTGCCTCGAGTAGTTGGGTCAGGTAGGTATCTACCTCAACGGCACTGATGAAATAATGCCGTTTGCCCGAAGCGCTCTGTTGCTCGACATAGCGCAACGATGCCCCAACCGGGTAAAGTGAAGAATTCGGATAGAGCCGTAGTTGCGAACGAATGGCAGGCAGAGCGGTCAGCCAGTTACAGATGGCCTGCAGGCAATCAATGTCGACGCGTGTGTAGGTACGTAATGTGGCCAACGAAGCCGCCCTCAGGTTCGATTGGGCGGCATATTCGCCGGTACTGCAGCCCGCAAACAAGCCATAGGGCGTTGGGCGGCTGCACATGCGAATCGCATACTTGTGCAGGGTGGTCAGCAGTTTCTTCTGCTCGGGCAGTATCTGCCCGAGCAGCCAATGGCTGAACCGTTCGTAGAGAACGGGCGAAGCGGCCAGAAGCGCTTCCTGCGCCAGCGTATCCTGATAGAAATGCCGAAGTGACGTATCTAATGACTGAGTAGACAGCTGTTCATAAAACTGAACTAGCCTGCTGACTGAGTATGCCGGGCGGCGCAGTACAAAAAAATCATATAGCTGGATCATGCAGACGGTATCCTGGAGAAGGGCACTGTCTAAGATAAGGCACACGATCAGGCTATGCCACGAAAATTACACCGATGGTCAGGTCAGGCAAAAAACAGCGTTCTACCCGTGAATGGCAACGTACTTTTCCAGACTGGTCTCGAACCGGTCGAAGGTAAGCGGTTCGGTCAGAAAATCGAACGGAACGAAGGGTAACTTCCTGAATAGCTGAACAGGATAGGGAGACGTAACGATGATAGACGCGTGCCGGGAAAGCAACTCCCTGAAGTTTACGGGAATTAGCGGCTCAGGGTCAGACAGATGAACAAATATTAAGTCTTGATCTGCATGTTCCAGTTGAGCAGGCAGCTCGTCTGAAAACGTACGTGACTGGCCTTCAGTTAACCAACTAGCCCGACGGAGACAGTGCGTGAGTTGCTTTCGACTCGCACTATTATAGTTTAGGAGATGACAAGTCTGTAACATGACAGTATAGACGGTTTACGCGTTACAACTTATTGGAGGACCGTAAAAACGGTTGTAGCAGTTCGCCCGCTGCTTTTGGTTGTGTTATAAAGCGTAGTCAGACAGACGAGACGCTCTTTTTTTAGAGTAAGACGTGGAGTGGTGTTGGCAGCTTGAGCTTTCATGACGCTGATAAGTAGATATGTGGTTGATTACCTGAATGACTCTAGTTAGTATATAAGCCGTATGTGCTACATCGACTTATACAAACGTACGAGAGTCAGAGGGGCTGTTTCAACAACTTTCGACTTATAGACAGCTGTTTTTCGACCAATAGACGCAATTGGTCGATGAACACGCTCAGCAGAGCTTAATAGCCACACTGACGGCATAAACGCCTTCTCCTGGGCTGATACGCAGTTCATGTTGGTCGGGATACAACGTACCCAACCTTCTGCGCACATTCACGAGCCCCACCCCGCCCGATTTTCGAATCGGGTCGTTAACTACCTGACGTTTCGGAGGTACGCTGTTTTCAACGGTAAACAGTAGTGTTTGTGCGGCAACCTCGGCTTTTACCCGTACGTAGGCGTTTTTTCGCCCACCTTTCACACCGTGCTTGAAAGCATTCTCAACAAAGGCAATCAATAGTAACGGCACAATCTGATAGGGTGTTACCTCGCCGGTTTGTTCATACTCGATACGTACCTGCTGCCCTTCCAGTCGGTTCCGTTCCAGTTCAAGGTAGTTCTGAATGTAGCCCAGTTCCTTGGCAAGGTCAACGCGGGGCTGGTTGGTTTCGTACAAATTATACCGCATCAGCTCCGACAGTTGCAGGATCAGGTCTCCTGCCTGTTCGTCGATATCAAATACCCGGGCATACACGCTGTTGAGCGTGTTGAACAGAAAATGGGGATTTACCTGCGATTTCAGAAAATCAAGCTCCAGAACAAGTTTGTCTTTTTCGAGCTGAATTGTTCGGGTACGTAGCCCGATCACGTCCTGCACAACCCGCCACGTCAGCGGGAATACAACGAATGGGAAGCTCCACAAAATAGTCCAGAAAAAGGCAGACCCGCTGGTGATGAATCCCAAGATTCCCCAATCTGCCAATAGCTTCGATTCCCGATCTACCCGGCCTGTTTCGCCAATGGCATGTAGCCAGTAAAAAAGCCAATAGTTAGTCTGGTAAATAACGATATACACCCCGGAAAGCCACAGAAAAAATTGTCCGATCCTGCGTTTGTAGATGGCTCGGGGAAATACCTTGTAAGCAAACACGTAGTACATCACCAGGGTCTGCACGAAAAGCAGCAGGGCGGTTGTTGTCTGGGCAAAGGAACTGGCCTTATAGAAAGTACTGAAGTAGACGTACCTGATAGCCCACCAGATAACACTCCAAAGCAACACTCGCCTGATCCAGTTGCGGGTAGCTGGCCGTTTCAACGACTTAATTACAGATTGGAAACGAGACGAAAGCCATGAAGCTTGCATATACAATCAGATCATGTTTTTCTTTAATTCATTCATCACAGCTTCGCGGTAGGTGACCCCGATAGGAATTTTTTTACCATCGACGGTCGTGATCTGGTTGCCGTCGATTTCGTCGATAGCCTGCCGCCTTACGATATATGACCGGTTGATACGCAAAAACTGTGAGGCGGGCAGCATCTCTTCCAATTTACTCATTGTCATGTGCGTCACCAAGAGTCGACTCGTCAGGTGCAGTTTCAGATAGTCTTTCATTCCCTCTACAAAGACAATGTCTTCGGGAGCTACCCGAATCAATTTTTTATCTTCTTTCACCAGAAAATATGGCACATTCTCCCGGGGGTCAACAACGGGAGCAGGTGGGGCCACTGGCTGGGCAGGTGCGCCCAGATCGGGTGCCGCACTCCCGTCTGGCGTATAGCCAAGTCGTTTTGTTACGCGGTTAATTGCCTCCAGGAACTTATCGAACCCCACCGGCTTCAGCAGGTAGTGCGTCACCGACTCAAAATTATAGGTATCGGCAGCGTATTGTGGCGAAGCCGTTACCATTACCACCACCGGATGGGGGTGGGGTAACGATTTCAGAAAAGCCATACCGCTCAGATCAGGCATCTCTACATCCAGAAACAAGACGTCGGGTTTGAGGGTCTGTACTTCCTCAAGGCCTTCGAATGGGTCTACGTTTTGGCCCAGCAATTCCAGATAGGGAACCCGGCTGATGAATTTTGACAAAACGACATGGGCGGGCAGTTCGTCATCCAGCAGATAACAACTTATGGGCTTACTCATTTGACGGTCATAAAAACGATTGGTCCGTGAAGAGACTTCATTGGTCGAAAAAATGCGGGCATTGGTCGAAATAAGTTTAATACGCACCGATTACAAGCTTGCTTTGACATAATTAACTGGCAAAGGCAGGGTAGCAGCTAAAGCATATGGACGCATTGACCAATTGTATTCAACTATATAGAATTGGTAAATTCAATGAAACCAGAACTGACAATTCTACCACTATTTTTTCCAAATCAAGAAACCAAACGTCCTATTTACCTTTTCAATTTCCGCCTTCTGACTTATAGACAACATGATTCGTCAGAGAATCAGCACCAAACGGCATCTGCCGGTAGCTGACCGGTAAAAACGCAAAGGTGTGTAATAGATTCTATCTAGCATATACTACAGTCTCACTGTCATTCAAGATCTCCTGGTAGTCACTCATCAGGTATTATCAAATTCCCGTTGCCAGCTTTGGTGACGGGAATTTTCATATGCAGGTGGTACCACTACCGATCCGTGTCTTTACCTGCCCGGAACTTCATCCGCTAAACCTGCGTCATTCAGGTAGTATGCATCTGTATCTTCACGTCCCGTTCTGCAAACAGGCCTGCCACTACTGTGATTTTCATTTCAGTACGAATCTCCGTGGAAAACGGCAACTAGTAGAAGCAATGGCGCATGAAATAGACCTGCGGCATACCTACTTACCCAAAGCCCCACTGGAGACAATTTACTTTGGCGGCGGCACTCCCTCATTGCTAACGGAGGCCGAACTGGCTCATCTTTTCGAAGCCATTCACCGACACTTCACCGTTGCCGCCGCAGCAGAAATCACGCTTGAAGCTAACCCCGATGACCTGGCCGACCCTACTCACCTGGCCATGCTCCGCAGGTACGTTAACCGGCTGAGTATCGGTATTCAGACCTTCGATGAGGAAACGCTTCGCTGGATGAACCGCGCCCACAATGCCACCGAAGCCGAAATCTGCGTTCAGCGCGCTCGCGACGCGGGCTTCGATAACCTCAGTATCGATCTGATCTACGGTATATCCGAACGTACCTGGGCCACCGATCTGGCCAAGGCACTAGCCCTGAACGTACCCCACCTATCAGCCTATAACCTGACAATTGAACCTGACACGGCCTTTGGCCGCTGGGCCGCCAACGGGAAGCTGACACCTGTTGACGAAAACCTGTCGGCCATTCAGTTTACCGAATTAGACGCAGCCCTGAACAACGCCGGGTACGTTCATTACGAAATTTCAAATTTTGCCAGGCCGGGTCATCTGGCCCGCCATAACACAGCCTACTGGCAACGAAAACCGTATCTGGGCGTCGGCCCCTCGGCGCATTCGTATAACGGTCATAGCCGACAATATAACGTGCCCAACAATGCATTATATAGTAAGGCGTTGAAAGACAACCAGATTCCTGCCGACTACGAAGAGCTGACCCGGGCCGACCAGGTTAATGAATACCTGCTCACCGGCTTGCGAACAAGTTGGGGCTGTCAGATCAGCGAACTGGATGCGTTACTTGGCAAGTCGTTCCTGATCGAGCAACAACGGGAGCTGGCTAAACTAGTAGAAACGGGCTGGCTTCAGACAACAGATAATGTGTTGCTGTTGACCGAAACGGGCAAACTCTTCGCCGACCGAGTGGCCAGCGATTTGTTTGTAGAGTAATTTGCAACACTATGCAGCCCGAAAAGCGCGTTAATCGCCTACGAACGCCTACTATTCCGCCGGACAACCGGCAGCCTACGCCGATGCCTTCACCAAACAGGCCCACATCAGGACGCCCTGCATCCGGTACGCCTCTGCGCCCTGCCCAGAAAACACAGTCGCCGCCGGATCGGTCAGGTGTGGGCTATGCCGTTCGGAAAAACCTGCGACAGGCACGTGGCTACATGCGGCAGCATCCGTGGCTGAGCATTGCCTACACGTTGATTACCAGAGGTTTTATCATTCTTTTTCTGGCATCGATAGCCTGGGTTGTTATCCTGAAATACGTGCCAGTCTGGTTTACGCCGCTGACCATCAGCCGCAAGCTGGATACAATTGGCACCGAAAAATCGAGTAAGATTTTTAAGACCTGGCGACCTTACGAAGAAATTAATCGGGAGGCTGCGCTGGCTGTGGTGGCTTCCGAAGATCAGCAATTTCCCTACCACTGGGGCTTCGACTTCGATGAGATTCAGGATGCGATCAAAGAAAATCAGTACCGTAAACGGGCGCGGGGTGCCAGCACGATCTCGCAACAGGTAGCCAAAAACGTATTTCTATGGAACGGCCGCAGCTACATCCGTAAGGGGCTGGAAGTGTACTTTACGGTCATGATCGAGCTGATCTGGGGCAAAAAGCGTATTCTGGAAGTATACCTGAACGTTGCCGAAACCGGCCCAATGACCTTTGGTGTTGAAGCCGCCGCCGAACGCTTCTACGGCCATTCGGCCAACAGCCTGAGCCGCGACGAATCGGCCCGGATTGCCGCCGTGTTGCCCAACCCCATCCAGTTTTCGATCAGAAAACCATCCGGCTACATCCAACGCCGCACCCGGCAGATTGCCCGCCAGATGCGTGCGCTGGGTGGCCAGAAATACATCCGGAATTTATAGCATTGCTGGGCGCAGCGGTACACAACGGCTTCATACCCTCTGTGTATCGCTGCGCTCAGGACCCTTTACTGAACCCGCAGCAGCAGGCTAGCTTCGTCGCGTTCGCCATTTTGATAGCCGTTTCCGGGCCGGGCGTTACTGACAGACTCGTTTACATCGAGGATCTGCGCCTGAATCTGCCCGGCACCGGCGCTTACCTGCACAGGTAGCACAATCACCGCCTGACTACCTGCTAAAAGCTGTGGTACATAAGCCTTTATGGTTTGGCCCGTCACTACCAGTCCGGCAATATTGGTCAGTTGCCAGCCAGTGGGGAGCACCGTTTGTACGACCATATTCGTAGCTGTAGCCCCGCCCCGGTTGCTCACCGTGAGGCTCAGGCTAATCACATCGTATGGTTTAGGCGCTAAGGCGCTGCTAGCTAACGACAAAGCCAGCTCAACGGTATTGGGGGCCACTAGCGGCTGATTGCTCTGGGTACGTGGTAAAGGCACCTGATTCGGGTTGGCCGAGGTCATCAACCCCCCTCCGGCATCAACCGTGCGCAGATCAACTGACGTAGCATCGTCTTCTCCGTCGCCGGTGCCGGAATTCGGTTGGCTGTCGGGGTCGGGGGTATTGGTGGCGGCAATCTGAGCGGCGGTAAAGAACGTACCTGGCTGGGTAATACGCACCCGATAACTTACGATTGCGTTTGAACTGATTCTCACCGTACCGACATTGACGCTAACGAACCCGTTGGCAACACTAACGCCGTCTGTCTGTGCATCAACGAAATCGACCCCGGCGGGCAGTCGACTCGTCACCTGCACGCCCGTTGCTTCCTGTTCACTTTCATTGGTAATGATCAATGAATAACTCACAATATCATTCACTCTTGGCGCTCGGCTGCTCACCTGCGCCGACAGCGTCAAGTCGGCACTTCCCGAGCCAACCGTTACCGTGGATTGCCCAAAGACAGTACCTGAGCCACAGGCATTCTGCACGGCTGCAATGGAATACGTTGTTGTCGCCGAAGGCGCTACCCTAAGCGGGTAGGGGTTCAGGTACGTGTTCTGCACCGATTGCCCGGTATTCAGCGTAAACGACCAGGGAGCAGGGCCACTTAGTTGAACCGGTAACACTGCCATCTGCCCACTGCTAACCAAGGCGGCTCCGGTGATCGTAGCTGCGGTTGGTTCCCCAATTTTGATTTCGACGGGGTCTGATTCAAACGTACCACAACTGCCGCTTGTGTAAACGCTATATGAGCCTGACTGGACAGGGTAGTAAACTGACGATACCTGATCTGACAGAATAAGACCATCCCGCTTCCACTGTACAATATACTGAAGCTGAGTGGCACCCAGTTGTACTAAATTGTTGGTACACACATTAGCAGGTGTAGCACTGATTACAGGCTTGGTACCAGAATAAGGACTAGTCTGCACTGGTTTCGATAAGCCACTACAGGTTCCGCTGGTAACACTGACGGAATAGATGCCTGCCTGTGTCGTATTGAAGTCTGCGCTAGTGGCCCCAGGAACCGCTACCCCATCTTTAAACCACTGAATTTTCGTACCAGTGAGCTTATTATAATCGCGAACGTCAAGCCGAAGGCTAACACACGTCTCAGTACGGTTTTGCCTGTTTATTTCAGGAACGATTGCATCGGCAAATGTCAAAGAAACTGGTAACGACGTACCTACGCATGCCCCTTTCGTGCACCGAACAGTATAAGTACCCGATGATTGCGCGGTGTAATACGAACTGGTGGCACCCGGGATGTCTACGCCGTCTTTTTGCCACTGCCTTGTTGTAAACGTCCCATAATTATTCAGCGTTCGACTATCATTTGGACAAGCCGTTTTTGGCAACTGGTAACTATCGATTACAGGCTGAATGATTGTACTCTGCTCAACCAAAGTTGCGTTGCTGCGAGTGCGGCAAGTTGCCTGTTGTACTTCGTAAGAATAGGCTCCTGGCTGGGTTACAAAGAGGTTATTCTGGTTTTGAGCCTCATTAATAGGTATATTATTTCGATACCAGGTCACTGACATTCTCCCCGGTCTTAAAAAATTCGTACTAATACTGGGGTTCATATACAAATACAGGTAGCCAGAAGAAGAACCAGCGCAGAGTGTTGTATCTAATTTGTAAATATTAGCCAGTAATGACCGTCCCAGGGTTATAAGTACCGGATTAGCATTTACCGAACAGCCTGTACTTGTAACGGTTACTTTATAATTTCCAGATTGTGTCGCTGGATACGTAAATGATGTAGCCCCAGCAATGGCTATATCGTTTCGGTACCATTGTATGGCAGCCAACTCACCACGATAAGTTATGTTTAATATGGCAGGGCTATCATTACATTGTGGTACTGTGCCATAGTCAGAATCGATATAGGTAGGTTGGTTTGCTGACTTGCCAAGGGTAAAATCTGGACTTTGAACCAGACAATTGGCTTGTCTGACCTGTACCTTATAGATCCCAGCCTGTCCTGTTAGATACGTTTGAGAAGTAGCCCCTTCAATAGGATTGTTGTTGAGTAGCCATTGATAGGAATCAATTGGTGCTTTAAAACCAGTGGTGTTTAGTGCATTTGCCGATAACAATATCTGGTCAGAAGGGCAGATACTTGCGCTGCCATTTATATATGTGATGGCAACTCTACCAGCAATGTTGGATAGTCTGTCAATTATGTCAACATGATCCAGATTACCAATTATAATCATCATGTCACTCGGCGGCGAGCTCACATCAGCGTCGGGTGCCACAACCTTGAACTGATATGAGGTCCCGTATTTTAGCGCATTATAACCACCTGTTGGTAATGTGAGTGAGATTGGGCTGCTACTGCCTGTACCAACTCGCCGCTGATTCGTAAAACTACCCGTCGAATCAGAGACCCATACCTCGTAATTGGTTGCTGAATTGACGGGTAGACCGGTAGTAGTAAAAGACACGGCTACAGTGCTACCTGCACAAAGTGTTTTGTTTGATATGCCCGTGATTGAGATGGACGGTGGCGTGTAGGGAAGGGCCAGCGTATTACTCTCGAAAATACCACGCCCCGCAGTTGCTGCTATCAACCGGCCATCAGACGCTCGATAGCGCAGTTGATTAACCCGTAGTAGCGGTAACCCGGTGTTGCTTGACGTCCAGCCTGGATTGGTAGCCGAGATATCGTTAGTTGTCCACACGCCCAGATCTGTGCCCAAAATAACCTGTTTCCGATTTTGAGGATTGAACATCCCTGTTCGTACGGGTACATCAGGCAAGCCCGATCCCGAAAGGTCCTTGTTCTCCCAGGTCATTCCCCCATTGCTAGTATACCAGACCGACGAAATACCATAGTTTGATAAGGTGACCAGCAACTCATTATCAGTAGCTCCCACATCAATACCGGAAATTGCACTGTTCAGAGGCAGACTGCTTCCATTAGCAATTGTCACAGTGGTAGGTGCGGTATTGGAAAGTGCTGTGAGTTTATAAATTCTGGAATAATAGTCACCAACGAACAAGCTTTCTTTGCTGCTGCCCAGCTTCAAGCAAGTTGCCGAATAGGTTTCCCCAGCCAAAGGAATAAATGTAGACGAACTGTTACCACCTACTCCAGTTACGCGGCTTATTCCATACCCGTTCGTTGGCGAATAATCATTGACATATAACACATTACGCTGGCTATCGTAATCAGCTGGATTAGCTCCGAATGAATAGTAAGTAGAGAAAAATCGGTTGTACGATCCGCCGTTGATCAAATAGTAGCTGTTCCAGTAGTTGGCCACCTCGATGGTAGGTTGATCCTCATCAATAAATGCCATCCCATTTGATGAGGTAGCATCCAAAATAGTAGAACCAGTGGCTAGTCCGGCTCCCGCAACCCTGATTATCCCAGTAGTATTCGCTGTTCCTAATAAATAAGGACTACCCGGTGCTGGTTTCATGGCGGCTGAATATGTCTCGCTTACCCTATAGCCTGGATTTCGGTCAATGGACGTAGGGGTAACCAACGCTGTGTTTCCTAAATCAGGTGACCAGCGTATACCTCGCTCTGCAGCCAAAACGGCCCCTGTATTGGCTGGTTGCCCCCAAACTCCTTGCAGATAAGCGTTCTGACTAATTGGTTGAGTAATCCAGCTACTACCACCGTCCGTAGAACGGAAAAGGCCATATCCGCTTGCATAGACCGTGTTTACTTCTGTTGGGTGTACAGTTAAGTTAAGGTAACTAGAGCCGTTGCCATTCGTAAAATGTGCGCCCCAACTGGTTGTTGGAATCGTCACATCAGTCCAACTGCTCCCCCCATTCGTACTTTTCTTGACCCATTTCACATCGTTGCTATAAACCTGACTGTTAGGCCCGATCGAAACGGCATACATAATTTGGCTCCCCCCATTGGTCGATTGTGCCAACGCCAGTTCAGTTCGTCCGCTGCCAGCAGGCAAGCCTGCCGGGGTAATTTCTGTCCAGGTAAGGCCAGTGAAATTATTTGCCCTAAACACGCGACTGGGGTTGAACGCCGCGTACAGGATATTGTCAGTACCAATTTCCAGATCGGAGACAAAATCGTAATAATAGTTGTTCGTAACCGGCCCAACCCCACCGATACCCTGCGTCGGAGCCAGTGCAAATTGCCAGCTGACACCGCCGTCGGCCGACCGAACGACGCCGTAGCGCGTGGCGGCGAAAATGTGCCCGCTGCTATTCACCACTAACCGCTGAATATAGCCAAAACTGGCCGCCAGCGTTCCATATGACGTACCTGGAATGGTACTACTGAGCCGGATCCAGGCTGTGCCACCATTTGTCGTTTTCCAGATACCACCACCTGTATTACCTCTATCTGAATCGCCCGTACCTGCATACATAATTTGCGGATTGGAAGGGTCAGCGGCCAGGCATGTAACAATCATGCTTTCCCAACTGTCGCTGACTACCGTCCAGGTAGCGTTAACGTCGGTGATATCATTGGTGTACCAAAGCCCACCAACCGGGCTACCAGCCCAGACCTTTTTATGTGTCGGATCACCGAGGTCGAACAACACTGCCCGGGTACGTCCGCCGGCATTGCTGGGTCCACGCTCCTGCCACGTTACGCCTGAACTAGTTGACTGAGTAACGGAAGCATCATTTTTTAACTGGCTCATAACTCGCTCCCGCTCCTCGGCAAGCCGTTCGCTGGGTACCCGGCCTAGTGCTGGGTCAATCGTAAGGTGCTGCTCAAACTCCAGTTGTCGGCCCAGCGTGTCGCGGGGGTCAGTCGTATACGAGAACGGAGGGGTTGACTGGGCGCAAGAATGAATGGCAGGGAATAACAGGCAGAGCGAGAGGGCGCTCCAGAATAAAACAGTAAAAAGACGCATGTATATTTATACAGATAGATATAGGCGGAAATTTTGGTTACAATATATTGTGCTATTATCTTTTCAACAAACAATGTTCATATATATACCCATACATAAGTACCGGAACGCAATTTGTGAAGGCTCTACCTGTTTAGTAAGACGTACCTTTGTAATTCAACTTGAGACGAGCCGTCTTACGACTTCCCTATGAAAGCACACCGCGCTGGCGACCCTAATTACGTAAAGCCAAAGAAACACCTCGGCCAGCATTTCCTTACTGACATGAGCGTTTCCATGCGGATCGCCGAGCTACTCAGCGGGCATGCCGGGCTGGATGGGGTACCGTATAAAAAAGTGCTCGAAATTGGCCCCGGAACAGGTGTACTAACCCAGTTTCTGTTGAAAGATGACCGCTTTGAGCTCGATGTAGTGGAGATCGATACGGAATCGGTAACGTACCTGAAGCGGAACGTACCTGAGTTGAAAGGGCACATTATCGAGGGGGATTTCCTGCAAATGAAGCCCTCCGATTTTTACGATGATACGAAAGAGTCGTTTGCCGTAATCGGCAACTTCCCCTACAACATCTCGAGTCAGATTTTCTTTAAGGTACTCGAAATGCGCGACCGTGTGCCCGAAGTCATCGGCATGCTACAGCACGAAGTAGCCATGCGGCTCGCTTCCGGCCCGGGTAACAAGGATTACGGAATATTGAGCGTATTCCTGCAAGCCTGGTACGACGTCACCTACGAATTCAAGGTTGGCCCTGAAGTGTTCAACCCACCGCCGAAAGTGCATTCGGGCGTGATTCGCTGCCGCCGCAACGGGAAGAGCGATCTGGGTTGCGAAGAGCGTAAATTTACGCAGGTAGTGAAACACGGTTTCAATCAACGCCGCAAAACCCTGCGCAACGCCCTGAAACCCCTCGGCATCACCGAAGCCGCCGCCACCAGCCGCTTCATGGACAAACGCGCCGAACAACTCAGCGTCGCTGAATTTGTGGAGTTAACGCTGCTGATGATGCCGGAATAAAAGTCAATAGTCGATAGTGGCGCTGCTGTATCACCGTATTCGGATACAGCAGCGCCACTATCGACTATTGACTTTCTTACGATACCGTTCCGCCGTTCCAGACTTCTTTGTGGGGTGGCAGCATCGCCAGTGCACCGTCGGCGTCTTCGGCCATCAGGATCATTCCCTGCGATATCTGCCCCATCATCTTGCGCGGAGCCAGATTGGCCAGAAAGGTTACCTGTTTGCCGATCAGTTCTTCGGGCGTAAAATGCCTGGCAATACCGCTCAGAATCTGCCGACCGCCCATTCCGTCATTGACTTGTAGTTTCAGTAGCTTATCGCTTTTCGGCACGCGTTCGGCTTCGGTGATTGTACCGATGCGGATATCGAGTTTAGCAAAATCATCATATGTGATCTCTTCCTTCAGTGTGGGCACAGTTTTCAGGGCCAACTCTTCAAGGGCTTCAGGCGTCCCATCGGTAGGTACGTTCGCTTCCGGCGTAGCTGCGGCAGGAACTCCTGCATTTTCGGCTGAATTCATTTCTTTAGTCTTGTTCAGTTTGTCGATTTGTACTTGAATAAAGTCGTCTTCCAGCTTGGCAAACAGCAGTTCGGCCGGAGCCAGTGGCGCGCCTTCAACGAGCAGGTCAGTACGGCCGGCGTTGGTCCAATCGAGTTTTTCGGTCAGGCCAAGTTGTGCGTGTAGCTTCTGAGCCGTAAATGGCAGGAACGGCTCGCACAAGATAGCCAGGTTGGCCGCTACCTGTAGGGCCAGATTAAGAATTGTGTTGGCCCGTTGTGGATCAGTTTTTACGACCTTCCAGGGTTCCGTTTCGGCAAAATATTTATTACCCAAACGCGCTACATCCATCAGCAAACTCAATGCTTCGCGGAACCGGTACTGCTCAATGGCCTGCCCTATCCGATCGGGATACTGCGCCAGCTCGTCCATCAACACCTGATCAACAGCCAGTTGTGTCTCATCGAGCGGCACAGAGAACGCAGGTACGTGCCCTTCGTTGAATTTATGCGTCAGTACCACGGCGCGGTTCACGAAATTGCCGAAGATGCCAACCAGCTCGGAGTTGTTCCGCGTCTGAAAATCTTTCCACGTAAACTCCGAATCCTTTGTTTCGGGCGCATTGGCCGCCAGCACGTACCTGAGCACATCCTGCTTGCCGGGCAGTTCGTCGAGGTATTCATGCAGCCACACCGCCCAGTTACGCGACGTACTGATCTTGTCGCCCTCGAGGTTCATGAACTCGTTGGCAGGTACGTTATCGGCCAGAATCAGGCTTCCTTCGGCCATCAGCATGGCCGGGAAAATGATGCAGTGGAACACGATGTTATCTTTCCCGATGAAATGCACCAGTTTGGTCTTCTCGTCTTTCCAGTACAGTTCCCAGTCACGGCCTTGCTGGTCGGCCCATTCCTTGGTCATCGAGATATAGCCAATCGGCGCATCGAACCAAACGTAGAGCACTTTCCCCTCGGCGTCGGCCAGTGGCACTTTGATGCCCCATTCCAGGTCGCGGGTCATGGCGCGGGGGCGCAGACCTTCCTTCAGCCACGACTGGCATTGACCAAACACGTTGGTTTTCCATTCGGTGTGGCTATTCACATACTGCTCAATCTGAGGTTGCATCCGATCGAGCGGCAGGTTCCAGTTTTTGGTCTGCCGTTTCACCGGTTTCGAGCCCGACAGCGTCGAATGTGGCTCAATCAACTCGTTGGGGCTGAGAGCCGTACCGCAGCGTTCGCACTGGTCGCCATAGGCATTCGGGTTCGCGCAGACCGGACACGTACCCACGATGTAACGGTCGGCCAGGAACTGGTTCGCCACTTCGTCGAAGTATTGCTCGGTCACTTCCTCATCAAAATAACCTTTATCGAACAGGGTCGTAAAAAACTGCTGCGACGTGTCGTGGTGAACCGGATTAGAGGTACGCGAGTAGATATCGAATGAGATACCGAACTGCTCAAACGAATCTTTTATCTGCGTATAGTACTTATCGACAACCTGTTGCGGTGTGATGCCTTCTTTCTTGGCCTTGATCGTGATGGGCACGCCATGTTCGTCGGTACCGGAGATAAAGGCCACATCGCGGCCCGTTCCGCGCAGGTAGCGAACGTAGATATCAGCGGGCAGGTAGCAGCCAGCCAGGTGCCCTATATGAATAGGTCCGTTGGCGTAAATGAGCGCCGCCGTGACAGTATAGCGTTGTGGATTTTCGAGCATATAGCAAGTACCTCAACCCGTACAGAGAGCCGTTTCGGGTTGCGGATGTATCGGTTATTGGGCTGCAAAATTAGCCATTCAAGGGCAAGAGTTGTTATGTTTACGCAATTACCAGCCACAGCCGACGTACCTGTAGCTACTCCCCGACCGTCATGGAAGAAACGGGCTCCGGTTTTTTACGCTACATCAACCACCGAATGACATCATCGCTACCTAACTCAACGCTCGTTACCGGGGCCACCGGCCTGATCGGCTCACATGTGGTACGTTATCTGCTATCGCTGGGGCGGCCCGTGTCGGCGCTGTATCGCGCTGGAAACGGATATGGGTTGCTGACCGACATAGCCAGCCAGATCACCTGGCTCGATGGTGATGTACTCGACATCCCGTCGCTCGAAACAGCCATTACACCCGGTGGCGATGTTATTCACTGCGCCGCCATCGTCTCATTTGTCCCAAAAGACCGCGCCCGGATGGAGCAGGTCAATGTAGAAGGCACCGCCAATATCGTCAATGTATGTTTGATGAGGGGCGTACGGAAATTGGCGTACCTAAGTTCTGTAGCGGCCTTAGGAAGACCTGAATCGAAAAGCAACGTACCCGGACAGCCCGTTGTGCTGACAGAAGATCAGAAATGGGAAGAATCGCCTCTGAACTCGGCCTACGCCAAAACCAAATACCGGGCAGAACTGGAAGTGTGGCGGGGCAGCGCCGAAGGATTGCCGGTGGTGATGGTAAACCCATCCGTTGTACTGGGGGAAGGCGACTGGACGCGTAGTAGCACCCAGTTAATCAAGTACGTGCACGACGAAAACCGGTTTTACACGGAAGGCGATATCAATTACGTCGACGTACTCGATGTGGCCGAAGCTATCGTAAAATTACTTCACAGCGAAGTGGTTGACGAACGCTTTATCTTGAACGCAGGCGCCATGTCCTATCAGGATTTTCTTTCCAAACTGGCGCAGGCAATGGGTAAACGTCCACCGAGTATTCGGGTACCGCCCGCCCTGGCAAAAGTCATGGCATCTGCAGAAGCCGTTCGTTCGTTTATTACAGGTACGTCGCCATTGATCACCCAGGAAACGGCCCGCGGAGCGAGTCACCGATACTACTATCCTGGTGAGCGAATTACACAGTCAATTGATTTCCAGTACCGCCCGTTAAACGTGACCCTGACTCGAATTGCCAGTCAAGTAAAGCATAGAGAAAGTATTTGAACCGGGCTATTGAAGTTTGTGTTTTTCTCTATATATTTCATAACAACATCGGATAAATCGCGCCTGTGGTGCGTCCCCTATCCCGTGCGGTACGACCTTCGACTTACGCATTCCGCTTTTCGGCAAATCGTACGTGGTGGTTCGTGAATCGACACAGCTACATGGAGCAAGAGTTTGACGAACGGGCTGGCGACATCAAAGAGAGCATTCAGCGCTTTGAGCAGATGCTCGCCAGCGAAGAAAATTTTTATTTCGACCTCGACGTCTACGAACGTCTGGTTGAACACTACCTCAACGAGGCTGATCTTGAACGTGCTTTTAAAGCAGCCGAATCAGGATTGGCCAATTTTCCTTACGCGCTGGAACTGATGCTCGACCGGGCCCAGATTCTGGCTAATTTTCAACGTTTTGACGAAAGCATTGACCAACTAGATAGCGCAGGTCTCTTTAACCCCGGCGACCTCGACGTGCAGTATATGCGCGGCACGGTGCTCAACATGGCCGGCCGCTTCGAAGAATCCATCGAGGTGCTGACCGACATGCTCGATCGCACCGACGATCAGGACGACGTCTTTTTTCAGATGGCCCAAAGCTATCAGAACTGGGGTAAGTTCGAAGAGGCCGTGGCGCATTACAAAAAGGCGATTGACCTCAATCCGAACAACGAGAGCGCACTGTACGAGCTATCGTTTTGCCTTGACATTAACGGTGAGCTTGAGGCACATCTGCCCTATTACGAGGGGCTGATCGATAAAGATCCGTACTCGTATAATGCGTGGTATAATCTGGGAATTGCCTACAGCAAGCTGAGTCGGTTTACCGAAGCCGCCGAAGCCTACGATTACGCCATCGTCATTAAGGAAGATTTTGCGTCGGCGTACTTCAACCTGGGCAATACGTTCATGAACCTTGGGCAGTTCGATCGGGCCGAAACGGCTTATCGGCAGACGCTCAAGTACGAAGAACCCACAGCCGATACCTACACACATCTGGGTGCCTGTCTGGAACGGCAGGACCGGCTTCCGGAGGCTATCAAGGAGTACCGTGAAGCTACCAAGCTCGATGCTCTCTGGGACGAAGCCTGGTATGGTATTGGTGCATGTATGAGCGAACTGGGCAAGTGGTACGAAGCCATTCCGTTCCTGCAAAAAGCCATTAAACTCAACGACAACAACGCCGATTATTACGTTATTCTGGCCGAAACGGAATACAAGATCGGCAACGTCGTTTCCAGCATCGAGGCCTTTGAAAAGGCATCAGAAGTAGACCCGGCCAATGCAGATGTGTACCTGATGTGGTCGCTGATTCCATTTGATCAGGGGGATTATGATAAGGCATACGGCATTATCCAGATTGGCCTGACCGAGCTACCGCAGGAAGCCGACCTGTATTACCGGGCGGTCGTGTACCAGATCTACGCGGGTAATTACCGCGACGCACTGCTGAATCTGGAAACTGCCCTGACGCTCGATTACGATACCCATGTACAGCTATTCGAGTTTTTCCCTGAACTGGAAAAGCAGAAGGCCCTGTACAAGATCATTCAGCAGTATCACAGAAAGGAAGAATAGAGGTGAAAAGGAGGAAGGGGAGAAGGGAGGAAAGGGATTGCTGACGCAGAGTCAACAATCCCTTTCCTCCCTTCTCCCCTTCCTCCTTTTCACCCTTATTTTCCCTTATTCGTAAAGTCAACCACCGTTACGTCGGCCAGCCAGGGGCCAACAATACCGCCGAATGCTTTATGCGCTGGGTGTGGCAGGTACGTATCCCGGTCTTTCTCATTGTCGAAAGTCAGAATGAACGCGTGCGTCAGGCCTTTGTCAAGCTTCTCGGGGCTGTTGTTAGTGCCCCACTGAAAGCCTTTGATCTCTTTGATCTTCGATGGCAGCGCTTCAAATGCCGCTACGATCTCGGCCACTTTTTCCGGGGTTGCTTCCGGTTTGAACTTGAACAGGACGATGTGTTGAACCATAGATTTGGCAGCAACTGACGTTGCCGTTTGTTTTTTGGGTGGCCGTGGTGTTTCTGATGTCGAGCTAGCAAAAGAGCTTGCTGATAGCAGTGTTGCAGCGAAAAGAAAAGCGAATGATTTAATCATTGTGGGTTGGTTTTGGGGTAAAGAAAAGACCTATAAGGTTCTTAAGAACCTTATAGGTCTGGAAAAGTAAACTGAAACTACGATTTACCGTTACGATAACTTTGCCTGCAACGCCTGATCCAGCGCGTCGAGGAAGTCTTCAGTGTTCAGGTAATGTTCGTTGGCCGTCAGCTTGGTTCCCTGTGGGTATACCGACAAGGCCAGGTCTTTGGTCATTTTACCGCTTTCAACCACTTCTACGCATACAGCTTCCAGTGCGTTGGCGAAGTCGATCAAAGGTTGGTTGCCGTCTAATTTACCCCGGAAGGCCAGACCACGTGTCCAGGCGTAGATCGACGCGATTGGGTTGGTGCTCGTCTTGTTCCCTTTCTGGTATTCGCGGTAGTGCCGCGTTACGGTACCATGCGCCGCTTCAGCTTCCATGGTTTCGCCATCGGGCGTTAATAGTACTGAGGTCATCAGACCCAGTGAACCAAAGCCCTGCGCAACGGTGTCAGATTGAACGTCACCGTCGTAGTTCTTACAAGCCCACACGAAATTACCATTCCATTTCAGGGCCGACGCTACCATGTCATCGATCAGGCGGTGTTCGTACTCGATTTTCCCGGCGAACTCAGCGTCGTATACTTCCTGAAAAATATCTTTGAAGCGACCGTCGTATTTTTTCAGGATCGTGTTCTTCGTTGACAGGTACAACGGCCAGCCTTTTTGCAGGGCTACGTTCATACAGGCACGGGCAAACCCACGAATCGACTCGTCGAGGTTATACATACCCATAGCCACGCCAGCGGCTTTGAAATTGAATACGTCGTACTCCTGTACAGTTCCGTCTTCACCTTCAAACTTCATAGTCAGTTTACCAGGGCCAGGCACCACGAAATCGGTAGCGCGGTACTGATCACCGAATGCATGACGACCAATGATGATCGGCGCTGTCCAGTTGGTTACCAGTCGGGGTACGTTCTCCATCACGATAGGCTCGCGGAACACGGTACCATCCAGAATGTTGCGGATCGTGCCGTTTGGCGACTTCCACATCTGCTTCAGGTTAAATTCTTTCACACGCTGCTCATCGGGTGTGATGGTGGCGCATTTGATACCTACACCGTATTGTTTAATGGCGTTGGCGGCATCGATCGTTACCTGATCGTTGGTTTCATCACGGTACTCGATCCCGAGGTCAAAGTATTTGATATCGACATCAACGTAAGGAAGAATCAGCTTGTCTTTAATAAACTTCCAGATAATGCGGGTCATTTCGTCGCCGTCCAGTTCAACTACCGGATTAGCCACTTTAATTTTTTCCATTGTACTGCGGTTAGATGCGAGAATAATCGATACAAATCGGGCGCAAAAGTACTACATCTTCACGGGTTTGGCTCTAAATCCCACGCCCCAAAACGAACCTAATAAACTAAATCTGTACCAATGCCAGGGAATCAATACATAGCCTGTTCAATTCATATCCGTAACGATTTACCGTATCCCATTTACTTATACATTTATACTCTTGCATTCATTTTATAAAACATCTTTCATGTACCGCTTTCCATTCCTCATCCTTTTGGTATTCGTTTTTACCGGTTCAGCTACCGCTCAACTGTTTTTCGTCCCTGGGTACGTCGTCAGGTTAAAGGGAGACACCATCCGGGGAGAATTAAAAGCGAAAGACAATAAAGCTGTCTGGTTCAGAAGCAGGCTCGGTGGCCCCGACCGACAGTATACGCCCGGCGAGATTGTGGCTTACTCAGCAGAAAACCAACTTGTCAAAACGGCAGAGTGGGTTGAGAACGGCGTAACTGAACAGGTATTCCTTAAGGAGGTCAGCCGGGGACAAGTGGGGTTATTCGAGCTTATCAGGCCCGACGAACGGCTAACTCATGTCATCCAGTTGCCGAATAAGACATTTGTCCCTCTTCGTAAGAGTGTTGCCTTACTGTTGCTGAACCAGCACTTAACCGGCTGTACGGATCCCTCGGTTAAGCAATTACTAGCCAGTAGTTCATACTATTTTAGTCGAAGTTACTTTGAGCGGGTGATCAACGCATATAATCAGTGTATTAACCCCCGGCAGGTACAGCCGCTCGTGAAGAAGAAGTTTCGCTACGAAGCAGGGCTCCTGGCTGGCGGGGCTGCCAACTCCTGGTATTACGGTGCAAATCAGGACAAATACAATCTGGCCTGGAATTCAAATGGATCATATAGTACCGATTACAAAGGCATAGGGGGCCTGTTTTTTACACTTGCTCCTGAAAAGCGACTTTCACTCGGTGTTGAACTTGTTTACACGAGTGTAAGCACCGACCAGACCATTACCGTTAATAATCCGTTAGACTTGACCGACAAGCGCACGCGGTTATATTCCTTTCAGGAGCGCTATTTTACGCTCCCGATTTCGGGCCGTTTCGTTGTTGCCAATGTCGGATCGGTTCGTCTCTATGCAAAAGCAGGTGCCAGTTTAGCCTACAAATTCGATGTAGGCGGAAAGTATAGTGGCGATAATATAGTTAATGCGCCCATTGCCATCAGACAGGGAGTTGGAATCGGGTATCTACTAGGCATAGGGGCTCAGTTACCGATCAGTGATAGCCGTCATCTGCTGGTCGAACTACGGACGCTACCACATGTTGTAATGGATGGTGTCACTCGTCTGGCTACGTCACGCTCTTATCAGTTCACGGTAGCCGTGCCGCTGATCAGCCGGTAATTGAGTCTATTGGCAGGGAAACTCGCTGGAAAAGTATTGAGAGTCAGCTTTTCCGTGCGCTGATATGTAGTACCTTGTCTGTAGAAACTACCTGCAATAGACCTCCATGAAACACACGTACCTGCTTCTCCTCCTCTGTCTGCTGCCAACTTGCCTGATAGCGCAAAAAGCCAGGAAACAGCCAGCCCCCACGCCGCTTGATAAACTAAAGACCGAGGTCGTATCGGCCGTTGATGCCCGCAAGGATCAGGCCCAGCAGATCAACGACATGCTCTTCAGCTTTTCGGAACTTGGCTTTCAGGAAACCGAAACCTTCACGTACCTGACTACCCTTCTCGAAAAAGAGGGGTTCACCATCCAGAAGAACATTTCGGGAATGCCCACCGCCTGGATCGCCACGTGGGGTAGCGGTAAACCGGTCATCGCTATCGGGTCTGACATCGACTGTATTCCGAAAGCCAGCCAGAAGCCCGGCGTAGCCTACCGCGACCCGATCGTTGATGGGGCTCCCGGCCACGGTGAAGGGCATAATTCGGGGCAGGCACTGAATATCGTAGCTGCACTGTCTGTGAAGAAAATCATGGAGCGCGACAAAATTCCAGGTACGTTGATGCTATGGCCGGGCGTAGCTGAAGAACTCGTCGGCGCCAAAGCATTCTACATTCGGGATGGATACTTTAAAGACGTTGACGCCTGCATTTTCACCCACGTTGGCGATAACCTGGTTACGTCGTATGGCGATGCAGGCAACAACGGCCTGATTTCGGTACGGTTCAACTTTGAAGGCTCGGCCGCTCACGCGGCAGGGGCACCCTGGCGGGGTCGGTCGGCGCTCGATGCTGTTGAACTGATGAACATCGGCTGGAACTTCCGCCGCGAGCATCTTGAGTTGACCCAACGCTCGCATTATGTCATCTCCGACGGTGGCGATCAACCCAACGTGGTGCCGTCTAAAGCGGCGGTCTGGTATTATTTCCGCGAACGGAGCTACCCGAAAATCCGCAAGCTGTTTGAAACGGGGCTAGCCATGGCTGAAGGTGCCGCCAAAATGACCGATACCAAGTTTACCTACGATATTCTGGGATCGGCATGGCCGGGTCATTTTAACAAGCCCATCGCCGAAGCCATGACAGCTAATATCAAGAAGGTAGGGTTGCCAACCTGGTCGCCCGACGATCAGATGCTGGCGAAAGCGACGCAGAAAGAGATGATGGCCCGCAAAACGGAAGGGCTCGCTGTTAAACTCGATAGCCTCAGCCTACCTGCCAACACAGCCCCAACCATGATGATGGGTGGTCAAACGTTCGTGCCGCTTACGGGTGGCTCCGATGATATTGCTGACATTGCCTGGTCTGTTCCCACAATCGTACTGCGATACCCAAGTAACATTCCTGACCTCCCCGGTCACCACTGGAGCAACGCTATTTCGATGGCTACCCCCATTGCCCACAAGGGCATTGTTGCCGGGGCCAAAGCAGAGGCCATGACCCTGCTCGACCTGCTACTGACGCCGGAATTAATTCAGCAGGCAAAGGAGTACTACGTGAATGAGCAAACAAAAGAGCTGAAATACACGCCGCTTATTACTGCCAAAGAAAACCCCGCCGTTTACTTGAATCAGAAGATCATGACTGATTTCAAACCGAAACTACAGGCGTTTTATTACAACCCAGCCAAGTACAAGACGTACCTGGAACAGTTGGGCATCAAATACCCAACCCTGCGCGACGATCAGAAAGCAGAGGCTGGGAAGTAGAAATGAATCAGCGTAACCCCCTACACGGCAGGGGGTTACGCTCATAGAACCTACCGCATCTTCGTACGCTTCACTAAATAAGCGCTGAGTATAGGCTCGAATCCCTCGGCAATATCAGCCTCAATGAAGTCGATGCGGTACTGAGCGCAGCGCATCTTTAAGCCTTGTAGATAATCACCCACTGCCTGTTTATAGGCATCACGAACCTGATTGGGCTGTAGCTTCACCCGGGCATCCGTTTCCAGGTCGATAAATTCGTAGGGGCGGTCCTCAAAGGCAAACGCCTGCTCGGTCTTGCGGTCTGTTACGTGGAAAATGAGTACCTCGTGCAAATTGTGCCGAAGGTGTTGAAGCGCCGAAAACAGCGCGTCCTGACGGGCGGGGTCTGCACCGGCGGTATCGAACATATCGCTAAACAGGACTACCAGCGACCGTTTATTGATCTTCTCGGCGATCTGATGAATCACTTCGGCGGTACTGGTGCGTCGATTCGGTTTCGGTGATTGCAATACCTGATCGAGTAGCGTAAAAATTTTGTGCACGTGGCCGGGCGTTGATTTTACAGGGGTCTGTATCTCAATTTCTCCCGAAAACGTACAGAGACTCACGGCATCGCGCTGTTTCTGAAGCATATAGGCCAGACTGGCTGCTCCCATCGCGCTGAACGTCACTTTACCGAAATCTTTCTCCGGATAATACATCGACGACGACGTATCAATCAGCAGATGGCAGCGGAGGTTTGTTTCTTCTTCGTATCGCTTTACGAATAGCTTATCTGTTTTACCATACACTTTCCAGTCAATATAGCGGGTGCTTTCGCCGGGGTTGTACAGGCGGTGTTCGGCAAATTCAACCGAAAAGCCATGAAACGGCGATTTATGCAATCCGGTAATAAACCCTTCAACAAGTTGACGAGCCAGGAATTCCACGTTCCCGAATGAACGTACCTGCGATAAGTTGAGTGTGTTTGCCACGGCGAAGGGTGATGTAGCACCGAAGCTCCAGCTCCGGTAAGATAAGAACGCACAAACTACCGAAGCTGGAGCTTCGGTGCTACTACTTTCTAACGTCTAATATCCACAATCCGACACCGATTACAAACAAAAAACCTGATTCGTGAGTCTGGCGCCCTGCATAGGGAATTGCAAAAAGGGGGCCAGCCCGTGAATCAGGTTTTTAAAAATCGGACTGTACTCGTCCGCACAGGTTAGGCTACGTCGCTTCGTAGCTATACCGTTTTTACAGTACCGGCATTAAATCCGGTAACAGTGGTGAACGCCTATCAAGCGTTAGCGAATGATCAAGTAGGGCCACTATCTTAGTGGGATCCACTACCCGAAGGGTAACATTGGCGACACCTCGTCCGAGCATGCCAATGGCTTTGGCGGCGGCATACGTCATATCGACTACGCGGCCTTTGGTAAACGGTCCCCGGTCATTGATCCGGATGATGACCGACTGCTGGTTTGCCTTATTGGTTACTTCAACCAGCGTATTGAATGGTAGAAATCGGTGAGCTCCCGTAAAAATATGTTGCTTTACACGCTCACCACTACTCGTTCTGCGTCCGTCAAACTTGTTGGCGTAATAAGACGCTTTACCTTCCTGCTGTATGAGGCTCTTCTCAGGAGCCTCTGTCGGATGGATACTGCCCGAAAACAGCAGTAGGGACATTAGTAAACTCATACAGTTTTTGGTTAGTGAAACAATTTGAAGAAGACCTATTCTAACTAGGATTCATAACGCCCTCTTTCACCAAAAAATGCAATTCCCTTAAGACAAAGATAATCATAACCCCTTAAAAAGCAAAGCCTTGCCCGTTAGGCCACCGCCAGTGACAACCAGATTGCCGTATATGACCAGATCAAAAGCCTCAAAATTATTTTCCTGCCTGCTCACTAACCTTTATACCATTCAGCGTACTTTGGCGTTGTACAGAGTTTAACTTTTTCGAAAAGTGGAGGACAGAGATAAGGAGAAAATTTACTCAAAACGAGTACGGGCGGGCAAAAGAACCTATTTTTTCGACGTTAAGGCCACACGTGGCAATGACTACTATCTGATTCTGACTGAGAGCCGCCGCAATCTGCAAGGCGAGGGATATACCTACGAGAAGCAGAAGATGTTCCTTTATAAGGAAGATTTCGCCAAGTTCGTTGAGGCACTTCAGGAAACGATCGACCATGTAAAAACGGTGTTGATGCCCGACGTTGACTTTACTCAGTTTGAGCAACGCGAAGAAGCCAGCGATGAACTGAACGCTGGCCTTAAATGGGAATAATCCAATTTTAGCTACCTGCGTATTCCAAAGCCCCGGCACCCTGTCCGAGGCTTTTTTGTTGTAGTTTTGCGAATCAAGTCGAAACAGCCATAAGTGGCTCTGCAAAGTATAGGTGCAACCTTACACCGCAATACCATTTACGACCGCAGCGGCGGACCGTTTTCGACTCTGTACTCTTACGACTATTTACATGGGACTTCAATGTGGCATTGTGGGCTTACCGAACGTTGGTAAATCCACCTTATTCAACGCGATTTCGAGCGGTAAAGCCGAGGCCGCCAATTACCCTTTCTGCACCATCGAGCCGAATGTCGGCGTGGTAACCGTACCTGACTCACGCCTCGATTCACTCGAAGTGCTTGTGAAGCCACAGCGTATTGTGCCAACGATCATCGAGTTTGTCGATATTGCCGGTCTGGTGAAAGGAGCCAGTCAGGGGGCAGGCCTGGGCAATAAATTCCTGGCTAATATCCGTGAAGTCGATGCGATCGTGCACGTAGTACGCTGCTTCGAAGACGATAATATCGTACACGTAGAAGGCCGGGTTGATCCCGTTTTCGACAAAGAGATCATCGACGCTGAACTTCAACTGAAAGATTTAGAGTCAGTTGACAAAAAAATCCAGAAAGTTGAACGCAACGCCAAATCAGGTGATGCCAAAGCGAAAGCCTCGCTCGAAGTTCTGAAACAATACAAGTCGGCACTGGAGCAAGGAAAAAGCGCCCGTACGGTGCAGGTAACCCCTGAAGAACAGGAAGAAGCCATCGGTGATATCGACTTATTGACGGTAAAACCCGTACTGTATGTAGCCAACGTCGACGAAGGATCGCTTCCCGACGGTAACGTGTATTCTGATAAACTTCGCGAAGCAGCAAAGGCCGAAGGGGCCGAAGTTGTCATCATTTCTGCGGGCATCGAATCGCAGATTGCCGAGATGGAAGACCCGGAAGAACGTGAGCTGTTCCTGAGCGAATACGGCCTGACCGAGTCTGGTCTGAGCAAGCTTATCCGGGCCTCCTATTCGCTGTTGGGCCTGATCACCTACTTCACCGCCGGTGTGAAGGAAGTTCGGGCTTGGACTATCCGCCGCGGTTGGAAAGCACCGGCCGCTGCGGGCGTTATCCATACCGATTTCGAGAAGAAGTTCATCCGGGCACAGGTAATCAAACTCGCTGATTTTGAGCAGTTTAAATCAGAATCTGCCGTTCGTGATGCCGGTAAACTTTCGGTTGAAGGCAAAGAATACGTCGTTCAGGACGGCGATATCATGGAGTTCCTGCACGGAGCATAAAAATTAGTTTACTGGTTTCTGTTTACTGTCTTTAGTTGCGTTGCCACACCAAAGTCAGGTGCATCAATGTAGCAACAGTAAACAGAAAACGATAAACAGAAAACTGTTGATATGGCTCGACCAAAAGCATTTGCGGAGCAGGATGCGCTGCACGCGGCTATGGAGACGTTCTGGAAGAAGGGGTATCACCACACCTCTATGCAGGATCTGGTTGATTCAATGGGTATCAACCGCGCCAGCCTCTACGATACCTTTATCGACAAGCATACACTCTACCTGAATGCGCTTGAACGGTACCGTGATCTGAACTGTGCCGACATGGCCGAGGCCGTGGCAGGTGCCGACACGGCGCGTGCCAAGATTCACGCCATCTTCGACCGGGCTATTGCCGAAACCCTGGAAGATAAAGAGCACAAAGGGTGTTTCATGACCAACGCCACGCTGGAAATGCTCCCCCATTACGCTGATGTTCAGGCTATTGTGGCCAACAACTTCGTTTATCTGGACAATACATTCCGGCAACTGCTCAACGATGGCATTACGGCTGGTGAATTCAGCGCCACCCTGAACGTTGATCGGCTGGTACCTTTTCTGATGAGTCAGTTATCTGGTATCCGGGTACTTGGCAAAGCAATTCCCGACGGATTCATGCTGAACCAGGTAGTTGATACGGCGCTATCCTGTTTACGGTAATTTCAGTTTACAGCAAAAGAGCTCAGCCAGTTTACTGGCTGAGCTCTTTTGCTGTAAATAATTCGTGTTTGCTTCCTACCGTTGACGGATCGGCAACTTAGGATCGCCGGGACGATACTCACGGCCGATACCGAAGTTGTAGCCTAAACCAACAGTAATCATTTGGTTGCGCAGATCAGTCTTGTTCACGCCAACATTGGTAATACCATGGGTATATCGGGCATCAGCAGTAAATCGTTGCCGGTCGCCCACCCGGAAATTGGCCTGAAAACCAGCCGTTAAACCTAAGTCGGCCGGCCGGTATAGCTGGGTAACATCAGTCTTAACGTCTTTATTATCGGCTTTTTCACGCGAAGAAGCATTAAGCCGCAAGGCAGGCACAACTCCAAAGAATACGTTGGGGCGGAAATTGCCTGATCGGTTCAAGAAATAACGAGCCGTAATAGGCAACTCCAAATAGTTGACGCGATTGATGTAGGTAGTAGGCACTGACCCCAGATTGGTACGAGACTGAACTCCTCGCTGTGAGTACAGCAGATCAACGGCGGCTCCAAACCGGCTGACATCACTGTAGATAAAACCAACACCCGCCGACAGCCCTGGCAGCAGTTGGTTGTCTCTAGAGTCCGGATCGATCACATTGAGTAGCGGATTTTTCGCATCGTTACCTACATAATTGGTCAGGTTAAGGCCAATACGCGGACCAAAACTCCACCGCTGCCGCGATTGACTGTAGCTTACAGACTGAACAAAGAGAAGTGAAACGATAAGTAGAGCGAAACGTGCATTTTGCATAACGTAGTGAGTAATTGATGGTTGTAGTTTGACAAACTGATCATTCAATCAATTGACAATCAGTATCACACGATGCCAATTGATTGAATATCATGCATAAAGCAGAATCTACCGGGGGCGGATAGGTAGCTTACGATCACCAGGCTGATACTGACGACCAATACCAAAATTGTAGCCTAAACCAATAGTGATCATCTGATTGCGAAGGTCTGACGTTCTGGCCGAAATGTTTGATACACCATGCGTGTACCGGGCATCAATTGTGAAGTGCTGACGATCGCCAGTTCCCCAGTTTAACTGAACACCACCTGTAAGACCCAGATCAGCTGCACGATATGACTGCGTATCATCCGCGTAATTGGTATTTGTACCATTGTCTACGTCAACTTTGGCATTCAGCCGCAACGCGGGCACGGCACCCAGATAAAGGTTGGGCCGAAACTTACCACCACTAGTCAGGTAATAACGGCCGATCAACGGTAATTCCAGGTAGTTGACACGATACACCTTTTCAGTGCCGGGGCCAAAACCATCTTTAATCATGGTTCCGCGTTGTGAGTAGAGCAGGTCTACGCCAAAGCCGAAACGACTGATATCGCTGTAAACAAAGCCCAATCCTGCAGACAGGCCGGGCAATAGGACCTGCTTTGTATTTTGAACGTCACTACCTGCAAAGTTGGTGGCACCACCTACAAAGTTGGTCAGATTTAGCCCAACCCGTGGACCAAAACTCCACCGCTGCCGCGACTGACTGTAACCAATAGACTGAACCAAAAGAAGCGTAACGAAGAGTAGAGCGAAACGTACGTTTTGCATAATAAAGTGATTGATGGTTTTAATCTAACAACTTGTAATTCCTAATCATTTGTCAATCAGTTATTTACACGATCAAAAAATCACGTTGCCAGACTAATAGTATGAAATTTCTACGTTGATTGACTGTTCCGATAACGGTAATGCGGGGGGTTTGTTTCAAAAGAAGGAATAGTTTTTGTGAATGGCCCTGATTCTGTAGCTTTGAGAAAGGTCATCTCCGGTACATATACGCCACATCGTTCCAATAGGATTTACGACCAAATCAACGACCCAACCCAGTCGATTCAGTTCGACAATCTTCATCAGACAAACTCAATGAAACGACCTTCACTATACTTCACCGATGACCACGACCTGTTCCGGCAGAGCGTTCGGCAGTTCATCGAAAAAGAGGTAGTTCCCAATACCGAAGCGTGGGAAACGGCCCGCCGTATTCCGGTTTCGGCCTTTCAGCGGATGGGTGAGCTTGGCTTTCTGGGACTCCCCTTCCCCGAAGCCTACGGGGGCTCTGATGCCGATTTCTGGTTTTCGGTTGTGTTTCTGGAAGAATTGGCCCGTTGCGGCATGGGCGGCTTTACCACGGCTGTGAGCGTACATGAATACATGGCGATCAACCACATTGCCAAAGCAGGTAGTGACTATCTGAAGCAAACGTACCTGGCCCCTGCTATTGCCGGGCATAAAGTGGCCGCGCTGGCCATCACAGAGCCAGACACGGGTTCAGACGTAGCGGCCATACGTACCCAGGCCCGCCGTGAGGGTGATCAATATATTGTCAGTGGTGCCAAAACGTTTATCAGCAACGGCACCTATGGCGATTTTGTAACGCTGGCCGTGAAAACTAGCCCGGATCGTGGTGCCAGCGGCATTAGCCTGATCGTGGTTGAGCTGAATAGCCCCGGTATCACCCGCACGAAGCTGAACAAAATGGGCTGGCATTCGTCTGACACCGCCGAGATCCGGTTCGACGACGTGCGTGTGCCTGCCAAAAACCTAATTGGTACTGAAAATTCGGGCTTTTACTACCTCATGGAAAGCCTCCAGCTGGAACGGCTGGTAGCCGCGATTATGGCCGTTTCAGGGACTGAAATGGCATTAGAATGGACGCTAACGTACCTGCAGGAGCGCGAAGCATTCGGTAAGCCCATCGGCAAGTTTCAGGCTATCCGGCACAAAATTGCCGATATTGCTACGGAAGCAGAAATGGCAAAGCAGTTTGTGTACCATACCTGCTGGCTGTTTGCGCAGGGTGAAAGCGTGGTGAAAGAATGCTCGATGGCCAAGCTGTACACCTCGGAAATGCAGAAACGCGTGATCGATACCTGCCTGCAGTTTTTCGGTGGTTACGGCTACATCGAAGATTACCCTATCTGCCGTGCCTACCGCGACGCCCGTGTAGGCACCATTGCCGGTGGCACCTCAGAGATCATGCGCGAGATCATCGCCAAAATCGTGATTGATGCAGTGGCCTATAAACCAGCATATAACCAGTAAGCCGGGTACGTTACCGATCAGTTCAAAAATGCGCGTTCTGTATTTACGGTACGGCGAGCAGGTACGTTCATATTGAACTGAGGCATTGACGGTATATCATCAGCCATCACGCAGAACGTACAGTCAGATGAGATCGTTGATGCTGCGTCCTCAACAAGTACAACCGGGCGCTTGGCACGACCACGATGGCTTTTCCGCGCCATCTTCACCGGTTGTCCCTGCGGTTTCTCCTGGCTCCTTTTTGCAACCAGCGATTGGGCTTTGGGCATTGTTGTGCCAACTTCCGACGTACCCAGATCGGCAGGGTCTATTAATACCGTACCGGGCTCAATGTGTTGAGGCAGCACCCGAACAGCCTGCGTTGCTTTCTTCTGCGAATTAGCCGAATTGAAAATTAAGTAGATAGACACAGCCAATACCAGCAGTACTGAAGCCGCCAGACTAGTTACCCAGAGCGGCATCAGTCGGCGGGTCGTGGCCGATTCGTGCACCCGCTCCTGAAGGGCAAGGTGCAACTCACGGGTTTGGGCTTTCAGGCTTCCGCCCACCTGTTGCTGAAACGCATCCAGCCCCTCAAGCGCATCGGCATAAAACGGATTTTCGAGCATCAGACGCTCAACCCGGTGCCGGGCGGGGCCGCTCAACTGATCGGCCTGGTAGGCTCGCAGGTCATCGAGTGTAAGTTGATCGGCAGGGTGGTATGTTGACGAATGGCGATTCATTTCTGTAAGATCAATTTCAGGTTACGGCGACCATTTTGCAGGTAACTCTTCACCTGTTTTAAGTCGTATCCGGTCAGATCGGCTACTTCGGCGTAGCTCTTCTGTTGCAAATAAAATAAGTCGATACACACGCGCTGCGGGTCGGGCAGGCGGTGCATCGCATCGGGAAGTCGGCTTAAATGGCGTTCAACGTCTAATGCCGTGTCGTCCTCGTCAGGCCAGACAGCCAACATTTCGCTGATTGGCCGGTCTTCATCGAGCGAATCAGCATCGCCACCGGCACCAACCCGCACCCGCTGACTACGCAAGTGCATCAGGCAGTGGTTACGGGCCACTGAATGCAGCCAGCTTTTGAAATTGATGACATCGTGCCGCTTCAGATCAACGATCAGTTGTTCGAATAACTGCATCACAGCGTCTTTGCTCTCGGCCTCATCGCGCAGGTATTTGAAGCAGACGGCGTACACCAGTTCCATGTGCCGTTCGTATAGTTCGCCCAGCAGGTCCAGGTTGCCCGTAGCCTTGTAGGCCGCAACGAACTCGGCATCGGTAGTGGGGCGCGACCGATTCGGCGAGCTCCTGAATCGTTTAAAAAACATACAAGCGGAGCTGTTTTCCGGTTGAACAACAAAGACAACTCATTGATGCCGCGACCGGAATAATTCCATATTTAAAAATAACAATTACCTATTTTCCCAAATCAATCTACTGACTAACAAGTACTTATAAATCAAATAAACACATTATCATTAACCGTATAATAATTGACATTTGTGACTATTTATTATTTTTTTCGACTTTACAAGCACTTAATAATTAGTAACCAATATCCTAGTAAGTAAGTGGAAAAAGGTGAAACAGCCACTAAAAAATACTGAAAGTAGCCACTAACCAATAAGTCCAGTTAACATGAAAAAGATTCTGTTCACTTGTGCGTTGCTACTAGCCTTCGGCTCAACTAAAGCTAGCAATGATAATCCTACCACTAAGAATGCGAACGCAGTGGTTGTAGTAAAAGAGAAAGGTACGGCTGATCTCAATGAACAATCCAAAACATTACTACTAGCTTCCTGCTGGCAGTAATGTTGCGGTGCGGTCTGTGACTTTCGACATAATGCCACAGAAATATGGGGTCAATTTGATATTGAGATTCAGTTTGCCTTCCTAGAAGCTGCTATATGCTATTGAGCCCTCATAAATCATCATAGTGTTTCAACTTGACGCACAGTTTAACTAAATCATATGTAACAGATTATACTGTCAGTGTACAAATTCAGGATGACCTGTTACATATGATTTAATTCTCTATTTATATCTCTAAAACGCCTTTGCCCATGACCTTTTTATACTTGCTTGCGTTTGTGCAAGTTGTCCTTAACGAGCCAAATTATAAAGCTACTTACAAACTTACTCACTGCGCTGACTCTACAAATCTTGAACAAAAATCTAGCGAATATTTTTCACTGATTTTAACAGATGGCAGATCAGTTTACGCATCAGAGTCTTTCCTTAAGAGAAATTCAGTCAGCATACTTGTAAAGAATGGTTTACTTTCAGAAGGGGAACTTATGGCAAATAGCAGAAACAGATTCACAACTAAATTTCCGCAATTCATAAGTAAAGCTTACTCAGACAATACTGTAAGAGTATTTGAAACAATTGGCTTAATACCATACAAGTATTATGTGAAAGAGAAAATGGACTGGACAATAACTCAAGACAAGTCTATAATTTCTGGTTATACATGTACCAAAGCTATTACAAATTATGCGGGTAGACAATACGAAGCCTGGTTTACATCTGAAGTTCCGATACCTGATGGTCCATACCTATTTAGAGGCTTACCTGGACTAATTATAAAAATTAATGATACACGCAACCACTACACCTTTACTATGGTATCGTTAAAAAAAACAGGCGATCAAGTAATTGAAGTCCCCACTTACAGAAAACAACAGCCTATAGAGATAGAACAGACAAAAGCATTTATACTAAGGGAAGAGTGTAGAAAAGACCCAATCGGTTGTATAACTAGGGCTACTGGATCATCGCCTACAGATTTATTATTTACACCAAATGGCTCATCTCAATCTGTACCAGCTGCATCGTATGCCAATCGTAAAAGAGATAATAACCCACTAGAGCTGAGATAAGTTAGGATGAGATAATTAACTTATATTTCCTCCCTTATCCTCAATAAATAATGAAAAAAAAACTTATCTATTTGTTTTTTTTAGTCCTATTAGTTTCCACTGCAACTGCGCAATCAGTTATTTCCGGCAAAGTTGTCGACCATCAGCGTAAATCGCTGGCAGGTATAATTGTTACTCTACAACCACTCGACGGACCGACAATTACGGCTTATGCAATAACCGATTATGATGGCAGGTTTTCAATACGATATACGTCTAACCAAGATTCTATTTTAATTAAGGCAACTGGTTTAGCATGGAAACCCGTAGAAAAACGTATTCTCAATAATTCCCAGAACATAGTTATTAGTCTGGATTCACAACCGATCTTATTGAAAGATGTAAACGTTAAACCTCCACCAATATTAAAAATTGGCGATACACTCGCTTATTCAGTACAAGAGTTTAAAAGCCAAAGTGATCGAGTAATTGCTGACATAATTAGAAAGTTACCTGGCGTAGAAATAGAAGTAGATGGGCGTATTTTATATCAGGGTAAGCCAATCAATAAGTATTATATTGAAGGGCTGGATTTACTGGAGAGTAAATATCGATTAGCCAATGACAACCTTCCTATTAATGCTGTCTCTCAAGTGCAAATTATTGAGAATCACCAGCCTATTCGCATGCTAGACAGCTTAGTATTCTCAGATAGAGCTGCGTTAAATATTAAATTAAAGAGTAACATAGTTGTGACAGGTACCGCTCATCTGGGAGCAGGAATATCTCCTTTTCTTTGGGATACAAATGTGACACCAATGGTATTTACTCGTAACAATCAATTTATAGCCTCATGGCAAGCCAACAATACGGGTATCAATGTATCACGTCAGCTTAAGACTATTTCGCCGGGTACAGTATTCAACCCATTACAAAATGATGACGAGAAAAAGGATTGGGTCACATTACAACCAATAGCAACACCTCCCTTTTATGACACTCGTTGGTTAATCAACAATGTACATATAGGAACAGTAAACTATCTTAAGAAACTTGCTAATGAGCTTGAATTGAGAATAAATTTGTCATATATAAATGATTATCAGCAACAACGGGGCAATACATCTACAACTTTTTACACCCAGTCTGATACAATAAATTTGAACGAGAAAAAATACAATCAGTTTTACTTTAACTCTATAGAAGCCTCACTGACTCTTCAGAAAAACAATAGCAATAAGTATATAAAAAATAAGTTTTCATTAAAAGGAAATTGGGATAGTCAGCAAGGATTAATCCTGATGAATCAAACTCTAGTTACGCAAAATCTGAGCGATCCATTTTATTGGTTAAAAAATGAATTTGGCACTATATATAAAATAAAGCGAAGTTTAATCAATGTGCAATCTAATTCTTCTTTAAGTAGGGTACCTCAATCATTATTAGTGAATCCAGGTCAGTTTACCGATCTTATCAATCAGGGTGAATCGTATGATTTAATAAATCAGAGTGTACTAGCTAATTCTTTTGTTTCTGACAACTCAGCAAGTTTAATGAAAAACTTAAGTAATTTTACTATTTCCTCTGTTATTGGTTTTAACATAGAATCGTTAAAAGTAAATAGTAGCCTTTCTTCTTTGATTAATGGAGAAACAAGTTTTTTAGATAAACGTTTTTCCAACCAACTCAATTGGTTCAAGCTAAATACATACGTTAAATTGAAAACTCAATACAGCAAAGGAGCTTGGCGTTTGGAAATCGATTCTCCGCTCAACTATTACAAATTCTCAATTAGCGATACAGTAGCAGGTAAAAGTCAACAGCTCAATCGTTTAGTTTTAGAACCTAAATTCAATTTAAATTTTGATATAAATTCACTTTTGGCTGTAAACAGTACTATTTCCTACAGAAATAGATTTGGTGAGATAGAAGACATTTATTACGGCTACCTGTTACGAACTTATCGTACTATTCAAAGAAGAGATGTTCCCCTTCAAGACAATAAATTAATTTCCAGTGCAATTGGTCTAAACTATCGAGATCCTGCAAAAGCCACTTTTGGAAGCTTATTTTACAGTCATAGCGTCACTACGAATAATTTGTTATATAGTTCAAACGTAACGGCAACAGGAGCTTTAGAATATTCAGCTATCGCACAAGCCAACCAGTCATTTTCGAATTTAATAATAGGCCAGATAAGCAAATACTTCCCTTATATCAAAACTAGTATTAGATTAAAAACAAATTGGACAAAACTCGTTCAGGAACAACTTGTGAATAGCCAACTAATTACTATTTCCAATCAAAGTATCAATCCTGAATGTGATTTTTTTACGACAATTAATACGCTTGTCGAATTTCAATATAATTATAGATTATCCATATATAGCACCTACTTCGACAAAGCTACTCCACGAAATACTTCTCAACAAAAACATTTTTTCAAAATCAATTTTCACCCATCTAAGTTCAGTACACTAATTATAGAAAATGATTTTTATGTTAATGATTTAACAACAGGACCTACAAAGAATTTATTTACTACACTTTTATTTCGACAAACATTATCAAAGAAAAAAATTGATTTCGAAACTGTTTGGTCTAACATCTGGAATACTAAATCAATAATAACAGGTACGCTCACTTCTTTTTCATACATTGAGTCTTCATACGAGTTAAGACCAATGCAAATTACCCAGAAAGTCCGGTTTTCTTTTTAGCTACTAACAGGCAGATTTACCCTCTATAAATCTGCCTGTTATCACATCACATCACATTATTACCTCGACGTATCGCGCGGTAGAACGCATCGGCCACACCCGTGCGGATTCCTAGCTCGGTGATCTTGTTGTTATTCCGCGTAGGATACACCCGATTGCAGAGGAATACGTAGTTCAGGCCAACGGCGGGGTCAATCCAGGTGAACGTACCTGTGTAGCCCGAGTGACCGTAGCTCGACGGGCTGGCGAGTTTCGGCGCGTTGCCATTGTATTTGTAGGCCGCCTTCTCGAAGCCCAGTCCACGGCGGTTGCCTAGTTCAGGGAACTGGTAACGGGTAAATTCGGTGATGGTCCCCGAGTTGATCAACTGTTGCCCACCGAACGAGCCGTGCTGCAGATACAGTTGCGTCAGCTTCATCAGGTCATTGGCCGTTCCGAACAGACCGGCATGGCCCGACAGACCGTCGAGCATGGCCGCACCTTCGTCGTGCACCCGGCCCCAGATCAACGTTTTGCGGAAGAGCGAGTCATACTCGGTCGGTACAATGCGGCTCAGCGGGTAAAACCGGCGCGGATTATAGGTCAACGTAGTGGCACCAATTGGCCGGTACAGGCTGTCTTTCAGGTACGTTTCGAACGGGGTTCCTGTCAGCCGTTGCACAATCTGCGGGTAGAGGTAGAACGACAGATCACTATAAATGTACTCTTTCTTGGCGTTCAGCGGCGAGTCTTTGATCTGGTTAAAAATCGTCTTCGCATATTTCTTGTGCAGGAACAGACTATCCGTCACCTCGACCGGGAATTTGCTCGACCGCACCGGGCTGAACGTGTTCTTCTTGAAGGTGCCATCGGGGTTCTTCGTATCCTGCCAGAACGGAATCCAGGCTTTCAACTTGGCCTGATGCGTGAGCACATCGCGAAAACGAACCGTATCCTTGTTCGACTTACGATAGCCGGGCAGGTACTCGCCCATCGTACCATCGATATTGAACTTACCGGCATCGACCAACCGCATCAGGGCGGGCGTCGACGTACTTATTTTCGTCACCGACGCAAAATCGAACAGGTCGTCGAGTTTCGTTGGCTGCGCGTCGCCACCCAGGCTCGTATCGTAGGTGTGTTTGCCGTATGCCTTGCGGAAAATGACTTTGCCATCCTTCGCCAACTGCACCACGCAACCTGGGAACGCCTTGGCCTGTAAGCCAATGTTCACGACCGAGTCAACCTGCTGCGCCAGGTACGTGCTGCTGATGCCGACTTCTTCCGGAATCGTGTATTTCAAACGGCCGATGGGCTGCACCGTTATGCCATCACCAAGCCGGTAGGTCTGGTTGACCGTTACGGGCAACCGACCCGCCGCGCCGATAGCGCCGAAAATCAGTTGGGCCGACAGGTCTTCCGTGTGGTTGGTCAGTTGGTAGGGCATCACAATCGCCTGTGCTTTGTCCAGGTCGGGCAGGCGATCGAGCACATACGGATTACCAAAAACGGAGATTACGGCCTTGCCCGTGTTGGCCAGTTTCTGAACCAACTCGGCCGTGCGGGTCTGAACACCATAATTTGCACCGGGGCGAATGTTGTTCAGATGCACGCCAACCAGCACCACGTTGAACCGATTGAGCGAGTCGAGCAGAGCGTTGATCTGCGCGTCGGTCGATTTCGACGAAATTTGGTAAGGTGTCACGGATGTGTAATCGCCCAGGCGGTTCTGGAATGTGGTGGGGGCAATGGCCTCAACCGATACCGACGCGAGGCGAAGCGTATCGAGGCGTTGCAGTGGCAGAATGTTCTGCTTATTGGTTACCACCGTCATGCTGGCTTCCGTTAACCGACGATTAAGCACCTCCGACTCGGGTCGGTTCAGATCGGCCACCAGCCCGTCGAGGGCTACGGGGCGATACTGGTTCAGACCAACCCAATATTTGGCCACCAGCATTTTGCGGCAACGCTCCACAATCGTTTTCGCCGACAGTGTGCGTTCGTCATATGCCTGGCAAATCTGCGCCACCGCACGCGGAATATTTTCGGTAAACTCAAGAATGTCCATGCCTGCTTCCAGACCGCGCCGATCGGCCAGCCCCGACGGGAAGTATTTGGTCATCCCTTTCATGTTCATGGCGTCGGAGAAGATCAGGCCACCGAAACCCAATTCATTCTTCAGTAAACCCGTTACGATATTCGGCGAAAGCGTCGACGGGCGATTCCGTGTGGTATCGAGCGCCGGAATGCTCAAATGGGCCACCATAACGCCCGACGCGCCCGCCCTGATCAATTCCTTGAACGGATACAGTTCAAGGCTATCCAGTTGGGCACGGCTTTTGGTAATCAGTGGCAGATCATAGTGCGAATCGGTACCCGTATCACCGTGACCGGGAAAATGCTTGATACTGGTTAGCAGTTGGTTATCCTGCATACCCTTCATATAGGCGAGAGCCTTACGCGCCACGGCATATTTGTCTTCGCCAAACGACCGGAAGTTGATGACTGGGTTGTTGGGGTTATTGTTCACATCGGCATCGGGCGCAAAATTGACGTGCATGCCCAACCGCCGCGCCTGACGGGCCACATCAGCACCCATCTGGTAAATCAGCCCTTCGCTCGCCTGCGGCATACCGCCGAGGGTCATCTGGTAGGGGTATCGAACGGTGCTGTCCAGCCGCATAGCCAGGCCCCATTCGGCATCCATTGCCACCAGCAGCGGCACTTGCGAGGCGGCTTGCAGGCGGTTATTCAGCTTAGCCTGCCGCATGGGTCCACCCTGAAAGAAAACAACGCCACCCAGTTTCCAGGTACGTACCAGATCGGTCAGCGAGTCTTCATAGGTACGTGTCCGGTTCGAGTAGCCCGCCACCATGATGAGTTGAGCAACCTGCTGTTCGAGGGGCATATCGGCCATAATCGAGTCGGCCCAGCGGCCTGAGCGCTCTGTATCGCGCAGGAAGGTTGGCGCTGTGGGCGGTAAAGCAAGTGGTTTACGAACGGGCGCAACGGCTGTCTGGGCAAGCAATTGGGCAGAAACAGACAGCACGAAAAGGACACTCAGCAGTGTCTGGCGAAAAGCAGTCATTCAGAAGAAGATCAAATTAGCTTCTTCAAAAGTAATCACAAAAGGCCGTATGACAGGGAACGCCGCCAGGTGGGTAACCAGGATTAATCTCGGAAGTAGCAGGCTGTATTTTTAGCTGCGGCCGATTTTTATCCTTTAATGGCGCTTACTAATACCAATGGCTTCGCTTTGAAACTGACCGGCCGGTAGCCAAACGCCGATCAGGCATCTATTGGCAGCCATTTAGAAAGCAGCGTATCTACCATGCGTGCTGAAACCAGATGCCGAACGTTGACTTATCGATTCTTTTTCTGCACAATTACACTCTGCCGGATAACTCAATGATAAACCAGACATTGTTACATATGCCAGACTTTATTTTGGAAATCCGCAGCGTACGACTTACGTTGGTTGTCAGACAAAAGGCACCCTGTTTGTCTGCTGATCTTCTTGAATTCTCGCCAGGCAACCAGCCTGATCAAGAAAGTATCAGTCGTTTCTCTACCACCCGTTTGGCGTTGGCTTTGCAGACTACGCCGAACGGGTGTTCCGTTGTATATTTACGTATGGCCACAAAACGAACCATCACCACCGCCGACGGCTCGGTCGCCGACCCACCCCGCGATTATTTCGAGGATGTATACGCCGTGGTTCGGCAGATTCCCGTAGGGCGCGTTACCACCTACGGTGCCATTGCGCAGTATCTGGGCCTCAGGGCCGGCGCCAGAATGGTGGGATGGGCTATGAACGGCTGCCACACCCGCCCCGACGTACCTGCGCACCGGGTCGTAAATCGGCTGGGTATACTTTCCGGAAAGCATTTTTTCGGTTCGCCAACCCGCATGCAGGAACTGCTCGAAGCCGAAGGTGTACCCGTTACTGATGATACCGTTGTGGATTTTAAGGCCCGCCTTTGGGACCCCTCACTGGAGCTTGCCTGAATAGGTAGTTGGTTGATTGGAGCGCCAGGTCCTGATTACCCAATCAACCAATTAACTACTCAACCAATTACCTTTATTACCTATGACTACTACCCAACCGTTTGACGTACGCAAAACTGTTGACCAACTAAACCTGATCGGGCTGACCGTTGAACACGACGGGTCGGTTTCGTACATAAATCCGTATGCGCTTCGGGTTACGGCCTGGAGCATTGATGAGGTTGTAGGTCGAAATTTCTTTGATATCCTCGTGCCGCCGGCCGATCGGGTTGTGCTTGAACAACTGTTCCGGGAGGCACTCGAGCGCGGCAATTTTCCTGAACAACGGGAAATCCAACTGCTGACCAGGAGCGGATCGACCCGAAACGTACACCTCAACTCGTTTATTCCCAGTGGCACCGGTGGTCGAACAGATGCCTTCACGATCATTGGCGAAGACCTCACCAGCAAACGGCGGGTGGCATCGGCTCTGAGCAACACCAATGCTCAGTTGCAGGACCTGGTTGATAACACCAGCGATCTGATTCAGCTGATCACGCTCGACGGCAAATTCATTTTCGTGAATAAAGCCTGGCGCGAACTACTGGGTTACGGCGCAGACCAGATTGCCTCGCTGACCCTGCGTGACGTGCTGCATCCGGACTATGTTAAGAGCACGCTCGACCGGTTGCAGCGGGTGCAGGAAGGCGAGCCAAACCCCTCGTTCGAGACCGTTTTCCGGAGCCGCGACGGTCGCACGCTGTTTCTGTCGGGAAGTGTAAACTGCCGGTATGATCAGGGAAAACCAACCGCTTTCCGGTGTATTCTGCGCGACATCACGCAGAAGATCAGGGCCGAAAAAGCGCAGCGCCTCTACTATAGCATTGCCAGCTGGACCCTGAACATGCCCAACCTCGATGATTTCTACCAGCGCGTACATCGCGAACTGGGCAACATCATCGACGCCAGCAACTTCTTCATCGCCCTCTACGACCAGAGTAAAAAATACCTGACATTCCCGTATTACGTCGACGAATCGTTTCAGGGAAACATGCGCTTCACGAAAAAGCGCCTTGGCAGCGGCCTCACCGAATATACGATTGAGGCCGACAAACCGCTGTTCCTGCGCGATACGGATATTCTGCGCCTTGCCGATGAACATCATATCGACCTATATGGCCAGCAACAGCCCAAACTGATGCTGACGGCCCCGTTGCGGATTGGCGACGAGATTACGGGGATTATTGGCGTAAAATCATACAACGATCCCAACCTGTATGGCCCGCGCGACCTTGAACTGCTTGAGTTCATTTCGGGTCAGGTAGCCCTGGCCATTGCCCGAAAACAGGCCGAGGCCGCGCTGAATAAGCAAACCGCCCGGCTGAACGCCATCTTCAACAGCAGCACGTACCTGATCTGGTCGGTTAACAAGGCGTTGCAACTGACGTCATTTAACCAGAACTACGCCGAGTTGATTGTTCAACTCACCAACGAACAGCCACGACTATTCATCACGGCCGAAAAGCAGGGATGGCGGGGCGTTGGCGACGATAATCAACGCTTGCTCGATGAACGCTACAAACTGGCGTTTAAAGGACAGCCGCAAAACTTTGAGATGCGGTTCGACCTGGCCGGAAAAGAATCGTGGCTGGAATTGCATCTGAACCCGATTCTGCTGACGGGCGGCGTCATTGAAGAGGTGTCGGGTATTGCGCGTGACATCACCAACCGGAAAGGAGCGCAACTGAACCTGGAACGGAGCGAAGAGAAATTCCGTGGCATCTTCGAAAACCTGCAGGACATCTACATCCGCGTTGACCGGCACGGGCAAATTACCATGATTAGCCCATCGGTGTTCAAACGCAGCGGCTACACACCCGACGAAGTAATGGGCCAGAATGCGCTGAATTACTTCGTTGATCCCGGCGTAATTCGGCGGGCGTTGTTCAAACTGGTGCGCACCCGGTCGGTACGGAATTTCGAGGCTACGCTTCGCCGCAAAGACGGCTCTGAACGGCAGTTTATGTTCAACATGTTGCTGCTGAAAGACGAAGACGGTCGTTATTCCGTAGTAGCAGCTCTGGCGCGCGACATTACGGAGCTTAAGAAGCAATCGGCTGAACTGGTCAAAGCCAAAGACGAAGCCGAACGGTCGCTGAAAGTAAAGGAGCGTTTCCTGGCCAATATGAGCCACGAGATACGTACCCCCATGAACGGCGTTATTGGCATGGTCGATCTGCTGAACGATACCGTACTCAACGACGAACAGCGCGATTACGTCCGCACGATCCGTCGCTCGTCGGAAACGTTGCTCAATATCCTGAACGATATTCTCGATCTGTCGAAGATCGAGGCGGGCAAGATGGAACTGCATGAAGGGCCTATTGCGCTCGGCGAAATATTCGAGAAGCTCATTGCCCTCTTCGGGCAGCAGGCCAGTTCAAAACGCAATAAACTGTTCTACACGCTTAGCCCTGAACTACCTGAATTTGTTATTGCCGACCAGACACGGCTACTCCAGATACTATCGAATTTAACATCCAACGCCCTTAAATTCACCGAAGACGGCACCGTTGAGGTGGCGGCTTCGCTGGTCAGTAAACGTGGCAAATTCAACCGGATTAAGGTTGAGGTGCGCGATTCGGGCATTGGCATTTCGGCCGAAAACATTGGCTTGCTGTTCAACTCGTTCAGCCAGGTCGATACGTCATCGCGCAAATCATTCGGCGGCACCGGATTGGGCCTGTCTATCTCGAAAGAACTGGCCGCCCTGATGAAAGGCAAGGTCGGCGTTGAATCGACGGTGGGCATGGGTAGCACATTCTGGTTTACCGTTGAGCTGAAAGAAACGGCAATCAGCCCAACACAGAGCCCCAGCGAAGCGGCGGCCGACATGAAGGTGACCGACTTTTTCACCGATTATCATCCCGTGATTTTGCTGGTCGACGACAACGCCGTGAACCGGAAGGTAGCCAGCGAAATTCTGCGAAAGTCGGGCTGTATTGTCACCACAGCATCGAGTGGCCCCGAAGCCATCGAACGGGTGGCAGCCGGCAGCGGACAGGGCGATAACCGGTTCGACGTCATCTTCATGGATATTCAGATGCCCGACATGGATGGTGTGGAAACAACCCGCTTTCTACGCGACAACCATACAACCCTGTTGCCGCCCATTGTGGCCATGACGGCCTATTCGATGCGTGAAGACCGTGAGCGTTTTCTGAGCCAGGGCCTCGACGATTACATTGCCAAACCCATACGCGCACAGGGTCTGATTGCCAAAGTGAGCGAAATAATCAAGAAGACTAGCCGTAATCAACCCGCAATCACGCCTCCAGCCCCTTCCCTCCCGGCGGCCGCAAACAGTTCAAACAGCGTACCCGCCACTGAGCAACGTACCCAGCCGGCACAAACCGAACCCGAGATTCAGCCAACAGCACTAAGCTACGACCCGACTTTGCTATTGCCTTATGCCGACGTACCTGTGATCGACAATGACATTCTGGAACAACTCCGCGACATTGGCGGTGCCGAACTGGTAGAAAGCGTATTCGAGGATTTTGTAACTGAAGCTACCGTCCTGGTCAACGAATCGGTAACGGCTTTTGCTGCTGGTGATATTGCCACGGTAAAAAGCCATCTGCATACGCTCAAAGGCAGCGCGGGTACGGTGGGCGTGGCCCGGTTGGCCCGTATTGCCCGTGAAGCTGAAGGCAAACTGAAAGTTCAGGACACCAGCCAGCTAGCCCAGGAACTGGAAGCGCTGGAAGCGGCTTTCGCCGAGTTTATGGCCACGCCACAACCCTGATCCGTATACAATCACAAACCTTACGCCCGTACAGGAAACTTATTTAATTGCCTGGCCAAATCGTGGATTGCCTGTTTCAGCTCGTCTTTATCGGGCGTTACCGGCAGCCAGTAAGGTTTGGTTTCATCGTCATGCCATTTCGGCGTGGCCTCTTTGGTCATGCTGATCCGAAAAACATAGTGCTCTTTGCCATCTGAGAGATTACAAAAACTCAATGATGGCTCAATGAACGTCAGCTTGGGGGCTAATTCTGCGTTGTCAATAACCGACTGCATCCAGTCGTGCAGTAGTTCAAGCTCCCAGGTCGACAGAAAGGTCAGCGTCCGGGTCGACTGTTGTTCCCCTTCTTTAGTAACCATGCTCACAATAAGCCAGTTACGATCTAAAAAGTCAGCTGAATCGCTGTACTCATAATCAAGTACATTCAACTCAAAATCCCCCTGTGGTCCTGTTAGTTTCATCGCTTCAGATTAAAGATCTAGAGAATGCCTCGAACCAGATTGCCGCTTAGTACCTGTCTCAGAATCATCCATCAAGACCTGTAGGCAACATAGTTTTATTAGTTAAAGCTACAAAAAAGCAGGTACGTTAACTAGCATGTTTCTCAAAATTTCTAGCATCGATTTTAGGCTTCGGTGAAGTAGGCTGGTCTTTTTGCGCTAATTTCACCCCACAGAAAACAGACCCTACGAACCGCATGGCTTCCTCAAAACGTGTCCTGATTGCCGAAGACAGTTCCGTCATTCAAAACCTTGCCCGTAAAATTCTCGAGTTCCAGAACTACGATATCACGGCGGTGAAAAACGGCGAGCAGGTACTGCAGATTCTTGATAAAGAAGACTTTTCGATTCTGCTGCTCGATATCAATATGCCCGTCATGGACGGTATGGAATGCGTAAAGCAGGTTCGTGCCCTCGGTGATAAAACCAAAGCCAACGTACCCATTGTGGCTATCACGGGTAACGCCCGCAACTACACCGAAGAAGAGTTCAAAGCAGCTGGCTTCAACGATGTTCTGGTTAAGCCCCTCAATTTCGACCGCCTGGTTGAAGTGGTCAATCAGCTAACGGATAAATAAAAAGTTTGCTGTTTACTGTCTTCTGTTTTCTGTTGCTCTGCTGATTCAAGAATCGAGAACTAGCAACGCAACAGAAGACAGTAAACAGCAAACAGTAAACTAGTTGTATGGTCGTCACCCTCCTCGGCACGGGTACGTCATCGGGCGTTCCGCTGATCGGTTGCCAGTGTGCCGTTTGCCGGTCTGTCGATTTCCGAGACAAGCGACTGCGAACGTCTGCCCATGTGCAGGTGGCAGGAAAAAGTTTCATTATCGATACCGGCCCGGATTTCCGGCAACAGGTACTCCGTCTGAATCTGCTGAACCTCGATGCTGTGCTGTTCACCCACGAACACAAAGACCACACGGCGGGTCTGGATGAGGTACGTGCCTACAATTTCAGATCAGGGCTGGATATGCCCGTTTACGGCCGCGCCAGCGTGATCCGGCAATTGGAACGCGAGTTTGAGTACATCTTCGCTGAGTTCAAATACCCCGGCATTCCACGGATCGACACCAATGAGATCGCCAACGAGCCATTCGAGGTGCAGGGCGTACCCATTGTTCCAATCGAAGTAATGCATCACCAGTTGCCGGTTTTTGGCTTCCGAATCGGAGATTTCACCTACCTGACCGATCTTAATTACATTAGTGATGCGGAGCTGGAAAAAGTGTACGGTACACGGGTTCTGGTACTCGACGCCCTTCGCCGGGAACCCCATCTCTCTCACTTCGCCCTCAGCGAATCGCTCGCGCTGATCGACCGCATTCGCCCCGAACGAACGTACCTCACCCATATCAGCCATCAAATGGGCCTCCACCGCGAAGTGAACGAACTGCTGCCATCCGGTGTGCAGTTAGGTTATGACGGCCTGCAGATCAGGCTGTAAGCACCCGGAACGTAGACGTGCCTTTTCCAGGACCGCAGAGGTTTTCAGAACATCTGGCAATCAAACGTCTATACAATTTGTTGTGCGTCAACACAGCTTTTCTGTTATGGCCTTCGCAATTACACCCACCCGCACCTTCACCAGCGCGCAACTTGACTCATACCGACAAATTGGCGACCCACCGGCCGATGATGTCATCTCCAGCGTAGTTCTCGGAGGTGGCCGCGAAGGGGTTGGTAAGCTGATGAAATGGCTGGCTGATACTACCGATTTCGATACAAGTTGCCAACCGCAGGTTGTACAGCAGTTCTTCGTCGACTTTGCGCACCTCCCGGCTTGGGCCGACCAGGTAAAGATGCGTCGGGGAATGGCTTTTTATCAGCAGCACATCGGTGTAATTGGGCTGGTGCTGGGTACGTTCTCGCTGCCCTACACGTACCTGGGTGCCAATGGCGTACAACTCCTCTGGCTTACCGACCGGATTCGCACCGACACGGCCCGCCGCCTTCAGGAAACCGGTGAATGGGTATTCGCAGTCAATGATCCGAAAAACTGGGGGGCGTCGCAGAAAGCAACGTTATATACGCTGAAGATTCGACTCATTCACGCGGCATCACGGTGGTTTGGCCTCCAAAGTGATCGTTGGAACATGGAGTGGGGGTTGCCCGTTTGTCAGGAAGATATGGTCGGTACAATCGGCTCATTTGGCTACATCGTATTGCGCGGATTGCGAAAAATGGGCGTTGCGATGACCAGTGAGGAAGAAGACGATTACCTCCACCACATCAATGTAGTGGGCTACCTGAACGGCGTGGCAGAAGAACTCCTTCCGCAGAATCTGCGCGAAGCATACCACCTTGATAAGCTGATTTCTCAACGACAGTTCAGGTCGTCTGACGCCGGTACCGGCCTTACTAAAGCCTTGCTAGACACGATCGGGAAGCAGGCTGGTAGCGACAACGCCCGGAACCTCGCAGCTGCCCAGATGCGTTTCTTCCTCGGCAGTGAACACGCCGATGCGCTAAATGTTCCCGACGTACCTGTCGAAACCCGGCTGATGAGCGTCGTCAGTCGCCTTCCCATTTTTCCGAAATTAATACCCAGTCAGATTTAATGTTTACAATTTGCCGTTTACAGCTGCTATGTCACGTTCGTTAAACCAGCAGCGCAACTGAAAACTGTAAACGGCAAACTGTAAACTGTGTTATGATCCACCAACTTGAACCCATCACGGCTTTGGCCACAGCGCCGGGCATTGGTGCCATTGCGGTTATCCGCGTGTCGGGCGAAGGCGCTATCTCGTTGACGAATAAATTATTTCGAGGTAAAGACCTTACGCAACAACCCAGCCATACGGCTCATTTCGGCACCTTCCGGTCGAGCGCTGATGCCATTATTGACGAAGTATTGGTAACGGTTTTTCAGAGCCCAAAATCGTTTACGAAGGAAGACGTCGTAGAGATTTCGTGCCACGGGTCAGAGTTTATCATTCGCCAGATTCTGACGGAATTGACCAGCGCCGGAGCCCGTTTGGCCAAGCCTGGCGAATTTACGCAGCGGGCGTTTCTGAACGGGCAGTTTGATCTGGTGCAGGCTGAGGCCGTGGCCGATGTGATTGCCGCCGATTCGGCCGCCAGTCATCGCGCCGCGTTGAGTCAGTTACGGGGTGGTTTTTCGAAACAGCTGACAGAACTTCGCCAGCAACTAATTGATTTTGTAGCGCTTGTGGAGCTGGAACTCGATTTTGGCGAGGAAGATGTTGAATTCGCCAAACGCGATCAGTTGCGCGGCCTGATGCAGACAATTCGCGGTGTCATTCAACCGCTTATCGATTCATTTACGGCGGGTAACGTGATCAAGAACGGGGTGCCAACGGTGATCGTAGGCAAGCCTAACGCAGGTAAATCGACGCTATTGAATGCCCTTTTGAATGAAGAGAAAGCGATTGTCTCCGACATTCCCGGCACCACCCGCGATGTCATCGAAGACGAACTATTCATCGACGGCGTTCGCTTCCGCCTCATCGACACGGCCGGCCTGCGCGACACCACCGATACCATTGAAGCCATCGGCGTGGCCCGTACCCGGCAACAGATCGACAAGGCCGCGCTGGTCGTTTACCTCTTCGACGGAACCACCACCACACCCGACGACCTACTACAGGCCATCGCAGAGCTGGATGAATCGGGCAAACCGTACGTGCTGGTTGGCAACAAGGCAGATGCCGTTTCAGATGCCACCCGCCAAACCCTCGATGGTAGTCCCTACGCCCTTTCGGCCGTAGCAAACGTACCTGGCAACGTACCCACAGCCCCACGCATCATCTGGATTTCGGCTAAAGATGCACAGATCGACGCGCTGAAAACGGTACTCTCGGCCCGCGCCCGCACCGATTCGGCCATGCAGGCGGGCAGTTCCGTGGTGACCAACGCCCGCCACCTTCAGCACCTCACCGCCACCGACGACGCTCTGGCCCACGCTATAGCCGCCATCGACGCAGGTACGTCGGCCGACTGGATCGCGATGGACCTCCGCATCGCCCTCCGCGAACTGGGCGAGCTCACCGGCGAAGTCACGACAGACGACCTTCTCGCCTCGATTTTTGGCCGGTTTTGTATTGGAAAGTAAGTTTTAGAAAACCCGTTTTTAGCATCATTCCAAACGACTTAACAATTCCATTACCTAAGTTCCGCAGAATAGTAGTACTTTTGTCCGGCAAATAACACCCCCTGCTTATTTGCCATGAGCTTAGACGCCAGCAAGTTTCTGTACGAGGCACTCACCTACGACGACGTTCTCCTCCTCCCCGCTTATTCGGAGGTTCTGCCGAGAGACACCAATACCACTTCACAACTGACACGAACCATTCGCCTGAACGTACCACTCGTTTCAGCCGCTATGGACACCGTAACCGAATCAGATCTGGCCATCGCAATGGCGCAGGAAGGCGGCATCGGTATGATCCATAAAAACATGAGCATCGAACGGCAGGCCGAACAGGTCCGCAAGGTGAAACGCTCGGAAAGTGGCATGATCATCGACCCGATTACGCTCACCGAAGGATCTAAACTCTCAGATGCTCACCGCATCATGCGCGAATCGAAGATTGGGGGTATTCCTATCGTTGACGCCGATGGGAAGCTGATCGGTATTCTGACCAACCGGGACCTCCGGTTCCAGCGCGATCTTACGCTGCCCGTCACCGATATCATGACGCGCGATAACCTGATCACCGCTACAGTAGGCCTCTCATTTGAAGACGCCGAAAATATGCTTCAGGAATACAAGATCGAGAAACTGCCTATCGTCGACGAAGACTACAAGCTGGTTGGCCTGATTACCTACAAAGATATTCTGAAGCGGAAGAGCCACCCCAACGCCTGTAAAGACGAACTGGGCCGGCTACGCGTAGGTGCCGCAGTTGGTGTTACGCCAGACCTGACGCAACGCATTGAAGCCCTGGTTAAAGCGGGTGTCGATGTGGTCAGCCTGGATACGGCACATGGCCATTCACAGGGTGTATTAGACGCCGTAAAGCGCATAAAAGCGCAGTTCCCGAATCTACAGGTCATTGCCGGTAACGTGGCTACGGGTGAGGGCGCCAAAGCCCTGGCCGATGCCGGTGCCGACGCGGTGAAAGTGGGCGTTGGGCCGGGTAGTATCTGTACTACCCGCATCATTGCCGGTATCGGTATGCCCCAGTTAACGGCCGTTTACGAATCAGCAAAAGCCCTGATTGGTACAGGCGTACCGGTTATTGCCGACGGTGGCATCCGCTTCTCGGGCGACATTACGAAAGCCATTGCAGGCGGAGCCAGTACCGTTATGATCGGCTCATTACTGGCAGGTACCGAGGAGGCTCCCGGCGAAGTTGTTCTTTTTGAAGGACGCCGCTTTAAAAGTTATCGGGGTATGGGCTCCGTGGAAGCGATGGAAGAAGGCTCGAAAGACCGTTATTTCCAGGATGCCGAAGATGACATCAAGAAACTTGTTCCTGAGGGTATCGTTGGTCGGGTGCCCGTAAAAGGCAAAGTATCGGAGATTATCTACCAGATGGTAGGCGGACTGAAAGCAGGTATGGGTTACTGCGGTGCGGCCGACGTACCTGCGCTCCAGCAGGCCCGATTTGTGAAAATCACCACGGCCGGTTCAAAAGAAAGCCACCCGCACGATATTCAGATTTCGAAAGAAGCGCCAAACTACTCATCGAAGTAATCTGGCCTGATAAAAAGAACAGTCCTCAGCCCGGGAACCGACGTCTCGTCGACTCGCCAAACTGAGGACTGTTCTTTTTGCCGCGCTAATGCCTTCTTATTGACTCAGTAGTACCCGCCCGGTACCCTGTGCACTTAGTTTTCCCGTACCAACGAACCGGATTCCCTTTGCCTGCCCGGTGAATGTAGTTGGCGCCGTCACGGTATGTCCGTTCATGATCCGAACAGGCAGTGAGCCGTCAGGCACACAGTTGCAGTTCCAGGTTGAGGGAGCATTCCAGTTGCCCGACCAGCTTGGCCACGCTTAGTTCCTGAAGACGAGCGGGTGCAACAACTGGTAAGGACAGATGAGCGGCGGCGCGCTGCAACGCTTCGGCGGGCGTTAACAGTGTCTTCGATAAGGCTGTCGATTTAGTAGCAATCAGGTCGGGAATGAAGTTATGAGTCATATATGCTACCTGACCGTCTTTGATCACAACGTTCATCAGGCGATTGTAAACGTCGATCGACTGATAGCCCTGGTTAAAGTAAACGTGATACCAACCTGTAGTTGGCGACAGGTAGGCGCTCGACGTGATCAACTCACCGATGTCGCTCTGGCTGAGTTTCTGCTTCTGGGCGTTGGTTGTGAGATACTGTTTAGCCGTCTCTACAGCATCCTGGGCGTATGTCTGAGCTGACAAAAGAAGGGAAATTGCACAGAGAATGACCTTACGTCTCGTCGACCCGAGAAAAAAGGCATGAGTTAAGCCCATAATGTGGTGGCGCGTGTAGAGTACAGGATTTACCTGTGGCCACAAAATAGCCATTAATACTCAACAAAAACAACCAGAGTAGTATCAGCCAAAATGCACTACGTGCCAGTAATCACAACCGCTCAGTTCAGTACAACTACTGACTAGTCAATTCGTTGACAATCTACAGACTAATAATCCGGCTGCTTACGCCATTGGTTGTTACGTCAATTTCGCGCATGTACGGGCCCGTATTGACAAGTTGAATGTCAGGCGTGTGCGGGTCGAGTTGAATATATGTCGACGGCGTTACCAGCACGGTCGTATTCCCGCGCATGACGGTCGCTTCGGTATGGTAATGGCCGCTGATGACCTGCATTCGGCAGGGTAGCTCTTCTGTTGTTTCAACCCACTGATTTTGCTGACGAAACGGATACCGGGCATCCATAAATCGGGCATTGGCAGGTAATACGGGGTGGTGGCAGAAAATCAGTACATTGTAGCTGATAACGGCCAGTTCTTCAGCAAGCCAGGCCCACTGAGCAGCCGAGAATACGCCTTTCGATGAATCAAGGAAAAGTGCAGGATACCCCTCCAGCGGTGCAGCACTGTATAATTCGGTGCCGGTCAGGTGGTGGGTCAGGTGCAGTTCTTCGGCCATCATCACCGAGTCGTCGTGATTACCGGGAATGGCGTACCATTGACAAGGCAGATCGGTCTGCAACTGCTTGTAGATCCACTGGTAAATTTCCCGTACACCCACATCGAAGCAGAGATCACCGCCAATGACCAGGCAATCGGGCTTCATAGCCCGAACCGCGTCAAGTGCTTTCAGGAAATTGGCCCGTACATCAATGCCAGCCGGTGTTTCGCCTTCTCCAGCAATGTGAATATCGGTGATAAATGCAATTTTCATGATCGGTGTCGCTACCCTTCGAGTGAATTGTAAAGGTAACGGACAGTCGGAACCTACGAAACAGCCATACCCGCCGATTTAGATGCAAATTTCTGTTTGTAGTAACGGACTGTACGGCCAATCAGCATACCGCCCACTATCGACGGGGCAATCCAGACAAGTGTATGCGTCCATTCGGGAGCGTTGGCGGGTAACAGCCTGGGTACGTTGGTCACCGCAGCGGCCGTGAACGTAGCGATATACGAACCGCCCATTCTGATAAAATGCTGGAAATACCAGTCCATTTTCAGGGTTGGCTGCTTCCGCTTCTGGTAATCTTTCCAGGCAAACTGACCCGTTAGAACACCGAAAAAGGTAAAGACGATGGGCATAAACGATAAACCATTTAACACCAACAGGTACGTTCCAAACAAAACCATAGCCGCGCCGATCACCAGGGTACCGTAGGTGAGGGCAATATCGAGCGGGGCTGCCTGACCTTTCTTTTGTTTGGTGGCCCGCCAGCCGGTGAAGCACAGGTAGAAACTGAACACGGCAATGCCCGTCAGGAACAACCGCATCATCTTGAATGGCTGAAGTCCGCAAAGCAGCAGGGCAGTGATGGCTACGGTAATCATACAGTAGACATAAACGAGCCCGGCCCGATTATGAAGGCGACTCCCTTTTTGTGAAAACATCGGAATGAGGCCTACCATCAGGGCCGTAAAGCCGGTGGCGATATGGGTAATCAGAAGCAGGGTCAGCAGCGTTTTCATGGCGCATTGTTGGTTTCGAATGATGAAACAAACGTAGCGGCAACCAGCCTGACAAACACTCTTTTTGGGGTGTTGAACACGTTTTGGGGTGAATGGCAAACCCGTTTACCCATCCTAACCATGTAAAAAGGCCACTCCCCTCCGGAAATGGCCTTTTTGCGCTTGACAGCAACGTACCTACAGCCGGGTAATATCGGCGCCGATGGCGTTGAGGCGGGTGTCAATGTTCTGATACCCCCGGTCGATCTGTTCAATGTTATCGATGATACTGGTACCGTTTGCCGACATGGCCGCAATCAGCAGCGACACGCCCGCCCGAATATCCGGCGATGACATGCGGATGCCACGCAGTTGCTGATGCCGCCCTAAGCCAACGACCGTAGCCCGGTGCGGATCGCAGAGGATAATCTGAGCGCCCATCTCAATCAGTTTGTCGACGAAGAACAAGCGGCTTTCAAACATTTTCTGGTGAATAAGCACCGTTCCGCTGGCCTGAATGGCCGTTACAAGTACAATGCTCAGCAGGTCGGGGGTGAAACCGGGCCAGGGCGCATCGGAGACAGTCATCATACCACCGTCGAGGAAGGTCTCTACCTGATAGATGTCTTGGGCAGGTACGTGAATATCGTCGCCCCGGAATTCGAGTTGAATACCCAGGCGCTTGAATACGTCGGGAATGATACCCAGTTCAGGAATCTGACAGTTTTTGATTGTCACCTCCGACTGTGTCATGGCGGCCATACCAATGAACGAGCCAATCTCGATCATATCAGGCAGCATGGTATGCTCCGTACCATGCAATTCCTCCACGCCTTCGATAATGAGCATGTTGGAACCTACGCCCGAGATTTTGGCCCCCATACGGTTCAGCATTTTGCTGAGTTGCTGCAGATACGGCTCACAGGCGGCATTGTAGATGGTTGTGGTTCCTTCGGCCATCACGGCGGCCATGAGTACGTTGGCCGTTCCGGTTACAGAGGCTTCGTCGAGCAGCATGTAGGCTCCCTTAAGCTGGTCGCCTTCAACCCGGTAGAAATCGCCATCGAAATGAAACTTGGCACCGAGCTTTTCAAAACCCAGAAAGTGCGTATCCAGTCGGCGGCGGCCAATTTTATCGCCTCCCGGCCGGGGAATACGCCCCTGCTTATAACGGGCAAGCATTGGCCCGAGCAGCATGACGGATCCACGCAGGGCAGCGGCTTTACGCTTATAAGCTTCGGTATTCTGGAAGTCGAGGTTGACATCGCTGGCCACAAACCGGTATGAACTTTCTCCGATTTTAGTTACCCAAACGCCCATATCGCCCAGGAGTTCGATAAGCTGGTTTACATCGCGGATATTAGGAATGTTGTGAATCGTGACGGGTTCTTTCGTCAGCAGTACCGCACAGAGAATTTGCAGGGCTTCGTTTTTAGCCCCCTGCGGCACTAGTTCGCCCGAAAGCCGACGGCCACCAATAATCTTAAAAGATGCCATTTGTATGAATTAAGAATGCAGAAGTAAGAAGTAAGAATTTTTCAGCGCATGGCCATTCCTACTCCTTAATTCTTGATTATCTACCTCCCGCGCCGCCGGTTATTGCCGCCACCGCTGTTGTTGTTGGGATTATTGCCGCCCCGGAAGTTACGCGATCCGCCGTCGCGGTTCGGATTGTTGCCGCCACCGTTGTTACCACCCCGGAAGTTACGCGGTCCACCGTCGCGGTTCTGGTTATTGTTGGGACGATCCTGCCGGTTGCGTTGCTGCTGGTAATTACCGGCATAGGGTTTCAACTGAGGCTGACGGCCCAGTTTCTGCGGCTGATCTTCAGTACGTTCGCGGGGTGAGCCTTCTACAAGTCCTTCATCGCGAATGAGTTGTATGTCGGCGGCCAGTTTACCTTTCGATATGTCGAGCAGGCTTTGGTAGATGGTTTCATCCTCAACCGTTTCCTTGTTCCAGGCCATGTAGAACGTCTTCATCAACCGGGTCAGGTACGACACGAACGCCCGTTTTTCTTCAGGATCTTCGGTATTGACGGCCCGCTCAACCAGCAGGTTTATATTTTGCCCAAAGTGTTTGTACTTCAGGTTCTGGTACTGGTAATCAATCTTCTTGGGCTTTTTGCCGAGTACTTCCGGCGATGGTGGAGGAAACGGGCTATCAACGTCTAGCTTAAACTCCGAAATGATATACAGATCATCCCACAGCTTGTTATAGTAATCCTGCCCGTCTTTCATGCCGGGGTGAATCTGCCGCATTAATTCCACCAAGATATGCGCCTGCCGGGTGCGCTTCTCGCGATCTTCGATGGTCAACAGGTACTTGACCATCTTCTCGATACTACTTCCGTATTCTTTCAAGCGAACGTCTGATTCTTGTGTATAAACAAAGATACGGGAAAAAGGCGTAGCGGGCGTTGGGCCTAGGGCTTAGGGCATGGGGAAATAATGACGATTTGGCTAAAGGGCGAGCTTATCTTTGTGCCCCACGCCCCAGGCTACACTCCAATGCAACTCCGCGCCGACTTATCCGACACCCTTCGCCTTAGTATTCCCATCGTTATTGCCCAACTGAGCACGGTGCTGATGGGTGTAACCGACAACCTGTTTGTTGGTCGGTTGTTGGGTGCCATTCCACTCGGGGCAGCCGGTCTGGCCAACTCCATGTCATTCCTCTTATCAAGCATTGGTATTGGTGGGTTAACGGTGGTGGCAGCGCTTGTTTCGCAGGCCAATGGACGAGGCAGTGCGGCCGATGTACACCGCAGTTACCGGGCCGGAATCCGGGTGGCAGTACTGCTCAGTCTGGCGTTGGGCGCAGTAGTAGCCGGAGTGGCCATGAATTTTCAGTGGCTAGGGCAAACGGCCGACGTGAACGCACTGGCACGTCCTTTTATGCTGATCCTGAGCGCCTCGAACGTACCGCTGTTTATTTTCATTGCTGCCCGTCAACTTTGCGATGGGCTTCGTTTTCCCCGTGTTGCCATGACCATCACTATTGGGGCATTGCTGCTTAATGCGCTCTTTAATTACCTGTTCATACTGGGCATTGGGCCTTTTCCTAAACTAGGCACGCAGGGATCGGCAGTGGCCACGCTACTTTCGCGGGTGTTCATGGCGCTGGCCATGTTGTGGTACATCCGTCGGTCGCCGAATTTTCGGGCGTATTTCAGCACTGAATTCGCCCGATTACCCATTGCCAGCGATGTGCGTACCATCCTGAAACTAGGTCTACCCAGTGGGTTAACGTTCTTCTTCGAAATTGCCCTGTTTACCGCTGCCATGGTCATCATCGGCTGGCTCGGTGCGGATCGACTGGCCGCGCACCAGATCGCCATCAATATGGCCTCATCTACGTACATGATGGCTACAGGCATTTCGTCGGCGGCGGCTATTCGAGTCGGAGCGGCATTTGGTCGGGGCGATCAACCCGGCATCCGCCGGGCGGGTTTGGCGGCTTTTACATTATCGGCCCTGATGATGGGGCTGGCGGGCGTGATCTTTCTGCTGTTCAACAATGTCCTCGTCGACCTCTACATTACCGATGCCCCACAGGTAGCCCAAATCGCAGCCACATTGGTATTTATGGCTGGTTTTTTCCAGCTTTCCGACGGCATCCAGGTCGTTGGTATTGGCGTATTGCGCGGTCTTTCCGACGTGAACGTACCCACGCTGATCACCCTCTTTTCGTATTGGCTGATCGCGTTGCCAACCAGCTATTTACTAGGGTTCACCTTCGGCTACGATGCCGCTGGCGTCTGGATTGGCCTGCTTGTTGGTCTGAGCGTGGCGGCACTGCTACTAACAATCCGCTTTTTCCGGTTAGCCAGGCTGGCTCTATAACCAATTCACCAACTTTGCCTTGATTCAATACACACACGATGCGTTCAGCTGCTTCATCTATTTTCTCACTACTCGTTTTACTGAGACTGTAAGACTGCTCGCCAAAATGTAGTTGTCCAGTTCCCGTTCCCTATGCCTCTGCCCATGTGGTGCAGACTGGCAATGGACTGCTTCGTTCACGGCTTTAGGAATACAAACCCCTGCCTCTACTGGTGAAACACGGTCAATACGCTTTTTTAACGACAATAACGGCGAGGTTATCTCGCAGCAAGTGAACGGTATAGTTGTTAATTCGGCCCGCTGAACCTCACTACCGGCGACAAGTGAAGCGGCGGGAATCATTGTTTTTCGCTCCTTGATGGCACCTTCCTTAAAGTCCACCAACTTCCATACGCTGATGGCTTGCGTAGGATCGAATGCACTGATTATCTGACTGCTTTACCAAAGTCGACTGATACGTACAACCATCAGTATCAGGCCAAAAACTAACCCTGGGTACGTATCTACGCTGCCCGTAACTGCGCCAGTAGCTGGTCGCGGCTGGGGCGCTGACTTTTCACCTCGTAACGCAGACCTTCGAGGTCGAGCGCATCAACGAACGAGGCGTAGTCCTCAACGGTGAACAGACACAAGTTATCAAATGGCTCGTTGAAGGGCTCCACTTCCGTTTGTACCGCTTTCTGCTGCAAAGCCCGGTATGGGTCGGGCTTCAGATTGTCCTGTTTGAGAATGAAATACCACATGCGGTTGTAACCTGCCACTGGCCTGTTTGGTTGCTTTGCACCGACCGGTTCCAACCACTTCCTCAGCAAAATACCCTATTACCTGCCCCACAAACGACCAGAAAACGGAATCGATCTTCAAGCGAAAAATAATTCAGCTACACCTACAGACCCAATACGGCCAGTAGCGCTGATAGCTACGTAACGCTCTACATTGAACCGGTCGGCTTTCTACACCCAACTCTTTACGACAGCCCGGCTATCTGCCGCGACATTACCCAGGGCGACAACATCACAGTGACGGGCAACAAAGGCTATAAAGCCCAAAAAGGCTGGGCCGCCTACACCCGATTTGGCGTTGTTGACGGCAAAAACTAGCTACTGCCCTGAAAACCGCTGTCTATCCTTTATCCGGTCAGGTAGGTTGCCAGTTCCGACAACGTACCTACAAAATCCCGGTTCCCAGCACACAGCGCTCATTGGTTAGTTGGGCCAGATTTTCGGTGAGCATCATCCGGGTACGTTCATTATCGAAATGCTCGCTATAGGCAGCGCGTAACTCTTTGCGTTTAATGGCTTCCAGAAAACGACGGGCATCATCAGCCGTTTCAAGCAGCAATGGTGGCACTTCTGTTGGCACGCCCGCGTCATTTTTCGCCACCATCGTGATATACGACGTGTTGGTATGCTTCACAATGCCCGTCTTCACGTTTTCGGCAACAACCTTAATACCAATTACCAGCGAGGTACGGCCCACATAATTGACCGACGCCATCAACGACACCAGTTCGCCAACTTCAACCGGCTGGCGGAAATTCACCCCATCGACAGATACCGTGACGCAGTATTCTCCAGCATGTTTGGCTGCACAGGCGTAGGCTACTTTATCCATCAGTGATAGCAACGTCCCCCCGTGAATTTTACCACCAAAATTGGCGTAGGCAGGAATCATCAACTCAGTAAGTGTAGTACGCGAGTAGGCAACTGATTTGGCCGGTACGCTGGTAAAGGGCTCAGGCATTGGTAGAGTTTCAGATGGTATCGTTGCAAAAGTAAGCCAACCAATTGCTTCAAGCACTGCTTTTCAACGAAGACGTGGTTTACCTGCCCTTATACAATACCTGTATAGTAGTTGTCCTGATCGAACTTACTCATCCACAGACCAACGGCAGCCAGACAGGAAAACAATATACTAATCATCTGGTCCATGTTTGCGTAAACATCGTATACATCCTGCGGTGCCTTTTGCAAATAATCAGCAGAAACAGCGATCATCAACGTACCTGCACCGTAAAAAAGAAAACCGGCGCTCACCCAGAAAGCAGCATGAAGCACCACTTTTTTTATCTGGTTCTCCGCTAATATTTTATTGAAATAGGTTAAAGCCAGCACTACCATCAGCAATCGCAATCCTGACCGGCCTACACTCAACGGGCCATCTGATAAATAATTAACTAAAGCAGCACAGAAAACAATCGTGGTGGCGACAACTGTCAATCGGCCGGAAAACGAATTACCGGTAAGGCTAACAAAATAAAACCGCCCTATAAAAAGTACGTCTACCAATATGATTACCTTGCTCAGGTTCAAGTTATTCTGAGGTATCAGTGAATAATATAACATCACCGTGTCGCTGATAAACCGGCCGCATAAATAATAAGAAATAAGTAACAGAGCAGGCGTTAGAAACCCTCGCCGATATACAGCTACAGACAAAGGTACCAACAAGAAAAAATAGGCATAAAAATCCAGAGGATATGTAGTAAAAAGATAGTTTAAATTTCGCAATATATGGTCCATAATACCTTCAATAACTGGCTACTGATAGACTATTGACGGTACCAATCTATAAAAGCCACGCAAAATTAAAGTAAGAAGCTATTAGATAGATTGTATGTAATTGTCTTTATCAGAATCACTTACCCACATACCGATAGCTACCAGAGCTGACAGGATCATACTCAGTATCTGGTTCATATCTGAAAATAAATTATACGTTTCTTTCGTCGTCAGTGCAGGGTCCAGCAGGTAATCTTTGAACAGTGAAGTCATAAACGTACCCATACCGAAAAATAAGAACCCCGCATTTACCCAGAATAATGAGTGTGACACAATTTTTCTTACTCGATTTTCAGATAGAATTTTATTAAAATAAACCAAACTTAGTATGATTATCATTAGCCGTATACAGGAGTGGCTAACACTTCCTAACCCGTCCAAACTATAACTACTCGTAGTTGCTACAAATACCAGCGTAGTAACGGCAATGGTCAGTTTGCCGGCAAACGAATTTCTGGCAAAGCTTAACCAGTAAAACCAGCCAATGAGCAGGCTGTCCAGAATAAGTGCAAGATTACTTATACGCTGTGTACTTTTCGGAATCAACACATAATATAGAAACACGCATTCTTCAAGAAATCGCACTAAAAAATAAGCAGTAACAACCAACAAAACTGGCGTTAAAAACTCCCGCCTGTACACAGCTACAGCTACAGGCAGGAGCATAAAAAAATACGAATAAAAGTCAAGCGGGTAAAAATCAAATAAATCTCTCAGACTTTTTATCATACAACTAAAGTGAACTCGGTGGATTACCACAATGCCGCGGACATTCAAACCCGTCACCCAGTGCATCACCATCACCAGGATCCTTTCTGCCGGTTGGGTCGTCGAAGATATCAGTACCGTCAGCCCGAACACCAACAAGCACCAGGCGCGATTTAAGTTCACCCTGCCCGTCGTCGACAACATTTCCATCAACGTCTTCATGGGTCTTACCATAGTAGATACGGATACCCACACAGTCTTTGCGCCCCAGCAGTTTATTGATCCGGTTAATGCCGAAGAACTCGGCCCGGGCAAATGTGTCGGGCTTATAGCCTTTTTCTTGTTTGTACCTTTTATAACGGGCAGTGCGCGATCGGGCGTCTTGCCCGGTTAAGAAGCGGCCCACGTCGCCGTGGAATTTATTCTTGTCGGTCATCGATTAAGTGATCTGTCAATTAGATCGGAAAGCTACCAAAAGTCCAATTACATGCCATCGTGTTTGCCTTTTGGATTGATTTATCGGCAATTTTATTGCCCTTTACTCTAACGAATACGTAGAACTACGCACTCAGATACGGGTTTATGCGCATTATCTACACCTGTCGTAAAAAGGGTGATTCTGCGCTTACCCTACCTTCGCCAATCTGCTACCTTTGAGCTTGTCAATACGGGGTAGTTTTCCGGTCTTATCCACACACAAGCAAAGTTTCCAAATCGTATTAAGTTTTCTCATCTCATAGGTTAGGTAAGAAAAAGCCAGAGCATTGCTCTGGCTTTTTTTAGTGCGTTCAACAAGATGTGTTTAGCCTGCGATCTATATACCCAACAAGTACTGGCCATAGCCACTTTTCACCAGCGGCCTGGCAATCTCGATCAGCTGATCTTTCGAGATGAATTTCATCCGATAGGCAATTTCTTCAATACAACCGATCTTCAGGCCCTGCCGCTCTTCTATCACCTGTACAAACTGGCCGGCCTGCATCAGCGATGCGAACGTACCTGTATCTAACCAGGCGGTACCCCGATCCAATACGCCCACTTTCAGCTTTCCGCGCTCCAGATAAACCCGGTTCACGTCAGTAATTTCCAGTTCACCACGAGGCGAAGGCGGAATGTTTTTAGCAATTTCAACTACGTCATTATCATAGAAATAAAGGCCAGGCACCGCGTAATTCGACTTCGGTTTATCCGGCTTTTCTTCAATCGACAGCACGTTGAACTCATCATCGAACTCAACTACGCCATACCGTTCAGGATCCTGCACCTGATAGGCATACACAACCCCCCCGTCGGGGTCGTTGTTGGCTTGCAACAATTTAGACAGGCCGGATCCGTAAAAGATATTGTCGCCAAGCACCAGCGCCACTTTATCGGTGCCAATAAACTCTTCACCGATAATAAATGCCTGCGCCAGTCCGTCGGGGCTGGGTTGCACGGCGTAAGAGAACCGGCAGCCAATGCGCGATCCGTCACCGAGCAATTTCTCGAAATGCGGCAGATCATGAGGCGTTGAAATAATCAGGATATCCTGAATACCCGCCAGCATCAGAATCGACAGCGGGTAATAAATCATCGGCTTATCGTAGACCGGCATCAGTTGCTTGGAAACGGCCAGCGTCAGCGGGTGCAATCGGGTGCCGGACCCACCGGCGAGTATAATTCCTTTCATATGGCAGTTATAAGTCGTACCTCAACAGTCGTACGGTGCTGTTTTATCTATTCGCGTACATGTCCTGATAATAGCCCTGATAGGCGCCGGAGGTGACGTTGTTGAGCCACTCCTGATTAGCCAGGAACCAATCGACTGTTTTATTCAGGCCTTCTTCAAACTGAAGGGACGGCTCCCAACCCAGTTCGTTCATGATCTTATTGGCATCAATAGCATAGCGAAGATCGTGCCCGGCACGATCTGTCACGTAGGTTATCAGTTGTGACGACGTACCTGCGGGGCGGCCTAGCTTCTCGTCCATCACCCGGCAGAGCAGATGCACAATATCAATATTTTTCCACTCGTTGAAGCCGCCGATATTATACGTTTCGCCCTGCTTACCCTTATGAAAAACCGTATCGATGGCCCGGGCATGATCAACCACAAACAGCCAGTCGCGTACGTTTTCGCCTTTACCATAAACGGGCAGCGGTTTGTTCTGCTGAATGTTGTGAATCATCAGCGGAATCAGCTTCTCGGGGAAATGATTCGGGCCATAATTGTTCGAACAGTTACTCAGAACAACAGGCATTTTATACGTATTTCCATAGGCCCGCACAAAGTGATCAGACGCCGCTTTAGAAGCTGAATAGGGCGACTGCGGGTCGTAGGCTGTCTCTTCCGTAAAGAATTCATCAGGGTTGTGTAACGAACCGTACACTTCATCGGTCGAAACATGATAGAAGCGTTTTCCATCGAAACCGGATTCTGAGTCGAGCCAGCTTTTTTTAGCGGCGTTCAGCAGATTCACCGTTCCTACCACATTGGTCATCACAAACGACATTGGGTCAGTAATTGACCGATCCACGTGTGACTCGGCGGCCAGGTGGATGACACCTTCTGGCTGGTATTTGCCAAACAGTTCCGCCAAGAACGCAGCGTCAGTGATGTCGCCCCGGACAAACGTGTAGTTTGGCTCGTTCTCAATATCGGTCAGGTTAGCGAGGTTACCCGCGTAGGTGAGCGCGTCGAGATTGATGATGTGGTAATCGGGGTATTTTGTGACAAACAACCGCACTACGTGCGATCCGATGAAACCGGCCCCTCCGGTAATGATGATGGTTTTCATGAAGCAAGTTTACTGTTTTCTGTTCACTGTCTTCTGTTGCGCTGCTCAACCCAAATCAGGTATGGTAGCAACGCAACAAAAGACAGTAAACTGAAAACACTTTAACTGATTTTCTGCTGCCAGCGCCAGGCGTCCTGGAGCGCATCGGCCAGGGTACGTTTTGTTGTGAAGCCTAAGCCCCGGGTCGATTTGGTTACGTCGGCATATATCTGCTCAATATCGCCGGGGCGACGATCTCCCAGGTGATAGGGAAGTTTAATGCCATTCACTTCCTCAAATGTGTTGATTAATTCCAGAACTGACGCCCCACGACCCGTGCCAATATTAAATACATCGTAGAAAGCCGTCTCTTTCTTTTCAACCAGTAATCGTACGGCGCTAACGTGGGCGTCGGCCAGATCCATGACATGGATGTAATCCCGAATGGCCGTACCATCCGGCGTATTGTAATCATTGCCATGAACGGTCAGGCTGGCACGCTGGCCAGAAGCCACCTGCAATAGATAGGGCACCAGATTAGCCGGCACTCCACGGGGCAGTTCACCAATCAGGGCGGATGGGTGAGCACCGATGGGGTTGAAATAACGGAGCGAGATAGCCCGTACCGGCATGTTGGCCGCTACACAGTCACGGATAATGTCTTCACAGATCGCCTTTGTGTTGCCATATGGCGACATAGCTGGCAGCCGAGGTGTTTCCTCTGTTACGGGCAGGTGCTCGGGTTGCCCGTAAACCGTGCACGATGACGAGAACACCAGATTCTGTACCCCAAATTGCGGCATCAGTTCCAGCAGCAACATCAGGGTATCGAGGTTATTGCGGTAATACTTCAGAGGCTTTTCAACTGATTCACCAACGGCTTTAGAAGCGGCGAAGTGAATAATGCCGGCTACCTGTTCCTGGCTGAACACATCGGTCATGGCGGCTCGATCGTTACAATCGATGTGGTAGGAACGTACCTCCCGGTTTAAAATAGCTTTCAAACCGTCGAGTATACTTGGTTCCGAATTGGAAAAATCGTCGACAATGACGGGCTCGTATCCGGCCTCTGCCAACGCGACAACTGTATGCGATCCAATGAAACCGGCTCCTCCAGTAACCAGTATTTTTTGGGGTGTTATTGGGTTAGCGTCCAAATCGTTTTTTGTAATTTTTTGTTGTTACTTGCAAAGAGGGCAAGTCTGGCCTGGCTCGTAAAAACCGGGCAAAACTAACCAAATCAGTACGGTTTCTCAATCAATTATTTAGCATAACCCCTTCCCTATTACGTAGCAACGCTTATGAACGACAACGAAATCAAAGCCCTGATCTCTTTGCTCGACGATGACGACACCGAAATTACTTCCCATGTGGAAGGGCGCATCCGGCAAATGGGCAGTGCAATCATTCCATTTCTCGAAACTGAGTGGGAAGGCAGTTTTGACCCATTTTTGCAGAAAAGGATCGAAGAAATCATCCATGATCTGCAATATACATCGGTACTCGACCGGCTGTATGCCTGGAAAGAGAGTGGTGCTATGGACCTGCTCGAAGGTCTTTGGATTGTGGCCACCTATCAGTACCCTGATCTGTCGATAGACAAACTTCGACAAGACCTGGAACAGCTTTATTACGACGCCTGGCTGAAAGTACAAACAGATGTTCATCCGGCCGACCAGGTCAAGGGATTGAATGGCGTATTTTATAACGAAATGAAGTTTGCGCCCAATACTAAAAACTTTCATTCGCCGGCCAATTCGATGATCAATCAGGTGCTTGAAACGCGCCGGGGTAATACTATATCGCTTTGCCTGATTTACATGATGATCGCCCAAAAGCTGGGGCTTCCCATCTATGGTGTCAACCTGCCTAATCTGTTCGTCTTAACCTACAAAGCGCCCAACGGTGTACAGTTCTACATCAATGTATTTAATCGGGGGCTGATCTTTTCAACCAAAGACATAGACCACTACATTGGGCAACTGAACCTGAAACCAGCCCCGATCTTTTACCAGCCCTGCTCTAACGTCGACATTATCCGTCGAATGCTTAGAAATCTGATGCTTTCATTTGACCGCAATGGCGACAAAATACGAATGGAAGAGGTGGAGAAAATGCTGAACTCACTCAACGACGAAGCTGATAACTTACCACTTTCTGACTTCACACAGCGGTGACAAGTACCGTCTGGTTCAGGGTTAAGCCGGTTCGGCATAGGGTGCCACGCTGAACCAGGCGGCTCACACCTAGTTCAGTATTTTTTCTACAATGGGCAGCGCTTTCTCGGCCCATTTCTTCATTTGCTTTCCCGAATAATGTAGGCCATCGGCGGCAAACTGAGAAGCATCGCCCGCGGCCTGACGCGTCAATGGTGTAATGTCGATAAAAGTCACTCCCGCCTCAGCACATACCTGACTCGCTACAGCATTAAACTCATCGATCTGTTTGGCAATAGTAGCTCGATCACGCGAAGCAGCGAATGGCGACGCACCCCAATCAGGAATAGATAACACCACCACATGCGACGGTTGGTTTCGGGCGTAGTGAACGGCCACCTGCACTAGCTGTCGGAATTCAGTCCTGTAGCGATCAATAGGTTGCCCCCGGTACTGATTGTTGACCCCAATCATCAATGATACCAGATCGTACTGCTGTTTGTTGCCTGAAGCAATAATAGCCTCGTTCAATTCGGCGGTAGTCCAACCGGTTCGGGCAATGATGGTAGGGTTGTTAACGTCAGTGCTCCTACTCCTCAATAATCTTGCCAATTGCACACTCCAACGGTCGTTTTCCTGTACACTTTCACCTATAGTATATGAATCGCCAAGTGACAATACATTAATGTTACTTAAATCTTTCATATGACAATTAAGAAACAGCAAGGAGGAACCGAATAGAAGAAAAAGAGAAAAAAGAAGGCTTATGCGCATAAAGTGGCCGGGTGTTTGCTCTATTCCAAGGTTGGATACCATAGTGATTTAGTGAGTGACCAATTTAGGCAGCAGTTGCCTTCTGATGATCGTTTAACGTCAACTTATGTATGTCGTCCGTACAGCCTCAACTACTACATGCCGAATCAGTCTATTATTATCAGTCGAGAGATCAGTTCGCAACTTATTGCCTACCTGACCGGCCGATTAACAATAAATGATTTTGCACAGTGGGTACATGAAACTCCCGAATTAAGCGTTGTACTTTCTCCTATTGATTACGCAGAACTTATGTCGATCGATTTCCAACAAGCCCATACCCCTTCTTTGCTCGACAAACTATTGCGTGGCTACATTGACTGGGCCCAGCATGAGAAAGAGCAAATGGCTGAACTTTTAATGGCAATTATTTGGAAAGATGATGTGCCTACTGCGCTGATCGGCGCTTACGATAAATTCAAGCAGGGGCTTCGCTTTCTGAATGTACTGGGCAATGAATATGGGCTGGCTCTACTTACCAACTATGGGTCGGCACCCAAACAGGGGGATGGGCACGAACGTATGATCGCGGCTATTTATCCGAAAGCCCGCGAAGAAGCTAAGCGAATTCTCACCTGCCTCGTTTCCGGTAAAATAAAGTTTACGGGTACGTACACAAAAGAAGGCTATCCCGAATATATAGAGTTGTAGCGTGTTCAGCGCTGCCAATAGACACAGATAGCATTATAAATAAAGAGACTCGGGGTCCTGCAAGTGATAGCGTTTAAAGCGTCACGTTTGCAGAACCCCGAGTCCCTTTGTTTATAATGCTATTATTCGGCAGCCTTGAAACGTAGCCGTGCTGTGTGTACCTGCTCGCTGTCTCCTGCCTCGGGCAATGACAATTTGGCACTTAGCAACTGCCTGGTCAGCTCGTCGTTCAATTGTTTGTCGGTAGAAAATACTGTGGGGTTGATTAACTTGTTATCATCTGCCAGACGAAACTGAATGACAACGACTCCATTACCGGTTGCCTTCTGCATGGCAGTTGGGTACGTTAGCTGACTGGCCAGTTGTTGTTCTACACTGACCTGTGGCTTTGCCTTGCTGATCTTTTTAGTTCCAGGGTTGGCAAAAGCCCCAACGGTTGTAACACCGAGGATAATCCATGAGCAAACAAGCGTTTTCATGATATAAGGCTTTTAAAATGAGAGAATAGACCAAACCCAGTCTGTCGTTGCACTCGCTCGTATAAGCACTGGGTGCGCTATCGTATTGACTACTGCTGGCTGACTGATATGTAATATTACGCAGTTGTTACCTTAATGTTATCTCAATGTTAAGCCTGTCTGCTACCGTAATTTGATTTGCAACGTGAAAATGCAATTAATTTAATTTACATCTACCTGACAATCAACACTATATATATAAATATAAATAGCGGGTCAATGTTAAGAAACTTAACAATTTCTTAACATTGACCCGCTACCGATCAGATCATCACTGGATGTAGTTCAGCACACTACGCTGTTAAGTAACTGCTGGGCAATGGGAAGCAGGGTTTCCTGTTCAGGCACCCGGCGCTGGCATTCAAGCCGGAAAGTGGCCGGATTCGGCAGATTATAGCGACGGATCAAATCCAGTTTGAGCCGCTCAAATGTTGTACCTATCGTGCGCTGGGTACGTTCTCGCAGTTGCCAGTGTACCATCCGGCCTCCCGGTGCCTGGTCATCATACAACGTGAGTCTGTATTGATAAATAGACAAATCGGTAGAAGTGGCATAATGAAGAAAGAGGTATCCTTCATCGGGACGCAGTGGCATAAGCCCAATAGGTTCGAGGGTCAGTGTAGCGGCAAGATCATCCCACCGTTGTTTGCCCTCTGTCAAGGTTGCGCTGAAGCGAGGCAGGGCAAAATCAACAATCTCATCCACTTCATCCAGTAGGGCATCGGCCGGTAACTCAGATTCATAGTCTATTCGGGGCGGGGGGCCACTGATTCCGGCTACACGCTTGGGAAAGGCCGCCATAAGTGTACCTTTGCCCCTCCGAAAATGAAGGGTAGCTTCGTAATGGCGCTTTACTTCGGGCAAGTCTGGATGTAGTTGACTGTCAGCAAACCGCCGTCCAACACTTTGCAAATACGCCAAAACGACATACTGCTTGTATTCGGTGTCGATCCGATTTTGTGTCAGCCAGTCGTACGGTAACGTAGTCATATGCGGATATTACGGATAGAGTGAAGAATGTTCTTTTCTACAAGATATGGCAATAACGAATTTTTGCCATACAAAAGGTATCTAAATTATTCGTTTACCAAATAATACTCTTCAGATAGCCCCGATTCACTGCTTGCTGGCCATATCCTGAAATTTTGTCAGGTTTACGGGTTTGGCATAGAGGTTGACCATCTGCCGATTGTCTGATTGATTATAATCAAACCAGTTTTTATTAACAACCTTAATCATCTCTTATCGCTATGACCACAGCAATGGAAGACGTGAAAGTAAAGCCCCTCGCCGACCGCGTGGTGGTTGAACCGGCCCCGGCTGAAGAAAAGACCGCTTTCGGAATCATTATTCCCGACACGGCCAAAGAAAAACCCCAGCGTGGCACTATCGTCGCTATCGGTACAGGCAAAAAAGACGAGCCCCTCACCGTACAGGTAGGTGACACGGTACTGTATGGTAAATATGCTGGCACCGAAATCACCATCGAAGGCAAAGAGTATCTCATCATGCGTGAGTCTGACATCTTCGCTATCGTTTAAAAATCAGTTTACTGTTTACCGTTTGCTGTTTTCTGTAGTTCGCCGACGCGATGCTCTGCCTACAAAGCAATAGTAGCTAAAAAGCAACAGAAGACAGTAAACAGCAAACTCATTTCAACTTAAGATTATGTCTAAGAAAATTCTTTTTGATACCGAAGCCCGCGATAAGATTAAGAAGGGCGTTGATACGTTGGCCGATGCCGTTAAGGTAACGCTGGGACCTAAAGGCCGTAACGTTATTCTTGACAAAAAATTTGGCTCACCAGCCATCACCAAAGATGGTGTTACGGTAGCTAAGGAAATTGAACTGAAAGACGCCATGGAAAACATGGGGGCTCAGTTGGTGAAAGAAGTAGCGTCGAAAACAGCTGACTCAGCTGGTGACGGTACTACTACGGCTACTGTACTGGCTCAGGCTATCTACTCGATCGGTGTGAAAAACGTAGCGGCAGGTGCCAACCCAATGGACCTGAAGCGCGGTATCGACAAGGCTGTTCTGGCAGTAACAGCCAACCTGTCAGAGCAAGCTCAGACAGTGGGTGATGATTTCAGCAAAATCGCGCAGGTAGCTACTATTTCGGCTAACCACGACGAAGAAATCGGTACCATGATCGCCGAGGCGATGAAAAAAGTAGGTAAAGAAGGTGTTATCACGGTTGAAGAAGCTCGCGGTACTGAAACGGAAGTTAAGACCGTAGAAGGTATGCAGTTCGACCGCGGCTACCTGTCGCCATATTTCGTAACCAACACCGAGAAAATGGAAGTTGAACTGGAGCGCCCGTTCATCCTGATCTCGGAGAAGAAAGTATCGTCGATGAAAGAACTGTTGCCAGTTCTGGAGCAGGTGGCCCAAACGGGTCGTCCGCTGCTGATCATCGCCGAAGACGTTGACGGTGAGGCTCTGGCTACACTGGTTGTGAACAAAATCCGCGGTGCCCTGAAAGTGGCTGCCGTTAAAGCACCTGGCTTCGGCGACCGTCGGAAAGCCATGCTGGAAGATATCGCCATCCTGACCGGTGGTACTGTAATCGCTGAAGAGCGTGGCTACAAACTGGAAAGCGCAACGGCCGACTACCTGGGCCAGGCTGAGAAGATCATCATCGATAAAGACAACACCACCATCGTGAACGGTGTTGGCGTGAAAGATGATATCGCTGGCCGCGTTAACCAGATCAAAGCACAAATCGAAAACACAACGTCTGACTACGACCGCGAGAAGCTCCAAGAGCGTCTGGCCAAATTGTCGGGTGGTGTTGCCATTCTGTACATCGGTGCTGCTACCGAAGTAGAGATGAAAGAGAAAAAAGACCGCGTTGATGATGCCCTGCACGCTACCCGCGCTGCCGTTGAAGAAGGTATCGTAACAGGTGGTGGTATCGCTCTCATCCGCGCTATCTCTGCTCTTGACGCAGTAAACACAATCAACGAAGACGAGAAAACGGGTGTGAACATCATCCGGGTGGCTCTTGAGTCGCCACTTCGTACGATCGTTGCCAACGCCGGTGGCGAAGGTTCAGTAGTTGTGAACAAAGTGAAAGAAGGTACAGGTGGATATGGCTACAATGCTAAAAACGATACCTTCGAAGACCTGTTCGCTGCTGGTGTAATCGATCCGAAGAAAGTAACGCGTCTTGCTCTTGAGAACGCAGCCTCTATTGCCGGCCTGTTGCTGACAACGGAGTGCCTGATCTCTGACGAGCCAGAAGAAGCACCAGCTGGTGGCGGTCACGCCCACGGCGGTGGCGGCATGGGTGGCATGATGTAATTGCCCTTTCGCTTTTTATGTAAAACGCCCCTGGCCTCACGGTCAGGGGCGTTTTGTATTTCAGGGCATAACACAAGCTAAAATTATGCCAGTAAAGCCTATGTGCGGCAAAAACAACCAACAAAAATGTTTCATTTTCAACTAGTTGAAAAGTATAAGTAACGAATATCATGTGATTAATACATTTTCATATATTAGCCGTCAGTACTACCTATATCCTATCTAAGCATGAAAAAAATATACCTATTCAGTTTTCTGCTGACCTTTCTGTGCACAACGCAAGCCGTACGGGCGCAGCGAACGATCTACCATCGAATTCAGCTTAGTATAAGTCCTGAAAAGCTGGAGTACTTATTCAATCACGGCCTGGAAGTAGATCACTTCGGCTATGAGAATAAGCAGGATTTTACGGCGGAGGTCTCCGAACAGGATGTGGCCCTGATCAAACGGAACGGGCACAGGGTAACGTACCTGATCAAAGACCTTGAAAAGAACTATACAGCCATAAACCGGGAAATTGACCGGCAGGCGGCGCTTGATCGAAAAACGGCCCGGCTAGCAACGGCCTCAACGCCCACTAACTTTAGTTTAGGTACCTATGCCGGGTATTATTCGTATGCGGAGTTGCCCGCCATTCTCGATAAGATGCGAACACTCTACCCGAACCTGATTACGGTTAAAACGAGCATTGGCAATTCTGTGGGTGGTCGCCCGCTGTACATGGTCAAGATCAGCGATAACCCGGACGTCGATGAGAACGAACCCGAAATGCTGCTCAATGCCCTGCACCATGCCCGCGAGCCAGTTAGCCTCAGCCAGTTGATTTTCTTCATGTGGCACATGCTGGAGAATTACGCCAGCGACAAAGAAATCCGGACGCTACTCAACAGCTCGGAGATCTATATCGTGCCCTGCGTGAACCCGGACGGGTATGTGTATAATCAGACGACTAATCCGACGGGCGGGGGATTGTGGCGCAAGAACCGCCAGGCCAACGCCAATGGAACGTTTGGAGTAGACCTGAACCGTAATTATTCGTACAACTACGCCCGCGACAATACCGGCTCCTCGCCTACGCCATCGTCAGATACGTATCGGGGTACGGCTGCGTTTTCGGAGCCGGAAACAGCCGCCCTCCAGACGTTCGCCGCACAACGTCAGTTCGTTACGGCGCTGAATTTTCACTCGTATAGCAATGCGTGCATTTATCCATTTGAAAGTCTGAATCCGAATAGCAACGTAGAATTGGCTACGTTTCGAAATGCGGCTACCTATATGACGGTAGAGAACGGCTTCAAAATCGGAAACGCCTTCGAGACTGTAGGCTATACCGCCAACGGCACAGCGCCAGACTGGGAGTTTGGCGAGCAGGTGGCCAAGAGCAAAATGTACGGATTTACGCCCGAAATAGGAACGTCGGCGGATGGGTTCTGGCCAGCGTCTTCGCGCATTATTCCGCTGAGTCAGTCAATGATTGATATGAACCGGAAGTTCCTTCGCATCTCGACCTACTACGGCCGGGCCACGGTTAGCCAGCCGCTTGCCGTAACCCAGGCATCAGGTACGTTGGCTTACCAGTTTCAGAATTTCAGTATCAAGCCCACCAGTTATACCGTATCGGCCACCAGTTTGAGCGCCTCGGTTACGGCGGTTGGGGCGGCAAACACACATAGTGGCCTGGCACTGCTGCAAACCACTCCAGGTACAATTGCCTTTACGGTAGCGGCCGCTACACCAGCAGGTACGTCGCTGCCTTTCGAGGTGGCCGTACATAACGGATTATCGGTGATAAAGGACACAGTCACACTACTGTACTCGCCATCGTGCGGTGCTCCGGTTGGTCTGGCGGCGGCAAGCGTAACAGAAACCAGTGCTACCCTGTCGTGGAGCGCTGTCTCGGGCGCAACGTCGTACGCCGTGTCGGTGAAGCCGAGAAGTACCACCGCCTGGCCGGCCGATGTTAACGTGAGTGGCACTACCTACGCGGCCTTTGCCCTGACGAGCAATACCGATTATGACTGGCGTGTGAAACCAACCTGTGGTACGTATGCCACAGGTACGTTCAAAACGCTGCTACAGACCTGCTTTACCGAAAACAGTGGTCAGGTTGTGTTTGAAGCCGAGAATTTCAAAACGGCCGTTGTTGGAACCGGCACTGCCGCTGGCCGAACCTGGTCGTCAGTGGCGGTTGGTACGGCATCGGGCGGGCAGGCAATGGCGGCATCGGGTACAGGAATCAACCTGCAGAATTCACTTGTCGGCCCCCGGCTCGATTACTCGGTGAACTTCACCACAACGGGTACATACTACGTCTGGGTACGTATGGCGGCGGGTACAAGTGGTACTACTGATGATTCATTCCACCTGGGTCTGGATGGAACAGCCGTTACGCTGAACCCAAATACGTCGAACTACAACAACGGTAATACGGCCTGGACCTGGATTAAGGCTGCAGGAACCACTGCATTCAAAGTGGTGGTATCAACACCCGGTTCGCATACGCTCAACCTCTGGATGCGCGAAGACGGAACCCGTGTCGACAAGTTTATATTAACGACCCGTTCAACTTACACGCCCACTGGCACAGGGCCAACCAGCAGTGCCGCCTGCGGTGGTTCTGTTACATCCAGCTCGGTTGTCGGCCAACCACGCCTGGGGGTTGATAACGAATCGACACCAACAATGGAGGTACTGGCCTACCCGAATCCGTTTGTTGAGACCATTACGGTAAAAACTGTTCCTAATGGCCAGAGCAGCAGCCTGCGCCTCCTCCAGACGAACGGAACGTCGGTTAGTCAGAGCACCATTCCTGGCACAGCATCTGAAACGGTACTGTCTACGAAATCGCTTCCGGGCGGCCTGTATTTCATCGAACTTATTCGTGATAACCAGCGCCGTGTTATACCGGTACTGAAGCAGTAGTTTCAACATCATTCTCGCGCACAACGCCCCAGCTAAACCAGTTGGGGCGTTGTGCGTTTACACAGAAACTTCGGCCCGACGCAACTTCAAGACAGCGTTTCCGTACTGGTTGTAATTTCTCGTTAACCGCTTACACTCATGAAAACGCTAGCCTCTCTTCTGCTGTTTGGGGTTCTACTAACAGGCTGCAAGTCAAGCAACGATGCCGTAACGCCTGCTACTACTACAAATTTTCCAGACATCGTTGCTCCGGGAACCTGGACCATTTCGTCATTCATGCAGGGTACTGAAGACAAGCTTAAAACCCTGGGCAGTATCAAAATAACCTTCTCCAGCGACGGTAAGGCCATAGCAACGCTGGATAACAGCCAGAGCACGTCGGGCAATTGGTCGTGGGGTGGCAACAGCTACTATGGCACGCCGGCTGATTCAAAAACGGTCACGTTGAATTTTGGCACCAGCAAACCCTACGACAAGCTGAGCAAAACCTGGACAATTATCAACGTTTCGTCGTCAGTAATCAGCCTCGACAATGCCAATCCAGCCGAGAATGAGCATCTGAAATTGAGCAAATAATTAACTACAGCCAGCTTACCAGAACAGTCAGTACACAATTATCTACAAACTAAAAGGCCAAAAGACCTGTGCACACGCACGGGTCTTTTTTGGTCAAAAGGTCCGTGCACACCCGTACCTTTGCGGATATGACAACGCCATTGATCCGTGATCTGACACGCTACCTGGATGCCTGGGCACCGCCAGCCTACCAGGAATCATACGATAATGCCGGGTTGATTGTGGGCGATCCGAACGTACCTGTAACGGGCGTACTGGTTTCGCTCGATACCACCGAAGCCATCGTTGACGAAGCGATCGAGAAGGGCTGTAATCTTATCGTAGCGCATCATCCCATCGTTTTTAAAGGCCTGAAGAAGATCAACGGCAAAAACTATGTGGAACGCACCGTTATCAAGGCCATCAAGAATGATATCGCCGTTTTTGCCGCTCATACTAATCTTGATAGTGTAGCGGGCGGCGTCAATTACCACATTGCCAGCCGACTTGGCCTGCAAAACGTACAGATTCTGGCCCCTAAATCGCAAACACTTAGTAAGCTGGTTGTCTACGTACCTGAAACCGATTTACCGAATGTACTGGCATCTGTATACGAGGCGGGTGCGGGGCAGATTGCCAACTACGACCACTGCTCATTCCGGGTTGGTGGCACAGGTACGTTCCGGCCGCTCGATGGAGCCAGACCCGTAGTTGGTGAGGTCGCCAAAGATGAAATCGTTTCTGAACAGCGCCTTGAGGTATTGCTGCCAACGTACCTGGAAGGAACGGTGGTGCGGGCTATGCAGCAGGCGCATTCGTATGAGGTTCCCGCTTATGATCTGTACGCCCTGAATAACACCAACCAGACCGTTGGCTCGGGCGCAGTGGGTGAGCTGCCCGAAGCACTCGATGAAGCAACCTGGTTACAGCACCTGAAGAGCAGCATGAACGTAACCGTTGTGCGGCATACGGCGCTGCGCAACAAACCGGTGCAACGCGTGGCAATCTGTGGCGGGGCGGGTAGCTTCCTGCTGTCTGACGCCGTTCGGGCCGGGGCCGACGCATTTGTTACGGCCGACTACAAGTATCACGAGTTCTTCGATGCTGACGGACGAACCATCATTTGCGATATTGGCCACTACGAAAGCGAGGTATTTACCAAAGACCTGATTGCCCAGCATTTGAGGGAGAAATTCACTACCTTTGCGGTAATTTTAGCAGGTACTGACACCAATCCGGTCCGGTACTTCTTTTAGATAGAACAACGAAGCAAGAAATATGAGACAGGCTCCTGACAACGAATGGTCATCTTGTTTCTCACGTCTTATTTCTCACTTCTCTCAGTATACATTTTAAAACATCACTCCTCCGAATGGAACTAACGGTAGCGCAAAAGTTAGACGCACTTCTTAAACTGCAGGCCATTGATTCTCAGTTAAATGATATTCGCAAAATGCGGGGCGACCTACCCGAAGAAGTTCGCGATCTTGAAGACGAAATTGCCGGTTTCGAAACACGTGTCGGTAAATTCAATAGTGAAGTAAGCTCCCTTCAGGAAGAAGTTGACCGTCATAAGGGTATCAAGAAAGACGCCGACAAGCTGATTGCCCGCTACAAAGAGCAACAGATGAACGTGCGGAACAACCGGGAATTCGACGCCATCACGAAAGAAATCGAACTGCAATCGCTGGAGATGGAACTGTCGGACAAAAAAATTGCCGAATCACAATTCCGGATTCAGGGTAAGCAGGAAGAGATCAACACTACGCAGGAATCGCTCAATCTTCGTAAAGAAGATCTGAAGATGAAAAAGCAGGAGCTTGATCAGTTGGTAGCCGAAAGCGAAGCCGACGAACGGTCTCTGTCGATCGAGCGCGACGAGCAGGCTAAAAATGTGGAAGCCCGTTTGCTGCTTTCGTACGACAAAATCCGGAACAACGCCATCAACGGGCTCGCCGTTGTAACAGTGCGTCGTGGTGCCTGCGGCGGTTGTTTCAACGTGGTTCCTCCACAACGGCAGGCCGACATCAAAGACAAAAAGAAGATCATCGTTTGCGAACACTGCGGCCGTATCCTGGCCGACGTTGACGCTATTGTTGAACCCGTAGCGGTTGGCCGCAGCCGGTAGAACTCGTTTAGTTGTTAACGAAAAATGGCCCGCAGCGATCGCTGCGGGCCATTTTTCGTTAACAACTAAACGGAATAAATCAGCCAGGGCCCTGATGACCTTTAGGTGGTGCCTGCAGGTTACCGTTCACATCGAAATGCAGTTCGCTGGTTTTACCGTTCAGGGTGTACCGAACATCGTAGAACATGACAGTACCCGTAGTAGCATCGGTCACAACTTCAGCCCGAACAAGTGAATAGCCAGCATAATTGGCCATCATGTACGTAGTTACCGGGGCTGGCAACTTATCGGCGGTGATCACCGTCCGAATTGGCGGCGTACGATTACCTTTGGGTCCGCCGGGACCGCCACCGCCCTTCGGGCCATTCCCTGGTCCCTGCAGCAACGTACCTGCCTTGTCGAAATGAAGTTGGCGGGTTTTGCCATCCAGCGTAAACTGAATTTCGTAGTAGGTAGCCCCACTGCGATCAACGCCCTGCTCGGCCTGCACAAACACGTAAGTTGGGTAGGTTGCCAGCAAATACGTGAATACAGCAGCAGGTACAGTTTCTTTGGCAACGATGGTTTCGTTACACGGTTTTCCGGTCACGGCTGTAGCGTTGTTTGGGTTACCTAACCGAGCTAATGACGCAACAATCGAAGCCTCGTCCGTTTGCGGATCAACGGTAGAGTTGCTTTGGGAAGTGCAGGCGGTAACAGCGGCCAGCAGCGCCAAGCCAAACATCAATTTTTGTAGCATAGAAATGGATTTTGGAAAAGTGAGAAAAGTGTAGGTACGCGTAAAAACCAGTTGATCGATGAGCCGACCAGGCGAGTAAAGGTTAGGACCATAGCGTGTAGGTTGGTTCGGTAATGAAGGTGTGTAGTTCACTGCCCACCACCTCATGAGCAACAGCGCTCAGCTTGTCTGAAGAGCCTGCCTGAAAGAGTTCATCGCCCCCCTGCAGATGCTGGCTCAGATCGAAGAGCGGGACTTGCCACTCACGACTTTCCTGCGCATAGATGGCCTGCGTTATCCTGATGAACTGTTGTTCAAGCTCATTACGATGTGGCAGAGGAGACATCAGCACAACCTGACGATTGTACACACGTACTTGCAGCAGCACCTGTACCAACTGTTCACGGTGTTTTTTTGCCTGTTCGAGCCGGTCTCTTTTTAGCCAGAACCGGGCGTGCATGAGCAGCCTGCCAACGGGTTTCGACGGAAGCCAGCCAAGCGGCGAGTCGAACTGAAGTAGAATGAGGTCGTAATCAGACAGGCGTAACTGGGGCAATAGCCGAACGGCCTCAACCATATTAACGAGATGATTGTCTACCTGAACCTGATGCCTCGACGAACGGAGGCGGCGGACAAACTGCGCCATGTAGCTTTTGCCAGGGGGTAAACCTGGCCCGCAAGCCTGAGTGCCCCCCAAAATAAGTACCTTCATTGTGGTAGTGATTGTTGTCTAGCGTACATGTTCAGTGAGCAATCTGTGCGTCAGTAAGCGATCTGTGCGGGTGACCTTCCCGTGCCAATTATCCTTACGTACGAGCCTCACCGGGCGTTGCAGGCAATTGCCAAATTTTCAGGGTTTATCGGTCTGTGTAAAAAGTTGTTAGATTAAGGTTTGTCTTGCAACAAGGAGGGTAGTTTATGCGTAGCGTATTGTACGTAGTGTGTTTCATTTAAACTGCCAACGCTCGTGTTTTTCCGACGCCGTTCCTCCTTCACCGATAACGATCTGCTAAGCGTTATCGAAGCCTGCCGAACAAATGACGTTCGGGCACAGCGGACGCTCTTTCGGCAGTATTACAGTTACGCCAAAAGCGTCTGCCTCCGCTACATGGCTAATGTTGATGAGGCCGATGACGTACTGAATGAGAGTTTTCTGAAGGTATTTCAGCATTTGGGGTCGTATGATACCTCGTTGCCGTTTAAGGCCTGGCTGCGGACCATCGTGGTGAATACCACAATTAGTTACCATCGCAAACATCATAAGCTCGATACGGTTTCATTAACACCACCGGCCGGCAATAATCCACCACCCGACATTCCCGTACACGAAACAGCCGTTGACCAGCTTGCCGCCGAAGAAATTCTGGCCCTGGTACAACAGCTCCCCCCTATTCACCGAACGGTATTCTTAATGCACGTAGTCGATGGCTACAGCCTGCGCGAAGTTGCCGACAATCTCAACGCTAATGAGGCAACCATACGGTCTCACTTCCTGCGGGCGCGGGTTCGCCTTCAGGAATTAGTTACAACCGCCTCTTCATCATCAAAACGTCCGTCACCATTCTATGAAAACTGATCCGTTTGACGACGCCATCCGCCGAAAACTAGAAGGAGTTGACCCTCCGTTTCAGGAAAAAAACTGGACTCAGTTTCAGCGGTTCATGGGTGTTCAGGGCTTTCCGCCGTCGTTGTGGCAAACCCCTACCCGGTGGCTCCAACCCGCTTTAATGGCCGCCGCCGTTGCGGGTGTGATGATCACTACCGTTTGGCAATACCGAACTACGCAGTCGCTGAACGAACACGTACAGACGTTGACCAAAACGGTTGAACGGCTGGAACAGTCACAGATGCGCCTGCAGAAGTCGGTTTCGGCTATGAATACAGCATCGGCCCGGGTAGATACGGTCTATCTGACCCGATCAACCCAATCTGATGCATTCGCCGCCCGCCCGTCAGAGACCTCGTCGGCTCCGTATGAAGTATACCGATCCTATAACAGCCGCCAACGGGTAGCCGATGCACCACTTGCTGCCACCAACGAAACAGGGGGGCCGGCCTCAATGAGTGTGTCTGATAAATTCAGTGGGCCAGCCCGTGCCGACAGTCGGGTACGATCGCAACGGACGCCTGTTACGGATCAGCTTGCCGCCAGTCAGCCAACCAGAAATACCCAGCGAACGCTTACGGGCCAGCCTCAGTCGGCAAGTGACCAACTGGAAACCGGACCGGCCACGACGGTTAGCAATCCCCTGATGACCGGTCGGTCTGCCTATAAAACCAATCCGGTAGCAACGGATCAATCCCGCTACAGGTCTGCTCCTATCGGATCCATTCCGATTCCTCCCGAATCGGGTCGGACAGTTACGCGCCGCACCGGCCGGGCAGGTTTGCTGGAAACGAACGGCCAACCTGTTGATTACCAATCGAACCAATCAGTCGACCGTTTAACCAAAACGAATGAACCCACTCTTTACTCTCCCTCAGTAACGAATCAGGCAGGGACTGCCGAAACAGCTCAGGCTAACCCGTCAATCATGGCCTCGGGTCCGTTGGCTACCGTGCACCCCTTGGTGCCGATGGCCCCAGCCGGCCCCTCAGAGGCGTTGGCAGAGAGTTGGCAGCGTCATTTGCGCCGGGTACGTTACCGATCACCGTATATGACTTCGCTGAGTTCTTCCGTGGCTGCTGCTGAACCGGCTTCACCCCAGAAACACACTACGCCATTACCCGTTGAGTTCCGGGTTGGCGTTGGTGGCGAGTTAGGCACGGCTCAAACTGGCCTGGGTGTTTACGCAGAGGCTATCGTAGCAAATCACTGGACGGTTGGAACTGGGTTAAGTCAGATTAACTGGGCAGGTGATGCGTATCAGAACGAGCAGCTGTTCATGAACAAAACAAAGCGTGATTTCCGGAAAGATTATCCCGGCACGGCCAAAATACCAATTGGCCCCGGTCGTCCACCCGAAGTCACAGATATTAGCCGGGCCGGGCAGTCACTGGCGATTCCGCTGCAGCTTGGGTATCGGATTGGCCTGCGAAGCAGCTTTGTACTGACGCCATTTGTTGGGCTTAACCTGAGTTTGAACCCCCGCGAAACAGTTACGTATGCCTATGAACACTATGGCCCACGCGATGAGATACGGGAGAATCTGACGGTGAAACGCCCGCAACTCTGGTACAGCAGTTGGACAACCGGCGTTGGTGTTGAACGGCAATGGAATCGACTGACCGCACAGGTAAGTCCGGTGATTCTTATGCCGCTTACCGATGTGGACGCTTGCCTGAATTCGGCCTCTTTTGGGGTTCGCGGACGTTTGTTCTACCGGTTCTAAGCTGATTCAGTTTGGCATTCCAGACAAAACCCTGTAGTTTAGTAGACTTTCTCTTTTTTTACTAACCTACATATGAATCGTAACGACTTATTGAAGTTGCTCAGCTTTGTATTGGTAGTGCAACTCTTTTTTACGGCCCTCCGCTATTTTGGCGGCTACGAGGCCCCTCCGGTTCTTGCCAGCGGAGTAACGGCCGGCGTCTTGTCCGTTTATTTTGCCCGGCAGCGTCGAAAGACCAAATAGTCAGTAATCAAGCTACGCTACTTCAGTTGGCGTAGCTTTTTTTTTGAGTTAGCCAAGCCGGTAGCACTGCCTTCACCGTGCCAAACTTAACCGTTTGTGAGCTTGTTGGTTAGACGAAGTTTTCTATAACTTTGTTAAAACAGCTATCCCTTTCGGATTTCATGAATAAGCTGACCGCCGACGATCTCATCTACGGTTATATCAACGGCATCTTCCCGATGGCCGATGCCGACGGTACGCTTTACTGGTACTCGCCAGACCCCCGTGCCATTATCCCGCTCGATACCTACAAGCCTGCCAAATCGTTACGCCCCACCCTGAATAAGCGGTTATTCGACATTCGAATCAACACTGATTTTGAGCAGGTTATGCGCTATTGCGCCGTTCCCCGTTCTGAGGACGACAGCACCTGGATCTCGGAAGAGATTATTAACGCCTACACCGAATTGCACCGGATGGGTCTGGCCCATAGCGTTGAAACCTATATAGACAACCAACTGGTAGGCGGCCTGTATGGAGTTGCTATTGGCTCGGTTTTTTTTGGTGAATCCATGTTTCACCACGTACCCAACGCCTCGAAAGTAGCCTTTCATCACCTGATTCTCATCTTACGGGAACAGCAGTTTCAGTTGCTGGATACCCAGTTTATCAACGATAATGTGAAGCGGTATGGCGCCATTGACATCAGCAAACGCGACTATACCAATCTGCTCAAAAAAGCACTTCGTCGTAAAGCACGCTTCACGGAAGCGGCCATCGAGCACCTCTTCAAAAGTCACGCTGGCGACTGACAACAAGGCCATTATTGATCGGTCAATTTGTGGCATTGTGCTTCGATAGCAGGCCTCTACACCTTATACTTCGGCGTTTGGGCTTATTTTTGCCCCATGTCCCTTCCGATTCTTGTTCTAAAATTTGGTACCGCTTCCATTACATTACCCACCGGCGAGTTGAACAAACCCGCCATGATGGACATTGCCCGTCAGGTATCAACCCTGCGCGATCAATATCATATTGTGCTCGTTTCGTCGGGTGCCGTGGGTGCTGGCCGGGCGAGTATTGCTAATTACCGGGGTGAGATCAGTCAGCGAAAAGCAGCAGCGGCGGTTGGCAATCACCTGTTGCTGAACCTGTATAGTCGTTTTTTCGACGTATACGGCATTACCGTAGCGCAGAGCCTCTGCGAACGGCATCACTTCGCCAACCGCGATCAGTTCCTGCAGCTAAAAGATACGTATGAAGAGCTTTGGGGAAACGGCATTATCCCCATCGTGAATGAGAATGATGTGGTCAGCAACCGCGAACTGAAATTCTCAGACAACGATGAACTGGCTACGCTACTGGCCGTAGGTTTTGGCGCCGAAGTGCTTATGCTCTGCACGTCGGTGGGCGGCCTGCTCGACCCCGACGGCAATCTGATCAGGCACGTACCCAGGCTAACCGAAGCCGTTTTTGGCGTAGTTCGTACCGATAAATCGTCGATGGGGCTGGGCGGAATGGCCTCCAAACTGACCTTTGCCAAGCTGGCCACGCGCATGGGTATTCGAGTCGTTATCTTTGGGTTGACCGAAGCTGAAAGTATTCGTAAAGCGTTGGATGGCACTATTGGCACACAGATTGAACCGCAACCCATGACCTTATCGGCACGCAGCCGGTGGCTGGGCAGCGGCAGTTTGGTGGTCGGGCGCGTGAAAGTTGATACCGGCGCCGCAGTAGCCCTGCAACGCCGGAGTAGTCTGCTGGCCGTTGGTATAGCCGAAATTCTCGGCGAATTTTCGGCAGGTGAAGTCATCGAAATCGTTGATGAATCGGGCACAGCTGTAGCCGTTGCTCAGGCCCGCCTCTCCTCGTTCGATCTGGCGAATCTGGCTTCCCGGCAAAATGTAGAAGTGGCGAATGCCAATGACATTGTACTTTTGTAATACGCTGTTAAAAAGCCCGTTCGCCCCAGCAACGTACCTGATATTCTTACCAGTATGACTCCAATTACCCCACTCCTTCAGGCAACTCAGCAGGCCGCCTCAGCCGTTCGGCGCATGAGCAGCGATCAGAAAACAGCCTTGCTCAATCGGCTGGCCGATGTGTTGCTGGCTAATTCAGCCACCATTCTGACCGAAAACCAGCGCGATCTGGATCGGATGCCTGACACAGACAGCAAGAAAGACCGCCTCCGACTGACCGAAGCACGGGTAGCCGATCTGGCCGACAGCCTCCATCAGGTGGCGATGCTGCCCGATCCGGCGGGGGTAGTGCAACTGGAGCGTGAGATAGAACCGGGCCTGACACTCAAAAAACTGTATGTTCCGCTCGGGGTGGTTGGCGTTATTTATGAATCACGTCCGAACGTAACGGTCGATGTAGCGGCATTGTGTCTACGTTCTGGCAACGCGTGCGTACTGAAAGGCGGTAAAGAGGCCGATTGTTCAAACCGGATTCTGGTTAGCCTTATACAACGTGTGCTGATTGAATTTAACGTACCTAAAGAAGCCGTATTGCTGTTACCCCCCGACCGGGCTGTAGTAAACGAGCTGCTTACTGCCACCAGGTACGTCGACATTATTATTCCGCGGGGCTCAGAATCACTGATCAGGTACGTTCGTACCCATTCCCAGATCCCTACTATCGAAACCGGAGCGGGCGTTTGTCATACCTACGTTGAGCAGTCGGCCGATCTGGCCATGGCGGCCCGCATTGTGGTAAACGCGAAAGTATCGCGCCCATCGGTTTGTAATTCCCTTGATGGCGTACTGGTCGACGAAGCTGTTGCGGGTACATTCTTGCCTTTGTTGATCGACGATTTTCTGGCTTATCAGGTCGAAGTGTTTGCCGATGAAACAGCTTATGCTATTCTGGAACAGGCGGGCTATCCGTACCTGCAACCAGCGCAACCCGCCGATTTCGGTCGTGAGTTTCTGGATTTCAAATGCGCGGTAAAAGTCGTTTCGGATATTGACGAAGCCCTCTCGCACATTCAGGCGTATTCGTCGAAACATTCGGAAGCCATTGTTTCAGGCAATCAGACCCTGATTGATCAGTTTTTGACGGAGGTGGATGCGGCGGCCGTATACGCAAACGCATCCACCCGCTTTACCGACGGTGGCTGTTTTGGCCTTGGCGCGGAAATTGGCATCTCGACGCAGAAACTTCACGCCCGCGGCCCGTTTGCGCTCGAAAAACTGGTGACAGAGAAATGGGTTGTTACCGGAACCGGTCAAACTCGGGGGTAAATCTGGCAATTTACTTCAGCCCGGCCACCAGCGTATCGTTATACTTGCGGGCTACCGGCACCGTTAACTGACCATTCAGCAGGTGCAGTTTGTAGCCCTGTGCGTTGCCCGATACCCGGTTTACCCGATCCAGATTGACCACATACGACCGGTGGCACCGCACAAACGGTGTTTCTGTGCCAAGCTGGTTTTCGAGGCGGCTCAGGCTGCTTCGTATCAACTCTTTGGCTATGGTACCATTTTTCTGGTAAAAGACAGTGCAGTAGTTATCGCTCGACTCGATCGCCAGCAGATCATCCCGGTATAGCTGGATCATATCTTTCTCGTTTTCAGCCGTTAGTACAATCTGCTTGTTTACAGGCTTTTGCGGGGCCTCTAAAGTAATCTGATTCACTACATTATCCAGCTGTACAGGTTGCTCTGTCGGCTGCTTGTGCAGCGCCAGGTGGGAAGCCTGCTGCTCGTACTTTCTGAGCTGAATAATGTAATTGGTCAGCACAACACCCACCGTCGGGAAGATACCGAGCAGGAACGTTATGCCAATCGCCCAAAGCCAGCCACCCTGCATCGACAGGCCAACCAGCCAGCTCATATACAATCTATTGGCTATAGCAATAAATAGAATCAGCGTCAGGATCTTGGCGATCTCTTTACCAACCGTCCATCGTTCTTCGGCAAAATAGTGAGGCAGGAGTTTGGTGCCCTGATCGAAGAGAATCATCACCACAGTGGTAACGGCACCAAACCCGAGGACTTTCAGGATTTTATCAGATGTCTGCCAGTCTGAAATACCAAACGGTTGGAACAACAGCAAAAACCCGCCAACGAACGCTCCGATAACCCATTCATTTCCTGCAGATTCAGGAACAGGGTAAGGTTGACGAAGGATTTTAGACAGATTCATCGAGGTAGTCAATAACTAGAAGGGTCTCCAATGTATAACCTGTTCCACAAAGCCGGGAATGGCAGGCGGGTAAGCAATGGCCATAAACACAATGCCAAACAAACCGCCATAGAGGTGAGCATCGTGGTTCACGCCGGTGTTGCCCCGACGGGCAGCATAGTAAGAATAAGCCAGGTAGAGTAACGCAAAAATAAAGCCCGGAATAGGCACCGGAATAAAGAAAAAGTAAATGGGCGTCAGCGGGAAAATCAGGATCGTAGCGAAGATAATGGCCGACACCCCACCCGATGCGCCCAGCGAGTTATAGCCAGGGCTATCCTTATACTTGATCAGCGTTGGAATATCAGAGATGACGATAGCGATCAGGTAAAAACCAACCAAAACAGCGCCGCCAAGTTCACCGAAGAGTTCGCCGAAAATGCGCTCGATCCCCTGCCCGAAAAAGTAGAAACTGAGCATGTTTAAGAATAAGTGGCTCATATCGGCATGCAAAAATCCCGATGTGATCAGCCGGTGATATTCACCTCGCCTTGCCACCGCATACGGATTCATGATCCAGCGATCCATCAGGGCGGGGTTATTCCAGGCCCACAGGCTGATGCCAACGGTAACGGCAATAAGAAGCAGGGTTATCGACATAGTTAGTGTTGTTGGCAGTAGCAGTTGGCAGTTGAGCGTTCTGCCAACTGCTACTGCTTACTGATTAAGATTCCCGCTCAACCAATTGATGAGCGAACGTCAATAGTACGTCTTTACGAGCAGGGTCGGCGGTAATATGCTCTAAATTGGCAAAGCCCTTGGCAAAGTAGTCGGCAATACGGGCTTCCGCCAGTTCGCGAATGCCCAGTTGATCATAAATACTGGTAATCGCATCGACCTTTTCGGCCTTATCAAATTCACTTTGGGTCAACCAGTTGAGCAGTTCGAGACGTACCTGACCGTTGGCGCGTTCCAGTGCTTCGATCAGCAGAAACGTTTTCTTATTGGCAATAATATCGCCACCCACCTGCTTACCAAACTTGGCGGGGTCGCCGTATACATCGAGCAGATCATCCTTCAACTGGAACCCGATACCAATGTTCACGCCGGCATCGTACAGGCATTGCGTACTGACGGGGTCGGCCCCGGCCACAATACCGCCCACTTCCATAGCAAAACCCAGCAGTACCGACGTTTTCAGGCGGATCATATCAATATATTCTGCTTCTGATACCGTATCGAGGCTCTCGAAATTCATATCCATTTGCTGCCCTTCACACACTTCGGCGGCGGTTTTGCTAAACCGGGTCAGCACCTGCCTCAGGTACGTTGGTTCAATGTCGAGCAGTTGTTCGTAGGCTTTCACCAGCATCACATCGCCGGAGAGAATGGCAATATTTGCATTCCACTTTTCATGAACCGTGGGCTGTCCCCGGCGCAGCGGGGCCTGATCCATGATATCGTCGTGCAACAGCGTGAAATTGTGAAATACCTCAACGGCAACGGCCGGTTTCAGGGCTTTCTGCCAATCGTCGGTAAAGAGAGAGGCGGCCAGCAGCGTCATCAGCGGGCGCATGCGCTTGCCGCCAAGGCTCATGATGTACCGGATGGGGTCGTAAAGCTCGGCCGGAGACTGGCCATACGGAGTTTGCTCGAATTGGCGATGTAGCGCGTCAGCTAACTGATTGGGGGTCATTGAATAAAAAGGCCGTTTTGTTTTACGGTCTTGTGTTGGCCACTTAGCAGTCCAAATCGACTGACACAAAACCGTAAATACGAAACCAGACTAAGGGCTTGTTTGCTCAAAAGTAAGCAACAACAGCCAGTTATAATTGGCATAAACAATTGCCAATCTATACTCTCGATCGGCAATTGATTAATGGTGGACGCTGGTTCGAGGTATATACTACCTGGTACTTGCCCAATTTACGTGTTTGACTATGGTGAACTAGGCAACGTTTTTGTCATCCCGACGCCAAGAGGGATCGTGGCGTCGGGATGACAAAAACGTTGCAACCCAAGGTCTACAAATTAACTTGAGAAATCACCCGTCAGCCTCCTTACTGTTTTTCCAGAACGGCCAGCCAGTTGGCGTAAGCTTCCTGATAGGCCTGATGCACGCGTGGGTCCGGATCGAGGGTACGCACTATGCTGAGGCCGCTGAATGCCTCGTCGCGGTTGGCGTAATGCCCCAGGCCGAGACCGGCACCACGGGCTGCGCCCTGTGCGCCGTCGGTATTGTAGAGTTCAACGGCCGCGCCAGACAGGTTGGCAAAGGTGCTGCCAAACAGCGGGCTCAGGAACATGTTGGCCTCGCCCGCCCGAACGGTTTTCAGACCCACGCCTACCTGTTCCATGACTTTAATGCCATAATAGAGGGCAAACACAATGCCTTCCTGCGCTGCCCGCAACATCTGTGGCAACCCATGACGGGTTAGGTTAAGCCCCTGGAAGGTGGCACCCAGATCGCGATTTTCCAATACCCGTTCGGCCCCGTTGCCAAATGGCAAACAAACCAGCCCGTCTGCGCCAACGGGTGCTTTCTGCGCCAACTCGTTCATACTGGCGTAGCTGAGGCTTTTCTGAAACAGCGTATTACGCAGCCAGCTGTTCAGGCTACCCGTGCCATTTACGCACAGCAGAACGCCATAGCGGGGTGCCTCGGGCGTATGATTCACGTGCAGGAACGTGTTCACCCGCGACTGCGGATCAAACTGCGCTTTATCACTCACCCCATACACCACACCCGACGTACCTGCGGTGGCCGCTATTTCGCCCGGCTCCAGTACGTTGAGCGACATAGCATTGTTTGGCTGATCGCCGGCCCGGTACGTTACGGGTATACCAGCCGCCAGGCCGGCCTCGGCTGCAGCGGCAACCGTGAGTCGTCCCTGCTCGCCAAACGTAGGACGAAGCGGCGGCATCAACGCAGTATCGAAGCCATAATACTGCATCAGGAATTCGGCGGGGCGGTTTTCCAGAAAATCCCACATGATACCTTCCGATAAGCCCGAGGCCGTGGTAACGATCTCGCCCGTCAGGCGCGCAGCCAGGTAGTCGCCGGGCAGCATGAAGTGAGCCACGTTGGCGTATACGTCGGGCTGATTTTCTTTCACCCAGGCCAGTTTGGCAGCGGTGAAGTTGCCCGGCGAATTAAGCAAATGACGAAGAACCCGATCCTGCCCAAGCGCCTCAAATGCCCGTTGCCCGTAGGGTACGGCCCGGCTATCGCACCAGATAATGGCGGGCCGCAACACGTTCAGATGAGCATCGGTAACAACAAGGCCGTGCATTTGGTAGGAGATCCCAATAGCCAGTACGTCGGTGGCCTTTGCGTTGGCAGCCTGCATAACGGCCCGGATCGCCTGTGTGGTGTTATGCCACCACAGGTCAGGCTGCTGTTCAGCAAAGCCCGGTTGCGGCGCATCAATGGCCATTTCTACGTCGGGGAAAAAGGCTGAAGCAACAGCGGTGTTCGTGTCGGCGTCTACTAAACAGGCTTTAACAGATGAGCTACCGAGGTCTAATCCAAGAAGAAACATGGGGGTGGTTGTATAAGACCATTCATGGTAATTGTGTGGGCATCCATCGCAACAGCAAGAAATAACCACCCAACGACTACAAATGACTACGTCATGACTATAAAATTAAAATGCTATTTTCGGGTGATTATACCCGCTTCATGCACAAACAAGCAGTTTTTATCGGAGATGTTCACGGTCGCCATCACTGGCAGAGCGTGGTAAAAACCTGGCTCAACCACGCCGACCTGATCGTTTTCCTGGGTGATTATCTGGATACGCACGACCCGAACATGACTACCGATCGGATTGACGCTAATTTCAGAGCCATCATTAAACTGAAACAGGCGCATCCCGACAAAATTAGGCTTCATCTGGGTAACCACGACTTTTATTATTTCTATAATAATCCGATGTTCATCGGGTCGGGTTACCGGGAAGATGCCGCCGATAACTGGCATCACTTGCTTCAGAAACATATCGATCTGTTCAGGCTTGCTTCCCGCTTCGACCAGACACTGGCCAGCCATGCCGGCTTCACTAACTGGTGGATCGAGCAATTCCAGAAAGCATACGAACGGAAGACCCGCCAGCCCCTGGAAATGGATAACCTGGTTCCAACGCTGAATAATTGCCTGAAGATTGTGTCGCCGGATGCGTATACCAATCTGATTGCTACGGTTGGTCTGAAACGCGGTGGCATGTCGCCTTCAGGTGGCCCCATCTGGTGCGACCAGCGCGAACTTCAGGCCGATCCGCTTACCGGTTTCAACCAAACCGTAGGACACACGCCGCAGCCGGGTGGGCATTACACCCAGACACATGCGCCCGGTGGCGAGTGGCTCACGTTCAACGACCTCGGCGAAGCGCCCATAACGCAACCGTTCGTTTTGCTCTACGACAAGGCCGACTAGGCACCAGAATTCGTACTTTTGCCCCTTCAATTCAGACTTACTCATGCAGCAATACCACGACCTGCTTCGTCATATCCTGGCCAATGGGGCGCGTAAAACCGACCGAACCGGCACCGGAACCCTCAGCGTATTTGGTTACCAGATGCGGTTCAACCTTCAGGAAGGCTTCCCGCTGTTAACGACCAAGAAAGTCCATACCAAATCGATCATTCATGAACTGCTCTGGTTCATCAAAGGAGACACCAACATTAAGTATCTGAAAGACAACGGTGTTAGTATCTGGGATGAATGGGCCGATGAAAACGGAAACCTGGGACCGGTCTACGGCAAACAATGGCGCAGCTGGCCCGACCCTTCCGGTGGCAGCATCGACCAACTGTCGGACGTGCTTCGGCAATTAAAAAACTCGCCCGACTCGCGGCGCATGATCGTTACGGCCTGGAACCCGGCTGATATTCCAGACATGGCACTCCCGGCTTGTCATGCCCTTTTTCAGTTTTATGTAGCTCCGCCCGATCCGGAAAAAGGCGAAACACGAAGCAAACTCTCCTGCCAGCTCTATCAGCGCAGCGCCGACGTGTTTTTAGGTGTACCCTTCAATATTGCCTCCTACGCCCTGCTGACGATGATGGTAGCGCAGGAATGCGGGTACGAAGCCCACGAGTTCATCTGGACAGGCGGCGATACACATTTATACAGCAACCACTTAGAGCAGGTAGAAACGCAGTTATCCCGCCAGTTCCGCCCCTTGCCGACCATGCGGCTCAACCCCGGGGTTACTTCTATTTTCGATTTCACCTACGCCGATTTCACCCTGGAGAATTATGACCCGTGGCCGGCAATCAAGGCGCCAGTGGCCGTTTAGTGCTTCATTGTTATACTTATGAATATCCTGCTCATCAAGGTTACGCTGATGCCTTTTGTGATTGGTCTGGTAACCCTGGTTAGTCGGAGATGGGGAAATAAAGCGGGTGGGCTCATTGCCAGCCTGCCGTGGATAGCAGGGCCAATTCTGCTCTTTCTGATTCTCGAACAGGGCAAATCGTTTGGTATTCGGGCCGTGCCGGGCATTCTGATTGGCATTGCTTCGCTGATTGGTTTCTGCCTGTGCTATGCCTGGCTAGCCCCGCGCTTAGCTGGTATCTGGACGCTTCTGATTGCCTATATCGTCTTTGTGGCGATCGCGCTGCTGTTCACCAGCATCAACCTCCCGCTGGTTCCCTGCTACGTGCTCATCATGATCAGCGTGGTGCTGGCCCTGCGTTTTTTTCCGGTCCCGGTGATGGGCGAATCAACGGTAAAACGACTACCGTACGATGTGCTTATCCGGATGGTCGTGGCAACACTGTTCGTGATCGGCATTACCGGCCTAGCCACCGCGTTAGGCCCAACCTGGAGCGGTATCCTAACGCCGTTTCCGATCATCACCTCGATTCTGGCCGTTTTTACGCATTACCTCCAGGGTAGTGGTGCTGCCATAACTACCCTACGCGGAATTGTAATGGGGCTATTCGGTTTCACCACCTTCTTATTCCTCCAGGCGTTTCTTCTTCCGGCCTTTTCAATCGGCGAATCTTTTTTTTACGCGTTACTCATCAACGGAGCGATCAATGTACTCGTCAGCAAAACAGTATGACCGAACGTACCTGACAGCTGACTCACGACTTATCTCCCTATGCAGATTCATCTTCATACTACAGCCCCAACAACTACAGCCACGATATGGCCATTACTGAAAGAGCAACCATTACCCGAACAGGTGCAGGCGGCTCAGGGCGACTTCAAGGGCGACCTGAACGAAACCCAACTGGTATATAGTGCCGACGGGCAGAAGCACTGGCTCCTCGGCCTTGGCGAAAAGCCTTCGAGTCACGATTACCTGCGTGCCATCAGAAAGCTGACCTATACCCAGAAAAGTAAATTTCCGGCCGCTGTTTCGCTAAACCTGACCGGCTTGCCAGTAGACGCCATAGAGGCCATTGTGCTGGGTACGTTAGGCGGGGGATACAACCTGAAACTATACCACACCACTACGCCAGAGGTTAGTCCATTTTACAGCCAGCTCGGCCAATTGAACCTGACGGTAGCAGCGGCAGACCGTGAAGCAGCTCAGCAAGCCATTGACCGCGCCACCATTATCTGGGAAGCCCAAAAGGCGATGCTTGACCTGATGAATGCACCGTCGAACTACAAAACGCCGCAGGTACTGGCCGATTGGGCCGTAGCGTCGGGACGTACCTATGGTTACAGTGTCACCGTTATGGATCATGACGAACTGGCCCGTCTGGGATACAATGCCCTGTTGAGCGTTGGGCAAGGCAGCGAAAATCCACCGATGATGCTGGTACTTGATTACAACCCCGCCAACGCCACCGGATCGACGGTAGGCCTGGTGGGCAAAGGCGTAACCTTCGATACTGGCGGTATCTCGATCAAGCAGTCGACGAATATGCACCTGATGAAAAGCGATATGGGTGGAGCTGCCGCTGTACTGGGTACGTTGGAAGTCGCTGCCCGGCTAAAACTTCCCCGGCGTGTGGTAGGGGTGGTACCAACAACCGAAAACGTGGTCGATGGCATGGCCACAAAGCCCGGCGATGTCATCACCTCGTACCTCGGCAAGACCATCGAGATCATCGACACCGACGCCGAAGGCCGCGTTATATTGGCCGATGGACTAGGCCACATGATTCGCCACATTCAGCCCGACGTGTTGATCGATCTGGCCACGCTCACGGGGAATGTTATTGCCGCGCTGGGGTATCAGGCTGGCGGATTATTCACCCAAAACGACGAGTTGTCGGCGCAGTTACAGGCATCGGGCGACCGTACCGGCGAGCGGCTCTGGCGGCTTCCCCTTTGGGACGTCTATAAAGATGATCTGACCTCGGATGTGGCCGACGTGAAGAATTACAGCGGCAAGCCCATCAACGGGGCCATTGCAGCGGCTAAATTCCTGGAAGTATTCACAGAAAAACACCCGGCCTGGGCGCACCTCGATATTGCGGGTATGGCTTTCGCCGACACGGAATTTGGCCAGCAGAAGAACGCCACCGCTTTTGGTATTCGCCTCCTTATCGACTTTTTAACGCGATGAACACGGTACCGTGAATACGTACCTCTATAAATACAACACCCGGTATTTAACGGAGCCGTATAGTCGCCAGAAGACCGATAAAAACGGTATGGCCACTGCCGTGAGCATATCCTCCTTCAACGCCTCCCACGTACCTGATTCTGAACCGGTAGGCCAACGGTTAACAGCCAGCCAAGCCGTCAGGCCCACATAGATGATTGCACTTGTCAGCAAGAGAGGAACGTACCCAACAGCCGCCGCAACCAACACAATAGCCAGGCTGATAATGGTTGTGTAATACCGTAGCACCATCACCTCGTCGCGGGGAATTCGTTGGCGAAACAAGTCAGGATGACGTTTGTAGAGCAGCGCATCGTACCGGTTCTGCCGTTCATTGGTCAATACGGCATACCGATTAGCAACCCGGAATGAACGAACAACAACAGCTTCAGGGCATTTCAGAATCGGTATGCCGATTTCGAGCAATTTAAATTGAAGATCAGCGTCAACGCGCCAGGCCAGATCAAACGATTCTTCGAAACCTCCCGCCCGCTGCAAAGCCCCTGTCTGGCAAAAGCAGTTCGCCGCCAAAAAATCGCTGGATTCAACTATGCGATTTACTACGCGCCGCGCACCTGCCTGCCGAATAGGCAGCGTGGTACGAACCGTACCCGTCACCACCTGTGCGCCGCGCATGAACATTCGTTGAGCCACCAGCAACCAGCCGGGTTGTGGCACGCAGTCATCGTCGGTAAAGGCAATGTATTGTCCCCGTGCGGCTCGCCAGCCCCGGTTTCGAGCGGCAGCCAGCCCCATTGGGTGAGGCTGCGCCAGATAACGGATTTCGATATGGTGGCGATGGGCAAACGAGTGCACCAGTGATGCCGTTTCGGCATTATTGGCGTCGTCAACAACAACAATCTCAAACTGATTACGAGTCAGTTGCTGCTGGGCAATAGCCTCTAAGCAGTTTGGTAACAAAGCAGAATGATTACCTGTGGGAATCACCACAGTAAAATACGGGTTCATAGTGGTTGAGCGGGCATTGGATGTAGCTAAAGCAGGCAATAGGCATGCCGGATTAGTTATCCATAAACGTTTCGCCAATTTACTTCGCCAAAACGTGCGTAAAATCTGAGTCAATGGTTCATCATCGATGAATTTTAACTTGATAACTACTTGGCGGTTTTGCCTAAAACACCTTTCCAGGTAGTAAAAACAAGCGGATCAGGCTACATTATTGACAGACATGATACACAAATAGTACTAGCCAATTACCCAATGAAGAGAAGAACGCGCAGTCGTACTTCATAAAGTGATATTTTTGAGCTAAAATTGCATTGTTATTTTCGCTGGAAACGTGATGGCTGTCTGTCCATTTTTTTGATTGCTCAGATAAACATCTATCCGAACAGCAATGCGTTTCTGCTTTTCCCTAACTAGTCTTCTATGAGCGGCTTGTCCGTAATTATTCTAACGCACAACGAGGAAAAGCACATTGCCCGCTGCTTAGCCAGCCTGCACCCTATCACCAGTCAGGTCTTTATCGTTGACTCGTTCTCAACCGACCGGACGGTAGAAATTGCTCAGGAAATGGGGGCGGTTGTCGTGCAGAACCCCTGGTCAACGTACGCCGTTCAGTTCAACTACGGGATTACCCATACGCCATTCCGCAGCTCATGGCTCATGCGGATGGATGCCGACGAATACATTCTACCCGAGTTGGCTACCGAGATCAACCAACGGCTGGCAACTATTCCTTCAGACGTTAGCGGTGTATACGTAAAACGGCGGGTTATGTTCATGAACCGCTGGATCAAACACGGCGGCTACTACCCTATCTGGCTACTCCGGCTGTGGAGACAAGGACAGGGTATCTGCGAACAAACATGGATGGATGAGCATATTAAGCTGAATGACCAGGATGATTCGGGCAACAACGTACCCGGTCACGGGACCGCTGCCAAAACGATCCGGTTTGATCATGATCTGGTAGACCACAACCTCAATAACCTGACCTGGTGGACGCAAAAGCACAATAATTACGCCACTCGCGAGGTTATCGACCTGTTGAACATCCGGTACAATTTCGACAATACGGTACGGGTAGCTCCCCGTTTATTCGGCGCGCAGGAAGAACGCAAACGCTACCTGAAAGAGCGCTATGCTTCGTTGCCGCTATTTACGCGCCCCATTATTTACTTCCTGTTCAGGTACATTGTCCAGTTCGGCTTTCTGGACGGGCGAAAAGGATTTGTCTGGCATTTTTTGCAGGGCCTCTGGTATCGTTTTCTGGTTGATGCCAAGCTGATGGAGGTCTACAATCGGGCCGGTTATGACAAAGATGCCATTATTGCTTATTTTAAAGATGAGTACGGAAGAGACCTCACCACCGGTGTTCGGTAACCGGCAGGGGCAGACAGACCTGTCGCGGTATAACAACGACTGGTTTCGGCCCGGACCACGCTGGAAAATTCTGCTCTGGCATTTCACCAACGCGTGGCTTTTCAATTCATACGCTCCGCTTCCATCCAGTGTAAAAGTCAGTCTTCTACGGTTATTTGGTGCCAGAGTGGGGGCAGGCGTCATGGTAAAACCGGGCGTTAACATTAAATATCCCTGGTTACTTTCAATTGGTGATCACGTCTGGATTGGCGAAGGTGTCTGGATTGATAATCTAACGAATGTGACTATTGGTAGCCACGTGTGTCTCTCTCAAGGCGCTATGCTACTCACGGGCAATCATGACTACCGATCAGCAACATTCGATCTGAACGTGTCGGCTATTACTCTCGAAGACGGTGCCTGGATCGGAGCTAAAGCTACTGTTTGTCCTGGTGTCTTAGTGAAATCACACGCTGTTCTGGCGGTTGGTTCTGTTGCTGCCCGACCATTAGACGCGTATACCATTTATCAGGGCAACCCGGCGGTGGCCGTCCGTAAACGCCAGATTGATATATGACGGTTTCAATTATCACAGTGGTCTACAACGGAGCCGACACGATTGCTGACGCGATAGACTCGGTACTTGGTCAGACCTACCCGATGATTGAATACATCATCATTGATGGCAATTCAACAGATGGTACACAGGCCATCATAGCTGGATACGGCAACCGGATCAGCCAATTTGTCTCTGAGCCTGATAAAGGATTATATGATGCCATGAACAAAGGCATACAACGGGCAACAGGCGATATCATCGGTATACTGAATGCCGACGATCTGTACCGTCATACCGAAGTCATCAGTCGAATCGTAGATACGTTCAGCCAATATCAGGCAGATGCAGTGTATGGCGACCTTGTTTACTCCCAACGTGAGTCGCCGGAACGGATCATGCGCTATTGGCGGGCAGGTACGTATAGGCCGGGGGCTTTTCTGCGCGGTTGGATGCCCCCTCACCCTACATTTTTTGTTAAGTCTAATGTGTACCAGCAGCATGGCTACTTTACCACCACCCTGCGCTCTGCTGCTGACTATGAATTGATGTTACGCTTTGTGCATAAACACCAGATCCAGATTGCCTACCTCAACGAAGTTGTTGTTGTTATGCGGCTGGGTGGCGTTAGTAACAGTAGTCTGACAAACCGACTGCGCGCCAATCGCGAGGATCGGGTTGCCTGGCAGATGAACGGAATCAGGCCCGGCTGGTTCACATTATGGCTCAAACCACTGCGCAAAATCGGGCAATTCTGGCAACGAAAACACCCGACCGTTCGATAAGCGCCAGTCAAACATTGGTCAGAGCAGCTTGTCATTAACATAAAAAGTACAATTTTTGTAGCTTGAGTACTAGTGATTAAGTACCAACACACAGCCTCCCACTCTACATGAATCCTGATCTACTACTTGCCTACATACAGCAGAAGCTGGCAGAGGCGGCCTTCCAGCAAGGCCTCTACCATGCTATAATGGCTTTCCTGGTGGCTAGTTTCGTTGCTGTTGTGTCTATTCCGGTGATCATCAAAATCACGGAAATGAAATCGCTGATGGAGAGTCCTGACGATGCCCGTCGTGCTCACAAAGTGCCTACCCCCACTTTTGGCGGCGTCGCTATCTTCGCGGCCGTGTTGATTAGCTACTTCATCTGGCCCATAAGCGACCAGCATGACCTATATTGTACAAACCTATCGATCGTTGGTGCGTCTATCCTGTTTTTCATCGGTATGAAAGACGATCTGGTTGGCATAGACCCTAACAAAAAGATCCTTTTCCAGTTATTAAGCGCTTGTAGCCTGATCTTTCTGGGCGATCTGAAGCTGGATTACCTCTACGGTATTTTGGGGTTCCACCACATTGCCGATGTGGTTAGTATAGCCTTGACCTGTTTTGTCTTCATTGCCCTCACCAACGCGATCAACCTGATCGATGGAATCGATGGTCTGGCTGGCGGCATCGCCACAATAGCCAGTCTCACCTTTGGGAGCTGGTTTCTTCTCTCAGAACATTATGCTATGGCTACGATGGCCTTTGCCCTGTCGGGCGGTCTGGTTGGCTTTCTCCGGTTCAACTTCTCAAAAACCAGCAAGATCTTTATGGGCAACACAGGCTCGCTGCTGATCGGCTTTTTCCTGGCCTTCTTTGCGGTGCGTTTTGTAAACCTCAACGCCGCCTACCGGTTTGAGCCACGGGCGTTCTTTAATGCGCCGATCATTGCTATCGTTGTGTTGATTGTGCCCATCTTCGATACGTTGCGGGTGTTTATGGTACGGCTGCTTAATGGCAAATCGCCTTTCTCAGCTGACCGAAACCACATGCATCATATTCTGCTCGATAACGGCCTGACACATGCTGGTGCTACAATGGTTTTGTGCGGCGCCTCACTCCTGAACACGCTATTGTTCCTTTTTCTACATCAAAATATCTCGAACACCTTCTCGCTGATCATTCTGATCGGCTCGTTCTTTATCTACCTGTTCATCGGTTCGATGCTCAAAATGAGGGCGGTGTATGTTTCTACACACCCCCGCCGACGCATTGCCGCACTCCGGCGCGAATTCCAGAGCGCTATTACAGGCCGCGATGGCCGCCGAATCACCGATCTGCTTTAATAGAGTAGTACTCGTTGACTGGTCATTCGCTACACTATCATTCGTGTAGTGATTTACAGCAGCAGCAATGAATGACTTTCGTCTTAACAAAGAAAGCCAGCCCGGATTATCTGGGCTGGCTTTCTTTGTTAAGACGAAAGTCGGATGCTAAACAAGCATCTTCATTGGATCTTCCAGGAAGCCTTTCAACGACTGCAGGAAGGCAGCCCCAGTTGCTCCGTCTACCACGCGGTGGTCGCAGGATAGCGTCACTTTCATTACGTTTGCGGGCTTCGGCGTTTCGCCGTCGAATACGACTGTTTGTTTGATAGCGCCAACAGCCAGAATGCACGAGTCGGGCGGATTGATAATGGCGGTGAATTCTTCGATACCAAACATGCCCAGGTTCGAGATCGAGAAGGTGCTTCCCTCCCAATCTTTAGGCTGTAGTTTCTTGTCTTTCGCTTTACCAGCCAGCACTTTTACTTCGCCCGCAATAGTCGACAGTGTTTTCTGATCCGCATTACGGACAACTGGCACCAGTAGACCTTCATCTACGGCTACAGCAACACCAATGTTCACGTAGCTGTACTTCCGAATTTTATCGCCTAACCACGATGAGTTTACATTCGGGTGCAGTTTCAATGCCAGCGCCGATGCTTTGATCACGAAATCGTTGAACGACACTTTCGCCGTAGCCACCGCATTCACCTGTCCACGTAACGCCATCGCCTTATCCATGTTGATTTCCATGGTCAGGTAGAAGTGCGGTGCGGTGAACAGGCTCTCGCTCAGTCGGCGGGCAATTGTCTTCCGCATTTGGCTCACAGGTACGTCCTCGTACTCGCCAGCCGGTACAGGAGCCGCTGGTTGCGGGGCCGGAGCAGCAGCAGGGGCCGGAGCAGCCTGTGGTTGTGGGGCAGGTTTCGCCGCGGCTGGTGCAGCCTGTGGACTGAACGACTCAACATCTGCTTTAACGATACGTCCCTCAGGGCCAGTACCCTGAACCTGCTGTAGATTGATGCCTTTCTGTTCAGCAATCGCTTTAGCCAGTGGCGACGCTTTCACTCTACCGTTCGCTTCGTGACCATTGGTTGCCGGAGCAGCAGCCTGCGCAGGTGTTTCAGCAGGCGCAGGTACGTTTGCTGGCTGCTCGGCGGGGGCAGCTGCGTTACCATCACCATCAATCAATACTTTGAAATTGGCACCCTTCTCACCAACAACGGCGATAACGGCATCTACGGCAACAGAATCACCTTCCTTAACACCAACATACAGCAGCGTACCTTCTTCGTAAGCCTCAAGGTCCATGGTAGCCTTATCGGTTTCCACTTCAGCCAGTACGTCGCCCGATTTTACGGTATCACCTTCTTTTTTGTGCCAGGCCACGATGGTACCTTCCGTCATGGTGTCACTCATTTTAGGCATCCGGATCACCGTTGCGTTAACGGCCTCGGCGGGGGCAGCTGATATGGCTTTCGGATCAGCCATATTGGTATTTACCTGAGCGGGGTCAGCCTCTTTAGGGGCCGGATTATCGGCAGGCTTAATCGTCTCTTCTGCCTTAGGGGCGGGAGCTGCTTCGACACTGCCACCCGAATTGCCGGATAACAACGCCTGGAAATCTTCGCCCTGCTGCCCAATAACAGCAATGATGCCATCAATCGGAACGGCTTGGCCCTTCTCTACGCCAATAAAGAGTAACGTACCTTCATCATAGGCTTCAAGGTCCATAGTGGCCTTGTCAGTTTCTACTTCAGCCAGTACATCGCCCGATTTTACGGTATCGCCTACTTTTTTATGCCATTCTGCGATCACACCTTCAGTCATGGTGTCGCTCATTTTGGGCATTCGGATTAATTCTGCCATATACAATCAGGGAGATTCAACGTATCAACAACGGAGCGTCAAAATTAGCTGAAAAAAGGGTTTAAAGTTTACTGTCTAAATGGCAAAGACCACGGCAGCCACTTTATATGTGGTAATGCGTGGTCTTTCCTATTCAGACGATAAACGTTGAACCCTTTTTCTTATACCCACTCCCAGCGGTGGCGAGGGCGACGACCCGTTCCGGGTGTTTGGCGGAGGAAGCGGGGGCGGCGGAACCGAAGCACCATCAGGCCAAGCAATTTTGGTACTGGCTGACCTTTTTGTTCGCGTGTCAGGTCTGTTGAGCCCGAAATTGGGTCGGCACTGGCATAGCTTGCCGCAGCCAGCAGAATATCCGCCAGTGAGGGTGCACTCAGAAATGATTCACCTGTACGGGGGCCCCAGGCCGGATCGATATTCTCGATAGCGGCCAGTTCAGAGTCGTCACCAACGGCAGAAACCGATGAATTGGTGGTGCCGGGCAAGGCCTTTAACTTACTGGGCAGCGGGCGAGTTAAATACCCAATCACGTCGCTGGAAAGCAACATTTTATATTGCTGCGGATTTGTCAGCAATTCTTTGTAGGCCAATACCCGATATAGGTACGTACTGGTTTCGCGGTACAGTTTCAGGCTGAAATAATTGTTTTCCCGCTGCTGAATCATACTACGCTGTATGTGGCCAAGCCCACTGTTGTAGGCGGCAGCTACCAACGCCCACGAGCCCAGCTCCTGGTGAAGGTCGCGCAGTAAACGGCAAACAGCGGCCGTTGACTTTGCCAGGTCGTAGCGTTCGTCAATCTCGCCATTGACGATCAGCCCCAGATCGCGGGCTGTTTGTGGCATCATCTGCCAGTAGCCAGATGCACCCTTCGGCGAAACGCAGTCGTTAACCAGTGCGCTTTCGGCAAGTGGAATGTACCGGAAATCGGCGGGAATATTAAACTTACGCAGAATCGGGTCGATAACTGGGAAGAATACAGCTGCCCGTTTCCGGATGATGTACAACTCCTCACGTTGCGACTGGCACTGCATTAATGTACGCATCCATTGGCGCGATACATATGAGTTATCAATGGGAACAGCTTCCCCACAAAAATAGATGGGAACGAACCGACGATTTGTGTCGGCGTTCAGCATGAGGGGCGTATTTAATTGACTCGAAATCGCCACCGAATTGTCGGACTGTCGGCTGGTATCAACGGGCATGCCCGGTTCGTTCAGCGCGGGAGCAAAGGTCGGTTTGACCAGTGCCATCAGAGCAGAGAATCCTACGGTTTTTATCAAAATAGAATGTATTTGTTGACAATCAAAACATTTAGGCAATTACCAATAACTGATATAATGCAAAAATGACAGACTGCAAAAATACCTAATTTTGCGCGATCCTCCTATTCCTTGCTCTACGAATTATCCAATGGCCAATCGGCTCAACCTAAGAAAAACCCAATTTTATTAGTTTCCGGTAGCCAAAACAACGCTTTATCCCCAGCATTAGCCAAATCTGCGACGTGATTATATTGATTTAGCGGATCCGGAAAAATTCCAATTTGGCCACTTAATCTACGCCCTGATCAGTCACAAATTCCTGCTCGCCAATGCGGTCTGTAGTTGGCTGGCCTGATTCGTTTTCGGCCGTCTCATCGTGGCCATTCGTTACCAGATTTGGGTCTAAACCAGCCTCCTGGGTGCCCTCTTTTTCGGTATCGCCGTGTTGCTGATTGCGGGCCATTGTGCCCACTACGCCCTGGTTCTGGTCTTCGCCGGGTTCATAATCCATCGGTTCATTTTCCATAAACATTGAGATTTTGTTTTAGCTATAACTGCAGGTACGTCCAAAGGTTACGGAAACGTAAGAACGTTATGCGGGCTCAATGCCTACCATTGCTGCTACGCGGAAACTGGTCGAGGGGGTTACCCGGCTGTTTGGGAGTGGCCCTGGTGAATCTCAATTTCCGTCGACCTAATATCCGCACGACGACGAAGATTAACAGACATACAATGAGAGCAAAAGCAAACAAAGGCAAGAAGACCGTCAGAATTGATAGCCCCAGCGAAGCCGCGTTTTCGCCCGTTGCTACTACCGGATTAGCCAGTCCGCCTGTAGTAGTAGCGGAACCGAGGCGTAATAAACTGGTACCGGCCTGTATTAAACCGGCGGCCCCGCCTCCCAACATAAGGCTCAGCGCCCAGCGAACCATTTCGTCATTGACCCGCAGGAAAGATGTCGACATTAACGTACCTGCCACAATAGCTACTGGCATGGCAACGGTGTCGAGTAAATTATCGAGCCAGGGAATATAGTAAGCCCCCAACTCAAAAGCAGTAGCGATGCACAAGCCGATGATGGCCGTCCAGCTACCTATAAATTCATAACCGGGCATAGGGCCGATTAAGCCCAATTTTGTACCCAAAGCAGCGATCAGCATGGGGACAAAAACCCGAAATCCGCAGCAGGCTGCCAGCCCCAGGCCCACACATGCACCCATTATCCAGTCTATCATGATCGTATCGTAGAAGTAGTTTCCTGAACTTGATAACTCAATATTGCTGTTAGTGGTGAGACGAACGAGCTGTTATGTCGAAATTTTTTCCCAGTGAGCGACGAAAAGAAGAGTGGCGAATTGCCGGCAGCCGGCCGACTATTTGATATAGCTATCCTGAAACGGCTTTATGCGTTTGTGCGACCTTATCAGGCCCGTTTCTATTTGCTGGTAGGTGTCATCCTGCTTGGCGCTTTGTTAGCGCCGGTTACACCACTGCTCATCCGGCGTACGATTGACACCCAAATTGCCAGTTCCGATTATTGGGGGCTTACCGTTATGCTTAGCCTTATGGTGGGCGTGCTGGTTATTCAGGCCTTTATTCAGTTTGCCAATGCCTACCTTTCCGGCTGGATGGGGCAGCACGTTATCCGTGATATTCGGGTGCAGCTTTACAGCAAAATCCTTGGCCTTCGCCTGAAATTCTTCGACAACACCCCAATTGGCCGGTTAGTAACGCGCACCATCTCTGATATTGAAACCCTGGCCGATGTCTTTACAGAAGGTATGGCGGCTATTGCGGGAGATATTCTTCAGCTCGTTCTGATCATCGGCGTTATGTTTTACACCGATTGGCGGCTGGCAAGCATCAGCCTGTCTATGGTGCCGTTGATGTTGTTCAGCACATACGTTTTCAAAGAGAAAATCAAGGCCTCGTTCAATGAGGTTCGTACGGCCGTAGCCAACCTGAACGCCTTTGTTCAGGAACACATCACAGGCATGAACATCGTACAGATTTTCAACAGTGAACATATTGAAACGCAGAAGTTTCGGGCCATCAATGAGGTTCATCGGAAAGCCAATATCCGTTCAATCTGGTACTACTCCATCTACTTCCCGGTAGCCGATATTCTGGCCGCCGCTGGTACGGGTCTGGTAGTCTGGTATGGAGCGCGTGAGATTCTGAATGAGCAGGTTACTTTTGGTACCGTTACGGCGTTTGTGATGTTCATTAACCTGTTCTTCCGCCCTATTCGTATGCTGGCCGACCGGTTCAATACGCTGCAAATGGGCATTGTCAGCGCCGATCGCATATTAACGCTGCTCGATAGCGACGATTATACCGTTAATGACGGTGATTATGCGCCAGCCAAACTTCGGGGCGATGTATCATTTCAGAACGTATGGTTCGCTTACAACGACGATAATTATGTATTGAAAGACGTATCGTTTGAGGTACGTGCCGGCGAAACAGTGGCTTTTGTTGGTGCCACAGGAGCAGGCAAATCGTCGATTATTAACTTGTTGAGCCGTTTCTACGATATCAATCAAGGGAAGATCACCATTGATGGGCATGATGTTCATGAGTATGAACTGGCCGCATTACGGCGTCAGATTGGCGTGGTATTGCAGGATGTATTTCTCTTCTCAGACACCATCGAAAACAACATCACCCTGGGCGACCCGGCCATTAGCCGCGAACAGATCATTGAGGCAGCCAGGCTGGTGGGTGTTCATGACTTCATTATGCAGTTGCCTGGTGGCTACGATTACAACGTGCAGGAACGGGGCGCAACGCTATCGGTTGGCCAGCGGCAGCTCATCTCGTTTGTCCGGGCTATGGTGCAGAACCCCCGCATTATTGTGCTCGACGAGGCGACTTCGTCGGTAGACACAGAAACGGAAGAAATGATTCAGGACGCAATCAGCAAACTTATGCGCGGCCGTACGGCCATTGTAATTGCCCACCGATTGAGTACGATTCAAAAAGCCAACCAGATTATTGTTGTCGATAAAGGCGAAATTAAAGAGCAGGGAACCCATGAGCAGCTATTGCAACAGGAAGGATTTTACGCCAACCTGTACCGGATGCAGTACAAAGAAATTGCCTAATGTCGCTGACGCGTTAGTTTAGCAGCGATTACCAGCCGTAATTTTACATCATGGGTTTGCTTAAAGTATTGCTGGCGGCAATGGTCGTTTTTGTCCACGCGGGGCAGCTCCCCGGTTTTCCAACCATGGGGGGTAGCATTGCCGTTCAGGCCTTCTACATCATATCAGGCTTTTATATGGCCCTGATCCTGAACGAGAAATACGTTGACCAGCCCCACGCCTACCGCCTCTTCCTGACCAACCGGGTGCTGCGGCTGCTGCCCATCTACTACGTCGTGGTGGGCCTCACCCTGCTGGTGGCCCTGGTGATGACGATCACCTTAGGAGAGCCCAGGATGGAATTCTTCCAGGCTATTCGCACTAATGGTAACCGCCTTGCGCCCTCTACCAGCGCCTTGTTACTAATTACTAACCTGACCCTGGTTGGCCAGGACTGGCTCAGTTTTCTGACTGTCAGCCCGGCCACAGGTACGTTGGTGTTCACCGGCGATTTTAGCCATGCGTGGATCAATTTGAACAGCTTTTTGGTGGCCCACCCCTCCTGGACGGTGGGTCTGGAGCTGACCTTCTACCTGATAGCCCCCCTGCTGGTGCGACGACCCCTCTGGGTCATGGTCCTGGTCATGACCCTCTCCATTGCCATCCGAGCCGCCCTGCGCTACTTCGCCCACCTGGACTCCATGGCCTGGACCTACCGATTCTTCCCCGCCGAGTTGCTCTACTTCCTGGCGGGCGGGCTGGCCTACAAAGCCTACCGGCACCTCAAAAACAGAACACTGCCCGGTTGGCTATGCCCGGCGGCCATCGCCATCGCCCTGCTCTACACGGCCTTCTTCGGGCTGATCCACCAGCAGCTGACCCAGCAGGGAGTGCCCGGCGGGCTCTCCTCGGCCGTCTACCGGCTGGTCATCACCGCCACCCTGCCCCTGGTCTTCATCGGCAGCAAGCACAACAAGTTCGATGCCAGCATCGGGGAGTTGTCTTACCCCCTCTATCTGGTCCATTTCCTGGTCTGGGAGACGCTGGGGGCCTGGCATATCGGGGGGGCCTACATCAACCTCTACACACTGGTCATCGCCACGGGGCTGGCCTACGGCATCAACCAGCTGGTGGGCCAGCCCATCGAACAACTCCGCCAGCGGATATTCAACAAAAATTCACCAAAGAAACCAGTTGCCAGCCGACGTATGGTGGTTTAGCGGTCATTGGTTAGCTGCTCTTCCTCATCTTCAGGGCCAGCGCCGGTAATGCCTTCGCTAGTTAGTTTCTGCGGCTCACCAACGGGCGGAGCTGCGGGCGGAGCGCCAGCCATACCAACGCCACTTCCATCGAGGGCATAGGCCAGGGCATTGGCTAAGTCGTCTTCCGGTCCTGTTCCTTCTTCAGCCGTTGGCTTTTCAAGGCCAGACGGGTTTACGTCATCAGGTACGTTCGTTTCCTGCTCATTGGTTTGGTCAATTACCTGCTCGTCGGCATCAGGATCCTGTTCCATTCCTGTGGGTACGTTGCTCAGGTCTCTATCATTAGTTGGGTGGTTTTCCATAAAAAAAGGCGTTTAGTGTTGACTAAGCGTGCATCAGAAGCACCGTCAATCACTAAACGCCAAACAAAGAGCCAGAATAAAAACCTCTAGCCTACGGTCTTGGTCTATTGGATGTATCGGCCGGGTCGGGCACCACTACCGGTGGCGGAACAAACAGCGAGTCGGTACCACCTTCGCTACCCGCTGTTGAATCTGTGGATTCGCTACCGTCTCCTTCATACTCATCATAATCGCTGGCACAGTCCTGATATTGCTTCTGGATATCGACAGTAGCTTTCGGGAAAGGTCCCTGGAGATCACGGAAACGAGGATCTGCGTATACTTTTTCGAGGAACCCCCCCACCAGTGGTAACGCCGTTTTGGCCCCTTCGCCCATATCCGTTGACCGGAAGTGAATGCTTCGGTCATCGCCACCAACCCACGCGCCTACCACTAGTTTGTCTGAAACGCCGACAAACCAGCCGTCGGAGTTGTTGGACGTAGTGCCGGTTTTGCCGCCCATCTGGTGGTTGTGCTTGAACAGATCGAACGACCATAGGTTTTGTGATGTGCCGCCCCGTTCCTGCAAACCACCCTGAAGCATATACAGCATCAGATAGGCCGATTCAGGGCTAATAGCTGGCCGCCGCTCCTGCTTGAACGATTCGATTTCGGTACCATTCCGGTCTTCAATGCGCTGTACGATCATCGGTTTGGTGTACTGCCCTTCATTGACAAATGAGCAGTAGGCCGATACCAATTCGTATAGAGACACGTCGGATGACCCCAGGCCGATGGATGGCACAGCAGCCAGCTTGCTCGTAATGCCGAGCTTGTGTGCGTATTCGGCAACCCGGTCGGGACCAACCATATCGGTTAGTTGGGCCGTAATTGAGTTGACCGACCGGGCCAGGGCACGGCGCAGGGTCATGTTTGAGTACGTGAAGCCACCGCCCGAGTTTTTGGGTTCCCAGACTTTCTCTTCCCCGTTTTCGCGATACGGTTTGCGGAAAGGCTGATCCCGAATGCGGTCGCAGGGCGTCATGTTGAAGGCCGTATCGTCAATGGCAGTAGCGTATACGAATGGCTTAAACGTTGAGCCCGGCTGGCGTTTGCCCTGCTTTACGTGGTCATATTTGAAATAGTCGTAGTCGAGGCCGCCAACCCAGGCCCGGATATAGCCGGTATGTGGGTCCATGGCCACCATACCCGCCTGCAGGAATTTTTTATAGTACGAAATCGAGTCATACGGCGTCATGTTGGTCCAGCGGGCACCTTCCCAGTCAAAGACTTTCATACGCTGTTTTTTGACCTTCATGTAATACTCAACCGAGTCGGGGTAGAGTTGAAACCGCTTCACCAGGCCCTTGTAACGCTCGGTGCGCCGGGCCACCGAATCGATAAAGCCGGGCAGTTCTTCGCCGTTTTCGTCGGCCCAGGGGTTACGGTCGCGCCAATGGTTGTTGAACGTTTTCTGCAGCTTCTTCATCCGCTCCTTCACGGCATCCTCGGCATATTTCTGCATCCGGGAGTCGATCGTAGTATGGATTTTCAGTCCGTCGGTGTAGAGGTTATAGCCGTTTCGATCTCCCCATTCCGTTACGAATTCAACAACCGCATTTTTCAGGTAACTGGCCGGGCCCGCATAGGGATTTTCCGGGGTGTAATCCGTTTTCAACGGTAATTCGCTGATCGAGTCGGCCTGGGTTTTAGTCAGGAACTTATATTTGGCCATCTGCCCGATAACCACATTACGGCGAGTCAGCGAGTTTTTCGGATTCCGGAGCGGGTTATAACTGGTTGTCGCTTTCTGAAGGCCCACCAGCACGGCTCCTTCCTGCACATTCAGGCTGTCGGGCGATTTGTTGAAGAACGTGCGTGCGGCCGTTTTCAGTCCGAACGAGTTCTGACCAAAATCGACGGTATTGAAATAATACGTAAGAATCTCCTCTTTAGTAAAGTTCCGTTCGAGGGTCATTGCCATCAACCACTCTTTCGATTTATAAATAACCTTCCTGACAAACGGAATTCGGTTCAGAACGCCGTCTCTGGTGCGGCGGCGGGTCTTGAACAGGTTTTTGGCCAGTTGCTGCGTAATAGTTGAGCCGCCGCCATCGCGACCGAAACTAAAGACTGCCCGGCCAATAGCGCGTGGGTCGATACCGCCGTGATCATAAAAACGGGCATCTTCTGTGGCAACAAGGGCCTGGATCAGGTGTTTCGGAATGTTCTTATATTCAATCGGCGTGCGGTTTTCGGCGTAAAACTTGGCGATCATCTGACCGTCGAGCGAATAAATCTCCGACGCCTGATTCAGCTTGGGATTCCGAATATCTTCTACCGTAGGCATAGCCCCGGTGAGGTATAAAAAATTGGTCTGGAGCACAAAGACGTACCCAATCAGGAATAGCAGCAGAAACAGACTATACTTTGCTGCCCCCCGCAGGTACGGATAATACCAGCTTTCGGGATCGATATATTGATGAACGAAACCCCGAAAATCCTCCCGGCGGGCCATTAATTTATCCTTCCAGGTTTCCACGCGCTCTTCGCCTACAAGGCGAACCACGTGGCCTCCCAACTGCTTACGTCGGCTCCGTATCCGTCGCCGAAATTCGCCAAACGCGTGCCGAACCGACCGTAGCCGGTTTATTTCTTCACTCATACATCAACGATTGGTACTAACAGGGCTTATTGGCCACTCTTTCTTGACGGCCAACCATGAGCAAAGATAACGCAAACGAGCCCGATTTTAGTGAAAATGCCCCTCACTTGACCGATATCTACGGACGAAGCGAGGGGCATTTAACTGTTTACTACCTTCTGTTTTCCGTTGCCCTGCTCAGGTACGTTGCTTATCCTGTCAGCGCAACGAAAACTTATTTCTTCTGAAACGTCATGGCTACGCCGTTCATGCAATAACGGAGGCCGGTTGGTTTGGGGCCATCGTTGAACACGTGGCCCAGGTGCCCGTCGCACACGGCGCAAACGACTTCATCGCGTTCCATGCCGTAGCTATTGTCTTTGGCAACTTTCACCGCGTTTTTCGTGATGGGTTCATAAAAGCTGGGCCAGCCGGTACCCGACTCGAACTTGGTCTTCTCGGCAAACAACGGGTTCTTGCAGGCAGCACAGTAGAAGGTGCCGTCTTCATGCACGTTCAGCAACGGGCTTGTTCCTGCGCGTTCGGTACCGTGCTCACGCAAAACAGCATACTGGTCGGGCGTCAGGATTTTCTTCCATTCGGCGTTGGTTTTAACCACCTTTTTTCCACCCGGCGGCGTCTGTCCCTGTTCGTAGAGCGCCGTGTTTTCTTTAGCCGACGAATTGGTCTGGCAAGCCAGTGAAATGAATATAGCAACTGCCGTTAGGCTACTGATGATGAGTTTCATGAATGATTCTGATAAGTCTCTACCTCTATAAACGTAAAATCATCTGTATCAGTTTTTCACCACCAGCCAAACGCCCGCCAGGATCAGCCCGATACCCAGTAAACGCCACGTGTTGGCCGGATGCTGCGTGAACCCCAACAACCCATAATGGTCAAGTACTACTGCCGCAATGAGTTGACCCGCCACGCTCAGGCTTACCAGATTGGCCGTACCGATGCGAGGAACTGACAGAATGACCGTGGTTACGTAAAGGGCACCAATGACCCCACCTGTCCATTTCCACCAGGTTAACGAGCGAAACAAAGCCATTGGTGGTATAGATCCCCTGGTGCTCAGATGCACAACCAGCAGCGTGAAGAACCCCGTTCCGAATGAAATCAGCGAAGCCAGCAACGGATTATTCAGCGCCAGACGCAGGTTCGAGTTTACACCCGCCTGAATGGAAATGGCGATGCCCGTAAGAAAAGCAAGAAAGAGAAAGAGGTACTGCATAACAGAGCGAACATATTTGGCGCAAGTTACAACACCGGCGGCAGCCTTACCCTCTTCGTGTGCGTTCCCACCAGCGTACGTAGTCGTCTTGTTCGAAGGGAGAAAACTGATTGGTTAACAATACCGCCTGCGACGCAGAATTGGTCAGGGCTGTTTCGGCAGTTACCCGATTGATGCCCGGCTGCGAGAGCGCCCAGTCGGTTAACCCGCCAACAATTTCGGTCATGTAGCCCCGCTGCCGAAAAGCGGGGTACGTTCCGTAGCCGATCTCAACGGTCTGTTCGTCATCCGGTGCGCCTTTAAATTTCATATCCGCCACAAACTGGTTCAGTTCCCGGTCGAGCGCCACCCAGATGGTATCGTAGATTGGCTGCCGTTCGGGCTGTTGCAGGAAGGGTATTGTGAATGCCTTGATAATACTCAGTAACGGTTCTGTTACCTCGCGGTGGCCGGGCCGCACGCCAAGTTCATCTTCCAGCCATGTACCGCCAGCGATGTGCAGACGTACCTGATCAAGCGTCAGTGGAAAGAGTGTCAATCGGGTCGTTTCAATCATAGGTGCCTCGTTATAGGACATGGCTACAGGAAAATGATGGTTTTCTGTTACATCATATCGTGCTCTTACAGCCTACCGGATCACCTTCAGCAGTTGATCACTCAGTTGCTGAAACTCTTGCTCCAGCTTATGTTGCGTGGCGAGCGAAGGCTCCAGCAACGCCTCATCGGCACCTAGCGTCCGTTGCTGAGCAATTATCTCTTTGAACTGCCGAATCTTACGTGCCGTCACCACCAGCTTCACCTCATTGGGCGTGAGTTCCTCCAAGTGTTCCATAATCAGTTAATTTTCAGGCTTACAAACCCCTTGGGCAATCCATTTCTGTCACTGTTAAACAAGGCAAACCACTTCATGCGTTCAAGCGCGTTGATGGCAGCTGAATGGGAGTCAGAAGCATCAAGAACGGGAATCCACTTTACATCCAGTTGAACGAAAGAGGTGCCCAATGCGTCAAGGACAGCCCGCATAGGTATATAGGCGGCATGACTTATGAAGATTACGACATCTACATCGTCAGGGTCTGTTTTCTGGCTGATAAAGCTACCATCAATCCAAACCTCAACCACAGGCAGCAGGTAAGATGAAAGAATCTCCATCAACTTTTCTACATCGTTCCATAAACTCCTCCTCAGCACAGACGAACAACCAAACTGGTGGTTGACGCTTGCTTTATCGGCCAATATGGGTTCATCATTCGGGATCAAATAGCCATGGCTATCGAATACAAATTCGGTCATGTTTTACTGGTATTAATAGCCCCACACCAACCAACTACGCTGGCAGGACCTGACTGACGGGCCCCGGGCGATTACCAACAAAGGTAATCGGCTCTCCTCTTGCTTTGCCTTACCTTTGGGTACTGGTTTTGCCGGTTACTCACCACTAACCTGACGCGCCCAACAATTCGATTATGCCCATTATCACCCGGAAAAAGCTGGTTTATCCGATCCGTTCGACCCTGCGGACGTACCTGACGCAGTATAACCGCGAACACAATCTGCCCATTCAATATGCCGATCTGCTGCGGTACGATAACTCGGCGGCCCTATTTGATAAGCGAAACCGCGATACGCTCTGGGAAACGGTGTACTACCCTGCCTCGGAAGCCAACGAGATGCTATCGGCCCTGAAACAGATTTATGCTATTCTGAAAGCCGATGGTGATATGTCGGTCACGGGTCACCTGACCATTGACCGGGTCGATCTGTGCTGCTACGGAAACACCTCGCCCTTTCGGGTGCGGGTGCGTAACCTGGTGAACGACAACTTTGATTATTTCTACATCAAGAACGCCGACGCCTCACGAATCTACGGCCTTGAACTAGAGCACATTCTGTCGCCCAACCGTATCAGCTACCTCACCAGCGGACAAACGCTGATTGAAGAACATATTGCGGGAATTCCGGGCGATATGTTCTTCGAGCAGCGCATGAGCGAAGAAGGCATGAACCCTGTTCGGCTCTGCAAAGAATTTGTGAAGTTCAACGAGCGCTGTTTCGTGCGGCTCCTGGGCGATATGCATTCCAGCAATTTCGTGATCGACGTGACGCCCGATTTTGATGAGGTGTATTATCGAATCAGGGCCATCGATTTCGATCAGCAATCGTACGAAGGGCGCAAATCAGTGTATATGCCGCAATATTACCGACAGAACCAGCCCATAATCGACCTGGGCACTACGGTGCTGACTCCCGAGAGCGTGCGGCAATATCAGATCGAAGAACGGTCATTAATGGCCGGGCGACTTCGCGTTGAACAAACCCGAATTGGCGACCTGATGGCTGCTATGCGCTTCGACCTGATTGCACCGGAAGAAAACGTAGTCCAGTTAATCGACTCGCTTAACCGGCACTATGGCGTCAGAAGTTTCGACGGTTGCCGCACCATGGGCGATATTGTCTGGCGCAGTCTGGAACTAGTCACGATGCATTGATAGGAATGGTCTTTCCAACATCCGCGTCAGAACGACCTCAACTAACTTTCTGAATGCAATTTCTATATAATCTCTCCATTTTTCTTTATTCGGCCCTGATCAGCCTGGCGGCTCCGTTCAACCGGAAAGCGCGGTTGCTAGTCAGCGGACGCAAAAACTGGCGGCAACCGTTTCTGGCGAAACCGCTCGACCCTTCGCGGCCAGTGGCCTGGTTTCATGCGGCGTCGCTGGGCGAATTCGAGCAGGGGCGGCCGGTCATTGAGGCCTTCAGGGCAACGTACCCAGCCTATCAGGTGGTGCTGTCTTTTTTCTCACCATCGGGCTATGAAGTGCGAAAAACCTATGCCGGCGCCGATGTAATAACGTACCTGCCCGCCGACACCACTGCCAACGCCCGCGACTGGATGCAGCAGGTACGTCCTCAACTTGCTTTTTTCATCAAGTACGAATTCTGGTTCCACTACCTCCAGGCTTTGCAGACCGACAACGTACCCACGATCTCATTCTCAGCAATTTTCCGCCCAAATCAGCTTTTCTTCAAGCCATATGGGGGTTTCTACCGAAGCCTGCTGACCTATTTCAATCATATTCTGGTGCAGAACCAGGAATCGGTCGATCTGTTGAGCGGCATCGGCATCAACCGGGTTACGCTCGCCGGCGATACGCGCTTTGACCGGGTTGCGCAGGTGGCCGCTACCAAACGGGCTATCCCCGAAGCGGCCGCGTTTGTTGCGGATCTGCGTACGCTGGTTGTGGGCAGTGCCTGGGCCGCCGACATGGCTGTGCTGATTCCGATGCTCAATGCCTTCACGCAACCGCTGCGCGTCATTATTGCCCCTCACGAAATTCACGATGACGAAATAGAGGGGTGGCGGGCGCAGTTAGCGTCTCCGTCTGTGCGCTTCTCAACGCTAAACACGGCTCCCGTTCCTTCTGACGTGCGGTACCTGTTCATTGATAACATTGGTATGCTGACGTCGCTGTATCAGTATGGCACAGTGGCCTACATTGGCGGGGCATTTGGCAAAGGTCTGCACAACTGCCTAGAAGCAGCCACGTTTGGCTTACCGCTTTTATTCGGTCCCAATCACCAAAAATTTCAGGAAGCCCTCGATCTGGTTCAGCAGGGCGGAGCGTTTCAGGTACGTTCGGTTAAAGAACTGACAACAGCGTTCACCAAGCTATACGCCAGTGAATCGGACCGTGAGCGGGCCGGTGCTGTTTGTCGGAACTATGTACTCAACAATGTGGGCGCTACCGGTTTGGTTATGCATGCGATTGAAGCAGCGATGCATCCGGCATAGCCCTAAGCCGTTCATTCATCACCATGCGCCTCAACGACAGAGGGTGAACCAAGCCCTGTTTAAAACTGTAAAATAACAAACACGAAACCACAGTCAATGATCATTCATGCCACTACCGTTGTGGGCATCCGGCACAATGGCCAGGTTGCCCTCGGTGCCGACGGCCAGGCCACCATGGGCAATACCGTTGCCAAGAGTAACGTAAAAAAAATACGCCGGCTGGCGGGGGGAAAGGTGCTGGCAGGCTTTGCCGGTTCAACGGCCGATGCGTTCACGTTGATCGAGCGCTTCGAGGAGAAGCTGAGTAACTACAACAATAACCTGCGTCGGGCTGCCATTGAATTGGCTAAAGACTGGCGAACTGACCGGTTTCTGCGCAAACTGGAAGCTATGATGATCGTAGCTTCACAGGATGATTTATTGATCATTTCCGGTACGGGCGATGTGCTTGAACCAGATCTCGACGTAGCGGCCATTGGGTCGGGCGGGGTGTACGCGCAGTCAGCGGCACTGGCTCTTAAGAAGCACGCCTCACACCTCTCAGCTGCTGACATGGTGACGGAAAGTTTGCATATTGCCGCCGACGTTTGCATTTACACCAACCATAACCTGGTGATTGAACGGATCGATGCTGTTTAATCGAGGCTGATTCAACAAAGCGGCAGATCGAACGTTATCCAACCACCTATATACGTCTGTTGAATGCGTCTTTTCCCAAACTTATCGGCAGAGAAGATTAACCGCAGAATTGCGTTAAGCTTTATATTGGCTATTCTGCTGATAAGTATGGGGTTTGCCTTGTCATTTTACAGTTATACCCAGTCGCAAGCAGCCAATGAGCGAATTGCGCATACGTTCCGGGTTATCAACTCCCTGGAAGATGTGTTCTCGATGGCTAAAGATATTGAATCGGGTACTCGGGGCTACATGGTAATCAGGGATAGCCTGTTCCTGGAACCCCGAAATGCAGCACTGGTTCAGCTTGGGCCCAAACTAGAGCAGTTCCGCAAGTTGGTGGCCGACAACCCACAGCAGCAACAGGCCGTTGACACACTAACCAAGCTAATCAACGCAAAAATCGAGATATCAGACCGGCAGGTCAGGCTTAGCCCCGAAGCAGACATTTCAATCAGGCTGGCGTATCTGCTGACGGGCAAAGTGCGGATGGATGCCATTCGGCAGCATGTTGCCCATATGACGGCCATTGAACAATCGTTTATGCTCCAGCGTGGCGACGAGGCCCGGCAGTCGTTCAAGAATACACTGGTCATCATTTTTGCCCTGTCGCTGCTGACGTTCGCAGTGCTGCTGATCACCTACAATCTGCTCGACCAGGAGCTTCACCGACGAGCCAAAAATGAATCCCGATTGCGGCAATATGAGTCTGAACTTCAGGCTAAAATTCAGCAACTCGAAGAATCGAACCAGGAACTGGAGCGTTTTGCGTTTGTAGCCAGTCACGACATGCAGGAGCCGCTCCGCAAAATTCAGACGTTCGGCGATCTGCTGAACCAGCAATACCCGCCTCAGGTAGACAACAATGGCCGACTGTATCTCAACAAAATGCTAACCTCGGCCGATCGAATGTCGAAGTTGATTCGCGATCTGCTGAGTTTTTCGAGGCTCAAAAATCAGCCCGATGCATTTCAGCGCATTTCGATTGGCGATGTGCTGGACCGGGTACTGGTAGACCTTGAGCTACCCATTAAGGCCACCAACGCAGCCATTACAGCACCTGAAATGCCTGTACTGGATGCCGTTCCTTCTCAGATCGAGCAACTGTTTACGAACCTGATCAGTAATGCGCTTAAGTATACACAGGCTGGTGTTCCACCAATCGTTAGCATCAGGGCTGAACGCGTATCCGGTTCGTCTTATCCCGGCCTACAGAACAACCAGCCTCATTATCAGCTTTCTATCACGGATAACGGAATTGGTTTTAACGAAAAATACCTCGACCGGATTTTCGATGTATTTCAGCGGTTGCATGCCAAAGCAGATTACGAAGGTACCGGCATTGGCCTGGCCATCTGCAAACGTGTGGTGGCTTACCATCACGGTTATATAACCGCCCGTAGTCAAGAGGGTTCAGGAACGACATTTATCATCGTTTTACCTGAAAATCAGACCAATACGATCATTGGCGATGCTGACCCGGTCAGCATTACAACACAATGACAGTGGTGAGAGGTGTCTGCTTATAAGCTTACCAGCAGCACAAACAGGCGTTCGATCTGAGGGGTCAAGGCGGCATATTTGCCTTCAGCGTATTTGTTGATCATCAACGAAAAAGCCATTAACGTACCGTCGCTGGCGGTGAAATAGCCGGCATAGGCCCGCACACCTTCAATGGTGCCACTCTTGGCCCGCACGTTACCCGCCGCTTTCGTATTTTTTGCCAGCCCCCGAACCGTACCCGTTTGCCCTACTACCGGAATACTGGCGTAGAAAGCCGGGTAAGCACCTTCCCGGGTCATGGCAGTCAGAATAGCCGTCAGGTTATTGGTCGTCAGAGCACCGGTTGTTGACAGACCGCTCCCATCGCGGGGGCGAAAACCGGACAGGTCTACGCCTTTGCTTTTCCAGAAACCCGTAACCGCCGAGATAGACTCCGGCCAGTTAGCTGGTACCTGTCTGATCTGCCTCGCCGCCGACCGCATCAGGGCTTCAGCATACAGATTAATGCTTTGAAAATTGGTCTCACGCACCAGATCACTCAACGGCGGCGATACGTACCTGGCCACTTCTGTACGGGGCAGCGGCTTACTACCCAGCGCATCATTACCTACACCCGATACAATCACGCCCGAAGGTATGGTTCCGGGCCGATACGAAGTGGCTGGCCCGGCAACGCGAACGCTGTCGCGGCGAAGTTGTTCCGTGATGGCATAGGCCGTGAAGTAAGCCGGGTCGGGCATGGCTCCCTTCACCGCAAACTCGGGGCTGTTGGCCGGAATGGTACCGTCGAGCGTTGCCACATTCTGGAAGGGAGCCCCGTAAATGTTCACTTCGTCGCCCGAATTCGACGGCCCGGTGGTCACCCGGTTGTTGAACGTCAGCAGCGGCATATACGGGTCGGTTCGCAAGACGGGGGCCGGGGCAGCCAGGGTTGGGCCCGATTTGAAATAAACCCGGTACAGGTTCTCATTAAAATTCAGGCCAAACAGGCCCGCACCGTAATAATTTCCGAGGTCGCTGAAGGGCCAGCTATCCGGAATAGGCTGGTCATTGTAGAAACTGGCATCACCAATCACGGCACCGTCAATACGCCGAATGCCGGCCTGCCTTACCCGGCCCGATATATCTTTAAGTAACGCGGCCCAGGCGGGATAACCGGCAAAACGGCCGCTTCCCAACGAGGGGTCGCCGGTGCCGCGCAGGTACAGGTTACCCTGCAGGATGCTGTCTTTGATAACGCCATCGTATTCGAGGGTTGTGGTGTAGGAATAGGTACTGCCCAGTGTAGCTAAGGCAGTTGCCGTAGAAACAAGCTTCAGCGTCGACGCCGTTGACAGGCTGGTGAAGTCATTCTGGCCAAAAATAACCCTACCGTCATTAACCCGCCGTACCGAGAGCGCCACAATGCCATTGCTGGCCAGCGGGCCGGTTTGTAACGATGTGGCCCAGGTACGTAGTCGTTGCAGCGCGCTGGAGTCGGGCGATACCTGTACCTGAGCGCTTGCAGAACTGGTAGTTAACGCCCAAATAAAGACAACGACAACTGGCAGAATCAGGCGGCTTGCAGACGCCGAAGCAGGAAAACTGAGCACGAGACGGGGGTTAGGCTGTTCAGGCCTTTTTTGTAGCTTTGCAAAGCTAAGGGAATTCAGCATACCGTATCTGCGTTATAGAAAAGCCCTTTTTAACCGCCCGATGACTAATCGAGCCGACCCGGCACATGGCCTCTCCTGAGGGTACGTACTGCCTGAATGCGTCGGCGATGACATATAAATACGGTAAACACCACGCATGAAATTAACATTTTGGGGAGCCGCCCAGCAGGTAACGGGCAGTATGTACCTGCTGGAATTAGAGGATGACTATCGCATTCTGATCGATTGTGGGTCTGATCTTGAGCGCTCGAACGGATTAACTCCCCCCGTAGAACCATCCACGACTGGTTTCTTCCCTTTCGAAGCTTCCAGTCTTAACGTTGTGCTGCTCACGCACGCCCACATCGACCACTCGGGCAATCTGCCTAATCTGTATCGCGAAGGCTACGAAGGCCAGATTCTCTGTACTGAACCTACGTTTGCCCTCACCGACATTCTGCTAAAAGATGCGGCCTCGTTGAACCAGCGGAAAATAAACGAACTCAACGGCAGCAAGAAGAAGAAAGTCCTCGATAAACAAGTTAAACTTCAGAAAGAGCTTTTCCTCGACAAACAGGTTCGCGAGAGCATGGAAAGCGTAGTGGCGCTTCAGTTTGGCCGTAAATTCCGCCTTACCGAATCATGCAGCGTCACCTTCTTCCCGGCGGGTCACCTGCTCGGGGCGGCTCATATCGTGATCGACGTGTTTGAAAACGGCCAGAAGAAAAGCATCTGTTTCTCGGGCGACATTGGCCGGAAGAACTACCCCCTGCTGGTTGACCCCGCTCCCGTACCGCCCGTCGACTACCTGGTGTGCGAATCGACCTACGGCAACCGGCTTCACGTAGACACAGCCTCGCCCGAAGATGCACTGGCCGATGTCATCCAACGTACCTGCATCGATATTCCCGGCCGGCTGATCATCCCTACCTTTTCCGTAGGACGTACCCAGTCGCTGCTGTATACGCTCAACCGACTTTACACTCAGCGTGGCTTTCAACCCATCAAAGTATTCTCGGATAGCCCAATGGGATTTGAGAGCACCAAGGTCTACGCCAAGAATATCCGGCAGCTAAGCAAAGAAGCCCGCGATTTCTTCGACGAGAACGAGACCCTGTTCGACTTCGAGAACTTCGAGTTTCTGGAATCAAGCAAGGCCAGTAAAGCGGTCTCTGACTACAACGAACCGTGTATCATCATCTCGTCGTCGGGCATGGTACAGGGCGGGCGCGTTGAATACCACGTAGCCGCCAACATTGGCAACCCGTATTGCACCATTCTGCTGATCGGCTACTGCGCCGAAGGGACGCTGGGCTGGCGCTTGCTGAACGGACAGCCCACGCTGACGATCAAGGGCGAAGAAAAGCAGGTGCTGGCCAACATTGAAAAGATTGACGTCTTCAGCGGGCACGGCGACCGCAACGATTTGCTCAATTTCGTGCAGATGCAATCGCCCGACACGTTGAAGAACATTTTCCTGGTACATGGCGACGCCAGTAGCATGGAATCATTTAAAGAAACCTTGGCCGAGGCGGGTTACCCGAACGTACAGATCCCCGCCAAAGGCCAGTCGTATGAACTTTAAAACAGTTTACAGTTTTCCGTTTGCTGTTTACAGTTGCGCTGCTAATCAACCACGCGGTTTGCTAGCAGCGCAACTGTAAACAGCAAACGGAAAACTGTAAACCCCAAAGATGAAGACCTACCTCGACTTTGAGAAGCCTATTGCCGACCTGGAAGGCCGGCTCGATGAGATGAAACGACTGGCCGAGACCAGTAAGATCGACGTCTCAGAGGCAGTACTTACCCTTGAAGAGAGCATTGACCGGCTTCGGCATGACCTGTTCAAGAACCTGACGCGCTGGCAGCGGGTACAGCTCTCGCGCCATCCCGACCGCCCCTACACGCTCGATTACATTGAACGGATGTGCGATCAGTTTATCGAACTCCACGGCGACCGCACCGTACGCGACGACCCGGCAATGGTGGGTGGTTTCGGCGATATCGACGGGCAAACGGTTATGATCATTGGGCAGCAGAAAGGCCGCAATACCAAGCAGCGGCAGCAACGCAATTTCGGCATGGCCAACCCCGAAGGTTACCGGAAGGCGTTACGGCTGATGAAACTGGCCGAGAAATTCAACCGGCCCATCGTTACACTGATCGATACACCGGGTGCGTTTCCGGGCCTCGAAGCCGAAGAGCGCGGACAGGGCGAAGCCATTGCCCGCAATCTGAAAGAGATGTTTATGCTGAAAGTGCCGGTGATCTGCATCGTCATTGGCGAAGGTGCATCGGGCGGAGCTTTGGGCATTGCCATCGGCGACCGCGTGCTGATGCTTGAAAATACCTGGTATTCAGTCATTTCACCCGAATCGTGCTCATCCATCCTGTGGCGTAGCTGGAACTACAAAGAGCAGGCGGCCGAAGCACTGAAACTCACCGCCGCCGATATGGAGGCCTTTCACCTGGTAGATGGTATCGTTGACGAACCACTGGGCGGTGCGCACCACGACCACGCCGCCATGGCCGATATACTGAAGAAAACCATTCTCGATACCCTGGCCGAACTAAACGCGATGACACCCGAACAACGGATCGACAGCCGCATCGACAAGTTCTGCGCGATGGGTGTGGTGGTGGAATAAAAAAAAGTCCTCTGTCCTCCGTCTTATGTTGCTCTGCTAGTCAACCACAATGTTAATCAGAGTAATAGAAAACGGAGGACAGAAGACTGAAAACTTAGTTCAACGCCAATCTGATATGCGCCAGGTGGTGTTGCGCGTGCCAGACAACCATGTCGATCGCCTGCGCCAGCGACACGTTTAACTGCCGGAAGGGATGGTAGTACGCCCGTTGCAGGTCGGCTTCAGGCAAGTGTTCATACAGATAAGCCAGCCGCTCATGCAACCCTTCCAGAATAGCCAATGAAGCCGCCACTGGCAGGTCATGTCCGTCTGGTTGTTTTGCCCAGTTGTTCACGTCACTGAACATCCCCGGCGCGATCTCGGGCAAAGTCAGCGCGTGCTTGATCCGGAAATAATGCCACTGGTGTGTATCGGCCACATGGTGAACCAATTGCCTGACCGTCCAGCTGCCGGGCCGGTAGGTACGTGCCAGTTCATCATCTGATAGCGACTCGGTCAATTGCCTATACTGTCCCGGTAAATCGCGGAGCTGTTGAATACGGACACGGATTTCGTCGGCAGTAAAGTCGGTCTGGCCCGACCAACGGCCAATTGGAAATTGGCGGGATTCGTCTGGTTGCATGGTTAGAGAGCGGAAAAAAGTGAAGAATGCGCAAGTGAATGAGCGCCCTGCAAACTTACAGACTCTGACTGAGGCAACGCAGCGCCATTCACTCTTTGTTGCTTTCCCGCTTTAGTTGGGTGCCGCCAGTTTAAGGCCAACGATCGCTACGGCCAGCAGGCCAACGAAGAACAACTCGGCAAATGACCACGGAGCTTTCAGAAACAGCACATCGGCCAGTTTAATAAATACCAGCGTACCGGCAGTCCAGAGGCCGAAAGCTGTGGTGAGCGGAACGTACCTGAACGCTATATTCAGGAAGTAAACGTTGGCTAGCCCCGATACTATGTTGAGCAGTACCAGCCCAAGAATCGGCAAGGTGATGCGCAGACTTACCAGCGCACCGAAATCGGCATATTTCAGCGAATACGTCCAGACGGTCTGACAGACAGCCGCCAGCAAAAGAGCGATCCAGGCCATGCGATCAAAGTACGAGGTGGCCATCATAAGTCGGTTTGCCAGGTACGTTATCAAATCGTTACTTATCGAGTTACCCTCATCGATACGCCTGTACGTTCTGTCTGATCCTGGAAAAGGTTGACAGTTTCCGTCTCAAACATAACCCAATTTCAGGCGCAGACAATTAATCAAGCTAGTTCAGTGCAATACACTGCGATCAATTCCTTATCTTTTGTTAACGAGTTGAGCCACGCCCCCAGCTGACCTTTGTAGCGTATTCAAACCACAGCTATCTGGCTGTCTATCAAATGAAATCGCTACTAAAACTTGAAGAAGCGGCACAGTTCGCCCTATCGATCATCCTGTTTGCCAAGTTGCCGTTTGTCTGGTGGCTCTACCCCGCTCTGCTCCTGCTGCCCGATGTAAGCATGATTGGTTACGCCATCAATACTGCCGTTGGTGCTTTCACGTATAACCTCTTTCACCACAAAGGAATAGCTATTCTGGTTGGCCTGGCCGGATTCCTACTGGGAAATAGCTATCTCCTGCTGGCAGGCATTATCCTCTTCGGACACTCGGCCATGGACCGCATGATGGGCTACGGATTGAAGTACACGACCGGTTTCAACGTGACTCATTTGGGCGAGATTGGCCCTGAACAGCAGAAAGCGGGTATGCTGGTTTAAGAAGCTAGCGCCACAATAGCGTATTGCTAACGCGGGGCTGCACGTCAGTAATACGCTATTGCGCCAGAGAAATTAGTGAGCGAAAGCCTTGGGACGCCAATTATAGAGCACAGCGAAGCAGGATATAAATGCTAGGTAGTGCTTATTAAGCAAACCTAAGCTTGTTACCCTGCAATGAACCTAAAATCTACTGAAACAGCCTACGAAACCACCCGACCGGCCATTTCCAGCGAAACCCTTATTTTACTTTGTGCCTGCTCGGTGGGGTTTGCGTTTTCATGCAACTACACCAACCACGCGCCGCTGGTGCCCCTACTGATCAAGGAATTTGGCGTTACCAAAGCGATGGCGGGCTTATTGACCACCGGCATTTTCCTGACCCATGCTCTCATGCAGATTCCCGGCGGTCACCTGGCCGATACCTACGGCGGGCGGCGAGTGCTGCTGGGTGCGCTCGGAGTGGTGTGTCTGGGTAATTTCGGCATCTCTTTCGCCACAAGTTATAACCAACTCCTGTTCTGGAAAGTCCTGACGGGCCTGGGAACGGGTAGCAGCTTCGTGGCGGGGGCACGCTACCTGACGCAGGTGTTACCGGCCAATCGCCTGCACATGGCGCAGGGGCTCTACGGCGGTTCGGTGCTGCTGGGGTCAGGCTTTGTTATTTTCGCCGTTCCCCGTCTGGCCGAAGCCTTTGGCTGGCCGGGTGCGTTTATCTCTACCGCACTCGTAGCCCTGAGCGTACTCCTACTCTGCCTGTTTGCTGCGCCCGAAGCGCCCGTACACAAGCACGCGCCGGGAAGCCTGCTGGCTATGCTGTCGCACGGGCAGCTCTGGTTATTGGGCCTGGTGCAGATGGCCTCGTTTGGGCTGGTGATCGTAGTGGGTACGTGGACAACAACACTCCTGAAAGAGCAACTCGGCGAAAAACCGGAGACAAAGTTGCTCATCAGCTTCATTGCCTCGCTCGTGTTGTTGATCGGTATCTTTTCCCGGCCGTGGGGTGGTCGCCTGGTAGGTACGTTAGGTGTTCGAAAACTGTTGCTGATCAGCCTTGCTATGAACGCTACCGGTTGTTTCCTGCTGGCTAGTTCAGGTAGCTCACTCGCTGTGGCCATCCTCGGCATTGCGCTGCTGGGCGTGGGGTGCGGCTTGCCCTATGCGTCGCTGTTCAACCGGGCGGTTGCTCTGTTTCCGGGTCGGGGTGGTGCGGCTATGGGCCTCGTGAACATGCTGGGCATCGTCATGATTCTGGTGGGCGCCCCGCTGGTGGGCAAGATCACTGACCTCACCGGTTCGTTCACCTCCGCGTTTGTCAGCCTCGGTATCTTCGCGCTGATTATCTGTGTTGTTTCGCTCAAAATCAACGATAAATGAATGTAACCCAACTCTTCGACCTGTCTTTATCTGGTCGGCGTGATAAGACCGCCCTGGAATTTGGCGCCGAAAGCTGGACGTTCGGTCAGCTCGACGAACAGGCTAACCAGATGGCCTATGCGCTCATCAGGCGTGGTCTGACCGCTGGCGACCGGCTGGCCGTATATCTCGAAAATAGTCCGTCGTTTATTCAGTTGTATCTAGCCTGTCTGCGGCTGGGCGTCATTTTCGTACCCGTCAATATCCTCTATCGGGAGCGGGAAATCACTCATATTCTATCTGACGCCGAACCAAAAGCACTGGTGGCCTCGGGCAACGTACCTGGCGATTTTCCCTTCTGGGAAGTGGATGATCTGGTGGCAGAAGCCAACGAACAGACGAGTTTGCCCCTGCTGGACAACCCAACAACCGGCGATAGTCCGGCGGCGCTGGTCTACACGTCGGGGACAACGGGAGCCTCGAAAGGCGCTATTTTAACGCATAACAATTTCATTGCCAACGCTGTGAATCTGGTGGCGTGCTGGCAGATCACTGAAGCCGACCGGTTCTGGCTTCCGCTGCCCCTTTTCCACGTGCACGGACTGGGCAACGGCATTCATTGCTGGCTGCTCTCGGGGTGCCGGATGCGCCTGCTCGAACGATTTAATTACCAGACAGCGGCCAACGACCTGATCCAGTTCAAACCCACGCTGTTTTTCGGTGTACCCACGATCTACATCCGCCTGCTCGACTGGCCCGACGAAATGGCCCACGCTCTGCGATCGACCATGCGGTTGTTCGTATCGGGTTCGGCCCCGTTGCCCGCGCAGGTGATGGAGGCGTTCGATACCAAATTTGGCCACGTCATTCTGGAACGCTACGGCATGACCGAAACCCTGATGAACATCAGCAATCCGTACATCGGTGAGCGGCGGCCCGGCACCATCGGCTTCCCACTACCCGGCATTTCGGCCCGTATCCTGGACCCAGAGGGGCAAGAAGTCGCGGTTGATGTTGAGGGCGAAGTACACATCAAAGGTCCCAACGTTTGTGCGGGCTATTGGAAACGCGACGAGGCGACGAAGCAGGCGTTTACGGCCGATGGCTATTTCAAAACAGGCGACATGGGCGTTGTCAGCGCCGACGGGTACGTTACCCTACGCGGCCGGAAAAGCGATCTGATCATTTCGGGCGGCTTCAATATTTACCCGCGCGAAATTGAAGAGTTCCTACTCGAACAGCCCGATGTTTCCGAGGCTGCCGTGGTGGGTGTGCCCCATGCCCGCCGGGGTGAAGTGCCGGTGGCGTACATTGTGCCGAATGGTACGTTCGATGCCGAGTCGTTATCAGCCCGTTGTCAGGCCGGTTTGGCGTCGTTCAAGCTTCCCAAAGCATTTGTAGCCGTCGATAGCCTTCCCCGAACGGCTCTGGGCAAAGTACAGAAGCATCTGCTCCCGCAGCCAGAGTCAATCGGCTGACGCAGCAGCACAAAAACCAATCCGGAATTGGCAGATTGTTCGCCTACATCCTGATTGTATACCGTTATTTTACGCGTTGGCTTAACACATTAAATCGAAATACCCTTTTTTCTTATGGCATTAGAACAAACCTGGCGCTGGTTTGGCCCACAAGACCCCGTTAGTCTGGCCGACGTGCGGCAGGCAGGTGCAACAGGCATCGTGTCCGCGCTGCATCATATTCCAAACGGACAAGTCTGGACTGTAGACGAGATTCAGAAGCGGAAAGACGAGATCGAGCAAGCCGGACTTGCCTGGTCGGTGGTCGAGAGTGTACCCATTCACGAAGACATTAAAAAGGCTTCGGGAAATTACAAGCAGTATATCGAGACCTACAAAGAGTGTCTGGTCAATCTGGCACAGTGCGGTATTGATACGGTCTGCTACAACTTCATGCCGGTACTCGACTGGACCCGCACCGATCTCGACTACCAATTGCCCGACGGTTCGCGCGCCCTCCGATTCGACACCACCGAATTTTGCGCGTTTGAAGTGTATATACTGAAACGGCCAGGAGCCGAAAAAAGCTACTCGACCCAACAGTTGAGTCGGGCCAAAAACTGGCTGGATGGGGCTGATGATGCCGCCGTCCAGAAGCTGACGCGCAACATCATCGCCGGGTTGCCAGGCAGTGAAGAAAGCTTTACCCTCGAAGCCTTCGCCGACGTGCTGACCACCTACGACAACGTAGACGAAGCTGCTTTACGCACCAACCTGTATTCGTTCCTGAAAGAAATTACGCCGGTTGCCGAAGAGGCTGGTATTCTGCTGGCTATTCACCCCGACGATCCACCGTTCCCGATTCTGGGCCTGCCCCGCGTAGTGAGTACGGAAGCCGATGCCCGCCAACTGCTGGCCGCCTATGAGAGCAAGCATAATGGCCTGTGTTTCTGCACGGGTAGTTACGGCGTTCGCGCTGATAATGACCTACCCGGTATGGTTGAACGCCTGGGCAACCGTATCAACTTCATTCACCTGCGCGCCACCCAGCGCGATGCCGACGGTAATTTCCACGAAGCTGATCACCTGGCGGGCGACGTTGACATGTATGGCGTGATGAAGGCCCTACTGCTGGAACAGAAACGCCGACTAGAGGAAGGCCGCCCGGATCTGCGCCTTCCGTTCCGCCCCGACCACGGCCACCGTATGCTCGATGATCTCAATCCGACAAAGCGAACCAACCCAGGCTACACAGCCATTGGTCGCCTACGCGGCCTGGCAGAACTGCGCGGCCTGGAAATGGGGATTGAGCGGGGAATGTAGGCGTTGAATTAGATAGATTGCTGACGCTTTGTTGGTGTGTATTGCTTCGCGCGCGCATCAGCGTCAAACAAAAAAAGGGCAGACATGGAGTTGAACCCGTGTCTACCCTCTTTATATATAAAAGCAGATCCCTTATCCTACCGAACCCTCAAGGCTGATTTCCAGCAATTTCTGGGCTTCGACGGCAAACTCCATCGGGAGTTGGTTCAAGACTTCTTTAGCGTATCCGTTGATGATCAGGGCTACGGCCTGCTCAGTTGGAATACCGCGCTGGTTGCAGTAAAACAACTGATCTTCACCGATTTTCGACGTAGTAGCTTCGTGCTCAACCGTGGCCGACTGGTTTTTCACTTCGATGTACGGGAAGGTATGTGCGCCACACTTATCACCCAGCAACAGCGAATCGCACTGCGAGAAATTCCGGGCGTTATCGGCACGTTTCATTACCTCGACCAGTCCACGGTATGAGTTCTGGCTCTTACCAGCCGAGATGCCTTTCGACACGATCCGGCTCTTCGTATTCTTACCGATATGCACCATTTTGGTACCCGTATCGGCCTGCTGCATGTTGTTGGTCACTGCCACCGAATAGAACTCACCAATCGAATTATCACCTTTCAGGATAACCGATGGGTATTTCCAGGTGATCGATGAACCCGTTTCAACCTGCGTCCACGAAATTTTGGCGTTGGTATCACAGATACCGCGCTTGGTTACGAAGTTATAAACACCACCCAAGCCATTTTTATCGCCGGGATACCAGTTCTGAACGGTCGAGTATTTAATCTCTGCATTATCATGGGCGATCAGCTCTACGCAGGCTGCGTGCAACTGGTTTTCGTCACGCATCGGGGCGGTACAGCCTTCCAGATAACTCACGTATGACCCTTCATCAGCCACGATCAGCGTCCGTTCAAACTGACCGGTACCGGCCGCGTTGATACGGAAGTAAGTCGACAGCTCCATTGGGCAACGTACGCCTTTCGGAATATAACAGAACGAACCGTCGGTAAACACGGCAGCATTCAGGGCCGCGAAGTAATTGTCTTTAGGCGGAATAACGGAGCCAAGGTATTTTTTTACCAGCTCAGGGTGATCGTGAACGGCTTCGGAGATCGACGAGAAAATAATGCCTTTCTCAGCCAGTTCTTTTTTAAACGTCGTGGCTACAGAAACCGAGTCCATTACCGCATCGACCGCTACACGCGGGCGCTCAATGGGGTTTCCATTGGCATCAACGGGTTCATCAACTACACCCGACAGCCGTTTCTGCTCTGACAACGAAATACCCAGCCGCTCAAACGTACGCCGCAGTTCGGGATCAATCTCATCGAGTGAGCCGACCGTTTTCTGCTGCTTTGGCGCCGAGTAATAGATAATGTCCTGATAGTCAATCTTCGGATATTTGACGTTAGGCCAGTGCGGCTCTTCCATCTCCTGCCACATGTGGAACGCCTTCATCCGCCAGTCTAACAGCCATTCGGGCTCGTTTTTCTTGGCCGAGATAAAGCGAATAATATCATCGTTCAGCCCTTTGGGAGCTTCGTCCGCTTCAATCAGGGTTTCAAACCCGTACTTGTACTCGGCGTTGGTAATGCTCTCTAAGAGTTCAACTTCTTTGCTCATGATTGGTTGGCAATTGCCGGTGAAAGCGAGTGTAACGAAGAAACCGCTCGCTACAGTTTAAGAACGTATCGTACAAAATTAACAAAATCGCGCGAGGCTCTGTTCCTGCACCTCGAAATAAGGTTTGCTGGTTAATTGGTGGAATGGTTGATTGGTGAATTGGTTGACTGGTTGACATGTAGGAGCAGCACGAGGGAGTTTCGATCGTCCATACTCATCAACCAGTTAACCAATTCACCAATCAACCAACCCGATACACGCGGCAACCGCTTTCTTCGAAGATTAACATTCCCTGTCCTGCTGGTGACTCCGCTTCACCAACAGCGGCCGTGAACAGGTACGTCTCTCCCACCTTCCACGACAATGCAGTACCACCCGTTGCGTTTACATCGGGTTTCTGGATCCACGTAACCGGCTGTCCGGCAACGTCCTTCCAGATCTGTTCGGCGAAGGTTCGGATTCGGCTAATAGCCACAAACTGATCGGCGTTTTGGCCCCACACAAACGGACCGTGGGTTACCTTGTCGAGTTGGTCCTCATCGGAGATACGAAAAACGTAGAGCTTCGTGTACTCTTCGTTGGCACCGCGCTCGTCGTGCTGATTGCGGATCTCGAAGCCAAGGCCGACATAGCTGGGTAGTTCAGGTAGAAACAGGCTGACAAAATACCGGAACAGGTTACCGGTCCGGTAAAACTCATCGAAGCGCGGGTCATCTTTATCGGCGGTCATGACCGTAAAGTTGGGCGCAAACCGTCGCGTTTCGGCTAGCTCCAGGTACGTGCATAGCTGCTCGTTGAACGTACCTGAACCCACCACCATCGATTGCAGATCACCCAGCGTACTGTCGGCGTCGATGGCTTCGAGGTGATCTACTTCGTTGCCATACGCCATCGTATCCGGCGGGGCCAGGAAAGTCTCGGCAAAGAAGGCGAAGTGCGGCGTTCCCTTTGCCTGCACGTAATGCTTGATGGTGCGTAGTGGGTCGTAATAGGCGTCGGGCGTAGCAGGAACACCTTCGGGGCGCAACTGCACGTGCGCCATATCACCGCGCATGAAGTCGAAGCCGAACCGCTGCTGACAGGCGTGAACGTTCTGGCAGATATAATCCCAGGCAGGCTGATTTGGCCTGTCGAAATCGAGTTGCCAGTCACGGTTATCGTCGAGACTATGGTAGAATTTATACCGCGCCAGGGGGCCAAACACCCGAGAGAATTGCTGCGGTTGATTGAAACTGTACTGATACCAGACCTGACCAAACTCATCTGTCACAAAATCATCAGGAACGATGTGCAGCCCCCGGTATGGCGGGGCCATCGTCATCGGCAGGGTTTCGAATCCCTGCGCCGTCAGGTGTTTAATCAGGTCGAGGCGGCGTTGCAGGCGGCCGCTATAATCGCCGGGGCGACCGAATAGAATCAGGTGGCGCTGCTCGTCGGTCAATAGCGGTATCTGGGTCGAGAAAAATACACTTTTCGAGTAGGTAATCGGGCTTCCGTCGGCGGTGCCGTGCTGGTGCAGGAATTGCCAGATCACCTCTTCTACATGGCGATATACATTCTCGGAATGATCGACCAGCCGGTAATCGTCGCGGTGTACCCATTCGAACAGGGCCGGGTGTACCAGCGCCATTTCAGAAAACCGGTCGGTATGCGGAATCACATCCATACCCACGGTGCGCCCCATGGCATGTATCAGATTCACAACCACTTTCAATTGTTTGTCGACGGTATCGAGCGTAGGAATGAACCGGGCCAGATCGACACTGTAGAATTCGGGGTTGATCTGCCAACTCACCATGCCATAGAGGCTTCCCACCACGCCTGGCTCCCAGATGGGCAACAGGTGTATGCTATCGTGGCAGGCGGGCAGCGTCAGCATGTAATTAATCACATTCCAGAACGAGCCGATGGTGCGCACATTGATGCCTACCATGCGGCTTTGCTTCAGCCATGCGCCATTCTGCTGCCCTAAAACCGGCGAGGCAACGCTCTGCTGCGGGTCCAGCGCCTTCCGCATCAGATCCGTACCCAATCGTTTTTGCAGAATATCGAGCGTTTGATAGACCGAAAACTGCACGGCCGTTTGTGGTAACAGAGTAGGCACGTAACTAGTCTTGCCCGACTGATACTCATTCAGGTACGTTGGATACTGGCGCTGCCAGTTGGCAGAAAGCGTTTGAATAGTGGTTGGCATAGAACAAATGTAAACCGGATTGAGGCTTTACAAAAAGGGTAGTAAACACAGAGTCGCAGAGAACACCGAGAAAAAACAGGTTATCATATGTGCTCTGTGGTAAACCCTTTTTGTAACTCTGGGATGGAAATCCTTGTTTATCAGCCATGCAGGACGTGATCATCATTGGCGGCGGATTAGCTGGCTTAGTCAGCGCGCTCGAACTGGCGCGGGTTGGCTTCGGCGTCACGCTGGTAGAACGGAAGACCTACCCATTCCATAAAGTTTGCGGCGAATACGTCTCCAATGAAGTGCGGCCCTATCTGGAATCGTTGGGCGTTGATCTGGATGGCCTGGATGCTGCCCGAATTAGAGAGTTCTGGCTGTCGGCACCATCGGGTAAGCTACTGAACGCCCCACTCGATCTGGGTGGCTTCGGCATTTCCAGGTACGTTCTCGATTACCAGTTATACCATCTCGGTCTGGCATCGGGTGTCAATTTCCGGCTTGGCCAAAGCGCCGAGAATGTCCATTTTGCCGATGACCAATTTGCGGTCACGCTTTCCAGTGGTGAAACGCTGGTTGCCCGGCTTGTGCTGGGTACGTTCGGAAAACGATCGAAGCTGGATAAAACACTCGATCGGGCGTTTATGCGGCAGGTATCACCGTATGTCGGGGTAAAATACCATATTACCGGCATCGACTTCCCGAAAGACGTCATTGCGTTACACAACTTCCCGGATGGCTATTGCGGCATGTCGGCGATTGAGGCAGACAAATACTGTCTCTGCTACCTGACCACCCGCGCCAACGTGCGCACGCATGGCACCATTCCGGCGATGGAAAAAGCCGCACTATACCAGAATCCGCACCTTCGGGCCGTTTTTGAGTCAGGTACGTTCCTGTACGAACGCCCCGAGGTAATTAACGAGATCTCGTTTGCACCGAAACGGGCGGTTGAAAACCATCTATTAATGGCAGGTGATTCGGCGGGCTTAATTACGCCGCTTTGCGGAAACGGCATGGCGATGGCCATTCACGGGGCCAGGCTAGCCAGCGGGTTAGCCAGCCAATTTCTGCGCCGTAAACTGACCCGGCCCGAACTGGAACGTACCTACCAGACCAACTGGTCAGTCCTGTTCAGCCGTCGGCTTTGGGTAGGTCGAACAGTGCAGAAACTCTTCGGTCATTCGTGGCTGAGCGAAGCAGCGGTAGCTACGTTTGGTGCCGTTAAGCCCGCACTTCGGGCCGTGATGAAACAAACCCACGGGCAGGTAATTCCGGTCGCCAATCGCCCATTCAATAAGGAAACCAGTTGGTAATATGGGTATCCTTCATCAAAACCGGCGACAAACTACGTTTAGTTAGTAGTTCACGTTATCCCGACTGTTGCCATGAAACTATTCCAGACGTCTGTCCTGCTCCTGTTATTAAGCACCTGGGCCTGTCAAAAATCAGTTGACCCAACGGCGGCGGTCACGGCAGCGCTTACTACGCCAGCGAGCAGCACTTCGCCCGTCAGCAATACTACGTCTGTGGTCAGTACCACGGCGACCCTGTCGGCGGCGGTTGATCTGTATGCCCATTTCGCGATGCCTTTCCCGACATCGGCAACACAACGGATTCGCGAGATAAACATCTATAAAGACAGCAGCCTCATTGCCAAATCCGTTTTTCGTTACAATCAGGCGGGGCTGCTGGCTTCGCGTACGTTTACGGAAGGGCAGGCAAACGGCATTGTTAGTCGGGTTGTGTCTTACTCCTACAATGCTGATTCACGACTGGCACGCGAGTTAGTTACCCCACTGGATAACAACGGCTTACCTACAGAAACGCCTGCAGCCGTGATCGACTACACCTACACTGGTGGTTTACTGGCTTCTGTTTCGCGGAAATCAAGGGTATCTATTTATCCGCTCAGCCTGAGCGGCCGAACGACGTACCGCTACACGGGCCAGGCCCTGACCAAAGCCACCTCCATCAACTACTTTAGCCCGCTTTGCGCCTGCAATACGGCCTACCCGAGCGATTCGACCAGGCAGCTTTTTTCAGACAACACCAAACAGGCAACGCGCGTTGATTCTGTCTGGCTCGTTTGCCCGCCAGGCGCCGCGTGTTCAAGCTTGTTTAGCCGACAGATCATCACCCAAACAGAACGAGATGCGAAGGGAAACGCCATGCTGATTCAGACCAATACGAACAACCAGCCAGTAGCAAATTACACATATAGCTACGAGTATCAGGGGCCGGAAGGGCTGATCAGTAGTGCACGCAACCAGACACTGGGCTTACGATATACGTTCGTTTACGAGTCTAAATAGCCCTTTTGTTGAGCTTACAGGCACTTTTTGGGCATTATAAAGCCGCAGTTTGGGCAAATGGGCATACCTTGAAACATGATCAAGTTATGCTGTATTTTTCTCTTGCAGGGGCTTTGCCTGCTTTCCTTCGCCCAACAAAATCTGGTTCCCTACGTGCGTCCGTTGATTGGTACGGAAAAAATGGGGCATACGTATCCGGGTGCTACCACGCCATTCGGTTCCGTTCAACTCAGCCCTGATTCAGATACGTTATCTTATGATGTCAACGGGAAGTATAACGGCGACGTATACCGGTATTGCGCGGGCTATAAGTATGAAGATAAGACCATCGTTGGTTTCAGCCATACGCACTTCAGCGGCACCGGCCATTCTGACCTGGGCGATTTCCTGATTATGCCCACGCAGGGCGCATTGCAACTCAACCCTGGCATTGCCAAAGACCCCAAAACGGGTTACCGATCAGCTTTTTCGCACACCAACGAAGTGGCACAGGCCGGTTATTATAAAGTCAAACTCGACGATCATAACATCACGGCCGAACTAACGGCGTCTGACCGCGTGGGCTTTCACCAGTACACGTTCCCTAAATCCGACCAGTCACATATCATCCTGGACCTGGCCGCGGGTATTTATAATTACGACGACAAAACCGTCTGGACGTTTGTGCGGGTGGTGAACGATACGCTCATCACGGGTTACCGGCAAACCAACGGCTGGGCACGTACCCGGACGGTTTATTTTGCGCTCTCCTTCTCGAAACCATTCAAATCATACGGTCAGAAAAACCTCGACAAAGCGCAGGTGTACCGGGGTTTCTGGCGCAAATTCGACCAGACACGTAATTTTCCGGAGATTGCCGGCAAGCGCATTCGTATGTATTTCGACTTCGACACCAGCGAAGGCGAGCAGGTAAAACTGAAGATGGCACTCTCGCCGGTTAGTCAGGAAAACGCGCTGGCCAACCTGAAGGCCGAGATCCCGCACTGGAACTTCGAGCAGGCCAGAAACAAGGCACAGGCCGCCTGGAATGCAGAACTGAACAAGATTCAGATCGACGCTGCCGATGATGACAAGGTGAATTTCTACACCGCCATGTATCACGCCTTCATCAATCCAACCACCTACATGGACGTAAATGGGCAGTATAAAGGGCTGGATCAGGGTGTGCATCAGGCCAGTGGCTTTACCAATTATACTACGTTCTCACTCTGGGACACGTACCGCGCACTGCACCCATTTTTCAACCTGATACAGCCTGCTCGGAACAATGACATGGTGCAGTCGATGCTGAAACATTATGACCAAAGCACGCTGAAGATGCTGCCGGTCTGGTCGCACTACGCCAATGACAACTGGTGCATGAGCGGCTACCATAGCGTGTCGGTACTGGCCGATGCTGTGGTTAAAGGTGTATTCAAGGGCGACCCGAACCTGGCGCTGGAAGCCTGTATTGCCACGTCGAACCACCGAAGTTATGAAGGCATCGGCGAGTATATCGACCGGGGTTACATTCCGGCAACGGCCAACGGCACGTCAGTATCGAATACACTCGAATATGCCTACGACGACTGGTGTATTGCCCAACTGGCCAAAAAACTGAACCGGCAGGAGGTATACGCAACGTACCTGAAACGCTCAGAGAACTGGAAAAACGTCTTCGATAAATCTATCGGTTTCATGCGGCCGCGCCTCACCGATGGGTCGTTCAAGCAGGCGTTTGACGTATTCAGTACCGACGGTCAGGGCTTTATAGAAGGCAATTCATGGAACTTCAGTTTCTTCGTTCCACAGAACCCAACGGCACTGATTGCGACCATGGGCGGTCCGAAGGCATTCGCCGCCCGGCTGGATACGCTGTTTGCCATGCACCTACCCGATAAATTTTTCGCCGAAACGGAAGACATCACCCGCGAGGGCATCATCGGCGGTTACATTCACGGCAACGAACCAGCCCACCACATTGCCTATCTCTACAACTGGGCCGGTCAGCCCTGGCGCACGCAGGAACGCATCCGGCAGATTCTGCGCATGCAGTATAAACCCACCCCCGACGGACTGGGCGGTAACGACGACTGCGGTCAAATGAGTGCCTGGTACCTGTTTTCTGCCATGGGCTTTTACCCTGTAGCACCCGGTTCATCTGACTATTCATTGGGAAGCCCGCTCGTTAAAAGCGCCAAACTAACTCTGGAAAACGGACAGACGCTAACCATTGAGGCATTGAATCAGAGCGACAAGAATGTTTATGTCTCGAAAGTAGTCTTCAATGGCACAACAGTGACGCAACCGATCATCACCCATGAAGACCTGCTGAAGGGGGGAAAGCTGACGTTTTACATGAGCGCCAAGCCGACGAAGAAGTAGGCGCGGAGCTACGCCGAGAAGCAATACACCCGCCAAACGAAAAAGGCTATCCACGGAAGTAGATAGCCTTTTTCGTTTGGTGAAGTTAAACTCTACCGGTCATAATCGGTATTCTGGGGATTGAAGTTCGTCCAGCCGCTAATCCAGTTATCAGTACCGAAAGCGCCCCGGTAGGTCGTTTGTGTAAAGAACGAGCCGGTCAGTTTACCGCCCGTTACAGCACCACCCAGCAGCGTTGAGCCCGTCTGGGGAAGGAAATTGGGCGCAGACGTGTTAAAATTCGAACCGTTCAGCATCAACGAGGCGATATCGCCCGAACTAACAATCTGGTTCTGGCGCGTGGCCGTTGTCAGGTACGTATTGGCCAGCGCATTAGTGACCGCCCCGCCGCCCACAACAGGCGACAACGTATTGGCAAACACGTTACCGCGCAGGTCAATGGCGCCGCTGGTAGCCGTCAGGCTGGTAGCAATCCCTGTCAATGAGCCTTCAAAACGGACACCTTCCGGATAACCGTAGATGAGCGAGTTATACACGCTGATACCTGTATTGCGGCGTACATAGATACCTGACTGATAATAGCCCGTCAACGAATTAGCCGCCGTTATGGCCACGGGTGTGGTGCTGGTGCCGAAGTTGCTCATGTTGGCAAATACCGGAGCCGTTTGTGGCAACCCGTTCTGGCGCGTTAGTGGCGTACCATCAGCATTCTCACCCGGATCGTAGTTCTGCGATTCAAAGCCATTACTACCCGACGGATCAGCCACGGCGGCATCGCGGAGGGCAACACCAAACTGCACCTGACCAATGTAGCCCCAGTCGGTACTCCAGTCGTCGTCGGTAACGCGGTTGGCAACCAGGTATTTAGCGGGTACGGTACCCCCATACCAGTCGTAGGCATCACCGCTGCTTTGAGTCACCTGCACATGGTTGATCACCGTGCCCGTTCCCACGCCAATCATAGTCAGGCCGGCCAGTTTACCGTTTGGTGTACCGCGCTGACTCGTTCCGGCATACTCGATCCGGACATACTGAAGTGAACCACTGTTATCTTCCGGCTCATTATAGGTCTCGGCCGTTCCACGTATTCCACCCATGTAGGTAGTGGCACCGGGGCGATTAGTCGGCGATTTACCGATCAGGACTATCCCACCCCAATCGCCGGGGAAGCGTTGTCCAGCCGCCTTGTTCGACGTAAACACGATTGGCTCGGTAGCGGTGCCGTTGGCAACCAGCTTCCCAAGGCGCTCAACAACCAACGTACCTGCGTTGCTTTGGCCAGCCGGGTCAAGGTCGGCCCCGCCGCCTTTGATTACAGTACCGGCCTGAATGGTCATGGTATAGTTCGCCGCCACATACACAAACCCCCTCAGCAGATAGATCGTGTCTTTTGACAGGTTCCGGTTACGGAATAGGGTACCCGATAGTTCAACTACCGGCTTCAAAGGCTTAAGCGACACCGTAAACGAGGTGGGACTCTGTACGGTGGTGGTTCCTACCGTTACCGCGATAGCGCCACTTTGCGCACCCGTTGGAACCGTAACCACCAGCCGCGTAGCAGAAGCCGATACCACGGTAGCCACTACACCGCCCACCAGCACCGTATTGCTTCCGGGCGTTGTACTGAAGTTTGTTCCGTTAATGGCAATGGTACTTCCCACCGGTGCCGAAGCCGGATCAACGCTGGTAATCGTCGTCACTGCCGGCGCAGGCGGAGCGGGATCTGGATTTTTACAGGCTGCAAAAAAGGCGATGAGACCCACAATCAGCCAGCAGGCATGAAGCCAGCGTGGAGAATTTTTCATGAAAAGAAGCATAACGTAGATGAGTGTTCCGGCCATTATCCTGTGGCCTCTCTGAACTCAATTTACGACAAACGCCTGGTTCTAGTATGTAGACACGTTCATAATATTATTAAACGCTCCATTTCCCCCATAGGTGAATATCCTTTCCCTGAATTAGCCAATTATAGAAGGCGGCACTGGCAAGTAAGGCCTGATAATCAAGGCCTACCAAAGGCTACAACCTGGTGTCTGATAGCAATTCTTTCAGGTTTCACCTCCCTCCGTTGGCTGTTTAAGCTGCTCGTTTAGTCTCTAACCAGTCAGATAGGAACCGCCGTTGTATTTTTCACCTCCGCCATCACAAAAAAGCTGCTGATGTGCACGATCCCGGAAATCACCGATAGTCGTTCGCGATAAAACTGGTTGTAGGCGTCCATATCCGGCACGATAACGTGGATCAGGTAATCGAACGTACCTGACACCAGATGACAACTCAGCACTTCGGGCAGGTCGAGCACGGCGCGGTCAAAACCAGCAAAATTATCAGCGGTCTGTTTATCGAGCGTGATCTGGCAGAAAACCGCCAGCGGATTGCCAATCTTCCTTTTGTCAAGTACCGTAACGTATCGCGCAATAACGCCTTCCCGCTCCAGGCGCTTGATCCGCTCATGAACGGGCGTCTTTGATAAACTGATTTGTTGCCCTATTTCCTGGATGGTCAGGTGAGCGTTGGTTTGCAAAAGGGTCAGTATTGCCCTATCAATTTTGTCCAGTTCCATAGTACAGCAGCCTAGCGGAAAAATGAATGGATAAACATGTTAAAACCGTCAGCAAAAAGAATTATATTCTATAAAACTGCACTAATCAACCGAAATTTCCCAAATATATAGCACACCATAGAAAACAGTAGTTGATTTTTTAGTTTTGTAAGTATAAACACAACGCATTCTCAACTCCAGAAATCGCATGGTAATCGGCGTCCCTAAAGAGATCAAAAACAATGAGAACCGTGTGGCATTGACGCCAGCGGGTGTGGCCGAACTGCGTAAGCATGGTCATACGATCTATGTACAGGTCAATGCCGGGGTGGGCAGCGGCTTCAACGATGAGGAGTACATCGGGGCCGGCGCTACCATGTTGCCTACCATTGATGAGGTATACGGCATTGCCGAGATGATCATCAAGGTGAAAGAACCCATTGCGCAGGAGTATCCGCTGATCAAGGAAAACCAACTGCTGTTTACTTATTTCCACTTCGCTTCGTCGGAAGAACTGACGCATGCGATGATTGAGAAAGGAGCAATTTGCCTGGCCTACGAAACCGTTGAAAAAACAGATCGTAGCCTGCCTTTGCTGGTTCCCATGTCGGAAGTAGCTGGTCGGATGGCCATTCAGGAAGGGGCTAAATATCTTGAGAAACCACAGCAGGGTCGCGGTATTCTGCTGGGCGGCGTACCAGGTGTGAAACCAGCGAAAGTACTTGTTTTGGGTGGTGGCATCGTAGGTACACAGGCGGCGCGCATGGCAGCTGGCCTGGGTGCCCACGTCACGCTGATGGACGTTAGCCTGCCTCGTTTACGGTACCTGGCCGACGTAATGCCTGCCAACGTCGACACGATGATGTCGAACGAATACAGCATCCGGGAAGAAATCAAAACGGCTGACCTCATCGTTGGTGCCGTGCTGATTCCAGGCGCGAAAGCTCCGCACCTGATCACCCGCGACATGCTGAAACTGATGCGTCCCGGTACGGTGCTGGTCGATGTAGCTGTTGATCAGGGTGGTTGCATCGAAACGTGCCGCCCTACTACGCACGAAAACCCGACGTTTATCATCGACGACGTGGTGCATTATTGCGTTGCCAACATGCCCGGCGCCGTTCCGTACACGAGTACGCTGGCCCTGACGAATGCTACCCTACCGTATGCACTTCAGCTGGCAAACAAAGGCTGGCTGAAAGCTTGCCGCGATAACGCCGAGCTGAAAGTGGGCCTCAACGTGGTTGAAGGCAAAGTGGTCTATAAAGGCGTTGCCGATGCCTGGGGTCTGCCACTGGTCAATGTAGAAGACTTATTGACAGAAGAAGTTCTGAACTAACGATATTACTAATTCATCGACGAACGCGGGCCGTTCCCTTCTGGGAGCGGCCTTTTTTTCTGGCTGGATATTACCTGTAGCGCCGAAGCTGGAGCTTCGGCGCTAATCCTTACAGATAGGTACCTACCAATTCCTGCCATTCGTCTTTCAACGAACCTTTGAAGGTGGGTTTGCCAGCCCGGCGATACCAATAGCTGGCATTAAATGAATCGCCTTCTTTCCGATGAAGGTAGGCATGAAGATGATCGTACGAAGGCGTCCCTTCTTTCAGTTGGGCAATGTTGTGGGCCGCTGCCCATTCGCCCCGCGCGTCATGCCAGAGCGCAGTCAAAATTGGGTTCAGATCGGCAGGGGGTGTTTTATCCTGCAGTGAGGCGGTAAATTGATCGAGGTTCATAAGCAAAAAACGAAATGGTACTGAATACGTTCTCAGCACTTGGCGGATTTACATAGCTTGCGTCACGAATACGTGTCTGGTACTCAATCAGGTACGTTCCTGAAAACCCGCAATAACATGCAAACCATCCTTGGTGCTGGCGGGGCCATTGGCATCGAAGTAGCCAAAGCCCTTACCAAATATACCGATACCGTTCGGCTCGTGAGCCGTACCCCAAAAAAAGTCAATGCTACCGACAGCCTCTTTCCGGCCAACCTGGACGATCCGGCGCAGGTACTGAAAGCAGTAGCAGGTAGCGAAGTAGCCTATCTGACGGTTGGTTATGAATACAAGACAAAACTCTGGCAGGAAAAATGGCCGGTATTGATCAAAAACGTAGTCGACGCCTGTAGCCAGCATCAGTGCAAACTGGTGTTCTTCGATAATATCTACGCTATCGGGGGCGATAATGTCACGCACATTACGGAGTCGTCGCCGATAAGCCCTTGCAGTAAAAAAGGAGACGTTCGGGCTGCTGTCGACCGGAATGTGCTGGAAGCCGTGGAAAAGGGAAAGCTCGACGCCATCATTGCCCGTGCGCCTGATTTTTTCGGCCCCACCAGCCGCCAGACCAGTATCACCATGAACCTGATCTATGATAATCTGGTGAAAGGCAAAAAAGCGCAGTGGTTCTGCGATGCCAGCCGTATTCATTCAACCGGCTACACGCCCGACCTGGGCCTTGGTACTGCCATGCTTGGTAACACCCCAACGGCATACAACCAGATCTGGAACCTACCTGTTGATCCTCAGGCGCCAACCGGTGCTGAATGGGCTGGTCTATTTGCGCAGGAAATGCCCAGATCGAACGCACCGGCAGGCGTTCAGGTATTACCGGGCTGGGGCCTCTGGACGCTGGGGCTGTTCATTCATGTTTTGAAGGAGATGTACGAAATGCGTTACCAGTACGACCGTGACTACTTCTTCGACGCTGCTAAATTCAACACGGCCTTTAACTACCTACCCACCACCAACGTTGCGGCGGTGAAAGAAACAGTAGCGGCGCTGAGAGAGCCAGGCCTATAAATTTTTCAAAAATGCGGCACCTTGTAAGACCTAAAAACGCTCCCTGTCATCTTTTTATAGCATAGCGCATGCTCAATTGTGCCGTTCGATTAAGCGATGACAGAAGCACATTATTGCTGGAGGCAGATCGCACCAGACTTTGGCTATAGCGGAGGTCAACCCCAATACGATGAGTCAGCTCATAGGCAAGTCCCGTAGTAAGCCCAAAGTCAAACGTGTTGAACTGGCTGGACTGTAGGTCAAAATAAGTGATGGAAGTGTACGCATTGTTAATTAAAAGCTGGTAATTACCCTTCTGGTGCTCGACCAGTTTCAGTCTCAGATACGGCCCGCCCAATAATGAGATCTTACCTAAGCGGTAACTGACCAATATGGGCAAGGTAAGGTACGTTAAGCGTGCGGTAGCCTGACCAATGGCAGAAATCGACGTTGGAGGGTGATAAATAATTCCACAATTACCACTAGTGCAATAGGTAACAAGCCTATCTGTAGTAGCCCGTGCGCCTTTTTGCTCCACGTTTAATTCAGCACCAATGGTAAAATGCTTGCTCACATCAATTGACAACCCCGCACCCACATTAGGTGTTATTAAGGCATTGCCGGTTCCCGTTAGCAGCAAGTCTGTTTCATATTGAAATTGCTGGCTCAACGTAACTACGCCCTGTCCAGTTGAACTCATCTGGCTAGCGCCTATCCCCGCCCGCACGTATACCTGGGTACGTATTGGTGTTTGGGCTACCAACGTAGAGGCAGTAATCAACAAAAGAAGAAGCGTGTAGCTGTTCTTCATTGGTCATTTAGTTGCTTTTGAAGTAGACCACTAAACAAGCGATTCCGTTGCAACGCCAGAAATAACCTAAACTGATAAAATCTCAATTTAAGCTGACAAGCAATGTGTCTGATTCACTGGATTTTTGGGCTTCACTATAACCGTTCCCAGCGAAGTCAATCAAATGAATGCACACGAACAACTCCTGAACGAGTCTTACCTGAATTTCAATCAACGCACTATCGACGGTGCCTTAGCCTTGATGCACCCTAATGTTGACTGGCCAAATGGCATGGAAGGTGGCTTTGTGCACGGTCATCAGGAAATACGGGACTACTGGACCAGGCAGTGGGGTCTCATCAACCCCCGTGTTGAGCCGCTATCCTTTACAATCGATAGCGACGGCCGTGTGCGCACAGAAGTTCATCAGTTCATTAAGGACTTAAACGGCACAACGCTTATTGATGAGACTGTCTATCACATCTACCAAATCGAAAACGGCTTGATTCGCCGGATGGATATTGAGCGAATCGAGCTATAGTGCGGAATGAATAATTTGGCACTTGTTTCGCGCGAGAGGCAGGCCTTTCGACAGGCTCACGTGCGAAACAAGAGCCAAAATCAACCAATTTCCCAGTCAACCAACCTAACAACCCTGACCGTAATAGGCATTCGCGCCGTGCTTGCGCTCGTAGTGCTTCATGCGGAGGGTGTCTTTCAGGCGCGGCGTGTTGGGGTTGATCTGGAGCGTGAGGTACGCCATGCGAGCCAGCTCTTCGAGGACCGCCGCGTTATACACAGCTTTTTCAGCGGTTTTTCCCCACGTAAATGGGCCGTGGTTCTGCAGCAGCACCATCTCCATCTCCTTGTGGTTCAGGCCTTTTTCGGCGAAAATACCAAAAATCTGATTGCCCGTTTCGTGCTCGTAATCGCCTTCGATCATCTCGTCGGTGAGGGCGGGGGCGCAGGGAATATCGCGGTGGGTATGGTCGGCGTGGGTAGTTCCGAAGATCGGGATGTCCATACCAGCTTGTGCCCAGGCTACAGCGTGGGTGCTGTGCGTATGCACAATGCCGCCTATATCATCCCAGGTTTTGTAGAGCAGCGCGTGCGTTTTCGTATCCGACGAAGGCCGGAACGTACCTGCCACCACCTTTGCGTCATAATCACAGATCACGATGTCGGCGGGGGTCAGTTTGGCGTAATCGACGCCGCTGGGTTTGATGGCAAACACCGCCCGGTCACGATCGACCGCGCTGACGTTACCAAACGTAAAGAGTACCAACCCCAGCTTCGGGAGCTGCATGTTGGCCTCGTAACATTCTTCTTGCAGGGATTTATACATAAGGAGGAAAGGAGGAAAGGGAGAACGGAGGAAAGGGAGGAAGAAATCACTTTCACGTGTAGCTTACCGTGCGAAAGCAACCCTTTTCTCCGTTCCTCCTTTCTCCCGTTCCTCCCTCTTTTTACATTTCTAATACAACTACTGACACCGCTGGCAGGGTGACGGTTAGTTCGTCGCCGTTCAGTTTGGCACCGTTGAATACGGCGGGCTTGATTTTCGTTAAATTTTCGAACGTGTTGTGATCCTGTATTTTCGCCGACGTTAGAATGCGCCCTGTTACGGCTTTGGCGGTCAGCCCTTTCAGATTCACCGTTATTTCCTGTGGCTTGTTTGGGTTCAGGTTCACCAGCGATACATGGACTTTACCCGCTTTGTCACGCGAGGCCGAGGCCGACACGGCTGGCAGTTTGTCTTTACCTACTTCATAATCGTCCGACTTGATATCGATCGGCAATAACGTAGCGTCCTGGTGTACGTTGTACATTTCCAGCACATGGTAGGTCGGCGTCAGGATCAGCTTCTCCCCTTTCGTCAGAATTACCGCCTGCAACACGTTGATGGCCTGCGCGAGGTTGGCCATACGTACCCGTTCGGCGTGCTTGTGAAAGATGTTGAGCGTGGCCCCGGCCAGGATGGCGTCGCGCATGGTGTTCTGCTGGTACAGGAAACCCGGATTGGTACCCGGCTCTACTTCGTACCACGCCCCCCACTCGTCGACAACCAGCGCTACTTTTTTCTGGGGGTCATATTTGTCCATAATAGCCGAGTGCTTCTGGATGAATTCATCCATTTTCAGCGCCTGCTGCATGGTACGGAAGTACTGGGCTTCGGTGAAATCAGTAGCTGATCCTTTCACGCCAGGGTCCCAGCCGAATGTCGAGTAGTGGTGCATGGCTACACCTTCAACCATACTGACCGGAATATTTTTCATCAGCGTTTCCGTCCAGTTGAAATCGTCTGAGCTAGCCCCCGAGGCAATTCGGAAGATCTTTTCCTTGCCCACCTGCGGGTTCATGAACGTGCTGTACTGCCGGTAGATGTTGGCGTAGTACTCGGGTTTCATGTTACCGCCACAGCCCCAGGCTTCGTTGCCAACACCCCAGTATTTCACGTTCCAGGGGGTAGCGCGGCCGTTCTGCTGCCGCAGGTTCGACATCGGGCTATTCTTCTCGAAATTGACGTACTGCACCCACTCGGTCAGGTCCTGCACGGTGCCACTGCCTACGTTACCAGCCAGATAGGGCTCGGTGCCCAGCAGTTCGCACATGTTCAGGAAGTCGTGCGTACCAAAGCTGTTGTTCTCCGTTACGCCACCCCACCAGGTGTTTACGATCGACGGGCGTTTCGCTTTCGGACCAATCCCATCTTTCCAGTGATACGTATCGGCAAAGCAACCGCCCGGCCAGCGCAGGTTCGGGATTTTCATCTTCTTCAGCGCATCGACCACATCGAGACGTACCCCGTTCTTGTTCGGAATAGTCTTGTTGTTTTCGCCTACATAGAAGCCGTCGTAGATACACCGGCCAAGGTGCTCGGCGAAGTGGCCGTAGATGTGCTTGTTGATGATCGTTTTACCGTCACCAGCATTAATCGTCACCTTATTCTGGGCCGCTGCCAGCAGTGACAGACCGACCAGGGAAATGGTTAGGAGTTGTTTTTTCATGAGAAGTTTGGGATGTAGGTACGTGCCTGAGAGGGTATTTTTGTCATCCCTCCTGTCGTCGGGATGACAAAAAACTCTAAATCATTTATAGTATCCTTCGCTCCAGCGGAGCTCGTTTTTGAGTTGGCGCAGATTTGTACTGCCATCGATCACGACGAGTTCAACGCCGAAGATGTCGGCGAAATCTTCGATCTGGTCGGTGGTCAGGTTTTGGCTGAATACCGTATGGTGGGCTCCACCGGCCAGAATCCAGGCAGCGCAACCCGTAGCCATGTCGGGTTTCGGTTTCCAAAGCGCACGGGCAACGGGCAGCTTAGGCAGGGCTTCGGCCACCTCAACGGCATCCACTTCGTTGACCAGCAGCCGGAACCGGTTGCCCATATCGATCAGCGACACGTTGATGGCCGGGCCAGCGGGCGCGTTGAACACCAGCCTGACGGGGTCAGCTTTGCCACCGATGCCCAGCGGGTGAATCTCGCAGGTAGGCTTACCCACCGCAATACTGGGGCAGATTTCGAGCATATGTGACCCCAACACCAGTGGATTCGACGGATCGAAATGGTAGGTGTAGTCTTCCATGAACGAGTTACCGCCCGGTAAACCGGCCGCCATCACTTTCATCACGCGCACCATCGCCGACGTTTTCCAGTCGCCTTCGCCACCGAAACCGTAGCCCTCGGCCATCAGGCGTTGCGACGGAATGCCGGGCAGTTGTTTCATACCGTGCAGATCCTCGAACGTATCGGTGTAGGCGCCGTAGCCACCGTCCTGCAAAAATGCCCGCATACCAATTTCAATCTTGGCAGCATCGCGCAGAGATTCATGTTGAGCACCGCCTTTCAGCAGCGAGTTCATCAGCGTATAGCTGTCGGCGTACTCTGTCACCAGCTTGTCAACCTCCGCGTCGGTCACCTGATTGATCACCGCCACCAGATCGCCAATACCGTGCGTGTTGACCGACATACCGAAGGTCATTTCGGCAGCTACTTTGTCGCCATCTGTTACGGCCACCTGCCGCATATTGTCGCCAAAGCGAACGACTTTCAGTGTCTTCAGTTCGTGCGCACCTACAGCCACCCGCGCCCATGATCCAATTTTCTGGACTACGGCTTCCTCCTGCCAGAAACCCACCACGATTTTACGGTTCAACCGCATCCGCGACATGATGAAGCCAAACTCCCGGTCGCCGTGTGCCGACTGGTTGAGGTTCATGAAGTCCATGTCGATCTCGCCCCAGGGAATGTCGCGGTTGAATTGCGTGTGCAGATGCAGCAGCGGCTTTTTCAGGATGTTCAGCCCCCGGATCCACATTTTGGCGGGTGAGAAGGTGTGCATCCAGGTAACGATGCCTACACAGTTGGGCGCGACGTTGGCTTCCTGACAAATCGCGTAAATCTCATCGGGTGTTTTCACCACGGGTTTAAACACGACCCGCACCGGCATTGGGGCGGCCTTGTCGAGGAAATCGGCGATGACCTGCGAGTGGGCATCTACCTGCCGCAGGGTTTCTTCCCCGTATAAATGTTGGCTGCCTGTAACAAACCAAATTTCGAACTGCTTCAGATTAAGCATTGATCAAGGAGTATTGTAGAATGAAAAATATTGTGTGTTGTGTTGGTGCTTTTTGTCATCCCGACGACAGGAGCGGTCCGCCATTGCGGGATGACAAAACAACGTACCTACGCCGACTAAATCACTTCAGCCAATGCCTTCGCGCCAGGTACGTTCTCTACAAAAGCCCCTAGTTTCAGGTATTTCTGGTAGAGTGTTTCGTAGATCGCCACCTTATCAGGGCGCGGGGCGTAAGATGCGTCAAAACCGGAGCCCATTGCTTTTTGCGCATCAGACAGCGTTGGATGCACGCCTGCCGCTACCGCCGCGCACATGGCCGCACCTAGGGCACAGGCCTGATCAGACTGCGCCACCTGAATAGGTTTGTTCAGCACATCGGCCAGGGTTTGCATCACGAACGGTGATTTTTTGGCCACACCGCCAATAGCGATCACGTTCTTGATTTGAACACCTTCCTGAATAAACCGGTCGACGATACTGCGCGAGCCAAAAGCCGTAGCCTCTACCAGCGCCTTGAACACCTGCGCGGCATCGGTACCCAGGTTTAGCCCCGAAATAGCCGCTTTCAGCGTGTGGTTCGCATCGGGCGTGCGGCGACCGTTGATCCAGTCGAGGGCAATGAGGTCAGTTGGCGTGACGGGCAATTGAGCGGCTTGCTCCGACAGGTGCGGAATCAGTTTGCTCATCATCGAGTCGGCTGCTTCATCACCCAGCAGTTCGCGAACCGGGCCGGTCAGCAGGCGGGCGAACCAGGCGTACAGATCACCGAAGGCCGATTGCCCCGCTTCCATGCCCAGCATTCCCGGTGCTACCGACCCATCGACCTGGCCGCAGATACCCCGGATAAGCCGATGACCGATCTCTTCGTTCGGTGCCATCAGAATATCGCAGGTCGACGTACCCATGATCCGGACGAAGGTGTATGGCTCAATTTCAGCGCCAACCGCGCCCATGTGCGCATCAAAAGCGCCAACGCCAATGACCACGTTAGTTGATAGGCCCAGCTTGTCGGCCCATTCAGCCGACAGGTTACCCATCGGCTCGTCGGCGGTGTAGGTATCGGTAAACAGCCGATCACGCAGGCCGGATAGTAAGGGATCTAGTTTGGTCAGGAATTCGTCGGAGGGCAAACCATCGAACTCGCTATGCCAGAGCGCTTTGTGGCCCGCCGCACAACGTGACCGACGAAGGGTGAGTGGGTCGGTATTGCCCGTCAGCACGGCGGACACCCAATCGCAATGTTCGACCCACGAAAAGGCGTGTTCACGTACCTGCTCATCGACGCGCAGGGTGCGGAGCATTTTGGCCCAATACCATTCCGACGAGTAAATGCCGCCAACGTATTTGGTATAGTCGGTATCCCAGTGGTGGGCCAGGTTGTTGATTTCCTCGGCTTCAGCGTTGGCGGTATGGTCTTTCCATAGAATGAACATACCGTTTGGGTTGCCCTCGAAATCGGGACGCAACGCCAGCGGCAAACCGGTTTTATCAACCGCAACGGGCGTTGACCCGGTGGTGTCGATCGAGATACCAACCACTTGCGAACGTACCTCGGCGGGTGCCTTGGCTAACGCGCCTTTGATGCTGGCCTCCAACCCTTCGAGGTAATCGAGCGGGTGCTGCCGAAACTGAGATTGGGCGGGATTACAGTATAGCCCCTGCTTCCAGCGGACATACTCATGCACGTGTGTGCCAGCAGTTTCTCCTGTCTGGGTGTTGACCAGTAACGCGCGCACCGAATCGGTACCAAAATCAACGCCAATGACGTACTGACTTTTCATAGTATTGTTTATTCGTTCTGAACGAGTTTAGGGGTAAAGGTTATAGGTTTTTTGTCATCCCGACGTCAGGAGGGATCTTGGCGTTCATTCAGGTAGTGCCTGGCACTTTTACCAAGAACGCCAAGATCCCTCCTGACGTCGGGATGACAAAAAATGCGTACAAGGGTGTGCACAGTACGAAGCCAGCACGCGAAAGCAACTTACATCAACCAAAGCCCACCAGCCAATCCATCTAATCACAACGTGTATTTCACACACAATTAAGCTGAAACGAAGAAGCTAAGCCGAGCTATTTCTTAAAAGTGTCAATTTGACACAATATTACAAACGATCAATTTATCCGCGATGCACTCAAGTCAATTATTCTTCCAGAATCGGCCAGCCTTTGCGGAATTTGAGTTGTCGGAACGCCAGTTTCGACCGGCCTTTATCCTCAGCATCGTAGTAATGGATAGACACGATATTCTTTCCATCCTCACGAAGCAAACCAACGTGACCCGGACCAATGTATTTTCCGTCGGTACGTAGCACTATTGTTCCTCCCCCGGCGGTCAGGTCCCGGCCGGTTTGGTCTAGAAACGGCCCCATCGGATTGTCTGACCGACCTACCACAATATAATACGTGCTATTCAAGCCCTTGCAGCACAGCCCATTATTAACAAACAGGTAGTAGTAACTTCCTTCCTTGATGAGCGCAGCCGCTTCCCAGTCTGATTCGCGCCCACCGGCTACCCGTTTTATCGGGGTTTTGGTTTTTCCGGTCAGGGTGTCGATCTCAGCGGCCCCAATGCCACCGTGGAATGAGCCATAAACGAAATAGACCCGGCCGTCGGTGTCGCGCATCAGGCCAGGGTCAATGGCGTTGAAGTCGGCACGCACTTTCGATCTGACGACCATTCCCTGGTCTTCCCACCTGTATGTCGGCGACTGCGGATCGAGCGTTGGCGACGTAGCAACGCCAATAGCCGAGGTAGGCGCACCAAACGACGAGCAGGAGTAGTAGAGATAGTATTTCCCGTTCATCCTGATGCAGTCGGGTGCCCAGAAGTGGCCTTTGAAATTCGTCACCGTGGTGTCAATCCACTTTGGCCAGGTGCCCCGCTCGAAAATTGGCTTCTCCACATTCCAGGTCTTCATGTCTGGCGAACTAACCGCCTGAATCCCGTTCCCCGTGGCGAAGTACCAGTACCGGCCGTTCTCTTTCTGCACGGTGCTCGGGTCGTGGGTGGTAATGCCGGTTCCCGAACTGGGGCCTTGACCCTGTGCATAACTGGGTACGTTCGCGGCTAGTATTGCGAGTAGAGCGATTGCGTATTTGTTGAGCATGGGGGTGAGGGGGTTTGATATATCGTTGTCACTCGCCGCAGGCAAGCCACAACGGAAATGTATGTTTTGTCATCCCGACGTAAGGAGGGATCTTGAGGGTTCCTGGCACTGTAGTTAAGCCAAACTCAAGATTCCTCCTGCCGTCGGGATGACAAAAAACGATACCTACATCGTCGCCTTGATCCGCACGACCGAAAATGACTTTGGTCCCAGCGTCATCGTTACGTTTTTCTTCTTCACATCAACGGCGATCGCCTGCTCGACCGGGCTGACGTTGGTGGCGTTTTCGAAGGAATTCACCGCGTTCAGGTTGTCATTTTTCAGCAGGAAAAGCTTGCCGTTCGCATCCAGTTTTTTCGTACCGTCAAGCTGAATCTGACGTACCTGCGCTTTGTCGGAAACATTGGCCACTTTCAGGATGATCTCGCTCGTTGCTTTATCCCAGGCGGCCGAAGCGTAGAGGCTATCCTGGCCAGCCAGCGCTTCGTTGTTCTGCGTCATGCTCAGCACGTGGGTACCTTTATGGAGCGAATACAGCTTCTGGACGAAATAATTAGGGGTTCCATATACGCGCAGGTTGTCGACCCAGATCAGATCGGGGGTCCACTGCCAGGCATCGGCGTTGGCGAAGAGCGGAGCGTAGGAAGCCATTTGCACAACCGCCGCATTCCGTTCCAGACCCGTCATGAACGCGGCTTCGTTCAGGGCGCACAGCCAGTTATTCTTGTTGTTAATGCTCACCGTTTTGTCGCTCTGCGCGGCCCATTCGCCCGCAAAAATCTTTGCGCCGTTGCGTGGGTACGTGTCGTAGCGTTTTACATTCTGCAGAAACCACTCGGGTCGGCGGTAGTAGTGTTCATCGATCAGATCGGCGTTCATGGCTCTGAGCTTTCCGTTCAGGAAATCGAACCGCTCACCATCGGGATCGGTGCCTGAGCTACACACCAGTCGAAAATTCGGATAGTTTGCTTTGATGGCTTTCTGGAAAACGGCCAGTCGCTCGATGTACTGGGGCCCCCAGTTTTCGTTGCCCACACCCATCATTTTGAGGTTGAATGGTTTCGGATGACCCAGGTCGGCCCGCACCTTACCCCATTTCGTATTGACGTCGGCATTGGCAAACTCGATCAGGTCGATAGCATCCTGCACATATGGGTCGAGCTGATCCATTGGTACCAGTTCGGCGGTGTTGAACTGGCAGGCCATTCCGCAGTTCAGGATAGGCAACGGTTCAGCGCCAATGTCTTCACAGAGTTGAAAATACTCCAGGAAACCCAGCCCGAACGTCTGGAAATAATCGGGCGCGGGGCGGTGGCCAAACTCAAAGTTCCAGCGGTTAATCACCAATTGGCGGTCTTCGGGCGCGCCCAGCGTTTTCTTCCACTGGTAGCGTTGCGTCAGGTCATGTCCTTCCACGATGCAACCGCCGGGGAAGCGAACAAAGCCCGGTTTCATATCGGCCAGCATCTGAATCATATCGGCGCGCATACCACCGGGGCGACCTTTCCAGGTGTCTTCGGGAAAGAGCGAAATCATGTCGAGATCAACTACACCGGTGCCCTCAAACCAGACGTTTAGCTTTCCTTTTGGCTCGGTAGCAGCCGACTTAAAACTCACCTGCTGTTTATGCCACTGCCCATCCGATTTTTCGGGCAACAACGTACCTGACCCAATCGGCTGGCCCTGGGCGTTGATCAGATCGGCATGGATTTTCACGTTACCCGACTGTACCCGGTACATAAGAGCGAAGTCGTAGCGTAGGCCGTTTTTAAGGCCCATTCCCCGGAACCCTTCATTGATCATTTCCAGATCGCCGCTATTGGCTCCGTTGGCCGTTACCCGGATGTAGCGCGGGTTGCTGCTGGTCTGCGTACTACCTGCCTCCGAGCGATTCTGCACCAGAATGTCGCCTTCCGTACGTTTTTTCCCCCGCACAGTCCAGCCCATCAGCGGTTTAAAAAACTCGAACGAGCGATTCTTGACCAATTCAGCGTAAATACCCCCATCAGCGCCGAAGTTGATATCTTCAAAGAAAACGCCCCACATCGTCGGCTGAATATCAGCTACGGGCTGGGCCACGTTGACCCGAACAACGTGAGTTGGCGCAGGTTGAGCCTGCGTAAGGCTGGCTGTCAGTACGAGTAAGCCGGCGGCTTTGGTAAAGAGATTCATAGGTAAATTGTGGTTGGGGTGGGTTTATTTACGGGTTGCGGTCTCATGTGTGTTGTGTAGTGCTGTTGCGTGAGTGTTGCTTCGCGCGCCAGCAATACACAACACACCGCGCATAAATAAACCGGGCAACGGAGTAGGCCTTCTCTGTTACCCGGTTCATATGCATGGTGTTCTTACAACGTAATTTTCTGCACCGGCGAATAGATCAATTCGGCCACACCAACGGTTTTAACCCCAATTCGGGCGTAAAAATAGGGGCGGCTTGATACAGCAGCAGGCAACGTTAGTGAGAGGGGTAGCGGCTTGCTGAGGTCTGCCAGAGCAGCAGTGGCCACATTGGCTGATCCAACGTTGTTTGTTACATCCACAAACTGCGTGGTGCCTACATACATCGTTACCCGTTCAATGGCCCGGCCAGTTACAACCTGCCCCACCGTCAAGGAACCCGTCAGGCTGGTACCACTACGTTGAATGGATGGGTTCCGGATCACGAAGAAAGGCTGCACAGGTACGTCGATCGTAGCAGCGCCCCGAACCGATACGTTGATTGTATCCGTATTATCGACCCAGGGCCCGTTACCGCGCAGGCGAACCAGTTTGTAATCGCCATCGAACAGGGCAGCCGAGAAGGTACCTTCCTGCGATACGATAACCGGAATTTTGGTAAAGAGCTGATAGCCCTTTTGCCATAGTTCAAGCTGAACGCCGTTGGTACGAACACCCACCGGCTGGTTGTCGTAAATCACCCGCCCGGTCAGGGTCGACTTGGGTGGCTCGTAATTATCTTTTGCACAGCTGGCCAGCAACACGGTGCCCGCTAACAGACTGAAAAGGATTGCTTTCATGGTTAATGCTTACTGAAAAGGATTGCGAACAATCTTCGGATTATTATTGATAACAGCCTGATCGATAGACGAGTAGTAATTACCGAACTGGAACAACCGTGGTGCCCGGAACCGGGGCGCTACCATCTTGATGAAGATGTATTTGCCGTCCTGAGCGCTACCCGGGCGAACCACGCGGTATGGATACAGGGCCGTCAGCATGGCGTCGGGGTTGGCCGTATTGCCGTCCCACACCAGATGCGCAATACGCCAGCGTTTCAGATCCCAAACGCGGTGATCTTCAAAGGCCAGTTCAACGCGCCGTTCGTTCTGCAACCGGGCCAGCGTCAGCGAGGTCAGGCTATTGGCCGGGAAACCAGCACGTGCCCGAACCTGATTCACGTAGGTCAGTGCTTCGGCCGTCTGCCCCAGTTCAAACGCCGCTTCCGAGGCATTGAGCAGTACTTCGCCCAGCCGGAAACGTACCCACCACATATCGCTGCGAATGCCGCGTGTGCTCGACAGCGGAGCCGGGTCAATGTATTTGCGCAGGTAGAAACCCGAGTTCGACACTTCCGTCTGCGACCGCTGCGGGCCTGAGCTACCCGTCAGCAATTTACCGTCGGTATAGGTTGCTCCCAGCGTATTGCCTTCCACAAGCTGGTAGCTGCTGCCGTTCCAGACCGCCACACCTGCCTGAATCTGCACTTCCAGCCCCTTGAACGTGGTGCCGGGGTAAATAACCGTGCCGTATAGGCGGGCATCTTTATTGGCAAACGGACCGCTCAGGTTATCGTAGTAGATGTAATCCTGATCATTGGTCGTGCGCGTTTTCAGTTCGCCCGACGTACCATCCAGGTATTCATAATCCTCAACCAGGTTCAGCGTTGGCGTGATGTTCGACGACGACAGGTTGTCTTCGCGGATGTTACGGGCAATGTTATCGTAGCTGAAGCCATGCCGCTTGTCTTTGGTCACCAGGAAGTCTTTCGCCAGAATTACTTCATTGTTGTTCAGCTTTTTGGTAATGGCCTCGTAGAAATTCTCGCCCAGATTGGCATTGGCCCGGTAGAGCGAATACGGCCCGGCAATCACTTCTTTCGCTGCCTCCAGCGCCTTGGTGTAGTATTCAGTAGCGCGATTGGCCGGAATACCCACTTCGCCGCCCGCCGTTTGAATGGGCGCACCCAGCAGGTTGTTATACTTCGCAATTGATCCTGCATAGAGCATTGCCCGGCTCTTCAGGGCCATCGCCGTGTAGCGGTTGGCGCGGGTGTTACTGCCGGCATTGCCAAGGTCATTCTTGATCGCGTCGAGTTCGCTGGCCACAAAATCGTACACTTCCGATTCTTTGTTGCGCGCGAACTGTAGCGATGTTGGGTTACCGCTGAAATCGTAGATGAGCTGTTTGGTGATGATCGGTACACCGCCCATCCGCTTCACCATCTCGAAATACATGTAAGCCCGCAGGAACCGGAACTCAGCCGAAAACTGCGCTTTCTGCGCCGTAGTGAGGGCTGTACTCTTCGCCTCAATGCTTTCGAGCGCCAGGTTGATGTCACGAACCAGGCCATAATCCCACAACCGCCAGCGGTCGAAACCGTAATTGACGATGTTGTTCGGGCCGTCGTTGTTACCCGACCACATGGCTTCATCGTAGGCCGCGAACTGATCCCAGCCGATATCAATCTGCGTGTGTGCAGGCAACCGGTCGTAATAGTTGGCCAGTAGGCTCGTGATCAGCTTGGGGTCGTTCCAGACCTGGCTTTCGAGAATAATATTGGGTGGCTGACGCTCCAGAAAGTCCTCTTTGCAGGCCGTTGAGCTAAGCGCCAGTAAACCGATTGTCAGTAGTTTATGAAAACGATTCATCGTTGATATCCTTTTGTCGATTAAAAACTGAGGGCGAAACCGGCGTTATACAACCGCTGTGGCGGATACACCAGCGCACCATTTGACGAGATTTCGGGGTCTACTTCGATTGATTTCAGGTTGTCGAATGAGATCAGGTTCGTGCCGTTCACGTATACCCGCATGGCCGACACACCCAGTTTACCCAGGAAGGTTTTGGGAATGTTGTAGCCAATTTCGAGGTTCCGCAGGCGCAGATACTGCACGTTGGTCACCCAGAAATCAGAGCGGCGGCTGTAGTTCACGTGGCTTGGGCTGTCTTTCCGAACGGCTGGGTACGTGCCGGCAATCCAGGGGCTATCGGCGTTGAACGGATCAGCGTGGTGCCAGCGGTCTTCAAGAATGTAGGCAGGCGATGTACCGTTGTTCTGGAACGGAATCTTCTGCTCTACTTCGCGCCGGAACGTTTGCAGACTGGCCCCCACTACGTCGACACGAAGCGAGAAGCCTTTGTATCCCAGTGTACCGTTGAAAGCGTAGTTGACATACGGTGTGGCCCCTTCGGCATAGCCGATCGGACGTTCGTCGAGGCTGGTGATCAGCCCGTCGCCATTCACGTCTTTGTAGATGAAATCGCCCGGCAGTTGGGTACGGTTACCCTGCCCGTCGTTGTCAACCTTATAGTCGTCGATCTGCTGTTGCGACTGGAACCGGCCTTCCACCTGATAGCCCCAGTTGATGTTTGCCCAGCGGTCAACGGCCGAGTTGCGGTATTCGTCCCACGAGTTTCCGAAACGCGGTTTGTAAATATCCAGGCTGCGCAGGCGAGCCAACGTGGCATTAGCGCCGACGGTGTAGCTTACTTCACCTACTTTGCCACTGTAGTTTACGGCTCCCTCCAGACCACGAATCACATCGGAGTTCAGGTTGGCGTTTGGCAGCGTGTAGCCCACTTCGCTCGGCAGCAGCACGTCATACTGCGATGCCGGTAGCCCCGTCCGTTTCCGCTCGAACACATCGAACGTACCTGACAATCGGCCGTTGAACAGCCCAAAGTCGATGCCCACGTTGGTCGATACGTTATTGACCCACGACAGCGTAGTAATGGGTAAGCCCCTCGGGCGAACACCAATTACGTATGATCCATTGAAGATAGCACTGCCTTGCAGGAAGTCGTATCCGGGCAGGTAGCTGTAGGGTGCTACGATGAAGTTATTGTTGATCAGGTCGCTACCCGTCCGGCCATAGCTAGCCCGCAGTTTCAGTTCGCTGACCACCCTGCCAACGCCGCTATTTTTGAAGAAATCTTCTTCAGAAGCCCGCCAGCCCACCGACGCACCGGGGAAGAAACCATACCGGCGACCCGGCGCAAACAGGAATGACCCATCGTACCGGCCCAGCGCTTCAACCAGATACCGCTGCTTGTAGTTGTAGTTGACCCGGCCAATGTAACCCGCCCGCGCCGTCACGTTCCATTCGTCGAGCAGGTAATCCTGGTTGGCGAATGACATCAGCGGAATATAGTTGTTGGGTGGCACTGTGTGCACGATCATGTACTTATTGTCGGTATCGTAGCGTTCGTAAGCCAGGACGCCCGACAGGCCGTGATCGCCAAACTGCTTGTTATAGGTAGCCTGTACCTGCATGAACCGGTCAACGACATTCCGCTTGCGGCGTTCGCGCCAGGGGTTTTGATTACCACCACCCGGCACTACGTTGTAGGTATCGGTTTTTGCATCATAGGTGTAGGCATCGTACGTGTACTCGAACCCGTCGAAGTCGAAGTTGGTGAAGTTGTACGAATACGTTCCTTTCAGCGCCAGCCCAAAATCGAAATCGTACTGCGCCGTAAAGTTGGCCTTGACCGCCCGCGTGATCTCGCTGATCGTACCGGTAATTTCTTTCTTGTAGGTAGCCGGGTTTACGTTTACGTTATGCGTCTGATTGATGTACTTCGGATTATCGTTGGCGTATGGCCGCTCGGTTGGCCACATAGAGAAGATACTCAGAAACGGGTTGAAATAGTCGTCAAGACCTGGTACACCTGTCTGAAACCGATCCTCGATCCGTCCGCTGATCTGGGTGCCAATGCGAAGTTTTTTACTGAGCCCCGCTTCTACGTTTGCCTGGAAATTACTCCGTTTGAACTTATAATCTTCGATGAGCGCATCCTGAGACAGATGGCTGGCCGACACATAATAGGACACATTGTCTGAACCGCCCGATACACTGCCGTTAAGGTACGACTGGGGTACGTTGGGCCGCATCACCATGTTGTAGTAATCGAAACTCTGGTAGCCCTTCTCGGTACCGACGCGCCATTTTTCCAGTTCGGCCGGCGTAATGGTTGTGGCAATACCCCGGTTCTGATCCGACTCGGCCAGCCCCCGAACGTGCTGATAGGCGTTGGCTGGTTTGGGGTAACGCGTGAAGTTCTGTAGCCCATAATATCCCGACAGGCTGATCACTGGTTTCTGACCGGCTTTACCCTTCTTGGTAGTTACCAGCACAACGCCATTGGCCGCCCGCAGTCCGTAAATAGCTGCCGACCCATCTTTCAGAATCGAGATATTCTCGACGTCGTTTATACCGAGGTTGTTGAACTGCGTTTCGTCGGCCACGATGCCATCGATGACGAACAAGGGCGTACCCATATTACGGATCTGGAGGCTCGTGCCATTACCGGGGCGGGCATCGCCCTGACGAGCCGTGATACCCGGAACACGGCCAACCAGCGCACTCGACGTAGCCACGGCTGGTGTCCGCAGAATATCTTCCGACTTAACGGCCGCCACCGAACCCGTCACCGTTCCCCGCGACTGCGTACCGTAACCAACCACCACAACCTCGTCGAGCGCCTGCTCATCGGCCAGCAATCTGACCGATAATTTGGTCTGGTTACCGACTGTAAGTTCCTGCGATTTATAGCCCACGAACGACACAACCAGTACCGTGTTGGCATTAGGTACGTTGATCGAAAACTGCCCCTGGGCGTCGGTAGTGGCTCCTTTTGTGGTGCCTTTGATAACTACGTTTACGCCAGGCAAGCCTTCGCCTTTGTCATCGGTTACGACACCTGACACAAGAATGTCTTTTCTAACGCCAATACCGTTGGCTGTCAGGGGTATACCCTTATATAAACGTGGTCGATCAGCGCCGGGCGTAGCGACGGCAATGCCGACCGATACGCTGAACGCTAGTGGGAGAAGTGCATGTCTGACTACTGCACGCACCCGCCCGGTTTGTACTTGTTTTTTCATAATCCTGAGATGTTTAGTAGGAAGAAAGGAACAGTTGAGGGAAACAAGGGCTGTAGGCATTTCTATAGCTCTTCTATCGGACCTATTGATTTTATTCTACAATTCAAACCTAAAATGCTATTACATTAAAAACTAGTTAATGATAAAATAAAGTCATCATCGGCCAAAAGCTAGCCAATAATTAGAACTATTCGGATGTCTATTAGTCCTTTACCTCACAAACTGACTGTATATTGCTAAAATATGCTTTTTTCTTGCGCACCCTTTTACTACGTTCTTTTACGTCATTTTAATCTCACTTTTCTGACGCAACCCGTTCATTGTCAATAAAAATCGGGTTCCAGGTACGTTGATAACATGAACTTGCGGGCTGATGCAACCTGGACAAGTCGGGCAGGGCCGGATTACTTTCCCGATTCGGCGATCCATAATCGCCCGATAAATTCCCAACGACGCGTGGCATTCGGATTCGATCTGGCTCCCACTATGAGCGGTTCAGGGGATCTGTTTTCAGACGGGCGCGCAGTCACCTCATCTACGGGCGTATACATCCAGCCCAACTATAAGAGCAGGGTAGGTATGGGCGCGAAACGGAGACAATCAACGGGCTGTGAGTTCTGCCAGTTCGGGCAGGAAGGTGTAATACCCGGCGAGGTACTTCTGGTATTTTTCGGTATTGAGGCTATAGAGTTGGGCCTTCTTGGTCACCGAATTGGTGTCCTTTTCGCCGGTGCTGAGCAGCAGGTCGGTAGCCATGATCTTGCGGCTGAAATTGCGTCGATCGAGCTGCGTATCGTAGATGGCTTCGTAGAGCTTCTGCAACTGAGGCACCGTGAATTTCTGAGGCAGCAACTCAAATCCGATCGGATGGAGCGCTGCTTTGTACCGCAACCGTTGCAGAGCCACTTTTACCATCTGATCGTGGTCAAAAATCAGCGGGGGCTTATTTTCCAGGCTGATCCACGACGCGTTATGTGCCTGAATGGCGGTTACGTCCTGATCAGCAATGTTGACCAGCGAGTAGTAAACCACTGAAATGGTGCGCTCAACGGGGTCGCGATGAACGGTACCGAACGTCTGCAACTGTTCCAGGTAGTTGTTATGCAGGCCGGTGAGGTTGTACAGAATTCGGTCGGCGGCTTCTTCTAAATCTTCGCCTTCATTCAGGAAGCCCCCCATCAACGACCAGTTGCCAAACTGCGGCTCGAAATTGCGTTTGATCAGCAACAGTTTCAACGTCTCCCCATCGAACCCGAAGATGATACAGTCCAGGGCAACGAGGATGCGCGTGTTGTGCTGATACGCTGATTTCATTGGGAAACGGGTATTGATATGAGTTTTTTCAGGGGTGGTTTGCACTTACCCAGCTTACGATACAAAATCCTCCCGCATGGGCGTAAACACATCAACCAGCGTGCCGGCTTCCTGGCACACGGCTCCGTGAAGCACATTGGGCGGAATGTAATAGGCGTCGCCCGCTTTCAGCACGCGCTCTTCGTCGCCGATGGTAATAGTGAACATCCCGCTTTTTACGTAGCTGATCTGGGTATGATAGTGCTTATGCATGGCCCCTACTCCACCCTGTTCGAAATCGACAACGACCATCATCAGGTTATTATCGTAGGTCAGTATCTTCCGGCGTACGCCCTCACCCACGGTGTCCCAGGCAATAGCATCGGCATCGACAAATTGTTGCTCAAACGGTAGTATGTTCATTCGCTGCAGGAGGTAAGCGTACACTAAAAAATCATTCCTTGCCAGAAGACCGTCACTGGTCGTATAGGTAATACTATGCGATTTACAACCAATGCCCCCCTTATGACAAGGAATGACCACTTATTGACCAAAAAACTACGAAAACGTGCTCAAATTCGAGAGCTAAGAGTCCCGATCCGACATCGTTTTAATACCCTGAATTCTGCGTGTATAAGCCCGGCTTAGCGTCTAACTCAGCCTGAGGCACCGGGTAAAGAATGTAGTTTTTCTGGAACGGCTGCATCTGCTTCTGCACATCTTCGGCAGCGATCCAGGCGGGCATAATGGTCTCAATCAGGCCACTGCGCACCAGATCATGCCAGCGCGACCCTTCACCGATCAATTCCTTGCGGCGTTCCTGCAACAACTGCGGGAACGTCACATTCGTAATAGCAGTCAGTCCGGCGCGGGTACGTACCTGGTTCACAATCGCATCAACATCGGCCTGCGTACCGCCACTACCGCCCCGCAGAATACACTCGGCTTTCAGCATCAGGATATCAGTGTAGCGGTACACGATGAAGTTAATCGGCCAGTCGAGGCGGTTGTTGGTGGGCACTCTGGTCAGGTCAACGTACTTCTTGATAAACGGCCGGGTTTCGGCCACGCCATTGAACGTATACCCGCTCTGGATCGAGAATGCTTTTCGTACATCGGTGGCCGTGTATGAGTTCACCAGATCGAGCGCGGCCGGACGAATGGTCAGACCGCCCTGCGTGCCTTTACCATTGGCCTGAAACCAGGTATCGGGCACAAGCACCCAGGGGAACGTAGCGCCTACGACAGGCGTCAGTCCGTTGGCATATTGCACATCAAAGATTACCTCCGGATTATTCTCGTTCGTGTAGGAGAAAATGCTCGTGTAGGACGATACTGACGAATATTTCCCGCTCGTAATGATGTCATTCAGGTTCGTGAGCGCCTGTGACCATTCGCTGACGCCTAAACCGGGTCCTTCAATGTCGTAGGTTGGTCCGGAGCGGGTCATATACACCAGGGCCAGCGCTGCTTTGGCGGCATAACGCGTGGCCCGACCTTTATCGGTAGCGGCATACGTTTCGGGCAGGTTCGAGGCGGCAAACGTCAGGTCAGACAGGATCAGCGCGTACACATCCTTCACCGGGCTACGCGGAATCGCAATGGCTTCATTGGCCGTAACCGGGTGATCGATGATGGGTACTTTGCCGAAGAAGCGAACCAGATCGAAGTAGAAGAAAGCCCGCAGGAATTTGGCTTCCGCTTCCAGGCGGGTCCGCAAACCAGCATCTGAAATGACCTTCCCGTTTTTCTGCAACTGATCGAGCAAGGTGTTGGCCCGGAAAATACCGTTGAAATTGGTCGTCCAGGCTTCTGACACGTACGGATTGGCCGCAATACTCTTCTGAAAGCTGTTGATGCCTTCCCAGTCACGAACGCCGCCATCCGACACGGCGTACAGGTTATCCGAGCGCGTTTCCGACAGGTTCAGCTGCCGGTCGGGAAAGCCCCTCAGGTCGCTGTACACGGCGTTGCTGGCCTGCAAGAAGTCGTTCGTCTGCGAATAGAACGTCGACGTGGTGGCGGCCGAAATAGGAATTTGAGTCAGGTCATCAGTGCAGGATACCAGCACCAATGAGGTCAGCGCCAGACAGGCGAGTGCTATATTTTTCATGGTTTCAAGGCTGGTTAAAACGTAACATTCAATCCGACAACGATGGAGCGGGGCAGTGGCAGTCCGCCATAGTCGCCCGCTTCAGGGTATGAACCACTACCGCTCAGGTCGGTGTTGGTGGCTTCGGGATTGAAGCCGCCCTTGTACTTGTCGTAGCCAAAGAAGTTCTCGGCCGTTACGTAGATGCGGGCCCCCTGGAGTTGCGGTGCTTTCACAAACGTTTTCAGGTCGTAACCCAGCGTAATGTTACGAACGCGCACATAATCAGACGAGTAGAGCCAGTCCGTGTTTTTGATCCGGCCGAACGTCGAATACGCTTTGCTGACGATACCCGCTCCCGGATTTTCGGGCGAGAACCACCGGTCGCGATACGTACCCAGGGCGTTATCCGTAAATCCCTGTCCGGTACGGCCTAAGGCCCGGCCCAGCAGCGAATAGATGGAGCCGCCATTCTGGCCCTGCACCAGCACCGTCAGGTCGAAGCCCTTGTAGCGGAAACTGTTGGTAACGCCCCACACGAAATCAGGGTTAGGGTGCCCCACAATTACGCGGTCGTTGGCGTCGATCACCCCATCACTATTCGCATCGAAGTATTTTGGGTCACCTACCGTTTCGGTACCGTTCAGAGCCGCTTTGCCGTCGATGTCTGCCTGCGACAGGATACCGATCTGTTTCACCACGAAGATGCTGTAGAGCGGTTCGCCTACCCGCAATAGCGAGTGCGAAATATCAAACGACGATGGAATCAGCAGTTGATTCTGCCCATTGGCCAGGGCCACCACTTTGTTGGAATAATGGCTGAAGTTTACCGAAGTTTCCCATTTGAACGCTCCGGTGGCATTACGGCTTTTGACTTCTACCTCCCAGCCCTGGTTCCGTACGCTACCTGCGTTGCTCAGGTACGAGCCAAAGCCGGTTGCCGTCGGGATGGGTACGTTCAGGAGCAGTCCTTTATTCAGTTTGTTGTAGACGTCGAAGGTCAGCGACAGGCGGTTGTTCAACAACGAAGCATCGAAACCGAAATCGGTGGTTTCAGACGTTTCCCAGGTCAGATCGGGGTTGGTTACGCCGCCGGGTGCCTGCCCAATAGCGTTGGTGCCGTTGAACGTGTAGTTGGCCGTTGTCAGTGTAGGCAGGGTGCTGTAATCGCCAATGTTGTAGTTACCCGCCGTTCCGAAGCTGGCGCGCAGTTTCAGGTCGTTGATCGGCTTGATGCCTTTCATGAACGACTCTTCGGAAATTCGCCAGCCCACTGATGCCGACGGGAACAGACCCCAGCGGGTGTTGGCCCCAAAGCGTGATGAACCGTCACGGCGAAGGCTGGCCGACAGCAAGTACTTCTCGTTGTAATTGTATTGTGCCCGGCCAAAGTACGAAATCAGTACGTTCTGAGCTTCCGATGTATTACCCGTTACCCCGTTGGCGGCGTTGAGCGTGGTGATGACATTACTGCTGAAGCCGCCGTTTGAACTGAGAGACGACGTTTCTATTTTGCCCGAGTTGTACGAGTAACCACCCAACAGCGACAGGTTGTGTTTGTTAGCAATGGTGGTGGTGTACGACAGGGTATTTTCGTTCACAAACGTACGTTTCCGGTAGGTGCTGAAGCCGCCACTTGTGAGCGTAGTGAGCTGGGCCTGCCGGGTAGCCAGGGTGCTGGCGATGATGTACGGGTTATATGACTTCGACGCGTTGTCGGTGTTGTCGAGGTTGACCGTGGTGCGGAACGTCAGGCCGGGCAGAATCTGGTAGTCGGCAAAAATAGAGCCCAGCGTACGAAACCGTTTTGTTTCGCCAATGGCATACTGGAGCTTGCCAATTGGGCTGTTTGTGGAGGTGCTCCAGCGGTACTGCCCGTTGTTGCCCACGTTGGGATACACCCCCATCGTGTCTTCCTGAACCGGCGTCATGCTCACCATCTGGTGCAGGATGTTGTCTTTCCCCTCTACACCCGGATCGTTATTGACCGAATAGGTTGGGGCCAGGTTCAGGCCGAGTTTCAGCTTGTCACTGGCTTTTACCTCCACGTTGGCCCGCGCCGAATAGGCTGTGTAGTTGGTGTTGATCACCATGCCCTGCTGGTTCACGTAGTTGCCCGACACGTAGTAGTTCACTTTATCGGTACCGCCACTGGCCGAAATCTGGTGGTTCTGCACAATACCTTTACGGAACGCCTGCTCCTGCCAGTCGATGTAGTTCAGGCCCGGATGGCCCGGCTGCGCCCAGCGGTCATCGGTCATCAGGCCTGTGTTTACCTGACCAGCGGGCAGACCCAGAATAACCCGACGCTGTTCGTTAGTTTGTGAGGCCGTCCGGCCCGGTGCCGACGCTACCCAGGCCGCATTGATCATTTCAGTGGCCCGGGCAACCCACTCATCGGCGCTCAGCATATCGAGCTTCCGGGTACGTTCTATGAAACCGGAGTAGGTGTTGATCGAAATGGTACCTCGTCCCAGCTTCCCGCGTTTAGTCGTAATCAGCACCACGCCGTTGGCCGCGCGTGATCCGTAGATAGCCGCTGAGGCCGCATCTTTCAGTACCTGAATTGACTCAATATCATTTGGGTTGATGTTGTCGAGGGGGTTTCCGGTCGCGAAGTTACCCGACCCGTTGGGGGCGGCAGTGGCCAGCGGAAAACCGTCAATCACGTACAGTGGTTCGTTACCGGCCGTGATGGAGCCGCTGCCACGTACCTGCACGCTGAACCCTTTGCCCAGCGCACCGCTGGTCTGCTTCACCTGTACACCCGCCATCTGCCCCACCAGCGCCTGATCGACGCGCAGGATTGGCCGCTGATCGATGGTCTTCACATCAAATGAAGCCACCGCCCCTGTAACGTCTGCCTTCTTAGCCGTACCGTACCCGATCACAACCACTTCGTTGAGCGACCGGTCGTCAACGTCAAGCTTTACGCTAACGACCGTCTGGTTCGTTACCGTGATCTCTTTTGTTACGTACCCAATCGACGAGAACGTAAGTACGGCGGGTTTCGACGCGTTAATCCGAACGCTGTATTCACCTTTTGCGTCGGTGACAGAGCCATTGATCGTTCCTTTCTGAACAACGTTTACGCCCGGAAGCGCTTCGTTGTTGTCGGCCGAGGTCACCGTACCGGTGATCGTTTGGGCCATAGCACCCAGGCTCATCAGCAGAATGCTGACGAGCAGAAGCAGCCTGGTTAACTGAGTAGGTTTTCGCATTAGAAGAGGTATTTAAGCAACATAGGATTGTATTTATTCAATAAAACACAAAAGTGCTCCACTACCTGGTAGAATCCATCCTGTACTCTCCTGACTATATCACCGTCATAAATCAATCAAATAGCCTAAAAATCAATACATTAGTATATAACCAATTTACCGACAACAGCCTTCGCATTTTTACCCTGCCATCATAGGCAACGTATCTGGCCACACAAATACCGTTTACGCTGAAAACGCCGTATTTTGGCGGCTCCATTGACCAGCCAACCGCATCAACACCAACCACCGCATGTTTCGATCTGCCCATCGACTTCTGCTCATTGCCTTCCTAGTTGGTTCTTTGCCCACATTTGCCCAGAAAACCGACGCACGCCTGACCCAAAAACTGATCGAAGCCATGAGGGGCTTTCGAGGTGAAACGGGCATCTACGTGTACCACCTCGAATCAGGCAAGTCAGTGGCTATCAACGCCGACACGACCTTCCCAACGGCCAGCACCATCAAGGTTCCCATCATGATTGGCCTCTTTGATCAGATCGAGAAAGGCACGATCAACTACCAGCAGGAGATCGTTTACCGCGATTCGCTGCACTACGACGACGGCATTGTGGGCTCACTGAAAGATGGCGCCAAATTTCCGCTAAGTCAGATCGTGATGCTGATGGAAACCATCTCCGACAATACCGGCAGCCTGTGGTGTCAGGCGCTGGCGGGCGGCGGCAAGGCCATCAATGCCTGGCTCGATGCCAACGGTTTTCCGCAAACGCGGGTGAACTCACGCACGCCGGGCCGCGAACCCTTCCGGACCCGCTATGGCTGGGGCCAGACCACACCCCGCGAACTGGCCAGCCTGCTCACCTACATTCGGCAAGGGAAAGCCGTGAGCCCCGCCGCCAGCGACCGTATGTACCGAAACCTGGGCCGCCAGTTCTGGGACGAAGACGGCCTGTCGCAACTGCCCAAAGAGGTGAAGGTGGCTACCAAAAACGGGGCGGTTAATCAGTCGCGCTCGGAAGTGATGCTGGTGCATGCACCCCACGGCGAGTATGTCTATTGTGTGATGACCAAAAACCAGGCAGACCAAAGCTGGGGCCGCACCAACGAAGGCTCTACCCTGCTCCGTACGGTCTCGTCTATCATCTGGCAGCATTTCGAACCCAAATCAGGTTTTAAACCAACAGAGGGCTACGAAAAATGGTGGTAACAGAAACTAGCAGTTTCATGTTTCAAGTTTCAGAGTTTCAAGTGCATTGCCAACATGCCTTTCGTGTACGAGCCACGCACTTGAAACTTGAAACATGAAACATGAGACTCCTATCGCCATCGTGTGGCACCGGCGCGATCTGCGCCTGCACGATAACGCCGCCCTGTACTACGCCCTGAAAGCCGGACGACCCGTTTTACCCCTCTTCATCTTCGACAAAGACATTCTGGATCACCTGGACGATAAGCGCGACCGTCGGGTCGAGTTCATCTACAAAGAAGTGCTGAAGATGCAGGACGAGCTACAAAAGATGGGCTCATCGCTATTGATTCGCTACGGTCACCCGCTCGATGTATTCAAGGAATTGACCAGCGAATACACGATCGCCAATGTCTTCACCAACTATGATTATGAAACCTACGCCAAAGGCCGCGACGCGGAGATTGAAACGTACCTAAAGACGGTGGGTGTAGGTTTTCATGGCTATAAAGACCAGGCCATTTTCGACCGCGACGAGGTATTGACCGGCACAGGTAAGCCTTACACCGTGTTTGGCCCCTATAGCCGCAATTGGCTGGGCAAACTCGCCGATCCGTTTTACCTCAAAGCCTACCCTACTGAGAAGTACTTCGACCGGCTTTACCAAACGCCGCCCACGCCCGTTGTTACACTCGACGATATGGGCTTTGAGCCGCTGGGCGAGAATTACCCAAAGCCAACCGTATCAGAAAAATTGCTGTCGGAGTACCAGAAAATGCGCGATTACCCGGCCGAGCGGGGCACCAGTGAGTTAGGCATTCACCTGCGCTTCGGCACCATCAGTATCCGCGATCTGGCCCGGCAGGCGCAGGAAACAAGCCCCACGTTTCTGAGCGAACTATGCTGGCGTGACTTCTATTTCCAGGTGCTCGACCATTTTCCGCACGTGGAGCAACACGCCTTCCGCCGCGAATACGACAACATCAAGTTCCTGAACCGGCCCGAAGACATTGAACGCTGGAAAACCGGCACAACCGGCTATCCGCTGGTCGACGCCGGGATGCGGCAGTTGAACGAAACCGGCTGGATGCACAACCGGGTACGGATGGTCGTGGCCAGTTTCTGCATCAAACACCTGCTCATCGACTGGCGAATTGGCGAAGCGTATTTCGCCCAAAAACTCCGCGACTTCGACCTCTCGGCCAATAACGGCGGCTGGCAGTGGGCGGCTGGCTCCGGCACCGATGCCGCGCCCTATTTCCGGGTATTCAACCCCACCGCCCAGGCCGAAAAATTCGATCCAAAAGGTGTCTATATCCGACGCTGGGTACCTGAATACAATAGCTTGGATTACCCCACTCCCATGATCGACCACGCCTTCGCCCGCCAGCGCGTGGTGGAGGTGTATAAGGAAGGGCTAAAGAATTACGAGTTAAAAGTGAAGAGTTAAGAGTGAAGAGTGGCTCTGCTGATCGAAGTAGTTTACTCTTAACTCTTCACTTTTAACTCGTAATTCTTAATTCTTAACTCTTTCCATGCAACGTACCTGATCGGCCCTGCGTCTTTACCCCGATTGATGACCTAAACCCGGTTGCTCACGCACCGGCGGCCCGTACCTGTTGGCGACGTACCCAAACCCCGCCCTGATCTCCGACCTGGTTGATCGCTCGAAAACGGGCGACCGACGGGCGCAGTATGAGCTATACAATCGCTACGCCAAAGCGATGTATAACGTCTGTCTGCGGATTGTGGGGCACGATGCCGAAGCCGAAGATGTGTTGCAGGAAGCATTCCTCGACGCATTCAGCAACCTGAACAAGTTCCGCGCGGAAAGCACCTTCGGCGCGTGGCTGAAGCAGATTGTGGTGAACCGGGCCATTGGTCATTTGCGCAGCCGGCGGCTGGCCCTGGTCAGCACCGACGAACTGGGCGACGGATTCGATGCTCCCGACACTACCGGCGGGGGAATCGACGAAGAAAGCCTGAACTGGGATGTGGAGCGGGTACGTCGCGCCATTCAGAAATTGCCCGAAGGATACCGCGTGGTGCTGACGCTGCATCTGTTTGAAGGCTACGACCACGAAGAAATCGGCCAGGTGTTATGCATCGGAGAATCAACTTCCCGATCGCAATACCTCCGGGCCAAACGAAAACTAGTTGAACACTTACATAATGAGCGAATTAGAGAATGAGTGAAGTAGCGAATACCGGGAGCTTGCATACACGCGGAAGCCAACTATTCACTCATTCACTCATCCACTCATTCACTAATTGACCTATGTCCCTCGAAAAATTCATCCGCGATAACCGCGACGCCTTTGAGCAGGACGGTCCCTCGGCTGGTTTGTGGGAGCGAATCGCTGACCAATTGCCCGACCAGCCCGCCCCTGCCAAAACGGCTCAGCCGTTCCGGGCTGTGCACCGGCAACCTTCCTGGACACGCTCGTACTGGACCTGGGCAGCCTCTATTGCGTTACTGTTGCTGGCTGGTAGCCTGTGGTGGATCAATGACCGCTACGCACCAACCAAACAGGCTGATGTTATGGCCTTCAGCCCTACCTATGCTAAAGAAGTGGCGCAATATTCCAGCCTGATCGAAGCGAAACGAACCGAATTACAGCAGCTTACCGAAAGCAACCCCGACCTGTATGATGAATTTTCGCAGGACCTTAACCGGCTGGAAGCGAGTTATAAGGGGCTGAAGAAAGAGTTGCCCAATACGCCCAATCAGGAGGTTCTGATTCAGGCTATGATTCAGAACCTGCAGCTTCAGATCGACCTGCTGAACGAACAACTGCGTGTTATACAGCGCATTAAACAACAAACAACCAATGAACCCGTTTAATCCATACCTCGTCTTTCTGGCAGCCTGCCTGCTGGCTGTCCGGGCGTTAGCCCAGGCACCCGACGACCAGCCGGCCGCAGTCGCTCAGCATACGCCACAACCAGCGGCGCAGTTTGCCCCAATGGCACAACTCGAGCTGCAGGAACTGGCCGATGACCGCACCGAGTACACGCGGACTATCCTTAAATCCCTGCCCGTCGACAGCAAAGCAACGTTATCAATCGATAACCGCTTCGGCGATGTATCCGTATCGCTTTGGGATCGCAATGAGTTTCGGGTCAACATCGTTATTACCTCCTCATCAAAAGATGCCAACCGAGCCAAACAGGCGCTCAATGCTGTTCAAATAGATGAGCGCCGGGACGGAAACGCCTATATTTTCAAAACCATGATCGACTCGGAATTTGAGAAGAATCAGGAGAAAAACGAAGATGGCGGAACAATTACGAGTTCACGAGGCGAGGAACGAACGTACCCAAACGGGTTAAAAACAAGTTGGAAAGCCAGCCGGAAAGAGAGTAATACATCACTCCAGATTACGTATCGTATCTCGATGCCGAAAGCAAATGGGTTGACTATTAACAATAGCTTTGGCAATACCATTATCCCGGATTTCTGGGCGCCCCTTTCGGTCAGTTCCAGATTTGGCGACGTAACCGGTGCGACTCTGAACAACGCGAGTACTAAAATCAAGGCCTCATTTGGCAACGTGTCTATTCGCGATGTACAGAACGGGAATGTCGTGATGTCCTTTGGCGACGTAGACATCAACTCAGGCAACGTGCTGTCTATTCAGCAGACATACGGCAAGTTGAATATTGGCGAAACCAACAAGGTCGATGTGCGCACGAGTTACACCGACGCTCTGATTGGCGCAGTTCGGCAGTCAGGAAAATTCAAGATGAATTACGCCAAGCAATTCCGGGTTGAACGGATCGGTGCGTCGGCCGACAAGATCGACGTTGAAGCCACCTATTCATCGGTAGCCCTGCCTATGCAGTCAACGCCCAATTGCGACTTCGACGTAACGGTGACGCATGGTGGATTTACCTACCCTACCCTGCCTAACCTGCAACTGCTGACGCAGCCAACTACGCCAGCGCCACCCCGTATGCCCACAGGCATAACGGTCACCTCGCCTCCCCGTCCGGCGCGCGTTCGTCAGTACGTCGGAAAAGTGGGAAATGGGGATGGCCCGAGCATTAAAGTGGTAGCTACTTACGGCGACGTGCGATTCAATAAATAGTTCGTCTTTAGGGATGAACGGATAGGGTTTAGCGCCGGGTCAATTTATCTTTGTGGCAGAAGAATATCGTTCGTCTGTGGGGTTGGTTGTCTAGTTGTCCATCAAGGAAACAGCCAGCCAGCCTAACAGCCATTCGCCATTCAAACTGTTTACCAGACCCAATCACGTGGCTTTAATTAAATCGATCTCGGGCATCCGGGGAACCATCGGCGGGCGTTCAGGCGAAGGCCTTACCCCCCTTGATGTAGTGAAATTTACGGCGGCTTTTGGTCAGTGGCTTCTGTTGCGCCAAACCGACAAAAAAGGGCCGCATACCGTAGTTATTGGCCGCGATGGCCGCCTGTCGGGCCCGATGGTCTCCCAGCTGGTCGCCGCTACCTTGCAGGGCCTTGGCATTGATGTTCTGGATCTGGGCCTGTCAACAACCCCGACGGTTGAACTGGCCGTTCCTGGTTCAAACGCGATCGGTGGCATCATCCTTACCGCCAGCCATAACCCCGTTCAGTGGAACGCCCTGAAATTGCTGAACGAAACCGGCGAGTTTATTTCCGGCGACGACGGCAATGAATTACTGGCCCTTGCCGATCATGAAGCGTTTACGTTTGCCGACGTAAAAAAGCTGGGTCACTACCGTACCGATGATACCTGGCTCCAAAAACACGTCGACGCGGTGTTGGCCTTGCCGCTGGTTGACCGGGAAGCCATTACTAAACGTAACTTCCGGGTCGTTGTCGACGCTGTGAACTCAACGGGTGGAATTGTGGTACCGATGCTCCTGGAAGCCCTTGGCGTTGAACACGTTACCAAGCTACACTGCGAACCAACCGGCCATTTCGCCCATAACCCCGAGCCGCTGCCCGAAAACCTGACCGATATTATCAACATCGCCAAACGCGATAATCAGGACCTCGGCATTGTAGTTGACCCCGACGTTGACCGCCTCGCGCTGATTTGCGAAGATGGCTCGCCCTTTGGCGAAGAATATACGCTGGTGGCCGTAGCCGATTACGTGTTGAAAAACACCCCGGAAGGGTCCTCAAAAAACACTGTCTCCAACCTGTCAAGCACCGTAGCGCTACGCGACGTAACGCAGAAACACGGCGGACAGCACTTTGCGTCGGCCGTGGGCGAGGTGAACGTGGTGGAAATGATGAAAGAAAAGGGTGCGTTGATTGGTGGTGAAGGCAATGGTGGTATTATTTTCCCCGAGTTGCACTATGGCCGCGATGCACTGGTAGGCATTGCACTGTTTCTGAGCCATCTGGCCCGGTTCGGTAAATCAGCATCCATGCTCCGCCGAACGTACCCAAGCTATTACATCTCGAAAAACAAGATCGAACTAACGCCCGATATCGACGTTGACGCCGTGCTGGAGCGCATTCGGGCCAAATACGCCAAGAATCCGGTTAACACGATCGATGGCGTGAAGATCGAATTCGACAAAGAGTGGGTTCACCTCCGCAAGTCGAACACGGAGCCGATCATTCGGATCTATTCGGAGTCAGACACACTGTCGACGGCCGATTACCTGGCCAACAAGATCATTTCCGACATCCGCGAAGTAATTGCCGATACGCTGTAAAGCTTGTCTAATCAGCATGGTCTGCCCTGAAAATGGCCGGAACGTCAGGTACGTTCCGGCCATTTTTATAACCGCATCACTCGGGTTTGGGCGGCGTAGTTAGTAGCGAATAGATCTTCCCGATGTATCGATATACAAGCCAGAGAGACAGAACGGACACGACCAGTATCAGCAGCGACTCATAGTTGATGATGCCGAAGAGCGGATCCTTCACAACCGCCCTCGTACTGATCGTCAGTATTACCACCACGGCAGCTACATACATAAGCCCCAGCGAAAGCAACAGGTAAACGAAATTGAGCAGGATGCGGAGCAGCCATTTTTTGATGTGTTTCGGCATAGTTTTATAGACTACAATATCAATAGAATTAGTTGACCGAACATTCAGCGCTGGGATTGGTTCGATGAATACATAAAACGAGTACTCAACGAATCAAACTTATGGCTCAGGCATATCCGCAGACAATTCTGCAAAACACGCTGCAAACGCTATCAAAATCCGACGCTCAGCCGTCGAGTGGTGCTGATCTGATCAAAGATTGGCAATCGGCCCTCAAAAATACCGATGGTGCCGAAGAAGTCCATCAGCAATTGACCGATCTGTACGACGAACTGCTAAACCCCACGCCCGACAACCACCGGGTGAAGCACCTGCTGAACACACTGGCGGGCCAAACGCAGTTGCTCGCCCGCAACGCGGATACGGAAACCGGCGATAATCTAACCAAACTGGCTGATTCACTTCGCTCCTTCTCAACAGATTTGAACCGCATCGGCGATGATAGTCAATTGGCTGAAAACCAGACTGAAGACGGAACGATCTACGACCTGTATAACCCAGGCGACCGGGCGCAGAAGATGTTTATCGACACCCTGGAAACCCTGGCTGGCGGTGCCGTTGCTTCCACACCCGAACAGGGTGCCACAATGGTGGAAGACTGGATCACAGTTGTTCGCTCTGATGTGAGCACGCAATGGATCGAGGCACCACTTGGGCAACTCCGTGATGCGCTGAACACAGGTGATTTGCGGAGCGCCGAACGCCTCCTCCGCGAACTGGCCGGTACTGTACAGGAATACGCCAACAATAACCCGGACGGCCCGTTCAGCAAAGATCTGACCAACCTGGCCACCGCCCTGATCAGCTTCTCGGGACCACTGTCGTAGGCAAATTAGAGGCAAGAATCAAGAGCGGCCGCCCTTGCGGTTGACGGGTAAGCGTGGCTCTGCTGAAGCACCAGACGGGACTTCGGCAGAGCCATTCTTACTTCTTGGCTATTAACTCTTAATTCTTACCTCTAATTTACGAGCCTGAACGTACCCGATTTCTTTTATGAACCATCGCCTCAACCTCTTTCCTCTACTGCTCACGCTTTGCCTGTTGGCTATTTGTGTACTAACGCCTGCTTATAAACCGGCAACATCTTCCGGCAAACCAGCTGAGCCGATCATAACCGGTGCCGACCAGACAAACCAGTACGTACCTTACCTGATGGGTAAACGCGTCGGTATGGTGGTAAACCAGACGTCGATCATCGGCAGCAAACCCAGCGTTGACAGCCTCCTGAATCGGGGCATCAAGATTGTGCGCATCTTCGGGCCTGAGCATGGGTTTCGGGGAAATGCCAGCAACGGGGCTAAAGTTGCCGACGAGGTAGACGCCAAAACGGGCGTTCCGGTGATATCGCTCTATGGCAAAAATAACAAACCAACCGCCGAGCAACTGGCCGATATCGACGTGCTAATATTCGATATTCAGGATGTAGGCTGCCGTTTTTATACCTACATCAACACGCTGACGCACGTGATGGAAGCATGCGCGGCGAACAACAAGGAACTGATGATTCTGGACCGGCCCAACCCCAATGGGTACGTTGTCGACGGGCCTATGCTGGAAGATCACCTGCATTCGGGCATCGGCATGCACCCTGTTCCCATCACCCACGGCATGACCATGGGCGAGTTTGCGCAAATGGCCAACGGCGAAGGCTGGTTGCCCAACAAAGCCAACTGCAAGCTGCGCGTTGTGAAAGTGGCGAACTACGACCACGACAAAGCCTACACACTGCCCATATTACCCTCGCCAAACCTCAACACCCAGCAGTCGATCCTGCTCTACCCGAGCATCTGTTTGTTTGAAGGTACCATTGTTAGTCAGGGCCGGGGTACATACATGCCGTTTACCGTGCTGGGTGCGCCTGCGCTGAAAGGGAAATACGCGTTCTCGTTTAAGCCTGTCAGCCTGAAGGGCATGAGCGAAACGCCACTGCATCAGGATATGGAATGCTATGGCCTTGACCTGCGGAAATACGATACGAGTAAGCTCCGCAAATCGAAGCAGTTAAACCTGAGCTGGATGATTGAACTCTACAAAGCCTATCCAGACAAAGAGCGCTTCTTCGACCGGAGCCAGAGCAAGCAGATGGGTGACATCAACAAGCTGGCTGGCACCGAAAAATTCAAACAGCAGATCATCGCTGGCGTGTCTGAAGCCGACATTCGTAAAAGCTGGGAACCAGGCTTATCGACTTACAAGAAGATGCGAAAGAAGTATTTGCTCTATCCGTAAGCTATGAACGCGCATCAGGCCTGCAACCCCAAAGGGATGATATGTCAATGGAAACGAATGTCCTAGCAAATACAAAACCCCGTAGGGGAAACATGTAAAAGGGACAGTCAAGACTACATATCGCCCCTACGGGGCTAGATTATTGGGGGAACGCATCTTTCTATTGACATAACACCCCTCCGGGATTGCAGGCCGGATACACATTCGTCATTCATCTTATACACAGTGCACAATGGCTCTGCTGCTTCATCAACCTATGAGCAGCAGAGCCATTCCTCGTTTTACCCGGTATGCCTTCCGCGCCACTACCTTATTATCTGCCTACAACGTGTAGCATGAGCCCATCAACGTAGTTACAAACACGAGTAACAACGCTGTACGCTACAACCATGAAGTCTACCTCCTTTCCTGATCAGGCCAAGCATGAGATACAGGCCGTACAGGGCGAAGCGACAAAAGACAAGACTTATACCAGTGAGCAGACGTTTCCCGACGAAGCCTCGGCCATAGCAGCGTTTGACAGATCAGTGGCGAAGCTGTTGACCATCAATGGCTGGTCGGGCCTTTCCCTATTTACCGCCGATTTCTTCCTGCATGATGCCACTGGTCAACCCAACACATCTGGACCTCCACAAGTAGGCGATTACATTCAGATTCGTCTGCCCGGCCCGATGCCTGAGAATTGGGTACGTGTCACACACGTGGCCCGCGAAGAAAACCGGGTGGAGTTTACGGTACATCCCAGTAGAGACCCACGGGAGGAGCAATCAGAGGCGATTCAACACTTTTTTCAGGCGCAGGCCAGTAGCACGTTTCGGGTTGAACGCATTGGCACGACCATACGGGCCAGTGAAATTGGCCACGATGAAGCGATCAATAACAAGGGATCGCAAGCCGGTGACCGCGCCATGATCAACACGGCGATTGCCGAAATGGGCTGGTTGTTCTATCAAAAACTCCAGTGGAAACTCCTGACCGATTATCTGGTGCACCTGTGAACCAGCTTATGTAGCAGTTGACCGGATCATAGATAATCATCGTTCGCATTAACCTAGGGCACCCGGCTAACCCGGTTAATACGGAACGAGGTATGTTGTCCATTCGCCAGGTCGGATAGACAACATACCTCGTTTCAATAACTTTCCGGAAACTACCGTTTACCCTTTCCAGCGCACGAAGGCTTCCATGGCTTCGTATTCGGCCAGGCCAAGGCGGTTGTAAAGGCCAGCCGTGGCGCGGTTGCGCTCTTCGGCCCGTTGCCAGAACTCCCGCGAATCAGTGCCCTGATACACTACACCGTCTTTCTGCGACTGGTGCTTGAAGATACCAAGCCGCTTTTTCGTCACCTGGTCGGGCGACATGGGTACGGCCATTTCGATTTCGTGAATATCCCACTCGGCCCAGGCACCACGGTAGAGCCACACCCAGCAATCTTTCATGAAGTTCTTGTGCGACAACCGCTTAACGGCTTCCAGCACCGCATCCAGACACACTTTGTGCGTTCCGTGCGGATCGGCCAGATCGCCGGCGGCGTAGATCTGGTGCGGCTTGATCTTCTCGATCAGGTCCATCGTGATCTTGATATCTTCTTCGCTAAGCGGCTTCTTCTCCACCTTGCCCGTTTCGTAGAAAGGCAGGTTCATGAAGTGCGCGTGCTCAACGGGAATACCCACAAACCGGCAGGTCGATTTGGCTTCACCCATGCGGATAAGCCCCTTCACCTGACGAACCTCGTCGGTATCCATCTCCGAATCTTTCTTGTTACGCAGCGAGGTTGCCGCATCCTGGAAAATACGGGTAGCCTCAGGGCTTTTTATACCAAACCGGGTATTGAAATCGACCACGTAATCGGCAAAACGCAGCGCTTCGTCATCGGCTACGGCAATGTTGCCCGATGTCTGGTACCCTACGTGCACTTCGTGTCCCTGATCAACGAGCCGCTGAAAGGTGCCACCCATTGAAATGATGTCATCGTCGGGGTGCGGGCTGAACAGCAGTACGCGTTTGTGCGTTGGCAGCGCGCGCTCTGGCCGGTTGGTATCATCAGCGTTTGGCTTGCCACCAGGCCAGCCCGTGATTGTGTGCTGAAGCTGGTTGAAAACGTCGATATTAATATCATATGCCTGGCCGTATTGCGCCAGCAGATCACTCACGCCATTGTCGTTATAATCACGGTCGGTGAGTTTCAGAATCGGTTTTTCGAGCGTTAACGACAGGTACGTTACCGCTTTTTTCTTCATCGGATTATCCCACACCACCGAATCGACCAGCCAGGGCGCTTTCATCCGGGTTAGTTCCGACGCTGCGGCGGTGTCGATCACGAACAGCGCGTTTGGATGCGTTTGCAGGTACGAGGCCGGGTTTGTTTCCGTCACCGTGCCTTCTACCGCACCCTGAATTACCGGCGCTTTACGTTCGCCCCAGGCCAGCAGTACAACCCGTTTGGCTCCCAGAATACTGGCAATACCCATCGTTATTGCCTTGCGCGGGGTGCGTGACAGCCCACCGAAATCGACGGAGGCAGCAGCCCGGGTGGAATGGTCAAGCATCATCAGGCGGGTATGCGAGTTGATGAGTGAACCAGGTTCGTTGAAACCGATGTGGCCGTTACCACCAATACCCAGCAGTTGAAAATCAAGACCGCCAGCCTCAGCAATCTGCTGATCGTAGTGTTTGGCAAACTCGGCAACTTTATCGGCCCGTAGGGTTCCGTCAGGTACGTAGTAATTGCCCGCCGGAATGTCGACATGGTCGAACAGTTGTTCCCGCATGAAACGCCAATAGCTTTGCAGCGAATCGGGTTCCATCGGGAAGTACTCGTCGAGGTTGAAGGATACTACGTTGTGGAAGCTCAAGCCCTCTTCCCGGTGCATCCGAATCAGTTCGGCATACACCGTTTTTGGCGATGAGCCGGTGGCGAGCCCCAGAATACAGGGCTTCTTTTCTTTTTGCTTCTGACGAATCAGAGCAGCGATTTCATGCGCCACCGCCCGCGAAGCAGCCTTTGCATCGGCATAAATGTGGGTGGGGATTTTTTCATAGGTAATGGCCGACTGGAGCGGACCACTAAACGCGGCGTCAGGCAAGACAGGTTCTGCAAGCATACGTTGACCAGCAATTAGGATGGAGCAGCAAAGGTAAGAAATCAGTGAACAGTTAACAGTGAACTGGCAGCAATGATCGGCACTCCCTGAGTAGAGCCTGCCCTGCAAAAGCGAATTTCTCCAGCAAAGCCGTTGCTAACTGCTTACTGATTTCTGGCCATCTGATCGGCGGCGAAGGCTGTTTCCAGGCTGGTCAGGCCGTTTTCTTCGGAGATGATCCGGTGCACGCCGGGTTGTTGAATAGCGGCTACCTGATCGCGGAACATGAGGCGCAACAGTTCGCTGTAGCGGTGTTGTTTTTCAACCTCAAAACCGAATCTGATGTCAATCTGCTGATACGCATGAAAGGTTTTATGCCGTCCGCCGATGGGTTTCGATGGATCGATATTGGCCGTCACATTGAGTTGAGCGCCGGGAAAAAGGTCCATCAGCGCCTTTGTTGTGGCCTCATCGGCCACGCAACGGAGCACCATGCGCGTGGGCACCCATTCGTACAGCGTAATGTCGCCGCGCTCGAAAACAAGCCTCATTTCCTGCCGGTCCATGCGCCCCGTTTGGGTAAAGCCATGGTAATAGTTAACGAATTGATAACCTGTATCAGCGGTACCATAACGCACTGTTGCCTGCACCTGATCCTCGATATCAGCGCTGTTGGGGCGTTTCGATAGCTGCGACGCAACCACTTCGCCTTCACCCAGCCAACCGGCAAACAGGTCGAAAAAATGAACGGCATGCTCAATAAAAATACCGCCCGACTTGGTCCGGTCCCAGAACCAGTGCTGGGGGCTCAGTCCTTCATCACCCGCATAATTCTCGAAATAACCGTGTAGGAAGTCACCTAGCAACTTATGATCAACCAGATGTTTGATACGCGCAAAAAGCGGATTATAGCGTTGCATCAGGTTGGTCACCATGAGTAGCCCTTTCTCCGCCGCTTTAGCCAGCATCTGCCGTCCCTGATCGGGGTTCATGGCCAGTGGTTTCTCACAGATCACGTGCTTGCCGGCTTCCAGCGCGAGCATAGCCTGTTCGAAGTGCATGAACGGCGGCGTGGCAATGTACACGATGTCAACGTCGGGGTGTTGCACCAGTTCATCGAGCGTGGCCAGTTGTTCCGCTCCAAACCGTTCGGCAGTGCGGATGGCTTCTTCGCGTTTCGATCCGGCAATGGCTACCAGCCGGGTATTGGGATGCTGTAAAAATTGCTGAACGGCAAACAGGCCAAATCCGCCCATTCCGATCACGCCGATTCCAAGTTGTTTCATAACAGACGAGAGTGTACTTGTCTAACCCGAAACAACGGGAGGCTGTTTTAAATAGTCTTCCGTCTTCTAATGCGCTGCCGATCGTTTGTCCCGTACCTAAGCAGCGCAACAGAAGACAGTAAACTAAAAACAGTAAACTTATAAAATCATCGCCGGTTTCGGGCGGGGAATGTGCCCGTGGCGGTCATTACGAAGCAGCATCTCAAACAGCTTGACCGTAGCGGCAGCATCGCCATAGGCGCGATGACGGCCTTGCAGCGGAATATCGAGCGAGCGGCACAATTTGCCAAGGCTGTAGGATGGATGTCCGGGCAGGATTTTACGGCTCAACCGCACCGTACAAAGTGTACGACGCAGAAACTCCCGATCGACCCAGTTCATTTCTTTCTGCAGGAAACCAAAATCGAACAGCACGTTATGGGCCACGAAAATGGCGCCTTCGGTGATCTCGTGCACCCGGTCGGCGACCTGATCGAAGGTCGGGGCATCGGCCACCATCTCGTCGGTGATGCGGGTTAACTGGCTAATAAACGGCGGAATAGGATGGCCCGGGTTGAGCAGCGTCTGATACTCGTCGACGATTCGGTGCCCGTCGTGACGAATCAGGGCAATTTCTGTAAGGCGAGAGGGGCCTTTCACGCCCCCGGTCGTTTCAACGTCGACGATACAATACACGTAAAATAAGCGTGGTTATTAACAGGCCACCAGCAGGCCGAATGGTTTATTAAAGATACACCGTCAGAGGCAATCGAACAAACACCTTTGACAGGCCGGTCATTCGCTATTGCCATTACCTTTGCAGGCATGACACGCTACGGACTCATCGGGCATCCGCTCACTCATTCGTTTTCCCAAACGTATTTTACGGAGAAGTTTGCCCGCGAAGGTATTACAAATGCCCGCTACGATTTGTTCGATATGCCTGATATTCAGGCAGAATTACCAGAGTTGCTGCGGCTCCCCGGCCTTCGCGGCCTGAACGTGACCATCCCCCACAAAACCAATGTGCTGCCTTTTCTGGATCGTCTGGATGCATCGGCCCAAAAAGTTGGCGCCGTGAATGTCATTCGCCTGGAGGCCGATGGAACCAAAACAGGGTTCAATTCCGATTATTACGGCTTCCGGCAATCGCTCACCGAATGGGTTGGCGATACCGTCCGCGAGCAGTCAGACGACCCCGACGTGTTATCCATTCTGCCCGCCAACGCGCTGGTGCTCGGTACAGGCGGTGCTTCGAAGGCCGTAGTAGCGGCGCTTACTGATCTGGGTATCAGTCATAAAATGGTGTCGCGAACGCCTGCTACCGACGGCCTCACGTACGCCGACATACCCAGCGTCATTGCTGATTATCAGTTGCTTGTCAATTGTTCGCCGGTGGGTACGTATCCCAACATAAATGCGGCCCCCGACCTGCCTTACAATCAGTTGACGAGTGAGCACTGGCTCTACGACCTGGTGTACAACCCCGCCGAAACTGAGTTTATGCGCCTTGGCAAAGCACAGGGTGCCGCCGTCATGAACGGTTACCAGATGTTGGTGCTACAGGCCGAAAAAGCCTGGTCTATCTGGCAGGGGTAGAAATTCAGTTTTCTGTTTTACAGTTTACAGTCTTCTGTTACGTTGCTTAGGCAAGTAATAATAGGCTAGCGGCGTAACAGAAAACTGCAAACTGTAAACAGAAAAATCAAAAAGATGTCTCTCCTCGTATTTGCTACCATTACCGCCAAACCGGGTTTAGGCGAAGAACTCAAAGCTGCTTTCCTGGATCTGATTCCACAGGTACGTGCCGAAGCCGCCTGCCAACTGTACGAACTATACGTCAGCATGGAAAACCCGGATCAGCTCATCATGCACGAGCTGTGGGACAATGAAGCCGGACTGGCCGCCCACGCCGCTATGCCGCATATGGATGCGTTTAAACAACAATTTGGCAGCTTAATGGCTGGTCCAGCCATCCTGACATCTGTTCAACAATAAACGAGTCGCTATGCTATTCATTAACGCCACCGTCTTCACCGGCGATTCGTTTCTACCCAACACCAGTGTCCTCGTCGAAGAGGGCCATATCAAAGCCATTGGGCCTGACTTAGCCACAGGAGATGGTATCGACATCCTTGACCTACAGGGCGATTACCTGGTTCCGGGCCTGATTGACCTGCAATTGTATGGCGGAGCAACGGAGTTCCTGAACGCCGAGCCAACACCCGAAACGGTGCGACACATCTGGAAGAGCCACGCCCTGAACGGCACCACAACCCTGTTGCCAACCCTACATTCGACGCACCTGGCCGAGATGCAGCAAGCCACGTCGGCGGTGCGTGTTGTGCGCGACGAAATGCCCCTGAACGTACCTGGCATTCACCTCGAAGGCCCTTATTTCAACCCCATAAAAAAGGGAGCACACCGGGCCAAGTACGTACGGGTTCCGGCCGAAGGCGAACTGGAGACGCTGTTTAGCCACCATGCCGACGCCATCAGCATTCTGACGCTGGCTCCCGAAATGCTGTCGCCGGATCAACTGACGTTGCTGTACGGCCTGGCTAAAGCGTCGGGTACGTTGCTCTCGCTGGGGCATAGCAACGCCACCTACCAGCAGGCAATGGCCGCCTTTGGCGATGGTTCCGACACCGATCGCTTTCTGCTGGCCACCCATCTGTACAATGCAATGCGGGGTTTCGAAAGCCGCGAACCCGGCACGGTGGGCGCTATTTTCGATCACCCGACGGTCATCAGCAGCATCGTTACCGACGGTTATCACTGCGCCCCGGCGGCCATCCGGATGGCCCATCGCCAGCTTGGTCCTGACCGACTGTTTCTGATCTCCGACGCCCTGTTTGCTAATCCGCCCCGCGCCAATTTTGCGCTCGAAACATTCGTCGTTCACTTTGAACCCGGCAGCGGTGAACCGGGCTCGCCGCTGCACGGCAGGTACGTAAATGAGCAGGGAACGCTGGCAGGAACAGCCATCACCGTCCTCGACTGCGTTCGGTTCTGCGTGCAGGAAGTAGGCCTGCCGCTTACCGATGCCCTACGCATGGCAACCGTCACACCCGCCAACGTCATCGGCCTGGGCGATCAGATCGGATGCATTTCACCTGGGTACGTTGCCAACCTGGTCCGGCTTGATAAAGGATTGGTGCAGCAAGGCGTATGGGTAGATGGTAACGCGTTGGCGTAGCGTTCTTTTGTTCGTTTGTAGTTTCGCGCTGCAGGTTGCAGCGCGAAACTAGTCCACCATTCATTGCCGATACACCAGCAACAGATCCTCGTCAACCTGCTGCTGATCGGCAAGCTTACCACGTACCTGCGGCGCACGGACGCCATCATACAATGAGTTAGGGCTACGGAAAAGGCGTATTTCATCCCATAGTCCTGCTTCAAGAAACGAGGTCAGTGTTTGCGCGCCGCCTTCGACCAGTACCGACTGAATGCGCTGCCGGTGAAGATCTGTCAGCAGCGTTTCCAGCGAATCAGCTGGTACGTAGATGAGGTTTGGGTTAGGCCCATCACCAGGTGAAGCAACGGCCGGTTTATGGTATACCCGCGTTGGTTGTGAACCATCGAAGAGGTGCAGATTTTTGGGTAATGTCAACGATCGGTCGAGTACAATACGCATGGGCGACGTACCCGGCCAGTGGCGCACGTTCAGGCGGGGGTTGTCGTTTCGGGCGGTGGTGGTACCAACCAGAATGGCGTCTTCCTCACTGCGCCAGCGATGCACCAGCCGACTAGCCAATGGGCCACTAATGGCAACTGGTTTGGCCCCAACCCCGCCAATGAACCCATCGGCCGTTTCGGCCCATTTCAGGATGATATGCGGCCGTTTCTGCTCAAAAAACGTGAAGAATCGGGCATTTAGGCGGCGACCCTCCTCAGCCAATAGGCCGGTAATGACATCGATACCGGCAGCACGAAGTTTGGCAAAACCCTGACCCGACACCAGCGGATTGGGGTCATCGTTACAGCATACAACCCGCCCTATTTTTTTTGCAATGAGCAGATCGGCACAGGGTGGTGTTTTGCCGTAGTGCGAGCAGGGTTCAAGCGTAACGTAAGCGGTCGATTCGGGCAAAAGAGTTTCATCAGCATCAGACACCGCCCGAATGGCGTTCACTTCGGCGTGCGGCCCGCCATACTGTCTGTGCCAGCCTTCGCCCAGCATTCGCCCCGTAGGTACGTTGCCCAGGTCATGCACAATCACACAGCCAACCATCGGGTTGGGGCTAACACTACCCCGCCCATGCTGAGCCAGTTCGAGCGCACGGCGCATGAAAAGAGGATTTACTGTCATGATCGAAAGGTACGCCTCCGGTTTGTGAGTAACCAAATTGCAGTACAGTCAGTTATAAACAGGACCAGCTCAGTTACTGGTCTATACTGTAATCACTCAACGAATCATGTTTCTACGAATCTCCACTGTTCTTCTGTCCGGCAGCCTGTTACTGGCGAGTTGTTCAAAAGAAAAGAAATCAGAAGGAAAAGCCGCACAGGTTGAAACCGCCATTGGGCCGCTCGATCTGCCCGCGCCTTACGCCAGCAAATCGGCCACTAAATTCAGCAAGGTAATCGGCTGGGCAGACGGCCAGATGCCCACCGCGCCAGAAGGGTTTGTGGTGACCGAATATGCCCGTGACCTCGTGAACCCTCGCTGGGCGTATGTAGCCCCCAACGGCGATGTGTTTGTGTCTGAGTCGAATACAGAGAAATCGGGCGTTAAGAAAACCGTAGCCAAGGTATCGGGCCAGGCAGATTCGCAACGGTTCGACGAAAGCGCTAACCGGGTTACGCTACTACGCGACACCAACGGCGATGGCAAACCCGATCAGCGGTCAGTATTTCTGACGGGCCTGAACCAACCCTTCGGCATGCTGGTACTGGGCGACCATTTCTACGTGGCCAATACCGACGCGCTGTTGCGTTTTCCGTACAAAGCTGGCGAAACAAAAATGACCAGCAAGCCCGACACCATCCTGAAATTACCGGCTGGCGGCTACAACAACCACTGGACCCGCAACCTGCTGGCAGGCCCCGATGGCAAAAAAATCTACGTCTCTGTCGGGTCGGGCAGTAACGTAGCCGAACACGGAATTGATAATGAAGTTCGCCGCGCCAATATTCTGGAAATCAACCCTGATGGCACCGGCGAACGCGTTTATGCCAGTGGGCTGCGTAACCCGGTTGGTATTGACTGGCAGCCCGGCACCAACAAACTGTACGCCGCTGTCAATGAACGCGATGAGCTTGGCGACGGTCTCGTTCCCGATTATATGACCAGCGTGCAGGAAGGCGGTTTCTACGGCTGGCCCTATAGCTATTACGGACAAGTTGAAGATCCACGCCGCGCCGGAGAGAACCCCGAGTTGGTGAAGAAAGCCATTGTACCCGATGTTCCGCTGGGTGCTCACACGGCTTCACTGGGACTTGCTTTTTACGACGGGAAAGCCTTTCCGGCTAAGTATCAGAACGGCGCATTCATTGGCCAGCACGGATCCTGGAACCGCTCTGAGCTATCGGGTTACAAAGTCGTTTTTGTCCCGTTTACAAACGGTAAGCCTGGCAAGCCTGAAGACTTTCTGACGGGCTTCATTGCTAAAAACGACGGCCAGGATGTACACGGTCGGCCCGTAGGTACGTTCACTATGCCTGATGGCTCCCTGCTCGTCACCGACGATTCGGGCAACCGTATCTGGCGGGTGGCGGCGAAAGAGAAAACAGCAGTTGCTACACGTAATTAATTAATTATCAAGTGGTTGTTCACGGCCATTCGTTGCCGACAGTCGGCGGATACCTAGTGATCGTGAATAACCACCTGATGACATTCCATTATCCCGCTCGGCGCTTCTCGTCTTCGGCTCCGCCTGTTCGTCGGCGGGTAGGTGCTACTTTATCGTTGCCAAACCGGTACGAGAACGACAGTGTTGCCGCGCGGGAGTCCTGGCGCTGGTAGAACCGCTCCACGTAATTATCATACAACGACACCGCCGTTACTGTTCGGGTATAGAATAGATCCGACATAGTCAGGCGGAAGGTGCCTTTCCGGTCCCAAACGGCCTTCTGTAGGCCAATCGTAACCTGTCCATTGGGCTGCACCCGCAAAAAGCCATACTGCTCGCCCGACTGTAAGGACCCATTCAGTTCACCCGACCAGCCTTTGCCGAACGTAAACGTGTGGTTGCTGCTGATGTTAAACGCCGGGCGTCCTTTATCGAGCGCCGTTCCTGCCAGATTACCCACAAAGCGCGCATAATACACCACCACGTTGTTGTAGATCTGCCACCCTTTGGCGGGTTGCACGGGAGCGACCAATGTGAGCGCGAAGTAATCCTGCCGGTCGAGGTTGACGCTGGTGGAAATAACCGTCGAATCCGTTTCGGGCTGCACCACGCCGATCATCGGTGAAGTGGTGCGGCTATAGCTGATTCCGGTGCTGAACGTGCCTTTGAAGGTATGGGTCAACTCAAGATTATAACTGGTTTCGGGACGTAAGTTCGGGTTACCGGCACCCGACGTTGTTGGGTCGATGATGGTCCGGAACGGGTTGAGCTGACTGTATGACGGACGATTAATTCGGCGGCTCAGCGTCAGGTTCAGTTCGTGATTCTTGCTGAGCGTCTGCTTGATGGCGGCGCTTGGAAACAGCTGACCATACTGCCGGGTAAAACTGTTATTACCCACCGACTGTACGCCGCGTGCCAGGGTCTGTTCGGCTCGTAAGCCCAGTTGCAGGTTCGTTTTGGCGAAAGACCGGTTCCAGTTAACGTACCCGGCCAGAATCGTTTCGTCGTACCGGAATCGGTTTGTCCGGTTCGGGTCAATGGTTGTCAGCGATCCTTCTGTCAGGCGGAACACCACGTCGTTATCCGACGAGACCCGGCTGAACTTGGCCCCGGCTTCGAGGCGCGCCTGATGCGGTAGCGGATGCAGGTAATCGGCTTTAGCAGATAAAATGCTCAAATCGCCCTGCTGATCACCGATGAGCAACGTACCTGAACGGCCGGTCAACTGATAAACCGTACTCAATTCCTGCAACCGGCTTGTCTTATACTGGGCATAATCGGCATCGGCGGTCAGTTCCGGGCTGTTGGCCGAATCGGCGAACGTATGTTTCAGGTTCAGGTTAATGGCTCCGTTCGGCGATACGAAGTTGCGCACGTTCCGCGCATCATACGTATCGGTAATGCGGCCATTGGCGTCATACAGGCTTGTCTGGTTCAGCCCCAACTGATTCGGCGTGCGGCTCTTCTGTCCGCTGACAACAACGCCCAGCACCGTCCGTTTCGAGGGGGTGTAGTCCAGCCCGGCCCGCGCAGTATGCGACAGTGACTTCACCAGCACCCGGTTGCTCTGGTTGCTGCTACCCGTAAAAAGTTGCGTGCGGTTTGCCCCCAACGAATAGAAATCACGGTGAATATCCAGCAGGGCAACCCCATCCCGGTTGGCGTAGGTGTATGAACCAAACAAATTTAGCGAGGCACCAGAAGCTAGTTTCCGCCGGTTGTTGAGCGTTACACCAGCCGTATACTTATCATACTGGCTGCGGCCGTAACTGGCCTGGAGCGTTCCGTTGGTGCCAAGCCGCTGATCTTTCCGGAGGTTGATCGAAATAATGCCTGCCGTACCCTGCGCATCGTATTTGGCGGGTGGATTGGTAATCAGCTCAACGCTTTTCAGTTGGTCGGCGGGCAGATTGCGCAGGTAGTCGGCCAGTTCAGTACCGGTCATCGGTTGCCGCCGGCCATCAATGAGGACCAGCACGTTCTGCCGCCCGCGCAGGGCCAGGTTATCGTTATTGTCGATGGTAACGCCCGGCGACCGCGACAGTACATCGAGCGACGTGTTACCAGCCGCCAGCGTACTGCCTTCTACATTAACGACGGTCCGGTCGGCCAGCCGTTCGTACAGTGGTTTCTGACCAATAATTTTCACCTCGTTCAGCGTGGTTCCCTGGCTTGGTTTCAGCACCAGCACAGGTAGCGCAACCCCCTCAGATGCCACCATGATAACGCCCGACCAAGTACGTTCATATCCCACCTGCGACGCCGACACCCGGTACTGACCGGCTTTTGGGAGCGGAAACTGAAACTGCCCGGTCGCATCTGAGAACTCGGCTTTCACAACCACCGAATCGGCGGCGCGGTGTAGCGTCACGGTCGCCACCTCAATAGGTTGGCCGTTCTCCGTTTTTACACCCCCCTGAACCTGGGCGTTACCGGTTAACTTGACCAGAGCGAGGAAACTGGTCAGTATAGAAAAGAGAAGACGTTTATGCATAGCGTCGAGAGATCATGTAATGGTTTGAGCGTAATCGGAGAGCGTATTCTTCTCAAAGAGTTGCCGTGATAGGCGTGTGTTGCTTCCTTCGCTAAAATTATATGACATATCATTGAACAGTCAATCAAACAGCGTTTAACTGACCGATTTACGGGATGAGCGGTGCTTGAACGTACCTGAGCTGGTAGCTATCCAGGTTGCCAGATACCACCAGCGCCAAGTAACCAAAAGCGCCAAGCAACAGAGCGCGATCCACATTTCCCGTTAAACTTGCAGAAGCAATTCAACTCCACCGGAACACCATGCTGAACAGGGTTATTTTCTATACGCTCGAACGGACAATCAAACGATACCGGCAGTTTGCCCAGAACAACATCGACCGGGCAGGTGTAGATATTACTATTGATCAATGGCTGGTGCTCAACGTAATTCAGGAGTCGCCGACACTAGGGCAGCAGGAAATTGGTGAGCGCGTATTTAAAGACCAGGCATCGATTGCCCGTATCATCAACCTCCTTGTAAAGAAAGAATTGCTCATTCAATCGGCCAGCCAGCAGGACCGGCGGCGGGTTGATCGGCAGATCACACCCAAAGGGGAGCAACTCATAGAGGCCGTTTCGCCGATTATTGCCCAAAACAGACAAACCGCCCTCGACGGACTTTCAGAAGAAACTATCGAGCAACTTCGACAGGCGTTACTGCTCATCGACGGGAACTGTCAATGAAGGGTCTATTCGGTGTAACTGGCTGGGCAACGTACCTGTGCGGCTGAACACTTAGTCTGGTTATGGGGTAGTACTGATACCATCACAGAGCTGAACATATATGCCTCTCTTCGTTATCGTTCGCCACGGCCAGTCGCAGTGGAATCTGGAAAACCGGTTCACCGGCAACGTTGACACGCCGCTGACTGAGTTGGGTCGCCACGAAGCGCTTCAGGCAGGTACACTGTTAAAACCCGATCATTTTACGATTGGGTTTACGTCGGTATTGCAACGTGCCATCGAAACAATGGCGATTATCCTGCGCGAAACAGGCCAGACCGATCTGCCCCTCGTGCGCAGCGCTAACCTCAACGAACGGATGTATGGTCAGTTGCAGGGCATGAATAAGGAAGAAGTGGCCGCCGCCTACGGAGCCGAACAGCTTTTCCGCTGGCGACGCGGCTACACCGACCAACCGCCCGGCGGCGAGAGTCTGGCCGATACCTACAATCGGGTAGTACCTTATTTTGAATCAGCCATGCTGCCTCATCTACAAGCCGGTGAGGATGTGCTAGTCGTGGCTCACGGGAACAGTCTCCGGGCGTTGCTTATGCGCCTGGAGGGCATCAGCCCCAAAGGCATCGAGCAGGTTGAACTAGCCACGGGGGTTCCCCGGCAGTACAACTTTGATGTTCAGTCAGGTACGTTCAGTTTATTGGAGAAATAGTCATTGTGCTTCCTGCCTGATAACTATGAGTACGTTGCCTGACTGACGTGCCAACCACTCAGTAGGCTTCATACTCGAACAGCAGGCGAGACGACGTATTGGAAATTTGCGCTGTGATCGGCAATCCCTGCTCGTTGTAGGTATAACTGATTGTGTACGTTCGTACGCTACCGCTAGAATACCTGACCGTAGCTTCTGTAACGTTGTTGCGGCTGTAGCGGCGCACAGGCGTAACATCAGGACCAAACAGGCCGAAAAACGGATTAGGTTTATCGTCGAACGTGAAGTTTTCGATCTGGTCTGGTCCATTGACTGCCCTTATGGCCGTTAAATTTCCGGACTCAATGGTGTACTGATCGGTTGTAGCTGCCGAGCCCACGGTGGTGGCCTCGGTTCGTACCGTGCTGACCAGGCCGTTGACCAGTGTTGACGTGGTATGTTTCAGTAACTGATACGTACCATCCGACTTCACGAAATCAGTTTGCGCAAAAAGAATCTCAACCGTTGGCTGACCGGGTCCGCTGGTCTGAGGATTATAGCTAAAAACCGTGCGCTCACCCGACGTACCCTGACTATCAACGTACGGATATTGGTAGATATAGGTTAAAAGCTGGTTGCCGGCGTTGTAGGCGAACAATCCTTTCGGTGCCCCCCGGCCAACATCATGCCCAACGTAGATAGCCTGATTTACTTTTCCGTTGCTGCCGTACGTAAACTCGGTGGTAGCTCCTGTAGCCCAGTTGCCTTCGTACACAATTCGCTTAATACGATAGCCCTTCAGCGTTTTCTCCGGTTCTTTTTCGGGTTGTGGCTTCTGGTCAGGCAGCACTTTGTCGGGCACAATCGAGTAGTCAGTCCCGCAGCCAGGCAGGAAAACACTCCAGATCAGTAAGGAAACCGTTCGTAGTATTGCTCGCATGGCGGTTGCTGTTTTCGCACTAAATTACCTAACAGACAAAGAGTTGTAACAAACCAACTCTACCTATCAGGGCTATCAGCAGAGCAAACCTACAAGGCCTCCGAACACCTTATAGGTTTGAAATCAAGCCATTACAATAATGAAGACTATCACTCAGAAGCCCCATCGGGGCGGCATGTTAATAGCACAATATCGTTTGATAACGACAAAGCCCCGTCGGAGCGACATGTAAGGTTTGTCCACTTAACATATCGCCCCGACGGGGCTCTATCACGCTCGAATGGATACGTTGGCTATTAACATACCGCCCCGTTGGGGCTAAAGATCAACTTACCCAAGCAACTCGCGGCCTTGTGCCAGGGCGGCGTCGAGGCCAGAGGCATCGGAGCCACCGGCGGTGGCAAAGAAGGGTTGACCGCCGCCGCCGCCTTTGATGTTTTTGGCAAGGTCTTTTACGACCTGACCGGCGTTGAGCCCACGACCGCTGATGAGGCTATCGGGCAACATTACGGCGAGTTGTGGTTTGCCATTGATATCAGCGCCCAGCACCACGGCGAGGTTATCTACTTTGGCTTTCAGGTCGTAGGCGAGTTGTTTCAGCGCATCAGCGTTGGGTACGTTCACCCGCTCAACGACCATAGAGTGTCCGTTCACCGTCAATACCTTGCCTAAGAGTTCTTCCTTGATCTGCTGTACTTTTTCGTTTTCCAGCGCCTCTACTTTCTTCAGCAGAGTGTTGCGCTCATCCAGAATCGACTGCACGGCTTTCACCACGTCTTTCGGTGCTTTCAGCAGTTCTTTCAGTTCATTGATAATCGCTTCCTGCTCATTCAACAAGGCCAGCGCACCTTCCGACGTTTTGGCTTCGATCCGACGGATACCGGTTGATACCGACCCTTCCGACGTTAATTTGAACAGGCCGATCTGACCCGTTGCCGGTACGTGCGTACCGCCGCAGAGTTCAACCGAATAGCTGGGATCGAAGGTGATGACGCGGACAAAATCGCCGTATTTCTCGCCGAACAGGGCTGTAGCGCCCAAGGCTCTGGCCTGCTCGATGGGTACGTTCCGTTTTTCGTCGAGCTGAATGTTCTGGCGGATCTTCTCGTTGACAATTGTTTCCACACGACTGATTTCCTCGTCGGTCATTTTGCCGAAGTGGCTAAAGTCGAAGCGAAGTGCGTCGGGCCCAACGTAGGAGCCTTTCTGTGCCACGTGTGTACCCAATACTTCGCGCAGGGCCGAGTGCAGCAGGTGCGTGGCCGAGTGGTTGTCTTCGGTCAGTTCGCGGCGATGCGTATCGATTTTGGCAAACACCAGATCAGCCGTTTGCAGCAGGTCATCCATATCGGGACGGTCGGCTACGAGGTGGATGCTGAGGTCGTTTTCCTTGCGGGTGTCCAGAACGCGCAAGGTGGCCTTAGGTACGTTGCTTTGAAACAGTTCCAGCGTACCTGTGTCGCCGATCTGTCCGCCCGATTCGGCGTAGAACGGAGTCCGGTCAAGCACCACCTGCACCTGCGTTCCCTGCTTGTTCTGCACCCGACGGTATTTCACCACCTGGGCATAAGCTTCGGTTTCGTCGTAGCCAACGAACTCAATCTTATCAACATCCTGAAGCTCGATCCAGTCGCCGGTCGAGGACGAAGCATCTTTCCGCGAACGGGCTTTCTGCTCCTGCAACGCCTTCTGAAAACCAGCTTCGTCGATCTCCAACCCTTTTTCGCGAGCGATCAGGGCGGTAAGGTCAGCGGGGAAGCCGAAGGTGTCGTTCAGTTCGAAAACAGTTTCGCCAGCGATGGTTTTCGCCTCACCGAGCTGATCAATAATCTGGTCGAGGCGGGTAAGGCCCGTGCCCAGCGTGCGCAGAAACGATACTTCTTCTTCACGAATGACCGTGGCCACGAAATCCTGCTGCGCTTTCAGCTCGGGGAATACGTCGGCAAACTGATCGGCCAGCAGGGGCACCAGCTTGGTCATAAACGGCTCGGTGAAGCCCAGGTACGAGTACCCATAGCGAATGGCGCGGCGCAGAATACGGCGGATAACGTACCCAGCCTTGGCGTTGCTCGGCACCAGTCCATCGCCAATGGCGAACGACACGGCCCGGATGTGGTCGGCAATGACGCGCATGGCCACATCGCTCTTCTCCATTTTGCCCGTGTAGGTACGTCCCGACAGTTGCTCGATCAGGTTGATCGTGCCCGAGAACACGTCGGTATCGTAGTTCGACTGTTTGCCCTGGATGGCCATGCACAACCGCTCGAAACCCATGCCGGTATCGACGTGGCGGGCAGGTAGCTCTTCCAGCGAGCCATCGGCCTTCCGGTTGAACTGCATGAATACGTTGTTCCAGATCTCGACCACCTGCGGGTGGTCGTCGTTAACCAGTTCTTTACCCGATTTCAGGGCAACTTCCTCGGGTGAGCGCAGGTCGATATGGATTTCCGAACAGGGACCACAGGGGCCGGTTTCGCCCATCTCCCAGAAGTTATCCTTTTTGTTACCCAGAATAATGCGGTTCTCGTCGCCGATAATGCCTTTCCAGAGATCCCACGATTCCTGGTCGAAGGGTACGCCGTCTGTCGAATCGCCCTGGAACACCGATACGTAGATGCGGTCTTTCGGCAGTTTATACACCTGCGTCAGCAACTCCCACGACCACTCGAGCGCTTCTTTTTTGAAGTAATCACCGAACGACCAGTTGCCCAGCATTTCGAACATCGTGTGATGATACGTATCAAAGCCAACGTCCTCAAGATCATTGTGTTTACCCGACACGCGCAGGCATTTCTGCGTATCAGCTACGCGCCTGGCGGGGGGTGTTCCGTTCCCGAGGAAAAAGTCTTTGAACTGAGCCATCCCTGAGTTGTTGAACATCAGGGTAGGGTCATTTTTGGCAACGAGCGGCGCCGAAGCGACAATCAAATGCTGCTTTGAGCGGAAGAAATCCAGAAACTGGCGGCGTATTTCAGGAGAAGTCATAAATAAAAGAGTTAATTAGTCCTCTGTCTTCGCGGAATGCCGCCCGGTCTTCTGTTGCGCTGCTTATCAGAGCCCGTTGGCCTTAGCAGCGCAACAGAAGACCGGGCGGCGTTCCGCGAAGACAGAGGACTGACTAACTAAAGTGAGGTCCTGCAAAATTACGTTATTTTCGCCGTTGGGTTGGTATTTGCAGCATACATCGGCCTTTAAATCACATCGTAGCGTCACTATGGAATCGGGGGAGAAGCGGTATTACAGTATTCGGGAAGTGGCTGACCTGTTCAACGTGAACATTTCAAAGCTGCGTTATTACGAGAAGGAATTCCCCACGCTCAGCCCCAAAAAGAACCGTTCCGGCGATCGGGTATACACTAAAGCCGAGGTCGATCACCTGCGCGAGATCCTTGATCTGGTCGAAAATCGGGGCTTTAAACTTCAGGGAGCCCGCGAATACCTGAACAAAAAACAAACGGCCCAAAGCGACGCCGCCAGGATGATCGATAAGCTCCGCGAAATCCGTCAGTTTATGGTCGAGTTGCGGGAGAAGATGAACGCGTCTGACGTCTGATTGGCCACACGTACCCGGCACATTCGGTCAATTTTCCTAAAACTGTTCGTTGTTCCAGCCGGTTTTGACGGTGAGCAGCCCGCTGATTTGTGCTGCCGGTTAACAACAACCTCATGGAACAACGTACCATTGGCAGCTCGTCGCTGTCTGTAGCACCGCTTGCTTTTGGCGGTAACGTATTCGGCTGGACAGCCGATGAAACCACCTCATTTCAACTCCTGGACGCCTTCGTCGATGCCGGTTTCAACCTCATCGACACGGCCGATGTGTATTCGCACTGGGTACCGGGCAACCAGGGCGGCGAATCGGAAACCATTATTGGTAACTGGCTGAAGAAGACCGGTAAACGGGATCAGATTGTGCTGGCTACGAAGCTTGGCTCCAAAATGGCACCTGACAAGAAGGGACTATCGAAAGCCTACATGGAACGAGCCGTGGAAGACTCCCTTCGGCGGTTACAGACTGATTATATCGACCTTTATCAATCGCATTACGACGATCTGGATACGCCGATTGACGAAACGCTCGAAGGCTTCAGTCAGTTGATCAAAGCCGGGAAAGTGCGGTTTATCGGGGCGTCGAACTTCACACCCGAGCGGCTGCAGGAATCGATGGAAATCAGTGCCAAACACGGGTACCCGGCCTACCAGAGCCTACAACCCGAATACAACCTGTATGATCGGGAGAAGTACGAACAGCAGTATGAGCCGATTGTGATCCAATACGGCCTGGGGGTGATCAACTATTATTCACTCGCCAGCGGATTCTTAACGGGTAAATACCGGTCGGAAGTTGACCTGTCGAAAAGTCCACGGGGACAGGGCGTGAAAAAATACCTGAACGACAAGGGCTTCCGCATCCTGAAAGCGCTTGATGAAGTGGCGGAGCAATATTCGGCTACTCCCGCCCAGGTTTCGCTGGCCTGGCTCATGGCGCACCGGGGGATCACCGCGCCCATTGCCAGCGCCACCAGTGTTGAGCAACTGCACGACATCGCCAAAGCCGCCGAACTGACCCTTGATGACATAACGATCAGCAAGCTGACAACGGCCAGCGAAGCCTGATTAACACTCGTAAGCGCTCCATTCATCGTCATCGATGCTGCTTTCTGAATCGTACTTTTCGATAGCGCGAAGCAGTATCGATGATGCTGAGATCATCAATTTACTGTTGCAGGAAGTGCTATTGGCCGTTTTGCTCTGAATGTCCCTTATCTTGGTACTAGATAAGCCGGCTGCCCAATTCCCGGTGCAACACATCACAACAAGCTTGGTAGTACGTTACGATTTATGACGAAGAAGCGCCTTCTCCTCTTCCTTTGCGCCGGACTAATTCAGTCGGTTTCAGCACAACCTATTCCCGTTCCCACCGAGGCACAACAGGCCGCCCAACGCGTTCGGCCCGAAGCCATCGAGGCGCACATGCGTTACCTGGCCGACGATAAGCTACAGGGTCGGAAGCCAGGCACGCCAGGTTTTGAACTGGCGGCGCAATATGTAGAGAAGCAGTTCACGGCACTTGGCTTCAAGCCTGCTGGCCAGCATGGTGGTTTCCGGCAAGCCGTGCCGCTTCGGAAAGCGCAGGTACGTGACGATGCCAGCTCGATGACCCTGATTCAGGATGGTAAAGAACGGCTGCTTACGTACGGCAAAAATTTCTTCCTGAGCCCGAACTACAACTCACCGACAAGCGATGTTTCGGCACCGGTTATATTCGTTGGCTTCGGCGTGTCGGCTCCTGAACTGGGTTACGACGACTACGCTGGCGTTGATGTGCGGGGCAAGATCGTAGCCTGCTTCAACGGTGCGCCGTCGAGCTTCCCTTCCAATCAGCGGGCTTATTCCAACTCGGCCAAGCAGGAAGTGGCCGCTATGCGTGGCGCAGTAGGCATCATCACCTTCAGCCTGCCCACCGACGTTAGTGCCCGGATTGAATCGAACGCACCACGCAACCGGCAGGCCACCTACCGCTGGACTGACGCCAATGGTCAGGCGCAACGTACCTACCCGCAACTAAAAGTTATTGCCTCGATGGGCGACGAGACGGCGCGTTCGCTGTTCGACAAGGCAGACAAACCCTTTGAAGAGGCACGGCTAACGGCCAATAAGAATAACCCTCAATCGTTTCCGCTCAATATCTCGGTGAAGGCACGTACCCAGACCGACATCACCGACGGCTTGGTGGGCGAAAACATCGTTGGGCTGTTGCCCGGCACAGACCCGAAGCTGAAAGATGAGTATGTGGTGTACGTCTCACATCTGGACCACCTCGGCATTACCCGACCCATTAAGGGTGATTCGATCAACAACGGGGCACACGATAACGCGTCGGGGGTGGCCATTAACCTCGAAGCAGCCCGGCTCTTTTCGACCCTGCCGAAGAAGCCCCGCCGGTCTATTCTGTTTGTGGCGCTGACGGGGGAAGAAATGGGGCTACTCGGTTCCGATTATTTCGCCAGCAACCCTACGGTGCCGAAAGACAAGATTATCGCCAACCTCTGCCTCGACATGCCGTTCTTCTTCCACCCCTTGCTCGACATTGTGCCGTATGGTTCTGAGCACTCGAGCATGAAAGGGGCGGTTGAGGCTGCCGCCAAATTCGTGGGCGTGCAGATTGCGCAGGACCCCATTCCCGAACAGTCGGTGTTTATGCGGTCTGATCATTTCAGCTTCGTACGGCAGGGCATCCCGGCCATTTATATCAAAAGCGGCAGCACCACCGGCGACGACCGCAACGGCACCAAACTTAACCTCGACTGGCGGGCCACTATTTACCACACACCACAAGACGATATGAATCAGCCATTCGACTGGAATGCGGCGGCCCGACATGTTCAGTTGCAATTTCTGATCGGCTACCTTACGGCCCAAGCCACAGAGCGCCCCGTTTGGAACAAAGGCGATTTTTTCGGCACAAAGTTCGGCGCTAGAACGGCTGCCAAGTGAGTCGGGCTCCGACAGAAAAACCGACTTTAGTACGCAGCCTAAATCCGTCTGATTTCAGCACGCTGTTGACCAGTTTCGGCTACGAAGTAAGAGCGGCCTACCGCCAAAGCAACCTTATCTCAGTTTCAGGGGCGCTGAGCCGTCAGGCCCGGCAATGCGTCAGATAGCGCTTAAACGGCCGAAGCCCGACCTCATCGCGAGTCGGGCTTCGGTCTGTTTGTCTTGTTTCCAATCAAGCAGTTAGAGCGGTGGCGCATGAGTCAGCAGGCGTTTTATCTCCGAAAAGCTATTGAGCAAGACGGGCGTTTTACCCATGTAGAACAGCGTGGGTGCCATAAATGAGGTGATAGCCACAACCAGGGCAACACCAAGGGCAAAGCGCTTCTCTGATACCCTGGCCACTATAATCAGCGCCAGCAACAGCCATACGAAGAGGTACATCAGGCTCCTGACCACGTCGAGTACACAGTACGAAGCCAGTACCGACGCTGCAATCGAGAGCATGGCCAGGCGGAAATATAGCTTGTCGGCGTTTTTCCAGGCCCAGCCAATAACCAGCAGAATGGGCAACCAATAACCACTAAACGCATTGACAAACGAATACGGAATCGACTGGGTGTTGTATAGGAGCACCTTACCGCCCAGCAATGAGCCGGAACCAGCGGGTACAGCCAGCCCAAACTGAGAACCGATGTACCACCGAATAACCACGTAGGCCAGCACCGTAGCAACGTAATAAGGAACCAGTGGCTTCCAACTGGCGGTCCTGTTCAATTCCTGTGTTTCTTTCTGCACGTAGGGCATCCAGAAAAAGACAACCGGCGATACCACAATGGCCCGTTCATCTGTCCAGAAAGCAATTGTCAGAAAGAGAGAAAGCAGCCAGTAATGCCCCTTGATCAGCGCATAGAGACCGGCCATCATCGCAAAAAAAGCAATGCCGTCGAACCAGCCGAACGTGTCCCAGAAGAACGAGTTACCCAGATAAATAAACGGAGTACCCAGCGTCAGCAACAGCGCATAAACATCCATGCCGGTTAGCTGACAGAGTAGACTCAGAAACAAGTAGAAGAACAGCAGCCCTAATACGTGCTGAAACAGAAATAGATGGACCGAGAAAGAGGCATAATCTGTTGACGGAAACAGCCGTCCGATCAGAGGCGGGGCCAGGCGGAACGCGATTTTGGACTGGTGCGAACCGGGCGAATGTTTATGCGCAACAAGCGGGTGCTGGCTTTGTTGATAGATGGCTTTCCAGTTCTCCCGGTAATCGGCAAAACCCGTTGGTTTTGGGTTGCTCAGGTCGAAGCTCGAGTAATCTGGATTATGGAACAGAATACTCAATAAAGTGCAGGCCAGAGCCGTACTTATTTTCCAAAAACGAAATGCGGTGAATCTCTCTAAAAAGGCAATTATGGTATCCAGAGCGTCACTTAAAAGTAGTTGCATGAATTAGCTTGTATTGAGCAATTGTAAAAGTATAGTCCCCAAAAGTAGGGTTTATACAACTCGTTACAATTATTTCCCGCCACACGTTGGTGCAAAGACAGGCGCTGCGTGCGTTGGTTAAGACGCAGCGCCTGTCAGGAAGACGTTCCATTCGTGAGCGCACAGTAACACAGCACTTTACTAGTCTGACACCAGCGCCGACGCCTCTTTCCGGCCATAGATGGTAAACACCTGGTCATACTGAAGATAGCCACGGCCGGGAAGAAAAGCATAGGAACGTACCTCGTCGGATCTGTCGAACCGCTTCATCTCCCGGTACTGATTCAGCACGGCGGCATTTATACCGTCCGTTGGCCTTACTACCAGGAAGTCTGGCTTTAGGTAGGTTATCAGTTTGTTGTAATCGTTGCTGCCCAACACCTTACGGGCGGCAACCATCTCTTTCGACGAGAGCCCGGGATAGTCGTACATTTTCAGTTCGGAGTAAAAACCGATGTATCCCAGACATTCCAGAAATACGGTGCTGCCTGGCCGAGCATTACTTCGCAGCCAGGTTCCGATCGCCTTGCGGTTGGCTACTTCAATGGTTTGTTGTTGAATGCGCATTTGATAGGCTACGCACAGGAGCACGACCAACTGAAACGCAACAACAGATCCGGCAAATGCTTTCAATAACGGCACAAACCTGGGACGCCTGATCGATACCCAGCTCAGCAGCCCGTTGAACGCCAGTGACAGCGCCCAGATAGACAGAAACCCAACGCTGGGTACGTACCAGGGGAAACAGATAGGCATCACATGGCTAAGGTAAAAATGCCCCAGATAGGCCGCCAGTGACCACGCCCTGACCGATCGGCTGGCGAACGGAAGTACCCAATAGAGTATACTGACAAACGTGAACAGCTTGCTAATCAGAGGGATAGCCGACACCCATCCCCCAAGAGCCATATAGGCCGGAGAAAACGTTTTGTGTACGCTGTTGTCAATGGAAAACAGCGTGGTGAACGGGAACAATATGAATTCCTTAGCCAGTGTAAGCGCATCGGGCGCCCCCAGTCCCTTTGCCGTGATCGTGTTCGGAATGGGTGTGCCGTAGTACCACCAAGCCCAGATGACCCAGGGCAGATACAACGCCAGCCCAAGCAAACCCGCTCGCACAAAAACAGACAGCCACTCAACCCGCGATCTAGCCATACGACTCTGCGGATTAAAGGCAACGAACCCCGCCATGACTGCGCCGATATAGATAAAGCTGTCGGGTCGGCTCCACATCAAACCCGCCACTACCAGCGCCAGCCCAAATACCGGGTATTTGACCGGAACGGTGAGCACATACACCAGCAACGACAGAAAGAAAATCATGAATGCCGTTTCCATACCGTTGATGGAATAATCTACGGTTTTTGCATCGAACGCCAGCGCAGCCACTGCCAGTAGCATAGCCAGCGAATTACGCATTACCTGCCGGGCACTTCGGAGAACCAGCAGCCCCGAAGCCCCCAACAAGCAGGCCCCGATAGCCCGGAACAACCAGAGCACCAGATCGTCGTTGTTACTTCCAACCAAATAGCTCAATAAGGCCGGAATAAGTGTGCCGATTGGAGACGTGAAGGTATGCAGGCGCTCACCGGGCGTAAACACCAGCCCGTTGCCCATCGCCAGATTCTTGCTGGCGCGGAAGGTAATATACCAGTCTTCCCAGGCATGATTGGTGTACAGGGCAAAGCCAACTGTTACAGAAAATACGATCAGGAAAAGAACGACAGGCGAAACAGGGCTTAGTTGCCTGGGTGTATATTGATTTCTATACGCAGTGACGGAAATTGGTTTCATTTTTCTGTATGGGTGTGGACTAAACTTCTCTGTAAGAGAAGCTCCCGCTAGTATGGGACTATAATTAGTGACATCAAAAATAGGAACTGTCTGTCGGATTATGTCACCAACCGTTGACTGATTTTGGTCTTTTTTAAAGCTTTATTATAAAAAAAGCCAAAAACCAGATACAACCCAATAGCCAATACCCAGCCCCTATACAAGCACACCGCACCTACCAAACTGAATCGTACTAATTTGACTACGCCTACGCCAGACTCACGCCATTACCAACCTTTCACGCACGTGCGCTCAGTATGGTAGGTATACAGGCATTATCGCAGGTCAGAGACGGGGCAGAAATCCATGCCGCTGTAGCTCAGGTTTTCGCTGGCCATCCCCCAAATGAAGGTATAATTCGACGTACCTGCCCCGGCATGGATCGACCAGTTGGGCGAGACAAAAGCCTGCTCATTCTGCATCCGGATATGACAGGTTTCCTGAGGCGGGGAAAGTGACTTCCTTAGTAAGTTGCCCTATACGCAGCGCCTCTTTATGATCGAAATTAAGCGTTTCGCCACCGGCAATGACCTGCCCCGTTCTCGACGCTCCAGTAAATAGGTTGCTTTCAAGTTTTCGGGGGCATCGAGCTGACCAGCGCCCGCTGTCGGCATTACGCCGCCCGTCATGTATCGGTCAAAGAAGGAAAGCGTCCATCGAATCTGGTCAGCCGCAAAGCTCGACTCGATTAGGAAATTCTACAGGAGCTGATCGGTGTTCCTACCTTTCACTTCATTCGGCGAACTGACAAATCGACTTTCGAAAAAGGTGCTTTTTCGGGTAACTTATCTCTGGGCGATCATCTCACCCATGAATGGCCAGGCGGTCAGAAACGTAGTGGCAAAAGTAAAGTCCCCGGCAATGCCAGGGACCTTGAACCGAAATAACCTATGATAAAAAATTAGTCAGACGAGATACGTCCTTGTTTATCCTGCATCTATAACTCACCCGATAGTACCCTGACTTCCTGCGCAAACGCTCATCTCCCCCTCCTTTATGACTGGCGTTTCTTTCTGACAGACTCATCACCGGCTATAAAAGTCACACCGCCAAGGTTTTTTTACGGCCTGACGTTTCAGGCGCGAATCCGTTTACGAACTCCGCTCCATTGCTGTTGGGAGGCTAAGGTAGGCGTAATTGCTACCCATTGCAATGGAGTTTGCTCTCATCCAGCATACGGCGGAACAAGAACCTTCGACCCTGCCTGCGTGATTGGATAAACCATACTGTACAATTGAAGCCCACAGCTAGTAATGAGTAAGCGCCAGTCAGGTAAACGACTATTGAACAAGGCATTCATTCCGTTACATTTCGGAAGTGGGCCGTTTTCTTCAGCCCCTCCGACATCCTACCGTTTTTTATGACCAAGCTACTCACCCTCGTTCTACTGGCCAATACGCTCCTCCCCCCTTATCCGGTACCTGATCCGTTCACCCGTCGAGAAGCACAGACGACCTTGGCAGACACACTCCGGCATGCTGGACAGACACGGCTCTATTCGGTACATCTGCCGCCGGCCTATTCAAAAACCACCAGTCAACTGGCGCTGATCATTGCTTTACACGGCGGTGGTGGTAGTGGGCAGCAGTTTGAAAAACAGTCGGGGTTAAGCAACAAGGCCGATCAGGAGGGCTTTATTGTTGTGTATCCCGACGGGCGGCAAAACCCTGGCATACTGGGGCTACGTACCTGGAACGCCGGAGCCTGTTGCGGGCAAATCGCCTCAGGAAATCAAACCGACGATGTGGGTTTCATCAGTAAGCTAATCGATAAGCTGAGCGCTTCGTACCGAATCGACCCCAAGCGCGTGTACGCTACCGGCCATTCGAACGGAGCAATGCTCTGTTACCGACTGGCCTGCGAACTCCCCGATAAACTAGCCGCTATTGCCGCCAATTCGGGTACCATGCAGTTGACAACTGCCTGCCAGCCAAACCGGGTAATGCCCATACTGCATGTTCATTCAAGACTAGACCGCAACGTGCCTCATGATGGGGGTATTGGTTCGCGAAGCATTAACCGCCAGTGGAATCCATCAGCAGATTCTACCCTGTCTGTTTTTGCGAAACTGGCGAACTGCCAAACCGAAAAACAGCTCGTTCGTACAACAGTCACCTACTCCGTTTACCAATGGCCGAACTGCGACAGCAGAACGTCGATTCAGTACTACCTGACAAACGACGGGGGGCATTCCTGGCCGGGTGGGGTTAAGGCCGTTCGGCGGCTGGGCGATTTGCCATCAGACGCATTCGCCAACAACGACCTGATCTGGGCGTTTTTCAAGGCGCATTCCATGCCCTAGCCGGTAGTCTGGAATGGTGACGGCAAGCATACAAGAGCCAGGAACTTTAGTAAGGGTAGAATAGTTAACACTGTTATAGAAACTAACACACCCCATAATGGGAATCGTTGAGCGTCGGTTACGGCAAAAAGAAGAGGTAAAAACCAGCATCTTACAGGCAGCCTGGCAACTGGTTCTGGATGAAGGCTGGCAGGCGCTCTCTATCCGTAAGATTGCCGATGCCATCGAATACAGCGTGCCGGTGATCTACAGCCATTTCGAGAATAAAGATGCCATTCTGCTGGAATTCACGAAGGATGGTTTCCGATTACTGAACGATGCCATTACCAGCGGGCGCGATAGCCAGCAGGAAGCGGGACTTCAGTTGGAAGCCATAGCTCAGGCTTACTGGAATTTTGCTTTCAATCATAAAGAGTATTATCAGCTGATGTTCGGGCTGGGTATTCCGGCCTGCGAAACGGTGAATCAGGTGGCCGAAATGAAAGAGTTTTCAGATACCCTGATTGCCGTTATTCAGCAGGCAATCAATGCCAGCAACACGCCGAAAGTCGATGCCTTTTTGAAGTTTCATACCTACTGGTCTATTCTCCATGGGCTGGTATCGATTCAGATGATCGACCGAAAAACGAGCCCCTGGAGCCAACTAGTCTTGAAAGATGCCATTGCTGGATTTATAAAGGCGTTGAACGGCTGATTTTTTTTGCCTTTACCCTAACGGTGTTAGTATTTATATCAGTGTATAATCAGTAAGCCACTCCATTTTCAGGAGCAGTTCATTTTACAGGAATTCGATTAATTCAAGTCAATATGTCAACTACAAAATGGGTCGTAGACCCCATGCACTCAGAAGTACAGTTCAAGATTAAACACCTGGTCATTTCAACGGTAACAGGTACGTTCCGGAGCTTTCAAGGTGGCGCAACCACAGAACACGACGATTTCGACGGCGCCGAAATTCATTTTTCGCTGGATGTCAACAGCGTTGATACCAATCAGGAAATGCGGGACACGCACCTGAAATCAGCTGAATTTTTCGAGGCCGACACCTACCCTACCATTGCGTTTAAATCAACGTCGTTCAACAAACTAAACGAGGATGAATATGCACTGACTGGTGATCTGACCATGAAAGGCATTACCAAACCAGTGACGCTGAAGGCCGAATATGGCGGAACCGCCAAAGATGCCTACGGAAATCAGAAACTTGGGTTCGAAGTGACCGGGAAGATCAATCGCAAAGAATTTGGCTTGACCTACAGCGCCCTCACCGAAACCGGTGGCCTGGCGCTTGGCGAAGATATCAGGCTGATTGCCAACATTCAGCTGGCTCAGGCTGCTTAATCTGATATGACAATGAACGTTGAAATCTGGAGCGATGTCATGTGCCCTTTCTGCTACATCGGCAAGCGGAAATTTGAGCATGCCCTGAGTGAGTTCCCTCACAAAGAACAGGTAAACGTTGTCTGGAAAAGCTTTCAGCTGAACCCGGATATGAAGACGGAGCCGGGTAAAAATATCAATCAATATCTGGCTGATATAAAAGGCTGGAGCCTCGACGAAGCCAAACGCATGAACGACCGCGTAACGGCAATGGCTGCTGAAGTTGGCTTATCGTACGACTTCGACAAAGCCGTTGTGGCCAATTCGTGGGATGCGCACCGGCTCATTCAGCTGGCGAAGCAACACGGCCTGGGCGACGCCGCCGAAGAACGGCTATTCATGGCCTATTTCACCCAGGGCCGCGATACGTCCGATCACGCCACGCTACTGGAATTGGGCACAGAGATTGGCCTCGATGCCGAAGCCGTTCAGCAAATGCTGGCTAGTGATCAGTTTGCCGAGTCGGTAAGCCGCGACCTATATGAAGCCCAGCAAGTGGGTGTGCGCGGTGTTCCCTTTTTTGTGCTGGATAGGCGGTATGCCGTTTCGGGCGCTCAACAACCCGAAACATTCCTGGGAGCGCTCAACACGGCCTGGTCAGACTGGGAAAAGGCAAACCCTGTTGTAGCGGAATTGCCAACAGACGGCCCTGCCTGCACGCCTGGTGAAGCCTGCTAAATGCAGGTATTGACGCCAACTAATCACATTTTCAGACTACAATCATGGACTTATTAGAAGCAATGAACTGGCGGTATGCCGCCAAAAAAATGAATGGTCAGACTGTACCAGCCGAAAAACTGGAGACCATCCTGGAAGCCATTCGCCTCTCGGCCTCGTCGATGGGCATTCAGCCCTACAACATTCTGGTGATCGACAATGCCGAATTGAAAGGTAAAATTCATGAACTGGCCTGTCCGCAGCCTCAGGTTGTTGAAAGCTCTCATTTGCTGGTTTTCGCATCCTGGACAAACGTAGACGAGGCTCAGATAGAGGCCTACATTCAGTTGATTGCCAACACCCGTGGCGTACCGGCCGATTCGCTGGCCCCCTTCGCTGGGGCGATCAAAGGTGGTTTACTGACCAAATCGCCCGACGAACGCGCTATCTGGGCCGCCCGCCAGGCATACATTGCCCTGGGTTCAGGCCTGATTGCTGCCGCTACCGAGCAAGTTGATGCCACGCCAATGGAAGGATTCAACGCCGCTGCCCTCGACGAGATCCTGAACCTGCCCGCCAAAGGCTTGCACAGTGTATCACTGCTGGCACTTGGCTACCGCGACGCCGAAAAAGACTTTTTATCGAAAGCCGTTAAAGTTCGGCGCCCCCGGAAGGACCTGTTCATCGAACTGGCATAACTGGAGTTAACCACGTGCTGACACTTGCCTTACGGCTGGCCCATTCAACAGGCTCAGCCGTGAGGCAAGTGTCAGTTATACGCATATGGCCAGCGAGGTACATTCGAGAAACGAACGCGCCCCCCCCCGGATGAAGAAAAATTAATTTCGGCTTCAGACCAGCTTTAACTGGCTCGGATAGCTTTGTTTCACAATCAACCAGTAAAACAAACGCTACCAATGAAATCAAGTATCATCACCTTATCACTCGTACTGGCTGCACTAGCCACCGCCCACGCCCAAAACAGCACCGAATCAGCCAGTCAGGCTCCTGCACCGCCAACCTACGTACCTACACCCGACGGTGCTGGCCCAGACGGCCCCGGCTTTGCCAAAGGCAACCGGAAAGGGATGAGCAAACACAAAGGAGATCGCCTACGCGACGGATTTGGACCGCAGGGCGGACTGGGTCAGGCGGGGCGGCCTGGCAAAATGGGCCGCAAAGGTGGACCGGAGGGACGCAGCCACGGACTAACCTCGCTGACAACGGTAACCGGTACGGTTGGCGAACTGACCGGCAACGATGATTACATCCTGAACGGTTTCACGCTGTCGGGTAATGCAGCGCCAGCCATGAGCGTGCAGTTTCCCGCCCATCTGGGCCAACAGGTACAGAAAGCCGTGAAAGCCGGGAGCAGCGTTAGTGTAACGGGCTTCGCGGATACGACCCCGGACGGTGAAACACGATTCCACATGACCAGTCTGACCGCCGGTAAAACCACCGTGTTCGATGCACCGCCCGCTGTACCCGCCAACACGCCCCCAACCCCCGTACTGACCACCACCACCGGTAAGATCACCGATTATAAACTGGATCGTAAGGGCCGCGTGAATGGCCTGGAAATCAACGACAACACGATTATCAGAGTCCCACCACACATTGCCTACCAGCTGACTAACCTCGCCAAAAAAGGCACAGACATTACGGTTCAGGGATACGCTACCCCGATGCGTGACGGGCAGGTTCAGCTCCAGAAAGTGAACATCCTGCGCGCTTCCGTATTGACAATCAACGGCCAGCAGTATCTTGTCCGGTAAAGTAAAGTCCCTCCCCGGAAATCGGGGAGGGACTTTATTCTCGTTGTATGAAGATCCTGATTATTGAAGATGAGCGCAAACTGGCCCGGTTTATTCGGCAGGGGCTGGAACAGGTAGGTCATGTGGCTGATCTGGCCTATTCGGGCTCGGAAGGGCTCGACCAACTGGCAGGGGGACTCTACGACCTGGTCTTGCTCGACCTGATGCTGCCGGGCCAAACGGGTTTCGACGTGCTTAAGAACATGCGGGCGTTTGGGTTGAACGTACCTGTGGTCATTGTATCGGCACTGGGTGATTCGCCCACGGTTGTGCAGGGTCTGGACCTGGGGGCAGTCGATTACCTGCGCAAACCATTCGATTTCGACGAGTTGCTGGCCCGCGTCAGGGTATGGCAGCGAAAAACCACTACCGGCGATGCTGTAATACTCAGGGCGGCCGATCTGGAGATGCGACTGACCAGCCGCGAAGTGTTGCGTAACGATACAAAACTAGACCTCACCAACCGTGAATTTGCCTTGCTCGAACTCCTGATGCGGCAGGCGGGTCGCGTAGTAACCCGCACCGAAATTGCCGAGAAAGTCTGGGCGGTTGATTATGACCGGGGCAGCAACGTGATCGACGTACACATGTACCAGCTTCGCCGCAAGTTAGACGCTGCTGCGCCAGCGAGCCATCCCGACCTGATCGAAACCTTGATTGGTCAGGGCTATCGCCTCCGAACAGTATGAGTCTACGGAGCCGAATTGTGCTGGCAGTAGCGGCTGTTTTCGCCATCGTGAGCGCCGTGGCCGGTAGTCTGATGCTGAGCCGCGCCGAACGTAGCCTGCAAACGGCGTTTGATCGGGCCACCAGAACCCGCGCCAACTGGCTTTTATCGATGGTGAACACCGATCCTGTTATGCTGCCCCTGCCCGGTCTTCGCGAGCAGATGCGTGTAACAACGACCAACTACGGCCCCGCCCGCGAGTTGTTCCGAAGCCCCGACTTCCCCAACCCCGACGGATCGCCTCCTGTTAACCGCCGCCGTTCCCAACGGCCCGGAACGTACCCAGCCATGGCCGACAGCTACCGGATGGTTACCGTGGAGTCGTCGGCTGATCAATTTTCCGACAGCCACGTATCGCTGACCCTGGCCGTGCCCGACAGCAGCCTGCAACGCGATATCAAACAGCTCAGGTGGGTGTTTGGCCTTGGCTGGCTGGTGAGCCTGGTGCTGGCGTTAGGAGCCGGTTATGGGGCGGCCGGGTGGCTGTTACGGCCCATCAAAAACCTGGTTGGGCAAGCCGCCCAGATCGGGAAAGCTACCCGGATTGATCCGCTTTTACTGCCGCAAAGCCAGGACGAGCTCTACGAACTGACGGTTGCGCTGAATCGGATGCTGGATCGGATACGATACACGATCGATACCCAGCGACACTTCTTCGGAGCAGCAGCCCATGAACTACGCACCCCGCTGGCAATCATGAAAACCGGGCTGGAAGTTACGCTCAACAGTGGCCGGGTAGCGGCTGATATGTACCCTTTTCTGGATGGTCAACTGGATGAGGTTCGTCGACTGGCCAGGCTGATCGACGAGTTTCTGACACTTAGCCGCCCTGACGAGTCTCCCCCCATCATTCAGTTCACCGAAACACAACTCGATGAGCATCTGGCCACTTGCGCCCGTCAGTTGGCCACCATTGCCGCTGATTACGAGGTAGCAACGGAGATCAGTACACAAACAGGCCCCGGTCTGCTTGTCCTTACGGATGCCGTCAAGCTGGATCACATTCTGTTGAACCTGCTCGAAAACGCCATAAAATACGCCGTTGCCGGCAGTACTGTGGCAGTGCTCGTCGACGGCACGCAGCCTTCGGCAGCTGTTATCCGGATTCAGAATAAAACATCTCGCGAGAACGGCCCGACCATCGAATTAACAGCCCCCTATTTCCAGGCCGACCCGCTGAAGGAAGGGCATGGACTGGGTCTTTGGATAAGTCATCGATTAACAACCTTGCTGGGCGGCCAGCTAACGCTTAGCTGGCAACAATTTAGGTTCACCAGCGAACTACGTATTCCAATACCAACGAATCAGCCCGATAGGGCTACACTCAACTAACAAGCGAAAGCTCTTTATTGCGTTCTTCTGCTTGCGCTCTCCAACGTCTTCATGACCCTGGCATGGTGTAGTTATTTTAAAACTTCGCCAACGCGGCCATGCTACCGCTATTGGACTAGCAACTGGCCAGAGGAAATGGCGCAGGTCGTGATGATGCCCGTTAGTTACCGGGCAAGGCAATTAGCACCAAAAGAACGTAAACGATTGTTGTTGATTGGTTTCGCCGTATTGCCGGTAAGAGGCGTACTGTATTATTCACAAAAGCGCCCAACCATGAAACATGGTTGGGCGCTTTTGTGGCAGAACGGTTTGTTAGAATAACCGCCCCAAGAATATCAGCACAACGGCGCCACCAAAAGCAATGAGCAGATTCATGACCAGGCCGTCATTGTCGGGGTCGTTGCCAAGTCGCCGAGCAATAAAACCACCAACTAAGCCACCAACAATACCAAGAATGATATTGATTAATGCACTGTTGTGGCTACCCATGAAACGGCTGGCCAAATAGCCAGCAACGCCGCCGATAATAATTGAATACAGGAATCCCATGACAATAGTTAGTTAAGTGAAAAGGGAGAAAACATTTAAGTAATAACGCCCAAGGTATAACTAACGGCTCAAAATATTGAGCGAATGGCCGCGCAAATCGGGTGACCGTTTTTGATAAAACAGTCATTATAATATGATTCTTTCTATATAAGATTCGTATTTTCTTCGACCAGATCAGTAAGCAATTCTATATATAAACTAGTTTATGTACACGAAACAACGGCTCCCGCTTCTATGGGTAACACTCCTGATTACGTTGCTGGTTGGGTGCAAAAAAACGGTTGATCCTGCCGTAGTAACGCCGTCTCTCTCCCTGGTTGGCAACTGGAAGATAACCGCCGTTACCTTCACTCCGGGCTGGGTTCAATACACCAACGCCACACCCATCACCGATTATGTTGCTCACCTGAAAGGGAAAGGCGAAACCTGCCTGACCGACATCACGGTATCGTTTACCAGCGCGGGCGTTTACTCAACCAATGCAGGTAGTACCGCTTCTTGTAGCTATGCAGCCGACTCGCAGATCATTCTGAACTACCTGTTCAGTGAAGGATCAACCTTCAGCGAAACCGATACGCAGGCTACACTCTACAGTAAGAACAAGGCGAGTTCAATACCCGTCACGAAATCGGGCACCAGCCAATTGCTGACGATTCAGTTTCAGAGTGATGAAGACCTGAGTAGTAACAAAATCAAGACCACATACTCGGTTACGATGGTCAGGCAGTAGCAGTCGATAGTGGCCCGGGCAAATGAACAGCGCCACTATCGACTTCTATTTATTTCAATTCGGCATCAATACGCTATCAATAGCGTGCACGGTACCGTTGGTGGCCTGAATGTCGGCAGTTGTTACCATGGCCGAACCGCCTTTGGCATCGGTCAGCATAACAGCTTTGCCTTCCTTGCGTACTGTCAGCGTACCGCCGCCTACGGTTTTCAGCTTTTGGCCGTCTTTCAGATCTGAAGCCATTACGTTGCCCGAAACCACGTGATAGGCCAAAATACCCGCCAATTTATTCTTGTTGGCCGCCTGAGTCAGGCTCTGCAACGCCCCTGCCGGTAGTTTGCTGAAAGCCGCGTTTGATGGCGCAAAAACCGTGTACGGTCCGGGTCCTTTCGCCTGATCGGCCAGACCTGAGGCTACGAGCGCCGTTTGAAGCGTAGAAAAATCGCTGGCTCCCGCCAGGTTATCCGCTAAATTCTTGTCAGTCGCTTTCGACTCGCCACCGCCAGTTGGGCGGGTCACAGATGAAGAACCCATAACGGTGGGCGTGGTGCCTGCCGAGGCGGGCCGGGCAGATGTGTCTACTTGTGCGTAGGCCGTGCTTCCTACTGCCAGTAAAGCTACCAGCAGCGTTTGGTTTAGTTGCGTTTTCATACGAAAGGTATTTAAAACCTATTGATATTATAGATTACAACTCTGCATACAGCCCGATTGTTAGTTACCCATCACACAAATCAGACAATTATTACTAACTGATAATCAGCCTTTTTGACCTAAAACAGGTCTGGCGTCATCTAACCGCAGGTTGTTTAGTAATTCTGGGCAGAAATCCATATGATTGCGCCAGGCCTTTTCTGATTATCCGTGTTCACCACCACGACCTCGCAGCAACTTTCACAAATTGCCCTTTCGCTCGTACCGGGCGTTGGTGGCATATTAATTCGTCAGCTTATCAGTTACGGCGGATCAGCCGAAGCGGTGTTGGCCTCGCCTATCGCCCGGTTGTTAAAAATTCCCGGCGTGGGCGAGGTGACGGCCCGTGCCATCAAGCAACCAGGTGTTGTCACCGCTGCCGAGGCGGTGATCCGTCGGTTAGATAAGTTGGGAGCCAGGGCCCTATTCTATACCGATGCCGATTACCCAACCCGCCTCAGAACGCTGTACGATGCTCCTGCACTGCTATACCAGCTAGGAAACGCTAATCTGAATGCACCGCGTACACTTGCGCTGGTTGGTACCCGTCAGGCCACCGAGTATGGGCGGCGAACTACCGAAGAGATTGTGCAGGCCATGCAGCCTTATGGTGTTTCGATCATTAGTGGATTGGCCTATGGCATCGATATCGCGGCCCATCGCGCCAGCCTTCAGGCGGGTTTACCAACCGTGGGTGTTATGGCCAGCGGCCTCGACGTGATTTACCCATCTGTACACAGCCGTACGGCCCAGGAGATGCAGGCAGCAGGCGGTTTACTGACTGAACACGTACCTGGCATTAAGCCCGACCCGCGTTTTTTCCCGGCCCGGAATCGCATCATCGCGGGTCTGAGCGATGCCGTTATTATTGTTGAAGCCGCTGCCAAAGGTGGTGCGTTAATTTCTGCCGAATACGCCAATAATTACAACCGCGATGTGTTTGCGGTGCCGGGCCAGCTTTCGCAGCAGTTCTCGGCAGGCTGCAATAAGCTCATTCGCGAGAACAAAGCACAAATTTACACCAGCCCCACTGACCTGATCGAAGCCATGAACTGGGATCAGGACCCCGCTGCCATGACTCCAGGTAAATCCTCCGCTTCTATTCCGTTACCGCTCGATTTCACCGCGCAGGAAAGTCAGGTGGTAGCCTTGTTGCGGCAGCACCCGGGTATGCACATCGACGAGGTAAGCTGGCAATCACAAATCAGCATGGGCGCGCTGGCCTCGCTCCTGCTCAGCCTCGAATTCCGTGGGTACGTTCGTTCGTTGCCGGGGAAACGTTATGAGGTAGTCTAAGAGCGTGGCACATCCGGGATTCTGCCGTACTTTTGCGGCTCGATTGATACAGGCAATCACGGCCTGCGAATCGGTTAAATCCAGCGAATCCCCGTTCAGATGCTAAGTGAACAAGAAGTAAATAGACGCCAGAAACGCGAAGAATTGATGCGGATGGGTATTGACCCCTACCCAGCCGAGTTATTCGACGTTACCCACACCATCACTACCCTCCGCGACGCCTTTGCCAACAAAGCAGGCCAGGATACACAGGGGGGGTACGAATCACACCTTGATTTTGCGGGCGATGACACCTACGGACAGGTACGTCTGGCTGGTCGGCTGATGGTTTTTCGTATCAGCGGCAGTGCCTCATTTGCCGAGATGCAGGATAGCACCGGGCGGATACAGCTCTATTTCCGCCGCGACGATATTTGCCCCGGCGATGACAAAACGATGTATAATACGGTGTTCAAGAAGTTACTTGACATTGGCGACATTGTGGGCGTGGAAGGAAATATGTTCACCACACAAACCGGTGAGCTGTCGCTCTATGTGCGTTCGTTTAAACTGCTAACTAAATCGCTGCGGCCATTGCCCGTCGTGAAAGAAGTAGTGAATGAGCAAACGGGCGAAAAGGAAACCTACGACGCCTTCACTGATCCTGAACTACGCTACCGTCAGCGGTACGTTGATCTGATCGTGAATCCGCAGGTACGTGAGGTGTTCATCAAACGCAGTAAGCTGGTTAACTCCATCCGGCAGTATTTGAGCGGAAAAGGCTACCTGGAGGTTGAAACGCCTATTCTGCAACCCATTCATGGTGGCGCAACGGCACGCCCTTTCCAGACGCACCACAACACGCTCGATATGACGCTGTATCTGCGTATCGCCAACGAGCTGTACCTGAAGCGGCTGATCGTAGGCGGCTATGACGGGGTGTTCGAGTTTGCCAAGGACTTCCGCAATGAAGGCATGGACCGGACCCATAACCCCGAGTTCACGCAGGTGGAATTCTACGTAGCCTATAAAGACTACAACTGGATGATGGACACTATTGAAGAAATGGTGGAAAAAGTTGCCATCGATGTGGCTGGCACAACCAAGGTGACGGTGGGTGAGAACATTATCGATTTCAAACGTCCCTGGAAGCGCCTGACCATGTTTGAGGCCATTCAGGTATACACTGGCGTTGATGTATCGGCAATGGGCGAAGATGAGCTACGGCAAACCGCCGAAAGCCGGGGCATCAAAACCGATCAGTCGATGGGTAAATCGAAACTGATCGATGAACTGTTTGGCGAGGCCTGCGAGCCAAACCTGATCCAGCCTACGTTCATTACAGATTACCCCGTGGAAATGTCACCGCTGACGAAGAAGCATCGGAGCAAAGCCGGTTTGGTAGAGCGTTTCGAGGCAATCTGTAACGGCAAAGAGATTGCCAATGCCTACTCGGAGCTAAACGACCCGATTGATCAGCGTGCCCGGTTTGAAGAGCAGCTCGAACTAGCCAAACGGGGTGACGACGAAGCCATGGCTATGGACGAAGATTTCCTGCGCGCCCTGGAATACGGTATGCCACCAACCGCCGGCGTTGGTCTGGGCATCGATCGGCTGGCGATGATCATGACAAACCAACCCAGTATTCAGGAAGTGCTGTTCTTCCCGCAGATGCGCCCTGAAAAGAAAGAAGATTTATCGACCGAAGCGGACTTTGCAGCGGCGGGCGTTCCCGAAGCCTGGATTCCGGCGTTGCAGAAACTGGGTTACCTGACCATTGCCCAACTGCATGCTGCCAGCCCCAACAAATTGTTCAACGATCTGGGCGGCGTTCGTAAGAAACTAAAGATGAACGACGTACCTATGCCATCCATCGCTGACGTACACAGCTGGACAGGACACTAAGACTGTTTACTGATGCTACGTGACGTACCTAAGCAGTACAACAGAAGACAGTAAACTGAAAACAGTAAACTTTAAAAATAAAATGCCCCGACTTTTCAGCCGGGGCATTTTATTTTTTCTATCTGACCAACGGTCTGACGAATTAGATCTTGCTGACCTTAACGGCGTTGAGGCCTTTTTTGCCATCAACTACTTCAAATTGAACCCGGTCATTCTCACGAATCGTCACACCGTTCAAGCCGGTAATATGAACGAAAATTTCACGACCATTGGCGTCATCAACGATAAAGCCGAAGCCTTTGCTCTCGTTGAAGAACTTAACCACACCTGTTTGCATAAATTTGGTATAAATTGAATATGTGACTAACCCAGTGCGGGCTCCTCACATGCATGAAGCGCAAAGTAAGTCAATAAGTTTCAGAAGAATGACAGGTATTGTCAGCAAAAGTCTCCATTGACGATAATTTTTATGTAAATGGTTCGTAAAAGGCGAACAAAGCTCACTTATTAGCGTTATGTTTACTCTTCTTCAGGACAACAGACACATGGACCAGAGCTTAAACAGAATGAAATATTTCGTTGAGCAACAAGCTTTTGGCGTATGCGCCCGGCTTGGCGAACGAATGAACATTTCGGCCAGCAGCATCCGGTTGTATTTTATTTACACCTCCTGCCTGACGCTCGGCTCGCCGATTATCCTGTACCTGATTGCCGCCTTCTGGCTGGAAATGCGCACACACATTCGCCGCAACGCAAACCCAACTTTTTGGGATCTATAAGCAGTTAAGGGTTGATAAATCAGTCGGAGGCCTGGCTTTGCCGATACACCAACTGGTATATCGGCAAAGCCAGGCCTCCGACTGATTTATCAACCCTTAATTTTTCCTCTTGTAGAGCGGTACCGTGCTGCACGGTTCGCCATAGAGCAAGCTTTGCACAACAGGAGCCAATACGCGGGTTAATTCAACGTATGCTGCAGTAGGCACTGGCACCTTGCTACACCCTTTTACCACAACTTTTGCCCCTCGATACGCTTCCGGGTCTATATTTCTGATTGCATCGAAATACAGCTTCTCGCTCAGATCCTGTATCGTACCGAACACGATTGCGTTGGCGTAGGGCTGCAACTGCAACGTTAGCAGCATGTAAGCCCAGGTGGGAATAATAGCGTCTTCGGTACAGGTGATGGCTACATTCCGGCCGGTATACTGGCTCCAGTCATGCTCTTTCAGGAACGCCCGAAAGTCTTTCTCTTTCAGGATCATGCCCATAAACAGGTTATCTTTAAGATCATAAACAACCCGTTCGCCGGGATGATAATAGTCTTCCAGATCAAGCGTGACCAGGCCGCTGTTGGCCACACGGTTTACAATAACGTCCGTTTCCATGCCTACAGAACGGCGAGCGACAGATCGAGGTTCAGCGTCTACAGGCTGATCAGCCCTATTTTCATCTCCGTGTCTTTCTCCAGGTTGAACGAGGCGTCCTCAAACGTTGGTGGCCCCATCAGCATCGTGATCTTCGAGAAACCAAATGGTTCTTCGGGCCTTCCCCCTAGCATGTCCATCTGCTTATTATTGTTCAGATCCTGGTAGAGGCGGGCGGCATACGTACCTGCGGGCAAATTAGTAAACGTAATCACTATGGGCCCCTCAGTAGGTACCGTCATAGCTGTGTCTATGTCGGCTTTGCCCATAAAATTTTCGGCTTTGGTCATCAGGCCGACCCGAATGGTGCCCTTCCGCTCCAGGAGGTTACCGACATTGATAGTCAGTGTATAGGTTTTGGCCTGGGCCTGAGCGGCAACATTTGACCCAAGCAGAGCAGCTAGAGAGAGGGTGAGTACGAGCGTTTTCATCGTGGTTATGTGCGTTTGATTTCGATTGAGCCAAAGGTATTTCCAGGGCTGCGATACCTGCAAGCTGATGGGACAAACTGCACGACTTTGGGGCGAATGGGAATATGCTGAGTAGATTCCCTAATTGGCTCTACATTTACCTAAATCTCGACTTAACCTGATGGCAAACCTAAATACCACTGTAAATAAATCACACCGCTACGATGCCATTGTCATTGGCTCGGGCATGAGTGGCGGCTGGGCAGCAAAAGAACTGTGCGAAAAAGGCCTGAAAACGCTTGTACTGGAAAAAGGCCGGATGGTCAACCATGTAGAAGACTACCCGACCATGATGCAGGATCACTGGGATATGGACCATCGCGGCGGCCTGAATTACGAAGACCAGCAGAAGTACCACATTCAGACCCGTAGTGGTTTCGTTGGTGAAAGCACCAAACACTTTTTCACCAATGACCTCAACGACCCGTATGAAGAAACCAAACGGTTCGACTGGATTCGGGGCAACCACGTGGGCGGGCGATCAATCACCTGGGGCAAACATTGCTACCGCTGGAGCGACCTTGATTTTACGGCCAATGCCCGCGAAGGCATTGCCATCGACTGGCCAATCCGCTATAAAGACATTTCACCCTGGTATGCATACGTCGAAAAATTCGTAGGCATCAGCGGCGAAAAACTGGGGCTCGATCACCTGCCCGACGGCGAGTTTCTGCCACCAATGGACCTCAACTGCCTGGAGAAACACTTCAAGCAGGAAGTGATGAAAAAATACGGCAACCGCCCCGTTACCTGCGGCCGTGTTGCTCACCTGACAGAGCCACAGCCCTGGCACCTTGAACTGGGCCGGGGCCAATGTCAGAACCGGAACCGTTGCTCACGCGGGTGCCCGTACGGTGCTTATTTCAGTAGCAACGCCGCTACCCTACCCGCCGCCAATCGGACAAACAACCTGGCTGTTCGGCCTAATTCGGTGGCACATTCGCTGATTTACGATGAAAAGACAGGCCGCGCCACCGGGGTACGTGTCGTTGATTCGGAAACGAAGGCGATGACGGAGTTCTACGCCAGTCTGATCTTCTGCTGCGCGTCGAGCATGGCCACCACCCAGATCCTGCTCAACTCAACGTCGACCCGATTCCCCAACGGACTGGGTAACGATAGCGGAGAATTGGGCCATAACATCATGGATCACCACTACCATGTGGGTGCTATGGGCTCATATGATGGTTTCGAGGATCAGTATTACAAGGGCCGCAAACCGGCAGGGTTGTTTATTCCCAGGTACGTTAACCTCGACGAGAAATCGAAGAACCCGAACTTCCTGCGCGGCTACGACTACCAGGGTGCCGGTGCGGGGCGTAGCAACTGGAGCGCAGGGGTAAATGAACAAGGCGTTGGGGCCGCCTTTAAAGAGTCGCTGTTTAAACCGGGCGGCTGGGGCATGGGCCTGATGGGATTCGGCGAAGTGCTGCCCTACCACGATAACAAAGTGACACTCCACCCCGACAGGAAAGATCAGTGGGGCCTGCCAATTCTGGTGTTCGATGCCGAGTTCAAACAAAATGAATTAAGCATGCGGAAGCAGATTATGGCCGATGCCGCCGAGATGCTTGAGGTGGCCGGCATGAAAAACATCACCACCTTCGATTATTCGGGCGGTATTGGCGTGGGGGTGCATGAAATGGGTACCGCACGGATGGGTCGCGACCCTAAAACGTCGGTACTTAATGGGAATAACCAGATTCACAGCGTACCTAACGTATTCGTAACCGACGGAGCGTGCATGACCTCCTCATCCTGCGTGAACCCGTCGATCACCTACATGGCGCTGACAGCCCGCGCGGTTGATTTTGCCACCAAACCTCAGAACAAGACAGCGCTATGAACCGCCGCAACGCCCTCAAAACCTCAGCCCTGTTTATGGGCTATACCGTATCCGCAGCAGCGCTGACCGAAACGTTCATAGCCTGCGCCAAGGAAGCGCACCTCGATTGGAAACCGATTTTTCTGACCAACAATCAGGCGAACACCATTGCCGAGATCACCGAAACCATTCTGCCCAAAACCACTACGCCCGGCGCTAAAGAGCTGGGCGTTCCGCAGTTTGTTGACAAGATGCTGAAGGAATTACTGAGCGAAGCCGATCAGAAAGACTTTCTTGCTGGTCTGGACACACTGGAAGACCGTTGTAAGTCAGCGAATGGCCAATCGTTTGTCGATTGTACGCCCGCCCAGCGCGAGGCCTTCTTACTAACGCTGGATAAAGAGGCAGCTCCGTTTCCACCTTCATTGTGGGGCATCACGTTAAAACCCGCTGGCCCACCCGCTTTCTACCGCCGCCTGAAAAGCCTGACGCTGCTGGGCTATTATACCAGCGAGAAGATCGGCAAGGAGGTGTTGGCCTACGACCCGGTGCCTGGCCCCTTTATTGCCTGTATGCCGTTAAATGGGCAAAACGCCTGGAATGAGTAAGAGGATTTTGAATTTATGATATCGGATTTGGGATTTATTGCTTATGCCAGCGCAAACTCCGGCGTAAGCAACAAATCCCAAATCCGATATCATAAATCCAAAATTTGTTTCCCCCTACGTTATGAACAATGATGATAGTTTCCCTTCCATCAGCCCCGGCATGGCTCGGGAACGGTTTCTGATAAAAGACGAAGCATGGGAACAGCGCTTCAGGCCTGATTTCAACCAGTTTATTATTGCGCCTTTCGAATTTGCACGGCCTGTCATCAAGCTCCCCGTTCCACCGGGCCGGACCGGCAATCACGCGCTGTTTCTACTGACAGGCGGGCAGGTTGAACTCAGCGTTGGCCATCGGGCATATACCCTTTCTGCCCAGCAGGTAACTGTGATTCCGGCCGGGCAAATTTTTTCAATAACTGCTATCCGGGAAGATACCACCGGATTCATGTGTTTTTTCAGCAATGACTTGCTGATCAGCACCATTCAGGATATAAGTTACAATTTCCTGAAATTGACTACCAGTTCATTGACTGAATTATCGGCTCAGCAAACAGGTTTTCTTACCGGCCTGATGGGTCGGCTGGTAATTGACTATTCCGAATCGGGAGCTAGTCGGACAGATATCATCCGGCCTTATCTGCTAGCAGTATTGAGCGAAATTAACCGGGCCTATGCCGGCACGGTAGCTGCTAAAACAGATGCAGGCGACCGACTTGTTCAGGGTTTTATACATTTGCTCGAGAAGTATATTCGACAAAAAGCCCAGGTCACCGACTATGCCGATCTATTGCATGTCAGCCCCAACCATCTCAACAAAGTAATCAAACTAAGAACGGGGCAATCACCATCTGTCTGGATCGATGAGCGTCGTGTACTCGAAGCCAAAGTCCTGCTTTTTCAGTCAACGCTGACAATCGGGCAGATCGCCGCTGAACTTGGCTTCACCGATCAATCGAGTTTCGGCAGATTATTCCGTAAGTATGCCGACGTAAGCCCGGCTCAATTCCGAAAAATGATTGATTCTGCCCAATCTTTGCCGGGTATGGCCTAACCAGCGTAGAGATGAAGCCCTGAACTTTGCTGCTGAAATTCAGGAATAATAGCCTATGGTTTACTCAATTACCCTGCTGATTCACAGCTATCTGCGATGGTTGGTGTTGGTCAGCCTATTAGCAGTACTGGCTAGCGCATATGCTGGTTTGTGGCGGCCACGCCCCTACCGCCCTACCGATCAGCTACTACGCGTGGTAGCTACGTTTATTGCGCATACGCAACTGCTTGTTGGCACGTACCTCTACACCATCAGCCCCATTATCCGCTACTACTGGCAGTATCGCCCAAGTTTCAGTAAAGCCCCTCAGTTTTCGTTTTTTGGGCTCATTCATCTTAGCCTGATGCTGACGGCCGTCATTCTCATAACGATCGGTTCGAGCAAAGCGAAGCGCCAAACCGATGCTCAACAACAGCTTAAAACTACGGCTATCTATTTTACCATTGGCCTCTTACTCATTCTACTGGCAGTACCCTGGCCATTCTCACCCCTGGCCAACCGCCCCTGGTTCCGCCCTTTTTAAAGGCGGCAAATCGTAGCACTATTAACCCATTACACTGATGAACCTGTTCAACTCACCAAAAATTCGGCTCCGCCTGATAGGCTTTGCCGAAGGACTTTCTTTCCTGATTCTTGTCTTTATCGCCGTGCCGCTAAAACGCATTGGTGGCCATCCTGAAGCCGTTCAGGTAGTTGGCCCTATCCATGGGCTACTGTTCGTCATGTACGTGCTCACCGTTGTTCAGGCCAAAGCGGAATATAACTGGCCGCTGGGCAAAACGCTGTTGGCTCTCCTTGCATCGGTTATTCCGGGCGGTACATTTTATGCCGACCATAAAATCTTTCGAAACCTTCAGGCGGAAACTGACTGATTATTCCATTGCGAGACACAACTCGCCAAACAAGCCATTTCTCGTTTAAAGTGTCTCATCAGGAGATAGGGCGCTTTAATTTACCCGCTGCTTCGGCGTGGTGGTCATGAACTCTTTGAGGTAGTAGGGCTCAAACGTGACCAGCTCTTCGAAGTCACCGGTAGCGTATGCTTTCACGGCCAACGTACCCACTGTACGTGCCGAGGGACGTACCTGAGTAGTCGGAAATATTGCGTTCGCATGCGTCAGTACGGATCGTGCTTTATCAGCACCGTCACCGAAGAAAACTACAGGAGTTCTGGCAAGCAGATCGGCAAAAGACGTTTCATCGAGCACTGTGGCCGAGGTAGCCCGTACTTCGTTTCCTTCCTGATTATAAAACGCACAGTACACCTCCATGCGGCGGGCGTCGATCATGGGGCAGAATAGCGTATCCGGCGGGTAGAACGGACGTACCTGCTCGGTCATGGCAGCTAACGTGTTTATGCCGATGAGCGGTTCATCGAGGGCCATGCATAACCCCTTGGCCGTTGACACGCCAATGCGCAAACCCGTGTACGACCCCGGCCCTTTGGCTACAGCAATGGCCGATACGTCTGCAAGCGCATGGCCGGCATGAGTAACTACATCCTGCACCAACGTAGTCAGGCGCGAGGAGGCTGTGCGTTCAGTAAAGAGTTCGTAACAACCCAGCAAGGTCCCATCGAGTTGATGCAGCGCTACGGAACAAACGGTTGTAGAGGTGTCGAGGGAGAGAATCATTTTGGGGGAATGGAGGGAAAGGGAGGAAAGGGAGAACGGAGGAGAGGGAGGAAGGGGTTGCTGACGACAGTGTTTTGCTCTGCGTCAGCAACCCCTTCCTCCCTCTCCTCCGTTCTCCCCTTCCTCCTCTATTTGCTTCCTTTCAAAATGCGCTCATACTTGTTCATGTCTTTGAACAGATCGAGCGCCGTTTTGATGTCTGTGTCGGTGGTGAATGAGGCTTCTTTGATGCCTTTCTGAAGGTAATAGTGGCCGGCAATTTCCTGTTCCAGCAAGGCCCGAATTTCGGCCTGGAACGTCTTCATGTCGGCGTCTTTACTATGCGACATTTTCGACTTTAACGCCTGTAACTGATTCTGTATCTGGTCGAAATATTTTTCTTTTTTAGCCGACGCTTCCAGTACACCCAAATCTTTTTCAACCTGCGTGGTGTAGTCGTACTCTTTGTCGCCCGCCCATTTTACGAATTCCTGGTACTCGGCATCTGTCAGTTTAAACTCACGCGCCGGTTTAATGCTCGGATGGTCGTGTTTATACTTCACCGCATAATCGAAGATCAGGCCTTTGTTGGTTAGACTGATTGCGATTGGCGTTGGCGTTTGGGCTTCCGTCTGAATATCGGGCGTTACGCCGCCCCCATCATATACCGTCCGTCCGGCGCGTGTTTTGAAGGCGGTGCGGAGTGAATCAGCAATCTTACCGACGCTCCCATCGGCGTTGCGGTGGCTGTAGTCGATGGCCTGAATGCAGCGACCGCTGGGAATGTAGTACTTGGCCGTCGTTATCTTCATCCGGGTTCCGAACGAGAGCGGGCGGGTGGTTTGTACCAGTCCTTTACCGTAGCTACGCTGACCGATCAATACACCCCGGTCGTAATCCTGAATGACGCCCGAAACGATTTCCGCAGCTGATGCCGAGTGATTATTCGTCAGCACAACCACTGGCATTTCAGTATCAAGGGCGGGCGCCTGAGCAGCATATGATTTGTTCCATTCGGTCACCTTCCCTTTTGTGGTAACCACCTCTGAACCACGCGGAATGAAAATATTGGAAATATCGATGGATTGATCGAGCAAACCACCGGGGTTTTCGCGCAGGTCAAGTACCAGTTTTTTCATGCCCTTGCCTTTCAACTCCTGATAGGCGGCACGTACCTCCCGACCGGCAGCGGCCATAAAGTCTTTCAGATCAATATAACCCACCTCGTCGTTGAGCATCCCGTAATACGGCACGTTGGTCATTTTCACCACGTCGCGCATTACCGATATCTCAACCGGATCTTTCTGCCCAAACCGCTTCACCGTCAGCTTCACGGCTGTTCCGGTCTGCCCACGCAGGAGTTTTCCGGTATCGGCATCGCGGCGGGTTTTGATGTCAACGCCGTCGATCTTCAGAATTTCGTCGCCAATCTGCAAGCCCGATTTTTCGGCGGGTGTTCCTTCAAACAGCATCATCACGATGCTCTTATCCTGTCGCGTACCGATCGTGGCCCCGATGCCGTTGTACCGGCCCGTGGTCATGGTCATGTAATCTTCGATGTCATCTTCGGCATAGAAGTTCGTGTACGGATCGAGCGATTTAAGCATCGCATCGATACTCGTTTTGACCATCCGGTTGGGGTTCACCTCATCCACGTAATACATGTTCAGTTCTTTGAACATGGTGGCGTAGATATCAAGGTTACGCGCGATCTCGAAAAACCGATCGTCGCGCGTGAAGGCGGTCAACCCACCCGCAACAAGCAGAGCTGAAGTGCCAAGTATCAGTTTCTTATATAGACGCATAAGGAAAAGTTTTCAACTAACAATATACGATGAATATCGAATAAAGGCCAGGCGAAACACTAGTACGCCCGATGTCCTCCTTCGTTAGTCAGCGCGTATTAGTCATTCGTTTAAGAGCCAATTTCATGCCTTTTTCTATCTCTTCAAACGAAATTTTAGTCTTCGCGGTATAGAGAAATACAATCTGCGCCACCGGCCCGGCAATTTGCTGATTATCAACCTTCGTTTCGCCCCTCGGCACTAACCGATGCTTATGCAGTCGGTACGCTTCCTTCACACGTCGACGCACCGCATTTCGATCTACTGCCTTCTTAAACGCCCGTTTAGGCACGCTGAACAGCACCTGTGGTAACGTACCTGATTCGACAGGGATAGCCATACCTGGCTCAGCCTGTTCCGTTTCAGCTACGTTGCTAAGTCCCTGCCGAAAGTACAGCACCCGAAATGGGTAATGGTAAAAGGTCAATGGGGCATCACCGACTGGTTTTTCAGCAGGTAACGTACCTGGCTTTTCCCGGTGGAAAAGCCTGTCGATGACCTTCCTGCTGGTCAGGTGCTCAGATTTTGGAAAAGTGTGGCGCATACGTTGTCGACAAAAATAACACAGCAAGATGGTCTTCATCATTTTCACCAGTCTATTCCTGCTTCAATCGAGATTTATCGACGAACATACCATTATGTAAGAATAAGCAATCGTTATCAACCAATTCAGATATATTTTTACTTATTTTCTGACCACATTCACATCTGCCTATGAAAAGCAACGTCTCTACGAAAAATCCGGCTTCAGCAACTGGCACATTTGCAGCGATCTTTCCTGAATTTGCCCCTTACCCTGATCTGATCCTCCAACTATGCACTTTGTTAAAACGGCACATTCTGCGCCCTGGTCAGCTACTGGTAACGGCTGGTGACCAAAATGACCGGTTCTACTTCATTGCCAGTGGAATGGTCCGGGGCGTATATCATAACGATACCGATGACAGTACCATCACTTCCTGGTTCGAGACAGAGGGTGGTTATGTGGCCATCCCACACAGCTATTTCAAAAACGAGCCCTCTTTAGAGAGCATAGAAGCACTGGAAACGGGTATTGCTTTCTCCGTATCGCGCGCCGACCTACAACACCTTCAGGTTACAAATCCGGCAATGGGTATGGTGGGGCGGGCCATCCTTGTCCGGTATATGGTTCAGATGGAACATCAATTACGTGCCCTACGCATGACAACGGCGAAGCAACGGGTTGATTATTTTCGAGTACACTTCCCTACCATATACAAAAGAGCTCCGCTGAGACACATCGCCTCTTTTCTGAGCATGACGCCTCAAACACTAAGCAAAATCAGGAATATCCGTGAGTGACCCCATGTTATGGGTACGTTCAGGACGCGCAAACCGGGGAGACGCTAATCGGCGCTACTATCAAAATGGGTTTCAGGCCAACCGGGACGTCAACCAACCGGTATGGCTTTTTTAGTTTGTCTGCACCTGCGGCAGACTTCCTACTGGTATCGTGTGTAGGTTACCAATCGAAACGGCTGCATCGGCGGGCGTCTTCAGCAGGGCCTATCACCGTTCGGTTAGTGCCCAACGTAGCGGAACTCGATGCCGTGACCGTTAAGCAGTCGACTGGCAAAGACACTTACGATGACGCAACGATGGAGCGGTTTGTAGTGCCGCTCGACATCGTTAAAAAAGCCCCGGCGCTGCTGGGCAGTAAACCCCGATTGACTCAGTTGTTTCGCGGAGCATCCGAACTTTCCTCTCTTGATTTATTATGTCTTGCCTGTAACACATACATACTCTCAATACGAAACGAATTGGTTTCTTCTCTCAGGCCAACCGGTATTTACCCGGTGATGCGAAGAGATAGGGAAGGGAGATGCCATTAAAAAAGCCGCTGCTGATGATCAGAGCGGCTTTTTTAATGGCGGGTGAGAGTCGGGCATTCTACCAATATCCTGGCATGACGCAACTCTTCGCCGAGCGCGGTAAAAAGGCGAGCTGAGATCATGTTTGCAACTCCTGTTTACATAATCCGTATTTCTTCGCATAGATTAAGTCACTACTTCATCTAGATTCAGCCGGGCTAATTCCTACACCTGTATACTTGTCATAAGTAAACCCCGCAACAGTTTGGCGACCGAAGGCGGGGTTTACGAGTCTTAGTTCACACTAAAACCAATATGAAGGTATGAAAAATTTACCTTTCTCGCTACTCATGGTAGTGGCACTACTGGCAGTATTTAGCTGTCAGGATGCAAATATTATTACCTAGGATAAAGAGCCTGCTGCGATTCGGATGGTGGATGGTCGAATTAGCTTCCCAACACATGAGGCGTTCAGGGAGACTATTCAGAAGTTAGCGAAAGGGCAAAACAACAAAGGGGAAAACAGCCTTGACGCTTTCGAGGCAACGTTCCCTGGCTTCGTCTCAATGAGAACAGCCTATGATCAACTTACTGAAAAAGATGTCGAACAAATAATCGGTAAGGAGAGGATGGATTACTATTCCAATTTTGTAACAGAAACCGGTGAAGGAGAAGAACGGGAAATAACCTGTGTGATTGGCGATCCCATTCTGGCTACTGTGGTTAATCAGAAAGGGTGGTTACAAATTGGAACCGATTTGTACAAATTTAAATACGATAAGCTTGTACTATTGACAAGCAGCTCTTCTGCTCGTGTGGCCCAGGTTGATGCAGGTTCAGAATCAGGCTCTGACATGATTTTAGGTAAGGTTATCCGTAGATCCCAACCCCTTGGAAATAACGCTCGCTTGGCATCCAGCGACTACTGTTTAGACGAATACTGGATCAGCAACGGTTTGTTAGGCAGTCAGAAAAGACGGATGGCTGGTGTAATCGAATATACGGAGTACTTCCATCCGAATGGCTTATTCTACTCAGACGTTGATCTGTATGTGAAGCACCAAAAACGGGTGTTGGGGGTCTCGTGGTGGGAGGTTAATGCCCCTCAATTAGGCATTAACTGGTCAATTACGATGGATAACTTTAGTCAGCCAAGCTATACAGAAACAGGATCTGTATCGTCCGACAATGATGGATTGATCCGAATATCGTATCCATCATTCTGCGTCACGGGTCCCAACGGTAGTACGGATTGTGGGCGAGTATTCTCCAGAATTTCCACTGGCAATTGGGTACTCTGTTCAGATGGTATCCGACGTCAGTGCTATTTATCGAAGTAATAGCAAAAAAGTAAGCTCCTGAATGGTCGCCCAGGAGCTTACTTTTCAAAAAAATCGCTCTATGAAAACACTTGTTCTTATCATCACCACTACGCTACTGCTGACGAATACTGGTTGGTCGCAAACCCAAAAGGGGATATTGACCGTCGGTGCTAACGTAGCCAGCGGAATTTGGCGTATAGAAACGGCTACACGTACCAGTGTTCACTTAACCCCAAGTGTAGGCTACTTCCTTCGTGATAATTTACTTGTTGGGTTTAGCCTACCTCTTGAGAACACCACCCTGACCTTTTCCAAATCGGCTTCGTTGACTGGTATTGCCAACATCGAGGGCAATACAGTTGGGCTATCATTATTTACCAGACGTTATCTGTCATCAACTCGCTTCAAGCCATTTATTCATGCTGAAGTCAGCTACAATGTAAATTCTTCGCGCTATACGTACCTGCAGGGTCTACCTGAACGATCTGAATCGGGCCAGTTTTTCAGGACAGGTATAGGTGGAGGTGGGGCCTATTTTATAACAGATCGATTCAGTTTGGAAGCAACAGCGACACTTGCTATTGCTAACCTGAATGTCGCTATCCGCAACCAGAAACTCGACCCTTCAAACCGGTATGTAGCCATAGGGATAGGTGGAAACTGGTATGTTGGCAACGGAAAAAAGTGAGTCTTCTTTTTCAACTCAGTTATGTTTCTCGTCAAAAATGCGACCTGGCTATACTGGCTGTTACTACTGGCTTCGCCAGGGTTTTCGCAACAGACCCTCACGGTCGGCGGGTTCGTAGCTGACTCGTCGACGGGAGAACGTCTGGTGGGCGCGGTAGTACGTCCGGAGCAGGCGGGGCGAGGAACCACAACCAACGCCCAGGGTTATTTTACACTGATCGTTCGGCCCAATCAGCAACTCAACGTTTCGTTTATAGGCTACGAGTCGGCCCGGTTCAACGTCGACTCACTACGGAATGGTACCACGATCCTGCTCAGACCAGTCGCTCAAAACCTGGCTCAGGTTACTGTTACGGAGTCCCGTTGGCGTGACCAGGCTATTGGCATTACCACGATACCGATCCGGCAATTGCGTCAGGTGCCAATGCTCTTTGGCGAAAGCGACTTGATGAAAGCCCTTGCCTTCACGCCGGGTGTCACGGTGGGTAATGAAGGCACGTCGGGTTTGCTGGTGCGGGGTGGCTCACCCGACCAAAACCTGATTCTTCTCGATGACGTACCTCTCTACAATCAATCGCACCTGTTTGGGCTGGTATCGACCTTCAACCCCGATGCCGTTAAGAACGTTACGCTGTATAAAGGAGCTTTCCCCGCCCGGTTTGGCGGGCGTCTCTCGTCGGTGGTTGACGTGACCATGCGCGACGGCAACACGCAGGATCACAAGCGGGAAGTAAGCGTTGGCCTCATCAGTTCACGATTTCTGTTTGAAGGGCCATTAAGCAAAAAAACCGCCCTGCGCCCTACCTACATGGTTTCGGCCCGAAGCTCGTATCTGACGCTATTCCTTTTGCCCGTCATTATTGCCTACAACCAGGGCAAGGCCGATAACTATGCCAATTATTGGCTGTACGATATCAACGCTAAACTAACGCTGCCGCTTAGTGCAACGCGGCGACTGAGTGTAAGCCTGTTCAGAGGACACGATTATTTTTACGGTTGGGACGGTGGCAACACCGAACGCTCTAAATTCCAACTCGATTGGGGCAACACCACCGCCACTGTGCGGTATCATCAGGCAATGCAGGGCAACCTGTTTCTGACAGGGATGGTAGGCTATTCAAACTACCAGTATCAGAGCGGCTATACGAACTATGCCATTGAGAATAGGCAACAAAACCTTGTCAATGAGTTTGTGATTGGTTCGTCGGTGCGCGACTGGATTGCCCGTGGCGGGTTAGATTGGCATATACGCGCTGACCTCGAACTGAACACCGGGTTTGAAACTACCATTCACAGGTACGTTCCCTCTGCGCTGCGCACTACATTTACAGTTGGAGAACGCATTCGGCAAGTGACTAATTCACCCATCGATGCCTTCGAGCAAGCCATTTATGTGGACACAAAGTGGCAGCCCAGTCGTAAGCTGACCCTTCAGCCCGGCCTGCGGCTGGTTGGCTACCGGGTAGGCTCCAGTATTTACCCATCGGCCGAACCCCGACTGGCCCTCAACTGGAACACCACAGATAAGTTGGCGCTAAAAGCAGGCTACAGCACCATGCGGCAATTTGTGCACCTGCTAAGCAGTAATGCGGTGGGGTTACCCAACGATATCTGGGTGCCCGCCACTATCACCGTCCCCCCACAACGCGCCAGTCAGCTAACGGTTGGTTTGGCCACGTCGCTTGGTAAAGCCGAAACATGGCAGCTGAGCGTTGAGGGGTATTACAAGTGGCTGAACAACCTCATCGACCTTTCGACGGGCGCCAATTTACTGGGTACGTTTGATGCCACCTGGGAGCAAGCTATAGAGCGTAACGGGCGTGGGTTGGTGCGCGGGCTGGAAGTGATGCTGCACAAGCCCGGCGGGCGGCTCAACGGCTGGCTGGCCTACACCTATGCGCGGAGCGACCGGCAGTTTGCCACCATCAACGATGGGCGATGGTTCCGCGCCAACTTCGACCGGCGGCATGTAGGCAACGTAGTGCTGAACTACCAGCTTAAGCCCCGTGTGGCAGCGTCGGTGGCCTGGCAATACCAGTCGGGGCAACCCGCTACCGTGCCGGTTGCTCTGGTGCGCGACCCGGCCAATGCCTTCTATCCGAATTACGTGTACGGCGACCGAAACAATTTTCAGTCGTCGGCCTTTCACCGGCTTGACCTCAGCGTTGCCTTCACGAAGCAAACCCGCAAACAACGTACCCGAACCTGGACATGGGGAGTTATCAATGCCTACAACCGCCAAAATCCGCTCTTCTTAACCGTCAGCAGCAGTGGCATCTACCCACCTTTTACTCCGGATGACGACCTCTTCTTTCAGAAACCTATCGGTTACCGCTCCGCATTGACGCAGCAATCGCTGTTTCCTGTATTGCCTTATCTGGCCTATTCCCTGAAGCTATGATCCGGCTATTCCTGTTGCTGTTCACTTTTGCCGGGCTACTTTTTTCGTGCTCACGCGATCTGGGCATTGAGCTACCTCATGAGGGCAACCGGCTGGTTATCATGGCCGTGTTGTCGGCCGATGACTCGGTGAAGGTTTTGATGGATCATACGTACCCGCCTACCGGTGAGCAGCTATTCGACGAGGGCGTGACCAATGCCCGTGTGTTGCTATACGAAAATGACCGCCTGCTAGACACCCTCCAGCGAATCACAAAAAACAGATACGCAGCAAAGGGCACCATTCGGCCAGTCATTGGAAAAGCTTACCGGGTTAGAGTAGAAGCGCCCGGCTACCCGCCGGTAGAAAGTCAACCAGAAACCATTCCCCCCTTTCCCGACCTGAAAACAGCAGTGATTGAGAAAAAAGGTGGTGAATACGAAGTAACGGTAGCCATACAGGATGCACCAGCCGTGATTAATCAGTACGAACTTCGCCTGGTTAGTTATTACAAAGAGTGGGAAACGGCGATCAACCTTCGTAACCTGCTCCGCCCCGACGATGTGAGCGATAATTGTAGCTTCCGGGGTAATCTCAACACGTTTTATTACCGGGATATATGTTTTGAGAATGGGTTGCTAACTACGCGCTACGGGTCGTCTCTGCGAGGCACCCCCCAGGGAAGACCTCCCATTCCGCCAGATTCACTGTTTATCAAAGGCAACGAAGCCAATCCGGTGGCAGATCGGGCGATAGTCCGACTACGTACCGTCAATGAATCGTATCTGAACTACTATCGCTATTCACCGTTTGCTGACATTAGTCAGGCGTTTGTCATACCAACTTCACGTTACTCGAATGTAGTTGGGGGGTACGGTATCGTGCTCAGTTACGCTGAACGGGTAGTTGTATTGGCTGTTCCATAGCTTGAATCTGCCCCGGAAAGAGCCTCTTTCAACAACGTTCAACCGGGCAACCTTAGCATTAAAAAAAGCCGCTGCTGATGATCAGAGCGGCTCTTTTAATGACGTATAAGGGTCAGGCACTACATCTTGAAGCGAGCGCCTTTTTTCTCGTCAGAAACGGTCAGTTTCCAACGACCTTTGGCCCGGCGACGAGCAATTACATTCTGCCCGTTAGGCGTTGACATCCGCTCACGGAATCCGTGTTTGTTCCGACGCTTGCGGTTCGACGGTTGGTAGGTTCTTTTCATTGTATACTTGCGACTAAAATGCCTGTTCCTGAATTGAGTCCGCAAAATTAACAGAATCAATCCAAACGGCAAAACGGAATCTGTTTACTGTTTGCAGTTTACTGTCTTCTGTTGCCCCGCTAAAGCAACATAACGTGCCCCGGCAGCGCCACAGAAGACAGTAAACTGCAAACAGTAAACAGAATGAGTTAAACTATTCTCAGTTATGCGGTTAATTTTGCACCCGATACCTCCTGCTTCAGTTATTCTTCAGTTACCCCATGTTCAAAAGAACCAAGATTGTTGCCACCGTTGGCCCTGCCTCTGAAACCAAAGAACAACTTCTGGCATTAGCCCACGCGGGTGTCAATGTGTTCCGGCTTAATTTCTCGCACGGTACGCACGAAGATCACCTCGAACGCCTGAACCGCATTCGTGAAATCAATGCCGAGTACAATATGAACCTGTGTGTCCTCCAGGATTTGCAGGGGCCAAAAATTCGGATTGGCGCGGTTGAAGACCCTAAAAACGGGGTTCAGATCATTGCCGGTCAGCAATTGGTGTTCACCAACGAAGAAATGATCGGTACGGCCAACCGCGTCAGCACGCCATACAAAGGTATGTACCGCGATGTTCGGCCGGGCGAGCGTATCCTGCTCGACGATGGCAAACTGGAAGTGAAAGTAATTGGCGTCGACGGTACCGACGTAGTTACTGAAGTGGTTTACGGCGGACCAATGAAGTCGAAGAAAGGCGTGAACCTGCCCAACACGAAAGTGTCGATGCCATCGGTAACTGATAAAGACTGGGCCGACCTTGACTTTGGTCTGGAACACGATGTGGAGTGGATTGCCCTTTCTTTTGTTCGGGAAGCGCAGGAAATTCTGGAGATTAAAGATTATATCAAGTCGAAAGGCAAGCTGGCGCGCGTGGTGGCGAAGATCGAAAAGCCTGAAGCCATCGTTAACATCGACGCGATCATTGAAGCCACCGACGCGATCATGGTTGCCCGGGGTGACCTCGGCGTTGAACTGCCCGCCGAAGAGGTGCCGATGATTCAGAAGATGCTGGTCGAGAAGTGTAACCGCGCCGCTAAACCGGTGATCGTAGCAACGCAAATGCTCGAAAGTATGATCGATGCGCCCCGCCCAACCCGCGCCGAAATCAACGACGTAGCCAACTCGGTCATGGACGGTGCGGATGCGGTAATGCTGTCGGCCGAGACGGCATCGGGTAGCTACCCTGTGCTGGCCGTTGAAAACATGTCGGCCACGATTCGGAACGTAGAAGCCAACACCGACAAGATTTATTACCGCTACCACACGCAGGTAAATGACCACCCAAGCGAAAACGTCCTGAACGACAATGTGGTAATGAGCGCCTGCCGGTTGGCCCGTGATACGCACGCCAAGGCCGTAATCGGTATCACAACGTCAGGCTACACCGCCGTTCGGTTGTCGCACCACCGGCCAAAGGCATCGATCTACGTGTTCTCTCCAGATGCCCGCCTCCGCAACGTACTGGGCTTGTATTGGGGTGTTCAGGTAATTCCGTTCGAGCCTGATCCGCAAATCACGGTTGACCAGACGGTTGAAGCCATCAAGCAGACGCTGATTGCCCGTGGTTCGCTGGAATCGGGGGATATTTTCGTGAATACGCTGAGCATGCCACTCTCGCAGCAGCGAAAAACCAACACGGTTAAGTTGAGCGTAGTTGACTAATAATCAACGGTTTTACATATAGGAGGACGAATCGTCGTAGGCGAGTTCGTCCTCTTTTTTTGTTATCCCCTTTGCGGCCAGCAGACTGAAGACCTCCGGCACGCGCCGTCGGGCAATGATCAACTCAGCGTTATCGGTCATAACTACCCGGTTCGACTCGCCAGTGGCGTAATAGGCTATCGAGTTTACGTTAATGAGCGCACTCTTGTGCAACCGCACAAAAGCTGGCCACTGATCTTCAAACCATTTCAGATTCCGACATGATAAAATAACTTCCCCGTCGACCTGATGGACATGGGAGTAATTAGACTCACCAATGAGGTAAGCAACGTTCTCAGGCTCAAACGTTTGTTCGCCACGTTTGTAGGGTACGCGCTTCATCAATTTACTGGCTCACAATGTGTTATAGATATATTTATCTACAACACAGTCTAAAATGATGCCAAACTGAATTGAGCGACCGTTTAAAGTTTAATAAATCATCCAGGCGGTAACTGCACGAACAGATTAACGCAAAGATGGATCTTAATTTATTGATTAACAACAACTTATCTACACATACATTACAAGAGCGTATGGCATTGATCTGGTCGGTTCAGGTACCTTTGCGGCTGTGGCACGGGAGATGCTGTAGAGCCAAAACGGACGCTAGTTAGCAACAGTAACAATTACCCGTTGGTAGCGTGTCAGGGCGGGCGTTCCCTGGTCGGTTACCTCCAGAATAAGGTGAATGGTTTGTCCAGCCAAGGCATTGCCAGGTACGTTGACCAACGCCTTGGCCTGATCGGCCTGGTTGATTGTCACGTTCTCTTTATACGTACCTGCTTCTTCGTACTGCCACCAGCGGTAAGCGAGCTTATCCTTGTCGGGATCGGTGGCTGAACCGCTTAACGTCACCTGCTGGCCGGGTTTCGCCCGCAGGTCGTGCGGGTGATTGAGCGTTACGGCTGGCGCATGGTTGGCTTCTTTGTAAGGCTTTACACACCAATCGGCACGGGCGGCGAAGTCGTTTTGCAATACCGGAATCCAGCGCGTTTGTGGGTAGGCCGTCTCTTGTTTTTTGGTATACGGATCGTAATCGGTTACCGTCTTACCATCTTCCCAGCGGTAAGGATTCGTGGCCGATCTCACCATACGGCCACCCCAGCCTCCGTACGATACGTCTTCCATACTGCGCAGGCCAACGTCGATCAGGTAGAAATAGGCGGGTGAATCGCCTTCCGAAATAAAATCGTACTGGCTCAGTTTGTATTTCTGCGCTTCGGCCAGGTCGCCGTGCGTATGTTCGGGGTCGCCGGCAATTTTCTGCCCGTCGCCCCATAGAAAATACGACGATAGCAACGGACCATGACCAAACTTGATGTAGTCGGCAAACCATGCCCCCTTCAGGTACGTCTGCAGTTCGGTCGGTACAACGCGTGGCCACAGGTAGGCGAAACTCCAGAATTGGTCGGAGTTATAGAGCACCCGGATGCGCGGCCAGTTGGGCGCTACGTATTTCTGGTACGTAGCATCCTGATCAAGCACGGCATAGATAATGGCCTTGTCCGATACTTTTTTCTGGATAGCCGCCCAGTTCGCGCTGGTTTTATACTGATCTTCAATGGATTTTAAGGCCCGCGCTACCGTGTTGGTACCACCCCATATTTGCAGGTACACCGGACTGGGGTCGTTATCGAGCAGGATTTTTTTGATCAGGTTAGAGCCGTCGGTATCGTGGTTCATTTCGCCCTCGAAATCGATGTTTCCTACCCGAACCAGATTTTTCAGGTACGTTGGCGATGGGTAGCCGCTGGCGTGTTTAATGAGGTTGGGGTACACCTGAGCGTACTTATCGATATACGTTTCCATCCAGGTGGTGCCTGGCCAGCGCAGGTCGGTTCGCTCGCCGTAGCGTTTGGCGGTGTTTTCCATTTCAGAGGTAAACCGGGTGCCTTTACCATCGCCTTTGTAATGCCACTGCGAACTGCTGTAGACCAGCCCTACAAGGTTAAACTCATTGCTGTATAGCAACATACGAATAAACGTATCCACGTCATCGACCTCACCATCTGTCGTCACGATGGTACGCGCCTTGGCTGATGGTTGCTTCTTCTGCGCGAAAATCGGCTGCCCAAGCAGTAGCAGAATACTGGCTGCACATACTAATAGCTTCATAGAATACTGGTCTCGGGGTTTCAGATTGGAGAGTGATGGCATGGCTGATCGCTTTTGTGTAGCCCAATCCTAAAAAGGATTAATTGGGAAGTACCTGTACGATGACCCGCTTGTATCGGGTCAAGGCGGGCGTGCCTTTGTCTGTTACTTTAAGAATGAAATGGATGGTGTGTGGTACTGTAACAACGGGAGCCGTTACGGGCAGATCGTACAAATTAGACGCGTAGGGCCGAAAACTGATGCGCGCCGGGTACGTTCCGGCTTCCGGGTACTGGTACCACAGATAACTCATCGAATCTCCATCGGGATCAGTAGTTCCGGCGGCGTTCAGGTGAAAGAGCTCGCCCGAATGTACGGTCAGGTTATCGGGATGGGCCAGTGCGGGTTTGGGCGGGTGATTGGCTTCGGCATACGATTTTGTGCACCAGTCTATGCGGGCAGCAAAATCGTGCTGAAAATCTGGCCGCCAGCGCCAGATCGTGGCCAGAATGCTTTTGGCGCCCGGCAAATCGGCGGGCTCGGCATACGATTTTCGGGGCAGCGCATCGGTATATACCGAATCGGCAGCGTTGGTCCAGATGGGGCGGGTTTCAAGTTCGTCGGCGGGGAAATCGGGGCGTACAAACCGACCACGTGGAGGGAGCATCGTAGGCTTGTACAAAGTGTAACGGCCACCCCAGCCGCCGTAATCCGGGTGCTCAGGTACGTTCAGGCCATTCGGGATCAAGCCCAGAAACGTGGGGGTGTCGCCTTCCATACCGTAGGCTACATCTGGATACATCGCCCCCATTGGCCCGTGCCCCTGCTGAATGTGTCTGGCCAGCCACTCGTTACTGATCAGCTCGGCGTGGGTGCCCGCTTCAGTGGTGTTGATGCCGCGCCAGGTAGCCTGTTCGTAGCCATAGCCGGGGCTGCATATAAAGAAAATGCCTGGAAACGTTTTCCGTATCCAGGGGCCCGAATCGTCCTGATCAGAGACGGTGTAGACCCGTAACTTACGGTACAACCGCTCTGCTTTCTCGGCTGGGTACGTTTTCCTGATCGTCCAGAGGGCTTGCGCCAGCGTGTTGGGTCCACCCCAGACCGATACCCATAGCGGACGCTCGTCGGGCTTTTCCAGCGCCTTGATGATCCAGTTGGAGCCTTCCGAATCGCGGCCCTCTCCTACGCCGGCCATGCCGTATATAGGTAACCCCTTTTTGATCGTAGTGGTAAGCGCCTGCGCTGTTGGGAAGCCGGGTTCGTGTTTCAGCAAGTTGGGCTGAACCTTGCCATAGGCCGCCACGATGGCGTGAATGGTTTCGGGGGCAACCCGCGTTTTCTGATGAATGGAGGTTGTGGCAATCAGCCCTTCAATGTCCCATTGATTGGCGTAGGTCAGAAAACGCACCAGCGACTGCGCATCATCGGGGTCAGCTTCAATATCCGTCAGCACCAGCACCCGCACCCGCTCAGGTACGTTCGGTTTTGGCTGCGCAATGAGCGAAAGTGACGAGAAGAAACCAAGTAATAAAAAGCTACGTCTGATGAGAAGCTGGGTCATAGTGGTAGTAAATAACATATGTCTTGCAGACTTGTAGTAGGTTGCTTTCGCACGTATCCGACAGTCCCGGTGTAAGCAAACCGGCTCTCGAAGCCGATGAATCATAAACGTTTCAATACGCTTTCGATACAGCGACCTGCCAACCTTCATACCCGTTGGCAGCAGCCTTGTTGGTCGTTGGCTCTATGGCCGATTTGTCAGTAGCAATACGCTCTAAATGAGCTAAATCATGGAAAATGCCCGCTTTTAAGCCAGCCAGGTACGCGGCTCCCTGTGCCGAAACGTCGGGCATGCCTCTATTGATGACCGGTTTTTCCAACAGATCGGCCAGGAATTGGAGCACGAATCCGTTGGAGGTCAGGCCACCGTTGACCATTAGTTCGGCCAGCGGAATGCCTGTATCCTGTTCCATCGCAACCACCACGTCTTTGATCTGGTATGGAATCGATTCCAGCGCCGCCCTGACGAGGTGGCTTTTGGTGGTTCCAAAGGTCATGCCGGCGATCGACGCCTTCCGTTCCATTTGCCAGTGCGGCGCACCCAGCCCACTAAACGCCGGAATGAGGTATACACCGCCGTTGTCGGGTACGTTGCGGGCCATCGCTTCCGTTTCGCGACTCTCGGCAAACAGTTCCAGGCTGTTTTTGAGCCATTCGATGGTAGCCCCGCAGGTGACAATAACGCCCTCCAGCGCATAATCGACCCGTTCTTCGGTGCTCCAGCAGATGGTAGAAACCATGCCATGACCAGATTCTTTCAACTCGGGGCCAATGTTCATGATAATAGAGCAGCCTGTTCCCAGTGTGGCTTTAGCCGTTCCTGTTGAGAAGCACCCTTCACCAAAGGCGGCCGCGTGGGAATCGCCGATCATGGCTGTCAGTTGCACGGCGTGGTCGAACAGGCCGTTGAAAGTTGATTCGCCGAAGAGCGCAGCCGATGGTGTTGGCTCGGGTAAGTTTAGTTTTGATAAGCCAAAACGAGCCAGCAACTCCTGATCCCAACGGAGGGTTTGCAGGTTGAAGAATAGCGTGCGCGAGGCATTGGTGTAGTCGGTCCGGTAGCACGCGCCGTTTGTCAGCCGGTACAACAGCCAGGTATCGACAGTTCCAAAAAAGGCGTCGTTGGCCTCAATGGCGGCCTGCACGGATGGCACGTTTTCGTTCAACCAGATGAGTTTGGTGCCTGAAAAATAAGGATCGATAAACAGGCCGGTTTTCTGGCGGACCATCGGTTCCAGCCCATCGGCTTTCAGGCGTTCGCAAATAGCGATGGAGCGTTTGCACTGCCAGACAATGGCGTTGTGCAACGGTTTACCGGCCCGGTTCCAGACCACAAACGTTTCGCGTTGGTTCGAGATACCGCTCACAGCGACACTACGCAGATTACCGCCGGATGCCGCAAAGTCACCCAGACACTTGCCCACAGACGTCAGCACGTTGCGGTAAATTTCTTCGGGGTCCTGCTCAACGTACCCATCCCCCCAATACTGCGTTTTCAGCGGCTCCGACGCGCGGGCAACAACCTGACCGTCGACGTTGAAAATCAGCGTTTTGGTACTGCTCGTTCCCTGATCGATGGCGAGAATCATACTTAGCTATTTTTTGATTATGGAGACAGAGGTTACTGGTCGGCCATTCGATACCTTTTTGTCATTCCCCATCTCCTACTCGCTCTTCGAATTCGATTTATCAATGATGACGGCCAGCAGAATGACGAAGCCTTTCACCACCTGCTGCCAGAACGGCGATACGTTGAGCAGCACCAACCCGTTGTTCAGTACGCCGATAATAACGGCGCCCTGCACCGTGCCCAGGATGCTGCCCCGCCCACCCGACAGCGACGTGCCGCCGATGACCACTGCCGCAATGGAATCCAGTTCATAGCTGGTACCGGCGTTGGGCTGCGCCGAATCGAGCCGCGAGGTGACCAGCAACCCACCCACGGCAGCCAAGGCCCCGGCAATAGTGTAGACGATTATTTTAATACGCTCAACGTTAACGCCCGACAGTCGGGCGGCGCTTTCGCTACCGCCAATGGCGTAGATGTAGCGCCCCAAACGGGTTTTGTTGGTGACCAGAACAGCTACTGCCACAATGATGACCGACAGCCAGACTGGCACCGGAATACCCAGAAACCAGCCCGTTCCCAGGTACGTAAATGATTCGCCCAAACCGGTGATCGGGAAACCTTCAGTCCAGAGCATAGTTAGGCCACGCGCAATGGTGAGCATGGCCAGTGTGGCCACGAAGGGCGGCAGCCTGAAGCGGGTGATGGCCCAGCCATTGAACCAGCCCAACGCCGAACCCGTGGTTATACCAGCCAGCATAGCCCCCAGCACCGTAAAACCGATGTACAGGTTGGCATCTGGAAGCTGAATTCCGTTCCGCAGCAGTCCAGCCGTAATGGCACCCGACAAGGCCAGCACCGACCCAACCGACAAATCGATCCCGGCGGTAAGTACTACCAGTGTCATGCCGGTAGAGATACAGACGTTGACCGAAATCTGGCGCATCACGTTCCAGAAATTAGCACCGGTCAGGAATTTATCGGATAGCAGACTGATGCCCAGGCACAGCACGAACAGGGCGATCAGCGATTGAAATTTGACCAAAGCTGGCCGATACGGTTGCAGGGTAAGAGGCATGAGAAAGAAGATTATGGGAGGAACGAGAGAAAGGAGGAATGGAGGAAAGGGGGATCGAAGGGCAAATGTGTGCTTGATACAACCAGGTGATTATGTGAAGCCCTTTCCTTCTTTTTCTCCATTCCTCCTTTCACGTCGAGAGGGCAGCTTTTAAAATGGCGTCTTCGGTAGCATCGGCAATGGGTAGTTCGGCGGTAAGGCGCCCTTCGCTCATGACCAGAATGCGGTCGGCGATGGTTAGCAGTTCGGGAATTTCCGACGAGACGACGATGACCCCCACACCGTCGGCGGCCAGCAGCTCGATGAGTTTATAGATTTCATTTTTGGCGTTGATATCGATTCCGCGCGTGGGTTCGTCGAGCATCAGCAGGCGGGGGTTTGTGGCCAGCCATTTCGACAGTACCACTTTCTGCTGATTACCGCCACTCAAGTTCCGGGTCAGTTGCTTCTCCGACGGCGTTTTAATGCGCAGATCGGCCATGTATTTCCGGGCCAGCGTAGTCTCTTTAGCGTTGTTGAGCAGGCCGCCGCGTTCAATGTGTTCCAGCGCCGTAAGGCTAATGTTCTCCTGCACATCCATGCCCAGCACCAGGCCGTCGCGCTTACGATCTTCGGGCACAAGCGCCATGCCTGCCTGAATGGCCGTGGCCGGGTTGCGTATAGGCACCTGTTGGCCGCCTAGCCAGATCGTGCCCTGGGTACGTTGCGGATGCAGACCAAACAGCGTCTCGAGCAGTTCGGTACGTCCAGCTCCCATTAGGCCAAAAATACCAACCACTTCCCCATGCCTAACCGTAAACGACAGGCTTTTGAGCTGTAGCTCTTCGCTACGAAACGGGTGAGTCAGGCAGATCGAATCAGCCGAAAACAGAGGTTGACGACCGTTCGGAGCCGCCGACAAACTGCTCGAACGGCGGATGAGCTGTACCTCACGGCCCACCATTTTATGGATCAGACTATCGTGGTTGATGGCCTGCATCGCGCCCGATTCAATGGATCTACCATCACGCAGCACCACGTAGCGATCGGCGATAACAAACAGTTCATCCAGCTTATGCGAGATGTACACGATCGCTTTTCCCTGTTGCCGTAACTCGTTGATGATTCGAAATAGCACTGCTACTTCACTCTCCGTAATGGCCGACGTTGGTTCGTCCATGATGATCACCTCCGATTCTTCGAGCAACGCTTTGGCGATTTCGACCACCTGCTGCTGCCCTACTTTCAGATCGGCCACGATCGTGTCGGGGTCGAGCGGGAGTTTCAGTTCGTCGAGCAGTTGCCGGGTACGTTGCCGCATGGCTTTCTGGTCGAGCGTGCCCCAGCGGGTGGTCAGTTCGCGGCCCAGGAAAATATTTTCGGTAATGGTCAGGTACGGAATCAGGTTCAACTCCTGGTGGATGATACTGATGCCACAGGCCTGCGCGTCGCGAATAGAGGCAAACCGCACGGGCTGTCCTTTGTAGCGAATCTGCCCTTCATACTCGGCATATACGCCCGAGAGGATCTTCATCAGCGTCGATTTGCCCGCGCCGTTTTCCCCAATAACGGCGGTTACCTGCCCCGCCTCGAACGACAGGCAAACCGCATCGAGCGCCGTAACGCCAGCAAATCGTTTGGTAACATGATCGGCAACCAGCATGAGGTGGATTGGTAGATTGGTTAATTGGTTAATTGGTTAATTGGTGGCTGGCACCTGTTCAAAGGATCTATCGTCATCCATTAATCAACTAGAGCGCAGTCCGAATCGGTATCACCGTCAAGTCATTCGTGTGCAGATGCGCCTGATTCAACTCCAAGGCCCCAATGAAACTCAGTTTTGTGCCGGGTTTGGCGCTGGCTTTCAGGCCGGGTATTACCTGCTTACGAATGATATCGTTCAGTTCAGCCGATACGTTGTTCAGGTCGGTCGTATTATCAAATTCGGTGATATTGATCAAGCCCGATGCATCGCGCGCGGCGTTGCCGAAGACGAACTCAGTGGCCAGATGGATGGGCTCACCGGTTGGTAATGTCACCGTCACGTCATTGTCGCTGGTGGCTGTAACGGTGCCCTCGCCTTTGATTAGAAAATAGCGGATGTTGCCAATGCCCATCGCGTGCGAATGCGCAGCAAATGCCTTGTCTTTATCTGTTTTCAAGCTGATCAGCAACGTACCCAGATCTGTGGCCATGCCGGGAGCGGCGGGCAGCAGTTTGCTGGTCCAGAACGAGCGGGCGTATTGCGGAGCCTGGAACGCACCTGCAGCCGCCGTACCTGCGGCTTTTATGTCGCTTAGCTTTCTGATATACAATGAATTATAGGCGATAAACCCGAACAGGGCCAGTTCAATAGCATAAAGCAACGGCCTGGGAAGTAGCGGTTTCCGGGCCATTTTCCGGCGGTCAGTGGTTGGGTTCATGGCCGGGTGAGAGTTAGGTAATCGGCAATATTTTTCTGGGTCACTAATTCAACAGCCACCGGCACGCGCTGGGCAAAATCGCGTTTTCCTTTGATGTACGCGTCGGCGTAGCGGGCGGCAGTTTGGGCCATTACCTGTGGCGACTGCATGCCCGTTGCTTTGATCTTCCGGTCTCGAATCGAATTCATCACATCGTCGGCCCCATCAAAGCCATACACGCCCACATCACTGGCTTTTCCGGCGGCAACCAGGGCCTGATACGCGCCCATCGCCATGGCATCATTACCGCAAAAAACCGCGTTGATATCGGGGTGAGCCTGTAACATAGATTCGAGCACGTCCATTGCTTTGTTGCGGTCGAAATCGGCGCTTTGCTGGGCAACCATTTTCAGGCCGGGATAACGATCCACCACGCTATGAAAGCCTTTCGAGCGGTTCCAGGTGTTGTTGTCGCCCACCAGCCCCAGAATTTCAACGTAGGTCCCTTTCTTATTCAGCCCTTTCACAAAATCTTCACCGATGGCCACGCAACCCGAATAATTATCGGACAGAATCTGGGCAGTTGCCGCGCCTGATGCGTTCACCTCCCGGTCCATGCAGAAGACGGGCAGTCCGGCTTCTTTCGCTTTCATCACGTTCACAATCGACCCGTCGGAATCAGTTGGATTCAGCAGAATGGCGTTGAATCCCGACACAATGGCGTTCTCTACATGATCGGCCTCCAGCGCCGTATTATTCTGCGAATCGAAGATCTTTGTTTCGTACCCCAGCAATTTCGCCTCTGCCGCTGCCGACTCCGCCAGCACCACAAACCACGGATTATTCAGCGTTGAAACGATCACCGCCATTTTCTTCGGTGTATTCACAGAATCACTGGCGGAGTGGCACGCGCTGAACAACACGATACAGCAGAAGAGCCCGAGTGCCCCTGGGGGCGGTACTACCTTTCGGAACGTCAGTTGCAGGAGGTGTAAGAGAGAGTTCATGAGTATAGGAGATGGATCACTTCTTCGGTTGCTCTGGCTTCGCCCCCGCCCTACAGGATGCTACGCCGACGTATCACGGATGCACGGTCAGTATCACTCGCTGGTAGCGCGTCAGGGCGGGCGTTTCCTTGTTGGTGGTGGCCAGAATACCATGCACGGTTTCGGGCGTATCAACTTGGGAAGCTTTAGCTAAGGCATTCAGGCTGCATTTGGACGTACTCCCGAACGTTCGGGAGTACGTCCAGTTAAGCGTTAAGTCTTTTGCGTTGGGATCGGTAGCGACTTCGGCACTCAGCACTGCGCCCTGCCTGCTTCAGACCGGTCATTGGCATCCTGGTGGGGTTTGGCACACCAGTCTACGCAGGCAGCGAAACCGTGCTGATTTCATGACTGGTTATTTAGTAAAGCCAGCGCCCTGTCAGCAATACCCGATTCAGACAGGCCGTAGTGGTCCATGATCTCTGTCTGCGAACCAGTCACGGTGTATTCATCAGGAATACCCATGATCCGGAATGGATTTCGATAGCCGTTGCTCATCAGGAACGACGCGCATGCTTCGCCCAAACCACCAAAAATGCTGTGTTCTTCAACCGTAACAATCGGGCTGCCTTTGGCCGCAACCCTTGCCAGCAACTCATAATCGAGCGGCTTGATCGTGTGCATACTGACCACCGACGCCTGAATACCGTGCACGTTGTCGAGGTGCCGCGCTGCCTGCAACGCCGGGTATACTGTTTCGCCCGTGGCGATGAGAACGAGATCGTCTCCCTGGCGTACCAACCGGCCCTTTCCAAGTTCAAACGGGCAGTTGGCTTCGGTCAGCAGTGGCATCGGCTTTTTGCCGAAGCGGATATAAATGGGTGTATCCAGTTCAGCCGCCTGCCGAATGGCCTGCTCCGATTCAAAATTATCGGCGGGAGCTACGATGGTCAGGTTGTTTACCGCCCGAAGTGCCGCAAAATCGTGCAGGCTGTGATGCGTTGACCCCAGCGCGCCGTAGCTAACCCCCGCGCTGATGCCCACCAGCCGAACGGGGTTATTGGAATACGCCACGTCGGTTTTAATCTGCTCGAACGAGCGCGCCGTCAGAAAGCAGGCTGGCGAAACGGCGAATACGTTCTTACCCGTTGAGGCCAGCCCGGCCGCAACACCAACCAGGTTCTGCTCGGCAATGCCGACCTCGATCAACTGCTTCGGGTAGTTCTGCGCGAACGGAACGAGCTTTCCCGAGCCCCGCGAATCGCTGGTCACTACGAGCAGGTTTCGATTCGTCGCGGCCAGTTTCTGCAACGTACCTGAAAAAACATCCAGATTCGCCAGGTACGTTGCTGATGTTGTCGTTATAACGTCTCCCATTGTTTTAAGTAGTTGGAGTAATTGCTTTCGCTTGCATAGCTCCCTTTAGGGCGGGGGTTATGCTAGCGAAAGCAACTAGATTAATTCACTCATCGCCTGTTCGTACTGTGCCGGGTTTGGCACGCCGTGGTGCCATTTCAGCTGGTTTTCCATGAAGCTGACGCCCTTCCCTTTTACGGTATGGGCAATGATCAGGCTCGGCTTACCGGCTTGAAAAGGCAGCGCATCGAACGCGGCTTGCAGGGCGTCGAAATCGTGACCGTCAACGTGGCGCACCGCCCAGCCGAAGGCGTCAAACTTATCGTCGAGCGGGTCCGTGTTACAGACGTCGGCCGTAGGACCGGATATTTGGAGTGTGTTTTTATCGACAATGGCGCAGAGGTTGTCCAGCTTGTAGTGCGACGCCAGCAGGGCGGCCTCCCAGTTTGAGCCTTCGGGCAATTCACCATCGCCCAGTAGCGTAAAGACCCGAAAATCGAGGTCGTCGAGTTTGGCCGATATGGCCGTGCCAACGCTCAGCGATAGCCCGTGCCCCAGCGAGCCGGTATTTTGCTCTACGCCATTGATTTTCTTCGTTGGGTGGCCGATGTAGTGTGACTTGTACTGGCAGAGCGTTTCCAGATCCGATTCGGGGAAGAACCCCTGATCGGCTAACACCACATAGAGTGCCTCGACCGTGTGGCCTTTGCTCTGAATATACCGATCACGCGTGGGCGACTTTGCCGTTTCGGGACTGACGTTCAACACGTTGTTGTACAGCACATTCAATACATCAATACATGACAGACTGCCGCCCGTGTGCCCGGCATTAGCCCCTACAATGTATTTCAGAATCTTCCGTCGGTACTCCACCGACTTTCGAACTAACTCGTTGGTATTCATGAGGTACTGTTCCGAAAAATAAACCAGAACCAGACAATTTGCGTCCGGATACAGGTAGTGAAATGGCACATATCCGATAACAGTAAGGAGCCTGTCCCGTCACTACTATCTGCTTACCCGTATGTGGCTGTGTGTATCGTGCCTGTCTGGCTGGCCTTACCTATTGACAGGGTTATTGTTTGGCCTTTATGAATCCCTGAAGCTGCAGCCAATCGGCAAACCGGTCAATCCAGGTGTCGGTGGGCAGGTTGTGTTTGTCCATACCAAACCCATGACCGCCTTTTTCATACAAATGCAGTTCGGCGGGGCGTTTGGCAGCTAGCCACTGGCTATACAGTTCCACGCTGTGTGGCGCCAAACTCAGTTGGTCATCTGAAGCACAGGCCACAAACAGGGGCGGCGCATCGGCGGCTACCGTACCGCGCAGACTGGCCGGCATATACGCGTAAACGGGTGCCACAAAAGCCGGGCGGTTTTCGGGCGTATAGCCAAAAGCGGCTGAAGCCGTAACGGTGCCGCCCGCCGAAAACCCCATAATCCCGATTTTGTCAGGAGCAACGCCCAATTCGGCGGCGTGCTGGCGAACGTAGGCAATGGCGGCCTTTCCATCAGCCACCGACAGGGGGATAGTGGCTTTATTTTCGGCGTCCCATTCGGCTTTACGCGGGCCGTTGATGCCTGCCATCATGTCGGCAAACGGGTCGTCGGTATTGATATGTGCGGTCCTGTATTTCAATACAAAAGCCGTGATGCCGCGTTTTGCCAACCAGGTAGCGGCATCATTACCTTCGCTGTTGATCGATAGAAAATGAAAGCCGCCTCCCGGACAAATAATAACCGATGCCCCCGTAGCAAGGGCCGGGTCAGCCGGAAAAACGGTCAGCGTCGGATTAACCACGTTGAAGACCGTCATCAGGTTGATGGCGTTTTTATTATTCCGTTTTTCCTCCCATTTCCAGGATTCTGAACCGGGGGCAGGCCCATTGTAGAGCCGGATTTCTTTCTGTTGCGCCTGCGCCATCCCCGCCAGCAGCAGCAGTATACCTATTAGCTGTTTCATCTCCGTTTCCTGTCCGATCAATGCTGATGTACCTCCCAGCCCATGTAGTTCTCCATCGCTTCTTTCAGGACATCAGCCGTTTTCGATGCGTTCATCACCACGTGGTGCTCAAACCCGTTGCGGCAAACGTACTGCATCAGGCCCTGCAGGTTATCGATCTGCGCTACCGCCCGGTTGCCGAAGGTGTTAAGGGCGTCATCGGTCAGGCGGCCTTCACCAATGTAGGCTTTCATAATGCCCTTTGAATCGTCGGTGCTGATACGCCCGTAGGTGAGGGCACTGGCCGGGGTACGTCCCGCCAGGGCACCGTAGGTGTTTTCTTCGCCAACTGTTGTTCCCAGAATCGGGGCGGTGCTGATTTCAATATCGGGCAGGAACGACTTGGCCCAGTTGCCGCAGTGGAACAGCACACATTTGTCGTCGTCGGCGGCGTAATTGTTGTTCCAATCGACCAGTGCGCTTGGCGAACCCGAAGCCAGTTGCATGGCGTACATGCTCAGCGTACCGGTCACATCTACCTCGCAGGCGCTGGGCAGCATATTCTCGCTCATGATACTCATGCTCGTGCAGACGTTGCAGCCGTAATTCTGTTGCAGTGAGGTCCAGCACTGAATAGCCGTAGCATCAAGGGCGTGTTCAAGCATGAAGTCATTGAGTACCACGTCGAGCTTGGCAATCTGTACCAGTTTATCATCGGGTGTGCGTCCGGTGGGCGTATAAGCCCGAATGGCGTCGAGCCGGTCTTTTACCGGCTGATCAGCGGCGGTTAGTTTGTTGGCAACGCCCAGAATATGCGAGAGGTCGACGGTAACGACCGAAATACCATTGCGTTGCAGGATTTTCTCGCTGTAGCGAACCGTATTAAACGCGCCCGGACGTGCTCCAATGGCTCCGATCCGCACATTGCGCAGGCCTTTCACGACCCGGCAAATGCCCATGAAGTTTTTGAGGTCCGCTGCAAAGCTGGGGTCCGACGGATGAACAACGTGTTTGGTCGTCAGTGAATACTTGATGCCGAACTGGTAAAGGTTGTTACAGACTGATATTTTGCCACACCACGCATCGCGCCGCCGGGCCACATCCATGCGGTTCAGGTCGTCGGGATAGGCCTGAATGAGTACGGGTACGTCTAAGTGGGCTAGTTTCAGCGTTTCGGCCACGCCTTTTTCGTCGCCGAAGTTGGGCAGTACCACGAGTATACCCATGATCTCATCGGCATGCCGGCGAAATAGCTCAGCGCATTTCTGTGCTTCCTGAAACGTTTCAACACCACCGAGTTTGGTAGCAGCCTCATCGAGCATTATGGGTTTGATGCCCACTTTCCCGAAGGCGTCAAGCAAATCGGACCGGCATTCGCCTACCAACTTATCGGGGAAGAAATCGCGATTCCCAATAATGACCCCCATCGAGATAGGGCCCGTTGTTCTCACATTCATATGCGCTCAATTGGCTATTGATTAGGGCTTCAGTACGTGGCGGCGGTACGCCCGGGCAAGCCCCGACAGTTTCGTTTGTTTTTCAAAAACCGACTTCAGACCTATCCAGGCTGACGATTACCTGTTGTCGTGGCCAGATAAATGCTATAAGTACAGTTAATTCATTGCAAATGTAAAGTTTTCTTCAATAAATGAAAGCAAATGAAAATAATAGAAATAAATAATAAATATAGTGCGCAGTATGTCTATCACCGTCCCGGCGCTACACCTTGACTGGCCTCTCTTTATCCGTCGCGTATCTTCTGGGCATCATCAGCCATTGAAAGGCATTTTGACGCCCTTTCAGCTGAAAATCAATACCCTCGTTTCGCTCACCGTAGAAATATTTCGTCGATATGACGAGTAAATCTCCCATTCAGGCCTTTTAACGGCAAACAGTATCTTTCTATTTATGAAACGTAGAGAAGCCATTCAACGAGCGGCCCTGATGATGGGGGGCGTGCTGTCGGCTCCTACCCTGGCCGGGGCCATGGGGCGGGTAATTAACACAGGTCCGGGTGTAGCTGTCTCGCCCGAGCAGGAAGCTTTGCTGGCCGAGGTTGCCGATGTGATTATACCCACCACTACCACGCCGGGAGCCAAGGCGGCCGGTGCCGAAAAATTCATCGTTCGCGTCATGCGCGACTGTTACCCTCAGGCAGATCAGGAACAATTCTATACCGGGCTGGCCAAGCTGGATGGTGATAGCAAAACCAAGTTTGGTAAAGGTTTTGCCGCGCTCGACCCGGCTCAAAAAATTGACATGGTCAGGCAGACAATGACTACCGACAAACCATTTTTCCTGCGCATGAAAGAGCTGACCACCACCGGCTACTTCACGTCTGAAATTGGTGCAACCAAAGCCCTCGAATACCTGCCCATTCCCGGCCAGTTCAACGGCTGTATGCCCATGAAACCCGGCCAGAAGACCTGGGCGATCTAAAAAAACCGTTTACTGTTCACGGTTTGCTGTTGCGCTGCTTAGGCACGTGTTGTTGAATTAGCAGCGCAACAGCAAACCGTAAACAGTAAACAGACAACTCACTTCAGACATGTACTTAAACATTGATTCTATAAAAGACCAGACCTACGATGCCATTGTCATAGGGTCGGGCATTTCCGGCGGTTGGGCCTCTAAAGAACTGACCGAAAAAGGGTTACGGGTATTGATGCTCGAAAAAGGGCACCAGCTCGAACACGTCACCGACTACGAATACGCCATGAAAGACCCGTGGCAGACAAAGTATAACGGTCGCCTGACGATGGATCAGAAAGAGTCGCACCCAAAACTGGCGCGCGATTACCCGTATAACGAGATGACCCAGAACTACTGGATGAAAGATACCGACTCGCTCTACAAAGAAGAAAAGCGATTCGATTGGTATCGGCCAAACATCGTGGGCGGTAAATCTATTATGTGGGGGCGGCAAAGTTACCGGCTGAGCGACATCGACTTCGAAGCCAACCTCAAAGACGGCATTGCCGTTGACTGGCCTATCCGGTATAAAGATGTGGCTCCCTGGTATTCGTACGTCGAGAAATTCGTGGGCATTTCGGGTGAAAAGCTAAACCTGCCACAGTTGCCCGACAGTGAGTTTTTGCCGCCAATGGAGATGTACTGCGTGGAAAAAGAGGTGCGGAAACGGATCGAGAAAAACTTCCCCGGCCGTACCATGACCATCGGCCGGGTGGCCAACCTCTCGAAGGCGGGTCAGGCGCAGACGGGCGTTGGCCGGGCGCAGTGCCAGTACCGAAACAAATGTTCGCTGGGCTGTCCGTTCGGGGCGTATTTCAGCACCCAGTCCTGCACACTCCCGCCAGCAGCCAAAACGGGTCTGCTCACGCTTCGTCCCGATTCGGTGGTGACCGAGATCATGTACGACGAGAACAAGAAAAAAGCAACGGGTGTGCGGGTCACCGATGCCGTTACACTTCAGAGCAAAGAGTATTATGCCGGCATCGTGTTTGTGTGTGGCAGTACGCTGGGGTCAACGGCTGTGTTGCTGAACTCCAGGTCGAACCGTTTTCCAACCGGTATGGGCAACGACTCGGGCGAACTGGGCCATAACCTGATGGATCATCATTTCCGCATTGGTGCCTCGGGCGACTGGGACGGTGATCTCGACAAATACTACATCGGCCGGCGGGCGAACGGCATTTACGTGCCCCGTTACCGGAACATCGGCTCCGACAAACGCGATTACCTGCGCGGATTCGGCTACCAGGGCGGCGGCAGTCGGCAGGGATGGCAGCGTAACGTGGCCGAGATGAGCTTTGGCGCCGATTACAAAGAAGAACTGACCAAACCCGGTCCGTGGACAATGGGACTGGGTGGTTTTGGCGAAACGTTGCCGTATCATGAAAACCACATGTACCTCGACAAGACCGAGAAAGACAAGTGGGGTATGCCGCTTGTGGTATTCAACGCCGAGCTGAAAGAAAACGAGCGCAAAATGCGGATCGACATGATGAACGACGCTCAGGAAATGCTGGAGAAGTCGGGCGTGAAGAACGTGAAATCATACGATAGGGGCTCGTACCTCGGCATGGCGATTCACGAAATGGGCACCGCCCGTATGGGTCGCGACCCAAAAACATCGGTCGTTAACGGAAACAACCAGCTTCATGCGGTGAAAAACGTGTTCGTGACAGACGGGGCCTGTATGACCTCGGCGTCGTGCGTGAACCCATCACTGACCTACATGGCCCTAACCGCCCGCGCCGCCGATTTCGCCGTGAAGGAAATGAAGAAGAAAAACATTTGATCGTCTGCCGGTCTTCTTACTAAAAAAGGGACGTACCTGCGCAGGTACGTCCCTTTTTTTTGACGTTTCATCGTATATGTAGCAACTTATACAAAAGAGGTAGGGTAAGGTACACCACAGGGTTCCTTTTTTTGACTTGAATCAAGATAGACCAATTATGAAGCTAGTGGTTCTTTTCAGCCTGATCATCGCCGGCACAGTAGCCAATGCCCAGACAGCCATACCCGCACTAAGTGATGATCCTGTTTTTCGTATCATGCTTCCCCGCCGGATCGTGTATCCGGCCGTAGCAGAACACGCCGGGGTTTATGCCAAAGTGTATGCTGGTTTTCGTATCGACCAGAGAGGGCACGTTCAGGATGTCAGTATTCTGAACCCTACTAAAATAGGGTATGGTTTTGAGCATGAGGTCATCAAGAAGGTAAAGAAGCTTCCGCCATTAGATTCGAAATATGAAGGCAGTTACGCCCTTCCGGTAGCCTTTGCCTTACCCGACTATGGCAATGGCGCCAAGGTAACGAGCCCATCCAATACCTTACCGGACATGTATCTCAGAAATCGGATTCTACTGGCCGAAATAAAGATTGTGGGGAATGTGATGCCAACGGAAAAAGGGCACGAACTGGCTCCCTATACCTTAGGCACCGTTCCGCTAACCAACCGATAACCAGCCTGTTGCTCCGTTCGCAGAAGGCAGAACCAAACAAGGCAAGGCCAATGATTGCGAATTGTAATGCAAATGCTGTATAATGGGTCGACGAAATGCTTTCTACGCCAGATGAGTTGATAGCTTGTATCAGTAGTTGTTCCCATGCCCCTTACTCCCCTGCTTGTTGGCGTCGATGTTGGCACCACGAATCTGAAAGTCCTTGCCATTGACCCCAACACAATGGAACTCGTGGCCCACGCGGCCCGGCCCGTTGAAACAGACGTACCCAAACCCGGCTACGCCGAACAGAACGCCGAGGCTATCTGGCAACTCCTGCTGGACTGTATGGGCGAGCTTACAGCTGAAATAACTACCGCAGGCCGTACCATTGGCGCGCTCTGTTTCAGTACGGCCATGCACAGCATACTGGCGGTTGATGAGGCGGGTACTCCACTCACGGCCGCACTGATCTGGTCAGATAACCGGGCGAGTCAGGAGGCGGCGGTGCTGCGGAAAGAGGATGGCGATCTGTACAAGACGATTGGCGTACCTGTTCACCCCATGCTGCCCCTGTGCAAGCTCGTGTGGTTTGGCCGCCACCAGCCCCGTCTGCTGAAACGCGCTGCCCGTTGGCTCTCGCTGAAAGAATACCTATGGTGGAAACTGACGGGGCATTACGAAATCGATTACGCTATGGCTAGCGCAACGGGCCTGTTCGATAGCCGAAAAGCCGCCTGGCATCGTCCTGCGCTGAAACTGGCGGGTATCAACACCGGCCAACTGAGCACGCCCGTCAACACCACACATACGGTGCCCTATGCTGCCCTGCCGGGGAACGTAGTGCCTGGTTTGCCGCCGGGTACGTTGCTGGTCATTGGTGCGTCAGATGGGTGCCTGGCCAATCTGGGGGCTGGAGCCGTAGAACCGGGCATTACCACCATCACCATTGGCACCAGCGGCGCCGTTCGGCGAACCAGTGTGCGGCCAATCAGAGACGCGCAAAGCCGCCTGTTTTCCTATCCGCTCTACAAACACGAGGCGAGATCAACGACGACTCATCCTGATAAAACGGACGCAGACTTAACAGACTGGTATGTGGTAGGCGGCCCCACCAACAACGGAGCCAATGTGCTGGAGTGGCTGTCGGAGAAACTGGCAAAGCAGGACGTACCCAGCGTTCTGGCCAGTGCAGCCACGGTGCCCCCCGGCTCAGAGGGGCTGGTCTTTCTCCCTTACCTGCAAGGCGAACGCGCTCCGCTGTGGAATGCTACCGCCCGCGGAAGCTACCGCAACCTCGACTGGCAGCATACACAGGCTCATATGGTCAGGGCGGCGCTGGAAGGCGTCATGTTCAACCTGCGGCAGATCGAGTTGTTGCTTGCCCGCCATGCCGGCCCAACACGCGTCATTCATGCCAACGGCGGCTTTGCCCAGTCTGCCTTTTGGGTGCAGATGATGGCCGATGTGTTTGGCGTACCAGTTCGGCTCAATGCCAGTAACGAGAGTGGTGCCATCGGTGCCGTATTGCTGGCGCGACTGGCCCTATCTTTGGGTACCGGCGAACCTGTATCTTTGAGCGACTTAACTCGTCAGATAGCTTTCGGACAAACATTTCAACCCGATTCTGAACGGCATACACTATACACCCAATCGTTCAAGGCCTTTCAGGCGCTGCTTGATATGGTGTAGTGCCGCTGCGGCGGACCGTTTCGACACTACCCTACCGAACGATGGACTTTCTAAATACGCTACTCTTACTGGCTGTTGGCCTGGCTGGGGGCATTGGCCTCACTACCCTATTTCGCACTAAACAGATTGCGCCGGTTACCGATGTTCGTCACGAATCGACGTTGCTGCTGGAACGGATCGAGAAGGTGTTCAAGGTGGTTATGGCAGAGGGGTATTTCTCGGAGATCTACAACTATCAGGACCAGAAGAAAATCCTGTACATGTTCAACGACCCCAAAAAAGCCATGATCATCGCCAAATCGAAGGTGCTGGTGGGTTTCGATTTCCAGAAAGTCCGGTTCCGGTTACCCGAAGCAGCGGAGGGCCACACCGGCAATAAAACCCTGATCGTTGAGTCATTTCCTGAGCCGGAAATTCTGTCGGTGGACACTGATTATAAGTTCTACGATATTCAGGCGGGCATTCTGAATCATTTCGACAGCGAAACGTACACAAGCATTCTGGAAGACGCCAAACAGGCCATGCATAGCCGCGCCCTGCAAAGCGACCTGCCCCGCATTGCCAACAACCAGATTCAGTACATGATGTACCAGCTTGCCGGCTCTATGGGCTGGAGTCTGCAACTCCCTGAAGGCGACCAACGGCGGATCGAGGCCCTGGAACAGGGAAAACCACTGGCTTTGGATGCACCCAAATTACCCTGAAACCACCCGAAGGATAGATAGGTAGGGGCGCCCCTCGTAGTCGCCCGTTTTCGGCCACGACAGTGGCCGCATAATTTTGGTGATGTTATAGCTTATTTCACTGATGAAAACGGGGAAAGCGATGCCTGCAATAACATATACCGATACGCACAACCATCCATGAAGCCAGCCATCGTTGGGGCGGTCCTGGCGGCCCGAAAGCGGGCGGTCACTGTGGCCCATCCTAACATATACACCATCTGCTTTGTTGCCCTGCTATCCGCATGCCAGCCGAAGACACGGCATACGGCCGAGCTAATACCCGCTTTTTATCATTGGAAAGCAACATTCGCCCCTACCCTGGCTGAGCGGGCAACGCTGGATTCACTGGACGTTAAGACGTTGTATATCCGCTTTTTCGATGTGGATTGGGATAGGACCAAACGTACCGCTATTCCAAAAGCAACTATTCATTTCCGGCAACGGCCCGACCCAGGAATGCGAATAGTGCCGGTGGTTTATATTACCAACCGAACGATGGCCAATCTGGCACCTGCCAACGTACCTGAGCTGGCCGAAAACCTGACGAAAAAAATCAGACAACTAGCTGACCAGCAAAGCATTCACATTAATGAAATCCAGATCGACTGTGACTGGACACGAACAACGCGCGGTACTTATTTCAGCCTGCTGAAGGCAATTTCGCAAAAAGCCAGTCTGCCCTTATCGGCTACGATCAGGCTGCATCAGGTAAAGTTCGCGGCGCAAACAGGCGTGCCACCCGTGAATCGGGGTATGCTCATGGCGTATAACACCGGCGACTGGAAACTGACGGATACCCGAAATTCCATCCTCGATCTGCGCGACCTGAAAGCCTACGCTGATTACCTGCCGGGCTATCCACTCCCCCTCGACATAGCCCTGCCACTTTTCCGATGGACCGTCGTGTACCGAAATGGACGCTTTTTAACACTGCTCAACAACGTTGATCAAACGGTGGTCCGGGCTATTCCGGGTTTACAACAACAGGCCGACACGGCCAGGTACGTTGCCACTCGCGATACGATGGCATTGGGCATGAATTTGCGGCGTGGCGATCTGCTTCGCACCGAATTTTGCTCGCAAACTAACTTAAAAGCCGCTGGCGACCTGCTGGTAACACAATTACCCGATCAGAAACGTACTTTTACCCTCTACCATCTCGACTCGGCCGCTTTGCACCCATATGCCCATGATGATCTCAAAACGCTTCTCCACCATCCGTAGAGTTTCGCTGTTACTTGCCATTCTGATTGGTTTTGCCTGTGGCCCCGGTGCCGAGGAGATGGGAGAATTTTTTAGCCTGTTCCAGCCCGGGTCCGCCACCTATTCTTCTGCCGACAGCCGGTATATTTTCACCCCTCAACTTTACAATGCCGGCCTTTTTGGCGTCGATGATGCGCCCGACTCGGCCTCGGCAAAGGCCAATACAGACGCCTGGGTCATTTACCTGGGCGCTGGCTATCCGTCTAAACTCGTAGGCAACGCCCTGGCCGATACGTCGGCAAACAACCCCCTGATCAGCCAACTGAAGGGGGCCAAACCAGAGGCGGCAACGTACCTGCGCTTTGCCTACACAGCACAGCAGGCATCGGGCAATGGGTCGCCCTGGGGTGAAGCGCAGCCCGATACAGTACAACTAGCCCGGCTGGCAGCACAGGCCCGGACAGCGACCCTGGCCACAAACGATCTGTTTTTAAAGGAACGCTATGCCTTTCAGGCGGTAAAGCTGGCCGACGAAGCGGGTCTCTTCAGCCAGAGTCGCGACAATTACGAACAGTTGGTGGCCACCTTGCCCAGGCAGTCGTTCATCAGCGGCTGGGCAAGGTGCCGGCTGGCGGGTGCGTTGCTTTCGCTGGGACAGAACAACCGGTCCGTATTTGAGTTTGCGCAGGTATTTGCCAACTGCCCCACCCGGCGGCTGGCCGCCGAACGGAGCCTGCGTCATCACGGTTTACGCTTTTCCGATGAAGCACTTGCCTTTGCCAAAACAGATGCCGAACGAGTGGCCGTTTTGGCCATCTGTGCCATCCAGCCAAAACAGGATGCGCTTCCATTACTGGAAAAAATGGTTGATTTGGATCCAAAGAATCCACTCATCGAACTGGTTCTGGCGCGGGAAATCAATCGTAACGAATATTATTTCGCCGCAAAACAATTTCCCGGTTACGTGGAAAATGACGAAACCCGGGCCGATTCGGTGGCTTTCGAGACCCGCCGGAAGAACGTACCTGAGTACGCCGGCAAACTGTTATCGTTCACCGAAAAAGCCGCTAAAAACCCCGCGTTGGGTAACCCAGCCTATTACCTGACGGCCGCCGCCTATCTCCAGTACCTCAGCGGCGACTACACTTCAGCCAAAACCACGCTCGATCAGGCCGCGCAACAGCCAACGGCCAACCAGACGCTTAAACAACAGATGGCCCTGCAACAAATGCTTCTGCTCGCTGCCCAACCCGGCCTTCCCGATGCTGCTACCGAGACGGCGCTGATCAGCTACCTGACGCAGTTTAAGCAGGCGAGCGTGCCAGACACAACGGAACCATACAATACCAACTTCCGCTTCACCAACGCCATTCAGACGGTAGGCAAACAAGTAGCCAGCCGATATACAGCAACTGACGATGGCCAAAAATCGTCGGGCTGGTTATCGGGTTGTAGTCAGAAAAAAACAGGCGATAGTGCCCAGATGGCCCAGACCGGCCCCCGGCAGGCAAAAGCATTTCTGATGCGGCTGATTACGACCGGCAACAGCAGCGCGGGCTATTCGCTCTACGACTTCGATGCCCAGATGGCCCTGGAAGATTCAACCTCCCTGCGCACCGCCCGAAACCTGGCTGACTATGTGGTCAATCCGGGTAGTGAATTTGACGAGCGGCTGGTAAAACTGGCGGGTATCGATACCGATTATGCGTACCAACTGCTTGGGCGCCGGGCAATGGCCGAGGAGAATTACCAGGCAGCGGCAGCGGCATTTGCCAACGTGAAACCGGCTGTCTGGCAACGTGAAGCTGTTCGAAACAACTTTGCCATAGACCCATTCAGTGTGAATATGCCGGGTGAAGGGAAACCTCGCAACCCATATACGCCCGCTCAGTTTGCCAGCAAAATGGCTGATCTGCTTAAGCAGGCCATATCGCAGCGCAACGCCGACCAGCGCGCACAGGCCTGGTATACACTGGGTTGCGGTGCCTACAACCTGACTTATTACGGCAACGCCTGGTTTATGCAGCACCGGTTCCGCAGTAGCGCCGAACCATATACCTACCGCTACGGGGCAACTGAAGTAGCGAAACTGGATCATTTCTGGAATGACCCATACTACACCGCGAAAACAGCACAGGTGTATTTCTCGCAAGCGGCCAAACAAGCTAAAAGCCAGGAGTTGGCAGCCAAAGCTACGTACATGGCTGCCCGCTGCGAAGCCAGCGCATTGCTAACGCGGCGCGTTGTAGAAGCCGCTAAAACAGGTGGGTACGTTGCCGACGATGATTCGGTGTTTAACGCAAAAATGCGCGGGCTGGCTGCTTCCGACTATGCTACGTTCCTTAAAACCTATCAGACTCGTTACCGCCAGACCCAGTTTGCGCAGCAGATGCAAACCCGTTGTGCACTATACAGAGATTTTATGGCGGGAGAATGAACTCAAGGCTTGGGAAAGAGGCTTAAGCGCGACCTTTCCGCCCTACAAGAGGCGAAAGCTCATGCGGTGGTGCGGAGTAGTGCCGTATTCGCGAATGGCGGCGCGGTGGAAAGCAGTGGGGTACCCTACATTTTGCGCCCAACCGTAGGCTGGGTACGTTAGGCCAAGCCGTTCCATCAATTCATCACGGTGCGTTTTAGCCAACACCGAGGCGGCGGCAATGCTCAGATACAATGAATCGCCTTTGATAATGCAGGTATGCGGCACCATCGGATAGGGCGTAAACCGATTACCATCTACCAGTAAATGCTCGGGCCGGATGGCCAGCGCGTCGGTGGCCCGGTGCATAGCCAGGAAACTGGCCTTCAGGATATTGAGCTGATCGATATCGGCGGGCGACACTTCAGCAATGGCCCATGCAATGGCCTCGCGCCGAATATCGACCTGGAGTTTATCTCGCTGGCGGTAACTTAGCTGCTTCGAATCGGTTAGAACAGGGTGTCGGTAATCGGACGGTAGTATGACCGCTGCAGCCACAACAGGCCCCGCCAGACAGCCCCGTCCTACCTCGTCGAGGCCCGCTTCAAGAACATTAGGAGTATAATAGGATGCAAGCATAAAAAAGATGTCTTCCGTCTTCTGTTGGGCTGCCAAAATGTAGCCGCTCAACAACAGCCGGAAAGCTGAAAATAATAAACGGAAAACATAAGGCCTTTTTCAATCTTCCAGACTGTTTCCCAGCACGGTGTTTTTCAGGAATAGTGCCACTAGCAGGAAGGAGATCCCCCAGTAGATATAGGGTCGATACTGGTCCTGTATGTCTTCGTAGGTCTGCACCCGAACGGGTGCCCGTTCCAGTTTATCGATGCGGGCAAACACCTGGCGAAGTTGGCCGGCGTCGTTGGCCCGGAAAAATCCACCCTGACCCACAGAAGCAATTGTTTTCAGAATTCCCTCGTCAAACTGCGTGGCAATACCGAGCGTATCGGCCAGGCGGGTACGTTTGCCGACGGCGATGGTATATATTTTCACCCCAAAATTCTGGGCCAGCCGCGCCACCGTCAGTGGATCCAGGTTACCCGCCGTGTTATCTCCGTCGCTCAGGAGGATCAGTACTTTGCTTTTGGCGGGCGAGTCGCGGAGGCGATTGATACTCCGGGCCAGCGCGTCGCCAATGGCCGTTCCCGTGGTGCGGATCATGTTGGGATTCAGTTCCCGAATATATTGCAGCAAGAGGGTATAGTCGGTCGTAAGCGGACAAAGTGAGTAAGCCTCGCCGGCAAAAACGACCAGTCCGATCCGGTCGTTGCGCCGTCCGTTCACGAATGCCTGCGCTACCTGCCGGGCGGCGGCCAGCCGGTTTGGCCGCAGGTCGGTTTCTGTCATCGACGACGAAATATCCAGCGCCAGTACAATGTCGATTCCGTCTGATTGTTCCTCCCGAAGTTGGCGAACAATCTGTGGCCTTGCCAGAGCAATAAGAAGAAAACTAAATGATAGCCAGACACTTAACGGCAACAAAAATCGTAGTGTGCTAACCACGCGCATCCAGATATCGGGGCGCGGCCCAACTATACCCGCCATTGACACCCGTAACTGCTGATGGTAACGCCGCCCGAGTATCCCACGAAATACGAACAGGCTTACCGACAACGGAATGAGCCACAACGCCCATTGGTTATCGTAGTGGAACGACCGGAGGGTTTGGGGTAGTAACCAGTGAATTGCGTACCAGGGCATGAGGAATGGAATGTGCTTTAGACAAGCGTCCGGCTTTCAGCACTCGACCACAAAAATACTGGTAAAGTCAGCCATTCGTGTGTGTAAATCAAGTGAAAACGCAGTTAGTCAAGTCAATCATACGTTTCATGTAGCTACAACTTTGACTACATTACTAACAGATAGAAATAGACTTAAGATACTGTACGTAAGGCTCTGACACAGTGCTTTATTACTTTGACCTACCGTTTAATCAATTTGAGCCATTGGTTAAGAGACCGCTACACTATGCTTTTTGTTAGTCCAGCTAATCTGGCCAGTAAAAAAAGTCATACCTGACCTACTCAATTATTCAATCATCTGAATATAAATTCATTTATACCGTCTATCCGGAAAAAGAAGGCCCATACTTACTCAATACCCGGTATCTTCTGCTTCTACTCTCAACGATAACTACTCAAACCCAAGCATCGGCAGCAACTTGAAATAGTGCAATTTTTTGAATTCACCAAAAATGATAAAAATATAAATTAACATAGTAGTAATTAAAATATTGCAAGAAGGAGACTTTGATATATTCCTAGATAGTCAACTACATTTGTCCTGCTCATCAATCTGGCTGATGGCAAACGATCCACACAGACTATTATAAATCAATGACTTCACTTCGTTTACTTAGCTTACCAAGGCAGTGGCCACTCAAAAAGCCACCGGTAAGCCCCCGCTATTAGAAACGGTATACCTAACTCCAGGTTCCGTTTATACATCACCCCATTTCTGCGCTAATATCGGCATAGTCCTACTTGCCAGAGAAAGGCTGTAACCCAGACTGCATGCATACGCACGCATAGATCCCATATTGCCTATTTGTTCTATCTACTTAGTATATGAAATTGTCAATATGTACTCTTTTGTGTTTTTTATCAGGCACAGGCTGCATGGCTCAACAACAGGCTATCACGATTGACCAAACCGGTAGCAGCAACGCCGTTCAGAGCAGTCAACGGGGCTATGACACGAAGGTCAGCTTACAGCAAACTGGTGCAGCCAATAGCCTGGTAACAGATCAGCAGGGCATTACAAACAAATTGGCAGCTACCCAGACGGGCACCGGCAACCGGATATCGGCATGGCAGCGTCTGTCTACCAACGCCGCTGAAGTTAGCCAGACGGGGGTTGGCTCAGAGGCGTATATCCGCCAGGGAGGTACCGATAACCAGGCAATTCTTCAACAGGCGGGGGCCGGTCACTATGCCGATGTCAATCAATCGGGCCAGGCTTCCCGACTTCAGCTTAACCAACTTGGGGGCAACGGCAACAGGTATGCTGGTAGCCAGGAGGGCAACGACAATCAAATTGATTTAAGTCAAACAGGCTCTGGCAACGCACTGATAATCAACCAATCAGGCATATCAGGCCGTATTGACGGACCAGGGCAGCTTGGCAGCAGTAATCAGTTGCATATCAGTGTGTCGGCCAGTCAGGTGTCGGTACAGGTAAATCAAACAGGATTTGGTAACACAGGTAATTTCAGACAACAATGATCACGGTACTACCAACTATGCTAACGGGCATTGCGCTGCTGACAACTACGGTTGTTTTTGGGCAGGCACAACCCAGCCAGGAAAAACCTACGAGTGACAACCCAGCTGTCTCGACGCCGAAGAATGGCAACTCATCGGTTGTCATTCGGCAGTCGGGCAGTGGCAATCGGGCCGTTGTTCACCAATCTGCCAACGGCACCACAACGGAAACTGTTGTGTCGCACGGTGGCACCAACAGCGTAGAGGTCAGCCACGACGGCCATTCAAAGGTGGTGATTGACCAGCGGGAGGCAGCGCCACAGCGCAAGCCACAGCCCGATTCGACAAAGCGAAAAAACTAACATCAACATACAAGACCACAGGTACGTCCTGTAGCGGAGCGGGCCATTGGCACTGCTCTACCCACGCCCCTAGCTGAGTGTTTACCGGAAATCGCCCCACGCCCCGGCCTATTTGGCTTCATGCGCAGCAAAACTGCTGATAATAAGCAAGTTATTGAGTGACTCACAGACTCTAGTATGAAAAGACTAATCCTTACCGGCGCAACAGTCATTGGTTTCGCCACAGCCTCGTTAGCCCAGAATAATTCGACGGTAAACCAGGTGGGCAATGCCCAAACGGCGGTGTCTACCCAGCAGGGCAATCTTCAGAATGCCAACATCCAGCAGAATCAGGGCACAGGGGGAGCCACCAACTACGGCAATTACGCGGGCACCTTTCAGGGGACAACTGGCGCGCCCAACACAGTCACGAACAGCAGTCGGGTAAACCAGAACGGGAGCGGTACCAATGCGTCGCAGGGAAACCGGGCAGGCATTACACAGACTGGCGGCAACCATGATGCCGAAATCAACCAGAATGCCGGCCTCAACGGCGTTAGCGGCGTATCAACATCGCAGGCTACGCTGCAGAATGCTGCCGGCACAGGCAACCTGGGGGGTATTCTGCAACAGGGCAACGGCAACGCATCTGCGATCAACCAGAACAACGGAAGTACCAGCAACGAGGGGGTCATTTACCAGAACGGGACCACAAACACAGCTACCTCGATCAGCCAGTCGAACAACTCAGACAACAACACGGGCACGATCTACCAGGGCTTTACCGACCCGGCCAACCCGGTTGCCGGTGCGGCTAACAACCGGGCAGCCATCAGCCAGGACGGTGATGCGGGCGCAGGCCTGAGCCAGGGTAACGAGGCCACCGTCAGGCAGTTGGGAACCGATCACCGGGCAACGGTGAATCAGTTGGGAACCGGGATCGGAAACAGCATCGACAATGATGCGTTTGTGAATCAGGCCGGATCGGCTAATACGGCGACGGTAAATCAGAGCGGTAACAGCATCGACAACCTGGCCAACGTAACGCAGAGTGGTTCAGGCAATGAATCGCTGGTTGATCAGATCAATAACGCAATCAGCAACGATGCCTTTGTTACCCAGACAGGTACGTCTGGTTTTGCCAGTGTACTTCAGACAATGGGGTCGTCCTTTGCATCATCCACGATTACGCAGGGCGGTAACGGCAACATGGCGTATACCGAGCAGTTCAAGGGGACCAATGTGGATGGTTTTCCTCCAAGCGAGTATGGCAATGATGCCCGCATTTATCAAAATCTGGTAACGGCGGGTGGTGATAACTGTGCCTTTATCCGACAGGGCACGGCTGGTGCTACCACAGGATCGAATGACAATGGTGCCTCTATCACTCAGGAGGGAAGTTTCAACGAAGCGCGGCTGCAACAGACGGGTAATTACGGCGATGCTACCATTACCCAAAACGGCGGTAGCTCTGCCAGTTCCAACAAGCTACGGGCTGCTTCGGGTGCTGAAGATTCATTTGCCCTTCAGGCTGGCAACAACAACGTGCTGAAAGTAATGCAGACGGCCTCCGGGGCTCCGGGAGCTGGCAACAACGCCAATCTGTCGCAGACAGGTAATAACAACAACAGCACGATTACGCAAAGCAATTAAGCCAGTTCCAGTTCATACCATTTCTAACAGTTCACAGCTTTCACCATGAAAAAACTAATCCTTACCGGCGCGGCACTGGTTGCTTTCGCGGCGGCCTCTTTTGCGCAGAATAATTCAACGGTCAACCAGTCGGGCAATGCTCAAACGGGCGTTTCAACCCAGAATGGCAACCAGCAAACGGCAAACATTCAGCAGGTTGGCACCGTGTCGGGAGCAAACCAGAACTTCGGCAACTACGCAGGTACGTTCCAGGGAACAGCGGGTTCACCAAATACTTCTGGCCCGAACACCGCCAACATCAATCAGAACGGCGGAGCCAATGGTGGTTCACAGGGGAACAGAGCTGCAAGCACGCAGTCGGGAAACAACCAGTTGAGCACGATCAACCAGAACGGAGGCGCTAACGGAGCCAGCGGCGGCGGAACAACTGGTGCGGCTAGTCTGGGAAGCAAAGCGGGCGATGGCAACTTTGCAGGTACGTTGCAAACCGGAGCCTACGGAACGGCTACAGTCAACCAGAACAATGGGAGCCAGAACAACCTCGGCGAAGTATACCAGAATGGAAGTGGCGCTAGCGCTGCCGAGCAAAACCAGGGCACCGTCAATCAGTCGAACACCTCATCGGGTAATACAGGATCGGTGTATCAGGGGTTTGTAGCACCCGGCACCATGAGTTCAGCCGTAAAAGGCAACCAGGCAACCATCAATCAGGGACGTACGGCGGCGAGTGACCCAAACTACACGGTTGGGGTTGCGGCCGAGTCGATCAATAACCGGGCAGCCATCCAGCAAACGGCCGACGGCAACAATGGCCGGATCAGCCAGGGCGCTACCGGCGACGTTGACAGTGACGGAGCCATTTCGGCCGGGCGATCGGCTGGCAGCCAGGCGCAGTTAACTCAGTCGGGGGCCAACAACACCGGCACGATCGATCAGGGTGTTGAATCAGGCAACGCAATTGGCAGCCAGGCAACGCTCAACCAAAGTGGCACCAACAACAAAGGTGAAATTGTTCAGGCTGGCCTCAACTACGCCGTTGACAATGGAAGCACTGCCACAATCATTCAGGAAGGAACGAACGCCGGAAGAACCATTGATGCAGGTCGGGCAGCCGACGTAGGGGCCGGTATCTACCAGGGCTTTGTGGGCACCACGACCGGCAACACCGCTTCGATTCACCAGACAGCGAACAGCAACGACAGCGAAGCCCGTATCTATCAGGCATTTGGCGGCAACGCTACCTCAGCCGGAGATCAGGGTACGATCATGCAGGGGGGCCTTAACAACTTTGCCCAGATCGTGCAAAGCAGTACGCCCTACACCGGCGCTGCCGCAACGGGGTCGGGTAACCAGGGATTCATCACCCAGGTTGACGGAACCTCCGAAAACGACGCCCGTATGGATCAGGGCCGTTCGGAAGACGGTACGGGTGCTACGGCAACAGATAACGTAGGCCGGATTAACCAGAGTGGCAACAACAGTAATGCAGCCATTTCTCAGGGCCGTATCTATTTTGTTGATGCCGATGGCAATGATGTCCAGCTCGGCGCTCAGGACGCATCGGAGACCAACCTGGCCTTAGGCAACAGTTCGGTTCGCAACGACGCGCGGATTGACCAGGTAGGCGGTACGGCGCAGAACGCGAATATTTCGCAGAGCGGAACGGACAATGACGCGACGATTACCCAGACCGACGGGTCAATGAAAAGAGGTGTAATTGTGCAAACAGGCGGTTCGGCCAATGCCAGAGCTACCATCACGCAAAACGAAAACGTGACGAACAACAACGCCAGCATTTATCAGATTGGCGGTACAGACGTAAACGGGTCGGGCATTGGTAATGATGCCGGCATTACTCAGGGCGGCGGCTCTTTCAATGAGGCCCATGTTCGTCAGGGTGCGCAAAGTGGCCCGGTTTCCAACGACAACACGGCCACAATGACGCAGAATGGCAACTACAACGAAGCTCGCCTGCGCCAGACAAACAGCAACAATATGGCAACTGTGATGCAAACGGGAGGCAGCAGTTCAGCCATCACGAACCGGCTCCGGGCTGCTACGGCTGTTGAAGACTCCTTCGCGATCCAGAACGGTATTGGCAATACGCTCAACGTCATGCAGACCAGCACAACAGCGGCTAACAATGCCAACGTGTCGCAGGTAGGAAACGGCAATAGCGGTACTGTTACACAGCAGAACTGATCGTACACGACGACTAATTCACACAACCCATAATACAGTTTACCATGAAAAAGGTAATTCTTACCGGTGCCGCATTTGTTGCGTTTGCCACGGCTTCGTTTGCCCAAAACTCATCGACGGTTAACCAGAATGGTGATCAGCAAACGGCCGTTGCCACGCAGTATGGCAATGGGCAAACGTCGACCATCCAGCAGGATAAGCAGGGCAATACCAACATTGGCAACTTCGCGGCAACCATCCAGGGAACGGCTGGAACGCCCAATACGAATGGCAATACAGCTACGGTATTGCAGAATAACAACTCGCAACGGAACCGAGGCGGTATTTCACAGCAGTCTGGCACCGGAGCTGGTGGCAACAGCGCCCAGATTAGCCAGAGCAACTTTAGCGGTGGTACAACGGGACCCGCCGTTACGGCTGGTTCATCGGCAGCCGATGTTCGCGCCAATAACGGGAACTACGCAGGCATTTTGCAGGAAGGGAATGGCAACAGTGGGGTTCAGGTAAATCAGAACAACCAGAGCCGGGCCAACTTCGGTGAGATCTACCAGTACGGCAACAACAATTCGAACACACAGATCAATCAGAATGGTGATGGTGCCCGGCTCTCTGACCGTAATGATGCAACCGTTCGTCAGGGAGCTTCGGGAACACCAGCCAATGACAACCGGGCACTGGTAAACCAGAACGCCGGAGCGGATGGAGCGTCGGCCAATAACATGGCCACCGTTGATCAGTTGAGTAACAGCCATGAAGCGACTATCAACCAATCGAACAACAGTGCCCAGAACGTAGCTGGTATCACTCAGCAGGGAGGGACTGGCCCAGGATCTGCGGCTACTATTAATCAGATTGGTACGGGCGGCAATGGCAGCAGCAGCAACTACGCGTCGGTTGGGCAGACAGGCGATTTTCACCTTGCCACCGTCAATCAGCTCGCCGGTTCAGGCGGGGCTAGTCTCGAGAATGACGTGTTTGTCAATCAGACTGGTAGCACGAATACGGCTGCCGTTGATCAGAACAACAACAGTACGTACAACCTGGCAACGGTAAACCAGAGCGGGATGGGCGATTTCGCCACGGTAACGCAGTCAGACCGCAGCCAGTATAACGAGGCGACGATCAGACAGAATGGTGACGGAGCAGGAGGACGCCATAACAACGCTACCATCACTCAGGTCAATGCCGGTTCTGACGGGGGTATGATAGCTGGCTCGGGTGGCAACGATGCCACGATCAGCCAGAATATTGCTGGTGCAGCCGTTGGTAACTTCACCCGCGCTGATGGATCGACGACGAACTTCTCGGGTAGTACCAGTGGGGTAGGCTCAAACAACACGGCTGTTATCGAGCAAGGTAGCGCGGGTTATGCACCTGGCACTGACGACAATATGGCAACCATTGTTCAACAGAACAGCGATAACCAGGCTCGGCTTCGTCAACTGGGGAATATGAACAAGGCGGGCATTGAGCAACTGGGCAACGGTAACCTGGTAAACGGGACTGCCGGCGGAACATTTGCGCTGCAGCAGGGAACGGGCAACACGCTCGACATCATGCAGTCGAACGGCGGTACAACGGCGGCTATCAATACAGCCAGCGTAAGCCAGATGGGATCGGGCAATACGGCCAGTATACTGCAGGTCAAGCCCTAGACAGGTTCAGTTCAGGCGAGTCTGGCAGGTACGTCCGGTGACTGTAGCTGCCAGACTTCCGGCTTGTTTTTTTCACTAGTAACTCGAACATGTCATGAAGAAAATCATACTGACAGGCACAGCCCTGATGGCCTTTGCCGCCGCAGGTCTGGCCCAGAGTAATAATGCCACACTAAACCAGAATGGCACGGGTCAAACCGGTCGCCAGCAACAGACAGGAACGTACCTGAACGCCAACATTCAGCAGGTACAGGGGTCAGGTGCGGCTTCCAATACGGGGAACTTCGCCGGCACAACCCAGAACACAAGCGGCCAGGGCGGTACGGCCGTTACAACGGCCAACATAAACCAGCTGACGGGCTCCAATCAGAACTGGGCGGGCGTCAATCAATCGATGGGCCGGGGAAGCACAGCCACGATCAATCAAAGCACAAAAAGCGGTGGCAGTGGTGCCGGTGGCAACGTGGCGGCAGGTACATCGCAGGCATCGGTAGAGGCGCTCGGTGGCAACTACGGCACGGTGAACCAGACCGGCAATACCCATACAGCAGTGGTAAACCAGAACGGCAACGGCACCAATGCCAGCACGGGCAACTTCGCCGATGTGTTGCAGGATGGAACCAGCCAGAACGCAACGACAAATCAGAACGCAGGCACGTTGGGCACCAGCGCCAATAACGAGGCAACCACCCGGCAATACGGTCTCAACAACGTAACTACAACCAACCAGAATGATAACAGCGCGGGGAACAGAGCCTTTGTGAACCAGTATGGGGCCGATGGTGCCGATGCCGGAACAACGGTGACGGCCAATACGGCGGTTATCAATCAATCTGGTTTGGGAGCGGTGTCGAGCACCAACAACACGGCCACGATCAACCAGGGACTGTCGTCGAACGGCGACGAAGGCAACGGAGCCGTAACCACCCAGCGAGGCAACCATAACGAGGTAACCGTTGACCAGATTGGCGACAACAACAGTGCGGGGGTCACCGCTACGCCGATCATTCAGGTTGGGAATGACAACATCACTCACGTTCGGCAAACAGGCGACAGGAACCAGGCCGATGAAATTGAAGCCTACGGCAACAACAACCTCACGAACGTTGACCAGGTAGGTAACCGCAACCAGGCCTTCTCGCGCATGACCCCAACCAACGGTGTCGGCAACAACAATAACAACGTGAAGATCGAGCAGACGGGTAACCTCAACCGGGGCGTGTTTGAACTGCGGGCCACCAATACAGCTGGTCAGCCTGCTTCGCCAAACTTCGTTATCGACCAGGACGGGGCAAACAACTACGCCCGAATGCAGGTACGTGGTGTGGCAGGAACGGAAGCTGGCGCACCCGGCGAAAACAACAAAGTAACCATTGCCCAGACTACGCCACTGGCGGCGGTAGCAACGGCCGGCCAGATCTTCAACGGTGAGATCGACGGCAGTGGCAACGTCGTAAACGTTCAGCAAACGGGTACATCAGCCGCGGCGAATATGGCCAACACGATCGGTTCTGAAAGCAGCCCTACCACAGTTGGTTCACGTGGCCTGGTTGTTAAGGGTTACCAGAACACGGTTGACCTGACACAAAACGGAACGGTGAACAGCATCAACATGTCGATCGATAATAGTGCCACCGGAGCAGGAGCAACCGGTAACCAGGTCACGATTGCGCAAACCGGCCGGTCGAACGAGGTAGGTCTGGGATCAGGCCCAACGGCGGTTGGCAGCGGTGTAGCGGGTAACCAGCGGGGGCTTGTGGTAACGGGCGATGCCAACAAAGTGGTTATCTCACAAAATGGTGGCGATGCCGTGCGGGCTACGCAGGATGGGAACGATGACCTGAAAGTTACCCAGCAAGGCGGTAACACGTCGGCAGCAGCGCAGAGCAACCGGGTGCTGATCAATCAGGGCGGGGGCACGGGCAAACAGGTGGCCGATATTACGCAGACCGGCGAAGGCAACTTCGTTTTCGGTACAGGCGGTGTCAACACGTTTGCTACGCAGTCGGGCGCAGGCATCAACACGGCCACAGTGAACCAGACAGTGGTTGGTAGCGGCGGCGTAAACAATGCGTTTCTGAACCAGAACGGCATAGGTAACACGCTGACGATCACGCAAATGAAACCTTAATTCGAGTGGCTACCTGAACATACCTGGCCTGTACGAATCTCGAGCAGGGGGCTCGTCGGGCCAGGTAGCTTTATCTTCTTTACATTGAACGATCATGAACAAAGTCTATTTCTTCAGCCTGCTTATTAGCCTGCCGGGGGGCGTTATGGCCCAGTCGTCTGAAGCATACTGGCGGCCGGGCATTACCCCTACCAGCGCCCAGGCACTTGCTGCCCTCAGCACCGGCACCGGCGGAACAGGCAATGCCGGCACAGCGGCCGTTGTCATTCAGAATGGCGCCAGCAATCGGTTCAGTTTCGATGGTGCCGCCGGTAACACCGGCAACCAGATCACCTTCAATCAACAGGGCAGCAACAACCAGCTCGATTTCGCGCTGACGGGCAGTAACAACACCTTCACGTTCGACCAGCTGGGCAATAACAATGTGCTGAACCTCCAGAACTTCAGCACCAGTGGCACCAAACTCGACATTCAGCAAACAGGCAATAACAACCAGTTGGAGAGTAACGGCTCCCCTTTTGCCGACTCCACCATTCCGCTTAAAATCACGCAGTCGGGTGGTATGCGTTTGCTGATCAGCAGTAGTACCGGCAACCCCGCCGGTTTCTCATCCGGCCAGAAGCAATGAGCCGCCTGGTTATTCTGGGTACGTTGATGATGCTACTATCCGTACACGTAGCCGTTGCCCAGCAGGACCCCGACGTACCTGGCCTGGAAGATCTGAACGAGGTGCTTCGGGAAGAAGCTAACATTGAGCAGAGCAGCAAAACCACCAGTCTGTTACTAGACAACACACGGAGCAAAGTGGGGCGGGATTTTTACGAAATCTTTTATCGCGCTTTTAATGAAGCGGCTCCTGCTACACCTGTGCTGCAATCGCAACCGCCCCTGGCCAACCCAAACGATACGGCCCGCGTGGCGGTGGAAAAGCCCCTTGAATTTGAGCTTGACCTTTTCCTGATCACGATTGATGAACTCCCGGCCAATTCGGGCACGGGCAGCATCATTTCGGTAACCATCAACGACGAGGTTGTTTTCCAGCAATTCATTCAAAATCGCCTCGATAGCATCGAGGAGTTTGCGTTACTAACCGCGCTTGGCGTTCGGCAGTACGTAGACACCTATGCCGAAACCCAGCGCCAACTCGAGAATGAGGACCAGCGCGGCTCTGGCATGTATTGACACCCAAACAACGTGGTATTATGAAACTGAAACTCTCCTTTTTATCCGGGTTACTGCTCTGGCTTGCGGTGACCTCAACGGCCCGTGGTCAGGCGTTGATCTACCGCCCTGTCAATCCCTCATTTGGCGGAAACACCTTCAATTACCAGTGGATGCTGAGTTCGGCACAGGCGCAGGACAAGACCAAAGATCCCGCTCTGGCGCGCACCACTACAAACCGCACCACAACCACCTCGTCGCTCGACAGTTTTTCGCAGAGCCTGCAAAGTCAGATTCTCAGCCGGATCACCCGTGATCTGCTCGACAAGCAGTTTGGTGAACAGGAATTGAAAGAGGGCTTGTATCAACTGGGCGATTTCCAGGTCGAAATTCGGAACGCAACCGATGGCGTACTGATCCGGATTGTAGATGGTAAAGGCGGCGAAACCACAATTACGGTCCCATTCTTTTAACCCGCCGGGGAGTAGCTCACACTGGTCGGCAGGTCATTGATTTGACCCATTCAATGGGTCGGTATTGACCGGTCTGTGCTGACTTTCGCAGCCTACTCCCGCTTATATCTCCATGAAGATCTATTCATATCGTATTGCCGGCTTTCTGGCAATCGGGGCTGCTATGTGCCTGATGCAGAGCTGCGCCCCCTATTTTCACCAGCCAACGGCACCGGGAAAAGCGCGCCTTGGCGAGGAAACGGCCTTTACCGCCGACCTGCGCAACCTGCCACCAGCCCGCGAAAAAATCGTGGCGGCGGTCTACAAATTCCGGGACCAGACCGGGCAGTATAAGCAGTCGGAAACGGGCACGAGTTTTTCCACGGCCATTTCGCAGGGAACGACCAACATTCTGCTGAAAGCGCTGGAAGAAAGCAACTGGTTTACACCCATCGAGCGCGAAAACGTAGCGAACCTGTTGAATGAGCGGAAGATCGTTCGGTCGAGTGTGGCGCAGTATAAGGAAGGCGAAAACCTGCCGCCGCTGTTATTTGCCGGCATCATTCTGGAAGGCGGCATCATCAGTTACGATGCCAACATCATTACGGGTGGTGGTGGTCTACGCTATTTCGCGGCGGGCGGCTCTACCCAATACCGGCAGGATCGGGTTACGGTTTATCTCCGGGCGGTGGCCACGCGGTCGGGCAAGATTCTGAAAACGGTGTACACGTCTAAAACGATCCTCTCGCAATCGATCGATGGTGGGTTGTTCAGGTACGTTACGTTCAAACGGTTGCTGGAAGCCGAAACCGGTTTTTCAACCAACGAACCTGCCCAGATGGCGGTGACGGAGGCCATTGAAAAAGCGGTACAATCGCTGATTATGGAAGGGGTTCGGGATAACCTGTGGGCTCCCGCCGAAAAGTCGGCCGCTCAGATGAAGAACCTGGTGACGGCCTACGAGCAGGAGAAAACCCAGATGAGCGACGTTGACGTTTATGGCGTGAAGCGGTCGGCCATCGATGCGCCTTTCGTGACCATTCAGCCCCAGGTAACGGCCACGCGACTCTACAGCGATTTCGCCAGACGCTCCGTTCAGGCTGGCTACGGACTGGCCCTTGATTTTCACCTGACCCCCAAGATTGGGCTTCAGGCGGCAGTGGGAACGGGGCGTTTCCTCAACCCCGACCAGTTTAACCAGGCCTACAGCAGTGCAGATATAAACCTGTTGTTCAAGCCATTACCCTTCCAGCGTATCACCCCTGTGTTTGTGCTCGGCGGTGGCGTGGTGGCCTCGCAGTTGAATGGTAGCCCGTTTAGCCTGGCGGGCCGACGTTTCGCCAAGCTGAATGGTGGCGTGGGGCTCCAGTTTATGACCAGCCGCGCCCTTGGTGTCAGGGCTATGGTTGACTACAACCAGTTGCTCAACGACCAGCTCGATGGGCGCACCGCCGGTCAATTCAATGACTATTATCTGCGTGGCACACTGGGGCTGACGTTCCACCTCGGCCGGTTCAACCGGACTCAACCCGTCAAGAAACCATAAACGACCGTGAAACACTTTATCCTCCTTCTATCCCTCTGTCTGGGCCTGTTGGGCCTGTGGAGTTGCACCGAAGATACCTTTGTTGATCCGCTCCAACTGGCTACCGTTCGGGGGCAGGTGCTGGTTAACGCTACCCGCCAGCCCGTTCGTGCCGCGCTGGTGCGCATCAGTCCGGGCGGACGAATCACCGAAACCGACTCAACTGGTAACTTCCGATTCGATAGCGTGCTGGCTGGCAAATACACCATCTCGGTAACGAAAGAGCCTTACCGTACCGAAGTGGCCACGGTCGATGCCGATGTTCAGCTTGTGTCGCAGGTGACACTCCTGCTCGTCGAAGACAAATCGCAGAACAGACCGCCAACCCCGCCCACGTCGGCTACCCCCACGTCGGGCACGGTGAACGTACCTACCACGCTGGTCTTGAAATGGAAAGCCACTGACCCAAATCGGGACACTCTTCGCTACGACGTAAGCCTGTTTCGGGAAGGCAGCACGACCCCCAGCCAGTCGTTCACCGGCCTGCTGGCCGATTCGGTGCAGGTAAGCAATCTGGATTATAATACCACATACATTTGGCAGGTGACCGTCAAAGATGGGGTCAATACCGTCAACAGCGCATTGTTTTCTTTCCGAACGATGGCCTACCCCGACTTGCCCTACCTGTTCGTGAGGCGGGTGAACGGGCAATTCCAGATCTTCTCAACGGGCCCCGGGCAGGCCGAAGCACGGCAGCTTACCCAGACCGGCAGCAACTGGCGGCCAGTGGCCAGTCCGAACCGGCAGCAGATCGCTTTTATCTCGAATCGTGATACGGAGTTGTACCTATATATAATGGGTATTGATGGAAGCAACACGCGCCAGGTCAGCAACGTACCCATCGCAGGTTTGTCGGCCACTGACCTGTCATTTTGCTGGTCGCCGGACGGAACGCAATTACTATTCCCCTCAAATGAACGCCTGTATGCTGTTCGGACCGACGGCACCGGACTACGAACCGTAGCAACGGCCCCCACCGGCCGGTTCTTCGCTGGCTGCGACTGGACGAGCCAGGGCAATCAGATTGTGGCCCGCACCACGGCAGGCTTCTACGACAATGAGATTCTGGTGTTTCCGGCGGGCGGCGGTACAGCGCCTTCCGTGCTTAGCCGCCGTAGTAACCGCGTTGGGAATCCCGTTTTTTCGCCCGATGGCACGCGGCTGCTCCTGTCGATAGACCTGGGTACGTTCCAGAATGAACAGGGTCGCCAGTTGGATGCGCGTATGTTTTTGCTCGAACTGGCCAGCGGCGCGCTAACCGACCTATCATCGGTTCGTACGGAGAATCAGGGCCAGACGACCAAGCCAACAGGCACTAACGATCTGGAACCCAGGTTCAGCCCCAACGGCGCGCGGGTCATTTTCACCAATACAGATAACACCAATACTGGTGCCCGTACCGTCCAGGTGATGGATATAGACGGGCGTAACCGACAACAGGCTATTCAGCAGGGAGAAATGCCTTACTGGCGATAGTCTGTATTTGAATACCACGTTCAATGTAACCGGAAAGCTCTCTGCCATTGGCCGGGAGCTTTTTCCGTTTGCCGGTTACGCCTGTGTCTATAGCGCCATTCGAGGCATTGGACTAACGTCCTGACCAACGAATTCGTGTTGCTGGTACTTAAAATAGCCAGCCATGGCAATCATGGCGGCGTTATCGGTGCAGTACTCGAACTTCGGGATGAATACCTGCCACCCCTGTTTGGCCCCCAGTTCGAGCAGGCTGTTGCGCAGGCCGGCATTAGCCGATACCCCCCCCGCAATGGCAACCTGGCGAATCCCCGTTTCGCGCATGGCTTTCGTTAGTTTTTTCAACAACATCTGAACCAGCGTATGCTGAATACTGGCGCAGATGTCGTTCAGATTATCGGCCACAAACGTCGGGCTTTTGCGCGTCTGATCGCGGAGGAAATACATAATGGCCGTTTTGATGCCGCTGAATGAGAAGTCCAGTTCCGGCATATCGGTCAGCGGAAACGGGTAGGCCAGCGGATTACCCAGTTTCGCGTACTTGTCGATCAACGGGCCACCGGGGTATGGTAATCCCAGCAGTTTAGCCGATTTATCGAACGCTTCCCCAACGGCATCGTCCTGCGTTTGGCCAATGACGTGCATATCGAGTGGGGCATCTACCCGTACCAGTTGCGTATGTCCACCACTGACCGTCAGGCAAATGAATGGAAATTCAGGTACGTTCTGTTCCGGTGAATCTTTAATAAAATGAGCCAGAACGTGCGCCTGCATGTGATTTACCTCGATAAGCGGGATGTTCAGACCCAGGGCAAACGCTTTGGCAAACGACGCTCCTACCAGCAAGGACCCCAACAGACCCGGCCCACGGGTGAAAGCGATAGCCGATAGGTCGGTTTTAGCTACCTTTGCCTCTGCCAGTGCCTGTTCAACAACCAGTACAATATGTTGCTGATGCGCACGCGACGCCAGTTCGGGCACAACCCCGCCGTATCGTTCGTGAATGAGTTGGGCAGCAATGATATTCGACAGAATTTGGCCGTCGGTCAGAACCGAGGCCGACGTTTCGTCGCAGGATGATTCAATAGCAAGCAGTGTCATTGCTGCAAAATTACACCCTTTTATCGCACCGCAGCAGGAACCGTATATGTCTCAAACCATTGCCCAGATTGCCTTAGTTGTTGCTGACTACGATGAAGCCATCCGTTTCTACGTAGACAAACTGAATTTCACACTAGTTGAAGACACCCCACTCAGCGAGACAAAACGCTGGGTACGTGTGGCTCCCCCCGGTTCACTGACCGGGTCAACGGGCTGCCAGTTACTGTTCGCCAAAGCGGCTGACGATGAGCAGCGCAGCCGGGTTGGCAACCAGACGGGCGGGCGTGTTTTCCTGTTTTTAAACACCAACGATTTCTGGGGCGACTTTGACCGGCTATCTCAACAGGGCGTCAGGATTGTGCGTGAACCCGTTGTACAACCCTACGGAACGGTAGCCGTTTTTGCCGACTTGTATGGCAACCTCTGGGACCTGATCGGGCCAACGCCACCGAATACAAATTGAGGCTCGAAAATGTGTAACGAAAACACCACTTTTACCGTTTAAAAGGCAGTTCCCTAAACCGTGAGGCCCGTTTTTGGTCGAAACAGAAACGACAACCGGGCCAGCCCCACCATTACTCCCCCGAATGCGGTCATTTGTTAACATACTCCTGAAAACGTTGCTGCTGGTTATGCTGGCTTTTGTGACGCTTTGGGTGATGTTGCAGTTGCCGCCCGTGCAGACCTACATTGTACAGCGCGCCGCCAAGTGGGCTACCGAGAAGCTGGGTATGCAGGTTGCCATTGGGCAGGCGTCGATCAAATGGTTCGATACGCTGACCCTTGAAGACGTCAGGATCCGTGATTTCCAGAACCGACCCATGATTCAGATCGGGCGACTGGAAGTAGATTATAATCTGGGCAATTTCGTTGATTTTACTACGCTGCCCGAGTGGTTGACCGGCCTGTTTCTGAGGCCGGGTACCCAACTTCGCAAGCCAACCAGCGCTACGCACCTGGATGAGGTTGTTTTGTACAAACCCAACGTACAGTTGGTATACAGCCCCAAAACGGGCGACCTGAATCTCGACGATTTCATCGGCGCTATTGAGCGGCTCACCTCCGACCCGGCCACGATCAACGTGCATAGCGACATGCACGCGCCATTCACCATTGGCAAAGTGGCCGTTGTGGACGGGTTCTTTTCGATGGACGACCCGCGCGAGGCGTACATGAAAAACCCGAAAGACTTCGACTATAACCACCTCCGGTTATCGGCGATCAACGGGGACGTCAAGGATTTTCTGGTGCTGGGCGATACCATTGCCCTCGACGTGACCAAACTCCGCACCATTGACCGGCAAACCGGCCTGACGGTGAAGCGGATGGATACCAAGTTCATGTATTCATCGAGGAAAATGGAATTCGCCAACCTGTACATGTCGGTGAATAACTCGGTCATTCGCGATTACGTAGCCTTTCTCTACAACACCCAGAGCGACATGGGTGATTTCAACACGAAAGTGGCGATAAGGGCCAATTTCGGCAATACCATTATTCGCTCGGCTGATCTGGGTGCTTTCAGCGAATATATCCGTAATCTGAACGAAACCTGGTTTTTAACCGGCAACCTTCGGGGGCGGGTGGTTGACCTGAGTCTGGTGAATTCCAATCTCCGCTTTGGCCCGCAGGGCCGTAGCCGACTGGTGGGCGATCTGGCCTTTAAGGGACTGCCCGATATGGACCACCTGCTGGTGGATCTGCATTTCCAGCCTTCGCTGGTGACCATGGCCGACATTCGGCAGTATTATCCTGATCCTGCGTTCAACCAGACCATGGCCAAGGTGGGTACGTTGGCGTTCAACGCCAATTTCACGGGCGCTTTCGACGATTTCACGACCAAGGGTCAGTTTAGTTCGGCGCTGGGCCGGGTGGCCGGAAAGTTGAAGCTGAAACTCGCCGATCAGCCCGATCAGACAACCTACGAAGCCGATCTGACCGCCGATAATTTCCAGGTGGGTGAGCTTATCAACCAGCCAGGTACGTTGCAGGCTATTGACGGGCACGGTTATTTGAAAGGTCGTGGTACAGACATCAGCCGAGCGCAGGCCGACATTGACGGCCAGTTCGCCCGCTTTGGCTTTGGCGGCTACGACTACAAAAATCTGGTGGTGCGGGGTAACCTGCAAAAAGCTTATTTCGACGGCCACGTGGCCCTGCGCGACCCGAACGCCAAACTGAACCTGGATGGCGAATTCGATCTGCGAGGGCCCAGCAATAAATTTGACGTACGCGGCACGGTGCAGCAGGCCGACATGCGGGCGCTGGGCTATACCCGTGATTCGCTGACGATCAGCACCTACATTAATGCGGTGCTCGAGGGTAATTCTGTTGATCAGTTGAGTGGTACGGCCAATTTCCGCGATGCGTTTTTAACGCTGAACAGACGCAATCTGGCCATTGATGCACTGACTGTCGAATCAACGATCGAAGGGAGCGAGAATCGTTACCTGAACATCGACTCCGATTTCCTGTCGGCACGGTTGCAGGGAAACTACCAGCCAAACAAAACAATCGCCGATCTGACCCGGCTGGCCGACGAGTATACCCAATACTTCGCGGGTGATGCTGCCGGCAGAAAGGCCTACTACGCCGACAAGCTCGTTCGGTCGCTTCGGCAGAAGCCGCAGCCATACCATATCGATTACCTGATGACCGTTCGGAATGCAGCGCCGATGCTGACCTTCCTGAACATGCCTGCTTATATAGCCACCGGTACCCGACTGGTGGGCCGCTATAATTCAGACAACACGCAGTTTATCACCGCCAACATAACCACCGATTCGTTGCGAGTGGCCGATTACGCATTCGGCACAACCGAACTGGACCTGACCACGTCTAAATTTACGACCTCCGAAGAGGTGCTGGCCTCGGCGATTATATCATCGACCCGGCAGAAATTGGGCGGCCTGGCACCTACAGAGAATCTGGCGGTAGAAGCGTCCTGGGATCAGGATCATATCGATTTCACGAGCAGCGTTGACCAGACAGGTACGTCGAATCGGGCCGATCTGAATGGTGAGCTCAGTTTCAAAGGCGACGCCATTGACCTTACCTTCCGGCAGTCGAAACTACGCTTGCTGGACACCGACTGGACGTTGAATCCTGAAAGCCTGGTCAGGATGGTGGGCAACGAGTTTACGCTTCAGAACGTGACGGTCTTCAACCAGAACCAGTTTATCACTGCCACCGGAAAAGTCTCTACAGATACGTCGGCCCGGCTCGATCTGGCAGCGCGCGACTTCCAGCTGAGCTCACTTAATCCGGTGCTGAACACCAAACTCGGCGGCGTGCTGAACGGTGCCGTGCAATTGCGCGATCTGTATAAAGCGGCTATCATAGAAAGTCAGTTGAACGTGACGGGTCTGGCCTACGAAGATGCCATTATTGGCGATGTAGTGGGTTCCGGCGCGTATGACCCGATAGCCCAGCGGGTGAACGTAGACGCCCGGCTCATTCGCGATCGAACTGACGCATTTACGCTGAAAGGTACGTACACACCGGGTCTGAAAACGAACTCGCTGGCCCTCCGCGCGCTGTTCAATAATACCGAGTTAAGACTGGTAGCGCCGTTTACCAAAGGCATTTTCTCAAACTTTGGCGGTACACTCGTTGGGCAGGTCGACGTAAAAGGTACTCCCCAGGCACCTGTTCTGACTGGCTCGGTAGCTATTCAGAAAGGGCGAACCACGTTTGATTACCTGAAAGCCGATCTGTTTTTCGATAACACCATTTATTTCGGCGACAACGAAATCGTGACGCGCCGTATGGTGCTGCGCGATGCCGACGGAAACACAGCCGTGATTCGCGGGGGCGTTTACCACGACAATTTCAAGTTCTTCCAGCTTGGTTTCGATGCTGATCTGCAGAAATTCCGCATCATGAACACCACTGCCAAAGACAATGATCTGTTCTACGGTCAGGCAGTGATAACGGGCAAAGCCGAACTCTTCGGCCCGCTCGACAACCTCACGGTGCAGGCTGATATGCAAAGCAACAAGGGCACCCGCATCTATATTCCCCTCGACGGGGCGGCCTCGGTCAACCAGCAGGATTATATTCAGTTTGCCAGCCGCCAGGCCGCCATTAAAGATAGCTCACGACAGTCTGTTGACCTGTCGGGGATCAAGATGGATTTCAAGTTCGATATTACGCCGGATGCGCTTTGCGAAGTGCAGTTCGACCGGCAGTCGGGTGATATCATACGTACCTACGGCGAAGGGCGGATTGCCATGAAGGTGGATACCAAGGGCGATTTTACCATGACAGGTACGTATGGTATTACGCAGGGAGACTACACCTTTACGTTTCAGAACCTGCTGAACAAGAAATTTCAGATTCGACCAAACAGCCGCATCACCTGGACGGGTGACCCATACGGTGCCCTGATCGACGTAACGGCTGCCTACACCCAGTTTACAGCACTGGGTGCGCTATTGCCAACGTCAGGTACGTCGTCGAACATAACGAATAATTCGCCCGACCGCACCCGCCGCTACCCGGTCGATCTGCTCATTCGGTTAACCGGTCAGCTTACTACGCCCGACGTTGGGTTCGACCTGAAAGTGAAAGAATACCCGGCCTCGTCGGAGTTCAGACAGGCGGTAACGGCGTTTGAGAACCGGCTGCAAAGCAACGATCAGGAATTAACTAAACAGGTTAGTAGCCTATTGATTTTCAACCAGTTGATTCCGGAAGGATCAAACCTATTCAGCCAGGATGTATCGGGCGGGGTCGGCAATGCACTGGGCGAGATTGTCTCGAACCGGCTGAGTCAGCTCTTCTCGAACGTGGACGAGAAGCTGAACGTCGGTGTATCATTGGGGAATGTGCTGGGGTCAGCCACCGGTACACAGGCAAGCGATAACCTGTTGAACAACCTGCAATTGCGCGTCTCCTACCGCCTGCTCAACGACCGGTTGCGCGTAAGCCGCGATGGTGGTTTTACGTATGGACAAAGCCAGGCAAGTGCGGCAAGCCTGCTTGGCGAATGGACGCTGGAATACTGGCTCACGCCCGACGGACGGCTACGCGCCAAGATGTATAACCGCAATCAGCAAAGTGCGTTGGGTACGTTGAGCCTCAGTTCGGCCACGCTAACTACCAGCGGCGGCGTGAGTATGCTCTATACCCGGTCGTTCAATCGCCTGCTCTTCGGCGGTCCAAAATCAGTGAAACCGGGTGTACCCGTTCCTGAGCAGCCCGCTCCGCCTACAACGGGTACACAACCCTTGGCAACGCCACCCGCTACGGCCGGCCTTTCAGGCGATAAGTAAGCAGGTACGTTGCTGGCTAGTAGTCATAGTCTTTGAGTATCGAAGCTTTCTTCTAAGATTTTGCTTAAGGTTGCTTTCGCCTAGCCCTTCGACAAGCTCAGGGTGACAAGAAACTCAAGCATATTAGCCTAAACAGGTTGATGCCTGATGTGCCCCCTGAGCTTGTCGGAGGGCCTAGAGCACGGAGCAGCATTTCTGCTATTAAGCAACTTTACACTTTATACGAAAGGTCCTTCAGCCTTACAAAGATTATTCCCTGCCCACCGTTACCCGAACGGTGCCAATTCGGGTACCTTGCGCAGATTCTATGACAAACGAGTAGGGGCCCATTTCGAATACATCACCCACGTTGGGCAGGTCTTCGTTGATCGACAGGATCAGACCACCCAGCGTTTCATAGTCGCCTTCGGGCAGTTCCCAATCGTATTTTTCGTTCAGATCGTCGATCTCGTGGCGGGCCGACAGCAGGTACGTTCGGTCGTCGAGTTGCTGCTCCACCCAGTCTTCGTTGACGTCGTATTCGTCCTGAATCTCGCCAAAAATCTGCTCCACAATATCTTCAACGGTAATCATCCCCGCCGTTCCGCCAAACTCATCGACTACAAGAGCAATGCTCTTTCGCTCAGACAGAAAGCGCAGCAGCATGTCCTGGGCGGGCATGGTTTCGGGAACCGTCAAAATAGGCAGCAAGATATCGTTAATCTGTTGTGGCTTTGTAAACAGTCCCAGCGCATGGCAATAGCCAATCACGTCGTCGATGCTATCCCGATAGACCAGAATTTTGGAGTGGCCACTTTGCTGGAAGACCAGCCGCAATTCATCGATCGTATCGTTGGAAGCAACGGCGGCAATTTCAGTTCGGGGTACCAGACAATCACGTACCCGTACATCGCGAAAACCGATGGCGTTGTTGAAGATTTTGGCATCTACCTGCCCGTCTTCTTCCGCCTCAGATGGGCTTTGATTCAGATGCTGAAGGTAGTTATTCAGGTCGGTAAGCCCAAAAACGGGGCGCAGTTCGGCCACGTTTTGCCGCAATATGTGCTTGTTGAACATCCGCGCCGCACCAACCAGCACCCGAACCAGGGGGGCAATTCCCTGATAAATGACCCAGAGCGGAACCGCCAGTTTCTCCAGAAACGCGTCGGGATGAATGAGCGCCAGGCTTTTGGGCAGGTAATCGGCGAAGGGGAGGAAAATAAGCGTGAGAATCAGCGTTTCGATGGCCAGCAGCGCAATCGGGCTGTCGAAATCGGCAGGAAGCAGCGCCTCCAATACCGGGTTCAGTACGGTTACACCCAACACGGCATACAGCACCAGAAAGAGGGTATTGCCGGTCAGGGTAGTGCCAACAAACAGGATAGGATTTTTCAGGAAGCGCGATACCAGCTTTTCGCCCAGCGGTCCCTGTTTACTGTGCAGATCGAAATATAGTCGGTTTACCGATGTATAGGCCGTTTCGACCGCAGCAAAAATGCCGGTGGCAACCAGCGCAAAAAGGGCACCTATCAGCAGCGAATATGTCATGTACTTACTTCTTCCCTTTTTTTTGAGCGTCCTGCTTTCGCTTATCGATCATCTGCTTGATCGTAGGCGACACGTCTTTGTTTTTCTGCTGATCGCGCACCCGGAAAAACTGAAAAGCGAACAGGAAAACAACTGCCAGCAACAACAGATCGTAACTGCCCGTAAAACCTACCCGCCGGATCTCGAGTATCCAGAGAAGCAGCGCACCAATGAAGGCACAGATGAACAGTGTGTCGCGTAGTTTCATGTCAGTTAACAGTTACCAATGAGCAGTTATCAATGATGTACCTGGAGGCGTTGCAAGATAGCTGGGTTCGTTACTAACTGAGGTTTACTGATAACTGATAGCCGTTTTTTTACGGTCTTCTTTTTGTGCTTTCCCTTCCATCTTACCGTTCTCCCGGTAACGACGAACGATGGCCATGATAAAGCCAACCACCATTACCAGTGTACCGATCCAAAGCAGATTGATCAACGGCTTTTCAGAGGCTTTCATCACGATGTAGTCGCGCTGGGTCTGGTTGGCAGCGAAAGTAAACTTACCCGTTTTAGGATCAATTGTCTTTAGTTGAAGGCGAACACCGAGATCGTCGGAAATGTCGGCGGGGCTGGCAATGGCGCCGTCACGAATCACGAACGCAGGTTGCATCATCACCTCACGATCTTTGTAAAGCACACGTACCTGGGCTTTCACGCCCACGTCGGATGGCTTCATATCGATCCCTTCCACCTCATTTGTCTTCACTACATTGTCCAGGATCGCTACATAATCATTCAGAAAAAATGTGTCGCGAATGGCGATGGAGTACGTCTCGGTTTTGTCCCAGATGGTTTCAGCATTCGGGTCTGGTACAGATGATACAAAGGTGTACAGATCGCGACCTGCTTTGTGTCGAATATCAGGCGAAGCTAGTGTACCCATCCGCTCATTGACCTGAGCGCGGGGATAAAGCGAGAATATTTTTCCGCTCGGCTCGCGGTACTCTACTTCATAATAGACATTCTCCGGATACAGGGCAATGGTGTCGCCTTTCTTATGATAGAGCTTTCCATTGGCAGACAGGTCTTCTTGCGCAACACCACGGAAGTCACCTTCGATGACCTCAACTGCCTTACGGGGAACGTACCCAGGCATATCCCGCACTTCTACCCGCTGCCCACGGTAGGTCAGTTGGTACCCATCCATCCGCTCCGACTGATTGAGCCAGAGCAGTACGTTCTCTTTATTCTCTTTGTTATCGTTTTTGGTAAATTCTTCTGACTTCGAGATCATCAAACCACTATTATTGATCGATGTTATTTTCGAGTAGCCCGACGAGAATAGAATACCAATCAGCATCAGGGCCATTCCCATGTGCGCTACTGCCCCGCCCGACAGACGGTAGTTACCTTGTATGACGCCCAACAGAATAGCCCCGTTAGCCATCATGGCGAATACCGATGCAGTCAGGAATACCATATACACCGGGTTTTTCACCTCACCAAAACCAATAATGGCCGCACTGATCAGCAACGTCAGCACAAGTGGCGTCATCAGCGTGTTGAAATTACCTTTACCTGCCTTGCGCCACCAGATGTACTGACCAACGCCACTGAGTACGGCAACGACGCTGAAGAACCAAATCTGGAACTTATTATAGTGCGCAACCTGATTTGTCGGCATGGCCAGGTTTGAAGCCTTCCCAAACAACTCGGCTACTTTATTGTACACGGGTATCGACGTGGTGGAGATGACCTGAAAGCCAGCCAAACAGAGTACGATAGCCCCTAAAAAGAGCCAGAGTTCTTTGTTATAGATTGATAATTCCTGCTCATCACTGGGAATCAGCTTCCACTTTACCGCCATCAGCGCCACCGCGATCACAACGAATGCCAGCAGATACACCAGCAACTGGCCAGACAGCCCAAGGTCAGTAAATGAGTGGACAGATGCGTTGCCCAGAATTCCCGAACGTGACAGGAAAGTAGAGTAAAGAATGAAAATAAACTGCGCCACAGTCAGAATGATAGCCGTTTTTAGGCCAGCCGAGCTGCGTTTGGCTGTCAGCATCGTATGCATAGCTGCCACCATGATCAGCCAGGGAACATACACGGCATTTTCAACGGGATCCCAGTTCCAGTAGCCACCGAAGTTCAGCGTTTCGTAGGCCCAGTAGCCACCCATCATGATTCCTACGCCTAATACAACGGCACCAACCAGCATCCAGGGCTGCGCAGGCCGAATCCAGTTTAGAGGCTGATTACGCCACAGGCCGGCAATACAATAAGCGAACGGCACCAGCGACAGCGCAAAGCCGAGGAACAGCGTTGGCGGGTGAATCACCATCCAGTAGTTCTGCAACAACGGGTTCAGCCCTTTACCATCCGACGGAACAAAGTTGGGGTTCATGGTAAACACCGGCGCGTCGGGCATAGACTCTTTGAGCAGCAAAAACGGCGATGAGCCAATTTTCACGTCGCCCAGCACTACACCAAGAATCATCGACGTCAGGAATGCCTGCACCAGTGCAAAAACGGTGAGCATGGGCCCCTCCCATTTCGAGCCAGCGGTGCGGGTCAGGATAATGCCCAATACCGCGTTCCAGAACATCCAGAGCAGGAAGCTCCCCTCCTGCCCTTCCCAGAAGCACGAAATCATATACTGCACGGGCAGCGCCAGCGACGAGTGGCTCCAGGCATACTGGTACTCGAACCGGTGGTTATAAATAATAGAGAACAGGCAGGCAACGACGCTCACCACGGCAACACCATGCACATAGAACGCTCCGCGAGCCAGCCGTTTCCAGTGGTTTTCTTCAGCCGCTTCGTGGGCCAGTGTCATTTTAAGATACGAAAACGTGGCTACCAGTGCCGTAACAAACGACAGGATAACAAACAAATGACCCGCATTACCAACGGTGAAATCTTTCATAACATGTTAACTAATAAGCAAGTCATAGACCTAGAGTTGCTCCCTGTTGCGTATCCTTCTTCTCGTCATCAATCCAGCCATCCAATCGGCCAGATTTCAGCTCAATCACCAACTGCTCGTCCCAACGAGCCTGATATAACTCAACAGCTTTGTCACGTACCTGGGCCAGCTCATTGATCGATAATGACTCCATGGCTGCTTCGATTTCCTGTAAACTCATAGCTGTGCTGTCTTGGCTTCGTGCTCGGTCACCTCCAGTTTGCCATCCTGGTATTTCGATGGGCACTTGAGCAGAATTTTGTTCGTCTGGAAATGATCACCCTGCATGGCACCGATCACCACGATTTGCTCTGAGCGGTCAAAATCCTGCGGCTTGGGGCTGTTATACACGCATTTCTGTACGTGATTTTCATTATCGACGAGCGTAAACTCGAAGTGGTTCGGGTCAAGTTGCGGCTGGTAAAAAAGCCCCTCCGCTTTACCTGAAGCATCTTTTTTCAGTTTACCAACTACATGTACCATGTCTTCGTCGCCGTCTTTGGCCATGGCCAATGCTTTGCCAAAGGTCACGTACGAGCTTGAATCACCATACGATGTTACCACGATGCCGATGGCCACTGCGATAACGATGATACCAATAATGTGTGAAAGTTTCATGAGTTAATAAGTAGTGCCAGGTACGTTCGTTACCGGCTGGCGTTGGTTGTCGTTTTTGCCGCGTTTGCCCGGCTGTCGTTAACCTCCCGTTCCAGCTTTCCAATCTTGTTATCGAGGCGGACGAGGTAAATAATAATGCCAAAAAATACCGCCGCAATGACGGTCACCACCACCCATATCTTTCCGTCGGCCCGAAGTTTATCGGCCATCTCAACGGTTTCCTGAGCCATACTATTCTGGGCGATCAGCAGTAGCGATAGTAACAGGCTAAAGCGAGGTAAAAACGAGCGAATCATGCAGTTGGTCAGAGGCTATGCCTCTCTAAATTTTAACAAAGATACGGTGTGATTTATTCCAATAGTCTGTAAACCTTATAGACGGTCCGCCGCTACGGTCTGTTTCAAGACCTGTCAGGTTTACAGACCAACTACTCTTCCATGACCAGTTGGAGGCGGCGGAGACGTACGCGGAGTTGGGTGATCCAGACGCCCAACAGCGTAAACCCGATAATGGCTGGGTAAAACACCATGCGCATCTGGCTGTTCATGTCATACTTGCCAAATGCCGGGTTTCCCCCGTTGCCCGGGTGCAGCGAATCGGTTTGGCGGGGCAGAATGAAAATCAGCGGAATGAACACAGCGAACGCCAGGATATTGTATACCGCCGAGATACGAGCCCGACGTTGTTCGTCATCAAACGCGCCGCGCAATACCAGATACGCAATGTAGAGCAACATACTAACAGCTACTCCGTTTAGTTTGGGATCGTTTGGCCAGGGTTCGCCCCAGGTATAATTGGCCCAGATTGAGCCGGTAGCACAGCCAAGGATACCAAACAGGATTGCCGTGTTGGCAAATTCCACGGAGACCATATCGTCGCCCAGGTCGCCTTTCCGCAAATAACGAACCGCAAACACCAGTGAGGTGAGCATGAGGGTGATCATGCCGAACCAAAGTGGTACGTGGAAATACACGTTCCGAATGCTTTCGTTCAGAATCGGCTGACGGGGCGTTGGCCCAATCAATCCCCAGAAAATGGTATACGTCAGAATGATGACCGCCAGGGCCTTCCACCAGTTTGTTTTCATATTTTTTATGGTCTTCTGTCCTCTGTTGCGTTGCGATACCAATGTCAGGGACGTTAGCAGAGCAACAGAAGACAGAAAACTGAGGACTTTTTGTTAGCTCTTCCACAAAAACGGGAAGAGCAGGTAAGAAAGTGCCAGGACAATGGCGTCAATGGCAAGAATCGTCATTAATTCATCACTACTCGCCGACCGGTCCAGTCCGTCCATTGCATTCTTGGCTACTTTCAACAACAAGAGTAGCAGCGGCAGCATGACCGGAAAGCTTAGAATAGCCATCAACGTAGCGGAGTTTTCGGCTTTGGCGGCTATGCCTGCTACCAGGGTCAACGAAGCCGCAAACCCGATCGCCCCAAGCAATAGGCTACCTATATATAAGGGTACATCCTCAACGGGACTTCCCAGCACAAAGGCGTAGACCGAAAAACCCAGTAACGCCAGCACCAGCATCAGCCCCGTGTTGTAGATGATCTTCGCTACGATGATCTGCTGCGGACTGGCAAGCGTGTAATAATACAGTTGCCGCCCCGCCCGCTCCTGCACAAACGTTTTGGCAATGGCATTAACCGCCGTAAATAACTGAATAAGCCAGAAGAGCGTGTTCCAGACTATGGGCGCCAGTTGCCCGCGCCGGGCGTTGAAACTCAGGTAACAGACAAACACCGCCCCCACAATGTAGAGCAGCATGCCGTTGAGGGCATACCGTTGCCGCCATTCCAGCCGAAACTCCTTGCCGACCAACGCCCCAATTTGCACTAACGATTCACGCATAGAACGGCAAAAATACGCCACAATGCCCAAACGGCCCCTACTTTTGCGGCCATGATGCCCGACATGCTTACACTACTTACGCTTTGCTTTTTTTCCTTTTTAGCCGGTTTCATTGACTCTATCGTTGGTGGCGGTGGCCTGGTTCAAACGCCCGCCATTCTGTTCAGTCTACCTCAATTTCCCATTCCTGTCTTACTCGGTACTACCAAGGTTCCCAGCGCTGTAGGTACGTTGCTGAGTGCAGTTCAGTATAGCCGCCGGGTCAGTATTCAATGGTCATTGCTGGTGCCGATGGCCATAATGGCCTTTGCCGCCGCCCTGACTGGTTCCTGGACGCTGACCCACGTACCCAACACCTTCATGCGGCCACTGGCGCTGGTCATTCTGGTAGTTATGTTCATTTACACACTGCTCAAACCTGATTTCGGCCAACACATAGCGCGAATCATCAGCCGCCGGCAGCAAGTGATCAGAATGATTGCGATGGCCCTCGTTATCGGCTTTTACGACGGATTTTTCGGCCCGGGAACGGGTAGCTTTCTGGTGCTTGGGCTGGTCAGTCTGCTTGGATTCGACTTTCTGCGGGCGAGTGCTCACGCTAAATGGGTCAACCTGGCTACAAACATGGCAAGCCTCACCTTTTTTGCGAGCAAAGGCATGGTACTCTTCAGCGTTGCTCTTCCAATGGCCCTTGCCAACCTGGCAGGATCGTTTGTTGGGGTTAGGCTGGCCTTGTTGAAAGGCAATAGTTTCATACGGGTCTTCTTTTTATGTGTCATTGCCGCTACCATCCTTCGCTTTGCTTTCGACCTGTTATCGAATAGCTGACAGGAGGCTGTCCCATCATCATCCACGTATAGCTCAGGAACCTGCGTTAATCTCTTTAATCCGTGTTCGGGTAAAAGCGCAATTTCTCCATCATCGTCTGTCGGCAGCATGATTTAAATCATGAAAAGGCGTGACTCAATTTTCTTGATTTCTCAACTTTTCGCCGTAATCTTGCGTTTGTTTAAATGAAGTCTAAATAAAGACACTATGAGCAATCGTACTGTTGCCGATCTAAAACCCGGCGAACGCGCCCGCATCAAGTCATTCAATGACCAGTGGGCTTCGATCAAGTTGCTCGAAATGGGTTGCTTACCCGGCGAGGAAGTTTGTTTGCATTGCAAAGCCCCCATGGGCGACCCAATCTGCCTGAACGTATCAGGCTACTGCCTGTCGATGCGCCGGGCTGAAGCCGCCACTATTATTGTTGAGTAGAACGGCCCATCGGGTCGAGTGTTACCTTGGAAACGTCGCCCGTATTAGCTTTAGTTGGTAACCCCAACGCCGGTAAATCTTCCCTCTTCAATCAGTTAACAGGTCTGCGTCAGAAAACCGGCAACTTTCCCGGTGTGACGATGGACAAAAAATCGGGCACTGCCGTTCTGGCGCCTCAGCTTGAGGCCACCGTAGTTGACCTGCCGGGCGTCTATTCGATCTATCCCAAATCGCCCGACGAACAAATCGTTACCGATATTCTGGCTAACCCTGCTCATCCCGATTATCCGGATGTGGCCGTGGTTGTACTCGACGCCTCAAACCTGCGCCGTAATCTGCTGCTGTTCACGCAGATCATGGATTTGCGCGTACCCGTGGTGCTGGTTCTGAACATGCTCGATGTGGCTCGTCAGCAACAGCAGGAGGTCAATGCCGTTCGGCTGTCGATGCGGCTGGGTATTCCCGTGGTGCGCGTCAATGCGCGTACAGGTGAAGGCGTAGACCTACTCAGGAAGGCCATTATTCAGCAACTGGAAGAGCCCGTTCTGGCAGAGACCTTGTTCTTCGACCCGCAAACTGACCCCGTTCTAGCCGAATCGGTTAGCGACACTAAAACAGGATTGCTGGAAGACACCAAGCAGCAGTATGGACTCACGAATAATTACCTTGCCCTACAATACGTCATTCAACACGACGGATTTACGTTTCTGAACAGCCGGCAGCGAGAGGGCCTGGACAGGCTTATCGCCAAATACGAATTCAGCGAACCTGCCTTTCAGGTACGTGAAACCATCCGTCGATACGAACTTATTGCCGGTGTGGTTACCGACGCCGTTACGGATACCCGTCCTGTTGGTCAGCCCACCTGGAGTCAGCGAATCGACCGGGTATTACTGCACCCTATCTGGGGGTACGTCATTTTTACCTTTATTCTGCTACTTGTCTTTCAGGCCATTTTCGCGTGGGCTACCCCATTCATGGATGCCATCGATGAAAGTGTGGCCTGGCTCAATGGTACGCTGAAACAACAGTTGCCCGGCGGCCCTTTAACCGATCTGCTAACGGATGGAATTCTGGTTGGAATAGGTGGAATCCTGGTTTTTATTCCGCAAATCGGTCTGCTCTTCCTGCTGATCTCGTTGCTCGAGGAATCGGGCTATATGTCGCGGGTGATGGTGCTGATGGATCGTATCATGCGCAAATTCGGGCTGAATGGCCGAAGTGTAGTGCCGTTAATTTCGGGCGTGGCCTGTGCCGTTCCCGCTATCATGGCCACCCGCGCCATTGGTTCCCGTCGCGACCGGCTTATTACGATTCTGGTTACGCCCCTGATGAGCTGCTCGGCCCGCCTGCCTATCTACACCATTCTGATTGCGCTGGTTGTGCCCGATCAGCGGGTGCTGGGCCTGTTCAACATGCAGGGCCTGGCGCTGATGAGCCTGTACTTGCTGGGATTGCTATCAGCATTGGCCGCAGCCTGGGTCTTCAAAAAGCTATTGAAAACAAAAGAGCGTAGCCTGTTCGTGATGGAACTACCTACGTTCAAATGGCCCCGCTGGAACCACGTTGGTCTCACGGTTTGGGAGAGTGTTCGCTCGTTTGTTTGGGAAGCAGGCCGCGTTATTCTGGCTATCTCTATTGTTCTGTGGGTTCTTTCCAGCTATGGTCCCGGCAATGGAATGGACGAAGCAGAAGCTCAGGTACGTTCCTCACTGGCGGGTAAACCTTCCGATCAGATCGAGAATGCCGTTGCTGCCCAGCGCCTTGAATCATCCTATGCGGGTCATTTCGGCCATTTCATTGAACCGGCTATCAAACCGCTGGGCTATGACTGGAAGATCGGCGTGGCGCTGTTGGCCTCCTTCGCCGCCAGAGAAGTCTTCGTCGGTACCATGTCGACGATCTACAGCCTCGGTGCGGGCGACACCGGCGACGATACAACTATTCGCCAACGCCTCAAAGCCGAGCGAAACGCCGAAACAGGCGGGCCCATGTACACGCCCGCCGTAGCCTGGTCGCTGCTGGTTTTCTATGTGTTCGCCATGATGTGTATGAGTACCATTGCCACCACCTACCGGGAAACCAAAGGCTGGAAATGGCCCATGGTGCAATTAGGCTACATGAGCGTACTAGCCTACGTATCGGCCCTGATTACGTACCTGGCGCTGCGGTAATCGACAGTTCATTCATACTAAAAAGGGCCAGACTGCTACAGTCTGGCCCTTTTTAGTATGAATGAACAACGCGCTAGAACAGCAGTCCTTTCGCGATGAGTGGATAAATAAAATGGTAGATGATGTAGGCAAACAACGCTACAGTGGCACCGCCCAAGGCTGCGGTCTGCCCCAAATCAGCCGATGACTTCGAATTAGATTGGCTCATTCGCCACTCTCGCTGTGTGTAGTTACCCATTTTCAGTGTCCGTTTAGAATATGTTATCTGTTGCAACACAAAATTGATGCCCAGCTGGCAACCCTATTAGCGCGGAACTACGCTATCGGATCAGGGGTATCTACGCAGCTGATTTAACGGCATTTATGGTCGGTATGGCAACAACTAGTTCTATTATACGGTCTACTCACTAAATAGATTACTGCCTATATCTTCATTTGCCAGTGTAGAATTCATTCTACAAATAGTATGGTTTTTTGTGTAATAATTACCACGCCCAGTGCAGGCTTTCTACTACGTCTGAAGCAGTTAAACCAATTTGCCCACGTACCTGAGCGGCCTTGTCACCGGCCATCCCATGCGCGAATACACCCAACACAGCTGCTTCTACGGGGTCATATCCCTGAGCCAACAGAGCGGTAAGCAAGCCGGTCAACACATCGCCGGTTCCGCCCGTACTCATTCCGGGGTTCCCCGTCGAGTTGAAATGCACTTCTCCGTTGGGCAACGCCACAGCCGTATGAGCCCCTTTCAGCACCACTACCACTTGCTGGCGCTGGGCAAACTCACGCAGCAGTTCAAGTTTGTCGTAATCATTCTGCCAGCGTTGGGTAAGGCGTTCGAACTCCTTCGGATGGGGCGTTAGAATACTATTTTCCGGCAGGAGCCCGATCAGGTCTTTGTTGGCAGACAGCAAATTCAACGCATCGGCATCAACAACCACCGGCTTGCTGAAGTTAGTCAGTACTTCGCGCAGAAAACGGGCTGTTTCAGGCGCTTTACCTATACCCGGCCCCACGCCAATGGCGGCGTAATCGGCCAATGAAGGCCCATCCACATCGCTTGGGCCGGTCAGTAGCCGGTCGTCTACGTCGGGGCGGCACATAGCTTCAGGCACGGCAGTTTGCATCACAACGTACCCACACCCAGGCGTTTGCACGGTCAGTAACCCCACCCCCGATCGTAGACAGGCTTTCGCAGCCAGTACACCTGCACCAATTTTACCGTAGCTACCCACCAGCAACAGCGCGTGGCCAAAGGAACCTTTGTTGGAAAAACGCTCACGGCGACGAAGGAGTAAACGGGCTTCTGCTTCTGTTGTATAATAATAAGGAGTAGGTGCCTGATCGATAAAGCGTTGATTCAACCCGATATCGACCATATGCCATTCGCCAACCGAGCGGGCGTTACCGGGCAACAACAGCGCCAGTTTAGGCAGGTCGAACGTAACCGTATGATCGGGCCAGATTGTCACATCGTCGGATTGGTTAGGCTGATTAGCCTGCAGACCACTGGCAATATCGACCGAAATTACCTGCGCCGGTGCCCGGTTGATTCGCTCAATCACCATCTTCACCAGCCCTTCGGCCGGTCGGGAAATACCCGAACCCAGAATAGCGTCAATGACTACATCCCGCTGCCGAAGCGTAGGCATATCACCCGGGTTTTCGACGTAATGCGGATTAATAAGCAGTTTCAGCCGACGGTGATTGTGCGCAAAATCGTCGGATTCGCGGGGGGCATATCGAACAACAAATACCTCAACGATGTAGTTGGCCTGAAGCAGTAATCGGGCAATTGCCAGTCCGTCTCCTCCGTTATTACCAAGGCCACAAAACACTTTTACGGGCGTGAACGCATCATAACGGCTCATGAACCAATCCACGAAAGCCTGCGAGGCACGCTCCATCAGTTGGATGGGTGCTATCGGTTCATATGTAATAGTGGCCTGATCAAGTTGACGAATCTGTTCAACGTTAAGGATTTTCATGCTGATTAAGGGGGCTGTCTTCAGCAAAACTATTTTCTTACAACGAATTAAGTACTATCTTTGCGGCTCGATTTTGAAAAAATATCCTGACGATATACAATACGGTCATGAGTGAGCTGATTAAATTAGTGGAAGCCGACAACGCCCAACGGCGTGCCGACATCCCCGTGTTTCGCGCCGGCGACACGGTAAACGTACACGTTAAGATTCGCGAAGGTAGCAAAGAGCGTATCCAGGTTTTCACCGGTACGGTTATTCAGCGTCGCAACCCAAACACCAACGGCGAAACCTTCACGGTTCGCAAAATTTCGAATGGTGTGGGTGTTGAGCGTATCTTCCCAGTGCTGTCGCCAAACGTCGATAAAGTCGAGGTAGTCCGTCTGGGCAAAGTACGCCGCGCCCGGTTGTTCTACCTCCGTGGTCGTCAGGGCAAAGCCGCACGTGTAAAAGAGCGGATTATCCGGAAACCAGCCCCAGTAGCTGCCGCATAACATTTTTAGTTCAGGCTAAACAAAGAAAGGTTGCTCATGGGCAACCTTTCTTTGTTTAGCCTGAACTAAAAGGAGTTTACTGTTTAGAGTTTGCCCGCACCGGCGGACCGGTTTACTGTTGCGCTGCTAAGGCACGTAACGACAGGCCAGCAACGCAACAGTAAACCAGTCCGCCGGTGCGGGCAAACTCTAAACAGTAAACTATTACCTATGCTCTTCGCCAAATACCAGGGAACCGGCAATGATTTTATTTTAATCGACGACCGTAACAACACGTTTCCTACGCACAACCAGTCGCTGGTAGCCCAACTTTGCCACCGCCGCTTCGGCATTGGCGCAGACGGGCTCATCCTGCTTCAGAGCCACTCAGACTATGACTTCCGGATGGTTTATTTCAATGCCGACGGGGCCGAAGGCAGCATGTGTGGAAACGGAGGTCGGTGTATCGTTCGCTTCGCGCATGACTTGGGCATTTTCAAAACGCACACCCGGTTCCTGGCCGTTGATGGGGAACATCTGGCCGAAGTTGACGGCGAAGAAGTTCGCCTGAAGATGAGCGACGTACCCGGAATGGTTCATCAGACTGGCTATACGTTTCTTAATACAGGCTCGCCACATGTTGTCAAATTCCTTGATGGCCTATCGGCCTATGATGTCGTAAACGAGGGCCGGCAGCTACGCAATGATTCGGCTTTTGCGCCGGGTGGCACCAACGTGAACTTTACGGAGCGGGTAAAGGAAAACGGCCTGTTTGTACGTACCTACGAGCGGGGCGTTGAAGACGAAACCTATTCCTGCGGCACGGGTGTAACGGCGGCAGCACTGGTCGCTTATCAGCAACACCAACTAACCAGCCCGATTTCTATTCGTACGATCGGCGGGAACCTGCGGGTGGCTTTCATGCCTCAGCCCGACGGCTCGTTCACGGACATTTATCTCATAGGACCCGCGCAACGCGTATTCGGCGGCAACATAACTCTTTAATCAGTTTACTGTTTACCGTTTACAGTCTTCTGTTGCGTTGCTTAGGCATGTTACGCTGATGTAGCGAAGCAACAGAAAACAGTAAACGGTAAACAGTAAACTAAAAAAATGATTACATACAGTAAAAATGACTGGTTTCCGGCCATCTGGCACTTCCATGCCAGCCCAACCGCCTTTTCGCTTTTCAGACGTCTATTCTGGGTAGCCCTCTACGTAACGGGGGTCACCTTTCTGGAACTATGGGTCGTTGACCTGCGACTGAAGGACACACCCACCGAATTCCTGTCGACGATGGGTATTCTGCTTAGCCTGCTGCTCCTTTTCAGGACCAATACCGCCTACGATCGATTCTATGAGGGACGCAAAGCCTGGGGGACGTTGGTCAATAACAGCCGCAATCTGGCTGCTTACCTGAATGCAGTTATTCCCACGGAGCGCACGGAAGATCGACTCTTCTACACGAAGATGATCGCCAATTTCGCCTTTTCGCTGGAAAATCACCTCCGAAACGACATCAAATCAGATGGCCTGGAAGCGGCTGGTATCGGTGAGCTAAGTGAGCTGACGCACTATGACCACGTACCCAACGGCGTTGTTGCCCAGCTTCAGGTTCGCACGGAACGCCTGTACCGCGAAGGACTGTTCACGGATGCGCACTTGATCAACCTGAGCACCATGTTGCTCGTCTTTCTGGACGTAGCCGGTATCTGCGAACGCATCAAAAGCACACCCATTCCGTTTTCATACAGCTTTTTCATCAAGGTGTTTATCCTGATGTACATTTTCGTCATGCCTTTCATCATTATTGATGAATATGGCTACCTGACCATTCCCGCCGTTGTGGCCGTATCGTATATCCTGGTAGGTCTGGAACTGATCGGTGAAGAGATTCAAAATCCGTTTGGCATAGAGCGCAATAACCTCCCCCTGAACCAGATAGCAACAAACATCCGCCTGAACGTGCACGAGCTGATGCAGTTCTACATTCCCCACGAAGAAAAACAGGCCGCAAAATCCAAGTTCGTGATCGTCACATAGAAGGAGTTTTCTGTTTACTGTTGCGCTGCAGAGGCACGTAACGATAGGTCAGCAGCGCAACAGTAAACTCCTTTTTTTTATTCGCTTTCCACCAGTCCACCGTGCAGATGATAGATCGTTTTTTGCGCAAATTCGGGCTGACGTAATAGGTCTTTAGCAGCCACGCGGCTACGTACGCCGTTGGTGCACAGCACGATAACAGGATCGAAAGGGAGTAACTCGGCCCGGCGGGTACGTATGTCGGCCAGAGGTACGTTCACACCACCCACGTTGAATTCATCGAATTCCCAGTCGTCGCGCACATCAACAACTACCGCGTTGGGCTGCTGGCGTAGCTCTGCCAGTTCAGCGAGCGAAATATCAGTATAAGCTGGGTACGTCATCGTACCAGCAACACGTGTTAACCTGGCTGTGTTCGGGGTAGCGCCACATCATTCAGCTGTATCATTAGGAAATTATTAACCGATTTTCAGTAAACGGTCTGTAACGACACGGTTTGATAACAGCCTGAAAATACTCACGCAATAGCCTCCCGATAGTTTTGTGGTCAATCAACCATATCCCTATCGTCATGAATGTACGTATACTTCATTTGCTGGTCAGGCCCCTGCTGAGTTGCTGTTTGCTTCTCTTGCTAGCGGGCTCTCTGCTGGCGCAGACTACCGTTACCGGCAAAGTTACTTCTGCTGATGATCAACAGGTTATGCCGGGCGTCTCTATCGTCATTAAAGGAACAACCGTTGGCACAACCACCCGCGCCGACGGCACGTATACGCTAAACGTACCTGGCCAGAACCAGACGCTGACGTTCTCGTTTATTGGCTTCGAAACGCAGGAAGTGGCCGCTGGCAACCGCTCGTCCATCGATGTGTCGTTGAAGGCGGCAGCATCAACGCTTAACGAAGTGGTCATAACGGCCCTTGGTATCAAGAAAGACGTTCGCAACATCGGCGTGTCTATTCAGTCGGTGGATGGCGCACAACTCGTCAAGGCTCGTGAACCCAACGCGGTCAATTCGCTGGTTGGGAAGGTGGCGGGCCTGACCATCGGGGCGTCAGCCGAACTGCTTCGTCGACCAAACATTGTGTTGCGGGGTAATACGGATGTTCTCTTCGTGGTCGATGGCGTACCCATCAATTCAGATACCTGGAACATCAGCGCCGACGACATCGAGACCTATTCGGTACTGAAAGGTGCATCGGCCTCTGCGCTGTACGGTTTCCGGGGAAAGAACGGGGCCATTCTGATCACCACGAAGCGCGGCACCAAAGACAAGCGTGGCTTTGCCGTTGAGGTGAACACCAGCCAGATGGTCGACAATGGCTTTCTGGCCATTCCGAACGTGCAGGATGAATACGGTCCCGGCGATCACGGCGTCTATGAGTTCGTTGACGGTAAAGGCGGTGGAAAAAATGACGGCGACTACGATATCTGGGGCCCCCGTTTTGAAGGCCAGCTGATTCCGCAGTATGACAGCCCGGTTGACCCGGTGACCGGCAAACGGGTAGGTACGCCCTGGGTAGCACGCGGTAAAGATAACCTCAAGCGGTTCCTGCAAGCCGGCATTCTGTCGACCAACAACATTGCCGTATCAGCATCAGGCGAAAAATATGACCTGCGGTTTTCGGTATCGCACAACTACCAGCGCGGGCTGGTGCCCAACACGCAGCTAAACAGCACCACGTTTAAGATCAACACGGGCTATAATTTCACGAATCGGTTACGGTTTGAAGGCGACATTCAGGTGAACCGCCAGTATACGCCCAATATTCCCGACGTGGATTATGGACCTAACTCGATGATCTACAACATCGTTCTCTGGGGTGGTGCCGACTGGGACGTTGACCAGCTAAAAAATTACTGGCAACCGGGCAAAGAAGGTACGCAGCAGATCTATGCCGAATATCAGCGGTACAACAACCCCTGGTTCACGGCTAAAGAGTGGCTGCGTGGTCATTACAAAACCGACATCGTTGGCCAAACATCACTTAAGTATACCATTGCCGATGGCCTCGACCTGACACTACGTACCCAGGTGTCGACCTGGAATCTGCTCCGGACCGAGAAACTGCCTTATTCAGCTACTACCTATGGTCGCGAGGAAGGGAAAGGCGATTACCGCGAAGACCGCCGCAACCTGATCGACAGCAACACCGATTTATTGCTGAAATACAACAAGCGGATCAATTCGCGGCTGAACGTGAATGCCGTGGCCGGGGGCAATATGCGGGTGTACAATTACAATTCGAACTACACCTCGACCAACTACCTGAACGTACCTGGCGTGTATAACTTCGCCAACTCGCTCAACCCGGTCATTGCCTCGAACTTCACCGCCGACATGCGTGTGCTGTCGGCCTATTACTCGGCTGACTTCACGTTCAGCGATGTCGTGACGCTGTCAACAACAGGCCGGATGGATAAACTGTCGACCCTGCCTGCCGGCAACAACACGTTCTTCTACCCATCGGCGGCCCTGAGCACGGTCGTATCCGATTATGTGGCGTTGCCCAGGGCGATCTCGTTCCTGAAACTGCGGGCATCGTATGCCAACGTGAAAGACGGCCTAACTGCCCCAACCATTGGCGTACCGAACTGGTCGCTGGGCTACGGCCAGCAATATGCCTCATCGTATGACGGGCCAACTTACCAGAACTCAGCCGTTTATAGCACACCGTTGACGGTAAGTAACACCTCAACGGCCTACTACACCAACGCGCTGAACAACCCGAACATCAAGCCCAACAGCACGTCGCAGGTTGAAGCCGGGGTAGACGCCCGTTTTCTGAACAACCGTCTCGCCTTCGACGCCGCCTATTTCATCAGCGACGACGGCCCGCGGATTTTCAACCTGCCAATCTCAGAAACAACGGGTTATTCATCGCTGCTTGTCAATGGCATCAAAACGCAGAAAACAGGCGTTGAACTATCGTTGACCGGTAAAGTGCTGACCAACCCGACCGGGCTGAACTGGAGCGTGCTGGCCAACTGGTCGACCTATAAGGAAGCCTTTAAGGAGTTCTATCCGGGCGTAACGGCGCTGAATACCTTTTTCAAAGTCGGTGACCGTACTGATAAATACTATACGACCACGTTCGTGCGCGCCCCCGATGGCCAGATCATCAACGACGCGGGCGGCCGGCCATTGCGTACGCCTGTGGCGCAGTATGTTGGCAACATCAATCCTGATTGGGTGTGGGGCCTGAACAACCGCTTCAGCTACAAAGATGTCACCTTCAGCTTCCAGTTCGACGGTCGTGTTGGCGGTGTTATTTCCGACTATGTTCAGCAGAAGTCTTACGCCGGTGGCCGGATCATCAACACCGTTCAGGGCGAGATGGGCATTGCCCGCCTGAACGATACCAAAGGTATCAAGTCCTATGTGGGTGAAGGCGTTCAGGTGAGCAACGGAGCCAGCATCAACTACGATACAGACGGTAACGTTACGAATTACGCTGAATTGCAGTTCACCCCCAATACTACCAAGGCGTTTCTGCAAGATTACATTGCCAGGCGCTACGGCTTCGATGGCGGCAACATCATCAGCCGTTCGTTTGCCAAACTGCGCGAAGTGGTCGTTGGCTACAACCTGCCCCAGAAAGCCATCAGCCGACTGGGTATCAGACAGGCGTCGATCTCGTTTGTGGGCCGAAATCTGCTCTACTTCGCCGCCCGGACAGACATCGACATGGATCAGTTTACAAGTGGCGGCCGGTCTGACCTGCAGACCCCTACCACCCGTCGCTACGGTGTAAATATTAACCTGACGTTTTAAAACATACCCCACCCCTAGCCTCTCCCCTTAACCAAGGGGAGGGGGATAATGCTCTGCTGATTGGCGAAGCTACTCCAGCGTACAACTCCCCTCCCCTGAAATACAGGGGAGGGGCCGGGGGTGGGGCCAAACCTCCCAACATAATGAAACCGTATCATTTCCTCCTCCTTATTTTCGCTATTGCGCTGCTGGTATCGGCCTGCGAAAAGCCGTTTAACGAACTCGAAAAAGACCCGAACCGGGCCGTTAACGCCCCTGCCTCGCTGGTTCTGAAGGGTATTCTGAACGACATGTACGACAGCCAGAATAGTCCATCGGGTTTTTCGGGCGTTACGTATTCACCCTGGGGGAGCGAGCAGCGTTACAACCAGTTTTATTGCTCGAACTACAACTACTACGCAACGAACGAATACGCCTGGACCACCACGAACCTGAATTTCTTTACACTGAAAGACGTGGTAAAGATGGAAGCCGAAGCCAAACGGGCAGGCGCTGCCGATGTGAATCCGTACTCGGCACTGGGCAAATTCTTCCGGGCCTATTTCTACGAAAACATGACCCGTCGTGTGGGCGACGTACCCCTGACCGACGCCCTGAAGGATCAGGCCAACCTGACGCCCAAATACGACTCGCAGAAGTCCGTATATATCCAGATCCTGAAGTGGCTGGATGATGCCAATACCGACATGGCCACGATCATTGCCAGAGGTGATAACACACTGGCCGGCGACTTTTACCTGGGTAACAACCTGCGTCAGTGGCAGAAAGTCATCAACACCTACCGTATTCGGGTGCTGATCAGCCTGAGCAAAAAAGAAGCAGACCCGGATCTGGCCATCAAGCAGAAATTTGCCGACATAGTTGGTAACCCGGCCAAGTACCCATTAATGACGGGTATGAGCGATAACCTGCAATACATCCATAACAGCACCCAGAACAAGTATCCGCGCAACCAGGATAATTTCGGGCAAAATGCCACGCGCGAAAACATGGCCAAAACCTACATCGACCTGCTGGCTGACCGTAAAGACCCGCGCCTATTTGTGGTGGCCGAGCCAGCAGCGGCAAAGCTGGCCACGGGCCTGAAGCCTACTGACTTCGCCGCGTTTGCGGGGGCTTCATCGGGCGAAGATTTGCAGGACATGTCGACGAAAGCACTGAAGGGCGAGTACTCGTTCCAGAACCGGAAGCACTATTACACAACGTACCTGGGCGAGCCTGTCTTTATTATCGGTTATCCTGAGTTGATGTTCAACCTGGCCGAAGGCATCAACCGGGGCTGGGCCTCGGCCAACGCCGATACGTATTATCAGCAGGGTATTGCTGCCTCGATGGGCTTTTATGGCCTGAAAGACGGCGACAACACGGTGACGTTCTCGCGCGATGGCGGCATTTTTAATTTCGATAATTACACGATAAAGGTGAGCCTGAGCGATTACCTGGCGCAGGCTTCGGTGAAATACGCAGGCAATAACGCCACGGGACTGAACCAGATCCTGACGCAGAAATACATCGCCTTTTTCCAGAATTCGGGGCTCGAAGCTTTCTATAACCAGCGCCGCACGGGCGTACCTGCCTTCCTGACGGGCGTGGGCACCGGCAACAGCACCCGGATTCCGAAACGGTGGCTGTACCCCTCGAACGAGCGAACCACTAATGGCGACAACCTGAAGGCCTCGCTCACCAGCCAATTCGGTGGAAATGATGATATAAACGCTACCATGTGGCTTTTACAATAACTCACTTAGTTGGGCCCTGTAAAACGGCTTCGTTTTGCAGGGCTTTCTGTATCCATGCGCCTTTACATTCTCATTGCCAGCCTGTTCGTCTGCACCGCTGCTGCTGCACAACCGGCCCAAAACCTCATTCTTGTCACGCTCGATGGCGTGCGCTGGCAGGAGGTTTTCAACGGAGCCGACTCCACGCTGCTGTTCGATCCGGCATATAGCCGCGATACGGCCAGTGCCCGCAGCCAGTTCTGGGCAGGCAGCGCTATTGAGCGACGGAAACGGCTTCTTCCTTTTCTATGGAACACCATCGGCCAGCAGGGGCAGTTGTACGGAAACCGCCAGCAAGGGAATCGCATGAACGTATCAAATCCGCACTGGTTCAGCTATCCGGGCTACAATGAAATCCTGAGTGGCTACGCCGATGACCGGATCAAATCAAACGATAAGATCGACAATCCCAACGTGACGGTGCTGGAGTTTCTGAACCAGCAGCCGGGCTTTGCCGGAAAAGTGGCGGTGTTCTCATCATGGGACGTCATTGAAGCGGCGGTCAACGAAAAGCGGAGCGGCATCTATGCCAGTTCGGCCAATGAACCAGGCAACCCCGTCACGGCCACCGATTCGCTCCTGAGCGACCTCACGGCACTGTATCCCCGCGAGTTTGGCAATGGTGTTCGGGCCGATTTCCTGACCTATTTCTCGGCCCGCCAGTATGTTAAGCAGAAACAGCCCCGCGTTCTCTTTCTCTCATTCGACGAAACCGACGATCTCGCCCACGCCGGGCGCTACTTGGATCATCTGCGCATGGTACAGTCGATTGATACGTACCTGGGCAACCTATGGCAGTTGATTCAGTCGATGCCACAATATGCCGGTAAAACGGCCCTCCTTATCACCACCGATCATGGCCGGGGCCATACACCCAAAGCCCGCTGGAAAGACCACGGCACCAAAACACCCGATTCGTACCAGATTTGGCTAGCGGCATTAGGCACCGGTATTCAGCCAGCAGGCGAGCAGAAAGATGGGCCGTTGCTCTTTCAGAGTCAGATAGCCGCCACCATTGCCCGCCTGCTGGGGTTCGATTTCAAAGCCGACCACCCGGTTGGTGCGGCCATCGGCACCAGTACGGGCGCCAACCGCTGATTCAGTTTGTATTAACCTGCTTTATTATGCCTTCTCCCTCCTACCCGATACTTGTTGAGCTCTTTGCCCAACGCGGACAAGACGCCTACTATGGCGAACCCGTTTCTCAGCTGGAACACGCACTCCAATGCGCTCAACTGGCCGAAGAAGCCAAGGCCGACAAGGCGGTTGTGCTTGCCGCTCTGCTTCATGATATTGGCCACCTGCTGCCATCAGACAATGCCGCCGACCACATGGACGAATACGGACGGGTTGATCATGAACAACTGGGTGCCGATTTCCTGCGCGAACAGGGTTTTCCAGAGAAAATGGCTCAACTGATTGAAAACCACGTCAACGCAAAACGGTATCTGGTTGCCACTGACCAGGCGTATGCGGCCCGACTGTCGGAAGCCAGTGTTCAGACATTGCTTATGCAGGGCGGCCCCATGAATCCGCTGGAAGTCAGCACGTTTGCGCTACACCCTTATTTCAAGGAGATTATCCAACTGCGGCTTTGGGACGAACAAGCCAAGATTCCCGGATTGCCCACGCCCGACCTAACGTATTTTCTGTCACGCAACGTTTAACACGTTCCCAGGCAACATCGAGAAAACCTAGCTAACTAGCAACAGGCTGACTACTCAACTGATCGCGGACGGTCATCAAGGCGAAGCCAAGTAAGTTCGTGCCTTTCCATACGAGGTCAATACAGGCCGATTGCCATGTATGGGCGTCGAAACCACGTACCTGCCGACCCAGTTTCTTGGCTTCTCCCGGTGTTTTGGCCATCAGAATTCGGTCGCGAGTAACCTCATCGCTGAACAAGCGCGCTTTTTCAGCCATCATCCAGTGTTCAGCCGTGGCGTAATCGATTCCATCAACCGTAAACGTCGACGGCCACCACTGGCTGAAGCAACCTTTCCCGACACTTCCATCCCGTTCGGGTTGGTGTCCCCAGAAAAGAAGGTACTTGAGCGGTTTCTTCAAAACTTGCTCAGCAAGCAACCAATTGAGAGTATACATCATATGTTTTTGTGCAGTTGTTCCCTGATCTGAGCCAGTGTTTGTTTGCGTACTAATTGTCCGTCGAGAAAGACGGTTTGTAGCAGACCGGTTTGTTCTTCGGCCCAGGTACGTTGGTCTTGCATCACCAATCGGCCATTCTCTTCCGTGACACACAGCAACCCTTTGGCCGATTTCTTGGTGCCGTTGTCTGTTTTAGGATCTTTAAAGATATCGCGCCCTTCGCCGTTAACCTGCCCGTAAGTAGCCTTGACAGCAAACCCGAACGTATCGCGGGTAACGTATTCGTAGGTGAACGAGCCAATGCCCAGCACCACGTTGAACGAGGCAAAGCCTTTCTGTTTCAGCTGTTCCAGGATGAGCCCTTGCCGCTCGATGGTGATACTATCGCCGTAGATCAGGCCAATGTGGCCGTCGAGCAGTTTGTAGCCTTTCCCGGTGATTGTGCCGCCAAACGTTTCCCACATGCACTCGATTGCCCCTTTAAACGCCGGACTACCGGGCTCGGCGTCTGGATCGCCACAGATAATTTTAACCGGATCACCCGAATCGGGCCGAATGACAACCTTACCGTTCCGGGCCAGAATATCCGCTTTCAACTGAGGCAGGAACTCGGTAATGACCCGCCAGAAATCCCAGGTGTCGGAAACGATCGAAACCACGCCCGCCGGATAGACGGTGGTGATCAGCCGACGGAATGTGTCAATTTCGCTGTCTTTCAACCCCATACACATGACGCTGTGCTCGGTGGCCGGCACCGATCCGCCAACCAGTTCGAGGTCGGCGTTGGCATCGTAATACGCTTCCAGGAAATCGATGGCCGGTACAGAATCCGTGCCGGTGAAGCTGAGCAGGTGACCCGCCCCACTCATGATGGCATCTTCAACACCCGACATGCCGCGCATGGAAAAGTCGTGCCCCTGCCAGCTTACGAAGTCGCGATTACCAACTGTTTCATCGGCGTACTGATCGAACACGCGGCGGTAGGTCAGGGCGGTGGTGGCGGAGGTACATGGTTTCCAGAGCACACACGATATCAGCGTTTCAAGGTAGTTGGTGAGCCAGAAGAATTCGGGTTTAGTGTTCTTCATTGTCAGCATCGCCACTTTCAGCGGAACGCGCGTTCCTTCGGCTACGGCTTTTATTTCCAGCGGCAAATAACCCAAATCATGCAGAGCGCCGATATGTGCTACATCAATGGCACCCTGCCCCAGCGATGTATCCATCCGGCGTTGGTACTGAGCCAGCACTTCCGCCTTTGGTCGACGAAAGAAACCGTCGTTCCACTGATCGATCAGGTATTCCTGCACGAAATACTGAAGGCCGAAGAACACCACCTCATCGGTACCCGCCACACGACTGCTGCGGGGCGTCAGGTTGCTGTACACTAATTCTGTCCCATCGGGATATTGGCGGCGATGGTCAGCTTTATAAAAATCAATGAGTGTTAACGGGTTGGTTCTCATGGCTATAGATGATTAAAGCGTGATCAGGTTTTTCAGGGCAAGTTGTGTAAACGTATCGGTATCGGGCAGCGTCGAGAAGCTATCGGTGGCATACACATGGTCTAGCGTATTGGTCAGCGGGGCGAGACCTTTACTAAAAATGCCGTGCGACACTGCCAGCGAAACCCGCTCTGGATTTAGTTTCCGAAGCTCAGCGGCCAACCCGACGAAGGTTCCTCCCCCATCGCAGATATCATCTACGATCAGGCATTGCCGCCCAGTCAGGTCGTCGGCAAATACCCGGAAGCCAGTCAGCGTCCCCGTTCTGACGTCGCGTTCCTTATCGCATACCACTACGGGCACGCCACCCAGTGCAGCAGCCAGTTTATGAATTTTCTTCAGCGCCCCCGCATCGGGCGAAACCAAACAAAGTTTTTCCGGGGCGAAACGCGCCAAGACCTCCCCAACAAACGTCTGATTACCAATAACCTGACTATTGTTCAGTAAAGCGGGCGTAACGTCTGAATGTGGGTCATACACATACACCTGTTCGTAGTGCTGGGCGTTGATCAGATCAGCATATACCCGAACGCTCAGGGGCTCGCCCGGAACCATCAGCCGGTCTTGCCGGGCTGCCGGAAAATAGGGCAGCATCAGCAACAATTGCTTATACCCCGCCCGCCGAAGCGCATCGGTTGCCAGTAGTAGCTGCATAAAATCAGCGGCGGTTGTTACCCGTTGGGAAATCAGAACCGGCTCAGGTACGTTGCCAGCAACCGGCAGATCAAGCTTAATATGTGGCTCACCTCCACTGAATGTGAACGCGGTGAAGGCAATGGGCGTGGCGTCGGTTGGCGAAAATCCGGGTGACAGGTGTAACGCGAGCATATCCTTTTTGTGTAAATTCTACGCAAACGTAATTCATTTGTTTTCAATCACAAAGTATTTTGCGTACTATTTACACAAACACAACTAGCCGGTAATTGTCTCACTTGATATCAAACAGAATGCCTTCCTGCCTAGCCAGTTCGTATCGGTGGCGATCAAATGAGTACAAGGTGGCAGGTCGGCCTTTTTCCAGCGCGCTTTTTTCGGGTAATTCAGTCAGGATACCGAAGCTGAGAAACTTCTTACGGAAATTCCGGCGGTCGAAGGGTTTGTTCAGTATGGTCGCATACAGGCGTTCCAGATCACCAAAGGGAAATTTTTCGTCTAACAAATTCAGGCCGATAGGCTCGTAAGTCAGCTTTCCACGAAGGCGTTTCAGGGCCATTTCCAACATACTGGCGTGGTCGAAGGCCAACGCGGGGAGCTCGTCTATCGGGAACCAGTCAACCTCCTGAGCGTCGGTACTGGCCTTGATATCAAAATCGGTCGGGCGCACCAGTCCCATGTAGGCCACGCTTACGACACGCTGCCGGGGGTCGCGCTGCACCTCACCAAACGTAAAAAGCTGTTCCAGAAAACGTAGCTGAATGCCGGTTTCTTCATGCAATTCCCGCTGAACAGCCGTTTCCAGGTTTTCATCGGGCAATACAAAGCCGCCCGGCAAGGCCCACTGCCCTTCATAGGGCGGGTATTTCCGGTTGATAAGCGCCACGAACAGCTGCCCATCCCGGTAGCCAAACACAACGGCGTCGACGGTCAGTTTAAGAGCGTTATCAGGTACGTTCATAAGGCTTTCAGGTATAGGTCAGGTACGTTAACAGGTGGCTAATGGCCGCTTCCGGCAAAGAAACGGAAGTTTAAGAGCGGCTCAGCTAAACACATGCTGGTTTCTTCGTAAATTGGTTCGCTCCTTTACTTCATCCCGACAAATGGCACTCTATTCCCTTCAAATCAACGGCCAAACCTACCGCGCCGATGTCGATCCTGATACCCCGCTCTTGTGGGTTCTACGCGACAATCTGGGTCTGGTTGGCACAAAATATGGCTGCGGCATTGCTCAATGTGGTGCCTGTACCGTTCACCTCAACGGCGAAGCAACCCGCGCCTGTGTACTGCCCGTTTCGACGATCGGCAAGGCTAAAATAACCACGATCGAAGGGCTGTCGGCTACGGGAACCCACCCGGTGCAAAAAGCCTGGGACGCGGTCGACGTACCGCAGTGTGGCTATTGCCAGGCGGGGCAGATCATGACGGCAGCGGCTTTCCTGAAGAAAACGCCCAAGCCCACCACTGCCCAGATCGATGAAGCCATGAGCGGCAACATTTGCCGGTGCGGCACTTATCACCGTATCCGGGAAGCCGTGAAAATGGCGTCAAACGCTACAGCATCAACCGCTAAAGGGTCTACCAAAACGAAATAGCCATGCAGACTTTATCGAACGCAAGCCGCCGGAACTTCCTGAAAGTAGCCGCCGCAGCCGGGGGTGGTTTATTTCTCGGTTTTAACTGGTTTGAGGCCAATGCGGCTACCGCAGTAGATGCTGCAACTACTGATCTATCGCTGGCTGGCAACGTACCTGGTGCGGTGCCGGGAGTTGGTTTCAACAGCTACCTGTCCATCAATCCGCAGGGAATCATAACGATCATGTCGCCAAACCCCGAAGTGGGTCAGGGTATCAAAACGGCATTTCCGATCGTCGTTGCCGAAGAATTAGACGTTGACTGGAAGAATGTGATTGTTGAGCAGGCACCGCTCGACACGAAGAAATTTGAACGGCAGGTGGCCGGCGGTAGTGGCTCGATTCCCCACTCCTGGACGCGCCTCCGCAAGGCAGGCGCTACGGCCCGGCAGATGCTGATGGAAGCCGCCGCCAAGCGCTGGAACGTACCTGTCACCGAGTGTACAACTGGGACTGGTTTTGTCAGGCACACCGCCAGCAACCGGCAACTCAGCTACGGCGAACTGGCTACCGAGGCCGCGCAGCTCCCTGTTCCAGCAGACGTTAAACTCAAAGACAGGAAAGATTTCAAGCTGATCGGGCAGTCGGTCAAAAACGTCGATAATGCGGGTATTATCACGGGGAAGCCGCTGTTTGGCCTTGATTTTTACCGCGAAGGCATGCTCTTCGCCATGCTTCAGCGCCCCGCTTTTGGCTATACGTTGAAGTCGTTCAACGAAGCGGCCATCAAAGCAATGCCGGGTATTGTTGATGTACTGACGTTTGATAACAACGTGGCGATTGTGGGTAAATCGACCTGGCAGGTTCGGAAAGCGAAAGAGGCGCTGAAGATCGACTGGACAAAAACCGACGCCACTGAAAGTACCGATGACCATAACCGGATTTTTGGTGAGCTATTGAAATCCGATAAGGCCACCGTCCGCCGGAAAGACGGCGATGTTGACACGGCCTTTAAAGGGGCCGCGAAGGTAGTGACGGCCGAATACCAGTGTCCCTTTCTGCCGCACAACCCGATGGAGCCGATGAACTTCTTCGCCCACGTCCGCCCCGACGGGGCGGAACTGGTTGGCCCCACCCAAACACCCGAACTGGCTCGTAACGAAGCCGCCAAACTGCTTGGCCTGTCGCCCGATAAAGTAACGGTGCAACTGACGCGCATGGGCGGCGGTTTCGGTCGGCGACTCAAAGCGGATTATGCCATTGAAGCCGTTCAGGTATCGAAACGGGTGAATGCACCAGTGAAAGTGATCTGGACCCGCGAAGACGATATGACGGGCGGTAGTTACCGGCCAGCCGTACGGTACCGGTTCGAAGCCGCGCTGGATGCACAGGGTAACATGATTGGCTACAAGCTACGTGGTGCGAGCATCAACGCAGGCAGCTCAACGCGGGAAGACAACTTCCCCGCCGGAGCCGTTGATAACCTGCTCATCGACAGCATCGACCATAAATCAGCGATTACCACAGGACCGTGGCGCGCGCCCATTACCAACTTCCTGGCCTTCGCCGAACAGTCGTTTCTCGACGAAGTAGCGCAGGCGGCTGGTAAAGACCCCGTTCAGTTCCGCCTCGACCTGCTCGATAAAGCCAAAACCAAACCCGCCGGCGCCGTTAAATACGACATCGACCGGATGAAAGCCGTGATCAACATGGCCGTTGAGAAGTCGGGCTGGGGCACGAAGAAAGGAGCCGATGGGCGCCCTGTGTCGCAGGGGTTCAGCGTCTATTTCTCGCACCGGTCGTATGTGGCGCAGGTGGGCGAAGTGGTGATGCAGAAAGATAAGCCCGTGGTGCAGAAAGTAGTCGCCGTGGCCGACTGTGGCATTGTCATCAACCAGAGCGGGTCGCGGCAGCAGGTGACGGGCTGTATCGTCGACGGCATTGGGCACGCCATGTATGGCAACATGACATTCAAAGACGGGATACCCGAGCAAAGCAACTTCAGCAACTACCGGATGATTCGCCTGAACGAGATTCCCGACGTAGAGGTCCATTTCGTTGATAATGGCTTCGACCCAACGGGCCTCGGCGAACCGTCGCTCCCGCCCGCTGGTGCCGCCGTTGCCAACGCTATTTTCAAAGCCACCGGCAAACGCGTTCGCAACCAGCCGTTTATCGAAGACGCTGCGTTGAAGAGTGTTTTATAGAAACAGTTTACAGTTTGCTGTTTGCAGTCTTCTGTTGCGCTGCCAGGTCACGTTATTGTACATTAGCAACGCAACAGAAACCTGCAAACAGCAAACTGTAAACTGTTTTTTTCTTCCATGAGATCACCCGCTTTTCTTCGGCATCCGGCAGCCTTCGTTGTTTTTGGGTCTGTGGTTGCTTTTTGCACCTATACCTGCATGTATGCCTTTCGGAAGGGTATAACGGCGGTGTCGTTCGAGGGTATGGCCTACGCCGGCATCAGCTACAAAAGCTGGCTGGTGATTGCGCAGGTGTTCGGCTATGCCATGTCGAAGCGCATTGGCGTGAAAGTGGTTTCTGAAATGACCCCGGCACGGCGGGTCGTCAGTATTTTGAGCTTCGTGGCCTTTGCCCTGCTCGCCCTGCTGGGTTTTGCGGTGGTGCCCGCCCCCTGGAACATCGTTTTCCTTTTCCTGAACGGCCTGCCATTGGGTATGGTCTACGGCACGGTGATTGGCTTTCTGGAAGGGCGACGCCAGACCGACGCGCTCGTAGCGGGACTTACGGCTTCGTTCATTTTCGCGTCAGGCTTCGTGAAAACGGTGGCGCTTACCCTTCGTCGCGACTGGGGCGTTACAGAATACTGGCTGCCGTTCGTTACGGGTTTGCTGTTCGTACTGCCCATGCTGGTGTCGCTCTACGCGCTATCATTACTGCCGCCGCCGACTGCCGAAGACCGGGCCCTGCGCACCACCCGGCAACCGATGGACGCCGACGAACGAAATACCTTTCTACGTACATTCTCGACCGGACTGATTCCGTTCATCGTTTCCTACGTGCTGCTGACGGCCTTCCGCGACTTCCGCGACAATTTCGGGCCAGAGATCATCAAGTCGCTGGGTATTACCGATCCGGCCGTATTTGCACAGACCGAAACCATCGTTGCGCTGGGTATTCTGCTCCTGATGGGCAGCATTCAGCTTGTCCGCGATAATACCCGCGCCTTTCAGCTCATCAACGTAGTCATGATTGGCTCGGTGGCCATGATCGGGTTAAGTACGTGGCTGTTTCAGCAGGGTATGCTGTCGCCGGGTATCTGGTACACGCTGATGGGATTGGGGCTGTATGGAGCCTACGTGCCCTGCAACGGCCTTTTTTTCGAGCGGTTTGTGGCCTCGTTCAGGTACGTCAGCACGGTTGGTTTCATCGTGACCCTCGCCGATTTCTATGGCTATCTGGGCAGTGTAGGTGTGCTGCTCTACAAAAATTTCGGGCAGAGCAACGTCAGCTATCTCGACTTTTTCATCTACGGCGCCTACGCGCTGTCCATCACCTATGCGCTGCTAATGGCCATTTCGTACCGCGCTTTCTGGCGGATGGGTAAAGAAAGGCAGGTCGCGATTAGTGTGTAGCGAGGTGCTATTGTATGTTGCTTCGCGCTGTAGGTCCTTCGACTAGGCGTCCCCGACAGGCTCAGGGCCTACAGCGCGAAGCAACTCGCACAATAAACTTTACACCCCAAACCGCTTTACCGATTGCTCGGCGTAGCCAGCGCTGGAGGACATGCCTTTTCCGCCAATGCCGGTAATGATGTGGATATAGTCGTTGACGGAATGCTCGAAAATCTCGTCGGGCGTTTGGGCGTAGAAACCGGCCCACCGTCGGTTGATCCGATCAACCGGGAAGGTGACGATGCGGCGGGCTTCGGCCAGAATCAGGTCGTCGATGGCGTCGTGCGTATCGAAACCCAGATCATCGACCTGCGTGGCGGGGGCATATTCGTGCGAATCACCGATGATCATGGAACCGTCGGCCGCCTGTTTAAACAGCACGTGAATTCCCCATTTTTTCAGTTCGGCAAGATGCGTCGGCGTTTGGGTACCGGCGAACGATGGACATTCGACAAAGGCCTCGTAGCGGCGAATGGTCAGGCCGGTCAGGATGTTGCCGGGCATGGCTACCTGCGGCATCGGAACAGTTTGCAGCATCTGTAACTTACTGACGACCAAACCACTTTCAGCGAAAATTTCCGGAAAGAGCATCCGAAACTCACTACCGCTACAGATCAGTACCTGTTGCGCCTGATACCGCGTTTTGTCGGCCAGCGTAATAATAGCGCCGTTGTAGTTCGACTGGCAATCCGTCACGGCAGCGTTGGCCAGGTACGTTACGCCGTACTTCGTCTGAACGTACTTAATCAACTGGTGGATCATCCGGTCGGGTTCTACACTCACTTCATCGGGAAACAGCAGTGCCCCGCGCACATAGTCAGGCTGTAACATCGGGTAGCGATCCAGCGTCTGCGCTTTCGACAGCAGTTCGCAGGGGTAATTGTCGGCTCGTCGGCGGTCATACAGTTCATGCGCCAGCATCCATTCATCGTTGTCCGAAGCGATATACACCGAGCCATTTTGTCGAACCGTAATGTCGTGCTCGGCCTGAATCTCGCGGTAGATGTCCAGACTGCGCCGCCCGTACTCGAACCACCGTCCCGACAATCCGGATGGCACTACCTGCCCGAAATTCCGGACGGTTGCGCTTTGGGGGCGATTGTCTTTGTCGAGCAGCAGCACCCGTTTTCCTGCCCGCGCCGCATGATACGCGTGGAACGTACCCAGCGCACCGGCACCAATGATGATGAGGTCGTAGAAAGCCATAAATGGTGAAGGGTTAGGGAGGAATAATCAACAATGTATGATGTAAAGTCGGCGGACCGATTCTACATCATACATTGTTCAGTAGAGAAGGCAACTCCGCCAGTGAGCCAATGAGACGGTCGTGCGGGTACGTGATGAGTTGATCGATGGAATGGGTGCCGTTGGTAACGCCGAGGTTCAGGCCTACACCCGCAGCCTGACCACTCAGCAAATCAGAAGGGGTGTCGCCAATGTTGACCACCGCTTTCAAATCTGTGACGCCCAGCAGTTGCATGGCTTTCTGAATCATTAGCGGTGCGGGGCGGCCGTGCGGCACTTCGTCCGACGCAATCGACGCCTGAATAATCGTTTGTGGCGTGCCAACGTACCTGGCGTCAAGGCCATCCAGCCAGCCGAGTTTACCCAGAATAATATCCGTCACTTTCCGGTAGAAACCCGTCGTCAATGCAATGGCAATGCCTTGTTCACGCAGGAAAGCGAAGGTTTCCAGACAGCCGGCAGTGGGCGTAATATCGTGGGTCAGGTAATGATTTTCCAGCACTTCCGTAAACCGCTGGTACGAAACGTCGACGTGCGTTTTGAGTTGGTTGCTGTCGGGGCCAAGCAGTTCACCCCAGAGTGTTTCAAACACGTGGCGTTTGGAAAGGCCCTGCATGGCCAGAATACGCTCGGCACTAACCGTCAATCCGGTTTGAGAAGCGGCTTGGGCAAAGCACTGTTCTACTTCATGCTGGTCGGTCACGGTGGTACCAGCCATGTCGAAAACGACGAGTTTATAAGCGTTCATGGTAAGGAAAGGCTGCTCGATCGAGTCAGGATCAACCGAGCCCAAACCTACGCAAACTGCATGTCAGGTACGTTACGGAGTTGTTAAATTCGAGGGTTCGGTTTCTACGTTTGGTAACGTACCTACATGAATGAGCTCATAGACGATTCGTTGGCCAACTCCTCGGCGTGTTCCTTACCCAGATACTTATCAATCATATTATGAGCCAGGTACAGCAGCGGCGTGAGCAGAATAGCCGTCGTGGCTTTGTAGAGGTAGTTGATGATACCAACGGCGATCACCTGCGCAATAGACCAGTTGCCGAACACATAGAACGCGATGCCCAGCACCACGAACGAATCGATCAGCTGCGATACCAGCGTTGAACCCGTGGCCCGCAGCCAGATCTTTTTGCTGCCTGTAATGCCACGCAGGTACTGAAACACCGACGCGTCGAGAATCTGCCCGATCAGGAAAGCCGTGAGCGAACCGATGATAATGCCCAAGCCCTGACGGAAAATCATCTGAAAGGCGTTGTTGATATTGATCGGATTGCCCGCGCCATCCTTCGCGTTCACGTCGAGCCAGAACTGGGCAGGCGGCAGGGTCGTTACGGCATAGATAATCAGGAAGCTGTAGGCCACGAAGCCGGCCGTCAGGAACGAGATACGCCGAACGCCCGCCTTGCCGAAATATTCATTGATAATATCGGACGTGATAAAGACAAATGGCCAGATAACAGCCCCGGCGGTGAGGTTAAAATCCAGGATAAAGTCGCCAAACAGGTGAATCTGGGCGGGTTTTAACCCAAGTGTGGTTTCGCCCGAAAATATCTTGACGCCTATAATTTCGGCAATGATGGCATTGACCAGAAAGACCGCACTCAGGAAAATGTACAGGTTAGTTCGCTTATTGGTAAACGAATAGGATGGCATAGATGCTGTTGATTTGTGAGAGACCGGCCCGCCGGTGCGGCAAGCTCTTCCGGTCTGGCAGACCGGTCTCCCTCGCGTCAGCAATATACAAACCGCCTTTGTTCACTCGGCCCCAATCGCACAAACTTCAGTTATAACCTGTACACTAAATAAGCTTTGGGAGTAGTCAGCGGGTTTCACGGCCACAAATCACCACGGACTAATACCCGTCTCGGGCGCATTGTCATCACTATAGAACTGGCCTGTTGGTCCATCGGGACCCAATAGGGCTGCTTTGACAACTCTGGCAGCGGCATCGGGCACACTTCCGGGGCCGGAGTGACCATTAAAATCGGTGGCGGTGTAGCCCGGGTCAACGGCATTCACTTTAAACGGTGTATCACGCAGCTCATGAGCCAGCACGATAGTGTAGGCGTTGAGGGCTGCTTTAGACGCTACATAAAAGACCGGCTTTACTGCGTAATATTTCCAGGCAGGATCGCTATGCAAGGTTAGTGACCCCAGCCCCGAGGTAACGTTAACGATCCTGGGCTCCGGCGATTGCTTCAGTAAATCCAGGAAGGCCTGCGTTACATCAATGACGCCGAAAAAATTGGTTTCGAACACCTGCTTTGCCACACTGCTGGCAGTGCTTACCGCCGGTTGTGGCGGACCGCCGCCACTGATACCGGCGTTGTTGATCAGCACGTCGAGCACAGCGGTTTTCTGCCCAAGCGTTTCGCGCGCCGCCTTTATCGAGGCCGGATTATCTACGTCTATCACGATCGGCTCAATGTCGGTAAAGCCTTCGGCTTTTAGCTGGTCGGCTGCCTGCTGCCCTTTCTGCTCATCACGGCTACCCAGATAAACAAAGTATCCCTGTTGCACTAATTGCCGGGCGGTTTCAAAGCCAATGCTCTTGTTGGCTCCTGTAATCAATACTGTTTTCATGTGTCAGCTAGTTTATGAAGGCAAAACTACCGCGCCTCAATCCAGTTGTTGAGACACATTTTACGGCACTACTGGTACATTTCGCGGATCGAGGCCCGATACTCTGCGGGTGTTATGCCGGTTTCGCGCTTAAAGAAGCGATTGAAGTAGGACGCGTCAGAAAAGCCAAGGTCAAAGGCAATTTCCTTCAACGGCTGTTGGGTATGAAACAGCAACCGCCGGGCTTCCAGCACCAGGCGCTCATGAATGTGCGTCATGGCCGATTTACCACTCTGGGCTTTCACCACCTCGCTCAGATATCCGGCCGACACGTTGAGCAATGACGCATACTCACTCACCTGGTGCAGAGCCCGAAAATGTTCGTCAATCTTAGCCTGATAGCTGGTTAACAGAAGCTTATCCGTCGATAACGGTTTGTTGTCAAACTGCTCCGTGTACAGTCGGCTCAGGTACGTCAGCAGCACCGTCAGGTAGGCCGTCAGCATGCGCTGTTGCCATTCGTTGGGGCGGCGATACTCCGTTGCTATCTTTCCCAGCATATCCTCGACAAAATCAATGTCGACCATCGAAAGCCGTAATTCATGGCCGCGATGCGGGTTTTGAATGATGGGAAGTTTGCTTAACGCTGCGTTTTCCTGAACGGCCAGAAACTCTTTCGTGAACGCAATGCCCGTGCTCCATAGCTGCCTGAACTCTTCTTTCACAATAAGATCGCCGGGAGCTGAAAAGTAAATGGTATTGTCTTGCAGCACATAAGGCGTCATGTCTATCCACTGACGGGTGCCAGCCCGCCGGATAAAAACAAACAGGTAATGATCTTTTCGATGCGGAATGAGCAGTTCTGCCTGATTGGGCAGATCGCCTTCATACTGATAAACTTTAAACTGTTTGTTCGCTGTTGCCTCGTCTGGTTCTAACGAATAAATGGGCACTGGCTGGCGGTCGTTGAGTATGTTCATGATTTACGGCATTTCAAGCCTTTAGTGTGTTGCTTCGCGAGCCTGTCGGAGGGCACAACTCGCGAAGCAACAAAGGTTCAGACTCTTCTTATTCACTCCGTAATACCTCAAGCGGCGGACGGCTCACTACATCGCGGCTGTTGAACAGACCAATGAGCATGGTCAGGCCGGTAACGGTGCCAACGACAGCCAGTAACGGCCAAACGCTGGGCACATAAGGCATCTCGAACACGTATTTGGCCAGCACCCACGTACCCAGCACCGATAAGATGATGCCGGATAGCGATGCCAGCAGCCCCAGTAAACTGTATTCAACCAGGGTGATGCGCAGAATCTGGCTGCGGCTGGCACCGAGTGTCCGCAGCAATACGCTCTCCTGCATGCGCTGGTACTTGCTGATCACCACCGAACTACTCAGGACCAACAGACCCGTCAGGATGCTGAACAGGGCCATGAACCGGATCACAAACGAGATTTTGCTCAGAATATCGTCCAGCGTCTTCAGGATCAGGCCGAGGTCGATAGCCGATACGTTGGGGAATTTGGTGACCAGTGCGCGCTGAAACGTGGCCGATGTTGCGGTGTTGGGTACGCGGGTCATCAGCACGCTGAACTGCGGTGCCTGCTCCAGTACGCCATTGGGAAACACAACCAGGAAGTTGGTCTGAACCCGGTTCCAGTCTACCGTCCGGGTGCCGCCGACGGTGGTTTCGATGGGTGCACCCTGTACATTGAAGGTCAGTTTATCGCCTACTTTCAGGTGCAGACGTTTCATGAAATCATCTTCAAATGAAACAGCCGGAACGCCATCGACCATCATAGGCGCTTTGCCTGAACTGAGTTTTTCCGACGAGATCAGCGAGTCACGGTAGGTAACGCGGTATTCGCGGTTCAGCGCCCACTCAGGAATATGCAGCGAGGTATCCTTTCGAATGGCCGCCATACCCCGCCCTTTGATGCTTTCGAGGCGCATGGTCACGATGGGCACCTGCTGCATCACGGGTAGTCCCGATTGCTTCACCAGGTCGCGTACGCCCGTTGTTTGCTCCCGCTGAATATCGAACAGCACCATATTGGGTTGCTGCCCGCTCGCCGAGAATTGCACTCGACCCAGCAACAGGGTTTGCGTCAGATACAGCGTCGTGATCAGGAACGCACCTAAGCCAATGGATACCAGCAGAATCAGCGTCTGGTTTTGGGGACGATAGAGATTCGCCAGGCTCTGTCGCCACACAAAGCTCCATGAACGCGGGAAGAATCGGCGAACCACGGCCATCAGCGCCAGACCCATACCCGTCAGCACCAGAAAACTCACGGCCATACCGGCGGTGAAACCACCCGCTAATTTCCAGTCGCGGGTTTGCCAGTAAGCGAAGCCAAACACAAACAGGGCAATCAGGCCAAAAACGACCCATCGCAATGGATCACGCCCCGACACGTCGGCTTCCAGTGAGGCGCGCAGCGTACGCAGGGGGGATATTTTCCGAATCAACAACAGCGGCAGGGCAGCGAACAACAGGGCGATCAGCAAACCGGTGATGATGCCCTGCCCGATGGCCGGCCACGAAATGGCAACGCTTACTTCAACGGGTAGGAACGAGCCAAAGACAAGCGGCATCACCCATTGCAGCAATGACCCCAGCGCGGCACCCAGAATGGCACCGCCCAGACCCATAACAGCGGTTTGCACCAGAAAGATCAGGAACGCCTGCCAGCCACTGGCACCCAGCGTGCGCAGGATCGCTACCGACGTAATCTTCTCTTTTACATAGAGTTGCACCGCGCTAGCCACCCCCACACAACCCAACAGCAGCGCCACGAACGAGACCAGGTTCAGAAAGCGGGTAAGATCGGCGAAGGCGCGGCCCGTCTGGCGTTTGCGGTTTTCGACGGTGTCGCTGCTCAGTCCGGCTTTGTCAAGGGTGGGTTCGAGGCGTTTCACCAGCGCAGGTACGTCGGTGGTTTTTGCGAACTTGTAATAGTATTTGTAGTTGACACGGCTGCCTTTCTGCACTAGTCCGGTCTGGTTCAGGTACGTTGCCGGCACAAACACCGTAGGGGCCACCGCTGCCGTAGCCGCCGTAGCGCCGGGCGTTTTCAGCACGCGCCCGGCCACCCGAAACGTTACCTCACCCACTCGTACCGAGTCGCCCACGTTGGCACCGAACTGCACGAGCAACGCATCATCGACCAGGGCAACCCGTTCACTATTCGTCCGGAACTGCGCAATGGCCGAAGCGGGCTGCACTTCCCACGTGCCATAATACGGAAAACGCCCTTCCAGCGCTTTTACCTGCGCCAGCCGAACCCCGCCTGATCGCGGAAAGAGTACCATCGAGGCAAAGGCCGTTTCGCTACTTCGCTCACTGCCAATCCCCTGCAACAGGTTTTTTGTTTTCTGTGATGGTGCCGCTGACGCCGTTACGGTGAGGTCGGCTCCCAGTAACTCCTGCGCCTGTTCATCGATGCTTCGGGCCAGGTTATCCCCAAACGAGTTAATGGCCACCAGGGCGGCAATGCCCAGCACAATGGCCGACATAAACAACAATAGCCGCGACCGGCTCCGCCGACTATCACGCCAGGCAGTATTTAAGATGAAGTTCATAAAAGAAGGGGAGGAAAGGGGGAAGGAAGAAAGGGAGGAGGGGGAGTTGGCTGTTTCAGCTTTTCTCCATCCTCCTTTCTCCCTTTCCTCCTTCCTCCTTTTCTCCATTCCCCCTTTCCTCTACCACATGCCCGCCCCGAATGCGGATCATGCGCTGGGTTTTGGCGGCCAGTTCCAGATCATGGGTGACGATAACGAGTGTTGTGCCGGCTTCGCGGTTCAGGTCGAACAGCAGGTTTTCGACGGTGATGCTGGTGTCTTCGTCGAGGTTACCGGTGGGCTCATCGGCGAACAGAATAGCCGGGCGGTTCGAGAAGGCCCGCGCCAGCGACACGCGCTGCTGCTCCCCGCCCGACAGTTGCAGCGGATAATGGTGACTGCGATCGGCCAGGCCAACCCGGCCCAGCAAGTCGCGGGCAATGCGCTCGGCGCCGCGTGTGCCCCGCAGTTCGAGCGGTACCATCACGTTTTCGAGCGCCGTCAGGGTCGGCAACAACTGGAAGTTCTGAAAGATAAACCCAACGTGCTGGTTGCGTACTGCCGCCCGCTGGTCTTCGTTCAGGTTGTCGAGCTGTACACCATTCAGCCACACGCTGCCCGACGAGGCGCGGTCGAGCCCCGCACAGAGGCCCAACAGTGTGGTTTTACCGCTACCACTCGGGCCAACAATGGCAAAGCTATCACCGGCTTGTAAGTCAAAAGAAACATCGTGTAGAACGGTCAGGGTCTGACCTGCACTCTGGTAGGTCTTCGTCAGGTGGTCAACGCGTAAACTCATAGATCAGGTTGTATCAGGTACGTCGGGCAACGGGCTACGTACCTAGCCATAACCACACTGCCTCTATTTTCGTCACGACAACAAAGCAGAAAAGGGCGGATCGGTTTTAATACGGTATCATCGGCAAATTGTGCATTCTACCTCTGCCAAACAGAATCCTGTTTATCTTGTCAACTCTGTCAACGAAAAACTGATCCACACGACTATCTCTTCCATACACGATGCACGAATACGTTTTGCTGGCCCTGGGTTTCCTGCTGACCATGGCCCTGCTGGCCACGCTGGCCAACCGGCTCCAGATTCCTACGCCTATCTTTCTGGTCGTGGGCGGGTTGCTCGTCAGCCTCATACCGGGTGTACCACGCATTAATCTCGAGCCTGACCTTATTTTCCTGGTTTTCCTTCCGCCGCTGCTTTACGAAGCAGCCTGGTTTACATCGTGGCGCGAGTTGTGGCGCTGGCGGCGTATTGTGCTGGTGCTGGCATTTGGCCTGGTTGTGCTGACCGCCACCGCCGTTGCCTATACGGCCTATTGGTTCATTCCAGGTTTCACGCTCGCGTTGGGTTTTCTGCTGGGCGGCATTATATCGCCACCCGACGCCGTGGCAGCCACCTCGGTATTACGTGGGGTAGACGTACCCAAAAGCAGTATCAATATTCTGGAAGGCGAAAGCCTGATCAATGATGCGGCCAGTTTGATCGTGCTTCAGTTTGCCCTGAACAGCATCGAGACAGGTACGTTCGTTTGGCAAAAGGTGGCCCTTTCGTTTGTGCTGGTCACGCTGATTGGCGCTGGTGTCGGGCTGGCCGTAGCGCTGGTTTTTTACTGCCTGCACCGCTGGTTACCGCTTCAGTTGCGCATCAGTGTATTGCTTACGTTTCTGGCACCCTACGCCATGTACCTGGCCGCCGAACAGTGCCAAGGGTCGGGGGTGATCGCCGTAGTAAGCGGCGGGTTGTTTCTGTCTGCCAAAAGTCACCGCCTCTTCAACCACTCCGAACGCCTCCAGAACACGTCGATGTGGGCAACCGTTATTTTCGTTATCAACGGCGTTGTGTTCATGGTCATCGGCCTTGAATTGCCTGTTATTCTCGATGAGTTGAAAAGTGATTCGTTTTCGCTGGCTCAGTCAATCGGCTACGGACTTCTTATGTCAGCCCTGGTGATTGTGGTACGGCTGATCTTCTCCTTAGCGGCGTCGGCCTTCACCGACTTTGCCGGTCGATTCATTACGGTCGCCGTACGGAACGTGGGCTGGCGCGGCCCCATCGTGCTGGGTTGGGCGGGTATGCGCGGAGTAGTATCGCTGGCGGCGGCGCTGTCTGTCCCGCTATTGCTGGCCAATGGCACGCCGTTTCCGCACCGGCCGCTACTGCTGTTTATCACCTTCATCGTCATTCTGGTTACGCTGGTATTACAGGGCCTGACACTGCCCATGCTGGCTCGCTGGGTACGTCCCCAAGAGTTGCTCGAGCGGATACCGGAGGAAGAGCAGGAAGCGACCATAAAACGGCAGTTACAGGCGGTGGCTCTGGATGAGCTGACTCACCATTATTCAGCCGATCTTGAGACCAACCCGCTCCTGACCGACCTGAAACGGCGGCTGGAAGGCATCCTATTTGCTACGCAACTGTCTGACTCTAAAGCCGATCAGCAATTACTAACTACCTATCGGGAAGCGCGTGATCGAATGCATCAGGCCAAGCGCAATGAGTTGATGCGCCTTGGCCGACAGGGGGAGATCGATAAAGAGATTTTGATGAAAGCAGAAGCGCAGCTGGACCTGGAAGAAGAAAAAATGGATCACCCTATGCGCTGACTAGGCATGTTGACGTATAAACGGCAAGATGTACACCGATACATGTTCGTTATGTAGTCACAGAGCCAACTTAAGGCTACCTGTTATTTTCCTTATACGAGAACGCATAAAGTAAGTATTATAACTAAGTATATTTGCAGGATAATGACAATCAATCATTTCCTACAAATATGACACAGGCTTTTAAAAGCCCCATCAGGATGCTGGCTGTGCTGGCTGTAATAGGCTTGACTACCGGCTTTTCAGCACAAGGCGTTCGCCATGCTGACAAAAAAACAATCGAGATCAAAAACACCACCAAATTCAGTATCGACGAAATCTATATTTCGCCCGACGAGGAAGATCACTGGGGCAACGATATTCTCGATGACGACGAGATTCTGACCCCTGGTGAGATGATCGAAGTGGAGGTCGATTGCGGTAAATGGGATGTAAAGCTGGTGGCCGAAGATAATTCAGAATGCCAGGTTGAAGACGTTACCCTTTGCAAAGCAGACCGGTGGAATATTGTTGCCGATTGCCCTAAATAATACAGCGCGCTTTAGTCTAAAACGGTTTCTATGTATACATGGAAGCCGTTTTTTATGCGTGCAGGTCAATCAGTGGCTGGTCACAATCCAAACGTAAATTGGCATTCCGGCGTTTGTAAAGGCAACGACCATTAGTCATCATCACCATCATGCAGTTGATTGCCCGTTTTGCGCCCCTGCTAGGCCTCATTATCTGTCTGAGTTGCAACTCGAAAACAGAGAGTTCGAAAACCGAAACCGCCACTGCTGACACAGCCACCCCGGCAACGACTTCGGCCAAAAAGAAGGTAATCGTTTTCTTCGGAAACAGCCTTGCTGCAGGCTACGGCCTGGAAAACACCGCCGATGCGTTTCCGAATCGGATTGGGGCCCGTATCGATTCATTGGGGCTCCCCTACCGGGTAGTCAACGCCGGGCTGAGTGGCGAAACCACGGCCGGGGGCCGGAGCCGTGTGGGGTGGATATTGCGCCAGCCGGCCGATATTTTTGTGCTTGAGTTAGGCGGTAACGATGGACTGCGGGGTATTCCGCTGAAATCATCCCGCGAGAATCTCCAGGCCATTATCGACACCGTTCGGCTGAAAAACCCGTCTGCGCAGATAGTTATTGCCGGTATGCAGATTCCGCCAAATCTCGGCAAAGCATATACCACCGAATTCCGGACAATTTTCAGAGAACTGGCTATGAAAAACAAGGCCGTACTGATACCGTTTTTGCTTGAGAATGTGGGCGGTGACCCAAAACTCAATCAGGCAGACGGCATTCACCCCAACGTGGAAGGGCATCGTATCGTGGCCGAGAATGTCTGGAAAATCATTGGGCCGATGGTACAGAACTAAGGGAGTGTTATTGCGCTTTTTCCCAGATCAGGCGGGCAATTTCGGCCATACCCTTATCATTCGGGTGAGCCGCCACACCGGGATCGCTAAACTGCGACGCCCTGTATTCAGGCTTATTGACCAGATCACACAAACAGGCCAGTGGGTACCCTTTCTCAGCCGCCACCTTGCGTATGACTGCGTCTACATGAGGCTGATCCCAAAAACTGGTTGTACAGACAATTTTATGCGTAGTTGCCGAGTGATCAGCAATATAAGTTAGCAATTGACGGTAATACACTTCAAAATTACGGGTACTTACCTGGTTATCGTCGACATTTTCGGCGATTCGCACAACGGTCAAATCAGGCTTTTCGGAAAAAGAGTGATCGTATTCATTAAGGGTGATTTTCCAATAACTACTCTCAAAAAGATATCCTCCCGACAGCGTAACCTTCACAGAAGGAAGCCGTTGCTGTAGCTGATAGGTCAGAAGATGCACAAAATCTTTGTCTGGAGCCGACGCCGCCATACCGTGATTATACGGCCAGCCCACTGCAGCATCAGGACCTAACAGCATGATGCTATTGCCCATGATCACCACATTACTGTAGCTCAGATTGAAGGTGGCTGATTTTGACCGGGACACACGGCTGCCCGCTCGTATACGGGCAAGGTACGTACCTCCGTTTTTCAGCACAAACTGGCTGGCAGTAATCCATTGAGCGCCACCATCAGCTGAATACTCCAGAGTACCCTGACTGGGTATCGAGTCTGCCAGCAGCCGGATAAGTGTACCAATAGGCAAATTCCCATTGTCAGAACTGAACCGGGGCAGGGGGACCATCAGGCTATCATTTCTGGTAGACGGGGTCACTACCGTTGTCACATCGGGAGAAGAGCATGAGCAGGTAGTTGACGAAACCGTGCTCGTTGTCGATGACGGGCCAACTGTACCAGGATGAATGGGAATAACGGTTGAACTACAACCCTGCAAACCCGCCACGAAAAATCCGCAAACGGCCAGATACATGATCAGTAAAACGGAGTAAAACCACCTGATTTCCATAATTACAGCCAACACATCTATGAACCAGATCATCAACCGGATGGCAAAATAGTCATCCGGTTAGTTTCTATCATCTTATCGTAGTTTTTTCCCGGATCAAGCGGGTAGCGAAGTACATACATTATCATTTTTATCAATGACCATATTTGAATTTTATAAGTGGATTTTCTTATAAAACACTCGTGGTCTTCATACGTATAATTACTTAAATTACTTATAGCCAAAAACGACACTTATATTTGAGGCACCCACTACTACCCATCCATGTTATTTAACTCTCCTATCTTCCTATTTCTGTTTTTACCCCTTTTTTTATCGGTCTATTATTTAATTCCTTTAGTCTACAAAAACAGATCTACTGCACTAAGCTGGCGTAATGCCTGGCTTTTTGCCTCAAGCCTCCTCTTTTATGCCTGGGGAGAAGGCCCCATGGTGGGCGTACTACTTTTGTCGATCGTAACCAATTATACAGCCGGTTTACTGATAGCAGGCGGACACCGACAGACTGGTTTGTGGCTCTCCTTAACCGGTAGTTTATCACTACTCTTTTACTACAAATACGCCAATTTTGCCGTAGAAACCGCACAACACCTAATAGGGTGGCCAGGCTCATGGGCCAATACAGGACTCGTACTGTTGCCTATCGGTATCAGTTTCTACACATTTCAGGGTATATCATATGTCCTTGATGTGTACTGGGGTCGCATTGGCGTCAATCGAAACTTTATAGCTTACGGTACATACACGGCTATGTTTCCTCATCAGATAGCCGGGCCAATTGTTCGTTATGCAGACATTGCTCCCGAGCTATCGGAACGAAACCTATCCGTAAGCAGGCTGGTGTCTGGTATAGAGCGCTTCATTCTTGGATTGGCCAAAAAAATGTTACTGGCCAATACATTCGCTGAAGTGGCCGATACACTCTTCAACGCACCTGTCGGTAGCATTACGGTAGCCGCCGCCTGGCTGGGTATAGTTGCCTATACGCTACAGATCTATTTCGATTTTTCCGGCTACTCCGACATGGCTATCGGATTAGGCCGTCTTATTGGGTTTGATTTCAAAGAAAACTTCAATTACCCCTACACCGCTCGTTCTATTCAGGATTTTTGGCGGCGCTGGCATATATCCCTCTCCAGTTGGTTTCGTGACTACGTGTATGTGCCCCTGGGCGGAAGCAGAGGATCAACGACCAGGACGTATCGAAATCTCCTGATCGTCTTTTTTATCACAGGGCTATGGCACGGAGCCAGCTGGAATTTTATTATCTGGGGGTTATTTCATGGGGCTTTTTTACTGGCAGAGCGGGCCGGCCTGGGCCATCGGTTAAAGCAATGGCCCGCTGTAATTGGGCATAGCTACACGGTACTGGTAGTGCTGATTGGCTGGGTGTTGTTTCGGGCCAGCGATATTGGTGCGGCCATTGCTTATCTAGGCCGGTTGATCGGCTTGAACGGTTCCGAAACGAATTCGTATGTATACACCATACATCACTTCACCTCTACAACCATACTTGGCACTTTCATACTCGGCGCTCTTTTCACAACACCTGTTCACCTTATAGCGCAACGCTACCGTAATCAGACTTCCAACGGTGTATTCCAGGAAATTGGCTATGTGGTTGGTCTACTCTGCCTCTTCTTCCTGTCTATGATGAGTTTAGCTGCCAGTACGTACAACCCCTTTATTTATTTTCGCTTTTAATTAATGAAAAATCTTAAAAACAAAAGCCTGATAACCTGCTTTTGCTTCCTTATTTATTTACCAATAATTGATCAATTACTGGGTATCTCATCGTTTCGTACTATGGAAAACAGGCCGTCTTTTGTGGCAGAAAACGGGGCTATCCATTCAATGCGTACGCTGAAAAAAGCTGTTCGTCAGTTTGACGTTTACTATAAAACTAATTTTGGTATTCGGGACGGACTGGTTTTTTTACACAGTGTCCTGCATTACTATGTACTGAACGATTCACCTATACCGCAGCAAGTTATTTTCGGCAAACAGGGGTGGTTATATGTTGGGGATCATTATAATCGGGTGATGCAACAGCATCAAGGGCTATGGCCTCTATCGGTTGATTCGGCACAGGCAATTGCGCAGCATTTAGTAGCCGTTCAACAAAAATTAGCCGGTAAAGGGGCACAACTGTATATACTAATAGCTCCTGACTCGCATTCTATCTATCCAGAATATTTGCCTGACTATGTAGCCTCGGGTTATCATGCGCAAACGAAGGAACATTATCAGTGGACTGAGACGCCCCACGACGTACTTAGCCAAGTCATGCAAAAACATCTGTCGGTTCCTTTCCTCGACCTTCGGGATACCCTGTGCCGGGCAAAACAAAAAGCCGTTATTTACCGACAAACCGATACCCATTGGAGTAACTACGGAGCATTAATTGGTACGGCCTCAATTATTAACCGTATTCGACAGACATTCCCGTCTATACGTCCAGTGCAATGGAACGACTACGACATGCAAGTAATGCGTGGTGGAAGTGGGGATTTAGCGGCTCTCATGATGCTTCAGGGACAGGTAAAAGACCAGATATTTTATAGTATAGTGTCAAAACCCGCTTTTCGAACCGTTGCCGCTCAACAATCGGCAGAAAGACAGACGTCTGTCTTTCAGGGAAAGAACGCTGGTCAACCGTCGATGCTCCTGTTCGGGGACTCTTTCAGCGAATCAATGTTGGTTTACTTACCCGGTTATTTTAGCCGGACCTGTGCCGTACGCCAGCCAGCGCTCGACTGGCAGCGCATTGACCAGGAAAAACCGGATATTGTCATTGTAGAGATCGTTGAGCGAAACCTGCGCGATCTACGGAAACTGTAGCTCGTCAATACCTAACAGAATTCACCTGAATAAACGCAGGAACGGCTTTGCCGGAACACCGTCCGGTGCGCTGGCAAAGCCGTTCCTGCTTCTTAAGCCTTACTGCTATTGACCTTTGTAATATTTCTGAGCTTCCGGCAACAACTTCTGTAAGTCGGCAATCCGGCGTTCGTCAGAAGGGTGAGTAGACAGGAATTCAGGGGGCTTATTACCACCACCTGCTTTGGCCATACGGCCCCAAAAGCTGATCGCTTCAGCCGGGTTGTAGCCAGCCATTGCCATAAAAATCAGACCAAGTTTATCGGCTTCTGATTCCTGGGCGCGGCTGTGAGGCAGTTCCCGGCCCACCTGATAAGCGGCAGGTAAGGCTACCCCAACGGCCTGATATAAGATGGCTTTGGTAGCACTGGGATTTTGCTGAGCCCGCGAACCCGCAAACGCCTGCCCCGCCTGGATCAAACCGCTCGAAAGCAGGCCCTCGCTCATCCGTTCGCGTCCATGCTCGGCAATAGCATGCGAGATTTCGTGGCCCATTACGGCCGCCGCACCAGCTTCGTTTTGCGTATAGGGAAGAATACCCGTATAGAAGGCTACTTTACCCCCCGGCATACACCAGGCATTCACCTGCGGACTTTCAATGAGGGCGAACTCCCACTGATAGCCTGCCAGCCGCTCACCGTAGCCATTGCTGTTCATGTAACCTTCCATGGCCTGCCGCAAACGATTGCCTACCCGCTGCACCATCTCGGCCTGGCTACTGTTCCGAACTACCCGGCTTGTATCCAGAACTCCCTGATAGCTCTGGAAGCTCATTGGGAGCAACTCAGCATTAGACACCAGTGCAAGTTGTTTACGCCCCGACAACGGGACTGTCTGACAACCAACCAGTAACCCTAAGGCCACCATTCCTACAATTAATTTTTTCATCGTGTTCGTGAATTATGTTAGTGGGCCATTTCGCCCATGCGATACGTCCTAGAGTATACGTACCGCCGTAATCCCCCTTTTGTTTACTGCTTTTGACGAGCGGGCGGCGTTATGGTTTAGTTTTGTGGGCGCTCATATCAATCTAATGCCTGTTCTTAGACGAAGAGAGGCCATTTCAGTAACGCCCAAATAACTATGAAAATCATTGCCGTTGGCCGCAATTACGTAGAGCATATTCAGGAGTTGAACAATGAACAATCGGGTGATCCGGTTATTTTTTTGAAGCCTGAAACCGCTATACTCTATCGGAATGCCCCCTTCTTTTATCCCGATTTTTCCACCGACGTTCACCACGAAGTAGAGGTGTTGGTGAAAATAAATCGGGTGGGTAAAAACATCGAAGAGCGGTTTGCGCACAAATACTACGACGAAATTGGGCTGGGTATCGATTTTACTGCTCGCGACGTACAGAGCAAACTGAAAGCCAAAGGATTGCCCTGGGAACTGGCCAAGGCTTTCAACGGCTCGGCACCGATGTCGGAATTTATTCCAAAAACAGAATTCGACGACCTGCAAAATCTGAATTTCGGACTAACCATCAACGGCGAAACCCGGCAGGAAAGCAACACTAGCTTGATGCTGTTCAAAATCGATTTCCTGATCGCGTATGTCTCACGCTACTTCCTGCTTCAGAAAGGCGATGTCATTTTCACCGGCACACCCAAGGGCGTTGGCCCCGTGCAGATCGGCGACCGGCTGGTAGGTACGTTGGAAGGGCGTGAGATGTTCAATTTCGGAGTGAAGTAAGTGCCGTAGTTGTTTTGAAACCCAACACATTCTTCAGCATGTTATCGTTCATAGGTGAAACTGACAGATCATGAAACATACCATCCCATTGGAATTAGACGAATTGAACAGTGGGTTGATTCAGCATCTGAAAGAGATGTTCAGTAACTCTCGTCAAAAACGACTGACAATCATTGTTGATGACGAGGTAGACGAAACCGATTACTTACTTCAGTCGTCAGCAAACAGGAAGCGGCTATTACGTTCGATGGACAATGCTCGTCAGGGAAATGTAGTTTCGCCCGATCTAACGGCTTTCCGTAAAACGAGCCCTGATGCGTAAGCCCGTTTTTACGCCTGAAGCGTGGGAAGATTTTACTGACTGGGCGCGAACCGACCTGAAGATTGTACGAAAGATTATTGAGCTGCTGGATGACGCCGTTGAAACGCCATTCACTGGCATCGGCAAACCTGAGCCGCTCAAATACAACCTCCGTGGCTGTTGGTCGAGGAGAATTACGCAGGAGCACCGTCTGGTTTAAGAAGTAGCTGACGATACCATTGTTGTTCTTGCCTGTAAGTACCATTACTGATTGACGATTTGAACTTCCTCCGTTTTCTCCTGCTGTTCCTGTTGCCCACCCTGTTGGTTGGGCAGGCGCGCAAGCCATTACCTTCACTGGTGCAACCCGGCTATCTGCTCTTCCCAATCAACCCCGGCCAGGCGGGGTCGCTGTCTGGCGGCATGGGCGACCTGCGGGGCAACCATTTCCACGCCGGTTTAGACATCCGGACGGGTGGAACTGAAGGCCTGCCGGTACATGCCGCCGCCGATGGGTACGTGTCGCGTATTGCCGTGTTTACGGGGGGGTACGGAAACGTTATTTTCCTGAAGCATCCAAACGGACTAACTACCGTCTATGGCCACCTGAAAACGCTGAACGATACGCTGGGCACGTACCTGCGCGAAAACCAGTACGCCAAAAAGACCTTTGAGATAGACCTTCGGCCACAACCCAACGAATTTCCGGTAAAGAAAGGCGACGTCATTGCGCTGTCGGGAAATACGGGGGGCTCGGGCGGGCCACACCTGCACTTCGAGGTACGTGACCCTAACGACAATCTGATAAACCCACTCCTCTACGGTTTCCCCGAACTGTCAGACGATGTGCCGCCTTATTTCGAGCGTGTCGCCATCAGGACCATGACACCTGAGTCGCGGTTAAACGGTGAGTTTCAGCGGCAGACGTTCACGCCCGTTCGACGTGCTGACGGCTCGTACACGATTGCGCAACCCATTTCTGCCTCGGGCTTGTTGGGCCTTGAGTTACTGGCCTACGACAAAGCCAATGGCTCACCCTACCGCAATGGCCTGAACTGCGTGGAAATCCGGCTGGACGGCAATGAGGTGTTTGCCTACAATATGAACATGTTCCCGAACGAGCAGACGAGGTTCATCAACGTGCATATGAACTACGAGGCCGAGCAACTGAGCGGTCAGCGGTATCATCGTGGGTACGTTGCCGATGGCAATAAACTGTCCCTCTATCACTCGAATGCCTACCGGGGCAAGCTGCCGCTACTCGACCGTAAACCCCACGAGGTTACCATTACATTGTTCGATAACTACGAGCATTCGGCTGTTCTCCGGTTTATAATTCAGCCAGAACCCCTGTCTGAACCAGTACTGGCCCAGCCTATCCAGACCATCGCCATAGATAGTGGTCAGCTCAGTACACTCCCCGGCTTAACTCAGCCAGGGCAGCAGAACGTACCCAACGTAACGCTTACGCCCGACGATAACGTGCTGAAACTTGCGGTGCGCGGTCTGCCCGGCGTGCCGCCCAATGCGCTGCTGTTTACCGGGAAGAAAACAACCGAATTACCAGTTGCCTATACTCGTAATGGCAAGGCCGTCTACCTGATTGACCTGAACAAAACCATGCCCGACTCTGTGCAGATTGGCCGTGGTCGCCTGCCACTCAATTTCCGTCAGGCCGTTATTCCGGGACGTACCCAGGTGATTGACGCCGGCAACGTGAATCTTCGCTTCAACGCCGAGTCGCTGTTTGATACGCTGTATCTGTCGACCCGAACCTCATCAGGAAATATCCTGGAGATTAATCAGAATACGATTCCGCTAAATGATTTTATCGATGTTCGGTTTACGCCCACATCGCCGGTCAGCATTGACACGATGCGGACGAAGATGTATATGCTCTCCGGCGGTCGCCAGCGGTTCGTTGGGGGGAAATGGACCAATAATCGCATTGAATTCCGCACCCGTGAGTTGGGCAAATTTGGCTTACTTACCGACCTTACGCCACCTGTCATTCGGGTGGTGAGCGCAACGGGTAAGGGTATCAGCGCCCGCATCAGCGACGACCTATCGGGTATCGACCAGTTCCGCGTGTTCGTCAATGGCGAGTGGACGCTGATGCAGTACGACTACAAACGGGCGCTGATCTGGTCAGACAAACTGGATCCAGAGGCGGCGTTCGAGCCGGAGTCTGAGGTGATTATTCAGGTACGTGACCGATCGGGCAATGTAGGCGAAGTAGTAACAAAGATTGCGGCGGCACCTGCTCCGAAAGCAAAGCCGGTAAAGAAAGCGCCCGCAAAAAAACGCGGACGGAAACGCTAGGGTGAATATGTTTGCACTAAATTCCTGATTATGCCGCTATCCGTAGGCGACCTGGCGCCCGATTTCACCACCAAAGACCAGCATGGTAACCCACTAACGCTCTCCGACTACCGGGGCCGAAAGGTGGTGCTGTATTTTTACCCAAAAGATGACACACCGGGCTGTACGGCCCAGGCCTGTAGCCTGCGCGACAACTACGCCGACTTAAAAAAAGCTGGCTACGAAGTGCTGGGCGTAAGTATCGATTCTGAAAAAGCTCATTCCAAGTTTATAACCAAGTATGATCTCCCCTTCTCGCTGGTGGCCGACACCGACCAGTCGGTGGTGGAAGCCTACGGCGTCTGGCAGGAGAAATCAATGTATGGCCGAACTTACATGGGCACCGTTCGTAAAACCTTCATCATCGATGAAAACGGTTTGATTACCGATATCATCGAGAAAATAGATACAAAAAATCACGCAACGCAAATTTTGACATAGTTTACTGTTTACCGTTTACTGTCTTCTGTTGCTTCGCTAAGGCACCTGATTTTGGTTCAGCAGAGCAACAAAAGACAGTAAACGGTAAACAGTAAACTCCTTTTTTGAGACTATGGAAATACAACAACTTGAGCACATTGCTTCGCAGGTACGTCGCGACATTCTGCGGATGGTATCTGCCGTTAATTCAGGCCACCCCGGCGGTTCGCTGGGCTGCACCGACCTGTTTGTCGCCCTATATTTCGACGTGCTTCGCAAGAAGCTGGATGCTGATGGCAAACCGGTTTTCGAGATGGACGGTAAAGACGAAGACCTGTTCTTCCTCTCGAACGGCCACATTTCGCCCGTCTTCTATTCAGTACTGGCCCGTACGGGCTATTTCTCCGTATCTGAACTGGCTACGTTCCGCAAACTAGACAGCCGGTTGCAGGGGCACCCCACTACGGCCGAGCACCTGCCCGGCGTTCGTATCGCGTCTGGCTCATTGGGTCAGGGTTTGTCAGTTGCAGCTGGCGCTGCGTTTGCCAAGCGGCTGAACAAAGACGACAAGCACGTATATGTGCTGATGGGCGACGGCGAACAGCAGGAAGGTCAGGTTTGGGAAGCGGCTCAGTTTGCACCGAACAAAAAACTCGGCAACCTCACCGCCATCATCGACTACAACCTGGCGCAGATCGACGGCACCACCATGGGCGTCAACGATAACCGCGACCTGGCTGCGAAATACAAAGCCTTCGGCTGGAACGTGACCGAAATGCAGGGCAACGACATGGGCGATATCATCAAAACCCTGAAAGATGCCAAGCATGATCCGGAAGTTCCCACGCTGATTCTGATGCACACCCTGATGGGCTACGGCGTCGATTTCATGGCGGGTAACTACAAGTGGCACGGCACTGCCCTCAACGAAGAACAAATGGCCAACGCCCTCGGCCAACTGCCGGTGTATTCGGGCATGGAAGACTACTAAAAAGGAGTTTACAGTTTACTGTCTTCCGTCTTCTGTCGCTTCGCTTAGGTACATATCGTGACCTGGCAGCGCAACAGAAGACGGAAGACAGTAAACTGTAAACTGTTTTGTTATGCAGATCAAACGCCTCGTCATCGAAAATTTCAAGTCCATTGAACGGATCGAGCTCATTGAGCCCAACCCGTTCACGGTCTTTGTCGGCCCCAACGGCTCCGGCAAATCCAATATTTTCGAAGCGCTGGAGTTTGTTGCAACTGCATCAAGATTTAACCGTCCCCACGAAGCAGTTAGATTATTTGGTGGAGAAGATAAACTCTTTCGACGAGCAGAAGGGAACAACGAAGTTTTCTCGTATGAACTTCACTATGGTTATGGAGACAGTGAATTTATAACGATGAGCATGCCGTTTGGCAGTACTTTTCGTTTTGGAAGTCAATTCAATGCCCAGACAGACTCTAACTTAAAAAAGCCGGCAAACCCGATTCCTAAAGCTCTTTTATATCATTTTATTGAGCAGTTTAAGCGAGTTTTGGTGAATGCCCCTGACAGAAAAAAAAGTAGCCTTGAGTACCAAGATGGTGATTCTCTAAACTTTTCAGCTTCAAATCTTGAGCCGGTTCTAAAGCGTTTGCTTATAAATGAGAGTCTTAAAATAGAAATCTTTGACTGGCTTTCCCTATTTGTCCCAGGATTTAAAGCAGTTGAAATAGATGATCGTGATGAACTACACTGGTTTGAAGTGTCCAGTGACCGCTACTTTACTAAAGATCTGATCTCCGATGGAACGTATAATATTCTTGCGTTGCTAACTGCTGTATATCAAAGCGATGATCCACAATTCTTATGTATTGAGGAGCCTGAGAATGGTCTCAATCCAAAGGTAACAAGGGAATTGGTTCAGCTATTTCGGTTCGCTTGTGAAGAGTATGGCCATTACATCTGGCTGAATACGCAGTCGCAGTCGCTGGTGTCAGTGCTAACGCCTGAGGAAATTATTCTGGTGGATAAAGTAGATGGTGCAACGAAAACGAAGCAAGTAGCTGGCATGAATCTGCATGGCTTACCAATGGATGAAGCCTGGTTGTCAAACGCCCTTGGCGGTGGTATTCCATGGTGAAGATAGGAATCATCTGCGAAGGCGAATCAGAGAAGATTATTTTTGATTCACCCGACTTTAAGGCATTGATGAACAGCTACAAAATTGAGTTAGTGGACGTGGTTGTTGCAGGTAGCAAGACGCAGTACCGAGCGGACTTCCTGCCTAAGCATCGGCAGATACTGTTAGATAAAGGCGCGGAGCGAATTATTGCCCTCGTCGACTTAGATAACGATCAGTGCATCACATTAACTAAGGAAACCGTTCCGGCGTTTGACGACCAAACTGTGGTAGTAGCTGTTAAGGAGTTTGAAAATTGGTATCTCGCCGATACAGTAGCGCTGGGTACGTTCACAGGTACTGCTCAACCGGTCGAGAAACCAGAAGAGTACGTTGAGCCACTAGATGAGATTATCCGTCTGCTTGGCAAACGTTTTCCGAAGAGTAAACCCAGATTAGCCAACAATATGAAGCGTTGTGGCTTCACCATTGACCGTGCGGCGGGGCACCCTAACTGTCCGTCGGCGCGGTATTTTTTAAATAAATTGCAAACGATCGCTTCGGCGAATTAATGATAACATGAAAAAATTCGACTACACGGATAAGAAAGACACCCGGTCTGGCTTCGGCGCGGGAATTTACGAACTGGGCAAAACCAACCCGAATGTGGTAGCCCTCACTGCCGACCTGGCCGGCTCACTCAAGCTCGACGCCTTCATCAAGGATTTTCCGGATCGGTTTATCCAGTGCGGTATTGCCGAAGCAAACATGATCGGCGTATCGGCTGGTCTGACCATCGGCGGGCATATTCCGTTTGCCACTACGTTTGCCAACTTCGCTACGGGTCGCGTATATGACCAGATCCGGCAGTCAGTGGCGTATTCGGAGAAGAACGTGAAGATCTGCGCCTCCCACTCGGGCCTGACCCTGGGTGAAGATGGGGCTACTCACCAGATTCTGGAAGACCTGGGCATGATGAAGATGCTGCCCAACATGACGGTCATCAACACCTGCGATTACAACCAGACCAAAGCCGCCACCATCGCCATTGCCGAGCACGTTGGACCGGTTTACCTGCGTTTTGGCCGTCCGGTGTTGCCTGTGTTTACGCCCGCCGACCAGAAATTTGAGATTGGCAAAGCGTGGCACATGAACGAAGGCGATGCCTGTTCGGTATTCGTAACGGGTAACCTCGTTTGGGAAGCCGTACTGGCGGGCGAAATGCTGGCTGCTGAAGGCATCGAAATTGACCTGATCAACATTCACACCATTAAACCGTTAGATCAGGAAGCGATTCTGAACTCGGTGAAGAAAACGGGTTGTGCAGTTTCGGTTGAAGAACATAACATCTGGGGCGGGTTGGGCGAGAGTATCGCCCATGTACTGGCGCAGAATTTGCCCCGTCCTCAGGAGTTTATTGGCACAAAAGATACCTTTGGTGAAAGCGGTACGCCCGATCAGTTGTTAGAGAAGTACGGCCTGAAAGCCTCTTATATCGTAGACGCCGTGAAACGGGCAATCGCAAGAAAATAAGTTTACTGTCTTCTGTCTTCTGTTGCTCCGCTATACCAGTGTTAGGTACGTTAGGCGAAGCAACAAAAGACAGAAGACAGAAGACAGTAAACTGTTACCAATGACTGACCAGGAACTACTCGAAAAATACCGCGATCCGTCGAGCCGGAACTATGCCTTTAATCTGATGGTAAAAAAATACCAGCAGAAGATCTATTGGCATATCCGGAAGATGGTGATCGACCATGATGACGCCGACGATCTGGTTCAGGACACGTTTGTAAAGGTGTGGGCAAGTCTGGAACAGTTTCGGGGCGACAGTCAGTTATATACCTGGATCTACCGCATTGCCACTAACGAATGCCTTAACTTTCTGAACAAGAAGCGACGACGTTTCTTCCTGCCCATCGGCGACGTTGAAGGCGAGTTGATGGAAAAGCTGGAAAGTAACGCCGACTACGTAACATCGGGCAATGACCCAAGTGGCGAGGAAGTTCAGCTGGCGTTGCAGAAAGCGTTGCTTAAATTACCTGATAAACAGCGCCTTGTGTTTAACATGAAATACTTCGACGATATGAAGTACGAAGAGATTTCGGAAATTACAGGTACGTCGGTGGGAGCGTTGAAAGCGTCGTACCATCTGGCAGTGAAGAAGATTGAGGATTTTTTAACCAACCGTTAAACCCCGGCACGGGCTGAGCATCAAAGTAGTATGAACAGTAAACAACCAATACGGCTTGAGGAGATAGACGCGGGGCATCCCCTGCGCCAACATCCATTCGAAGCGGTAGGTGCTGGGGTGCCTGACGGCTATTTCGACACGCTGGCGTCGCGGGTACAGGCTCGGGCAGCCCTTGCCCATCCGCAACAAACTGGCCCGATTATTAGCTGGTCGTGGGGACGCACGATGGCCTCGCTGGCGGGCGCCGGGCTGGTTGCCACACTAGTGTGGCTTACCTGGCCGCAACGGCAGGATTCGATTGGTCGGGAAACCCTGAGTGGCGTAAGTGACGCGGCCATTGTAGCCTACCTTGATGAGCAGGGCTTGAACCCCGACGAAGTAACTGCCCTTCAGACAACCACCACAACTGACGAATCAGGATCGCTTCAGTACCTTGATATAAAATCTGATGCAATCCGGCAACACCTGGAATCACAGGATATCAGCGATGAACTCACGAACACCGGCTCTTAATTATTTTCTATAGAACACACCTATGAAACACCTATTATTGGTTCTTCTGCTGCTGACCGGATCGCTGGGGCGCGTTATGGCGCAGAACGACATTCAAAAAATTGAGTCGCAGAAGATTGGCTATATTACCAACCGGCTTAACCTGACTACCGAACAGGCCCCTCAGTTCTGGGCTATCTATAACGACTATAACGGTAAGAAAAAGGAACTGAACCGTAAGGTACGTCAGTTAACCGGCGAGAACTCGCGGCAAGGTATGGTAGCCAATGATGCGGCCGTTCTGTCTAATTTGAAAGAATTAAACGGTGCGAAGCAAAAACTCGGTGATCTCGACGATGAATATATGCCTCGTTTTCTGAAGGTTATCAGCCCAACTCAGTTACAGGAGTTATATAAAGCCGAACGTAACTTTAACCGAATGCTGCTCGAAAAACTGAACAGTAATCAAGACTAACCTGACCACATTTCATCCAGAATGGCCCCGGTTTCAGCAATGAGATCGGGGCCATTTTAGGTTTATACGCAGCTGAATCCGGAAAATCTTACCTTGCAGGAGCATCACGAGGCCAACCATTCCAAAGCAAAACAAAAAGTATTGTCATGTACCGCTCTTTTCCTGACAGACTAAACCGCTATGTATGAAACGCATCATCGAAAACAAGCATCCGCTGGCGATTCGCTGGTTTCACTGGGTTAACTTCCCCGTGCTGACCGTCATGATCTGGAGCGGGCTGCTCATCTACTGGGCCTATCATCCGTATAAAATCCAGGTGGGCAGCTTTACTCTGATCACGTTTTTTCCGGACTGGTTTTTCAAGGGCCTGCACATGAAACAACGATTGGCCGAAGGCATGTCGTGGCACTTTGCGCTGATGTGGCTATTCACGATCAACGGCATTCTATATGTTGGTTACACGCTGATTTCGGGCGAATGGCGCTACCTGTTTCCTAAACGCGGATCATTCAAAGAGGCCTGGCAAGTTGTATTACATGATCTGGGCATTCGGAAAGGGCCGTTGCCCGTCGAGAAATACAATGCCGCGCAACGCATTGCCTACAGCAGCATTATTGTCATGGGCGTTGGCTCGCTACTGACGGGCCTGGCCATTTACAAACCGACTCAGTTTTCATGGCTGACCACGTTGCTGGGCGGCTACGAAATAGCCCGGCTCCTCCACTTTGCTCTGACGATTGGGTACGTTCTGTTCTTCGTCGTCCACATTGCGCAGGTAGTGAAGGCTGGCTGGAACAATTTCCGGAGTATGATTACGGGATTTGATGTGGTAGACGAAAAAGTATAGATCGATGGAAACGAACGAACAAGAACCTCATATGCCCGAGCGCGAGGAGCTGACTACTGACCAGCAGATTCGTCGCCGAACCATCAAATCGTTTGCCTGGTTCGGCCTGGCCAGTCTAGTGCCCGTCGGCTTCTGGAAGTATGTGTCTTCGCAGCCCAAAGAAGGCAGTATTCCGGCACCACTACGGGCGATCCTGAACAGCAATGAACAGGTGGCTAACATGTATTTCTCAAACCAGCACCTGGCCCCCACCTTCGCCTTGGACGAAGCCGCCAAAAACGTTCGGATCAACGGTCGAGAAGGCCTTCGCAGCCCACTCGATCAGGCAACCTGGCAGCTTCAGATTCAGCAACCTGGCCGCGACAACCTGACGCTTAGCCTCGACGATGTTAAAACCTTGCCCAAGTTTGATCTGATCTTCGATTTCAAATGCGTGGAGGGCTGGAGTCAGGTGCAGCATTGGGGCGGGGCACGCCTTGCTGATCTGATCACGCACTACAAACTGGGCACCCGTACGGGCCAACCCGCTACAGGCGAAGCCGACTATTTCAATTACCTGGGCATGGAAACGCCCGACAAAGGCTATTACGTTGGCCTCGACATTGCCAGTGCCATGCACCCACAGGCGCTGCTTGCCTACGAAATGAACGGCGAGCCACTCGCCGACCTGCATGGTGCGCCGCTCCGACTGATTATTCCGGTGAAATACGGCGTAAAGAACCTGAAACGCATTGGCACCATGACCTTCGCCGACGAGCGCCCACGCGACTTCTGGGCCGAACGGGGTTATGATTACCACGTGGGCCTGTAGGTAGGTTGCCAGTCAGCTGCATTGTTCAGACAACAAACGTTATGAAACTCAACATTCTCTTCATCAGCAGCTTAGCCTTCTTGGCCCTAGCTGCTGGTAACGTACCCAACTCTACAGATACAACCACTCATCCAGTTGCCGTCATTGAGTTGTTTACCTCGCAGGGCTGTTCGAGTTGCCCGCCTGCCGACCGGCTGTTGATGGAAACGGCTACCAAGGCCGCCGCTGCCAACCAGCCGGTATATGCCCTGTCGTTCCATGTCGATTATTGGGATCGGCTTGGCTGGCGCGACCCATTCAGCGATGCCCGCTTTACAGCCCGGCAACGGCACTATGCCCAGCAGTTGGGCCTGAAAACGGTGTATACGCCACAGGCGATCCTGAACGGAAAGCAGGAATTTGTCGGGTCGAACCGGGATCAATTAACCAGTTTGCTGGCTGTTGCCCTTAAACAGCCTACTCCCGTCAGGATACGTGTTACAACCGCTCAAAAAGGGCAATCGGTAGTGGTTGATACGAAACTATCAGGTACGTTGGCAGGCGCAGTACTGAATGTGGCGCTGGTTAGCAATTTAGTACGTACGGCCGTTAATCGGGGCGAAAACACCGGAAAAATCCTGACGCATGCTAACGTAGTGCGTTCTTTTGTTACCGTTCGCGCTACGGAGTCGGGGCGGGTTCGTTTGCCCATGCCAGCTAATTTCGATCCGGCCAGCGCAGCCGTGATCACGTACCTGCAGAACGAGAAAACATTGGCTGTTCTGGGCGCCGAACGAACACCACTAAGCCTGTAAAGCACCCATTCGTAGTGTAAGCAGACACTTATTTCAGATTGACTGATAGGTACGTAACCGGTCAACGACGGTCACTACGTGGCTGATTGCCTGATCGATATCGGCATCGGCAGTAAATCGGCCAAGGCTAAAGCGGACGGAGCTATAGGCCAGTTCATCAGAAAGGCCCATTGCTTTTAGTACGTGCGACGGATCGGTGGATGCGGCCGTACAGGCAGAGCCGTTTGAAACGGCGATTTCGTTCAGGCTCATCAGCAGCGCCTCGCCGTCGACATTGGCAAACGCCAGATTACTTGTGTTGGGCAACCGATGCGCCCGAGTACCATTTACCTGTACGTCAGACAGACGAGCTGTTAGTCCCGATTCAAGCCGATCGCGCAGCCTAGCTACGCGCACTGCTTCCTCGGCCAATTGTGTCTGTGCCAGCTCAGCAGCTTTTCCCATCGCCACAATGCCAGGTACGTTCAACGTACCTGACCGACGAGCCCGTTCGTGACGGCCGCCGTCCTGTTGCGCAATGAGCGGTGTTTTTTGCCGAACAAACAATCCGCCAATGCCTTTGGGCGCGTAGAATTTGTGGCCCGAAAAACTAAGGAAGTCAACGGGGAGCCGGGCAAGGTCAATGGGCAGTTTACCCACAGCCTGTGTGGCATCTGTGTGCACCAGGATATTGCGTTGCCTGGCCAGCGCGGCAATTTCGGTGAGGGGCTGAATGACACCCGTTTCGTTGTTGGCGAGCATCATTGAAATCAGCAACGTACCTGGCCGAAGGGCCGTTTCAATCTGTTCGGGCGAAACCAGTCCCTCTGAATCAGGCGTCAGGTACGTTACCTCGGCGCCTAGTTGTTCCAGATGCAGGCAGGTATCCAGACCGGCCTTGTGCTCGGTGGCAACGGTAATGATGTGGTTACCTCGGTGGCTGTTTGCTTCAAACGCCCCTTTCAGCGCCAGGTTGATCGACTCAGTGGCACCGCTCGTGAACACCAGTTCGTTGGGTAGCGCACCAATCAGCGCAGCAACCTGCCTGCGTGCCTGTGCTACGGCCTCTTCGGCTTTCAGCCCAAATACGTGTGTTCGCGAGGCTGCATTCCCAAAATGCATGGTCAGGTAGGGCAACATCGCATCCAGTACACGCTGATCAACGGGGGTGGTGGCGTTATAATCCAGGTAGATCGGGTAAGTCATCTGAGCAGATATGGTTCGGCAGTGGCTATTTTCAGGATACATATCAGTTGCCCGAAAACGGCTGGTCTATTTCCTAACACGGAAAAGCCGCCCTACTGTTCAGTTGAGCGGCTTTTGTAGAAAAAGGCAGGATATTAATGGTGTTGAGATTAATAACGGGATACGTTCAGGCTCGAAAGGCCACCGTCGTAGCGGATGGTAATCTTTTTGGTCGAAGCGTTATAGTTTGGGCTCAGGTACGTGCTGCCCCCCACTTTAGCGAAATCATCATCGATCTCCGTTGAATTAAGGCCACCATCAGTCGTGATTTTAACACCTACCGATTTCGGCACTCTGATTTTCACCGACGCCATGCCCGACGAAATTTTCACGTCTGACTGAGCCGCTTTGTCACCCAGGCGAAGGTCGAGGCTGGCAGCACCGGCTTCTACTTTCAGCGTTTTCACGGCATAACGGGTCAGATCAAAATCGGCGGCACCGGCGCCGAAGTCCATCTGCATATCCCAAAGCGGGCCTTCGTTCAACTTAACAACCACTTCGCCAAAATCGGAGTCGCCGTCATTGTCGAACAGGCTGATGTTTCCGTTGCTGCCTTTCGCAGGCGATAACCGAACCGTTGGCACCTGAGCTACATTGCGGTCTATGCTCATGCTGTATAGGTTAATGGCTTTAGTGCGGGCGTCGATCAGCTTGGGCGTGGTATCGTCCATCCGAAATTTTGCCGCGCCACCTTCCAGCACAAATCGGGCCTCGGCAGGCGCTGGCGTGGGCATATCTTCCATAAATGCCCCCGACCGCAGGTGCCGGTTTTCCCGATCACTATCATCGTCGTCATCGTCGTCATCATCCATGTTCATCGACGGTGGATTGGGGGTATCTGGTGCGTCGGGCGGGCTTGGCGGAGATGGTGGTGAGGGTGGATCGAAACGCATCGAGAAATCATGCCTATTCCGATAGTGGTGATTTCGCCCAATGTAGCTGAAGAGCCAGAAAGGTAAGGCTACCGCCAGAAGGCCCGTGGCAACCACCGACATAACCGGCGTAGACGTTCTCAGCATAAGCGCTACACCGCCTAAAATGAGCAGAATAGGCCAAAGGGTACGGACGAAGTACCAGTCGGGCATTGGAAACAGGTTCCAGTTTCGGGCCAGAAACAACACGCCAAGCGTGATGAACGTTAGGCCCCAGAATAGGTTACGATGTGATTTCATGACGCTTAGCGTTAGCAGTTGGCAGTGGCAGTTGGCAGAGCTTCGCAACAGTTAACGTACCTGAGCGAAGCCCTGCCAACTGCCACTGCCAACCGTTAGCCGTTTATAACTGATTAATAGGCCGGTTAGGATCGTAGGGATCGTTGGACGGCGGTGTTGGTGGAGTTACCGGCGGCGTTGGATCGCTGTCGAGGTAGCTGGTCGACGAGTGATCTGCCCGACGATCACGATCTTTAAGAATCAGCCACGCACCGCCGCCAATCAATAACAAGGGCCACACATCGCTGAAATCGATGTCAGTGTAGCGTTCGAGCAGGGCGAAAACGCCGATGATGATCAGTACAGCCCCTCCGATGAGGTTGCCACGTTTTTGGTCAGTAGACGACATAGAAAAAGCAGGATTTGAGAAGATAGTTGATTGTGTTTGTGATGAGAAGCCAAACCGGCGTTCGGGTACCACGATCCACAAGATAATATACAGAATGAGTGCAGGTGCCGAAGGAATGAAGATTCCTGCCACAAACAGTACCCGGATCAGCGTCCGATCTATGTTGAAGTAATGGGCCAGTCCGGCCGCAACGCCCCCGATCTGTGCTTCGTCGAGGTATCGTTCCAAACGTTTTTCCATGTCAGTAGGTGTCTTCTGTTGAAGTACATACCAAACGTACGGGGTCGGTGATGAACGGCAAATGGAGTTGGTAAGAACGGGTGCCGGTTTTGATGAAGGGGCTTTTTTAACGTTAGTTGGTAATACATAGTAGCGGGCAATAGATTGTTTACAATTGAGTAAGGTATTGTTCTGTCCTTTTCCCGCTGATGGGCCTGTGTGGCCATTTATCAAAAGTGCTTCAGGTACGTTATCTGTTTGGTTGATCTTCAATCACTCAATCGGCCACTCCTATGCGTACACAGTTACTCTACTTACTTTTGCTGTCGGCAACGTACCTGGCCGAAGCCCAGCCAACCAGCCCTGATGTGGTGGTCGATTTCATTCGGGCCAATCCAACCCGGTCTGCACTCTACGTTATCCGTAATGACACGGTACAGATCCAGTTGCGTCCCGATCAGACAATGCCGTTGGCAAGCGCAGTCAAAACAATCATCGCCATCGAGTTTGCCCGGCAAGCCGCCGCCGGCAAAATCAATCCCGCCGAACGCATTCCCCTTACCGACCTGGATCTGTATTACCTGCCCAACACAGACGGCGGTGCACATCCCGGCTGGAAGCAGTGGCTGTCACAACGAAATCTGATCGAGAATGAGACGGTGGCCCTGCTCGACGTGGCCAAAGGCATGATTCAGTTCAGTTCAAACGCCAATACCGAATACCTGCTGGATAAATTGGGTACTGATACGGTCAACGCCAGCCTAAAGATGCTGCACCTACCTAACCACGACCCGCTATATCCGATCGTGTCGGCACTTTTTCTGTACTCCGTGCCACCCGCCAATTCGGCAAAGACCGTCGACGAGACACGCAGGTTATCAGCCAAAGCATATCGTGCCAAATGCCAGGCCATTCATAACCGCCTCAAGCAGGATAAGGATGGCTTGTTTAAACAGTCATTTATATTTCCCGACATGGCTTTGCAAAAAGTATGGTCAGACCGGCTACCTGGTTCAACGGTGCGTGATTATGCGTCGGTGATGCAAAAGATCAATTCACGCACTTATTTTCCTCCCGCCGTTCAGACCATACTTGACTCAATCATGGAGTGGCCATTCGCAGTGAATCCTGCCAACAAGGGCGTGTATACCCACCTGGGTATGAAAGGCGGCTCAACGGCCTTTGTGCTGACAAACGCTTTCTATGCCGAGACGCTAAAAGGTAATCGCATTTCGGCCGCCGTTTTTTTCAACAACCTCACCCCTGATGAATTCCAGTTACTGAGTAAGGAGTTCAACAACGTCACAATTCGCTGCATCGGCAAAGCGCAGTCGGCTGCAATGGCAACTGCGTTGGCGAAGTAGCTGGTCCGGCATTCCTGCAGACCAGCGTCGGCTACACGCTTTCAACCACTGCTCGAATGGCCGCCTCACTACTTTGAAAGCGTTCATATTCGCCGGGTATACTACTGGCCATAGGTACGTTCTCGCGCCGGAATTGCATCGGGCTTTCGGTTGTCACACTCCCGCTCAAGTGCAGCGCCGTTACACCCGTCCGGGCTAGCTGCACGGCGTTTCGTCCGTTCACGCCAGATCCGGCCATGATGGTTATTCGGCCAGCCGCCTGATTGGCCAGAGCCTCCAGTAAAGGCAATGCCTCGATTGCCCGGGGCTGCTGCCCTGATGTAAGTACGTTGGCTATACCGAGGTCGATCAACTCGTCGAGCGCTTTTTGGGCATCGCTGGTTAGGTCAAACGCGCGGTGGAAGGTGACAGGCAACGGGCTGGCACACTGAATCAGGTGGCGCGTGGTATCGCGATCGACGCGGCCATCGGGCAGTAACGTACCCAGCACCACGCCATCGGCCCCCGCCAACCGAGCCACCTCGATATCTGCTTCCATCACAGCGATTTCAGAAGCGGAATACACAAAATCGCCGCCCCGGGGTCGGATCATTACGAAGATTGGCAACGAAATGGCCGCCCGTACCTGACGCATCAGCCCCAGGCTGGGCGTCAACCCACCTTCGGCACGAGCCGAACACAGTTCAATTCGATTAGCTCCGGCCTGTTGCGCTGCCAGGCAGTCGTCAACAGAGTAAGCACAGACTTCAATGAGCATGGGTAATTGGTTAACTGGTTAGTTGGTTGACTGGTGGATTGGTTGGCTGGTTAGTTGGTTAACTGGTTAGTTGGTTAACTGGTTAGTTGGTTAACTGGTTAGTTGGTTGACTGGTTAGTTGGGGGGCTAGTTACTTGGTTAAGAGTCTAGTAATAGTAGCTGCCCTCAAAAAGGAATTGCCCAACTAGGTAACCAGCTCACCAGTCAACCAATTAACCAATTAACCAGCCAACCAATTAACCAGCCAACCAGTTAACCAGCCAACCAATCAACCAGCCAACCAACAGGTAGAACACCCGGCGTTTCCGGTTTCTATGGATACAAATAACCAACCAAAATCAATGCGTCTGTCAAGTCTTTGCCTCGCCTCGCTTCTGATTCTTTCCATAGCTGCCACACCGCCTAAAAAACAACGCGTTACGCTGAAACGGGAAACTGGCCGTGTGGCCGTGTTTGTGGATGGGCAGCTTTTTACGGCGTACATCTACCCCGGTGCCGACGTGCTGAAAAAACCGGTGCTTTACCCTATCCTGACAGCCACCGGCAACCCCATTACCCGTGGCTGGCCAATGGACCCGCGCCCGGGCGAACGTGTTGACCACCCGCACCACGTAGGTTTATGGTTCAATTATGGCGATGTAAATGGGTATGATCTATGGAATAACTCGTCGGCAGTTGATCCCAAAGGCATGTACGGTACGATCGTGAATACCAACATCGCGCGTTTAAATGAAGCAGGTGACCACGCCGAACTAACCGTCGAAGCCGATTGGCAGGATAGAGATGGTAAACCGATGCTGCACGAAACGACACAGTTTACGTTCTCCGCTGACGGGGCTACGCGCCGAATCGACCGGAGCACAACGCTCAAAGCTGTTGCTGGCGATGTCGTGTTCAAAGACAACAAAGAAGGTATGATTGGCCTGCGTGTAGCCCGTCAGCTGGAGCACCCGTCTACCAAGCCTGAGCTGTTTACTGATGCTTCGGGAAAAGCAACTGCCGTGGCTAAGCTCGATAATGAGGGCGTAACAGGTAAATACCACAGTGCTATGGGCATAGACGGTGATGCCGTCTGGGGAACCCGCGCTCCCTGGGTTACGCTCACAGGTACGTTGCCCAAGAATGAACCCGTCGCCGTAACGATTATCGACCATCCCGGCAACCCCGGCTATCCAACCTACTGGCATGCTCGCGGTTATGGCTTGTTTGCCGCTAATCCGATGGCACCAAGCGTTATGTCGAGCGGAAAAGATGCGCCGATGAACTATACGCTGAAAGCTGGTCAGTCGGTCACGTTTCGGCACCGGCTGCTCATCACCCCATCGGCAGAATCTGATCAGGCATTAAATAAGGAAGCGGCAACCTTTGCGAAATAAGCTATCGGATTTGGGATTGCGGATTTGGGATTTGCTCCGCTGGATATAATCCCGAACCTAAGCGGAGCAAATCCCAAATCCGCAATCCCAAATCCCAAATCCGATATCTGCGTACCTTTGCGTAATGTCGCTATTAACCGCCTCCAATTTACGGCGCGCCTACGGGCCGTTACCTGTACTGAATGAAGTAAGTCTGTCGGTAGCGGCGGGTGAAGTTGTTTCTATTGTAGGTGCTTCGGGAGCGGGCAAAAGTACCCTGCTCCATATACTCGGCACACTCGACCGGCCCGACTCCGGTACCGTTACCCTGGCTGGTCAGGACGTTTTTACGTTGAACGACACGCAACTGGCCAAGTTTCGCAACGAGCAGATCGGGTTCATCTTTCAGTTTCATAACCTGCTTCCCGAGTTTACGGCCCTGGAAAATGTATCGATTCCGGGTTTCATTGCCAACCGGAATGAGCGGGAGGTGCGGCAACGAGCCGAGCAGCTGCTGGCCAAACTGGGGCTAACCAGTCGGCAGGGGCATTTCCCATCGCAAATGTCGGGTGGGGAGCAGCAGCGGGTAGCAGTAGCCAGGGCACTAATCAACCAGCCTGCCGTTGTGTTTGCCGATGAACCCAGCGGCAACCTTGATTCGCGTAACGCCGAAGAACTCCATCAACTCTTTTTCGACCTGCGCGACGAGTTTGGCCAGACGTTCATCATCGTCACCCACAACGAACCATTGGCGGCCCTTGCCGACCGAACCATTACCCTTCGGGATGGGCAGGTCGTTTTGTAAAACCACTACTCATCCGTATTTCCCAGCCACTGTCTAAGTAGGTATCCTTAACGTACACATTGACGTTTGAGGATAATCGCTTACCTTAATCTGAGCTATTTTTAAATTTTATTTACATTCACTGCTTTGATAATTAGCTAGTTACACAAAGCCGATAAAATTTTTATCAGCACTTGAACTGAATAATGAAATTTCTGCTTTATACTTGTATCGAAAAGAAAAGTTTTTCATAACGTTGAGTAAATCAGAAAGCCAAGGGGGAATCTCGCTTGGCTTTTTTGTGTCTTGTCGGGTAGGGTTACTCACCCCGCTCATTGGCCTTCCAGGGGCCGTTCCTGGCACAGCTCGATCAGGACACCGTTGGTTGTTTTAGGGTGCAGAAAACACACCAGCTTATTGTCTGCACCAGGCTTAGGCGTTTCGTTGAGGAGCACAAAGCCCTCGGCTTTCAGGCGAGCCATTTCAGTCACGATATCGGTTACCTCAAACGCCAGGTGGTGAATGCCTTCGCCGCGCTTTTCCAGGTACGTTGCAATGGGACTATCAGGCCGGGTTGGCACCAGCAATTCGATTTTGGTTTGCCCGGAACCATTGTTGAACCGGAAAAAAGAAGTCATTACCCCCTCCGACGTAACTTCTTCCGATTTATAAGGCTGTGTATTGAACAGGCTCGCAAACAACGCGTTGGAAGCCGTCAGGTCACGAACGGCAATGCCGATATGTTCTACGTTAGTAAACATTGTCAGGAATATGAAAAGTGGAGAATAAGCGGAATCATCTGTTCGGTGCTGTCTCCATGAACTTTTCCCTGAGCCCAGACCGTTTTTACTGAAAGGAACGATACACGGTTATTGTTCCGCAGACATTTTACTCACTGATGCCATGGTAACGGTAACGGAACAAGCCAAAGATAAGATTGTTGAACTGCGCCGGAAAGACGGCCTTACCGATGACTTTGCCATTCGGGTGGCGGTACAGGGTGGCGGCTGTTCGGGCCTGATGTATGAACTCCAGTTCGATACAGCCCAGCAACCAACCGACCATATAGTTGAAGACAAGGGCATCAAGATATACGTAGATCGCAAAAGTCTGCTTTATCTGGCCGGCACTGAACTCGATTTTTCAGACGGACTGAACGGCAAAGGGTTTCAGTTTAAAAACCCGAATGCATCACGTACCTGCGGGTGCGGCGAGAGTTTTGCCGTGTAAATGAGACCGTTTACACTGTTTTTTATACCGAATAAGTGAAGTGACCGCCCTAAAGTTGTAATACGCAGGGCGGTCATTTATTTTTAGCAGGCCACTACTAGCTCTTACCCTGTCTTGGATCCGTACATGAAGTTATACATAGCCGTGGGGTCGGCAATGTTGTTGATGATGACCATGTTCATCATCCTCTTCGTGGCATTTTACCAAAACCGGCAGGTACGTCATCAGTTGGCGCTCAACGAACTCCGGGAAGCCTACCGCAAAGAACTGATGGAGGCAACCTTCAACGGACAGGAAGTGGAACGCCGCCGCCTGGCCCGTGATCTTCACGACGAAATCGGAACAATGCTGTCTGTTACCAAACTAAGTCTGAACCAGTTGGAACGTAAGCTGAGTGACACCGCCGAGAATAGTCTTCAGGTACAGAAAACGCGCTCGCTGCTCGATGAAACGATGAGCAATGTGCGGCGAATCAGCCGGAACCTGGTACCCACTACACTCGAACGGTTTGGCCTGCTGGCTGCCATTGAGGAACTGACCGAAAAAGCAACCGGGCCCGATGTATCGGTTTTGCTGGAGTCGCCCAATACGCTGGAGCGAATAGCGCCCGCCCAGGAATTGATGTTCTACCGGATTGCCCAGGAGTTGATCAACAATGCCATTAAACACGCCGGTGCAACACAGGTTGAGGTGCAGTTTGTCTACCTCGACGATTCGGTACGGATGTCGGTGCTCGACAATGGGCGCGGATTTGATTATGATGAAGCGGTGAAAGATCGACGGAGTGGCCTGGGACTACGTAATATCGAAAGTCGCCTGTCAGTAGTTGATGGGCATGTCACCTTTGATGTAGCACCGGGACGTGGTTCCCGCATTCACGTTCAAACACGCCTGCACACGGCTCCTTCAGAAGAAATAGTGAGTAGTTCAGGCAATGGAGAAAGACAATGGCAAAGATTAAACTAGCGCTTGTAGACGATCACAACCTGTTTCGGCGCGGTATTGCTTCGATTCTGGGGCAGGTGGCTGATTTTGAGCTGGTGCTTGAAGCCAGTAATGGCCAGGAATTTATCGACAAAATTCCCCGGCGTATGCCCGACGTTGTTTTGCTCGACCTACAAATGCCCGTTCTGGATGGCACCGCTACGGCCGACTACCTGCGCGAAAACTACCCCCTCATCAAGATCATTGTGCTGACCATGCACGATGAAGACCGGATGGTGTTGCACCTGCTCGAAAAAGGAGTGAGCGGTTACCTGCTGAAAGATTCTGATCCCGACGAGGTGGAAAAGGCAATTCGGAAGGTGATGGACGAAGGCGTGTACCTCAATGAGTTTGTTTCCCGGGCCATGCTTCGGAAAATGACCAATAAACCCGCCGTCGTGAAGCAGTCGGCGCTGTATAACAGCAAGATACTGCTGTCGGAACGCGAAAAAGAAGTCCTGAAACTGATCTGCGAAGGCATGTCGACGGCTGAGATCAGCGACAAGATTTTTCTGAGCCCACGTACTGTAGAGGGGCACCGACTACGGATTCTGGAAAAGACCGGCACTAAGAACACCGCCGGTATGGTAGCCTACGCCTTCAAGAATGACCTGGTGTAGGAATCGCTGAGTACCAATTGCAAATGCTCATCGAATGGATGAACTTTGTACAGGCTCATCTGCCCGTTCACGCCATTCATGCTTCGCCTTTCTGCCCTGCTTGCCTCATTTTGCTGGTTAGTTCTCCTCTCCTGCAATTCGCCGGAAACGGCCGCTCCCAACGTTGGCCTTGATTATATGCCACTAACTACGGGCCGGTTTGTCATATACGACGTAACAGAACAGCGCTACTCATTGACAGCCGCGCCCGTTACCAGTACCTATCAGCTAAAAGAAACGGTTGGGGTCAGTTATACGGATGTAACAGGACAACCCGCTTTCCGCCTGCAACGCTTCCGCCGCGCCAATGTACAGGCCCCCTGGCAAATCGACTCCCTCTGGACAGCCCGCGTTGACAGCCGCATGGCCATACGTACCGAAAACGGCGCCGACTTCGTCAAACTCATCTTCCCCCCTGCCGAACGCAGTCGCTGGAATGGCAATCTGTTCAATCAGTTTCAGGAAGATATCTATGAACTGCGGAATGTACATCAGCCTTATTCGGTTGGTACGCAGACATTTGCTGAGACAGCCACGGTGCTGCAACAAAACGACTCGACCCTCGTTTCACAAGACAAACGCGTTGAGGTATACGCCCGGCAAGTTGGCCTGGTGTATAAAGAAACGGTGCAACTTCAATTCTGCTCGTCAACTCCTTCCTGCGTAGGAAAAGCACAAATCGATTTTGGCGTTCGCCGGTATGTCCGGTTAGCTAGTTATGGAACAGAATAAGGCAACTCCGCTGCGAATTAAGTCCTTTTTACTAGGCCTTGCCCTGTTGTGTGGCGTTGCCCAAACGGCGCAGGCGCAGCGTGTTGGCCAATACCTGCTCCTGTTTCGAGACAAAGCAGGTACGCCCTTCCAGACTAATCAGCCCGAAAAATTTCTGTCGCCAAGGTCAGTGTTGAGGCGGCAGCGCCAGCGTATTTCCATTACCGAGCGTGATCTGCCTGTGTCACCCACGTATGTACAGGGGCTTCGAACCGCGGGGGCAAACGTGCTCTATACGTCGCGCTGGCTTAATGCGGCTCTGGTTGAGGCAAGTATGGCGCAGCTTTCGGCCCTACTGGCCCTGCCGTATGTACAGGGGCTGGAAACGGGCCGGGTGTTGAACAATGCCCGATTAACACCCGCTGACGGGCCACTAGCTACTGTACAACACGCCGACAAATTCGGGCAGTTGGCTACGGTACCAGCCTACGGCGCCTCGGATTTCCAATTACGGCAACTGGGCGTTGATAAGATGCACGACCAGGGTTATCATGGCGAGACTATGCTGGTGGCTATTCTCGATGCGGGCTTCCTGCGGGCCAATCGTGTTGCGTTTCTGTCCTCCCTTTTCTCGGAAAACCGCGTGCTGGCCACCTACGATTTTGCCGATCGGGAAGCCGACGTATATGATGACGACGAACATGGGCTGAACGTCTTATCGATCATGGCAGCCGAAGCACCAAACCAGTTGTACGGCCCTGCCTACAAGGCAACGTACCTACTGCTCCGTACGGAAGTAGCCGCCTCTGAAAACCCCGTTGAAGAGGCCTACTGGCTGTTTGGCGCCGAATATGCCGATAGTACCGGCGCTGATATAATCAACTCGTCGCTAGGCTATACCACCTTCGATAACCCTGCCGACAATCATTCATATGCCGACCTGACGGGCGCTAAAACGCTGGTTAGCCGGGCTGCCACCTGGGCTGCCGACGCGGGCATGGTTGTGGTTGTTTCGGCCGGTAATGAAGGCAACAGTTCATGGCGCACCATTGGCGCACCCGCCGATTCGCCCGGCGCGCTGAGTATCGGCGCCGTTGACCGGAATGGTGTGCTGGCCCGATTCAGTTCTGTGGGGCCAACGCCCGATGGCCAGTTAAAACCTGATCTGGTGGCGCTGGGGCAGGGCACCACGATAGGTACGTCGGTGGGCAGTATCAGCACCGGCAATGGCACGTCATTTTCGGGGCCGCTGGTTGCGGGGCTTGCTACGGGTTTCTGGCAGGCATATCCGGGTCTTTCGGCAACGCAGGTACGCAATCTGCTCCGACAGTCGGGCTCGCAGGCCGACCGGCCCGACACGCAGTATGGTTACGGTATTCCCAACTTCGAGCGGGCAGGTACGTATGCAAATGCACAGCAAACACTGGCCGTATTTCCAAATCCGTTCACCGAGGCGGCTCCCCTCACTATAACCCTGGCCGACAGTGAAGTAACGCAGCCCCTTTCGATCCGACTAACCGATTTAGCCGGACGAACCGTTTTTCTTCGTAATTACACCACTAGTCAAAACGGGCTATTGTCGATACAAGCCTCTGATTTACAGTCGGGTGTATATATTCTTTCGGTAACGACGCCAAACCACACGCGAACATTGCGGCTGTTGAAACGATAGATGCGGTAAATTCGCGGTCAATCTACCAGTCAACTGCCTTCGATGTTTTCATCACCCACCACTTCCCGCCTGTCAATTTCGTTAGATTCATTACCTTCCAGCCGGTGGAGTTATTTAATCGTTGGTCTGGCCATAAGCTTCGCCTGTTGGGTCAGTTTCATACAGCCACCCGATGGCGGCTACTTTACCACCGATGAGCAGTTCATTGCCGATTCGGGCGTGTTTATGCTCTTTGGCGCCACGCCCCGCTGCCTCGACTGGCCCGGCATTCCAATGGTGCTGGTTTTTTACCTGCTCGCGCTGGGGCAATGCCTGATCAATATCGTTACGGCCGCCAAGACCGGCGGCCTCACCGCAGCGGGCCTGTTCGAGGTAGTTGATAAAACGGCGTATGCTTACCTGCTTGACCGGGTTCCGCTCATTACGGCCGGCCGGCTGGTGCAGATTCTCCTGGTTGGGTCGCTATTGATCTGGTGTGTTCGCATCATCCATCGGTCCAGTTCCGCGCTGCTGCCACCCGTGCTTCGGTTGCCGCTGGTTATTATTCTCTGTCTCCAATTCGATGTATTTGTCAGCACTCCGGTTATCCGGCCCGAAGGGTTGAGTTACGCGCTGTTTGCCGTAGCCAGTCTTCTGATCCTGTTCAGCGAATTTCCGGCAGGGTCGTGGCGGAAACCAGCCCTTGTCTTACTGCTGATCGCCCTGCTCATTAGTCAGCGACTGCTGTTTATGTTCACCTTCCCATTCCTGCTGGGTGGCGTGTTGTTACGTATGGGCTGGAGCTGGCAACGCGCGGTCGGGCTGCTGGGAGCCTTGCTGTTATTCATGTTGCTGACAATGCCTTTTCTATGGACCGACTCGTTTGTGCTGCTCAAAGCATTTGCGGGGGGGATGCTCATGAAAGTCAGCGGCACACAAACCTCGTTTTTCAACTGGGGGTACGTTACCGGTATGGTGTTACCCGCGCCAACGGTCTGGCAGCTGGTGCTCATTCCGATCGGCGCGCTGGCTTTCTGGCGTTGGTACCCTAACAAGGGTATCGCCGCACTGCTGATCGGCAACCTCGTGCTGCTAACCGTCTCCATCTTCCACTCCTCAACCATCTACATCACGCATACCCTTCCCCTACGCACGATGAGCCTCTTCATGCTGGTATACGCGGGCTATGGCGTGTATCAGATCACCAGCCGCCGGTGGGTTCTGTACGGGTTGGCGGGCGCGCTGGCGTTATCCAACTTTATTGAAGGCCTTATGCTGGAAATCGATTTACTACGGCCTTCCATGCTGTGGCAAACGGCAGCTTTCCTGAGAACATTACCCGGTAACACTCCCGTTCTGATCAATCCGGAGTTTGATAATGTTATGCCCCGCAGCCGGCAGACATCGATTCGGGAGCTTAAACTATCGGAGGATGAATCGATTACCCAGGCAAAATACGATCGGCAGTTCCGTGGGCAGGTTAGTAATCCGCCACCCGTATCGTTGCGTACGTCGCTGTCGGAAGATGAACAACTGAATAGTCTGCAACGGCGGGTATTAGCCCAGTACACGCCTCCGGACAAATACCCGGACCTATCTTTTTTTGGCGATATCGTCGGGTTTGTCAATTACTACGTTGATCAGAAAGTGGCTATGGTCGACTTTGAAAAAGGCAAATACGCGTACCTGATTACCAAAGACGGAACCCTCACGTACCCACGCGTAGCGCAGTTCGACAAGCCATCGCATAGCGGACCTTTTTACGTGTATAAGACCCCCGCCACCCCGGTAACGCCCTGACGGAACGTACCTGCGTCAGCGCATCAGGTTGCTTCAGACTAAACATTTGCCAGCCGCCGGCCGTTGGTTTGTGCATAAGCCATTGAATGTATGCCTGCGTCTAAGACACCGATTTACAGTGCGTTACTTGCCAATATAGCCATCGCCGTTACCAAGTTTGTTGCCGCCAGCATAACGGGCAGTTCGGCCATGATCTCGGAGGGCATCCACTCCCTGGTCGACTCGCTGAATGAGGTGTTGCTACTTCTGGGTATTGAGCGCAGTAAGAAACCAGCCGACGACCGGCGACCATTTGGCTACGGGCGGGAGCTGTACTTCTGGGCATTCATTGTTTCTATCCTGATCTTCGGCGTGGGTGGTGGCGTATCGTTTTATGAAGGCATCACGCATTTACAGCACCCGGAAATCATTAAAGATCCGAAGTGGAATTACATCGTACTGGGCATCGCCTTCTTGCTCGATGGCTTCTCGCTCATCACCGCCCTGAAAGAGTTTAACCGGCAACGGGGCAGTCAGCCTTTTTGGGCGGCGGTGAAGCGGAGCAAAGACCCATCAACGTTTGTGGTTCTGTTTGAAGACGCCGCCGACGTGCTGGGTCTGATCGTGGCTTTCCTGGGCGTTTTTCTGGGGCACGAGCTGAACAATCCTTACTTCGATGGGGCCGCTTCAATCGTTATTGGCCTGATTCTGACCGCCGTGTCGGTAGTGCTGGCGCGCGAAAGCCGGGGCTTGCTGATGGGCGAAAGCGTGGAAGCAGAAAAGCTGAAGCAGATACTGGCCGTAGTGGAAAAAGACAAATCGGTTGGCCGGGTGTTGCGGTCACCATCTATCTACATGGGACCGGAAGAGGTTATTCTGATGCTGGTCGTTGATTTCAACAACGACCTCTCCACGACCGACATTAATCAGGCGATCATCCGAATTCGGGAAACTGTTCAGCAAGCGTTCCCAATCGTTAAGCAACTGTTCATCGAACCTGGCGAAGATTCGTCGCTGCTGTCGAAACCACAAAATGAAGTGCTGGCTTCATAACGGGTTGCAACCATTTTTTTTGACTTAGGTGAGATTGGTTCGTGCTATCGTGTACGGCTTTACGCGTGCTGGCCCCGCAGCGGCAGACTACTTGCAAACCCATACACGATAGCACGAAGTAAGCTCATTCCGGAGCAATGGCCCCTTCAAAACCGATCGTCATTGGTTTTTTCAACTCGTCGGCCTGGTGAATGCCATCAGGCTGGAGCAGTACGTTCCGGCATTTCACGTACAGGAAGCCGTTCACTTTTGAAACGGTAACCGCTCCGGCACCGTCGTTTCCCTTCCAGTCGCGTATTTCGGTTTTCGTAATGTCGGAGAAAGATACTTCTACTTGTTTCTGTTCAGGATTAGCTTTCTTGCCAACCTGATACGTACCTACGGCGGGCGTGTCGGTACCGAAATCCAGTGTCATCAGCCGGTTTTTACTTGGCTCAACAGCCGTAAAGGTGTGCATTGTCAACTGGAAACCGCCTTTAAAGGTGTAAGCTGTTTTTGCCGCATTGTCGACCATTGCCCGCACTTCACCGAAATTGTACCAGCCGTCGGGGCCGGCATAGACCGCACTTTTGGGGTTCGTGTACCGGTCGTCGCGAGCGGCAGAGGCCTTTCCCCAGGTATCATTTTTAACCGGAGCAGGCTGTTGAGCAAACGTAGTGAAGACCGTTAGCAGGTAAACTGCTACAAATAATGTGCGCTTCATAATGGTGTGTTTAGGCGGGCAAGGTAACAGATTATCAATAGCTTAACTAACCTCCTCCGGCAACACGAACCAGAATGCAGCCCCATCTGTAACGCCGGTATCCAGCCCGATCTGCCCGTTCATGCTCTGAATGAATTCACTTGAAATAGCCAACCCGAGACCCGTACCACTAGCCTGCCCATTCGATCCCGGTGCTTTGAAATAACGATCAAACACCCGGTCGCGGTGTTCGGGGCGAATGCCTGCACCGTGGTCACGTACCCGGAATTCGACCCCCTCGTTCAGTATCCGAGCCGACACGTCGATCCGGCTTTCGTCCGGAGAATGGCGTATGGCATTCGACAGGAAATTGACCAGCACCCACGATGCTTTGTCGGGGTCGGTACGTACGGGCGGTAACATGGCCGGCACATCAATGTGCAGTTCGATCTTCCGTTCTGCTGCCGATACGCGAAGGGCATTTACGGCGTAGCTGATTATGTCGGGGGGGGCTACCGGCTGCAGATTCAGCTGTATCTGCCCCGATTCTACCTGCGCCATGTTCAGTAGCTCGCCCGTAATGGCCAGCAGCCGGTTAGCATCATCGCGGACGTTCGTCAGTAGCTCTTTCTGCTCCTCGTTCAACGCACCGATTCGCTGATCATCAAGCAGCTTCAGGCTCATCTTGATGCTTGAAATTGGCGTTTTCAGCTCGTGCGACACCGTGGCAATGAAGTTTGTCTTGGCCAGGTCGAGTTCTTTAAAGGAGGTCACGTTTTTCAGCACGATAACGTACCCGGCCCGCACGGCCTGCGTATCGCCAGTTCGGATGATATCTACTGGCTGGGTCTGTCGGGAGAAATAGCTTTCCTTGTCACCGTCATAAATCTTCAGCAGGCTGGCCTCGCCGACGTCCTGGGTACGTTGGGGGGCAGGCATTACCTCCTGAATCAGAGTGCGCATCAGGTCATTACCCGCCGCAATATCGGGCGCGTATTTCCCCAGCAGTTCCGATTCGTCCAGGCCCAGCAATCGGCTGGCAACCTGATTCACAAAGAGGATGTACCGGTTCTGGTCGAGGCCAACAATGCCGTCAGACATGATCTGGATTAGCGTATCGATGCGTTTTTTCTCGAACAGGATACGCGCCAGATTCGAGTGTTCGTATTCATACAATTTCTCGGCCATCCGGTTGAACGACCGCGCCAGCTCGCCAAACTCGTCGCTCGACTGCACGTGCAACCGCTCCTCAAAATTACGGTTCGTCACCTGCTTGATTCCCTGCGTCAGCTCACGAAGGGGGCGGGCAATGTAGGCCGGGAAATTGATGGTGAACGACAACACAATCAGGAAGCAGACCGTACCCACTACGGCCAGCCAGACCAGCGCATCGTCGGCCGTTTGTTTGGCTACGTCGTTCTTCCGCACCATCGCCTGGCCGTTGATATCATCCAGTTGAAACAGCGTTTGCAGCATTCGTTGCTTTGCCGCCGAATCAGTGGCCCCTTTCCTGAACTGGTCAAACTCCCGACGCAGCGTAGCCGTTGCTTCAGCTTCGCCAACTTCCGTGATGTTCCCTTCCTGCTTTTTCAGATTCCGCTCAAAATCGGCAACGGCATCCGGTTCGGGCAGTCGGGGCAGAGCTCGCTGCATGCGGCTCGAGTACTCGAACGACACGTAGTTATCCTGCAAAATAGCCTGCGAGTCATTGGCCAGTTGGTTGAGGTAATAGCCTCCTAACCCGCCCATCAGCAGAATAATGGCGAACATAAAAGCCAGCGCGAGGAATATCTTGGATTGGAGGTTCATGGAAACAATAGGTTTGCAGCTTACTGTTTGCTGTCTTCTGTTGCGCTGCCAGCTAACAATATGTGACTGAGCAGCGCAACAGAAGACAGTAAACTGTAAACAGTAAACATTTTATGAAAGAATAATCAAATCGACGTCGGAGTCGGATAGTTTGTTGAGGAGGCGGTTGAAGGCGTTGGTTCTAAGGATAATCTGGATCAGGCTCAGGTGCGGTTTACCGATACAGACTGTCGTTACGTTTCGGGTCTCCACTTCTTCCATAATGCAATCTACGATGTTTCGGCCCTTCGACTGGATCACCTCAGCACCCAGTTCGGTGGCTAGTTTCAGGTTATTGATCAGGTGGCGCTGCACGTCGAGCTTGATTCGATCGGGACTTTCGGCGGGCGTCTGCACATACAACACGTACCAGCGCGAGTTGTAGTAACTGGCCAGTCGAGCCGTTTTGCGGATCACGCGCCGGGCGATCTCCGGGTTGCTGCTGATCGACGCCATGAACCGTTCGTGCCGTGAATTGCCCGACAGCGGCATGGTCATGTCTACTTTCCGTTCTACCTGACCGGCTACTTCCTTCAGGGCCAGTTCACGCAGTTGCAGGATTTTGTCGGACTGGAAGAAGTTGGCCAGCGCCGTTTTCACCTTCGCCTGGTCATAAATTTTACCTTCTTTCAACCGCGTGATCAGCTCGTCGGCGGTCAGGTCGATGTTCACCACTTCATCGGCAATCTGCAACACCCGGTCGGGTACGCGCTCGGTTACGTCGATGCCCGTTATGGCGTGAACCTCGTCATACAGGCTTTCGATATGCTGAATGTTCACCGCCGAGATCACGTTGACCCCCGCATCCAGAATCTCGATGACATCCTGCCAGCGTTTCTCGTTTTTCGAGCCGGGAATGTTCGTGTGGGCCAGCTCGTCCACGATCACCAGTTCGGGATGCACATTAATGATGGCCTGCACGTCCATTTCCTCGAGTTGGCGGCCTTTGTAAAACAGCGTTCGTCGGGGAATGGCCGGCAGCCCCGCCACCAATGCCTCGGTCTCGACCCGGCGATGTGTTTCAATGAAGCCAATCTTCACGTCGACCCCGTTGCGCAACAGGCTATGCGCTTCCTGCAACATCCGGTACGACTTACCCACGCCTGCGCTCATGCCAATATACACCTTGAACTTCCCCCGCCGCGACTCGCGGATGAGGTTCAGAAAGCGTTCAGCGTTTTGGTCGTTGGGGTTCATTGGTGAGCGTTGTAATAAATTAGATAGAGGGGCATAGAGTAGCTATCAATCAGCCTGTCGACGCATAACGGACGTCATCAAAAACAACGACAAGTAGGCCAGCATGTTGGCCATCAGCCCCAGTTGCCAGCGGTCTCCCGGACTGACAAATACCATCAGGACCGCCGCCAGCACGTTGACACGCACCACCACCAGCCGCGACACCATATGGATGTGCTGCAACTGGTCTACTCGCCGCTGCAACGACGGTGTCATCTTCTCTGGCAACTGGCTCATGATGGACAGCTCTGTCGGCACCGACACGTACATAAAGACAGCTCCCGACAGGAAAACCAGAACAGGCAGCCAGTCGGCATAGATCGGTCGCCCCAGAACGCCCTCGAAAATTCGTAGCGAAATAATGGCAGACACAGACACAGCTGTGAGTATATATAACGCCACCATGTTTGGAAGCGGCGTTTTTCGCCTTATTTCAACAGCCCGAATCAGAAGAGACCGCAATACATTCAGAAAGAATAAAGTAATAATCAGCAGGACAAACCATTCTCGTTTGGTTCCGTATTTGTCGGGCAGACCGTTGTTGGAAAAATGTATGGGTAATCGGGTAGGTAGGCGGTCATAAACCAGCACAACCGACAGCAGGGGTAAGCTGAGTAAGAGAACACCGAGCAACCGGTAGGCTAGTTTCATGACCGTTCAGGTTTAGGAATAGATCTGTCTGGGTATTAAAACGAAATGGCTAAACTGGTGGTCAGCGAGGTGTTGCTGGCACTCAGGCCGTTTGCGGCGCTGAAAATCGGGTCTTTACTGTCATACACTTTTCCTTCCAGGCGGAACAGCGCATTCGGCAGAATGGCGTAATCGTACCCCAACGAGTAACCGACTGTTTTGAAGCCGTTCAACGTACCCGTGCTGATGATCACACCATTCGAGTCGTTGTAATATTCTACGCGGCCATTGATATAGCTCCGGTCTGATGTTTTGTACCGGGCAATCACCACGGGCGAATACCAGACGTAGCTGCCGGTGCCTACGCGCTGATCAGAGCCGGTGCGCACAACCGGTTTCCGGTCAGCACCAATATCGAAGCCCAGAATCATCCCAAACCGCCCAGTCGGATTGATGATGGCGTAGAAGTTATTGAAGAAGCGGCTCTGTTTCAGCGAGTCGGGGCGGTCGCTGCCCAGGAAGCTGCTCCAGTTGAGGGTCAGCTTCGACGAGGGCCGATACTGTACCTGCGTGCTCAGGGATGGCCCGCTGTAGCCGTCCAGCTTTTTGATCCGCTGCCAGCCGTTGAGCACCGATCCCAGCACGGTCCATTTGCCGTTGGGGGTGTTGTAGGTCACTTTGGCCCCTGACAGGTAGTAGGGCGAGTTTTCGGCCAGCAGGCTCCGGGTCAAGGTCCAGCAGTCTTTCGAGATGGCGCTTTCGAAGCCGATGTGCGACGAGAAAATGCCCGCATCAAGCCACAGATCGCGGTTTTTCGACAGTTTCACTCCGGCATTGGCCTCAAAAATGTTCTGCACCAGCGTTTGCTCGGCGGCGTAGTTGTACTGCGCGTAGTTACCCACCTGCAAGGCCAGATTGCCCCGCACCCGGTCGCTGGTGTAAGCTGCTTTCACAAACGCCAGGTTGATATTCACTTCCCGATTGCGGCGGTGATTATACAAAAATCCGGGACGTTCCTGCGTCGTTTTCGGGGCCGTGAAGTCATGCGCATAATACGCTTCAACGTACCCGGACACGGTTAGCCCTGCATTGGGTGCCGTCTGGGTTGCAGCCTGAGTTGGCGCTGACGTAGCGGTGGTATCGGTGGTTTGAGCGGCGGCGTCCAGGTACGTTGCTGCCATTGCCACAGCGATTGTTGTTGAGAAAAGTGTCTTTTTTTTCATGGTAGTGGCCTGTTTATAAGGCCGTTGTTTTGTTGTACTCGAACTAGACTATTACTGATTTAAAAATTCTGAAATCGGACCCAGCGCCGCAGCCGGGAAGATGCAGAGGGCACCGATGATGATGATTACCGCCGTCAGCAATAAACCGAACGTCCAGGATTCTGTTGGTAGCACCCCAGCCGTTGGCGGCACGTAGCGCTTGGCCAGCAGGATACCACCAATCGCCAGTGGAGCCAGCAGGGGAATGTAGCGCCCGCCCAGCATCACCACCGCCGTCGACAGGTTCCAGAACGGGGTATTGTCAGCCAGCCCTTCGAAACCGGAACCGTTCCCACCGGCCGAGGAAACATACTCGTAGAGCATCGTGGTGAAGCCATGTGGTCCCCCATTACTTAACCAGCCAATGTCGGGGTTAGCGTTCTGGATGACGGCCGCAATAGCCGTGGCTCCCATATAGAGCAGCGGCAGCACCACGATGACGAACGAGGCAATCTGAATTTCAACGATACCTACCTTTTTGCCGAGCAGTTCGGGGGTACGGCCAATCATCAGGCTGCCGATAAAAATGGCCAGAATGATGTACAGGAACATATACAGAAAACCCGAACCGACGCCACCATAGAAGGCATCGACCTGCATGCCCAACAGCATGAACAGCCCGGAAAGCGGGGTGTAACTATCGTGCATGCTCGTCAGCGTGCCGGCGGGAATCACAATGTTGACGCCCGCATAGAACGCACTGGCAGCCACCCCAAATCGAGCCTCTTTCCCCTCCATATTGCCGGCCGGCGCTCCGGCCACCGACTGATCTATTCCCAGTGCGCTAATGGCCTTGTTACCGGCCAGTTCCTGTTGCATGATCGGGATCGTTAAGGCCAGCCAGCAACCCGTCATGATCGTAAACACGATGGTGCCCAGCTTCCGCCGATTCAGAAAATACCCGACGAAGCAAACAAACGCCATCGGCAGCAGAAAGACATTGATCAGGTGAATGATGTAGCTGACCATCGACGGATTCTCGAACGGATGAGCCGTGTTGGCCCCCATGAAACCTCCCCCGTTTGAGCCAAGGTGTTTGATGGGCAGCATCGCCGCCACGGGTCCGGTAGCCACCGTCTGCTCAATTCCCTCCAGCGTTTTGATCGCCGCGTAGGGCGAAAACGTCATCGGCACGCCCGTGTACAGCAACCCTACCGCACCGATCAGCGACAACGGCAGAAACACCCGCGTGATGGACCGGACAAAGTCCTGGTAGAAATTGCCGACGCTGTTGCTGGTTTCCTGTTTCAACGACCGTACGACCGCCACCCCCACTGCCAGACTGGTAGCCGCTGCCACAAATTGCAGGAACGTCAGCACCAGCAGCTGCGTGAAGTAGGTAGCCCCACTTTCGCCCGAATAATGTTGCAGGTTGGTGCTGGTCAGAAAGCTGATGGCCGTGTTGAGCGCCAGTGTCCAGTCCATCTGGCTAACACCGCCCTGATTCCAAATCGGGATGGCCGTTTGCGTCAGAAGCATCACAAATCCGTAGACCAGCCATACACCGTTGATCGAGAGTAATGCAACGGCATACTGCCGCCAGGTCATGGGTACGTTCGGGTCAATACCGCCGATTCGGTACAGCAGCCCATCGAACGTGTCGAACGGATCTGCTGATTTTTCTGGGCTGAACACCCGGCTCAGGTATCGGCCAACGGGAACCGCGAGCCCGACTGCCAGAGCAAAAAGAAGGACAAAGCCTATAAGTTGAGTAATCATTAGCCTGATTATCAAACTGATGCGATTGGCTGCCAGTCAGTGTCAACCCCAGTTGCACCAACCGGCAGCAATCGACTTTATTTAAGCGCGTCAAGCGCCACGTTGAGTGCTAGCACATTCACTGTCGATGGACCGAATAGGCCCAACAGCGGTCCCTTAGTTTGCTCATCGATCAGTTGATTCAGACGGTCGTCTGTGATACCGCGCACTTTAGCAATGCGACGTACCTGAATTTTAGCAGCGGCTGGCGACAGGTCAGGATCAAGTCCGGAGCCCGAGGCCGTAACGAGTTCAGCCGGGATGTCGGTCTTCTGCACGCCGGGGTTATGCACCAGGAAGGTATCGATGCGCGCCTGTACCGTTTTCAGGTAGTCGGGGTTCGAGGGTCCTTTGTTCGAGCCAGCCGAACCGGCCGCGTTATAGTCTACGGCTGACGGGCGGGAGTTGAAATACCGGTCTTCGGTAAACTTCTGCCCAATTCGGGCGTAGCCGACAACTTTACCGTTCACCGTAACCGTTTCGCCGGCCCCTCCGCCCGGAGCCAGTTTAGCAATACCAGCCACCACAAGTGGATAAATAACGGAGAGCAGAATAAGCATAGCCACCGTTAAGCGGATGGCTGGAGATATGTGATTTTTCATGTTGTTGTTGGTTTACCTCACCCCCGGCCCCTCTCAGCAGGAGAGGGGCCGGGGGTGAGGTAATTTTTTAGACAAAGAGCCCCACGACTAAATCGAGTAGTTTGATCCCTACGAAAGGCGCGACCAGGCCGCCGAAGCCGTAGATAAACAGGTTGCGACGCAGCAGGGCCGAGGCACCGATGGGCTTGTACTCAACCCCGCGAAGGGCTAGCGGAATCAGCATCGGAATGATGATCGCATTGAAAATAACGGCCGATAAGATCGCCGATTCGGGGCTGTGCAGTTTCATCACGTTGATGGCCTGCAGGGCCGGAATGCTCCCCACAAACAGCGCGGGCACAATGGCGAAGTATTTGGCCACGTCGTTGGCAATGGAGAAGGTCGTTAACGTACCCCGCGTAATAAGGAGTTGTTTCCCGATCTCAACCACTTCGATCAGCTTGGTGGGGTCATTGTCCAGGTCGACCATGTTGCCGGCTTCTTTAGCCGCCTGCGTACCTGAGTTCATCGCTACCCCTACATCAGCCTGCGCCAGTGCGGGGGCATCGTTGGTACCGTCGCCCATCATCGCCACCAGTTTACCGCCGGTTTGCTCGGTACGGATATACTGCATTTTGTCTTCCGGCTTGGCCTCGGCAATGAAATCATCGACGCCAGCCTTCTCAGCAATGAACCGGGCCGTCAGCGGATTGTCACCTGTGACCATCACCGTTTTCACACCCATCTTACGCAGCCGGTCAAACCGTTCGGCAATACCGGGTTTGATGATGTCCTGCAATTCCACGACACCCATCACCTGCTCGTTTTCCGTCACCACCAGCGGCGTACCGCCGTTACCGGCAATCTCTTTGGCTTTCTGTTCCGTTTCGGTCGGAAAGGCATTCCCCGCCTTCGTCACAATCGTCCGGATCGAGTCCACGGCGCCTTTACGAATCCGCAGCGAACCACCATCCCGCGCGGCATCAGGCATGTCGATACCCGACGAGCGTGTTTCAGCCGTGAACTTGATCATCGTTGACCCAGTCGTACTCAGGTTGCGCGTTACGTCCGTTCCAGCCAGTTCCACGATCGACTTGCCTTCGGGCGTTTCGTCGGCCAGCGAACTCAGCGCCGAGGCCCGGATCATCTCGGCCTGATCGATACCCGGTGCGGCATAGAAGTGGGTGGCCTTCCGGTTACCAATCGTGATCGTACCCGTTTTGTCGAGCAGCAGCGTGTCAATATCACCCGCCGTTTCAACCGCACGGCCCGACTTGGCAATGACGTTGGCGCGAAGAGCACGGTCCATGCCCGCAATACCGATGGCCGACAGTAGCCCGCCGATGGTCGTTGGTATCAGGCAGACAAACAGCGAGATCAGCGCAGCTACCGTGATGGGCGTGTTGGCGTAGTCGGCAAAGGGTTTCAGAGCCACGCAAACGATGATGAAGATGAGCGTAAAGCCCGCCAGCAGAATCGTCAGCGCAATTTCGTTCGGCGTTTTCTGCCGCGACGCCCCTTCAACCAGTGCGATCATCTTGTCGAGGAACGACTCACCGGGCTGGGTGGTCACGATCACCTTGATCTTGTCTGACAGCACCTTCGTCCCACCCGTCACCGACGATTTATCACCGCCCGCTTCCCGGATCACCGGGGCCGATTCGCCCGTAATGGCCGACTCGTCGATGGTGGCCAGGCCTTCAATAATCTCCCCGTCGGAGGGGATAATGTCACCAGCTTCGCAGAGAAAAATATCGCCCTTTTTCAGTTGTGCCGATGAGATCAGCTGCACCTCATTGAGGGTCATTTCGCCTACTTCCCGAATTACCTTGGCGGGGGTTTCCTGCCGTGTTTTCCGGAGCGACTCGGCCTGGGCTTTACCCCGAGCTTCGGCGATTGCCTCGGCGAAGTTGGCGAACAGCACCGTGAGCAGCAGAATAGCCGTAATCACAATGTTATAGGCCAGTGTGCCCTGTGTTTTATCGCCCGAGAGGGCGATGTAGATCGTCACGGCCAGCATGATCAGCGTACCGATTTCGACCGTAAACATCACCGGATTCTTGATCAGGATAGCCGGATTCAGTTTAGTAAACGACTGTTTTATTGCCGTCCCCACCAGTTCACCCTGGAACAGTGAAGGTTGTTGCTTTGCCATTTTTTTGTGTGTAACCTCACCCCCGGCCCCTCTCCTTCACAAGGAGAGGGAGGTGCTCGGCCCAGTATTCGGAATAAGCCTATCGCTTACTTTTCACAAGGGCAGCAGAGTCCATTCAGCCTATTGCATAGGCCACAAGCGGAGCTTTGCTCCCCTCTCCCAACGTGGGAGAGGGGCCGGGGGTGAGGGGTTATTTAAGTGAGAAATACTCGGCCAGTGGACCCAGCGCCAGTGCGGGGAAGAACGACAGGGCCGTGATGATGATGATAACCGCGAAAGTCATCAGTCCAAACGTGGGCGTATCGGTCGGCAACGTACCTGCGCTTTGAGGAACGAACTTCTTGTCGGCCAGCAGACCGGCAATCGCTACCGGACCAATGATGGGAATGAACCGCCCGAAGATCAGGACAATGCCCGTGCTGAAGTTCCAGAAGAAGTTATTGTCGCCCAGCCCTTCGAAGCCCGACCCGTTGTTGGCGTTGGCCGAGGTGAACTCGTAGAGCATCTCCGTGAACCCATGATAACCCGGGTTATTCAGCCAGGCCGACGGTTTCACCGACCAGTCGGCGTTGGGGTAGTTGACCGTGAGCCAGGCTGCAATGGCCACACCGCCTTTCACCAGCAGGGTACTGAGCAGGGCCACCATCGAAGCAATCTTGATCTCCCGCGCCTCTACTTTCCGGCCGAACAACTCCGGCGTGCGCCCCACCATCAGGCCCGAGATAAAGACGGCGATGATCAGGTAATAGTAGTAGTTCAGGAAGCCGACGCCGCAACCGCCGTAGAACGCGTTGGTCATCATGCCCAGCAGTTGCATGGTGCCCGATAAGGCCATCGACGAGTCGTGCATGGAGTTGACCGACCCCGTTGAAATGATTGTGGTTACGATACTCCAGTAGGCCGACGACAGCGGACCAAACCGGACCTCCTTGCCTTCCATGGCCCCTGTTGGCTGCATCACGCCAAGTTTGGCAATGGCCGGGTTACCGTGAAACTCCGTAATCAGCGTCGGGATCACGAGTAGCAGGAAACCGCTGGTCATCACGCCGAATACGATCCACGAAAACCGTTTGCGGTTGATCATGTAGCCCAGCGCGAAGAGCATGACAATGGGCAGCATCACCTGACCAATCAGCTCAACCATGTTGGTCAGGTAGTTCGGGTTTTCGAGCGGGTGTGCCGAGTTGGCCCCGAAATACCCACCACCGTTGGTACCCAGGTGCTTGATGGCAATCAGCCCCGCCGCTGGTCCGCGCGACACGTTGACGGTATCGCCCTGCATCGAGATGAACTGATCTTTCCCGTCGAAACTGGCGGGGGCACCATTGAACGCCAGAATCAGCGCCACCACAAGCGAAGCGGGCAACAGGATGCGCGTGATCGCCTTGGTGAAGTATACGTAGAAGTTACCCGACAGATTCGTTTTTTCGGGTAAAAACGCCCGTACTACCAGCACCAGCGCGGCAATGCCCGTTGCGGCCGACACAAACATCAGGAAGTTGATCACCCCAAGCTGCGTCAGGTACGTTAGTCCCGATTCGCCCGAGTAGTGCTGCAAATCGCAGTTGACCATGAAGCTGATCGCCGTGTTAAAGGCCAGATCGGAGGTCATCGAGGGGTTACCATCGGGGTTCAGCGGCAGGCCTCCCTGCGCGATCAGCATCACAAAGGCGTAGACGAACCAGACGGCGTTGATGGTCAACAGGGCCACCAGGTTTTCTTTCCAGGTCATGTCCCGCGAGGCGTCGACACCCCCGATTCGGAAGATGAAGCGCTCAACCGGAGCCATGAAGTCGAGGGCGTTGGGCTCACCCCTGAAGATCCGGCCGACGACCTTTCCAAGCGGAATAGCCAGCAGCAGGGTGATCAGGTACGTTACCACAACGCCAAGTAATTCGGTATTCATAATGATGGAGTCATTTGTGGTCATTATGCTGCGCCGTCATCAGGCGGTGCAGTCAATGACCTCTTTTTAAAATTTCTCCGGTCGGATCAGCACGTACAGCATGTAGGCGAAGACCAGGAGTGAGATGATGAACAGGATAGTAAGCATGGCTATATTTTTTCAAACCATTCGATGGCTTTGTAGAAAACGGCGAAGCAGAGAAAAGCGGTGAGAAGCAGAAGCAGTGACGTACCCATGAGGTCAGTTGATTAATTTGATTACGGTCAGGGTATGCCAAAAAATGATCCAGATGAGCCGACAACACAAACTATCCACTCTAACTTCCTATTAACCAATACATTGAAATAATCTATATGATTTATTGGCAAACTCGGTAAGCGCTCATTTTTCCATTTTGGAAACGCTTTCTTATCATTTTGAAAAAATGATTAGCTGGAACCCCTCTAGTTGAGTTATCTGCCTGTTGGCACGATCTTCGAGTGAAGGTGGCTGATGATACGTGTATATTGCGTGGTGCTAGTGGCTTCGCGCCGCCAACAACAAAAACCCGCTATCCAACCCAAAACCATTACCCCCCTTGAGTACCCACTCCTCTCGTAACATTGACCGCATGACAGCGGCGGGCCTCCTAGTGGCGGTCGGCATCGTATTTGGCGATATCGGCACGTCGCCGCTGTATACCTATCGCGCCATTATTGAAGACCGGGTTGTTGATGAAACCCTGGCGCTGGGTGGCGTATCTGCCATTTTCTGGACGCTTACCTTTCAGACCACCCTCAAATACGTACTGCTCACCCTCCGCGCCGATAACAACGGTGAAGGCGGCATCTTTTCGCTCTATACGCTCATCCGGCGGTATGCCAAATGGCTGCTGTTTCCGGCCATTGCGGGCGGTAGCTTCCTGATCGCCGACAGCATCATTACCCCACCCATTTCCGTATCATCAGCCATCGAGGGTCTGCTGCCGCTCTACCCCGACCTGCCCACGGTGCCTATCGTACTGACCATCATCTTCCTGCTCTTCGCGGCGCAGCAGGCGGGTACCGATAAGCTGGGCAAGGCGTTTGGTCCGATCATGACCATCTGGTTTACCATGATTGGCCTGATGGGCGCGCTGCAACTGGCTAAAAACCCCGGCGTGATCCGGGCGCTCAACCCCGTTTACGCCTACGACATGATCGTGAATTACCCCGAAGGCTTCTGGCTGCTGGGCGGCGTCTTCCTCTGCTCAACCGGGGCTGAAGCGCTCTACTCCGACATGGGGCATGTGGGGCGGCGAAACGTCCAGGTGTCGTGGTTCTACGTCAAGATCTGCCTGATTCTCTGCTACCTCGGCCAGGCGGCGTGGCTGCTCGACCATATGGGGAAACCGCTGGGGAACCTCAACTCCTTCTTCGGCCTGGTGCCCGACTGGTTCATGCTGCCCAGCATCGGCATTGCCACGCTGGCCACTATCATTGCCTCGCAGGCGCTCATCAGCGGTACGTTTACGCTCGTATCCGAGGCGTTCCGGCTGACGCTACTGCCCAAAATGCGCATCGTCTTCCCGTCCGACGCGCGGGGCCAAGTCTACATTCCGGCGTTCAACTGGCTATTGATGGCGGGCTGTTTCATTGTGGTGCTTCACTTCCGCGAGTCGAAAAATATGGAGGCGGCGTTTGGCCTGTCGGTGAACCTGACCATGCTGACCACGACCGTGTTGCTGGGCATGTACCTCTACGCTAAAAAGCGGGTCAATGGCCTGATCGTGCTGAGCCTGCTACTCATTTATTTCTTCATCGAAGGCGGATTCCTGATCGCCAACCTGCGGAAGTTCACGCATGGCGGCTGGGTGTCGCTCCTGCTGGGTATGATCATGATCACGGTGATGTTGGTCTGGCACAACGGCAGCCGCATCAAACGGCGACTCACCCAGTTCGTCAGCCTGCGCGATCACCTGCCCATCCTACGGCAACTGAGCAACGACAACGACGTACCCAAATACGCCACCAACCTGGTGTACCTGACGGCTTCGTCGCAGCACCAGCTTGTTGAAGAGCACATTCTGGATTCTATTCTGGAAGGCATGCCCAAACGTGCCGACGTGTACTGGCTCATTCACATCGAATTGGTCGACGACCCGTATACGACCGAGTACGTGGTCGATATTCTGGAGGCGGAAGACGTGGTGCGGATCACCTTCAAGCTAGGATTCCGGGTGCAGCCGCGCATCAACCTGCTGTTCCGGAAGGTGGTGGAAGAAATGGTGCGCTGCCACGAGATCACGATCAAGCCCAAGTACCGGCCGCTGAAACCGAACCCCAACGCGATCGGCGATTTCCGGTTCATCGTCATCAACCGGTTCCTGTCGTACGAAAACGAACTGAGCCTGCTCGAAACGTTCATCATGAACGGCTATTTCGCCCTGAAACGCATCAGCCTCGCCGACGAAAGCGCCTACGGCCTCGACAGCCAGAACGTTGCTACTGAACAAATCCCGCTGGTTGTCAACGCCGCCAATCCCATCCGCCTACGCCGCGTAAAAGGCAAAGGCGACATAGACGAACCGTTAGACGGACTGAATATGGTTGCGGATGTGTAGCAGCATTGTTTACAAATATGTTATAAACACTATCAATATCTCACATGTCTTTTCGAAAGACCTATTCAAGCCTGCGTGTATTTCTGTGACCAGCAGTTTTGAATTTCTGGTGACTTTACTATAGAGAGCTTTTCTATAGGAATTAAACCTTTGTTACTCTTCTTTACCAAGCACTTCGTGAATTTGAGCCGCTAACTCCGGTATTTTATTTTTTAGCACATCCCAAACAATTGAATAGTTTACTCCAATATAGTCATGAATTAATCTATCTCTCATACCAGCCATATTCTTCCACTGAATAAAGCTCCATTTCAATTTAAAATCAACAGGTATCTTTTTTGTTGCTTCGCCAATAATTTCCAGACTGCGAACAACAGCGCGCTTTAATGTTTCATCTTCTAAAAATTTATCCTACGATAAATCACTGCTTATAGAAAGTATATATTCACATTCTTCAGAAATATGTTTCAAGAATTCAATGGGATCTTTATACATAGATAATATCATTTAGGATTTTAGGGCCAATATATCTACTCAACCCTTTCTTTGTCACCAATTCAATTTTTTCATTTTTAAATAAGCTTTCAAAAACGTCATAAACAGACATAAAATTGTCAAAACTCTCTTTATCTGGTTCAAAATCAATTAGCAAATCTATATCACTCTCATCCGTTTGCTCATTTCGAGTATAGGAACCAAAAAGCCCAATAGTGGCAACACCATAAGTCGACAAAACAGGTTTACTGCTTTTTAAAATAGCTAATATATTTTCTTTCGTTGTCATTAATAACCACTTGTTTATCCGCAAAAACTATTGCGACCTTCAGTCATTCAAAATCAATATTGACCTCTAAATATACAAAGCTGATGTGCGTAAATACAAGGCTCAAACTTAACTATATGAACATCTTACACATATCATGATTCTTAGATTCTGTGTATGATAACTTTCTTCTAATTCCATATATCATTCATCTCGGTCAGGATAATTGGCTTGCCGTCGGTGACGACTATGGTGTGTTCGTGCTGGGCCATGAAACCACCTTTATCGCCCACCATTGTCCAGCCGTCCCGGGTCGTTTCCGCGTAGGTCGACGTTGTGGAAATGAAGGTTTCAATGGCTACTACCGAGTTCTTCTTGAATCGAGCCAGATTAAATCGGTCTCGAAAATTGGCTATTTCGCTGGGTTCTTCGTGCAGGCTTCGCCCAATGCCGTGGCCCGTCAGGTTTTTAATCACCCGGTAGCCGCGTTTCTTCGCTTCGGTTTCAATCAGCGAACCAACGTCGGCAATGCGAACGCCGCCTTTTATAGCATGAATGGCCCGGTGTAAAATCTGCTTCGACGCGTCGATGAGTTTCTGATGCTGATGTACATCCGTTCCCAGCACAAACGAACCGCCATTGTCTGACCAGAAGCCGTCCAGCTCTGCCGATACGTCGATATTGATCAGGTCGCCTTCGTTCAGGATTCGTTTGTCGGAAGGGATACCGTGGCAGAATTCGTTGTTCACGCTGATGCAGGTCCAGCCCGGAAAGCCGTACGTCATGTAGGGAGCCGATTTGGCGCCCAGGTCGTTCAGGATCTGACCGCCATAGTTGTCCAGTTCCCTGGTGGTCATGCCCGGCCTGGCGAAATTCCTCATTTCCTTCAACGTGAGGGCAACGGCTTCGCTGGCCTTCCGCATTCCCACTAATTCCGACTCTTTCGTGATCGACATGTTTTTCGTTTCGCTGAACCGTACAGTTGATGTTTTGCTTTCCAACCCAACCGCTAACTCTCAAATATACGAGTCGCGCCTTCGGAAAGACAATGGATTGAATAACCGCGTGCTTGTGCAGGTACGTACCTGACCGATGCGAGGCTTTCTGAAAATATAGCCGGCCAACTACTTCAGTTCTTTTACAGCATAGCGTCGGCAGAAAAAGCGCGGGCTATTCGAGTTTTCTCAAGGCAGCTCGGCAGTTTGAGTACGCTGAACCTGACGGGGCAAAACTGATTACCGGCTATACTTCCAGTGCGCCACGGAAGGCTCTGGCAGCGTAATACGACTGGACACCGTTATGGTACACAAAGACCTGCCCATAGCGTAAATCACCATAGAGAGCACCACCCTGTTTTCTGATTGCGGCCGGGGTTTTTAGCCAGCTCGACGTTTTGGCATCGAATGTACCCAGGCACTGCAAGGCCCGGTACTGGTCTTCGTTTAACAGGGTAATACCCATATCGGTGGCCATGTCAACCGCGTTGTGCGCTGGCCGGTTTTCTTTTCTCGCTTCCCAGCCCTCACGGTCGTAACAACAGCTTCGGCGGCCTTGCGGGCTTTCGGCCGAGCAATCAACAAACAGGTATTCTCCTAGCTGCCCGTCATGCCCTAGTACATCCGGTTCACCACCGGTTCGCTCCATTTCATACAGCGACCACAGTTTATCGGGGTTGGCTTCCAGCTTTACCTGTATCGGTGCCCAATCGAGCCCCTTGTGGCGATTCGTGTTCCTCTCAAAACGGGTTTTCAGGATATTCAATAACTCGTCGCGTTGTTCGGCCGACAACGGGGTAGTAACAGACATGGTCATAGTCGTTAGTGTCTAAAGATCTTTTCCAGCTTACGTCCTTTGGCCAATTCATCTACCAGTTTATCCAGGTAACGTACCTGCCTCGTTAACGGATTGTCAATGTCCTGTATCCGATAGCCGCAGATTGTGCCGGTGATCAGGCTGGCATTTGGGTTTACAGACGCCCGTTGGAAGAACATGTCGAAGGTTGTTTTTTCGGCAATGTGCTGTTGCAGTGCATGGTCATCATAGCCGGTCAGCCACTGAATTACCTGATGCAATTCGGCTATTGTTCGCCCCTTCTTCTCAACTTTTACTACATAATGTGGATAAACAGACGCGAACGTCAAGTTGGCCATGCGCTCATCATGATTACTGGTCGTGTTCATAGCAGGCTGATTTCATTAGTTGTTAGTGCTTTATGATCAGATTGATTGGAGTGCCAATGAGAATGGCCAGCCCGAAAAAGTAAGCATGCCCAGCTTATATAAGGCGAAGCCTTTTACAGAGCTTACTGGTTTTTCCTGGCGAAAAACTGGCCAATTACCCAGCTAAAGTAGGGTACGCCGAGTGCTCCTTCCAGTTTCTCGACTTGTATATGCGTCAGTTCCTGAAAAATCAGGAATACAGAAAACAGGAGCATCATCATTCTCTGCACAAAACATAGCAGGATCAGAATTTCGTAGAAGTTGTAGTCATATTTCCGAAAGAAGAGTTGCGCCCAAAAATCGATAAACGTTCCCAACGTATACCTACTTAGTTGTATTAAATCAGGTGTAGTTGGCGATCAGTTTACCCGTACCTACCGGCCGCCAATATACCAGATTTGGCCGGACAGACGGCAATACCGTATGGCGGTCTGTTACCATTTATAGAGGTAGGCCGGAGCGGTTCTGAGCAGGTGAACGCCTGGTGTACCGGAGGCCGTTGAACGAGCCCCGAGCGTACCTGGAGTTGAGTAACCGGGTGCCCTATGTGTTCAGGTACGTATTTACAAAACGCAGGGCCGGTCTGGGTACGTGACGATATGTTGTCACGTACCCAGACCGGCCCTGCGTTATTCGTATGAGTTACTGATACTGGATATACAACGGCTTAGGGTTCAGCGACAGCACTTCCGATGGCTCCATCAGGTGCGGCACTTTGTGCTTCGACCGCAGATCAACCTTTTTCATGTCGTTGTGGTAAAACAGCTTGAAGCCCGTGTACTGTACGGGTTCGGTCTGAATGTAGTCATGGTAGGTATCGCGTTTGAGCGACGGCGGTCCCCAGCCGTCCATGTTCATAACGATCTGTACGTTCGGATCAAGCTTGATATTCTTGTAGTTGGTCACCATGCGGCGCGTAAACCGGTGCACCACCAGCACTTTAGGTGGTACTTTCTTGTCGCGAACGATTTTGCTCAGGAACTGCGTCGCCTCATTGATATCGGCGGCGTCGTAGGTACCGATTTTCGAGCCGGGTTTGGCGCCGCTCGTACGTAAGGCAAACTCAGGGTCGATGCCAAGGTGCACGTAGGGCAATTCGAGGTAGGGTTTCAGGAATTCCATTTCGGGACCCAGCGGCGCGTGGCCAACCTGAATATCGAGGAAGCAGATGGCATCGTGCTCGCCCGCCCAGCGAATAACCTTCCGGATGGTTTTATCCGACATACGCATGCTGTAGTGGCCGTTCTTACCGGGAGCACCCTGCGCCGAAATCGCCACCAGGTGCAGTGCTTTCTGAATCGGTGTTTTGGCCGAATCCTGCTCTACCCAGGGAATAGCCTGTTTATCAAGCATCCGCAGCATTTCGTCCTTCGGGTATTCGCCCAGAACACCCATCTTTTTTGAATGTGGGTTGCCATAATAGGCCAAAATACGCTTACCGGGCAGGATGGCACCGGTAATCTTGGGGCCAATCATCCCCAGCGAATCGAGGGGCGACAGCTTCCTGCCAGCGGCGGCGGTGGTGTCGGTAGCGGCTGAATCGGCGGCCGATGTGGTGGTGGGTGAATCGGCTGAGGCTGATTCTGTTGACGTGGTAACGGTGCTATCGCTGGTAGAACCGGTCTGGTCTTTGCCGGCTTTCGACTGGCACCCCTGCCCCAGCCAAAGGGCTGAAAACACAAGTACGGGTAAGGCTAATTTCATCATGGGGTGAAAATTACGAACACCTACTGATTAATCAGGTAGGTCAAGCGGGTAAAGTGACTACTATTTTTGACAACGGTATTTACGGTTAAATCAGGTCACGTCTGAGTTCAGCAAAATAGGCGGCTGTATGCAGCAACCGACTACCATACCAGCTGAAGAGTTCGCCATCGACCAGGCGCACCCGGGCATTCAGACAATGGGCCTGCAACTCAGCCAGATGCTTCTGCCTGAACGGGTACGGCTCTGACGACAGAAAGACCAGGTCAGGGTTCGCCTCTTTCAGGTCAGTCTCAGTTACAACCGGGTAACGTACCCACCGCGCACCCGACTGAGACGGGGCTGTAAATGCATTTCTAAAGCCGGCTTCGGTGAGCATGGCATCGATAAACGTGTCGCTGGCGGCTACCATGTAGGGTTTGCGCCAGATTAGGTACGCTACCGACGGGCCCTCTGGAGAAACAACAGACCGGAGCGTGGCAAAAGACGCGCCAATCTGCCCGGCCAGATTATCCGCTTCGGCTGGCCGACCAACCAGCGCCCCTACTTCACGAATCATATTGAGAGCGTCGGGCAGGGTTTTTATATCCGTACAATGAACGGGGGCTATCTCCCGCAGGGCTACCACGTCGGCTTCGGTATTCTCTTCATAATTCGCCAGAATCAGGGTTGGCTTCAACGCCGCCACTGCACTGACCGTCACATTCTTCGTACCGCCAACCCGTGGTTTATCGGCTACTTTTTCGGCCGGTTGTGTGCAGAATTTGGTGATACCAACTACTTCATCAGTCAAACCAAGTGCGAACAGCAGTTCGGTTTGAGAAGGCACCAGGGATACGATGCGGTGTTGAGGTTGAGCAGTAACAGACATGAGCAACTAAGCGGTCTTCAGGTCGTAAATGTAGGCACTTCGAACCAAACTGACCCGGCGACTATCTGCGCGGAGGCATGCTCAAAAGGCTGGTTGTCTACACATACCTACAACTCATCGGCAGACAGCCAGCCTTTTGCGTCAGCGTCATGCAACGTTCTTTACAAATGCGCTACTTTACACTATGAAACTACGCCACTACGCCATACTCGCTGCCACTTCGCTCCTGTCCGGAGCGGCATTGGCACAAACCAGTGCCCCTGCTTCGGGCACCATTGCCTACGAAACCATGCGCCGTACTGACCTCTCGAACATGCGAATCAACATCAACGGGCAGGAAGTAAGGCCGGGCGGCGCCATGCCGGATGGCCGTACCTTCAACCCACCCGAAACGGTAGAAGGTACCGAAAGCTACCGGTTTGCCGGCCAGTGGGCCATGCGCGAACCGATGGATCGCCGCAATATGATGCAGATGCGTTTTCAGGGTGGCGGCCCGGGTGGCCCCGGCAGTGGCGACGGTAATGGCGGCGGTGGTGGTGGCCAGCAGGGGCCAACGGCCGAGCAACGCCAGCGCATGGAACGGTTTCGGAACATGCGCCCGCCAATTGAAGAAACAACCCATACGAACCTGGCCACCGGAAAAACATACACGATCACGGCTCTGACGGTAGATTCAACCCGCAAAGACTATTACCAGTCTGAGCAGCTCGTTTCGCGCCCGGCCGACTGGGAAGTATCGGGCAAGACAAAGAAGATTCTGGGTTACAACTGCCAGAAAGCAACCTGCACCGTTAAAGACCAGCCCTGCACCATCTGGTTTACAACTGAGTTGCCGTTCACGTTTTCGCCCGCTCCGAATTTCACGCCCGACAAAGGAGTGGTACTGTTGATCGAAAGTGACGACCTGCTGTATCGTGCCACGAAAGTAGCGGCCGGGACGGTAGATGAAGCCAGCCTGAAACCGAGCACCACCGCAAAGCCGGTTACGAAAGAAGAACTCGGCGAAATCCGCCGGAAAGCCATGGCTACCTTCCGGCAGCAGAGTGGCATGCAGTTCCAGCAACGAAATTAATTTACAGCAACAATCCGGCAATGGCGTGAGGCCCTACACAGCGTCTCACGCCATTCACGTTTACAGGCAATCCATTTTTCAGTTACGCTCACTTCGTCATTTAGTTTCCCACCTCATGCTCAAACAGTTACTAATTTTCTTTCTTCTACTTCCGATACCTCTGCTGGCTCAACGCGCCTCGACCGCCAAAGTCGGCGTCATTAAGGGGATTGTCGTTGACTCTACCACGCAGAAAGCCTTGCTGGAAGCCAACGTATCGCTACTCAACGGGCGGGATTCTTCCTTCGTGCAGTTGCAATCGACAGGCGGTGAGGGAGATTTTACGATGACAGGGATCGCGCCAGGTACGTATCGACTGCTGATTTCTTTCGTCGGTTATAAAACCAAGACCGTTCGCGTTACCATCACGCCTGAAAAGCCAGAGGTTATCATCGGTACAGTGCTGGTTCAGCCGCAGGCACAGAATCTGGGTGAGGTGGTCATCGTTCAGGAGCGCCCGCCCGTGAGTGTACGTGGCGATACGGTGGCGTTCAACGCGGCATCGTTCAAAACGCAGCCCAATGCGCAGGTCGAAGACCTGATCAAGAAATTACCGGGAATGGAAGTAGACCGCGACGGCAACGTAAAAGCACAGGGGCAGGACGTGAAGCGGATCTTCGTGGATGGAAAACCTTTCTTCGGCAACGACCCGAAGATGGCAACCCGCAACCTGCCCGCCGACATGATTGACCGGGTTGAAGTATTCGACCGGCAGTCGGAGCAGTCGCAGTTTTCGGGTGTCGATGACGGCGAACGCGACCGGACGATCAACCTGGTTACCAAACGAGATCGGCGGCGGGGCGTGTTCGGGCAGGAATCGGTCGGCTACGGAACCGACGACCGCTACCAGGCCCGGATCAGCGTAAACCGCTTCAACAACGGGCAGCAGCTTTCGGCCATTGGGCAGCTAAATAACACTAACCAGCAGGGCTTTACCGGCGAAGGCCTGGGTGGCGGCGGTGGTCAGGGCGGGGGCGGTAATGCCGGCCGGGGTGGCACCACGGGCACCGGACAAACGCAGGGCAGTGGCCTCTCCGGGCCGTCTGGCATTACACGGGCGGGTGCGGCGGGCCTGAACTTCTCGGATGCGCTGGGCACCAGGATCGACCTCAGCAGCAGCTATTTCTTCAACCAGACCAACGCGCTAAACCAGCAGCAGAGCCGCCGCGAAACAACGTTACCGTCGGCAACGGTTGGTGGCGAACGTACCCAGAACTTCACCGACCGCAGTAACGGCAGTATGTCGTTATACAACTCGCACCGGTTCAATGTGCAGTTCAATTACCGCCTCGATTCGGCCAACTCGATCCGGGTGATTCCCAACTTCACCTACTCGCTCAGCAACAATAACACCGATAGCCAATCGAGCACGGTAGATGGGCTGAACCAGCCACTGAATAGTAGCAAAAGTTTGTTCAACAGCGATGGTAAAAGCCTGTCGGGCAACAACACGTTTCTGTGGATGCACAAGTTCAGGCGGCGGGGGCGCACGTTCTCGGTTAACCTGATCACGTCAGTCAATGACAACACAACCAACAGCCTGAACCAGTCAGAAAACCGGTTTTTCCGGTCAACCAGCGCATCGCCCGGGAGCAACACACTGACCACGCCGGGAACATCTACCCTAACGAACCCCAGCAGCAGTTCGGCTTTCCCCACGATCATCAACCAGCAGGCCCGCCAGCTAACCAATTCGCTAACCAATAACCTGACGCTGTCGTATACCGAACCCCTCTCATTGGCGAAGACGATTGAATTCCGGTATAACCTGAGCCTGTCGAACAATGAGTCAGACAAGCGTACGAATGATTTCAACCAGGAAACCGGGCAGTATGACCGCCCAAACATACTGCTGACCAACAACTTCAATAACACGTTTATAACCAACCGCGTAGGTACGTCGTATCAGTATCGGCGGCTTAAATACCAGTATACGTTCGGCTTTGATGTACAGAACGCCAGCCTACAATCAGATAACCTGACCCGCGACACCACACTGGCCAAGAACTTCCAGAACATTCTGCCAAATGGCCGTTTTCAGTACACATTTGCCCAGGGGCGCACGTTCACTGCCGATTACCGCACGCGGGTAAATGCACCGTCGGTAACCCAACTACAACCAATTATCGACAACAGCAACCCGCTGTACATCCGGTCGGGTAATCCAACGCTGCGGCCAGAATACACACATTCGCTGAACATCAATTACCGTACGTTCGACCGGACTACATACAAAAACTTTCAGGCATCATTGGGGCTGACCAGCACGTATAACCGGATTGTCAACGCAACGACCATTACGCCATCGGGCGCCCAGACATCGCAGCCAATTAACACGGATGGTTACTACTCGCTCTTTGCCTTTACCAGTTTCGGGAAACCAATGAACTGGGGTGAGCAGCAAGTAAACTTTAACTGGACCACCAGCATTAACGGATCGAGGGGCATTGGCTTTGTGAATGGCCAGCCAAACACATTGGTAAACGTGAATATTGGTCAGGGATTGAGCCTGAACACGAACATCAATGAAAAGACCGATTTGAACCTGTCGGGTAACGTTACGTACTCCATTGCGACCTACTCCATTCAGCCGCAACAGAATACCCGTTACCTAACTAACATTGCAAACCTGCGGGCCTTCCACCGGATCGGCAATCGGTTTTTCATTCAGACCGACGCCTATTACAGTGGCAATGCAGGTCGGGCGGCAGGCTACAACCAGCATTTTGTGCTGCTCAACGCCAGCATTGGGCAATTCCTGTTCAAGCAGAAACAGGGTGAATTACGGATTACGGGCTTCGACCTGCTGAATCAGAACCGCAGTATTACCCGTAATACCACAGAAACCTACGTTGAAGATACCCAGAGCCTGGTACTGCGCCAGTACTTCATGCTCACCTTCAACTACTCGATCCGCTACTTCGCCGCAATGCGGGCAACACCGTAGAGATTTAGGATTGGGGATTTCGGATTGGGGATTGTTGCTGACGCAAGCGTACTCATGCGTCAGCAACAATCTCCAATCCGAAATCCCCAATCCTAAATCATTTGTAACATTCGCCTGATCTCCCTGTTGGGTTGATACCGCTTGGCTGCTTACTCAACCAGCAAGCGTTCTTTCAACTATGACTGTTACGTTTCCGACTCTCTCGGATCAGCTATCAGCCACTACCCCTTTATTCAACGACTGCCGGCCAACGGCTGACCGGCGAGTGTCGGTAGTGGTTCCGGTTCGTAATGAAGCGGATGGAATCTCATTGACGCTCGACGCTTTACGCAATCAGCTTTCGCTTGCCGGGCAACGCCTCGATCCGTCGCTGTACGAAGTGCTTGTGTTAACCAACAACTGCACCGATGACTCCTACGAGCAGGTACGTCGGTACCAGCAACAGCATCCTTCGTTTGCTTTATGCGTAACTGACATTACACTTCCACCCGAATCGGCCCATATTGGTACTGTGCGGCGAATGCTAATGGACGAAGCCTGTCGACGGCTTCAGGAGGCCGGGCATCCGCATGGTATCATCGCTTCTACCGATGGCGATACACTCGTTGACCCCTACTGGATCAGTCAGATTTCGCGTGAGATAGACGCCGGTACTGATGCGGTGGGCGGTCGGATTCTCACGTACCCGGAACAGGGGCCGGCCCGTTTGCCTCATCTTCGCGATGCAACCTATCGCCATTTGCTGGCCCAGGCCGAATCAAGAATTGACCCCTGCCCGCATGATCCGTGGCCACGGCACTTCCAGCATTTTGGAGCCAGTTTGGCCGTTACCTGTCAGGCTTATCTGCAGGCAGGCCGTTTGCCTGTTGTTCGGTATCTGGAAGATGACGCTTTTGTGAAGGCCTTGCAACGGATCGACGCCCGTGTGCGCAAAAGTCCGGCGGTTCGGGTATACACGTCGGCCCGGTTACAGGGGCGCGTTGAGGTGGGTCTATCATGGCAACTACAGCAATGGGCCAACCAGAGCCATACCGGATTCTGTCAGCGAGTTGAAGACCCGCAGTTGTCGCTGTCGCGCTATCAACTTCGCAACGACCTTCGCGCCGTCTGGACTCAGCGCCATTTGCCCGGCAACCTGACCCGGCTTGCCCCATTGGCCCGTCAGCTTGGCCTATCGACTGGCTGGCTGCTAAGTCAGCTGGCCTTAAGCACCTACTTTGGCCAGTGCTGGGAAGCAATCGATGCACAGTTCAACTCGCTTCTCGAAACCACCGAACCAGCTACTGTGCCTATCACAGAAGCCATCAGTTGGCTACGTACCTGGGTAGGCGCCAAATGATGTTGGAGTCGGGGTTTTGCATGTCGGTTTCTTCTAACCAAAGCGTACTCATGCCGCACCGGCAACCTATTCAGCTACGTCCGGAGGCCCCTACGCCACCTTCTCTACACGCGCTCAAACAGGTCTAGCCGGTATTTCTCTTCGCGCTGCCCGTGCAGGTGGCGCAGAGGCTGGCCACTGCCTGTTTTTTCCAGAAATGTTTCGTGCACCTGATCGCCCGTGAGCGGGTAGTCAGGTACGGGGGGGGTCCAGTGAACAAGCAGTAATTGCCCCCCGGGCTGCAGATGATCAATCATCTGTTGCTGCGCTTTCTTCAGGTCATTCATCGACCAGTAGTAACCCACTTCCGACACCACGATGAGGTCAAACGGCTCATCGGGGAAATCGGCGGGAATCATCCGGTTCTCGATACGTACCTGGGGCGATCCTGCCAGCCGTTGCCTGGCCTGACGCAGGGCCACTTCGCTAACGTCTACGGATAATAAGCTACGACAGCGCGTTGCCAGCTGATGGGTTAGTACACCGATCGAGCAGCCGATCTCGAACCCTGAGTCGTACAACTGTTTGGGCAGTGCAGCAACGGTTGCGGCGTATTTATCTCGTTCGTAAGGGCTGGTCGTAAATTGCCACGGGTCTTCATTGGCCCCGTATACGTCATCAAAATACTGGGGTGTCAGGGTGTTTTTAGGCGTGCTCATGCAGGTAAAGGCTTTTCCAGGAAGAGTTCATAAGGAGTATCGAAATGCCGTAATAGTTCGGGCGACAGGTAAAACGCCGATGGGTCGTCATCGATCAGGCGCGTTACCTGCGACCGATGGGCGGCAATGGCCTGCTTCTTTTCGGCAACGACCTCGCTGATATCTACGCTCACTGCCATCCGCTCGTTACTGCGCGGTAAGTCGTCGGGGCGGCCTAATTCCCAAAGCCAGATCAGGTATTCCAGCACCCGGGGCGGCTTCGGCAGTTGGGCCACTGCGCCACCCAGCAACTGATACGTGGCGCGATGATCGGGATGGGGGTCACGCTCGAACGGCACCAGCACTGTAGTGGGTTCGTATGAAGTCAGAATGGAAACCAACTCGTCGACGGCCTCATCGAAGCCGGGCGCGCCCGCTACAGGTACGTGCCGATCGGGCAGACGCAGAAACGTGGCTGCCTTCTCTGAAACGCCTAATTCGCGCAGTGCCTCCAGCGCTTCGTCTTCCCGAAGATCGCGCAGGCGGGGAGCTGGGTACGTTGCCGAGTTCGGGTGCGACAATGTTCCGTCGCTAATAAATACAACGTGTACCGCAAAGCCCGCCCGACGCAGTAATGCCAGCGTTCCGCCACAACCCAGCGATTCATCATCGGGATGAGGCGCCAGCACCAGCGTTCGGCCCAGCGAACGGGCATCGATCGGTACCGGCCCGTTGCGCAATACGTTAGCCAGGCTCGGCGGTAACGGCAGGGTGCCATTCTGTGTAGTTGAGTGCTCAGGTCCAGAGGTCATGAGAAGGAGTTTGTTGTTGACTGACGTACTGCCCGATATCGGCCAGCGTGGCGTCGGGGGCAGGTTGGCGGAGGTACATGGTCAGGTCACGGTGAATGCGTTCAAAAGCCAGCGGCCGCAACAATCCCCTCGCTCCTACCGACCGTTCGGCCAGCCGCATCACATCCAGACAGATCGCTTCAATGGCCGTGCGGGTCATATTGGCATAAGCCACAGTCTTACTGGCCAGTTCTGCCGTCAGATCGGGGCGATGGGTTCCAGCCCTGAGCCAGGCATCATTATTGGCACCCGCCTGCGCCAGCCATAAATTGCCTGATTCGATCCGAATCGCCATTTCGGCGAGGCGCGTTTTCTGGAATGGATCGTCGGTCCGGTTCATCGAGCGCAGGAGATCGCGGGTGGCATCGAGCATCGCTTCGGCGCCACCCAGTTGTACAGCAGCAAACCGAATGGCCCCGCCACTGAAATACGGTTGCCGGAAGTAGTCGCCGGGTTTCCCCAGCAGATCATCGTCAGTGATGATAACGCCCGTAAAGTCGATCTTGAAACTGGCCGATGCCCGCATACCGAGCGGTGTCCAGAACTGGTCATCAATGTTGGTTTCATCAACGGCCGCAGCGGGGAGAATACACATCTGCCAGCCACGCGCCTGTCCATCTACGATCAGCTCGCCGGTGATCAGTGGCCGGTCGATCCAGTTGGCGCCGGAACAGAACGTCTTACAGCCTTTCAGTTCATATCGGCCTTTACCGAGTGCGTGTATACTGACTCCATCGCCTGCCTGCGTATTCCAGACACTAAACAGCGTTTGCCGGCGGAGCACATCACTGAACCACCGTTCCTGCTGTTGCGATGTGCCATATACCTGTGCCAGCAGCAAGGCATTGATATGGCCTTCATACACTCGCCCAACAGCCAGATTAGCTGATCCAACCCGTTTCAGTAGTGCCAGTAGATCGGCCGTATTAGCCTGTTGGCCATCCAGAGGCTGATCGGGCAGCGTAACGGCCAGCAATCCTGCGTTGCCCAGTTCCAGAAAAGCCTGTTCAGGAAACTGGCCTTCCTGGTCGGTTTCAGGTGCCAGTTCGGCAATTGTCTGAAGCACCTTTGCCAGCGCATTGGGGTGATCTTGCCAATGGGAAATTGAAGTGTGTTCGTCAGTAAGCATTTCGTGTTGCCGTATCAATACGTAACCGGTTGCCAGCACGATCTGCTTAAAACATAGAGTAAACGGGCAACGGAGAATAAGATGATGAAGGTCATGCCCACTTTTTTCAGTAAAGCTGCTTAAACGCCTATCTTTGCGCCCCCACATTACGTTTCCGACTGTTGCGCCTTCTTTTCAATACCAGTTCAGCCCGCGGTCAATCTGTAGCTGGTCTACTGATCGCCTTACCGATTGCTATCTGGCTGTGGGCGTTGCTGCGATATGCCGTTGATGTGGTATACAATGACGATTATGCCCTGCTCACATTTATTGCCCGGTGGCATAACCCGGCGGTGTCATGGTCAGATCGGTTTGCCGATTTAGTGGCGCTTCATAACACCCACCGGATCATTTATGACCGCCTGGTGAGTCTGGCAAGCTACTACCTGACCGGCCAGATCAACTTTGTGCTCATGATCTGGCTGGGGAATCTGGCGCTCGGCGGTATATGCTGGCAACTATGGCGGGGCTTCAGGCAGCTTGGGCTACCAGCCTGGTATTTTCTGCCTATTCCGTGCTGGCTTTTCAGCATGCAGTCGCACGAAAATATGTTCTGGAGTATGGCGGCTCTGCAGAACTTCACGGTCATCTGGTTTGTACAGGAAGCCCTCCATCAGGTTCATAAGCGAGCGCCTCTAGGCTGGCCACTTCTATTAAGCATCGGGGCCGCTCTCACCAGCGGTAATGGCGTTCTTGCGTTTCTGATTGGCGCCATACTACTAGTTAGTCAGCAACGCCGTGACCGCACCCTGTGGGTATGGCTGAGTTATACGGTGGTGGCGCTCATTCTGCTGCTGGTGATCTTTCCCGCAGCTCACGAGCGCACACCGCTCCTGGGTTGGGTACCGAATCTTTTCGTGGTGCTGGGAAGCGCCTTTACTAACGAGACAACCACAACAATACCATTGGCTGGCGGAGCGCTCCTGACAACCGCTATCGGTATAACGGCACTTTTCCGGGTAACTCGGTTCGGAGCCGTTGGACGCCGTCTTCGGCAGCTTCCCGGCTTGCCGGAATGGCTGGCCTTTGGGTTGTTTGTAATTGCCACGGCTCTGCTGTTGGCCATGCATCGCCTGCCAGATGAGCTCCTGCGCGACCGCTATAAACTGTATGCGCACCTAATGCTGAGCCTGGTTTACCTGGTAGGGCTGGCTGTTGCCGGCCCTCGATTAAAAGTTGGCTGGGCACTAACCGGCACGCTGCTGGCAGTTGTGATGAACGCCATCGCTTTCCATGCCTGCCTGCCCAAAATCATAGGCGGTTTTCAGCAACGCCAGGCCGACGCGTTCAACTTCCGCACAAACGCAACCACGCTGGCGATCCCTTATCTCCGTTCCTATACAGACAGTTTACTGACAAGTACGCAGCAACAGCATATTTATACTCTTCCCAATCCTATCAAGCCGCCGGCAGCCTGGTCTGTTACACCCTCAACTGATTCCCTGCTCATCAGTAGTTTTCAGGACGACTTCATCCACAATTCGTTTCTGGGCGAGCATCCCTGCTACATAGAGATCGACAATCAGACCGTCGCGCATACGTTAGCAACTGGAACCGACAAGGGCATGTATATCACAATCAGTGATAAGCAACAGCATACATACCTGTTTCCAGCTTCGCCGGGGAAAGGCAGTATCCGGGATTTTGTTACTGGCCAAGGCCTGTTCAAACCTGGTTTCGCCGTCTCATTTCTTTCCAGTCGGCTAAAACCGGGGCTTTATCAGGTCAAACTACTCCGTATTACACCTAACGGTTACCAACAATTAGGGGCCGGACAACCGTTGGATATCCAGTCGGTATACTGAACGAACCAAAGGCTCTTTCGTACTACTAAAGTGCGTAATTTTGTCGCCCTGGCATTTTTTAGCCCGTTTCGTTTCTCAGATCCATACTGTTTTCAACGTGAATAGAATCAGTTAGTCCGTTTTTATATCATGATCAGTTTATACAATATAAAAGCGATTATCAAGCGATTTTTTCAGCCCTCTCCCACGGTTATCCGTGAATTTGATCTGGAAACGCTGCCCTGGATTGATCAGCCGAACGCCGATATCGATGGATTTGCCCGTCAATTTGCCAGCAGGTACACCGACTTGCCTTACGATATGGCGGAGAAGCTGCACTTCTGGAAAGAAAATGGCTATGTGGTGCTCGACAAGGTTATTGCCCCGGAATGGGCAGATCAACTCTGGCGCGAAACGGAAGAGCTGATCGCCAACAGCGAACAATACAAAGTCAATATTCGGGTCGACCTGCCCGACTATCAGCACGCCCCGGTTCAGGAAGCGCGGGCATTACCGAAATCAGTACTGGGTGGTAAATTCATAAAGTTTATGGATTTCCACAATGCATCGATTATCGGCAAGAAGATCATGCTGCATCATAGCATTGTCACGTTTCTGGAGGCCGTCTTCGGTGAGCGGGTGGTGGCCATGCAAAGCCTGCTGTTCAAGTTCGGTAGCCAGCAAGCCACCCATCAGGATTTTGCCTACGTGGTTTCTGAGATCCCCAGTCACCTGGCCGCCGCCTGGATTGCGCTCGAAGACGTTCAGATAGATGCCGGGCCGCTCTATTACTACCCAGGCTCGCACAAGCTCAAAAAATTCGATTTTGGTAACGGGATTTTCTTTAATGGTAACTCTACCCACAACCCTAACGATTTTGCCCGCTATCTGGACGAAGCCTGCCAGAAAGCCGGCATTGAGCGCAAAACGCTGCTGATCAAAAAAGGAGACGTTTTGCTTTGGCACGCGTCGCTGGCGCACGGCGGTGATCCAATCCGCAATGCCGATATGACCCGTAAGTCGTACGTCTGTCATTATTCATCGGTTAGTGCGTACAAGCACCACCGGCATCGGGCGGCAGATGAACCCAAACGCTATTCACTGAATGGAGCCGACGTGTTTCTGAACCCGTCACTCCCCGACCAGGAAGACATCTTTCGGGCGGGAGAAACAATGTAGCCAGGTACGTTAGTCTGAAAAATGGCAAGGGGATAGTCTCAGCAGGCGTGCTGAGACCATCCCCTTGTTTACGTTGGCCCAAGTGAATGGAAGCGCTACTCAGCACTCAATACGCGCGGACCAACGGTATTGATTGCCGATACATACACGTCGCTGGTAATGCCAACCGACAGAAAGGCCTGCTGCATGCCCTGCCCTACGCGCTGAGCCGTTTCAGCATCGCGGCTCAACGCAAACATCGATGGGCCGGAGCCGGAAATACTACAGCCTAACGCGCCATTGTCGAGGGCCGCCTGTTTCACTTCATTGAATTCAGGAATCAGAATTGACCGAACCGGCTCGATAATGACATCGACCATAGAACGGCCAATAAGGTCATAATCAGGTTTGGTCAGTCCGGCAATCAGCCCCGCCACGTTGCCCATCTGGGTGATCGCGTTTTTTAGCGACACTTCATTTTTCAGAATGAAACGGGCGTCTTTCGTATTCACCTCTACATCAGGATGTACCAGGGTGGCAAACAGGCTGGCGGGTGTTTCAATCTTGATGACGTCGAGCGGCGAGTAACACCGAACAACGACAAAACCACCCAACAGCGACGGCCCTACGTTATCGGCGTGGGCAGAGCCACAAGCAACACGCTCACCCTCCATAGCAAACGGCAGCAGGTCGATCGTCTCCAGCGGGCGCCCAAGCAGTTCATTGGCGGCAAATACACCGGCTACGGCACTGGCAGCGCTGGAACCCAGACCACTACCCAGCGGCATGTGTTTGGTCAGCACCATCTCAAAACCAACGTCGGTGCGGCCAATTTTTTTCAGAAATACCTGAATGGCAATACCAGCCGTATTCCGGGCAGCCTCGCGCGGCAGTCGGCCATCGTCGCCAATGATGTCGATGATACGAACGCCGGGCTCGTCAGAAAAGCGAAGTAGCACTTCGTCGCCGGGCTGGTCAACGGCGAAGCCAAATATATCGAAGCCACAGGCCACATTGGCCACAGTAGCGGGGGCAAATACACGTATTTCGTTCACGGAAAGAGGCAATTAGAGGCGCAAGGTACGAATTAGTCGTAAGTCAATAGTCGTAAGTCGATAGTGGCGCTGCTATATCCCAATTTGGTGATACGGCAGCGCCACTATCGACTTACGACTATTGACTTACGACTTGCGACCTACCAGAACCGGATGTATAGTACTGACAGCAGCATGAAGATGATCACGATCAGCAGAATGCTGGTTGGGTTCAGTTTGAACATCGTTGCATCGATCTCGAAGGCTTTTGGGTTCACCTTCGGACCGGCCAGGCTGATCAGCACCATGGCCAGTACTGTGAACACGAATGACCAACCCATACAGATCAGGAATGGAATTTCCATATTGCCTGAATCGCTGTTGAAAAAGGCCGTGTACAGAATGGTCTCGTTACCAAACAGGCTTGGCGCGTAGTTGTTGAACAGTACTGCCAGCGCAAAGCCAAGCAACACCCCTACGATAGCCGCCGTACCGGTAGTACGTTTCCAGAAGAAGCCCAGGATAAACAGGGCGAAAATGCCGGGGCTAACGTACCCGGTATATTTTTGAATGAACGTAAAGCCACCCTCGCCACCAATGCCGAGCGCATCCCCCCAGGCCAGGGCAATAGAGATGACCATAGCTGCTACGATTGTTAACCGACCAATCCAGACAAGCTTCTTCTCCGGTGCTGTTTTATCAACGTACTTGTGGTAGATATCGAGCGTAAAGATGGTTGAAATAGAGTTGGCTTTACCGGCCAGCGACGCCACAATAGCGGCGGTCAGCGCGGCAACCGACAGGCCTTTCAGACCACTGGGCAGGAACGTCAACACCGCCGAATAAGCGTTGTCGGCCATTACTTTTCCGTTGGTTGTCATCTCGGCCTGCAGACCACCGTTTTTGTAGATAACATAGGCGGCAATACCCGGCACCATGACGACCAGTGGCATGAAGATTTTCAGGATAGCGGCAAACAGGATACCGGTACGCGCCGTTTTCAGGTCAGCACCAAGCGCCCGCTGGGTGATGTACTGGTTACAGCCCCAGTAGTTCAGGTTCACAATCCACTGACCGGCCAGGTACATGCTGATGCCCGGCAGCGTGAGGTATTTGTTCACGTCGGCCTGCGAGGTGTTGGGACCCGGTTTCTCGAAAATCATGTGGAAGTGATCATCCGCATTGGCGATCATCGCACTGAAACCATCGATGGCACCGCTGCCCACACCCAGTACTTCCGACACTTTAGTCAGCGCCAGGTACGTTGTTACCAGCCCACCAATGATCAGCACCAGCACCTGAATTACGTCGGTGAAACCAATTACCTTCATGCCACCCAGTGTGATGATGATGGCGAATATGCTCAGCGCGATAATGATCGGGTGAAACAAATCGGTGCCGACCAGATTCGACAGGGCCAGAGCGCCAAGAAACAGAATCGACGTCAGGTTAACGAATACGTACAGAAACAGCCAGAAAACGGCCATAATCAGACTCACCGTTTCGTTGTAGCGCGTGCTGAGGAACTGCGGCATCGTGAAGATGTGGTTCTTCAGGTAGATGGGTATGAACCAGACCGCTACAATGATCAGCGCAATGGCAGCCAGCCATTCGTAGGCAGCAATAGCTACACCCAGCGTATACCCACTACCCGACATCCCGATAAACTGCTCGGCAGAGATGTTGGAGGCAATCAACGATGCCCCGATGGCCCACCAGGTCAGCGACCCTTCGGCCAGGAAAAAGTCTTTTGTATCAAGGGCGTGGGTTTTCTTTTGTTTATAGATCCAGTACCCGTAGGACGACACGCCGACGAAGTAGAGGAGAAAAACAATGTAATCCGTTGTAACGAGTTGATTCATGGAAAAGGAAATTCGGAAGTTTATAGCATTAAAAGTAGAACAAGTAGGGTCAAAAATAAGCGAATAGGGAGGATAACTCCTGTTTGTTATATTCTCCTTTGTGTACTATTCTGTCATTCAAAGGCAAGCCAGTGACATTTTACCCCTACAACTTCCTGAATATGCGCCTTGACCGCATCGGTATGCATTCTCAAAACCTCCGCAGGTGATTATGGGTTAATGGGAACGGCCCTATCCAAGGCTACACAAAATGGTATGAATCTTCTTGAATTAGCGCAAGACCCGGCCAGCGTGGCTAAGGCCGCCAAACTGGTTTACGTCAGCGATACTATGCCGGGACTTACCCGCCATGCTCGTGGAGATCAGTACGAGTACCTCGACCCGAAAGGCCAGCCTGTTGATGACGAGGCCACCCTGGAACGTATCCGAAAAATGGCCTTGCCCCCCGCCTATCAAAACGTCTGGATTTGTCCCAAACCAAACGGGCATTTGCAGGCAACCGGCATTGATACGAAAGGCCGCAAACAGTACCGCTACCACGCCAACTGGAATGCCATTCGAAGCGAAACCAAGTTTTACCGGATGATTGCCTTTGGCGAGAAACTGCCCCTGCTTCGTGAGCGAATTCACAAAGACCTTAACCGCCGCCAGCTAGACCATGACAAAGTGATTGCCATTGCCCTGAGCGTGATGGAACAGACATTGATTCGGGTAGGTAACGCGGCGTACGAGAAAGAGTACGGATCGTACGGCCTGACAACACTTAAAAACCGACATGTAACAACCAGCACCAGCGATGTGCGTTTCAGCTTCAAAGGTAAAAAAGGCATTTACCACGATATTACGCTGCACGATAAACGCCTGGCCAAACTGGTAAAAGCCTGCCGTGAGATTCCGGGCAAGGAGCTTTTCCAGTACTTTGATGAAGATGGCAATCGCCACGGCATCGACTCGGGCATGGTGAACACGTACCTGCAGGAGACCATGGGCGATGAGTTCTCAGCCAAGGATTTCCGCACCTGGGCGGGCACCACCAATGCGCTACGCCTACTGGTTGAACTGGAGCCCTGCCAGACAGATAAAGACGCCAAAAAGAACGTCAATACTGTACTCGACGAAGTAGCGCACCGGCTGGGCAATACGCGCACTGTTTGCCGGAAACATTACGTTCACCCGCAGATTCTGGACGCCTACGAATGCCAGGACCTGAACCCGTACATCGAAAAACGCAACCGCTTCCGCCAAACCAGCCCCCACGGCCTCGACGGCGTAGAAAAGCTCCTTCTGGCTTTTCTGCATGATCAGGTGAAGAGTACTTAAGAATTACGAATGGCTCCGCATAGGTAACGTACCTGAGCGGAGCCATTCGTAATTCTTAAGTACTCTTTACTGCTGTTTCGCCCCCAAGAAAGTCTGGCTAATGGTGCTGCTTAGGCGGAGGAGTTCAATTTCGGCAGCTTTGGCATTAAACTCGGCATCGAACAAACGAGCCTGAGCGGTTACCGAACTGCGCTGGACGTCGCGAAACTCAACAGGCGTTGAATTACCTACACGGTAGCGGTCGTAGGCGATATCGATGTTTTCGAGGGCGATTTTGTAGTTCTGAACCTCTACGTTCAGTAGTGCCAGGCTGTTCTGGTATTGCGTAAAGGTCTGCGCCACAGCCTGATCAAGTACCACTTTCTGGTCGGACTGCTGATATTCGGCAGCCAGCGCGTTGGCGCGGGCATTGGCTTCGAGGCGGCGGAGGTTACCCCCATTAAAGATTGGAACAACAGCCGTAACGCCATAGGTCAATCCCCGGTTACGGCCCTGTGCCACACCAAAACCACCTTCGTTATCAATAAATGTAAAGTTATAGCCCGTTTGCAGGTTGAGCGTAGGCTGGCGCTGAGCCCGTGCCAGCCGAATGCCAATATCGGCCACACGTCGGTTCAGCGCGGCCGCCACCAGAAGCGGATTATTGCTCGCCATCTGCTGGCGGATCTGGTCGATGCTCACCGTTGGATTAACGAGGATTGTATCCCGAACAGCGAAATCGGTCAGTGGATCACGAACGATCAGTGTATTCAGCAATACCTTGGCTGACCGCAGGCTCTGTTCCTGCGTTAGCAGGGTTACGCTATCCGCGTTGTAATCGACCTGGGCTGTCAGATAATCTACTTTCGAGCGTGTACCTACTTCATAGTTTGCCTTTGCCAGTTCGAGCCGGTCGCGGGAGATATCGAGCGCCTGCCGGAACGAGAGCAGTTGTTGCAGTTGCCGCACCACATCGTAATAAGCCGTGGCTACATTGGCGATGGTCTGCTCAACGCTGGCTCGTGTGTTTACCTCACTAATGCGCACCAGCTCGCCAAAGCGTTCGTAGGTGGCAAAGTTGGCCAGCCCGTTGAATACCGTCCAGTTCAGGTTTACCCCCGCCGTGGTTGTCCGGTTAAAAATGCCGTTCAGGGTTTGCGGAGGACGGATGTTATCGACAAACGTTTGATTGACGTTTTGTTTGCTGCCGTTAGTGCTTACGTTGCCCGTAATTAGCGGGTAGAACCCTGCGTTGGCCGGAATACGTTCGTTGCGGGCAATCTGTTCCTGCGTTTGCAGGCCCTTGATCTGATAGTTGTTTGCCAGCGCAGCCGCAATGGCGTCGGCCAGAAGAAGTTGCTCACCCTGTTGCGTTATATAGGCATTTCGCAGCGCCCGTTGTACAGGGTTTTGGAACGGCTTCTGCTGGGCAATTGAAACGGTTATTGAAAACGAAAAGAAGAGTGTAACTAAGAGGCGCATCGAGCGATACTGGTTAAATGAAGAAGTGGTACTTTATAGCTTCGCTGACATTATAGCTTCGCTGTCAGTAGAGTCATTACGCTACGCCGTCATTGATTGTCATTCTTCCTGAAACAGCAAATGACAGCGTGGCGTAATGACTACTATTGACAATTAATGTAAAAGTAGAGCAAAAAGCATTGCCTGTTGCTGTTCTAAGCATTGGCTAACGTACCTGATTCTGGTAAGTTTGTTCAATCTGTCATCAAACTCTCCATGCGTAGAACCTCTATTTGTCTTTGCCTGGTCGCTATCATTCTGTTAGCAGCCTGTTCATCACGCCGCTCTGTCGACTTTATCTTCACCAATGCTACCGTTTACACGGCCGATTCGGCCTTTACCGTAACTCAGGCCTTTGCTGTTGATAAAGGCAATTTCGTAGCTACCGGAACTTCTGAATCCATCCTGAACGATTATCGCTCCGACAGCATCATCGATTTGCACGGTCAACCCGTTTATCCTGGCTTTTACGATCCGCACGCCCACTTTCTCGGGCTCGGGCAAATGCTGTCACAAGCCGATCTCGTTGGCGCAACATCCTATCAGGAAATCGTAACCCGCCTGAAAGACTATCATGCCAAACACCCGGATGCCCTCTGGATTATTGGCCGCGGCTGGGATCAGAACGACTGGCCTGCCAGCGACTCACCCGTACGCGGTTTCCCGACCAATAAACTACTGAACGATGCCTTTCCGAACATTCCCGTAGCCCTGACCCGCATTGACGGCCATGCACTGCTGGTAAATGATAAAGCACTTAAACTGGCCCGGGTTACTGGTTCAACCGCCATGCCGGGTGGCGAAGTGGTACTGGCAGGCTCACAGCCGACAGGCGTATTGGTGGATAACGCCATGCAGGTAATCCGGCGCGTTATTCCCCAGCCCGACGAAGCTGCCAAAACCGGGATGCTACAGGCTGCCGAAAAAGTATGCCTCGAACTAGGTCTGACCACGGTGTCTGATGCCGGGTTAAACCGCACTGACATTGAGCTGGTAGATAAGCTACATCACGAGAAAAAGCTCAACATCCGCGATTACGCCATGATTAGCCTGGGCGAAGCAAACCTGGATTATTACCTGAAGCGTGGCCCCTACCAAACCGATCGTCTGACGGTCAAGTCGTTCAAACTGTATGCTGACGGGGCGCTGGGGTCGCGCGGTGCCTGCCTGCGAAAACCTTATTCTGACCGACCCGAGACTAGCGGTTTTCTGCTCTTGAGCCCTTCTGAACTGGACCGGGTAACGAAGCTGATCGCCAATAGTGGTTTCCAGGCCAACACGCACTGCATTGGCGACTCGGCGAATCACCTGATGTTGAGCATCTACGGAACGTACCTGAAGACAAAAAATGATCGCCGCTGGCGCATTGAACACGCACAGGTTGTTTCGCCGGAAGACGTGCAATTGTTTGGTCGCTACTCCATTATTCCATCCGTGCAGCCCACCCACGCCACCTCCGATATGTACTGGGCTGGCGAGCGGCTGGGGGCCGTTCGGGTAAAGAGCGCCTATGCCTTCAGGGATCTGATGAAGCAGAACGGCTACATCACCTTCGGCAGCGATTTCCCCGTCGAATACGTCAATCCGTTATTTGGTTTCCATGCGGCCGTAGCCCGGCAGGATGCCAAAAACTTTCCGAAAGGCGGCTACCAGCCCGAGAACGCCGTTTCGCGTAAAGAAGCACTTCTGGCTATGACCCGATGGGCTGCCTACGCCTGTTTTGAAGACAGCCTGCGGGGCAGCATTGCCCCCGGCAAACAGGCCGATTTCGTTATTCTCGATAAAGACATTATGAAAGCGCCCAATGAGCAGTTACGTGGCGTGAAAGTGCGCCAGACCTGGATTGGTGGCGAACGGCTGTTCAACGCAACGAACTAATGACGAGTAATACCGACAATCCACACGACCGTTATGTCAGGGAAACCTTCTCGCAAGTCGACATTCTGGCCGATTTCCTGAACGTGTAGCTATCAAACGCTCCGTAACCAGCTAGACTTTTCATCGCTGGAACGGGCGTTTGATAGCTATACGGATGAATCCCTCAGCGAGCATTTCGCTGATCTGGTTTTTACAGCCCGCCTGAACGATCGGGCCGTGCGGATTGCGGTGCTACCTGAACACAAAAGCTACACCGAGCCATACATTCATTTTCAGTTGAATCGGTATATGCTTACGGTATGGGATACACAGCTTTCGGAGAAGAAACCAGTACTCCCTATTATTCCGGTAGTGGTTTACCACGGCAGACGGCGCTGGCAGAAGCGCGATATGCGGGCTTATTTCGAGCTCTTGCCAGAAACCGTTGCCCCCCCTACGTACCTGACTTTGATTATGTATGATAGACCTATCGACGATACTGGACAGGTTACCTAGTTTCAAGACAGACTATGCCCGATTAACCGGTGTTTTGTTACAGAACAGTCGACAACGACGTTTACTGGAAAAATCGCTCTCATTCAATCGCCGACGGGATTAACCGGCTGCTGGCCGATGAACGGGGCGAATATTTTTTCCGAACGTCACTTATCTATCTGACCTGGGTGACCGCCTTGACAAAAGCAGAAGTAGTGGTTATCTTTTAGAACGTTTCTAGACAAGCAAACAACTACAGTATGTCGCTTTACGAACAACTTATTCAGGAAGGTGTACTGAAAGGTATCGAGCCAGGTATTGAGCAAGCAAACCGTAAGGCTGTAATAGCAATGTTGAAACTGAAGATGGAAGCCAGCCTCATTGCAACAGCCCTGGAGTTACCGGTTGACAAGGTTAACATATACATTACCCAGCTTAAAAACGAGCGAGAATAGACAGTACTCCCATCATCAAAAAGGGCCTCTCTTCTCAGATTGGCCCTTTTTGCTACAAGCTACCCTACCATTGCCTGCGCTTCTGTCAACGCCTCGGCATAAGGTTGATAGAGATGCCTTCCAGGTACGTTACCCATGGCTAGATCAGTACCCAGGGGAGCAGCGTCCCACAGGCCAGCACGGTGCCAGGGCGTGAGTTGATCCCAATCGGGGCGGTCGATAATTGGGTAGAGGCAGACGCCCTCGAGTGGTATACCTGCCTGCCGGGCCTTTACACACTCGCGGGCAATCATTCGTGTCCAGGCGGGGCGGTCAATGCCGGGGTGGCTGGTTTCGCTGAGCACGATCGGTTTGCGGTAGCGTTTGTACACTTCCAAAAAAAGCTGATGTAAGGGCCTGAATCGCGGATCACGCCCTTCATTTCCCCACGGCAACAACTGGTAGCTGGGCAACTCCCATTGGTTGTTATAATAGAAATTTACGCCAACGATATCGACCATATCGGGTCGGCCACCCAGTTCGGGATGCAAACGCCCCAGAAGCATATCGACGGCCTGGTACTGATTGTCGTGAGCCCGTTTTGCGTTGACGATTTCAGACCGGTTAGCGTTGAGCGGCGGCACCATATTGACCAGTGGTTCGGTTGTCATGACCACAATGTTCGGGTCTATTTCCCGCATGGCTGCAATGCCTTCGATATACGCCCGAATCAACCCGATCTTGACCTCGAAGCCCTGTTTTGTACAATAGGGCGAGGTACCGCATACATCGCCGCCAAGCCACGAAATAAAACTCACTTCATTGATGGGCGTTACAATCAGAGGTCCGTCTGGGTATGTTTCGCGATAAACCGGCACAAATGCACGGCAGATAGCGGCGAAACGCCGGGCAAACATCGGGTGAAGGGGTGTCAGGTCATCGGGGTAACCAAAGTGGCAGATATCCCAGATTTGCTGAATCCCCAATGCGTTACCACGCTGAAGCATGTGCCTTACCGACGACCAGTCATAGACATAAGCCCGTTGTTCAACCTGACTCCAGCGGATACCCTCTCGGACGGTACGGATATTGACGTTGGCAATATCCTGATAATCATCGTCAAGCCGGTCGAGGTGGCCGGTGAGGGGTAAAAAATCGACGCGGTTGCCGAAGGCATTTTGCTGGTCGGTACATTCATAACCAGCCCACCAAAAGGTATTGAACCGGTTTGTTGGGGGGCGTAAACTTGGTAAACGTTCAGTGTTCATGAGTGGGAAGGTAACGGTAGCAGAACTAACATTACTTCCCGGTTAGCTGCTTAAAACTAGCAAACGGCTTTTCATTGCTTGTAATCTGATGCTTCTAAACGCACGGTAAAGTAACTGACCGGTTCCGCGAGCACCAGGCATGGCGGGCAATAGCGGTAGTCGTACGTCATCGATAATCGCTGTTCATATTACAAACTCTCTGTCTTTCGCTACATACAGGGCCCACTACGTCTAATCACTACATGTTACCCCTGTTCGTGCCTGCAGACGGCAACACGAATTCATCGATAAATGAGTACATCATGAAACAGACTAATTGGGTACTGTCGAGGCTCTATGCCAATGATTACCTTAACAGACTTTCTTCATTCGACAGACTACGGTATATTTCCCTGTTCCACATCACCCACTTTGGCCTTACCGTGTCGGTATTTGTTATTGCCACCAACGCCTTTTTCCTGAAACCAGACAGAGCCTTCCAGATTTCCCTGTCACTTATCACTTTTCTACCAACGGTGTGGCTCATTTATAAGCTTAAGGTCAACTTAGCTTGCTGGGCATTCCTGAGCACGCTATACATCAATGCCATTTGGTGGTTATACGTCCGCCTGACCACCCACATTGATAGCCACATCGAACTTAATTTTATTCTGATCGGCTTCTTTTCCGTTATCCTGATGGATGGAAAAACGTCATCTATAATCAACCTATTTCTAGGGATCAATTACCTGTTAACCAGGCTAGCAGCCTTTCACTTTATCGAAACTCCCTTTGAGCTTGGTCAACTCATTAATGGTGGGGCAGTTTTCGGCGCGCTGGCCTACGTCGGGTATGCTGTAAAAAGTACCGTCCTGCAAATGCAACTGGCAGTCAGGGAACAGAATACAGAGTTATTGCGAATGAATTCGACGAAAGATAAACTTTTCACGATCATTGGCCATGACCTACTCAGCCCAATCGCCGGGTTAAAAACGCAACTCAACACGCTTCAGGCTGGCTATACGTCGCCCCTTCGGTTTGGCCAGCGTACCGATCAACTCATACAACTGGTTGATGGCGTGTATCAAACCCTCAACAACCTCTTGCAATGGGCCATGTTACAACGCAATCGTACCAGAACCCAACCCAGCCCGCTGGATCTATCAACAGTAGCTCAATTTGTTCTGAACCTGTATCTGGTCAATATTGAGAGCAAAGGGCTTACCGTGACAACAAAACTTGACACAGCCAGAGCCTGTGTCGATGAGCATCAACTGTCGGCTATTATGCGTAATCTGCTACACAATGCCATCAAATTCACCCACCCGGGAGGAACGATCCAGATCTCAACACGAACACACAACAACCGCTCCTTTTTCATTATTCAGGATTCGGGTGTAGGTATGCCTATTCATGGCGTTGGTAACCAGCCAGATGGGGTAGTAACCAGCCAGTATGGCACCAACGGCGAAAAAGGAACGGGGCTCGGACTCGAATTGTGCCGGGAATTCGTGAAACTCAATGGAGGTAGCCTGGTTATCGAAAGTGCCCCAGGCCGAGGGGCAACCATCACGATCGATTTTCCGCTGCAGGCTGACTAGATCAAACGGCAAAAGCGAACTATTCTGTGCCGTTCGATCTGACCTCCTCAACTAATTTATAAAATATACTGGCTCAGGTCGCGGTTCTTGACCAGACCAGACAGGCGCTCCTGCACCAGTTCCTTCGTGACTTCTACCGTTGATCCCGATGGGATACTATCCGGAATGTCGTACATGAATTCATTGAGCAACTGACTCAGCACCGTTTGCAGGCGACGTGCTCCAATATTTTCTACTTCAGCGTTCACATCGAAGGCAATTCTGGCCATCTCGCGCATCGACTCGTCGGTGAAGATCAACGTAACGCCCTCGGCGGCCAGCATAGCTTCGTACTGCTTGGTTAATGCATTTTTCGGCTCGCGGAGAATCTGGTAAAAATCATCCTCCGACAGGCTCTGGAGCTCTACCCGAATTGGAAAACGTCCCTGCAATTCAGGAATCAGGTCCGACGGTTTGGCTACGTGAAACGCCCCTGCTGCCACGAACAGGATATGGTCGGTTTGCACTACACCATATTTCGTGTTTACTGATGAGCCTTCCACAATCGGCAGCAGATCGCGTTGAACGCCTTCACGGCTGACGTCGGGGCCACCTGAACCACCCGACCGGCTGGCGGCGATCTTGTCAATTTCGTCGATGAAAATAATCCCCGTATTCTGCGCTTTCTGAATGGCTTCTTCCTTTACCTCATCCATATCAATGAGTTTGGCGGCTTCTTCGTCGAGCATGATCTTGCGGGCTTCGGCGATGGTTACTTTACGCTTTTTGCCTTTTTTGGGCATCATGCCACCAATCATTTCCTGAATGTTCATCATCGACAATTCATCGATCGAACCGCCCATTACGCCGATATTGGGAGTCGACTGCTGGTGTACGTCGATGTCGATCTTACGATCGTCTAACTCGCCCGACTGGATTTTCTTACGGAACCGTTCGCGGGTACGTTCATTGAGTTCAGCATCAGAATCAGGCACCCCGTCGCTATTTTCCGTGCTGAAACCGACCAGATTACCGCCGTTGGCACCCTTCACGGGAGGAATCAGGATATCCAGGATAAGGTCTTCAACAATTTGCTGGGCACGTACCTGAACGGCTTCTTTTTTGGCCGTTCTGACCATATTGACGGCCTGCTCGACCAGGTCGCGCACCATACTTTCTACATCGCGACCAACGTACCCAACCTCGGTAAACTTCGAGGCTTCCACTTTCACAAAAGGAGCGTCGGCGAGTTTGGCCAGTCGACGGGCGATCTCGGTTTTACCGACGCCCGTGGCACCGATCATCAGAATATTGTTGGGTGTAATCTCGCGTTGCATGTCGGCAGGGGCATTCATCCGCCGCCAACGGTTTCGCAGGGCAATCGCCACGTTGCGCTTGGCCTCATGCTGGCCGATAATGTATTGATTCAGTTCGGCAACAATCTGCCGGGGTGTAAGGTCACGAATGAGTTCAGACATGCGAAAGTAAAGAGGCGGGAGTTAAAGGGGAAGGCGCTTCCGTCTACGACTCTTATTATTAAAATAACACCGTAACCGGCAAATGGTGCAAAAAACAGTTACCAATGAACAGTTATTAGTTATCAGTGGCTACGCTAACGACCGTAGGCCACAGTTAAATAACCTTACTCACGGATAACTGTTCATTGATAACTGTCAACTGTTCATTGCCTATGTGTTTTCATACTTCCTTAGTAGCCGATGCGACTGCGCTTGAAGCCCGATTCGACGCGACCATGCCGCCTGCAATTGACTTTGCACCAACGTATCATATCAACGCATACAGCTTTCCGGCCTATCCGGTTCTTACCCATCAGCAACCCGATCAGTTCAGGGCCATCCGCTGGGGATTGATTCCGCACTGGGTGAAATCGAAAGCAGACGCGGATAAACTACGTACCCAGACCATCAACGCCCGGTCGGAAACGATCTACGAGAAACCGTCGTTCCGGCAGGCAGCCAAACAGGCAAAACGCTGCCTTATTCCTGTCACGGGTTTCTTCGAATGGCACACCAACGGCAAGATGAAGTACCCCTTTTACCTCACCACCGACCAACCCATCACCAGCATTGCCGGCCTGTGGGACGAATGGGCCGACCCGGACAGCGGCGAAATTATCACCACATTTTCGCTCCTGACTACCGATGCAAATTCGCTGCTGGCGGCGGTGCACAATGAGAAAAAACGAATGCCCTGCGTGCTCACACCCGACGCCGAACGTACCTGGCTACACGAGGACCTGACTGAACGCGATGCCCTGCATTTGCTGTCGACAACGTACCCAGCCAAACAAATGCACAGCCAGTCGATCAGTAAACGCATTACGTCGCGGACAGAATCGACCAACGTACCCGAGGTATTGGCGCCATTCACCTATCCGGAACTGAGCAATGCAAGCGGTTTGGTGGCCTAAAATGACCGCTCATCCAACTAATGGGCCACTCCGTAAAGAATGGATTCAATGTGTAGATCAGGCTATTCGTCGGCACAAACCGGCTTTACCTTTGCAGTTTCGCCCGTTTCCGCGCAACACACAAGCCGCTTTCCTATCTATTTAGTTATGTGATTAGTAGCCTGTTGCCTCTACTCGACGTTACAACCAACTTTCATGAAAAAGAGAATACTTACTGCATTACTTGGGATTTGTTTAGGTACCCTTCATCTGCAAAACGCCCGGGCGCAGACACAACCATCATCAACAACACCCGCCAGCGGAACAACGGCCCCGGTAGCTGCTGAGCCTACGGTTATTGGCCTGCCATCGGCAGGGTCGCCAATCTCCGGCCTTCCCGGGGTTGATACAACCATTACCGACAGCACAAGGCGGCAGGCTGTCTCAGCAGCTCCGGCCAGTATGAGCACTGGAACGACCGCGCTGCCAATGAGTACTACGGGCGCTCCGGCTACCGTTGGCACACCAACAGGAACCATGTCGACAACTGGTTTGCCGCCTGCTACGCCAGCCAGTCCGGGCTTTGGTAACGGTCAGCCACAGCAGGCACCGCCAACCCAGGGTGTAGCTGGTCCGGAAGATGTTCCTCGTGGCAATGGCAGGGTATCTGGCATTGTGCTCGACTCATTAACCAAGCAACCCGTCGAGTTCGCGTCGGTTGCGCTGGTCAATATCGCGACCAACCGCCCCATTGATGGTGCGGTCTGCGATGCCCAAGGCAAGTTCACGATGACCCGGGTGGCCTCAGGTACGTTCCGATTGCTGGTATCTTTTGTTGGCTATCGCAATCAGATTGTACCCCGCGTTGTGGTCGAGGCTCGTGGAGCCGACGTCAATCTGGGCTCAATTTCGCTGGCGCCTGAAGTTCGCAACCTGAAAGAAGTGGTTGTGACGGGGCAGGCTGCCATCGTTGAAGAAAAAGTTGACCGGTTGGTCTACAACGCCGAGCGTGATTTGACATCGAAAGGTGGTGACGCCACGGATATCATGCGCAAAGTTCCCTTGCTCACCGTCGATCTCGATGGCAACGTTAGCTTACGGGGTAGCAGCAATGTACGTGTGTTGATTAATAACAAACCCAGTACGATTGTCGCCAGCAGCGTGGCCGATGCGTTGAAGCAGATTCCGGCCGACATGATCAAGAGCGTAGAGGTGATTACCAGCCCCTCGGCTAAGTACGATGCGGAAGGTTCAGCCGGTATCATCAACATCATCACCAAGAAAAACAACCTCCAGGGCTTTACCCTAAACCTCGACTCGGGCGTGGGGAACCGAGGGGCTAACCTGGGCTTGCAGGGCAACTTGCGTACCGGTAAAATGGGCTTCTCACTGAACGGTTTTGGCCGGGCCAACTATAATGTGCGGGGTAGTTTCGAGAATCGCCAGAGAACCGGCAACGTATCAACCACCCAAACAGCCAATACTCTGAACCAGGGTTTGTTTGGCCAGTATCAACTGGGCTGGGATTACGACATCAACAAAACGACGGCCCTGACAGCCAGCGTTCGCTATGGGGCACGGAACCAGATGAATTTCCAGAATAACCTGACCACTATCAGCAGTAATGTATTATCAAATTCAGTTATTGGGACGGGCGTACGTGATGTCGATGTCAAGGACTTATCGGGTACTGTAGATGTGAACCTTGATTTCACCAAAACGTATAAGCCTCAACAGGAATTGAGTATTCTGACGCTGTTCAGCCAGAACAACCGGACAAACAATTTCGTCGCCAACATTCTGGATCCCGCTACCAGTCAGAGCATTCTGAGCCGCGAGCGAAATGATAACACAAGCCGCAATCAGGAGTCAACGTTCCAGGTTGATTACCAAACCCCGCTTAAAACGAATCAACTGCTGGAGATGGGTGGTAAGGGTATTTTACGTCAGGTACGCAGCGACTACGCTTACCTGATAGCTTCCGGCGAAAATGGCGCTTACTCAAACAACCCCAATCGTCAGCCCAACGGGCTCGACTATGACCAGGACGTGGTAGCTGGCTACATCTCATATACGATGACGACCCTCAGTAAATATACGCTGAAGATCGGGACGCGTTATGAGCATACGGCTATCAACGCACGGCTACGCACGACTACAGGCGAAGATGCCCTGCTAAATCGTCGGCTGGATTCGATTCCGAACTACAGCAACCTAGTACCAAGCATCAACATCTCGAAGGCCCTGAAAAGTGGCAAGACAATAAAACTGGCCTATAACCGTCGGCTACAACGGCCGGGCATTCAATTCCTGAATCCCAACGTCAACGCCGCCAACCCGTTAAATATCGTGGTGGGTAACCCATCACTGAGCCCCGAACTAACCGATAATGTTGAGTTCAGCACCAGTACCAACATTAAATCGGTTTACCTGAACATATCGCTGTTCTCACGCTTCACCAACAACTCGATTGAGAGCGTGCGTGACACACTCAACCAGAATTTTGGCGACGTTACCAATCCAGTTTATCAACAGGTATTGCGGACTACTTACGCAAACATTGGTCAGCAAAACTCGTACGGGATCAACCTGTTTGGTAACGCTACGCTATTCTCTAAGCTCCAGTTAGGCGGCGGCGGCGACGTCTATTATTCGACCTTAACAAATAATAGCCCCAACTTGGCGCTTCGGGCCAGCAACTCCGGCTTCGTGGTTTCGGGACGGCTCTTTGCCAGTTTACAACTAAAAAACAACTGGGGCGTTCAGGCCAATATGTTTGCCCGAGGTCGCCAGATCCTGCTACAAGGCTATCAGGGCGGGTTCATGTTCTACAGCTTCGGTGTGCGGCATGAATTTGATGAGAAGCGGGGTAGCTTCGGTATTGCTGGCGAAAACATTTTCAACCACCCCTTTACCCAGCGGTCTGAGTCGAGTTCGGTGGTATTCTCGCAGGAAAGCATTCAGAACCTGTTCAACGCGGGTATCCGAGCGACGTTCAGCTACCGGTTTGGTAAACTTAGCTTCGACGGGGGAAACCGCCGCAAACGGTCGGTTAACAACGATGACGTGAAAGACGGCGGTGGCGGCGACAACGGTGGCCAGCAGCAACCAGCTGCCACGCCGGCAACAACTACACCAGCCGGAGGCGGCGGCCGTCGGCCAAGGTAGTTCCTGAAAAAGCTACTCCTCAATGAAGAACGGGCTTTGCTCACTAACACTCGTGTTGGTCAGTAAAGCCCGTTCTTCGTTGGGAGTACATCAGTTGCAGGTTCACCCGCAACTGATAGGCGATACTTCGCTACGTCCGTAGATTATTTTGCAAAAACGCTACTTCTGGCAATTAATAAGCACTACCTACGGGCACCAGTTCATGAAAATTTGCCGATTTCGTTGTGTCTCCCCACTACAAGTCTGCATTTGATGGCTTTGGTTGCTATCTTGTTTGCCAGATCAACCAATTGACCCCACTAGTATGAAACAACGTCAGTCGCTCAATGGCATGAACCAGACTCAGAGTACTGCTTCAGCCGGTTTCTCATTCAACGACTATCAGACCGATAATTTCTTCGACGAAATGTTTGGGGCAAACGGGAAGGTTCGTCATGGGTACGTTCCTTTCCGGAAACGGGTAGAGCAACTGACCCGGCACGATATGACCAGCCGCCAACAGGCTGCTGATCGGGCCTTGATGAGCATGGGAATTACCTTCAACGTTTATTCTGAAGGCGAAGGCACCGAACGGATTATGCCCATCGATATCATTCCGCGCATTATTGAAGCGGCCGAGTGGGACCAGATGGAGAAGGGCCTGATTCAGCGAATCAAGGCGCTGAACATGTTCATTCATGACATTTATAATGAACAGCGGGTATTGAATGACGGTGTTGTACCGCGCGAACTGATTGAATCGAGTAAGTGCTTTCTGACCCCCTGCCTGGGAGTTCGGCCTCCGAAAGATATCTGGTGCCACATTACCGGTACTGACCTGATCCGCGGCGATGATGGCGAGTTTATGGTACTGGAAGACAACCTGCGCTGTCCGTCGGGGGTATCATATATGCTGGAAAACCGTGAACTGACCAAGCAGACGTTTCCCGAAGTGCTGGCCAACACGGGCGTCCGGCCCGTATCAGATTACCCCACGCGGCTACTGCAAATGCTTCAGCATATTGCCGACCGGCCCAACCCAACGGTAGTAGTATTGACGCCCGGCGTCTATAATTCGGCCTATTTCGAACATTCGTACCTGGCCCAGCAAATGGGCGTCGAACTAGTGGATGCGCGCGATCTGGTGGTATCGGGTGGGTACGTTAAGATGCGCACAACGAAGGGCTTCCAGATCGTTGACGTTATCTATCGCCGTATCGACGATACGTTCCTGGACCCGAAAACCTTTAATCCTGATTCGCTGATTGGTGTACCGGGCATTTTCGAGGTATTCAAAAAGGGGCGCGTCGCACTGGCCAATGCACCCGGTACCGGCGTGGCCGACGACAAAGTGGTGTATGCCTACATACCCAGGATCATCGAGTATTACCTGGGTGAAAAACCACTGATTCAAAATGTAAAAACGTACATCTGTGGTGAAGATGAAGACCGGCAGTATGTGCTTGATAACATTGCCGATCTGGTAGTGAAAGAAGCCAACGAAGCGGGCGGTTACGGCATGTTGATCGGCCCTAAAGCCACCAAGAAGGATCATGACCTGTTCCGGAAGAAAATCAAGGAGAACCCGCGTAATTACATTGCCCAGCCGACTATCTCGCTATCCCGCGTTCCCTGCCTCATCGACGGGCAGGCGGAAGGGCGTCACGTTGACCTACGGCCCTATATCCTATACGGCGATCAGATCAACGTCATTCCCGGTGGCCTCACCCGCGTAGCCCTTCGCAAAGGATCACTGGTCGTGAACTCCTCGCAGGGCGGCGGCGGTAAAGACACCTGGGTGCTGTACTGAGCTGCACCTGCTTTACGCTTTTATTACACATAAAAAGCTGCTTTATCTGGGCAAATCCGCGTTTGGAGTCGCCTGGATAAAGCAGCTTTTTGCGTGATTGCCTGCCTGAACGCTTAACAAAGAATCGCAGCTTCTACCCTTTGCCGACCAAAGCCACTCATAAACGGCGTCAATCATACAAACTGTCCTGATCAGTCAAAACTGGCTGTATTCGACGATAGCCGGTAAACCTACTTAGCCATTTCATGCACTCCATTCGGTTGGTAACCCTGTAAGTGGTGCCAATTCGCTCATAATGCGTATAACGTTCTACACAACAAGTTAGGTAATTCCCTTGCCAAACATATCAACATCTGATTGACAGGCGGTTAGCTCATCACATCGCTATGGCATGATTTTTTACCATTTGCCCGGAGCTATATGCCATGTTGTTCGGTACCGACTTACTCTGTGTTGCCCCTTTTCGGCCAAAAACACCCGTTCACAGGCGAGGCTATTTGGCGTACAGACCCAACCCATTTGTATGAGTTCTATTTCTATCTGGATCATCTGCTTCTTATCCATTGCGGGGGTCATCCTTCGGCCTTTCAAAACGCCCGAATTTCTTTGGGCGGTATTGGGTGCCGTTATGCTGCTTGTATCAGGCTTGATCACACCCGCAGAAAGCCTGTTGGGCGTTGCTAAAGGAACGGACGTGTACCTGTTCCTGACGGGGATGATGTTGCTGGCAGAAACTGCCCGGTCAGAAAAACTATTCGATTGGCTGGCGGCTCATGCAACCAGGCGCGCCAGAGGGTCAGCCAGTCGTCTTTTTGGCCTGATTTACCTGGTGGGTATCGTCGTTACGGCCTTTCTGTCTAATGACGCCACGGCTGTGGTTCTTACACCTGCCGTAGCCGCAGCCGTCAGATCAGCCAAAGTCAACAACCCATTGCCCTACCTGTACATCTGCGCTTTCATTGCAAACGCAGCTTCGTTCGTCCTGCCAATATCCAATCCAGCCAATCTGGTCATCTACGGCACTCATTTACCGCCCCTGCTTTCCTGGCTGGCTCAGTATACCCTACCCTCGGTCGTATCTATCGCGGCTACCTATGGGATACTGCGGTTTACACAACGGACAGCGCTGACTGAATCGATCGAACCAGTTATTACCATTCCAGCCCTGTTGCCTGGCGGGAGGCTGGCTATCATAGGCATCGGTGTTACGGCACTTGTTCTCCTCATTGCATCGTCGCTTGATATTCCGTTGGGGCTACCGACGGCGGTTACCGGTATACTCACATCAGTACTGGTACTGATTCGAGCCAAGAAGAATCCCTGGGCGGTGATTAAAGATGTCTCCTGGTCGGTACTCCCTCTGGTAGCAGGGTTGTTTGTCCTGGTTGAAGCGTTGACAAAAACGGGACTTATCCAGGAATTAACGGCGCTGCTGCAAACCAGCACGGCACGTTCTGTTAGTGCAACGACCTGGAGCAGTGGCATCGGGGTAGCTCTGGCCTGTAACCTGGTCAATAACCTACCAGCCGGTCTGATTGCAGGTACGGTAGTGCAGGCCGGACACGTACCTGAGGTGATTAAAAGTGCCATCCTGATTGGCATCGACCTCGGGCCCAATTTATCGGTTACGGGATCACTGGCCACGATATTGTGGCTGGTCGCCTTGCGGCGGGAAGGGCTGAAGGTAAGCGCCTACACCTTTCTTAAACTTGGCGCGCTGGTGATGACCATTCCCCTGCTAATTACCCTGATGACGATCTGGCTCTATCACCTTTATATCTAATGGGCTCTCTACCAACAGCTAGTCGACGAGGTTGTTGACCAGGGCATCTCGGTGCTTAAGACAAATTAATCTTTTCTTCATCACGTCCTTAACTCAAGCTGATAGCTTCGCTCTCAAGACAAATTCCGTCACGCTAAAAATCAAGCTCTATCGGGTCTCTAACTGACCAGCCCTTTTGCTTCGCCAGCCGAACAGACGCTACAGCTTTAAACCGTCGACGATCACTCATCGGTTAGTACACGCTTATCCAATTCTATTAATTCTCAACTGTTTATGAACTCAGCTTTTACTACTAGTTTACTGGATGCACCGGCGATTCGCGGGCACCATGTTGCTTCGGCCTCACTTCAAATGGCGTCTGTCATCACTTCTTCGCTTCCTGAGCTATGGTAGACGTACAGCCTAGAATACCGACGCCCAAAGCGAGCCCAACCAGTCTTCGCGCCCTGGATGCGGCTAACTTTTTCCTAGCCGATGTCCGCGATGGACTGGGGCCGTACCTGGCCATCTATCTACTGACTACCCTTCACTGGACCGCTCAGGATATTGGCATTGCCATGTCAGTGATGGGTATTGCCACCGTGGTAACCCAAACACCCGCCGGGGCGCTGGTTGACCGTACGCGGCGGAAGCGGATTTATTCTATTGTTGCGTCACTACTGATCGCCACGGCGGCTTTACTGACCATCACCTGGCCCCGCTACGGCGTTATTCTGGGGGGACAAGCTATGATGGGTGTTGCTGCGGCCTGGTTTACGCCTGCCATTGCGGCCCTGACCCTGGGGATGGTTGGCCCTAAAGCCCTCGACGCACGGGTGGGGCGTAATGAGACGCTTAACCATGCCGGAAACGTTTTTGCCGCCGTTATGGCCGGCCTGATTGGTTACTACCTGCGCACGGAAGGCATATTCGTCTTGTTGGCGGTAATGTCTTTGTTGAGCAGTGTTTCCATCTGGAAGATTCGGGAGAAGGATATTGATCACCAGCTGGCGCGGGGCAAAGGATCAGAAGACGAAAAGGAGCCTGACGATACCAAACCTACAGGCCTCCGGGCCATTCTGAGCAATCGCTCAATCCTGTTTTTTGCCCTGGCCTGCGTTTTGTTCCATTTCGCCAACGCGGCCATGCTGCCGCTGTTAGGTCAGCGGCTGGCTCAGGGCACCAGCGCTGGTGCATCGTCAGCCTACATGTCGGCCTGCATTATCGTGGCGCAGTTCGTGATGATACCTACAAGCTATTTCACCGGAAAACTAGCGCCAAAGGGACGCAAGCGACTGCTGCTCATTGCCTTTGCGGTATTGCCCATTCGCGGCTTGCTCTACACCTTAACCGTTGACCCAACATTGCTGGTCGCCATTCAGCTCCTGGATGGCATCGGCGCGGGCATCTTCGGCGTATTGGCCATCCTGATCGTGTCAGATTTGACCACTGGTACAGGTTTATTCAATACCACGCAAGGAGCCATCGCTACGGCAGTTGGCCTGGGGTCGTCGCTCAGCAATGCCTTTGCGGGCAGTTTATTACAGCGAACGAGCTACAATGTTGCGTTTCTGACGCTGGCAGCCATTGCCGTTGTTGCGCTGGTAGTACTCTGGTCTTTAGTGCCGGAAACGAGTCGGCAGGGACGTCAGGTTACGTCCGAAACCTAGCTTCTTTTTCGCCGTCAACGCCTCGGCGCGGCCTGCGCAAGCCTGACTAACCCGTTTCCACCGTGGATTGGATATACGCTTTACCCAACTGGTTGTTTTTTATTTTTTGTTGCGGAACAACGCTCTTGTTTTCGCTGGCTGGCCTGGTAGGGCTTCGTCCGTGGGTAAAATCCCACGTTACCTCCTACCCTGAACACAATGACCTGGTGAGTTATTTCCTTGGATCTTCCGGCGTCGTTTACGGTATATTGCTAGGGCTGGTGGCTGCTGGTGTATGGAGTAATTTCCAGGCTCTGTCGGCGCAGGTAGATAACGAAGCAACCATTACAGCCGCCCTGTATCAGGACATGGCTACCTACCCCCCGGCCTATCGCCAGATTTATCAGCAGGAACTGAAAGAGTACGTGCGGTCGGTCATTCACCAGGACTGGCCTGCTCATAATCGAGGTGAAGTGCCTCAGGAAAGCAGTAAAGTGTTGCGTTCGTTCAAAAACCACCTGTTCGACTTTGTGCCTCCCACGCCCCGGCTTCGGGTTGTTCATGAAGAGGCCATCAATCAACTCAACGAACTGCTGATTGCCCATCGCCTGCGACTGCGGGGTGATCAGGCTAATTTACCCACCTTACTATGGTGGGTAATTGTGCTGGGGGCGTTGATCAACGTGGCCATTTCCTGGTTTTTTGTCTCCGATGACATCGTTCATCAAGTGGCGTTAACGGCGCTGATCGCCCTGCTCCTGGGCTCACTTTTATTTCTGACGGCCGCCATGGACAATCCATTTCGGGGCGGCTTCAGCGTAGATGCCAGCGCCTTTGAGTCGGTACTCTACGAAATGGTCAATTACTAACCGGTGGTACGCTGGCGTATAGCCCGTTTTTACCTATACCTTTTTTATCCTGGATACGCTCCTGATTTAACATCATGCTTACACAACGTTCTTATCTACCCTGGGTCAGCACTTTTGGCCTCTTGCTCGTGGCTACGCTGAGCGGCTGCTTATCAAACAGACAGGCCATGTCTACGCTGAAGCGAGTCGCCAGCGACAACTGCCATATTGACTCCAGTGGCACGTCGGGCTATGTATTTCACCCCACCAATCTGGTGCCGGGTTCAGCAGACGATTCGTTACTCCGGCGACGCTACGGCGATCGTGGTCTTCGTATGGCGCAGGCGGTAGGACTTACCAACCTGTTGGTACAAATGACTCAGCTTGAACAGCACCAACAGACAGATCAGCCAACCTCTCTCCGGTATCTGGCTTTGCGGCAGAAACTGACGGATCAGCTTCAACTGGCCAACTTCGATATCGCCACCGCAGCGGCGCTGGTCGATTGCGACAGCAAACGGGCTACGTTGACGGCTACCCTACTCACCCGCCGGGAAAACAGTCGCGAAAAGCGCATGACAATTAGTGCCATCACTATTGGGGCTGTAGCCGTTATCGGGGCCAGCCTGCTGAATTTGCACGAGCAGCATCTAACTGCAGACTGGTTTCATATTGCCGGTGGCGTAGGTGAAGGCGGACTGGGCGTGCTGGCGTTACGACAAAAACCGCCCCGAGCCGAGTACAGTCACCCACGCAATCCACTGCGCGAAATCTGGACTCATACCGGTACATCAACCGTTTTCCCCCCGCTGGTCTGGTATTACCTCACAAAACCCCAGACGGACAACAGTCAATCGCTGGCCGACGCCCTGCACAGTCGCTGGGAGTTACTGGTTTCGCTGGATGAAAAGGCGGGCAACTCCAGGAAACACAAGCACCGGGAGATCGCCTATTTTGGCGACGGCGATACATACACCGCCGAAGAATTAACCGTCCGGGCAGCCATGCTTGGCCAGCTGGAAACCGAGCTACGGCTTATGAACAACGACCTGACCATTCTGCTCAATGAGATTGTCAGACCATCGGTGAAACGGTAAAATGGCAGACCAACCGGCGTCGGCAAGGGGCAGTTAGAATTAATAGTATCTTAAGCCTATCCTCATCTGTGGGCGGCAACTTTGGTTTGTTAACCATAGAAAACTAATGAAACGAACCCTTTTGTCCGTCGCCATCCTGGTGACCATGCTCACAGCCAGCTGTAGCAAAAACGCATTAATTCCGGAGCAGACGCAGGCCGTCGAAAGCAGCGTTCTTTTCGGGGCCCGGGCGGGAGCCAGTTTGGTGGGCCTACCCACGGCAACCCTACCCGCAAACGTAAAGTCTTACCTGGACCAGAACGTTTCAGGTTACACGCTGATCAAAGTGGAGAAGATGAGCCAGCCGGGTGCAACAACCTACTGGGGAACGAAGGTAACGGTGCTGCAAAATGGCGTACCTGTCGATTATTTCTTCGACACCAACGGCGCCTTGACTACCCGCCCCGCTGGCCCTCGTGGCGAAGTCATTACGCGGCTAACTGCCGCTCAATTACCGGCTTCAGTCAGCAGTTACCTGGGAAAAACCTACGCAGGTTATCAATTGGTGTTGGCCGAGTCAATGCAAATCAACGGATCGGTCCAGGAGTATCGGGTGCAGATTTTGTCGAACAACCAGCGGGTTGACGTTCATTTCGACGGCTCAGGTAATTTTCGCGATGCGCACACCGCACCCGGCAGCCTGACCACGACACATTCCGTCAGCTATCTCTCGCGCACGAACCTGCCAGATGCGGTAAAAACGGCGCTGAGCAGTACCTATTCCACCTACACCTACGGATGGGCCGAACAGCATGTACACGATGGAACCACCACCTATGATGTCAAGCTGTTCAGCAACAATCAGCCTGTTGTCCTGCACTTCAATACGAGCGGCGCATTGGTAACACCAGTGGGCCCAGCGGGACCAGCCATTGGCGGCCCGGCATCGGGCACCGCCGTTGGTGGGCCAACTCCGCCGGTATCAGGTACGCTCGTGGGTGGTCCTGTAGGGCCAGCGCCTAAGCCAGGTGGTCCGAGCACACCGGTCTCGGGCACAATGACGTCGGTAGCGCCGGCCAACCATCAGTTGATTCTGGATGCCACCCAGTTGCCGTCGGCCATCACAACGTACCTGCAAACCAACTTTAGTGGGTATACCTACCTGGTAGCGGACCTGCATACGCCGCCAATGAGTACAACGGGCCAGTACATGATCGATATAGCCGTTGGGCAGCAACTGTACAAACTCCGTTTCTCGGCTACCGGCGAACTGCTGATGGCTGAAGCCAGAGGCTAGTTGTTCACCCAGGGTACCAGTCAGGTCTATCTCCAGCGGGAGGTTGGCCTGGCTGGCTTTTGAAGCGTATCTCCACCCGGAAAAAGCCTTCTTCTGCCGCCACGGTGATGATTCCCCCCATGAGCCGAACCACCTGATGGCTAATCCATAAACCTAGCCCATACCCATCCTGCCGGGCATCGGCCTGATAAAACTCGCGGGCAAGTCGGCTTGGGTCAGGCACGGCAGAAACCGTTTGGTTGGCGATCGACCAGACAATGGTTTCATCTTGCTGAAGGATAGTAAGGTCAAGCTGAGTGTTGGGTGTTGCGTATTTAACCGCGTTATCCAGCAGGTTCAACAGCACATTGGTCAGTTTATCCTGGTCAGCCAGAATCGTTAGTGACAACGCCGTATCATCAAACCGGACCGCCAGATACAACTGTCGCTGGTTAATCGGGGCATGATATCGTTCGGTGAGCAGCAAGGTCAAATCATCCAGTTCAATACGCTCAGCTCTGAGTTGTAACGTACCTGCCCGGAGCTGGCTCATGGCCAGTAGATCATCAACTAAACGACTTAACCGGCGTAGCTCAGCCAGGTGACTGGCCAGAAAAAGCCGTTCGCGGTCGCTGATCGTTTCTCGCTGAGCCACCTCCATTTCGGTACGCAGAATACTCAAAGGGGTCCGTAGTTCGTGTGAAGCAGCTGCAAAAAAATTATGCTGGGTATCAACAGCCTGACGAATCCGGGCCAGCATGTCGTTGATGGTCTCAGCCAGTTCCTGCAATTCATCGCCCGTCTTGGGGGTGGGTATAGGCGTTACCTGTTCCGCCCGGTTGACGGAACGGGCGGAGTCGATGATCGTACGCAAGGGCCGAAGCAGCCAGCCACTGAGCCACCAGGCACCTAGCCCCGACAAAGTCATGCTCATCAGCAACGTAACGGTAAGCAGCCAGCCAATCTGTTGCAACTGCCGGGCCAGCGGTCGGTTGCTACGCCCAACAACTGTGGTTAGCTGGCCATACCCGTCAGTGGTCTGGCGAACAAAGCGAGCGAGTTGAAAGGTGTCTGACGGGGCAGTTGCCCTACCTGACGGCCCCGCACCCTGGCCAGGAAATCGGGGGGATATGTACAACCGCTTTTTGAATCGACCGGTGGTGTACCAGAGCAACAGCACTTCACCCCGCTCTGGTAGCGGAATAACCAGCGGATAAATAGACGTTCGCTCCGACAGGCTGGCTGCCCGCTGGGTCAACGACCGAATATCCTGCTGAATCAGCACCTCTTTGACCCGGTTGAATACGTAAAGGGCCGCCCCGGCAAATCCCAAAAAGAAGGTGACGCCGAACACCAGCCCTATTTTCAGACGAATGCTACGGACCGGACGCAATACAGACATAAAAACAGGTGGGTGCTGGTTGAATACCGATTAGTTAATCTCGAGAGAGCCCCGTAGCCGATAGCCGACCCCAACGACCGTCTCGAGCAGTGGCGTGGCGTAGCCCCGATCAATCTTTTTACGGAGCTGATGAATGTATACCTCCACCACATTACTACCCCGGTCAAAGTCGGATTCCCAGACTTTTTCGGTCAGTTGAGCTTTGGTGATTACCCGGCCGGCATGGCGCATCAGTTGTTCCAGCAACTGATACTCGCGGGGCGTTAACGCAATAAGCTGCCCGGCCCGGCTGACCTGACGGCTAGCCAAATCCATGAGTAGGTCGCCCACGCGCCAAACGGCCACCCGACTACCCGCCTGACCACGTTGTACGGTGCGGATACGAGCCAGCAGCTCATCCAGTTCAAAGGGTTTTCGAAGGTAATCAACCGCGCCCAGATCCAGCCCCCGCACTACGTGTTGAGACTGGTTCAGCGCACTTAAAATCATAACCGGCACATTAATACCAAATTCCCGCAGGGTGCGTAGTACATCGAAGCCAGTCGTTCCGGGTAACATCAGATCCAGCAGGATCAAGTCATACCCACCCACGGCTGCCTGCTCAAGTCCAACGGCAGCTGAGAGGGCGGTATCCACCGAATAACCAGCCTGACGAAGGCCTTTTTGCAAGTGAATGACTAGTTTTTCTTCGTCGTCGATCAATAGGATTTTCATCAGAGCGCAAAAGTTTGTCCACGTATTGTCAAGGCAGTAGGATGTAGCACTGGGAGACCCGTTTGATTGACGAAACCGTCTGTTGTCCGTTCATAACCAGCAACGCCCAGCCGCTGAACCCCCTCGAGCAGCGAACTGATCTGTTCCGCCTGGTGGGGTTTAAGTTCAACCAGATATTTGTCAGTAAGCAGAGCGACCAACTGGCCGTTTTCGTCGTGCCTATCCCCAACCAGCCGACCTTCTGTCTGTACTAATCGGCCAGATTGGGGCGGCGGCGGCGGCAGATTCCACAGTTGCAGCAAAGCGCCGGACCTGACGTTACGTACCTGATTTAACCGATAGGCCAGCACAACCGACCCAACAGCCTCAGCCGGGTGGCCGAAGCCAGCCCTGGGATGTTCTGGTCTACCGTGGCCCGGTTCTACATCGACAGTTACCAATTGTCCGACACCAGCTAGTTGTCGAACTTTAGCGGCTGTATGGGGCGGGAAAAAAAGGTGAATTTCAGTCGCTCCTGTGCGTAGCCGAAGCCCATCGTAGTCGCCAATTCGATTGGACAGATAACCCAGCACCCGCCCCGATATAAAGGAAGGAGACTGGGCCAGCGCGCTTGCCGAGCAGAAGCCCAGAAAAATGAGGGAAAGAAAAAAGAGTAGCGGTTTTTTCATATTGGCGAGATCGGTTGACAGCTGGACTATGAACCTTTACTAACCAATAGTAGGGGGAGAAAGTAAGGCGGAACTTAGGATTAGATTAATTTTTCTTAATCAGCCTGGTGGAGCCGGGCGACTAAGCCCTGATTAACGATCCAGGATGACCCGTTCATACTAAGCTGAGCCCGTCAGCGTATATATATTCGCCGTAAGCAGTCCGTATAGGTCGGTAGACCGATTAGCGGGCGTACTTTCGTTGACGAATATCAACCTGAGTATTTTGCTTGTGAATCGTCTACTGCTTTTGTTTTTAACCTGTCTGGCTACGCTACCAGGCGTTGCACAGAAAAAAAACGCGTCCTTCCAATACGCCATGCAGCGTGCTGCCTCGCCCATTCGGGTTGATGGAGTAGCCGACGAAGCAGGCTGGCAGCAGACACAGGTGGCTGGCGATTTTCGCATGGTGTTGCCCATGGACACCAGCCGGGCCAGAGTACAGACGGAAGTGCGCATGACCTACGACGAACAGAATATCTACGTGGTAGCCGTCTGTTATTTTCCGAAAGGCCAGCCCTATATGGTCGAATCACTTCGGCGTGACTGGAACTTTGGCCGAAATGATAACTTCTTTCTGATGCTCGACACATTCGACGATCAGACCAACGGCTTTGCGTTCGGCGTAAACGCCGCTGGTGCGCAATGGGATGGGCTGATGTACGATGGCAATAAGGTCAACCTAAGTTGGGATAACAAATGGACGTCGGCGGTGAAAAACTACGACGACCGGTACGTGTTTGAAGCCGCTATTCCGTTCAAAACCATTCGCTACAAGAAAGGCGTTGGCCGATGGGGCCTCAATTTCAGTCGGCAAGATCTGGCCAGCACCGAAAAATCGGCCTGGACACCCATTCCGCGTCAGTTCCCTACGGCGTCGCTTGCCTATACAGGTACGTTGGTGTGGGACCAGCCACCACCAGCCGCCGGGCCCAATGTGTCGCTGATTCCGTATGCGCTGGCTAGCAGCGTTCGTGATTTCAACAACCCGGAGGTTAATGTTACGCAGGCAGCGTTTGGGGGCGATGCCAAGATCGCGCTCACCTCATCGATCAACATGGACCTGACGATCAACCCCGACTTTTCGCAGGTTGAGGTTGACCGGCAGGTGACCAATCTGGATCGGTTCGAGTTGTTCTTCCCCGAACGTCGGCAGTTTTTCCTCGAAAATGGCGACCTCTTTGCCAACTTCGGCTACGCTACCATCCGGCCGTTTTTCAGCCGGCGCATTGGCCTGGGCGTGCCCATACGGTATGGCGCGCGGGTAAGTGGCAAACTCAACAAAGACTGGCGAATTGGGCTGATGCAGATGCAGACGGGCGACGTACCCGCCACAGCCCTGCCCCGCCAGAACTTCACCGTGGCGGCTCTGCAACGGCGCGTAGGTGCCCGATCCAACATTGGGTTATTGTTTGTCAACAAACAATCGCTCGACTACATACCCAAAGATGGTGCAACGGCTTATTCACAATACAACCGAAATATTGGCGCGGAGTATAATTTACTGTCAGCCGATAATTTATGGACGGGAAAGCTGCTGTACCTGCAATCGTTTTCGCCGGGAAGTGCGCCTAACAACAACGTGCTGGCGGGAAATCTGCAATTCAACAACCGACGCTGGCTGATCAGCGGACAGCACGAATATGTGGGTGAAAACTATAACCCCGAAGTTGGGTACGTTCCCCGGCGCGGCTACCAGAAACTGAACCTGATGGCCGGTTATCTCTTTTTTCCCACAGGTACGTCGATCCTGAGTCATGGGCCAACGGTGAGCAGCACTACGTTTATGAATATGGGCCTGTCGCGGCAGCTCGACAACGAACATTGGGTATCGTACGGCCTAACGTTTCGTAACCGCATCACCTTCAACGCCTGGACAGCCACCGATTTTGTGCGGCTGCTAACTGACCTCGACCCCACCAACTCGGGGAAAGCCCAACTGAAGGCAGGTACGTTGCACCACTGGCAGGCCTGGGGCACCGAGTTTATTTCGCAACCGCAGAAGTTGCTCACCTATGGGTTCACCTCGCGCTACGGTGGCTTTTATGACAACGGCACCCGCCTGAACCTCACCGCCGACCTGGGCTACCGGATACAGCCCTTTGCCAGCCTGGCCCTCAGCGCCAATTACAACCGGATCAACCTCCCCTATCTGTCGGGCCTTACTCAGTTCTGGCTCGTTGGTCCCCGCCTCGACCTGACCATGACGAACAAGCTGTTTCTGACGGCCTTCATGCAGTATAACGAGCAGATCAAAAACGTGAACCTGAACACGCGACTCCAGTGGCGGTACAAACCCGCCTCTGACCTGTTCATCGTATACACAGACAATTACTTTCCTGACAATTTCGCCGTAAAAACCCGCGCCCTGGTCATGAAGCTGACCTACTGGTGGAACGTATAGTTAGTTAGTCCTTTTTGGTGGATTTTCAGTCGGCGTAGCCCCCGCCGTCATGCTGCATTGCGGCCAGCCAGACTCCCATTTTCGCGCGCTACTGTCTCCAGGCAATACTGTCTGTCATGACCGCACGCCCTACCGGTTAATTACTCATTACCCAAAATCGGGCAACAGCACTTAAACTAGTAACAGTAAGATAATATTACACTTGACTCATATAAAGAATAAACAGTATTATGCTAAGCCTAAACCACATAGCGGTGAATCCTCCCGGTATAAGTAAACGTCTAGATCAATCCGAGTACCTTTCCCATCACCTGTTTTAAGTCGTGTATTATCATTCGTTTAAATACCTAATTCCCTGTTTTCAATACGCAGTGTACCCAGACCTTTGCACCAAAAACCAAAATCTGTTATGACCCATCTCTATGTTCATCGCTTTCCGTTACTGGCTTCGGTTGGGTGGAAAGTGCTCTTTTGCTTCCTGCTGGCTGTTATAATGCAGCCTGCTCATGGAAAAAACCGCCTGCCGACCCTGGGCATGCAGGTCGCTTCATCGCCCCAAACCGTGCAGGCCGACATAACCATTACCGGCCGTGTAACAGATGCCACAACCAACGAAGCGCTGGCCGGCTGTACAGTTGTCTTGAAAGGAACCCAGAAAGGAGCTACCACCGACGCCAACGGCGACTATCGGATTGTGATACCCAATGGCCCAGCTACCCTCGTTTTTGGCTTTATCGGCTTCGAGTCGCAGGAAGTAAGCGTTGGCAATCAGACGGTTATCAACGTTTCGCTGAAATCGTCGGCATCCGATCTGTCGCAGGTTGTGGTCATCGGCTACGGCACCAGTACCAAAAAAGATGCTACCGGTTCGGTCAAATCACTGAAAAGCACTGACTTCAACCGGGGTATCATCAACTCGCCGGAGCAGCTTCTGCAGGGCAAAGTGGCGGGTGTAAATGTGACAGCGGCCAGCGGCGAACCCGGCGGACGGCAGAATATCACCGTTCGGGGGCCGGGTGGCGTCAGAACGGGTAGCACGCCCCTCTTCGTACTCGACGGCATTCCGCTCGATAACTCCAGCACGGGCGGGGCAACTAATCCGCTCAACTTCCTGAATCCACAGGACATTGAAGCCATCGACGTGCTAAAAGATGCGTCGGCAACAGCCATTTACGGGGCGCGTGGGGCCAACGGCGTTATTCTGATCACCACCAAGAAAGGCAAAGCAGGTGCCGGAACGCTGACCCTGTCTACAAACGTGGGCCTCTCGAACATAGCCCACCCCATAGCCCTATTTTCGGCAGAGGAATACAAAAAGCAGGTAGCCGCCGTTGGGGGCGTGGTAGACGACCAGAAAGCCTCGACCGACTGGCAGAAGGAAATCAGCCGCCAGGCCGTTACGCAAGACCATAATCTGTCGTTCAGCGGTGGAGCAGAAAAGCTTACCTACTACGGCTCAGTAGGCGTGCAGAATCAGCAGGGTATTCTGAAAAACAGTCAGTTGAATCGGTATACAGGTCGCTTCAATGCCTCGCAGAAATTTCTGGAAGACCGGCTCACGCTGGACGTGAACCTGACAGCCTCACAAACGGAGAATACACGTCCGCCCATCGAAAGCATTATCGGTGCGGCGCTGTCGGCTAACCCAACGTACCCAGCCCGCGATGCTACTGGTGCGCCCGCCCGTTATCAGGCGTTTACGAATCCGTTGCTCTCACTGGATCTACAGAAAGACGTCACCACCATCAATCGGGTAGTGGCCAGTGTGTCGCCCTCGTTCAAGATCACCAAAAGCCTGACGTATAAGCTTAATCTGGGCGTTGACAACTCAAGTTCGACCCGTGATCAGCAGAGCTTTGCCAGCCTCATTCCCCAACAGGATGGCCGCCTGGATGCAACGTACCAGAACAACCGGAACGTACTGATCGAAAACTACTTCACCTATACGCTGAATCTCGACAAGCACAGCCTGTCGGCGCTGGCAGGTCATTCGTTCCAGAAGTTTTCACTGACGGGCCGCAACTGGAGCATTAACAAATTCCCGCTGTCGCCCATCGAGCCCGCCAACAACCCCAGCCTTGGGCAAGATCTGACGCTGGCCAACAACCGGCCGGGCGGCTATGCCATCGAGAACGAGCTCCAATCGTTTTTTGGGCGGGTAAACTACCAGTTCAACAACCGCTACCTGCTCACGGCAACCGTCCGGGCCGACGGATCGAGTAAGTTCGGGGCCAATAACAAATACGGTGTCTTCCCGTCGTTCTCGGCCGGATGGCGCATATCGGAGGAGGCGTTTATGAAATCGGGGCCGTTCACTGATCTGAAGCTACGTGCAGGTTGGGGACAAACCGGTAACCAGGAAATACCGTCGAAGATCACCCAGGCGTTGTTTACCTCCAGCACCTCGGCGGCCACCAGTTATCCACTCGATGGCTCGGCCAACTTCCCGGCCGGTACCACCTACACCCGCCTGGCCAACCCGGACATTCAGTGGGAATTGTCGACCCAAACCGACCTGGGTCTCGATTTTGGGCTGTTCAACGGCGCGCTGACCGGTACAGTCGATTACTTCCGGAAGGTATCGGGTAAGATTCTGCTCGAAGTCATTCCAGCCGATCCCATCCAGCCCGCGTCGACCTACTGGACCAACGTACCTGACATGACCATCACCAACCAGGGCGTTGAGCTGGACCTCAACTACCGCTACGCCAGCACAGCCGGCTTCCGGTTCGACGTAGGCGGCAACATCACGTTCATTAAGAACGTCGTTCAGAATTCACCGTATTCGGTCATCACCTCGGGGTCTGCATCGGGAGCTGGATTGACTTCAGCCACGGTGAACGGCTACGTGAACGGCCAGCCCATCGGTACGTTCTTCCTGCGTGAATACATCGGCATCGACGACAAGGGCCTCAGCAGATACCGCGATTTGGATGGCGACGGCATTGGTGGTTCCGACAAAGACCGCATTGCGGCTGGTAGTGCCTTACCCACCCAGCAGTACAACCTCAATTTCGGATTCGGCTACAAGGGCTTCGATCTGGTAGCGAACATCAACGGCGTATCGGGCAACAAGCTATACGACAACACAGCCAACGCCTACTTCTTCAAGGCCCGTTTGGTGAAAGGGCTGAACGGCCCGTCGGAAGCTATTGGTGAACCAAATGAGTCGATCAACAACGCGGCGCCTGTATCGACCCGATTTCTGAAAGATGGGGCGTTCACCCGGCTCAACAACTTGTCGCTCAGCTATAATGTCGATGTGCAGAAACTGGGCATCAACCGGTGGGTAAAGGGTATCCGGGTGTCGGCAACGGGGCAAAACCTGTTTGTGATTACCAAGTACAACGGCTATGACCCCGAAGTGAATACCGACCGCACCGTCAACGGCATTTCGTCATACGGCATCGATTACTTGAGTTACCCAAAAGCACGTTCCTTCCTGTTCGGTCTCAATCTCACGTTTTAACAGTACCCCACCCCCGGCCCCTCCCCTTAAACAAGGGGAGGGGCCGGGGGTGGGGTCAACCCACATAACCAATGAAAAAGTCACTTATTCTCACGCTGACCTGTTTTGGCCTCCTGGTGCTGAACGGCTGTTCTGATCTCACCGAGAACGTTTTAGACGAATCGTCGGCAACGGGCCTGACCGACAAACAGGCGGCCGACGGCAACCTGGCCCCGGTCTACGCCCGCCTACCTGATATATTCCTGCACACCAACTACTTCGCCATTCAGGAAATATCGTCTGACGAGGCCATTTTGCCTTATCGGGGTGGTACCGACTGGGGGGATAACGGCATCTATATCGCCCTGCACCAGCACACCTCGACCAGCACTGACCCAAACATCCGCAACACCTGGAACTTGCTGACGCAGGGAATTTCGCGCTCGATTACGGCACTCAGCGCGCTCCCGACCATCAACGACCCCAACGTGAAAGTCTACATAGCCGAAGCGCGGGGTATGCGGGCCTACTACAACATGGTGATGCTCGACCTGTTTGGTGTGGTGTTCCTGAAAGAAAATCCGCAGGCGATTTCAGACGTGTTGCGGGGCGAAGCAGCCCTCAACTACCTGAAAGCAGAGCTGCTAGCTGCCGAACCCGATCTGCTTACCACCGTTGGCCCTGGCCGCCTCACCAAAGGTGGCGCATGGGGACTGCTAGCGCGCCTGTACCTTAATTCCGCTGTCTACCGCGACCGCTATGCTACGCAGTTTACGTTCAAACCCGAAGACATGGACAAGGTGACGGAGTATTGTGATAAGATCATCAACTCGGGCCAATACCAACTCTCGCGGGATTATTTCTCGATCTTCAATTCCGACAACCACGATAACAAGGAGTTGATCTTTGCGGTTGATCAGCGGGCCGAGTTGAACGGCACGAATCGTCTGGCGTACTTCTCCATCTCGGGCGACCAGTATCCGCTGCCTGCTTTTCCGGCAGCCAACGGTACCGACGGCCCCGCCATCACACCCGATTTTTACCGGAGCTGGGTAAACGCCTACACCGCCGACCCAGCCAGTGCTGATCCGCGTTTCTTCAAGCAAAACTGGACCATACCAGCCGACTCTTGCATTACAGAAGCCAATTTCAACATGAACCGGGGTATCCTGCGCGGACAACAGTATGGCCTGGTGCGGGTAAACGGTGCGTTCGTCAAGTGCGGATCAAACTTCCGTGTGGGTAAGCTGTTCAACGTGTCGCGCAACCGGCCGACCCTACCGGTTACCTTCACCGAACAGGTCAATTACACCGTGGCAGGCAGCGATTACAACACCGGCTACCGGGTGCTGAAATACGAGTTCAGCCGTAAATCAACATCGGGTCGGAACCTCGGCGATGCTGACATCCCGATTGTTCGACTAGCCGATGTCTACCTGATGCGCGCTGAAGCCAAACTGCGCAAAAGCAACGACGCAGCGGGCGCACTGGCCGACGTGAACTTCGTTCGGGCGTCACGCACGGCAACAACGCCCCCCCCTGCCCTGACCAGCATGAACCTGGATCTGCTACTCCGCGAACGTGGTTTTGAGCTGTACTGGGAAATGGCTCGCCGGACCGACCAGATTCGCTTTGGCAAATACGAAGGCACCTGGACCGAAAAAACGGATTCAAATCCGCAAAAGCGCCTTTTCCCTATTCCGCAAACCGCCATCGATGGAGCGTCTAACTTACCGGGCTATTTAGTCCAAAACCCTGGTTATTAACTACATTAGTTAATAGCGTCGCCCCCCGTCAGAATGATGGCTTCCTTTAAGGTAGTCCATCATTCTGACGGGGGGCGACGCTATTAAAGCCAATTGGGTCTAATTTTATAATCGATCTATTGCCTACATCACTCTTCATGCTTACTCGACTCGTTCCTGTCTCTTTTCTTCTCCTGGTTTTATCGTGCGCTGGCCCGGCCCAATACCGACACGCATCTGATAAACGAACGCTGGCCACACCCACTAAGGCAAACGTGCCCCTGGTCATGCCTTACAACCGGTTAATCGATGCCGCCGGAACGGCCGTATCCTTTGGTGATCCCAAACTCGAAAACCACGCGCTTGACCTTACGCCGCTGCCGGGCAGCAATCAGCTCGTGATCGAAGATCGGTACGGCATGGCTGTGCTGGATCGAACTACACAAACGATCACGTACCGCTGGAGCCTGAGCGACGCATCTGCTACGAAGGGCCTGATGAGCACGTTTTCGGGTATCGAAGCGTTTGTGGTCAACGGGCAAACGTACCTGGCGTGGGGCGCGTCGGAACGTGAGAATGGTAAATCGGGCGTGGTCATCGCCGCCTGGACGAATGGCAAAGTGGGCAAGGTTGAGTTGCTCCAGTTTGCTCCCGTAGCGCCTTCCCCCTTATCGCTACCCAACGATGTGGCCGTGCAGGTAGAAGGCGGTGAGCACTTTCTGTATGTGGCGCTGAATGGCAATAACCAACTGGCAAAGGTTCGCTTTTCGGACCGAAGCACCGTCTGGACCGCACCGACCGGCGTAGCTCCCTATGGTATTGCCCTGAACAACGGACGGGCTTTTGTGACCAACTGGGCCGGCCCGCAGCCAACTAACGTACCTGACGCAACCGGAAAAACTGAAACGGCAGGCGTACCCTGGGGGCAAGCCTATATTGACCCACGCACCGGCGCAATAGCCAAAGGAACCGTCTCGGTCATTGATCTGGCAACGGGCCGCGTAGACTCAGAGATACCCGTTGGTCTGCACCCAAATGCCATTTTAGCAAGCCGTGACCAGAAACGACTGTACGTGGCCAACGGAAATAGCGACCATATTTCGGTGATCGATGCACAAACCCGGCAGGTAACTGACTCCATTACCGTGGGGCTGTTCAGCACCACCAATGCGTATATCGGCAGTACCCCCAATGCCCTGGCACTCGATTCAACGGGAAGAAACCTGTACGTTGCCAATGGGCTCGATAACGCCGTGGCGGTGGTTGACCTCAGCAGCAACCGGCATCAGGTTCGCGGATACGTGCCAACGCAAGCGTATCCTGGTGGTCTGTTCCTAAGCCAGCATTCATTATATGTAACTAATTTAGAAGGCATTGGCGCACGGGCTGGCACCTCCGGCGAATCGGGAGCGCTCCCCGCCTCGGCCCGGAAAGTCGATGTGGCTTATAACTCACACCGGCAGTTAGCGACGGTATCCATCATCCCGTTGCCAACCCAGTCTGAGTTGGGTACGTACACAGAACGGGTTCGGAAACTAAGCCTGCAGTTCAGGTTGAGCGTATCGGAGCAATTGCCCCGCCCCAACGCCAAACCCCGTCCCGTTCCAGAGCGCATCGGTGAGCCGTCGGTGTTTCAGCACGTGGTCTACATCATCAAAGAAAACCGCACCTACGATCAGGTGCTGGGCGATATGCCCGCCGGGCGCGGCATGCCGTCGCTCTGCATCTTCGGCGATAGCATTACGCCCAATCAGCACCAACTGGCGCGCGATTATGTGCTGCTCGACAACTATTACGCGTCGGGCAAGTCGTCGGCCGAAGGGCACAGTTGGGTCGATGCGGGCATCGTGACGGATTACACCGAAAAGAGCGTGCGCGGCTGGTTCCGGTCATACCCGCACGTGCTGTACGATGCGCTGGTGTACAACCAGAAGGGTATGATCTGGAATAACGCCCTCGATCATGGCAAAACCGTTCGTATCTACGGCGAAGCCTGCACCTGCGAATACGACAAAGCACGATACGACTGGAACAAGCTCTACAACATGCGGCAAACAGGGCAGCCGTTTTCCTTTACCAACACCACCACCATCTCGCGGGTACGTCCCATTCTGGCAAACGATTTCCCCGGCTGCGACGATGAAAACATCAACGATCAGATGCGGGCCGACGCCTTCATTCGGGAACTGCAGCAACTGGAGGCCAAACCCGGCGATCAGCTACCCAACCTGATGGTGATGTCGCTCCCCAACGACCACACCTCCGGCATGAGCCCGAAGTTTCCAACGCCCCGCGCGATGGTGGCCGATAATGATTTGGCCGTAGGGCGCATTGTAGAGGCGATTCAGAAAAGCAAATTTGCCGCCAACACGGTCATTTTTATTACCGAAGACGACTCACAATCGGGCTGGGATCACATTTCGGCTTACCGCACAACTGGGTACGTGATCAGTCCGTATTCGAAGCTGGGACGTACGGTGACGACCAACTACAACCAGACATCGATGCTGCGCACCATTGAGCAGATCCTGGGCCTCCCACCCCTCAACGTCATCGACGCTACGGCCCTGCCCATGTTCGACTGCTTCGCCGACAAACCTCAGCCAACGGCCTACACGGCCATACCCAACCGTATTCCGCTCAACGAGATGAATAAGCCGCTGACAGCCTTACGCGGCAAAGCCCTGCGCTACGCCAAAGAATCGGTTGAAGAAGCGGAAGAAGGCATCGATACCGGCGAAGACGAATTGAACAATCAAATTCTCTGGTTCTGGGCCAAGGGCAATACGCTGTATCCCCGCACTCGTGAGCAGCAAGCTCCCAAATAAGCTACATTCAGCACGCTAGATACAATAGGCATTTTCCCGAAAGAGCCAAGCTTAAGCAAGCTTGGCTCTTTCGGGAAAATGCCTATTTTTTTTGATACTAATAACATATAACAACTAGAAATATACCTATAGTATTAAAGTATATTTATTTAGTAAAATTTATTCATATGAATCAATAACGTATAGGTAATAAAGTGACCTTAAATTTAAGTATTTTAATAAATGGTCAGTATACGGCTGGCAAAAGCTCATTTTATATCGGATTAATACTACAAAATTAAAAAAATCTATGCGAACACTATTTACAAGCGGAGTATCTGGCCCACGGCAGCTGGATCACTCATCACCGGGATGGCTTGCAAAAAGTCACCTGTGCGTTTTATGGGTATTACTACTACTATCTTCGTTAAGTACATTTGCCCAGACCAAAATTTCAGGTCGCGTGATCGACGAGCAGCAGGCCGGTCTGCCTGGTGTGAGCGTAGTTCTGAAAGGCACAACGCAGGGGTCGGTAACCGATGCTACGGGTAACTTCTCGATAAACGCGCCGAACAGAAACGGTTCACTTGTTTTTTCTTACATCGGATTTGTAACGCAGGAGATACCGATCAACAACCAATCGGCCATCAATGTAACGTTGGCTGCCGATACAAAAGCACTGAACGAAGTAGTGGTGGTAGGTTATGGCGTTCAGCGAAAAGAGACTATTACAGGGTCTGTTGTAGCCGTCAAAGGTGGCGATCTGGTGAAATCACCAACTACCAACCTCTCAAACTCACTGGCTGGCCGCCTGCCGGGTGTAACTGCCGTAAACCGCAGTGGTGAACCCGGTTACGATGGTTCGTCAATCCGGATTCGCGGTACAAACACACTGGGCAACAACAGTGCGCTGATAGTGGTAGACGGTATTCCCAACCGTGCGGGTGGTCTTGACCGGATTAACCCCGCCGATATTGAAACAATTTCAGTCCTGAAAGACGCCTCGGCCGCCATTTACGGGTCACGGGCAGCCAACGGGGTTATTCTGATCACTACCAAGCGGGGCAAAACCGGTAAGCCGCAGCTCTCGTACTCGTTTAACCAGGGATTCTCTCAGCCAACGGTTATTCCCACCTTGGCCAACGCCGCTGAGTATACCTCCATGCTTAACGATCTGGACGTATATACCCTGCCCGTGGCGGAATGGGCGGCAGCCACCAAAGCTTACCAGACAACCGGTTCATACACCCGGCCGAATGGTACGATTCGGAATGCCCCCTATTCGCCGACCGACATCACCAAATACAACGATGGGTCTGACCCCTGGGGGCACCCCAACACCGACTGGTACGGCGCTACGCTGAAAAACTGGTCGCCGCAAAACCAGCACAACCTGCAGCTACAGGGCGGTACCGAAGATTTCAAGTACATCGCCTCGCTGGGTTATCAGAATCAGGATGCCTTCTACAAGCAGTCGGCCACGGGCTACAAGCAGTATGACCTGCGGATAAACATTGATGCCAACATCAACAAGTACCTGCACCTGAGCTTGGGCATTTTGGGCCGTGAAGAATTCCGGTACTACCCAACGCGGGGTGCCGGGGCGATCTTCCGGATGCAGATGCGCGGCAAGCCAAACCAGCCTGCTTTCTGGCCCGACGGACGCCCTGGACCTGACATTGAAAACGGCGAAAACCCCGTAGTCATTACCACCAACGCAACGGGTTACGACCGCGACAAGCGCGATTACGTTCAGACCAATGGGCAGCTTGATTTTAAAGTGCCGGGTATTGAGGGCCTGAAAATTACGGGTACGGCTGCTGTGGATAAGCTAAACCAGAACAACAAGCGTTGGGAAACCCCCTGGACACTGTATCAGAAAGGCTCGGGCGTTGATGCTAACGGAAACCCGAACCTGATTGCCAGCGTACGCGGCCCAGCCGAACCCCGCCTGACCCTGGGTAACAACACGCAGCTGAACATCCTGCTGGGTGGTTTGCTTACCTACGAACGCAAGGTTGGGGATCATGGCTTTACGTTTCTGGCCGGTGTAAACCGCGAAACTATCTCGAGCGACAACTTCAATGCCTTCCGCCGTTACTTTATTTCGCCCGCAATCGACCAGATCTTTGCCGGTGGCGATCTCAGCAAAGACAATGGAGGCGGGGCTTCCGAACGCGCTCGCTTGAACTACTTCGGTCGCCTGGCCTACAATTACAAAGACAAGTACCTGGTTGAGCTTCTGGGTCGTTACGATGGCTCTGACATCTTCCCGGAGGCAACACGGTATGGTTTCTTTCCTGGTGTAATGGCCGGCTGGGTTATCTCAGAAGAGAACTTCCTGAAGACCTCGGCTCCGGTCCTGAACTACCTGAAACTGCGGGCTTCATATGGGCAGCTGGGGAATGACCAGATTGCCACCTATCAGTATCTGAGTACCTACGGGTTTAATACCTACATCATCAATGACGGGCAGCAGAAAACATTGGCAGAAAGCCGCATTCCAAACACAAATATTACGTGGGAGGTGGCCAACAACGCCGACATTGGTCTGGAAGGGCAGCTGTTTGGGGGTAAAATCAGCTTCGAGTTTGATTACTTCAATAACTACAGGACCTCGATTCTGACCGCACGTAATGCCTCGGTTCCCCGCACCACCGGCCTGACCCTGCCGCCCGAAAATATCGGTAAAGTACGTAACCAGGGCTTCGATGGTCAGATTGGTTACAACGGCCGCAAAGGCGACTTCAAGTACACCGTGAGCGTAAACGGTGGCTATGCACAGAACAAAATTGAGTTCTGGGATGAAGCCCCCGGTGCCCCTGATTGGCAGCGCACGACGGGTAAGCCGATCAACGCCTACATGGCTTACCAGTATGCCGGTGTGTTCAGAGATCAGGCCGACATCGACGCCACCCTCAGCAAACTTGATTACTCCGCGATTTCCAAGAATATACGGCCGGGCGACATGAAGTACGAGGATTACAACGGCGACAACAAAATCACGCCAGATGACCGGGTACGTGGTAACCGCACCAACCTACCCCTCTTCCAGGGTGGGATGAACCTGACAGCCGCGTACCGTAACTTCGACTTGACCATTCTGTTCCAGGGTTCAGCCGGGGCACAGCAGTACATCAGCCTTGGCGAATCGGGCAGCATTGGTAACTACCTGAAGGAGTTCTACACCAACCGCTGGACGGTAGACAACCCAAGCAGCGTACACCCACGTATTGCCGAACGGAGCGATCAGTACTATTCAGGTGGCAATACCTACTGGCTGCGTTCAGCCGACTACATCCGTCTGAAAAACCTTGAGCTGGGCTACACCCTGCCCGCCGCAATTGGCCAGAAAGTAGGCCTTAGCAGCCTTCGGGTATACGTGAACGCCCTGAACTTGTGGACTATCGTGAACAAACTGGGTTCATACGACCCTGAAGCCGATAACTCGACCGGACAATACTACCCACAATCGCGCATCATCAACACGGGCGTGGCCCTTCGTTTTTAATCATTCAGTAACCATGATACGAAAATTTAAAACCATAGGTCTCACACTTCTCATAGCTTCCGTGGCTGTGACAGGGTGTAACGACGAGTTTGTGAATACTCAGCCACTCGATCAGGTGAGTGGAGTCGCGGTCTGGGGAGATGCCTCGCTGGCCGAAGCCTTTGTAACAGGTATCTACGCGGGCTTGGGGCAGGGCGGTTTCAATGAGCAGCAACTTGCTTCGCTGACCGACGAAACCATGTTTACGCACCCCGGCCGGGGCATTACCACCATTACCGAGGCACGTAGTAACCCCGCCGATCAGGGCTGGATTAACGAGACCTACGAGTGGAATAACATGTACCTCCGCATTCGGGCGGCTAACCTGGCGCTGCAGAACCTGGCGAAACCGGGCTTTGCCAATACCAACAACATCGTAGATCGCCTGGTAGGCGAAGCCAAGTTTCTGCGGGCCTACTACTACCACCAACTGGTGCGGTACTATGGTGGCGTTCCGCTCATAGATAAGCCGTACGATCTGGGTCAGGCCGACTACACCATTGCCCGGAACACAATGGAAGAATGTATCAATTTCATTGTGAAGGATTGTGACGAGGCTGCCGCCCTGCTGAAAGGTAAATCGCTGGCCAAAGGGCGTGCCAACGAAGCCAGTGCCCTGGCCCTGAAAGCCCGGATACTGACCTACGCCGCCTCTGACCTGTATGACGTAACAACCGCCAAACAGAAATCGACGGCCCACGCAGCCTTCTCGAAACCTGAACTGTTCGGGTACGTATCCACCAACCGCACCGAGCGGTGGCAGAAAGCCAAAGATGCAGCCAAGGCTGTATTGGACCTGACGGCCTACGGATCACAGCTGAACCTGTCGGCTCCGGTGAGCAAAGAGCAGGGCATGGCAAACTACATGAACATTGCCCTCTCGCGAAATGGAGGCGAAAAGGACGTTCTTTTCTCCCGTTCATTCTTCAACGGGAAGCAGGAAGCGGGTGGTCAGCAGGGCCTTTTCAACGGGCCAAACGGGTATCACAACTGGGCCGGGAACACCCCGATTTCGCTGCTCGTCGACGACTATGAAATGATGGATGGTTCGAAATTTAGCTGGAGCGATCCGGCCAAAGCTGCCGCACCATACACCAACCGTGACCCGCGTTTCTACAGCTCGATCCTGTATGATGGTGCTCCCTGGAAACCACGTACCGCCGATGTAGCCTCTAAAGACCCCGCCAACCAGATTCAGACAGGTACGTACGAAGTAATTTCGGGGGGCAATAAAGTAGTAAACCCTGGTCTGGATACGCGTAAAAGCTCGGTTGAAGACTGGAACGGCAGCTGGACCGGCTACTACATGCGTAAGTTCATTGATCCGGACCCCGCCATTGTAGATCAGAACACCTATCAGCAAGTTCCGTGGCCGTTTTTCCGCTATACCGAAGCCCTCTTCAACTATGCCGAAGCCTGCATTGAACTGGGTCAAGATGCCGAAGCCCGTAACTGGCTGAACAAAGTACGTTTCCGCGCGGGTATGCCGGCGATCACCGAGTCGGGCGCAGCCCTGAAAGAGCGGTATCGCAACGAACGCCGCGTTGAAATGGTGTTTGAGGAACAGCGCTACCACGATGCCCGCCGCTGGATGATTGCCCCTACCACCCTGGGACGCAAAGCCAACTACATTAACATCACGGGCACCCTGAAGCCAGGCAAAACGGTGACGATCTACAAGTATGACCCAGCCAACTATGACTATACCTACAAGGTAGTTGAGGCTGACCCCGGTAAAGAAAACCGCTCGTGGCTGGATAAAATGTACTACATGCCCATCAACCGCGACGAGATGAACCGGAACAACAAACTGCTGCAGAATCCGGGTTACTAAGCAATGTAAAATACCGGGAGTGACAAGCCTAAAAGTCGGGTTTACTCCTTATCTTCAACTGATGCCAGCGTAACCTACGCTGGCATCAGTCTTTTTAACACTTGTGTGTTTATTTACCATGAACGTAGCCCTGTTTGTTGGCGCCTTTGGTCTGCTTGCCACTACCGCCTGCCTGGCGCAATCCACGGGCGTGATTCGGGTGAAGGGCAGCGAACAGGCCGTTTCGTACCGTGACCGGTATCAGTATGATCAGTTCAGAAACGGCACCGTAGCCTTTCTGAACGGCACCACAGTCGACGCCCGGTTCAATTACCACGTTATCTTAGGCGAAATGCACTTTATCACGGCGCGCGGCGATACCATGGCCCTGACCGAAGAGCCCATTGTGCGGCTTGTCGAGATCATCAACCCATCACCTGCCCCTGATTCACCACGTACTGCACTGTTTCTGTATGACCAGAGGCGAGGTTACACCGAAATTGTTGCCGACTATGACGGCATCAAACTGGCCGCAAAACAGGGTCTGAGAACCACCAAACGGGAGAAAATGAGCGCCTATGGCCAATCGACAGGTGCAGGTGCCATTACTACGTACCAGTTCTACTCCGGGGGCAACATGGGCGTTAGTAAACTTGATGCCAAGGGCGACCTGCTGTTTAGCAAAGAGACCACCTATTTTTTCGTTGATAAGAACAACCGACTGTACCCAGCCACCAAAGCCAACCTGATAAAACTTTACGGCAACCACCGTCAGCAGATTGCAACGTACCTGGAAACTGACCCCGTCGATTTCAGCCGGAACGACCAATTGACCCGACTCCTTGCGTACTGTAGTAAACTGATGTAAATCAGCCGATTTTTGTCGTGTATTTCTGTTTCCCATTCCATGATAATCCTTTTCCGACCCGTATCCGCCGCCCTTCTTTTTACCGCATGCTTATCTGTTCTGAGTTGCCAGGACAAACCATCAACCAGCGAATCGGCCACCGCAACGGAAGCAACCACTCCCACCGGACCGCCATTATTTACGCTGCTCTCGCCCGACCAGACCGGCATTACCTTCGCCAATAACCTCGCCGAAGGCTTGAATACCAACGTATTGATGTACGAATACTTCTACAATGGTGGGGGCGTAGCTGTTGGCGATTTGAACGGTGATGGACTAGACGACATTTACTTTAGTGGCAACATGGTACCCAACCAGTTGTACCTCAATAAGGGGAATCGCGACGGCAAACCCATGACGTTTGCCGACGTTACCGCGGCAGCGGGCGTGGCCGGACGCGAAGGCCCCTGGCGCACCGGCGTTTCTATGGCCGACGTGAATGGCGACGGACGACTAGACCTTTTTCTGTGCTACTCGGGCAGTGTTCGACCCGAAAACCGAACCCCGCAACTCCTCATCAACGACGGCCCCGACGCGCAGGGCATTCCCCATTTCACCGACCAGACCGCGCAGTTCGGATTGAATAATCCGTCACAGAGCACGCAGGGTACCTTTTTCGACTACGACCGCGATGGAGATCTGGACCTGTTTCTTCTGAACCACAACCCTAAATCGCTGCCTGTACTTGACAAGGCCAGTACGGCGGCGTTACGCAAACAGACGAACCCGGAGATCGGTATGCGCCTGTTTCGGAATACCCGAAACCACTTCGAGGACGTTACCGGCGAATCGGGGCTGAGCAGTTCGGTGCTGAGTTACGGACTCGGCGTGGGCGTGTCGGACCTGAATGCCGATGGATGGCCCGACCTGTACATTTCTAATGACTACGCCGTTCCCGACTACCTATATCTCAATAACCACGACGGTACGTTTCGGGATGCGCTCAGAACCAGCGTTGGCCATACGTCTAACTTCTCGATGGGTAATGCCGTATCGGACGTCAATAACGATGCCCGTCCCGATATTCTGACGCTGGACATGCTGCCCGAAGATAACCGGCGGCAGAAACTGCTGATGGCCCCCGATAACTACGAGAAATACGCACTCAGCGTTGAATCGGGCTTTCATCACCAGATCATGCGTAACATGCTCCAGATCAGCAATGGCGATGGCACCTACCGCGAAACCGGGCAACTGTCGGGCATTTCAAACACCGACTGGAGTTGGGCGCCCCTCCTGGCAGACTACGACAACGACGGCTGGAAAGACCTGTATGTGACCAATGGGTACGTTCGCGATTACACCAATCAGGATTTTTTAAAGTATATGGCCGATTTCATGCAAAACCGGCCCTCAAACCCACAGCGCGAAGACATTCTTGAACTGGTACATCGAATGCCTTCGTCGAACGTGGCCAACTATGCGTTCCGGAATCGGGGTGAACGGGACGGTAACGTTACTTTCGAGAACGCCGGGCAGGCTTGGGGACTGACGCAGGTATCGAACAGCACCGGGGCTGCCTATGCTGACCTCGATAACGACGGCGACCTCGACCTGGTTGTCAACAACACGAACCAGCCTGCCTATATCTTCCGAAATGGAACTGACAAAAAGCGTCATTTCATTAGCCTTAAACTGATCGGCAGCGGGGCCAATACGCAGGGCGTTGGAGCCAAAGTGACCCTTTCGCGAAAAGGAAACAAACAGTATGCCGAACAGATGCCGACGCAGGGGTACCAGTCGAGCGTGTCGCCCCGGTTGCATTTTGGCCTGGGCAGCGAAACCAGCATCGACTCGTTATTGGTTGTCTGGCCAACGGGTAAACAGCAACTACTGACCAACGTCAAAGCCGACCAGTTGCTAACCGTGCGAGAAACCGATGCGAAGGCAACGTACCTGGCTCCGGCCCCCGCCACTACGCTCTTCCGGGCCACGAAGTCACCGCTGGCCTACGCGCATCCGACCACGACGATCAACGATTTTAAACGGCAGCCATTGCTGGTCAATGCTTTATCCTTCAGTGGCCCCTGCCTGGTGAAAGCCGACGTGAATGGCGACGGTCGTGAAGACTTGTTTGTCGGCGGGAGCAACGGGCAGGCGGGCGCGATTTATACGCAGCAGGCGTCGGGCCAGTTCAGCCGCCTGCCCCAACCCGCTTTCGACGCTGATACTGCCTCGGCCAACACCGACGCGGCCTTCTTCGACGCCAATGGCGACAGTTTTCCTGACCTCTATGTATGCAGTGGCGGTTACGGCAATTTCCAGCCCGACGACCCACGCTTGCAGGATCGGCTGTATCTGAACGATGGAAAAGGGCATTTCACCAAAAGCCCCACCGCCCTGCCCCCCATGCGAACCAGTACCAGTTGCGTGCGGGTTGCCGATGTAAATGGCGATAATCGGCCCGACCTGTTCGTTGGCGGTCGGGTTATTCCAGGTCGCTATCCCGAAACGCCGCGAAGCTACTTGCTGATTAATAAGGGCAACGTACCTGGCGGCCCACCCAAATTTACCGACCAGACAGCCCAGCTAGCCCCCATGCTAGCCACTATTGGTATGGTCACCGACGCCGCCTGGATAGATCTCAACGGCGACCGCAAACCCGAACTCGTTGTTGTTGGCGAATGGATGCCCGTTACGGTGCTGGGTTTAGTAAATGGTGGGCAACTGACCGATCAGACAACGGCTTTTCTGGGCAAGGAATACCGGGGCTGGTGGAACAAACTGCTGGTCGATGACCTGAACGGCGACGGCCGCCCCGATCTGGTGGTAGGCAATCAGGGCCTGAACACCCAGTGCCGCGCCAGTGACCGAGAACCCGCCGAACTGGTTTACAAGGACTTCGACAACAACGGCAAAATAGATCCGGTCCTGTGTCTGTACGTGCAGGGTAAGAGCTACCCCCACGCCACCCGCGACGAACTGCTCGACCAGCTAAGCATGCTTCGGCAGCGGTTCACCAGCTACGACACCTACGCCAACGCTACCCTGACCGACGTGTTCACCAACGATGAACTCCGCGACGCCAAACGCCTGATAGCTAATGAGTTTCGAACCATGTCGTTCCTGAGCAGTTCGACTGGCAAGTACGCAGCCGCCGCCCTGCCAACCGCCGCGCAGCTAGCACCCATTTTTACGATCACCGCCCTGGATTACGACCACGACGGTACGAAAGACCTACTGCTATGCGGCAATACAACGCAGGCTCGCCTTCGCTTCGGTAGGTCTGACGCCAACAGTGGTACGTTGCTGCGGGGCAATGGCCGGGGTGGGTTTATAAGTATCCCCCCCGCGCAGGCTGGCTTCGGTTTAACAGGCGATGTGCGCAGCGTGCTGGCAGTAGGCAACACGCTGCTGATCGGCATCAACCAACAAGCTGTTCGCGCTTATCAGCCCGTCAAGCCGTAGTACATGGGGAGTTCTGGAAAGATCGTTTTCGCGCGGTGACTTCGTCTTCGCACCGGTGGCCCTTCGACCGCAGCGGCAGCAACAACGCGAAAGCAATATATCCGAAAAACAAAGAAGCCCGAACCGTGCTGTTCGGGCTTCTTTGTAACAATCTATATCACCTAGCGACGTCCGCCACCACGAGAACTACCGCCGCCACCGAAGGAGCGACCACCGCCGAAGCTACCGCCACCGCCATACGAGCGGCCGCTGCTGTAGCTTCCGCCGCCACCGAATGAGCGCGATTGATAAGACGGGGCGCTGCCCATGCTTTGGGTACGTCCTGACGGGGCACTCATCCGACCGCCGTTGTAGACGTTGCCATAACTACCGGCGCCACGACTACTGTAACCGCTATAGCCACCGTTTCCGAATGCCTGACGCGCGGCTCCTACAAACCCACGGTTGCCATAGGTAACGTACCCACGTCCGCCCACAATCCGGTTGTTGTAATACGTGTTAAACCGATTATACAGGTGCGGGTAGTTATAATAACCCCGGTTGAAGAACCAGTTAGAGAACCCGTATGAGGGCAATCCGTAGAACAGCAGGTTGCCGCCCAATCCATAAGCGAAGCCTGTACCAAAGCCGTAGCCGTACGATGGATACCACACGGGCGAACCATACCAATACGGGTAACCGAACCAGTATGAATACGGATTGGCGTAATAATTAGGTGAGTTGGCAGGCCAGGCGGGGCTGGGATTAATGCCGCTGGTGTTGTAGCCATTTGCCCGGGCATACTCCTGACCAGCCTGCTGCAATTCCTGACGAGCCTGTGGATCCTGATTCAGTTGATTCTGATAATCGGCCAGTTCCTGCTGATTCTGGGCTTCTACTTTTGTGTGCAGATCCGCCAATTGCTGCGTAATACCTTGCGGGTCATTCTGGTAATCGCTACCAAGTTTAGCGGTCTGGTCAAGATTTTGGGTCAGCGTAGACAGCACATCGGGCATAGTGATCAGTTGCCGAAAAGCCGACTGAGTAGCGCCATCCAGCGGGGCAATCAGTTTTTCGAACGACTGATTAGCCTGCTGATTCAGATTGTCAGCCTGTACCAGGTCATCATGATGGTGACGATAGACCTTCCAGGTCGATTCCTGTAAACTGGCCGGCATCGATTTGGTGATCACCCCTACAGTGGTCTGATCGGCTCCGGCGGGCAGCAGGGCCAGTGCGTGCTGAATGTCGGGAAAACGGGCCAGTTCATAGAACCACCCCTGCTTTGTTTGGCCATACGACTGGATCAGCCGTTCAAAGGCATCCCGGCTATTGTCTTGTTGCTGAACGAGTTTATCCAGCACCTTGGGTTGCTGACTAGCCAGCAGCGCGGCGCGGCGAACATCATCGCGGTAGGCAGCAAGCGACGTGAACAATGACGGATTATTATCGGCAGCAGCGGCAGGCTGATTGCCGTACGAGGGTGTCTGCGCAAGCGTGGGTTGCCATTGGGCAAACAGCAATCCCAAACCCAGCGTCAGTGCTTTAGCGGTTGGGAACTTAGTAAGCGCGTTCATTTTCGAATCTTGATTTAACGTGATCGTGGGTGAACCCGTTTCAACATCCCTAGCGACATTTTCAGCACTTGAAATGACTGGCCGGGCGACCATATTAATAACAAGAATACGCCCGAAGTTAGTGTATAGCGTGGTTAATCGTTGGTTAAAAAAAGCAGAGGCAATACTGATTACAACCCATGAGCCAACAATCTGTTTATCAATATCTTAATCACATAACATTAGCCAAAATGAACACAATTTTCACTTAGTTTAACATACAGGTTTTCATGCGAAATTTAGCTTTTAGAACTGCTTCGCTAGTCGAAGGGCACGACTAGCGAAGCATAAAGGCAACCAACGTATCTAGCCTGGCTACCTGATCCTTGTCGGTAATCTCATTGGTTAGCTTCCTTCTTTGTAAAGTTGGTAAATGTTTTTCCGTTGAAGCGGTAAACGCCGCCGGAGGTACCGAACCATAATTCGCCTCGTTTATCTTCCAGAATGCTCTGCACAAACCGGTTACCAAGCCCTTCTGCGATTGAATAATTGGTGAATGAGTTACCATCGTATTTCCGAACGCCATCGCCATCCAGTCCAAACCAGATATTACCCACCCTGTCTTCGCAAAAACTCCAGACCAGTTTAGGCGAAAACCGGGGATTAGCCGCAATCGATGCTTTTGGTAGCGGAAAGCTAATGAAGGTTTTCCCGTCATAACGGGATACGCCGCCCAACGTGCCGAACCACAGGTTGCCTTTGCTGTCTTTCAGCATGCTCCAGATATCATTGTCGCTTAGCCCATCTTTCACGGTGAAGGTCCTAAAGGTTTTTCCGTCGTAGCGGCCATCGCCATCATTGGTGGCAAACCAGATCGTCCCAGCGGCGAGTTGTTCGATTCCGCCCACCACCTCACCGCTAAATCCTTCTTTCGGCGTGAAATACGTCAGCGTTTTCCCATCGTACCGGCAGGCGCCGTCGCCCTGCCTACCAAACCGGATGTTTCCGTCTTTATCCTGAAACATGCGCCGGATGTACTCGCTTACCTGCGACTGGATAAACGCTTTCGACGGATCGCCTACCCAGTTTACGGGCGTCGTCGACGGAAGTAACGCACCACTTTTCGACGGGGTACTAGTCGGCTGCTCATTACAGGCCGTAACGGCAACGAACACAAGCAGCAATATGCCTGATCGTATAACGGCAGGAGGTTAAGGAGTCAGGAAGAAAAAGGAGGAGCTAATTTGAATCTTCCAGGCTAATTTTTAGACATTGAGCTGCACGTCGAGGCGATAGCCGACGCCATGGACCGCAGCGATTTTAACGGTGGTATCGCTGCTCAACAGTTTTCGCAGGCGCGAGATGAACACGTCGAGGCTACGGCCCACGGTAACGCCTTCATCTTCCCACACCTGTTTTAGAATCTGGTCGCGTTCCAGCACCTGGTTCGGATGATTGGCCAGCAGGCGCAGTAGCTTGGCTTCGCGGTAGGTCAGGTTGTGCTGCTCGGGGCCGGACGTTAATGTCTGGCTATCCAGGTTAAGGCACGACTGCCCGAAACGAAGCTGATTGGGAATTACGGTGGGGACTTCGGGGCTCAACGCTATGGCCGTTGAACGTACCTGACTGGCCTGCCGCCAGGCGATAACCAGAACACCCGCAAACAAGCCACCAACAGCCAGAAACGGCCAGAACGGGGTCTGTCTCTCAACCGGTGCCGACCCGTCGAACGTTAGTTGCAGCGTATAACAGCCATCAATCGTTGATCGGCCGGTGCACGCAACAACGGGTGTACTACCAAGCAGATCATTGACTGAATAGCCTAGCTGTACCTGTTTTGTGGCGCAGTCGAGCACGGCTACATCATACGTACCCGAGACCTTATGCCGTTGTAACGATTCGTGAAGCAATGCCGGTAGCCTGTCGTACTTGAACGAGCGCCCCACGGCCAGCCGGAACGTCTGTGTATTTACCTGCTCAACCGCCGGAATACGCGAACTGGAATCGCCTGACGCGCGTAGCAGCAGATCGGCCGTGCGGCGTAAGGCCAGATTGATCTTCTCTGAACGTCTTTTACCCGTTTCCGTGCTAGCGTCGGCAGGTACGTTGCTGGTAAACTGCAAAAAAAGCAATCCCAGCAGCAGCAGAAAACCGCTGCCTGCTACCAGCCGGATCACCAGCGGCGATTGTGGATTATGGCCTGTGAAGTGCGAAAACATCTAACACTTGTCGGCTGGCAAACAGTGCGACAGCCAGTTAAGTCCCTGCATTTTCAGCACCTGCTTTCCCCGGCAACCAGTTGATCCATCGGCAGGGCAGTTGACGGGTTCAACGATCAGTTCATCGCCAAGCTGCGCGTTTGGCCAGATCTCGTCGACCTGGAGCGAATAAACGGTCTCCGTCTGGTTGGCCGGCCATTGCCGAACAACAGCTCCTGCCCGGCGTAATGACACCCGAAACGCAACCGGCTTATGATTCGCCGACTGCGGATCACCGGTAACAATGGCCAGCACACCTGTCTTATTTAGCCAGAACGTGCTATAATCGACCCGATGACCGTTCAAGGTCAGGGCATTACAACTCTCGATTGGGCCAGTTGGGCTTTCGTGCGCAATGCCCAGGCCGTTCATCAGCAACAATGCGCCAAGCAACAGACCGAATTTGATTGAGTTTTTCATGATATATCTGTTTGGCTGGTAGATGCCGGCTTTTCCAACTGCAATTAACAACCTTCCTGCAACGCTTTCAGCAAAATAGGGTCCACTTTTTTTAGTTTAATAACCTGTTTTCCAGCATAATCACCTGATTGTGCCCCGGAACGGCCCATCGGCTTAACGATCAACTCATCGCCAAGTTGAGCTGACGGCCAAATCTCCTTTAGCTGAATCGATTCAACCGTTTCTGCGGCATCAGTCGGCCACTGCTTCACCACCGATCCATTCCGCCAGAGCGATACCTGAAAAGGAATCGCTTTCCGCTTCAGGGCTTGTTCGTTAGCGACTTCACCACGAAGCCAGGAACCCGGCCACAACTCGGCTGTCTGAAAGGCGGCGTCAGTATTTTGTTTGGCTGAGCCACCTTGCAGCAACAACGACTGATAGGGCATCGCCCGATCATCCAGCACTTTCAGATCACCCTCGATGACACTCAACACCCCGGGGTGATCAAGCGTGAATAGCTGATAATTGATTGGGCGACCATTGACGGTCAGCGACGTTTTGACAGGCGTCGTTTTAGTTATACTCCGCCCAATGAGCAGGCACAACGGGCAAAGCAGCAAAAGGGCTAGCAGCAGTTTCGTTTTCATTTTATGTGTTTTGTTTAGTTTGGCTCACGGTCTTGTTTATGCTTCCACTAGTTGACTTTGGATCTCGTAATCGCTACTGCACCAGAATCTCGTTATGCGGCAGGGCATAGCGGGTATCGGCCGTCAACAAAACAATTTGGTCGCCTTTCTTACAATGGGCCAGTACATTCTGTACCAGTACTTCCCGATATGTCTCCTGCGAAAACAGGTGCAACGTACCTGTGGCGTTATCACGTATAGCCACTTTAAAGTCGATCGGGTCAACGGCTTTGCTTTCCGTAGGGGATAGCGCTACCGTTCGAACCGTCAACGTACCTGAGGCATCAGCCGCTAGTTTGCATTTGCCGGCTGGCGAATACGTATCGACAACCATTCTGTCGCCAACAAAAGCGGCCGAACAGTTGGTAAACGGTTGCTGCGCCTGAGCAAACGTACCCAGACAGACACTGGCGATAAGCGAGAGGAAGAACGTGCGTTGTTTCATGGCTTTTATATTTGGCGTACCAACGAAACAAAGCTACCTCACCGGTCAGCAGTCGGTGGTTAAGGGCCAGTAAAACATTGTAAACGAAATGTAAAAGTTTAGAAATAGTCGTTTCCTGACGACGTACCCGTACCCACTGCGCGAACAGGTACTGATTCAGCAACTGGCATAATTCGTGCAAACAGGCCGTAACACGGATTTAAGCGATGTTACGGCCTGTTTGCGTGAGTAACTTGCGAGTCAACGTACCCACTTACCACATAGCTTCTTCCCCTCTCAATGCGTACGATCCTTTTCTGCTTACTCAGCCTCCTCTTCTCTCCCACCTTCGCCCAGAAAACAACGCCGCCAACATCGGGCATTTCGGCAGCAACGTTTGCGGCGCCTCCATCGAACTACGGCATTCGGTGTTGGTGGTGGTGGCTCAACGGCAACGTGACCAAAGAAGCCATCACCCGCGATCTGGAAGCGATGAAAGCAAAGGGGTTCAGCGGCGCCTGCATTTTCGACGCGGGCGGGGCCGAGCAGCGGGGCAACGCGCAGGTACCGGAAGGCCCGCTGTTTGGATCGCCCGCCTGGCGCGAGTTGTACCTGCATGCGGTTCGGGAAGCGAGTCGGCTGGGATTGGTGCTGAGCATGAGCATTCAGAGCGGCTGGAATCTCGGCGGGCCGGACGTTACGCCGGTTGAAGCGGCCAAACAATTGACCTGGTCGGAGGTGACGGTGAAAGGACCAATGACGTACCGGGAAACCCTGCCGCAACCAACGACCAAGGATGGCCTTTACAACGACATCACGGTGCTGGCCTTCCCCAAAAATGCGACGAAGCACGAGCCAATCAAGGATTTGCAGGCGAAAGCAGGCACGATCGAACTGGGCGGTTCAGCCCCCGACACGCGCTTCCTGCTGACCGACGTACCTGCCAAAGAAGGCGATACCGATGCGTTGCCCAAAACGATTCAGAACGTATCGGCCAGCATGAACGCGCAGGGCGTATTGACCTGGCAGGTTCCGGCGGGCGAGTGGACGATCATGCGCTTTGGCTTCACGCCTACGGGTGCAGACGTGTCGACATCGAGCGGAAAATGGCAGGGCCGCGTGCTCGATCCACTCAACCCGAAAACATTTAACCGGTATTGGGATACGAACGTGGAGCCGTTGCTCAAGCTGATCGGCCCCATGGCGGGCAAAACCCTGAAATACCTCCAGACCGATAGTTGGGAAGCAGGTGGCTGTAACTGGACCGAAGCCTTCGCGCAGGAATTTCGCAAGCGCCGGGGCTACGACATTATCCCCTACCTGCCCGTTGTGGCCGGAAAAATTGTGGGTAGCCGCGACGAGAGCAACCGGTTTCTGGCCGACCTCCGCAAAACCATCAGTGACTGCGTGGCCGAGAATCACTACGCCGTTTTTGCCCAACGCTCGGCCAAGTACGGCATTGGCCTGCAACCCGAATCGGCGGGGCCACACGCGGGACCGTTCGACGGGCTGAAAAACTACGGCTACAGCGACATCATGATGAGTGAATTCTGGGCACCATCGCCGCACCGGCCAACGCCTGTTAACCGCTTTTTCGTGAAACAGGCCGCCAGCGCCGCGCATATCTACAACAAGCCGCTGGTGGGTGCCGAGTCGTTCACCACGATCGGGCCGCACTGGAACGACGTGATCTGGTCGGCCATGAAATCGAGCGCCGACCACGAATTTTGCGCCGGGCTGAACCTGGTGTATCTGCACACGTTCACCTGCTCGCCGAAAGAAATGGGCTTGCCGGGGCAGGAATATTTTGCCGGTACGCACTTCAATCCGAACGTGACCTGGTGGGATTATTCGACCGGCTTCGTTCAGTATCTTACCCGCTGTCAGTACATGCTGCAACAGGGACAATCGGTGGCCGATGTGCTGTATTATTACGGCGACCACGTACCTAATATTGCCCGCCAGAAAGCCGACGATCCGGGCCATGCGCTACCCGAGTTCGATTACGATGTGATCAACGAAGATCGGCTACAGGTGCTGAGCGTAAAAAATGGCCGGATCATGTTGCCCCACGGCCTGTCGTACCGCGTGCTGGTCTTGCCCGACCATCAGGTGCTGTCGCTGGTAGCCCTGCAGAAAGTAGCGCAGCTGGTGCAGGCGGGTGGTACGGTCATTGGTCTGAAGCCTAAATCAACGGCGAGTCTGGTAGGCTATCCAGCCAGTGAAACCGAACTAAAAACCCTGGCCGACCGGCTGTGGGGCGCGGGCGAATCGGCCGTGGGTGAGCACAAAACCGGCGCTGGACGGGTGGTTTGGGGCAAAACGGCCCGCGAGTTACTGCTCACCGACGGTGTCAGGGCCGATGCGGAATTGGCGAGCAATACGGCCGGGCAAGTGTTCGATTACTTCCACAAAACGCTGAAGAACGTCGACTACTATTTCGTCAGCAACCAGAACGCCACGGCAACCCAACTGACGGCCACGTTTCGTGTAACTGGTCGCCAGCCCGAATTGTGGGACCCCGCGACGGGCAGCATCAAACCGGCAACGGCGTTTACCCAGCAGGACGGTCGCATCAGCGTTCCGCTCGATCTGACGCCCTACGGGTCCGTATTTGTCGTGTTCCGCCAGTCGATTCCAGCCACGCAACAGGGCATTGCTGCGAAACGAAACATCCCCACCTACAGCCCGGTATCCACCATTTCTGGCCCCTGGCAGGTATCGTTCAATCCGAAATGGATCTCGAGCGGCCCGTCATCCGTCACCTTCGATAACCTGGTCGACTGGACTACACGCCCGGAAGAGGGCATCCACTTTTATTCCGGCACTGCCACCTATCGCAAAACGTTCGACGCGCCCGTCAACGCCGGTAACCTCTTCCTCGGCCTGGGCGATGTGCAGGATGTAGGTGTGGCGCGCGTACGCCTCAACGGGCAGGATCTGGGCATTGTCTGGGCACCACCGTTCCGCATTCCAGTCGGTAAACTGCTAAAACCAACGGGTAATCAACTGGAGATCGAGGTTGTGAACTCGTGGCGCAACCGACTCATCGGCGACCGCACCAAACCCAAAGAGCAACGGCTAACCAACACCAATGTCACCGTCCGCCCCGACTGGAAATTACAACCCTCCGGCTTACTCGGACCAGTGCAATTGTTTTCGGCGTCGGAGTAGGTTGTATTGGGTGGTAATGCAGTGTATTGCTTTGCGCTATGACATATTGCTTCACGCTGTGCTGTGTTGCTTCGCAAGCTAGGCCCTTCGACAGGCTCAAGGTGACACCGGGGTGGCGTCTCGCTCCCACCCAAGTTCGGCATACACCTGCTGGATATGCGTTGTCACCCTGAGCCTGTCGAAGGGCCTAGCTTGCGAAGCAACACAGCACAGCGTGAAGCAACAGTCACCAATACAACGCGGATTGTCGGCCGGGCAACCCCAAAGGGGTGATATGTCAATAGCGTATAAACGGACCCAAAATGATCTAGCCCCGGTAAGGGCGATATGTAAAAGGCTAGTCCGTGATGTACATGTCACCCGTGCCGTGGCTGTGGCGCGTAGGAAAGGAGCCATTTCTATTGACACACCACCCCTGACGGGGACATTCGAATTAAACTAACACAAAGATTGTCAACACGTTGTCAGTAAATAATTACGAATCCACCTTACTTTAGCGAGTCAAAAAGGCAAGTATGCAAACGACTCGAAGCACCATTGACCGACGCATCAGGGCGGGGCTTCTCCTCTTCTGGGCGCTTTATTTTTCCATCGTCTGCCTTAGCAACACTACCGACGCGCTAAAGGCGCTGAATCTGCTGCCACCTAACTTTCGGTTTGTGTCGGGCAACTACAGCATGGTCAGCAAGGTGGTTGGTATTTATGGTCCTACGGCTGGTTGGGCGGGTTTCTTTTTCGCTGGTGTCATCAGTTGGGAAGGAGTCGGGGCAGTTCTTTTCTGGCGAGCCCTTGCTGGGTCAATTCGCGAAACCGCCGATCGTGTCGCGTTGGCCTATCAGGCATTTGGCGTGACCATCGGGTTGTGGGCCGCATTCATCATCAGCGATGAAGTATTTCTGGCTTACGAATTTCCTGGTCTTTCATCCACATTCTTTAACCTCCTCATTGCTGAGCTGGGCTCGTTCATCTTACTTCGCCTGTCGTTTCAGGATGAACGAGCCTGACTCATCTTGTCAAAGGCAGTGACACAGCCTCTAGAACAACATTCCTACTGATCATTCCCCATGAAATTGCCTCTCCTTTTCGTTCTCTGCCTCTTCATGCCGGGCATGAGTCTGGCCCAGTCGTCCGCCTACGAGCAAATCCGGTCCATTCGCCAGCAGTTCAACGAAGCGATTGCCCGGCACGACACGACCGAACTGGTTTCGTTCTTCACCGACGACTATACCATTGTTAGTGCCCGCAACACGGAAGCGAAAGGAAAAGAGGGCGGCAAACGGGCACTGGCCAATGCGTTCCGAACCCAACAGAACGTTGTGTATGTTCGCACGCCCACACAGATTGATGTTTTCCAGTCATGGCATATGGCCTCGGAAACAGGCAGCTGGACAGGCACATGGCAGGAGCCGGACGGCACGGTGACGCTAACAGGGACGTACCTGGCCAAATGGCATCAGATCAACGGCCAGTGGAAGATCAGAGCCGAAGTGTTCACGCCCTTGACGTGCTCAGGAAGTAGTTATTGCGAGAAAGGATCAGGGATAAAATAGGCCCCTCCACCTGGCTATTCGCGCTTTATCACCGCCGTCCAGTCAATGCACAACGTACCCAGCCTGTATATTTAGTTGCCCGCCTCCTGACTGTCGACGCGGTTGAGCGTATAGCTCAGATCAGCAGTGCCAACCCGGAAACCACGCGTCTGATCAAGAATGAACAGTACGTTGTCATCTCCTTTCAATAAGTACACGTAGTGGGTGTTTTCGTAGCGGGGTCTACTTGTAGGGTTAGTTTCCATTTGATAAACTCACAATCGATATCAGCAGGAATGGACAACATCGCCCTTGGAATAAGGTCGCAGGGACTACTGGCAACAAATGTAGCGGGCTCGATAGCGGGCCTGCTCGCCTGAACAAAGCCAACCCCCATCAGGACAAGGAGAAACATTACGCACTGGTTCATAGTCAGTTAGTGGCGTAGCGTGTGTCGCTATGAACAAAGTCAGGAGAGCGGATGACTTACCTACTGCCCGCTACACGGCGGGTCGATGGCAATCCCTGTACCCGTTCAAAGCCGTTTCCGGGTAATTTAGGGCATCAGACAACCTTCCTCATGAAACTACCCGTCTACTGGCTGCTTTGCCTCTTCACCACCACCTGCCTTGCGCAAACTAAGCCCGCGCTTATCACGCCCTACGAAAAGAGTCAGGGCAGGGAAACGGCAACGTACCCGGAAATCATCGATTACTACCAGCGGCTCGACAGGCAGTTCGACCAGGCAAAACTCATTGAAGTAGGCAAAACCGATGTAGGTAAACCGCTGCACCTGTTTCTGCTGGCGGCCGATAAGAACTTCACTGCCCGCCCCGACCGCGTTACGCTGCTGATCAACAACGGTATTCACCCCGGCGAACCGGAGGGCATCGACGCCTGCATGATGCTGGCGCGCGACCTGTTACTCGCCAATAAACTGCCTAAAAACGTCTTGCTGGCCATTGTGCCGGTGTTCAATGTGGGGGGCAGTTTGAACCGGGGCGTATCGCGTGTGAACCAGAACGGGCCGGTCAGCTACGGCTTCCGGGGCAATGCCCGCAACCTGAATCTGAACCGCGATTTCATTAAGGCCGACGCCGAGAATACGCGGGCCTTTCAGGCAATGTATCAGCAACTTAAACCGCAGGTATTCATCGATAACCACACCAGCGACGGAGCCGACTACCAGCACGTGGTCACGTATTTCGCTACGCAGAAAGACAAGCTGCACCCGGCCGTGTCGGGTTATATGACGAAGACCTTCCAGCCCGCGCTGGACAAAGCCCTGGCCGAACGGGGATTTCCAACGGCTCCCTACGTGAATCACCCGAAAGATACGCCCGAAAGCGGACTGCTGGGTTACAACGACTCACCCCGCTACACAACGGGCTACGCAGCCATGTTCAACTGCTTCGGCTTCACGCTGGAAACGCACATGTGGAAAGACTACCCGGCGCGGGTGAAAGGCAGCTATGCCTTCGATGAAGCCGTGCTGCGCCTCTGCGAGCGTAACGCCAGCACGATTCTGACTAATAAACAGCGCGCCGATGCAGCGGTGAGTCAGCAGACAACGTTCGCGCTTAACTACCGCCTCGACCGTAGCAAAGTAGATTCTATCACGTTTCTGGGGTATGAAGCAGCCTACAAACCCAGCGACGTGTCGGGCTTGAAACGGCTATATTATGACCGTACGAAACCCTTCACCAAACGCGTTCCGTACATGAATACGTTTGTTCCCGACCTGCAACTCACCAAACCGGCTGGGTACGTTATCCCACAGGCATGGCACGAAGTAATTACGTTGCTGAAGCGCAACGGCGTTCGGCTGCAATCCATGCCTAAAGACACGCTGATGACCGTGTCGGCTTATTACCTGGACGACTATAAAACCAGCCAACGACCCTACGAAGGGCATTACCTGCACTCGGGCGTGAAGCTCAGACAAGAGACGCAACGGATTCAGTTCTACAAAGGTGATTACCTGATTTTGACAAACCAGCCCACCAACCGCTACCTGATCGAGACCCTAGAGCCGCAGGCACAGGACTCGTTTTTCGCCTGGAATTTCTTCGACAGCATCCTCGACCAGAAAGAATATTTCTCCGATTATATTTTCGAAGACACCGCCGCCGAACTGCTCCGCAACGACACCGCCCTCCGTCAGAAACTGGCCGACAAACGCGCCGCCGATAAAACTTTCGCTGAAAGCGCCAACGCGCAGCTGGAGTTCATCTACAAACAAACACCCTACTTCGAGAAGACCTTTAACCGCTACCCCGTGTATCGGCTAGGCGGCAAACAGTAACGTACTCAACGCGCCCATGGGGTGTAGGCCCGCCCAATGCAGGATTGATAAAACATCCTGGCCCTAACCAGACGGACTCCGAAGCGTTGGTTAGGGCCAGGATGTTTTTTTACCAGTCACTCCATCATTGGTACAAAATGTGTGCAACGCCCAATCTCACAACGATAGCTGGATTAATAAGTACAAATTCAGAGTCAATCCTGATTTACGATCGAACTGTATTGTCTTTTCATAATTAAGAATAATTACTCAGCCAATGGCACCGGAATTGCTCGCATTAATCGGGTTTCTCTGTCCGGCAACTACCGTCGCTTCGTATCGGCGATCCGCACGTGCAGGGAACGGTTTTCTGCTACCTGCATTTCTACGAGGTTAAACATGGGTACTGTATCAGCCAAGAAAGGGCCAGTCGACGGCTGTAAAGGCTTATTTATTGTTATTCTTCTACTAGTTGCCAGTTCCGCATGGGCGCAGTTGCCCTGCCAGTCGCCGGTCAGTTTAACATTTGATGCCAGCTCGCCTCAGACCTGCGCTCAATCGCCTGTCAGTTATACGCTCGATGTAACAGGCGCCACATCGGCCACCCTGACCAGTACAGGCTCAGGTACGTTCAGCCAACAGCTTATCGAAGCGCGGGTTATAGTGAGTTATACGCCATCAGCCGCCGACATGCTTTTAAGTACTATTACCTTTACTTTTCAGAGTGACGATCCAGATAGAACCGGCGTTTGCCTGGCGAAACAACTGGCTCAGCAGCTGACCATTAGCCCACCGACTCCATGTTTACCCATAAGTGCTGCACTGATCTACCGATGAATGCTGCCCACATTCCCCGCCAACCACTCGCTGGTCACCTCTTCAGACGAGTCTATCTGGCCATTGCCCTTCTGCTCGTGGCGTGGCTGGCACAGGCTCAGGAATTACAGCCGGTCAAGTTTATTAAAACCAGCCATGAAACGGCCGACTGGTATCTTGAAACCCTGAAACCGACGCCCAACTACACCAAGGTCAAGCGGTTATACGACGATTTTTTTAAGGTACATGGGCTGGAGAAAAGCCAGGAGCGCAGCATCGTGATGCGCTGGCTTCAGGTCTACCGGAATTACCAGGATGCCAACGGCAACGTAGTGGTCGATCCGGTATCGCCTACGGAAACACAGTCGATCATGCGCGCCAATACGCCCAAAGCCAATGCCCGGCAGGCGGCCAGCGTATCGCCTTACCCAACCTGGAATGATCAGGTCGGTACGTGGCGCATGATTGGCCCGTATCACGGTAAAGACAAAGGCTGCTCCAACCAGCCAACCATGTCGGGTGGGTTCAACGACCGGGTATATATTAACCCTTACAACACGCAGAATCTGTATGCCGGGCAGTCGTATGGCGGCCTGTGGGTAAGTCAGGATCAGGGGGCTACCTGGAAACTGACCGACTCCGAATTCCCGAATGGGAAAAACACGTATGCCAACCGCGACGTGTATTATGGCGACATCAAAGCGTCGAAGACCGATGCCAACCTGGTATTTGCCGCTACTGATGCGGGCCTGCTCAAATCGACCAACGCGGGTAATAGCTGGTCGTTGGTGAGTGAGTTAAACTACGTGGAGAAACCCACCGAACGGGCTTACTTCGTAGCGCCTTCGAACCACGATGCCAACATGCTGCTGGCCAGTTACGGGCAAAAAATTTACCGGACTACCGACGGCGGGGCTACCTGGACAATGGTTTTCAACAACTCGACGGGTGGGGCCAACTACAGCCAGGGGCAGCATTCGACAATCGGCGTTTCAGGGCGTAAATACAATTTTGCCGGCCTGAGTTTTCACCCCGTCAGCAACAATGTCGTGTATCTGGCGGCCCGCGAAGCGACAACCAACCGCATCGCCGTTCATGTGTCTACGGATTACGGGCAAACCTGGTCGGTACTGATTCCGGGCAGTCGGGTCGTGAATGGCGTCACCCAGACCACGACGAACGGACCGGTTAAAATGGAGCTATCGCCAGCGGCTCCCGATAAGATTTACCTGTTCAATTTGTTTCAGGATCTGGGCAGCAGCACTACTATTGGCACCACCAAAGGCATTGTGAAGTACAGCACCTCCGGCGATCTGCTCCAGGCTATTGCCTATCCGGCGGTTGGCCATTTGCTCGACGACTGCACCGTGTCGGTAACCGACTCAACGGTGATGTATCTGGGCGGTTATGCGTCGGGCGAGGTGCATAAATCGACCAACGGCGGGTTGACCTTTTCTACCAATAACCCCGGCTATAGTAGCTGCGTCAACTACGTACACTCCGATGTGCGGTATCTGGTCAGTGTGGGTAACCTGTTGCTGATTGCGTCGGACGGCGGAAACTATATCTCGAAAGATGGCATGGCGACCATTCAGCCCACCGGCGAGTGGATCAGCGGCATCGACCTGTGGGGTTTCAGTTCAGCCTTTAAAGGCGACGTGATTGCCGCCGGGGATGATCACGGCCCCACGGAAGTACGCTGGTTCGATGGCGACGGGGGGTGGGAACATGATGGGGGTGCCGACTCGAAAGACCTGACCATCAACCCGGTGCAGCCCCGCTGGATCTATGCCATGGACGTGTACCGGAAATACCGGATGGTGACCAAGGAGGCCGCCTACGACAAATCGTATTCGATCGATAACAATTCAATTACGGCGCTGAAGTACCACGCCGTCCATCCCAATATCTACGGAAAATCGTACCCGATCAACGACAACGTTTTGTTGCTCTCCAACGACAACATGACGTCATTGGCTGGTTCGCTCTATACCTTTCCGGAGACCATCACGCGGGTAAAACAACCGTTGCGGAACCCATCGATTTTCTTCGTGCTGACCAACAACAAAGACATTTACAAAAGCACCGACGGGGCCAGCACCTTCACCAAAATAACACCCAGCAGCACCGTGACGGATGGCAAAACCAACATCTCCGACCTGGAAGTGAGTCAGGATGGCTCGGTGGTGTGGCTCAGTTACGGGCAGGTACAAACGACCTGTAAAGTGCTCAAATCGACCGATGGCGGCACTAGCTGGGTCAACTACAGTACTGGCCTACCCTCACCGGCGACCTCGAACATCACCATGCAGCGGGGTACGAACGGGGGCGTGTATGTGAGCACCAATGGCGGCGGCATCTGGTACCGCGACAATACGATGAGCACCTGGTCGATGCTGGGAACCGGGTTGCCCATGATGGGGTACGTTACCTCGGCTTATGTAGTACCCGACAAAAAAGCCTACCGTATGGGTACATCGCGGGGAGCTTTCGAGCATCCGCTGGCCTTTACCACAACCGCCGACGCCCTTATTTCAGTAGACAAAACCAGCGCGGGTACGTGTCGCGATACGCTTTATTTCCGGGATTATTCGGCCTACGAAGGCACCACCGGTATTCAATATGCCTGGACGTTTGAAGGGGGCACGCCCGCTACGTCGACAGCCGAAAACCCGAAAGTAGTGTATAACAGTCCGGGTGTTTATGATGTGTCACTTACCGTCACCGATGCCAACGGCATCAGTTCGACCCAGACGCTTACCGACTTCATTTCGGTATCGGCTGTGCTTTGCAGTCCCGATACGCTGCGCGGGCAAGCGTTGCAGATTACGGCCCAGAACAACTACCTGCGGGCGCCTGTTCCCAGCGTAGCCAGCACCAATGCCTACACCATGATGGCCTGGGTGAAAATGAACGGGGCGCAGGTGAACTTCGCGGGGATGCTCTCGCTAAGTACCACAACTGGCTCGGTGCACCTGAACCTGAAAGACGTCAATGCCGATAGCACGCAGATTGGGTATCATCACCCTAATGGCGATTGGTGGTATAATTCGGGGCTTTATCTGAAACCAAACATCTGGACCCACGTGGCACTGGTAGTACAGCCCAACGCTATTTCGATAGTGAAAGATGGCGTTCGTGCCACCCACACCGGCCGAACCGTAGCGCCAGTCTCCTTCACCGGCAATGTAACTATCGGCTCGATGGCCGGAGCCGAATGGTACCGGACCTTTATCGGCGACATCGACGAGGTAGCTATCTATAAACGTGCTCTGACTGACGACGAGATCAGGCGGATGATGCACCTGACCAAAAATAACCCGCACTACCCTGCCCAAACCGACTCCGACCTGCTCACGTATTACCAGTTCAACGAAGCATCTACATCTACCCTCATCTATGATCGCGTGGGTACTCGCGACGCCAGTTTTCAGGGTAGTGCCGTCAGCCGGGTCGAATCAACGGGGCCGTTTAGCGGTGGGGTCAGCGAAACCATGAGTTCGGTAGCGTCGGCAGGCCCGAAATCATTCACCAGCGTGGGCCTAACCCTCGACATGCCAGCCTCAGGTACGTATGCCGCCGGTGCGGTCACGGCCTACCGGTTGCTCGAAAAACCCTACCTGCCCCCTTCGGCTTCGGTTGGTAACAACTACTGGATTGTCAGAAACTGGGGCACGACTAAAGCCTTCTCGCCATTGGTGTCATTAACGTTCAATAACGTTAACGTGCCGATTTCTGACTTGGGTAGTCCCGGCAGCCAGCGACTTTACGAGCGTACGCAGAACAGCCACATCGCCAACTGGCTAGTCAGCAATGTACCGGCCAACCTGGCCACGGGTTCCCCAACGGGCGATGTCCGGTTTCCGGGCAGTGGTATTACCACATTCGGGCAACTGGTGTTGAGCCGCAGTGCCGCGCCCGCCCTGATTGCTACTACCCCCGTCAACACAGCGACCGGCGTTTCGGCCACCACCAGCCTCACGCTGGTCTTCGACCAGTCGGTAACGAAAGGGACCGGCAATCTGGTGCTGGTGCGCATCGCCGATAATACCCCTGTTGAAACGATTGCGGTGAGCAGCACACAGGTAAGCGGCACCGGTACTACCTGGATTATCACCCCCGGCCAGCCCCTGTCGGCCAACACGGGGTATGCCCTTCGCGCCGACGCAGGTACGTTTATCGACGGTCTCAGCGGGCAATTTCCCGGCCTGCTAACCAATGGGCTGTTTAGCTTCACCACTGGCTGTTCCTCTTATAGCGTTACGCTGTCGGCCGGGCCAGGCACAACACTGACCTGCACCCAAACCAGCCTGACGCTGACTGCTACTCAAACGGGCGGTGGGTCAACCAGTACCTACCTGTTCGCCGGTCCGGGTGTAGTCAGCCAAAGCCCAACAGCTACGTCTGCGGTGGTCAATGCCGCCGGTACCTATTCGGTGACAGCGACGAGCAATGGCTGTTCGGCTACCAAGTCGATACCGATCGTTTCAGACGCAACAAATTGCGTGGGTATGTCTACCGTTACCAACGGTTTATGGTCAGACCCGGCAACCTGGTCGGCCGGTCGGGTTCCGACGGCCACCGATGCCGTTACCATCACCCATACGGTGGTGGTGCCAGCTAATTACAGCGGTAGTGCATTGAATTTAACCATCAACCTACCCGGCAAGGTAATTTACATTGCCAACGGAAAAATTCAGCTAAGTCAGTAACAACTAATGCGGGCTGAACGTACCTGACCGGTCGGTTCAGCGACAAAAAACGGGCAGGCCCGGCTTGATCACGCTACTGGTGAGCGATCAAGCCGGGCCTGCCCGTTTTTTATCCACTACTTTTTTACTGCCAGCCGCCGCCCAGAGCCCGGTAAATATTGACCGTGGCCGTCAGCTGCCGCATTTTGGTTTCAACCAGGTCAAAACGTGCATCCAGCGCATCGCGTTGGGTAAACAACACTTCAGTGTATTCAGCCCGGGCCGAGTTGAAGAGCGTGTTCGAGATGTCGATCGACTGTGTTAAGGCCTGCACCTCCCGCGTTTTTACGCTATAGCTCTTTTCCAGATTGCTGATGTTCGAGAGCTGGTTGGCCACCTCGATGTACGCATTCAGGATCGTCCGCTCGTAGTTGAACACCGCCTGAATCTGCCGCGCATTGGCACTGTTGTAGGTAGCGATGATCGCGTTTTTGTTGACCAACGGAGCCGCCAGATCACCCGCCAGCGACATGATCAACGACTCGGGCGTCTTCAGGAAATAAGCCGGGTTAAAGGCCTGATAACCGATGCCCGCCGAAATAGCCAACGATGGGTAAAAACGCGCTTTGGCTACCTGTACATCCAGCTTCGCCGCTGCCAATTCCTGCTCAGCCCGCCGGATATCGGGGCGGTTGGCCAGCAATTGCGACGGAATCCCCACCCGAATACTATCAGGCACCATCGTGTTGAACGCCGCCGAATTCCGGGCAACGGTCTGCGGGTAACGACCAACCAGGAAATTGATCCGGTTCTCGGTTTCTATAATCCGCTGCTGAAGGCCATACTGAAGATTCTGTGTGTTCAGCACCTGCGCTTCAAATCGGCGCACGGCCAGTTCGGTAACCCGGGTCGCTTCTTTCTGCAACCGAACAATGCGCAACGCGTTATTCTGAATCTCGATATTCTGCTGCACGATAGCCAACTGATTATCCAGCGCCAACAACTCGTAATACGACGTAGCGATCTCGGAGATCAGGTTCGTGATCGTGAAATTCCGGCCTTCTACGCTGGCCAGATACCGGTTTATCGCGGCTTTTTTGGCGTTCCGCAGCTTGTGCCAGATATCAACTTCCCAGCTGGCAAACGCCCCCACCATGTAGTTGGGCAGCGGCTCAGGCACTTCTTTACCCGGTCTGATTTCAGAGTTTGCCTCGGCAGCCCCCAACAAGGTATAGCGTCCTACTTTATCAACACCAGCCCCACCGCGTAGCCCCACAAAAGGCATGTATTCACCCTGCCGGGCGCGGATCTCGTTCTGGGTAATCTGAATTTCCTGGGCCGTGATGTTCAGTTCCTGGTTGTTCCGAATGGCGGTATCGATCAGCGCTACCAGGTTTGGGTCGGTGAAAAATGACCGCCACCGACGGTTAACCGTATTAGTCGAGTCCTGCGAGGTACCGAAGCTTACAGGTACGTTCCGGTTCTCTGTTCGGGTGATCAGCGCGGGCGTTTTGCAGGCCGTAAATGCGACTGTCAGGCAGGCAACCCCCAAGCACCTGGTTATGAGTTTTTTAAACATGATTAGGAGTTTCTTCTGTTTCAGGGAAATCGTCTAACTGATGAACCAGGTTTTCGGTCAATGGCTCATTTTCTTCATCCCGGATCATCTTCCGACCATCGGCCAGGCTACCGAATATGTAGTACAGGCCCGGAATGATGATGACCCCGAAAATGGTACCGAACATCATACCGCCCAGGGCCGAGGCACCAATGGTCCGGTTACCGATAGCCCCGGCGCCCGTTGCCGTGATCAGGGGAATCAGACCAGCCACGAACGCGAACGATGTCATCAGGATCGGGCGGAAACGAACCCTGGCCCCTTCGATGGCGGCGTTCAGAATGGTTTCACCCTGCTGGCGTTTCTGCACGGCAAACTCCACGATCAGTACGGCGTTTTTACCCAGCAGACCAACCAGCATGATGAGGCCGATCTGGGCGTAGATGTTGTTCTCCAGGCCCATGAGCTTCAGCAGCAGGAACGAGCCGAACACCCCAACAGGCAGCGAGAACACCACGGCCAAGGGAATGATGAAGCTTTCGTACTGTGCCGCCAATACCATGTATACGAAGGCCAACACGATCAGGAACACGTACAGCGACTCATTACCCCGAATCGATTCATCGTATGACAGCCCTTCGAAGGCAATGTCATACCCTTTCGGCAACGTCTTGGCGGCCACTTCCCGGATAGCCGTAATAGCGTCGGCCGTCGTGAATCCTTTGGCGGGCAAGCCCTGAATGGCGGCTGAATTGTACAGGTTGAACCGGGTAATCTCGTTCGGTCCCTGCCCTTTTTTCAGCTTCATGAAGGCCGAGTAAGGCACCATTTCGCCCGCGTCGTTTTTCACGTACAACTTCAGCAGATCAGAGGGCAGCCGTCTGAAACTTGGGTCAGACTGTACGTATACTTTAAAGAACTGGTTGTACTTAATGAAGCCCTGTTCGTAGGTACTACCGATCATGATGTTCAGGTTATCCATCGCTTTTCCGATAGACACGCCTTTCTGCATGGCCAGGTTATTGTCGATTTCCAGTTCGTACTGCGGATAATTAGCGGCGAAAAACGTAAACAGGCCAGCCAGCTCTTTGCGCTTGCCCAGGTTCTCCATGAACTGCTTGTTTATTTTATCGAACTCGCTGTAATCCGTGTCGGTATTTTTATCGAGCAGACGCATTGAAAAACCGCCCGACGTACCAAATCCGGGGATTGCTGGTGGCTCGAAAAATTCGACTGTCGCGCCGAGGTTTCTTGATTTCTCTTCCAACTCTTCCATGATCTCTTTCACGTTCTTGTCGCGATCAGACCAGGGTTTAAGGTTGATCAGACACGTACCTGCGTTGGAGCCACGACCCTCGGTCATGATCTCGTATCCAGCCAGTGAGGAGATCGATTCGATGCCCGGCACTTCTTCGCAAATCTTCTGAAGCCGACGTGATACCTCGTTCGTTTTTTCGAGCGTTGAACCCGGTGGCGTTTGAATGATCGCGTAGATCGTGCTCTGGTCTTCGTTCGGAATAAAACCGGCTGGTAACACCTTATTCTCGTAGGCAATACCCACGCAGAAACCAATCAGAATCAGGAACGTAACCACGCGGCGGCTGGCAATTAATCGGAGCAGGCTCACGTACCGACCAGTGAGTTTATCGAAGCCCCGGTTGAAACTGTCGAGCGCTTTGGTCAGCAGGTTTTTCTTCTGCACATGGCCATGATGGTTTTTCAACAACATGGCGCATAACACCGGTGTCAGTGTTAAGGCGATCAGGGCCGAAATCACGATGGAGCTGGCCATGGTGATCGAGAACTGGCGGTAGAACGTACCTACGGGACCCGTCATGAACGAGATCGGCAGGAACACCGACACCATCACCAGCGTAATGGCGATAATGGCACCGCTGATCTCACTAAGTACCTGCTTGACCGCCCCAAAAGGCGTCAGATACGGCTTCTCCTCCATCTTGGCATGTACCGCTTCCACCACCACGATGGCATCATCGACCACAATACCGATGGCCAGTACCAAAGCAAAGAGCGTAATCAGGTTGATGGATAGCCCGAACGCCTGTATGACAAAGAAGGCCCCGACCAGCGACACCGGCACCGCCAGAATCGGAATCAGCGTAGACCGCCAGTCGCCCAGGAAGATAAATACGACTAAGGCTACCAGCAGGAACGCATCGCGCAGGGTGTCGATTACTTGCTCGATAGACGCATCCAGGAAGTTGGATACGTCGTAGCTTATTTTATAGTCTACGCCTGGAGGGAACGACGTTTTCATCACCTCCAGTTTCTTCTTCACTTCCTCAATTACGTCACTGGCGTTACTTCCGTAGTTCTGCCGTAACACGATAGCCGCCGACGCGTGACCGTCCAGATTGGAGTAGATATCGAAGAATTCACTACCCAGTTCAACGCGGGCAATATCCCGCAGGTGAATGCTTTCCCCTTCCGAGTTGGCCCGGACAATGATGCTTTCGTACTCTTCCGGCTTGTTGTACCGCCCTTTATAGGTCAGCACGTATTCCAGCGACTGAGCCGCAATACCCGAACTTTGCCCAATCCGGCCGGGGCGCCCAATGATGCTTTGCTCGCCAATGGCCTTCATCACCTCCTCAGTCGAGACGTTATAGGCCCGCATGCGCTCGGGATTCAGCCAAACGCGCATGGCGTACCGGCGGCTACCCAGAATCTGCGCCCGTGCTACCCCTTTGGTCCGCTGAATTTCAGGGATCATTTTCACGGTAGCGTAGTTGAACAGGAATTTCTCGTCAATGCTCTTATCCTTCGAATAGAGATTGACGTACATCAGCATACTGGGCTGAATGGGCGTGATGATAACGCCTTCGCGCTGTACCAGTTCGGGCAGCAGCGGCATCACCTGGTCAACCCGCGTTTTCACCCGGATAACGGCATCGTTCGGGTCAGTGCCGGGCTCGAAAATGATACGCAGAGTTGCCTCACCCGCACTGGTTGCATCGGTAGCGATGTAGCGCATGTCCTGCACCCCATTGATAGCCTGTTCCAGGGTAATCAACGTCGATTTTACCAACACGTCGGCGCTGGAACCAGGATACGCAATAAATATATTGACGGTTGTCGGGGCAATATCAGGGAACTGCGAAATAGGCAATTTCTTGATAGCCAGTACACCAATAAACACGATCATGACCGAGATCACAATCGCGAATACAGGCCTGCGTATGAATTTACTAAACATGTCTTCTGGTTTTTAGACTCGTTGATTACTCGGCATACAGGCTCAAATTGGAAACAACCGCTTCGGGCTTCTCGAACTTGGGGTGTATTTTTTCGTTTTCTTTTACCTGACGCAAGCCTTCCAGAAGGATTCTGTCTTCTTTTTTCAGACCGGAGCGGACAATGAAAATGTGCGGCAACTCAGCGGCTACCTCAATTTCTCTTGACCGGATCACGTTGTTTTTATCCACCACATAGACATACTTTTTTTCCAGCACTTCATAGGTGGCTTTCTGCGGAATAATCATGGCATTTTTGAACGGCAGCGTCATCTGCACATTACCCGTCTCGCCATGCCGCAACACCCCTTTCGGGTTCGGGAACGTGGCCCGAAACTCGATGTTACCGGTCGTATTGTTGAAGTCCGCTTCGATGGTTTCAACCTTGCCCAGGTAAGGGAACATCTGGTTGTTGGCCAGCATCAGATGCACATTAGACAGGTTACCCGACGCCGCCTGGCTTTTCAGATCCAGATATTCGGCTTCAGGTACGTTGAAATAAACCCACATCTTGCTGTTGTCAGACAGGGTCGTCAGGAGATCACCCTCGTCAACCATACTGCCCAGACGTACCTGGAAGTGGTCCATGATACCCGAAAAAGGTGCCCGGATTTTGGTGAATCCCAGATGCGTTTGCGCCAGCGACACCTCCGCTTTGGCCTTGTCTAGCTTGGCATTGGCCATCGACAGTTCGTTGGGTGCCACAATCTTGTTATCGGCCAGTTTCTTGGTGTTCTGGTACTCGATATTCGCGAAGCTCGCTTCGGCCTCGGCCTTTTGCAGTTCAGCCTCATACAGCTTGGGCATGATCTGGAACATCATCTGCCCCTGGCTCACCGACTGGCCTTCGTCTACGTAGATATTCTGGATGTAACCCCGTTGCTGCGCCCGCATTTCGATGTGGCGGTAGGCCCGAATCTGCGACACATAATCTTTCGTGATTGTTGTGTCTTTTACCAAAGGAGTAGTCACCAGATAGTTGACCTCTTCTTCTTTCTTTTCTTCCTCTTTTGCGCAGCTTGTGAGGAAAACTAAGGCACACAAGCCCAGGAGCACATGAATTCTTTTCATACAGCTGTTATGGTAATAGGTGGGCACCAGCCACGGTAGTTGTTCCTGCTGGAACCGGTTAGCTGTCAGTTCGGCAACAACCCGTTGAGCGGTGCCTTAGCTGACTGGTGCGGTGAATTGGGATAGTTTAATTGGGGGATGTACGCCGCAGGGTGATCGCTTTCCCCGGCGGGGCATTGGGCGCATGCTCTAACTGGCGAATGAGGCTATCTTTCTGCTGATTGGCCCGTTGACAATCAACAAGCTGCTGCTGCCAGGCAACGTACCCAACCGGGAAAGCCAGCCCGCCAAGTTCGTTTTCTTTACTGCTGCGCTGTAGACTTTGCTCATGCAGCAACACGCCATTGAAGGCCAGAGACAGGGTGAGTGCCAGTCCAAAGCCATATAGTAAAACCGAAGGAAAGTGTCGGCGTTGCATGTTTGTATCACTATTGAGTGATACAAAAGAGGCGCTCAGGTATTATAACCGCGTGAAAAGGAAATTAGAAAACATTAGAAAAGTGTAAGACCAACAGCCTATACAGGGTTCAACGAATGCATTCACTTGAAATAGTTATATTTTATACGGTATAGAGCCAAAATACGTCACCCGTGGGTATTCATTCACGCAGCCAATTCAATCAGCACTACCTCTTCAGGTTAATGATTGCTGACTCACGCACGATCAGTTCACAAACAGATACCAAAGGCCCGGCGTGGTTCATCCAAACCAGCAAATTAGCTGCCCGGGCACCAGACGCAGGCCATCAAACAGCGCACGGCAAATCGGTAAAATCTGCCGGTTACCGGTTATTTTACCGGCCAGTTTGCACCCACCATGTACGATAATTACTTCAGGCAACTTACCGCAAAAATGCCGCTCACAGACGACGAGCGTGCCCTTATTCAGAGCTTTCTGTCGGTAAAGAAAATACGCAGAAAGCAGTACCTGTTGCAGGAGGGAGACGTGTGTAAAGTTGTTGCGTTTGTTGAAAAGGGGGCGTTGCGCTCCTATACCGTTGATAATGAAGGCAAAGAACACGTTCTGCAGTTTGCGTTGGAAGGCTGGTTCATCTCCGATCTATACAGCTTTCTGACCGGCGAAGTGTCTGTTTATACCATCGAAGCCATTGACGATTCGGAACTGGTGCTTATCAACCAGCCAGCACATGAAGAATTGTTAAAACGATCGCCCAGCTACCAGGCCTACATGCTACAGCTTATTACGGGCGCCTACATTGCCTTGCAGAGACGGGTAACATCAACCATCAGCCTATCGCCGGAAGAGCGGTATCGAGACCTTGTTGCGTTATATCCCAACATTGTTCAGCGGGTTCCGCAACACATGATCGCTTCCTACCTCGGCCTCACGCCCGAAACCCTTAGTCGGATCCGCCGACGACTGGCTGATGAATAATCGGTCGTACTTGTTGCCAACAGGCTATTGATCTGAATCAATGACTTTTCTTGATTCAGATCAATGGAAAGCTGCATCACTGACTGGTAATTTTGCGGCAACCCATGCAATAACCAACTGAAAAGCAGATACATATCAGTTTAATTATACGGACAGGTACGTTCCGCAGCATCAGCCGTACCGATTCGTATAAAAATCTACCTTATGAACATGACTGACCTCGAACGACGTCGGTTCGTGCGGTTACTCCTAACAGGCACAACAGCAATGACAACTTTATCCGCTTTCAAAACTTTCACCGACAGCTTACCGGGGCAAGACCAACTAATGCCTGTGCTGTTTGTCGGACACGGATCTCCCATGAACGGTATCGAGGATACCGAGTTCAGCCGCAGATGGACCAAACTGGCAAGTGAAATTCCCGTTCCAACCGCCGTGCTGGTTGTTTCGGCGCACTGGTTTACGCGGGGAACCCGCATAACGGCGATGGACTTTCCGAAGACCATTCATGACTTCGGCGGCTTCCCCCAGGCCCTCTTCGACGTGCAGTACCCCGCCCCCGGTCAGCCCGCGCTGGCCCTGGAAACGACCAAGCTGATTCAGTCGGCGCAGGTTGAATTAGATCACGACTGGGGACTTGACCACGGCACCTGGACCATCGTGCGGCACATGTACCCGAAAGCGAACATACCGGTACTGCAACTCAGTATCGATTACAGCAAAGGCCCGCAATACCATTATGAGCTGGCCCGCGAACTATATGCACTCCGGAAAAAAGGCGTGCTTATCATAGGGAGCGGCAATATGGTACATAACCTGCGCATGGTAGCCTGGGACCGCCTGAAAGACCCTTCGTATGGCTACGACTGGGCTGTTGGTATGAACGACACCTTCAAATCGCTGATCGAATCGGGTGATCACAAGCCTCTGATCAATTACAGCACGCTGGGGAAAGAAGCCCTGCTTGCCATTCCAACACCGGAACATTACCTGCCGCTGATGTATACGCTGGGCTTGCAGGGGCCAAAAGATAAGGTGTCTTTTTTCAACGATAAGGCCGTGGGCGGTTCACTGACCATGACCTCGGTTAAGCTGGCGGCGTAAATACAGCCAGGTCAATTCACTGCCCGCCACCCTATCATTTACTACACGCCGGTATCAAAAAACGGGGCTTCACCTATAGTGAGCCCCGTTTTTTCGTGAGGAAGTTTCGGGCCTGGACTAGTTTTCAAACCTGTGCAGACACATTCAGATCCAGCATTCGCCGGAGGGCTGGCTGACGGCCCCGATCAGTCGCCCGACGGGAAACACGTTTATTTCAATTTGTACCATACCATCCCTATGCAGATCTGGCGCATGCCGGCCGATGGACAGTTGACGTTCGACGACAAATCGAACTGGTTTGCGCACCTCTCGCCCGATACTACCTGGATTGCTCACATTGCCTACGCATCCGATGCAAGCAGGCCCATCTGCTTGGCAAAAACGATGCATCTCAACATAAGAACCATCACAAACCTCTCCCCTGATTTCTGTATTGACCAGGGCACAATCAACGTAGTGTTCCGGAGCCCCGTCAGCCAGAAAATTGCTTTTGGAAGCTACTTGGTTAAATAGCTTCCAACCTTTCCTTATACGCTTATGAAAAAAGATATCGCAGCTTCCAGAAGGCAATTTTTGCAGCAAATTGGCGCAACCAGTCTGGTGGCAGCGTCGGCACCGTTATCGTCGCTGGCTGCTCAGGAGAAGGCTGAAGAACGCATCCTGCGGTATGAGCGGCCGGTATCGGCCAATGATACCATTCGGTTAGGGGTAATCGGCTACGGTGTTCAGGGCCATTTTGACCTGGCAACAGCGCTCAAAGTGCCGGGCGTTGAGCTGGCAGGCATCTGCGATTTATATACAGGCCGGTTAGATAACGCCAAAGAAAAATTCGGCAATGAACTGTACATCACTCGTAATTATAAAGAACTTTTGGCCCGCAAAGACATTGATGCCGTAATCATTGCCACGCATGATGTCTGGCACGCACGCATCGCCCTCGATGCGCTGGCTGCCGGTAAGCACGTATACTGCGAAAAGCCGATGGTCTACAAAATCAGCCAGGGCTATCCGGTCATTGCAGCGGCTAAAGCGTCGGGGAAGGTATTTCAGGTAGGTAGCCAACGGGTCAGCAGCCTGGGTTATGCTAAAGCAAAGGAATTGCTGGCAGCAGGCGAGATCGGCAAACTCAACATGGTGAACGCCGTGTATGACCGGCAAAGCTCTATTGGTGCCTGGGAATACACCATTCCTAAAGATGCTGATGCCATGACTACCGACTGGGACCGGTTCATTGCCGTTACAGGAAAGCAAATACCCTATGATGGCAAGAAGTTTTTCTGGTGGCGGGCCTTCAAGGAAGTGGGCACGGGCGTAGCGGGCGACTTGTTTATTCATCTGCTGAGCGGCACCCATTTTATCACTAATTCGAAAGGCCCCAAAAGTATTTACAGCACCGGTCAGTTTAGTTACTGGAAAGACGGCCGCAACCTGCCGGATGTAATGTCGGGCGTAATGCAGTATCCCGATAGCCCGGAACACGCTGCCTTTCAGCTGACCCTACAGGTGAATTTCATCAGTGGAACGGGTGGGCAGGAAGTCATCAGGCTGGTTGGTTCGGAAGGGGTGATCGATGTCATTGGCAACAACATCAGCGTCAGGCACAGTTTAATGCCCGAAGCGCCCGGCTTTGGCGGATACGATTCGCTGTTTACGTTTTCTCAACGTATACAGGACGAAATGAAGCAGGAGTACGATGCTAAATGGACAGCAGACCAGCGAAAAAGGCCCGTCAAAGCTGATATCGTTTACAAAGCCCCCGAGGGTTACAGCGACCATTTGGATCATATTACGAACTTCTTTGACGCTGTTAGAACGGGTAAAGTCGTTGTGGAAGATGCCGCGTTTGGCTTTCGGGCAGCCGCACCGGCCCTATCGTGTAACGATAGCTTTTTAAGCAAAAAAATCGTGCATTGGGACCCCGCTTCTATGAAATTGGTGGTGTAAGCTGGCCACCTCTTCATCCGATACGGAAAAGCCCTTTCTGCTAAACTGGACTTGTTAGCTTTGTAACAGAGATACATCTGCTTTGGCAGAAAGGATTTCCACGTATAATAGTAACCAATGTCTCTACAGCCGCTGATCGATCATTTCGATCGTTTCATTCCACTTGAGGCAGGTGAAAAACTGCTTCTCGACGGCCGAGTCAGCCAGCGATCCATAAAGCGTAGGCAGGCTATTTTGCAGGAGGGTTTCCCCTGTAAACACTATTCGTTTGTGGTGGCTGGCTGCTTCCGTATGTACGCCATTGACCAGAGCGGAGTAGAACATACTATTCTATTTGCTACTGAAAACGAGTGGATTGCTGACATTGGCAGTTTTCATTCCGGCCAGCCCAGTAAGCTGTTTGTCGAAGCCGTTGAGCCATCTGTAATCCTGCAGATTGAACAGAAGGACCTGTATTTCCTCTACCTGAACGTACCTAAGCTCGACCGTATTTTTAAGGTCATCGTTGAGAATAAGTACGTAGAACTCCAAAATCGATTACTGCAGACGATTAGTTCAACCGCGCAGGAGCGGTATCTGGCGTTTTTAGACGCATATCCTAACCTGGCCTCGCGCCTACCCAATACGCAGATCGCCTCCTATTTGGGCATTACCCCTGAGTTTCTCAGCAAAATTCGCAAAACCATTGCTTCCTGAGTGTTCAGATCTTAAACCAGTTTAAGTCTATTTCTTAATCTAGGTTATTCCTGGGGGTTATGTGAAGAGCGACTTTTGCCGTTGTAAACTACATAGTCATGCCTCTGCGGTTTCTCTTCATCGTATGGATTAGTACGTCAACGGCTTTGGGGCAGCGATTGGCCTCAATGCGTCACTTTGCACAAACAACACCGTCCCCTTCAGAGGCCATCCCCTACGGAAATAATCCTAAGACAGGGCATTATACCGAAGCAGGTGATGCCCGGATTTATTACGAAATATACGGCAAAGGCAAGCCATTTGTCGTGCTGCACGGTGGTGTCTATGGCTCTACGTATGAGATGGCCACTTTTATTGACAGCCTCTCTAAATCCTACCAGGTCATAGCGATCTCCACCAGAGGGCATGGAAAGTCGGAGATCGGTTTCACTCCGATAACGTATGAGCAAAAGGCCAATGACGTATATGCGGTCATTCAGGCCGTCACTACCGACAGTGTACTGGTATTAGGCTTTAGCGATGGGGCGTACACGGGCTACAAACTGACCAGCATGTATCCGGAACGGGTTCGAAAACTGGTTGCTATTGGCGCCGGAGAGCAAGTACCGGGTCTTCGTAAAGTAATTTTAAATACTCAAACAGCCTTTGAGCTAGACAGTATGTATTGGAGACAGCAACTGACGTTAATGCCGGAGCCCGGCCGGCTGCAGGAATACTGGACCAAACTCGCCGATTTTTATAACACCATGACCGCCAGTAAGGCATTATTTACCAGCATCCGTTGCCCAGTACTGGTGCTGTCGGGCGAACGGGATCAAAATGCTCCTTTGGCCACGGTGATAGCAGCCTATCAGATGATTCCGAACAACCAGCTTAGCATTATACCCAACGCGCCGCATCCGGTTTTCTTACTTAATTTTCCGGCAGTCTGGGCCAGTGTTCTCCCTTTCCTAAACCAGTAAGTCACGATGAAAGCTGCCGTTCTTTACCGTGCTGGTTCAGCCGACGAGCTTATTCTTGAGGAGCGGGCCGTACCCGTTCCGGCCAAAGGGCAGGTGTTGGTCAGGGTGAAAGCTTTTGGTCTGAATCGGTCTGAATTGATGACCAGAAAAGGGTTGTCGCCAAACGTTCAACTCCCGCGTATACTGGGCATTGAGTGCGTAGGCGAGGTAGAAAATGATCCCTCTGGCCAATACGCTAAAGGCCAGAGGGTAATGGCTATGATGGGAGGTATGGGCCGCGACTATGACGGGAGTTATGCCGAGTACACGGTTTTACCCAACTATTTATTGCATCCGTTTCAGAGTACATTACCCTGGAACCTGTTGGGAGCCATTCCGGAAATGTTCCAGACGGTTCATGGTTCGCTACACCTGGCTCTAGACATTCAACCTGGCGAAACATTGCTCATTCGCGGGGGTACGTCGTCGGTGGGGATGCTGGCAACCCAACTGGCTAACAATGCAGGACTGACGGTAATTGCCACTACCCGGAACGCGCAGAAAGAAATGGCCTTGTTCAACAACGGTGCTTCGCAGGTACTCATTGACGATGGGCATCTGGCTAACAAGGTCCGGGCCGTTTTTCCTGAAGGCATCGATAAAGTACTAGACCTGGTAGGTACGTCTACCCTAAACGATTCGCTGCACTGTATCAAACCAGGCGGAACAGGCTGCATGACGGGTATGCTGGCTGAAAGTTGGTCGATTACCGATTTTGCCCCGATGGAGTACATTCCGGCCACTGTACGTCTGACAGTTTACGACTCGGGCCAGATCACCAGCCCGACAGCAGTTTTCCGGAAATTCCTTCACGAGGTAGAAGCGGAACAGGTAAAACTTCCGGTAAGTCAACTCTTTCGCCTTGAACAGATTGTGGAGGCCCACCGGTTCATGGAGCAAAATGAAGGAGTCGGCAAGATTGTCGTTTTGACTTAATCAATTATGAATCCATTACCCCATATGCTAATTCACTCCATGACACGCCATCGATAAGCATAACAATCGACTGATTGTCAATAGTATAGAACTATTCCTGAACTATTGTGTCCGCTTCTACGACCGCCAGTTCATCACCCGGAATCATGTGCATCAGGGTATTTTGGAACGGTTCGAGAATCTGTTAAACGCGTATTTCCAGACCGACAAACCGCAGATGATTGGCCTGCCTTCGGTAGCGTATTGTGCGGGCGAATTGAATTGGTCGGCCAACTATGTTGGCGACCTGATCAAGAAGGAAACCGGCAAAACGGCGCAGGAATACATCCAGGCGAAGGTGATCGATGTGGCCAAAGAACGCATTTACGATCGTGACAAATCGGTCAGTCAGATTGCCTATGATTTAGGCTTTAAATACCCTCAGCATTTTAACCGGCTGTTCAAACAGCGGGTCGGTCAATCGCCCAACGAGTATCGGATGCTACATGAGAATTAATGGCCTGTAATAAGATCAACGACTTAGGGGCAAAAATCCATAGCGGTCTGTAAAAGCAACTTTTACGTATCGTTAACATTCTTTTACTGGCCAGGCAACGCGTCTCAACATTAAGACTGGTAGGTTTGCTGACATTCATTAGTATCAAAAAGGCAAAATAATGAACTCCTTCCGCGTGTATGCTTTGCTCTCACTGTTTGTTTTTCTCGCTTCCTGCAGAGAAAAACAAACAGACGTATCAGAAGACAACATCAAGTCTGAAATCAAAGACATAGGGCCGAACATAATGGCTCGTAATATAAAAAAAGGTAGGGATGGCACCATTTTGATTGCTGGCCCGAACAACGCATCATTTGGTGATGTTTTTCAGTACGATGGAAAATCGTTCACTAATCTGACAAGTGAACTAGGTTCACACAGATTCTGGGATGTCCTGGAAGACCGGCGGGGAAGTCGTTGGTTCGCGTCTACTGATTCAGGCGTTTATTACTCCAACGGAAAATCCGTTAAACAATTCACTACTGCGGAGGGTCTTGCCGATAATCGAGTTACATCTGTTTACGAAGACAAAGCCGGTATTCTTTGGTTTGGCACCGGAAGTGGATTAAGCCGTTACGACGGAAAATCGTTTCAAAATTTTACATCTCCGAACGCTCCACTTTTTTATAAAGACAGAAATTTAAATAATGATATCAATACAATTATTGAAGATAAAACAGGAAAATTATGGGTTGGCACAAGGGGCGATGCCTTTGTTTATGATGGGAAAAAATTCACTACGTTAATTCATAACGGCGAACCCTTTCTAAACGTTTTGGCTATACTGGAAGATAGAAAAGGCAACATGTGGCTCAGCGGTAACAATGGCTTTAAAGTAGCACAGACCGGGGGCCTTTGGCGCTATGATGGCAGTACCTTTACTAAGGTATCGAAGAGGGGCGCTACTGCTATAATCCAGGACAAAAAAGGAAACATCTGGACTACGGGTCCGGTAAATCCTGCTAATTCGACAGTTCAGGCAATTTCTCGTTATGAGGCAAATTCCCTGGATAGCAACGAGCCTATTGTAACCGAAATCAGGTCAGGAAAGGCTTTCTTCGGGATTGCGGAAGCTAACGACGGAAGTATTTGGTTTGGCGATGCAACCGGCGTGTATCGCTATGATGGAAAGACCATCACGGACTTTTATAATAAAAAGGGCCAGAAAAAATATAGCATAGATACGAAGCAAAGTGCTATAGTATGGAAAGGGTCTATGCTACTTGGTGGATGGCAAGGCCCTACGTTCCTTGGTGATGGCACCCGTACAGGAGACGTGGATTTATTGAAAGGAGACTTGTTGATCGAAAACCGTCAGCTAGTGGGCGGCGGCGCTGAAATCGACATGAATACAATTGAACAAAAACTTGATACTACTGAACGTTTATACAATAAATTTCCACCTTTTTTTGATGTTAAAAAATTCCCAGTTTCGACATTCGTCATTACGAAGATCGAAACTGGGAATGATGAAAACACAAAGGTTCCAGCAGATGGAAGTATACGGGTTACAACTGAAGGAAATATAAAAATTACAGGAAATCTGACTATTGAAGGTATCACGAAGGCTGTTACTTTTCCAGCCAAACTGCATTTTAAGGACGGAATGGATGGGACCGTCGAGCTGAATGGTATGCTGTCTATTGATCGAACCGATTGGGGGATCGATTCCGGATCAGAAAAGTCCTTTTTTAAGTCTGGCGATGGGACTATTTCGAACGATATTAAACTTTTTATAAAAATCGTCGCAAAAAAATAACTAGTCAGTGCTGATTAAAATTTTCAATGAATAGAATCGGAACGGTGGGTGGTCTACTACATGCAAAAATCCGGGACCAATCAGATTGATCCCGGATTTTTGCATGTGGTTAAGTAATGCTATTATCATCCCGAAGAATAAGGGATGACAAAGCGCTAGGCATCAACGACCAGAAACTAATCGGTCAAGCACTAACTTTAAATCTGTTTGTCAATTTCAGACTTGAAGGGTTGGTTATAGAAACGTTTGCCCTTGTTTTTGTACAGCGCGTTGGCCACCGCGCCAAACACCGGCGGGAAAGGCGGTTCACCTAAGCCGGTTGGGTCGAGGTCATTTTCCACGAAGTGAACCTCGATCTTTTTCGGCGCTTCGTTGTGGCGAATCATCCGGTAGGTGTGGAAGTTGTTTTGCTCGGCAGCTCCGTCCTTGTGCGTCAGGGACCCGTAGAGTGCGTTGCCGATGCCGTCGACTACCGCACCCTGCACCATGTTTTTGGCGGCATCGGGGTTCACCACAATGCCGCAGTCCATAGCGCTGAATACACGTTCGACGTAAGGCTCGCCATCGCGGGTGACCATATCCACTACGTGGGCGGCGTAGGAGTTGTGGCAGAAATAAGCCGCTACGCCCCGATTATATTTCTCGCTGCCCGGCTTATTCCAGCCCGACTTGTCGCGAACCAGCGTCAGTACACTCGCATAGCGGTCGGCATCGTACTCGTTGTTTTTGCCCACCGGATTTACCTTGGCCCGCTTCAGTAGGTCGAGCCGGAACTCGATGGGGTCTTTGCCCATTGCTTCAGCCACTTCGTCCAGGAAAGACTGTTCGGCGGCGGCATTGAAGTTGGAGCGCGGCGCCCGAAACGCACCGATGGTGATGTTAGACGGAATCTCCCATCCTTCGGCCAAATAGTTATCCACGGCGCCGGCCGGGAAACGGTTGGCATGAATGGCGTGCTCCGGAATACCACCCCCTTTCACATGGAAACCGATCAGGTTTTTATTGGCATCCAGCGCGGCGCGGTAGGTGGCCGTGTACATAGGGCGGTAGATGCCATAGGTCATGTCATCTTCGCGGGTGTAGATCAGTTTAACCGGCACCTTAGCCTGTTTAGAGATCATAGCCGCTTCGTAGAGATACTGACCATATGCCCGGCGACCGAAGCCGCCACCCATACGGGTCATCTGAATCTCGATCTTGTCGGCAGGCAGACCTAACAGTTTTGTCAGCGTGGGTTCAACCCAGCCTGGTGCTTGCAACGGCCCGGCCACCACCGCTTTTTCATCCGTCACATGAGCGAAGAAATTCATCGGCTCCATGCAGTTATGGGCCAGAAATGGCGCATTGTAGGTACGTTCAATCACCTGTGCCGCATTCTTGAATGCCGCTTCAGGGTCGCCGTCTTTTCGTAGTTGCTGCGCCGGTTTGCCCGCCAGTTCCTGCATCTTTTCGAGCTGGGCACTGGTCGTTTCGAGTCCGCCCGGTACGGTAACCTCACGCTTTCCGCCCCGGCCCATCATTGTGTCTTTCACGTCACCGGCAGGCTCCCACTGGGTCACCAGCTTCTTACGGGCATTCATCACTTCCCAGGTCGATTTGCCTACCACGACCAGCAGATCGTTGAACGTGCGGGTATCGAAACCGCCCTGCTCGAAACCGTCGGGGTACAGTTTCAGGGTGAACACATCCTTGATGCCCGGCATTTTGAGGGCCTGCGCCGCATCGAACGATTTCAGCTTCATGCCGAAAGCGGGCGGATGCTGAATCATGGCGATCATCATCCCATCGGCCCGGTAATCTAATCCGAACAGGGGCTTGCCCGTCACTATCTTTTTGCCTTCAACGTTCTTCTTCGAATTTCTGACAATCGTAAAGTCTTTCGGACTTTTCAGCTTCATCCCCTTGGGCACTGGCAGCGTGGCGGCTTTACTGGCCATCTCGCCGTATTTAGCCGATTTTCCGCTCGCATGGCGCAACATGCCTGCTTTTGTCGTCACTTCGCCAACAGGTACGTTCCAGGTTTGGGCGGCGGCTTCGCAGAGCATCTGGCGAGCGGCGGCACCGGCCTCCCGGAGTGGCTTCCAGTACATCCGAATCGAGTTACTACCGCCCGTAAACTGTGGTCCCAGTTTCGCATTGTCGTGCGAACCCATTTCGACGATCACGTTTTTCCAGTCGGCATCCAATTCTTCGGCCACCATCATCGGCAACGACGTCATCACGTTCTGGCCAAATTCCGGGTTGGGGCAGATGAGTTTAATGACGTTGTCGGGCGTAATCTGAATATAGCCATTCAGTTGCGCCCACTGCTCCGGCAGGTTTAGTGCCTCCAGTTTATCAGCGGCTACGGCCTTCGATAACCAGCTCACGCTGAGTAGCATTCCGCCACCTGATAGTAGCGACGTTTTTAAGAAAGAACGCCTGTTGTATGTAGTGCTGCTTGTTTTCATGGTCAAGGTTCTGTTTCCGAATTGACAACAGGATGATTACTTCTTCGCCGCTGATTTAATGGCGTCTTTGATGCGTAGGTACGTTCCGCACCGGCAAATGTTGCCACTCATGGCAGCATCGATGTCGGCATCGCTGGGCTTTGGATTGGTCTTAAGCAATGAAGCCGCACTCATCATTTGCCCCGACTGGCAGTAGCCGCACTGGGCCACATCGTGTTCCAGCCATGCTTTCTGCACCGGATGGTCGCCGTTAACCGACAGGCCTTCTATGGTGGTAATGGCCGCCTTTCCAACAACCGAAACCGGCAGTTGACACGAGCGAACCGCCGTACCGTCGAGATGAACCGTGCAGGCACCGCACTGGGCGATACCGCAGCCGTATTTAGTGCCGGGCATGTCCAGATGATCCCGTAATACCCAAAGCATAGGCGTTGCTGGATCAACATCCACCAGCCTGATCTTTCCGTTGATTTTTAGATTATACTTTGCCACTGTTGTCGGGTTTGCCAGGTTATACAGATCGTTTCTTAGAGAGTACCGGTAACTACAAAGGTCTCAAACATACTGGTAGAAGCGGGCATACATATTACGGATGTTACTACCATTTTTACTGATTCAGAAGCGACAAACGACGATTGCTTACTTGCAGAAACACAACTAATTGACGGAGTTCAGGTTGGCCATCTAGCTCGGCCGGCAGACACTGACGACCGGCTCTGTGTGTTTTTACTTCCATCTACAACGAGTGTCCCCTGCCGGAATAGGTTTCTGGTCATGTAGCGGCTGGTTCAAGAAGAAAACCACATCGTAACTAACTGTCAATCAATGGCCGTCAACTCAAATCGACACTGATCAATAGTAAGTAGTGGGCTGGAAATTTCTTTTCATGAAAATACCTTCATCTACTAATATATCTTGCCGCATGGAACGGATCACTGTGCTTCTGATTGGTTTGCTTATCGGTGGCCATACGGCTCTGGCTCAGTGTGTGGTTAGTAAAGATGTGTATGGCCAGATCGTGACGACCTGCGAGGTGTACGAATCAGGTTTGTCAACGGCACCGAGTCACAAGCAGGAGACGTACCTGGGTAGCCCCTTTCTAACCTATCCTGCCTGGCAAATGGGAACGGTGCAGATAGAGCCGGGCGGGAAGGAAGTCGCCTGTGAGTTAGCCTACGATCTGGTTGCTAATGAAGTGCAGTGCCATTTCGAGGCAAATTCACCCCTCTCCCGACTAACCCCCTACGCCTTCACCATCGACGGCCTAACCTTTGTCCGCCAGCTAAGTGATCTGCCGGGCGGACTGGCAAAACGCTATACCACGGTGCTCTATGCAGGCCCAACCAAACTTACCAAAAGCATAATCTCCCGGTTGGTACCCACGTTGACCACCAATGGGTACGACAAAAGCAGCGTCTTCCAAGGACATTATCAGCAAAAAGAGACCTATTATATCCAGAAGGGAGACGCCCAGCCAGAGTTGACATCGCTCGATGAAGCCTCGTTGCTCAAGACACTGCACGGCCGATCAACGCCACTGGCCACAAACGCACCGACCAGACAATTACCCGCTGATGAGGTTATCAAGATGTTGATGAACTACGACTCTGTATCGGCGATTGCCAACCTGAGTAAACCGGCGCTGAGTACAGATGCCCTGTTCAATCAGCAACTGACCAGAGAATTAAGCTACCCCAACCAGGCCTGGCTGGCGGGCGTGTATGGGCGGGTATACGTAGGCTTTACCGTTAATGAGCAGGGACAGTTGGGCGAGCTGGTCACCCTCAGTCCGGAAAATATTGGCTACGGGCTGGATCAGGCGGTGAAGCGGGCGTTGAAGCAGGTGGGCACACTCAAACCCGCTTATCAGGGACGATACGCCCTACCGGTTGCTTTTACGTATGACCACACCCAGGATACAAGAGACGCCTACGTACCGGTGAACGTGCTGGCTCCGGAGCGGTATGTCGACCGGATTTTGCTCACCGAATTCGTTGTGCCAATTAAGGTCGCCAAGCCCGTGCCCACCATCAGAGAAGTGTGGGGTTTCTACAAGTGAACCAGCTCTAAACTGGTCAGGCAACGTACCTGATATATACTTTCCATCAAGTTGATGCTACACGGACTTGAACTACCCTTCGTAATCAGGCGAGATCGGCGAGCGTCGGAATTCGTTCGGCGTAACGCCTACGTATTTTTTAAAGAACTGACTAAAATTTGGCTGATCGGCAAAGCCGATGATCCGGCTGATTTCCTGCAACGTCCAGTTGGTCTGCACCAACAGGGCTTTACTTTCTTCCAACAGGCGATTTTTGATGAGCGTACTAACGGGTTGGCCGGTATGTTTTTTCACCAGGCCATTCAGATAACTCGGATTCAGGTTCAGTTTCTCCGCATAGTCTTTAGCCGAGCGTAGTCGAATAGGATTGTCAAGATTGGCAAGATTCGTCTCTTTCTCGAGCAGTTCGAAAAAATTATACACGTGGCGGTAGTCGTTGGTGATCTCACCTACGGGCTCGTAATCGGTGCCTTTGAGACTTTCGACCAGGATGAGCTGTACATACGCCTGCATGGCTTCTTCGGCCAGTTCTCCGCCCGAGGCCGCTTCGGCTTTCATCTGGGTCAACAGGCGGTGAATCATCCGGGAAGACTCTTCTGACAGCCGGAGAATCTTTTTCTCCGTGAAAAATTTATACCGGTCGATGATTAGTTTCAGCGACGGATGCTGGGCCAGGTATCGCTTCTTGAACATACAGAATATGCCCCCTCCCACTTTGGGCGTCGCATTGCGCCAGCACACGATTTCGTTAGGATGCAGGAACAGAATGGTGCGTTCGTCGATGAAGTAGTTGTCCTTACCCATGGTTTTAAACCCGGTGCCGCTGGTCATGAACATGATCTTGTAAAAGTCCCGACGGTTCGGCGTCAGGTAGTTGTCGCAGCCGGTTTTTTCGCGATCAACCACCTTAATGTTCCAGTTTTCATAGTATAGCCGACTGACGGGTGTGGTGCCAGGCGGTAAGATGGACGGTATATCGTACACCATCGTAATGGGCTGTGGATCGCCCGATCTGTGGGGTCGTGTTTTCATAAGGAAAGCCATAATCTCTGTACTTGAACGAGTATCACTGACGTATATCGCCAGACAATTACATGCGCTTAAATGCCAAAACTAGGCCTTTTGACACCTAAAAGCCACTATACAAGCCTCTTATCGAAAAATGCGGTTTTCATAAAAAGTGCGTTGGTTTTGCTATAAGAGCGTCCCACCCCCTGCAGTAGTTTTGCCATAAAAGGCACACGTATGGGAACACGAATCAGAACAATAGATAGCACATTGTTCGTTGTCGCTTACCTGATAATGGTATTTGGCTAATCTGATTTCTACGCGTTGCCAATACTCAATGGAGAACCTCTATGAAAAACGCAACGATCATCCTGCTGCCACTCCTCCTGCTTACCAGTAGCCTTATGACCTGCAACATGGACGACATGCAAACCGCTAACCCAGTCAGCATGGAAAACAACGATACCAATTCAGATATAACTGGCAACAAGTTACGAATCAGGGTTGGCTCCAGTACATTCAGCGCAACCCTTCTCGACACCCCGACAGCCAAGGCCTTCAAAGCCCGATTACCGATCACTATCTCGATGAGTGAGCTGAATGGTAATGAGAAGTTTTACAGCTTCCCAACCGATCTCCCGACCAGGGCCGCTAACCCGGGAATGGTTCAAACGGGTGATCTGATGCTATACGGGTCGAACACGCTGGTACTTTTCTATAAATCGTTTTCTACGTCGTACAGTTATACAAAAATCGGACGGGTCGATAACCCGGCGGGGCTGGCCGCTGCCCTGGGTTTGGGCAACGTAACGGTCACCTTCGACCAACTCTAACCCGAATGACTTCGTAGCCAACATTGATCCATCTCACACGTTAGTAAAACTTGCTTATGAACCAACATGAACACACCGGTGGTGAGTCAGCTTCGGCTGATTCATCCCGACGCAGCTTTTTAAAACAATCGTCGGCCCTGGCCGCCCTGGTGCTGACACCACCAACCGCAATGGCTGCCGCCGACCAGGGTCTCGACGAAAAGATGGCCGCCGCGTTTGAGCAGATGCCGCTTCAGGTCAACGTCAATGGAACAGCACATCGGCTGTCGATCGAACCACGGGTTACCCTGCTCGATCTGCTGCGCGAACAACTCCACCTGACCGGCACCAAAAAAGGCTGCGATCACGGCCAATGCGGGGCCTGTACGGTCCATGTCGATGGAGCCCGGGTCAACGCCTGCCTGACATTGGCGATGACGACCGAAGGCAGCACCGTAACGACCATCGAAGGACTGGCTGATGGCGGCCCGACGGGAGCGTTACACCCCATGCAAGCCGCCTTTATCAAGCACGACGGTTTCCAGTGCGGCTACTGCACCCCCGGCCAGATCATGTCGGCGGTGGCCTGTATCCGTGAAGGGCACGCCAACAGTCCCGACGAAGTACGCGAGTACATGAGCGGCAACATCTGCCGGTGCGGGGCCTACGCCAATATTGTGGATGCGATTATGGACGTCAAAAAGGGAGGAGCTAAGGTATGAATCCGTTTCAATTTACGCGGGTTACGACCCCCAAAGCCGCCATTACGGCGATTACGAAAGAGAACGGCACCTACTTCCTAGCCGGCGGCACCAACCTCATCGACCTGATGAAGCGCGAGGTAATCATTCCCGAACGGCTGGTCGACATCAACAAGCTCCCACTGGCAACGATCGAGAAAACGGCCACTGGCCTGCGAATTGGCGCCATGGCCAAAAACTCGACCGTTGCCGATCATGAGCTGGTGAAGAAGCACTTTCCGCTGCTGTCGCAGGCCCTGAACGCGGGCGCTTCGGCACAACTGCGGAACATGGCTACGGTGGGCGGCAACATGATGCAACGTACCCGCTGCCCGTATTTCTACGACAATTCGATGCCCTGCAATAAACGTAGCCCCGTTCAGGCAGGCCCCGACAAAGGACAGGCCAACGGCCCAACGGGCTGCGGAGCCATCGGCGGTATCAATCGCATGCACGCCATTTTCGGTACCTCGACCAAGTGCATTGCCGTTCATCCAAGCGACATGTGTATTGCGCTGGTGGCGCTGGATGCCACGGTGAACGTGTCGGGGCCAAAGGGTGATCGGCAGATTCCGTTCAGCGACTTTCATCGGTTGCCCGGCGACATGCCACAGAAAGACAACACCCTGCAACCCGGTGAACTGATTATGTCGGTGGACCTGCCGACAAACCGGTTTTCCGACAACTCACATTACCTGAAAGTACGGGATCGGGCCTCGTATGCCTTCGCTCTGATTTCGGTAGGCGTGGCGATCGACATGAAGCGAGGCACCATTCAGGATGTTCGGCTGGCGATGGGCGGGGTGGCGCATAAACCCTGGCGACTAACCGCGGCGGAAGCCTTTCTGAAAGGCAAACCCGCCACTGAAGCCAACTTTAAACAGGCTGCCGCGCTCGCCATGCAGGGCGCAAAAGGCTACGGCGAAAATGATTTCAAACTGACGCTGGCCCCTAACTCAATTGTCGACGCGTTGAAAACCGCCGCTAAAACCGCCTGATCATGATGAAAGACCTAACAAATCCCCCGATTGATCGGATCGACGGGCGGATGAAAGTGACCGGCGGGGCGCAGTACTTCGCCGATTTTGACCTACCCAATACAGCCTATTGCGTCATTGTTGGTAGTGAAATTGCCCGGGGAAGCATCGCCAGCCTCGACACGAAAAAAGCGCTCGGGGCACCAGGCGTGCTGGGCGTGTTTACGCACCAGAACATGCCGCCCATTCCGGGTTGGGATGCGCCCGTTGGCGGAGAGGCCGATGGACCCGCCCCAAAACCGAAAACCGAAGAAACCTACCGGATCCTGAGCAGCCCTAAGATCCTGTTCGACGGGCAGCCCATCGCCATCGTCGTGGCAGATACGTTCGAGCGGGCCACCTACGCGGCCTCGCTGGTCAAAGCCACCTATACCAAACAACCAACCCGTACTGACCTGCACAAACACGTGTCGGACGGTGTGGCACCCAAAGGCGCCGAGGGCGGCAACTATTTGCGGGGGAAAGCCGATGCCTACCAAACGGCTCCGGTTACGCTGGAAGCTAACTACACGATTCCCGTGGAGGTGCATAACCCCATGGAACTGCACGGCATTCTGGCCCACTGGACCGCCGCGAATACGCTGATGATCTACGCCAAAACGCAGGGCGTAAACGCCACGCAGCAGGCCATGGCCCAGGCTTTTAAGCTCGACCCGAAGAATATTCACGTGCATACGGAATTCATGGGCGGCGGTTTCGGCATGGGGCTACGTACCTGGCCTCAGGAAACGGCCGTTGTCGCCATTGCCCGGAAGATCAATCGTCCGTTGAAACTGGTCGTGAGCCGGAGCCAGATGTTTACCCTGGTTGGTCACCGGCCGTACACGGTACAGACGATCAACATGGGAGCCGACCGCGACGGGAAGCTGATCGGGATTGCGCACGCGGCTACTGCCGAAACAGCCAGCTACGAAGACTTCACGGAGGCGACCGTCAACATGACCAAGTTCATGTATGCCTGCCCCAACGTGAGCACTCGCTACCGCCTGGTGCGCCTCGACCGGAGCGTACCCATCTGGATGCGGGGCCCTGGTGAAGCCACGGGCGCGTTTGCGCTGGAATCGGCGATGGACGAGATGGCCCATAAGCTGAACCTCGACCCCATCGAATTCCGCCTGCGCAACTATACGGAAACCGACCCCGAACATAACCGCCCTTATTCGAGCAAACACCTGAAGGAGGCATATCAGCGAGGTGCCGAAGCCATTGGCTGGAAGAATCGCAAGAACGAACCGGGCAGCGTACGCGAGGGCGACTGGCTCATTGGCTACGGCATGAGCACAGGTACGTTCAATGCTTTCCGGTGGGAGGCCAGCGCCCGAATATTGCTGAAAGCCGATGGCTCATTGACCATCCAAAGCGCCGTCACCGACATTGGCCCGGGCACCGGAACGGCCCTTACCATGATTGCGCATAACGTACTGGGTGTTCCGGTTGATCGCATCAAGGTCGAATACGGCGACACCTCGCTGCCGAAAGCCCCGACGCAGGGCGGCTCGGCCATTGTCTCGGCCGTGGGGTCGGCGGTATATGATGCCTGCACGGCCATTAAAACCGAGCTGGCCGGGCTAGCCTTGAGAGCGGGTGGCCCACTGGCGGGTCAGCAAGCCGATGAACTGACGCTGGCCGATGGCGTGCTGTCTGTTGAGAAAGAGCCGAAAAAGAAAGTGGCTGTCAGCGACCTGATGCAGGCGAATAACCTGACGGTACTTGATAAAACAAAAGACTCGAAAGGCGGACCTGAATTGGGCAAGTATTCGATGTATTCGTTTTCCGTCCATTTCGTGCAGGTACGTGTCAATCCGCAGACGGGTGTGGTACGCGTTACCAAGGCCGTCAGCGTCGCTGATTCGGGGCGCATCGTGAGCCCTAAAACGGCAGCCAGTCAGATGATCGGCGGCGTGGCGGGTGGCATCGGCATGGCCCTGACCGAAGAGGCAATTATTGATCACCGGTTCGGCCGCTTCGTCAATAATAACCTGGCCGATTACCATGTAGCCGTTCACGCCGACGTACCTGCCATCGAAACGATTATGATCGACAAACCTGACCCGATCATCAACCCGATGGGGGCCAAAGGCATGGGCGAGATTGCGCTGATCGGCTTCGCCGGTGCGGTTGCCAACGCGGTTTTCAACGCCACGGGCCAACGCGTCCGCGACCTGCCGATTACGCCGGATAAGGTGATGCAAAAGCTGGCGTAATACGATTCTTGTTACTTATAAGGCCCTTAACGCGTCTTTTTTTGTCATCCCGGCGGACCGATCGGTCCATCGGGATGACAAAAAACGCGTCAGCATCGTTGCATAGCGACCTGGTAAGAGTCTTACCTGCCAGGTCGCTACGCGACGTCCCCCTATTCACCGTAATCCCACACAAACAGCATGCCCGAAAAACAAGCCGATCTCTTCCAGCGAATGAGCGCTGGCGAACCGTTGCGAAAAGATGACCCTGAGTATGCCCGATTTGGCGAGGTAGTGGCGCGTACCATCCGGCTATGTGTTACCATGAACGCCACGGCGACAGATACCGATCAGGTACGTAGTCAGTTAAGTACAATCATCGGTACCGAAATCGACTCATCGACAACGATCTTCCCCCCGTTTTATACCAACTTTGGCCAGTCTATTCGGCTCGGGAAAAACATCTTCATCAACCATGCCTGCTCATTCCTGGATATTGGCGGCATTACCATTGAGGACGATGTGCAGATTGGCCCACGCGTTAATCTTACCTCCGAAAATCACCCGCTGGACCCCGACGACCGCAAAACCGTTATCCTCCAACCCATCCTGATCAGGCGCAACGCCTGGATTGGCGCGGGAGCCACTATTTTACCGGGTGTTACGGTTGGCGAAAACGCCATTGTGGCGGCGGGGGCCGTTGTGAGCCGCGATGTGCCCGCCAATACCGTGGTTGCCGGTATTCCGGCGAAAATGGTGAAGACCCTTTAACACGACCAAAACAAATTGACGCGATGCGCACAAACACCTTACTGCCCATGCTACTGCTTTTGGGGCTATTGATATCAACGACAGGCATGAACGCGCAACAAGCATCATCCAACAAGCAAACGTTAAGTTCGCAGCAGCAAAGCATCGTCGCTATTGCTGCGCTCACCGCCGCTGGTGACCTCGATAGGCTAAAAACGCAACTGGGCACTGGGCTCGACGCAGGCCTGACGGTCAACGAAATCAAGGAATTACTAGTGCACTTATATGCCTACTGCGGTTTTCCGAGAAGCTTAAACGGACTAGGTACGTTCATGGCCGTGTTGGACGAACGGAAAGCCAGGGGTACTCAGGATTCGCAGGGCAAGGCGTTTCGATCGACGAATAGACAGTCTGACAAGTATGAACGGGGCAGGAAAACACTAGAGAAACTGAGCAAAACGCCCCAGCCCAAGCCCGCGCCGGGTTTTGGCGAATTCGCCCCACGGATTGATGCCTTTTTGAAAGAACACCTGTTTGCCGACGTGTTCGACAGCAACGTACTGACTCATCAGCAACGGGAGTTAGTTACCATATCTGCCTTGGCCGCCATGCCGGGAGTGATCGCCCAATTAGAGACCCATGTAAAAATCGGGCTAAATACGGGACTGACGGAAAACCAGTTGACCGATGTGGCGGGGTTGATCGAAACGGTCGTCAGCCGAACCCAGGCCAATACACTCAGGACCGTATTGGCAAAACCGCCTGTCCCTGTCATGGAACCGGATAGAATGGTCCGCATCGCTGAACTTGAGATCGTACCGGATTATCTGGACGAGTACAAAGCTATCCTGAAGGAAGAATCGGCAAAGTCGGTGCAATTGGAACCAGGGGTGATCGCCATTTTCCCGATGTTCGAAAAAGAACGACCAACGCAGATCAGGCTGGTCGAGATATACGCGAGTCAGGCAGCATATCAGGCGCATTTGAAGACACCGCATTTTCAACACTACAAAACAGGAACAATGAAGATGGTGAAGTCCCTGAAACTTATCGACATGGACAGCCTTGACCCTGCCAGTATGCTGGATGTATTCAAGAAGCTGAAATGAGGTACGACCAGTCGCTACTTATGGCTATCTGTGCTGGCGAGGAGTAGCTGCCCGTATTTCGCTGCTGCGCAGCTTGAGAAGGCGATTTTGTTTCCTTAATCAGCGCTGCCTTTCACACCGTAGCTCAGGGCGACTGATCCCAACAGCAAGGCTAAACAGCCCAACGCAGCAGGCAGCGAAAACTGCTGGGCGATGAAGCCGAGCAAGGCCGGACCGGCCAGCAGACCAGTGTAGCCAATGGTTGTAATGGCCGCTATACTCACCGTTGGGGCAACACCGGGCAGTTTTCCAGCGGCGCTGAAAAAGATCGGCACTATATTGGCCACTCCCAGGCCCAGGAGCACAAAACCAACCAGACTTATCCATACCCAGGGGCTCAGGATAGCAATCAACAGGCCGACGGCACCCAGTAAGCTGCCACCTACTACGACCGTTTTGCTACTCAGACGGGCCACCAGCTTGTCGCCCACTAACCGCATGATGGCCATGGCAACGGAAAAGGCAGCGTAGCCTACCCCCGCCAGTTCCGGTTCGATTCCTTTAATGTCGCGCAGAAAAATGGCGCTCCAGTCAAGAACGGCTCCTTCGGCCAGAAAGACGGCAAAGCACATCAGCCCCAGGAATAATACGCTTCCGTGCAGCCAACCGAAGCGCTGGCCACTCGATGCTGGCTTGCCGTCCGTGGTAGCGAATCGGGTAATAAGCACTCGCTCTGTATCGACGGGGAATAAATGACGGTATTGGGTGAGGGTAATCAGGATCATCAGGGTGGCAATGCTACCAATTGCGTAAAGCGGGTTCATACCTGCCTTAATTAAAACGCCCAACCCCAGGGAACCGAACAAACCACCCACGCTGAAAAGGCCATGTAACGACGACATGATGGGTCTTCCATACAGGTTTTGCACCTGCACACCATGCGCATTCATGGCTACGTCTACCGCACCAACACCCGCCCCAAATACAAAGAGGGTTACCGCCGTGGCAGCCGTGGAGGTCAGAATGAGCAATAGTGGCAGGGCGAAGGCCATTACCAGCACGGCACATGCCATGATGATACGGCTCCCGAAACGCCCCACCAGCCAGCCTGAAGCAGGCATCATCAGCATGGCTCCAGCCCCCAGCATCAACAATAATAACCCCAGGCTGCCGTCGTTCAGGGCTAACCGATCTTTGGCGAAGGGCACCATTGGGGCCCAACTGGCCATACCCAGCCCACAAACCAGAAAGATTAGCTGGGTGGCCCTGCGGGATTTTAAGACAGATGATGTGGCTATTGTCATTCCGAAAGGTGATTGTAGCGCTAAATATAGGCGAATCGGTTTGTCGCGTGCAACAGTCTGCTGTCCGATAGCTCGTCACTGAAGCTGTCTACCTTGCCCTTGCGTTCGGTGAACGCACCCTACACCAGCGTGGGCAAACTGATGGTAACGGTAGTACCCTCTTTCTCTTTCGAAGAAATCTGGATGGCTCCCTGATGCAGTTCAATGACTTTCTGGGTTATAGCCAGACCGATGCCATAGCCGGTTACGCCTGCTACATTGCTGCCTCTAAACAGTGGATCAAGAACATGGGCGGCATCGGCGTCGGCAATGCCCCTTCCCTGGTCAATAACAGTCACCGTGATTTGGCCCTGCCGGGCGTCCAGCTGTACAGAAACGGGGTCGCTGGAGTATTTACAGGCGTTGTCGAGTACGTTCAGGAAAGCCGTTGTCAATAAGGTTGCGCTGCCTTTCACCGTCAGCGAGTCATCTTCCCCGGCCATAAACTGGAGCGGCAGGTTTCGGCCGGGGTATTTGGTCTGCACCTGGCCAATGGCCGTGAGCAGGCAATCGTCTACCTGGACGGCCGTTAACGCCACACCACCGCCATTTACGTTCGCCAGGCCAAGCAGACCATTCGTTAAAGCAATCACTTTTTTTAGCTCGTCAACGGCAATTTCCATGCTGTCGCGCCAGTCAGCGGGATTATGGTCGTAGCGCAGGGAAGTTTCCAACGTACCCAGCATATTGGTGAGCGGGGTACGTAGTTCATGCGATGCGTGCGCCACGAAGCTCCGTTGCGATACAAAAGCGTCTTCCAGCCGAAACAGCATCTGGTTGAAGGTCATACTCAGTTGCGCAATTTCATCGCGGCGGTTGCCTTCGTTCACCCGTTTGTCCAGATGCGAAGCGGTGATCTGTTCCACTTCATCCACGATTCGGGATATCGGCCGCAACACACGCCCTGAAAAATACCAGCCAGCCAGTACGATCAACGTAAACCCCAGCAGGTTGGCCAGCAGCAGGATCTGTTGCAACGTACCCAGCTTGGTTAAGCCCATGCGGTCGTAGCCCGAGGCGAAAATGTAGAACAACTGCCCACGATCCCGGTACGGGATCACGATCGACTCAATGTGGCCACTTTTGAATTCAACCACTGAGTCGGTGGGCGTCAGTGGTAGCTTCTCTTTGTAATAGTCGGGCTCTTTCAGCATTCGATTGGTGAAGACCAGTTTCCGTTCCTGATCATACACACTGATCTGCTCTTCAACGATCGTGAGCAGGTCGGTGCGCACCATGTTCTTAAAAAAATCGTCGTGCAAATGCCGCCGGGAGATCAGCACCCGACCCGTTATGCGGGCTTTCCCTTCCAGTCTGCTGTAAAATTCTTCCTGCCGATATAGCGAATAAAAGTACCAGACCAGCAACGATAGCGTGAGCTGAATGGCCGTAGCCAGCAAGGTAAAAATGATTGTCAGGCGGTTCCGAATGAGCATTTTACTGGTTAATTCGTTGACTGGCTGATTGGTTCGTTGGTTGGCTGGTTCGAATCAACCAGCTAATCAACCAACGAACCAATCAACCAGCCTACCCCTCACGAAGCGCGTAACCCGTCCCCACAATGGTGTGCAACAGTTTAGGCGAAAATCCTTTGTCAATTTTCTTTCGCAGGTAGCTGATATACACGTCTATAACGTTTGTATTCGTATCGAAATTAAGGCTCCAGACGCGCTCACTGATATCGACGCGGGTAATGGTTTTGCCTTTATTGAGCATCAGGTATTCCATCAGGGCGTATTCGCGGGTGGTCAGATCAATCCGTGTACCAGCGCGACTCACGGTCTTGGTGTCCAGGTTCAGTTCCAGATCGGCCAGGCGAAGAATCTGCTTCTGTTTAGGCCCGTTGCGGCGCGTCAGGGCGCGTACGCGCAACAGCAATTCCTGAAACTCGAACGGCTTGGCCAGGTAATCATCAGCCCCGGCATTGAACCCGTCCGACTTATCGGCCAGACTATCCAGCGCGGTCAGGATCAGAATGGGTACAGTTTCGTTCTCGGCCCTGATCAGCTTACAGAGTTCAAAACCATTGATATGCGGGAGGTTGACATCCAGTATGATAATGTCAAAGGTTTCTCTGCGGAAAATCGACAAGCCAATCCGTCCGTCATAGGCTACGTCGACTTCGTAGCCTTCGGCCATCATACCTTTACGGATAAACGACACTAACCGTTCTTCGTCTTCAACGATAAGGAGTTTCATGTAAGACCGTCTTTAGGTGTACAGGCAAGTCTACGCGAAAATTCCACGCCAGGGAACGTACCCACAGCATACTAACTTTTTCGGCCCGGCTTCGTTCAAACCCTGTCAAAAATCAAAAAGTAGAAACGCAAAGTAAAAGCTGTTTTACCAATGTGCCAGCGCCCCGAACTAAGTTTTGGGAGGCGCTAATCAAGCCGTGAGCACGATCCGCTTTGTGGGGGGTAATAACCGGCTTACATTGCTTTACATAAAAATAGCCAAGCGATGAAGCATCAAGCGCTTATGTTCCTGACCACGCTGCTGGCCCTGTCGCTGAACGGGTATGGCCAGCAACCGCCCGTGGGTGGCCCTTGCGAAGGGTGCGAAGCCATTCACGAAAGCCCCGTGCCATTCGACAAACTAGCCAGTTTCGTGAAGCTACCCGACGCAACATGGGCCGGTAAGAAGCCGCTGGGCATCAATGGTATCGTGTACAAAGCCGACGGGAAAACACCCGCGCCAAACGTTATTCTCTACGTGTATCACACCGACGAAGCGGGGCAGTATGTGGCGAAAAAAGACGCGACCGGCTGGGAACGGCGGCATGGATCCCTGCGTGGCTGGATGCGCACCAACGAGAAAGGCGAATACAAGTTCGTCACGCCTCGTCCGGCCCCTTACCCCAGCCGCACCGATCCGGCGCATATCCATATCACAGTCAAGGAACCCGGCCTGACCGAATACTACATCGACGAGTTTGTATTTGACGACGATCCACTGCTCACCGCCGACCACCGTCGAAAACTGGCCAATCGGGGCGGCAGTGGCATTCTCAAACTCAAAGACGTAGGCAATATGTACAAAGCCGAGCGTCCTATCTACCTCGGTCGTAATATCCCAAACTACCCGGCTGCGCAGTAACGCAGGTACGTTGGCTTGGTGTTGCCGTTACGGCTGGCGTTCGCCGTAGCAGTAGCAGAGTCCATCAGGGGCGACCACGAAAAAGACCTTCCAGGTGGTCTCGCCGTACTTTTGAAAGTCGTAGTTGGGGTTTCCCTGCGGCAGGCCATTGGCTTTCAGCTCAGCAAAGGCATTATCCAGGTTATCGACAGCGAAGAAACAGCCGTCCTGTGTGGGGTCACCTCCGTTTTCGGCCAGGCCGAGCTGCATACCGTCGCGGGTGATGACAGCCGATTTGTGGGGAACGTCGCTCCGCGACACGAGCCGAAACCCCATCACGGTTTCGTAAAAGGGTAATGCCGCATCGAGGTCGGCAACGGGTAGATTCATCTGGCTCTGCTGATACGGCCAGACCTGGTTGATGGTAGCGTTCATTCGTTTTCCGGGTTATCCCTAATGGTGGTTGTCCTATTTCGCTGTAATGATAAAACCGGCACAACGTAACCTTCTTACGTTGTGCCGGTTCGGCTAAACTTTCTTCAAACTACCTGTCACTCACTCCGCAAACTTCTCACGGGGTTCATCAGGGCGGCTTTCACACTCTGGAAAATGACCGTCAGGAACGCAATGGTCAGCGCCACGAAACCGGCCAGCGCAAACGACCACCACGGGAAGGTGATGTGATAGGCAAACTCATCGAGCCAGTGCCCCATCGCCAGCCAGGCAATGGGCGAAGCGATCAGGATCGACACAATCACCAGTTTTAGGAAATCTTTGGCCAGTAGGGCCACGATACTCCCCACCGACGCCCCCAGCACTTTCCGCACGCCAATCTCTTTGATGCGCTGCTCGGCCGCGTAGGTTGCCAGTCCGAACAGACCCAGGCTGGCTATGAAGATCGTTGCCAGTGCCACCCAGATCAGCAGCGTTTCGCGACGGTGGTCTTCGGCGTAGAAGCGGGCCAGTTGTTCGTCCAGAAAATGATATTCGAGCAGGTGGGTGGGGTCAACGCTGGCCAATATATCCTTCATGCGGGCCAGCGTGGCAGGTACATCTCTACCGTCGATTCGGGCGGTAAAATAGTCGATGTTATGCACCGGATTATGCTCGTAGCCCAACACCATAGGTGCAATCTTTTCGCGCAGCGACTGAAAGTGAAAGTCTTTTACAATCCCAACCACCCGGGCGTTAAAAGGGGTATTGGCGTCGTTGAGCGGGTGGAAGCTGCCCCCCATGGCCCGGGCCGGAATGGCCACCTGCTGCCCCGAAGCCTGGTTGATGCCCAGCAGTTTAGCCGCCGTTTCGTTGAGAATCACCGACGACGAATCGCGCAGGCCCGTGAAGTTCCGGCCGTTGACCAGCTGCACCTCGAAGGTTTTCGTGAAATTCTCGTCGACGCCTAACCAGTAAGCCACCTTCCCCTCGTCGGCATTGCCTTCGGTCTTGATTCGAACGGTTGGGATCGTTTTCCATTCGCCCGGCACCCGCGAGGTCGTCGACACCTGTTTGACCGTCGGAATACGGCTGAATTCCCGCTTGATGGTCTCGGCCCCCGCCCGAACCTTGCCACTGTTGATATCTACCACCAGTAGCAAGTCCTTGTTGAAGCCCAGCTGCTTGGTGTTCATGAACTGAATCTGCTGAAACAGCACAATGGTGGCAATGATCATCACCACGGAGATCGTGAACTGAAACACGACCAGCCCTTTCCGCAGCGACAGATCACTCCGGTTTTGTAGTTTGAGATTCTTCAGCAACAACAGCGGACTGAAACCCGACAGCAAAAATGCCGGGTAACTACCGGATACCAGGCCCGTGACCACCAGCGCCAGCAATCCGTAGAGCCAGATGCGGTAGTCGGTCTGAAACCCGAGTGAGAGTTCCTTGTTGGTGAATTCATTGAACGCAGGCAGCAGCAGGTTCACCAGCCCAACGGCCAGCAGAAACGAAATCGTGGTCACCACCAGCGATTCGGTCAGGAACTGATGGATGAGGTGGCTCTGAAAGGCACCACTAGCCTTACGAACGCCAATTTCTTTCGATCGGTTAGAGGCCCGCGCCGTAGCCAGATTCATGTAGTTGATGCAGGCAATAAGTAGCACGAACAGCGCCACAATGGCGAAGAGTTTGATGTAAAGTAGCACCCCCTGCCCCATCGCTTCTACGTTTCCGTTGCGGGCACCGTCCACAATGTTTTCGGAGAACAGGTGCATATCGGCTAGGGGTTGCAGCGTATACGCCACCGATGTACCTGGCTCGTGGCGCATATTGGCGTTGAGCAACTGGGTGATTTTTGCCGCCGCTACATCCGGGTTGGCTTTCTCTTTGAGCAGAAAAAACGTTTGGAACGTCTGCGAATCCCAATTGGCTATCCAGTCAGTGAACTCACTGTCGCTGCTAATGGTAGCTTCTGAAACGACCGCGTTGACGGTGAAACTCGAATTGCGGGGATGGTTTTTCAGGACGGCCGTAATCCGGAGCGGTCTGTTCAACTCAAAATCGACCGTTTTGCCAACCACCTGGGTGCTGTTGAAGAGGCGCTGCGCCAGGTCCTCCACAATGATGATGGTGTTCGGCTCAGTGAGTGCCGACCTGATTGTCCCATCAACCACCTCAAAGTCAAACACCTCCAGCAAACCGGCGTTTCCGAAGGCAATGGTTTCCTGAAACGAATTCTTGTTCGCCGGATTCGAGATATTAGCCCGTCCTGTTCTGACAATGCGGGCGGAATTCTCGATGTCGCCAATTCGTTTTTTCGCTTCTTCAGACACCTTGAAGCTCGACGCGGCAATGGTCAGGTCTTCGGTCGGTGTCTTTTTGTGCTGAATGGCCCGGTAGATTCGGTCGGTTTTGCGGTGTTGCCGATCAAACGTCAGTTCATCGAATACGTACAGCCCGATCAGCAGGAAGCACGCGATGCCAAACGAGAGCCCCGCCACGTTGAGCGTTGTGTAGAGCTTGTTCCGGCTCAGCGTCCGGAAAGAGATGGTGAGGTAATTGCGGATCATGTCGCTGAAGGTTGGATTGGGGTATTCCTGGGGTTGTCGTTTCATAAACCGGGGGCGCATATAGGCCAGCGTATCGCGCCAGTAGCGTCGGTTGGCTTTGGCCAGACCCAGCCGCTGGGTACGTTGGTAAAAGCGTTCGTGCATGTCGCCCAGCACCTCTTCGCGCAGGTGGGGCGCCACTAGCCAGCCCAGCAACCGTTCGGGCCAGCGGGGTGGTCCGGTGCCTCGGGACCAATTGGGCGTTGATGACGACTCAGCGTGCATGGTGTCGGCGGGTCAGCTCCATGTCAGAATGGTCTGCGGTACAATGCGATCCCACAGATTATTCCGCACGGCACGTACTTCGCTGAGCACCCGTCCACCCAGCGCCGTTACCGTGAACAGCCGCTTCCGGCGACCACCGCGTTCGGGCGTAGCCTCACCTAGTTCAGACCGGAGGTAGCCTTTCTGTTCAAGCCGTTGCAGCGCCGCATGAACCGCCCCAGTGCTGACGGTCTGTCCTGTTTCCTGTTCCAGTGCTTCGGCGATCACCACCGAATACGCCGTGGGAACAAGAACGGCCACGGCCAGTAAAACTACCTCTTCAAACTCGCCTAAATCACTCCGACGCATACCGTACCAGTTAGAGGGTCTATATTATCTATTTCGGTATGTCAAATGCCTTGCCAATTACTGAATAAAGTCCATACAGGCCCTGCAGCGCATTATTTACACCAAAAGATGACTTTCCAATGTCCAGAAACGGACAGTTTCAGTACGCCCCCGGACAGTCATTCGTGAAGCGGTTCTGCCAGTTCGCCGTTAGGGGAACAGTTGCTTGACGCGCTGTGTGTGGCTGACGCTGGAGGTTGCTAACTCGCGAAGCAATACACAGCGTCAAACAACCACATACAAAAAAAGCGCTGCCTTGTGAGCAACGCTTTTAGCGAATCGCCTGATCGAGCTTACTCGCTGCGCAGTGAGTTTACCGGGTTCATCAAGGCGGCTTTAATCGACCGGTAACCGACGGTTAGAATCGCAACCAGGAACGTACCCAGCATGGCAAACGCAAATACGTCAGGCCCAATACTGATCTGATCTTTGAAGGTTTGTAGCCACCGGCTCATGGCAAACCAGGCCACCGGCATGGCCACAATAAAAGCGATCAGGATCAGGCGGGTAAACTCCCCGGCAAAAATCCAGATGATCTGGCCCGTGCTGCTGCCCAATACTTTACGAATCCCAATCTCCTTTGTCTTCTGAGCCGCCATAAACGATACCAGTCCGTATAGACCCAGGCACCCGATAAAGATGGCGATGGCCGCAAATGCCTGAATCAGCGTCAGCATGAGCGTTTCGGTTTCGTAGAATTCGGCGATCTGTTCATCAAGAAACTGATAGGCGAACACCTGATCGGGGTGCGTCTGGCTCCAGATCGCGTCCAGACCCGCCAGGGTCGGCTGCGCCATCGGCAGGTCAATCTTTACGGCGTAATAATCGTAATTCTCGGCCACCGTACTGATGCACATTGGCTCGATATGCTCGTGGAACGACTTATCGTGAAAATCACGGATGACACCTACGATCGGCCCTTTGAACCGGTCGCCGTTCAGGCTGAGCATTTTGCCCAATACAGCACCGGGTGCGGTCAGGTTGAGTTTGCGTACAAAGGCTTCGTTGACCACAAACTCCCGGACCGAATCGGCAGGGTACACGTTCCGGCCAGCGACCAGTTGCAGATCGAACAACGACATAAACTGATCGTCGCCGCCCCGTACGTTGACGGCAAAGGGCTCGTCTTCGGGTCGGTTATCATACCGGGGCGAGGTGCTCCAGTTGCTCCTTGAAGCGGGGGCCGCCTGGCAGAGCGACACCTTTTTCACACCCGCCAGCGCCGAGAACCGATTGGCCACTGTATGCTGGGTCTGCGGTTTTGAATTGGTCGCCAGCGATACCATTACAACGGCTTCTTTGTTGAACCCCAGTTCAGCCTGTTGCGCGTAACGCATCTGGTTGGCAATCACGATGACCCCGATAATCAGGGTCTGCGAGATAGCGAACTGCGTCACGATCAGTGCCCGCCGTGTGTTGAAACCGCCAATCGCCTGCTGCGACAACCGACCTTTTAATGCCAGAATCGGCTGAAAACGAGACAGAATAAGCCCCGGATACGCCCCGGAAAAGAGCGTGACCAGCACCGTCAGAGCCAGCAGGAACAGGGGTAACTGCCAGTCGGAAAACAGCTTGAGTTGCAGACGAGCCCCGAACCACTCGTTTACAACCGGCAGCAAAATCGTCGCCCACAACAACGAAAGCAGCAGCGCCGTCACGGTGATCAGCCCGGTCTCGGTAATAAATTGCCAGAACAACTGCCCCCGGACGCTGCCCAATACTTTCCGAACGCCTACTTCCTTCGACCGGTTGAGCGCCTGTGCCGTGGCCAGATTAACGAAGTTGACGCAGGCGGTAATGAGCAGAAACAACCCGACGCAGGCCAGCACCCAGAGGTTTGTTTTGGTCATGGCACCGCCGTAACGGGCGTCAAAATGCATATCGGCCAGCGGCTGCAGCTTGTAGTGATGCACGTTCTTGCTGGTCGGCCGGTATTTTTTAACGTAGGCGGGCAATACCCGTTCAACCTGTTGTGGCGTAATGCCGGGACGTAGCTGCGCAAAGCATTGCATCGAACTGACAATGCCGCCCCAGGAATCATCGCTGGCAAGCCAGGCGTCATATTGGTTCAGTGTAGCGTATGAAGCAAAAATTTCGGCCCGCAGATCGGTATTGATGGGCAGGTCTTTCAGCACCCCGACAATACGAAGGTCGATCTTGTTGTTCATCCGAATCAGCTGGTTCATTGGGCTGGCATCACCGAAATACTTGCGGGCCAGTCGTTCGGTCAGGATCGCCGTGTTGGGTTCGGTCAGGGTGGTTGCCCTGGTGCCGTTGAGCAGCGGATAATTGAACATCCCGAAGAAATCCGGTTCGGCAAAGGCGACGCCCTCGGGCTCTTTATACTTGGCCATTGCCTGCCCCTGCTTCACGGTGATCAGCATATCGTCGAAGGTGGCAAGGCGGGCCACCTTGTCGGCAAACGTATAGTCGGTACGGAAGGCTTTACCCAAGGGTGCCGGTACGCCTCGTGAGTAGCTGATTGTTTCGCGGTGCTGCTCCGTCACGAAGCGATACGTCCGGTCAGACTGGGGGTGAAAGTTATCGAAGCTCAGGTGGTAGGTAATGAGCGTAAACAGCAGAATGCCGCAGGTCATACCCAGTGCCAGACCAGCCACGTTCAGCAGCGAGTACGTGCTGTTGCGGGCCAGGTTCCGGAAGGCAATTTTAAGATAGTTGCGTAGCATAGCAGGATGCAGGCTGGAAAGATGTTCGTAGTCTTGTTTAGTTTGTTTTCGACGGCGGACAAAAGGCGGCAATACCGACACCACATTGAGCACGTACCTGAGCGTGGCCCGGGTTTTACCCGACCGATTGTACCAGTGGGCGTAGAGTTCGTCGAGATCACCCTCCACTTCTTCGAGTGTGTCCTTGGGGTGCAGCCGGGTCAGCAACCAACGTACCCAGCGGGGGGGTACTGCCTGTGGCTGAGCGCGCGGGTCATAGGCGTTGTGGTCTGGCTTGTTCATAAGCTGCTGAGTTGAAGCGATTGAGGCGGAACCAGTTGCCATAGCTCCTGCCGAAGCTGTTGAATTTCCTGCAAGGCACGGCTTCCCAGCGCCGTTACCCGAAATAGCCGTTTGCGTCGTCCCCCCCGTTCGGCCGTGGCCCCACCGAGTTCAGAAACCACGAAGCCCTTCTCTTCCAACCGGATAAGCGTGTTGTGCACGGTGCCGAAAGTGACCACCCGGCCCGTATGCTCTTCCAGCGCCTGACTGACTGTAACGCCGTAGCCTTCTCCGTCGAGAATAGCCACCATCAGCAGCACCACTTCTTCAAATTCGCCCAGGTACGTTCTGCGCATTGTCTTGATCTGATTAGTCTCTATTTTATCGTACAAATCAGCGGCCAAAAGCGCCAAACGGCCTAAACAGGCTAATTTGACGCTTTTAATGGTTAAATTCTTTCGAAGGCTGTCCGTTATTGGACATGGATTGTCCTGAATAGGTCGGGCAGATGGCTTTGCTATACTGGGTAATTGAGCACTCGGTTACTCACTCCGCAAACTTTTCACCGGATTCATCAGGGCGGCTTTGATGCTCTGGAAGCTGATCGTGAGCAGCGCAATAGCCAGCGACAACGTACCGGCAAGGGCAAACATCCACCAGCGGATCTCGATCCGATAGGCGAAATCCTGGAGCCACTGGTTCATGGCCCACCAGGCAACCGGCACGGCAATGACAATGGCCACAATGACCAGTTGGATGAAGTCTTTGGCCAACAGCTGTATGACGCTCGCTACACTCGCTCCCAGCACTTTCCGTACGCCAATCTCCCGGGTACGTACCTGCGCCGTGAAGGCTGCCAGCCCAAACAGGCCGAGGCATGAGATCAGGATGGCAATCGACGCGAAAATGGTGAACAGCATCCCGGTGCGTTGCTCTGTTTTATACAGGTTGTTGAATACCTCGTCCAGAAACGAATACTCGAACGTGTAGTCGCCGTTGTGCTGCTTCCAGGCGCGTTCAACTGTGGCGATGGCCTGAGCGGCGTCTTTGCCGGTGGTTTTAACGTACATCGACCCAGCCTGCTTCGGGTCGTAATAGAAAATAGCAGGTTCTATCTTCTGCCGCATCGACGCAAAATGAAAGTCCTTCACCACGCCAATGATGGTGCCGTCGTGTTTCCACAACCGGAATCGTTTGCCGATCGGGTTTTTGATGCGGGCGGCTTTTACGGCGGTTTCGTTCAGGATAAAATGCAGCGAATCGGCTACGGCACCGGTAAAATTGGCGCCTTGCGTCAGCTTCATGTTGAAGAACGGAATGAAATCCTTATCGATCGACATAGGTCGCATCATCATGGTCTCGCCCGCTTGTTTGCCATCCCAGGCATTATCGCCCGTCTGCATACCATTATCGACAATGTTGGCGTTCGACCGCGTAACGCCCGCCACGCCCGGCTGACTTAGCAGATCGGCTTTTAAGGCATCGTACTGCTTCGTCATATCGCGCATAGAGAAAGCAAACACGTGCGTTTTGTCGTAGCCCAGTTCCTTCGAGCGAATGTATTGTAGCTGGTTGCTGATGATGAACGTACCGGCGATCAGCATCACCGACACCGCAAACTGAACCACCACCAGTGCTTTCCGGAACGACGCCTCGCTCAGCCGGTTCGATACCTTTCCTTTCAGCGCTTTTAACGGCTCGAACGACGACAGCAACACGGCCGGGTAAATGCTCGACGCCACCAGTGTGCCGGCAATCGTCAGGCCAATCACAAGCCAGATCTGATAACTGGCCATATCCAGCACCAACGCCTTGCCCGCCAACTGGTTATACAGCGGCAACAGGCCCGCCATCAGCCCCAGAGACAATACCGTAGCCAGCGCGAACAGCAGAGCGGTTTCAACCAGAAACTGCGTGAACAACTGCGACCTGGCAGCCCCCACGATCTTGCGCATGCTCACCTCTTTCGACCGGAGCAACGAACGAGCCGTTGACAGGTTCACGTAGTTGATGCAGGCGATGACCAGAATCAGCAGGGCGACAATGGCGAACATCCGAATGGTTTCGATGCCGCCTTCGGTCCCATCGGCCCGGTACAGGTGCATGCTGTCCAGCGGCTGTAACAGGTAGGTCAGGTCGGTATCGTCGGGTTTGTTGCGAAGGTGAATCGTCCGCAGCTTATCGGCCACACTGGCAATCGACGCGCCCGGTGGTATCAGCAGGTACGTGTCGTACATGAACTGCGAGAAATCGGAATCCGCAGTTTTACCGCCCGGCTTACTGGCATATAGATCGGTAAAAAGCAGCGATACGGGCAGGAACAGATCACCGGTGATCGATGAGTTTTTGGGCAAATCCCGGATGACGCCGCTCACCGTGAAGGCAAGTTTACCGTTGGTGGTCAACACCTTACCAATCGGGCTCGTGTTACCGAAATACCGTTTAGCGGTGGTCTCCGTGAGCACAACCGAATTGTTATCGGGGAAGGGCTTCGCCGGGTTTCCCTGAATCAAACTGAAATCAAAGACCGAGAAGAAAGTAGGGTCGGTGAAGAACGAATGGTCTTCGGTAAACACCTTGTCCTGGTATTTAAATAACGTGTAGGCGTAATTATGCACCAGCCGAACGGCGTCTTTCACCTCGGGCACTTCGCGTTTGGCAAAGCCGGCGATCGGAGCCACCGTTGTAGTCCAGATCTGTCGGCTGCTGCCGGTACCTGCCCAGTTTTCGAGCCGGTAAATAGACGATGCCTGTTTATGAAAACGGTCGAAACTGAGTTCATCCTGTACCCATAGCAGAATCAACATCCCAACCGACAGGCCAACAGTCAGGCCGGTAATGTTGATCAGCGAATAGAATGTATTCTTGAACAGGTTCCGCCAGGCGGTTCTGATGTAATTGCGTAGCATAGTTGAGCAAAAAAACGGCTCCGGCTGGCTTGAGCCTTTCCGGACGTGAGTGGTTGATACGGGTTACGGTTTATTCAGACCGGAGTGATTGTATGGGGTTCATCAGGGCGGCTCTGATGCTCTGGAAACTGACGGTTATCAACGTAACCAGCAGCGCACCCGCGCCCGCCGCCGCAAACACCCACCACGCCAGGTCGGTATGGTATTCGTAATGTTGCAGCCAGTGGTGCAGCACGTACCCCGCCAGCGGTGCGGCAATGACAAAGGCAATGATGACCAGCACCACAAAATCGGTCGAGAGCAGACTCCACAGGTTCAGCACCGACGCGCCCAGCACTTTCCGCACGCCGATCTCTTTGGTTCTCTGTTCGGCCATGAACGAAGCCAACCCGAACAAGCCCAGGCACGAGATCAGAATGGCCAGACCGGCAAACAGCGTGGCTAGCTTTCCAATACGCTCTTCGCTCCGGAACTTCTGCTCGTATTCGTCATCCACAAATGTGTAGTTGAACGGCGCATCGGGCAGGTGCGTTTTCAAAACTTCGCCAATAGTTGTCAGTGATGCCTGCGCCGGACGCTGTGGGTTCAACCGCATGGTCAGGAACTTGCCGGGTTGAGGGCCGATGAAAAAGACCGACGGCTTTACCGGATCATAGGGTGAATCCATCACCATGTCCTTGATCACCCCGATAACGTGAAACCGAATGTCGAAACCGTTTCCTTTCCAGCTCACCGTTTGCCCGATCACGTTGCGAAGACCCATAAACGCCACCGCCGATTCGTTCAACACGAGGCCCAGCGAATCGGAGGCGAGTTGCCGGGCAAAATCGCGGCCCTGACTGAATTGCCAGCCTACCGTTTTGCCAAACTCAGCCGATATGCCGACGGTCGCGAAATTGACCTGAAGCGATGGATCTTTACCCGCCCAGTCGAAACCGCCGTTCGTTGACCGTACTTCGGTGAGCGGGCTGGCCGATTCGCCTAGGTCGAGGATTGCGCCCGATTTGATCAACTCATCCCGAACGGTTTCGCGGTGTTTGGCGAAATCAGGTACGTTGAGCAGCAGCGAAATCAGGCCGTTACGAGTATAGCCAACCGGACGGTTTTTGGCGTGTTGTATCTGCTGATACACTACCATTGTGCCGATAAGCAGGATGATCGACACCGTAAATTGCAGTACCACCAGCACCCGGCGGGGTGTAGCCACGCTATTGCCCAACCGGAACGGCCCTTTCAGCACGGCAACCGGCCGAAACGACGACAGGTACAAGGCCGGGTAACTGCCTGCCAGCAAGCCGGTCAACAAGGTGAAAGCCAGCCCCGACAGCCAGAAAACAGGAGTGTGCCAGGGAACACGAATGTATTTGTCGGCTACCTGATTGAAGTACGGCATTGCCAGCGCAACCAGCACAAGGGCTACCCCATATGCGATGACAACCACCAGCAACGACTCGCCAAAAAACTGGGCCACCAGCTCACTACGCCGCGAACCGATCGCTTTCCGAATACCGACCTCTTTCGCGCGGTTGATGGAACGGGCCGTGCTCAGGTTCATGAAGTTGATACAGGCCAGCAGCAGCACAAACAGGCCAATGCAGCCAAAAAGCCAGACAAACTGAATACGTCCGCCTTCGTTTATGCCGTTTTTCCACTCCGAATGCAGGTGCCAGCGCGACATGGGAAACAGCGTTACTTCAGGTTTCTGCGCCGCATCACCCTGACTTTTCCCGACCAGTAACGTCCTGATCTTGGCCGAAGCCTCCTCGGCAGTAACCGAGGAATTTAACTCAACGAAAATCTCGAACGAGGTATTGGTCCATTCGTCTTTTGCTTCCTTCACCCAGTCTGTTGAGGCCGCGTATAGGTCCCAGGGGGCAATGAACTGAACATCAGCCAGGGTGTTTCCGGCGGGGATATCCTCATAAACGCCCGTCACCTCCACCGTCATGGTGTTGTCGATCGCCAGCGTTTTATGCATCGGGTTTTGCGTGCCGAACAAAGCCGTCGCCACCGACTTCGACAGCAGGATAGACCCCGGCTCGTTTAACCCGTTCCGGCTCCCTTTCAGCATCGTCAGCGACAGCATATCGGGCGCTTCGGGCGTCATGAATTTTCCGCTCTTCGAGAACGCCTGATTGTCAACCGTCAGCGTATGCAGGCTGGTCCACCACGCCAGGACGACGTGTTTGAAATTAGCTCCGTAGGTGGTGCGCAGGCTGGCAGCCGCCGGAATGGGCAAGCCTGTTTTTGTCCCGACCTCCCCGTTGATGGTTCGGTGCCGCATAACCTGCGCAATACGATCGTAGCGCTGATGATACGTATTGACCGATAATTCATCGTAGATCCAAAGGCCAATCAACATCGCCACAGCCATACCAACGGCCAGCCCACCAATGTTGATAGATGAATAAACCACATTGTTGACAAGGTTGCGCCAGGCTATTTTGACATAATTACGCAGCATAACGAGTTGGAGTAAGATGGTCTGTCAAGTAAGCATAGGTAGTCAAACGCCTTGCCAGATTCCCCAAAGCTTGCCCTGAGCGCTGAAAAGCCATTTTTCAGGCTATCAAGTACCCGCATCTGTCCATTACCGGACATCGCCCGTACGCTGACGGACTAAGCACCGTCTGACTGGCGGCACTTCGGAACGTACCTGAACCAGTTAGCCCTGATAAACCGGGCAACTCATCCTTTGGGAGTCAACAACACAATATCAGGCCTTATTCGCTCCGTAAACTCTTCACGGGGTTCATCAGGGCGGCTTTAATGCTCTGGAAACTGACCGTCAGCAGGGCAATGGCCACGGCCAACGTACCTGCCAGCCCAAACACCCACCACTCCATCTCGATTCGATAGGCAAAATCCTGGAGCCACTGGTGCATGGCCCACCAGGCCACTGGCGAAGCAATCAGGATGGCAATAACCACCAGTTTCAGGAAGTCTTTCGAGAGCAACGCAATCAGGCTGGGTACGCTGGCACCCAGCACTTTGCGCACGCCAATCTCTTTAGTCCGCTGTTCGGCGGTAAAGGCGGCCAGGCCAAACAGACCCAGACAGGCGATGAGGATGGCCAGCGCCGCAAATGTCAGCGCAAGGGTGCCAATCCGTTGTTCGGCGCGGTACATCTTGTCGAAGCCGTCGTCCATAAACTCATAACTAAACGGCTGTTCCGGTACCAGTGCCTTCCACTTCGCCTCGATCTGCCGAACCAGCGTTGGTAGGTTGGCACTGTTCAGGCGGAAGGCCGCCCCGCCCGAATTTGGATTGAGTACCATGCTCAGTCCGCCGATGTTTTGCCGGAGCGATTCGTAATGGAAGTTCTTGATGATGCCGATAACCGTATATGATTTAAACGTCTTGAGGTCATTACTGGCGAAGGTCGCTATCCGTTTGCCCAGCACAGAGTTGCCACCAAACAGCTTGGCCGCCGTTTCATTCAGGATAATGGCCGATGAATCGGAGCCGAACGAACGGGAGAAGTCGCGCCCCTGCACGAGCTGCATACCAAACGTTTTGATGTAGTCATGATCGACGCCCCAACTCTGCATATTAACAGCCTTTGTCTGTTCAATCTGCCCTTCCGGGAAAAACGACGTATTACTCCGGTTGCTGGGCGTAGGCAAATAGCCCGACACCGATCCCGAAACAACGCCCGGTAGCTGCAATACCTCCTGTTTAAAGGTTTCGGCACGTTTACCCAGCACGTTCACGCCATTGACGCTCAACACGTGATCGCGCTGGAAGCCCAGGTTCTTGGTCTGGATGTATGTGATCTGTCGGTAAACGATCAGCGTGCCGATGATGAGCACTACCGACATCATGAACTGAAAGACCACCAGCCCGCTACGGAGACTAACGCCCCGCCGGTTGGTGTTGGCCGTGGTGTTCCCCTTCAGCACCGCAATAGGCTGGAACGACGACAGGAACAGGGCCGGATAACTACCAGCCAGCAACCCCACGAACACGGGCAGCAGAATTAGCACCAACAACCAATATGGCGAAAGCAATGCCTGAAGGCTAAGCGTTTTCGCCGCTACATTGTTGAACAGCGGCATCAGCAGGGCCACGGTGCCCAGCCCCAGCAGCATGGCCAGCCCGGTCATCAGTATCGATTCGGTCATGAACTGGCTCATCAGCTGACCCCGCTCCGACCCCAGCACTTTCCGAACCCCCACTTCTTTGGCCCGCCCCGCCGACCGGGCCGTAGCCAGGTTCATGAAGTTAATAACCGCGATGAGCAGGATCAGCAGCGCTACCGCCGAGAAGATGTACACGTACTGAATGTTACCGTTGGGGGCCAGTTCCACTTGCAGGTTCGACCGCAGGTGAATGTCTGTCAACGGCGTCATCCAGATACGATACTGGTTCCCTGCCTGCTTGAACTGGGTATAACTCGAACCGACGGCTATCTGAAACTGGGGGCCAGCGTATTTTTCAATCACCACGTCCAGGTTTTTGGCAAAAGCTTCCGGGTTGGTGCCGGGTTTCAGCACGACATAGGTATGGTGGTTATTGCTCAGCCACTGCCCCCACGTGTAGTCGTCGGATACCATCGCCAGGAAGAAATCGGCGTGGAAGTGCGTGTTGGTGGGCATGTCGCGCATGAGGCCCGTTACTTTATAGCCCTGCTTATCGAACAGCAGCGTTTGCCCCATCGGGTTCTGATCGCCAAAATGCCGCCGGGCTGCCGATTCACTGATGACCACCGTGTGAGGCTGCGTCAGCGCCTGTTTGGGGCTACCGCTGACGAGTGGCAGCGTGAAGACGTCGAACAGCGTAGAGTCGGCAAAGGTGATGTTGTCTTCGCGCAGCGTGTTGGTGGTACCCGCCCGCTTGACCGGGTACGTACCCCGCTGATGAAGCCGTACGTACTGTTCCACCTGCGGATAGTCCTGCCTGAGGGTGGGCCCGATCGGGTCGGGCGTTACGGCCATATTCATGGTATTACCCCCAAACCGGAGATCGGCGTTCAGGCGGTAGATCCGATCGGCTTTGGCGTGGTAGCGATCGAAGCTCCATTCATCCACTACATACAGCATGATCAGCAGGCAACAGGCCAGCCCCAGGGCCAGCCCAAACAGGTTGATAACAGAATAGCCTCCCTGTTTACGGAGGCTACGAACAGCCGTCTTCAGATAATTTGTGAGCATCGTTATACCGGGTTTAGGGCTAACCTAGAAATGTGTAGACTGGTCACCTGAACAACTTTACGCCGAACGAGTCTACCCTTCCTGGCAGTCAAATGTCTTGCCAGACTCCCAAAAGTGCTTTCTACGCACCCCAAAAGCCGTTTTCAGCCAAATCCACCCATCTCCCTTTGTCCAGTAACGGACACGAGCCGTACGCTGACGGACTAAAAAGTCAGACGGTGCTTTGGAACGTACCTGAACTGCTTTCCCTGTTAATTCAGGCAACTCAACCGAGCCCTATTCGCTCCGTAAACTTTTTACCGGATTCATCAGCGCGGCTCTGATACTTTGGAAGCTGACCGTCAACAGCGTAACCAGCAACGCCCCCACGCCCGAGGCGGCAAAAATCCACCACGATATGGTAGTGCGGTACTCATATTTCAGCAGCCAGTTGTGCAGAAAATACCAGGCTGTTGGGGCAGCAACCGTGAAGGCAATGACAACCAGCAGCACAAAATCTCTGGATAGTAAACTCCACAGGTTCAGCACCGACGCGCCCAACACTTTACGCACACCGATTTCCTTGGTGCGTTGCTCGGCCATGAACGAGGCCAGCCCGAACAGGCCCAGGCAAGAGATAAAAATAGCCAGGCCAGCAAATAGGAATGCCAGGTTGCCGATGCGTTCTTCATCGCCAAACTTCTGTGCATACGCCTGATCCACAAACTGATAATCAAACGGGATACCGGCTGCATATTTCTTAAGAACGCCCTCGATCGTGCTCAATGCGCCAGGTACGTTCCGATTCGGGTTTATCCGTAGGGTCACCACATTGCCCGAGCCGTTGTTGATCATGTAAACCGTTCGCCGGACAGGTTCATACGGCGACTCCATGACCATGTCTTTGATGACGCCAATGATTTTCCACGACTTCCCTTCCCACTTCACGAACGTACCTACCGGGTTTTTAAGGCCCATGAACCTGACCGCCGCCTCATTCAGCACCATAGCCGACGAGTCGGTTGCATAGGCCCGCGAAAAATCCCGCCCAGCATTGAACTGCCAGCCCACCGTTTTGCCAAACTCGTGCGAGACAAAAATGGTCCCAAATCCCACCTGTTCATCTGTCGACTCGCCCCTCCAGCTAAACCCATTCTGGGTGGACCATAGCCCCGTAGCCGGACTACCCGATTCGGCCATTTCAGCCACGGCTCCTGCCTGTATCAACTCAGTCCGTATAGTCGCGAAATGGGCGTGTACGTCTTCCTGCGTCATGCCGAGCATGATGAGTCCTGCCCGGCTATACCCAACCGGGCGATCTTTTGCGAATTGAATCTGCCGGAAAACGATGATCGTCCCAATGATCAGGGTGACGGAAACCGTGAACTGAATGATGACTAACACCTGGCGGGGAACAGCCGCAAAACGACCCGCCCGAAAGGTGCCTTTCAAGACTTTGACAGCCTGAAACGAAGACAGGTAAAAGGCCGGATAGCTGCCTGCGATCAGCCCGGTAAGCAGGACGAATCCAAGGCTCAACAGCCAGAACGCAGGCGATGACCAGAGAATGGTCAGTTGTTTATCGGCTATTTCATTGAAGGCTGGCAGCAGGAGTTGCACGCTCAACAAGGCCAGCACAAACGTAAGGGTGACCACCAGTAGCGATTCACTAAAAAACTGACTGATCAGCTGGGTTCGTACTGACCCTACGGCTTTGCGAATCCCCACTTCTTTGGCGCGTTTTTCGGAACGGGCCGTGCTGAGATTCATGAAGTTGATGCAGGCCAGCAGCAACACAAAAGCGCCGATCAGGCCAAAAAGCCATACATACTGAATCCGGCCGCCGGTATTGACGCCGTTCTTCCACTCCGAATAGAGATGCCACCGGCTCATCGGCTGGAGAAACACGTCCGGTTTTTGCTGCGCCAGCTTCGCATCAACATGAGCGCGTTTCACCCCCTTTATCTGTGCCGACACAGCTGCCATATCCACGTTGTCGGCGAGCTGAACGTAGGTCTGAAACGAGTTGTTGTCCCATAATTGTTTCGACTTGATCAGCCAGTCTTTGCTGTTTACGTATAAATCCCAGGGGGCAATAAACTGTAAGTCTCTAAAGCTGGAATTGGCTGGCAAATCCTGATAAACGCCAGTCACCCGTACATCCAGTTTGTTGTCGAGTTGCATAAGCTGGCCAATGGGGTCCGCCTCACCGAAATAGGCCTTAGCCACCGATTCGGCCAGTAAAATCGACGCGGGCTCCCGCAAGCCGTCCCGTGTGCCTTTGCGCATCTTAAGAGAAAGCATATCGGGCACACCGGGCTGCATGTAATTACCAGTCTCGGTGAATTTCTTATCGCCAGCCGCCAGAATATGTCCACCTGTCCAGGAAGCCAGCACGATGTGTTTAAACGACTCGCCGTACTCGGTTCGCAATGTTGCCTCCAGCGGCATGGGCGTAGCGTTGTTGGTCGCGATCTGGCCGGCTTCGAGTTGCTGTTGCATGACCAGCGCAATGCGGTCGTAGTGCTGATGGTACGTATTGAACGACAGTTCGTCGTACATCCACAGGCCAATGAGCATCGCCACGGCCATACCCACGGCCAGTCCACCAATGTTGATGGCCGAATAGCCCTTGTTCTTGACCAGATGGCGAAGGGCGATTTTGAGATAGGTGCGTAGCATGTCCGTTGGGTTTGGGGTTGAGTACTTGGGGTTGAGGCGGCGGATGAAGCGGGGTTTAACGAAGCCCAGCACATCCCACCAGTAGCGCCAGCGGGCCCACCGCTCGCCGATGCGCGCCACCTGCCAGGCAAACTCTTCGTGCAGATCACCCAGCACCTCTTCGCGTAGATGTGGCGCTACAAACCAGCTCAGCAGCCGGTCGGCGACGCGGGGCGGAGTTGGTAATGCGTCGGGCCTTTTCATACACTCAGAGTGGGTATAAGTGGTGCCAGTAGCCGGTCCCACAGGGTTGTGCGTACGGTCTGAATCTCCTGCAACGTGCGCTGTCCATAGGCCGTGACAGTGAACAACCGTTTGCGCCGGCCACCCCGTTCGGCGGTAGGGTCGCCCATGTGTGAGGAGACCATGCCTTTCTCTTCCAGCCGTTGCAGGGCGGTATGAATCTGATTCAGACGCACGGCCCGGCCCGTCTGTTCGTTGATCTCGTGGGTGATGGCCACGCCATACGCCTGATCCTGTAGTGCCAACACGGCCGCCGTCAGGAGGACCACCTCTTCAAACTCACCCAGATACGTCCGTTTCATGCAGTATTGATTAGCTCTACTTTTGCTGATCAAATGCAATGCCATATCCACAAAACCCCATTTCTAACTGCTGAGCGGCCTTTTTATCCAAAAAGCGTACACCGCCATTGTCCGTTTGTGGACAGTCGATGTACGCTTTCAGCTAAACACTCCCCCTCCCGTCAGGGACACAACACTGGTAGAAAAAAGGTTGCCCAATTATACCTTCGATACGCTTATTCCGACCGCAATGATTTTACCGGATTAACCAGAGCGGCTTTGATGCTTTGGAAGCTGACCGTCAGTAGCGCAATGCCGATAGCTAGCAGGCCTATCAGCACGAACAGCCACCACTCGATGTCGATGCGGTACGCGAAGCCCTGCAGCCAGTTGCTCATCGCCCACCAGGCAATCGGACTGGCGATCAGAATGGCGATGCTGACCGGCTTCAGAAAATCGTTGGACAACAACGTGACAATACTGCCCACGGATGCACCGAGCACTTTGCGCACGCCGATCTCTTTGGTCCGTTGCTGAGCCGAAAACGTAGCCAGCCCAAACAGCCCCAGACAGGCAATGAAAATGGCCAGCCCCGCGAAAACGCTCATGATGGTTTGCTGACGCAGATCCGTCTTGTACAACTGGTCGAACTGCTGGTCTAAAAAGTGGTATTCAAACGGGTAGGCCGGTCGCGTTTTGGCATATAGCTGCTGAATCATAGCTACGGTAGCCGTCAGGTTACCACCGGGCCGAAGCCTGATCAGCGCCGCCCGACGGTCGGAGTTCGGTGCAATCACCAAGGGTTCGATCGCTTCCTTCAGCGACAGAAAATTGAAATCCTCTATCACGCCAATGATGATGCGGTTCGTGCTGTCGCGCAGGGTGCTTTTAAGCCACTTGCCAACGGCCTGGTCGGGCGTCCAGCCGAGCCGGGATGCCGCCGTTCGGTTGATCAGGGCAGCGCGAGCGGTATCGGTGGGGTACTGCGGTGAGAAATCGCGCCCCGCAATGAGTTTCAGCCCCAATGTTTTCACGAAATCGAAATCGGCAAACTCCGTTCGGGCTTTCCAGCGGGTGGGGTGCGCCTCTACGTCGAACATAAGTCCATCGAAAAAGCCACCCGGCTCGCCCGACATCATCGAAACGGCCTCTACCCTATTCTGCGACAGCAGTTCATCTTTATGGCCCAGGAAGAAATTATAGATGTCGTCGTTGTCGATGGGGATCACCAGGGTTTGCTCCTTATTGTAGCCCAGCTGCTTGTTTTTGAGGTAACGCATCTGCTGGGTACCAATGGCCGTTCCGAGCATGAGCAGGATTGAAATGCTGAACTGCACCACCACCAATATCTGCCGCAGCGACGTACCCCCTCTGCCCATCCGTAATTTCCCTTTCAGCGACTGAATGGGTGAAAAGGCCGCCAGCACAAAGGCCGGGTAGCTGCCCGACAGAAAACCCACCACCACAATGATTGCGAGGAGAAACAGCAGGATCGGCAACGCATAAACGGACAGGTTCAGGGGGTAACCCAGCAGCTGTTTGTAGAAGGGCAACACCAGCACGAGCATCCCAATCGATAGCACGCACGCGAACGTCGCCAGCAACAGTGATTCGCCGATAAACTGCCACACCAGATGCCCTTTTATGGCGCCCAACACCTTACGAACGCCAATCTCTTTTGAGCGCTCGACCGCCCGAACGGTGGAGAGGTTCATGAAGTTGATGCAGGCCACCAGCAGAATAAGGATCGCAATCGACAGGAAGATATAGACCACTTTTTTGTCGCCGTGCTTTACACTGTCGAAGGCAGCCTGTTCGAAGTAAATAGCGGGCAGGGGCGTGAGCGACAGGTTGAAGTGGAAGCCCGCCTGTTTCAGAATCTGGCCCATGTATTTATCCACGAAGCGCGGAAAATTACGCTCAACCTGCGCCTCGCTGACTGTTGGTGCCAGCTGCACATAGGTATACAGGCCGTTGTTGATCCAGACGTTCATCCAGCTCCGGTCTTTGTAGTTTTCCAGCGGCACTACCAGATCAAAATCCAGGTGGGAGTTGGCGGGTACGTCCTGCGCAATGCCGGTAACTTTCACGGCCAGGCTTTTGTCGATTTTAACGATTTTGCCCAGGGCGTTGTCGATGGTGCCAAAGTACTTTTTAGCCGTCGATTCGGTCAGCACCACACTGGCCGGGTCGGTCAGTACGGTAGCCGGGTCGCCTTTGAGCAGAGGGAACGTGAAGAAGGTAAAGAAGTTAGGGTCAGCATCGATGATTTTCCGCTCGTGAAACGACTGATCTTCGGACGTCACCAGCGCATCGGTTGGGTTTACGCGCACCGCCTGCGCGATCTGGCCCTTGAAGTCGTTCAGCAGGGCGGGCGCATACGGTCCCGACAGATAGGCGACCGCCGTCTCTTTGCCTTCGTTTTCAATGCCCCGCATCACGCGGTAGATGTTCTTTCCGTTTTTGTGGAAATTATCGACGCTGAACTCATTCATGATGAACAGGAAGATCAGCAGGCAAACGGTAATGCCCGTAGACAGTCCCAGCAGGTTGATACCCGAAAAAACCTTATTCCGGGTCAGGTTGCGGAAGGCAATTTTGATGTAGTTGCGTAACATAGCAGGACTTAGAGACAGCGGAGATTGATAGTAGTCAGCATAGCGGCTGGACCTGTGGGTTAATTGGGCCAGTGGTCGCAGCAGTTTCAGGGCACTCAGGCTATAGCGCCAGTTGGCCCGGCGGCGGCCCTGGCGGTCCGACGTTTCGGTACGTACCCAGTGGTCGTAGAGTTCGAGCAGGTCGCCCTGTACTTCCTCGGCGGTATCGGGGTGTGCCCACCAACGCAGCAGCGTCTGCGCCCAGCGCGGCGGATTAGGGTGCTTGTTCATGCGCATGTCAGATTCCCATGAGTTGCAGTGTTTGCGGAGGCAGGGCATCCCACAATTGGGTACGTACCTGCTTCACTTCGGCCAGTGCTTTTCGGCCCGCCGCCGTAACGGCGAAAAAGCGCTTCCGCCGACCACCCCGCTCGGCCGTGGCACCACCCATCGTCGACGACAGAAATCCTTTCTCTTCCAGCCGTTGCAGTGTGGTATGCACGGTACTGAACCCCACCGACCGGCCCGTTTGCTGCTCGATCTCCTGCGTGATGGTAACGCCATATGCACCCTCGTCGAGGATAGCCACGGTCAGCAAGACCACTTCCTCAAATTCTCCCAGAAAGGCTCGTTTCATACCTGATCCATTTTATCCGACAATGTCGATCAAATGCGGTGCCAGCTATAAAAAAAAGCCCTCAGGTACGTCCTGAAGGCTTTTCCCACAACATATAGGCGAGTCTGGCTGTCCGATTATGGACAACCGCTGTCCGCTCCGAGCCATCATCGAGAGGCTTACATAATTAATTGCTTTGCGCTAGCTCGCGAAGCCAACCAGCCAGCGAAAGACCTACTAATCGCCTTGTCTGTTTACGCGTTTTCGCCGCGTTTAGGATCGAAGTCGAGCATCCACTGAACACCGAACTGATCGGTGAACATGCCAATCCCCGTGATTAATGGGATTGAGCGTTAGCTATCTGCTGTTGTTTCGATAAGTCGGCCAGTAGTTGTTCCAGGTTATCGACAGACATTTTGAACCCTACTTCGAAGCCCATGGCAATCATGCGCTCCATGCGGTCAAGTGATTCATTTTTGATAACGATGCGCACAGTGGTGATGCCGTCTTTCTCGCTGAACGTCGTATCCCATTCAGAACCCGGCAGTTCAGGATTTTCGTTTTCGTCGGCAAACGAATTATACATCGTATAATTGGTCTTCGGCGTGATCGACGTATACTCCTGAAGCGACCAACGGGCCTGTCCTTCCGGGCTTACCATCGCGTAGAACCGGCGGCCACCCACCTTAAAATCCATGTACTTTGTTTTAGATGACCAGGGCTTGGGGGCAACCCATTGGTCCAGTAGTTCGGGTTTGGTAAACGCATCCCAAACCAATGGGAGTTCGGCCGCGAATTCCCGGGTGATGAATGCCGCCTTTTGTGATTTGTCGACGGTGAAGTCAAATAGTAGGTTACTGTTCATTTTGCTGTTGTTTAATACTGGTTAATACGTCGTCAAGTTGATTAAACCGGGTTTCCCAAATGGCTCGGTATTGGGCTATCCAGTTGTCTATCTCTTTCAGTTTGTCGATCTCAAGCGAGTAATAAATCTCCCGGCCCTGAGGCTCCTGTTTCACCAGTTCACATTCCGTGAGAATGCGCAGGTGTTTCGATACCGCCTGCCGGGTCGTGTTAAAGTTGTCGGCAATGTCGTTCGGTGTCATTGCCTGTAAGGCAATCAGGGCGATAATGGCCCGCCTCGTTGGGTCGGCGATTGCCTGAAAAATGTCTCTCCTCATGGGTGATGCGCAAATAACGAAACCGATTGGTTGCAAATATACGCGCAACCAATCGGTTTCGCAATAATTCGTACATTTTTTCTGATCGATAAAAAGTGGCCCGAACGCGGCTGATTTTGAGGTGTTCCAATACGTACCCATACCGCGCCTGGCAGAGGGACGTTGGCATTGATTAACCGGGGCTACCTGTGCGCAGGAACCAACAGGTCAACCAACTTACCAATTGCTTTAACCAGCGGGTGCATCCAGGTACAGATACAGCTCTTTAATGAGTCCGTTCTCAATGATAGCGATATCCATACCGCTGGCAACAGGTGTTGCCTGAGCAGCTCCGAGTGTCCAGGCTACATGACTGACCCCGTGGTTGAAAACGGCTGGCCTGGTCAGGGAGAAGACAAATTCAGGTGGCCATTGGCTTTGCAGCGTTTTGATCAGGGCATCAATCGCCTGATGTCCTTTGATGGCTTCGCCCTGATCGGTCTCGTAGAAAATGATATCGGCGGCATAAATCCGTTGCATCACGGCGAGCCGTTGTTCATCGTTCCGTTCACTCCACACCTTGAGGAGGCTGTCTTCCAGTAATTGCTTATTGTCCATAATTGCCTGAGTCGGTTTAACTGCTTAACAGAGCCGACATCTGTCAAAAAACGGCACTATTTACAAACAAACCCAAACCTTGCCCAACTAAGGCTATTTCGTTGTTCCTGAATCCAGACTGGTGTTCTGCTACTTCCGCCAATGTCGCAGTTGTTCTCATTTGATCCTTTGTCGAGCCCCCAACGCATTCCGATGAACGCAGCGATTACCTACCAACGTGAGACTTGTCCACACCAGCCCGATTGCCATTCACCGCACCGAATCTGCCTTTGGGCCTTTTGCTCATTGGATGGCGCGGCCGGGCGAACCTACTTTGGCGTCATAAACGCGGCATCATGGCTACTTACTCCAGACGTTCATTCATCGGCAATCTTGGTCTCGGCATCGGCGCGTCGACGCTCTCCCCTACCCTTGTGGCGTCTGCCTTCGCTCAGCCGGAGCAGGCCAAAAAGCTGAACATCGCAATCTGCGGACTGGGGCGCTACGCCAACGTGCTGAAAAGCGGCCTGGCCGACTCGCACTACTGCCAGCTCAGCGGTGTCATTACGGGCACACCGGCCAAAGCGGCGCAGTGGAAAGCCGAATTTGGCCTGCCAGACAAGAACATTTACTCGTATCAGCAGCTCGACCAACTGGCCAATAACCCGGACATTGACCTGGTCTACATCACCCTGCCCAACGGGATGCACAAGGAATACACGCTGCGGATGGCCAAAGCGGGCAAGCACGTGATCGTGGAGAAACCGATGGCGTTTACGGAACGTGATTGCCAGGAAATGATTACCGCCTGCCAGAAAGCGGGCGTACAACTGGCGGTTGGCTACCGGCTGCATTACGAACCGCACCACATCGAGATCAAACGACTGGGACAGGAAAAGGTATTCGGTCAGGTACGTTTCATTGAAGCGGCCCTGGGCTACCGGCTGGCGGGCATCGCCGCCGACGACTGGCACCTCAGCAAAGCCATGGCGGGGGGAGGCCCCCTGATGAACCTGGGCGTCTACTGCGTGCAGAGCAGCCGCTACGTACTGGGCGAAGAGCCTATAGCCGTCACCGCCCAATACGGCCCGGTAACGATGCACGACCGGTTCAAGGAAGTGGAGGAAAACATTATGTGGCAACTGTATTTCCCGAGTGGGGCCGTCTGCACCTCAGCCACGACTGCCAACTGCAACATCGACCGTTTCTTCGCCACCGCCGATGAGGGTACGTTTGAGCTAAGCCCGGCCCTGAGTTACGGCCCGTTCGCAGGGAAAACCAGCCAAAGCGTGTTCAATTTTCCGGTCATTAACCAGCAAGCCGCCCAACTCGACGATATCGCCAGCCACATTCTGAGCAACAAACCACTCCCATCGCACATTTCGGGCGAAGAAGGCCGCAAAGACATGCGCGTCATCGAAGCCATTTATCGAGCTGCCAACACCGGCAAGAAAGTATTTCTCGGCTAGCTGGGTACATTCTGTAGAATTACAAAAGCTCATTTACTACCAACAACAATAAGAGGAATATTTGCTTGTTTCATAAGATGGCTCTCAGTAACTGACAACAAAGTCAACTGATCTTGGCTAACTAATCTTGGAGAAATACCCGGCTGAACAACAAATACTTTTAATTCTAAAGGAAATTGTTTCTTTACCATTCGAAGTAAATCTACAAGATCATTATCTGTTCCTTTTTCAAGCCTAGAACAGCTTTTACCTTTATAATTTTTAATCAACCTCTTGAGCATATGATCAAAAAGCTCCTTATTAGCCTTATGCTTCCAGTGATAAGATTTTTGCGCTTGACCACATACCTCATACAAATCCTTTATATCTGCAGCGGGCTTACCATTTTTGGCAAATTTCAAATGATATAATTCGAAAACAATAACGTCATCGTTTTTTTTGATTGCAACTATGTCTGCAATTTCTCCAGAATAGTCGTCATCATATATGATATCATAATCTAATTGTTTCAGATGCTGAATACAATGAAATTGAATCGAATCTGTAATTTTTGGATCTACACCCTGTGACTCAGCTCGTAGGTTTACTCCTGACCAATCCCATGTAACAATTCTTTGTTTATCATAAGGCTCAATATGCTCTTTTATTTCTATGTACTTATTCCCTTCAAGAGAAGATCCATCTGCAAACCATATTTTGGGTGTACAATCATAAAGGAAATTTTCAAATTTTTCAGTTTTTCTTCCATAAGTTATATAGACAAAATTATTCCCTTTCCTATGTACGAATTTAAAATCAGGATAGCCATCATTTGTAAGAATGAGTTCATATTCAGCTACAACGTCATTATTAGCTAAAAAACAAAAATTAATTTTCCCTAGGTCATCGTCATACGACAAAACTAATTCTGTATTATAAAAATCGTAAGTATCATTACCGACTGTGAATTTATATCTAGTTTCAAGACATCTGTATACTGCATCGTTCCAATCGATAGATACTGGATATTTATTAGGAATTTTCTCGACTAATTTAGGAGCCAAAGTTCTGCTTAAAATATTCTCAACATCTATAGACGAGTCGATAACTTTCTTACCTACAGCTTTTGACCACTTAATAAGTGATTCTAAATCATTATTTCGCTTGGACCATATCCTGCCTCTATGTGAGCACCCTATACTTACTTCATTGCCATGTTCATATCCCAGCCCAAAAATTACCGATTTTTCAGCATTACTTTTATCTGAATCTGTTAAACCTTTCTCGATATCTGTACCTACGCGCATTATGAATCTTATAAGCTTACCTAAATGCTCAGACAATCCTACATTCTGCAATTTTAATCTATCAATACCTGCAAAGCATCTAAATACATCTTGCCCTTTAATTAATCTAGCATTATCACCAATCACAGCTTGCGCCAACCTAAGGTGATGACTACTTTTGTCTGAGCTGTGTATAAAAAGTAAATTTGTATTAATATCCCAATGCAACACTAATAGCTCCCAATTTGTATTACCAATATCTCTTATATTACCCCAATCTACATAAGTTTTGCGCTCAATTACTAAAACTAGAACTTTTTCCTGGCTGTTATAATCTTCATAAATCTCACTAATTGTATTTTTATACTCTAATCCATCTCTAAATAGATTTGGCTGCCATTTTCTAGACATATTTTCAAATATAACCGTGCTTAATGATGGCTTCATATCATGCAACGGTATTCTATTATCACTAAAGCCATTAAAAGAATCGAAGAATATCTTTTTATCTATCTCAGATTGTGTCTTTTGTTCACTGAATCTAGGAAGTAAAAAATTCCAGTCAGAGTCATCAGAGTATAATTGTCCTAGCTCTTCTTTTACCTCTGCGTCAAGTATACTAGCTATAAATGTGGCGTCTCCTAATTCCTCATCTCGCTTTGTTCTCGTAAATCTCCCAGCAAACTGAAGCGTCACGGGCAAACTTTTTCTAATGTCATGGAATGCAGCAATTTTTAGATAAGGATAATCGAATCCTTCGCCGAGCATATCGACACATATGATAACATCTACTTTACCAGATAAAATTCTCTTTTTGATATCATTCTTTTCAGAAGCACTTTTTTTGGAGTGAATACATTCGCAAGTAAAATCTTTAAAAGACTTATATATTTGGTATACTTCATCTGCTCGCTTAGTGTTTTCTACACGTGCCATTAGCACGTGTTTATACTTTTTTCTATCTTCCCGTAGCTGCTCAATGGCCGCTTCTGCAATCTTGATATCTTTTTGATTATCATTGTATACGAAGACAGGCTTAAAATTAATACTTTTATAATAACCATCATCTTGCGCTTGTTTCAAAGTAAAATTGAATATGTGCTTACCATCTATCCTCTTCAAATCGTTCCTAAAAGGGGTAGCCGTAAATTGCAATATATGCTTACCTTTAAAACTATCTCTGAGTTTGAACCAAGTTGTCGCTTCTGCGTGATGGGCCTCATCAATAAAAATATGAGAAAAAGATTTTACAAAAACTTCAAATATTTCTGACTGGGATCGATTTAATATATTCGCAGTAGCAACGACTACATTACATTTTTCAATAAACTCTATAGCTTGATTTACATTTTTAAACTTGTTTGAAAAAATACCAACCACTGGAAATAATACTTTATCATTAATAATTTGCAAATCTTTCAATATACCTAAATTTATGAATTTTTCACCAACCTGTTCTCTTAAAGCATCAGTTGGAACTATTACCAACAATTTTTCACATTGTTGCATTAACAATAGTGTTAGCATAGTCTCTGTTTTACCTGTTCCGGTAGGCATGATCACTGTTGCAATTTCCCTTGAACATGCCCAATGCCCCAATGCTGAATATATTGCACCTACTTGAGGGCTTCTCAATCCATCTTTACGTATTCCATTTATAGTTATCTCTTTTATAATTTCAATATTTCCAGACCAAGAATCTATTATCTGTTTTGAAAAATTAAAAGATTGACTTTTATTACCATATTGGCTCAAAAAATTTCCACTAATCTTTTCTGAATACATAATTATGGTTTAATTTAATTTTCGTTGAAGCATTGAGACAAATAATGTTATTACTTATAATCTGAGCAAAAGAAACAGACTTTTCCTTTACACTTTGCTGCAACACATGCATAGAATGTGGGCTTAACTAGCAGGCCAGAATTACATTCTCGCCCTAAATTCCCTTTCGCTAGATTACGCTGCTAACCTTACAAGTATCGTTTTTGGCGTTATGAACACAAAAAAAATTTAACCGAATTGACTAAGCGGTATATATACTTACTAACTCGCTAGTACATCTACTGATTATTGGAGCAGCGCGGGGAGGATGTATTGCTCCATCATTCGGTCGATTTGGGGGTGGGCGTAGGCGGTGCCGTAGGCGGTGGCGGTTATGACGATGACCCACGGCTGATCCTTGAACACGAAGATCTTGTTGCCGCCGTTGCCCGTGGCGTAATAGGTTTCGTAGTCCTTGCCGTTCACGCGGTATATTTTATTCCAGAACAGGTAGCCATAGTACTCGTTCGGGCGGCCCGGAATGGCTTTATGGCGGGTGAATGTCTTGTCGACCCAGGCCCTTGGCAGCAGTTGTCGACCGTTCCAACGCCCACCGTTTTTGTAGAGCTGGCCGTATTTGGCAAAATCCAGCGCGTTCATGCGGACGCCACCCGCCATGCTCACCGTCTGTTGAGGCGTGTACGGCCACTGATACCGTCTAATGCCAAGCGGGCCAAGCAGTTTCCGGTCAGCGTAGCGCGCCAGTCCGCCGGGCACGACCTTGTTCAGCACGTCACCCAGCAAGACAACGCCCGCCGTGAAGTAGTGCCATGAGCCCCTGTATTTGGCAGAGTCGGTCGGGAGGTTCAGCACGAAGTTTACCCAGTTTGGCGTGGGGTACATGTTCTCTTCGTTGCCGGGCGAATCGCTGTCATCATCGTTGCCATCGAAGGCCGAGCTCATCGTCAGCAGTTCGCGCAAGGTGGTTCGGGCTTTGGCAGGTACGTTGTTCGCTACGGTGGTCAGGTCGTAGAAGTCGGCCAGGGATTGCTGTTCACTGGTCAGATGGCCGTCCTGGATCGCCATACCCGTCAGGGTAGATGCAAACGACTTGCCTACCGAACGCACGTCGTGCAGCGAATCACGGGTAGCACCGTTGCCATATTCTTCAATCAGCAGCTTCCCCTTTTTCAGCACCACCACGCCCGTAATGTGCTTGAACACCGCCGCGTCGATCATGCCTTTCAACGCCTTGATCCTGTCCCGGTCAAACCGCTCCGTCGACACTGGCAGTCCCGGATACGGCCTGGGTACGTTGAGCCGGATGGTGCGCAGGTCAATCACGGGCTTGCGGTTGACAAGCAGCTTCAGCGTCCCGCTTGCCAGTAGCCCGCCCACCGTCGGACTGGCCAGGTTGAGGTACGGGCGGATGTCGAGCCGGAAGCGATGCGGGCCTTCAGTCAGGGCGGCATCCCCGCCGTTGTTCATGAACCGGTTCCAGGCCGACTGGCTCCACCAGGCTCCCTCCTTCTGGTTGTCGATCAGCGGTTTGCTGATGATCGTTTCCGTGTTTTTGATCTGCGCATAAGGCGCTCCCGGATGCAGGTTGCTCTGGTAAATGAGCCGGTCGTCGACAAAGAAGGAGAACTGATAGCCACCCGTTTTCGTGAGCACGTCGGCTGGTAATTCAGGCGCTAGCTGGTGTAGGTAGTTCGTGAGCGAATTACCCATAAACGCCGTCATGAACAGGTTGCTCCGGTTGGTGAGCGTATACGTACCCAGAAAATCCGCCTCCGTCAGGTCGGCCGACGGCATCGCTTTATCGGTGAACCGCAGCTGGCCGATATTGGCCTGATGAATGGCCGAGGTGATTCCCTGCGTCGGCACCAGATCGGGCGATTGGCTGAGCAGGTGATTGGTAACAAACAAGAGAAGAAACAGCAGTAGGCTGGTCGTTTTCATAAGGCATCGGTTGATCATGACCAAAGCTAAACGAGCCGCCCAGGTACGTGTCGGAAATGGGACGTACCTGGGTGTAAATGGGGTGAATGGGTTGAGTAGTTGATTGGTTGACTGGTTAATTGGTTGGCTTGGGCGCGCCAGGTTGCTTTCGCCAGGCCCTTCGACTCCCATTGTTCATTGTTCATTCTGCATTGTTCATTCTTCATTATCATCCCAAGCCCTGCTTATTCGCTTCGCAGGCTTTTTACGGGGTCCAGCAGGGCGGCTTTGATGGCCTGGAAGCTGACGGTGAGTAGGGTGACGGCTAGGGCACCTAAACCAGCCAGGGCAAAAATCCACCACGAGAGTTCGGTGCGGTACTGGTAGTTCTGGAGCCAGTCCGACAGCACGTAGTAGGCCAGCGGCGCGGCCAGGCAGAAAGCAATCATGACCAGCAGCACAAATTCCCTGGAGAGCAGCCGCCAGACGGTGAACACCGAGGCGCCCAGCACTTTACGAATCCCGATTTCTTTGGTGCGCTGCTCGGCAATGAAGGAAGCCAGCCCAAACAGGCCCAGGCAACTGATCAGAATAGCCAGGATGGCAAATACGCCCGCCAGTCGGCCAATCCGCTCTTCGGTGCCAAATTTTTTCGCGAACACATCATCCACAAATTTGTAGTCGAATGGCGCGTCCGGGCTGTATGTTTTGAACACCTGCTCCACTTTTGCCAGCGCCTCGCCGGTAGCCAGCTGAGGCGACAATTTCACATTGATGGTGTTAACGTTGGTGTAGCTCAGGGCGAAGAACGAAGGACTGATGGGCTTAAACGGATCTTCCTTGATCATATCGTTAACCACCCCGATCACGCTATAGGTACGTCCCCCGCGTTTGATAGGCGCGCCGATCGGGTCCTTCAGGCCCATGAGTTCTACGGCCGCTTTGTTTAAGATGAGCGATGCCGTATCGGTCGAATAAGCCCGGCTGAAATCACGCCCGGCCATCAGCTGCCACCCCACCGTTTTGCCGTAATCGTGGGAAACGAAGTTCGACATGACCAGCGGTTTGGTAGTGGGGTTTTTACCTTCCCACGAAATATCGGTTGTGCCGCCGTATTGAACCGTGATCGAGTTCGACGATTCAGCCATTTCGGTAATCGCCCTCGTCTCGAGCAGGTCGTTGCGCATCGATTCGTAATGGCCGTAGAGCTCGGGGGTTTTCATGGGAATTTCGATGAGTCCACTGCGGCTATACCCTACCGGGCGGCTTTTGGCGTGTTCGATCTGGCGAAAGACGATGATGGTGCCAATGATCAACATAACAGACACGGTAAACTGAAACCCAACCAGCACCCGGCGGGGCACAGCCGCAAACCGACTGACCCGGAATTTGCCCTTCAGCACTTTTACGGGTTGAAACGACGACAGGTACAGCGCGGGGTACGTGCCGGCAATCAGACCCGTAAGTACGCTAAATCCCAGGCCCGCCAGCCAGAACCAGGGGTTTCCCCACAGCATAGTCACCCTTTTTTCGGCCACCTGATTAAAAAGGGGCAACAGTAGCTGGGCGGCGGCCAGCGCCAGCACGAAGGCCAGCATGGCGATCAGCAGCGATTCGCTGAAAAACTGCGCGATCAGCTGACTGCGAACCGAGCCAACCGCTTTGCGGATACCTACCTCTTTAGCCCGCTTCTCGCTGCGGGCGGTGCTCAGGTTCATAAAATTGATACACGCCAGCAGCAGCACGATAACCCCGATCGCGCCAAACAACCACACAAACGTGATCAGGCCACCTGTGTTGACGCCATCTTTGAAGTCATGGTACAGGTGCCATTTGCTTATCGGGTGTAGGAAGAATTCCGGCTTGTAACCGGGCGGATTGTCGCGCTTCATCCGGATGTCTTTGATCTTGGCCGACACCAGATCCGCATCAGCGCCTGGTTTAAGCTGCGCGAAAATCTCGTACGAGTTCGAATCCCATTGGTTCTGGTCCCGTTTCGCTTCCTCCTCGATGGCCACAAGCAACGTCCAGGGGGCCAGAAACGTCACCTCGTTGAAAGCGCTGTTCGCCGGAAAATCCTGATACACGCCAGCGACTTTCACATCCCGCTTATTGTCGACCCGGATGAGCTTATCGAGTGGGCTGGCCGATCCGAACACTGTTTTCGCAAGCGATTCCGAGAGTAAAATCGAGTTGATATCAGCCAGCGCCGATGGCGTACCCGACAGCAGGTTAAGCGAAAACAGGCTCGCGAAGCCGGGTTCAACGTACTTGCCTGCCTGCGTGAATGTCTGATCACCCGTCGCCAGAATGACGTTGCGCGTCACAGCCAGACTCACATTGTCGAAGTCCGGATAGTTGCGGCGTAGCTCGTCGGCCAGTGGCATTGGCAGTACATCGTAAGACGATTTTTCGACATCGAACGTCACAAACTGCCACAGTTGGGCAATCCGGTCGTGGTGCCGGAATGATTTATTGAACGACAGCTCGTCGTACACCCACAGGCCGATGAGCATAGCCACGGTCATACCCATGGCCAGCCCGCCAATGTTGATGGCCGAGTACCCCTTGTTTCTGCCCAGGGTACGCATGGCGATTGTCAAATAGTTACGTAGCATGTCTGTATGCGTTGGTTTAGGGTAAACAGTCACTTCTCGTCTCAACAGCGAAGGCCGCAGCAGGCTGAACACATCGCGCACGTAGCGCCAGCGGGCCCGGCGCAGGCCCACCTCCCCTATCCGCTGCTGAAACAGCTCATCGAGGTCACCCGCCAGTTCTTCGGCCCGGTGGGGCGGGCACAGCCCGTGCAGTAGGTACGTGGCCCAGCGCGGTCCGACGGGTCGGGGTGGCGGATTTCGGTTCATAGCTTTTTAGCCGTTATCGATTCGGTATCAGTCTACTTTCAATGTGGTCGCCGGGTTGGTTTGGGCCGCTTTCCAGGAGAAAAAACCGACCGTCCCCAAGGCAACTCCAATCACAGCAAGCAGCAGAAAGAGCATGGTTAGATAGCTGACTCCGTTGTTAAAAATCAGGTAGCTATTCATGTACAGGGCAATGGCGATACCGGCCGGGATGGCTATTCCGGCTGCGATGGCGAGCAGCTTGACAAAATCGGTCGACATCAACTGGATGACTTCGGCCGAAGTGGCCCCCATCACTTTGCGGATACTGATTTCTTTGGTCCGCTTTTCCAGGCTGTAGACGAGTATGCCGATAAGCCCCAGGATGGCTATCACAAAAATGACAATGCTCTCCAGGCCGGCAAGCTGCATGTACTCGTAGGGGTAGTAGCGATCGTACATGTCCGTATCCAGCCAAGAAGCGTTCAGGCTCAGATAAGGATTATGTCGTTTCCAGAGGCCTTCTATGGCCGATTCGAGCGATTTTCGGTCAGCAACGGGGCTGGTCTTCAGGCACATCACCTTAAACAGAGACGGGTTGTACTGAAAGACGACGGGTTCTATTTTACGCTCGTAATCGTAATGGCAGAAATTAGCAACGACGCCAATGATGGTTGCCGAAAGCGTGTCGTTAACCACGATTAGTTTGCCAATGGCCTCCCGTTCCGAACCGATACGGAGATCTTCCACGGTTTTCTGATTGACTACGACCATAGGCGATGGCAGGGTCGAATGACGGTCGATCAGGTTCGTTCCAGCTACGACCTTCAACTGCATCATGTTGATAAAAGCCGGATCGACGGCGTAATAAAAAGCGGGTCTGGCGGCTTCGTTTTTACGATTTTTTATAGATGACCGGGTGGGCGATATACCAAAGTTGAGCGATGTGTAGCCTACCTGCTGCACCTCCTTTACGGTACCGACGTCGGTGGCGAATCGGTTGGTCAGGTTTCCGGCCAGATTAATCGTGTAGACGTTGGCACGCTGGTAGTTTTCGTTGTCATTAGCCATGTAATCAATTTGGTGATAGGCATGGCCGATGAAAAAGATATAGACCAGAGCGATCGAAAACTGAATGACTATCAGCGATTTGCGCAGGCCCATTTTGCCGAAACCCCCGGGCGACAGTGCCCTTTTCAACACGCTTACCGGCTGGTAGGATGACAGGATAATACTTGGCGAGAAGCCCGCTGCCAAGCCCAGAATCAAGTTGAAAACTAAAAACAGCAGAATCAGGTACCCCAGGTGATCAACGTCCCAGGTGAGCCAGGAAACATGAACCTGGCTTTTGATCAACAGCAACAATAACAGACCAATACCCAGTGATATATACGATATGAGTGTGGATTCGGTCAGAAACTGTAGGATAAGCTGAGGCTTCGTGGCCCCCATTACCTTGCGTACGCCTACTTCACGGCTGCGGCTCACCGACCGGGCCAGCGTTAGGTTGATGTAGTTCAGCGAAGCCAGCAGAATCATAATCAGCTGAAACGCCAGGTTTACGTAGATGCTTCCCAGATCCTGAACGTAGGGGTCGTTCTCCAGAACGTCCTTCGACGGAGAAATGTCGGATAACGGCTGCGCCTTAAAAAAGAGCTTTGTATTCGACGTCGGCCCGATCAGTTTGTCTATTTCTGCCGACGTTTCGGATAGCTGTTTGTTAAGGGTAGCTACCGTTTTGCCAGGCGCTATTTTTAGAAAGGTATGCGCGCTCAAGGCCGTCCAGTTCGCGGGTTTGCCGTTGGCAAGTGCATAATTGGCTAGTGGAACGATGACATCGGTTCTGAACTGCGTTTTTTGTTGATTGAACGGCTTCAACACGCCAACAATTTTAAAACTGCCATAGGCCGGGTGCTCCAGCGAATTCCCGATGGGGTTGGCATCTTTGAAAAACCATTGGCTGGTCTCATGAGAGAGAACAATGGTATTCGGTTCGGCGGTGTAAGCTCCCTTTTCCAGAGGAAAATTGAAGAGTTGGAAAAAAGAGGCATCTGCATGGATAGCATGGATACCTTTCGTTTTGATCCCATTACTTAACGACCAATCGGCATCGCGCACGATCGTTGCCGAATTGTCGATGCCCGTTAGGTTTTTCTGCAGGTACTTGGCTAATGGTTCAGGACTCGACGCCCAGTTGGCTATTTCGCCATTCTTCTGTTTTTCGTCAGTTATCACCCGCACAATCCGGTCGCTATCGCTATGAAAGGTATCGTATTCGTAATAATTCACGATCTGAATCAACGCCATCAGCGCCGACGGAATGGCAAGGCTTAATCCAAGAATATTGATAAAGGAGAACAACTTGTGTTTCAGTAGATTCCTCCAGGCTATTTTGACATAATTCTGTAGCATGACTGTATTTGCGGGCGTTGGATATGTTAAATAATAGGGTTGATGTGGTTTGAGTAGCGATGGCCGGAGCAGGCTGAGCACGTCCCGGATGTAGCGCCAGCGGGCCCGGTGCAGGCCTACTTCCCCTATCCGCTGCTGAAACAGCTCGTCGAGGTCGCCTTCCAGCTCTTCGGCCCGGCGGGGCGGGCACAGCCCGTGCAGCAGGTACGTGGCCCAGCGCGGGGGTCGTGGTGGCTTGTTCATGACCAGGTGGTTTGAGGAATGGCTGCCCACATCTGATTACGCAGTTGCCGAACCTCTTCCAGCGCCCGACGCCCATAGGCCGTTACGGTATAGAGGCGCTTCCGACGGCCACCCCGTTCGGCCGTGGCTCCGCCCAGCTCAGAGTCGACCAGTCCTTTCTCCTGAAGCCGGTTCAGCGCCGAATGCACCGCCCCCAGACTAACTGACCGCCCCATCTGCTGCTCGATCTCATTGACGACAGCCACCCCGTAGGCATCGCCCGACCGGATGGCTACGGCCAGCAAAACCACCTCTTCAAATTCACCCAGGTACGTTCCTTTCATGCCAGCAGCGCTTATTAGATATGTATTTGTACAACAAATGCGTTGCCAATAAGCAAAAAGGGCTTATTCTGCGCAGAATAAGCCCTTTTCAGCAAGTTGACCGACAGTAAATTGTCCAGAATCGGACAGAAATCCGTACGCTGATGGACAGCGGAAAGTGGCTACCAGCGCATCTGAAATGGCCAATCCTTACTCGCTCTGCAATGATTTTACCGGATTCATCAGGGCGGCTTTGATGGTCTGGAAACTGACCGTTAGCAGGGCGATGACCAGTACCGCTACAAACGGCACGATAAAGAGCCAGCCATTCAGGTCGGCCCGGAAGGCATAACTGGTTCGCCAGCTGGCAATGGCAAACCAGGCTAGCGGTGCCGCCACGACAAAGGAAATGGCGACCAGTACGGCAAATTCCTGGTAGAGCAGCTGCAGGATCTCCCCCACCGACGCACCCAATGCTTTGCGGATACCGATCTCCTTGGTGCGCTGTGTGGTGGTGAACGACGCCAGCCCGAACAGACCCAGACACGCCACCAGAATGGCCAGCCCGGTGAAGAAGCCAAACACCTGACCAAACCGCTGATCGGCGCGGTACTGATCGGCGAAATGTTCATCGAGGAAGAAGTACTCGAACGGGTTACCGGGGAAAAACTGATTCCAGGCCGATTGGAGCGTCGCGATGGTTTTGGCTGATTCGGCCGGTGCCATTTTCACAGAGAAGAAGCCCTGCACGTCGGGAATCAGGCGGAGAATAAGCGGCTCAAACGCTTCACGCAACGATTGCTGGTGAAAATCAGCGACCACACCGACTACGGTATAGGTCTTGCCCCAGAACTCAATCTCTTTGCCAATGGCCTCGGCTGGATTCGAGAAACCCAGTTGGGCAATAGCCATTTTATTGAAGATCACCGCCGCCGGATCGGTACCGAAACTCCTGGCGAAGTTGCGACCCGCCACCAGTTTCAGCCCGTAGGCGTCCATGTAATCGTAGTCGACGCCGATGACGCGGTATTGCTTGGCCTTGCTTTCATCCTGCCCTTTCAGGCGAATACCGCCCGCATTCCAGCCCACCGGCTCACCGGGAATCGACGTGGAAGCCGTGATGCTCCGAATGGCCGACTGCCGCAGCAACTCGTCTTTAAACGATTTCATCTGGCTCATGTAGGTCGAATCGTTGCGGACAATCGGCGGCCGGATCACCAGTGTCTGGTCGATATTCAGCCCCAGCTTCTGCTCGCGCATGAACTGGATCTGCCGGAAAACGGCCATGGTGCCCACCAGCAAGAAGAGCGACGCCCCAAACTGGAACACGACCAGCCCCTTTCGCAGTAAGACTCCCTGCCGCGTATTCACCATCCGCCCTTTGAGCACCACCACCGGCCGGAAACCCGACAGCACAAAAGCGGGGTACATGCCCGACAGGAACGTACCCACCACGAACAGCCCCAGCAACGCCAGCCAGAAACGGGCACTGGCCAGCAACGAAAACGTCAGATGCTGGCCCGACAGGCTGTTGAACGCCGGAATGGTAATCAGTACCAGGATAAATGCCAGCCCCACGGCCAGGCCGTTGAGGAGAAATGACTCGACCATGAACTGCTTCACCAACTGACTCCGCTGCGACCCCACGGCCTTACGAACACCCACTTCTTTAGCCCGATTGATGGCCCGCGCCGTGGCGATGTTTACGTAATTAACCCAGGCAATGATGACAATAAAAAAGGCGATTCCGAGCAGCAGGTACGTTGTTTTGCCGTCGCCATTTGGTTCAGTCTCGCCGATGTAGTGCGAATACAGGTGAATATCGCGCAGGGGTTGCAGGGTATAGATCGCCGCCGCATTGTATTTTTTCAGCTCGGCACCAACCAGCTTGTCGACGACCCGCGGGAACTTGGCGGTCAGCGCCTGTGGATCGGTGCCGGGGCGTAGCAGCAGGTACGTCAGGCAACCGTCCCAAGTCCAGGCTGTTTCAGGGTTGTTGTCGGGGCCCATGTCTTTTAGGTAGGTGGCGTACGAACGCAGCAGATCGGGCTTCATGTGCGAATTGACGGGAAAATCTGCGTACACGCCGGTCACTTTCACGGCCTGCTTGCTATTGACCCGAATGGTTTTCCCTAATGGCGAAGCACTACCAAACAGCTTGGTCGCCACCGTTTCTGACAACACAACGGTGTTCGGCTCAGTCAGAGCAGTGCGCGCATCACCGACAATCAGCGGATACGAAAACACGGTAAAGAACGCTTTGCTGGCGAAATACACTTTCTCGATCTTCACCTGCTCACCACCCTGCACCTCGGCTACCACCGACCCGCTTCCGACCACCTTCACGTAATCTTCGATTTCATTGAAGGCATCCTTGAACGAATTACCTACGGCATAGGCACCCGATACCCACTCGGTGCTTAGCTTCCCGGCATCATACCGATCCTGCCGGACGCGGTAGATACGGTCGCCTTTCTCGTGGAAATTATCGAAGCTCAGCTCAAACGCGACGTATTGCAGGATGAGCAGACAAGCCGCCATACCAATAGCCAGCCCAACGAGGTTGATGGCCGAAAACGCCTTGTGACGCAGCAGATTCCGCCACGCGATTTTTACATAGTTCTGGAGCATTGTGGAAAGGGGGGATTAAAGCGTGGGGCGTAGGGTTGGGGGCGGCTTCGCGCTGTATGTTGCTTTCGCTGAGCCTGTTGGAGACCGCACCGATTCGGCGAGCGGCGGACCGGCCTAGTCGAAGGGCCCAGCGAAAGCAACATACAGCGCGAAGCCTACAGCAAAGGCATTAATGTTATCTTATCACTCACTTCGTAAGCTCTTCACGGGGTCCATCAGGGCAGCTTTGATGCTTTGAAAGCTGACGGTAAATAAGGCGATGGCAATGGCTATCGTACCGGCAAGGGCGAACACCCACCAGTCGATGTCGATGCGGTACTTGAAGTCGAGCAGCCACTGGCTCATCGCGTACCAGGCAACGGGTGAGGCCAGCAGTATGGCGATCAGTACCAGCCGCAGGAAATCTTTACTGAGCAACGCCACAATGTTCGGCACGCTGGCTCCCAGCACTTTCCGTACACCAATCTCTTTCGTTCGCTGTTCAGCGGTGAACATGGCTAGTCCGAACAGGCCGAGGCAGGCGATGAAGATGGCCAGAATGGCGAAGTAGTTGGCCAGCTTACCAATCAGGGTTTCGCTCTTGTACTGCTTCTCGAAACTCTCATCGGCAAACTGATAATCGAACGGGTACGCCGGGTTGTACTTCTTCGTCAGCTGCCGCATACTCGCCAGGGCTTTCTCGGTTTGACCAGGCCGGGTACGTACCAGCAGTGTGCTACTGTAGGTAGTGTCGAGGCGCAGAATCAGCGGTTCAATGGCCACGCGTAGCGAGTTGAGGTGGAAGTTCTTCACCAGGCCGACGATCTTACCCGGCTTTTGCCAGAACTTCAGGTACTGACCAACCGGGTTTTTCATGCCCATTCGCCGCGCAGCCTCTTCGTTTATCAGGTAATTGGTTGTGTCAGTGACGATATTTTTCGAGAAGTCGCGTCCGTCGAGCAGCTTCACTTTCATGGTGCTCAGAAAATCATAGCCGACCGGCATCTGCGTAAACAGCGTCTTGTCGGCCGGATCTTTACCCGTCCATTCCACGCCAATCGTCGAGTTGCCGATTTCCATCGGATCAGAACCCGACGCGCTCACATCCTGAATGCCGGGCGATTGCAGCAGTTCCTGCTTGAACGACTCATATTGCTTCGGCAAATCGCCTTCCAGCGCCATATACACCACGTTTTCGCGGTCGAGGCCCAGGTTTTTCGTGCGGATAAAATCGACCTGCCGACCGGCAATCAACGTACCGATGATGAGCAGCAACGACAGCGCAAACTGGAAAACGACAAGCCCCTGCCGGAAGAGCACAGCCCCGGCGTTGAACCGCAGTGTGCCTTTCAGAATACGCACCGGTTGCAATGACGACAGGAACAGGGCCGGGTAGCTGCCCGAGATAATACCCGTAATCAGCGCCAGCCCCAGTAACGTCAGCCAGTAGATCGGGTCGGCGTAGTGGATCGTGATCTGCTTCTCGGTCAGCCGATTAAAAGCCGGGAGCAGGAGTTGTACCAGCACCACGGCAAACACCAGCGCCATGCCCGCCGTGAGTATCGCCTCGCCGATGAATTGACCAACCAGATACATGCGCTCAGCACCCACGACTTTCCGAATGCCCACTTCCTTGGCGCGTTTGGCCGATCGCGCCGTGGCCAGATTCATGAAATTGATGCAGGCGATGATCAGGATAAAAATGGCCACGACCGTAAATAGTCGCACGTACTCGATGCGGCCACCGTCGCGCTGGCCGTTGGTGAATTTCGAGTACAGGTACGTGTCTTCAAACGGAAACAGGAAGGTAGTGATCGTAGTCACCTTCTTCTCGTGCTGCTGCACCATGTTCAGGATCTTGGCATTGACCCGGTCCGGACTGGCGGCTGGATGAAGCAGGGCAAACGTGCGGATGCCGTTGTTTTCCCACTTGTTCATCCATTCGTTTTTCGTTTCGTGAGGCCCCAGCGGCAACACGAAATCGAATTTCAGCGTGGAGGTTTCGGGAATGTCACGCATGACGCCCGTGATCTGCCGGTTCTCCTTATTGTCGAACTTGATGACGCGTCCCAGCACGTTGGTGGTGCCGAAGAATTTCAGCGCCGCCTTCTCCGAAATAACGATGGACGTAGCGCCGACAATGGCCGTTTTCGGGTTACCGTGGCTAAGCGGAAACGTGAAAAGCTGGAACAGATCGGCACTGGCATAGCGGCCTTTCTCTTTGTAAGCTTTCTCGCCCACCGTCAGCAGATGTTCTTCCTCCCAGGTGATCTTCACGGTTTTGTCGATCTCCGGAATCTCGGCTTTCAGCGCAGGTGCCAGCGGTCCCGGTGTGGCCGACGTGGTGCTGACTTCGTTGCCCGTCCATTTCTGATTCTCAAAAACCTGATACAGGCGCGGCCCGTTGACGTGGAATTTATTGATGCTCCGTTCGTCGTTCACCCACAACAGGATCAGCAGGCTGCAGGTCATGCCCAGGGCCAGCCCGAGCACATTGATGAGCGAAAACGTCTTGCTTTTGACAATGTTACGCCAGGCGATCTTGATGTAGTTGCGGAACATAACGTTGAGTAAGGGTTGAGGAAATGATCTACTGCCAAGACGATTGACCGGTCAATTCATTACAAGGATGCAGGAAGTAGGTTTAGCGTTGCGTAGGAGTGCTTCGCGCTGTAGTGCTTCGCGAGCTAGGCCCCACGCCTACTTCGCCTTCCGGATGTAGATACTGCCCTGCATGGTCTTCATCATCACCTCGGGGCCGCCGTTGTTGATCTTGCCATACACCCAATCGTCGACCGTGACGCGGTACATGCCCGACTGGCTCGAACGCGTCGCTTTAGGCTGGCTCTTATCTACATCGATATCGAAGTCGCTATAGACGTCGCCCATGTCTGACTTGAGCTTCACGTTGGCCTTTACCGACGCCGGGAAGGTCACGTCTACCTTGCCGTTCAGGGTCGAAAAGGCCATCGGTGTTTTGTTGTCGACATCACGGAACGTGGCTTTCAGATCGCCATTCACCGTCTGCGCCACCGCCGAACCGTTGATGTTCGTCAGCTCAATAGCCCCGTTGATGTTGTTGATTTCCAGCTCGCCCGTCACGTTTTCCACCGTGATGTCGCCGTTGTTGATCGTGTGCAGTTTCAGCGAAAACCGCTGCGGCACTTTGATGGTCAGGTTCACCGCTTTCTGATGGCTCCCCGAATGTACCTTCACGGCATTGTTCTTTTCCTCGGCGGTTATGTCGAAAGAATTGCCGCCCGAGATGCGGCGCATCCCCCCGGCAGGCTGGTCGTTGTTCTGGGTACGTTGCCGGCCCGATGTTGCCGCGTCGATGACAATGTCCTTCCCCGAATAGCCAACCACGTGGATGAAGCCGTTGATCAGATCGACGTTCAGCGAACCGGTTTTACCGGGGTCTGTGAGCGGAACAACGAGTTGCTCCTTCACGTCATTCTGGGCGAGCAAGGGCGTTGCAGTTATTCCCAGCAACAGGGCAATGCGTATGAATGAATTAATCATTGGATTCACGATTGTTTTTTGATGTATACATTTCCGTTAAACGTTTCGAAGCGCAGGGTTTTGCCCCCATTACCGATGCGAACGGCCGTTGATTTGTCGAGCTTATAGACGGTCTTGTCGCCTTTCTGCTCTTTGTTTTTCGTCACCTCAACGGGCAGCATGGTTGCCTCCGGGTAATCGGTGTAGAACTCGCCCTGGAACGTTTTAAAACGCAGATCAGCCGACAGATTCGCTGGGTACGTTACGTTGATATTCCCATTGAGGGTGTAGTACGACGATTGATCAGGCGGAGTGGCGGGGTAGTTGGCGTCCACGTTGCCGTTGATTGTTCGTGCTTCGGTTTTACCCCGCGCGTTGGTCATCTTAATGGCCCCGTTGATGTTGCTGACCTTCAGCGCACCCGCCACATCGGTCACCGTGACGTCGCCCCGGTTGATAGTCGAGACCACGATGTTCATCTCTTTCGGGATTTTCACCGTGAAATCGAGCGTGAAGTCATAGTCGACACGAATGTTACGCTCTCGGTTCCGGTTTGGTCGTGAATCGAACGGTTCGATGATGTAGGCAAACACGGTATCGCCTTTCTGCTCGAACTGGAGTTTGAATTCCTTCCTGCCCGCCTCCAGCACATCGGCGGTTTTGGCCGTCATCCGTTTATCAACCTCGAAGGCCACCTTGCTACCCGACGTGCCCTCGACCTTGATGAAGCCGTTGATGTTATAAATGGCCAGTACGCTGGCGTTGGCGCTGTTCGGCAGGGAAAATTCCTTGCTGATATGCTCCTTGTCTTCAGTCGATTGCGCCACCGATTGGGCACAGGAAATCACGAGCCCCATCAGAATGGGGAAGAATAAGTTGATCATAAATGAAAGGGGAAAAGAGTGTATTGCTTGGGGATAAGGGTAGGGGGCTTGAGGTTGCTTCGCGAGATGTTTTTTTGTCATCCCGACGTCAGGAGAAATGACAAAAACGACCTATTACCCAAGCCCCCAACCCCTGCCTCATGACAGTTGCCGGATCGTTTTTTCCAGCTTGGTTTTTACCAGTTCATTGGTGCCCGGTTGCTTCAATAATTGTCGGAGCGACTTTAGGGAGCGTTTTTCCTGCAACTTCACCATCACGTCGGCCAGGGCTACCTGCACCAGCGGCGACTCCTGCCGGGTCAGCGATTGCACCAGCCCTTCACGTACCCGGGCGTCCTGCGCTTTGTCGGCCAGGGCTTCGAGCGTCACCAACCGTACATTCACGTTTGGGTCGTTATTCAACGTCATCAACAGCGCATCGATCACCTGCGAATCGGTATCGTCGATGTCTTTCGTGTAGCTCACCGCCCGCAGCCGCTCCGTGGCCGACGGGTTTTCGAGCAGTGAAAGCATCATCATCTCACGCATTTCCTGCACCTGCGCCGTCAGCGTGTCGACCCGCTGCTGGTAGGCGACTTCCGGCGTTCGCTGGCGTTGCGCCCAATAGCCAACCAATACTCCTACACCCAGCAAAAGGGCGCTGTAGGCAAGGCGCATGATCAGTTTCGGCGAAAACCGATCCCTGATCCACCGCAGTGCACCCGACTGACCCAACAACGTACCTGAGCGAGCCTCTTTTTCTTCAGCCTCAAATTCGTCGAGCATGGCGTAGAACTGGGTACGTACCTGGGGGCCGGGCTGGGGCGTAGGCACGGTTCCCATCTGCTGCCAAAGCTGTCGGCTGGTGGCCAGTTCCTGCTGACAGGCAGGGCAGTTGGCCAAATGCCCCTCAATGGCCGCCCGTTCGGCTGTCGACAGGTCGTCGGTCAGCCAGCCGGGCAGGTGGCTGATCAGCACGTCGCAGGAAATGGGTTTATCGTTCGTATTCACTGTTCAGATAGATCTTCTTTAACTCATTCATGGCCCGGTGCACCCGAACCTTGATGGCCCCTTCCGTGGTGTCCAGAATCCGGGCTATTTCATTGTAGGTCAACTCCTGATACCGGCTCATCACCAGCACCTCCCGATGATCGGCACTTAGCCGCCCCAACGCTTCCTGCAACAGGGCCATTTCCTGTTCCTTGTGCAGCGACTCGTCGGCCAGTGGTCCACCGCCGATTCGTTCGGCATAGGCCTGCACGTCGTACTGCTGCGCCGACCGTCTGTTCTGCTTCTCCGAATCGATCAGTACGTTGCGGGCCAGGTGGTACATCCAGGTTCGAAACTCCCCCTCGCCGGTAAACGTGTGGCGGTATTTCAACATCCGGTAAAACACCGTCTGTACCATGTCTTCGCTGGCATCGGCGTGGCTGCTCATGTGGTACAGGAAACCGAAAAGTTCACGATGGTACCGCTCGAAGAGCAAGCCCATCCGGTTCAGATCGCCCGATTTAACCTTGAGCATCAGTGCATTGTCCGTCAGCGAATTCAAGCGTTTGCCGAGTGAGGTTGAGGAATTTGACGTGGAAACCGTGGAAGTTGAGGAAGGTTACAGGGGAAAGTGAGAATTTTTTGCGGGGGAGGCTAGTGGCTTCGCACTGTAGGTTGCTGACGCTTCATGCGAAGCCTCTCCCCCGCCCCTCACAGCGACAGCGCTACGAGTTCACCGGGGTGGCCGATGGCGCCAACAGCTACGACGATGTATTGTTTACCGTTCACCGAATACGTCATGGGCAAACCAGCCTGATTGGCGGGCAAAGTCAACTCCGATACAATAGCTCCCGTTGCTTTATCGTAGGCTCTGAACTTGTTGCCACCACCGCCATCAGACCCGTACAAACCTGCGCCTTCACCGGCAAACAGCAGGGTTTTGGTTACCAGCATGCCCACTCGATCGGGCAAACCGGTTCGGGGAATCTTCAGGCCTTTTAGGGCAGGTACGTCGGTAACCCACTTGGGCGTATCGGCGTTGGGAATCATCCATTTGTGGTCGCCGGTGTTCAGGTCGATGGCCGTAATCCGGCCGTAGGGCGGCTTTACCAGGGGCAGTCCGTACGGGCCAATACGCGCGTTGCCCATGTAGGCGACATAGTCCATGTCTGACAGGCTGGGCGCTGCTTCAAGACTCATCGGCCGGATCACCGTACTTGATGACACGTAGAGCATGCCCGTTTCGGGATCTACCACGCCGCCCTGCCAGTTGGCTCCGCCCACGGCATCGGGCAGTTGCAACGTACCCAGGTGGTGGGGCGGATCGTAGGTGCTGACGGGCGTGAACAGGGGCCCTCTCTTGTATTGGCTGACAATCTTCAGCGCCTGTTTTTTGATAGCGGGCGTGAAATCAACCAGTATATCGTCTGAATAGCCTTGCCGGTCAAAGGCTGCCGGTTTGGTTGGAAATGGTTGCGTAGGTGCTGTCCATTCGCCTTTCACGTCGCTTTTGGGAACAGGCCGCTCTTCGATGGGCCAGACAGGCTTGCCGGTAACGCGGTCGAAAACGAAGGCAAAGGCCTGTTTGGTGACCTGCACCACCGCTTTTATAGGTTTACCAGCTACCCGAATGTCGGCCAGAATGGGCGGGGCGGGTAAGTCATAATCCCAGATATCGTGGTGAATAAGCTGGTAGTACCAGACCTTTTTACCCGTTTTTACGTCCAGACAAACCAGGCTCTGCGAGTAGAGATTGTTGCCGGGCCGGTGCCCACCGTAGAAATCACCCGTGGCGGCTTCCAATGGCAGGTACACGTAGCCCAACTCGGGGTCGGCGGTCAGTGGTGCCCAGGCAGCGGTGTTTCCGGTGTATCGCCAGCTGTCGTTCTCCCAGGTTTCATTACCCGCTTCGCCCTGCTGCGGTATGGTATGGAAGATCCACAGGCGCTTCCCGGTTTTCACGTCATACCCCATGATGTCGCCCCGCGCCTGATTTTTGGAAACGGGTGCCAGCCCCACCGGAAACGAAGCCCCCATGATGATCACATCATTGACAATGATGGGCGGCGAAGTAGAGCCGATCGTTGTGGTGAGTGTGTCGACAGACTGGTCCAGGCCTTTTTTCAGGTCAACGATTCCATTATTGCCAAAATCAGAGACCAGATGCCCCGTTTTAGCCTCCAAGGCCACTAACTGAAAACTAGGCGTGATGTAGATGACCCGGTCGTGGTTCTTGTCGGGCGATGTCCAGTAAGCCACGCCACGGCCCGAATTCTGGCGGGGTACGTAGGTTTTCCGTGCTTTTTCGTCGAACCGAAACGTCCAGAGCGTCTCACCCGTTTCGGCGTCGATGGCAGCCACCGTCCGACTCAGACCGGCCGTTGTGTAGAGTATCCCATTGACCATCAGGGGTGTCGACTTGAAATAAAATTCCGGGCTGGGTCCGAAATTGTCGGTTTTCCACCGCCAGGCGACCTTCAGGTTTTTGGCGTTCTCTTTATTGATCTGCGCCAGCGGTGAGTAGTTCGAACTGGCATAGTCACCCCGATGCTGTCGCCAGTCACCTTCGACCGTGGTGGGTTTCGCGTTATAAGGCGCGGGCGTGAACCGCATGCTGACGCGCGTGGATACAGGCGGCGGGGTGCCCATCAGCGTCCGCGCCAATCCTTCTTTAGACCCAGGTAGCGCCACCTCCCCGTCAGGAAAACCATTCGTGTGGAGGATGAAGGCAACCAGCGCCGCGTACGAGGCATTATCCAGCGAATGCGGGTTGGTCTTAGGCATGGTCGACCGAGTCAGCTCGAAGAGTTGGGCCAGCGATTTATCTGCCCATTTGGCCACAAACCGGTCGCCAACCAGGGCATTTCCGCCCTCGGTGCCGCGTAGATCCCGCCCGTGACAGGAAGTACAATGGGTCGTAAATAAAACGCCCCCCTGCTCGGCCTGCTTTTTGGTGAATACCCCCCCGTTGGCGGTTACTCTTTCTTTTTGATTGACACGCTGTTGTGCGGTTAATGCTGAACAAAAAAGCAGATGGATGGACGCGATACCAGCGAGTATAGTCAGCAGTTTCATGGTAATATGGCAGGGTTTCTTCTAGCTAAAAAGTATAGAGCACAGACAACTATGAGGCTAACCAATTGATCGTTAATCGCCTGACTAGCGAAGTGAACATTTCGTTCATTGAGCTCCGCGCTGGTGCGTATTGCTGACGCGAGGCCCTTCGACTAGGCGTCAGCAATACGCACCAGCGCGGAGTATCCATAACTCACGTTAAAAACGAAGGCACTGCTATATCTCCCCACCGCCAGGGTCGCAACGCCCATTTCTGGACGGCGATTGTCCGAAATCGTACAGGTTCGTTTGGCTGAAATGGCTCTGATCGGTCAGAAATGATCGTTTCTACCGTTGGCACTCCATTTGTTTAGCAAAATTATAACTAATCATTCCTGACCGAACACTCAATGCGAAGGGCTTTTTTGGGAGAGTTTGAAGAGATCGTACTGCTGGTAGTGGCCGCCTGCCCTACCGACGCCTACGGGGTTACGATCTGGGAAGACGTGCAGCAGCAAACGGGCCGGTCGATCACCATGAGCGCCGTGCATACCACACTGTATCGGCTGGAAGAGAAAGGCTACCTATCGTCGGTGCTGGGTGGAGCCACCGCCGAACGGGGTGGCCGCCGGAAACGCTTCTTTGCGCTGACGCCCCTGAGCGTTCGGGCCTTACAGGATAATCAGGAAGTACGCAACCGGCTCTGGAAGGCTATTCCGCAAGACAAGTTTCAACTCATTGTCGGCTGACCCGGCCACGTACCCAATGGCAAACGAAACGAATCAACCCCGTCCGCCCCGCCTGCCCGACCGCCTGCTCGAATGGTGCTGTGCGCCGCACCTGCTCGAAGACGTGCAGGGCGATCTATACGAAGTGTATTACAAACGACTGGCACAGGCAGGACCCGTCAGAGCCCGCCGCGAGTTCACGCTGGCCGTTTTTCATTACATCACGCCGTTTTTTCTCAAACGTAAACCCCAGGAAACCCGCTCAGACGAGTACCCGGCGCCCTCACTCCTATCACTCAGTATGTTCCGCAACTACCTCACCATCGCCCTCCGAACGCTGGCGCACAACAAAGCCTACTCGATCATCAATGTGGTTGGTCTGAGTATTGGCCTCGCCGTAGCCATGCTGATCATACTCTACACCAAAGATGAGGTCAGTTACGACCGCTTCCATGCCAACACGCCTACCCTTTACCGCATTACCAGTCGGCAACTAACGCCAGCCGGAAAGCAGGAGGGCGTCGAAGGAAACACGGGAAATTTGCAGGGGCCGAAGTTCAGCGCCGGCATTCCTGAGATCCAGTCGTTTGTTCGCTATCGGGAAGACCGGCACGATATCAAGCGCGGCACAGAGGTGATTAGCCAGACCGTTTACGCGGCCGATACCAGTTTCTTTTCGGTGTTCTCGTTCCCCCTGCTGAGCGGCGACCCTAAAACGGCCCTGCAGCAACCCCATTCGGTGGTGATTTCGGCAGATATGGCTGAGAAACAGTTCGGCACGACCGAGGCGCTGGGCAAAACGATTCCGGTCAAGAACACGATCGATGCCAAAGAGGTATTCGAGCCGTATACTGTGACGGGTGTGGCGCAGAACAGCCCGCAGAACTCGTCCATCAAGTTCGACATGCTGATTCCGATGGTTGTCAGTCAGGAAGAAATGGCGAGTCTGGAAAACTGGTTTAACATATTCCAGAACACGTTTGTGGTGCTTAGTCCCAATGCCGATCTGCGGGCAGTGGAGGCCAAAATGAACCGGATTTACCTCGCCGACGCCCAGGCTTCCATCAAGATGATGGCCGATAAGTTTGGCGTAAAAACCAAGACGGAATACGCCCTGCAACCTTTCACAGCCATGCACCTGAGCACTGAGCTACCTGCTACCAATGGGCTGGTCGACAAGAGCAATCCAAACTTTTCGTACATCCTGACGGGTATTGCGCTGTTCATACTGCTGATTGCCTGCATCAATTTCGTGAACCTGACCGTGGCGCGGTCGCTGAAACGCGCGAAAGAGATCGGCGTGCGGAAAGTGGTGGGCGGGGGACGTACCCAGCTCGTGATTCAGTTTCTGGGCGAGTCGTTTCTGCTGTGTTTCGGCGCCTTTGTGCTGGCCCTGCTGCTGGTGCTGGTCTCGCTGCCTACCTTCAATCAATTAGCCAATAAGCAGCTGGCGCTCTCTTATCTGTTCGATGTGAAACTGGTAGTTGGGTACGTTGCGCTGTTTCTGACAACGGCCTTTCTGGCTGGCTTTTATCCGGCGCTGGTGCTGTCGAACTATAGCCCTGTGCAGACGCTCTACAACCGATTCAACCTCGCCGGGAAGAACTATCTCCAGAAATCGCTGGTGGTGCTCCAGTTTGCGCTGGCTTCCTTCCTGATCATTGCTACGCTCATCAGCTACGCGCAGTTCAACTACCTGACCACCAAAGACCTGGGCTACGACGATAAAGGCCTGGTTTCGGTTGGCAAGCCAAGACTGACGCACGCCGAAGCAAACGTATTGACAAACGAACTGCTAAAGAGTCAAACCCTTGTTGATGTAGCCCCGAAAAACGGCGGACAGTGGGGTACGGTTGCAAAAGTAAATGGCGGAACTGAGATCAATTTCGCCTACGAAACGGTCAGCCCGTCGTACCTGCCGATGCTTAAAATCCCGGTGGTGCAGGGACGTAATTTCTCGGTCGATCTCCCCACCGATTCGACCCAATCTGTGCTGGTCAATGAAGCGTTCGTGAAGGAAGCGGGCTGGAAAAACCCGATTGGGCAGGTCGTTAATTTCTGGTATAGTAACGACGAAAAATACATCGTGGTAGGCGTGGTGAAAGACCACCATTTCAACGATCTGAATAAGACAATTACGCCGCAGCTATTTACCATGAAACCGAGAAATATGTACGGCCGGGTGTTTATCAAGATCAAGCCCAACACCGAAACGGCCAGCCTGCGCCATATCGAGCGGGTATTCAAACGCCTGTTCCCGCTCACGCCTTACGCGTATAGTTTCATGGATGAGGAGAACCGGAAACGCTACGAGTCGGAAGCGAAATGGAAGCAGATCATGCTGTTTGGTGCCGTACTGACCATTTTTATCTCCTGCATCGGCCTGTTCGGACTAGCTACGCTATCGGCCGAACGGCGCACGAAAGAAATCGGGATTCGGAAAGTCCTGGGTGCATCGGTGTCGAGTATTATTCAGCTACTATCAGCCGATTTCCTGACGCTGGTAGCGCTCTCCTTCCTCGTTGCGTTTCCGGCGGCCTGGTATGTCATGCGCGAGTGGTTGCAGAACTACCCCTACCGCGTCGACATCAGCATCTGGACGTTTGTGGCGGCTTCGGCACTCGCTATTCTGGTTGCCTTCCTGACCGTCAGCTTCCAGTCGATCACCACTGCTCTGACCAATCCGATCAAGAGTTTACGAAGCGAATAGTGGTGTTGTGTACTGTAGGCTTTTCCATTTTCCAGCACGTGTGGTCAACGGCATCAGGTAGCATCGTGCTAGTGAAGTTTAGCCTTAATGCCAGCTACGGCTTCTTCATACGACGCACCGATGGGGATAACGTACCCAGCCACGGTGATGTCCTGACGGGATAATTTGGTGATCTTGTTCACCGCCACGCAGTACGACCGATGCACCCGAACGAACTGATCGGGCGGTAGCAGCTGGAGCAGATCGGTCATGGTTTGGCGGGTAAGCAGTTTCCGGGTGGGTAGCACCAGCGAGAGATAATTCCCGTCGGCTTCGACGTAGAGTAGCTCGTCGAGCATTACCTTTTCGTCTTCGTAGCCCGTCTTCACAAAAATAGAGTCAGGTACGTTGTTGCCCGTTCGTAGCGCCTGTATATCAAGGGCTTTGGTACAGGCTTTCAGGAAGCGGGCCAGCGAAAAGGGTTTCAGCAGGTAATCAACGGCGTCGAGTTCGAAGCCCTCTACAGCATAATCGGAATAGGCCGTGGTAAAGATGATCATCGGCACTTTGGCGGTCCCGCGACCGGGCAGGCATTTCACCACCTCGACGCCCGAAATGTCGGGCATTTTGATGTCGAGGAATAGCAGGTCAACGCGGTTAGTTTGCAGCCAGGCAATGGCGTCGAAGGCATCGGTGAACGTGGCTTTCAGGTCCAGAAACGGCACTTTGGCCGCATGAAGCTTAATCACTTCCAGCGCCTGTGGTTCATCATCAATCGCAATGGCAGTTAAGGGCATGATATGGATTTTGTGGATGTACGGCATCCTGACGTAAACTGACTACCAATATGAGAAGAACGCGCCATACCCGCCAACTCCCCCGCGCCGACATGACGCCATTGGTCAACATTGCGCTCTTGCTCATCGTATTTTTCGTGTGGGTGAAGCAGTTGCAGCGGCCGGTTGTCGTGCCAGTACACGTATCCCTTAAAGGTAAGTACGATGCATACGAGCCAGTAAACGCTACATTGTTCCTGCTGGATCACAATAGAATTGGCGTGCTAACGTACCTACCCGACGGCAGCAGTGCAGAGTTTCAGGAAGTTGATTACTCGGTAGACGGCCTTCGGAGCAAACTGACAAACATTACCCTAGCAAAAGGCGCCATTGTATCAATTGCACCTATGGGCCAATCAACATGCAAGAACCTGGTTGATGTGCTCAACGAAGTAAAGCTAAATGGACGAATCACGTATGAACTCAATTACAAACTATCCCTTGACGACGAACATATGATATCTTCCTATCAACAACTTAAGAAGAGACTCAATCACAAACCAATCTTATTAAAGTTACCTATTTACCCAGAACAAATAATCGACGCGTAGCCATAAAAGACAAATGCGCCAGACCCTACACTTGAAGCCCCAACAGGGGCGGCATGTCAATAGCGAGTGCGTTGCCCCTACCGAATTAGCTCCGGCAGGAACGACATATAGGATGAGGTACTATTGACATGCCGCCCCTGTCGGGGCTAAGTATGCGCTAAGACATTCCCTTTCTAATGACACATCACTCCTGAGGGGGTTACAAGGCGTTCACCAGTACACCAGCGTCAGCGAGACGAAATAATCCTGATCGGACTGCTGAATGTCGAGTTGGTGGCGGCCGGGATAGATCAGGTCCAGCCGTTTACGCACATTGTCGAGACCAACGCCGGATTGATCTTCTTCGGGGTCATGGCGGTCCGGTTTGGCGTGGCGGGAGTTGTGTACCTTGAAATACAGCCGGGTATCGTCCAGCGTCAGCGTAATGTAAATCCACGATTTGTGGCGCAGGCTGATACCATGTTTAAAGGCATTCTCCACGAAAGGTGTCAGCATCATGGGCGCGAGGTAGATGGCCCGATCAGGTTCCTGAATGTTCACCCGAATCTCGATATCGTGCGACTCATCGATCCGCATGCGCTGTAGCTCGATGTAGTTGCGGAGGTATTCCACTTCCTTGTCGAGCGGAATGCGGTCGCGGTTGTTCTCCTGCAACATAAACCGCATCATGTCGCCGAGTTTCTGAATACCGTCGGCCGTTTTTTCGCCTTTCTCTTTCAGGGCCGTGGCGTACAGACTGTTCAGCGCGTTAAACAGAAAATGCGGATTGATCTGCGCCCGCAGGCTGGCCAGTTCCGCCACCCCAACCGATACCTGGGTTTGCAGGACCGTTTTCTCTTTGGTCAGGGCCTGCCGGAGATAAGCAAACGCCACAGAGGCAATAAGGACAATGACCGAACATACCATGATCATCTCCTTCACATTGTAGTAATAAAAATAGGTTCGAGCTCCCCAGAGAATAGTATTGGCCAGGATAATCGTTAGCAGGTATACGCCGATGGTGTTGGCCAGCATTACCTCCGACAGGCGAGGTTTTTTCAGGATAGGGATGATGTAATTGTAGACATACGACTGAAAGAATATCACCTGAATGAGTAGACCCAGCGTGAGTAACAGATCGCCAAATCCAGACTCAAAATTCCATAGAGCTTGCGGCACATAGCCGTTGATGGCGAACGTCAGCATCAGGATACTGATGCCACCCAACAGCAGGTAGCTGACAAGTTGAAAATGGATCGTGGTTTCCTGGGCAATGCGGCGGTAGAGGAACTGATAGTACTGATAGGCCAGTTCGTACGTACCCAGCACAATACCCAGCCCGATGGCATCGGCCAGCACCGTTCGTTTTCGGTATAGTGAATACGCTTTCATCCCGATGATATCACCGGAGCTGTTTTCCATGAAGCGCAGATGAAGTTTCAAATAATGATACACCAGCGCACTCGCCAGTAGCAATACCACTGCCGCGCCGCCATAGAACCAGCCCTGCCGATCGTTTATGTGCTCCTGAAGTGCTGGAAAAGCCAGATTATGAAACACGTACCAGGCCACTAAAAACAGGCACACCCCCGCAATCAACGGCACATTGTTGTTCAACGTGTGGCTGTAATGATCAAGATTACGCCAGAGCGTAGCCAACGGCACCTTATTCCGCTGCACGCTCTCGATCATGTCGTTATATCGATAAATTTCCTCGACCAGCCGCCTGATGACATAAATCGTAGCCGCGCCGACGATGAACCACGGTTCGAACCGATTAATGAGTGAAGTAGTACGCATAGTTTCCGTTTACTTGTTGGCCAAAACTAGGCGCGGCCAGCAGGCGCGTGTTGGAAATGGGTTGAACCGGTCGAAAAATGGGGTGAATCGGCGCGGGGGGTGTGGCTTGGCGAGGTAATAAGTATTGCTTCGCCAAGCCAAGTAATTTCCAAGCATAAACCACCACAACTAACAAGTAGAAAGCCAGCGTAAAACGGGTTTTACGGGCAAACCTTTTTTATTGTGAAACATCTACTACGTACCTGCCTACTCCTTGTTTGCGTTGCCCTCACTGCTCCCGTTTTAGCGCAGACAGCTTCCAAAACATACACCTACCTGATCTTCCATAAGCTAGCCCCCGGCAAAACCATTCAGGATGCGCTGCCGGTCGAGAAAGAATGGAAAACCGTGAATCAGGCCGCCGTCGACGAAGGCAAGCTCATTGGCTGGCACATGATGGTGAAGCAGTTCAGCTCGAACCCCAACACCAGCGAATATGACTACGTCACTTGCATTGTATCGCCCAACATGGGTATTGGCGGGGCCTCACCAGCCGCGATGGCGAAGATCTACGGCGACAGTGTTCAGGTACGTATGGCCGACCTTAACCGTCGCGACCGCCTGACCGCACCCGTCGTAAAAATCGAAGTCTGGGAAAATACCGACGCCCTGTTCGGTCCTGATTTCGGCCCCGGCAAAACCAACACCGTCATCGTCGACTTCCTGAAACTCCGCGACCCACTAGCTGATTTGTCAGGTACGTTGGCCGCGGTGAAACAGGCCCGCACTACGCAGATTGGCGACAAGAAACTAGGGGCCTGGAGCTTCTCGACGCTGATGGTACCCAACGGTACCGAGAAAGGTTACGGCTTCGCCATGACCCGCCCCGTATCGAACCTGAACGCACTGGCCGAACCCGCCGACCCAAAGTTGGCCGCCGCCCAGAAGCAGTTTATTCGTACGTTCGAAGTCGTTCGGCAGGAAGTATTCCGCTTCGAGCAATACACGGTCCGGCCTGTGGCTAAATAGGCAAGGAGCTTGGGGCTACGGGGCTTTGTCATCCCAACCGGTCCGCCGGTGCGGCCAGCAGGGATGACAAAGCCCCGTAGCCCTCTACCTACTTCACCACAAACTCGACGCGGCGATTTCTGGCGCGGTTGGCTTCTGTGTCATTGCTGGCGATGGGTCGCGAGCCGCCGTATCCCGTCGTCGTGATCCGGTCTTCGGCAATACCGTGGCGGGTTAAGTAGTTCATCACCACCCGCGCCCGGTACTCCGACAGTGTCTTGTTTAGGCGGGGATCACCGACGTTATCTGTATGCCCATCCAGCTCGATGTGCCAGTTCGGGTTCGTCCGAAGGGTTTGAATCAAGGCATCCAGTTCAGGCAATGATTCGGGTAAGAGGATGTAGCTGCTCTGCTCAAACTGCACATGCTGAAGGATGGTCGGTTTCCGTTCTACCAATGCTGGCGCAGATGAAACAACGACAGGCGCTGCAACGGCGATTACTGTCGTTGCCACTGGCTTTGTGCTTATCACCGAATTACTGACCGGTGGTTTAACGGCTACACTGGTAGCGGCAACAGACGGTTTTCTACCGGGGTTAGCCGAAAGTGGTAGTTTGGAAGTGGTCCTGGCTACTGCAACCGAAGCCACTACCGGGGGCGTTGCAACGGGCTTTGGCAACGCTGCACCGGGCGGGGCTGGTAGCCGGAAATAGCGCGGCGCGATCAACTCCCCGATGGGCTCGCCGAATTTCAGGAACGGTTTTTCAGCGTCGGGACGTACCCAGTATAGCTCGATGACCCCGCCCAACATATCGTTGAAATAATCGACCCGAAGATCGTACAGTTGACCGGCCTTCAGCTCGATGCTGCCGGTAAATTTGCCTGAGTCGTTCAGCTTCCAGACGTCCATCACCTTGCGATTACCCACCCAGATACGGATACCATCATCGACTTTGGCATTGAACGTGTACTTACCTGACACCGGAGCCAATAGCTGACCCGTCCAACGTATTGAATAGTATGACCTGTCGAGGCCAGTGGCAGGACTTCCGATTTTCCAGGTGAAATTCAATTGCGGGTCAATCCGTGTCAGCACTTTATGCTCGAAGCTGGTCCCGTTATAATACTCTCCCTTCAAGCCAGCTTGTTGTGATTGCTGCGCCACGGCATGGTTTGCGAACAGCCAAATCAGCATACCTCCCAAAATGCTCCCTCCCTTCATGATCGGCTAACGTTGATTATTTAGCTTGATGCGCCGAGTGCATTTATTCACCAGAGCAATCCAACACGTCAATTATCAGCGTGAATTCGGGAGTTGGCCTCAGCTATTTGATGGGCGGCGTTTTGCGTAGCCTGATGGATCATTTTGTGAGGATGATTAGCTAGATTGCTTTCGCCTGGCCCTTCGACCGCAGCGGCAATCCACTTTATACCGATCCACTCATTCACTTCGCAACGACTGCACCGGATTCACCAGCGCCGCTTTGATGCTTCGATAACTGATGGTTAGCAGCGCAATGGCAATGGCTAACGTACCGGCGAGGGCGAAGACCCACCAGCCAATACTGACCCGGTAAGCAAAATCCTGAAGCCAGCCATTCATCACATACCCGGCAATGGGCGAGGCGATCAGTAGCGCAATAAATACCAGTTTCAGGAAGTCGGAAGAAAGCAATGCTACGATACTGGTTACGCTGGCACCCAATACTTTACGCACGCCGATCTCTTTCGTACGCTGAACCACCACGAACGATACCAGCCCGTAGAGCCCTAAGCAACAGATCAGGATAGCGATGCCGGTGAACACGTTGATCAGCCGGGCCATCAGCGTTTCTGTTTGGTAAAAGCGGGCCAGTTGCTCGTCCAGGTACGTGTATTCGAATACGTCGTTGGGATACAGTTGCTGCCACGTTTGCCGGATCCGCTCCAGCGTTTGCGCCGGCTGTTGACCGGCTATGCGGATGCTCGCCTGCGCGTAGCGGTCGGTCTTACTGGCAATGATGCAGGGGCCAATTTCTTCACGGAGCGACTTCTGATGAAAATCCTTTACCACCCCCACAATGGGCATTGGCACCGCCGACAGATGATACTGCATGGTTTTGCCCAGCACCTGCCTGGGGTCGTGGAAACCGAGTTGATGCAGTAGCGTTTCGTTGATGAGGTATTCGCGGATAGTGTCGCTGACCATGATGTTTCGACCGGCCACGAGCGTCAGGCCGTAGGTATGTAGGTACTCTGAATCGGCAATGCGTTCGCGAACGGGGAATTTCTCCCAGTCGGGCCGGTTGTCGAATTTGAACGAACCGCCAAACAACTGATCGTTGGCGGGCGACCGATGGTTGAAGCTGATCGACTGAATATCGGGGTAGTGTGCCAGTTGCTGCCGTAACGTTGTGAGTGTAGATGTTTGGTTGTTGGGTAGCCTGACCATAACGACATTATCTTTCCGAAAACCCAGATCGGCCTGCTGTACGTAACGTACCTGGCGGGCCACCACCAACGCCCCGATGATTAGCGCCTGACAGATCACAAACTGCGTCACCACCAGCGCCTGCCTGACCGTTATGCCCCGCCCCACCGACGAACGGATCAGTTTCCCCCGCAACACCGCCAGCGGCGAAAAGCCCGACAGCACTACCGCCGGATACCCACCCGCCGTCACTATCACGATCAGCAACAGCAGGCCGACAAAACCAACGGTTTGACAGCCGGGCTGAATTGACAGGCTGAGCTGCGTCCAGTTATTGAACAGCGGGAGCGTGGTGACCACAATCAGCAGGGCCAGCGAGGTAGCAGCCACAACGATCAGCGCGGTTTCGAGCAGGAACTGCCCCATCAACTGGCTGCGCGAACTACCCAACGATTTACGAATACCTACTTCCTTACTGCGCCGAAGTGCCTGCGCTGTAGCGAGGTTCACGAAGTTGATGCACGCCGCCACGATCAGCAGTATACCCACCGCGCCCAATGACCACACCAGCGACTTCCGAATGGTCTCGCCGCCCCGCGCCACGTCGAAATGCACATCGCGCAGGGGCTGAATCGAGAAGCGGAATACTTTGCTCATATCGCCATACTGCTTCTTCGACAAGGCCGAAAAACTGGCAGTCAGGCTGGTAACTGCGTTCGGGTCTTTCAATGTTGCGTAAACCCGATTGGTGCTGTTGAGGTAATACCAACTGGTTTCCTCGTAGCCGGGATCGAGCGCTTTGAGGGTTGCCAGCGAGATGAACAGACCCAGGTTTGTGTCGGTCGTGGTGGGTGGCTCAGCCAGCAAGCCAGTGACTATGGCTTCCGTTTTGTTGTTCAGCGTTAACGTTTGGCCAATCGGGTTTTCGTCGCCGAAATAGCGCTTCGCCCATGACTCCGTCAGCACCACGGTATTTGGTTCGCGGAGGGCCGTTTTCGGGTTTCCCTGCAGCCAGGTGTAGTCCAGTATATCGAACCATTCGGGTTCAACCAGCCCGGTGCCGGTATGTTCCTGAAAACGCAGAGGCGTAGTCTGCTCCTTTCGTTTCACACTTACGGTCAGTTCGCGGTTCATCATCAGAAACGCCGCCTGCTCCACTTGTGGATAGTCACGGCGAAGGGCCTGAGCCATTGGCAGAGCCGATTCGGCGTTGTATTCGATGGTACCGTCATCGAGATACAGATCGGTCATGACCCGAAACGTCCGGTCGAACTTAGCGTGGTGCCGGTCGGTGCTCAGGTGGTGTTCAACGAAAAGAAAGAGCAGAAGCCCACCCGCTAAACCAACAGACAAACCGATGATAGTCAACGCCGTATAGGTACGTTGGGTACGTAGCTGGCGCAGGGCCATCTTAAGGTTTTCGCGAAGCATGTTGACTTTGTTTCGGTTATATTCAACGAGAGTATTGTGAATTAGGCAGTGCTTTTATCATCCCGAAGAATGAGAGATCGTGGCGTTCCTATCAAAGGCGCTTGGCACTACGGCTAAGAACGCCAAGATCCTTCCTGTCGTCGGGATGACAAAAAACCCATCGGCGGACCAACATCCGAAATCCTGTTACTCACTCCGTAAGCTCGTTACGGGATTGACCAGAGCGGCTTTTACCACTTGCAGGCTGATCACGATAGCCGTTACCAGGGCTAACCCCGCCCCTACCAGCACGAATGGCGACAGCGTAACCGGCATATGATAAGCGTAGTCGGCCAGCCAGTTCGACACCAGCCAGTAGGTCAGCGGCCAGGCGATCAGGTTGGCCAGCACCATCGTCCAGGCGTATTCGCGCAGGAACAGGCCGATAATACCAGATACCGACGCCCCCAGTACCTTCCGGATACCGACCTCTTTGGTCCGGCGCGCCACGCTCAGCGATACCAGCCCTACTACGCCCAGCAGCACAATCAGCAGGGCCAGTCCGGTGGCTACGTAGGCCGCTTTTTCCAGTTGCAATTCAGTCTGATACAGTTTCTGGAGCGTTTCGTCCATAAAGGCATAGTCGAACGGCGCGTCGGGGAAAAGCTCGCGCCAGGTACGTTCCAGACCAGCGATGGTTTCCTTCGGATTACCGGGAGCCAGCCGGAATGAGAAGAACCGGTAAATGGCAGCGGCCTGTACCTGGCCAAACGCCATAGGCTGAATAGCCTTGTGCATGGTCCCTACGTGAAAATCCCGTACCACTCCCCGAATGTGGTAGGTAAGCGGAATACCCTGAAAACGAACTGATTGATTTAGGGCCGCTTCGGGTGTTTTATAACCCAGGGCCTTGCTCGCCGCCTCGTTGATCACCACACTGGTTGAGTCGTAGATTCCCTGCCCGGCGTGAAAAAACCGACCACTTTGCAACCTAATCTGGTACGCTTGGGCATACTGCTCGTCGGTGGTCATCATGCTCACGTTCACCGCCTGCGTCGAATCCTGTCCCTGCCGAAATAGCTGTCCGGCATTACCTACATTACCGTTGGGAATCTCGTACGATAGACTAGCCGACTGCACGCCGGGCAACCGGGCAAACTGATCGCGAACAGCCTCCATCCGATTTACGCCCTCTTTCGACCAGGTACGTGGCAGCGACGAAACCGTTAGTACTGCCTCTTTTTTGAAGCCTAAATCGGTGTTGAAAAACCAGGCGATCTGCCGCGATACGAGCACCGCGCCCACAAACACAAAGACGGCAATGGCAAACTGAACCGTGACCAGCCCCCGCCGAAACCAAAGCCCTTCGCGCACCGACCGGGCTTTCCCTTTCAGCGAATCGACCGACGAGTAGGCCGATAAATAGAGAGCCGGGTATGTGCCGGCCAGTGTGCCAACCACCAGAATCAGGAGGATCAGCACCCAGCCGTAGGTCATCAGCAACGGTCCCAACGGCGGAAGCGGCTTGCCAACGATTTCGCTGAACACCGACTGAAACAGCGCGTATAAACCAATTGATAAAACAGTAGCCACCGTTGTCAGCGCCAACGCTTCGATCAGGAATTGCGCCGTTAGTTGACGACGGAGGCTACCCAGCACTTTCCGGACGCCAATTTCGCGCAGCCGCGTGGCCGACGTACCCAGCGACAGGTTCACGAAGTTGACCACCGCCATGAGCAGAATAAACAGCCCTACTGCCCCCAGCGTGACCATCATGTTGCGGATCAGCCCGTTGTTACTCTGCAGATAGTAACTGGGCAAGGGTGTGACGTAGGCGGTCAGGCTTTTCTGCACATCGGGCGGGGTATTCTTCGTCAGTAGCTGGGCGAGTGGGGTTGCAAGCGCCTCCGGGCCTACTCCCAGTTGTAGCTCTACGTACGTAACGATGTACGGATTTTGCCAGGAGAACACATCATTGCCGAAGAAATCGACGCCCCTCATCGACATAAACACCTCGTTGTTTTCGCTCAGCAAATGCGATACGGAGTTGTCGGGCAAGGGTTTTAGCACGCCCGTCACCAGAAACTGCTGCTTGCCGCTGCGTGGCGTTTCGATGGTCAGTGACTCGTTGAGTACGTCGGTTTTTCCGAAGAGCTTTATCGCTTTAGCCGCCGTAATCACGACCGAATTAGGGCCGGTCAGTGCCGTACGCGGATCACCGTGGAGCATCGGGAAGCCGAACATCGTCAGCATGGTTGAATCGCCGATCTGGATCGACTCCCGGAAGTGGTTTGTACCTTTTGAGATCGTGGCGCTGACGCCGTAGAAGCGGTAGAAATTGGCCACCAACGTCGGGTATTCGGCTTTTAATGCCGGGCCAATGGGAGCGAATGACGTAATGTCCATTCCCCGGTTTTCTTCCGTCCATCGGCTTTGCACCAGACACTGCTGGTTGGCGTTGCGAAGGGTTCTATTCACCTGAAACTCACCCCAGATATAGGCCCCGATCAGCAAGGCAAACGTGACGCCCACGGCCAATCCGACAATGTTTAGCAGTGAATAGAATGTGCGGCGCAGCAGGTTCCGCCAGGCAATTTTGAGGTAGTTCTGAAGCATTGTATACGTACCTGAGTTGAGCCACCAAGGTACGTATCGATCTAACAGACAGTCCGTTAATAATTGTTAAGCCGCGCCAATGGCCGCGCTAGAGGGATGGTTGATTTGTTCATTGATATGGTGTGTCGCTTTCTCGCGTCCCTTCGACTAGGCGTCCCCGACAGGCTCAGGGTGACACTCTCACTCAAGATCATCATTCACATACTGGATGTGTCGTATCACCCTGAGCCTGTCGGGGACGCCTAGTCGAAGGGACGCGAGAAAGCAATACACTACAACACATTGTTCATGTTGCCGCAGCGTATCAAACCGTTTTATGCTGACCAATGATCCGTTCGCGGTGCTGGATACCCCAGTTGCGCAGGGCTTCGATGACGGTGTTGAGCGACTGGCTGTATTCAGTGAGTTCATACTCGATGGTGACGGGTGTGGTGGCGTACACATTGCGCACCACAAACTCGTTCATTTCCAGCTCTTTCAACTCTTTGCTGAGCACCTTCGCTGTAATGCCGGCGATCTGTCGTTGAAGCTCCTTGAACCGCCTGGGTTGGCCGGTTAGTGTAATAATGATTGGCAATTTCCATTTGCCCGACAGCACATACAGGGCATCCTGAACGCCGCGCAGGCTTTCGGTGCACTCGACGGCTGAGTGGTTTATGCTACTGTTCGTGACCGAAATAGGTCCTTGATTCCCCGTGCTCATAGATTAAAGGTAGGTTGCCAGTACGAACAGACCATGTGGTATCCTGAACGATACTGGTATCCTTTGGGATACTGCTAACAAAAAGATAGCGGGTTTAGGTACGTTTGTCCTGTTCGTTCACCGCAGTCAGCTACTGCACAAAACCTTCCTACGTATGAGTCCGAAAGTCTACCGAATCGTCACCATCATTTTCACCGTATTGGCCGCCGGTATGGCTCTCATGAGTGGTGTTTTCAAATTTACCCAGTCGCCGCAAGTGATGGAAACGCTGGCCAAAGTGGGCGTTGAGAAGCAAGTATTGTTTTTGGGTGCCATGGAAGTCGGCTTCGCGCTACTCTTCCTCTATCCCAAAACCATGAAACTGGGCTTCATTCTGCTATCCTGCTACTTCGCGGGTGCCATCGCCACCGAACTATCGCACGGGATGCCATTAAATGCAGTAACGCCCATCGTACTGGTCTGGATCGCCACGTACCTGCGCGATAAAACGGCGTTCCTATCCGACAAGACAACGATTGCGTAGCGGTTGTTGACGTTAGTAATGCTTCGCGCCCCGTAGCGCGAAGCAACTTAACTTACTTAGCCTCCTCAGCTTGCCGCCTTTCCATCTGTTCTTTCGTCAGCAGAAGCAATCTAGGATTGGCCTGTAAGTCTCTCGCAAACGCATTCGCTGCTTTGTCTGTCAGCAGGTCGACCTGATAATGAAACCTATCGGGCCGCCGAGCATGTTTGTAGAGCCGCCGGATGTTATAGGTCACAATATCAGTAGCCTGTAAGGTGGTTTGGTCGAAATGACGTACCCGTTTTCCATCGACCCAGATGCTGTATTGCTTCGCGTTTTTCAGTGCGTTAAACTCTTCCTCATTAAAGGTGCCGGGTAGTTGACCTTCCAGATAAATTACCCGTGTTTTCTGTTCGGGCGTGAGGTCTTTAAACTTTATTTTTTGCTCAGGTTGTAACTCGCGACTAGTCGCATTTACCACTACATCGCCAAACCGGATTTCGATTTCCGCCACGCTGAGCAGCGGACGCGGGGTACGGGGTGTAGTCTCTGATTTCAGCGGAAAGATCGACGGTTGTGCGGGAGCTGCACCAGTCAATAGGATCATCAGGAAACCGAAGAAAAGCGCAGTGCTACAGCCAGTTAGCCAAATTCGAATGAATGAAGTTTGTTTGGTCATCATGAGCAGGCGTTGTTTAGTGATATTAAAAGTCAGCGTGCTGGTCAGCGATAGGTTAGGGAGTGTATCAGCCAGCTTGCTCAGCAACAGGTGCTGGTAATGGGGTACGTTCAGGTACGTTTCGTTCACGGCTTCGTCGGCCAGAAATTCGTGGTTGCGCTGCATAGCCCCCTTCAGCCAGAAGAGTAGCGGATTGAACCAACCCAAACACAGCACGATTTCCACCAGCAGCACATCCAGCGAATGACGCTGCCGGATGTGAGCCAATTCGTGCTCGAATAACTCGTCTTCAATCGTGCCCCGCCTGTAGGCTTCGTCCGAGACGAAGAGGTAATGCAGAAACGTATAAGGCAATCCGGTACCGGGTAGCTTCACCAGCGTAGCCCCGTAATACGGCTCAGTCGGGTTGACCCGGATCTGGCGAATCAGCACGAATAGGTTCCGGCCAAACCGCGCCAGCATCAGGGCGGTGACGACAGCGTAAAGCCATACCCAGAAAGGGGTTTCTGCCGGCACTGTCGGTTCAGGTACGTTCCCGTTTGCCGGTGTAGATAGTTTGCCGATGGCAATCGCTTCCGAACGTACCTTTTCGACAGACAACTGATTTTCAACCACTTGTGCTGTTGGCAGAACCGTTGTAAAGCTGGCAGGTAGCTGAACAGACACCAACGGCCCTACCAATGCGAGCAACAACGTACCCAGTAAGTAGGCCCGTTTCAGTCGGTGCATCGGCTGATTTTCCAGACAAAGCCGATACGTACCCAGCAGCACCAACAGGCATAGGCTCGATTCGATCAGGTACGTTGTCATGGCTTCTTCCGGTCTATCTGCTCATCGATAATCTTTCTGAGTTCAGCCAGTTCATCGGCCGAGAGGTTGGTTTCGGTGGTGAAAAAGGAGGCAAACTGCGCCGCCGAATTATTGAAAAACTGCTTGATCAGGCCGTTGACGTGCTTTGCAAAATAAGCCTGACTGCTCACCAGCGGATAGTACTCCCGCGAATTACCCCGCTCCCGATAGCCAACGAACCCTTTATCGGCCATGCGTTTAAGCAACGTCGCCACGGTAGTCGCGGCGGGTTTAGGATCTTCGTACGCATCAATGAGATCTTTCATGTAGGCCTGTTCGCGACTCCATAGGTGTTGCATCAGGGTTTCTTCGGCGGCAGACAGCTTCATTCTATACCTGTAGTTTATTCTCTACAAATGTAGAACAGAAAAACATAAAAGCAACTGCATATAAAAAAACCTATAAGGTCTTCGGAGCCCTTATAGGTTTGATAGGAAATGTATGTGAGTATCGATTACTCGCTGCGCAGGCTCTCTACCGGATTCATCAGCGCAGCCTTGATGCTTTGGAAGCTGACCGTCAGCAAGGCGATGCCTACTGCCAATGCACCGGCCAGCGCGATCATCCACCACTGAATATCGATTCGGTAGATAAAGCCCTGAAGCCAGCTACTCATAGCCCACCAGGCAATGGGCGCTGCTACCAGAATACCTAAGGCCACCAGCGTCAGGAAATCTTTACTTAGCAACCCAACCAGGCTTGGCACACTAGCACCCAGCACTTTCCGAACGCCAATTTCTTTGGTACGCTGTTCGGCCGTGTAGGCAGCCAGCCCGAACAGACCGAGGCAGCAGATCACAATGGCTACACCCGCAAAGAAGATGAACAGGGTACCGGTGCGTTGTTCATCACGATACAGGCGGTCGTAGTTCTCGTCCAGAAAGCTATACTCAAACGGGTACTGCGGGTTGTATTTCTTCCAAAGGCGTTCAACGGCGGCGATAGCCTGCGACGTATTTTGGCCGCTGGTGCGTACATACACCGTTCCGTTCCAGTTGGGATGGCTCATCAGCACGGTGGGCGCTACCTTGTTACGCGCCGATTCGAACACAAAATCCTTCACCACACCAATAATCCGGCAGTCGGTGCCGTGGAAATTGAACCGTTTGCCAATTGGATTGGTAATGCCTGACTCACGAATGGCGGTTTCGTTCAAAATCAGGTTCGTCGAGTCGGCCGGAGTACCGGTAAAGTTCTGACCATCAACCAGTTTCATACCCATATCAGGAATAAAATTGGCGCTGACGCTTAGCTGGTTGACCATGAATGTTCGGCCCGGCGTTTTGCCATCCCATTCAGTATCGCTGGTCGACCCCATGCCGTTGGTCAGCTCAACGGTGGCGGTGGCAATGTGCTGAATGCTGCTCTCGCCTGCCAGTTCGCGTTTAAACTGCTCCGTTTTACTGTCGGCGTAGAAGGTGAACGTATGATCTTTGTTAAAGCCCAGGTCTCGCTCGCGCATGTATCGAAGCTGATTACCGATCACCAGTGTACTGATGATCAAACCCGTCGCCAGCGCAAACTGCGTAACAACCAGCACCTGCCGTAACCTCGCCTGACCACCCATTGCACCCCGGCCACGCAACGATTTAAGCGGGTCGAAACGGGCAATGACCAGTGCCGGATACACACCCGCCAGCAGCAGCGTGACCAGCAACGTACCCAGCAGCAGCATCCATACCTGCGGATCGAGCAGCGACAAGCCGCTCGTTTTGTTCGTCATGTTGCGGTAAAACGGGGTCAGCAGTTGAATGAGGCCGATAGCCAGCACCAGAGCCAGCCCAAGTGTCAGCAGCGACTCCATCAACAGTTGACTTATCAGTTGCCCGGTTTCGGCACCAACCACCTTCCGAACGCCTACTTCCCGCGCCCGGCGGGTTGCCCGCGCCGTGGTCAGGTTCACGTAGTTGATACAGCCGATACTGAGCAGGAAGAGGGCAATCAGACTCATCATACGTACCTGCTGCATACCGGGGTTTGTGCCGTCTGGTTCGTACAAATGGATGGTCGCGATTGGTTGTAACCGGTAATCGCTCAGGCTGCCATCTCCATCGCTCCGCCTGGCCGCCGCCTGAATAGTGGTCAAGGTTTTACCAATCGTGGCGGGATCAACGCCGGGGGCTAATTTTACGTAGGTTGAGAACGAGAAGTTTCCCCAGTCATCGTCCATGCGTTTCCACTGTCCGTTGCCGCCGAAGAGCCTTTTCCGCAACGACATTGGGAAAATGATCTTCTTCTGAAATGTGCTATAGTCGGGCAGGTTAGCCAGCACTGCCCCCACTGTAAACACCCGGTTCGAATCGAGTACAGTGATGGTTTTCCCCACGGCGTTGGGCGTTCCGAAGAATTTCTCGGCGATCTCTTCCGTCAGCACCACTGAGTTGGTGGTCGGAAATGGCTGCTTTGCCTGACCATAACGTACCTGAAAACCGCCCAGCACGTCGAGGAAATTTTCGTCGGCATAGACCAGGTCTTCCGACTTCTCGGAAAAAGTCTTGCCATCGATCAGGAACGTTTTGAAATCGTACAGACCGGCCACCCGCGTAACGCCTTCAATACCAGGCACGTTCTTGCTGGCCGCTACGGCAATAGGGGCTGGTGCTGACCGCCAGAACTGCTCATCAGCCCCGGTACCATGCCGCGAATTGACCCGGTAGATCCGGTCGGCCTCGGGGTGAAATTTGTCGTAGCGTAGTTCGTCGTTCACCCACCAGAGCAGCAGGACACTCACGGCCAGCACAACCGCCAAACCACCTACATTAAGCACTGAATACCAGCCACCTGCTTTCAAATTTCGCCAGGCTAGTTTGAGTGAGTTGGAGAGCATGGGAAGAGGGGGAGGAAAGGGAGGAGGGGAGGAAAGGGAGGAGGGGGAGAAAGGGAGGAAGGGGAGGAAAGGGAGGGTACTCTTTTCCCCTCCTCCCTTTCCTCCCTTTTCTAACCTCAGACGCGGATGTTTTCGGTTACTACTTTTCCGTCGAACAGGTTCACGGTCCGGTGGGCAAAGCCGGCGTCGTAGGGCGAGTGAGTCACCATGATGATGGTGGTGCCTTCGTCGTTCAGTTCGCCCAGCAGCTTCATCACTTCCTCGCCGTTTTTCGAGTCGAGGTTACCCGTCGGTTCATCGGCCAGGATCAGCTTGGGTTTGGCTACCACCGCGCGGGCAATGGCCGTACGCTGCTGCTGACCACCCGAGAGTTGCTGCGGGAAGTGGTTGCGCCGGTGCATGATGTTCATGCGGTTCAACGCTTCTTCAACGCGGACTTTGCGCTCGTCGGGCGGTGTTTTCAGGTACAGCAGGGGCAGTTCTACGTTTTCGTATACCGTTAGTTCGTCGATCAGGTTGAAGCTCTGGAAGACAAAGCCGATGCTACCCTTGCGGAGTTGAGCCCGCTGCCGTTCGGTCATCTTGGCTACTTCAGTACCGTAGAAATTGTATTCGCCGTCGCTGGGGTTGTCGAGCAGACCCAGGATATTGAGCAGCGTGGATTTGCCGCAGCCCGACGGCCCCATGATGGCTACGAACTCACCGTCTTTCACCTCCATGTTGATCCCGTTCAGGGCGGTGGTTTCGACCTCTTCCGTAGCGAAGAGCTTTTGTAAATTGATGGTTTGGATCATAAAATGAGGGAGAAAAAAGGAGTAGAGGGAGGAAAAGGACGAGGGGGACGAAAGGGATTTTTGGTAGTTTTAGCCTCACCCACCTGAACTCTTGAGATTTATGGCAAAAGTTGAAAAGTTTGAAGACCTGCTAGTGTGGCAAAAAGGACTTTCTCAAGCGATTGACTTATATAAATTACTGGCAAACTCGACTGATTTCGGTCTTCGTGACCAAATTCGCCGCTCGGCAGTTTCTGTACCTTCCAATGTAGCAGAAGGCTTTGAACGCCACACAAACAAAGAATTTATTCGTTACCTGCGCATCACCAAAGGGTCGAATGGTGAACTGCGAACACAAATTCATATTGCTATTGGTATCGGGCTTATTACAGAAGAATCTGGTAACGAGCTACTATCAAAGAGTCACATTATATCATCGATGTTGCAGAATTTAATTAGAACAAGGGAAGAAAAGTTTACATAAGGGAAGAGGGGGATTAAAGGGACGAAGAGGATTCAAAGGAATAATTAAAATCAAGACGCTTGATTAGATACTTACGCGTAAGCTCCCTCTCGTCCCTTTAGTCCCCCTGCTCCCTTTCCTCCTCCTCAAAATTCCAACACCTCATTATCGCCAAAATTCTCGTAGCTCGAGGTGATGACCTGTTCGCCGGGTTGCAGGCCTTCGAGTACTTCGTAGAACTCAGGATTTTTTCGGCCTAGCGTGATGTTTCGTTTGGTAGCGCGTTTGCCCGAATTGTCGAGTACATACACCCAGTTACCGCCTGTATCCGAGAAGAACCCACCCACAGGGAGCAGCGTAGCCTTGGCCGCTTTGCCCAACTCCAGCCGGATCGGCGACGACTGGCCGCGTTTGATGCCCGCTGGTGCGCCTTTCGGGAAGGTCATATCTACCTCGAACCGCCCGTTGCGAACCTCCGGATATACCCGGCTGATGCTCAGCGGAAACTCCTGCCCGTTGAACTCAAATGACCCGTTCAGGCCCGCAAATACGCGGCTGATGTAGTGTTCATCAACGCCTACCCGCATCTTGAATCCGTTGAGGTCATCGATCTGGCCGATGTTCTGCCCCCGGTTGATGTTACTCCCCACTTCCACATCGATGCTCGACAGCTGGCCCGACACCGGTGCTTTTACCACCAGGTTGCTCAGCGTTTCCTGCCAGAGGGCCACATTGCGCTGGGTACGTGCCAGGGTACCTTCCAGCTGCTGAATTTGCAGCTTCGAGTTCTCTTCCTGATATTTCTGCGATTCGGCTTCGATCTCGCGCTGCTTGGCCAGCCGGTCATACGCACGTTTGGCTTTCAGGTAATCTTCTTCTGATACGACCTTGTCTTTAATCAGCTTAGCCTGCCGGTCGTATGTATCTTTTGCCTGATCGAGTTGGGCGTCGAGGTCGGCCAGGTTTTTCCGCAGCGCGAAACGCTCTACGCGAAGCCGTTGCCGGGTATTCTGCAGGTCATTCACCAGTCGGTTCGCTTCCGTTTCTGATTGCAGAAAGCTTAACTTCAAACCCTGGTTTTCCAGTTTCAGGAGCACCTGCCCTTTGGCCACCTGTACCCCGCCATCAACCAGTTTCTGCGTAACGTACCCCCCTTCAATGGCATCTAACCGAATGGTTTTCAACGGTTGCACAACCCCTGTTACCACAATAAATTCTTCGAAAGGACCAATAGAGACGGGCGAAACGGTGATTTTTTCGCGTTCAACATTCAGTTTTGAGCGTTTGTCGGCGAAGAAAGAAACATAAGCGATAAGACCGACAATCAGCAGGCCACCGGCCGATAAGAGCAGTTTTTGTTGGGTCCAGAAACGTTTGGGTAAGGCGCGATCCATGAGTCAATGCGGTTAAGTACTTGGCGACGGTCAGGCAACCATCAAAACTAGCTAACTGGTTATCCTAAGCCAATTGACGTGCCAAAGTACATGAAACATTGATAGTCAGCCCATTTCGCCCTTTTACCTGAGTAATCCTGTCCGGTATCGGACAAGCGTCGTCCAGATGTGGACTTTTTAAGTCTTCAGTCCTCTGTCTTCTGTTGCGCTGCTACTCAGCACGTACTGTGGTGTAGCAGCGCAACAGAAGACAGAGGACTGAAGACTTAAATCATCAGCAACCGCCAGATGGCGGAGATCAGGAAAAGGGCCAGGCTGATGGGTGTAAGCACTTTCCAGCAGAGGTACATCATCTGGTCGAGGCGAATCCGGGGAAGCGTCCAACGTACCCACATCTGGCCCAGTACTGCCAGCAGCGCTTTGCTGATGAGCCAGAAAGCGCCGGTGATGTTACCCCAGGCGGTGCCGGGCTCGCCACTTGTCCAGTCGGCCAGACGCACGGGACCGAGATTTGGTAGCGGCGTGTTCCAGCTGCCCAGGAATAGAATAGCGCCAAGGAATGACACCAGCAGCATCATGGCGTATTCAGACAGGAACAGCAATGCCCAGCGCATGCCCGAGTATTCGGTCTGAAAACCCGACACGATTTCCGACTCACCTTCGGGTAAATCGAACGGGGCGCGGTTAGATTCGGCCAGGGTGCAGATAAAGAAAATGACGTAAGCAATCAGCAGGAACGGATTACGCAGGATATTCCAGGCGAAAATGCCCCCCCATTCCGTTACGTCGATTCCCAGTGCCCGGATGCCGAACAGGTAGTTTGTCTGCGACGTGTAAATGCCTTGCTGAAAACTAAGCTCCTGGAGGTTCAGCGTCTGCCCGATCATGACAGCACACAGGATAGTAAGGCCCAGCGGAATTTCGTAGGAAACGATCTGCGCTACCGACCGGATGGCCCCGAACAGCGAGTATTTATTGTTCGATGCCCAGCCCGCCATCAGAATGCCAACTACCTCAAATGAGAGTACGGCCATGAGGTAAAAAACGCCTACCGCCGCGCCGGAGCCCTGCAAATCAGGCGTCAGTGGCAATACGGCATAAGCCGCAAACACCGACGCGAAGATGACCGCCGGGGCCAGCAAAAACAGCCGCCGATCAGCTGCGCGGGGTACAATATCCTCTTTCTGAAGTAGTTTCAGCAAATCGGCGAAGAGTTGCAGCAGGCCCCACTTGCCCACTTCCATCGGCCCGAGCCGGTCCTGAATAAAGGCCGACACTTTCCGTTCGGAATATACGCCCACCACCACAAAACCGGTAGCAAGCAGAAGGCAGATAGGAAGAGCGAGTAGCAAAGGACAGGTACGTTAACGAAGACGAGTTGACCTGGCAAAGGTAAGCGTTGCAGCGCTGGTTTGCTTGTTACTCCACCTTCATTGTCGTCTCGGCGTAGCCGGTTTGGCCAGTTATTGTGGCTCCTTCGAGTACGAAACGGAGGGTGGTTTTGGCATCGGAGGTGAAGAAAGACGTAGTGGCCTTACCGGTGGCGTCGGTGCGAAGTTGGGGTGCCCACCAGAGCGTGGCCCGGAAATCGGGACGGACGCGCTCGTCGGGTGTGGCGGCATCGAAACGGGGGGCGTAGAACTCACGGCGGGGGGCGTAACCAACCACTTTTTCGATCAGCACACCGGGTGCAGCGACCTTGGAGAAATCCTGTTTGGCAGCGCCACCGCGTTTGGTAATGATGTTGATGACGCTGCTGGCCCCCATAATCGATGCGCCCGCCCCTTTCAACACGTCAATGTTGGCTACCGTCTGGGGCGCGATATTGGCAATTGCCTGAATGTCGGTCCGCATCCCGTCGAGCATAAATAACGGCGCGCTATTACGTACAGAGACTGACGGTGTTGGGCCGCCGCCGTTTACCTGTACGCCAGGCAAGCGTCGGAGCAGGTCGAAGATGGAGGATTGCCCCGACGCCATCATGTCATCGACAACCAGCGTGTTATCGGGCGTGCCGTACATCGACCGCTGTTGCGCATACGGATCGGCTTTCTTGGCTTTAACGGTGACCGTCTGCAACTGAATTTCCTTGTTCATGTTGATCTGGCGCTCAATATCCAGATACGATTTCTGCCGTTTCAGGAGTTCGGCCAGTTGTTCGTAGTCTAAATCCAGCGGCGCAAAAGGCGGGCGGATCAGACGTACTTGAGGCGAATAAAGCTTATCAAGCACCACATTGAAATTACGGCTGGTTCCGCGCGATGCCTGAATGAATACCGTATTCGTGTCGATCAGCTTCATACCATGCAGGAAGAAGCGGCCCTGCTCGTCGGCCGTTACCATTCCTGTTTCACGGCTGCTATCTTTCTGGCTCTTCATCACCAGCAATTCGGCACCGGGCGCTGGCACCCGCGAGGTAGCCATAAATACGGTTCCGCTCAGGGTTAAGCTGGTATCAACAAAGAAACGCATTGGCGGGTACGTGCTGGCCATCACCTTATCCCAGGTAAAGCGCCGCCAGCCCTGCGTCATCATCAACAGATCGAGTTTATTCAGTCGATCGGTGTTTTTCGGATCGAAATAATAACCGGGCTGCTCAATATGCCCCGCCAGATCGGAGGTCAGCAGCAGATACGACATCAACGAGCGACCGTTGGGCCGGACGGCAGGCTGCTGCTTGCTATCCGTTACAGCCAGCGACAGGTTAGCCGCCACAGGAGCCCCCGCCGCATTGGTGGCCGTCACCGTTACATCGACGCGCTGACGAACACCCACGCTGGCCTTCGCCGTTTTCACCGTCAGGTTGATCACATCGTTACGATCTGAATAAGCAAGGCGCTCGCTAACGGGTTTTCCCCGTTCGTCGAACAGCGTAATGTGTACAATGCCTTGCGGGCATTTATTGCGGGGAATCGACACCAAAAATCGGGGGCGATTGGTTGGTGCTTTGGCCGCATACACCAGCGACCCGTTTACCTGCGCCACGATCGACAACATCGGTTGCGGGCTGGCCGGTGCGGTTGATGAGGCTGAACCGGGTGCACTGGCCGTGGTAGCCGCATCGGCCGAAACGGGCAGATTGTGCATTACAAACACGCGGATATTCTCTTTGTTGCTCAGGTTATCGACTTGCAGGATATAACCGGTTGATTGCGGAGCCGGTAACGGAAACGCCGTGTAAGCGTCGCCATCTTTCATCTTTACATAAGCCGTATAGGTCTGTCCTGCCTCAGGCGTTATCGGAAAGGCCCCCATACCCAGGTGCTGACTCACGAAGCCCGCCACGGTGTCTTTTTTGGTATTCAGCACGTACCCGGTCACATCGATTCCGATTCCGCCCGAACTGATCGCTTTATATGCCATTCGGCTAGGTAAGCCTGCCACCCAGTGACCACTCTCGGGCAGAAACTGCACGTCGATGGCGGTTGAAGGCGACCCCAGCCGTGGAGCAGGCGGAGCACTGGGCTTCACAACGTCGATCGTCTGGTTAAAATACCACTCTTCCGAGAAGTTACGCATCCAGCTGGTGTACGCCCGTAGGGTATAGCGGCCAGTCGACAGGGTATCGGGGAGGGGCAGGTAGCCGTCGCCATAACCGCCTTTTGAGCGAATGCGGGTATCGAGCACGATCTTACGGCCGGTTGGGCTGACCAGGTCGATCCAGACGGAGCCGCTCGTTGAGTCGGCCGCCCGGTTTTCGCCGTAGAACAGGTAGCTTTTCAGCCAGATTGTTTCGCCGGGCAGGTACGCCGCCCGGTCGGTATGCAGGTATACTTTCTCGTACGGAAACTGACCGGTGTAGCGGGTGAAGCTATCTAGTATTCGGGTAAGCGGGTCATCATCGGCAAAACGAAGCGCAGTGAGTGCCACAACGGCTACCACGATCAGATAACTAAAACGGATATAACGGTGGGCAACAGCGCGCATACGAAACAGCTTCCGGACAGATTAATTGAGGCAACAAAAATAGGTTAATTCGGGCAACCGGCTACGGCTGCGATTCCTTAAACAGTAAGCCGAAATACGCCTATTCTACCTTCATCGTTGCTTCTGCATGCCCCGGCTGGCCAGAAACGGTAGCACCCTCCAACACCAGGTGTAACGACGTTTTGGCATCCGACGTATAGAACGAGACGGTGGCTTTTCCCGCAGCATCGGTCTGGATGCGGGGGGCCCAGAGCAGCGTTGCGCGGTAGTCGGGGCGGACTTTCTCTTCGGGCGTAGGTTTGTCGTAACGGGGCGCGTAAAACGTTCGTTTAGGAGCAAAACCAACCATTTTTTCAACCCGAACACCCGGTACTACTTTATTTACGTAATCGTTTGTTTCGCCACCACGTTTCATAATGACGTTGATGCCGCCGCCCGCCCCCCGTGAACCCAGCAGCGCTGCACTTGCTCCTTTGATGACATCAATATAGGCTACATCGCTGGGCATAATGCTAGAGATTGCCGATTTGTCGACGGCCATGCCATCGATCATGAACATGGGTTCGATCACACCTGAGAAGTTAGCCGCCCCCCGGATTTGCACCGTTGGCTCAAGCCCTCCCCCCGAAACCTGTACCCCGGCAACACGGCTCCGAAGAATATCGAATATTGTTAGGGCACCGGCCGAGTTCATCTCATCTACTTTAAGGCTTACGTCGGCATTGCTGAATATTCCACGTTGTGTAGCATAGGGGTCAACGCGCTTGGCCTTTACCACCACCGTCTGTAGCTGAACCTCCCTATTTCGCCTGATCTGCGCTTCAATGGCTGCATACTCACTCTGCCGTTTCAGAAATTCAGCCAGTTCCGCATACGCTATATCGCTGGGCACCAGTGGCGGACGAACCACCCGGATCTGCGGCGTTACCAGCTTATCGATCGTGATCGTGAAATTCCGGCTGCCGTTTGTTTTCTGGGCCTGAACAAACACTGTAGCGGTATCGATCAGGTTGGCATTCGACAGGAAGAAGCGCCCCTTTTCATCGGCGCTCAGACTATACAAATCCTGCGTCGAATCTTTCCGATGCACCATGATCGTAAGCGGAATACCCGGCGCCGGATTCTTCGACGTACCCCGATAAACCGTACCCGACACGGTTAGTCCGGGATCGAAGGGGTAACGCGTGGGCGGTAACGAATCAACCAGTACCTTATCCCAGGTGATACGCCGCCAGCCCTGTGTCATTAACAGCAGATCGAGATTGGCCAGGCGGTCTTTGTTGGTCTGATCGAAGTAGTAGCCCGGTTGTTCAACGTACCCGGTCAGATCAGACGTCAGCAGCAGATACGACGGCAACGAGGCGGCAAAGGGCTTTCGTTTAGGCTGTTGAGCCAGATCGGTAACCGCCAGCGACAGATCGGCCATAACGGGTTTTCCGGCGGCATTAGTGGCCGTAACGGTCAGGTCTACCCGTTGCCGAGGGCCGGCAACAGGCGTAGCGGGCGTTACGGCCAGGTTGATCAATTCGTCCTGAGCCGAGTAAACGAGTCGTTCAGAAACGGGTTTGCCGGCTGGGTCGAGCAGCGTGATCTGCACAATACCTTCGGGACATTTGGCGCGGGGAATCTGCACCACAAACTGTTTCCGGCTGGCGGGGCCGCGCAGGGCCAGAATGGGCTGACCGTTCACCTGCGCCAGCACCGTCAGCATAGCCGCCGCAGACCCGGACTCAGGTGTGGCAGCAACCGGCGGCATACTATTGCTGACAAATACCCGGATATTGTCTTTGTTACTCAGATTATCGACCTGCACTAAATAGCCCGCTGGCTGCGGAGCAGGCATAGTATAGGAGGTGTATCCCGTAGTACCGGGAATCTTCACGAACGCCTGGTAGGTCTGTCCGGCTTCGGGTATCAACGGGAACGTACCCATACCCAGGTGCTGGCTCTGAAACCCAACAATGGTGTCTTTCCTGCTATCGAGCACAAAGCCCGACACATCCACGCCCACACCTGCCGGACTAACTGCTTTGAACGCTACGCGGCTGGTTAACCCGGCTACCAGCTGGCCACCTTCGGGCAAAAACTGCACGTCGGGTCGGGCCTCGATCGACGAGCCGTTTCCTGCCGTTGTTGCTCCCTTCGGGTCATTGGCCCGCACAATGTCGATGGCTTTGGTGAAATACCAGTCTTCCGAAAAGTTGCGCATCCAGCCCGTGTACGCCCGCAGGGTATACCGCCCGGTCTCCATCGAGTCGGGTAAGGGCAGGTACCCTTCACCGTAGCCCCCTTTAGTCTGAAAGCGCGTATCGAGCCTTATTTTTTGACCGTTAGGGCTTACCAGGTCAACCAGAACGGCTCCACTACTGGAATCAGCCCCCCGGCTGGCCCCGTAAAAGAGATAGCTCTTCATCCATATGGTTTCGCCGGGCAGGTACGTTGTACGATCAGTGTGTACATATACCTTTTCATACGGATACTGCTGTTCATACGCCCTGATTCGGGCCAGCACTTGGTCGAGCGGATCGCTGAATAAACTCCGTACCGCCACAAGCAATGTTACTACTGACAGTAATATTGTAAAAAGCAGGGCTTTAGAAAGTGGTTGTTGAGACATGATAGCTGGCTACGGTTTCGGATTTGCCGACTGATGCTTTAGCCTGGAGGGGTAAATTAGCAAAATCTCCCCGAATGATTCCATACTTGCTTTCATCAAACGCAAATGAATATATCTGGCTTAAAAACAGCGTTACTAGTGGGCGCAACAGGCCTTGTTGGCGACATTCTAGCGCATCAGCTTGTTGACTCGGCGGCGTATGACCGGGTTCAGGTACTTACGCGCAGGCCACTCGGCTGGCAGCACCCGCGGCTTCAGGAGATCCCGTTCGACTTTGACCATCCAAACGGCCTGCTTGTGCGCGCCGACGATATTTATTGCTGCCTCGGCACCACCATCAAGAAAGCAGGTTCGAAAGAAGCGTTTCGAAAAGTCGATTACCAGTATCCGCTCGATATAGCCCGGTTAGGTTTAGAGAACGGCGCTTCCCAATTCGCCATTGTAACGTCTATGGGTGCCAGTGCCTCTTCGTCTTTTTTTTACAACCAGGTGAAAGGCGAGATCGAGCGCGACCTCACGGCCCTCAACTACCCCTCGCTGCTGATCTTCCGCCCGTCGTTATTACTGGGCAACCGTAACGAAAAACGCCTGGGCGAACGCATCGGAAGTGGCATCATGCGCCTGGTTGACCCGCTCATTCCGGCCAAATATAAAGCCATCGATGCCGAAAAAGTTGCCAGCGCCATGCTGACAACGATGCAGCAGAGCCTGTCCGGCAAACATATCTTCGAGTCAAACGATCTGCAACAGTTCTGAGAAATGGACCCGGAAACCAGCGACTGGCCTTATATTTGCCTCAGCCTATTTAATGAGTGAATGCGCGATTGAGTGAATGAGCGAATAAGCTCCGCTTAGTCCTGCTATGTTCTCTGGCAGAGCGGATTCGCTCATTCACTCAACCGCATATTCGCTCATTATTACCCATGCATATCCTTAAATTCGGCGGTACGTCGGTTGGCTCGGTCGAGAGCATCCGGCAGGTTATCCGCATCGTTGCTACTCACCGCACCCAGGAAACACCCATCGTCGTTGTGCTTTCGGCCATGGGCGGCGTTACGAATCAGCTCATCGAAATCGGACGGATGGCCACTAATGGCCAGATTGATTACATGGAACTGGTACGGCGCATTGAAGACCGGCACTTCAGCGTGGTGAAGGCCCTTATTCCGGTAAAAGAGCAAAGCCGGGTATTTGCGGCCGTACGTGGCACCATCAACGAACTGGAGGATCTGCTTCGGGGCGTATCGCTTATTCGTGAGCTAACCCCCCGCACCATGGACCTGATCATGAGCTTCGGCGAACGACTGTCGAACCTGGTTGTGGCCGAATGCACCAAATCGAGCGGCGTACCTGCCCAATTCTGTGACGCCCGCGACCTGATCAAAACCGACAGTCAGTTTGGCCACGCTGAAGTAAATTATACGCTGACCAACCCGTTGATTCAGGGATTCTTCGAGAAACAGTCTGGTTCGTCGGCACCCGTTCAATTCGTGACTGGCTTTATTGGGTCGACCGAAAAAGGCGAGACAACCACGCTGGGCCGGGGCGGCTCCGACTACACCGCCAGCATTCTGGGCGCAGCGCTCAACGCCGAGGTAATCGACATCTGGACCGATGTTGACGGCATGATGACCGCCGACCCGCGCAAAGTGCCCAACGCCTTTAATATCCCGACGATTACCTATGCGGAAGCGATGGAGTTGAGCCATTTCGGGGCCAAAGTGATTTACCCGCCCAGCCTGCAACCCGCTTTTGCCCGTAACATTCCGATCCGCGTGCTCAACACGTTCAATTCCGAGCATGCAGGTACGGTCGTCAGCCGCACCGCCGACCGTCGGCAGTATACGATCACGGGCATTTCGAGCATCGACGATGTGGCGCTGGTGAACGTGCAGGGCTCGGGCATGATCGGTGTGGCAGGTGTATCGGCCAAGCTATTCGGCATTCTGGCCCAGCACAAAATCAGTGTTATTCTGATCTCGCAGGCGTCGTCGGAACATTCGATCTGTTTTGCCATCGACCCCAAAGGAGCCGACCGCGTGAAGCTGATCCTGGACGAAGCCTTTGCCGCCGACATTGCCAGCGGACATGTAGACAACATCAGCATCGAGCGCGACCTGAGCATCATTGCTACTGTGGGTGAAGGCATGCGCAAATCATCGGGTATTGCCGGGAAACTGTTTTCGGTACTGGGCAAAAACGGGGTAAACATTGTGGCCGTGGCGCAGGGTTCGTCGGAGATCAATATCTCGGTGGTGATTACAAAGAACAACCTGTCAAAAGCCCTCAACGCCCTGCACAACGTGTTTTTCCAGTCGGAAGCACGTGTGCTGAATGTATTCCTGGTTGGTACCGGCCTGATCGGGCAGACACTGCTCCGCCAGATTCACGCACAGGCCGAGTATTTGCGGCGCGAGAAGCTGCTGAAAATTTGTGTCGTTGGCCTGTCGAATACCAAAAAGATGGTGCTTAACCCGAACGGGCTGGACCTGCACACCTGGAAAGAATTCCAGCAAACCGACGGCGTAACCACCTCGCTACCAGCCTTTTTCGAGAAAATAAAGTCTTACAACCTGCCCAACTCGGTCTTCATCGACTGTACGTCAGACAAAGACATTGTACAGTATTACGAGTCGCTGCTCGACGCCAACATTTCGGTGGTGACGCCCAATAAAGTGGCCAACTCGGGTTCCTACGCCGAGTACCGTCGCCTGCAACGCACAGCCCTGAACAGGGGCGTGAAGTTCCTGTACGAAACCAACGTGGGTGCGGGGTTACCCATCATCAACACGCTTCAGGGCCTGCTCACGTCGGGCGACCGCTTTCTGAAGATCGAGGCGATTCTGTCAGGTACGTTGTCGTACATTTTCAACACGTTCAAGCCAGGTACGTCCTTCGTGGATGTAGTGCGCGAAGCCAAGGAAAAAGGTTATACCGAACCCGATCCCCGCGACGACCTGAGTGGCCAGGATGTAGCCCGGAAAATCCTGATTCTGGCCCGTGAAGCCGGTTTCCCGCTCGAACCGGAAGATGTTACGATCCAGAACATCCTGCCCCCCTCCTGCCTCGATGCGCCCACAATTCCCACGTTCTTCGACGCGCTGAAAGCAGAAAACGACTATTTCGAAAGCATGCTGAACGCAGCTGACGCGCGGGGCGAAAAACTACGGATGATTGCTACCTTCGAGAACGGGAAAGCCGTGATTGGCCTGCGGGGCGTTGGTCCGGACCATCCGTTCTACCAGCTTACCGGTGCTGACAACATCATTTCGTTTACGACCGAGCGGTATAAAGAACGCCCGCTGGTAATTAAAGGACCAGGCGCTGGTGCCGAGGTAACGGCCTCCGGCGTCTTCGCCGACATGGTCAGCATCGGGAGCTATCTGGGGTAAAAGCAATCAGAACGAACACAGAGTCAGGGTTGTTCAACAAATGGACGAAACAAGTGAATCAGATGGAAGAGCGCGATACGTACCTCAACGAGTACCACCGGCTGCAGAGCGAAAAAATGATCAGGAAGGTCTCCGAGCAGCCATTGATGTCATTGCAGGAGTGCATCGAGCAAGCAAAGCGGCTCAAGGAGCAGCCCCGCGAAACCGCTACGAACAAATAGCATTAGAACAGGCGCTACAAATAGGCGAAGAAAAGCTATTGCGTCGTTGGGCGAAGATTACAAATTCTATGTTGCCGGATGAGCCTTTCACGGATGCCTGGCAAGCCCAAGGGTGCGAGGGAGGCGCTGAACATCAGGTATATGTGCAGTCAGGTACGTATATTAAACGAAACAATTTGAATTATTATGGAACCTGGCTTAGCTACTTTCATAATCTATTGATTCACAATTGGCTATTTCCACAAACGGGATATACCTTCCTTGGTTTAATGGAAGTAGATGGCGCATTAATGTCAGTTGTCAGCCAGAAAGCCCTTCGCGGGATTCGTGGTGCAACACCTGCCGAAGTAGCCTCTTATATGACTCCGTTCGACTTTATTTCACTCAAGAATAATGAGTACGTTCATCAAAGTTTTGGCATTGTTGTTAGTGACCTTCACCACCGTAATGTGCTGGTAAGAGACGATAACGAATTGCTGGTATTTGACCCTGTAATCTATGTTCGGGCTCCGCTGTGAAAAACACAGATTGCGTGCCGGGGTAACGGCTTCCGGCGTCTTCGCCGACATGGTCAGCATCGGGAGCTATCTGGGGTAATCGTTTGCATTACAGCGCTATGCAAACGATTACCTCTCTCCTTCCATCGTCTTTATCACCCACTCTCCAACTTTCTGGCCCTGGATTTGGCCGTTGGTGATGGCGTCCATGAAGTGAATGCCGCCATAGAAACGGGATTGACCGGCTTCCTGAGCGGCTTCGTTGAAGGAGTGATACGACCGGGATTGCAGCCCAAACCGGTTTTCAACGGTATCCGTATAGTCGAATTTGTCGCCGAAATAATGGGTCAGAACAACTGCTGAGGCTGATGAAATCGTGGAATGGCCACTCAGGTATTCCGGGAAAGGGGGCGTTTGCAGAAAAGGCTTCCAATTTGGATCGAGGTGAGCGCGGATGGCCGTTTCGGGGCGAATGCGGTTGCTGCGGAACTTCTCGTCCCAGCAGCAGATAAACCCGTCGGTGAGGGCAATGGCAATGGCTGTGTGAACGCGCATCGCCCTGGCAAAGTCGACCTTTGCGGTGCGGCAGGCGATACCCGTTATGCCCATCCAGTGCGCTCCGGGCGATATTTTCTTCATACCAACCAGCAGATGGCCGTTGTCTTCCAGCGCGAACGGATTACAATCCCAGAAGGCGGCAATCTGCTTTTCTCCCTCCGACAGTTGTTCGTCATGATTCTGCTTCATCAGGGCAAAAAAAGGCGAGTTTTTAGCGGTCGAGAACGGCACAGGAGGTACGGGGCGAAACTGATTGGCGGTATCGAGCGTAAACGGCCGGATGGTGTTGAAATACGGCTCAACCGGCGCAAAGAAACCAGGCGGCGTTGGGTACCAGTTGCCTTTGCCTGCGGTTGGTGTATAGCGCGGAAAATTGCTGATGCGGTTATACCGGTCGGCTTTGGCGTAGGTCAGAATCTGTTTGCTAACAGCCAGTGCGTACTGCCTCGACTGGTCGATGGTTTCATTGCTATACCCCAGCGTGCGGCACGAATCGAGCAGTTTATCTTCGTAGGCTTGTAACAACGTACCTGAAGGCTGCATCTTCTTCGCCGTGGCCAGCATAGCCAGCACAGCACTCAACTGGTTATTGGCCTTAGGCAGATTGGTTGGCCTGTCAATGACCGGGAAACCGTTCAGTATGCCCGACATGGAGCGGCCGGCGCTGTCGTGCCGGGCTACTACTTCATAACCAGCCAGGCAGGCATAGGCGAAAAAACGGGCGGCTAGTGGCGGGTTTGTTACATCGTGTACCATCACGTCGGTCATCCGGTCGGTCACCTGGTCGATGACACCGATTCCCAGCGGCGGCAACGTACCTGACTCACGCTGACAGGCGCTCAGTCCCAGTATCAGTAAAGCAAATCCAAATAGCGTTTTCATTCCTTCGTTGGCCGGTACGCCCGCACCGGCTGTTGATTAATACCGAACAGCAACGTTTGATTAATGGGCAAAATGCTGCGCACGTCGCCAGTCAGCCGGAAGCCAGACAGATACTGCGGCACCGCCCGAAATCCGCCCCGGCCGTCGCCTTTAAGCAGCAGCCCGTAGTTGGCGTCGGATTTACCGAAACGTAACCGCGCCTGATTGATATTCCCGGCCAGCAGCAAATCAGCGTTCCCATCGTGGTCATAATCGAGCGAGGTCATGGCACAAACGGGTGAGAACTGAACCTCCTGTGGTAACGTCATTGCCTGAAATTTACCATCACCACCCCGTTGAAAGTAACTGGTTTTCAACTCGTTCGCCTCCAGGCGTGCGGCACCCTGTAGCTCTTCGGGCGTAAAGATCGTCGCTAGTGTCTGGTCGGCGTAACTTTTATAATCGGGAAAACGGCCGCGCATCAGGCTGATCTGATCCAGCAGTTCATCGCGGAACACGTAAGGGTACGTTTTGCCTTGCATGTAAAAACACAGAATGGGGTCAACCGAACCGTTGTCGTCGAAGTCTTTATAAATTAGTTCGGCGGGTTCTTTATCGCTGGCTTTGCATTGTGTATTCAGGCCCATGTTGCCCACCACCAGGTCAGTCTTTCCATCTTTATTGAAATCACCCACCAGCAGCCTGTTCCACCAGCCTTTGTATGACTTGGCAAAGAAGTCGGTGGTGTGGTCGGTAAATTTCCCGGCAGTTTTGGCGAATACCGTTACAGGCATCCATTCGCCCACGATGATCAGTTCGGGTTGCTTATCGCCTGTCAGATCAACCCAGGCGGCGTCGGTCACCATGCCGATTCGCTGCAACGCGGGGGCAAGTTCGGCCGTTTTGTCGGCAAACGCCCCGTGGCCATCGTTAATAAGCAGGAAGCTTGGCGGCGTTTCGGGATAACGCCCCGGAACAACCCGCCCCCCCACGAACAGATCTGGTTTTCCGTCGCCGTTTATGTCGGCTACCCGAACGCAGCTTTTGCTGGTATGCAGGGCAGGCAAGGCAGTCGGGCTTTTTATGAAGTTGCCTTTTCCATCGTTCAGGTACAGTCGGTCCTGCAGGAGTGGGTCGTCGGGCAGAAAATTGGCGTACCCTCCACTTGCCACACACAAGTCGGGAAAACCGTCGCCGTTCGCGTCGAAAAAGACCGCGTCGGCATCATCACTCCGTTTATCGTCGGCAAAAGCGGCAACGGGCTTGGGCTGAAACCCACCGCCCGGCTGCCCCAGAAACAACGTACCTGGCTGCCCGTTTCCGCCACCGGCATACACATCCTCCAACCCGTCGCCATTGACGTCCGCTTTAACCAGGCAAGGCCCGGAAAACGACATCGGATTGATCAGCAACGGTTGCCGTTTGAAATCGTTAATCGTCGTGGCCTGCTGGCGAAAGACAATGGGCGACTTTACTTCAGCGAACGCCGCCGGTGCCGGTCTCACCGGTTGATACGTACCTGACGCCTGCCTTTCATTCAGCGTAAGTACCTGATCGGCCTTCACTTGCTGCAAAATCTGTTGCTTACCACCCGGCCAGACCACCCGCAGCGAATCAATGGTTGCGTCGGCTCCTAACCCGAAATGCAGCAGTGGCGATACGCTGGATTGGTAGCCACGGGCGGGCATCTGTTCGAGGTACTGACGCTGCCCTTTCCTGTAGAGGGTTACGGTGGCGCCAAGACCCTGTGTGTTCTGCCCGGCTCCTTTCAGGCTGACCGTCAGATAGTGGTTTGTTGCGCGCGTACTGGCCTCATTCTGGTAAATGAAAGCGGGCTGATTGATGTTGTTAACCACCAGATCGAGGTCACCGTCGTTGTCGAGATCGGCGTAAACGGCCCCGTTGCTATTAGCGGACTTACTAACACCCCATGCTTTACTAACATCAGTGAATGAGAGAGTGCCTTTCCCGCCATTGTTCCTGAACAGGTAACTTACCACCCCGGACGCAGGCATCTTCTGCACCAGTTCCAGTAGGTTTTGCCGACGCACGTTGCCCCGGTTATTCTGCAGAAAATCACCCATGTATTTCAGAAAATCCATGTTGGTGTAATCCCGTGTGTAGCCGTTGGTTACGAACAGGTCTTTCCAGCCATCATTGTCGTAATCGGCAAACAGCGGCGACCAACTCCAGTCTGTATTCGACAGGCCAACCTGTTGCCCTACTTCGCTAAACGTTGGCAGGGGGCTCCCTTTTCCCCCTTGCTCCCAGCCATTGTTAATATGCAGCATGTTCCGCATGTACTGGTGGTTGAAGCCAGCGCGCAGATTCAGGTCGAAGGCTTCGTAATTATCGGGAGCGAATAATAGCTTTTGCCGGTGATTATCGGCGGGCAGCATGTCGAGTGTGAAAATGTCGGGCAGGGCATCGTTGTTCACGTCCGAGACGTTGTTGCCCATCGAAAACTGCGACGTATGGCCCAGGCTTTTTGCCAGTTGGTCGGTGAAGCCGGGCTTACCGCTTTTCCCGGTGTTGATATACAGGTAGTCGGGAATGCTGTAGTCGTTGGAGACGTAGATATCTGGCCAGCCATCGCCGTTGATGTCAGAAACACCCGCCCCTAGGCCATACGAAAGAGCGGACCCTTGCAGCCCCGCCTGCTTTGTTACATCGCGAAAATACGGTTGACCGCCCGCCCCTTTTTCCTGCGCCATCAGCCGGATTCCAATCTGAGGATCAGGGGTTTTAGCCAGTTCGGCAATACTGACATCATCGAGTGTCAGGCGCTTGGGGTTGTGGTTCAACAGCAGCAGATCCAGATCGGTGTCGTGGTCATAATCGAAGAAAATGGCCTGGGTGCTGTGGGTCGAATCGGCGAGGCCATACTGGCTGGCCAGATCTGTAAACTGCGGGACCCCGCTGGCGTTATTGCCTGTATTGATGAACAACTGGTTGATGCGCCTGGCCCCCGCCAGTTTGCCTGAGTAGCAAACGAAGAGATCGAGTTTGCCGTCGGCGTTTACATCGGCCATAGTCACGCCGGTTTTCCACGGTCCTTCGCGGCCCGCCACGCCCGAAGCCCGGGTTACGTCATCGAACGCCATTTTGCCCCGGTTCAGGTAGAGCTTGTTGGCGGTCATGTTGGCCGAAAAATACAGGTCTTCCAGTCCATCGTTGTTCACATCGCCCACGGCCACACCACCACCGTTGTAGAAGTACTCGTACATCAACACGTTGGTATTCAGCCCTTCTGTTAACTCATTTGTAAAGGTAATGTGGGTTTTTTCGGGCGAAAGCAGGGTAAACAAAGCGGGGCCTTCGTCGGCATTGGCCGTTTCATCAGCCGTTTTTTGCTGGCAACTCAGGCTGATCCACGTACCCAGCACACCAACCACCAGCAGGCCGATCAGGCGTGAGGGGACTACTGCAACTATACTTGTTTTCAACGAAAGAAAGGTCATCGTACTGGCTTTTTCACGTCACGTAGCGGCGCCTGGTGCGGTTTCGGCAGGCTATCGTTGATTCACTAGGTGCTTGAATACCGGCATGCCGGCCGCTGATCCCAACCACCACAACGAGCAACCAGAGTCTGGTACCGTCTGGGAGAAGCCGGGATATCCCTTACGCTAGGGCAAGCATTGGCCGGCGTGAATCAACCCAGTCATGTCGTGAATGTTTATATCAACAAAGATACATTCCACAACCATTTTCAGGCAGTCATTGACAAGTTAGTCACTCACGATTTGGCCAACAGATGGCTGGGCGACCAAACAGAAGGCTGCTTACAACGGCAACAGGCCACCCAAGATGATGAGTATCGATCTTGGGTGGCCTGTTGCCGTACTGGTTATACTGGTTAAATCGGCTGCTTCAGGACGCTGAACAGGCCCGGAACTAACCCTCAATGTAGTATTCCTGGTCAGTTAATCGGCGCTGCCGCCCAGCGACGTTTTGCGGCTCACGATCCGGCCGGGGCCGCTGTGGGTGACGCTCCCACCCGTTGATGCTTTCAAAAACAGTTCATTTTCGGCATACACACGTACACTGGCACCGCTGGTAGCCTCGGCCTGGGTTGTATTGGCAGTCAATGACTTGGCTTCGATGGTGGCACCAGCCGATGCCGAAGCCGTAACCGTTTTGGCTGAACCCGACACTGTGGCCGTAGAGCCAGCGCCCGAGCTTAACTCAACGTCGGTGGCTTTCACGTTCATAGTCAGTTCGGAACCCGATTTAGCGAACAAGCCGATTTTCTCCGCCTGGAAGGGAGTTTCGCCCGTTAGCTGCGCACCTGCCGATACGGTGATTTCGTTCAACTGGCGTGCCGTCAGGTACGCTTTCACGTAGCGGCTGGTGTTTTTGTCGGCTTTATTTTTGCCCAGCCATCCCTGCAGGCGGATGCTGATTTTCAATTCCCGACCATCTACTTCGGTGACGATATCTTTTGCGTCGAAGCCGCGTGCCTCAATTCTCAACGACTCGGAATCACCCTGCGTCAGAAACAATTGAACCCCTGAGCTCACTTTCAGTACCGAAAAGTTGGCGACAGACGGGTTTAGCGTGATATCCTGCGCATAAAGCTGGCTGGCTGCCAACGTAAAAAAGGCTAACAATAGCCGCATAACGTTCGTTTTCATAGGTTCTCTTGCTTAATCACGATTAATGTCCCCTCCTCCGGAGGTCTTCCTGCTTACTAACTGTCCGGGGCCTCGATAGGTTACGTCGCCCCCACCCGATGCCCGCAGGTAGAGTTCTTTCCGGCCATACACCCGCGCATCGCCCCCACCCGATGCCTCGGCATAGCAGACATCTGTTTCCAGCTTACCGGCGTTCAGATCGGCCCCGCTCGACGCCGACGCGGTTAGTTTACCCGCTGTTCCGCTCAGGGTCACATCGGCTCCACTGCTAACCGATACCGTCATCCGGTTTACCTTCACTTCCAGGTCAACGTCGGCACCGCTGCTGGTGTGCAGGGTCAGGTCATCAGCGCTAAGGATGGTTTCGCCTTCCAGGTCAGCCCCCGACGAGACCTCGATACTGTTCAGGTTTTTCACCGTCACATAGGCTTTTACAGAGTTATTTCGGCCAAACACACCTTTCCAGCCATTTCGACGTTTAACCCCCAGCACCAGTTTGTTACCCCGCTGCTCTGAAATAACCTCCTCATCGTCAAAGCCTTTAGCTTCAATACGTACCGATTCGGTGTTTCCCTGCGTGAGGTATACATTGACGCCAGCACTTATATCAAGGGCGGCTATACCCGAAAAAGTCTGATTGCGTTTCACATCCTGTGCCGATAAGCAGGATGATACAGCTAGGCTCATGCCCAGGTACGTGATTAGTAAAGGCGTTTTCATCTGGCGTATAGAGTTGTGTACCGGAAAGATGCAGTCTAGCGCCGAAAGGTTGCAGCCCTTTTATGACAAACGGCCCACTACGCTGGCCGATGCTGTTACTGAGCTGATTAATTGGTTTCGTCATCAACTGGCGCAGCTCATTCTCAGGGTAGCCCCCGCCCTGCTCGTATCAAAAAAACGGCTGTCAGCACATTGTTGCGTTAGGGCTGTACCTTTGCAGCGTTAGTATACCGGAAAATGTTTTGCTTCGGTATAACGCATCAGCCCTCTTACACTCAATGACACTGTCGCGCAACACCAAAATTGGCCTGTACATTGCCTTTACGGTACTGTTTGTTTCGTTTACGTTCTACGCCTGGCAACTGGCTAAAACGCCCAACATCAACGCTCATACCGACGACGCCAAGCCGTTTTCGCTCTATATTCCCAAAGGGTCAACGTTTGAATCCGTCATCGATACGCTGCAAAAGCATCAGGTGCTGGAAAATGAAATGACGTTCCGGTTTGTGTCGAAACTAATGAAATACCCTGAGCGGGTAAAGGCAGGGCATTACCGGATGCAGCCGGGTCTGGGCAATTACGAGGCCATCAAGAAACTACGCAGCGGTAGTCAGGACCCGATCGAATTGACCTTCAACAGCAGCATCCGTCTGAAAAGTGAACTCATCGAGAAGGTGGGCAGCAAATTCGCGTTTGGTCCTGAGCCACTTCGTGAACTGCTTAACAACCCCGATACCTGCAAACGGTATGGCCTGGACACCACCACCATCATCTGCCTGTTTATTCCGAACACCTATGAGATGTTCTGGACGGCCAAACCGACAGCGTTGCTAAGCCGCATGGCCGACGAGTATAAGAAGTTCTGGACACCGGCGCGCAAAGCCAAAGCCGCCGCTTTGGGCCTGAGCCAGACGGAGGTGCAAACGCTGGCCTCGATTGTCAGGGCCGAAACCATAAAGTCGGACGAGCAACCCCGCGTGGCCGGCGTTTACCTGAACCGGCTCAAACGTGGTATCAAGCTGGAAGCCGACCCAACGGTGGTGTTCGCCAATAACGATTTCACGATCCGGCGCGTGCTGAATAAACACCTGGCGTTCAACAATCCGTATAACACATACATGTATGCCGGCCTGCCGCCAGGACCAATCAACCTGCCACCTCCTACAGCCATCGACGCCGTACTGAATCCCGAACAGCATGATTACCTGTTTTTTGTAGCCAAAGCCGATTTCTCAGGCTATCATACGTTCTCGCGCAACATGGCCGAACATATGGCCAACGCCCGCATCTACCAGCGCGCGCTCAATGAGCGGAAAATCATGAAATAAACTAGTCGGGAATTGGGAGTCGATAGCCTGGAGAGTCGGTTTCAGTGCTGCTTACGCCAGCGAACTACTGATGCGTAAGCAACACTGAAACCGACTCTCCAGACTATCGACTCCCGACTATCGACTCTTCCCCCTATGTTCACCTTCCTTGTTCCTCCGTTCCGGGTACGTTATGCCGACACAGACCAGATGGGGTACGTGTATTACGGCAACTATGCGCGGTTCTACGAAATTGGCCGGGTGGAGGCGTTGCGTAGCCTCGGGTTTTCCTATAAAGAGATGGAGGCCTCGGGCATTATGATGCCGGTATACGAAAATACATCGCGCTACCTGAAACCTGCCCGCTACGATGATCTGCTCACCGTGACGGTAACCATTCCTGAACTACCCCGCGCCCGGATCGTGTTTCGATACGCCATCAGCAATGAAGCGGGCGAACTGCTCCATACCGGACAAACTACGCTGGTCTTCCAGCGCGCCGATACCGGACGGCTCACGGCAGCACCAGCTACGCTCCTCGACCACCTGAAACCTTTTTTTGCCCCGGAAGTTGGCTTAGTATAGAAGGATGTCGGATTTGGGATTGCGGATTTGGGATTTGCTCCGCTTAAGTTCGGGACTATATCCAGCGGAGCAAATCCCAAATCCGCAATCCCAAATCCAAAATCCGTTAGCTTATGTTTCAAAAACTAATGAGCTTTAAAGCGCTGTCGGGAACGCGGGTCTGGCTACGTACGCACAACGCCTTTAATTCGACAAACGACTGGTACAGCTTTTTGAACAGGATCACCGACAAGATTGTCGACAATGACCTGAGTGAGCGGGCTGCGTCGGTGGCTTACAACCTCATTTTGGCCATTTTTCCAACGGTTATTTTTCTCTTTACGCTCATCCCGTTTATCAAATTCATACCGGATCTGGAAGGACAGATCATGCAGTTTTTTGCCCAGGCATTGCCTATTGGCGCTTTCGCCACGGTAAACACTACGATTAAGGACATAATTAGTCAGCCACGGGGTGGGGTGTTATCATTCGGGTTTCTGCTGGCGCTCTATTCGGCCACCAGTGGTATGGTGGCCCTGATGAACGCCTTCAACGCCTCACACAAAACGGCCGAACGACGCGGTTTCCTGGCTAAACGGGGTATTGCCGTGCTCCTCACCGTGGCGCTGGCGATCTCGCTGATTCTGGCCATTGGCCTGTTGGTAATCGGAGGCGTGGTGATCGACTACCTGCTTAAGTTCGGTGTTTTCAATAATATCGTTTTTTATTACCTGCTTAAAATTGCCCGTTATCTGCTGGTGTTTGCTGTTTTTGTGGGCGTAGTATCGGTTATTTACAAGTACGGGCCAGACGTGAACCTGAAGTGGCCGTTTATCATGCCCGGATCCATAACGGCCTCGGTGCTTATTGTGCTGACTACGCTGGCCTTCTCCTACTACGTTTCCAACTTCAGTTCATACAACAAGGTGTACGGCTCCATCGGTACACTCATCGCCCTGATGATCTGGACAAACCTGATTTGCCTGTTGCTGGTGCTTGGCTATGAAATGAATGTGGTCCTGTTCGACCTGGAAGGCGACAAGAATCCGTCGGTTGCCCGGAAAACAACAAATGCCACCTCCAACACGTGAAGTGGCATTTGCGAACCCTAACCCATAAATGTGATCGCGGTCGGGTAGCAGGCACTTTGGCACGCCTCCCGATTCGCGTACATACTACTATCGAAAAACTGTGCCAAACATCCGTTGACACTAAAAAATAAGTCACTAAATTCCGGTTACTCAAAAAAAAGCGTTCAGTAATAGGTAACCTGTTACTTTCATATCGTATAGTATTGTTAAGGACTTTCTCCAACAAAGACAGGTAATATGGATCGCCAACGGATCACCCAGGCGAGCGTCAACATTCCGATGGCGCCATTCCTGAATAAGCATAAACCCTGGGTATCAGTAATATGCACTTGTTATAACCACGCTCAATTCGTTCAGGAAAGCCTCCGGTCGGTTATCAACCAGACTTACCCGAATGTGGAACTGATTGTTATTGACAATGCCAGCAGTGACGGGTCTGTGGCCGCCATTACCAGCTTCTGCGCCCAGTATCCGTCTACCCGTTTTATTCAAAATACCGTCAATCGGGGCCTTTGTCGGGCGTTTAATCAGGGGTTATCGCTGGCTATTGGCGAGTACATTATTGATCTGTCGGCCGACGACATCATGCTGCCGCAACGGGTAGCCCGGCAGGTTGAACAGTTTATTTCGCTGCCTGCCTATTATGGTGTGGTGTTTTCAAATGCAACCTACATTGATGCCCGGGGTGAGTTTCTAAGACATCATCACCCTGTTCGGCCCGATGGCCGAACAACAGAGCGGGTGCCCACCGGCGATGTCTTTCAGGAGGTCTTGACGCGTTACTTCATCAACACACCCACCATGATGATGCGCCACAACATGCTGACGGCATTGGGCGGATACGATGAAACGCTGGCCTACGAAGATTTCGACTTCTGGGTACGTTCGTCACGCACGCACCGCTATGCCTACATCGACGAAGTACTGACGCAGAAACGGTTACTGTCCAGCTCGCAGAGCCAGCACGTGTTACGGGTCGATAACCCACTGCTTGAGTCTACCTGGCGGGTTTGTCAGAAAGCCTACGACCTTTGCCAGACAGCCGACGAGTATAAGGCCCTGGCCAGCCGAATCCGGCAGTTTATCCGTAAATGCTTCTACGCAGAGCAGTACGAACTGGCGGCCCGGTTTGGTCGCTTGCTTGGCCATATCGAACCGATTGGTCTTCCGTCGCGGGTTATTCTTCTTTTGTGTCGTATACATCTTCCCGTCAATGGCGTGTACCGTCGGTATCGGCTGGCAACAAAATGATAAACAGGTAGTAGTGATCAATTATCAGTTATCAATTGTTATACAGACTAACGTACCCAAACGACGTTCTTCCCTGTTACTTGTTCACTGATAACTGTCCCTCTATGCCTGCTGAGTTCATTAAGCTTTATCCAAAAAACCCTGATCTGAACCGGATTCGTCAGATAGCAAAAGCCCTGAGTGATGGGGCGGTGGTTATCTACCCAACCGACACCATTTACGGCCTCGGCTGCGATATCCATAATGCACGGGCGGTTGAACGGGTAGCCCGTATCAAGGGCATCAAACCACAGAAGAACGACTTCTCCTTTATCTGCTACGATCTGAGTCACATTGCCGACTATGCCCGCGTGAGCAATTCGGCTTTCAAGCTCATGAAGCGACTGTTGCCCGGACCTTATACGTTCATTCTGGATGCCAACAACAACGTACCTAAACTGCTCAATTCCAGTAAGAAAACCGTAGGTATTCGTGTGCCTGATAACGATATTCCGCGGTTACTGGTACAGGAACTGGGCAACCCGATCATCACCACAACCCTGCGCGAAGGTGGCCCCGAAGACCTGCCCGAAGGCATCGCCTACAGCACCGACCCCGAACTGATCTACGAAACTTACCGCCACGACGTGGATATTGTCATAGACGGGGGCTACGGCGGGTATGCACCATCCACGATCATCAACGCTACCACCGACGAGTTTGAGGTAATCCGGCATGGACTGGGCGAAGTAGACTGGGAATAGATCCGGGCTAAGAACAGAAAGCCGATCTGGCCGCCTGGACTGTTATTTAGGCAAGAATCCGTTATCTTTCTGTATGACGTTATTCTTGAAGATCAGCCATAAACTGATGGCCTTCATGCTGTTCATACCTGTCTGGACAGACCTGATTCTCCCTGATGCCTACAAAAGCAGCGAACTGGTATTCTGGATTTTTTGCCTGCTCACACTCGGCTGGTATTATGCTGCTTACAACGTATTGACCGTAAGCAGTGTATGCCAGACTACGCAATTCAAAAAACCATTTTATGCCGTCCTTTTACTACTGGGGCTCACCATAACACTTCAATCCTGGTTTGCAATCGACACAACCTATATGGGCGGAACCAACATCTCTGTTTGGCGACTTTTATGCTATATCTTTTTAGCATACACGATCACTAAATTGCTTTTGTCGAGTGAAAGCGAAAGAGTACTCAGCGTCAACGGGCTTACCACCTTTTTATTAGTTTTTGTATTACCAATCGGGGCATGGTGGATTCACCAACGAGTACAAAAAGCCGCGTTAAGGGATAAAAAAAGGGTTTAGAAGCCCTTACCGGTCATCAATCGCTGGTCAGGTAACAAACGGTCCAGCCTGCTTCAACACGCCAATGCCTGGATGCATCGTACTACTACCGGTTTTAGGTCGTTGTGCGTTTACTCCCTCCCGACAAGTAATATGCCGTAATGATCAACTTTGTCTGGCTAGGCACCGGGCACGCCGCCCTTATTAATGGCACCGCAACTTGCTGAACCTCAATGCCATGCAATCAATTGACAGAAAAACATTCCTGAAAGACCTGTCTATACTGGCAGGCGCTTCACTCATGGCTGGGCCGTCATTTGCCAACGACCTGATAACCAGCAAGTCTGGCATCAAGCTTGGATTCGTCACCTACCTGTGGGGGAAAGACTGGGATCTGCCTACATTGCTGAAAAACTGTGCAGAAACAGCTATTCTGGGGGTGGAGCTGCGCGTTGATCATGCCCATGGCGTAATGCCCGGCCTTACCGCTGCCCAACGGCGTGAGGTCAGAAAGCAATTTGCCGACGGCCCGGTAAAACTGGTTGGGTTAGGCACCAATCAGCAATTTGATTTTGTTGACCAGGCGCAATTAAAGGCCTCTATCGAACGGGCAAAGGAGTTCATTCGGCTGAGTGCTGAGGTAGGTGGCACAGGCGTTAAGGTGAAACCCAACGGGCTGCATAAAGACGTTCCGATTGACAAAACGTTGGCCCAGATCGGCGAATCGTTGAACGAACTGGCCCGTTATGGTGCTACGTTAGGCCAACAGATCAGGCTGGAAGTGCATGGCGAAGAAACGCAGGAATTGCCAGTGATTAAACAGATTATGGATGTTGCCAGCCACCCAAATGCCACGATCTGCTGGAACTGCAACCCGCAAGATCTGAATGGCAACGGCTTTCAGGCCAATTTTGATCTGGTCAGCAATCGGCTCGGCGCTACCTGCCACGTACGTGAACTCAACCGCACTGATTATCCGTATCAGGACCTGCTGAACAACCTGGCGAAACTAAACTACACCGGTTGGGTGCTGCTGGAGTGTCATACTAATCCGGCCGATAAGGTAGCGTCTATGAAAGAGCAACGGGCCGTTTTCGACCGGATGTTAGCGAAAACATAGCAGCTTGATACCTATTCCTGCAGTGGCTTCGCGCTCTGGACCGAATCCACTACAGGAGTATACCTTTCAGCTAACAGGTTCTATAACAGAAACCTGACTAAAGTCTTCCCAAAAAGAAGGGTATGATTTGGCTACCACGCCCGGCTCTTCGATCACAACGGGGCGGAGCATGGCAATGGGCGCGAAGGCCATCGCCATCCGGTGATCATCATACGTATTAATTTGAACAGGCTCGCTGTTGACTGATGCTGTAGCAGCATGCACTTCGTAGCGTTCGTTGGGCACCACCTCCACCAGATCAGCACCAAACTTGCGAAGCTCGTTTTGAATAGCTACAACCCGGTCTGTCTCTTTGATCTTCAGGCTTTCGATGCCGGTAAAGGTGGCCGGAATGCCTTTCATAGCGCAGCAAACAGCTACAGTCTGCGCCAGATCGGGGCAGTTGGTAAAATCGACCTCAATCTGTGTAGCGGCGTTTTTTTTGGTGAGCCTGAATCCCCGGCCCGTATACGTTGCCTGCACGCCCAGTTGATCCATAATGTCCACAATGGCACTGTCGCCCTGAAGCGATTGCTCTTTCAGCCCCAACAGTTCAATATCAGCATCGTCGGCAAGAGCCACCGTGCTAAACCAGTAGCTCGCCCCCGACCAGTCAGACTCGATGGCGTAGGTGGTTGGCTGATACGTACCTGCGGGAATTGTGATCGTTTGGGCCGTCCAGTCGGCGATAGGCGTTACTCCGAACACCGCCATTTGTTGCAGCGTCATTGTCATATATGGCACTGACCCTAACGTACCTGTCAGGTGCAGCGTCAGGCCGGTAGGTAAGTAGGGAGCCAGCATAGCCAGCGCCGAAATGTACTGACTGCTCACGTCGCCCCGAATACTGAGTTCGCTGACTCCCGTCGACTGAAAACCGGCTGTTTGCAACGGTGGATAGCCATCCTGTCCCAGGTACGTTACCTCCGCTCCGAGCGTACGCAACGCCTCAACCAGCAAGCCAATCGGGCGTTCGCACATACGGGGCGTGCCGGTCATGATCTTGGTTTGGCCGGTCAGGGCGAAGTAGGCAGTCAGGAAACGCATGGTTGTTCCTGCATCGAGCACATCGGCTGTTTCGGCGTTGGTATCGCGCAGCAGCCGAATCATCGTCTGCGTATCGCGGGCGGTTGAGAGGTTGTCGAGCTGGCAGCGAAAACCGGTGAGCGCATCGAGAATCAGTGCGCGGTTGCTTTCACTTTTCGATGAGGCTAAGGCAACGGTAGCCCGAACGGGCTTCGTGGGGGGCGTCAGTAAGAGGGCATTCATCCCGCAAAAGAACGCATTTTTCGGCAACGACTTGGTTAAACACCACCCCAGACTTGCTAATCCTATCAAAAAAGATGGGCGGGAATACGTCTACGCTGCCGCCCTCCTGGATTTTCCTGCCTGCGGAATACTGGCCGTTAAAAGCCAGAACTGTTGAAGCTGATGAACGGTACGGGTCAAATCAGCGTACTGATGTGGCTTGGTAATGAAAGAGTTAGCTCCCAGAGAATAGGCCCGTGTTACATCTTCGCGTTGGCTAGAGGTAGTCAATACCAGTACGGGCATTGTTTTATAGGCCTCCTGATTGCGAAGATGTGTAAGCGTCTGGAAGCCATCCATGATAGGCATATTCAAATCAAGCAATACCATTATTGGCCGTTCTTCGGCTATGGCTAACTGACTGATTAGTTCTTCCCCGTTTGTAAAGAAAACAAGATCACACGCCACCCCTGTGGAGGCAAATGCTGTCTGGAGGAGAAACTGATCATCCTCGTCGTCTTCAGCTACAAAGATGGTATGCTGGTTCATTCCCTGTTAGTTGGTAGGTTTACTGTTTACGTATAAAGATACCGTCACCTTCTTGTAAAAGCAAATCCAGTATACGGCTTTGTCAGAATTCATAAATGTTTAATAGTGCAACGGGGCTTGCAGGCAAAAAACCGTCGATAATCAATTGGTCCACATCACTTTAAGTCTATGCCGATCATTGATCGTATAGCTTCGGTGTGATAATTTATAACAGAGCGCACCACCCAGTACCATCAGACCACCCGGCACCAGCGACTTCCGGTCGAACTGAAACCGGCCGGTACGTCCGTCCAGGCTTCGCGGATTGACAAAGTCAGCCACCACGAATATGACGCCGGCAGCTGGCAGCAGATAGCCAAGTTCAGTAACGAACGGAATTCGGTGCGTCAGATACACCCGCTGCACATCGACCAATGGAAACGACAACACCTGCGGCTGTTCGTATAATTCATTCTGAAACGCGATGGCGAACGCCGTGTCGCTCACGGTAGTAAGTGGATACCGGTATTTATCGCCGTCAGATTTGGCCCGGAAAGCCATCTTGTCGCCGGGGAAAATCCGATACCGATGAAACCGCCCGAACGTACCTGTCACGTCGATGGCCAGATAACGGCTTTTAGGTGTCAGCTTTGGTTGCCCATCCACGGCAGGCAACGTATCGGCCGAAGGCTGGTAAGCGGCCGGGCGCTGCGGTGGCTCCTGCATGCGTACGCCAGGAACAGTGGCCGGTTGGGCCATGCAGACCGTTGCACTGAACCAGGCAACATTAACCAACATCAGAAAGCGTAGCATATTCATATCAGTTACCGTTTACACCTGCTCAACGTATAGGGCTGAGGAAAGGTTATTTCATTACCTGTGCGGGAAGGCAGTTACTTACTCACCCCGCCCGATACGATAAGCTTCATGGCTTCGGCGCTCGACAGGTTCAGCAGCTTGACATTGTCGGCCGGCACAATGTATAGTTCGCCCGAAAACGCATAGGAATGTGGACAGTAGACCATTACGGAGTCGGAAAGGTTGAAATGACTCAGGTCGGTTTGTGTAATAAACCCGATTTTTCGAATACCCGACTCGTGGTTCATCGTTATCAGCACCGGCTGATTAAATTTCTTTTTATCGCCAACAAACGCTGAAATAAGGTCTTTTACCGAAAAATAGATCAGGCTGACCAATGGCAAATGCCGGATCGAGCCCTCGAACAACGACGCGACCGACTGCGGAATAACCGTTGAGATAAGCAGACCAGAAGCCAGGATAATGCCGGTCATGATCAGAAAACCAATGCCCGGAATGTTTACCGGCACCAATCCGTCTACCCAGACGAATACGCCATATATGACGTAAATGGTCAATCCCAGCGGCGCAATGGCCAGCAAGCCACGGCCGAAATAAGCCAACAATCGACTGATAAATTTGTTAGTCATGGTGTAAAATTAGGTTTCCGGTTTCAGGTTTCAAGTTTCAGGTACGTCGCTTACTGCCGCATGGGTAATGAGCAAGCCGCCTGAAACTTGAAACCTGAAACTTGAAACCTAATTTTACACCATGATTCATGCCAAGCAATTACGCTCGTTTACCGAGCAGATTTTTCAGGCCATAGGCTGTTCAGAAGCCGATGCGCAACTAGCCGCCGACGTACTGGTTTCCGCCGATCTGCGCGGTGTTGATTCACACGGTGTTGCCCGGTTGGCTGGGTACGTTCGGCTTTACGATCATGGTCGGCTGAACCCTACTCCTGCTATTAGCATCGTCCATGAAACGCCATCAACCGCCGTTGTCGATGGTGATCGCGGGCTTGGGCTGGTGGTTGGTCCCTGGGCTATGCGCGTAGCAATCGAAAAGGCCCGCGTAGCTGGCACTGGCTGGGTGGCTGTGCGCAACTCGAACCATTTCGGCATTGCCGGTTATCACGCGCTATTGGCCGCCGAACATGACATGATCGGCCAGGCCATGACCCATGCCGCTCCGCTGGTAGCCCCTACCTTTTCGCTGGATAAACTTCTGGGTACCAACCCCATTGCCGTGGCTATTCCGGCCGCAACGGAGCCCACGTTCCTGGCCGATTTTGCCTCTACGGCCGTAGCCTACGGCAAGCTGGAAATTCTGCAGCGAAAAGGCCAGGATATTCCCCTTGGCTGGGCGCAGGACGCCAATGGTAACCCCACAACCGATGCCAACGCGGTGAAGAACGGAGGTGCATTGCTTCCCCTTGGTTCCGACCGGGAACATGGTAGCCACAAGGGGTATGGCCTGGGCGCTATTGTCGATATTTTCTCGGGTGTTTTGTCCGGCGCAAATTATGGCCCGTGGGTCCCGCCGTTCGCAACGGCTGGCTTCATGCAGGCCAACGAGGGCGTGGGCTCAGGCACCGGCCATTTCTTCGGTGCTATGCGCATCGATGCGTTCCGCCCAGCCAACGATTTCAAGCAGCACATGGATACCTGGATTCAGCGGTTCCGCTCAGCTAAATCCATTGAGGGCCAACAGGTTCTGGTTCCCGGCGACCCCGAACGTATGCTCGAAGCTGACCGTCTGAAAAACGGTATTCCCGTTCACGAAACGGTCATTAAAACGCTGGAAGAATTAGGTGAACGATTTGCCGTGAAGCTATAGCTTGTCATAACGGCTGGTTCTATTTTGCTTAGCCCCACAGGGGCGACAGGTCAATAGAAACAGCCCACTAACCATGCCCCTCAGTCCCGTGAGGGGCGATATGTATAAAGTTTAATCTTTATTACATATCGCTCCTCACGGGGCTTTATCGTTTTCAGGGGCTTTATTTTCTATTGACCTGTCGCCCCTAACGGGGCTGTAAGGCTGAGCTCTCTTAGGTTATTTTTACGCTTAACCCCGTCAGTCTACTGAATCGCCATTTTCCCGATATACTCCTTCGGCTGGTAATACACCGGAACGCCCAGCAGGCGCCAGATCAGGTGCCCGCCAATTTCGTAGGTTAACGTTCCGTTGGGTGCGATTCGCACGCTGGTCTTTTCCTGTTCCCACTTCAGGCCAAGCATCAAGGGAGATGGCGTCACGATCAGGTTCAGCTTGATAGCATCGGGCTGTTTGCCAGTCGAATCAACGGCTTCCATATGCACGTGATCAGGTAACGTTACCGGCCACATGCTGATGTGGCTTTTGATTGTGTACATTGGGCTTATTGGCAATAACCCGTCATGAAATTTAGGCGCTCTGATAGGTACAGTTGGCTGTGCCTGCAGCATGGTGATCTGATTCGGTTCTTCGAACAGCGCATGCGGTGCTGTTTGAGCGCCAATCAGCAACACGACAGTTAAGATGCTGCTCCGATAGACCAGCTTGGGTATGGTTCGGTTTACCAATCGAATAATTTCCTGAAAGACGAACACGTACAGGATCAAATTCAGAAATGGCCAGATTGTCAGTAGAACAGTTTGCATGTCCCAAGTATGCACCAATTAGTAGACAAACCAAGCTTCTGGTTTACTGAATGCTGTGCAGAATTCGCGCTGTAGTGTATTGCTGACGCTAGGCCAAAGCACCAATTACGAATTCAGCAGCATAATCGTATCCGTTACCTGTACGGCAGGGCATCGTTTAAGCGATTACTTAATGTGATGATGTCATCTTTTCGGGCCAGTACATCAATCCACTCCTGAGGGATACTGGTAGCCTCATAATATAACCCGGCAATACCGCCTGTGACGCAGCCAGTGGTATCTGTATCGCTTCCGAGATTAATGGCTTTCAGAACAGCTTCGGCATATGTATTTGTGTTAAGAAAACACCAGAAGCTTGCTTCTAACGTATGCAGCACGTACCCAGATGATGAAATTTCGGCTTCTTCGTAATTCATGATGGATCGAATTTCGTAGTTGCCTACGGGATTTTCCAGCAGCCGATGAAACCGGTCCAATTCGCTTTTATCAAGGATAGAGTATTGCTTAACAAATTCGTTTACCCGTTCCTGCATGGCTCGAAATGCCTGGTATTTGTCCAGCCCATCCATCAATAAGAGGGCATACTCACAGTATATAAAGCAGGCAAAAACCGACCGGATATGCAGGTGGGTGATGCCCGACACCTCACCAATAAGTCGAAAGCGTTCTTCTATTGGTTTCCCTCTGAGGTAAAAGACGAGTGGCAGGATTCTCATCAGTGAACCATTACCATTATCCTGTTCGCCTGCTCCGCCCGATTGCAAAGGGCTAGTTCCGGTAGCGACTTTGTGTAAAGCTATTGATGTAGCAATTCCGATATCAAATACCTGTCCGTAAGGTGTCCAATAACCATGTTGATACCAGTTAACAAATCGGTCTGTCAAATCAGAAAGGCGGTATCCTCCACACAGGCTTTCGGCCAGACAAAATGCAAGTGAGCTATCGTCTGACCACGTACCTGGCGGTTGTTGATGCGTGCCATACCCTTTCATTGTCGCTACTGGCTCATCTTTCAAAGCAGCCCGACCCATGAATTCGACGGGAACGCCTAGGGCATCACCCACGGCCAGTCCCAGCAATGCGTCCGTAATTTTGTTTTTTACCATCATGCTCATGTGCTACGGTTTCAAAACCATCTTCGTTTCTGTTACCTGCTCCACTCGTTTTCGGGTGAAAAACGCAGGAAAATAACCATTCTCGGCCCATAGAGGGAACAGGTCGCGGTAGTGCGGGCTGTCGGGATCGGCCGATTGGCCGGGGCTGTTGATGCCCATCGTGCGGTCCCAATCCTGGGTGTCCATCACAATGCGGAAGGTGGCGCCATGCTCCTGGTTCAGGCTGTTGCCGGTGGCATTCACCGTTTCGGCATAGCCGCCCCGCGCCGCCGGGCCAATATTGATACGCCGCCGCTGCTCATCGCTGACCAGGTCGCTCAGAGCGTGGGTCAGCGTGATGTGCTTGAGGGTACGTTGGCCATACACCCAGGTTTCCATATCGGGGCCAAGCTGTTTGGTCAGGTCTTCTACCGCGTTCGTGACACAGGCCAGTAACAGGCTATCTCGGTTAATGGGTCGGTTGGTAGCCAGTTGCGGTGTTACGGCCCAGTCGAGCAGGCGTTTGGTAGGAATGCTTTTCAGGTACGTTCGGGCATCGGCCGGAACGGCCATATTCAGGAATGCCCGGCGAAGCTGTGTTTCATAACTTACATAGATCGCCGCCGCCACCGACGACGTACCCAGCTCATAATTCCACTTACGCAGGTATGTTAGTGCCTGCTCGGTTGGCAGATCGGGTGATGAGAGCGGCTCGAGCAATGGCACCAGGGTACGCGCAGGCAGGGCCACGTAATCGGCCTGCAGGCGCATAAAGTCGGGCAGCGTTTTGCGCCTGCCATCACCCAGCACTTCCTCGATCCGGTGTGCCCGCGAGGGAGACGCCCACACCCAGCCAATGGCGTTCCGATGCGGGAAGTCGGGCGGCGTCAGGTTATTATTGGCCGTCACGATATAACCCGATTGTGGATTTTCGCTGTGTGGCAATTGCGCAATAGGCAGATAACCAGCCCATTCGAATCGGCCATCGCCCGGCACGGGTACCAGACCAGTCCAGTTTTTCCGGATGGGTGCTAACCCTACCGCCTGCCAGCCGATGTCGCCCTTCCGGGTGGCTGAAGGTCGCCCTGCCCAGATCATGTTCTCGCCGGGAATACGGCTATACAGACACGCCTGCCGAAACTCGGCCCACGACTTTGCCTGGTTCATGCGCAGGCTAGCCAGATACGGCGAACACCCCTGTTCGCGCCAGCCCGCCCGAACGGCATAGGCCCGGTGTGCTTTTCCGTCTTCAAATACAACCGGGCCGTGGCGCGTGTATTTCAGCGTGACGGTTTGCGCCGCCTGCCCTTTCACCGGAATCGTTTCGCGCAGAACACGCATGGTTTCCCAACGGCCTTTATACCGATACTGATTCGGGTTGGCCGGGTTGATCTCATAGACATACAGATCCTCGTTGTCGGTGTCGAAAATGGTAAGTCCCCAGGCGCCGTAGTCGTTATGCCCCACCGAAATGCCGGGTAGTGTGGGTTCACCCGCGCCGATTACATTCCAGCCGGGGGCGTTCAGGTGCGCCCAGTACCGTAGCGACGGGGCCGACTGCGCCCGGTGCGGATCGTTGGCCAGCATGGGGTAACCACTCGCCGATTTCTCGCCGGCAATCACCCAGTTATTAGAACCAACAAACTGTTTTTCAGCCTCGAACCAATCATCAACGGCATCACGTTCGCGCATACGCCGGGCCTCATCTTCATCTGTTGCGCCCAGCGACTTATCGGTGGCACTGAACCGGATCGGTAGCCGGAAGGCCTCATACAGCTCCAGAATGTTTTGCATCAGGCCGGTGCCATCCACATGTAGCGTCAGATCAGGAGCGCCCGGCTTATCAACGGGGTGGAACCACTGTAACGCCCGCAGGCTGTCGGCCCCGATCAGGTGTACCAGTCGCCCGTTGTTGAGTTCGTCGCGAATGTTGCTCAACAGGCCCTGATGACGGCTGATAACGATTTCCGGCGTCCAGAGCCCGGGTTTTGTGTTCAGCGTTTTAAATTCAAAAGGCAGCTTATCGGGTGTCTGGTTGATCTCCGTTATGTAGGCATTGATACCCGCCACAAACGCCCGAACGATCAGGCTGCCGTGGGGGTGGTAGACGTTCAGTTCGGCGTTCAGGTTCTGCGGGCGGAATTTGAACAGCCGGGTACCGATGTCACGTTTCAGCTCACGCGGCCCGAGCAGTTCAGCCACGGTCCCGGTTGCCTGCCTGCGCCACATCTCCAGCTGAAACAGCCGATCCTGCGCGGCCATGTATCCCTGCGCAAAGAACAGATCGTGCTCATTTTTGGCGTAAATGTGGTTTACTCCCCACTGATCGCGCAGCACTTCAACGGGTTGTTGCAAGCCTTTCACGGTCAGGTTTTGCGTGCAGGCGGTCGTTGTAATCAGCAGAAAAAGCAGGATGAAGCGCATAGGTGGTTCTTTTTTGACAGGGATCACAGTTTTCTTTTCTCCGGAGCAAACCAGAAACCCCTGTCAGAAAACCGCCCGTCTCTACGGCACAATTTGCCCCGAAACAGCCCCAAAACCAACCCGTATGCCTTCTTTTTCGGCATAACCGTGAAAGGTTACCGTATCGCCATCCTGCAGGAAGGTTCGGGTCTTGCCGGAAACGAGTGCAATGGGCTCGGTACCACCCCACGACAATTCGAGCATAGAACCCCACGACGAGCGGTCGGGACCGGAAATGGTGCCGGATGCCACCAGGTCGCCGACCCGAATATTACAGCCATTCACCGTATGATGCGCCAGTTGCTGCGCCTGCGACCAGTACAGAAATCGCTGATTCGAGCGCGAAATGATCGTTTCTTCTGCACCATTCCCGCCAGCCCCCGGCGTTAGGCCAACCACCAGTTGAATGTCCAGATTAGGCAGCGGATTCGTTTCGTGCAGGTACGGCAATGGCGTAGGGTCCTGAACGTACCCAGCCAGGCGAAATGGCGCGAGAGCATCCATCGTCACCACCCAGGGCGATATGGACGAGCCAAAACTTTTGCCCAGAAATGGCCCCAGCGGCACGTATTCCCATTGTTGAATATCCCGCGCCGACCAGTCGTTGAACAACACCATGCCGAATACGTGCTCGTCGAAATCAGCCGTGGTGAGCGACGTACCCAGCGGCGTGTCTTTCCCGACAACAAACGCCGTTTCCAGCTCAAAATCAAGCCGTTGCGAGGCCCCAAAAACGGGCAACACCTCCCCTTTCGGAAGTTGTTGCCCGTTCGGCCGTTTGATCGATGTACCCGATACAACCACCGACGACGCCCGTCCATGATAACCCACGGGCAGGTGCCGCCAGTTGGGCAGGAGCGCATTAGCCGGATCGCGAAACATCTTCCCGACGTTACTGGCGTGGTCGATACTGGAATAGAAATCGGTGTAATCGCCAATCTGAACAGGCAGGTGCATAGTGGCGTTGGCCTGAGGCACCAGCACCTGATCGCTTCCACTCCGGAGCACCGATTCAGGATCCGTAAGTTCGGCCTGCAGAACGGAACGCACCTGTTGCCAGACAGGCCGCCCCAGCCGAATAAAGTCATTGAGATAGGTACGTCGGAAAACGTCTCGCTGCTCAACGGTCAGAAACGCATCGAAAACAGCCCGATCTGCCACAGCGGCCAGATCAAGGATTTGCTCACCAATGGCTACTCCTACGCGTGGGTCGGACAAGTTGGCGGTAGAAAAAATACCGAAAGGCAGGTTGTGAATCGAAAAATCAGACGCAGAAGCAATTGGAAGCCAGGAGAGCATAGTTGATGGTATTTAGCATCGTGATTCATTCCCGCCAGGATTGGAAATAGACGCCGTCGTCGACGCCGAGGGCCTGTTTGGTGAGTTTAAGCGGACGAAACGTATCGACCATCACGGCCAGTTCGTCGGTTTTGGTTTTGCCGATACTGCGTTCCATTGCGCCGGGATGCGGGCCGTGCGGAATACCGCCGGGATGCAGCGTCAGGATACCGGGCGAAATACCGTTCCGGCTCATAAAGTCGCCATCGACGTAGTACAGTACCTCGTCGGAATCGATGTTGCTGTGGTTGTACGGAGCCGGAATCGCGTCGGGGTGATAATCGTACAGGCGCGGTACGAACGAGCAAACCACACATGATTTGGTCTCAAACGTCTGGTGAACTGGTGGTGGCTGATGGATCCGACCGGTGATTGGCTCGAAGTTGTGGATCGAGAAACCGTAGGGGAAGTTGTAGCCGTCCCAGCCTATCACATCGAACGGGTGGGTGTCGTAGATGAGCGTGTGCAGGATGCCCTCCTTCTTGATTTTTATTACAAAATCGCCCCGCTCGTCGTGGGTCTCCAGGTTCTGCGGTAGCTTGAAATCTCGCTCACTATAAGGCGAATGTTCGAGTTGCTGACCGAAGTAATTCCGGTACCGCTTTGGCGTGTAGATCGGCGATGTTGATTCAAGGTAGAACAACCGGGTGCCTTCAGGTACGTCAGTTTTGTCGAATTCGATCTGGTAGATCATCCCGCGCGGAATCAGTAGGTAATCGCCCGGCACAAAGGGAATTGTGCCCAGCATGGTTCGTAACGTCCCTGCGCCCCGGTGCACAAACAGCAACTCGTCGGAATCAGCGTTTTTGTAGAAGTAATCGGTCAGTGACTGGCGCGGTGCAGCAACGCCCACGACCACATCATTATTAATGAGTAGTGGTGTGCGACTTTCCAGGAAATCGTTGGCAGGCGGCACATCAAACCCGACCAGCTTCCGCGACATAATGTTGTGGTCAACGGCCACAGCGGGCCGCAGATCAACCGGATCGAGCACGGCTTTTACCTGCGTGGGCCGGTGAACGTGATACAACAATGACGACATACCATCGAAGCCGACAGTGCCAAACAACTGCTCGTAATAAAATGCCCCCGCCGGACTCTTGAAAATCGTGTGTCGCTTGGGCGGTAGCTGGCCGAGGCGATGATAGATAGGCATAGCTGGTTCGTTGATGAGTTAGTTGTCAAGGCAACAAATTTATCTTTCTTTTATCATATAATAACAAGGCGTAACCCAATTTAATGCAGTATCACTATCCCGAAGGCCAGTATATAGGCATGGTTTATGATATAGGTTAGCTGGTCTGTTGTCACAACAAGTTGCCCAGCCCATGCCCATATATATAAAACATAAATCATTCGTAATCTGTCTATTAGTGCTATTGAGCAGCACTGTATACGGACAACGCCAGGCGCGTACCCGAACGCCCCGCGCGGCCAATACGGCAGCGTTGAAGGCCTGTTTACCCGCCCAGATCAACGTCAGCAAAACCGTTTTGTGCACAGGTGAACTGATTGATCTTCGTTCGAACATCCTGCCAACCTACCGCTATCGCTGGTTTAAAGATGGAGCTGTTCTGGTTGGCGAATCGTCTTATCTGCTCACGGTCAATGCGCCGGGCACGTATAAACTGGAGGTAACGAATACGGCCGTGGCAGGCTGTGTGCAAACCGACGTAGTAACCATCCGCCAGAGCCCTCTCAAAAAAATAACGCTTCTGCCGTTGACCCAGGGCGCAGCCTGTGAAGGCGGTTCGCTGGTAGCGGCCATCGACGCGGGCACCACCGATCCTGCCTCGGTAAACCTGGCCTACAACTGGCAGCGCAACGGCTTTTCTTTACCCGGAAACGGTCCCACCACTCAAGCCGATGTGCCGGGGGCTTACTCGGTTTTCGTGATCGACGGTGATTGCGAAGCCAGTGCCGGACCAATTGACGTTTTTCCCAAACCGAAACCGGCATTTCCGGCCATACCCGCCGTCTGTGCAAGCTCTGTTGATGCATTGACCCTGACTGCTACGCCTTCCGGCGGTACGTTTTCAGGCGATGGCGTGCAGAACAACCAGTTTATGCCCAAATTGGCGGGCGCCGGCCAGCATACCGTTACCTATTCGGTTACCAGCACGAAAGGCTGCCGGGCCGATGTTAGCCAGCCAATTCAGGTAATCAGTATACCACAGCCAGACCTGGGCCCCAACCAAACCATTATTGTGGGCACACAGGTGGCCTTGCAGGGGCCCGTCGGCTCATCACTGTCCTATACCTGGGACCCGATTGCCGGCATACTGACCAGTGGAATTGTTGATACGGGCGGGCGGCTAAATATGCCTCGTGTTACGGTGCAGCCCGAGGCGACCACTACGTATCGATTGACGGTCAGCGAAGGCGGTCAATGCCCGTTGAGTAGTAGTGTGGTAATTACGGTATTGCCCGGTCTGTTTTTTCCTACCGCCTTTACACCCAACGGAGACGGCCAGAACGATGTCTGGACCATCTTCGGTGTCGAAGCCTTTCCCCTTTGCTCGGTACGGATCTATAACCGCTGGGGCGAGCTGATCCTGAGCCAGTCGCCCTACAGCCAGCCGTGGGATGGCCGTGTTCGGGGCGAGCGCGCTGCCCCCGGCCCCTACAGGTACGTTGTTTCCCCAGCTCCTTTTCTGCCCGAACGCGCAGGTACGTTAACCATACTGGAATAAGAAGCGGTCAGTAGGCTACGCAGCTTACTGACCGCTTCTTATCAAACCGGTAAGTTCGCCAGCTTTTCTTTCAGCGAATTGAAATCCAATGGTTTAGCCAGAAAATCATCGGCCCCAAGGTCCATGGCCTGCTGATGGCTTTCGGCATCGCCGTAGGCAGTGATCATCATCACCACCGGCGGCCGGTCGGGCGTGACTGTGCGAATATGGCGCAGCAATTCCAGTCCGCTCATGCCCGGCATATTAATATCTGACAGGATCAGGACAGCTTCGTGGGGCCGCGCATTGAAGATCTGGAGGGCTTCTTCACCCGACGAAGCGAACGTCAGGTGAACGGTACCACTTCGGGTTTCGCGTCGGAACCGCTGTTCAAACAACGGTTGTACATCGGGTTCGTCGTCAACGACAAGAATGTGAGTCATGGGAAAAGAAAGTCGATAGTCGTCAGTCAGTAGTCGATAGTCGCGCTGCTCTATCACCTTGTTTGACATACAGTAGCGCAACTATCGACTACTGACTAACGACTATCGACTCTTAAGTTTAAGTTGCTGGTAATAAGATGGTGAACGTAGTACCAACGCCGTCTTTGCTATCGAGTAGCAGGGTGCCGCCGTGTCCTTTCGTAATGATTTCGTAGCTCAAACTCAGGCCAAGGCCGGTGCCGGAACCGGATGGCTTTGTAGTAAAAAAGGGTTGAAAAATCTTTTGCTGCACCTCTTCCGACATGCCTGTTCCGTTGTCACGGACCTGAATCTCAACGCCTACGGGCGTTTGTATCGTTACAACAACCACCGTTGGCTGGTAGGCAAACCCTTTTAACGTACCAGACTGACGTTCACTAATTTGCCGTTGTTGCACAGCATAGAACGCATTGTTGAACAGGTTCAGCAGCACCCGGCCGATATCTTGAGAGACCACCTTCACCGGCGGCAGGGTCTCGTCCAGCTCGGTGCGGAAACTGGCGTTGAAGCTTTTGTCTTTGGCCCGCAAGCCGTGGTAGCTCAACCGCAGGTACTCATCGGCCAGCGCGTTCAGGTCCGTGGGCTCACGCTGGCCCGTGCTGGTGCGGCTGTGCTGGAGCATGTTGCGCACAATGCCCGAGGCCCGCTGACCGTGGTGACTGATCTTGGTCAGGTTCTGGCTCAGGTCGCTCAGCAGTTCATCTTCCAGGCCCGCATCGCGCTCATCGGCCGGGCGCTGGCGTTCTTCCAGCAGTTCGGCCACCAGATCAACGGAGACCTCCGAGAAGTTATTGACAAAGTTCAGCGGGTTCTGAATCTCATGGGCGATGCCGGCCGTCAGTTCGCCCAAAGACGCCAGCTTTTCGCGCTGCACCAGTTGATCCTGCGTGGCCCGCAGTTCGCTCAGGGCCAGTTCCAGTTCCTCTTTCTGGCGGGTAATCTCGGCTTTTTGCTGGGTCAGTTCCTGGGTACGTTCCTGCACCAGCCCTTCGAGCATCTGCCGTTCGCGGCGTTCGGCCTCTTCCCGGTCAATTCGTGCCTGATGCTCTTTGCTGTATGATTTACGCTGCCGAGCGGCATACCCAAACAACGAGAACACCCAGACGTAGGCAAACCCAACCGATGTCTCGAACACATCTTTATACGGATTGTAGAGCGATGTGGGCAAAAACGTCCGGACAAACGACGTCAGTGCCAGAACTACCAGGAACGGAATCAGCGACAGCAAAAGGGCCCGTGCAGGTGGGTACCTTTTTGAAGCGATATAAACAACAAGTACGTTGAAGGCCAGCGCAACGTAACAAACCCAGGTTGCCTTTAGCTCATAGGCGCCATTAGTATCCAGAATTTTGTCGATCACGAACAGACTCGCCAGTATCACGGCAGCCCCGATCAGCCGCTTATCCCACACAGGCATCTTTTCCTTCGTGTTAAGGAAATTGCGGGTTTGAAGCAGAAAGAAAATGGTGACGACTAAAACGGGAACGTTCATGACAGCGGTAGTGGCTTAGGCAACCTGCATAGGCAAGGTAATACGAAACTCGGTAAACTGACCCGCTTCCGAGTCAACGTCGAGTGTACCACCGTGCCCTTTGGTAATAATATCATAACTCAGGCTAAGGCCAAGCCCCGTACCTGAACCGGTGGGCTTGGTAGTGAAGAATGGCTGAAAAATCTTGCTGCGCACCTCATCCGGAATTCCTGTACCATTATCGCGCACCCGAATCTCCACTTTCCTACCCACAACCTGCGTTTGCACCGTTACAGTTGGCTGGTAGTTTGCCTCGCCCTGCTGGTAACGCTGCTGCACAGCATAGAACGCATTGTTGAACAGGTTCAGCAGCACCCGGCCGATATCTTGAGAGACCACCTTCACCGGCGGCAGGGTCTCGTCCAGCTCGGTGCGGAAACTGGCGTTGAAGCTTTTGTCTTTGGCCCGCAAGCCGTGGTAGCTCAACCGCAGGTACTCATCGGCCAGCGCGTTCAGGTCCGTGGGCTCACGCTGGCCCGTGCTGGTGCGGCTGTGCTGGAGCATGTTGCGCACAATGCCCGAGGCCCGCTGACCGTGGTGACTGATCTTGGTCAGGTTCTGGCTCAGGTCGCTCAGCAGTTCATCTTCCAGGCCCGCATCGCGCTCATCGGCCGGGCGCTGGCGTTCTTCCAGCAGTTCGGCCACCAGATCAACGGAGACCTCCGAGAAGTTATTGACAAAGTTCAGCGGGTTCTGAATCTCATGGGCGATGCCGGCCGTCAGCTCGCCCAAAGACGCCATTTTCTCTTTCTGAACCAGTTGGTTCTGCGTTGTCCGCAGCTCGTCGAGCGACTCCTGCAATTGGGCGGTACGTTCAGCAACCTGCCGTTCCAGGGTTTCTTTCTGGCGCGCCAACAGGGTCTGCCGATCTTTTTCCTGCTCAAACGACTGCTTCGATAAGCGCTGAACTTCAAGTAGTTGCCCTTCCATCCGGCGTTGCGTGAATACAAACGAACGGGCGATATAGAGCGAAATAGACAGCGGAATAAACAGCACCGCCAGGTAGTAGATCAGTTGCTGGGCAAAATCAGAGAGGGGCAGTACTCGTAACGGGGTCAGTTCATCGAAGGTGTAGATACAGAATATGGAAAACAACACGAGTGCGCTCAGCATACCACCCGAAATAAACTCGCCTCCCCACTGCCGCCGCCCCAGTAGCGTAACCCGTGCACACTCGGCCGTACCTAACAATGCCGGGCCAAACTCTGTCCAGTTGGCACCGGTATTGGGCAGAATGAACAGCAATAAACTGCTACCCAGCATCAACGCAACCAGTACATAATAAACAGCACCAAATGGTTTTTTGTAGATCGTATAGATGGCCGTCATCAGCGCAATATAACCCACCGGATAAGCCAGCGTACCCAGCAATGACCAATGGGCATAAGTATCGTGTAGCTCAATAACGCCCAGAATAAGTGTGATTGAAAAGAACGCAGTTGCGAACGCTGTACAGGCCAGCGCCATCGCCCCATTGGCCCGGTCGGCGTTGTTATAGATGAAGAATAGGCCATGCAATAAGGCCAACATAAAGAACAGACCAGCGGTAAATGTAGCGACAAGTCGTTGCCAGCGAATAGCAAACGGCTCAGCCACTGGTTGGCTTCCATCGAGCAAACGCGCCCAAAACAGCGACCGTCCGGGCGGCTGGTAATTTCCAAAGAACGTATCATCCGTAACCGCAAAACGAACCGCCAACACAATGTTCCCCGCCGAATCGGGCTGTACAACAACGGTATGCCTGCTTGTCGAATGCGTTGGTTCGGCCGGTTTACCATCTGTTGGGAACGTACCCGTCTGGCGAAGATGTCGCCCGTTCACAAACACATCAGTCGCTGCCGTTTGTCGCCAAAAGAGTAGCAGCCCCTGTCGGCTCAATTCGGGTTTTATGTGCAATCGGAGGCGTATCCAGCCTATTTTATCAGGAAGTAGCGGCAGCAGGTCAGTAACGGGCAGGGCCGGTTCAATTCGTTGCCAGTTGGCATCATTCAAAGCCGGGCGGCTCCATTCTGGGTCATCGCCCGCCCGAAACGCCCAGCCCGGCATAGGTGGGTTCGTTTCGCCAGCCGCCCTGACCCTGGCTTTGGCTGTTTTATATGCCCAACTGGCGGTGAGGGGAAATCCAGCTTCGGGCAAGCTATCAACAACAACAACGACCTGACCCACTGCCAGCGAAGCCAGTAGCCAGCCAATCAGTACAAGCACCAAGCGGGACATAGGAAGGTAGTTCAAACACTAAAGAAACGCCTTTCGATTGAAACCGACAAGTTCAGTCGTTTCCAGGTACGTTGCATAACCTCTGTCTGAACGGGCTGGCAGCCTCAATGCAATTGCAATTCCCCGGTGTTTGCCTGGTAGCCATCCCCCACGACCTGCTTCATCTGTTTCTGCATCTCGGTCAGTTTGTCGGGCAACGACTGCGCCAGATTTTTCTGCTGCCCCGGGTCAGAACGGAGGTTGTACAACTGGGGCGATGGGCTAAGGCCTGTTTCGAGCTGTACCTGCTCATTAACCGGCTTACCCGGATACGGAGGAATAAGCAGCCAGTTGCCCGAGCGGAACGCCAGCCTACCCGAAGCTTCGAGCACCAGGTTGGCCCGTCCTGTTTCAGACGTACCCAGCAACGTACCCAGCAGGTTCTGGCTGTCGGTGGTACTGGCTGTGCTGCCCACCAGTGAGGCAATCGACGAGAACAGATCGAGTTGGCAAATTAGCGCGTCCGATACCGCCGCTTTTATCCGACCAGGCCACGATACGCTAAAAGGAACCCGGGTGCCCGCTTCGAGCAAGCTGTATTTCCCACCCCGAAACTGGCCCCAGGGTGTGTGGGTGCCATTTTTTTCAACAGCGTCATCATAATAGCCGTCATTCAATACCGGGCCGTTATCGCTTGAGAAGATGACCAGCGTATTGTTGGTAAGCCCTGCTTCTTTCAGCTTCTTCATGATCTCGCCCACACACCAGTCTGCTTCCAGCACCGCATCGCCGCGCGGGCCAAGGCCCGATTTGCCGACGAATCTGGCGCCCGGTACTCTGGGTACATGCGGTTGATTCAGGGCGTAGTAGAGAAAGAAAGGTTGCCCGTTTTTTTTGGCCAGGTGCGAATCGATAAACGCGGTGGCTTTAGCCAGAAACGTTTCAGCCATCAGTTCATCTTTCCACAGAGCCGACTTGCCGCCTTTCATATAACCGATGCGCGGAATACCATTATGCACGCTCTGATTATGCCCATGGTGCCATTTCATCCGCGTCATCAGTTCGGGATTGGTTACGGCGGTGGGTTCGCCCGGAAAGTTTTTCTCGTAACTTACCAGCAACGGATCACCGGCGGTAAGCCCAACTACGTTTCGGTTTTCGACGAACACCGTCGGAACCCGATCGTTGGTGGCGGCCATGATATAGGAATAGTCAAAGCCCAGATCGTTCGGCGTTTTGGCAATAGCCCGGTTCCAGTCTACGTTGCCGCTGCCCAGACCCAGATGCCATTTACCCACTACGCCCGTGGCGTAACCCTCTTTTTTGAGCAGATCAGGCAATGTGACCGACGCGGTATCGATCAGCAATGGGGCGTCGCCGGGCAGGATCTTAGCATTTTCGTTGCGCCACGGATACGTACCTGTCAGCAGGGCCAGTCGACTCGGCGTGCAGGTAGCCGACGTGGCATAGCCATTGGTGAACCGAACGCCGGAGGCCGCCAGCTTGTCGATATTAGGCGTCTGAATCTGTCCCTGACCATAAGCACTCACATCGCCGTAACCCAGATCGTCGGCGTAGATAATCAGGATGTTTGGGGTTGTAACATCCTGTCCGGTAGTGGTTGTGTGGCAGCTGGCCGCAACGAATGCCAGCGGACCAAGCATAAAAACCTGCAAAAATCGGCAGGCGGTCGGGTGGTTGATTAAGCGCATACAGGTATAGGAAACTGGCGTGTCGACTGGTCGAATTGGCAAATAAGCTAAGTCTGGCCATTTGTCGATATACTAATCTATAATTGGTCAGTTGGCAACAGTGCCTGTTTAACTTATCCTTACCAGGAAACCGCAATCAATAACATGCCGCCCTTATTAGGGCTAAACCTGAGATAGATTTGCGTTCTACTATTAACATACCACCCCTAACGGGGCTACGGGTTGAAATCATGTCGAGATTTACATTACCGATCAAATGCCACAATGTACTGCGACATATAGACGCTCTTTTCCGGCCGAATATGCTTGATAAACAACCGCGCCCGTTGGCCTAGTCGCAGGCAGGTGTGTTTTTCGGCAACGGCTTCCGGCGTATTCATCGGTTGCAGGGATGGATACCACAGAAAATAACCGGCCCGTTCGAGCAGAACCTGCGGTGCTGTCCAGTCCTGCGAGTTGAGCGCTTCGCCGAGGTCGGCATGTTCATTGAAAGCGATGTGAACGCTGCTGCCCGCCCAGGATGGTCCGGTGGCTTTAGCCATCAGCATCACCCACGCCTTCAGGTGCGTATTCCAGCTAACTGATGGCCCCCAGTAATACCCGGCTTTAGCCGACGAGGTTGGTCCGCCGCCATCGGCTTTCGGAATTTGCAACGACGCTATTGGTACGCCAACGCCATCGTAGGGCACGTTGAACCCCTTCCCGTCCCAGCGACGGGCCTTGCCTTCAGGCTGGTCAAGGTCGGACAGGCGTATCCGGGCTACACTGATACACTGACCGCGCTGTTCGCTGGCCGGGTCATAGGTGGCCGCCAGGTACGTTCCCGGATAGCCATATTCGCCATAAAACAGGTAGAGATAATCACCACTGACTACCGCCGAAGGATCGCCCACACCGCCCGCAAACGTTTTCGATTTGTTGTGCGGGCTCAAAATCATCCGGGGCTGCTTATCTTCCAGGAATAGCCCTCTGTTTTGCCAGCTTCGCCCACCATCGGTCGATTTCATGATACCGATCCGGCATACGGCCGAGGGTGAACCGGGTTCTTTTATGCCTTCCGGCCAGTTTTCGTTTTTATAGCCTGTACCTGTTTTCGGATCATACGGCAGGGTGCTGGGGTAATTTTCATTATGATACACCGCATACAATGTCTGCCCCGACGCATCGGTTACCGCCTGATAAACCGTTTCAAACCAAACGGCTCCGTGCAGACCGGCATCACCCACAGGTACGTTTGCGGGCATGGCTGGTTCCGTGAATGCCTCTTTTTTGCTCAGAAATGCAGCCTCGGCATTTGGGCCATCGGCAAATTTCAGGTCGCGGGCATCCCCCCAGAGCGGATCCTCGCCGTATTTCCCCGGAAAAATACGAAAGGTATCACCTACCCATGCCTCGGCCATATTGCAGTCGACAAAGGAGTTGAAGTTGACCGTATCGGCCGGGATGAGCGTAAACGTGGGCTGGAAATCACGCTTCCCGGGCAAGCAACACAGCGCAACGGATACGACCAGGCTGATCAGAGAATAGCGGATGAGGCGGCTCATGGGCAAGGTGGTTTCAGTAAAAGCGCACATAGACGCTTCCAGATGGGTTTATTCAAAAACCGTATTCCGGGAAATACCTACTGAATGAGCTATATTCTCTATTATTTAACCGTTAAGCCGGGGCTATACGGCGCGGGGTACGGCGATGGTTGACGGTTTTTGGTTTTCTTTGCTACATGGTCGAAACGCGTTCACCGAACTCAAGTTCTACACAACGGGTCAATCGTTCCCTCGGCATCCGGGAAGAAGAGGGGAAGACGGTCCGGTTGTTTTTTCTGCACAACTTTTTGCTGGGTATCGGCACCGTACTGGTCTACGTAGCAGCCAACGTACTGCTGCTCGAGAACCACCCGGAGACTAGCCTGCCCATCGCCTACATTTTGTCGGGAATAGGCATGGCGGTGGTGGGTAGAATCTACGCACATTTCGAGCACCATCTGGCGTTGCAACAACTCGCCACCCGGGTACTCTGGTCGGTAATTGTGCTCACGGCCCTTATTGCGGCCTTCGTGGTTCTGGGCCATTCTGTTGCCGTTGCCATCGCCATCATGGTTGGGTATCGGATCATCTACCTGCTCACCAACCTCGAGTTCTGGGCGGTGTCGGCGCTGGTGTTCGATGTCAGGCAAAGCAAACGGCTGTTTGGCGTCATCAGTTCGGGCGATATGCCGGCCAAGGCGCTGGGTGCGTTACTTGCCGCGTTGATCCACGGACACGGGCCCCTGGTCTGGTTGCTACTGCTGGCGTTTGGCTGCTACGGAGCGGCGTTGCTCATCACCAATCGAACCATCCGGCTACACAAGGTTGAGGCAACTGCCCGGCCCGTTCGCACCGCCGGCCGAACCACTCGTCCGTGGGTAGCGCAGCTATTCGGTGGCAGTGATCTGATCTCGGCGGTTTGTCTGACGCTGGTGCCGGTAGCCATGATAGCGGCCGGTATCGAATACGAATTTTTCATCAACGTAAAACATAAATTCCACGACCAGGGCGACGTGATGCAGGCCCTGGGTAAAGTACTGGGCGTAACGTACCTGCTGGCTATGGCCGTAAAAGCCCTGTTTTCGCGACGAGTGCTCGATAAGTTTGGCATCATGCCTACACTGAGAAGCCTGCCCGTTCTGGCAGCCATGGGCTTTGCCGCCTACGGGCTCATTGCCTGGCGCCCTACCAGCGAAACGGCTCAACTGCTTTATTTCAGCCTGTTGTACATTAGTTTCGAAGTGGTTCGCCGCGCCATCTTCGATCCGGTATTACTGGTTTTGTTTCAACCATTGCCCCCGCAACAACGCCTGAAAGGGCACACGCTGGCAAAAGGCCTGTACGAACCCGTGGGCATTGCGCTGGCGGGTATAGCCCTCTGGCTCGTGTATACCCTGGGCGAATCGTCCTACCAATGGCTGTTACTGGCCGGATTTGGACTTAGCGGACTGCTGTTCGTCTTTATACAACGTACCTACCGGCACTATGTCAACACGTTACAGGACGCCCTCAGCCGCCGGTTCATGGCCCCCGACGAGGTCACGCTACGGGGTACGGCAGCTACTTTTGTTGAACAGGCCCTGGATAGCCCCAACCCGGTTGATGTACTGAATGCGCTCGATTTTGCACACTCATTACCAGCCAACGCCCTTCAGCAACGTACCCACGCCCTGCTGCATCATCCCGAAGCGGCCGTTCGGCAGCGGGCGCTTACGATTACCGACCCACTACACGTACCTGCGCTACTGGTGACCCTTGGCGATCTGGCTCAGCATGATCCCGATGCGGTGGTACGTCGCGAAGCCGCCGGGCAACTGACCCGTACTGCCTCCGGTCATGTAGCGCTGATGCCCGCTCGCTCGCTCGATGTGGCGCGCCTGCTGCTTCACACGGCCGATATGCCCGCCCGCGAAGGAGCAATCGTTGGCCATCTGCGTACTGATCTTCGGGATAAAGCAGCGCAGGCCAGTCTGAACGAACTGGCCCTTTCAGACATTCCGGAGCGGCGGGTAGCGGCGCTGACCTGCCTGGCTATGTTAGGGCATGACGCTCTTCAGCTACCGGGGCTAACTCAATTTATAGCCGCTAGTTTGCAGGGTACAGATTCAACAGTGGTAGAGGCAGCACTACGTGTAGCGGCCTGGCAGCCAGACGCCGACATACGGCATCAACTGGTCACGTTCCTGCCGCATCGCCGCTACGGCCGAACGGCCATGACCAGCCTGATTGCCCTCGGCGACGACGCCCTTCCCCTGCTACCCGAACTAAAAACACTGTCTGATAACACATTACTGCTCAAACGGACGGCTACTGTAGCCGGGAGGATCGGCACTGAACCGGCACGTACCTGGCTGCTCGATCAGCTTGCCAACGCCACGCCAACCCGGCGCGGCCCACTACTCGATGCGCTGAACACATTTTCTCCCACAGACCGCGACAACACGCTATATGATCAGTTGCTGACAGATGAGTTGTCGCTGACATACCGGCTGCTGCGGGGAAGAACCGAGCCCCTGAGCCCGCTACTGGCCGAGGCCCTCGATTATGAACTGACCGTAGTTACTGACCGGATTCTGTTACTATTGATGGGCCTCTACGACCGCGAAACCGTTCGAAACGTGCGCCAGAGCCTCTCGCACCAAACAGCAGAACGCCGCGCCAATTCGCTGGAATTGCTGGAAAATATGACGGGTGCGAAAACCTCGGTCACCCATTCGCGCGCCGTTTATGCTGGCCTGCTGGCCCTGTCTGATACCGCCCTGTCGTTGCCAGACCGAATTGCCCTGCTTAGCCCGCACGTTCACCAAACCGCATCCGACCAATCTATCCGGCTTTACATAGGCCAGCAGGGTCAGGATACGTTTACCGAATGGACCGTACTTTGCCTGCCCACCGACGATACCCTTTCTGATACAGACACTTTACAGCCTATGCACCACGCAACCACCACGGCATCCACCTCAACGATTGAACGGGTCTTTCTGCTGAAGAACACCGGCCTGTTTGCCGATACGCCCGCCAACGTGCTGGGTAGTATTGCCCCCATCATGAAGGAGGTGTCTTTCTCTGACGGGCAGGAAATTGTTCGTAAAGGCGACCTCGGCACCAGCCTGTTCGTTATCCACGACGGGAACGTGGGCATTTACGATGGGCAACAGGCGCTGGCCGAAATGCACAAGGGCGACGTGTTTGGCGAACTGGCACTGCTGGACGCCGAGCCCCGATCGGCCACCGTCATAGCCCACGGCGACGTGCTGCTATTCCGTATTGACCAGGACGATTTTTACGACCTGATGGAAGAACGTGACGAGCTTCTCCGCAACATCATCCGCCTGCTAAGCCGCCGAATCCGTACGCTGAACCAGGGCCTGGCTAAAAATTGATGTTTACTCTAGGTCCGGCGGCGTATGCTCTCGGTAAGTAGTTCGTAGATACGGGCCACGTTGGGTTTGGGGCGCAGGTACGTCAGATGGTTCTCAATCACCTTGGTGTCGTTACGGCGGGCAGGGCCGGTTTGCACATCGGAGGGGTGTCTGGCTTCCAGCGCTTTACGTACCGTTTCGCGGATCAACGGCTTTAGTAAGTCGAATTCAAGGTCTTCCTCGTCGGTAATATCTTTGGCCAGCGCCATCAGGTGATTGCTGAAATTACAGGCTAGCACTGCCGCCACGTGTAACGCCCGCCGTTCGGCCGAATTGACCAGGTACACGATCGTACTGATCTCCTGACCTACCGTGACCAGTTGCTGCTGGGTTTCAGGATTATCGGCTTCAATACAAAGCGGAATCTGTTCAAAATCAAGGAGTGCCAAACCACGTGAGAAGGTTTGTAGCGGATAAAATACACCCGTTTTCACCGGCACGTCGCTGTAGACACTCACTAATTGCTGCAACTTCTCCAGCGACAAACCGCCCGACGTGTGCACGAGTGTGGCGTTTTCGGGCAATACCAGCCGGGCGCAAACCTCGTCGAGCGCATTATCGGGTACGGCCAGAATAAACAGCTGCGAGGCATTACTGGCCAGATTCAGGTCTGAAATAGGCCGGGCATCGTAGAGCATCGATGCCAGTTGCCGGGCGTGCGTCAGCTGCCGGCTGTAGATGGCCAGTACATGATGTCCCGCATTTTCAAGAGCCGGAGCCAGGTGCCAGGCCACATTCCCCGCGCCAATAAACGTGATGGTCATTTTGAAAAGGTTTGCCGTTTTCTGTTTACAGTTTGCGGTTGCTTCGCCAATTGAACACTATTTTCGAAGGGAGCGCAACTGCAAACAGAAGACAGAAAACTGTAAACACCAAAATTAAAACCTTCACCACCTCCAGCGCGTATATTTGGGTAGACTCTCCTACCCTATGCACGTTCCTGCCTTGCTTCGCCCCGTTGGCCTCGGCCTCTTTCTCATCGGTTTTGCCTTTTTCATTTACATACTCACGCTCGGCCAGTTCCGGCTGACAACCGACGTGGTAAAACAAACGCTGAAACCGGAGCACCAAACAGTGTTACAACCCCGCCTGGCACCCCTCCTGAACAAGACGTACGCTGGTAATCTCAGCTTTATCCACGATGTACGGAACGTTATCAACACATATAACAGCGAGCAGGAGGCCAAACAGAACTGGAAAGCCGTCATCTACGACGACTACCTGTTCGACCTTACCAAACGAAGTGCCCTCGGTGGCCCCGCCAATCAGGGTATCTGGTTCTGGTTGAGCATTGGGCTGGCTGCGCTGGGTACGTTGCTGTATTCGCTGCCCCGCCTGAATGATAAACCCGGCGTTCGGAACAACGGCATCATGCGCCATTCCGCCACGCATCGAGGTTGGATCGGTATCCTTGTGGGTACGTTCCTGATCGGGTTTTACATCCTGCTCTACTTCTACGCCGAATACCTCACCAACTGGACCGCGCTCGTCGATCCCTTCAGCCGTGCCTTGAACGGTGGGCCAGCCAGCAAATGGTTTCTTTACGGCTTTCTGTATACCACCGCCGTGACGGTCATGGGTGTTCGAATGCTGATTAACTACCGCCACAGTCGGTACCAGCAATACCGAACCGTTTCTGTGATGGCTTTCCAGCTCTTTTTCGCCTTTCTGATTCCAGAGCTGATGAGCCTGCTGAATGCCCCTTACCAGGACCTGAAAAGCATTTGGCCCCTCGACTACGACTTCTTTTTTGACTATGAGATCAACGCCAAACTACAGGCGGGTACATTGGGCATTTTCATGTTTGTCTGGGGTACGGCCTTATCCACGGTGGGCGTTCCAACGATCACTTACTTCGTGGGTAAACGCTGGTATTGTTCGTGGGTCTGCGGCTGCGGTGGCCTGGCCGAAACCCTCGGCGATCCGTATCGGCACTTATCAGACAAGACCCTGAAAGCCTGGAAGGTCGAGCGCGTACTGGTGCATAGCGTGCTGGTTTTCGCCGTGGTAATGACCCTGCTGGTGCTGTACAGTTACTTTTCCGGCCAAAGCGCCCTCTTCGGCTTCCTCGATTCGTACAGCGTTCGTAAAGCCTACGGATTCCTGATCGGGTCTATTTTCGCGGGTGTGGTAGGCACGGGCTTTTATCCGCTCATGGGTAGTCGTGTGTGGTGCCGGTTTGGTTGTCCGCTGGCGGCGTATCTGGGTATTGTTCAGCGGTTTAAATCCCGGTTTCGTATCACTACCAACGGCGGCCAATGTATCTCCTGCGGCAACTGCTCTACCTACTGCGAAATGGGTATCGACGTGCGAGCGTATGCTCAGAAAGGGCAAGACATCGTACGGTCATCCTGCGTTGGTTGCGGCATCTGCTCGTCTGTCTGTCCCCGCGGCGTGCTGAACCTCGAAAACGGCCCGGTCAGCACGCGGAAGATTTGAGAGATTATATCATGTTTGCCCCATCAGGGACTTAACAGCACAGCATCGGAAGCCTTAAAACCGATACTTTATTCAATTACCGAAGCCAGGGCTTCGGTAGTACATAGCTGTAGACTGAAAATAATAAATTTTGCCGGGCAATTTTTACTTTTTTCGGTTACCCTGCAATCAATTTAGGCCTGTTTATTGCTGCAACTCCTGTGTTTCACGGTGTACTGCTCTGTAAAAAGAGTATGGTACAACTATCAGGAATGTCAGCCGGTATGCTTACCTATATCATCGCCAGTCTCTTTTGTCTGCGTAGCCTTTTTCTGCATGATCCAGCCGAATTGCATAATCTTCAGTTGGTGAAGATTCAGGGGAGTTGCCTCAATGCGGTTACGAAAGCCAGGCTCAAGAGCAGTGCCTTTGCCTTGTACAAACAGAGTAAAGTGAAAGTAGGTGAAAGCGATGCCACCGGCCGGTTCAATCTGGTGGTACCCGTTTTAACCGAAACGATCGTTTTTGAATCGGAGGGCTTCAGGCAGGCGGTTATTCCGGTCAAATTCAATCAGGGTATATCAGATAATGCCAGATTCAGGCTTACCGTGGAAATGGGAGCACCCAACTGGCAGGCAGTAGCGATTGTCAATCAGTTATGCCTGAATTTCGACGTACCTGCTGACCTCGAAATCAATTACAAAGTAGTGCCAATCGACGGAAAAGAATCGGGTATCTCGCTGACTATGAAACCAGAATGGAATCAGAAGCAGCCCCTGACCAATCTCAATATCGACACGGTCAAACCGGGAAAGACGTACCTGGTTACTGCCACATCAGCAGGCGGGGAATTACTGTTTACCAACACGGTAAAGATTAATCCTGGCTCTAATTTTTTGGCCGTCATTGTCAAAAAACCTGACCCGGTACAGGTAGTCACCTCCAGTGCTGCAGTAGCGACCGTAGTGGTTGCAGCACCTGTCCCGAAAGAGAGGCCTGCTAAGTTCTTCAGCCCCACAACGGTGTATTTCGACCAAAGCAGTTACGACCTGCGCGATGCCGCAAAAATGATGCTAGACTCTGTTTCCACCATTCTGATACAACGGCCTACCATCCGACTAAACGTAACTGGTTATACCGAGAACATTGGACGGCGCGATCTAAACGTGATTTTGTCGGAATTCCGGGCACGGACTGTAGCGAATTACCTGAAACAGAAAGGTGTTCGGCCAGACCAATTATTCCTTACAGGAAGGGGCCCCGACTCGCTTGCCACCTCAGATGATCCGGAATCAAACCGGCTCAGAAACAGGCGGGTCGTTATCCAGTTTTTACCCAGATAACAGCACTACCTTTCGGCAATCTGACCGGTACACTGCTTAAGCTATTAGCCGCAGCTTTGTCTGATGTGCTTCTCTGCAGCTTTTCGCTGACACTTTTCACCTGCGTTTTACCGCTCTTTTCTGAGTGCAGTTACCCATTTCCTGAGCCTGGTATTGGCGAATTGACATTACTGAATAAGTCACCGATGCTGGAAACTAACGAGAACGTGAGTTATCTGAAAGCCAATACCGCCTACTAACATTCCAGGCTTGGGATAGCTTGAAATGGTTCTTTTGCGACAGATCGGGTAACTTCAGGGAATAACCCTTAGGGAAATCAACGTGTATGTTTTTGGCTATTCTTTTCGCTCTGGTTCCTCTACTCAACGGCCGTTTTTATCAGGAAAAGCAACATCAGGCAGCAGACTCAATCAGGCTACATGGCAGATGCTATGATATGGCCACCGGCATTTCAGTGTCCATTGCAGCTTACACACAATCGGGAGGCCAAAAACAACGAGTAGTGGTTACCAGCCGTTCCGGCAAGTTCGCCTGTCAGATTCCGGCATCTGCTAAAGCTGTTCTTTTTGAGGCGACGGGGTATCATACCATTGTAGTGCCTGTACAACTATCTGGAAAAACAACGGATAACGCCAGCTTCATGGTCGATGTACCAATGAGCCCCAATGACTCAAGTAGTGTGCAATCGCCCACTCGACTATCGCTCTATTTTACCGCTCCAGACAGCATTAACATTGCTTATGCGCTAACCAGGCCAGATAATCCAGCCTACGTAACCAGCCTGCGATTCAGACCCGGTCATCACCTGAAGCACATAGCCCTGGAGCACATCGATCCTGGCGAATATCTGCTCACCTCGTCGCTCATAAATGGCCGTGTGCTGAAGCGCGAAACGTTGATCGTTGGCCAGGGATTCACGTTTAAAGCCATATTATTTGATAACCCTGAAGAGTTGACATCACCTAAACTGGAGCCCGGTATGGCAACCAGACTTCTTTATTTTGACCAGAGCAGTTATGATCTCACTCCTAGCGCCAAGACAACCCTGGATTCGGTAGCCAGCTTTTTAGCCAGCCACAAGATCACGAAAATTCAGCTTACCGGTTATACAGATAATGTGGGCAGGCGCGACCTGAACATAACCTTGTCAGAATACCGTGTCAGAATGGTGATCAACTATTTACGGCAACATGGCATACCAGACGAACAACTTATAGCCACTTGGGAAGGCCCCGATTCGCCCGAAGCCGCGAATGATTCGGAACAAAACAAGGCTAAAAACAGGCGGGTGATAATCCGGTTTTTACCCAACTAACTACATTCTGACGTGTTTAGCTGTAGCTTGATCAGCATGTTCAATTCAACCCGATCAGATGGCTACGGCTTGCACTTGACCCGGACTTCGCGTGCTTGGATAAAGCCCACTGCTGGCCGGTATTCCGGATCGTTTTATTCAGTACGCTCAATCCGTTTTTACTTACGCCTTCAGGTACGTCGCCAACGTTTTTTTTGAACTTCCCGCACGCTTTTATTCCACCCATTAACCAGCCAGCGTTACCTTTCGTGGGTCCAATGCCCGTTTATCACCTATGTTCGGAATCGACAATTTTGCTGCTTTTGTTCTGGCCGGTATCCTACTGAACATGACGCCCGGCTCAGATACCATGTATATTCTGGGCAGAAGCCTCTCGCAGGGAATGCAGGCGGGGATTTACTCGGCGCTGGGGATCACGGTGGGTTGTCTGGTGCATACATTTCTGGCCGCCTTTGGCTTGTCTATCCTGATTGCTGAGTCACAACTGGCCTTCAACATTGTAAAATACCTGGGGGCAGCTTACCTGTTTTACCTCGGTATTCGGATGATCCTAACGCGGGATGACACAGCGTTCGATGTGGCTGCTATGACCAAAACCAATTACCGGCAACTCGTCGTGTCGGGAATAGTAACAAACGTACTAAACCCCAAAGTGGCGTTATTCTTCATTGCATTTCTGCCACAGTTTGTTCAGAAAACGTACAGCCATACATCCGTTTCGTTTCTCCTTCTGGGCCTGACGTTCAACCTGACTGGCACGATCTGGAATCTGATGCTGGCCATTTTTTCGGCCAATATGAGCGCTGGTTTTAAGCGTAATCAGCTGATTAAAACCTGGCTCAATCGGTTTACGGGCACCCTCTTCATTCTGCTGGGCATAAAACTGGCCGTTGAGCGGAGCCACTGATGTAGGGCAGCAGAAAGCCGTACTTCACAACCACAGGCCAACCAGCCCTACGTACCTGACCCAGCTAGTCCCCACAACATATTAGCTCACAATAACGACCAGTGAATCGGCTTTGTATCTATGATTTAAAAACATGATCATATATTAACGTCTACAAATTAATCGTCCGTTTCCACAATCAGTCTGACCGTCTTTCATGCGCCCTGTTGCCCGCAAAACGTGGCTGTTCAGTTTGCTTATTTTTGTTCTTTTTGCCGGCAGCTTCATGGCTTCGCTGTTTGCCAAACGGCAATTGCTCTGGATGGATGAATTGTTAAGCTACCTGCTCATCTCCGACCAGTCACTGACTCACCTGAACGATGCGATCGTCAGTGGTCTGGATGCCAATCCGCCGTTGTTTGCGAATCTGTACTGGCTACTCGCCCACACCGTCAGTATGAACGTGGTGTTCCTGAAAAGTGTATCTGTTGTGCTCTTTGCCAGTACTTTGGCTATATTTTATCAGTATATAACTTACTTCCTCAACCGGCCAGCTGTCAATTTTGTGCTGGTGACGTTGCTGGCCGGACTCACCTTTCTGAACAGCACACTGGCTACGCAGATCAGGGCTTACCCGCTGTTTCTGCTGCTGACGCTGCTCTACTTTGTGGCGCTTCACCAACTGATTCGCCAGCCGTGGAAAGGGAGTTTGCTCTTGGCCCACACCCTTATTGGCCTGCTTGTGGTACTGACCCACAACTTCGGCCTTTTCTACGTAGCGGCGGCGGGGGCTTTTTTCGGTCTACTCTGGATCTGGTCGGGTAGTCGTTACTACGGCTACGCGCTGGGTACGTTCATATTGATTGGTATTGGCTGGCTATTGATCTGGTACCCGAGTTTCGCCATTCAGGCCAGAGCGGGCCAACCACACTCCTGGATTCCGCTTCCGACTTTACGGTCATTTTTCAGCATTGTTGGCGAACTGGCCCCCACTCCCTCGGCAAAACTGGAAGCAACCGGTCTGTTCTCACTCGTGGTTGTCTTGCGGTTTCTGGGCCTGATCGCCCTGTTTGGTTTTATTGCCATTCCTAAACTAAGAAACGGATTTCGGTATGCCATTGCCGACCAGGCCTTCATGCTGTACCTGCTGGCGGGCTTTCTTTACCTGACAACCCTTATTATAACACTGGCTGTCAGCCTGTTGCACACATCTGTATTCATCAGTCGTTATCTCTGGCCGAGCCATTTACTGGTCATCTACCAGTTGGTTTATGCCGTTCATTATTTCGTTGGCATCCGCTCTGCCACCAGCCAACAATCTGTAACCAGCCGCCCAAGAACCGGTTTGTTCCGCCGCTTCTTGCAGGGCAGATCCGTACGCATGGCAGGGGTATGGATACTGCCCGTTTATCTGGTTGGGCTGGCTGGCCTGCTGTTCTACCAGAGCCGGAAGGTGTCGCTGGCACCAACTACGGTTATGTCATATGTTGATCAATTGGATAAACGATACCCGGTTTTTCTGGAGTCGTCGATCAACTTTATACCGGTCTGGTTCTACAGCCACAAGCAGCGCCCGGTCTACTTCCTGTTAGACCGCGCATCAGCCTTCCATCCAGCCAATGACCTGGGCGCATCGGTGGGTTTTCATACGTTGGAAGCGATCCGGACGAAGTACCGGGTGGCGGCCATCAAAACGCTGACTAATTTTAACCCGAATCAGATTCCACATTTTTTCGTGGTCGATGAGCAGTGGAATTACCAGATTGAACGGTTTATCCAGAACGGAACTGTTCGCGTTATTCAAACCATACCGACCACAATGGCCGGTATTACTATCCGGGAATGTGCCTTTACCGAAGCGGCCCACTAAATGAAATCGGGCTGTTTCAGGGCATTTTTTGCGCGCAGCGCTAATCTTTTTGCTTCACCCCGGGTTGATTTACCGTATCCGTTTCGGGTACGTATCCGCCTATGTCATCTCCCAATCGTATTCTTTACTGGTTCCGCAGCGATCTGCGGCTTCACGATAACCCCGCCCTTACGGCAGCCTGTACCGAAGCCGCTGAGGTACTGCCCGTTTACGTGTTCGATCCGGCCCAATTTCGGGAACTACCTAAACTTGGCCTTAAAAAAACGGGCATTTTCCGGGCCAATTTTCTGCTCGAAAGTGTGGCTGACCTGCGCCAATCGCTCCGGGCACGTGGGGCCGATCTGATTATTCGGGTCGGTGATCCGGCTCAGATACTGGCCGACATGGCCGAGGAGATCAATGCCAGGGCTGTGTATGCCAGCAAAGAGGTAACATCGGAAGAAACAGACGTAGAGTCGGCGTTGTCGAAACGGCTGAAACCCCTTAACATCGATATCGAACTATTCTGGAGCAGTACGCTCTATCATATCAGAGACTTGCCATTTGGCATTGCTAAACTCCCGGACGTGTTTACTCAGTTCAGAACCCGCGTTGAGAAAGAGGCGCAGGTACGTGAACTGGACCCTACGCCAGACCAGGTCGTTATGCCTACCGGCATCAAGGCAGGAGATCTGCCAACGCTGGAGCAACTGGGTTTCACGGAAACACTACAAACCGATAATCGGGCGGCGATCTCATTTAAGGGTGGTGAATCGGTAGCCCTCGCCCGCCTTGAGCATTACCTCTGGACGAGCGATCTGATACGTACCTACAAGGCTACCCGCAACGGGATGCTAGGTGAAGCGTACTCGAGCAAATTTTCGGCCTGGCTTGCCCACGGCTGTTTATCGCCCCGATTTATTTACCACGAAATAAAACGCTATGAACAGGACCGGGGCGGCAACGAGTCGACTTACTGGCTGATTTTCGAACTGATCTGGCGCGACTTTTTCCGGTTTGTTGCCCTCCGTTTCGGCTCGCGGCTGTTTAAGCCAAGCGGCATCAAACACGCACTAAAAAAACAGTGGAATCACGATCCTGATCTATTTCAACGCTGGGCCAGGGGAGAAACCGGCATTCCGTTGATCGACGCCAACATGCGCGAACTGAACGCAACGGGCTTCATGAGCAACCGGGGCCGGCAAAATGTGGCCAGCTTTCTGGTAAACGATCTGGGCCTCAACTGGACCTGGGGGGCGGCTTATTTCGAAAGCCTGCTGATCGATTATGACCCGTGTAGCAACTGGGGCAACTGGAATTATGTGGCGGGTGTAGGCAACGACCCACGCGAAGCCCCGAACGGGCAGCCCCGGTACTTCAACATATACAGTCAGGCCACCCGATACGATGAGCAGGGTCTATATGTAAAACACTGGCTTCCGGAACTGGCCAACGTACCTGGCGACAAGGTGCATCTGGTGTCTGAGCTAACCCAACAGCAACAGGCCGAATTTGGCGTCGGTATCGGCGATACGTACCCGATTCCCATGGTTGACCCAATCAAATGGCAAAAAAACAGGTAAGATACAGAAGCCCACTTCTCTATTATCCTATAGGGTTAATATTGTAATATACCAACCTTTTGTAACTTTACTTTTCTTGCCGTAGATACATAATCGTACTTTCAGCAGTACCCATCTTTTTTTTCCCGTTCCGTCAATATAAAAAATCCAAAGTCTTCCCGACATCGTATACCATAAGCTTTCCCGAACAACCGGCGAAAGATTAACCGATTCTTATATTCTACGATTATGGAAGAACTTAACACATTGCCTGAGTCGCCGACCCGCGTGGAAGGCGTGGGCCGTCGGTCGTTCCTACGTTATGTAGGTGGGGCTGCAGTAGTGGGTGGGATCCTGTCTTCTTGCACACCAACAGACGAGGTAGCAGTATCATCGACTCCTGAATACAATCTGAGCAAGTATGCCCGGAAAATGAGCAATGGCATCACGGTTGACTTAGGCACTGGTGAAGTTGCTATTCTTAACTACGCCTACGCGCTGGAACAGCTCGAAGCAGCTTACTACGAGATGCTGTTGGCCAACCCCTATTCAGAAATGACGGCTATGGAGCGCACGATGTTTACCGACATCCGCGACCATGAAGTTATTCACCGCGAATTTTTCAAAAAAGCACTGGGTTCTGCGGCCATTCCTGGCCTGACGCCTAATTTCAGTGGTATCAACTTCAAACAGCGGTCGGTCGTTATCGACGTAGCCCGTCAGTTTGAAGACACCGGCGTATCGGCCTATAACGGTGCTGGTAAGTATCTGAAAACAGGCGCTTATCTGTTGACTGCCGGTAAAATTGTTTCTGTTGAAGCCCGCCACGCGGCTTTATTAAGTGATTTGCAGTTCCCTCTATCGGGTTCATTTGCTGGTGATCTGCCTGTCGACACCATGGGTCTGGAGCGTTCACGTGAACCGGGTGCTGTGTTGGCGATTGTGGCTCCATTTATTCAGGAGACCATCACCTTCACGCTGGCTTAATTAAATTTTTTCATCGAAAACAGAAACTCAGCAATGAATCTGCAAAATATTCTCAACGAGCTGGAGTCCGTCGATGGCGAGATTTTCGACCGCCTGGCTCATGTATCACGCCGCAACATGTTCAGCATGTGGGCAAACAAAGCAGCTAAAGTAGCTGTGGCTGCCCCTGTGGTCATGGCTTCGGCCCTGTCTAACGCATACGGCCAGTCTGGTTTACCAGCCAACGTGGTTGAGGTGCTCAACTTCGCGTTAACGCTCGAATACCTCGAAGCAGAATTTTACGTTCGCGGCACCGAAACGTCAGGCCTGATTCCAAGCCAGTTCATGGAGATCTTCCGTACCATTCGGAGACATGAAGAAGCCCATGTGCGTCTGCTGCGTTCAGTATTAGGCGCTCAGGCAGTTGCTAAACCAACATTTGATTTTACGGCCAAGGGAGCTTTCCCAACTGTATTCTCAAACTTCCAGACCTATATGGCATTGTCACAGGCGTTTGAAGATACCGGTGTACGGGCCTACAAAGGTCAGGCTGGTAACCTGATAAATGCCCCGGCCGTTCTCGAAGTTGCACTGAATATCCACTCAGTTGAAGCGCGCCATGCTGCCCGTATCCGGGTACTGCGTGGATTCAAAGGATGGATCACGAATTCTGACGCTTCCGGCCTGCCTGTGACCATTTATGCCAGCGACAACATCACCAACCAGCTTGGTGTTGAGTTGGCCGGTATTTCAGGTAAGTCTGCCGAAGCCGTTACAGAGGCGTTCGACGAGCCACTTAGCAAAAGTGACGTACTGGCTATTGCTGGTCCGTTCATTGCCTAATTGAGCAGTACCTTATTACAGTAACGACGTCTTGAAACGCCCGGCAAGCATACCACTTGCCGGGCGTTTCGCTTTGTACGATTTTTGTACTCTATGATGATCAGCGTTATCGTTCCCACCTATAATGAAGCCGCCACGATTGAGCAGGTTGTGAAGCGCGTGCTTTCACATGCGGGCGATCGGGTAGCTGACGTACTGGTGGTTGATGGGGGAAGCACCGATGAAACAGTTGCGTATGCCAGCCGGGCCGGAGCAACCGTCTTACAAGCACCCAGGCGGGGGCGAGCCGCTCAAATGAATTACGGAGCACAGCGGGCTACCGGCGATGTGCTTTATTTCGTTCATGCCGATGTACAGGTCCATCCTGATTTCGTCAGCGACATTAAGCAGGCGTTGGCGGCAGGCTATGACGCAGGCCGTTACCGATTCCGGTTCGATTCAGATAAGGTTTTGCTTCGCTTTAACAATTATGGTACCCGGTTTGGCGGACTCATGAGTCGGGGCGGTGATCAAACACTGTTTATCACCCAGGCTCTTTTTAACCAGTTACATGGGTTCGATGAACGGTATGTGATTATGGAAGATTTTGACATCATCCGGCGCATTGAACAACGGGCTCGGTTCATGGTTGTTCCCAAAGATGTTGTTGTATCGGCTCGTAAATACGAAGCCAATTCGTGGTTGCGGGTTCAGTTGGCCAATCTGGCTGCCGTTCTTCTGTTCGCCTGCGATGTACCACCCACCCGCATTGCCCGCACCTACCGGACGCTTCTGAAGTAACCAAAACGCCTTACAACTTCATACACTCCGTTTGTCGGCAGACAATACTGACCTGCTGAGCCAACTAGTTCTTTACCAGTGTGTTCGGCTGGAATCCCGACCGCTTACGACCCTGCGAATCCATAATGTCAACGGCCTTTACCTGCGGGCTTACCGTCAGCACGCGGGCCGACTGCGACAGGAACGAATTGCCATAGCTGAATTCTACCTTTTGCTTTTTGCCATCTGCAAAGGTCAATAACGCCGATGCATCGGTAGAGCCTAGTCGTATACGCCGCACCGGTTTGCTATTGCGGAAAATACACAGGCGCCCTCTGTTTTGCGAAGCTATAAGCAGTTCACTGCCTTTATTATCAATCAGTTGCGCCAGCGCTTTGCCGTTTCCAGGTACGTAGAAGCCGCTCGTGTTAATGGATTGTGCCGTGAAGTTGCCTTTTCCGTTCCCCCGGAGCCACAGGCCATTCAATGCATCATAACGGCCAGCCAGCACTTCGCCGCTGAAATCGTTACCTACCAGCATAACATCGAGATTGCCATCGCGGTCCACATCGTCGGCAACCATGCCGAAAATCGGAGCCAGTTGCGCCTGTACGGGTAAGGCTCGGATGGCAAAGGTGCCGTTGCCCTTGTTTTCTACGTAGGCAGATTGCAGGTAGTTGGCTTCCAGTACTGTAGCGTTCTGCCGCTCTTCGGGCGTAAGGAGCTTATCGATTGTTGCCGTAGCGAAATCTTTGTAGAAGGGAAACCGTCGGCGCATCACGATCATCTGCTTAATCAGGTCTTCGCGCCCGTGGAAGGTGTATTCCTGCCGCCTGCCGTCTGCATCAGGAATAAAGATGGTTGGTATGGCATCATAAAAACCATTGTTATCGAAATCACCGGCATACATGCGCACGGGCTCTTCGTTGGTGGCGCGCATGCGGGCGTTAAGCCCAAGGTTACCGGCTATGTAGTCAATATCACCGTCTCGATCAAAATCGCCGGCAACCAGTGAGTTCCACCAACCAACCGATTTAGCCAGCCCGTTAGCTGCGCCCTGGTTCGTCAGCTTCCCGCCGTTGTTGGTCAGCAACGTGAGGGGCATAAACTCGCCGGCCAGCATCAGATCAACATCGCCATCATTGTCTGGATCTGTCCAGAGGGCATCGCAGACAAGACCGATATTGGTTAGAACGGGTGCCACCTGCGCCGTTACATCGGTAAAGTGTGGCTGGCCGGGTTTGCTGTCATTACGAAGCAGCAGACTCGATGTGGCTTTGGGATACTGATCAGGTATTACCCGGCCACCAATGAAAAGGTCCAGGTCGCCGTCGCCGTCGAAGTCAGCCGCTTTTACGCACGATTTACTGGTAGTATTGGCCGGCAACGTACCTGTGCCCAGCGTGAACGTGCCGCCGTTATTGATATAGAACCTGTCCTGGAAAGAAGCGGAATTTGCCTGCCCCTCGGTACTGCCACTGGCGATGTATAAATCCAGGTCACCATCACCGTCGGCGTCGAAGAGCAACGTACCCATATCTTCCTCCTGTTTGTTTCCAGGTACGTTGCCAGTTGGCAGCAGGTCTTTCTCCGCAAAGCCACCCGTGGCAGTCTGCAGCAGAAATCGCCCTTTGTTGGCCCTTGCTCCACCAATGAACAGATCATCCAGGCCGTCGCCGTTCACATCACCCACCGATACGCTCGGACCATACTGCGACAGTTTATGCGGCAATAGTTTCTGAGTGTTAAAATCGATGTATTCCGGCTCCTGATGCACGTAGGCTACCTGTAGTGAATCAGTCACCTCGTTGAACAAGGCGGGCTTCTTAACCGGCAAAGACAATGGTTCGGTAGCGTTTCGGATATCGGCCGTCAGCACCTGGTTGGTCTTGACGTTGCGTAAGGTCTGTTGCCGCGCAGGCTGGTTGTCATGTGCAGGCCAGATAATCCGTACTTCATTGATTGTCTTCACGGCCCCCAGCCCGAAGTGAGCAACCGGCTCTACCGTTGAAAGGTACCCTCGGTAAGGGCTGTGTTCATACACCTGCTGCTGTTCGTTCTGCCGGCCATAGTGTAGTTCAACAAACGCGCCGAGGCCCATCCTGTTCTGCGCCGACCCGGCAAATTTCACCCGCAGGTAGTTGGCCTGATCGCCTTTCTGTTCAATCAGGTTATTGCGGTAAACAAAGGCCGAATCGTTAATGTTGTTGACCACGTAATCCAGATCGCCATCGTTGTCGAGGTCGCCGTAGGCTGCCCCGTTCGAGAACGAGGGAACGTCTATTCCCCAATCCTGCGTGACATTTGAGAAGGTTAGATCGCCATTGTTGCGGAAGGCGTAATTGCTGATCTTGACCACCGGAATCTGGGCCAGCGTATAGTCTTTGGTGGCCACCTTACCGTTCTCGGCCCGGAAGGTCATAAAGTCCCGATCGGTAACATCTTTGGGAAACCCGTTGGTGATGAGCAAGTCGCGGAAGCCGTCGTTATCGAAATCGACTACCATCGGTGCCCAGCTCCAATCGGTTTCGGCTACATCGGCCAGCAGGCTGATTTCACTGAAGGCGGGAGTAATCATATTGGGGCGCGTACCCTGGTTCAGTTGCAGGGTATTCCGAACAACCTGGTAATTGTATTTATACTCATCGTTGTTCAGGTACGTCTGGTAACTGTTGGCGGCCAGCATCATCTTCTTCCGGTAATTGTCGCGGGGCATCATATCCACCGCAATCACATCAACCAGTCCGTCATTGTTAATATCGGTCACGTCGTTCCCCATCGCCGTGTTGCTGGTATGCTTGAATGTCTCTCCGGCGCGGTCGGTGAAGGTGCCATCGTGGTTATTGATATAGAGCAGGTCATCGGTCAGGTAATCGTTGGTCACGTAGATATCTTTCCAGCCATCCCGGTTCATATCCACAATATTCAGTCCCAGCCCATAACCATCATGCCGGATTCCCGCCTGCTTTGAGACATCAGTAAACACCGGATGGCCCAGTGCCGGGTTAGGGTCATTGCGGTACAGCCGGTCGGTATTCAGTGAAGAACCATCGTCGACCTTTGCCCGATATACGTTCGGGTAATCGTCGATGCGGTCGGTTAATAAGTAAAGGTCCAGATCGCCATCGTTGTCATAATCGAAAAAGGCGGCGTGCGTAGTATGACTGTTATCGGCGATACCATAGTCATGGGCCATTTCCTTAAATACCGGCTTCCCGTCGCGTACACCCTGATTTACATACAGCAGATTCTCACGCTGTTTGTCGCTCTTGCTCAGCGTGGCGCTCACGTAAATATCCAGCCAGCCATCATTATTGATATCGACCAGCGACGTACCTGAGCACCATTTGCCGTTGCCCGTTACGCCCGCCGACTGGGTAATGTCATCGAACTTCAGGCTACCCTTATTCAGGAAAAGCCGGTTAGCCACCATGTTGCCCGTGAAGAAGACATCGGGCAGGCTATCATTATTGAAATCGCCCAGCGCCACGCCGCCTCCATTGTAGAAATATTCTACATCGAGAATGCTCATCGAGTCAGACTCAGAAATCCGATTGGCAAAGGTGATGCCTGTCTCCTCTGCCGGAAGTAGTGAAAATAAACTGGACGATGAGGACTGACAGGCAGTTAAGAAACCACCGAAGGATAACAGGAAAGCAATTGACAGGGTACGGTGCAACATGGTATATCACAATAATTAAATAACAAAGTACAGTAATTAATTCTTAAAACTCAATTAAAATAATTGAGGTACTCAGTAATTATACAAGAAAATAGATTCAAATAAGGATTTTTCTAAGTATATAATTCTTTTATTGATTAAGTAATAATCTATTATTTTATGAGTAAAAATTTTTTTTGCAAACCAATATAAACCAACAATTTACTTTAAATAAATAAATTTATTTTCACTGACACTAGTTTATCGTAAATACCTGTAATACAGAATGTTACATAAATATTTTCCGAATAATTTTATGTATTTTCAAATTTTAATGTCAGAACTAAGTTAAAAAAAATCAAAATATACTTTAACCTAAAGACGTATCAATATACATTGATTCATTTTCACAATTTAATGGTCTCAACCATATGAACACAAAATTTTACAATACCTTCCGGTATATATTACTGGGGGCATTCGTATTACTCTGGGGCACTAGTGCTATGGCGCAGGACCGGCGGATTACGGGTACGGTTACCAGTAATACCGATCCGGTTCCTGGAGCTACCGTTGTTGTTAAGGGCACAACGATCGGCACAACGACCGATGCCAACGGGGCATTTACACTTACACTTCGCGGTTCAGCTGATGTAATTACGGTATCGGCTATCGGGTATAAGTCGACAGACGTTACGGTAGGCACGCGTACTACTGTTGCGGTTCAACTTCAGGAAGAAGCCTCAACCCTGAACGAGGTGATTGTAACGGGTTACTCGACAGACAGCAAACGCGATAATACGGGTGCTGTATCAACGGTGAAATCACGTGATCTGGCGGCAGTTCCGTCGGCCAACGTTGAAACGCAGTTACAGGGTCGGATTGCCGGGGTAACGGTTATTGCCAGCGGGCAGCCGGGTGCTAACAATACCATTCGGGTACGTGGTTTTGGCGCCTTTGGTGGTAACCAGCCGCTTTATGTTGTCGACGGTGTGCCTACGGGCGGTATCGGTAACCTCAGCCCTGACGATATCGAATCGACGTCGGTTCTGAAAGATGCGGCTGCAGCTTCTATCTATGGAGCGCGGGCGGCCAACGGTGTTATTGTTATTACAACGAAGAAAGGCCAGCGCAAGGCGCAGCGACTAACTGTTTCCTACGACGGTCTGTATGGTATCACCGATCCAGGTGTTGCTCCCGCCGTATTGAATCCGCAGGAACAGGCCGACTGGACCTGGAACGCCGTGCGTAACCGGATTCTGGCCAATGGCGGTACTATTGGACCCAACAGCTTCACGGGTATTGCCAGCGGCCAGTACGGTCAGGGCTTGACACCTGTGCTGCCTGAGTACCTACAGGTTGGTAATCGCTTTGGTGTAACGGGTGGCGTAGACCTCGCCGCAGAACGGGCCAAGTACAACATTGACCCATCGCTGGGTGGCATTTATCAGGTTACGCGCGCCAATCAGGCCGGTACAAACTGGTATAAAGCCATCACCCGGACAGCACCTTTGATGCGCCACACACTGGGTTTCTCGGGCGGTAGCGAAAGCAGCCGGTACTACATCAGCGTTAGCCAGCAAACGCAGGCGGGTATTCTGTTGAACAACAACTTCAGCCGGTACGTATTCCGCGCCAATTCTGAATTTGACATCCTGAAAAGCAAAAAGCTGCGTTTCGGCGAGAACCTACAGGCTACCTACATCGACAACTCTGGTCAGGTAGGTGGTAATGCAGGGCAAAACCTGTCGCAGGAAGAAAGCGAGATCCTGACGGCTTTCCGGATGGCGCCAATCATTCCGGTGTATGATGTATTCGGTGGTTACGCTGGTACGGCGGCAAAAGGGTTTAACAACCCAGCCAACCCGGTTGCCTCACGAGATGGCGCCAAGAACAACCGGAACTTCAACATCGGTTTCTTCGGCAATGCCTACCTGGAGTATGACATCATTCCCGACCTGACTATCCGCAGCAGCATTGGTGGTGCTTTGTCAAACTACTACAACAAAACGACGTCGCGCAATACGTACGAAAACGCCGAAGGTAACAACGGTGGTTTCCGGATCAACGAAGGTGCCGGTTACAGCATCGCCTGGACGTTCACGAACACGGCGCAGTATAAGCGCAAATTTGGTATTCATAGCGTCGACGTGTTAGTGGGTCTGGAGGCCCTGAACACTGGTTTTGGTCGTAACCTGAGCGGTTCGGGCCTGAACCCCTTCTCTACTGATCCGAACTACGCCAACATCACTACATCTTCAGCGTCTGGTCGGCAATCGAACAGTGACCTGTTCAGCGGTGTAAACTTCTATTCGCAGTTTGCCCGGGTCAATTACAGCCTGCTGGATAAGTACATCGTTACCGGTGTGATCCGTCGCGATGGTTCATCGCGGTTTGGTGCTACCAACCGGTATGGCGTATTCCCGGCCATCTCGGCGGCGTGGCGCTTATCGGCCGAGCCGTTCATGAAAGATATTCCGTTTGTTACCGACCTGAAGGTTCGCGGTGGCTGGGGACAGATGGGTAACTCAAACAACGTAGACCCAAACAACCAGTATAGCCTCTACCAGTCGAACGTAGCCAATTCGTATGACATCAGCGGGGGGAACTCGGGCGTAGATCCGGGCTTCTACCGGAGCCGGATTGGTAACCCCAATGCCAAATGGGAAACCAGCACAACAACGAACATCGGTATCGACGGGTCGTTCTTCAACGGTAAGCTCGACGTTGTACTTGATATCTGGCGGAAAGACACCAAAGATCTGTTGTTTCAGGTACCAATTGCCGGTGTAATTGGTCAGCGGGCAACGGCACCATCGGTAAACATTGCCAGCATGCGTAACGAAGGTATTGATCTTCAGATCATTACGCGTGGCAAGGTAGCCAGCAGTGATGTTGGGTATGAAGTAAACGTAACGGGTAGCATTCTGAACAACAAAATTCAGTCATTGGCCCCCGGTGTTCCTTACTTCGACGTAGCCCCGGGAACAAACCGGCTGTCGTTACCAGAAACGCGCAACCAGCCTGGTCAGCCGCTGGCTTCGTTCTTCGGTTATCAGGTAGTGGGTCTGTTCCAGACAAGAGAAGAAGTGACGGCTGCTCCTACGCAGGAAGGCGCAGGTGTAGGTCGGTTCCGCTATGCTGACGTCAATGGTGATGGTCGGATCAACAATGATGACCGCACCTTCATTGGTAGCCCGATTCCGAAATTCACCGGCGGTCTGAATCTCCGGTTCACGTACAAAGGCTTCGACGTGGCAACGTACCTGTATTCATCGCTGGGGAACAAGATCTTCAACATGTCGAAATGGTTCACTGATTTCTATCCATCGTTCTCAGGAGCAGCCATCAGCGCACGGGTGAAAGATTCATGGACGCCTACAAATACGAGCACGATGCAGCCAATTTTTGAAGATGTTGGCAACTTCAGCACTAATACGGTGCCTAACTCATTCTACGTAGAGAACGGCTCGTACCTACGGATGCAGAACGTAACCATCGGATACACACTACCTGCTGAACTAGTTGGCAAATTGGGTCTGAGCCGGGTACGTTTCTCGCTGGCTGCCAACAACGTATTCACCATCACGGGCTACAAAGGCCTCGATCCAGGTGTTGGCGGTGCGGCTGATAGCAACTTCGGTATCGACGTGGGTAACTACCCGATCACACGGAGCTACAACGCTGGCCTGAGCATCGGTTTCTAAACAACCTTTTTGATTGAGAAGCCTGATTATCAAGCTTCTCAATCAAAATACACACGATCTAATCTATTTAAAAATATAGAAAATGAGAAAGACACTCGCAAAAGGGGCCGGTACATTACTACTCCTGACTGTAATTTCAATAGCCTGTAAGGATACGTTTCTCGACGTAACTCCTGCTGGCCAGTTGCTTAATACAGCCCTGACCACGAATAACGGTTTACAGGGACTATTGATCAGTACCTACGCTCAGTTGAATGGCCGTGGCTACTCACAAACGGCCAGCCCCACCAACTGGGTATATGGCAGTATCATGGGAGGCGACGCCAACAAGGGCTCTGACCCGGCTGACTTTAATGCCATTACGCCGTTTGAAACGTACCTGATCAATGCCTCGAGCGCTGAATTAAATTCTCGCTGGCAGGCGCTTTACGAAGGGGTGAGCCGCGCCAACTCGGTACTTCGGCTACTTCCATCAGCCGATCCTACGGTAACAGCCGCCCTCAAGCAGCAGTTATCGGGCGAGTCGCGTTTCCTGCGTGGCCTGTACTATTTCGATCTGAAGCGCACGTTCAACATGGTGCCTTATATCGACGAGACGGTTGATTACGGCTCTGATTTTGGTGCTACGATCAAGGCGATCCCGAACAATACCGATATCTGGCCTAAGATTGAGGCTGATTTCAAGTATGCCTACGACAACCTGGCTGAGACGAACACGCAGGCTGGCCGGGCCAACAAATGGGCGGCGGCGGCTTATCTGGCCAGAACATACATGTATCAAAGGAAGTACGCAGAAGCGAAGGCACTGTATGACCTGATCATTGCCAATGGCAAAACAACCAATGGTAAAAAGTTTGGTCTGGTTCCTCAGTATGCACAGGTATTCAACTCGGCCAACGAGAACAGCGAGGAGGCCATTTTCTCAACGCAGAACGTAGCAAACGCCGGTAGCTCAGACGCAGCCTCAGGTGACCTGAATCTGAACTACCCCTACAGTGCGGGTATCGGTGCCACTTGCTGCGACTTCTTCAAGCCTAGCTTTGACTTGGCTAACTCGTTCCGTACCAACGCCAACGGATTACCAGTAGATAATGCACTTGCCAACGGAGCTTATAATAGCGGCACGAATGAGATAAAAACAGACATGGGCTTGCTACCGGGTGATGCCTTTACACCAGACGCCGGAAACATCGACCCACGTTTAGACCATACGGTTGGCCGTCGAGGTATCCCTTATCTGGATTACGGCGACTTCACCAGCGCCTGGACGCGTAACCAGGCATTTGGCGGCCCTTATTCGACTAAAAAATACGTTTTCTACCTGGCTCAACAAGGCAAAGTAGCTGACGTATCGAACTGGACGAAAGGCTGGTCGGCCACAAACATCGTGTTGATGCGCTATTCTGATGTTCTGTTAATGGCCGCTGAAGCTGAAGTGGAAGTAGGAAGCCTGACTACGGCAATGAGTTACGTGAACCAGGTACGTAACCGGGCGGCCAACCCCGCTGGTTTCGTTCTGACAACGGCTGGTCAGCCAGCGGCGAAGTATGTCATCAGCCCATATCCTGCCTCGGCATTTGCATCGCAGGCGGTGGCTCGTCAAACGGTGCGGTTCGAGCGTAAACTGGAACTGGCCGAAGAAGGCCAACGGTTCTTTGATCTGGTTCGTTGGGGCGTGGCCGAGCCAACACTCAACGCCTTCCTTGCCTACGAGAAGACGAAGTTGTCCAATGCCTACAGTGGTGCTGTGTTTACCGCAAGTAAGAACGAATACCTGCCCCTGCCGCAAACACAGATCGATTTGCAAGGCTCAAGCGTGCTGAAACAGAATCCTGGTTACTAAGCTGTTCAGATATATTAAAAAGGCCAGCCTCGTGAGAGGCTGGCCTTTTTAATTGAGCGATACGTAGCGTCTTTGCCGTGAGTTAAGGCTGAGTGCAACAGCTAACTGTTCTTAGTAAATTGTACGTCAGACTATTCACTGAGCTGTCTGATTTGTGCCCTTTTGGACCAAGGCTAACCGAAAGTGTGAAATTCAATCAGCCTGGTTTTAGTCAACTGGATAAAGACTGTGGTGTAGCAAAGCAGATTATGCTTTAACCATAAGCTTCTGACAAAAAAAGTGGGCTGGTTGTTACACCAGCCCACTTTTTTTGTCACCTTATAGTCGGTCACTGGTTAGTATCCTGCGTTCTGCTTCAGAATATCTTTACCCTGGATATCGATCTGAGCCTGTGGAACAGGCAGGATCTCATCCTGACCAGCTGTAAACGTAGCGCCACCCAGCGTTGTTGGGAGCCGCTCTTTGGCTCCCTCATATTGTAGGTAAGCATTGATTGTTGTTGCGGCAATACCCCAACGAACCAGGTCGAAGAAGCGGTGACCTTCATCACCCAGTTCCAGACGGCGCTCGAAGCGAACCGCTGCTGTAGCTGATGCTTTTGACGCAAACACAGAAGCCGGATATAGGCTGATCGTGTATTTCGCAGCAGGTGCACCAGCTTTGGTTACGAAACCAGCAGGGTTAGCTGCACGGGCACGAACCAGGTTGGTGTATTCCAACGCTTTGGTCAGGCTACCCACTTCGATCTCACACTCAGCCGCCATCAGCAGTACGTCAGCATACCGGATGATAGGCACGTTGAGCGCCGTATAACCAGGTGTCCATGAGCTGTTGTCCTGTAGTGAACCAACGTCCGACTTGTAATACGTGAACTTCTTAGGTGAGTAAGGGCCACCGTTTGGCTGGTTACGAATCCAGTCGGCACCGGGGTGATCCTGCCAGTCGAGGTAAGGAATACCACGACGACCGATCGTGTGGTCTAACCGTGGGTCTACGTTACCAGCATCAGGCGTGAAGTCTGCCTTCGACAGGATACCCATATCCGTCTTCAGGGCGTTGGTTGCTGAGTTATACGAACCATCGAGCAATGGCAGGCCATTCGCATCCGTACGGAATGAGTTAGCGTATTCGAAGCTAGGCTGGTTAAAGCCGCAGCAGTTACCCGGACCATTAGGACCCGTATTATATGGGTAGTTCAGGTCAAATTCAGGGTTAGCGTTGTTCACGTTACCTGTGTTGGCAGCTGCCTGAATGGCGAATATCGACTCTTCATTGTTATCGTTCGATGCTTTGAAGAGATCGGCATATTTCGGTACCAGACCGTATTTCTTGCCGTTTGACGTTTTACCGCTCGCAATGATCAGATCAAACAAGCCTTTTGCTTCCGTGTATTTCTTCTGATAAAGGTACACTTTAGCCAACTGAGCCGCCGCCGCCCATTTGTTTACCCGGCCAGCTGCTGCCTGTGTTTCGGGCAGGTTCTCGTAAGCGAACTTAGCATCAGCCTCGATTTTTGGCCACAGGTTTACACCGTTGGCTACTTTTTCGATGCCAGTACCGTAATCGACCGTTTCGTCGATGTAGGGCGCACCATCACCGTAGATACGCTTCAGGTCGAAATAATATAGCCCACGCAGGAAGCGAGCTTCGGCACCAACACGCTTCCGATCATCGGCCGACATATCAGCCGGTGCGTTTTTCAGCAGATTTAGCGTTGTATTGGCGCGGCTGATACCCTCGTATTTACGCTGCCATGTCTGACCTACCTGGTCGCCCGAGGGTATAGTCTCGAAGCGCTGAATCGGGTTAATTGTCGAGAAGTCACCTGGGTCAGTGCCTTTGTTGGCGTCACCACCACGAATACCACCCCATACCCAGTTGTTGAACGAGGCAAGGCGTTCGCCCCGGCCGTTCAGAATCGAATAAGCGGCAATCAGTGAACCTTCGATACCTGCTTTTGAACTAAGCTGAGCACCAGCCAACTGTCCGGTAACGGGCACCTCCAGGAAAGTGTCTTTACACGAAACAGTCACTAAGCCCAGGGTAGTAGTAACCCCTAGGATTAAGAGTTTTATATTGTTTCTCATTGTATGATTTAGTTTGATCGGGAAAAAGTCCCTTGTTATTAAAATGCCAGCGATACGCCACCCAGTACGCTACGTGTGATGGGGTAGTTACCCACGTCGATACCGAAGTTCGTATCAGCGTTACCACCTACGCTTGGGTCAAGACCCTGGTATTTTGTGATGGTGAACAGGTTGTTCGTAGAAACGAATACGCGCACACGCTGAAGCTTAACCTTGTTCAGCAGGCTGCTTGGCAGGTTATAACCGAATGACAGGTTTTGCATCCGGAAGTAAGAGCCATCTTCTACGTAGTATGAGTTTGACTGCGTGTTGGTACTGAAGTTAGACGCCGATTCGAAAATGGGCACCGTACCACCTGGGTTTTCAGTCGACCACGAGTTTTTCACGCGAGCGCTGATAGCTGCACCGGCAAATGATGGATAGAAATCAGTGAACCACTTCGACACGTTGAAGATCTTGTTACCGATCGACGTGTAACCATACATTTCGATATCAAACGCTTTGTATGTGAACTTCAGGTTCAAACCACCGGTGAATTTTGGAACAGGGCTACCCAGGTACGTCCGGTCATCAGCGTTTATTACCTTATCGCCATTGATGTCGGCATAGCGGAAACGACCCGGAGCAGCACCATCCTGTTTTGGAGCCGCATCTACTTCAGCTTTGTTTTGGAACAGACCTAGTGTCTGGTAACCGTAGAAAGCAGAGAGTGAGTAACCCAGTTGGTTTCGAATTGGGTTGATACCCCGGAAGCCAGGGTTTACCGTTGTCAGGTACGTGATACCAGGAGCCAGCGAAACGATCTTGTTGCTCAGGAAGCTAGCCGTTACGTTGGCTTCGTAACCAATTTCGGAAGCGATTTTGCCGCGACCAATTACCTGAATATCAATACCTTCATTGCGCATTTCGCCGATGTTTACGGCAGGAGCTGAAGCATACGTACCAATTACGTCGGGGATAGGCACCTGGAACAGCAGGTCTTTGGTGTCCTTACGCCATACGTCTAAGATAACTTCCAGGCGGTTGTTGAAGAATGAACCATCGAAACCAATGTTGCTGGTGATCGAGGTCTCCCACTTTGCATCAGGGTTACCGATCCGTGAGCGGTAGTATCCGTCAACAGTGCTTGAGTTAGAGCCATTAATATCATAGGCCGAGTTACCCAGGTTGGCCGCATATAGGCTGTACTGGTTGTTGGGGTCTACGTTGTTCGAGTTACCCATCAGACCATAACCACCACGAATTTTCAGATCAGTTACCCATGGCAGGTTTTTCATGAATGGCTCTGCTGACATACGCCAGGCTACCGATGCAGCTGGGAATACACCATACCGGTTGTTGGCACCGAAGCGTGACGAACCGTCGCGACGAATCACACCCGTAACGATGTACTTGTCATTGTAGACATAGTTCACCCGACCAAACAATGAGTAGAAGTTTACGCCTTTGAACTGACCGCTACCAACTGTACGTCCGGTAGAGGATACCGTGTTCAGCGTGATGTAGTTTGGGTCAATTGAGAAGGGGTTCTGACCATTACCATTGATGTTTCTGCCAGCACCCGTGTTCAACGCTTCCTGACCAACAATTACGTCAACAGCGTGCATACCAAACTTACGTTTGTAGGAAGCCGTGTTGGTCAACGTCCAGCCAAACGAATAGCCTCCTCCTTCAGAATAGCCAAAAGCTGAGTTATTTTCTGAGTTCTCGTACTGTAAGCGGGTAAAGTTGTAGTTGTAGAAGTTATTGTACTGCCCACCAACCGTGCTACGCAGCGTCAAAAACTCAATTGGTTCAACTTCCAGATAGATGTTACCAAACGCGTTGGTGTTGAAACCCCGGTTGTCAGCCTGTCCTGCCCGGTTAGCGACTGGGTTACGTGGGTTGTTGAAGCCTTTTGCCGCAGTACCCGCGTAGCCACCAAATTCATCATATACTGGAATGATCGATGGCATACGGAACGCCTGCAACACGTCATTCTCGTCAGCAGCTACACCTTGACCACCGCTGCCACCACCCTGACCTAATACAGACAGGTACGTTAACTGAATGTTTTCGCCAATCCGCACTTTCTTGCTGAGATCAAACTCCGTGTTTGCCCGGAATGTATACCGCTTGAAATCGTTATTCAGGAGAATACCCTGCTGATCCTGTGCGCTGAAACCAACATAGTAACGAGCTGATTCGCCGCTACCTGAGAAGCCAACACCGTGCCGCTGAACAGGAGCTACACGCGTGATCTCTTTGTACCAGTCTGTGCCCTGCTTATTAGCTTTAACTACCTGATAGATAGAACCGGCACTAGGGTTGATGTTGTATTTCAGTTTAGCAGCAGCCAGGTCAACTGAACCGATTACGCCAGCAGCACCACCTACATTGATATAGTCAGGAATAACGGGTGTTGAGCCTGTTCCAAACTGAGGGTGGCTATAGGCTGGTGTTGTTCCGTTCTGAAACGCCGTGTTTCTGAACTGACGCCAGGTCCAGTCGGCAAATTCAGTTGGGTTTAGCATTTCCTGCCCTTTACCGGGATCAGTCACACCGTATTGGCCATCATATGTGACCTGCATTTTACGAGGTGTCTTCGAGCCTTTACGGGTTGTAATAACGATTACACCGTTGGCAGCACGGGCACCATAAATAGAAGCGGCAGCAGCATCTTTCAGAACAGTCGTTGTTTCAACATCATCAGGAGCTACAATGTTGACCGAACCTACAGGCACCCCATCAACCACATAAAGCGGTTCGTTTCCGCCGAAGGCACCGAAGCCCCGAACACGAACTTGGCTGCTTGTACCAGGTTGGCCGTTCGAAATAACCGTCACACCAGAAACACGTCCCTGCAACTGCTGCTCAACATTACCGGATGGTACCGCCTGAAGAGCCCGCGCCTTTACGGTTGATACAGCACCCGTTACGTTCCGGCGATCATCGGTGGTGTACCCCGTAACAACTACTTCATTAAGTACCGAAGCGTCTTCGGCCAGTGTCACGTCGATAGACGTGCGATTGCCAACAGTCAGCTCCTGCGATTTGAAGCCAATACCTGAATAAATCAGTACATCACTGTTACCACGTAGGTTTAGGGTATACCCGCCGTTTGCATCCGTAGATGTACCGGTTGAGGTTCCTTTGATTACCACGTTAATACCCGGAATCCCGCCATCGGGGCCGGTCACGCGCCCACTGACGCGCCGCGCCTGAGCAAAAGCACCAATCCCAACTAGGAAAAAGGCTATGCTAAGACAAGTAATTTGTAGAAGCTTGCTTCTCATGTAAGTAATAGGTTTAAAAGATTAATGTACATTATGAGTATATCCCTGAAAAAGGCAAAAAATATACTCGGTGCTTTATAGCAGACGTAAGCAAGCCCATACTTCCTTCTACTCTATTTAATTCTTTAATAATACAATTTTGATGCAGCTTGCGATAAAATAAGACGTATAAATGCCTGTTTAAGCCTATTTTTGACAGAAAATAAATGATCAGTATAACGTTTCATCATCTATTCAGAAACAACCCGTGATTACGAAAATAAACCTACGTAATAGCCTTATAGGCCAGGTTATCTGTCTGGGTGTAGGCCTTACCTTTAATGCCTGTCAACTCGGCCAAAAGCCTTTATTTACGTCATTAGCGGCCTCTGATACGGGAATTGACTTCGCTAACCGAATCATCGATAACGATTCGCTCAACATCATCGATTTTGAGTATATCTACAATGGTGGCGGGGTTGCCCTCGGCGATTTTGATAATGACGGGCGGACCGACGTTTTTTTTACCGGTAATCAGGTACCCAACCGACTTTTTCTCAATCAGACGGAGCCCGGTTCACACGATCTGCATTTTCGCGACATAACCACGGCCTCGGGTGTGGATGGCGCCGGTAAATGGTGCTCGGGCGTAGCGATGGTAGACATCAATAACGATGGGCAGATGGATCTGTACGTAGGTGCCACCGTGAGTAAAGACTCGGTGAAGCGGGAAAATCTGCTGTATGTTAACCAGGGGGTACGAAACGGGGTACCCATTTTTAAAGAACTAGCCCGCGAGTATGGTGTCGCTGATAATGGACACACTACCAATGCCGCCTTCTTCGACTATGATAATGATGGCGATCTGGACCTGTATGTGCTGACCAACACAACCGAAGACCGGAGTCCGGGTACGTATCATGACAAAATCGCGAATGGTGCCTCTAAAACAACGGATCGATTATATCGGAACGACTTTAACCCGAAACTGGGCCATCCGGTATTTACGAACGTATCGAAGCAGGAAGGTATTCAGATGGAAGGCTACGGGCTGGGGCTGAATATTACCGACCTGAACCGGGATGGCTGGCGCGATGTGTATGTAACGAATGATTACCTGACCGATGATCTGTTATGGATCAACCAGCACAGCGCCGACAAACACACAGGCTTTCGTGACGAGGCTGGCCAGTATTTCAAGCACACCAGCAGTTCGGCCATGGGTAATGATGTGGCAGACGTAAACAACGACGGACTGTTGGACATCGTGGCCGTTGATATGCTCCCGCGCGATAACTTCCGCAAGAAGATGCTGGTGGGTCCAAACAATTACCAGGCTTACCTGAACAACGATCAGTTTGGGTTCAACTACCAATATGTTCGAAACACACTTCAACTGAACCAAGGGCCACGACTCGGAACGATGGGCCTTTCCAGCAGCCAGCCACGATTGGCCAACGGGCAGTTAGCCCCCGTTCAACGCGTCGAAAAAGGAGCACCCCTGTTTAGTGAGGTAAGTTTACTGGCCGATGTGGCCGAAACAGACTGGAGCTGGTCCCCTTTGCTGGTTGATTTCGACCACGACGGCCACCGGGATTTACTGGTCACCAATGGCTTCCCGAAGGATGTGACCGACCGCGACTTCATTTCATTTCGGGAACAAAGCGCCACCGTAACCACGAAGCGGTTTCTCCTTGACCAGATTCCGGTAGTTAAGATTCCAAACTACGCGTTCCGAAACCTGGGGGGCAACGTACCTACGTTTGCCGATGTAACGGAACAATGGGGCCTGAAAACACCCAGTTTCTCCAATGGCGCCGCCTATGGTGACCTCGACAACGATGGCGATCTGGATTACGTGGTCAGCAACATCAACGATTCGGCCTTTGTTTACCGCAACAACCTGATGGAGCAGAAAGGCGCATCGGCAACGTACCTGCGCCTGCGTTTCGACGGGCCTGCCCGTAATCGAATGGGGCTGGGCGCGTTCGTCACGATCAGGTACGATACCCGCGATGGCCAGAAAAACCAGCAACAGGTTTATGAACATAGTCCTTATCGGGGATATCTATCGACGGTTGAACCGGTTGGCCATTTTGGGTTGGGTGCGGTCGATGTTGTTCAGGAACTACGCGTGGTTTGGCCCGCCCATGACGGCCAGCCCGCCCGGCAGCAGACCATACGCAATGTGAAGCCCAATCAGGTACTAACAGTTCGCCAGGCCGATGCGCAGGAAGAGCTCACCCCAGACAGCTTCGCTCCGCCCCTGCTTCACGACGTGACCGATTCGCTGGGGTTAGCGTTGATGCATACCGAACCGGAATTTATCGACTTCAATTCGCAAAAATTATTACCCCACAAATTATCGCAGTTTGGGCCAGCCGCGTCTGTAGGCGATATCAACGGAGATGGGCTCGACGATGTGTTTGTCGGAGGTTCGCGGAAGCAGCAGGGGCACTTTCTGATTCAGACGAAAACGGGCGCATTCATCGAGAAGGCAGGTTTACCCGTTTTGCCAAACCCGGCCGACAAACAACAGGAAGACATGGGTACGTTGCTCTTCGATGCCGACGCCGACGGAGACCTGGATTTGTATATTGCCAGTGGCAGTGTAGAAAACCCGGCCGATAGCCCCGCTTACCAGGACCGGTTGTATGTAAACGCTGGATCAGGTACGTTCTCGCTCGCTCCGCCAGGTACGTTGCCAGTGAATACAACGAGCAAATCGTGCGTGAAAGCCGCCGACTTTGATCAGGATGGCGACCTGGATCTGTTTGTCGGCGGTCGTGTCATTCCTGATCAATACCCGAAAGCACCATCGAGTCTGTTGCTACGGAATGACAGCAAGCCCGGTCAGCCTCGTTTCACCGACGTAACCGGGCAGGTGGCACCCACACTGAAAGACATTGGCCTGATCTGCGACGCGCTCTGGACCGATCCGGACAATGATGGCGACCCAGACCTGATACTGGCCGGTGAGTGGATGCCTGTAATGCTTCTGGAAAACCGGCAAGGCAAACTGGCCGCTGTACCCACCCAGTTCAGCACAGCACGCGGGTGGTGGAATTCGCTTACACCCGGCGACTTCGATAATGATGGCGATATTGACTATGTAGCGGGCAACCTGGGCTTGAACGCCCGGATGCGGGCTTCTGAGCAGCATCCAGCCCGGCTGTATGCCGGGGATTTCGACAATAACGGCTTCTACGATGCTATTCCTACCATCTATATTCCTGATGAGAAGGGCCAGCAACGGGAATTTACCTTCCACGGGCGCGACGACCTGATTAAGCAGATGATCGTGTTGCGCGGGCGGTTTCAGCAGTACAGCGATTTCACCCAGGCCAGCATCGACAAATTGCTGAAGCCCGACGAAATGAAGCAGGCTACCGTTCTGGAGGTAAACGAACTTCGGTCGATGTACATTGAAAATAAAGGGCCGGGGCCGGGTGGCGTACCGCAGTTTGCGATGCATCCATTACCAATGCAGGCTCAGTTGGCCCCTCTGTTTGGTATGGTGGCCAGCGACGTTGACCTGGATGGCAATCTGGACCTGCTGGCAGTGGGCAACGACTTTAGCGGTGAGGTACACGTTGGCCGTTACGACGCGCTGAATGGTCTTTATCTACGGGGCGATGGAACGGGCAACTTCACCGCTCAGCCCATGCAAAAAAGCGGACTTTGCGTTACGGGCAACGCCAAAGGACTGGTACAACTAACTGGCGCCAGGGGTAACACCCTATTTCTGGCAACTCAGAATCGTGGGCCACTTTGTGTCTTCCAACGCAACGTACCCGGCCGGCAACTCAGGCCCAAAAATACAGACATAGCCGCTCTGGTCACACTTACCAACGGCAAAACGCAGCGGATCGAGCTTCCTTTTGGCAGTTCCTATCTGTCGCAGTCGGGCAGAGCGCTATGGCTGCAACCGGTTGTAAAGTCGGTGGTATGGATCGATTACAAGGGCCACAAACGAGACGAACCGATCCGATCATTGCAGTGATATGCGGTTAAGGAGTCAGGGGTATAGAGCACAGCCGTCGTTCACGCTGTGCTCTTTTTTTAATAGATAAAATCCACGATTCGTCATACTACCAGCTACACCCAATTGCCTGTTATCAAGCTGCTAACAACAATAATCAAGAATGACGGCCCAGTTTCCCCCATTTAACTGATGAATAATTGCTAATCGCCTTTTAATACTGGTAGTCTATCGAGAACTTTGTTAATTCCCGACTTGGGGAAATACCTTTCTCATCTCAAACAATCATTCATCATGGAGCAATCGCTACGTAGATGCCTGTTGTTCTGGTTGTGCCTAAGCCTGTCTATATCGGCAGCTTTGGCACAAAGCCGCGACATCAGAGGAAAAGTAACGTCATCAGAAGACAACAAGCCAATTCCAGGGGCCAGTGTCATTGTGCTCGGCACGGCCCGCGGAACCACTGCCGACGCTGACGGCAATTACCGTATTCAGGCCAATGTGGGCCAAACGCTACGCTTCAGTTTCATTGGCAATAAACTGCGCGATGTCGTTGTTGGCAACGCCGAAGTGATCGACGTAACCATGCAGGCCGATGACAACCAACTCAACGAAGTAGTTGTAACGGCCCTTGGTGTAAAGCAGGAAAAACGGGCGCTGGGCTATTCGGTTCAGGAAGTGAAAGGGAACGTGATTGCTGAAACACAGCGCGACAACTTCCTGAACGCCCTGAACGGACGGGTGGCGGGGGCCTCAATCACACCCACCAGTGGCAACCCCGGGGCGTCGACCTCAATTACCCTGCGCGGTATCAGTTCAATTGGCGGTAATAACCAGCCGCTGTTCGTAGTAGATGGTCTGCCGATCGACAACCGGACGTTCAACCAGGGTGCGTTGGTATCTGACTCGCCAAACCGCAACAACGATTACCAGAACCGGGGCGCCGATATCAATCCAAACGATATTGAAACGCTGACGATCCTGAAAGGGCCGGAAGCATCAGCCCTTTACGGCCTTGATGCCGCCTCGGGTGCAATCGTTATTACGACAAAGAAGGGAAGTGGAGCAGCCGGTCGCGGCCGAATTACCTATGATAATGCCTTCCGTTTTGAAGACGTATATCGCTTTCCGGCTTACCAGAAAACATACGGTCCCGGTGACAATGGCACCTTCAGTACGCCAACCCGCCTGTATTTCGGCCCCAAGTACGCGTCAGACGTACCGCTGTACGACAACCTGAACAACTTTTTCCAGACGGGCTACACCAGCCGCCACAACCTGGGTCTGGAAGGGGGTAACGATAGGTCGTCGTATCGTCTCAGCGTAGGCTACACGGGCCAGCAGGGCGTTGTTCCAACAACCGATTACAAACGGCTATCGGTCCGGCTGGCAGGAAATAGCAAGATCACCAACAAACTGGAAGCCAGCACCACGTTTAACTACATCAACACCAGCAACACAAAAGCGGGTAAGGGTGCGGGTAGCACGTTGCTAGCCCTGCTATCATGGCCTCAGACTGATGATGCGCGTAATTACACGAACAACGATGGAACACGCCGCCGTCTGAACCCAAACAGCGACACACAGGACATTGACAACCCGTTTTTCGACGTTTATAAGAACAAGAACAAAGACCAGACGAACCGCGTGCTGGGCAACGTAACGCTGACGTATGATCCGCTGTCGTGGCTGAAAGTACAGGGCCTTGTTGGCGCCGATATTTACTCGACAACGGGTAACCTGCTGTTCCACCCCCAATCGAACCGGGCTATTGCCACGCGGGGAAGCATTGAAAACTACACCGAGATCAGCCAGTTGCTGAATGGTCAATTGCTGGTTACGGGCAAGAAAGACTTCGGCAAAATCAGCACGTCGTTGCTGCTGGGTACGTCGTTTGATGATCGTCGGTATAATGTTGATGCGGTTCGGGGCGAACAATTCTACGAAGTGGATTTCAACGGTATCAATAACACGCTGCCAACCACACAACGCGCCAAAAACACGCTGAACCTGATTCGTCGTCAGGCGGTGTTCGGTCAGTTTACGGCCAGCTACGAAAGCATGCTGTACCTGACCGTGACGGGCCGCAATGACTGGTCGAGTACGTTGCCCGAGGCAAACAACTCATTCTTTTACCCATCGGTGAGCGGCAGTTTTGTGTTGACTGAACTACCTAACCTGCAAGGTGGCAAGCTGATTTCATTCGCCAAGCTGCGGGCGTCGTATGCCGAAGTAGGTAAAGATGCGCCGGTGCCTTACATCACACAGTCGAACTTGCTGGGTCAGGTAACAACGGGCGGTGGTCTGGCTTACAATGTGACGGGTGGTAACGGTATTCTGGTACCCGAACGTACGTCATCGTATGAAATTGGTGCCGATGTTCGGCTGTTTAACGGACGGCTGGGCATCGATGCGGCCTACTTCAATCGCAAAGCGGAGAATCAGATTTCAGCCCCGCGACTTAGCTATGCCACGGGTTTCATCCTGCAATACATCAACAGCGGCACCATCGAAAGCCGGGGACTTGAACTGCTGTTGACGGGTAACCCAATTCGTAAAGCCAATTTCAACTGGGACGTAACGGTCAACTTTACCCGCAACAACAGTGTAGTACAGAGCCTGCCGGCTGGCCAGTCAGAATTTTACCTGTCAGATACCTGGATGTATGCCAACGTTCGGAACAGCCTGTTCCCCGGTCGGCCAGCCACAGCTTTCGGCGGTAACGACTACCTGCGTAATACCAGGGGTGATATCCTGATCAACCCGGCAAACGGTTATCCTGTGAAGAACACGAGCTTTACCGAGATCGGCGACCGCAACCCGATGTTTACCATGGGTCTAACCAACTCGTTCCGATACAAGAACTTCACACTGTCGGCCCTGCTCGACATTCGTCGTGGTGGAGATGTGTTCAACGCCAACGAGTTATTCTTGTATGCCAACGGCTTAAGCACTAAAACACTTGATCGCGAAACCCCACGGATTGTGAAGGGCGTGTTGCGCGATGGGCTGGAGAACTCGGAGAAACCAACGGTGAATACCATTCAGGTTACGCCCAGCACTCGCAACGACTTCTATAACACGGCTTACGTAGAATCTGACTTTATTGAACATGACATCAACTGGCTGCGGCTACGCGATGTCACACTGCGGTACTCTTTCCCGAAAAGTTTACTGGGCGATAATAAAATTCTGCGCGGTGCCAGCGTTTTCTTCACCGGTACTGATCTGTTTCTGCTGACCAACTACACCGGTGCCGACCCATCAATCAACGGCCTGAACGCCTCAACGGGTGGTAGTGGTGCTGCTGGTTTCGACTACGGTACGGTGGCCGTGCCACGCGGTTATTCGTTCGGCGTTCAGATCCAATTGTAACATCAACAAAACTCATGAAAAGATACCTTTTAATCGTCGCGGCCCTGTTGTTGGGCACGAGCGGCTGTAAAGATTACCTGGACGTCAACACCAACCCGAGTACGCCACAGGTGGCTTCGTCGCCGGTAGTACTCCCGCCTATGTTTGCTCAGATGGCGCGGGGTGAACTGTTCGATAGCCGATATGCCGGTTCGTTCATCCAAAACTGGGCATTCACTACAGCATCAAACGTCTGGGATCGGCAGGGTTACGCCGCCAGTTCGGATGCAGGCGCGGAGAAATGGCGGTCACACTATTTCGGAAATGGGGCCAACCTGTTCCTGATCATGGACGATGCCGCCAAAACCAACCGGCCAACCTACGGTGGCATTGCCAAGGCCATATGGGCCTGGAGCCTGCAGTCAACTACCGACTGGCATGGCGATATGATTGTGAAGCAGGTGTTTGAGTTTGGCCGCTACTCATTCGATTTCGATCCGCAGGAAGTAGCATATGCCGAGGCAGTAACGCAGGCGAATGCCGCCCTGGCCGATCTGGCTAAAGAAGACCCGATTACACCCGGTACTGTTACCCGCGCCGATCTGGTTTACGGCGGCGACCGCGCCAAATGGACCAAGTTTGTGTATGCCGTATTGGCTCGTAATGCCAACCACATCAGCAACAAAGCCAGCTACAAACCCGATGATGTTATTGCGTTCGTGGATAAATCACTGGCCAGCAATGCCGACAACTTCCTGGTGCCGCATAACGGATCAAACTCCGACGACTCGAACTTCTTCGGCCCGTTGCGGAATAACCTCGGTTCTTACCGGCCAGCCCTCTTTGCAATGAACCTGATGAACGGTACGACGATGGGCGCTCCTGACCCTCGTCAGACGTTGCTCTTCAACCCCTCGGCCGATGGCGTCTATCGCGCTATTGCTCCGGGGCAGGGCGACCCGAATGCAGCGAATACGCCAGCCTTCATTCCAACGTTCTGGGGTGGCAACACCGTAGCACTGTCGGGCATTGGCCGGGGTATGTTCCGCGATAACGCCCCTTATCCGCTGATGACTTACGGTGAATTGCAGTTTATCAAAGCCGAAGCGGCTTTCCGAAAAGGTGACCGGGCTACTGCGCTAGTTGCTTATAGAAACGGCATCAATGCCAGCTTCGATCTGTTGAACAGCCTGGAAACAGACGCAACGAAACGTGTAACAGCTGCCCAGCGGGCAACGTACCTGGCCAGTAAAGCAGTGGCTCAAACCGCCGCCGACCTGACGCTGAGCAACATCATGCTCCAGAAATACATCGCCATGTATGGCCACGGTATGCTCGAAACCTGGGTTGATATGCGTCGCTTCCAGTACAGCCCGGACATCTATACCAGCTTTACTCCGCCAGCCAGCCTGTTCCCCGATAACAGTGGCAAAACGGTACAGCGGGTACGTCCCCGGTTCAACTCGGAATACATGTGGAATTCAGCTTCACTGGCCAAGATCGGTGCCGATAAGCCAGACTATCACACAGTTCCGATGTGGTTCTCTCAACCCTAAAAAAGGCAACGCACCGGCTGGCCAACGTACCATGCCGGTGCTGCCTAGTGGTTAAACCTTCTTTTAGAAACTAAGATGTTTAAGATAACAACCATATACCTCCTCGGCGGATTAGGTTTGCTTCTAAGTGCCTGCGGTACGAAAAGCGATATCCAGAGTAACCAGATTCCGGCTACCGGGGCACGGGTAAAATTCGTGCACGCTGTAGTTGACGGGCCAACGGTGAACGTGTTTGCCAACGATACGAAACTAAACGGTACAGCGCTCGCCTACGGCACTTCGTTCCCAACAGAGTATTCGGCGCTTATGCCAGGGCAAACGACCCTGAAAGTGTCAACGGTAGCCTCAGGTACCGTTGCAGAAACGGCTGTTCTGACCGCGCCCGTTGCCCTGGAAGCTGACAAGTACTACTCGGTAGTTGCTGCCGGTACTGCGGCAGCGCCAGTAGGTTTTATCATCGACGATGATCAAACGGTAGCCAACCCGAAGAAAAACTACATTCGGGTGTTGAATCTGCTTAGTACCGGCCAATCGGTAGACCTTGCCATCGCCTCGGGTACACCAGCAACGGTGACCACACCCGTAACCAATCTGGCCTATAAAGGGGTATCAGCCTATGTTGAGGTCGATCCCAACGCAGCTGCATCGCCGTACTCGTTACAGATCCGTAGCACCGGTACAACCACGGCTATCGGAACCGCGCTCAGTTTTAACACGCTGAATCAGGGTCGTAAATACACGTTGGTGGTTCGTGGTGCCGTTGGCCGCACCGGAACAGCCGCCCCTACACTGTTTACGTATACAGTGAAATAGAGTTGACGCTTGAATCAGAAAGGGCGTTGCTCAATCACTTTTAGTGATCGAGCAACGCCCTTTCTGATTTTTTAGGTACGTTGTATGACAGCTGTTACGATTCTGATAAAATGAATGCTTCACCGAAATTAATATACATTCACATTTCTGGTAACGTACCTGGAATTTAAGCCAGCCAGGCCAGCCATTGCATGGCGTTCTCTATCCAAAACAGAAACCGGGTAGCATACTTCGCTGATGGTGCCGCCGACGGGCTAACCGAATAGCTGTTATTTAACACATTCACATCCATAAATAGCTTCTGCTTTGGATCAACCTGTGCCCACACTACGCGGCCCTTTTTAGGTGCAGTAAACGTATGCGTGCGTGCTTTTCCATCCCAGAAAAGCGTTTCCTCCTGGCCATTTTCGTAATGAACCAGAACCTCAACAGGTAATTGCATATCACCCAGCCGATCTATGCGTAGCGTAGCAGGACTGTTGGTGCGGTTGGTTAGGCGGGCCAGTTTGTAGTCGCAGACCTGATCGCCAAAGAGCACCTGGTCAAAGAACCAGTTTAAATTCGGGCCATATTTTGGCCCAAGACGGCGCGGCACCACATCGTTTACTACATCGATAAAACTCTGGGCGTTAGGATGCTTAAACTGCCAGCGGTTAAAGTACGTCTGCATGATCTCATCCATTACCGAACGGCCTACCAGTCCGTCAAGCGTTCGCAGCCAGGTGGCCGTTTTTGAATACGTCAGCTCGCCATAATTGCTCGATGGTAGTTGCCATACATTGCCATACGACGGGCTGATGGCCGGGTTGTCCATATGAACGTACCCATCGCGCGATGCTTCCATATCGCCCATCCGAAAACCAAACCAATCAACCATACCGCGTTGGGGGCCGAACGTGGCATCCATGATCCGGCCTTCGTAATACTGGTTAAACCCTTCATCGAGCCAGGCTTCTTCAAACTCGTTGCTAGCCAAAAGCAGCATAAAATATTGGTGGCCAAACTCATGCACGGTTACCATCTCCGGGAAGCGAAGTCCGTTGGGAATGGCCCAGGACGTGCCTGCGGTAATGAACGTCGGGTACTCCATACCAGCAGCCCCCGAAGCCCGCAGTGGCGGGTCAACGATGGTCAGGGTCGAATACGGATACCGGCCCAGGTACGTGTCGAAATATGCCAACGCTGCTTTGGCCGCATCGAAATGGCGTTGCGCCTGATCGCTGTGTTCAGGCTGCATCATCAACCGAATCTTAACCGGCACGCCTGATTTTCCTTGCCACTGACTGTCAATCAGTTCGTAATGGGGCGATGCTGTCCAGGCGAAATCTATAACATCGTCGGCGTGCCAGCGGGTGGTTCTGTGGCCATCCTTCAGACTGGTTTCACCTGTTTGCCAACCCGTTGCGCCTATTTTAAATGCCTGTGGCGTGGTTATGGCTACGTCGTAGGTGCCATAGTCAGCGTAGAATTCCGAATGTGCATGAAACTGATGGCAGTTCCAACCACCAACGTTGCGCCCACGCATACCGGCCGGTTCGTACACACCGATTTTCGGAAACCACTGCCCGACCAGAAAAAAGTCTTTATCGAAACCAGTACGCGCGAAGATCTTGGGCAACTTGGCCTGAAACGCCATATCGAGCACGATTGTCTCACCGGGTGCAACGGGTCTGCTCAGCGGCACCCGAATCACTGTCCGATCGTCGGGATTGAACGTACCTGCGGCCCGATCATCGGGCTGAATAAACTGAACCTGGCCAATCAGGCTTTCGCCCGTTCGCTGATCGGTCAGCGCCGTCAGCTTTGTCCAGCCGAAATTCTGCGGTTTCGACTTATCCAGCGCATCACCCCGCAACTGCCCGCCCGACTCCCGCATGAACGTGGAATTGGCGTCTTTAAAGGCGTTCAGATACATGTGAAACTGCAACTCCCGAATCTGATCGGGCGATGTATTCCGCCAGGTCAACGTTTGCTTTCCATCCAGCCGCTTCGTATCTGTATTCAGCCGAACATCGATCCGGTAATTGGCATTGCGCGGGCTAAGCGGCGGCGCAAGGGCATTTGCCAGGCCGGGAAGCAGCAGAAGCAGCAAGTAGCATGGTCGCATGGGTGGTGGTAGTTATGTAGAGCCGCAACAGATTACGGTTCCACGTATTTTTCAATAAAGGCCTGCCATTCAGCAATTTGCCCTTTTTTCAACACACGCGGAAATTTGTGCTGGCCGCCCATTTTTCCACGCGCTTCCATCCAGTTGTAGAATGTATGCGTTGGCAACACAGTCAGAAACACATTCTTCAACGCATGTTTTCGTTCGGTAGCGTAGTCATCGTTCAGTTCCGACAGATGTGCATCAATCCGGTTGCGGAGTTGGTCAGCATCTACGTTTCCGTCGGTGCCGATGTACCAGTGATGCGCGAAAAGGGGATCGTGGTTAATTCCGGCCACCGTAAACTCCCGCACATCAACGCTCATCTCCCGCGCCGATAGCTCAACCGCTTTATTCATATTATCGACGGACAAATGCTCACCACACAGGCTCAGGAAAAACTTTGTGCGGCCGGTAATAACGATCTCCGCTTTTCTGACCGAGGTAAACCTGATGGTGTCACCAATCAAATAGCGCCATGTTCCCGCGCAGGTCGACAGCAGCAGGGCGTATTCTTTTCCTTCCTCAACCTCATCAATCATCAGTGTCTCCGGGTTGTCAACCATCACGCCATCAGACGAAAAATTGGTTTCGTTGAAGGGGACAAACTCATGAAAAATCCCGTTGTTCAGGACCAACTGCATCCCTTCAGCCTGCGGGTGGGTTTGGTAGGCAATAAACCCCTCCGACGCCAGGTACGTTTCAATATAGGTTATGGGATGCGCCAGCAGCTTTTCGAACCCTTGTTTGTAGGGTTCGAACGATACGCCACCGTGACAGAATACTTCCAGATTCGGCCAGATATCGTGGATCGTTTTTACCTTGTAATGGGCGATGATCTTCTCCATCAGCAATTGAATCCAGGCGGGCACACCAACCACGTACCCAATGTCCCAATCGGCCGCCTGCTCGGTAATTTCATCAAGTTTAACACCCCAGTCGCGTTCCTGAGCGATTTCGGGACCCGGCTTGTAAAACCGCTGAAACCAGAATGGAATCTTACCAGCCGTAATACCGCTCAGATCACCTTCAAAGTGCCCTTCCCGAGCATTTAGCTTAGTGCTACCGCCCAGCATCAGATAGCCCTTTTCGTAGAGAGACGCTGGCAAATGCTGGTATTTTCCGAGCGTCAGAATCTGGCGGATACTCGTTTTCTGGATAGCCTTACTCATGGCCTTCGTCACCGGAATGTACTTCGAAGCGGCTTCCGACGTACCCGAGCTTAGCGCGAAATAGTTCACACGACCCGGCCAGGTTATATTTTTTTCGCCTGCCAGTGACCGATGCCACCAGGCCCCAAAAAGAGAGTTGTAGTCGTAAACGGGTACATTCCGCTTATAGGCCTCATAGAAAGCCCGTTCACTACCAAAATGCCCCTCACGCAGCACCTCATCGAATTTATACTGCTGCCCAAATTCCGTATAGCGCGCTTTCTCGATCAGCTTTAACAGCGTCTTCTTCTGCGCCCGAAAAGGGTTCAACTTTTTACGACGTTGCACCACATTGGTCAGCCGTATACCGCGTTTCAGTAAGCTTCCAAGAATTGCCATACTATTGAGTTAAGGCGTTTGCTGCCTTCTGCTTCCGGCTGCCGTTTCTCCTGGGAGAAACGGCATTGGCCGGGCAACTGAAAACAAAAGACAGCAGACTGTAAACTTATAAATTCCACTCACTCATTGTTGCCATCGTATCGTAGGCGGTCAGATCGTATTGGCAGGGAACAACCGACACGTAATTCTGCGAGAGTGCATACTCGTCAGTGTCTTTACCAGGGTCGTTATTCACAAATTCGCCAGCCAGCCAGAAATAGCGTCGGCCATTCGGGTCGCGGCGTTCGTCGAAAATCTCCTGCCATTTTGCATCGGCCTGACGGCATATTTTCACCCCGTTCAGTGGTTCCGGGCTCCGCGCCGGGAAGTTTACATTCAGCGCCACACCTTTCTTGATTCCTTTTTCCAGAACGTTTCTGGCGATGGATAGAACGTACTCACGTGTATGCGAAAAATCGGGTTCCCGCGTGTAGTCGGCGAGCGAAAACCCAATTGCCGGAATGCCTTCTATAGCTGCTTCAATAGCCGCAGACATGGTTCCCGAATACAGAATGCTAATGGCTGAATTACTCCCGTGATTGATGCCACTAACCACCAGGTCGGGAGCATTATCTTTCAAAACGTGGTGTTTAGCCAGCTTTACGCAGTCGGCGGGCGTACCTGAACATTCGTAGGCAGGCAACTCAGGAAATACTGTTGTCGGATACAATCGTAACGGATTGGCAATGGTAATGGCGTGGCCCATTCCCGACTGTGGGCTATTGGGAGCCACTACCACCACATTGCCCAGCTCCTGCATGCAGTCGACTAAAAAGGCAATGCCCCTCGAGGTGATGCCATCATCATTGGTTACCAGAATCAGCGGTTTTTTCTCGCTCATAAGTTGCATTGTTTCGTAGGCCAAAGGTACAATGTCAGTGATGACAACAGGCACCCTATAAACAGGCACGCTTATTTCTTAACATCAATCCTGGTGTAAGCCTGTAATGGGCGTTTAGATTAACTGGTTAGAGCGAACAAGCGACAGAGCTTATTCGTTAGAAAAGAAAGGAATTCACCCCATGGAAACGAACGATAAACTTGACCGTATTGTGGAAGCTCGAATGAAGCTGAAACGTCGGTTTGAAGATAAAATAGCCCAAACCCCTTCGGTTGCGGATAGCCTGGAAGGGCCATTCAAACCACGGGGGAAAGGCCCGGCTAATCGGCACGGCATGCCACAGGTACCCATCGGGCAAACGGTTACCACCAAATGGCCTGTACTCGACCTCGGCTATCAGCCGAATATTCCGCTCGACAAATGGCAGTTAAACATAGACGGTGACGTGAACCACCCTGTTCGGCTGAAATGGACTGATTTCATGGAGTTGCCTCAGGTTGAAGATACCAGTGATTTTCATTGTGTTACTACCTGGTCGCGGCTCGATGTTCCCTGGGTTGGCGTTCGCTTCATGGACCTCGCCGCCCTGGTTGACCCTAAAGGTTCGGCAACACACGTGATGTGTTACGGCTACGATGGTTACTCGACCAACATTTCGCTGGAAGAAGCACTGAAGCCAGACGTCTTGTTGGTTCACACCGCCGACGGGCAGCCACTATCGCTTGAACATGGTGGACCAGTTCGTATGATTACGCCGCAGCTATACGCCTGGAAAGGCTCTAAATGGATCAAACGAATTGAATTCATGAATGGTAACCGCCTTGGTTTTTGGGAAGAGCGCGGCTATTCCGATACTGCCTACCCCTGGCGGAATGACCGCTATAGTTGAGCCTGAACTGTCGGGATCAGATAGTGTCCGTTTGCTTCGAGCTCAGGTTTTCACTGATCATGAAACAAACGGACATTTATTTTTCCGGCCTACTCAGCCACAAACGCCCGAATAGGAGCCACCAAGCTTGGTAATTGTCGCTCGATGTAGGCCCGTTCGTTAGGCGACCATTGGCGGGGCACACCAAACACACAGGGCTGAAGAATACCCCAGAGTTGCCCTTCTGCCTGCACATGCGCATGAATGAGGGCCCGATGACCAAACGTCCGCTGCTCAAACTCGCGATTTAGCACCTCAGGGCTGGCTTTATCTACGTCGTCAATATATACTGACGGCTGCATTTCCAGCCCAGCCCGAATGAGGGGATCGTCTTTGGGTAACTGCGTTGTATCAGGTTGCCAATCGGGTTGAATGGTATCGGGAATGGTTTCGTTTCGGCGCCATTGAAAGGCGGTTCGCCCGCGTTGCTGCTCGGGCTGGCGTACATACAGGAAACAGCGGTCGACGCCCAGATAGCGACCAATTTTTTCAACAGCCTTTTGTAACGTAATCTCGGCTGTTGTCTTCGACATGGGTGTATTCATACCCCCATAACGTAATAGGCTTACCAGAGTTGTGTTCACCAGCCCCCTAACTTACCGATTAGCTGGTTGTCGGGGAAAGCTGGTTGGTCAACTAGCACAGTATCAGCCAGCGTGTCAGCATGTCTATTTTATCCATCTTCAGAAGCCAGCCTCTCAGGTACGTTGCTATTTATCGTTGACAGGGCCGCTCTTTTGGGCAGATGCATCGACAACCATGTTTTCTCCTGCCGCTAAAAGCCATTTCCCTGAATCACGCTGTTTTACCAGAACGAGCGTTGCCATATTCTGCCCGGTTGCTATAGGTCGGCCGCCCGGTGTTACGTAAGCGCCTACATTGGTCAGATGATGTACCAAGGCCACATCGGGCGTAAGCGGGAGGATAAAAACGAAAAAACATAGGCTGGGTTACGTCGATATGAGCTCGTTCTACTCTAGCAATTAGAATATACTGATAATCCCTAAAATAGCCTTTATCGTGTTGTTTTAACCGTCTATATGGATTGATTCATCCATTAAAAAGTAGTATCTTGAACGTACCTGAAACCTCTTTTTACCCCCATGAAAACAATCTCGTTGCTGGTCTACGAAGATGCCGTGCTGGCCTCTATTTCCGGCGTTATCGACCTGTTGGCCGCCACAAATGGATACGCGCAACAAATTGGACAGCCAGTACCTTTTCGCCTTGAGTTAGTGAGTGAAAAGCTGAAAAATATTCAACTCAACGTACCTGCGCTGTTCATCTGTGCCAAAACCTTCGACGAAGTTACCGATACAGATTTGATCATCGTACCAGCTTTTTATGTAGAACCCGACGAAGCCATTGCTAAAAACAAGGCGCTGATCAACTGGATTGCCACGAAATATACCAATGGTACAGAGATAGCCAGTTTATGCCTTGGCAGCTATTTTCTGGCCGAAGCAGGCATCTTATCCGGCAAGTCGTGTGCCTCGCACTGGAAAGCGCTCGACGATATGCAGACCCGCTACCCCGACGTGCAGGTACTTACCGATACCGTCATGACCGACAAAGACCGGATTTACACCAGCGGCGGCGCCTTACTCTCCTGGAATCTGATTCTCTACCTGATCGAAAAATTCTGTGGCCGCGACATGTGTATCGGTATCAGCCGGATGTTCAACATCGATCTGGATCGGGTAAGCCAATCATATTTCGCTGTTTTCCAGGGGCAACGACAGCACGACGATCAGGATATTCTGAAAGCGCAGACGTTCATTGAAACGAATTTCCACTTACCCATTTCCGTCGAACAGATTGCTGATCAGGCTAATATGAGCAAGCGCAACTTCATCCGCCGGTTCAAAAGCGCCACCCAGAACACCCCACAGGAATACCTCCAACGCGTAAAGATCGAATCGGCGAAAAAAGCTCTCGAAAAAGACCGCAACGACGTTAGCGCTATCATGTATGATGTGGGCTATAACGACGTGAAGACCTTCCGAAAAGTCTTTAAACAGATTACTGGTCTAACCCCACAAGATTACCGCCGGAAGTACAACCGAGAGCTTGTAATTACCGCATAGCTAAACGCAAAAAGGCCAACCCGTTTCCAAGTTGGCCTTTCCTATTCGCTGATAACGCACCTGAACTAGACCGAGGTATACCACCAACTAGTTAAAATCGTTGAATGACCTCAGAAAGAGTAAGTACCTCGATTTTATCAATGGGGTTAAGTACCAGCAAATCATCATCACCAGTAATGATAAGTTGAGCCTTCGCTTCGATAGCCAAATTGATTATAAAATCATCTTTGGGGTCTCGACAATGCGAGTCAGCACTACTCACCTGAATCAGTTTAGCTTTTAACCAGATTAAATCAAACAGGCTTTGAGTACGTTCCTGAGTAAGGTATTTCTGTAAACGTCGTTTAGCGAGTGTTTCCGTTAGTTCATCGAGCAGTTCAACAGATATGTACAAGTCAATATCAGGCCGTTGAATAATCACCTGCATTTGCTCTGATACTACACGACTCCCCAGGGCCATACTCACCCATATATTCGTGTCGATTACTACGCCAATCGGCTCACTATTTATATCGTTTTGCTCTCACTTCTTTGATTTCCGCTAAAATGTCGGCGTCGGTTAGGTCAGGTTCTGTAAGTGGCAGCGTCTGAAGAAAACGAGCCATTTTAGCCTGAATCTGTTCTTTATCAGATGTGTCATCTATAGGTAATATGATCACCTCAAAACTCTTCTGCCGATACTCTTCGGGAATATCTATTGAAATCCGTCCATTTAACGGACTGACAATCTGACGTATAGCGTTCATAATCAATTCGGTTTATATCAAATATAAGCTTTTAACGTATCTATTTAGTCTGCAGTTTACGCTCGTGTAGGCAACGTACCCGACCAAACGCAAAAAGGCCAACCCGTTTCCGAGTTGGCCTTTTCTATTCGTTGGTAACGTACCTGAACTAGGCCGTTACTTTCTTCTTGCTCCGAGAGAATTGCTCGCGCGATTCGGTGATCGTATCGAGTTCCTCCTGCGAACCGACGATGGTGTTCAGGTACTTGCGTGTACCCGTACCAGCCGGAATCAGGTGACCAACGATTACGTTCTCTTTCAAACCTTCCAGGTTGTCTTGCTTACCCCGAATCGAGGCTTCGCTCAACACCTTGGTCGTTTCCTGGAACGAAGCCGCCGAGATGAAGCTGTCGGTACCCAGCGACGCCTGCGTAATACCTTGCAGGATTGGCTGAGATACGGCAGTCATCGCATCACGAACAGTTACGATCTTCATGTCACGACGTTTCAGGCTTGAGTTCTCATCGCGCAGACGACGGGCCGAAATGATCTGACCAGGCTTCAGGTTCTCTGAATCACCCGCGTCGGTTACCACTTTGGCGTCCATCATCTTGTCGTTTTCCTGACGGAACAACCACTTGTCAACAACCTGATTTTCGAGGAAGTTGGTATCACCCGAGTCAGTGATTTCAACTTTCTGCATCATCTGCCGAACAATCGACTCAATGTGCTTATCGTTGATTTTCACACCCTGCAAGCGGTATACTTCCTGAATCTCGTTCACGAGGTACTCCTGAACAGCCGTCGGGCCTTTGATCGACAGAATATCACTTGGCGTAATGGCTCCGTCAGACAGCGGTGAACCGGCTTTTACGAAGTCATTGTCCTGTACCAGGATAAACTTGGCCAGAGGCACCATGTACTTCTTGCGAGTACCATCTTTCGACTCGATGAAGATTTCGCGGTTACCACGCTTAATGGCACCATAGGTCACAACACCATCGATTTCCGATACAACCGCCGGGTTCGACGGGTTACGGGCTTCAAACAGTTCAGTTACCCGTGGCAGACCACCCGTAATGTCGCGGGTCTTACCCACGTTTCGCGGAATCTTCGCCAGCGGCTGACCAGCCACAATCGACTGACCTGACTTCACAACCAGACGTGAGCCAACGGGCAGGTTATAGCCTTTCTCGGTGGTATCGTCAAGCAGTGTGGTCGTGCCCGTTACGATGATCGACGGGTTTTTCGCTTTATCACGCGTTTCGATGATAACCATTTCCTGGAAGCCGGTTTGCTCATCAAATTCTTCGCGGTAAGTGATCGCCTCTTCAATGGCATCGAATGACACTTTACCAGTCAGTTCAGACAGGATGACGGCGTTGTAGGGGTCCCAGACGCACAACTCGGCGCCCTTCTTCACCACATCACCTTCTTTCACCCGCAGGAAGGCACCATATGGTACGTTGTTGCTGATGAAAACAATGTTCGGGTTGTTCGGATCTACGATTTTCACCTCACCTGAACGTCCCATCACCACCGTCTGCGGATTGCCTTCGTTGTCTTGTGAAGCTACCGTCCGCATTTCCTCAAACTGAACAACACCGTCAAACTTAGCCCGCAACGAGGCATCTACCGCGATGTTCGAAGCCGTACCACCTACGTGGAACGTACGTAGTGTAAGCTGCGTACCTGGCTCACCAATCGACTGAGAGGCAATAACGCCCACTGCTTCACCGATATCAACCATGCGGCCTGTTGCCAGGTTACGGCCATAGCATTTGGCGCAAACGCCCTGCTTGGCCTCACACGTCAATACCGAACGAATTTCTACGGTCTCGATGCTCGTTTCATCAATGATGGCAGCAATCTCTTCCGTGATCAGTTCACCGTTCGCGATAAGCAGCAGCGGTTCGCCATTTTCGTTTTTCTTCAGCGGATCGTAGATATCGTGTACCGAGGTACGTCCCAGAATCCGTTCCGACAGCGGTTCAACAACATCTTCGTTGTCTTTCAGCGCCGACGTTTGAATACCGCGCAGCGTTCCACAGTCAACCTCACTGATGATAACGTCCTGCGCAACGTCGTGCAGGCGACGTGTCAGATAGCCGGCATCAGCCGTTTTCAAGGCGGTATCGGCCAGACCTTTACGAGCACCGTGCGTTGAGATAAAGTACTCCAATACGTCGAGACCTTCTTTGAAGTTCGACAGAATCGGGTTTTCAATGATCTCACCAACTGAACCCTGCAGGTTTTTCTGTGGCTTGGCCATCAGACCCCGCATACCACCCAGCTGACGAATCTGCTCGCGAGAACCACGGGCTCCCGAGTGCATCATCATGTAAATAGAGTTGAAGCCCTGCTGATCTGCTTCCAATTGCTTCATCAGCGTCTCGGTCACGCGTGAGTTCACACGTGTCCAGATGTCGATGACCTGGTTGTAACGCTCATTTTCCGTGATCAGACCCATCAGGTAGTTATCCCAAACGGCCTGTACGTCTTTCTTCGCGTCATCAACAAGCGCCTGCTTTTCGTCAGGAATCTTGATGTCGCTCAAACCGATTGACAGACCACCTTTAAAGGCTTGCTGGAAACCAAGTTCTTTGATGTTATCAAGGAATTCTGCGGTTTTGGCAACACCCGAGATCTTGAAGATCAGGGCGATGATTTGCTGCAGTTTCTTCTTAGTCAGGAGTTCGTTGATGAACCCAACTTCAGTTGGTACAAACTGGTTGAAAATTACGCGACCCGCTACCGTTTCGATAATCTTCGATTCGAGTTCGCCCTCTTCGGTCCGTACGCTTACCCGGCACTTGATGTTGGCGTGCTTCGACAGCTTGCCTTCATTTACCGCGATAACAACTTCTTCAGCGCCATAGAAGGTCATGCCCTCGCCAGCAATCGGATAGTCTTCGGTGGTTTTCCGACCTTTTGTTACGTAATACAGACCCAATACCATGTCTTGCGACGGTACCGTAATCGGGGCGCCGTTGGCAGGGTTAAGGATATTGTGCGAGGCCAGCATCAGCAGCGAAGCTTCCAGAACAGCTTCCTGTCCCAGTGGAACGTGAACGGCCATTTGGTCACCGTCAAAGTCAGCGTTAAAGGCCGTCGTTACCAAGGGGTGCAACTGAATGGCTTTCCCTTCGATCAGCTTCGGCTGGAACGCCTGGATACCCAGACGGTGTAGCGTTGGAGCCCGGTTCAGCAGTACAGGGTGCCCTTTCAATACGTTTTCCAGAATATCCCAGATAACAGGGTCTTTCCGGTCAACGATCTTCTTGGCCGACTTCACCGTTTTCACGATACCGCGCTCGATGAGCTTACGGATAATGAACGGTTTGAATAGCTCAGCAGCCATGTCTTTCGGCAGACCACACTCGTGCATCTTCAGTTCAGGGCCTACCACGATCACCGAACGACCTGAATAGTCGACACGCTTACCAAGTAGGTTCTGACGGAAACGTCCCTGCTTGCCTTTCAGCATGTCAGAGAGTGATTTCAGCGCCCGGTTACCTTCTGAACGCACCGCGTTTACTTTACGCGAGTTATCGAACAGCGAGTCGACGGCTTCCTGAAGCATACGCTTCTCGTTACGCAGGATTACTTCTGGCGCTTTGATCTCTATCAGACGCTTCAGACGGTTATTCCGAATGATAACGCGACGATACAGATCGTTCAGGTCAGATGTTGCGAAACGACCGCCATCAAGGGGTACAAGCGGACGAAGTTCGGGTGGAATCACCGGTACCATGCGAATCACCATCCACTCGGGACGGTTCTCTACACGACCATTTGCCTCACGGAACGCCTCAACCACCTTCAACCGCTTCAGCGCTTCAGCCTTACGCTGTTGCGATGTATCGGTTGCGGCTGAGTGACGCAGGCTGAACGAAAGCTCATCCAACTGCACGCGTGAAAGCAGCATCTCCAGCGCATCAGCCCCCATCTTAGCGATGAACTTATTAGGGTCCTTATCGTCGAGGTGCTGGTTCGTTGCGGGCAATTTGTCGATGATATCGAGGTACTCATCTTCCGTTAAGAAGTCGAGTTCGTTGATACCGTCAGCAGCTTTTACGCCAGATTGAACAACAACGTACCGTTCGTAATAGATGATTTGATCCAGCTTCTTGGTCGACAGGCCAAGCAGGTAACCGATTTTGTTTGGAAGGCTACGGAAGTACCAGATGTGCGCTACAGGAACCACCAGTTCGATGTGCCCCATACGCTCACGACGTACCTTTTTCTCCGTTACTTCTACACCGCAACGATCGCAGATGATGCCTTTATAGCGAATCCGCTTGTATTTACCGCAGTGGCACTCCCAGTCTTTCACCGGACCGAAGATCCGCTCGCAGAACAACCCGCCCATTTCAGGCTTGTAGGTCCGGTAGTTGATCGTCTCAGGTTGGGTGACCTCACCGTATGAACTCTCCAGAATTGACTCGGGCGATGCCAGGCTGATCGTTACGCTCTGGAAGTCGCTGTTGAGTTTCTTGTTCTTCTTAAAAGACATCTGTTGGAGATTATATAGTTGAAAAGAGTTTCAAGAGTCAAGTTTCAAGTTTCAGGTTTCGAGGGCCGCTATCAACCTTTGATCAGCGAGCAGCGCCCCTTGAAACCTGAGACCTGAAACTTGAAACTGTCAACTTTACTCTAAAGTAATTTCAAGTGCCAGACCACGTAGTTCGTGGACGAGTACGTTGAATGATTCAGGAATATTCGGCTTCGGCATATTTTCGCCTTTTACAATAGCCTCGTATGCTTTAGCACGGCCTACCACGTCATCCGATTTAACGGTCAGGATCTCTTGCAGGATATTCGACGCCCCGAAGGCTTCCAACGCCCACACTTCCATCTCGCCAAACCGCTGACCACCGAACTGTGCTTTACCACCCAGCGGCTGCTGCGTAATAAGTGAGTAGGGGCCGATTGAACGGGCGTGCATCTTGTCATCAACAAGGTGACCGAGTTTCAGCATATAGATGATACCCACTGTTACTTTCTGGTCGAAACGCTCACCTGACAGACCATTGTATAGGTACGTCCGGCCAAACTCAGGCAGACCTGCCTCCGTCAGTTCGTCAGATACCTGCTGCTCTGTAGCACCGTCGAAAATCGGCGTTGCATACTTACGGTTCAGTTTCTGACCAGCCCAGGCCAATACTGTTTCATAGATCTGACCAATGTTCATCCGGGATGGTACACCCAGTGGGTTCAGAACGATGTCAACCGGCGTACCATCTTCAAGGAACGGCATGTCTTCATCACGAACGATTCGGGCAACTACCCCTTTGTTTCCGTGACGACCGGCCATCTTATCCCCTACTTTCAGCTTACGCTTCTTGGCGATATAGACTTTAGCCAGTTTGACGATGCCTGCTGGCAATTCATCGCCTACTTCAAGCGTGAAACGTTCCCGCTTGAAACGGCCAGAAATTTCGTTCCGGCGGGTGTTGTAGTTCTTGACCAGTTTCACCAGCAACGCGTTGGTTGCTTCGTCTTCTGTCCAGTTCTCCAACACCAGGTCAGCCATCAAGTTCACCTCTTCCGGTACCGAATAGCCACTTTCGTCGCGATACGGGTTTTTGTCCGGGAACAGGTTGTCCGTGATGTTTTTCCGATTGAACTTCGTACCCTTACTGATGATCTCATCACCAAACCGGTGCTTGACGCCCTGACTGGTTTTGCCATCCAGCAGTTCAACCAACTTGTCAATGCCGCGAGCACGGAACGCAACCAGGTCGCGACCATACTTCTTCATCAGCACTTTCAATTCCTCTTTGTGCTTACCACGATCTTCTTTCGAAGGACGTGAGAACAATTTGGTATCGATAACAACGCCTTTCAATGAAGGTGGTGCCTTTTTAGAAGCATCTTTCACATCACCAGCCTTGTCGCCGAAGATAGCGCGAAGCAGTTTTTCCTCCGGTGTCGGATCGCTTTCTCCTTTCGGTGTGATCTTACCGATCAGGATATCGCCTTCTTTCACCTCAGTACCAACTCGCACGATACCATTCTCATCAAGGTTACGAACAGTCTCTTCCGACACGTTCGGAATTTCTGAGGTCAATTCCTCTTCACCCCGTTTTGTATCACGTACTTCCAGTTCAAACTCTTCAATGTGGATCGACGTGAAGATATCTTCGCGCACAACACGCTCAGAGATCACGATGGCATCTTCGAAGTTATACCCCTGCCACGGCATGAAGGCAACCTTCATGTTACGACCCAGCGCCAGTTCACCTTTCTGCGTAGCATAGCCTTCGCAAAGCACATCACCTTTCTTCACCTTCTGGTTTTTCAACACAACAGGCTTAAGGTTGATGCAGGTATCCTGGTTAGTCCGGCGGAACTTGATCAGGTTGTACGTTTTAACGTCTTCGTCAAACGTTACCAGACCAGTGTCTTTATCCAGGTTATAGCGAACAATGATTTTGGTTGAATCAACAAAGTCGATTACACCATCTGTTTCGGCAATAACCAGGGCACGTGAGTCAACCGCAACACGCCCTTCCAGACCAGTACCCACGATTGGGGCTTCCGGACGAAGAAGTGGTACCGCCTGACGTTGCATGTTCGATCCCATCAGGGCCCGGTTAGCATCATCATGTTCCAGGAACGGAATCATCGACGCAGCCACCGATACGATCTGGTTAGGCGCAATATCCATGAACGACACGCTCGATGGCTCCGAAATTGGGAAGTCTCCTTCGAAACGGGCTTTCAGACGGTCTACTTTGAAATTACCCTTTGGATCAAGCGCCGAACTAGCCTGCGCGATGTAATGGGTATCTTCTTCTTCAGCCGTCAAATACATTACTGGCTTATCGGGCACCTTTCCGTTTTCTACAATCCGGTATGGTGTTTCGATGAAGCCCATGCTATTCACTTTCGCGAATACGCAAAGCGACGAGATCAGACCAATGTTAGGTCCTTCAGGGGTCTCAATCGTGCACAACCGACCGTAGTGCGTGTAGTGTACGTCACGTACTTCGAAACCTGCCCGTTCCCGCGACAGACCACCTGGCCCGAGTGCCGACATGCGACGCTTGTGCGTCACTTCGGCCAGCGGATTGGTCTGGTCCATGAACTGCGACAGCTGGTTCGTACCGAAGAACGAGTTGATTACCGAAGATAGCGTACGTGCGTTGATCAGATCAACAGGCTTGAAGTCTTCATTATCCCGTACATTCATCCGTTCTTTGATAGTCCGGGCCATACGAGCCAAACCAACGCCGAACTGGGCATATAACTGCTCACCTACGGTACGTACCCGACGGTTACTCAAATGGTCAATATCATCGACAACCGCCTTCGCATTGATCAGACCGATCAGGTATTTCACGATCGACACAATGTCCTGAGTGGTCAGTACTTTCGTATCGAGGGCTACGTCAAGGCCTAGCTTCTTGTTGATCCGATACCGACCTACGTCGCCGAGGTCATACCGTTTGTCAGAGAAGAACAGGCTTTGGATTACTTCACGGGCCGATTGCTCATCAGGCGCCTCAGTGTTCCGAAGCTGGCGATAAATCTGTTCTACGGCCTCCTTCTCTGAGTTCGAGCTATCTTTCTGAAGTGTATTGTAGATGATGTTGTAATCAGCCACGTTCATGTCTTCCTTATGCAGGATGACTGACTTCTGGCCCGATTCTGTGATCGTATCAATATCGTCGGCACCAATTACCGAATCCCGTTCCAGTAACACTTCGTTCCGGCTGATAGAAACCACCTCACCGGTATCTTCATCAACGAAATCTTCTGTCCAGGTACGTAACACCCGTGCTGCTAACCGGCGTCCAATCGCTTTTTTCAAGCTGGCGGGCGTCGCATTTATCTCTTCTGATAAACCGAACAAGTCGAGAATATCTTTATCAGAGCCAAAGCCAATTGCCCGCAACAGCGTAGTGACCGGGAATTTCTTCTTCCGGTCAATATACGCATACATGACATTGTTAACGTCCGTCGAAAACTCGATCCATGAGCCCTTAAACGGAATGATCCGAGCAGAATACAACTTCGTACCGTTCGTGTGCTTGCTCATTGAGAAGAACACACCCGGAGACCGGTGCAACTGCGAAACAATGACACGTTCAGCCCCGTTTATTACAAACGATGCTTTAGCGGTCATATATGGGATGTTCCCCAAAAACACTTCCTGCTCGATTGTCTCGAAATCCTCATTGTCGGGATCACTGTTCGACAGGCGCAGTTTAGCTTTAAGGGGCACTGAATAAGTTAATCCCCGATCTATACATTCATCAACCGAATATTTTGGGGGATCAACTGAATAATCAATAAATTCCAGCTTGAAATTCTCGCGGGAGTCAGAAATCGGGAAGTTCTCCTGAAACACCTTGTACAGACCTTCTTGCGAACGGCTGTCTGAAGGAGTATCCAACTGGAAAAAGTCGCGGAATGATTTCAGCTGAATATCCAGAAAATCGGGATAGTCAACTACGGGCTGAATCGTCGCAAAGTTTTTGCGTGTGTTGGTGTTTTTAGCGTTTGTAGCCAAGGCTCTTCTGCGTTTAGTTGAGCGACTGATTCTATACTAAAACACCCTTCTGCCTTACGAAATTTTGTAACGTAGTTAAAAGGGCGTAAAAAAGCAACACCGTCCGGTAAAAAATAGTTTTTACGGTCCGATGTATATAGATAAAAAGTCTCCAAGCGGAAAAAGACCTGACATGCAGCCAGGCCTCTTTCCGCTTGGAGTATCGTAGAACGACAGTATGCTTACTTAACTTCTACTTCAGCACCAGCTTCTTCCAGCTGCTTACGCAGGGCTTCAGCTTCGTCTTTGGCTACACCTTCTTTAACAGGCTTAGGAGCACCGTCTACCAGTTCTTTAGCTTCTTTCAAGCCAAGACCAGTCAGGTCTTTAACCAGTTTCACAACGGCCAGCTTGCTTGCACCTGCCGACTTAAGAATAACGTCGAACGACGTTTTCTCAACAGGAGCTGCAGCAGCTTCGCCACCACCGCCACCAGCTACCATTACTGGAGCTGCAGCAGCAGGTTCGATGCCGTACTCATCTTTCAGGATAGCAGCCAGCTCGTTTACTTCTTTAACCGTCAGGTTTACAAGCTGCTCAGCGAACGCTTTCAAATCTGCCATTTTTGTATTGGAAATTAAGTTGTTACAAGATTGATTGAAAAAATGATTGTCGGGCTTAGTTTTCTTCGCGCTCCGACAGCGTTTTCAGGATACCAGCCAGTTTGCCACCACCACTTGTGAGCGCAGATACCACGTTCTTGGCAGGGGATTGCAACAGACCAATAATATCGCCGATGAGTTCAGTACGGCTCTTCAGGTTGATGAGCGTATCTAGTTGATCAGCACCAACGAATAAGCTGTAGTCAACCGAAGCACCCTTCAATTGCAGTTTCTTGTTGGTTTTACGGAAATCTTTAATCAGTTGAGCTGCTGCTTTACCGTTCTCTGGGTGAAACATTACACCTGAGAATCCTTTAAGCACTTCATCAAATGACGTGTAATCCGCGTTTTCTACCGTTTCGAGCGCCTTTTTGATCAAGGTGTTCTTCACTACTACGTATTCAATTCCCCGCTCGAAGCAAAGGCGACGTAAATCGTTCGTCTCTGCTACCGACATGCCACTGGCATCGGTAATATAGAAATACGGAATAGACTGGAACTTCTGACTCAGGTCGTCAATGATCGCGCCTTTTTCTTCTCTTGTCATCGTTTACAGTCCGGCAACGGTTGCTTTATCAATACTAACACTAGGGCTCATTGTGCTTGACAAATAAATTGTCTGCACGTAAGTTCCTTTTGATGAAGAAGGCTTCAGACGTACCAACGTAGAAATTACTTCCTGCGCATTCTCAGCCAGTTTCTCCGGGCTGAATGATACTTTACCAATGCTGGTGTGAATGATACCGGTCTTATCGACTTTAAAATCGATTTTACCAGCTTTCACTTCCTTCACGGCTTTACCCACTTCCAGCGTAACCGTACCCGATTTTGGGTTCGGCATCAGACCACGTGGCCCCAGAACGCGACCCAGACGACCTACTTTAGCCATTACTGTCGGCATCGTGATAATCACGTCTACGTCAGTCCAGCCTTGTTCGATCTTCTGAATGTAATCGTCTAAGCCTACATAATCTGCACCGGCTTCTTTTGCTTCTGCTTCCTTGTCAGGAGAGCAAAGCACCAGAACCCGTACCGTTTTGCCTGTGCCGTGGGGTAGTGTTGCCACACCCCGAACCATTTGATCTGCTTTACGCGGATCAACGCCCAGACGAACGTCGATGTCTACAGAAGCGTCGAATTTGGTGTATGAAATCTCTTTCAGAATTTCAGCTGCCTTTTCGAGTGAATACACCTGCGTAGCATCATACTTCGCCTGCGCTTCTTTTTGTTTCTTTGTCAACTTTGCCATGATGTCGTTAAGATGCCTAAGGCAAGTTTGCTAATTATCCCAAGGGGCTACACCTGAAACTGTGATACCCATGCTGCGAGCCGTACCGGCGATCATCTTCATGGCTGATTCAACCGTGAAGCAATTCAGATCGGGCATTTTCGTCTCAGCGATGGTTTTCACCTGATTCCAGCTAACCGAACCAACTTTGTTCCGGTTTGGCTGTGCTGATCCACCTTTCAGTTTAGCAGCTTCCATCAGCATAATAGGTGCAGGCGGGGTCTTGATGACAAAGTCGAACGACTTGTCTTTGTAGTACGTAATCAGTACCGGCAAGACCATGCCCATCTTATCCTGCGTACGGCCATTAAACTGCTTGCAGAATTCCATGATATTCAAACCTTTGGAACCCAGCGCAGGACCGATCGGAGGTGATGGATTGGCTTGGCCACCCTTTACCTGCAACTTAACGTAGCCAGCTACTTCTTTTGCCATTGTTAATACTTATTTACAAGTCATTTGTAGTTAATTCCCTGCTAGATCAGTGTCATACCTGACGTATCTTTCATTAACTACCAGCGGACTGGTTGGGGTACCCGGTGTCTCGATGGGAAGCATCGACCCATGGGCATGAGCACTAACGATTTGTTAGTTCTCTTTATCTACTTGTGCGTAACTCAATTCAACAGGTGTACTCCGACCAAAAATCTTAACAACGACGTTAAGTTTCTTTCGATCATCAAATACCTCCTCCACTGTACCGATGAAACCACTGAATGGCCCATCAACTACTTTTACTGATTCGCCTTTCAGGTACGCGATGGTAGGCGTTGCTGCTTCCTGCGTTTCTTCTTCTACTTTACCTAAAATGCGGTTTACTTCGGCTTCCCGTAGTGGAACGGGAATCTTTGAGTTTCCAGAGCCAGTATTGCCCAAAAAACCAATTACGCCCGGCATAGTAGTAATAAGTGCCAGAGCGCGAGCATTAGATAGATCAGCTGATATCAGGATGTAGCCTGGGAAAAACGACTTCTCGCGAATCCGCTTTTTTCCGTTCCGCATCTCATACACCTTCTCAGATGGAATCAATACCTGGGGTATGATTTCCATGAGTTGTTGCCGATGGATTTCGTTATCCAGATACGATTTTATTTTTTTTTCCTGCCCTGAAACGGCTCGGATAACGTACCAATTGATACCGTTGACCATACGTAATAGCTGTTTGTCTGTTTGCTTATTTGTTTGTTCAACCTATCACAAACAAACGGCCAAACAACGAGTTAGAATGACTGGTAGAACAAATTCAGGCCGTTCTCGAACAAATAGTCGATTAAACCGACCATAAGCGCAAAGATCAGTGAAGCAATCAGCACCAGTGACGAACTGCCCTGCAAGTCGTTGAACTTAGGCCAAGTCACATTATGCTGAACTTCTTCCCAGGAATGCTTGAGGAAAGTGGTTACCTTTTCCATCGTTTGTTAAGATTGGCACGGGTGGAGAGATTCGAACTCCCATCAACGGTTTTGGAGACCGCTATTCTACCCTTGAACTACACCCGTGTATGTGTTTTGACGTTAGGCAACATGTATTAGATTCGACCTGTATGCTGACTCCTCTAATACTCCAAATTCAGCGCCCCTGTTTTCGGACTGCAAAGATCGTAAAAAGAGATCAAAAAACAAGTGCATCCCTTCGCAGAGATGCACTTGTTTAAAAATCAATCAATTAGTCAAGGATTTCAGTCACCTGACCGGCACCTACTGTACGACCACCTTCACGGATAGCGAAGCGAAGACCTTTCTCCATAGCAATTTTGCTGATCAGGGTCACCTCGATAGTGATGTTATCACCAGGCATTACCATCTCAACACCAGCTGGCAGAACGATTTCACCCGTTACGTCTGTGGTACGGAAGTAGAACTGAGGACGGTACTTGTTAAAGAATGGCGTATGACGGCCACCTTCTTCTTTCGACAGTACGTAAACCTCGGCTTTGAATTTAGCGTGTGGGGTTACTGAACCTGGCTTGCAAATAACCATACCACGACGGATATCAGTTTTTTCAATACCACGGAGCAGCAGACCTACGTTGTCACCAGCTTCGCCACGGTCCAGAATTTTCCGGAACATTTCAACACCAGTTACAACTGATTTCAGGTTTTCAGCACCCATACCCAGGATCTCAACAGGCTCGCCTGAGTTGATTACGCCACGCTCGATACGACCTGTAGCTACTGTGCCACGACCTGTGATCGAGAAAACGTCTTCCACCGGCATTAGGAATGGAAGATCCGTCATGCGAGGAGGCAGGGGAATGAATGAGTCAACGGCATCCATCAATTCTTCGATGGTACCAACCCATTTAGCGTCGCCATTCAAACCACCCAGAGCAGAACCCTGAATAACTGGGATATTGTCGCCATCAAATTGATAGAAGCTTAACAGTTCGCGGATCTCCATCTCAACGAGCTCAAGCAGTTCTGGGTCATCCACCATGTCGACTTTGTTCATAAAGACAACAAGTTGGGGTACGCCTACCTGACGAGCCAGCAGGATGTGCTCACGTGTCTGTGGCATTGGGCCATCAGTTGCAGCAACTACCAGGATAGCACCGTCCATCTGAGCGGCACCCGTTACCATGTTCTTCACATAGTCAGCGTGGCCTGGGCAGTCAACGTGTGCATAGTGACGGTTAGCCGTCGCATATTCTACGTGTGAGGTGTTGATCGTGATACCACGCTCTTTTTCCTCTGGGGCATTATCGATCGACGAGAAGTCCCGCATTGCAGCCAGACCTTTCCCGGCGAGTACTTTCGTAATTGCTGCCGTCAGCGTCGTCTTGCCGTGGTCAACGTGACCAATCGTACCGATGTTGACGTGCGGTTTCGAGCGGTCAAAATTCTCCTTTGCCATGTCTAAAAACGCTTTAGTTAACTATAGTTAGTGTAAGTTGATTTGCCCTTACGCAAAAAGTGCTCTTTGCAGAGCACCTTATCAAAGCCGCCTCAACAGAGCAACATCTGGCAGCTTAGAGCCTTCTATCGGATTTGAACCGACGGCCTCTTCCTTACCAAGGAAGTGCTCTACCACTGAGCTAAGAAGGCAAGTACAGTGTAATCGAATAAGAAATAGGTTTGGATCTGATTAACTGTATCAAACACAAGCCTATTTCCAGGTACGTCGTTGAGCGGGAGACGAGGTTCGAACTCGCGACCTATAGCTTGGAAGGCTATCGCTCTACCAGCTGAGCTACTCCCGCTTACTTTACTTAAATGGTGGGGAGTGGAGGATTCGAACCTCCGAAGGCGTACGCCAGCAGATTTACAGTCTGATCCATTTGGCCACTCTGGAAACTCCCCAAGTCAATCTAAAAAGAACAATTCCCGCCCTGCTTCTCAGTTTGGAGTTGCAAAATTACAAGGTTTTTGCGCGTTGTCAACAGTGTGGCTAAAAAATCTTTTCTCTTTCTCACGAGTAAGCCCCGTCAGGGACTTCTAACGGGGCTTACTCGTGAGCAGTTTTCCAAGCTAAATCGTTATCCCAAAGCTTAATGGATGTACAGCTGGCCCCCTCCCATCCTGAAAACTAGTGTTCAGATTATATTTTACAAAAAAGTTAAAATTTGCCAGACCTACAGTTCCCTGAACGCCGTATTGAAGATTATTCAGATAAAAGCCAGCGTGATCGTGGAATTTATCACCGTTATCCTGCTTGATCTTCGTATAGCTGTCAAGTCGGTACCCGACGAATCCACCTACCCCGATATTGAACGCTCGCTTTCTGCTGCTATTATAGAATGCAAACTGCGGCATGAGTGGCACTTCTATGTTACAAACAGTAAGCTTGCTCTTTGTAAGGTGGGTAGCGGAAGGATTAAACTGAATGCCATCTGGCCCCCGTTGCGCTATTACGCTTTCCTGAAACATGAAGTTATTCCAGGCAACCTGCAGTCCGTAACGCACACTCAGCTTAAATTTGCTGGTTTTAACGATAGCTGGGTTCTGAGTAGCACTTATTGCAAAGTAGCGTGAACCTAAGGGGTCAAGTTCATAGGAGTTTCCACCATACGTTTGTACACCCGGACCACCTGTCCAGGTATTTAGACCAATATGAAAATCGGTGCTGACTTTCCAATTGTTACGATTGCTGTTCGTTTCCCGTTTATTAATTCTAACGCGTCGTTCAGATTGGTAGGTCGTATCCGAATCATTACCCCTTACGGTAACAGTGATGGTACCCTTTGACTTTTGTACAACCACAAGTGTGTCTTTCAAATAGCGCTGGCCATTTGCGGCATCGATGGCATACACCTGACCCTCGGGTACAGAATCCAGTTTTGTAACCATGTCGCGCACTATGCGGTTAAGGTCATATTTGGTTATGCCCTTCAGTTGGTCTTTTGTGGGTGCATAGACCGCTATTTTCCCCTTTGAGCCGAATCGAATGATAAGTGAATCAGCTGGCGCACTCAGCGCAAACAACGAATTCAGTAGGAGGCAGATGGATAGGCTGAGCGTTTTCATTATTCTAGCGTTGTTTCATTTTTCAAACTTTCTTTCACTTCCGTGAAAACACGCCCAAGCCGTTTTTTCTGGGTCGAGTTGCTTTCACTAACCGGTGTGGCCTTAGCCATTACTTCGCCATTCTTTAATTGCTTAAGCTTACCAAATAGACCTGATAAGCCATTTGGTTGGTTTTGCGTATCTGGCTTTTGATAGTTGTTATTCGACGCTGCCAGTTCATTTTTGGTCTGAGGTTCATTAATGGTTAATAAGATTGTCCGCTCTGTAATCTGTTTTGGTTTAACAGTTGCCTGCTCAACCCGCTCAATACCAGGTTGAGATATAGCTAACTGTGGTGCCGCAGGAACAGACTTCTCGTTCTCGTTTGCTTTAATTACAGCAATTTGTTCTTCAACTTGTTGGGTCAAAACCAGTCTATGCTCTCTGGCAGATAGCTGGCTTTTAGGATTAGTAGGTTTTAGATCTGGGTACGTTGCCTTTGCAAGTTGCCCAGGCTTCCTGTGCTCCTTTGTAACCTTTTCAGTCTCTTCATCTATTGTCTGTAACCTAGTGGCAGACCCATTGAACCTATCTCTCCGTTTAGTTACTACCCTATTAACATCTGATTGCTCTGGCAATCGCTTTTGTGCGAAAGACTCTAATAGTTGTTTCTCAGGTTTGTTTGTCAGGTACAAGAAGCAGACAGCTACTAGTGCACAGGCTGCGCTAGCTACGTACCACCAAGCTCCTATTTTTCGACGAACAGGGAGTGGTTTAGTGCCCATTCGTTGTTGCATCCGATTAAACAAATCCGAGCTGACTGGTGCTTCAGCATCGTGTAGCTTACGAGCAAAGAGATCATCAACTGGCTGCTTTTCCATATTCCGGTGCCGACTTTACATCGGTTTCAAGCGTTTTAATTCTTTGTTGAAGTAATGCCCGGGCCCTTGACAATTGCGATTTTGACGTTCCCTCGCTAATGCCTGTCAGGCTGGCTATTTCAGCATGACTATACCCTTCGATTGCATACAGGTTGAAAATAGTCCGATACCCATCCGGTAATTGAGCTACCAACCGTAGCAGGTCATTAGCCTGTAGCGCTTCGTCGGCCCATTGATAGTCAGGCTCCTCTGTTACGCTTTCCAGGGATATTTCCTGCCGGAGCGATTTGTTCTTACGCAGAAACATCAAGGATTCGGTAACCATAATTCGTCTGATCCATCCTTCAAAGCTTCCCTCACTTCTGAACTGATTTACCCGTTCGAACACGCGCATAAATGATTCAATCAATACGTCTTCAGCATCGGCCTGATTGGCAACGTACCTGAGGCAGATTGCCATCATTCGGTTAGCATAACGCTCGTAGACAATCTTTTGAGCGCGCGCTTCTCCCCGTTGCAACGCAACTACCAACTGACTTTCCGACAGGTAGTATGGTATTGAGAGAGCCATTTTTTAGGTCATTTGATAGCAAGATGCAGCCATCTTTCAGGAGGTTGCATGTAAACTAAAAAATCCCGACCTGTTGAGATCGGGATTTTGTCAGACAACTATCTTACAAAGCTGGATTATACTGAATACCAGCCACGTAGTGTAGCCATATCACTCTCGATAAACGGAAATTTATAGCTGAAATAAGGATGACGGCTATTGAGATAATCAATGAATATACCCATCCTGGCGGATTATTAGCCAAATAGAACAGGGCAAATCCCAATATAAGTGCCAGACCACCTGAGAATGCATAGCTCACGTACATTGCGCCAATGAAATAGCCTGGTTCAACTTCAAAGCGCATGCCACAGTGCGGGCAGTACTCGTTCATTTTACCGAAACCAAGGGGACTATATAGCGGTGTACTGAAGATCTTACCCTGCCTACATTTAGGACATAGCCCCTCGGACACGGCTTGAAATTTTGATACGTTGGGCATGTTCTTTTTTACTGGCACGATACCAGAGATAACTGATTGTAGCCACGATTAAGTAGGGGGCTGCCAGGAGATATAAAATACCAAAATTCAAATCGGAAGCTACCACGCTACGCCCATTACTAACAGTGCTTTCCACCGTGGCGCGGCACATTGCACATTGGGCCAATACGTCTGTTCCGGCGCAGATGTACAACACCGCAACAAAAATCCATGTCCATTTATTCATGTATCATTTCCCTGTTTTAATGCGTGTAATACGGTTTGATCAGCAAATAAACAATTACCCCCGTAGTACTTACGTACAACCAGATGGGGAATGCCCAGCGTGTCATTTTCTTGTGCAACTCGAATTGCTTGGTTAACGCAAAATAGACAGCCCGTAAGACAAACCACAACACAACCACCGACAAGGCAATGTGCGAGATTAATAAAAAATAATATACGGGCCTAATCCACCCCTCGCCCCCAAATGAAGTCGATTCATTTGAAATATGGTAGAGGACATAACCAATCAGAAAAAGTGATCCCAGGGTGAAAGCGGCCAACATCACAGCTCGATGTGCGGCCACGTTCTTTTGACGAATGAAGTAATAACCAACTAACAATAATACTGAGGTCAGTGAATTTATAACACCGTTAATGTGCGGCAGGTACGTTGTCCAACTGCCTAGATCGAACTTCTGGCGTATGCCTAGTATCAAAGCCACAACAACCGGGATGACTATTGACACAACATTGATGACCCGGTTGGCATTCTTCTCTTTCCCAACAAGTGTGGTGACTTCCATCTGTTACGTTTGCTTGCTATAGATATCCAGTAATACCCGTATTTCAACAATGAGGCGTTCAACGTCTTTCTTGTCCGTTCCGTCATAGAATCCCCGGATAATTCCTTCCTTATCTACTAAAACCAACTTTTCGCTATGGATAAAAGTTTCGTCAGGCGCACCGTAGCTAACACCGTGATCAACAACGGGTAAAAAATAGCCCCGTTGTGCCAACTTATAAATCTGAGCCTTGTCGCCTGTCAGAAAATACCACATATCCGCCTTAGCTCCCACTTTGTTGGCATAGGCTTTCAGTTTCGCCGGCGTATCATTTTCCGGATCAACTGAATAAGACAGGAAGATCAGGTCATTGCGCTCTTTAAATATTTCCTGAACACGGCTAAGGCTTAGCTGTATCTTAGGGCATATCGTTCCACATCGGGTAAAGAAGAAGTCAGCAACATGGATTTTCCCCTTTATGATTGCCTGATCAACTGCCTGGCTATCCTGATCGATTAAGGAAAAGCCAGGTACGTGTCTGAACAATGTATCTTCTCTTTTCTGACCATTTTTATCTATTATAGTCTTCATAACTGGTTCGCCCCGTGTTGAGTCGATAACAGGGATATAACGTGGCAGCGCGTAATGGTTTTGCGTACAGGCTCTAAGCATTATGTACGCAAAAGCCGGGACTATCAACGTTAAGAGGAGAGTCCCGGCCTTGCGGTATGTATTCATTTGTTATCTCAATTGGAAAATCGAGCCACCTTCGTACATAAGGGCGATGAGTAACCAGATTATAAAAATGATTGGTAGCAAAATGGCCCAAATCAGGCTTTTCACTTCGTGTTTCAAGTGCATGAACTCAGCCACGATGTAGAATGCCTTGACGATTGTCATACCTACGAAAATAGCAACTCGTAGGTGGCCGGCAGGCATAGTGAAAGCAATTAAAAACTCAAATGCAGTTATGACGCAGAGAATGATGAATGTGCGCCAGATAAGTTTGGTATTGGCAGGTGGTGGAGCTACATCGGTTCCGCCGTGATTGTCGGTGTATGGTGTATTTGCCATTGTCGAAAGAGGAAAGAGCGATTAAACGAGGTAGAAGAATGTGAATACGAATACCCAGACCAGATCTACAAAGTGCCAGTAAAGACCTACTTTTTCTACCATTTCATAATGACCACGACGGTCATACATGCCCGTTGCCGTCCGATAAAATATGAGGATGTTCAATATCACCCCTGAGAATACGTGCGTTCCGTGGAAACCAGTAATGAAGAAGAACAAGTCAGCGAAAGCGGGTGGACCATACTGATTCTCTGTCAAGTTTGCCCCGAAGATAGTACGTTCCAGCCATTGACCTCCAACCAGTTCACGTACCGTATTTCCTTCCTCGGTGCCGTGAATAAAGTGTGACCATTCCCATGCTTGACTACTTAAGAAAGCTAACCCTCCCAAGATTGTCCATAGCATGTATTTCTCTACGTCCCGGCGGTCGCGGCGGTGTCCAGCTTCTACAGCTAATACCATCGTTACCGACGAAAATATCAGAATAAAGGTCATCAGCCCCACAAAGATCAGGGGCAGGTTAGAGCCGTGGAAAAAGGGAAAAGCGTTGAATACATGGTCTGGAATAGGCCAATATATATTTGAGAAGTGGAACGGAGTACCATGAATAGCTGGATCATACGCTGGATAGCTGTAGCGGATCAGGCCATACGTGACTAATAATGCAGAAAAGGTAAATGTATCTGAGATGAGGAAAAACCACATCATCAGTTTACCATAGCTGACATTCATGGGTTCGACGCCACCCATCCAGGCTTTCTTATCAAATACTACTGACTCGTCAGTTGTTGCTGTAGCCGCCATGCGTCCGTGAGCTGATTAATGGAAATAAAGTAAAAAGAAATACAGGTAGATCCAGAGTACGTCCAGAAAATGCCAATATGTCGATGCCACCTGAACCTGCTCAAGTGATTTCGCATGTATTCGTAATTTAAAAGCTGCCACAAGGGCAAACACTAACACTATTAAGCCAGAAATAAGGTGGAATGCATGCATGCCTGTGAAAACATATATGAACGATCCAGCTGGGTTACCAACGAAGTAGACGTTGTTTCGCACTAGCTCAACCCATCCCTGAAACTGCATGTACAGGAATATCATCCCAAGTGCAAAAGTAATAGATATAGCTATCCTTAGCGCGTTGAAATTGTCTTTTTTAGCAGCCAAGTAAGCCCAGTGCATTGTTAGACTACTCACAACTAACACAACTGTACTGTATCCGAAAATTGCCGGAACCGTAAACTCAAGCCAGTTACCTTCTGCACGCCGCACAAGGTATGCACTTGTGAATGAGGCAAACAGCATCAGAATACTTACAATAAACAGCCAGAGAATGAATTTCCGTGGATTTACGGATAGTGTCTCTTCAGGCTCCTCTTCGAGCCATTTTATTTCTTCGGTTTCTTCTTTCATGCTAAACACGATCTAAAACAAACGCGATTTGTACAACTGGTAGGTAGGCAAACGCGGCAAACATGAGACGTTTCGCCGTGGCTATCTCAGGCTTTCTGACTAAGCCTATATTGAGCCACAATAAGAGAAGCGCTGATACTACAGCAACACACGCTGATATGCTACCGATGTATCCCCAATAAAAAGGCATCGCTCCAAGTGGTAGTAGCCATACTGTGAAGCTCAAAATAACTAAAGCAGTCTGTGCCGTGGCAGGCCGTTTTAGAGGTAATAATTTGAATCCCGCCTTTGCATAATCATCATCCAGCACCCAGGCTACGGCCCAAAAATGAGTGAACTGCCAGATAAACTGAACAGCGAATAGCCATAAGGCTTCATTTGTAATGGTTCCCGTAACGGCTACCCAGCCAATTAGTGGTGGAAGTCCACCAGGTAAGGCGCCAACATAAACGGCGATTGACCCAACACGTTTCAAAGGAGTATATACGAATCCATAAAGCAGGAAAGAAACAAATGAGATGCCTGCCGTCAATGGATTAAACCAAAGTGTTTGAATAAATAGCCCTAGAAACAAGAGAACCGCAACGAAAAGAATAGCACGTTCTTTACTGATTCGTCCCGTTGGAAGCGGCCTGCTACCCGTACGCTTCATCAACCGGTCGAACTCGACCTCAAGAACTTGATTGACTGCATTTGCTGCCCCTGTTATAAATAGGCCACTCACAGTGAATAAAACAATCTGGCTAATTGAGTAAGGACGACTTGCTGCCATTAAATAGCCAAGTACAGCCGAGAACCCAACAAGTAATGATAATCTCAACTTGGTCAGAGCAAGATAGTCTCGCCATGACGCCCTATTGGGTTTACTGGCGGGCGTTGTAATAGGCTGCTCTATGGATGAATTCATAATGTGGTTACTGAACCAGACTTATCAAAAGGTAATGGTGATAGTTCCGGTATGCCTTTCATGAGCATATCCTTATATGAGAACAGGATTACTACAAATTGAATTCCTAATGACACTACTGCCAACGTAAGGTGAACAGGTTGCGCCCATGCTGGTATTGCAAAATAAGCCATGATAACCCCCGTAGCTATTTCAACCAGCAACAGACAACCTATTGCTGTTGCCAATCGCTTAACAAGTAAACTATTACCTGCCGCTTTCGCTATTGGTACAATCCATGCTAGTTGACTGACTAATACAACTAATGAAAAGCTGCGATGGATATAAAATCGAAGATCCAGTTGCGATACCCAGCGGAGTCTTTGTACATCACCAAGCCGGTCAGCAACCTCATCCACTGTCTCTCTTACTTGCGTTCCTAGAAGAATTTGAACGAGCAATAATCCTGAGCTTATCAGTAACCACCTGCTAGTGGCTTTAGATAACCGAAAAGGCTGGATTTTTTTTGATTGCACTTGGGTACGTGCCACTATATATAGTAACACGCCAACGATAACAATTGCCAGCAGCATATGCAATGTAATCAGCCAAGCAGCTAAAACGCTGGACACCACTTTTGCGCCTAACCAGCCCTGAAAACCAACAAGCAGTAGCGTTAAAAAACTATAGCCTACAATGGCGCGGTCACGCTGCCAGTAGGCTATAGCAGATGCTACAAATGTGAAGAATATGAGTACTCCTATTAAAGCCCCTAACAATCTGTTTAAGTACTCAGTCCAAGTTTTAACTACGTTGAACTCTGTATTAGCGTACCCACGATGACTATATATTTCCTGATAGTTCGCTGGCAGCTGAGATACATCAGTAGGCGGTACCCATTGTCCAAAACACTTCGGCCAATCTGGGCATCCCATCCCGGCGCCGGTACTCCTAACCACGCCTCCCACCAGTATCAGGAGAAAGACGGCAATAACTGTTAGAAGTGCCAGACGCCGAAATGAGCGCTCATTAATGAGGTTGCTTGAACTGATCATTGAAGTTTTGTGCTTCAATCGCTTGCTCCAGCGAAATCAACTCTTTCTCATGCGGAAGGTTGGATTCAGGAGTTTGCGAATAAGGTACGTTCTGTGGAATAAAATCGTCCTTGGCACCTGGCTTGCTGTAATCGTACGGCCAACGGTATACAGCAGGAATCTCACCCGGCCAGTTACCATGCCCCGGAATAACAGGCGTTGTCCATTCCAGTGTGTTCGACTGCCATGGATTTACAGTAGCGCGCTTACCCTTAATCAAACTGTGAATAAAGTTGTACAGGAATAAGAATTGAGCGGAGAACGTCACAATAGCAGCAAGACTAATGAACGCGTTCATGTCTTGAAAAATGTTGCTTGTGAAATCGTTACTTGTAAAGCTATAGTAACGACGAGGGAATCCAGCGATTCCAATGTAGTGCATTGGGAAGAACACCGAATAGATACCGATGAATGTTAGCCAGAAGTGAACGTACCCAAGCTTATCATTCATCATTCGGCCGAACATTTTGGGGAACCAGTGATAAACACCCGCTAATAATCCAAATGCTGAAGAAGCACCCATCACTAGGTGGAAGTGAGCTACAACGAAATAGGTATCATGTAGCTGAATATCAAGAGCAGCGTTGCCAAGGATCAAACCCGTTACGCCACCTGATATAAAAAATGACACAAGACCAATTGAGAACAACATGGCTGGTGTGAACCGGATGTTGCCACGCCAGAGCGTTGTAATGTAGTTGAACGCCTTCACCGCCGACGGTACAGCAATAATAAGCGTCAAGAACATAAATACGGACCCAAGGAATGGATTCATACCTGTTACAAACATGTGGTGGGCCCACACGATGAACGCCAAGAAAGCAATACCCATCATTGATGCAATCATAGCACGGTAACCAAAAATGGGCTTCCGTGAATTGGTTGCAATAATCTCTGAAGTAATACCCAAGGCAGGCAGCATCACGATATATACTTCAGGGTGGCCAAGGAACCAGAACAAGTGCTGGAAAAGAATGGGGCTACCACCTACGTTAGGTAGTGCCTCTCCAGCAATGTATATGTCTGATAAGAAGAAGCTGGTGCCGAAGCTCCGGTCAAATATCAGTAGAAGGGCTGCAGATAACAGAACCGGGAAAGAAATCAGGCCTAGTACTGCTGTCAGAAAGAACGCCCAAATCGTCAGTGGTAATTTACTAAATGACATACCACGTGTACGCAGATTGATTACTGTAGTGATATAGTTAATGCCACCCAATAATTGCGACACAATGAATAATGCCATGCTGCTCAACCATAGCGTCATTCCCAATTCTGACCCTTTGTGCGCCTGTGGCAAAGCACTAAGTGGCGGGTATACAACCCATCCACCTGCAGCTGGACCTGTTTCAAGGAAAATTGAAACGAACATGAGCAAGCTGGCCATAAAAAAGAACCAGTATGACAACATGTTCATGAAGCCGGATGCCATATCACGTGCTCCAACCTGAAGAGGGATAAGAAAATTACTAAATGTTCCGCTCAGACCAGCTGTTAATACAAAGAATACCATTATGGTACCATGCATTGTTACAAGGGCCAGATAAAAATCTGGGCTAAGTTTCCCACTTTCCTCAATCCAATTCCCGATGATCGGACGTAACCACTCAAGCTTCATTTGTGGGAAACCCAACTGAAGTCTGAAGATTACGGAGAAACTGATACCAATGATTGCCCAGAAAATACCTGTAATCAGATACTGCTTAGCAATGGTTTTGTGATCTTCTGCGAAAACATATTTCCGCCAGAAATTCAATTCATAATGCTCATGGTGATCATGCTCAGCCACATGAACACTAGCAGTTGAAGTTGCGTCTGTAGTTGCCATTATTAGCGATTTGTTGATCTAAAGGATTAACGTAATGAAGCACTACCTGAACTAGCAACCCCACCTGTTGATGCAGTTGACGTAGTATCTGCGCCAACGGTTGGCAGGTATTTTGCCGCTTTGGCTTTCAAGCTTGCAGGAATACGCGAGGCATATTCAGGAAATGATGAGAGCAACGGTTTTTGCTCTGCACACCACTTGTTCCAAGATTCCTGATCCTCCACAACGAGATTCATCTTCATTGAGAAGTGGCCACGACCGCAAATCTCAGTACAAGCAATTTCGTATTTAAAATTCTGATTGCCTGTCTCATTACGCATCTGCTCAGTCGTTTTATCCGGATGAAACCAAAAACGAGTTGGCATGCCCGGTACGGCATCCATTTTCACGCGCATGTGAGGAATAAAAACGCTGTGAAGTACATCACGAGCCCTGATCCGAATCAGTACGGGTTTGCCCACTGGAATGTGAAGTTCTGGAGCTGTAAAATCGTCAAACGCTGCTTCATCTGAATAATCGATACCAACCTCATTATTGTTATCGATCAACTTGTAATTGAAAGCACCCAGCTTATTATTATCAACTCCTGGATAACGAGCAATCCAGTTGAACTGCTTACCTACCAACTCCACTTCCTGTGCCCCCTCGGGCGCTTCAGACATGATGTCTCTCCATGCTTTCCAACCCGTGAATACCATGATAGCCATAACAACTGCTGGCACCACTGTCCAGAGTAATTCCAGCTTATGATTCTCAGGGTAATAGGTAGCACGTTTTCCGTCCTTATACTGATACTTATAAGCGAAGTAGAACAACAAAATATTTGTCAATAGAGCAGAGGCTGTAACAATAGCCATAGATCCCCAAAACAACCCGTCTGTACGGCGACCGTGAATTGACGATGCCTCCGGAAGGAAGTACTGAGTTGAGTGAATGAATGACCAGGTTGCAGCGATGGTACCTAAGATTAAGAACACCATAAACATGGCACCATTAATCTTGTTACTGGTACCTCCGTATGTTTCTTGCTCCCCTGACGTACCTACACTTTTCATCACGCTGGTCAGACGACCGAAAACCATAAAGGCAAGCGCGAGGAAAACGAGCGACAATAATCCTACGATGTAAACCATACTTGTGTGATTTAGATAAAGTCTAAATGTCGTGATGCAATGCTTCTTCTAATAATGGGTGATTCTTGGCAATCAAATTGGCTTTCGTCAATTGAGTCGACACCGACCAGATAAACGCACAGGCGAAAATCAAAATCATACCAAACTCAATAGGTCCGAAACCAGCATGATCACCTACTGTACCTGGCATGATGTTCATATAAAAATCGAAGTAATGACCGATCAGAACACCCCAACAGGCGACCTTCAACAAGATAGTTGTACGCTTCGCATCCCGTGTCATTAGAACGAGGAACGGGAAGACAAAGTTTAATACAACATTCACCCAAAATGGGGCTAAGAATATTCCACCATGACCACTGAAACGCTCGCGGTAATAAATCGTTTCTTCGGGAAGGTTTGCATAATAAATCAGCATAAACTGAGCAAACCATACATACGTCCAGAAAATGCTGAATGCAAAAACAAATTTACCAAGATCGTGCAAGTGACTGTGATTCACAGCTTTCAAGTAACCCTGCTCTTTGAGCATTACAACCGTTAGTGTCATCGTAGCCAGACCGGCAACATGCCAGCTAGCCAAGGTATACCAGCCAAACATGGTGCTAAACCAATGTGTATCGATTGACATGATCAGGTCCCAAGCGGCGGTTGACGAGGTAACAGCAAACACAATCAGGAAAGCTGTACCATATTTCATGCTTTTATAGTAATACTCGGTACCACCATATAAGTCTTCCTGAAGTGACAGATTCCGAAGTACACGCCAGAGCATGTACCACGATATAAAATAGAAAGCCATCCGAACCAGGAAAAATGGGGTATTCAGAAAGCTGTGCTTGCCCGCAATGATCGGATCATATTCAGGACTAGCCTTATCGTAAAGTCCTTCGTGCGTCCAGTGAAATAAATCATGACCAGCGATTAAGAAGACACCCAACATGATGATGCCCGTTACAGGCAAGAAAGCTGGCATTGCCTCAGGTACACGTTTAATTACTGACGACCAGCCAGCTTGAGCCAAATAGTTGTACGACATGAAAAACATGCCTGCCACAGCGATACCCGTAAAGTAAATGCTGTTAACCCAAATATTAGCCCATAACCGGGTAGTCCATTTGTAGTGTTCATGGGCACCTTCATGCCCTTCACTTAAGCCATGGCCCTGAACTGCTTCATGTGCGTGTTCGCCGACACCCGCTGATAGCAGAACGGCGCCGAGAACAACTAACGCTACGCCAACGGCTCCGCCGATGAGCAAACGCCGTTTTGACTCTGCAGTAAATTCGAACTGCTCATCCAGGGAAGGTATTGCGTGTACTGATGCCATTATTAACTCTATTATTGGTATAACCACTATGCCCGTTTATGAACATGGTAGCTTATCTGATTCAGAATTATCCTTGCTGAAGTTTATGAACATACATGACAATTTTCCAGCGTTCTTCTGGTGTCATCTGTGAACCATGTGGCCACATTCGTCCCTTACCATGAGTGATGACATGGAAAATATGTCCGTCGTTCATCGTTTGATAAGCGCCCGACGAATAGTTAGGCACGCCTTTATATTCTTTGCCAACTAATCCATCGCCTTTACCACCCTCACCATGGCAGTGCGTACAGTAGCGACCATACAAAACTTCGCCTTCTTTCAGACTAGCCTCTGTTTTAGGAATTGGATTTAGTAAAGTTCGCTCAGCAATGCCGATACTGTCCTTCGGTATATTATACACCATTAGGTCCGTTACTGCACTATCGCCTTTTCCAAAAGTGGTATGATAATTCCGGCGAGATACGGTCCCCCGGGCAGGGTCACGCATATTTAGGCCGTTTGCAGTAAATGGGTTGGCTTTAGTCTGCTTGTAAGGCTCATAACCAACGGGCTCATACATCTGAGGTGCAAATTGAGTTCCAGTACTGTTTCGGCTATCGCCACAGGAACTCAAGAAGAACACAGATGCAAGTCCAATTGATGAAAGCACTATATGCTTAAATTTCATAATCGGTCTATTAGAACTGCTTAACATTTACTTCAGCTGCCCCTGACTTTCGCAGGATAGTCTCAATCTCTGACTCTTGAAGCTTGTTGTTTTCCATGTCGATTGCCATAGCAAACTTATTGTCAGTTGTCCGTAGATCGAACATAAGAGGCTTCACCGTTGGTCCGAGTCCATTAGAGATAATGAACGTCGAAACCATGCCGAGCGCAGTGAAAAGTACTGTTAACTCAAATGCGATTGGAACATAGATTGGGTAAGAGAATGAGTCTTTACCACCCACAATCATTGGCCAGTCAAACTTCTCAGTATACGACATCAGTGAAGCTGCAGTCAGAAGGCCGGTTAGGCCAAACAAGAATGCAGCAATACCTAACCGTGACCGAGGATGTCCCAACGCAACATCAAGGCCGTGCACCGGAAACGGCGTATATACCTCGTGAATACGTACACCTGATTCACGGACTTCTCTTACGGCTTTCATCACGACGTCATCGTCATCAAAAATGCCTACTAAAAATCGACTGTTAACTGGCGAAGCCATACAGATACTTATAAAGGTGAATTAGTCAGCGTTCTTATTAAAAGTAGGCGCAGTAACACGCTCCCCTTTCGCAACGCCCGAAACTGATTTTGGTAACTGAGCTGATGATGACTTGATGATCGCTTTTACTTCAGCCATGTTAACAACCGGCAGGAATTTGGCAAACAACAGAAACAACGTAAAAAACAGACCAAATGAGAAGAGGTAATCACTGATGTCAAACAGAGTTGGGTGAAACATCGCCCAGCTTGATGGCAAGTAGTCGCGGTGTAAAGATGTTACAATGATCACAAAGCGCTCAAACCACATACCAATGTTCACGATTACTGACAGAACAAATGTCCAGACAACAGAAGTGCGTATGGTTTTAGACCAGAATAACTGAGGTGAAATTACGTTACAGGTCATCATAGCCCAGTAAGCCCACCAATATGGACCAGTGCCCCGGTTAATGAAGGCGTAACTTTCAAATTCAACACCTGAATACCAAGCAATGAAAAACTCCGTGATGTATGCTACACCTACAATTGAACCTGTAAGTGTAATAATTTTATTCATCGACTCGATATGCTCAACCGTAATGTAATCTTCCAGTTTGAATACCACACGGATGATCAGCATCAGGTTTTGCACCATAGCAAAACCTGAAAAGATAGCTCCTGCTACGAAATAAGGAGGGAAGATAGTTGTATGCCAGCCAGGAATAACTGACGTTGCAAAGTCCATACTCACGATTGTGTGTACTGACAAAACAAGTGGCGTAGAGATACCAGCCAAAATAAGGCTCATGTATTCATAACGAGCCCATGTTTTTGCTGAGCCGTTCCATCCAAGAGAGAATGCACCGTATACATAGCGGCTCACTTTGCTACGAGCTCGGTCACGAATTGTAGCCAAATCAGGAACCAGACCCATATACCAGAATACAAGCGATACGGTAAAGTAGGTGCTGATGGCAAACACGTCCCACACGAGGGGCGATTTGAAGTTTACCCAAAGTGAACCAAATGTATTCGGTAATGGTAAAGCCCAATATGCCAACCATGGACGACCCATGTGCATAAAAATGAAGGTGGCAGCGCAGATTACGGCGAAAATTGTCATTGCTTCCGCTGCTCTGTTGATTGATGTCCGCCATTTCTGACGGAACAGCAGCAGAATGGCTGAAATCAACGTACCTGCGTGGCCAATACCTACCCACCATACGAAGTTGGTAATATCCCAGGCCCAGCCTACAGTTTTATTAAGACCCCAAACGCCCAGACCTTCCCACCATGTGTAGAATACACAGGCTGTTCCATAGACCAAAACTAGGGCAGAGATCGTAAATGCAATCGTCCATTCACGGGTTGGACGGCCTTCTACCTGCTTACAAACGTCTTCCGTAACGTCTGCGTAGGTTTTTCCATTAGATACTAATGGCGTGCGTACGGCTGAAGTGATATGCATCGTTTTTAAATTTTCAATTAGTACGTTGACCTACGCGTGTGTTTCTTGTGTAGTTTCCTGCTTAGGACCTTCTTCTTTATTCCGGATTTTGGTCAGGTAAGCAATTTGCGGGCGAACGTTAATCTCTTCCAGAACGTGGAAAGCGCGTTCATTCAACTCAGTTGACAGTACCTTCGAAATAGTGCTTTCTGGGTTGTTCATATCGCCGAAGATAATAGCATCCGTTGGGCAGGCCTGAGCACAAGCGGATTGAATTTCATCAGGCAATGGTCGACGGCGTTCTTTTTTAGCTGTCAACTTACCCTCCTGGATACGCTGAACGCAGAATGAACACTTCTCGATGACCCCACGCGCACGAACTGTAACGTCAGGGTTAATGACCATTTTACCGAGGTCATTGTTGAATTGGTAGTCAAATTTGTCCTCGTCGTGATACTTGAACCAGTTGAAACGACGCACTTTGTATGGGCAGTTGTTAGCGCAGTAACGTGTGCCAATGCAACGGTTATACGTCATTTGATTCAAGCCTTCTGTGCTGTGAGTCGTCGCTAACACTGGGCAAACGGTCTCACAAGGCGCATTGCTACAGTGCTGGCACAACATTGGCTGGAACGTTACCTCGGGATTTGCAGACGCTACTTCCAACGCACGATAACCTTCAATAGCACCCATGCTTTCAAAGTCGGCGTCGCTGCTATAATAGCGGTCGATCCGCATCCAGTGCATCTCACGACGAGCCAATACTTCATCGCGGCCTACTGTTGGCGTGTTATTTTCGGAAATACAGCCTACTACGCAAGCACCACAACCAATACATGAATTCAGGTCAATAACCATACCCCACGAATGGTTAGGCTTACCATAGCCATGCCACAACGTGATATCTGTTGGCGTTACAGCACCTTCTGAAGTTTCCACCTTCGGTTCGTAGCGGCCTTCTTTCGGATTTTTCTTGTAACGAGCTAGAATGCCTTCCTGTAACACGGCCCGACGACCCATCACAGTCTCGTGTGTTTGCGTTTGGGCAATTTCATGACGGCCACCTGCCTTAGAGACGGCGGCATTTACGGCAGCCATACTTACAGTGCCCCCTATTACGGAAGCTAACGGATAAGCATTTTGGCCAACACCGTTAGCGCATTTACCTGACTTAGACCGGCCATAACCGATAGCAATAGCCACTGTCTGGTCTGCCTGCCCTGGTTGAACTAATACAGGAAGCTCAACCGATTTACCAGCAACTTCAATCTTAAGTGTTTCGTTTTGTTCAACACCAAGATCAGTCGCTGTTTTCTGAGAGACAGCAGCGTAGTTATCCCAACAAGCTTTCGATACAGGATCTGGAAACTCCTGTATCCATGGATTATTAGCTTGTGAGCCAGTACCCATACCTACTTTCTCGTAGAGAGCAACTTCAATACCGGTCGTTGGCTTATAGCGTTGGCTGATACCTGTAGAAGCAGCGGCGACATTACCAGCAAACGTAGCACCGCCAGCAGCTACTGTTGCTGAAGCTGGTTCGAATACGCCGTCATGCAATGACTTGATCCAAAACTCATCAAACGTTGTAAAGCCAGTTGCCTTCGGGAATAGATTGGTGCGCCAGTAACTGCGAACATATTCCTGGAAATCGTTGCTTTTACCTGCCCATGTCAACAAGCTCGACTGCATCTGACGAGTTTTGAAGATGTGTGTAATGGCAGGTTGGGTTAAGCTGTAGAAGCCAGCCTTAGGTTCAGTATCATTCCAGCACTCCAAGAAGTGAGGGGCTGGGGTCATATACTTGACAAGTGAACCAGTTTCATCAGCACGATCACCAAATGATAACGACAAGCCAACTTTAGGCAGTGCATCAGCAATTTCAGCGCCACGAGGATGATCATACACAGGATTCGCCATGTAGAACATAACTGCCTGTACGCGACCACCTTTCAGCTCATCAATGAAGGCATTCATCTGCTGATCATTCCCCTGGCGATAATTTACCGGCACATTGAGGTTGATCGTTGATGAATAGCTCCCTAGTAAGCTGTTTAGCGCATTGACAAGAATCTGAACGTTCGGATCGTTTGAGCCAGAAACAACCACTGCCGCGCCACGTGAAGCAATCAGATCGGCGGCAGCCTTATCAAGATACTGTACTGTTACGGGAGAAACGTTGACTGCAGTACCTCCCAGTTTAGCGGCCACCTTATTATATAGGTTAGCAACTACAAGTCCTTCCTGGGATGGCTTGTATGTACCCCGGTAATCAGCGTTGGCACCAGTCATCGACAGAATAGTCTCAAACTGGTAATGACGAGACATTTCCTTGTTTCCACCGCCTACAGCACCAATCTTACGCGTTTTAGCATAAGGTTTCGCGTGATCAAGAGGCGCAACCCACGTACCCAGAAAATCAGCTCCAATACTGACAATTGTTTTGGCTTTGCTGAAATCGTAAGAAGGAACGACAGCTTTTCCAAAAGAGGCTTGGTTTGCCTGAATAATACCTGATGCAGAATTAGCATCGTATACAATATGACGAGCGGAAGGGTACTTAGCCACGAAATCAGCAATAACTGCTTTTGTGGATGGGCTGGCAATTGTCGACGAAACAATTCGAATAGCCCCTCCACGAGCAGCGATTGTCGACAATTGACTGATGATCTCCTTATCTGCAGTTGCCCAATCAATATCCGTCTCACCTCTCTTCGGCCCTTTCAGTTTCTCGTTGTCATATAACGATAACAAAGACGCCTGAACCCGTGCAGTAGTGCCACCTCTTGATAAGCTTGAGAGGGGATTCCCCTCTATTTTAATGGGTCGGCCTTCACGCGTTTCTACTATAATGCTGGCGTGATCACCACCATCTGTAAATGTTGATGCATAATAGTCAGAAATAGTAGGGAATGTGCCTTCGGGTTTATTCAGGTACGGAATTGCTTTCCGTACAGGTGCTTCGCAGGCTGCCAGTGACACGGCTGCCATACCAAAACCCAATGTTTTTAAGAAATCGCGGCGGGGAGCATTCGTACCATCGATCAGACTTTGCAGATCGCTTCCTGATGGCTCGGCAAATTCAGATTGTGCGTTCTTAACGTATGTAGCGTCATTACGCAATTCCTCAACACCCTTCCAATACCGTTTGGTTACTTGTTCCATATACTTAATCCAGTCAGAGATGCTCTGTTTGGCTGAGTTGAGAAATTAATAGTGGCACTTTGAACATTCTAAGCCACCAATATTGGCAACTTTCAATGGCTCTTTAGTCTCTTTACGGTGCAATGCAACTAGTTTGTCATAGTAAGCATTGTCTTTCGTATTTACCTCTGTCTTCCGGTGACAGTCGATACACCAGCCCATCGTTAATGATGAACGCTGCTCAACTACCTCCATCTTCTGGATTTCACCGTGGCAGGTCTGGCATTGTACATTACCCACATTTACGTGTTGTGAATGATTGAAATAGGCCAGATCAGGCAGGTTATGTACCCGAATCCATTCAATTGGCTTATTCTGCTCAATAGCAGCGTAAATTTTCTGAATCTCTGGTGACTCCTTCTTGATGACACCATGACAGTTCATACAGATGTTGGCTGAAGGAATATGAGCAGACTTGCCTTTATTCACACCTGTATGGCAGTAGTTACAATCTATTTTGTATTGACCTGCATGCAATTTGTGTGAGTAAGCGATAGGTTGCTTCGGCGCATAACCCTGTTGAATACCGATTGAGTATAATCCATCGATCGACATTTTCGTAGCCACGAACAAGAATAGCCAGATAGCTACTGTACGAACAGTTGAGTTATTTACCGTGCCAACTAATCCATTACGAATGCGCTGTACAAGCGGTGTAGTTTGTGTACCAACAAGGGCATCGCCTGTTTGGGGGGCAACTGCTTTAGATAGAATAGTTACGATAACAAGCAGAACGCCTAATACCAGCAACATAACGACCAAAAGAGCAACCAATACGAAAGTGAACAGTTCCGATGGACCAGATGAAGCAGCGGTTGTTGCTACATTTCCTCCACCTGCCGGAGCTGGCGTGCCAGGTACTGCAGCAGCTTTGGGCGCACTTTCAGAATCAATGTAATCCAGAATGCTTTTAATATCACCATCTGACAGATTGGTGAATGAGGTCATCTGGGTCTTATTAAACTGGTTAAAGATCTTAACAGCATAAGCATCGCCTGTAGCGATCAACGCTGATGAGTTCTTTATCCACTTCTGCAACCAAGCATCACCAGGGGTACGTTGCCGAACGCCCGCCAGACCAGGACCAACTAATGCTTCGGCAGTTACATTGTGGCAAGTTTTACAGTTGTTCTCGAACAACTCCTTGCCCTTAGCTACATCTCCACCTCCTCCAGCAGCGGCTGCTGGAGTTGCTGCTGCAGGGCCACCGCCCCCTTGAGCTGCTGTAGAGTCCTGCGCGTTCATCTGCCCACCGTGAAATAACAGTAAAGCTGCCAGTGTCAACGCTCCGCAAAACCTAGATAAACGGCTCATAACGACTAATTTATAATCAAATTTCACCTTCATAATTGACCTATGTACATCATCGGCCCACAAAAGTAAGCCACGATTGCCAGAATACAAAAGTCGATTCCAAGCTATTTGAGGCCACTTTTTCTACTTAGATTCAATCTATACTAGTCCCACCAAAAGTCTACCTTTTCTGTAGCCTTAACGGTTTGACTAAAAAGCCCGCAAATAAAAATAGCCGCTAAGTATTAGCTACTTAGCGGCTACACCATAGTGAGGTTCCGAGCGGATTCGAACCGCTGTACGAGGTTTTGCAGACCTCTGCCTAGCCACTCGGCCACGGAACCTTATCGGTTTGGGAATGCAAACGTACGGTTTTAGCCTCAAATAACAAAAGGCGCCCTTCAACATTTCTGTGAAAGACGCCTTTTGAGAGCTAATCCGCTCAAATTATAAAGCGATTAGTTTTTGCTTTCCATCTGCTCTTTCAGAGCAGCAAGCGAGCTAAGGTCACCCAATGTAGCACCACGCTCAGGCTGGGCCGAAGTAGATGGCGTAGTTTTGGCAGCTTTTGGCTTCGCTTCTTTAGCTGGCTCACTCTTCTCCTGCCAGGTACGTGTATGCGACAGCATGATGCGCTTATCTTCTTTCGAGAATTCGGTTACGCGGAAGTCAAGTGACTCACCTACTTCAGCGATTGTACCGTCTTCTTTCGCAAGGTTACGCAGTGTGCAGAAGCCTTCAATACCGTAAGGCAGTTCGAGTGTTGCCATCTTGTCGTTTTTAGACAGGATCGTGCAACGGTGAACCGAGCCAAGGGTGAACGTATCTTCAAACGTATCCCATGGGTTCTCTTCGAGTTGTTTGTGACCAAGAGCCAGACGACGGTTGTCGACATCCAGTTCAAGAACAACTACGTCAAGGTTCTCACCAGCTTTGGTGAAATCTGATGGGTGCTTGATCTTCTTAGTCCACGAGAGATCTGATACGTGTACCAGACCGTCGATGCCCTCTTCCAGTTCCAGGAACAGGCCAAAGTTAGTCAGGTTACGAACGATACCTGTGTGACGTGTGCCAACAGCGTATTTCGACGTCAGGTCTGGACGAGTCCATGGGTCGGCTGAAAGTTGCTTAATGCCAAGTGACATCTTACGATCCTGACGGTCAAGTGTCAGCACAACGGCTTCAACTTCGTCATTCACTTTCAGGAATTCCTGTGGGTTACGCAGGTGCTGTGACCACGACATTTCTGATACGTGGATGAGCCCTTCTACGCCTGGCATAATTTCGAGGAACGCACCGTAGTCGGCAACATTCACAATCCGGCCTTTTACTTTCGAGCCAACCTGAATGTCTTCGGTCAAAGCATCCCAAGGGTGAGCTTGGAGTTGCTTCATGCCCAGTGAAATACGCTTCTTCTCTTCGTCGAAGTCAAGAACAACAACGTTTACGCGCTGATCGAGCGTAAGCACCTCTGATGGGTGGCTGATACGGCCCCACGAAATATCAGTGATGTGCAGCAGACCATCAACACCACCCAGATCGATGAAGACACCGAAGTTGGTCATGTTTTTGATCACGCCTTCCAGTACTTGACCTTTCTCGAGGTTGTTCAGAATTTGAGCGCGTTGAGCTTCCAGATCTTTTTCGATCAGGACTTTGTGCGAAACCACTACGTTATCATTAGCGTAGTTGATTTTCACCACTTTCACTTCCATCTTCTTACCGACATAAATGTCGAAATCACGAATCGGCTTAACGTCGATCTGTGAACCTGGCAGGAAGGCTTCAATGCTATAGATATCTACGATCAAACCACCTTTGGTACGACGCTTCACAAAGCCATCAATGATGAGGTCTTCGTCAAGTGCTTTCTGGATATTTTTCCAGGCGGTGATAACTTTGGCTTTCTTACGCGACAAAACCAGCTGACCATTCGTGTCTTCCTGATTTTCGATGTACACGTCAATCTGATCGCCAACTTTCAGGTCAGGCAGATCCCGAAATTCGGATGATGGCACCAGGCCGTCCGATTTAAAGCCGATGTTCAACAGAATTTCACGGTCAGTAATCCCTACGACCGTGCCCGTTACTACATCCTTTTCGTTTACTTCGGTGAGTGTATCTCCATACATCTCCTCCATACGTGACCGCTCGTCGGCCGAATAGCCGCTACCGAATCCTTTGTTGTCTGCCCGATCCCAATCAAATTCGGGCAAGTTTGCAGTTTGCTGCGATTTGCTCATACAACTAGTTTAACGCGACCCAATGTTACGTCAGCCTGCAGGGTCAGCGCGGGCTGAATTTTGATTAAACATGACCAAGCGCTTAGTATGGCTTTTCATGGCCTAAACGCTCCCTTTATGAAAAGGACTGCAAAGATAGCAAGTGTAGTTCAGAAAAGGTTCAGTCAGCTTAATTTGTTAACTTATTAAGGGTCAACAAAAAACCCGGCTTCAGGCCGGGTTTTCCAGTTAGTCATACATTCGCTCTCGCTTGTTGCTTAAAAAAGGCATCCAGCTGTCATCCAGAACACCAGAAAATTCTCGCAGGAAAACAATGAAAGAAGGTTTGAACGGTTTGTGACGCATTCGCATATTCGCTTCTTCCGGCGTAAAATCACCTTTGCGGGAATTACAGCGCTTACAGGCTGTTAATAGGTTATCCCAGTTCGTCTTACCTCCCCTCGATTTTGGAATAACGTGATCAAGAGTGAGATCATCGGTAGTACCGCAGTATTGGCACAAGTGACCGTCACGTCTAAAAATATTCTGCCGGGTCAGCATAACACCTTTATAAGGGAGGTGTACATAACGATGTAGTCGAATAACAGTTGGCATCGGAAACTCTTTGTCAACGGTTCGGAGAAATAAGGCCTCCGATTCAGCAACAAGTTCAGCTTTGCTCAGATAAACCAGCAAAAATGCTTTAGGTACGGAACAGATGCTAAGCGCACTGTAATCTTGATTTAAGACTAAAACTTTCCTGCCCATGTGTCGGTTGTAAGTCCTCTGTTTCGTAGCAATTTACATACTTATCCACATTTCCCCAAGTCCGACGCGCCGTTAAATTTCGTGTTGCCTTCAGCCCTGTTTATCCATCATACTCACCACGTTGTATGTTTCGTGTAACGTCGCGCTCTTTGATGCTGTCTCGCTTATCGAACATCTTTTTGCCTTTTGCCAGCGCAATATCCAGTTTGGCAAAACCTCTTGGATTAGTATACAAGCGTACAGGCACAATTGTTAGGCCCTGATCTTTTAACTTTTCGGCAAGCTTACGGAGTTCACGCTTGGTTAACAGTAATTTACGATCACGCAGAGGCTCATGATTATTATATGTTCCTTCCGTATAAGATGATACACTCATCTGCCTCACATATAATTCGTCGTTTAAAAACAGACAATACGCATCTTGGAGATTTACTTTCCCCTGCCGGATCGACTTTATCTCGGTACCCGTAAGGACTAACCCGGCAGAATACGTCTCTATAAAAGCGTATTCAAACGAGGCCCTGCGGTTTCGAATGTCAACTTGTTTAACAATTGCTGTACTGGCCATTCAAGAAAGGGCATTAGGTGGTTACAAAGTGATCGGTCCATTCTAGGTCTGGGGATTCCAGCCAATAACGTACCTGATTTCGTGATACTGTGTAAACAAGAAAACCCCGGTCGTGAGACCAGGGTTCGGAAAGTTTACCAAATACTCGCTAAACCGTTAGAAAGTCGCCCGGCTGGCCAACGTTTCATGTAAAAGCTCGCGCTTACACATGGCATTGAAGCCACAGCCTCAGGACCCAATACGGCATCGACCAGCCAGAGCGATGTAGACGTCGGCCTTGTGCAGGCACCAACGTGAGGCACTTATTTTAGGGCAAAAACAATGCCGGACCGATTAAAGACCGGCCTAATTTTAATGTAAAAGGTCATAATTCGCCTTTTCGTCACAGAAAACAATCTTGCTTACATCTTTCGCCCATACCGGTAACATATCACAAAATTTATGCCACAAAAAAGCCAACTTACCTGTAAGTTGGCTTTTTTGTCAAATTAATTAAAAATCTATTTTTTGGCAGCAGCCTGTTTCTCTTTATACTCTTTGTTGAGGCCATCAATGATACGCTTCGTGGCATCGCTGCCACCATCAGCGAAAAGGATGTTTCCTCCTTTCTGGTAGCCCAGCACCATTTCATACTTGTTTTGGCCATTTACCTTCTTCAGGTAATCGAAGATTTGGTTATACAGCTCTTCATCTTTTTTGGCTTTTTCCATAGCTAAACCTTGGGCAGCCTGCTCACGATAAGCCATCAGATCCTGGTTTTTCTTCTCTAAAGATGCCTGGGCAGCACGACCCTGCTCCTGCGTCATGGTTTGTGCCCGTTGCTGAAAGAAGGCCACTTCGTTTTGTAACGACCGACCCCGCGTCTGAATATCATTCTCTAACTGATATTGTTTGCTTTCGAGCACCTTCCGGGTGTCTTTGAAATAGTCGTAATTAGAAGCCAACGAGTCGATGTTCACATAGACCAGTTTACGGCCTTCAACAAGTTTAGGAGTTTCTTTTACGTCAGCATCTGACTTATGTTCCTTGAAATGGAGATAGTACAGTACGGCTACGGCGATGGCGAGCACTATATTGATCGCCAGAGATGCATTCTTCACGAGCTAAATGATTATAAATTGGTTTGTATGACAAAGCTACGATTTTACGGCTACGGTCGGTAATACGGTTTGCCGAACCCAATAACCTGACAGTCCAGCAAATCCGGCCACTAAACCAGCAAGCAGCGGAGTAATTACGAGTAAATAGATAGGCGTTGGCGGCAATTTTATCACCTCACTCATACGGCTGGTCAGAATTCCTCCCGACTGACTATGCTGCAGCAGTGCATAGCCTAGCCAAACCAGACCAACACCTAGAAAACTGTATAAAAACGAACGGCCACCACTTACAGGTCGGCCAAAGCAAAAAGCAAACGCAACCAGTGCGACGCTCCACCAGGGTAATACGAGTTGGGCCAGCAGACTCAGCAACGCGATTAAAAGGATAGGGACCATAAATTATGTATGTAGCACCGAAGCATCAACTTCGGGAGTTCAATGAATACCTGTTTATTACTGAAGCTGAAGCTTCGGCGCTCCACGCTTATTTGAGTTGCCAGTGAACAGACGTACCCGCTGCGGTTGGACTAGTCATGAATTGGAGGGGTGTAAGCTGCCCACGACGCCAGGGCTCCAGCATGTTCAGGTAATAATGACTACCCGGATTGCCAGATTGCCCGCCCGGCAACGCAGCGTACCCTTTTGGAGTTGGTCCTAAAGCCACTACAAGTCGCCAGGAAGGACCGGTTCGGGTTGTAGTCGCGTTGACAACGGACGTACCCCCTCCTACCTGTACATTCATCGCACTGAGTGCATCGAGGCGAGCCAGATGAGCAATACGCGTGGCCTTTGTGGTAGCCCATTGCCATGCATTACCCTGTGGTCCATGCCGTTTCGTAAGGGTGTCAACCGTTATCTGAAAACTACGGGTAACAATATCGGCCAATGTTTCGCGGGCAGGCGTACGGCTATCATCTACCCAGCGAGCCGCTGGGTTTTCGTCGATCATGCGCATTGTTCTGTCGGCAGAGGGCATTTTCATAGGGAGTGTATCAGCATCGGGCATATCATCGGCCCAGAGTGCATCCATAAACCGCTTTTCCCATTCAACGAAGATGGTGGCTCCTACTTCGGCAATATCATTATTGAAACGCCATTGCTGAACCGTCTTCAATGCCTGCTGTTGCGGTGCTGATAACGTACCTGAACGTACCTGAACCAGCAGCTTTGGCAATAGATTAGCCGCCCGCAGGTTGTAGTTATCGTATTGCAGCTTCGCCATGCTATCAACTGTGGCTTTTCCCATTGCCGTAAGGCGCTGGTTAATACGCATGCCGCGCTCAGGTGGCGCAAACTGCCAGTTCAAGTAGTACGGGTACGTTGGATCGGTTGACGATTGGTTTGCCGACGAAACAAAACCGCGCGTTGGATTCTTTACATGCGGATTATGAACAGCTGGAATATAAGCCAGCCAATCATCAGCGGGGTTCGTGCCATCGAGCAGAAATTTGCCCTGCTCTTTCTTTTTCAGCGGAAAACGGCCGTTCGGCGAAATGGCGATGTCTTTATGTACGTCAGCAAACACGAAATTCTGTGCAGGCGAACCATACGACAGCATGGCTTCCCGATAATCATCATGGTTTTTGGCCCGATTGAGCAGGTAAAAGCAAAGTAGCTCATTGGCGGCATCATGGGCCACCCAACGCACGGCATACCCAACCGGAAAATTTCTGGCGAATGACTTTTGGCCCTGCGTATACATAACCGGCCCGTGGTGCGTGTATAATACGGTATCAATCACGTCGGGTTTACCTTTCACCTTCACCGTTTCAATTCGGCGGGTAACGGGTTTCCACTTATTGTCGTACCAATATTCTTGCCGGCTGTTGTCTTTGAACTTGATCTTGTAAAAATCAAGAACGTCAGAGCCCACGTTGGTTTCCCCCCACGCAATGTTCTCGTTGAACCCACCAATAACGCCAGGTGAACCGGGCATTGATGCTCCCATAACATTCATGGTTGGTGTATGAAGCTGAATCAGATACCAAATAGAAGGTAAACTAAGCGACAGATGTGGGTCATTGGCCAGTATTGGGTAGCCAGTAGCCGACTTCTCAGCGCCAACAGCCCAGTTATTTGAGCCAATAGCCGGATCATGCCTCGGCCAGTTCATGGCAAAATCACCTTTACCTGGCTTTGGGTTTTTAGGCGACTTAAGGTAATAAACCGGTAGAAAATCCCACTTTGTCCCAACTGGAATAATCGGGTCTTCTTTGTGCGGGTAATCAGGAAAAAGATCACGGGTAACGTCGGGGCCGAACTTAGCCAGAATATTGGTCATGGCTACATCATCAGCACCCAACGCCAACACACCCGACATGTATTTAAGGAAATAAGCACACTTGATCGGTTGCCAGGGCTCTGGTGCATAACCAAGCAACTTGTATTCCAGCGGGTAATCAGCGGGCTTTAGTTGCGCGATGTATGCATTAATTCCGGCCGTATAGGCATCAACCGTTTCCCTGGTCCGCGGATCGTCCATCATGAACGCGACTGACTTTTCGGCGGCGAACCCCATACCAAGGCGACGGTTGTATCGATCAAGTTCAATGGCACGATCCCCCACAATTTCACTCAGGCGACCAGCCGCGGCATGAGTCTGAAATTCCATTTGCCATAGCCGGTCACGAGCCGTCAGATAGCCTTGTGCAAAGTAGGCGTCATAGTCGTTCCTGGCAAAAACGTGCGGAATATGCAGGCTGTCGAACACAACCTCAACGGGCTCACGAGTACCGTCAAGGTCTATCTCCTTCGCCTGAAGCTGGTCTGGTTTTTCTGCGTTCTGCCAGAATCCGGTAAACGGACTAAGTAACGGCCCAACTGCCGGAACAGCCCCCCAACTGCGGTTCAGGGCATAGATGAGCGCAACGGCAATGAAGGTAGAGAGAGCAGCTTTTAGAATACGCATAGAAAGTGACCTATTTGGGCCAAAATTGCGCAATTCCGATCAGTTATCAATAATGAGAGATCAGTTATCATTTAACACTGAACAGCAGCAGTGCGCATGCCTCTCAATTGCGCCGGTGAGGAACGTACCTGGGTACCTATACCAGCCAATACCTACCCATTGATAACTGCATCAAGCTGTCTGAACGCGGCCGGTCCGTTGCGACTGACCAGTCTTTTGCGGGTTGGCAGCCCGGCTTAGCGACGCCAGAAATAAGCCACTAACCCGACTTTGCCATTGACGAAATCGTTTGTTGGCCTTCGTATCATGTTCAGATAGATAACCAATCAATCGGGGTAAATCGAACGTATCGGAAGCAATACCAGCGCCCGCCCGCTGCCCGTCGAGGGCGTTACAGGCCTGTTCGTAGTGATTCGGCTGTGGCATCATCAACACTGGTTTACCCAGATACATCGCCTCACAAACTGATTCGAACCCCGCCGTTGTAATCACGGCATTACAACGAGCCATATCAGTCAAATACCGCTGTCCGTCGAGTTTGCACTCCGTCAACGTATCGTCAACCTGTTCTTCCGGGTTACCTACACCGGCGTGGTAGTAGCGAAGCGATTGCCCGGGTTGCTGATGATGTGCCCCATACACCACAGAACGCAAGCCAGCTTGTGTGGTATAGGCCAGAAAAAACGATTCGTTGGTTGGCTTGAGCGTCATGACTTCACTTCGCAACAAGGGCGGTACTACCCGTAACCGCCGCTCAGGTACATCAGACTGCTGATCGAATGATAGACCAAGCAATTCCGAAGAGCCAATGGCATTAAGCCGAACCAACGCCAGAAACGACGCTTTATCGAGCCTTTTCTTTGCAGGAAAAAGAAAATCGGGGTGCAGCGCCATAAACTGATGCGCCACGCTGATCACAGGAACCGCTGGCTTATGAAAGGCATACGTCAGGCCGCATAAGAGTTCAAAAAAATTGATCACCACATCCGGGCGTTCCTGCTCGATAACCTGGTTCAACTGCCGCATACTGCTCCGGAACGTACCCAGTTGTGTAACCGCCCGCCGTAGCGTAGCGCCTAGATTCAGACAGTTTGTGGTGGGGCAGTAAACCAGTTCGGGCGTAGTCAGGGGCGTGTACGGGGCTGGAAACTGTTCGGCAAAAAAGGCAGGAATCGGCCGACGGTCAGCCAGCCCGACCATGGCCCGAACTACGCTGTGTCCGGCGGCCTGAAGAATCTGCGCCAGCGATATAGCCTGGGTCAGATGCCCTCGGCCTTCACCCTGAATAACAAATAGGAAGCGCATAGTTGGTTAGCGTTTTGCGAAAACGTCGTTTAAAATCACCTGTTGAATCGATTCCGTATCATCTGGTTGAATTCCTTCGTCAGCATCGTCAGGTACGTTACCGGCACTCGCGGCCATATCGGATGAGTAGTACAGCAGATTCCAGTTACCGTCGTGATCTTCAATCAGGGCACTGAGCGACTCAACCCAGTCGCCGGAGTTCATGTAAATGAGGCCGTTGATTTGCCGAATGGCTGGCTGGTGAATATGGCCGCAGATAATTCCATCGCAGTGGCGGGCGCGGGCCAGTTCGGTCAGCTTTTCCTCGAAATCAGAGATGTAGCTCACCGCCGATTTGATGCGCTGTTTCACCGTTTGCGACAGCGAATAATAAGGCAACCCTCGCCACGCGCGATATTGATTATAGAGTTTGTTGACCCAAAGCAGGAACGTATAGCCTATATCGCCCAGGTAGGCCAGCCATTTCATGTGCGAGGTGATCGAATCGAACACGTCGCCATGGGTAACGTAGAAGCTGCGCTCGCCGGCGGGGTTAACCGATTTGAGGAGATAATCGCGCTGGATACGAAAATTGCGGCCGACCTGTAGCGGCAGTACCTGATCCAGAAAGTCATCATGATTACCACGGAGATAGATGACTTTGGTATCGTGATGAACGATTTGCTTTAAAACGACCTTAAAAAAAGCAGTGTGTTTTTTCTTCCAGACACCGTGCTGGCGAAGCTGCCAGCCGTCGATAATGTCGCCGTTGAGGATAAGCTTCTGACACGAATGGTATTTCAGAAAATCCGTTGCCTCTTTAGCCTTCGATCCGGCTGTGCCGAGATGCAGGTCGGATAACACAATGGTCCTGAACAGCGTTGCCTGTTTCATGACCCAAACTTACCCGCTACATATGAACTGGTTTTTATCGACTGATTACCAAATCAAGACGATATATACCTCAATATTGCCTACTTATTACGAATGGAAAATCCCGTATTGATTTTTGGTGCCGGTAACCTCGGCCTCACCGCCTTAGACATCTTTCAGCGCAATTCTGTTGTTGTCTACGGCTTTCTTGATGATGATAAAGCCCTGCATGGACAGGAATTTGGCGTAGTGCCTGTTCTGGGCGACACCGACGATGATGGTTTTCTGAAACTGATTGGTCAGAAGACCGAATCGTTCGTAGCCATTAGCGACGGGCGGGTGCGTAAGAAACTGGTGAAGCTGTTGAATGAACGTCGCAAGACCCAGCCCGTTAATGCTATTCACGATACGGCCATAATCTCATCGCTGGCCACCATTGGCCACGGTAACCTGATTGCCGCACGCGTGACCGTAAACCCAATGGCCATCGTTGGGCAGCATTGCGTACTTCTGGCCGGAGCGATTATCGATACCCGGGCAGCGATTGGTGACTATGTACAGGTGGGTCCCGGCGCGGTGATCAACAGCGGCGTAACACTGGAGGAAGGGGCCTATATCGGCACTGGCGCCGTTTTGGTGGCGGGTGTCACCGTGGGCAAAGGGGCCCGCGTGGGCGCCGGTTCGGTAGTTGTTGAGAACGTACCTGCAAACGCTACCATATTCGGCAACCCGGCAAAGGGGTTGTAAAAAGTATTCCCCCAACGTCTTCAGTAGACCTTGGGGGAATAGTAAGTCTGGCCGAAGCTAACTAGCCTACATACACTTCCTCATTCTTGAGAAAATCCTGGTACGTCTTTTCAAGCCCTTCCGGCAGATCAATTTTGTGTTTGTACCCCATTGCGTGCAGACGGGATACGTCCATTAGTTTGCGGGGGGTACCATCGGGCTTTTCGGTATTCCAGCGGAGTTCGCCGTCGAAACCAACAACATCTTTCACCATCTCGGCCAACGCGCGGATGGTCAGGTCTTCACCCGTACCCACGTTGACAAATTGTTCACCGTCGTAGTTGTTCATCAGAAAGACGCAAGCCTCGGCCAGATCGTCGGCGTGCATAAACTCGCGCAGTGGCGAACCTGTACCCCACACTTCAACAAACGGCTGGCCGTTTACTTTAGCCTCATGAAACTTCCGGATCAATGCGGGCAATACGTGCGAGCCCTGTAAATCGTAGTTGTCATTGGGTCCATACAGATTGGTCGGCATGGCCGAAATGAAGTTGGCACCATACTGGCTGCGATACGATTCGCATAGTTTGATACCGGCAATTTTGGCAATAGCATACGGCTCATTTGTTTGCTCCAGGAAACCACTCAGTAGTGAGTCTTCTTTCAGTGGCTGTGGAGCCATTTTGGGATAAATGCAGGACGAGCCAAGAAACAGCAATTTAGTTACCCCGTGCTGAAACGCACTATGAATGATATTGGCCTCGATCATCAGATTCTCGTACAGAAAATCGGCCCGATAAATGTTGTTGGCTAGAATACCGCCTACCTTAGCCGCCGCCAGAAACACATACTCAGGTTTTTGCTCCGCAAAAAAGTCGGCCACAGCCGCCTGATTACGAAGATCTAACTCCGACGAAGTGCGGGAAATGATGTTTGTGTAACCGCCAGCTTCCAATTGCCGAACAATAGCCGAACCTACCATACCCCGGTGACCAGCAACATAAATTTTAGCCTGTTTTTCCACTGTGAATGAATCCGTGGCCTATTCTATAGAGTTAGGCCCTTTTTTGTGAAATAATCGTTACCCTAACGCGTTGCATCCATAATGGTGTAGCCGCGACGGTGTAAAGTTAACACCTTCAACTGCCCAACGATTCCCGTCTGCTCATAAACCAGTTGGCCGATTCTTAAACCAGCTTAAAATCTCCATGTTTCGTTGCTTTTCGCTCTTTTTGATCATACTGTCTGCCAGTTCCTTCGTGCTGGCGCAAACGGCTCCATCAGCTCTGACTACAGCGGCTGGGCCGCCCGTAGCCGTTCCGAAGAAGCAAAAAGGTAGTTTTCTAAAAAAAATAGCCGAACAGGCTGGTGTACCCTCAGCAATAGCCGATAACCCGCTGTCTACTACGGCCTATGGCTTACCGGCCAGCGTTTCGAATAAAGATTCAGCAGGCAACAGGCTGAGCGATATGCTTGGCAGTAGTATACCAGACTTAGGCCTGAAGCTCAGTTCGTTTAAAAAGAACAAAGGCGAGAAGCGGGAAAAGAAAAAAGTATCGAAAACAGACTATGAAGGGCTACCCATGATTCGGCAGTTCATCAAAATTGGCTCTGGCGATCGAACGATTATTGAAGAATTTCATGTGCTCAAAACCTGGCAAGACCCCAGCCCTTATGTGCGCGAAAACTTCGGCTTCAATGCTAAAGAAGCCAAAATCAGGGCGTTAACAAAAGATATGACGGGCGTTTATTTGATGCATGGCCCTTATAAACGGTATCAGAACGGGGATCTGGTTGAAGAAGGGTTCTACTATATGGGGGCTAAAGACGGCCGCTGGGAAAAGTACGACGCCAAGTTCATGTTAACCGATAAAGTGCGGTATCATCGTGGCTTTCCGGCCGATGCTTATATCGCTTATTATGATTCGGCCCATACCAAAGTGAAAGAAGTGATGCCTTACGAATATGGCAAACTGAAAGGAACGTACCTGGCCTACCACCCCAATGGGCAATTGGCCGAAGAAGGCAAATATGATAACGGAGTGAAAGTAGGCCGCTGGACAGAGTATTACGCATCTACTACCCGCCGGTTCCGGCGCCGGGTTACGCAATACGCTCGCGACCGGTGGGAGGGCGATACTGAGCCCGTCGTTCTATCAGAGTGGGATGAAAAAGGCAAAATCACCTACGAACGGCCGAAAGAAACAAGCACTGGGTCTGAAGAAGAAGAAAATCAGTGAATTGGGGGAGTTGTCTTTGAGTGGATATGCACTGCTTACAGCCAGCCCTTCAACAGGGTGGGTGCCCCCGGCTTAGGGCGACAACTCCTTCAAGATGAAGCGATTTCAAGAACCACTACAAAGAAGAAGGCCCCGTGAAATCAACTTCACGGGGCCTTATCTATAAAACAGGTACGCTACTTAAATACGCCTAACGGATCAGGCTGCTTGGCAAGTAGCTCTTGCAGGTACGTCAGATCAAGGCTAGAAATCTCGATCTTATAGGCTTTGTGCAAGTACATCCAGGCCGACCGGTAATCGGCCTGAAGGTAGCTGGCAATTGATAACTTGGAATAAGCCGTTGCATGATCCGGGCGCAGGAAGAGGGCTTTCTGCAGGTGCTCACGAGCATCGTCTAAACTAGCCGTATCCGATTTAGCCTGATATTGCTCTAATTCAACCGTTGCCAGATCGGTCAGCATTACGGCGTTTGTGTCTGACAAGGCAACGCCCCGCTTCAACATCCGAACAGCATCAGTTAACTGGTTGCGCTGGTAGGAAACAACGCCGAGCCCCCAATACACATCGGGGTTTTTGTCGTTCAGAATATAGGCCAGATTGAACCGGTAAGCCGCCGTATCCAGTTGCGCTTCTCCGATATACTCCCAACCTCGCGACGAGAAGAACTGGCTGGCCTCTTCCCTCGACGTGAAGCTCTGATCACAATCATTCAGGAAATGGATTTCTTCTTCAATCTGTGTAGGCGATTTCGACCGCTCTCCGAACAAAGGAAGTATCCGGGCGTCAATGATGCGCTCGGCCAGCACAGGCTTCTTAGCAACGTCGGTAGCTGCCGACGCGATAACCCTTGTTGAGGATAGATCGGCCGTATGGCTGTCTGGCGTATGTACGTCTGATGCCTTCACGGGCGCCTGTTTGGTTGCTTTAACCATAACAGGTGTCCGGGCCTGCCCTAAAGCAAGGCCTGGTAACAGCAATAACAATAGGGCGGTTGCCTCCCAAACACGCAGGGACGTACCTGACGTATAGGGCTGATAGACTGATCCTGATTGCTTACGATGATATTGCATAGCTACCGTAGAACGACGGGGCATTGAAGTTAGTACATAGTTGCTAATTACCGGCGACCAGCACCCGGTTTTTTTGGCCCTCGCGACGCTGATCCTGAGCGTCCTGGCGGTCTGCCACCTGGCCGCGGCGACGATTTTTTTAATGCGCTGGCTGGGCGTCCAACCCCCGGCGTCTTGCTTTTCGATGCTGCCTTTTGCTTTCGGTCACGGCCCGGGTGCTCTTTCTTCTCATGAAATGCTCCTTTGAAAGTAGGATCTTCTTTCCTTCGTTGCTCATCCACCTCGCGCAACATATCCTGTTGCTCTTCAAACGGCGTTTCTACCTGCATCACCTGCTCAGGAATCGCTTGACGGGGCACTTTCATCTTGATGATCTTTTCGATCTTCTCAACATGGTACAGTTCGGCCATCGTCACAAACGTGATAGCCTCCCCTGTATGGTTGGCTCGTCCGGTGCGTCCAATCCGGTGTACGTAATCTTCATAGATGATAGGTACGTCGAAATTGATCACGTGCGACACTTCGGCAACGTCTATTCCGCGTGCGGCAACGTCTGTAGCAACCAACACCCGAACGTTTCCCTCTTTGAACGCCTCCATCGAGTTGATCCGCGTATTCTGTCCTTTGTTAGCGTGAATGACCCGCACCTCTCCAGCCTCAAACACTTTTCGGGCGAGAAATTTATAAATATTCTCGACGTTGGTTTTCGTACGGGCAAAGACAATTACGCGCTGAAATGTATCCTGTGTGATCAGGAAGTTGAGCAGATTTATTTTCGTACGGAAGTTGGGCACTTCGTAGATCACCTGATCAACCATTTTTGCCGTCATCGTCTCTGGCGTTACTTCTAGCCTGATAGGCGCTTCGAGAAACTCAGACGATAACCGCTCAACCCGGTCGGGGAATGTGGCAGAGAAAAGAAGGTTTTGCCGCTTGCGGGGAATCACCTCCAAAATAGCCCGGATCTGGGGCATGAAGCCCATATCCATCATCTTATCGGCTTCATCGAGAACCATCGTTTTCAGATCTTTCGTCACCACTTCGCCCGCCCGATACAGATCGTTGAAACGGCCTGGTGTAGCTACGATGATATCGACGCCTGCCTGCAACTGCTCAATTTGTTTCTTAGGGCCTAAACCGCCATACAGGGCAACATGACGTATATCTGTGTATTTGGCAAGCTCAGTTATGGTCTGATCGATCTGCATGGCCAACTCACGGGTGGGTGCCAGAATAAGCACACGTGGCGTAGTGCCCTGCGCGTATTTGATCCGCATCAGTACAGGGAGCAGGTAGGCGGCCGTTTTTCCCGTTCCTGTTTGCGCAATGCCCAATACGTCGTGGTTACCCAGAATCGTTGGAATAGCTTTTAACTGAATGGGCGTAGGTTCAGTATAGCCGGCATCGGCTATGGCGTTGAGTAACTGACGATTGAGCGCAAAGTCATCAAACGACGGCGTTTTCTCTGGCGTTGGCTCACTTGTTGTTGAATTCATACCACAAAGGTACGAAAGTCAGCAGTCTGGATGGCCGTAAGTAGGTAAGTCAATAGTCGTAAGAGCTCCGCTTATCGCAGGTACGTTCCAAAGCAGGGCGACTTACGACTACCGACTCCCAACTATTAAAATTTAAACCCCATCTCAACAGCTACTGTGTTATTACGCGACTCAAGCGCATCGTTGCGGAAAGCATTCAGCAGACCGCGCTGGTAACTTAAGCCCAGATTTACGGCATTAACGCTGTTGATTTTATACTGAATGCCCGCGCCAAGTAACACCCCTACGTCGGCGAATCCATACTGACGTTGATAACTACCGCCCGACGTGGCATACTTATACAACGGATTAGTGGTCTGATACAACGCCTTTTCAGCCAGCTTGATGTCTAGCAAGCCGCCACACTGGATGTAGCCACGGATACTAGGGCCAAGTTCGTTGGCATACATCTTCACTGTCAACGGAATTTGCAGGTACTGTAAATTATACACCGATTCGCCCGGCGACTGGCCCGGCCGGAATACATCCTGCCCGAACGACCCCGGAATGACAAACGATGACCGCTTGATAGTGTACCATAATCCGGAGCTAAAGGCGTAACGATCTCTGAAGAAAAAGTAATCGAGCGATGGCCCTACGCTCATGCGTACGCCAACGCCGTTGGTTTGAAACTGGCTGTATGCCCCCGCTCCCTCGGCTGTGTTGTATGAAAAGCTGGGAGCAAACCGAAAGCTCATTTCAATTAAACGCGCAGGTCGAGTAAAATCATCAAACTGGTTGCGCTTCCGTTCGTTTCGTTCGATCTCGTAGTCACGCGAAATCACCACCGCCGGGCGTTTGGTTGATACTGCACCTGAGCGACGTACCTGCGCTTGTGCAGGCGATACAAGCAGCAATGCCGCTACTGCGCTAAGAAGCAGGCCGGAGGCTGCAACTTTTTCCATAATTTTGCACGTTTCAAAGACAGCTAAAAATGCCATCTCATATGGGAGTTAGGGTCAGCTCACGCCGGTTTTTCAGTTTATTGATAACCAGCTTGAGCCTTATTTTGTCTATAGTAGTCAATTCTTGTACCAAACCCGAGTTGGTCTCTATCGAACGGCTCGATCAGGCCCTCTTCTCGAGCAAGTCGCCCGCTGATATAAAAGCCTTTTTAGCAAAACACAAGAACGAAGTTCAATTGTACTTTAACGCGACGGACCCCGTTTCTGATACAGCTCTGATCGAAGAACTTACCGCACGGATCAGCAACCCGGAACTAAAAGTACTTTACGAACAAACGCAGACCGAGTTTGGCAACGCCGACCAGTTGGCTGGTGAGCTTTCAGAGGCCTTTGCCAATATTAAACGTGACTTCCCCGATTTCAGGCCTCCCCGCGTAGCCACCCTCATTACCGGATTCCTGGGACCAGACCTTGTTGTTACTGATAGCCTGATCATCATTGGCCTGGATTACTTCGCGGGCCCAAAAGCCAAATACCGGCCCCGTGGCGAGGAGTTTCCGCAATATATTCTCCGTCGCTACGCCCAGCCTTATATCGTACCCACTATTGTTCGCCTCTTATCCGACCGATTTAATACGCAAGATCGGGCTGATCAGTCGCTTCTGGCCGACATGGTTTATAACGGAAAAAGCTTGGTTTTCACGCGCACCATGTTGCCCGAAATCCCTGATAGTCTGATCATCGGTTATTCAGACCGCCAACTGACCGAAACGTTTAATGCTCAGGATCAGGTTTGGGCACATTTTATCGATAATCAACTGCTTTACCAGACCAACGCGGATATAAAGAAACGATACATGGGCGAGCGGCCCTTTACCGTTGAAATCGGCAACCGCTGTCCGGGTCGTATTGGCGACTGGCTGGGCTGGCGAATTGCCAGTCGTTATTATGACGAGAAAAAAGTCTCTATTCCAGACCTAATGAAGACCGCAGATGCGCGACGAATTTTTCAGGAGTCTGGTTATAAGGGACAGAAAGACGAATTATAAAGGACGTTGGTTACTGGACACAAGACGATAGAGTTACTATCAATATCCATTATTTACTGTTCAGTAGCCAGCATTTGTTTAACCTATGGCAAAACGAGGTAAAAATTTCGGCGAAGAAGCCTCCGAAGAAGATAAAAAAAAGATTAGCGGCGCAGGCCTCCGCCGTGCAGCACGGTTGTTTTCGTTTGTAAAACCCTATCGTGCTCAATACGTGATCGGGTTTGTATTCCTGCTGCTCTCTACAGCCACCACGCTAAGCTTCAGCCTGATCATCCGTGAAGTGACAAATGTGCTCGACGGAAAATCGTCGTTTACACTGAATCAGATTATCCTTTTTTTCGTACTGGTGCTGATCGGGCAAGCTGTGTTCTCGTTCTTTCGCATTTACTTCTTTGCGCAGGTGAGCGAACGGTCAATGGCCGATATCCGTCGGGCGGTGTATAACCGAATGGTTACGCTGCCAATTCCGTTCTTCGAGCAACGGCGCGTAGGTGAACTGACCAGTCGATTGTCATCCGATGTGTCGCAACTTCAGGACGTGTTGTCGCTCACACTGGCCGAATTCTTCCGCCAGATTGCCACGCTCATTTTCGGTACTGTAGCCATCCTTTACCTCTCCTGGAAACTGACCCTGTTCATGCTGGCTACGTTTCCATTACTGATCGTTGCGGCCATGTTTTTTGGTCGTTTCATCCGGAAAATGTCAAAGCAGGCCCAGGACGAGTTGGCCAATGCGAGTGTGATCGTTGAAGAAACCCTTCAGGCCATCAACGTCGTCAAAGCGTTTACGAACGAGCGATACGAAGCACAGCGCTACGGTGCAGCCCTCAGCCGTGTGGTAGGTATTGCCTTACGATCGGCGAAATATCGGGGGGCGTTTGTCTCGTTTGTTATCTCAGCGCTGTTTGGCAGCATCGTGGGCGTGCTCTGGTATGGCGGCAATCTGGTTATCAGCCACGAAATGGTGTTGGCCGATCTGATCACCTTTCTATTCCTTATGGCCTTCATTGGTGGTTCGGTAGCGGGTATGGGCGATCTATACGCTCAGATTCAGCGCACCATTGGAGCCTCAGAACGTATTCTGGATTTGTTACACGAAAATGCCGAAGTAGATATTGTCTCGCCGCCATCAACACTGGCCGTACCCATCGCGGGCGCTGTAGCTTTCAATAATGTTCGTTTCTCTTACCCCTCTCGCCCTGATATCGACGTACTGAAAGGTATATCGTTGCGGGTTGATGCCGGACAGAAAATTGCGCTGGTTGGCCAGAGCGGCGCGGGTAAATCAACAATTGCTCAACTATTGATGCGGTATTACCCATTAGTAAGCGGTCAAATTACCGTTGATGGACGATCAACTACCGAGTACGATGTCACGAACCTTCGTCAGCACATTGCTATTGTGCCACAGGAGGTTATGCTGTTTGGCGGTACCATTGAAGAGAATATTCGGTATGGCAAACCGGATGCCACAGCAACTGAAATCGCAGAAGCGGCTCGCCGGGCCAACGCGCTTGGTTTTATCGAGTCATTTCCGGAAGGGCTCAAAACAATGGTTGGTGAACGGGGCGTAAAATTATCGGGCGGGCAGCGGCAACGAATCGCCATTGCCCGTGCCATTCTGAAAGACCCGGCCATTCTCATTCTCGATGAAGCAACATCCTCGCTCGACGCGGAGTCGGAACGGCTGGTACAGGAAGCCCTGGACGAACTGATGCAGAACCGAACTACCCTGATCATTGCACACCGGCTGGCTACCATTCGTAAAGTCGATCAAATCTACGTGCTTCGCGATGGGCTGATTGCCGAGCAGGGAACACACGACGAACTAGCTGCCCTGGACGAAGGTCTCTACGCCAATCTGGTTAAATTGCAGTTCGAAACCTCCGACAATACCTTATAACTTACGACGGTCGAAACACGACGAATGGCAACTGTTTCCGGCAACGGCCTAAGCCATAAATCGTAGAGCGTCTTTCGTAAAGTACAAACAGCACTGCCATGAACCCCGCACAGACGTTAAAAGACCATGATCTGCGGCATACCAGCAACCGACTGGAGATGCTCGATTTATTTCTGCAAACCGACCATGCGTTGGCGCATGGCGACATTGAAGCCCGCCTCGGCCCGGATTATGACCGGGTAACCATCTATCGAACTTTGCGTACGTTTCTCGACAAAGGAATTGTGCATAAAGTGCTCGACGATGCGGGCGACCCAAAATATGCCCTTTGTCGTACCACCTGCGGTAAAGGCGATCATCATCACGACCATGTTCATTTCAAATGTCAACAATGTGGTCAGACTACCTGTTTAGATGATGTTCAGATTCCAGCTATCGCCCTGCCCAATGGCTACAGTCGGCAGGAGACGAATCTGCTTATTCAGGGTACCTGCCCTGAATGCGTGTAGCCCTGTATACCCACACGAATGACTTCTTTTTCTGACCGCCAGCGCGATTTTCAACAAAAAGCCGACGCTGATCAGCAGCGACATAACCAACTGGCCATCTGGCGTTTAGTCTGGTTTAGCGTTTCGGTGGCCACCATCTGGCAACTACTGGCAAATAAACAAACGTTCTGGGCCCTGTTGGCTAGCCTTATTGGATTGGTCGTCTTTGCCCGAATAATGACCTGGCACCGCGCCGTGCGTCGGCAGCGCGATCTGAATCGAAATCTGGTTGACATTAATCTTGATGAACAACAGCGGCTGAATCGGACATTTTCCCGACCGGAAACGGGTGTGGCCTACGCTCCCGCCGACCATGCCTACGCACATGACCTGGACGTGTTTGGTAAGCATTCGCTGTTTCGGCTCCTTAACCGGACACGTACCCACGATGGTGCCGCCCGGTTGGCCCAGTACCTGCTGCAGCCCGCCCTGCATCACACCATTTTTCTTCGTCAGCAGGCTGTAGATGCTCTAAAACCCCATATCAACTGGCGGCAGGATATAGAGGCTACTGCCATGCTGAATGAGAAAATCAGCTTACCAACCGAAGGGCTACGTACCTGGGCAACAGGCACAACACCCCTGCCTACCTGGCTCAATCTGGCGCGGTTTGTACTGCCAGTATTAACCCTGGGGGTGTTTATCAGTTGGGTAATGGGATACGTACCTGGCTGGTCGGTATTCGCCGCTATTGGGTTGCATGGCGTTGTGCTCAACCCCGTGCAGGCCACAACCAAACAAGCAAGTGAACAGACGCACGACATAGCGAAGGCCCTGGCCGACTTTGCTGATCTTTTCCGATTTGTTGAAAGCCTGCCCGGCGAAGCACTACTGCTCACTAACCTTCGCAAGCGGTTGCAGTCTGGTTCTGTAATGGCATCAACAGCAGTGGGGCACCTTGCTCGGCTGGTCGAAAATTTCAATTTCCGTCGGAATCCGTATTTCTATCTCTTTATCGGCCTTCCCTCACTCTGGGACGCGCATTATCTGTTCGCTCTGAACCGTTGGCGGGCACAACATGGCCCTGCTCTGGCCGATTGGTTCTCGGCTCTGGCCGAAACCGAAGCGTTAAACAGTCTCGCGGGTTTTGCCTATGCTCATCCCGACTACGCGCAGCCCGATCTCCTTGATGAGCACAACGTACATATTGATGCTCAACAGGTGGCGCATCCGCTAATTCCGCCAGCCAGAGCAATTGCTAACTCATTGGCGTTCGATGGGTCTGGAAAAACAATTCTGATCACCGGCTCTAACATGTCTGGAAAAAGTACGTTTCTACGCACGGTTGGCCTTAACGTCGTGTTGGCGCAGGCAGGGGCCGTTGTAGCTGCGCGCCGATTTGTGTGTTCGCCCGTTCAGGTTTATACCAGCATGCGCACGCAGGATTCGCTCGAAGAAAACACGTCGTCATTCTATGCCGAATTGAAACGACTACGCACCCTGATTCAGCACACACAGAACGTACCCAGCCTGCCTGCTGACTCTGCGCCGACCGTTAACTTGCCTATTCTGTATTTTCTGGATGAAATTCTGAAAGGAACCAACTCAGCCGACCGCCATAAAGGAGCTGAAGCGTTGATTCGCCAACTGCACCGCACGAAAGCATCGGGCTTCGTATCGACCCACGATCTGGAATTAGGGCAGCTTGGCGAGTCTGTCGATTTCGTACAGAACTATCATTTCCGGTCCGACATCCATGAGGGTGAAGTTACTTTCGATTATACACTTCGCCCCGGCGTTTGCCAAAGTTTCAATGCCAGTCAGTTAATGAAAGCAATAGGAATTGATCTGTAAACAGGGCTACTTTTTAAACTCGCCTTTGTATGTATCAAATACAAGCGCGTTGATCCAGTAGGCGTCGCGGGTGAAGTAGAACGTTTTTGTTGTCAGATTACCAATCTCACGGAAAATCTGCTGGGCCAGCAACGTACCCGCCAAACACCCTTCCCGGTTATATACCCGCTTGGTTGCCTTAGCGTGATCGCGCTCAACTAGTTCGCGCAGTTTTGGATCTTCGATCATAGAAAACGAACGGCTTTGCCAGTCAATCCAACCGGTTGGTGAGTGGAGCATTTCTATAAACTGGCCGAAATCGTCAAGCGTAAATTCAACAATTTCCTCCTGCACTTTCTCCGGGTAGCGCCAGGTTATAAACTGGTATGCGGCCCCGCCCGTCAGATACACCATTGACCGACTGATGTCTTTTATAGCCGGATTGTCATTCAACGACATCCGAATCATCGGCGCAATGGAATCCTCAACCATTGATTTCAATACGGTAGCGTACTCACTCGACGAAGGGTTGCGCAGCAGTATGCGTTCGGCCAGGCGGCGGGCACCCAGTTCTATAGTGTACGATTTAAACGTATATCGAGTTGTACCTGAAGCACTTACGTAAGGCTGCAAAATACCGCCTTTCAGATTACCGCCGCCTACATCAACCAGAATAGCCCGATCAAAATCTTCGCGGGCCAATCCGGCCCGTACACTATATGTGGCTTCAATTTTTGTAGGCGTATCTACTACCGTTGGCATACCCAGAAGCTTCTGGGTTTGTACGTTCACCTCGGCAACGTTACTGGCCATATTCACGCCCGACGATGTGTAAATGACAAAATCACGGTTAGTTAAACCGTAAGTTTCGCTGGCATCGTGCATCATTTCCTGTACAGTGGCCACGGTTTCCTGGATATCAGCTGAGCGCAGTTTTCCATTGTTAAGCTCCATACCTTTCACCAAGCCAACGGTCTCCTGCCGATCGTAAACCAGTTTGTATTTCAGTTTACCATCCTGATGGTAGAAACCAATTACGGATAGTTTAACCCCTTGTGAGCCAATATCAAACCCAGCCCTGAAACCATCATATTTGATTGAAGGAGGAGCTTCCTGTGCATTAACCATGCCAATTGCCCATGAGCAAACTAGCAGTAACAGACAGATACAACGACGCAGGTGGATGTACTTCATTGAGGGGCAAAAGCTAAAACAGTAAAGCGACGCTGATAGGCGGAGTTAGAAGTATATAGGGGTCGCTGCTCCATTATTTTCTGACTGTCAAAAATAATTGACCAAAGTATGACCAAATAGCAAGAGTGCCAAGTCTATCAGATTAATACTCGACAAAGCCTATGCCAATTGAGTACTACTACCAGATATCTATTCCTTAAACTTTCACGAAAGCTAAAAAGAGGCTCTGGAATCAACCAGAGCCTCTTTTCATTAAACAATTACTGCTATATGGTTTACAGGTGGATGGCTTCGCCGTAAGCTGCTTCCGTAGCATCTTTGATAGCTTCCGACATCGTCGGGTGTGGATGCACAGCTTTCAATATTTCGTGACCCGTAGTTTCCAGGCGCCGGGCAGCTACCACCTCAGCAATCATTTCGGTAACATTATTACCAATGAAGTGTGCGCCAAGAAACTCTCCGTATTTAGCGTCGAATATAACTTTAACGAAACCTTCAGGTGTGCCTGACGCTTTCGCTTTACCAGACGCCGAGAAAGGAAACTTGCCCACTTTCAGCTCATAGCCAGCTTCGCGGGCTGCTTTCTCTGTGTAACCCACCGACGCGATCTCGGGCGTGCAATATGTACAGCCCGGAATATTGTTGTAGTTCAACGGCTCAACGTGGGGCAGGCCGGCAATCTTTTCTACGCAGATAATGGCTTCAGCCGAGGCTACATGGGCCAGCGCCTGCCCTTTCGTAACATCGCCAATAGCGAAATAACCATCAACGTTCGTTTTGTAATAATCGTCGGTCAGGATTTTGCCCCGGTCGGTTTTGATCCCTGTTTCTTCAAGACCAATATTCTCGATGTTGGCTACAACACCCGCTGCCGACAGCACGATGTCTGCTTCAAACGTCTTTTCTCCGTCAGGAGTTTTCACCGATACTTTGCAGCCTTTGCCGCTTGTGTCAACCTTCGTAACCTCCGAGCTGGTGTAGATATCGACGCCCATTTTCTTATACTGGCGAAGCAGCTCTTTCGAGATGTCTTCGTCTTCAACGGGTACGATATTGGGCAGGAATTCGATGATGGTCACTTTCGTGCCCATGCTGGCGTACACATATGCAAACTCAACGCCAATAGCACCAGAGCCAATAACGAGCATACTATCGGGCCGATTTTCGAGCGTCATCGCCTTCCGGTACTCAATCACCTTCACGCCGTCGAGCGGAACAGACGGCAACTGGCGGGCACGACCACCCGTGGCGATGATAATGCTTTTGGCTTCGTACTCCGTGGTTTTTCCGTCCTGGGCCGTCACTTCCACTTTCTTGCCGGGTTTCACCTTGCCATTGCCGCTGATGATGTCGATTTTGTTTTTCTTCATCAAAAACGCCACGCCTTTGCTCATGCTGTCGGCTACGCCCCGGCTGCGTTTGATCACGGCACTGAAATCAGCCGATGAATCGCCAACGGTGATACCGTAGTCTTTCGAGTGCTTGATATATTCAAAAACCTGCGCACTCTTCAGCAGGGCTTTGGTGGGTATACACCCCCAGTTGAGGCAGATCCCGCCCAGGCTTTCGCGTTCAACAACGGCTGTTTTCAAGCCCAATTGCGAAGCCCGGATAGCTGCTACGTAGCCGCCGGGTCCGCTTCCTACCACGATTACATCGTACTGTGAAGCCATTATAAAACTTGTTCGAAGTTGATGTCTGACGTTAAACTAAACGTCGATTTCAAAACGTAAAGGTAGGTTGAAAAGTTGACGGCTGATGACCCTATACCAAAACCAAACCCGCCCACTGCTTTGTTGTATCTTTGCTGAACCATATGGAACACAGATCAGGCAGATTCGACTGATCCAGGCTACCGTTTGAAGCGAGCCGGGGATCTCTATGAATCAAATCTGTCCGCGACGTCTGCGTTCCAATCTCTTGCCCGTAAGCGCGGGTTATTTGCCGATATGACTACTGAACAAGTACAGGAAATCCGGGGCCGGGTTGAGGCCTTACGGGGGTATTTAGATTACGACAGCAAGAAACAACAGCTCGCCGAGTTGGAACAACAGACGTTTCAGCCTGAATTCTGGACCGATGCTCCCCGCGCTGAAGGGGTGATGAAGCAGGTACGTGGCCTGAAAGGCTGGATCAACGGCTACGAAAAGTTACTGGGCGAATTCGGCGATCTCGAAACATTATACGAGTTCTACGAAGCAGGCGATGTAACTGAAGAAGAGGTCGATGTCGAAGGGCGTAAACTGCAGGTTACTCTCGACGAGCTTGAGCTGAAAAAGATGCTCAGTAATGAAGAGGATCAATTGTCAGCCGTGCTGGAAATAAATTCCGGGGCTGGCGGCACAGAAAGCCAGGACTGGGCCGATATGCTCTACCGGATGTACATGCGATGGGCCGAAAAACACGGTTACGGCGTAAAACAGGTCGACTATCAGGATGGCGATACAGCTGGCATAAAGTCGGCCACCATTGAAATTGACGGCCCGCTGGCCTATGGTTACCTGAAATCAGAAAACGGCGTTCATCGACTGGTCCGCATTTCTCCGTTTGATTCAAATGCCCGCCGCCACACGTCATTCGCTTCGGTGTATGCCTATCCGCTCGTTGATGATTCAATTGAGATTGACGTGAACCCCGCCGACATTACGTGGGACACCTTCCGGTCGGGTGGTGCTGGTGGTCAGAACGTAAACAAAGTTGAAACGGCGGTACGCCTCAAACACAAGCCATCTGGCCTGATCATCGAATGCCAGCAGGAACGTAGTCAGTTGATGAACAAAGAGGTGGCTATTCGTCTGTTAAAATCGAAACTGTATCAGATTGAAGTAGAGAAACGTAACGCCGCCCGTGCTGAGATTGAAGCCAGCAAACAGAAAATTGAGTGGGGTTCGCAGATTCGTTCCTACGTTCTGGACGATCGACGCGTAAAGGATCACCGCACGGGCTACCAAACATCCAACACCGAAGCCGTTCTGGACGGTGACATTGATGGGTTTATTAAAGCGTATCTGCTGGAACAGTGAACGTCGGCAGCTTTATTCCGAGACAGAAAATGGTATGAATCAGTACTAAATGCGACCTCGTAGGAGAGTCAGAATTTCCTGTTGCGTGTTTTCCATCCGTTCCTGACCGGCCTTTAGCTGGTCAACCTGCTTAAAGCCTTCGCGGAATTCAACTTTTAACTCCTGCACTTCGACAGTCAGGTTGGCTACTGCTTTGGCAGTCAACGTTAGATTGTGCTCAATTCCAGCAATCTTGACGACCTCTTTCTCAATTCCAGCAATCTTAGCAACCTCTTTCTCGATACCGGCAATCTTAGCAACCTCTTTCTCGATACCGGCAATCTTAGCGACTTCTCTTTCTATCGTGGAGATCTTGGCGACTTCAACTTCCATACGTTGAACCCGCCTATCAATACCTGCAATTTTGGCCACTTCAATCTCGATACCAGAAATCTTAGCCACTTCAGTCTCAATACCAGAAATCTTGGCCACTTCGGTCTCAATACCAGAAATCTTGGCCACTTCGGTCTCGATACCAGAAATCTTGGCCACTTCGGTCTCGATACCAGAAATCTTGGCCACTTCAGTCTCGATACCAGAAATCTTGGCCACTTCGGTCTCTATGCCTTTGATTTTAGCTACTTCATCCAAAATTCGTCCTTGACCGTCAATTAAACGGTCAACTTTCTGAAGGACTTCAGCGATGATAGGCTCTATCTGATCCAGACGTTGTTCAGGTCTCATGAAGGCAAAAATAAATATGATTTTAGTGCGGTGAAAATGATGTAATGATCACCTGTTACACTACTATCAGTGCTTTCCCCATAACCCGCCTGCCCAGCATATCGTTTAGCGCATTGGCGGCTTGTTCAAGTGGGTACGTGGCGTGAATGTGCGGAATGAGTTGACCTCGCTGCCAGAACTGAAGCAATTCCTGCACATTCTGCTGATTGTCTTTGGGCTGGCGTTCGGCGAAGGCGCCCCAGAACACACCCACAACCGAGCAGCCTTTTAGCAATGGCAAATTGAAAGGCAAACTTGGAATGGACCCGGCCGCAAAGCCAACTACCAGATACCGGCCACCCCAGGCCATTGATCGAAGAGCCGGTTCGGCTAGCTCACCACCCACAGGATCATACACCACATCGACGCCTTTTTTACCAACCAGTTCAAGCAGGCGATCACGCAACGGTTGGGAGGTGTAATTGATAAGTTCATCAGCACCGTACTGGCGGCAAAGGGCCAGTTTCTCGTCGGTCGAGGCGGCAGCTATAACACGGGCGCCCATTAGTTTTCCAAGCGTAACGGCGGCTAATCCTACACCACCTGCGGCTCCCAGCACCAGTAGCGTTTCCGAATCGCCGGACCGGCCGGAACGTAACTGAGCGCGTTGCTTCAGAGCATGATACGACGTTCCGTACGTATACATGAGCGAAGCGGCTGTGGTGTATTCCATCTTATCCGGCATCAGGAACGTCTTGAACGCATCGGCCAGTACACTTTCTGCAAAGCCACCCCAGCCAGTCAGCGCAAATACATTGTCACCGGGTTTTACGTGACTCACACCCTCCCCTACTTCACGAACAATGCCCGCCACTTCGCCACCCGGCGAAAACGGAAAGTCGGGCCTGAACTGATACTTCCCTTCAATGATCAATGTATCTGGGAAGTTAACCCCACAGGCTTTCACGTCGATAACGACCGTTCCGGGAGTTGCTTGTGGCCGGGCGACCTCGTCAACGGTCAATGAGTCGGGCGGGCCAAATTGGCGGCAAAGTACAGCTTTCATAGAATGACAATCACAGACCAGAAAATGATAAGTCTGTAAAAACGCTTACGATCTGGCTGACAGTAGGCGTCTTTACAGACTTATCATTTTCTGGTTTTCAGGCTTTAATTCCGGGCGTACATCAGCACGTCGTCGAGTGTGATCGAGTCGCCGCACATGATAACCAGTCGCTCAATGACGTTGCGTAATTCCCGAACGTTACCCGTCCAAGGCATTGACTGCAACTGGGCCATTGCCGCCGGTTCAATTTCTTTCACGGGCGCATTGTATTCACTACTGATATCCTGCAAAAACTTATCGGCCAGTAGCGGTATATCTTCTTTTCGGTCGGCCAGTGCAGGTACGTGAATAACAATCACACTTAGGCGGTGGAATAAGTCTTCACGGAAATTACCGTCGGCAATTTCCTTGCGCAGGTCTTTGTTCGTTGCCGCAATGACCCGGACATTCACCTTGATTTCCTTATCACCACCCACGCGGGTGATTTTACTCTCCTGTAGGGCACGTAACACTTTCGCCTGAGCCGACAAACTCATATCCCCAATCTCATCGAGGAACAACGTGCCGCCATCAGCCTGTTCAAACTTACCGATGCGCTTCGACGCGGCTCCCGTAAACGCACCACGCTCATGACCAAACAACTCACTTTCGATCAGTTCGCCCGGAATAGCAGCGCAGTTTACTTCAACCAGCGACATGCCCGCCCGGTTTCCCTTTTCGTGGATGCCCTTGGCCACCATCTCTTTACCTGACCCGTTAGGGCCAGTTACCAATACGCGCGCTTCAGTGGCCGCTACCCGGTTGATGGTTTCCTTTACCTTCCTGATCGGATCCGAATCGCCAACGATCTCGTTGATCTTGTAAATCCGCTTCTTCAGGGTCTTGGTTTCTGCCACCAGCTTCGATTTCTCGATGGCATTTCGAACGGTAACCAGGAGACGATTCAGATCGGGTGGTTTCGTGATGAAATCGAAGGCACCGCGCTTAGTTGCTTCTACGGCGTTTTCGACGTTACCAAAGGCCGAAATCATAACGAACTGCGTGCCCCGTTCGGCCTCTGTGGCTTTCTGTAGCATTTCCAGCCCATCCATTTTAGGCATTTTGATGTCGCACAAAGCAACATCATACCGCGATTTAAGAACCATGTCAAGGCCCTCTTCGCCGTCTTTGGCCTCGTCGACCTCGTAGCCCTCGTATTCTAAAATATCACGCAGGGCTGCCCGGATGCTCTTTTCGTCATCAATGATGATGAGTTTGGCCATAAATTATGTAAAAAACGTAGTCGATAAATGTATGTTACCTGCTTGGCCAATAGGTTCCAAATGAGCCTATTGGTTGCTTTACAAATCGAAGTAAGGTCATTACACATAAGGAAACAACATCCGCTTGTTATTTATACCCTTCTGTCCCGAATCCTGAAGCTACAATCGGTAAGTATTGGTTGCAAGTAGTAAATAAAAAAGCCAACCTGAGAAGTTGGCTTTTTTATTTTATCGAGCAATTTCCTTTATTGGCCACTGTTCATTGCCTTTCCGCTTTTCAATTTTGAATTCAGTTCACGAGCCACTTTCAAGTGTGTTTTAACGAGTGGATGAGCAGCGTTGGCCACCGCCAACAGATTCGAATCCTGACCTTTGCTCTCCACCTTCGACAGGGTCTTATCGAGTAGTTCGTGGCCTTTCACCGCGTGTTCGCGCACGTAATGACGATCAAGCTCAACACCCGACATTCCCTGCATTTGTGACACCATAGCCTGTGTTTTTGCATCCGGCGTTGTAGGTAAGGTTATTCCTTTAGCCGCAGCAATCGCGGTTAACTTAGCGGATAAGCCCGTCTGCTCCTCCACCTCGGCCTGCGCCATTTCACGAACCTCCGGATTGGTTGATTTCTGAACAGCCACTTTACTGGTTTCCAATTGCATCAGCCCACCCATGGCAACCTGCCTCATCAGGTGGTCATCAGCCTTTGATAGTGCCGAGTTCGCAGGTGTTATGGCGGCCACTGTGGCCGCCCCTTCTTTGTTCATGCGGTCGAACTCAATCTTGCTGGTTCGCCCAACCAGGTCACTGTCCATCCGGCCGGTCTGAGCAACGGTTATTTCTGCAGCAAGCAGCAAAGCCATCAGGCTCAGGCCTGTAATGAGTGAGTTTTTCATAATACGTTGTATGATCTGCCGTTTAGTGAATCCTTTTGATAACCGTGCGGGCGGAGTAGTGTTTTTTACAGCCAGGAACAGGCTCTCTACGGTATGTTAGCAACAGTGAAGCGCTGAATGGTAACACCTTTGTCCCTTACAACGCAGCCAACAGGTTACAGCCCCGCACGTCCGAATTATCAAAACGGCCCATAATTCGGAACGTACCTGAGCCGGTTTCATACTGGCCCAGATCCTGTGTTTCGATAAAGGCACATGAATCCAGATTGGCCAGATCGATGACATTTACTCCGCCCGTTTGCTTACCTGTCGTCTGGCCGGGTACGTAGCTGTGAAATGGATCATTCAGATCGCGGAGACGTACCTGGATGGTAGCACCCGGGCCAAAAACGCCTGCTCCTGTTGAATAGGCCTGCGATAGCAATTCCGTCATTCCGTATTCAGAATGGATAGCCGACACGCCCAGCTTCCCGATCAACTCGGCGTGCACTTCTTCACGAAGCATCTCGTGGCGACGACCTTTCATACCGCCAGTTTCCATGACGATCAGATCGGGGTATTTACCGACCCAGGTCAGCGATTCAGGCGTTTCGTCGACCCAATCGAGCAGGCCAAAGGTTACCCCGATCAACAATATCTTTTTAGCTGGCTGGGTACGTTGCCGCGCCTGCGTGGTGAGCAGACGTAGACGGCTGGTTAACTCGGCATAGTTGTTTAGAAAAAAACCGGACTGATCAGAACCCGACAGCGTCATAAATCGCTGAACCATATATACCAGCGACGAGTTATTTCGTTCCAGATACGACGGTAACAAACCCAGAATATGAAACTGGTTGAGCGGTCCGTAGGTGTTCTCGAAGAGCCGCTGGCATACCGCGTCATACAGCGGCAGGTCGGGCACCAGATGCCTGCTTGTTGTGGCACCGGTGGTACCACTGCTGGCAAACTCCGTGGCGACAGGCACGTCTGGAATCAGTATACGGTGGGTCTTGAAAAAGCTGATCGGTAAGAACGGCACATCGGCCAGCGACTCTATTGAGTTGGGCTGGCAGCGAAGGTGACGGAGGTATTCGGCATAAACGGCATTATACCGAGCCTGATACCGGAACAGATCGAGGCCCAGTGCATCGAAATCGGGGGGCGTTACGTTTAGAATACGTTGCCGGAGCGAAGAACGCCAGTCGGATTGGGATAAAAACACAGTAGCTTGCAAAAATTCAGTACGTTAACAGCATGCGCAAACAACTAATTCATCAGGGAATGTTGGCGGTGGCCCTTGCGGTGACTCTTACAGCCTGTTTTACGGAACCCAATTACAGTGATACACCTCAGATCCAACGGGTTGGCCAACCGGTAAAGGTTACGCTGGCTGCTGGTTCGGGCGTAGGTCAGGCTGCACGCGATTCCGTCATTATAACGATCCGCCTGCAGGATGGTAACGGCGACATTGGTGAAGACACGCGCGATACTACAAGACAGCGTATTGTTTTCAGTAAAGAAACCTGGGGAAACTACGAAATCAAGACGTTTGAGTTTGTCAACGGTACCTATAAAGAAATTCCGCCTGGAGATAACAGCAAACTCTTTTTCCCGCGATCTCCCCTTAATGCGCCAAACGGTGCGGTTGAAGGCGACATTGATTTCAGCCAGGTTTTCTTCTATCAACGGCCCTACAGGCTGGCTCCCGTACGGTTCCAGGTACGTATCCGGGACCGAGCGCTGAACGTTAGTAATACTATCCTGACCGATACGATTTCGGTGCCGCTAAACGGACGCTAGTTAACAGCGGTCTGGCTTCAGCTCATCTTCTTTGGCCCTCGCAGCGTAAGCAGTGAGGGCCTTTTTTTGCGCACCACAGGTACGTCGGGCAGGGCACCAGGCTCGCGGTTGAGCACAATACGAAACGTAGTGCCTTTCCCTATCTCCGACGATTTCACGTACAAGCGCCCATTGTGGTACTCCTCAACGATTCGCTTTGCCAGGGTCAGGCCCAGCCCCCAGCCCCTTTTCTTGGTACTATAACCCGGCGAAAAGACCTTCGACATACTCGATTTGCTCATGCCTTTACCTGTGTCGGTGATATCTATTGCCACTTCATCATTCGGTAATGGCAGAAGCCGAAGCCGTAACTCACCCACCCCGGCCATGGCGTCAACGGCATTCTTACAGATGTTCTCGATCACCCATTCAAACAGCAACCTGTTTATACGCACCATCAATGTGGTAGGCAGGTTGCTTTCCACGCTCATCTTCACTTTGGTAGAAATTCGCCGCGCCAGGTAATTGGTAAATTGTGTCACCACTTCATCGAGGTTTTCGTCTGTCAACGTGGGAATAGAGCCAATGCTGGAGAAACGGGCTGTAATGGTTTCCAGTCGCTGCACATCCTTCTCGATTTCGTCTGTCACCTCAGCTTCGTAATGGTCGGGATCTGTACGCATATAATCGACCCAGGCCAGCAACGAGGAAAGCGGAGTTCCCAGTTGGTGCGCCGTTTCTTTGGCCAGCCCCACCCACACCCGGTTCTGCTCGGCGCGGCGCGATGAGCTAAACGATAGATACGCCAATACTGCCAACGCAGACAAAATGGCCAGTAACGCAAAAGGGAAATAACTAAGCTGCTTAAGCAACAGCGAGTTATTGTAATAAATAAGTCCTTTCTCGCCGTCTTTCAGATCAACAACAATCGGCGGGTGGTTCTTACGCATTTCCTGAATCTGCTCTTTCAGGTACGTATGCTTCTCCTCTCCGGTCATATTATCCGGAAACTCGATGTTTCTGCACTGTGCCGGCTCAAGATGCTCGTCGGCATAGATCGCAGGTATTGCATTATTTTCATTTGTTTCAATGATGCCGGTGACGATGAAGTTCAGGTTCTCGTTGTTATCGGCCGTTTCGATCGCGTATGCCAATGCCTTGGCGTAAAGCCGCATATACTGCTCTTCACGTGCTTCAAGTCTGTTGATAATTCGTTTAGTAAACAGCAATGACCCCGTTCCCACCAGAAGCAGGTTTAGCGCCACTACAATTTTCATTACGTTATTCTGACTATATATATCAAACGACTTCAGCATGAACCTCCCTCTTTATCCTTACAAGGTAACGAATCAAAGAACCTGAACGTACATATAGGTGTTTCTTCAATGAACACGTGAGTAGGATTTTAGTAAGAATTGAGCACAATTATTTATATCAATTCTAAATAACCTATCCGCCCATTTCATCGCCTCAGCAGACTGTTTTGTACTGTAATTTTGCACTTCGTTTAGCTGTTGACTAAGCGTAATCGCTATGTTTGACGTTTTTAAATCAATAAGTTTATCGCACAAAACGGCCCCTTTGGCGGTACGTGAGTTAATTGCACTCAACGAAGACGAAGCCAAACGGCTAATGCTTCGGTTGCGCGATGTTTTAGGCCTTTCTGAACTACTGGTTGTATCAACCTGTAACCGAACGGAAGTGTATTATACGGCCTCTGAAGACCACAACATCACCATTGCGCGGCTGTTGCTGATCGAAAAAGGCCTTACTGATACAGACGCTTATCTCCCCTATTTCCAGCAGATTCCGAACCACTCCGAAGCGGTTCGGCATTTGTTTGAAGTGTGTGTGGGCTTGCACTCGCAGGTAATCGGCGATATGCAGATTCCCAACCAGGTGAAGCAGTCGTATCAATGGTCGGCAGATCTTGATCTGGCCGGTCCATTTCTACATCGGCTAATGCACACGATCTTTTTTACCAACAAGCGTGTGGCCCAGGAAACCTCGTTCCGCGATGGAGCGGCGTCGGTATCATATGCAGCCGTTGAATTGATTGATGAACTACTGGGCGAGCGGAGCAATCCGACCGTATTAGTGGTTGGCCTTGGCGAAATTGGAGCCGATGTGTGCCGGAACCTGACGAACCGGGGCGTTACCAACATCACACTCTGCAACCGAACTCGCTCGAAAGCGGAAGAACTGGCCAATGAACTACAGGTACGTTTCGCCGACTTTGACCAGCTAGCTACCGAGATTCAGCAGGCCGACGTAATCATTTCAGCCGTTCAGCGCGACGAACCCCTGTTTACACCTGCCCTGTTGCAGAACGTGACCGTACTGACCTACAAATATTTCATTGATTTGTCGGTGCCCCGCAGCGTTGATGCGGCGGTCGAGCAGATTCCGGGCGTACTGGTTTATAACATTGATCATATTCGTACCCGCGCCGACGAAGCGTTGAACCGGCGTCTGGCGTCGATTCCTCAGGTGGAGGGAATCATTGCTCAGGCAACAGCCGAATTTGGCGACTGGTCGAAAGAGATGATGGTATCGCCTACGATCAATAAACTGAAGAACGCGCTGGAGCAGATTCGGAAAGAGGAGATTGCCCGCCATCTGAAACACCTTGGCCCCGACGAATCGGAGCGGATGGATAAGATCACGAAGGGGATTATGCAGAAGGTGCTGAAATTACCCGTGTTACAGTTGAAAGCAGCTTGTAAGCGAGGCGAAGCCGAAACCCTAATCGACGTGCTGAATGATCTGTTCAATCTGGATAATCAGCCCGTAGATGCCGGTGACTCATCGAGCCATTACTAACCTGTGATTATATACTTGACGCCCCGACTGTAGCCAGCCGGGGCTTTTTTGTGTGCATTCAGGCAACGTACCGGCTTAGTATAAATAAGTCGTTGACCGCTTATCTGGTCAGCAAGTTGTTGAACTCTCCTAATTGCCTGACTCGTGAACATCCCAACCTTACTACTTCCCGCTGCCCTGTCTATCGGTATCTCCATCACAGCCTATGCTCAGGTGGGAGTTGGCACAAAAGCCCCCAAAGGGGCTACTGTTTATTTCGATGGAACTCAAAAAATGCGCGATGCCAAATGGACTTACTGGGATGGGCCCGGGCGTGTAGCTACGCTACCGATCAAATGGCCTATGGCAACCGACCCTGTTGATGGTGGCCCGGTCATGACCAGCAACGACCCGGCTTCGGCAGGGGGTAAATATGGGTCGGCTGATCTGGTAACGAAAGACACCTTCAAAGATGCCCGCATTCACGTTGAGTTTCTGATTCCTACGGCCGGTGGCAATAGTGGTGTATACCTCCAGAACCGGTATGAAATTCAGGTGCTCGATGGTGATTCCACTGCCCACGGTATGGCGGCGGTCATTAACGAAGAAGCAGCGCCCTACAGCGCCTACAACGGTTTGGGTAAATGGAACGCCTACGATATCATTTTCAGGGCGGCGCGCTTCACCAACGGCAAACTTACCGAACAGCCCATGGTAACGATGTACTTCAACGGCAAGAAAGTACACACCAACAAATCGATTAGTCAGGTTTGGGGCGGCCCTAAATCGGGCATCGACGGGGGCAATGATGGCGGTAAAGGTATTACCGACACGCCGGGTGGTTTGAAACTACAAGCCGAGGGCCATAACGTGATGTACCGCAACGTCTGGATCAAACCCCTTAGCCTAACAACGGCGTCGACTGATTTCTGAGGTTATTGATTGGTTGAGTAGTTAATTGGTTGACTGGTTAGCTGGTTGCTCTGCGAGAGCCGTTGCTCGTCAGCCAGCAAACCAATTAACTACTCAACCAATCAACCAATTATCCAGCCAACCAACTACTCCCCTCGCAGGGCATCGACTGGGTCGGTCAGGGCTGCGCGGAAGCTTTGGTAAGAGACGGTAAATAACGCTACTACGATGGCTAATAAACCGGCACTCAGAAATATCCAGCCGTCGAGTACCACGCGGTATGAGTACGTACTCAACCACTCGTTCATGCCCCACCACGCCAGCGGAACCGCCAGCAGGATAGCCACAACAACTAATTTCAGGAAGTCTTTCGATAACAGTGCTACAACACTCGGCACACTGGCTCCCAGCACTTTACGGACACCAATTTCTTTAGTCCGCTGCTCGGCCATGAAAGTGGCCAGCCCAAACAGACCCAGGCAGGCAATGATAACGGCCAGCACGGCAAACACGTCGGCCATTGCCCCAATGGGCCGGATCTGGTCGAATTTGCGCTGATATTCCTGATCAACAAACGTGACTTCGAAGGGAAAAGCGGGGTTATACTGCGTAAAAATCTGCGCTGCTTTTTTCAGTGCCGTTTCTGTTGGCACAGCCGGATTGAGCCGGTAGTTGATGGCGCCCGACCAGTTTTGACCTTTTACAAACATGGGCGGCACTTTATCGAACGGAGACCCCCAGATAAAATCGGCGAAGACCCCAACGATACGAAAATCGGTTCCATCGTTTTTAATGATCTGGCCAACAGGGTCCTTAAAACCCAGGATCTTGGCGGCAGTAGCATTGACCAGACAAGCACTGGTATCGGATGGGTACGTCTGATGATTAAGGTCTCGCCCGGCCAGTAGTTTAACGCCCATCGTTTTTACGAAATCGCCGCTGCCACTGGTCATCTGATCGAACGTGATTTTAGACCCTGGGGGTTTGCCTTTCCAATCAAGACCCCATGTATTGCTATACGACTCAGTGATCGGGTTATTAGTTTTACAAACGGCCGTTGCCACCCCCTGCGTCAGTAACTCATTACGGATGAGGTTGTAATTCTTATCAATGTCGCCCGAGAAACGACTAAATACCAGGTTCGTCCGGCTGTAGCCCATGTCGCGCTCTTGCGTGTGTGATAACTGTCGTTTCACCACCAGCGTGCAAATCAGTAATACAACCGTGATCAGAAACTGAAAAACAACCAGCACCTGCCGGGGAGCAAGCCGCCCCCGCACGGCCATCAGCTTACCTTTCAACACCCGAATCGGCTCCATAGCCGACAGGAAGAACGCCGGATAGCTACCTGCCAACGTACCTGTAACGAGAATCAGCATCAGGCAGGCGAGCCAGAAACGGACATCCGCATAAGGGACAGACAGTTGCTTTTCCAGCAATTTGTTCAGCGCAGGCAGAGCCAGTTGCGTAAAGAGCAAAGCCAGCAGAAACGAAAGTGTTGTCAGTAAAAGCGATTCGCCCAGAAACTGCCGTACCAATGACCAGCGCCCGGCACCCACTACTTTGCGAATGCCCACTTCACGCCCCCGTTTTTCTGACCGGGCTGTGCTCAGATTCATAAAGTTGATACAGGCCAGCAACAGAATAAAACCAGCAATGTAACCCGCCATACGAACATAGGTGATGGCACCACCACTTTCGACACCATTCTCGAACCGGCCGTGCAAATGCCATTTCGCTGATGGGTACAGAAACACTTCGTTGTCTTCTGTGCCTTTCGAATTGCGCTTGGTGATATCGCTCACTTTGGCATTTACCGCCGCCAGATTTGCCGTAGGGGCCAATTCCACAAACGTGCGTACGTAGTTGTTTCCCCAATACCCGTAATCATCACCATTTTTGGTTTGATAGGCCCAGGGCATCAGCATCTCAAACTCAAACTCGGTGTTTTCCGGCAGATTTTTCATTACCCCCGACACCACGAAACTGGCTTTGTTGTCGATACGCACCACCTTGCCCATTGGGTCGGCAGCGCCAAAGAGTTTAGTGGCTGCCGATTGCGTAAGCACAACCGAATTGGTGCCGTTCAGCGCCGTTTTCGGGTTGCCCTGTAGCAATGGAAAGCTGAACATGGTCAGAAAACCGGGATCGGCAAAGCTTCCATCCAAGTTGATCCGCGTTGTGCCGGATGTGGTTAGAAAAGGCTGTTTCCACAGGAATCGGGTCGATTCGACGATCTCAGGAAACTCAGCTTTTAACGCAGGAGCCAACGGACTGGGAGTCGACTGCCAGCAATGGACACTTCCTTCGAACGTATTCCTGTTATAGGCTTTAAAGAGTTGAGGGCCTTTCGTGTGAAACCGGTCGAAGCCCAGTTCGTCAGCAATATTGATACCGATCAACAACGCGCAGGCCATGCCGAGGGCCAACCCCACTACGTTGATTAGACTTTGCGTACGGTTACGCCAGAGCGTACGGAAGGAAACGAGCAGATAATTACGAAACATAACATCGTCAAATTATAGTCTACATCTCTACCCACAAACTACCAGCCATTTCCTAACGAGCTTAATAACCAAAGGGTTGGCTTTTCGTGATTGTCCGTTTTTGGACAGTACTGGACTGGATGGCAACGCTATTTCGGCAGAAAGACCGAAAAGGTAGCACCTTCGCCCAGTTTGCTTGTGGCACAAATGGTCCCACCATGGGTTTGGGCTACCCGACGGCATACAGCCAAGCCCACACCGGTACCGGCAAATTTATTCTTGCCATGGAGACGCTGAAATACCTCGAAAATCCGATCTGTATACTGTTGATGAAAGCCTATCCCATTATCGCGCACATCAATCTGCCAGTAGGTACGTTTATGCGGCAGATCAGCGGGCAAATTGGCGGGATTGGCCGGTTGGCAGGTTACGGCAATCATGGGCTGCTGGCCCGGTGGCTGAAACTTGAGCGCATTACCCAGCAGGTTTTGAAACAACTGACGCAGTTGTACCGCCCGCCCGTGCACAATTGGTAAGGAATCGATCTGAATGGTGGGTTGGGTTTCCTGAATACGAACGTCAAGATCGGTTAGCGACTCGCCTATAATTGTGTTCAGATCAACAGCAACAGGAGGTTCTTTTTCGGTGGTCAGGCGAGCATAGTTGAGCAGGTCACGGATCAGTTCAGACATACGCCGGGCCGACGATTGTACCCGGGCAAGCATATCGATGCCGTTGCCTTCCAGTTGGTCAGCATACTGTTCGGCAAGCATTTTACTGAATGACTGCACCTTGCGTAACGGCTCCTGCAAATCGTGGCTGGCGATGTAGGCAAACTGCTGAAGGCTCTCGTTCGAGTGTAGCAGTTCGCGGTTCATCTGCGTCAGTAATTGTTGCTGTTCCGACAAGCGAGTTACATTCACAAATGTGAACAGCACCCCGTCGCCCTGCCGAATGTAGTACCCATCAAACGTACCTTTCACGCCATAGCGGTCGTAATTGAATGAGTTTTCGATCGTTTCACCCGATTCAACTACGTGAACAAGGGTCTCGAACAAATCAAGTGTTTGGTAGCCCGGAAACAGTGCAGAAATGGTGCTGCCCGTCATATCTTCGACGGTGTAGCCGGTCATCTTCGCATTTAGCTCATTCGTGATCAGGTACTTAAAATCAACAACCACGTTGTTCTCATCCCGAATGGCTTCCAGCAGCATCATTCCCGACGGTGAGTGGTTCACAACCCGTTGAAGAAGTTCGGCCTGTTGCTGCAAACGCAGGCTCGCTTCATACCGGTCGTGGATATCGTAGAACGACATCAGCAGCACATCGCCAACCCGCGATACCGACATGTCGATCCAGCGGTATCTGGACGGATGGAGTATCTCCTGGCGTATGGCAACTCCGGTCGTGTACACGTTGGCAAACATGGCAGCGTGCCCCGACTCGTGAAAGGCGGCGTTAAAACTACTCACCAATTGGCCGGCCAGTTCTTCATTTGTATGATTGAGGTAACGGGCCGCCGCCGGATTGACGTATAAGTACCGAAAATCGATCAGCACGCCTTCCTTGTTCCAGACAGGAGCCCACAACGAATTAGCCGAAGCGGTATGTTCGGCTACAGCGCGAAGCATATCTGCCTGAAAATCAGTGATCGATGACGGAATCGCCGAAGACGCCTGCGGAGGCGCATGAGGCAGGGAGGCCATGATTAAGTCTTTTTGTTACGGAGCTAATAAGTAAAGATACGGCAATTATCTACAGAGCGATTTCATTATTTGCCAGATGAAATATTGATTCTTCGAAACATCTTTTTTTTACCCGGAAGACTCGGAAAACTGGTTATTATTTTGCTAAAAACTAGTCAGTCAGTAGTGAAAAAAGGGTCATGAAGATGACAATCACCTTCATGACCCTTTAGCAGAACAATTCGTTTAAGCGAGCTAAAAATTACTCAGATCGTAGGCTCGTTACCGGATCGGCCAGGGCGGCACGAACGCTTTGAAACGAGACTGTTAGCAAGGCGATAAGGGAGACGAATGTACCTGCCCCCGCAAATAGCCACCAATGCAGGGGCGTTTTTTCCGCGAAATCACGCAACCAATAGTCCATTGCCCACCAGGCTAGCGGAACAGCCAATACGAACGCAGCCCCAACCAGCTTCAGAAAATCGCCTGACAATAACGCCACAATACTGACGACACTGGCTCCCAGCACTTTTCGAACGCCAATCTCTTTCGTGCGCCGTTGCGCCGTGAAGGCGGCCAGTCCGAACAGACCCAGGCAGGCGATAAAAATGGCCAGCGCCGACGCTGCGCTGAACAATTGACCGTATCGCTGCTCGGTCTGGTATTGTTCATTGTATTTCTGTTCTACAAAAAAGTAGTCGAACGGATTACCGGGGTAGCTGGCCTTGTAGAGGTGTGAGAGGTCAGCCAGTTGTTCAGAAACGTTACCCGGCGCGAGGCGTATCGTGAGGTAACCGTTGTAGGCACGGGGAATAATGATCACCGGTTCTACGGACTGTTTAGGCGACTGGTGCCGGTAATTGCTCACTACACCAACCACGTTAAACGTACTACCCCACAACACGACTTTACCAATGGCCTCTTTAGCAGATGAAAAGCCCATATCCAGAGCCGCCCGTTCGTTCAGGATGAGCGCTCCCCCTTTTTCATAAGCCACTTCGGTTTGTGCCTGCGTAAAGTTCTGCCCCGCCAACAGCCTGATACCAAACGTAGGAATGAACTCATCGTCGGCAAAAATCATGTTGTACGTCCGCTTCTGTTCCTCAGGCGTGGGATTCTGACGAGTTATACCAGTTGAACTGAAATTATAAAAATTACCAGGTACGCTTCCCGTGTAGCATTTTTCCTGCACATATGAGCGTTGGGCTACCTGCTGAACGAACGCAGCCCGCCGGGAAGCGAAGTCGGTTTGTTGCTTACCCACTTCCGGACTTTTGATTGCCAGCAGGCGGTCCATGGTAAGCCCCAGCGGACGGTTACGAAGAAACTGAACCTGCTGAAACATGACCACCGTAGCCACGATCAATACCAGGGCGATACCAAACTGCACCACTACCAGCGATTGACGCAGCCAGGTAGCCCGCCCGTGGCTACCAACACCGCCGCGCATCATATCTACCGACCGAACACGGGTGAGGGCGTAGGCCACGTAACAGCCCGACACCAGCGATCCGACCAATAAGGTCAATAACCCCCAGAACCAAAGGCCCAGTTCGCCGGGACGCCCTACCAGCAACGTACCTATACTGAGTTGTTTACCCACAAACTGATTGAATACGGGTTGTATCAGACTAATCAATAACAAGCCCAGCATAAATCCCAGTGCATTGATCAACACCGATTCGCCCAGCAACTGACCGACCAGTTGGCTTTGTGTTGCCCCCACTACCTTCCGAACGCCTAACTCTTTAGCTCGCGTCAATGCCGTGGCCGTGCTCAGATTGACATAGTTGAGCCAGGCGATCAGCACAATTAGTAACGCCAGGGCGCTGAGCAGATACACGAACGCCAGGCTACCCACCGTAATAAACGGATCATCCAACGACTGGCCGAGGTGGCTGTATTTGGCAGCCTGTAGCCGTACTGTAGTATTGGTTTCGTCTGGCTTTTTAGCACGGTAAAAGGTCGTTAGCTTACGGGCCAGGGCATCAGCGTCGGTACCGGGCCTGAGCAATAGGCTGGCCTGGAGGAAATTGCTGTTGTAGCTGGCTAGGCTAGCCCAGCCATTTCCGTTGAGGTTAGCCGGATTCGCCAACGTTTCGAGCGAATAGAGCAGATCAAACCGAACATCCGAATTCTCGGGCATGTCGGCATATACGCCCCCGACCGTGTATAACTGTTGCCCAAACTGGCCGTTCACGGTAATCGGTTTACCCACTGCAGCCTGGTCATCGAAATACCGACGGGCCGTACTTGCTGATAGAAACACGGTGTTGGGTTGTTTCAGGCTAGCTGGGTTGCCACTCACCAGCGGAAACGTAAACATCGAAAAAAAGCTGCCATCTGCCAGTGCGGCATTGGTTTCGCGAAATGTTTTCGCGCCGCCGTTTGCCTGAGGTACGCTGACGATCGCCTGCGCAGCGCCCGTCACGAGCCGACAAAAAGCATCGATTTCAGGAAAGGCGGCCTGCGCCTCCGGGGCAAGGGCTGAAGGACCAAATTCGCCGGTTTCACCCGATTTATCTTCCAGCAAAACGCGGTAGAGATTGGGTAGCTTCTGATGAAACTGATTTACGCTTCGCTCAAAAGCGATGTACTCCCAGATGAGACCGAAAGCGGCAATACCCAACCCTAACCCAACAATGTTGATCAGCGTAAACACCTGGTTCTTACGCAGGCTCCGGAAAGAAATGATGAAGTAATGACGAAACATAGCAAAAGGCCTGTTTAATAGACAAATACGACCGGTCAAGAGCCGTGCCAACTCGCTCAACAGGCCCTATAAGCTAGTCTCATGCACTACCGACACGTATCACTGTCCGAAACCGGACGGCGGCTGTCCGGTGATCCTGAACCCATAGGGTCACCGGACAGCCGCCGTCCGGCTTTCCCAAACTGTACCCGGCCTCCTTCCCGCTTACTAATTTGCCGGTGCCAGGCCTATCAGCAACCTGGTTTACACTCTATGAAAACGATTATTATCACCGGCGCGGGGCAAGGAATTGGCCGCGCCACGGCTGAATTTCTGCTCAATCACGATTACGCCGTGTCGCTTTGGGAAGCCGACCCCGAAGCCCTTGCCGAGGCTAGCGATGAATTAAGTGCCGCGCATCCCAACGCGCAGTTTGTTCAATGCGACGTATCGGATGAACAGTCGGTACAGCAGGCGATAAAAAAGACAGTGAAGCAGTTTGGCCGTATCGATGCGCTGATCAACAACGCCGCCGTGATGCAGTACAAATCCATCGATGACCTGTCATTTGAAGAATGGAATCGGGCGATCGGCGTGAACCTGTCGGGCCTGTTCCTCTGCGCTAAATACACCGCGCCGCATCTCCGCGAACAACGGGGTACAATCATCAGCCTGTGTTCAACGCGGGCTTTCCAGTCAGAACCTGATACGTTTGGCTACTCAGCCAGTAAAGGCGGGATTTTTGCGCTGACTCATTCGCTGGCCATGAGCCTCGGCCCGCAGGTACGTGCCAACTGCATTAGCCCCGGCTGGATTGATGTATCAGGACTCAAGAAAGGACATCCTGACCCCGAAAAGATACGCCCTGCCGATCACAGTCAGCACCCCGCCGGTCGCGTTGGCCGCCCCGACGATATTGCCCGGATGATCCTGTTCCTGCTCGACGACGCCAACGATTTCATTACCGGCCAAAACTTTGTGGTAGACGGTGGTATGACCCGCAAAATGATCTATGTGTAGCGGGCAACGTACCTGAGCCAACGCTACGGCTGAAACTTGAATTCGACCCGCCGGTTTTGTTCCCGACCAGCCTCCGTTTCGTTGGAAGCCAGGGGGTACGACCCGCCAAAAGCCACGATCGTGAGCCTATGCTCGGCAATTCCTTGTCGGACCAGGTAAAAGCGCACAACCTTGGCCCGGTGTTCCGATAAAGTCAGATTCAGCCGGGGATCACCAATGTTGTCGGTATGGCCAGCAATGGTAAGCCGGATGGTCGTGTCGCGACGCATGGTTGTTGCCAGTTCATTCAGCGCCTCATACGATGAAGGCAGCAGTTGATAATCGCTCTGCGCAAATGCGATCTGTTTTACCACGGGTAAGCTGGTAGTGGCAGTAACGAGTTGTCTAGTCGGTTCACTGACTGATGTCGTTACCGGCGCAGAGAGCGTAGGCACTTGTGCGGTTACCGCCCGGGGCGGCACCGGCTTGACACCGGCGAGGGTTGACTTAGACGCGTCTGATTTGGAGTCGACCGATGATTTTTTAACAGCAACGGGTAGCACTTTTTTCGGAACTACCGCCGGTACAGGCTTTGGTTTAGGTGTAACGGCGGGCGGCAGGGTGGTCTTTTGCGGGGTGCCGTTATACAGGAATTGACCTGATATTTTCTGTTGTGGTGCATTCTCGAACGCGGGCGATTTACCTGCCTCATTCACCAAATTCCAGTTCAACTGTACATACCCACCGTTTTTGGCATTGTAGTACTCAATTTTCAGATCATAAAATTTTCCAGCCTGTAGGGTTACCGACTGTCCGGCCAGTTTCTGTCGGCGGTAGCGCCATTCGTCCATCGCCAACTTGCCATCTACCCATATTCGGATGCCATCATCAACTACCGCCGTGAATTTGTAAGGGCCGGTTACGGGCGCGTATACCTTCCCTGTCCAGCGAACAGAAAACGAGTTAGGGGTTACGCCGGGAGCGGGCAACGTGTAACCATCCCAGCTAAAATCAATCTGTGGGTCGGTACGTACTAACACTTTTCGGTTGAAAGTCGCCCCTGCGTAATACTCACCTACCAGACCATTGCCAGCTGCAGATGCGCTTTTTGCAGCCTGCCCCCAACAAGTAATGACCGATAGCCATCCACCCACCACCAACAGCCCTCGTAACATACCAATAGCGTCATTTAGCCCTGTTTCAATGGATTCAGTTGGGCCTGAAATTCCATAAAGTGAACCGCAATCGTGAGCCATCGGGCTGGTGGAGGAATAGAGTATGTAGGGGTTACAAATAATCTGGTTTACCGTAGCTAAAAAGGTACTTTCACCAGATGTATGTCAGTTTATTGCTACTATCACCGGGTGCACCTATAGATGACGGAGCAAATGAAAAGCCCTACCAGTAACTGATTGATCAGTAAGTCATACCGCCTTTTAGATACTCGATGTGGTGGCTAGGCAACAGTCAACCAGATGTTGTCCTTCTGGCATTCCTGAATCAGCTACACAAGTAACATTCGTGTCGATAGTAGCGATAGAAAGGGTTATTTTTCTTTGATCGATATCCAGATCTCTTCCTCTGATTCCGGGTGATTATTCTTGTACCTATCGCCCAGCACTTCGAAATTTGGTCTGTTGTCTACGACGTAGTCTGAGTTGGGTAGCCACGTTTCGAAAATGTACGTGAAGATAGACTTATCGGTACTCAACCCTTTATAGTCAAAAATGGCATAGAGGCCGCCGGGTAAGACATACGATGCCATACCGTTGGGTACGTTGGCAATGTCGGTGACTTCAACCGCTGCCCACTTCTCAAACTCGTTGGTCGGTTTGAAATTGGTAAAGTACGTCGGTTGATACACCTGCATTGATATCAGATCATTGGTCAGCTTATTTTTCAGTTCGTTACGTCTCGGCATAAATGCACTCCAAAGTTCGCCTGTCCTGTCGTTGACTAAACTCATGGTCATTCGGATGCCAACTACCTTCTTCTCAACTAGTCGTTCAATTCTAGGCTTCATTTCGATCTGGTGATTCCAAGCATTAGTCAGTAGTTATCAGCTCCGGGAAAATCAGGGCGGATCTTTAGGTCGATTCTGTCTGACTGATTTAGCGTTTATCAACTTTCCAGCCATCTACTGGCCTGGAAGTTCCTCCAATGGGGCGGCTAGTCTTCTTGTTAGTACCATAGATAGTGGCTACAAGAGACCGTTCTCCTACAGCTTCGCTACCAAGCTCGTCAGACATATTGAGAAGAGGAACTTTAAGGCGTCCGCTGAAAGGAGCGTTTTCCTGGCCGGCATAGCTCCCAATTCCAGATAGATGAACCGTTCATGCGGCGGCCCCTGACAAAGAGGACCGTACAGAACCAGGTTTCCTTCTTTGTTTCTCTTTGCTGGAAGGGCAATATTGAAGATGAGAGCAGCGGAACCAGCTGTCTGCTTTTGCAGCGTTTCGTATTTGCTCCCGCTCCCTTGTTGTACGCCATAAACGGCACCGACAACGGGCTTTTCAACAATAAGTCTGAACTCAACTATCGATTCGGTCATCTGGTTTTTCAAGAAATTTACGCCATACGATACATTACCACGTAAGCGCATACGATCACTCACTCCGCAGACTGTCAACCGGGTTGGCCACCGCAGCGCGGATGCTTTGGGAAGATACAGTCAGTATGGCAACCAGCAGTGCCAACGTACCTGAACAGGCCACTACCCACCACGGAAAGGCGATGTGTAACACAAAGGTGTTGAGCCACTGATTCATCATCCACCAGGCTGCTGGCATGGCAATCACCACGGCAATACCAACCAGCCGCACCGTCCGTTGCGACAGCAGCCAGACAACACTGCCTATACTAGCGCCCAGCACCTTCCGAATGCCAATCTCGCGGGTACGTTGCCGGATACTGAACAGCGACAAGCCGAAAATACCCGCGCAGGCCAGCAAGACCGTGATCAGGGCCATCCCCGTCAGGAACGTCTGCGACTGCGCCATTACGGTATATACCTGGTTATAATCGTCGCTCAGATACACATACCGGAATGGTTTCCGGGCAGGTATCGCCTGAAACTGTCGCTCCAGATCAGCCAGCAACATTGGAGCAGTGCCGGGCTTTACCCGAATGCTAAGCCAGTTATTGTTTTGTAGCCGAGCCGGCCCACCAGACCAAAAAAGCATTGGCTCTATAGCATGGTGTACACCCCGCTTGTAATAATCACGAAAGACACCCACGATCGTAAAGGGACTACCGCCCCCGTGCGGCTTCAGCACTTTGCCAACCGCTTCGCCTACGGTTTTATAGCCTAGCCTTTGGGCACCCGTTTCATTGACTACTACATTATTAACCGCCGTGTCGGCCGCCAGCAGCGAGCGGCCCGCAAGGAGGGGGATGCCAAACGTAGACAGGTACGTTTCATCAACGGCCTGCTGCTCAAACAGCACATCCCGGTTGGCGGTCAGGTCTGAGTACGTGTTCTTGTTCAGCCAGTATTTACCCGGAATAGTTGCCGTGGCGCTCAGATCCAGCACCGCCGGATTTTGCCGTAATTGGCCAATCAGGTTATCAACGGCGGGCTCAGCACCGGCGGGGTTTCGGTACGAGCGGTCCAGGTCAACCACCACGATATCATCCTGCCTGAATCCGGTCTGCTGATCCCTGATAAAAGCGTTCTGCGTGATCATCACGCCGGTACAGGTGATCATAATGGTAGCCAGGGTGAATTGCACCACTACCAGCGTCGACCGGAACGGGGTACGTTTGTTTACGGTTGTCTTTCCCTGCAAGGCCGTTACTACGTTCTGCCGAATCAGGTAACGGCTCGGCAACCAGCCAGCCAATGTGCCCAGCAACAACACAACACCCGCCAGAAACAGACTGGTACTCAATGGCAACTGCGGCGAAAACATGGTGTCAATATCGAAGAAGTCGATGTAGACGGGGAGTAATGCCTTGAGCAGCAACGTACCCAGTAGTGCCCCGGCCGCGGCGACTAACACGGCTTCCAGCACAAACTGACTTACAATCTGACCAGCCCCGGCACCCAGCGTTGTGCGCAGGGCTACCTCGCCCGAACGGGTCAGCGACAAGGCTGATGACAGGTTCAGAAAGTTAATAGCGACGATGAGCAGGATAAAGGCCGCAATGAATCCCAAACCGTAGATAATGACCGTCAGCAACGCACCCGCGTCTTTCCGAAGGAGTTGGCGAACAGGCAGCAGGGTCAACTTACGATCACGGCCTTCACCCGCGTAATGCGTTGCCACAAACGCCTTCATCGACTGTTCAAACACCACCGGGTCAGCATCTGGCCGCAGCCGCACATACGTTTGGCAATTGCCGTTATACCAGTTCCCGGTAGCAGCCTGATTCGTGGCCAGCAGATCGGCGAACGGGAGCAGCACCTCGGCCCGAATGGCTGAATTGGCCGGGCGGGGGGCCATAACGCCACGAATCACATAGGCGCGGCCGTTATCGAGGGTAACCGTTTTGTTCATCGGATCTTCGCCGGGAAACAGCTTGTCGGCCACTTTCTCCGAAATCACCATCGCGTTGGGATCGGTCAGGGCCGTTCGGGGGTTGCCGAGCTTGAGCGGGAAATGCAATACGGAAAATACGCTGGTGTCAGCGTGGAAAATCGTCTGCTGCTCATCGCGATTCAGGTACGTTATCCAGTTGGTTTGCCAGCTAAACAGCCGTGTACCCGTTTCAACGGCCGGACTCTCGCGCAGCAGCGTAGGCAGCAAGGGCGTGACCGTCGACGTGCCCGGTTCATGGTTGGGCGGCAGGGTTTCGCTAAGGCGATACAGGCGATCTGCGTGGGGGTGTTGGCTATCGAAGCCGTTGATCTGACTAACCTGCCAGTAGATCAGCGTTACGGCGGCCAGACCAACAGCTATACCGCTGACGTTCAATAGCGTATACACCTTATTGCGCCACAGTGAACGCAGCGCAAGGGTCAGGTAGGAATGCAGCATAGGGTCAGGTGTTTTGGCTATATTTGAGGGGTAAAGTACTACTACTATGCACACTATCCAGATAGTTTCATTCCAGCTTCGTTGGTGAATGATGATAGAGCCAATGCACCAATGCGGCACCAACAGATTATTTCCAGACTACATGTAGGCTTGGGAATCCTGTATTATAAAGATCGGACGCTCATCTACGAACCGCTTGCTGAGACGATGCTTGCCGAGGGATATGGCAATCCGTTGCCAGATGTATTGCTCTTCGATCACGCGACAGAACAGACTCGGTTGATCGTTGAAGTATGCCAAACCAATGGACAAAAAAAACGATCTTAAAAAAATAATCCGGTTAATCGAGAACGACGATTACGACGTTCTTGAAGGCCTCGTGTATAACTACCAAGCCAACGAATGGCTACGGTATTGCAAAGGCGATGGTGGTGTGGCAACGGCTACCTCCTTCGCAGAATTGCCGGGGCTGGACCTGGCGCAGTTTTTAAACCTATAAGGCCTCCAAAAGACCTTATAGGTTTAGTTCGTCATTCGCTCCGCAGGCTATCGACCGGGTTGGCCACGGCAGCGCGAACACTCTGAACGCTGATCGTTAGCAGGGCAACGAGCATGGCCCCAACACCCGCCGCTGCGAAGACCCACCACTCGATGGTGATGTGGTAGGCAAAGTCGGCCAGCCATTTATTCATCGCCCACCACGCCAGCGGACTGGCAATCAACACGGCAACGGCAACCAACGCTATCAGTTCACGGCTCAATAAGCCGACAATACCGGCAACACTGGCTCCCAGCACTTTTCGTATGCCAATTTCTTTCGTGCGGGCTTCGACCGTAAACGTCATCAGACCCAGTAAGCCAAGGCAGGCAACCAGCAGGGTGAGCACCGTGAATCCATTGACAAGGGTAGCCAGTTGTTGCTCTTTTTCGTAGAGCTTGTTGTAGGCATCATCCAGGAAATAATAGTCAAAGGGAGCGGGAGGGTTAGCCTGTTCATACAAGAGTTTAAGCTGCCCCAGCGCCACAGGTACGTCCTGATTCCCATTCAGCTTGACCAGCAAATAACCGCCATTCCCAACTACGGCCCGGCTGGTATCACTCACCACCGAAAGCATCACCGGCGACTGTTCGCGTTTCAACCCGAAAAGTTTAAAGTCTGCCGTAACGCCTTGCAGACCCTGATTATTAAACCCGAATGGGTCGGGATGCGGCACTACGCGAACCGTTTCGCTTGCCTCTTTCATCGCCTGTTTATTATATACTTGCAGTTCCTTCGTAATGGCTTTGTCGTTCCAACCAACGGGCGGCACACTCCAGCCAATTCCGAGCGTTTTAAAAAACGACTTATCGACCGTCAACACGTTGACCATCGACTGCTTTTTGGTCTTTTTCACCGTCAAAAAATAGGTAGCCACAAACGGGGTAAACAGGCGCGTATTGGTAGCGGCCACATGGTCGGCACCAGTCCACTGGCGAACCGCATCGCGGAACGCCGCATACTGCGGAGCCATCTCTTTATCAATCGCAATAGCTACGACCTTCGCCCGGTCGAGGCCAATATTTTTTGTCCGCAGGAAGCGCATCTGCGCGAAAAAGATCAGACTGCACATCAGCAAACCAGCCGACGCCGCAAACTGACCTGTAGTGAGCACGCGCCGCATACTCACTCCCCGCTTGCCGCCCGAAACGGTGCTTTTAAGCGCATCCTGCGGTCGAAAACCTGACAGCAAAAAGGCGGGATAACTACCGGCCAGCAGCGAGCAGCCAAGCCACAGGCCAGCGAGTAACAGCCAGTAGCTGGCGTCGTCGAAAACACGACCATCCATACGGATACCTAGCAGCTGATTTATCCACGGAAACAACATCGCCAGCAGGCCAAGCCCTAGCCCAACGGCCAGCGTAGTCGTCAGAAACGATTCGGTATAGAATTGCGTAACCAGCTCGCGACGGTGCCCACCGATGGCTTTCCGAACGCCCACTTCACGGGCACGTTGCGTGGCGCGTGCGGTTGTCAGGCTGACGTAATTGGTGGTGGCTAAGACCAGAATCAGTAAGGCAATCCCCAGGAAGATGTACAGGTTCTGGCGTGTGTCGGGCGAAACCGAATGACTGTGCAGATGAAGTTCAGGCAGTGCTTCGAGCAGGAAAGACGCTTTGGCGTCCATGAATTTCACGCCTTTATTCACCGACTTCAGCTTTTCAGCAGTTTTAGCCTCATCTGTTCCAGATCGTAGTACCAGATAAGTGTCCAGGAAACCGGCATACTCCCAACTCTGCTTTTTTTGATCGCCCAGTGTAGGCATAGATGCCAGCGATACCAGGGCATCAAACTGGAAAATGGTGCTGGTGGGCAAATTGGAAAACACACCGCTGACTATTAGCGGATAATTCTTGTCGTACGTAATTGTTTTGCCTACCGGGTTTTGGCTACCAAACAGTTTCTCGGCCAACGGCTTTGTCAGCACAATCTTCCCCGGCTCGGTCAGGGCCGTTCGTGGGTCACCCTCGGCCAGACTGAAGCCCATGACGCTCAGCAGCGACGGATCGGCAAAGCCCACGTTGGCCGGTTTCTGCCTATGGTCAGCATCAGCCTGTACCCATACTGGACCCATTCCTGCCGAAAAACGCACGATCTGCTCCACCTCGGGCAGTTGCCGTTTTGCCTCCCGACCAAACGACTCGTGCATGTTGGTCATGGTCACTTCCTGCCCGTCGTACTTCGACACAGACAGCGCCCGGTAGGTACGTTCGGCCAGTGGATGAAACCGGTCATAATGAAACTCGTGCCAGACATATAGTCCAATATACGCGCTGACAGCCAGCCCTACGGCTAGACCGCCGATGTTCAGGGCCGAATACAGCCGGTTACGCCCTAGTTGGCGCAAAGCGAGAATAAGGTAGGTACGTAGCATAATCGATGAGTTTATAGTACCGAAATGGTCCGCCGCAGCTCCAGCTTCGGTAGTCAAGGTTAGTTTTACACCACCGAAGCTGGAGCTGCGGCGCTACAGAATCACTCACTTCGCAAGCTATCGACGGGGTTGGCGATGGCGGCGCGGATGCTTTGGAAGGCCACCGTGGCCAGGGCGATAATCAGGGCTAGCGCAGCAGCACCGGCAAAGAGCCACCATGTCAGGTCGATCTGGTACGCGTAGTTATTGAGCCATTGCTTCATGCCCCAGCCTGCCAGCGGTGTGGCAACAACGATGGCAATGCCTACCAGCCCCACGAATTCGCGGCTGAGTAAGGCCACCACGCTGGCTACCGATGCGCCCAGCACCTTCCGAATGCCAATTTCTTTAGTCCGCTGAAAAGCCGTCAGTGTTGCCAGCCCGAATAGGCCGAGGCACGAAATCAGAATAGCGACGGCCGTAGCGAGGTTGACAATTCGCGACAGGGTTCGTTCTTCCTGATACAGGTGTTGCATAGAGTCATCATAGAACTCGTACTTGAACGCATCATCCGGGTACGCTTTTTTCCAGGCCTGTTCCATGGCGGCCAACGTACCTGGCCAGTCGGCGGGGTTGGTTGACGCGAGCTTGATGTTGAACGTATTGTTAGTACGGGTTTCGGTCATTAGGGCCACCGGGTTAATCTTCCGCGAAATACCCAGCGTATTAAAGTCCCTTACGACACCTACCACCGGATACGGCTTTTTACCTTCATACAGCACCTTGCCAATAGCCTGCTGAGGCGTTCCAAGGTCGAAAGTCTTCAGGGCCGTTTCGTTGATGACCCATTCGCGGGCGGTATCGGATGGGTACAGGTTGCGACCTGCCAGCAACTTCATGGCATACAGGTTCAACCAGGTTGTATCAATATGTTTTCGCTGAATGGAAGCCAGAATCTCCTGCCCTTTCCGGCCCTTGATTCGGGCTTCGCCGGTAGAATAGGAACCCGTCAGCGGAGCATCGCCGAGGCTCACCGCTGCTACGCCGGGAAGCTCCCGATAGGCCTCGCGGAGGGGTAGATGCCGGGTGCGTAACGGCGAATTCACGTTCCAGACATATTTCATCGGTGCTTTCACCAGCACTACAGCCTGCCGGGCAAATCCCAGCTCTTTGGTGAAGGCAAACCGTAGCTGTTGCCCCACAATTATGGCCCCGACAATGAACACATGGGCAATAATGAATTGAAAGACAATCAGGCTTTTCCGCAACGTGATCCGTCCGGAGTGACCCGCCAGCATACCGTTTTTGCCTGATCGCAACACCTTTGCAGCCTGTAGGCGGGTAATGAGCCAGGCAGGGTACAGACCCGCCAATGCACTGACAAGCAAGAGTAAGGCAAGCAGAAACAAAACCAGTTGCCCTACATTCAGGTAGTCAATGGTGCCCTCGGGAATCTGGTCGTGGAATGACTGCATAAATAGGCCCGACAGTGGCCAGGCCACAAGCAACGCCAGCGCGGTAACCAGGGTTGTCTCGCCCAGAAACTGTGACATCAACGCGGCTCGACTGCTACCAAGCGCCTTTCGCACGCCAATCTCGCGGGCTCGTTGCGGCACCTGCGCCGTACTCAGATTCACGTAGTTGACCACCGCCAGTGTAAGCACAAACAGCGCCAGTCCCATCAGACTCAGCAGCCGTTTTTTGTCAGCCCGACCCTCATAATCAGGGTTGAAATGAATGTCGGCTAAAGGTTGGAAGACCACTTTCTGATTCATATCGCTGACACCCCATTTCCGAAACAGCGGGGCCGCATTGGCCCGTGTCAGCCGGGTTACCTGTTCGTTGAGGCTTGCCACCTTGACGTTGGGCTGCAACAGCACATACAGCCAGTTGTCGGAGTTGATGCTACCCCATTCTTCAGGGTCTGAATAGGTCTTGTCGCCCACCAGAGCGATAAATTCTTTTCCATCGAAATCAGTTGGGTACGTCAGGTCAGCAATAACGCCCGCCACAACGGTGCGGGTAGTGTCGTTGAATCCGTAGTACGTAAGTTGCTGCCCGATAGCCTGCCGGGGCGTTAGCCGGGGAAAATACTGCTGTACCCGGCTTTGGGTCAGCACCACCCTCCCCGGTTCGGTGAGGGCATTGGCCGGATCGCCAGCCAGCCAGGTGTAGGGCACAAGCTTAAAATAATCAGTGGTTGTTCGACAGACGTGGCCAACGGCGTCGATACGAACTGGCTTTGCGGTCGGTACGGCAGCGGCCACGTCAACCGATGATTCATACAGTTTCTGGAACGGCACGGTCAGCTCAACGCCTGCAGCTTTCGTTTGTATGGCACCTGCCAGCGGTTTGGGTACGCCTACATGGCCTGTCTCCTTTCCGTCGATGTCGAGGCGACTCACCACCCGATAGAGCCTGTCGCCGTTGGGGTGGTTCCGGTCGAAACTGAACTCGAAGCTAACGAGCTGAAAAATCACCCAGCAGGCGCTGAGCCCGATAGCGAGACCCAACACATTGAGGCTCGTGTAAAGCCGGTTTCGCCACAACTGACGGATGGCAAGCGTGAGGTAAGAACGGAGCATAACAAGGGGGGTTTCCTTTACCTTCGTCAAGGGTCATGCCACGGCCAAAAAACTGCTTTTCCGGGCAGCAAACGCCGTTTTTCTACAGGTACGTTGTCCGAAACTGGACAGATCTCCGTCCGAATCAGTACGGCGGTCAACGGGCTTCTCGAGGTTGCGGTACCAGGTTATTTGCGAAGCAATCTATCATACATTTCCCCGATCACCCCGACATTACGCCCGGTCACCTAAACTTTTTAGTCAGGTAAATACATCTAAGTAGCTACCATCCGAGTATGTAAACGATCCATGCATTGGCAGCAAAAGCTACCAGCCAACGCATGGCTGACGTATCTACTACACACCCATTAACTGGCTTATGGTGCTTCTGAAGCACTACTTAACATGCGTAACCCGTCTCTTTTCTTTGTTCTGACGTACCTGCCCATTACCGCACTAGCGCAACACCAATTGCCTCCCCCACCCCGCGCCGACCTCATCATACTGGATATGCAACCCGGCAGGCAGGTCGACATATCATCGGCACCGGGCATTCGGCGATACAGGGGGAACGTCAGGCTACGCCAACAGACTATGGTGCTCTTTTGCGACCGGGCCATTCACCAGCTGGCAACAAATACAGTTAGCGCCGCCGGTCATGTACTGCTTGTACAGAATGACTCGCTTACGGTAAAAGGCGATTCACTATTTTACGATGCACCAACCCAACAGGCAGTGCTGACCGGACACGTTTTACTGCAGAATGGCCGGTCGGTGCTGACAGCGTCGCAGCTTTATTACAATCTGCTGACCGGCACCGCCCAGTATACAGGCAAAGGGCGTTTGGCCAATGGCCGCAGTATTCTGACAGTTACCGACGGTTTCTACGACCTCCACACGAAACAGTTGGCTGCTGCCATGACCAGCAGGGAATTGCCCCGCAGCCACGTACCTGACCAGCCAGTTCCTGTGCAGGGAATTAGTGCCCGGATAGCCCCACAACAACCGGAAGCAGAAAGGCCGGTTCGCCTGACGATGAGCCCACAACCGAACAACATCGTAACAAAGCCGGAATCCGTAGGTACGTATAAACGGCAGGTACGTGTGTCAGAACGGCCACTCGAAACGGCAACTGGTGCCCGCGAACCAGCCCCCGACGAAAGCGATCTGGAGCATATCCTCAACCGCAAAAAACGCGCTTTTTAGCTTTACCAACCCATATCAACATGAGACGTATCCTCTTCTCCCTCCTCTTTATCGGCTCTACGCTGACTAGCTTTGCCCAACAAGCAAAGTCGCTCACACAGGCTATCCAATATGTTAAACTGGCTATCACACTGCGTGAAGTAGACAAGTCCGACGAGTCGATTGCGTTGTTGAAACGCGCTATGCCCGCCACAAAGAACAGTTTGTACTGGCAGGCGATTGCCAACGAAGTGATGGGACTTTCCTACAACGACCTGAACGATCATACCACGGCACTGCGCTATCTGGAATTGGCACGTACCCAGTATGCGAAACTCAAATATGTAGCCAGTGCCTGGGGCGTCAATGAGATCATTCGGAACATTTCGGGTAAGAACCTGTACGCCGGCATTCAGATTGGGGCGTCGGATATTAAACTGGCGATTTTCAAGACACAGTATGAAAGTGATTTTTACGAAAAAGACATTCGCTCGATCATCGATATTCCTGACGTTACGCTGGTAGCCGACGCCTCAAATTCGCTTCAGAAAGGACGTGTTGCCCTGAAAGAATGCCTGGACTCGATCCGGCGGTATAACATTCCCAATGAGCGGGTATTCATCGTGTTCAGCAGCGATGTTCGGAATGGAAAACCAATCGACAGGAACCGCCTCTACGACCAGTTGGCCGCGATATTGCCCAACGGCACCAACCTGCGCATCGACACCACCATCAGCGCCTCCCGGGAAGCTGAATTATTTACTATCGGCGCTATTCCACGCAAAGTATGGCCCACGACCTCGGCACTCAACATTGGTGGCAGCGGCGTAATGGGTGGTTATTTCGATACCAACAAGAAGTTTCATTACGTCAACTTCCCAACGGGCGTCAACACCCTGGTTGACCAGATTGACCCGAAACGGTCGTTGAGCATTGATGCATTCAAACGGGACGCCCAGCGAGCCGCGTCCGGACTGGCCGACAAGAACCTGACGCCCGATCTGCCAGGCATTCAACAGCGCCGGACGGTGGGCGTGGGCGGGGCCATTGCGCAGGCGGTGGTAACGTACCTGCACCCCGAAAAGGCCATGACCACGGCGGTTCCGATTAGCCAGGCCGACATTGCGCAGTTTAAGAACCTGGTGATGACGGATTTTTCAGCCCTGACAAAACCGAACCTGAACGAGATAGCTGACCCCACGATCCGCGATAAAGCCGCTCGGGAGATTGGCCAGATTCAGAATCAGCTGAATCAGAAGCAGCTGATCGCGGGCATTTTATTGCTGGAAGCAACAATGAACGGCTACAACAGCAAAGGAGGTCAGAAGCGTTTTGTCTTCATTCGCGACGCCGACATTGGCTGGGTAACGGGCAAATTCCTGGAAACGATCAACTACGAATACGAGTCGACTATTGCCAAAGGGTCGTTATACACGCGATAGGCACCGGATTTAGGTTTGATTCTACACACCGAACCCACTACTGTGAATTCAGCCGGTAGCGGGTTCGGTATTGTTGGTATAAGCTGCTTTGCCGTACTGGTCGCTGACGCGTCATCAGCAAAACATCAGGCAGCGCCATCTATGCCAACTGTCGCAGGCGGCGCTGCTTGATCAGGTCTTCGCGACGGACAAAAGTGATCGGCACAAACTCGTCGGTTGGTGCGCCGATGTAGTAGAGCGCCCAATCCTGATCGTAGCTGGCCAGCAATTGCTGAATGCACTCAACGCGATCGAATGTAGGCACCACACAGTCGCTCCAGTAAAATAGCTCGACGCGATAATGCAGGGCCTGTTTCTGCCCGTTGATGGTTACGTCAATCTCGATGTCCTGCTTGCCAGGTACGTTCGGAATAGGGATAGCGATGTGCGCCATGGTCGTAGAAGTTTAGTCAGTATAAAAGGGATTTATAAGGTTGTTGAGGCCGTTTTTTGTCATCCCGACGGAAGGAGGGGTGACAAAAAAACGGCCGTTCATTTGACAGTGATCACATTCTTCTCGCCAGCCTTGACCGTGAACGGCGTTTGCGTCTGTAGCACACCATTCTGCCAGTATTTCAGCTTGTAATCGCCGGGTTCGAGCGGGAGGTCAATGGGGAAGATGGAGGTCTTTTCTTTATCCGAATGCTGCGAACGGGAATACGCATAGCCAGTGCCTGAAATCTCAAGCTTCATCCGGTCGGTGCAGGACGGGCAAACCAGGCGGACCGTTTCAACGCCGGGTGCCAAACCGGGTGGTGTCGGCGCTGTCATTGCACCCGCTGGTGGCGTGGGTGGCGTGAGCAGCGCCTGGGGCGGCGGTGTACTGCTAAGGCCGAGCGAGTCGAGCACATGGTTTTTCAAGGCATCTTTCTGCGCTTTGGTCAGGCCCGCTACGTTGAATGTTCGGCTATAGCGAAGCTGTTCACCATCCGCCCGGTCGGCCTGTATCTGAATAGACAATGCATCTTTCCCATTGTCGTTGATTGACGTGTTAACGTTCCGATAGCTTGTCTGTTGGGCCATTGCCAACGTACCTGACAACAGTGCTAAAAGCGTGAATATCGTTTTCATAGTCAGTTGATTTAAAACCCCTTAACTGCACTCATCTGAGCCGCCCGTTGTGTCTGGTAAACGATAATTAACAGCGTCATCAGCAGCGCAATGACGCCCAGTGACAGAATAAGTAACCACCGTATTTCGTGGATCGATACAGGGATGTGCTGCGCCCGAAACGCCTGAAAAGTTAGCCATTCTTTTTGCAGCTGATTCATGCCCGACACATCAAACGACTGGTCAACATGCACGGGTTGCCCGTTCTGAATGCCATCAATGCGAATAGACAGCGTTTTCTCGTCATCCGAAATCTGTTTCCGAATCGAATTCGGCGCGTGCTGAGCCCTGCATACTACACTGAGGCAGAGCAAAAAGCCAATGAGAACGTACTTCATGTGTGAGTTTAGTTTTATTCCGATCGTAACGACGTCACCGGATTCATCAACGCTGCTTTGATCGACTGAAAACTTACTGTCAGCAGCGCTACAACCAGGGTCGTCACGCCCGAAAGGACAAAAATCCACCAGGGGATATCGATGCGGTAGGCGAAGTCGGCCAGCCAGTTGCTCATTCCTACCCAGGCCAGGGGCGAGGCAATCAGGATCGCAATAACCACGAGTTTCAGGAAGTCTTTCGAGAGCAACGACACGATGCTTCCCACACTGGCTCCCAGTACTTTCCGAATACCAATTTCCTTGGTGCGTTGCTGAATCGAAATCAGTGCAATGGAGAACAGGCCCATACACGACAGCAGAATGGCAATTCCAGCCGCCGCCGAGAAAATGGTGGACAGCCGTCGTTCTTTCCTGTACCAGCGATCGGTGTTTTCGTCAAGAAACGAACCGATAAATTCCTGCTTTGGCGCAACCGTTTTCCAGGCACGCTTGATAGTTTCCATGGCACCGGTCAGGTTCTGGGGGTTCACCCGAACCAGAATATACTGAATCGGCGCGGCTGCCTGCATTTGCAGCGCAATAGGCTTGGCTTCCTGATGCAGTGAATACAGGTTGAAGTCATTGACGACACCGACGATCTGATAGGTTTTATTATCAGGCTTGATGAACTTACCAACCGGATTCGCTTCGCCCAGGGCTTTAGCCATGCTCTGCGTAATCAGTACCGACGAGCTCGAATCGGTGCTGTAGGCCGGGCTGAAGTCTCGCCCCTGAAGGAGCTTGATTCCCATTGTTTTCAGGTAGTCGGTGTCGATCCGGAGCCAGTCGCAGGTAATGTCCCGTTTGCCGTAGAGGAAGCCGAACATCATCCGCGACGAACTTCCGTCCAGCCCCGCACCGATGTTGACGCCCGAACCCGATACGGCGGCAATGGCTGGCTGACTGGCCAGCCGGTCGCGCATGGCTTTCAGCGCTGTACTACCGTTCAACTCGTTACCAACCGGAATACTGACTACCTGTTCCTTGTCTAGGCCCATTGGCTTCTGCTGCAGGTAATTGATCTGCTGCCGAACAATCATCGTACAGACAATCAGCAGGCATGCAATCGTAAACTGCGTTATAATAAGCGAGTTACGAAGTACACCCGGTTTGCTCATGGTCACGTTGCCTTTCAACACCTCCACTGCGTTGAAACGTGTCATAAACCAGGAAGGGTACCCACCGGCGATCAGCGTAATCAGCAGGAAGCTCAGGCTCGTGAACAGCAGGACCGTCGGTTTCAGGAAATCGTTCAACGCCAGATAACTTCTAAAGAGTTTATTGAACGTGGGTAAGGTTAGATACGCCAGCCCCAGCCCGATCAGTAGCGCACCCGCGCACAGCAATACCGTTTCGCCCCATATCTGGCCAAACAACTGGAGACGTTGCGCGCCAAGCGATTTCCGAACGCCCACCTCCCGCGCCCGGGTAAGCGACTGGGCAATAGTCAGGTTAATGAAATTGATACAGGCAATGGCCAGAATAAACAGGCCGACCAGCAGCAGAGTATACACATACGCCCGGCTAATACCACTACCGTGGGTTGTAACGGTGTCGAAATGCAGATCGCGGATAGGCGCCAGCAGCAGGCTCCGCTGAAAGCCCAGCTCATTTTTCGGATACCCCTGCTCCTGCCGGTCTTTGATGTCTTTCGCAAAGTATTTATCCATAAACGCCTGCGCCCGGCGTTGCAGCATTTGCGGGTCTGTCCCGGCTTTTACCTGCACAAACACGTCATGATTTCCGTGATCCCACCGTGTTTTAAATTCTTGGTAATCGGCGGCATTGTCGCTGCGAATGATCGCGTCGAACTCAATCGATGAGTTTTTAGGCGCATCGTTCAACACGCCCGTCACCGTAAACTCCTGCCAGCGGTCGTTCATACGAAGCTGGAGCGGTTTACCGATCGGGTCTTCCTTGCCGAAAACATCGGCAGCCATGTTGGCGCTGATCACGATATCACTCAGGCTATTCATCGCCGTTTTAGCGCTGCCTTTCTGAAGCGGGAATGTGAACATGGTCAGAAAGTCCGGATCGGCCATCCTGACATCTTTGTTGTATGTCTGATCGTTGTGCCGTACGCTCGCACTCCGGTCAAACCAGCGCGTAACGCCTTCTATCTCCGGGAAATCGGCCTTGAGCGCAGGCGAAATCGGGTACGGCATGGTACTTCCCCGATCAACAGTTCCATCGCGATTGGTCGACAGAAAGTTCAGATGAAAGATGCGATCAGCATTTGTATGAAAATTATCGTACGATAGCTCGAAGGTGGCCGTCAGAAACAACAGCACACAAGTGCCGAAGGCTACGGATAGACCGATCGTGTTGATCAGCGTATAGGTACGGTTCTTCCAGAGTGTTCGGAAGGCGATTTTGAGATAGTTTTTTAGCATAGGGCTGGGGGCGCGGGGCTGGGGTAGCTGACGCGAGAACATTACTCCACGCCCTGAGCCCCAAGCCTTACGCATTTCATTCTGATCGTAAAGACATTACTGGATTAGCTAACGCTGCACGGTAGGTACGTAATCCGATGGTGAGACTACCGAGCAGTAGCAACACACCGACGCAGAGGCCCAGCGTTTCAAAGCCGATGGATACGTGGTAGGCAAACGAGAACAGGAAAGCGTAACCACTCAGGTAGCCCAGCGGCAGCGCAATGGCGGCGGCGATGACCAGGAGCTTGACAAAATCGCGCGATAATAGCCAGACCAGCTGGCTTACTTCGGCCCCCATCACTTTCCGCACACCAATCTCTTTCACGCGGGTTTGGGTGGTGTAGGTCACCATGCCCAGCAGCCCCAGACAGCCGATGGAAAAGGCCAGCCCGATGAGTAAGCCCATAAAGTCGGCATCGTCGGCGTGGGTGTGCCGGGCTTCCAGAAAGTCGTCGTACCACTGCCCTTCGAAGGGGTCGAAGGGCCGGAGCCGTTTCCATACCTGCTTCACCTCGGCCATAACTTTTTCTTCCGCACCCGCCGCTACGCTCAGCGTCACGTACCGAAACTGACTGGGTACGTTGTGTAAAAGCAAGGGTTTTACGGCTATGGCAAACGTGGTGAATCGAAAATCTTTCACGACGCCCACCACCTGTACATCGGTGCTGTCGTTGAGCCAAAGCACCTGACCAACCGCGTCGCGGGACGTACCCAGCCTGAAAGCCTTTACTGCCTCTTCGTTGATCAATACCTGCCGGCCGGTGGTATCGGCCACCGCGGCCGCCATATTCTGCCCGGCTACCAACGTCAGGCCCATGTTCGGCACAAACTGCTCACTAACCGACCAGACAAAAGCCGGTGACGTGTTCTGCCCGGTACGTGTTCGTTTAATTGTCTGATAGTTACCGTGCGAACCGAATAGTTCAGACGTAGCCGAGACACGTTCTATCCCCGACAGTCGGTTCAACTCGTTCATCAGGCGGGGCGCAGGTACGTCGTTGATCGGCACGTTCAGCATGCGTTCGCGCCGGAATCCGTAATCGCCCGTGGCCATGTAGTCCATCTGGCGCACCATCGTCAGCAGGCCGATCATGGCAACCAGCGAAACGACGAATTGAACGACGATCAGTGATTTGCGAAGCGACAGCCCGCGAATGATGCGTAACCCCGAGTGGCTGCGAAGTACCTGCGCCGGTTCAAAGCCCGACAACACCCGCGCCGGTACGATACCAGCCAGCAGGCCAGCCACGATGCTGAACAGGGCGAAGATGGCCCAGATTGTCCAGTCCCAGCGAACGCCGCCAATAAGCCATTGTTGCACAAACGCCATCGGTTTCACCAGTTCCAGCATCAGAAAGGCCAGACTCAGCGCCAGTAGCGACAGCACCACCGATTCGGCCATAAATTGCCCCAATAACTGCCAGCGAACCGCGCCGGACACTTTCCGGATACCTACTTCACGGGCGCGGCTCAGTGAACGGGCCAGCGTGAGATTCACGTAGTTGAAGGCGGCCAGCAACAAGGTGATCAAACCGATGCCAAACTCTGCGAGCAAACCGGGAACCTGGGGCTCGTAGGTGCCATACATCATCTCGCCCCGCGCCGGAGACAGTCGACTCAGTTGTTGGGTACGGAAGCTGTAGCCTTTTATGTCGGCAAAGCGAAGCCCACGGGTGGCCCGGCTCACCACCGAAGGCAGTACGATATCGAGCGCTTCGGCCGGTGTGCCGGGTTTCAGCATCACGTAGGTGTAGCCCGTATGATACTGCTGCCACTCGGAGACAGCAGCCCGATTTTTGACCCCGTATGAGGTAGCGGAAAATAGCAGGTCGAACACCAGATGCGACTTGGTTGGCAACTCGGCCAGTACGCCCGTAACGGTGAAGTTTCCCAATTCCTGATGCTGCAACGTCTGCCCGATGGGGTTGGCTGTACCAAAGAACTTCCGGGCCATCGCCTGCGTCAGCACAACGGTATTTGGCTCTGTGGCCGGGCGCCCCTGGGCGAGGGGGAAACTGAAAATGCGGAAGAAGCCGGGGTCAACGGCGAAGCCCATCGTAGACAGTCGCTTATGATTACCCAGAAACTCGTCATACGACCTGACCACGTAGGAAGCTTCGTCAATAAACCCATATTGTTGTTTCAACGTAGCCCCAAGCGGCTTAGGTGTGGTGGCAAACGGCGCTTTGTCATTAGTCAGCGAAACCACATCGGAAATGATCCGGTAGGTACGTTCGCGGCTCTGGTGGAACGCGTCATAGTCGAACGCACCTTTGATGTGTGCGATGGCCAGCATGCAGACGGTCAGCCCCGACGCCAGTCCGAAGACGTTGATGAACGAGAAGAGCTTGTGTTTCCACAAGTTGCGCAGGGCGATTTTGATGTAGTTCGTGAGCATAAGATTGGGGGGAAGGAGGAAAGGGAGAATGGGGGAAGGGAGGAAAGGGAGAATGGAGGAAAGGGAGGAAAGGGAGGAGGGAATTGCTTACGCTAGCTTTTGCCTCCCCCTCCTCCCCCTCCTCCCTTTACTCCCTTTCCTCCCTTTCCTCCCCATCTTTTCATTCCGTTCGTAAACTCTTCACCGGATTGGCCATGGCGGCTTTAACTGCCTGGAATACAACCGACATTAAGGCGATCGTTACCGCCAGCAGACCTGCCAGCGCGATGTACCACCACTGAATAGCCGTGTGATAGGCGAAGTAATTCAGCATTTTCCCGCCCAGCCACCAGCCAATCGGTGAGGCGATCAGGATGGCTAGGGCAACCAATTTCAGGAAGTCAGACGAGAGTAGGGTCGTGATGCTCAGGATCGATGCACCCAGCACTTTCCGAACGCCAATCTCCTTGGTGCGCCGTTTGGCCACGAGCGAAATGAGTCCGAAAATACCGGCGCAGGCAATCAGAATAGCCACGAGCGTAACAAAGCCAATCATACGCCAGATGTTATCAATCGCCTGGTAGTTTTTGGCCAGTTCGTCGCTGATGTAGACATACGACAGACTCCGACGAGCCGGGATTTTTTTAAACGCTGTTTCCAGCTCGCGGATCAGAGCGGGGGCTTTGGCCTGATCGGTCAGACGAACCGTCAGGAACCGGCTTAGGTTTTGGCGGCCGGGGTACCACTGCACCAGCGGCTCTACCTTGTCTTTCAGGCTGAGGTAGTGGTAATCTTTCGTGACGCCGATGACGGTATACACCTGTGTATTATTCTGCTGCCGGAGCCGCTTGCCCACTGCCGTTTTCCAACCAAACGCCCGCATTGCCGATTCATTGATGACTACGGCGTTGGTGGCCGAATCAGCGGGTGTGGCATCGGAGAAGTTGCGACCTTCGATCAGGGGAATCCGGTAGGTTTCGGTGTAGCCAACCGCACCCGACACGTGGCGGATATGCACTTTTCGGACTTCTTCACCTTCGGGGTAATAGCTGTTGAAATCGTTCCGATACCCAACCGGCGTTACCTCCGAACTGGTGAACGAAACGACGTTTGGATTCTGACTCAGCTTATCCAGAATGAGTCGCCCCTGCGACAGAGCAGCGGCCTCGTTGCGGTAGGCCAGATCCGTCTTGAACACGATCAGATTGGCCGTATCGTAACCAAGATCAGCCTGTTTCATGTACTGAATCTGCTCGCGCATGCCGATGGTGCCGAGCATAAAAATGATCGCCAGCGTAAACTGAAGCACAATCAGGCCATTCTGCCGCAAGCGCCCTTTCTGCGGACTGGCCGAGATCTTCCCCTTCACGGAGTCGGTCACATTCAGCCCCATCAGATACAGGGCCGGGTACGTCCCGGCTACGAGCGCTACGGCCAGCGCCACGCCCAGCACCGTCAGGATGGTTGGATAATCGTCGGCCAGCGTGATGTCGAGTTGCATCCGTCCATCGCGCATCTGGTTGAAGCCGGGAATCAGGTAATAATTGGCAAACAGCCACGACAACACCAGCGATATCAGCACAACCAGCCCCGACTCAACCCAGAACTGGTTCAGCACCAGTTGGCGGGTAGCTCCCACCACCTGCCGAACGGCTACCTCTTTGGCGCGGGGCAACGCCGACGCGGTATTCAGGTTGACCATATTGATACCGATGATGAGCAGCAGAAAGGCCGCAATGATCAGCGCCCCGTTGATCAGGCCCGAAAAAGACGGATTTTCAACGTGAATAAAGTCTTTATAGGCACCAAGTGCCAGGCGTTGGTTCTGGGCATCGGCGCTGAAATGACGCTTGACCAGTTGCGGTAGTTTGGCCTCCAACCGGGCTTTGTCGGTGCCGGTTTTCAGAATGATGAATACCGACGCAAACGTATTATACCAGTCGGCCCCGGCCCGAAAGTCCGGGTTATCCATCAGATTGGCAGCGGGCAACAATACTTCGAACTGCTGCGACGAATTCGACGGAATCTTGTCGAGTACACCCGTAACGGTATATGGCGTTTTATCGTCCAGGATAACGGTTTTTCCAACGGGTTCAACGTCGCCAAACAGGTTCTGCGCCACGTTTTCGCTCAGTACGATAGACTGCTTACTGTGCAGCGCCGTAGCCGGATTACCCGATTTGAGCGCGAAAGTGAACACGTCGAAAAAGGTAGAATCGACGTAAGCCGTCCGGTGCTGAACGCTCTTATCGCCATACTGGATCCAGGGTTGATTCCAGCCCTGGATATGCGTCCCAGTCTCAATTTCGGGGTAATCGCGCAGGAGTTGATCCAGCATGGGATACACCGTCTGGTTATATGTCTGCCCGTCGGCGTTGGTTGTCTGGATGTAATAGAGCCGGTCCAGCTTGGTGTGGAACTGGTCCCAGGTCAGGCATTTCTGGGCAAAGAGTACCAGCACCACCACACAGGCCAGGCCCACCGACAGGCCCAGCACGTTGATACCCGACAGCAGCCGATTCTGCCACAAATTCCGAAGCGCGATTTTAATGTAGTTCGTTAGCATGGGATTGGGGGAGAAGAAGGGGAGAATGGAGGAAAGGGAAGAGGGGGAAGGAAGGAAATTGCTGACGTTAGCTTTTGCCTGTCCCTTTCCTCCTCCTTTTACTCGCTTCTCAATGAGTTTACCGGATTCATCAGGGCAGCTTTGATGCTTTGGAAACTGACCGTCAGCAGGGCAATAGCGATGGCCGACAGACCAACAATAACAAATACCCAAGGGCTAATGTCGATACGGTGCGAATAGTTGGCCAACCAGGTTTGCATACCAAACCACGCCAGCGGCACAGCAATGAGCAGGGCGATCAGCACCAGCTTTACGAAATCGCGGGAGAGCAGCAGGACGATGCCGGGAATGGTGGCGCCCATCACTTTCCGAATGCCAATTTCCTTCGTTCGCTGCTCGATCATCAGCAGGGCTATGGCAAACAAACCGATGCACGACAGCAAGATGGCCACGCCCGACGCCAGGCTCAACACCTGCGACAACTGGGCTTCGTTCTCGTACCACTCGTCCACATTTTTATCCAAAAACGACCCCATGAATTCCGCTTGTGGGGCTACCTCTGTCCACACTTTTTTCAGCCTTTCCATTGACCCCGCCAGGCTTTGCGGGGCCATCCTGACAAAGACGTAGCGGATCGTCTCGGTATTCGATATATGCATGGTGATCGGGTTCGCCTTGTCGGACAGGGAGTAGAGCCGGAAATCGGGCACAACGCCGATGATCTGCGCTTTGGTGCCTGTTGTATCGCCATCATCGCCCAACAACGTACCTACGGGGTTGGCTACGCCCATCATCTTCGCCATGCTCTGCGTAATAATGACCCGATTCGTGGAATCGCTGGCATAGGCCCGGTCGAAATCTCGGCCGGCAATTGGTTTGATTTTCAGGGTTTTCAGGTAATCGAAATCAACCAGCAGCAGGTCGCTCGTGATGTCCCGGCCCTTGAACGTATAGCCAACTGTACTTCTGGAACTAACCCGGTCTTTACCTTTGCCCAGGTTGACGTCTGTTCCCGTAATGGCCAGCACCGTCGGGTCATTCGCCAGTTTATTTCGCAAGCGCTGCAATACCTGACGGCCGTTTACCTGCGTTCCCACCGGAATGCTGATCACCTGCTCTTTATCGAAACCGAGTGGTCCCTGCCGCAGGTAGCCAACCTGCTGAAACGCAATGACGGTACAGCAAACCAGCAGACAGGATAAGGCAAACTGGGTTACAATAAGCGCATTGCGCAGCACGCCCGGTCGCTTCGTCGATACGCTTCCTTTCAGTACCTCGATCGTGTTGAATTTCGCCATTTGCCAGGCCGGATACCCACCCGCAATCAGCGTAACAAGCAACACAACGAACAGCACAAGGCCGATGAAGCCCGGCTGCAACAGGTAATCGACTTTCAGTTTAGCGCCAAACTGGGCGTTGAAAGCCGGCATCAGCAGATACATCAGCATGGCCCCGAAGAGGAAGCCAATGACGCAGATGAGGCCCGACTCGCTCCAGATCTGAACGAACAGGCTACTCTTCAGCGCTCCCAGCGATTTCCGCACGCCCACCTCACGTGCCCGGGTAAACGACCGGGCAATGCTCAGGTTAATGAAATTGATTGAGGCAATCGCCAGAATGAAGAACGCCATGCCCAGCAGCACATAAATGATGGCAACGGGCGTTCCCCGGCTATCGCTCATCTCCCGGTTGAAATGCACGTTGGCGAGTTTCTGCAACCGAAGGGCAAACACATCGCCACGCGCATCAGGCCGTGCCTTTTTCTCCTTCAGCCCATCAATCTGACTGTGAAAATATTTCCGGGTAAACGGCTTCAACCGGCTTTCAAACGCCATCTGATCGACCTGCGCCGGGAGCTTGATAAAGACGGAATGGGAGTTATCCGTCCAGTTGTCTTTACCCTGCTGGTACATCGACGAGTTCTCGATCCGCACCAGCGCGTCGAAGTGAATCGACGAGTTGTCAGGTACGTCCTTCATCACACCCACCACAACGTAGTCTTTCTGACTGCCAATGCTACCGATTTTGAGGCGTTTCCCAACCGCGTCGGCTGTTCCGAATAAGTCCGTCGCCATGTTTTCGCTGATGACCACGTTGCTCAGCTCGCGCAGGGCTGTTTCCCGATTGCCAGCCAGCAGTGGAAACGAGAAGATATTCAGAAAATCAGGATCGGTGAAGTTGATCAGCTTATCAAAATACTTCCCGTTTACCTCAACCAGGCTCATCCGACCGGCTACGATGCGAGCAGCCTGTACATCGGGGAAATCGGCTTTGAGCGCCGTGGTCAGTGGCAACGGCATCGACCCGCTCCTGGTTGGATTCTCGGGATCATTGGCAAACAGGTACGTCTGGAATATCCGGTCACCATCTTCATGAAAGGAATCATAGGTCAGGTGCAGATAGGCCGTCAGCAGCAGAAAGACGGTGATGCAAAAAGCCACGCCAAGACCCAGCACGTTGATGGCGGCGTAACCCCGGCTACGCCAGAGCGTCCGGAAGGCAATTTTGAGATAGTTCTTAAGCATAATTTTGAGGAGTAAAGGAGGAAGGGGAGAACGGAGAAAAGGGATGCAGAGGAAACAAAAGCTAGCGGTAGCAGTACCCTTTCCTCCGTTCTCCCCTTCCTCCTTTACTCCCCTTATTCCGTTCGTAACGCTTTTACCGGATTCATCAACGCCGCTTTGATGGCCTGGAAGCTGACAGTCAGTAAGGCAATTGCTACCGACAACGTACCTGCGAGCGCGAACACCCACCACGCTACGTCGACCTTATAGACAAAGTCGTTCAACCAGGTGTTCATGGCCCACCAGGCCAGCGGCGAGGCAATGACAATAGCGATCAGTACCAGCTTGATGAAGTCACGGGAAAGCAAGGAAACGATACTGTATACACTGGCACCCAGCACTTTACGAACGCCAATCTCTTTCGTGCGCTGCGCCGTAGTGTAGGCCGACAGACCAAAAAGACCCAGACAACCCAGGAAAATAGAGAGAAAGGCAAAGACGCTGAACACCCGCCCCGTCCGCATTTCGCTGGCATACAGGTTGTCGAACTGCTCGTCCATAAACTGATACTCGAACGGCTGGTCGGGCAGCAGCGATTTCCAGGTACGTTCCAAAGAGGTTAGGCTATTGGCCATATCGCCGCCACCCAGCTTCACCAGCAACACGTTGCCACCACCTTCAGGAAACAGGACCATCGGCCCGATCTGCTGTTTCAGCGACGAGAAATGAAAATCGCCTACAACGGCCTTTACCTTCCCGGCCCGACCATTTACGTTCATTGCCTTGCCAATAGCCTGTTGCGGTGTCCAGCCCAACTCCTTCGCGCCCGATTCATTGAGCAGGAACCGGTAGCGATCCAGACTGTCGACACTGGCCTGAGCGGTGCGCTCTACATCGGCGATTGTTAGGTCTTCACCCGCTACGATGCGCAGGCCAGTGGCTTTCACAAATTCCTCATCGATGGGAAGACCCGTCACCATTTTCTGCTGTTTCTCGGTCATATCGGGCCGCCCCATACTGTAACCGCCACCCACAAACACCGGCGACTCGTAGGCCATCGATACCTGCTGCACGTCGCCGCTGCGCTTGAATTCGCTTTTCAGCGTCCGTAGTTTGTCGGCTACCTGCTGATTGGCGGGCAGCATAACCACTCGGTCGCGGTTGTAGCCAAGCTTTTTATGCTGAATGAAATCGAGCTGATTCCGAACCACCAGCGTGCTCACAATCAGGAAAGCGGTGATGGCGAACTGGCCCACGATCAACCCCCGTCGAAGGCTGCCACCGCCCGCCATCATCCGCCCCTGAAGCGCCCGCATCGGCTGGAAACGGGCCAGTATCCAGGCCGGATACCCGCCCGCCACCAGGGCCACCAGCAGACCAATCACCAATACGCCCGCCATCCAGGCCGGTGTAAGCCAATCGGCGGCGGTGAAATGCCGGTCAGACAATTGGTTGAACAGCGGTAACAGGAGCCACGCCAATGCAATACCCAACAGCAAGGCCGCGCCCGTCACGAGTACCGACTCACCCATGAACTGCCCGAAGAGTTGACTCCGTTCGGCACCCAGCACCTTCCGCACGCCCACTTCCTGCGCCCGTTCTACTGCCCGCGCCGTAGCCAGATTGATGTAGTTGACGCAGGCAATGAGCAGGATCAGCACCGAAATGATACCGAAAATATACACATAGGTCAGGTCGCCGTTTGGTTCAAACATACCTTCAACCGACGATCGGAGATGAACCTGCCGGATGGGCTCGAGTTTGTAGGTCAGGTAATCGCCCCCCGTCATACCCGTTTCGCCCGACTGCGATTTCATGAATGCCGGAATCTTCGCCTGCAACGCGGCAATGGCCTCGGGCGAGCGCAGCAGCAGGTACGTGCCGTAATTAGCCGACCACCACTCTTCCGTTTTCGACGCCCGCAACGTGGTGAAGGACGCAATCAAATCGTACTTGATCTGCGAATTAGCCGGGCTGTTGGCTACCACGCCTGTCACGGTCAGGTACTTGTCGGCAGGGCCACCCGTTTTCACTTGCAGCACCTTACCGATCGGATTGGCCGTGCCGAAATATTTGGCCGCCGTCGCTTCTGACAACACCACGAGGTTAGGCCCCGCCAGCGCCGTTTGCGGATTTCCTTTCACCAACGGAAACGAGAACATAGCAAACAGCGCCGAATCAGCGTATAGCAGGCGCTTTTCGTTGAATACTTGATCGCCTAGCCGGATTACACCCTGCCCGTTGATGAGCCGCACGCCGGCTTCGATTTCCGAGAACCGACGACCCAGTTCAGGTGCCACTTTGGTACCTGTTTGGGCCGCCGTGCCTACCTTTCCCTGGCTGCTATATTCCATCGTCACGCGCACGAGCCGGTCGGCGTTGGCGTGAAAGGCATCGTAGCTCAGTTCGTTGCGCAGATACGTAAACAGCAGCAGGCAGGAAGCCAGCCCAATAGCCAGCCCCAGCACATTGATGAGCGTATTGACCCGATTCCGAGCCAGATTCCGAAGGGCGATTTTGATGTAGTTGCGTAGCATAGTTTTGAGGAGGGAAGAGAAAAGGGAGGAGGGATAGCTAGAAGCGGGCATTGATGATGCCCGCTTCTCCTTTTACTCCGCTCTTAACGATTTCACTGGGTTCATCAACGCGGCTTTAATGCTTTGGTAGCTTACCGTGAGTAGTGTGATTGCAAGCGCCCCCGCACCTGAAGCCACGAAAATCCACCACGATATGTCGGTATGGTAGTCGTATTTGAGAAGCCAACGGCTAAGCGAGTAATGAGCAATAGGCGTGGCAATGGCAAACGCGACGAACACCAGCAACAGGAAATCTTTTGAAAGCAACCCCCATAGATTTAGCACGGTAGCACCAAGCACCTTGCGAACACCAATTTCTTTCGTGCGCTGTTCGGCTACAAACGAAGCTAGGCCAAACAGCCCCAGGCAGGAAATGAAAATGGCCAGCATCGCGAAGACCGTAGCCAGCTTGCCAATGCGTTCTTCGTCGCCAAACTTTTGGTTGTATTCCTGATCGACAAAGCGGTAATTAAACGGGGCCGAAGGCGCGTACTTCCTGAAAACAGCCTCAATTTTAGGTAAGGCTACCGACGGACTGGCCGAAGGAGCAATGCGGATCGTAAACAGATTGGCCCACGTATAATCAAGCATAAACACTGTGCGCATAGCCGGGTTATAGGGCGAATCCATCACCATATCGTTGATCACGCCAATCACTTTATATGGCTTGCCATCGGCTTTAACAACAGTGCCAACAGGGTCTTTCAGGCCCATAAACGTAGCGGCGGCCGCGTTGAGCACCATACCCAACGTGTCGGTGGCGAACTGCCGCGAAAAATCACGACCGGCTTTAAACTGCCAGCCCACCGTCTTTCCAAAGTCGTGCGAAACGGCTATGGTCCCGAAATTCCCCTGCACACTGGCGTCTTTCCCCGGCCATTCGTAGCCATTATTGATCACCCATACGCCGGTAGTCGGGCTCGACGATTGCGAAGCCTCCGCTACGGTCCCCGTTGCCAGCAATTCGGCCCGAACGGCCTCGTAGTGCCCCGCCAGTTCGCCCGTGGTGGTAGGTACGGTTATGAGGCCATTCTGGTTGTAGCCGAGTGGCCTGTTTTTAGCGTATTGAATTTGCCGAAACACGATCAGGGTGCCGATGATGAGCGTGACTGATACCGTGAACTGAACCACTACCAGCACCTTGCGCGGTAGGGCGGCAAACCGCCCCACCCGAAATGTACCCTTTAACACCTTGATCGGCTGAAACGACGACAGATAAAACGCCGGATAACTCCCCGCAACACCGCCTGTTAACAGACTGAACCCAAGGCCACACAGCCAGAACAAAGGCGATGCCCAGAGAATGCTCAGCTGTTTATCAGCAATCTGGTTGAAGGCGGGCAACATCAGTTGCACCAGCAGTACCGAGAGCACAAAGGCAATGGCAACCACCAACAGCGACTCACTGAAGAACTGGTTGATCAACTGCCCGCGCATGGAGCCCACCGCCTTACGAATGCCTACCTCGCGCGCCCGTTTTTCAGACCGTGCCGTACTCAGGTTCATAAAATTGATGCAGGCCAGCAGCAGCACAAACACACTGATAATGCCAAACAACCAAACGTAGTCGATCCGTCCGCCCGTGTTAACACCGTTTTTCCAACCGCTGTATAAATGCCATTTACGCATAGGGTGCAGAAAAACGGCGGGCTTGAATACCGCTTCTTCTTTGTGCACGTTTCGTAGCTTAACATCTCTAATTTTGGCCGATAGCTGCTCCATATCCACATTATCGGCAACTTGAGCGTAGGCCACATACATGTTGGCCCGCCACGGATTAGTTATTTTTTCAGGCCAGTTTTCGTCGTTGAAATACAGGTCCCAGGGCGCAATGAAATTCAGCTCCTTGAAGCTGGAATTGAACGGCAGATCGGTGTATACGCCCGTCACCTTCACATCGAACTTATTGTCGATTCTCATTACCTTCCCAATCGGGTCCGTCGCGCCGAAATAAGCCGTAGCCGCCGACTCCGACAGCATGATTGAGTTCGGGTCGGTAAGGCCCGAGCGGGTTCCTTTCTTCATGGTCAGCGTAAGCAGTTCCGACGCCTGCGGTTCCATATAGGCCCCATTTTTCGAGAACTTGTTGTCACCAGCCGATAGAATATGCCCATTGATCCAGGTGCCCATAACAACGTACCTAAAATCAGAGCCGTACGATTTTCGAAGCTCAGCACCTATCGGAAACGGGAGGGCGCCCTGCGTGCCTACCTCGCCATTGAAGGTTTGATGCTGCATCACCTGCGCAATGCGATCGTAGTTGGCAAACCCTTTGTTGAACGACAGTTCGTCCCACATCCATAGACCAATCAGCATGGCCACAGCCATACCAACCGCCAGCCCGCCGATGTTGATGAACGAGTAGACCTTGTTATTGACGATATTCCGCCAGGCAATTTTAAAATAGTTCTTGAGCATTGTTGTAGCACCGGAGCTCCAGCTCCGGTAGTTAGAAATATTCAACAACTACCGAAGCTGGAGCTTCGGCGCTACAGCTACTCCGATCGTAAACTCTTTACCGGGTCCATCAACGCGGCTTTTACACTTTGAAAACTCACCGTCAGCAGGGCCACGGCAACCGCTAACGTACCGGCGAGGGCGAAGACCCACCACTGAATATCGATCTTGTAGGCGAAGTCGGCCAGCCAATTGTTCATGGCCCACCAGGCAATGGGGCTGGCGAAGGCAATGGCAACCAGCACGGGTTTTAACACATCTTTCGAGAGTAGCCCAACCACGCTGGCGACGGTGGCGCCCAGCACTTTCCGCACGCCAATCTCCTTGCGGCGTTGCTCGGCGGTGAACATTGCTAGGCCAAACAGACCCAGACAGGCCACGAAGATGGTTAGCCCGGAAAACAGACCAAGAACGCGCCCCGTTTTTTGTTCGGCCAGGTACGTTTGCATCAGGCTCTCGTCCAGAAACGTGTAGCTGAACGGCACTTCAGGTTTGAACGCGTTCCATTGATTAGTCAGGCTGGCCAGTAACCCACTCACGTCTTTTGTTTTGGCCTTGATGATGATCGACCCTTCGCCTTTTCCGAGCACCATCAGCAACGGCGAAATGCGCTCATGAAACGACTTAAAATGAAAATCTTTCACCACGCCGATGACCCGGTACGTCATGCGGCTACCGTCATTCTCGGCATGCGTGATCGTATGACCCAAGGCATTACCTGCCCAACCATAGGCGCGGGCAGCGGTTTCGTTCAGGATCACACCCATCGAATCGGTTGGGAACTGCGGTGAGAAATTGCGACCAGCTACCATCTCCATGCCCATCGTCGGAATGTACCGGCTGTCGATATCATAGCGAAGGGTGGTGATCAATTGCGACGAGTTATTATCTGCGTATGAAATAAAATTATTGTTATTGGTTGGTCCAGCCGGTAAATAACCCGACACGCTCACATTGGCCACCCGCGAATCCTGCTCCACTTGCTGGCGGAAAACCGCTTCGTTTTTACCCAGCCGCCACGCGTCGCGCAGCACCAGCACCTGGTCTTTATCGTAGCCTAGTTTAGTGTTTTGAATGAAGTTGAGTTGCTGGTAAACTACCGTGGTGCCCACCATGAGCAGCGTAGCGATGAAGAATTGCAAGACAACCAGCCCGGACCGAACACCAATCCCCGACTTGCCCGACCAGCTAAGCGACGTACCTCCCTTCAAGACTGCGATGGGCTTGAACGACGACAGGAAAAACGCTGGATAACTACCCGCCAACAGCCCTACCAACGTACCCAGCAGTAGAATAGCCGGTACCAGCCAGGGCATTTTCAGCAGGTCCAGGCTCAGTTTTTTCCCGGTCAACCCATCGAAGAAGGGCAGGGCTGCGGCTACCAGGCCAAATGCCAACACCAGCGCAATGGCCGTCAACAGCAGTGATTCGGTCAGGAACTGACCCGTCAGGCTGGAACGGAGTGAACCCAATACTTTCCGAACACCAACCTCTTTTCCACGTTTCGACGCTCCGGCTGTGGATAAGTTCATAAAGTTGATGCAGGCGATCAGCAGCATAAACACGGCAATGGCACCGAAGATGTAGACATACTGACTATTTCCCCCCGGTTCCAGATCCTGCGTTGAATCTGAGTGAAGGTGTATGCTGGTTAGAGGGTTTAGGAATAGACCAATCTGATTGCCTTTTTGCAGGAATTCACTGAAACTCATGCTGAACGCTTTCTGTAACTGTGGGCCCATGTAGGTTGCCACCACCTTCGGTAGTTTCGCTTCCAGCTGCGTGTAGTCGTATCCCTTCGGCAACACCAGGTACGTATGGTATTCCGAGGTCATCATCGACGTGGAATTGGCATCGGGAACGCCAACCAGCGACGCAAAAAAGTCGCCGTGAAAATGCGAGTTCGTAGGCACGTCCTGCATTACACCCATCACAGTAAAAGTCGCGTTCCAGCTTTTCACCGTCAGCACCTTCCCGATTGGGTTTTCAGTACCGAAATATTTTTCCGCCGCCGACTGTGAGATAATCAGGGTGTTTGGCTCCGCCAGTGCCGTCTTGGCATTACCGGCAATGAGCGGTAGCGTAAAGACCTGGAAGAAATTCGGGTCGACATAGGCAAAGCGTTCGTTCGGAAATGATTTTTCGCCGTAGCTGATGAGCGACGGCCAGGCCGCACGCAAGCGAGTGGCAGCTTCCACTTCGGGGTAGTTTGCCTTCAGAATCTGCGCTACAGGCGGCATCACGTGTGCCTCGCGAATTTTCTGCCCATTGATCGACGCCCGGAACACTACCCGAACCATGCGGTCGGCCTTCTCATTGTAACGGTCGTAACTCAGTTCATCGAGAATAAACAGGCCAATGAGCAGACACGTACTCAACCCGATGGCCAGCCCAACGATGTTGATCGCCGAGAAGGCTTTATTACGGATCAGGTTCCGCCAGGCGATTTTAAGATGGTTCTGGAACATAGGATGCAGGCGCGTGCCATTAATTCACTAAGGCTTATCCAAATCCGATACCGCAATTTTAAACATTTGATAATCAGTTAATTAAAATCGATATTCTTTTTACACCTGTCCGCATTCGGACGTTTTGATTTATAAACGGACAGCAGCGCAGGTGCTGCGTCAGGCTGATTTATGGGTCAACCGGCAGGGCAGTTCTTGGGTACGTGGCAGCAAGGCGGAATTAATAATCCTTAAAAAGTGGTCGGTCATTAGAACGGTAGCGGCTCGTCGTTACTCACTGACTTATCCCGTTCAACACTTTACTTCTCTTGTCACGCATGATCGCACAACTCACCAAATTATCAGGCGTTTGCAGCCTGCTCTTCTTTATCGGATGTCAGTCGAATACGACCAACAAAGCGGCCTCTACCGCTAAACACGACAGCTTCGTTATTTTTTCTCCCGAGGTAAAAGACTCCTTTTCCATCCAGACGCAACTCCCTGTCGACTACAAAGACAACACGACCAAACGATATCCGGTCGTTGTTCTGCTGGATGCCAACTTTCATTTTCCGATGCTGGCGGCTAGTGTGCGGCAGTATGAAAAGGCGGGACTGTTACCGCCGCTTATTCTGGTAGGCGTTGGCTACAGATCACTCAACGACATGGATTCGCTTCGCACCAGAGATTACCTCTACCCGGCAGCTCTGCCATCGGATGAACTGACGACGACCGGCGGCGGCAAACAGTTCAGGCATTTCATAATCAGTACCTTATTACCAACTATCGATTCAACATTCCGAACCACTAAACAGAATCGGTCGCTGCTTGGTCACTCATTTGGTGGGTATTTTACGTTGTATTCGCTACTGGCTCAGACGACGGCTAGAACGGGAGCATTCAAAAACTTCATCGCAGCCAGCCCTTCTCTGTGGTATCACGATTTCTATTTAAATCAACTACTAGCAAAGCTAGCGTCGCCCGGTCGAATTGATTCGACACGCATTTTTATCTCAGTGGGTGGCGCTGAAGACTCGGTTTGGAGTATCAAACCAGTAAACGACCTGACCAAGAAGTTGAAAGCGAATAACGTACTGGTCGTAAAAGGGGGCGTATACAACCAGCTTGAGCACATGGATACGGGACAGTTAAGTTTTCTGAAAGGGCTTCAGGCATTTTATCGCTGAGTACACGTCGAAATCAGAAGTCACTCAGCCGCTTATCACATAGCCGTTGGCCATACGCCCAGTACGCTGCTATTTCGTGAAGCCTGCACGAAGCGTGGGCGCCATGCTCCCATGAAGAAGGTCCTTGTTTCGTTTGCCACCGCCCTGCAAAACATCCGCACTCGGTTTTTCCATACGGTGCTGTCGATTCTCGGTATTGTCATCGGCGTGGCAGCGCTGGTCGCCATTCTATCGCTGATCGATGGCATGGAACAGTACGCGCAGGAGCAGATTGCAAAAACGACATCGCTAAAAGCGATCATTGTGCAGTCGAACCCCTACAAAACAGTGAACGATGTGCAGGTACGTAAGGCCGATTATGCGCATTTCAACTACGGGTCGTTTCAGAAGATGCGGTCGTCGCTGACCAAACCCGCCACGGCATATCTGTATTGTCGACAGAATGGTGAGCTGACGCTGCAGGCATCAAACCGGAAAACGGGTTCCATTGTCACCGGGTTAAGTTTGCCCCTTCACCGCGATTTAACGCTCATCCATGGTCAGGCATTTACCGAAGCAGATCTGAACGCACTACGCCCGGTAGCCTTTATCAATCAGAAGCTGGCGAAGCAGTTGGTGGGTAAGCAACCCGAAAAAACGGCGATTGGCCAGCAGGTGACCTACAATGGGAAGCAACTAACGATCATTGGTATTTCGGCCGATAAAGACGCCAAAGTAGGGCAACTCCTGATGCCCATTACGCTACTCTCAGACAGCACGCTGAATGCCACGCCGCCCACGTGTGTGGTCGAAGCGGGTAGCGTGGAGGACGTACCTGCGTTAAAGAAGGAACTGGAAGGCTGGCTGAAAGCAAACACGAACGGCCAGGAGACAGATTTCACGATCATCACCAACGAACAGCGCGTCGATCAGGCCGCAAAAGGTTTTCTGCTATTCCGGCTCGTCATGGGCCTGATCGTCGGCATCTCGGTGCTGGTGGGTGGCATCGGTGTCATGAACGTGCTGCTCATTTCGGTCACCGAGCGTACGGTCGAAATTGGCGTTCGGAAAGCGCTGGGAGCCAAACGCCGCGATATTCTCTGGCAGTTCCTTTCCGAATCGATCACCATTTCTACGCTGGGTAGTTTACTGGGCCTAACGCTGGGCATTCTGAGTACGCTGGCGTTCATCCCCATTATCAAAGCCATCACTGATGTCCCCTTCCAGGCCGCCTACACATGGAATACGTTCGGCCTCATCATCGCCATCGCTATGCTGATTGGCATCCTCTTCGGCACATACCCAGCCATGCGCGCCGCCCGCCTCGACCCCGTCGAAGCCATCCGGCGCGAGTGAGAGGGAAAGGAGGAACGGAGGAGGGAGGAAAGCAGGAAGGGGAGTTGACGCGTTGGGATTGTTCTGTTGTCGGAGGGTTCTTATGCGAAGCTGTACCTCAAGCCCACTACCCTACTCCATTCGCAGGCTTTTCAGCGGGTTAGCCATCTCGGCTTCGGGTTCTGGAAACTGACCGTGCGCATAGCAACACCAATGGCGAACGTACCTGAGCGCGCAAACACCCACCCGTCGAGGTCAACTGTATAGGCGAAATCGCGTAACCAACCGGTCATGGCGTTACCCGTTGCTAGTCGGGGCCTGAAAGCGGGCGTATTGCTCACTCCACGTTTTTCAGCGACTCGGCCAGCCGGATTGTGGCGATTTTCCAACTTTGCCAGCCGACCGACATCACCGCAGTGAACAGCACCAGCGCGTTGGCCACCAGAAACGGCCCCGCCTCGATCCGCAACGCACTCGTAAACTGCTCAGTGGCTCGCAGCAACGCCGCAAAACCCGCCACGCAGAACGCATTGGCCAGCCCACTCGCCAGTAACAGCAGCAGCATAAATTCGCGGTTCACCAGCAACAGTACCTGCGCCACCGTAGCTCCCAGCACCTTCCTGACGCTCACCTCCTTCACACGCTGCACGAAATGCTGCGTGGCCAGTCCGTAAAGGCCCATGCAGGCGATGAGCAGGGCCAGCCCCGACAGGTAGCCGAAGCTTACGGCCATCGTTTCCACCGTTGAATTGAAGGAATCGAACACGTCTTTCTGGTAAAAATGCGATAGCGGTATGTGCGGAAATTTGGCTTTCCAGGTACGTTCCAGCGCCGCCACGACACGCGGGCCACTACCCGGCACAAACCGCACGAGCATATACTGATACCGCGCTGCTTCGGCCACCCGAAACAGGGCCGGGCGCATCGCTCCTGACCCCATCAGCTTCACATCGGCGAGCACACCCGCCACCGTTACAAGCTGACTATCAACCCGAATGGCCCGGCCAATGATCGGCTCTTTCAGGCCAAACGTGCGCACAAACGTTTCGTTGATAAGCACCGACTGCTTGTTTTCGGCGGGGCGTTGCGGGCTGAAAAACTGTCCTCTCGCCAGTTCCAGCCCCAGCGTTTGTACGTATTCGGGGCTGACATCGTATCGCATTGCCCACTTCTCGACGCCGCCCAGGGTTAGCTGCTGCGAATTCAGCGACTCGCCGACGTGGAATTCGGCGGCGGCCACCCCCTCAATAGCGGCATTCTGGAGGAGTTCATTTTTCAGGATTGTATACTGCGTGCTATCGGTGAGGCGCAGCACGAGCGAGGGCGAGGGGTCGTAACCCCAGTGGAGTCGCTGCCACTGCCTCCCCGCGTTAGACAGCACCACACCGATGATAACGGCTACGAACGCCAGCGCAAACTGCCCCACGAGCAAGGCCCGCCCCAATTTACGCTTGCTGCTAAACGTCAGCCTCCCGGCAAAGATCACGATGGGCCGAAACGACGACACGTATAGCGCCGGATAGCCCCCCGATGCCAGGGCCGTAAACAGCAGAATACCAACCAAAAACACCCAAATTGACTTATTTTGGTCGAAATTCATTGCAATGTCGAGCACCATAATCCGGTTGAAGAGGGGTACCAGAAACACCTGCGTGATGAGCAGCCCAAACCCCAGGGCGATGGCGCAGAGCAAGAGGTTTTCGGCCATAAACTGCCCAATGAGCTGTCTACGCGTGCCGCCCAGCACCTTCCGCATACCAATTTCCTTCAGCCGCCGCGACACGCTGCCCAGCGCAATATTGACGTAGTTGGCGCAAGACACAGCCATCATTACGAAGGCAATAGCCACAAACACTGCCGACGCATAGGGGTCGTTGGCTTCGGCGGGGCGACGGCGCACCTCGTAGGCGTTGGGCGCGGGGTGGCGCAGGTTGTCGAGCGTAAGCGACCGGATGGGGTTTTCTCGGTTTTTGGCATTGTAACGCGCTACATACCGGCTCATCTGTTTTGTAAGCGCGGCGACGTCGGTGGGTTGGTTCAGTTCTACAAACACGGCCTGGATGTGCGTGCTCCAGTCCTGGTTTTTCAGGGCGGTGTGGCTTGGGTGATAGCCCGTCAGGAAGTTGAAGCGGAAGCCGGTGTTGGTAGGGAACGCCTCGGCCACGCCCTGAATGGTAAATTGTTTGGCCTCGCGTGTACTTGTCACGAGGGTGAAAGGTTGCCCCACCGGCAGTTGGCCGGGAAAGTATTTTTCGGCCATTTCTGCACTGATGATGAGTGCACTGGGATCGCGCAACAGGACCGGAGTACCGTAGCGCAGGGGAAACGTGAAGGCGTCGAAGAAGTTGGTATCGGCGTAGGTAAGCTGCTCATCGACAATGGTCTCTTTATTGAACACCTGCACGCCCTCCCGCTCGACCCGCACGGTCTGTTTCACCTGCGGGCAGTCGGTTTTCAGGGCACTGGCCAGCAGCGCGGGTGCATCGCCGTAGGTACGTAGTTCGCCGTTCTCTTCGGTCGTGTATTCAACCATAAACAGGCGGTCGCCTTTGGCATGGAAATCATCGAGGGTGGAGAAGTTTTTGAGTATGAGGAAGGTTGTAATCGCGCAGGCCACCGCCACCGATAAACCCACCATGTTAATCGTCGAGGTTATTTTGTTGGCAAGTAAGTGCCGCCAGGCTAATAGAGCGTATGTTTTCAGCATCATAAAGTCGACGTACCTACTATAAGTCGTCGGTAGTATGTTATACAAGGTACGTACCAAAACATAAAAAGGTCGCTTCTAATACAGAAATGGCCTTTAGTTTCAGGTAGTTTGTCCAGTTTCGGACAGATGGTTGTCCGGTTTGATGGGCAGAGGCCGGTCTCTATTCAGTTCGTAAACTCTTCACCGGATTTGCCACGGAGGAAAGGGATTGCTTACGCGTCAACTCCGTTCTTCCCTTTCCTCCCCTTACTCCCTTTCCTCCCCTTACTCCGTTCTTAGTGCGTTTACCGGATTCATCAGGGCGGCTTTGATGCTCTGAAAGCTGACAGTGAGCATGGCGATGCCAATGGCTAACGTACCTGAGAGCGCGAACATCCACCAGTCGAGGTCAACTTTATAGGCGAAATCACGCAGCCAGTTGGTCATGGCGTACCAGGCAATGGGGCTGGCAATGACGATCGCAACCAGTACTGGCTTCAGGAAATCTTTCGATAACAACATCACAATGCTGCTTATGCTGGCACCCAGCACTTTGCGCACACCAATTTCTTTGGTGCGTGCTTCGGCCGTGAAGGTGGTGAGCCCAAACAGCCCCAGGCAGGAAACGAAGATCGAGAGGATGGAGAAGTATAGGATAATACGCCCCATGCGTTGTTCGGCCCGATACTGCGCATCCAGTTCCTGATCAACGAAACCGTAACTGATCGGAGTAGCTGGCTCTAGTTTTTTATACAGTGTCGTTATGCCCGCGATCGTCTGTGGTACAGCACCGGGCTTCGTTTTCACCAACAGATTAAAATACGGATTGTCGGGCCGAAACCGGAAGATGAACGGCTCTATCGCTACGCGCAGGGGCCTGAAATGAAAATCCTTCAGCACGCCCACCACAACACCCGACGGTCCCCAGAATTTCAGGCGTTTGCCAATAGCCTGCTCCGGCGTCCAGCCCATGCGTTTAGCGGCGGTTTCGTTCAGCATAAAGGCGCCCATTGTCCCTGAAGTGTCGGACGGAATACGCCATGAGAAATTCCGGCCCGCTGCCAGTTTCATACCCGTAGTAGCCACAAAATCAGGGTCTACATTCATGTTCGTGATCAGAAACTTATCATTTGGCTGCTGCCCTTCCCATTCAATATCGCCCTGATTGTTCATGTCGACCAGCGCGCCGGTTGTTGGCGTTGCGATGCTTACGCCAGGCAATTGCTGAACCGCCTGTTTAAAGGGCATGACCTTGTTGCTCAGTTCCCCTTTCAGGCGGACATACATCAGCTGCGACTGATCAAACCCAAGTTTCTTGTTTTGAACGAAGGCGAGTTGGCGGTAAATGACCACGCTGCCAATAACCAGCCCAACGGCCAGCGCAAACTGCCCCACCACCAGCGACTGCCGGAACACCCGACCCGACTGCACCGACAATGCCTGAGCGGCACCCGTACCTTTCAGTATCTGCGCCGGCCGGAACGACGACAGGTAGAAAGCAGGATATAGTCCTGTCAGCAGGCTAACCACGAGTGTAAGTCCAGCCAGTGCCAGCCAGAAATACGGTTCATCGAAAGGCAGTGCCAGCGTTTTGGCGGCCAGTTCGTTGAACAAGGGTAACAGCGTCTGCACCAGCAGCAGCGACATGGCCACCGCCAGGCAGGTCATCAGTAAGGCCTCGCCCAGAAACTGCATCACCAGCCAGGTACGTTGCGCGCCAATCGTTTTGCGAACACCCACTTCCCGTGCCCGTTGCGATGCTCGCGCCGTAGCCAGGTTGATGAAGTTGACTACGGCTATCAGAAGCAAAATCAGCCCGACCGCCAGAAAAATGCGGATATACAGCATGTCACTCCGCTGCCCCCAATCAGTATCAAAATCGAATTTTGATCTCAGATAACTATCACGCATTGGTTGTAGATAGAGCTTATCTTCAGTTGGTGTATAGCGATTCAGTTGCCCACCAAGCTTTTCCGAAAAACCGGCCAGATTCGACAGTTCGGCGGCTTCAGGCTTCAGTAACACGTAGGTGTGGTAGTTGTTGCTATTCCACTTCTGGCTCCATTTGTCCGTTTTCTCCAGCCATTTGTAAGGTAGCAACACATCAAACTGGATGCTGGAATGCGTTGGTGGCGTCTTGGCTACGCCACCAATGACAAACGGAGTTTCGTTATTGAACACCAGCGGTTGGCCCAAAACACCCTGCTTCGACCAGTTTTCGCCGAAAAGCCGCAACGCCATTGCTTCACTGATCACGACGTCATTCGGGGTTGTCAACGCTTTTTTTGCATTACCCGCCACCAGTGGAAAATCAAATAGCTTAAAGAATGACGTCTCTGTAATCAGCATCGATTCAGCCTCGACCGTTTGGGTGCCTCGACTCAACGTACCCCGCCACCGCCCGATTCGGGTTGCCTCTTCTACTTCCGGAAAATCAGCAGTCAGTGTTGGCGCCAGCGGACCAGGCGTTACGGCCACGTTGTATACGCCGTCGGCCTGTTTTTGGTGCGACACAACCCGATAGATCCGGGCGAGCTTACTATGAAACTTGTCGTAGTGAAGCTCGTCAATAATGTAAAGGCCAATGGCGATGCAACAGGCAAGCCCCAGGGCTAACCCAATGATGTTGGTCCCTGAATAGACCTTGCTCTTCCACAAGTTGCGAAAGGCAATTTTGATGTAGTTCTGAAGCATGATCGTGATGTAGCACCGAACCGGTCTGCCGCTACGGCTTCAGCTTCGGTAGTTAGGCATTATCAACAACTACCGAAGCTGGAGCCGCAGCGGCGGACCATTCCGGTACTGCCGTCACTCTGTTCGCAAACTCTTCACCGGGTTCATCAACGCGGCTTTGATGCTCTGGAAACTCACCGTTACCAGGGCGACCGTCAAGGCTAACGTACCTGACAGCACGAAGCCCCACCATTCAATAGCAGTCTTATAGGCAAAGCCCGCCAGCCATTGAGTCATGGCATACCAGGCCAGTGGCGTGGCAATGACAATGGCAATCAGGACCAGTTTCAGGAAGTCTTTCGAAAGCAATGTGACAATACTGGTTACGCTGGCGCCCAGCACTTTGCGCACACCAATCTCTTTCGTGCGCACATCGGCAGCGTAGGCAGCCAATCCGAACAGGCCAAGGCAGGAGATCAGAATAGCCAGGACCGTTAACGTCAGCAGTATCTGCCCCTGCTTCTGTTCGGCTTTGTACTGTTGCGAGAAATTCTCGTCCAGAAAATGGAAGCTTACTTCGGCGCTGGGATCAAATTTCCGGTATACCGATTTGATGTATGCCAAAGCCTCGGCCGTTTTGGCGGGTTGAATCCTGACATACAGGTTATCTTGTTCCGACGGGGCAGGCATCTGCAATACCAGCGGCTCAATCTTATGCTGGAGCGAATACGTATGAAAATCCTTCACGACGCCCACAACCTGCGCTTCAACGGTTTGGTCTTTCCCCAGAAAATACCAGACACGCTTACCGATCGGCCGCTGCCAGCCCATCTTTTTCACCAGTGATTCGTTTACCAGCACTGCTCCCATCCGGTCACTGACAGCGTCGGTAAAGTGGCGGCCTTTGAGCAATTTGGCCTGTAACGTACCCAGGTAATCGGCATCCACTGAAAAGGTTTGCACCACCTGCGTACTGGTTGGCTTCACACCGTTCTGTTCGAAGAACATGGCGTTGGTACCGATATTATTATTGCCAATCGGGTTGCTGGCAGCGGCAACCTGTTCAATCAGCGGACTTTTGGTCAACTCTGCTTTCAGCGCCCGAATCTGGGTACGTACCGCATCGCCATCCAGGTGAAACGTTAGCACCTGATCTTTGTTGAAGCCCAGGTTCTTGTGCGCCACGAAGTTCATCTGCCGATAAATCACCCACGAGCAACTGATCAGCGCTACGGCCGCTACAAACTGGAAGACAACCAGTGCCTGCTGGAATTGGCCATTGGTTGAGTGGGGCGCCAGCCGCCCTTTCAGCGCCGTCACCGGCCGAAAGCCAGATAAAAGCAGGGCGGGATACAAACCGCTTGCCAGCCCAAGCAACACCGTAAAGGCGATCAGCGCCGCAGCCGTCGTGAGCAGCCCGTATTCACCAATAAACAGAGTTTTACCTGCCAATTCGTTAAACAGTGGCAGGAAAAGATTGGCCAGCAGTATGCCCATGCCACCAGCCAGAAAAGCCATGATCATCGATTCGGTCAGAAATTGGCTGATGAGCTGCCCACGGCGTGATCCAACGGCTTTTCTGACGCCCACCTCCCGCGTACGGGCAATGGCCCGAACAGTGTACAGATTAACGTAATTGATGCCCGCAATCAGCAGAATCAGGAAGGCAACAACGGCGAAGGTGTAGATGGTGCTGAGTGTCCCGTTCGGACTGATTTCATAGTCGAGATGCGACTGCAAGTGAATAGACGTCAGCGGTTGAAGCTCCATCCGGTAGGTCACCTGGCCCATTTCTTTTCTGATGTATTTCTCGAAAAAGCCGGGGAGTTTGGCCTCAAGCGATTTTGGGTCCGTGCTCTTGGTCAACAGCAGGTACGTATACAGCTCGAAGTTCTGCCAGCCATTGGTGTAATTAGCTGGCAGCGACCGAAGCGCGCTGAATTGCAGATGAGAGGTAGCAGGTACGTTGTCAATAACGCCCGTAACCCGGTTGGGAAAGTGATTTGAGAACTCGACCGTTTGTCCAACGGCTTTATCCACGCTGCCAAACAGCTTTTCGGCCAGGCTTTTCGTAATAACGATGCACTGAGGCTGCGCCAACGCCGTTGCCGGATCACCGTACAGAAACGGAAACGAGAACACGTCGAACATCGACTGATCGGCGAACATGATGTCGCCAATGTTCATTTTCTTGTCTTTGTAGGTGATCTGTCCCCCACCCTCGGGCTGAATCCTGACCACGTTTTCAACTTCCGGGTAGTCGTTCTTCAGTGCTGCCGCGTACGGGGCCGAGGTAGGCGCCAACTGGAGGCTACCACCCGGCCAGTTGGCATAATGGACTACGCGCACGATCCGGTCGGCATTGGTATGAAACCGGTCGTAGCTAAGCTCATGGATGATGTACAGGCTCATGAGCCCAACAGCCGCTATGCCGACACCCATGCCGACTATGTTCAGCGCACTAAACCGGCGATGTTTCCACAAGTTTCGGAGCGCGATTTTAATATAGTTCTGTAGCATGGCTGTAGCGCCGAAATTGGAGCTTCGGCAGTTAGGAACTTCTCTTTACTACCGAAGCTGGAGCCGCAGCGGCGGACCATTTCGGCGATACATTAATTCGCAATGTTGATTACGGTGGCATTGGCTTTTCTTACCTCGTTCACATCGTTGGCGTTGACCCGAATAGTAGCGTTGGCATGGGTCATCACATTGGCAGTCTTTGTTAGCAGGCCTTCGGCGTCAACATGTCCATTGGCTACGCTGGCCAGCTCCAAGGTTCTAACCCGACCCTGTAGCTGTACATTGCCGTTACCTCCATTGACGAACGCAAACGACTCGCCACGCAGGCCATGAACAGCTACGTCGCTATTTGACCCGTGCCTGAATCGTTTTAGTTCGGGTGTTCGTATCACGACGTCGATGCTGGATTTACTGACCCAGAACGGCTTGTCGTTCAGGTCTTTGAAAGCTAGCCTGAGCGTACCATTTTTCTCCTCGATCTGCAACAACGGCCGTAAATTTTCATCGATACTGATTGTTATCGACGATTCAGTTGCGCCAGCTTCCACAACAACCCTGGCCGGAAACTGCTCGATCTCGATTCCGTCGAATGGTCGTACGGTTTTCGTCTCCCGAATGAGGCGGCCGTTACCCCGTAGTTCCTTGGAAGCAGCATACTTATCCTGCGCGTAACTGCCGAGCGGCAACAGCATCACCAGGGTGATCAATATCGTTTTCATAATTTTTCCTGAAGTAGGAGCCTGGGGCGGCATATTTGCCCCAACCCCTCTGCTATTCACTTCGTAAACTCTTCACCGGATTCACCAGCGCGGCTTTGATGCTCTGGTAGCTCACCGTCAGTACGGCCACAACGACCGTTGCCAGCAGGGCAATCACAAAAATGGCTGGTCCGAAATTGATGCGGTATTGAAAGGATTCAAGCCACTGGTTCATCACCCACCAGGCGGCCGGGGCAGCCAGCAGGAAAGCGAACGCGATGAGCCGGACAAATTCCTGATTGAACAGCCACAGAATACTGGCCACACTGGCTCCCAGCACTTTACGAACGCCAATCTCTTTCGTGCGTTGCGATACCATAAACAGCACCAGTCCGTATAGACCCATACAGCCAATCAGCAGGGCCACGGCGGCAAAGAAATTGACCAGTCGCCCCATGGTCTGCTCTTCCTGGTACCGTTCTTCGATCTGATCGTCCACAAACTGATGATCAAAATAACTCTCCGGATACACCCGATTATACGCCGTCTCCAGCTGACTGATCACACGCTGGTAATTGCCTGTTTGCAGTTGCAGGTTGGCCCCGTGATAGTTCTTCGCCGACGTGCTGAAAAACGACGGACCGATGGCACTTTTCAAATCACTCTGGTTGAAGTCTTTCAGTACGCCCACAATCGGCATAGAAGGGCTTCCCCCTTTATGAATATACTTACCCAACACCTGCTCTGGTTTGCTAAAACCCAGTTTGCGTACCATCGCTTCATTCACCAGGGCCTCGCGCATCGTGTCGGATGGGTTCAGGTTACGGCCAGCCACCAGTTTCAGACCGAATAGAGGCACGTATTTATCATCAATCCAGGCTTGCTGGGGCCCAAATTTTTCTTCTTCAGCCCGCGTATCGAACCGAATAGTGGTCTGACTCACCCAACCCGACTGAGGCGGGCCACTCATGGAATAGCTGAACCCAGTCACGTCGGGCATAGCCGTTGCCAGATTACGGAACGTGGCCATTTTGCTCAGGTCCTGTTCAGGCGTAGACGGTAGCCTGATCGTTAGCATGGCATTCTGTTTAAAGCCGAGGTCTTTATTCTGTACGTAGTTCAACTGACTCGCTACCACAACCAACCCGATGACGAGCATCTGCGAGATGGCGAACTGCGTTACCACCAGCCCACGGCGTACGGTGAAGCCGCCTGCCTGCCGGGTTGTGATCTTGCCCGCCAGCGCCACGACCGGCCGGAACCCCGCCAGCACCAACGCCGGATACAGGCCTGCCAGCAGAATAACCCCTCCCATCAGCAAGGCCACCCAGCCTAGTACCGACGGAGTGAAATAGAACGTAAACCGAAAGGCGCCGTGCAGGTACGTTTGCGCCAGTGACAGTCCGTAGCTAAAAACCCCAATGGCTACCATCATCGCCAGCAGAACGATCAGTGCCGTTTCGCCCATAAACTGGCCAAGCAATTGGTTACGCGTGCTACCCATTACCTTCCGCACACCCACTTCCCGCGCCCTATTCATGGCCTGCGCCGTGGCCAGGTTCACGAAGTTGATGCACGCCGTGATGACCAGAAACAGCCCAATGACAAACAGGGATAAAATCAGATTTTTGCTAACTCCATAAAAGTCGGTATCAAAGTGTAGCTCACTTAGGGGCGTAAGCGGGTAACGGGTATTTTTGACGTTATTTGGGTTATGCTTTTTCAGAAATGCGGGTAAATCGCGGTTCCAGTTGGCGGGGGTGTACGTATCATTAAGCGTCACGAAGCAGTGCGTGCTACTGTTTGTATTGGTAAAACTCTCATTGAACGGACGGCCGAAAAAGTCTTTGAGCGAGGCACGCGACCCAATCAGTTCATACGGGTAATCGGTATTGTCTGCGTAGTCGGTAAAAACCCCGACCACCCGCGCTGAGGTGCGACCATCCAGTTTCAGTATGCGGCCTAAGGCGTTTGTAGTGCCGAAATACTTGATGGCTGATTTTGCACTAAGCACCAACGTACCTGGCTGGCTTAGATCGGCTGGTCCCCCGGCAACCCAGTTATAATCGAAAATCTGAAAATAAGCTGGCTCTGTGAAGGCACCCTTTGCCTCGGCCTCCTTGAATTTTTTATCCAGAGTAGACGTACCTGCAGTCGTAGCGGCCGGTACAATGACCATAGGGCCCTCCCACTCTTCAATCATAGCCAGGTGCTCAATCTCGGGGTGGTCTGTTTTCAGGGCCTGCCCAAACGTCTCGGGTACACCGGGCGTAACGAAATCACCATCGGGCGTTTTAAACGCTGAGGTAAGCTGATAAATCCGGTCGTACTTTGTGTGATGGGTATCGGTGCGAAAGTGGTAACGTACCAGCGCGAAGAGCAACAGCGCACAACCGATTCCCAGGCCAAGACCCGTTACGTTGATCAGGGCATACAGGCGGTTGCGACGAAGTGTCCGGAAGGCGATGGTGAAGTAAGACTGGAGCATAAAAGATATCGAGCGTCAGGTATAAGTAGCATTCAGCAGCTATGATCAGCCAATAAGTCAACAGCCGTGCCACACCGCAAAAAAGGCTGTCTGAAGGCATATATGGCCTTTTTACAGATGATCTATGTCCGATAATGGACAGATATCTGTCCGGTGTCACGACAACTTTTCGAAACCAGATTAAACATTTTACCCGTAGAAAAGGTAAGCTTGCAGTGTTAAACAGAAATGAACACACTACCCTATTTCAAAACTTGATACTATGCGCTGGTTAGGTGGACGCGAAAGCGATAACGTAGAAGACCGCCGGGGTGGCGGCGGAGGAGGCATGGTCGTTGGCGGTGGCATTGGCACCGTCGTGATCGCACTGGTGATTTATCTCCTTGGTGGCGACCCATCACAAATCCTTAACAGCGGCGGCGACGGGCAGGCGGTTTCGCAGCAGGCACCATCAGGCCCTCAGCCCGACGATGCAGCTGCCCTGTTTTCACGCCGTGTATTGACGTACACAGAAAACATCTGGACTGAAGTGATGGCTAAGGAAGGGCAACAATACCGTAAGCCGGTGCTTGTTCTTTTCCGCGGCCAGACGCAATCGGGTTGTGGGATGGCATCAGCAGCGTCCGGCCCTTTCTATTGCCCTGGCGATAAAAAGCTGTATATCGATTTGTCGTTCTACGACGAATTAAAACAGCGGTTCGATGCCCCCGGCGATTTTGCAATGGCCTATGTTATTGCCCACGAAATTGGGCATAGCATTCAGGATCAATGGGGCATTCTTTCCAAGGTGCATCAGGCGCAGGAACGAATGAGCGAAGCAGATGCCAATCGTTTGTCTGTACGCCTCGAACTTCAGGCTGATTTTCTGGCCGGTGTGTGGGCACACTATGCTCAGCAAATGAAGGTGCTGGAACCAGGCGACGTGGAAGAAGCACTGAAAGCCGCTAGTGCCATCGGCGACGACAACATTCAGAAAGCCACGCAGGGGTACGTTACCCCCGAAGGCTTCACCCACGGAACAGCCGCCCAACGGGCCTACTGGTTCAAAAAAGGGTTTGAAACCGGCGATATCAACCAGGGCGACACCTTCAACAGCCGCGAAGACGCGAGGTTGCAATAGAGGAGGAAAGGGAAGAGAGGGAAGAAAGGGATTGCTTACGCCGATGTATTTGCGCTGGCGTAAGCAATCCCTCTCTTCCCTTTCCTCCCTTTATTCCCTTTCCTCCTTCTCTTACATATTTATCGCCCGGTTGTCCGTTGCGGCGAGGCAGGCTTCTTTGAAAGCTTCCGTGTAGGTTGGGTGTGCATGCGACATCCGGCTAACGTCTTCGGCCGAGGCGCGGAATTCCATGGCAACAACAGCTTCGCCAACGATATCAGCGGCGCGTGGACCAATGATGTGTACGCCCAGAATTTCGTCAGTCTCTTTGTGAGCCAGTACCTTCACCAGGCCATCAACGTCCATCGACGCACGGGCACGGCCCAGCGCTTTAAACGGGAACGTACCCAGCTTATACGGAATACCTTTCTCTTTCACTTCTTCTTCCGTGTACCCAACGGCGGCTACTTCCGGCCAGGTGTATACCACGTTCGGAATGAGGCGGTAGTGAATGTGCGGCTTCTGACCGGCAACGGTTTCAGCAATGAACACACCTTCCTCTTCTGCCTTGTGCGCCAGCATAGCGCCCCGGATCACATCACCGAGTGCATAGATATGCGGCACCTTTGTGCGCAGGTGTTCGTCTACCTCGATCTTACCCCGCTGATCAGCAGATAAGCCGGCTGCTTCCAGATTCAGGCCATCGGTGTAGGGCCTGCGGCCTACCGATACCAGGCAATAATCGCCGGTCAGAGTCATCTGCTCACCCTTTGGCGTATCGATGCTGACCACAACCTCATCACCCGTGTTTTCTACCTTGGTCACTTTATGCTTGAAGTAAAAATCGGCACCAAGCTTCTTCACCGACTTCTGCAGTTCCTTACCCATCGTTTTATCCATGGTCGGGATCATCGAATCGGCAAACTCGATGAACGATACTTTAGCACCCAGCCGCGCATACACTGATCCCAACTCAGCCCCAATGACACCCGCGCCGATAATGATCAGGTGCTTTGGAATCTCAGGTAGTTTTAACGCTTCTGTGCTGGTAATAACCCGCTTTTTGTCAAGGGGCATTGATGGGAACGACATGGGTTTTGAGCCCGTTGCGATCACGATGTTTTTACCCGTGATCGTTTCGTCGGCGCTACCATCTGTCTTGGCAACCTTTACCGTATTGGCATCTACAAACGAACCAACACCATAAAATGTGTCGATCTTGTTCTTCTTCATCAGATACACGATGCCCTTGGTGGTCTGATCAACCACGTCCTGTTTACGGGCAATCATCTGCGGCAGGTCTACGGCCAGGTGATCCAGCTTGATACCGTGCTCAGCGAAGGTATGGCTGGCGTTGAAATAATGCTCCGACGAGTCGAGCAGCGCTTTTGATGGAATACAGCCAACGTTGAGGCAGGTTCCGCCCAACGTAGCGTATTTTTCGATGATGGCCGTTTTCAGCCCTAATTGTGCGCACCGAATAGCGCCCGTATAGCCGCCCGGCCCAGAGCCGATGACGATTACGTCGTATTGCATAGTATAGGTTTTATTAACTCGTCAACAGGTATCGTGAGCAGATAAACTGGTTCTGCTCTGTTAGTACATAACAGTAAGGAGTAACTTTTAGTGGCATCTACCCATCCGGCAAACTATTGTTGCTATCACCTACTCCTTCGGCCGTTTGAACACGACTACGATAATGGATGTGGCGGCTCCGCTGTCGAAAAGGCCGATACTCTTCGATTCGATCGACTCCATACCGACCAATTCCCAGCCCAACTCACCGAACTCGTTTAATTGCTGATGGAAGTCATTCAGTGCGCTGATACGCAAATCGAAGGAAAGGTATTCCCACTTAGTCATTGCTGTAAAATCGTTTGAAGAAGTAGAGCAGTTCAATTCCTACCGAACTGTTGCCAAGCTGTACACAGTTGACCAGTTCCCAGTCCTGTTCGCCCTGTTCGTTCAGAATATCTTCCACCACTTCGGAAGGAATCATTGGACTTTCGGCAGCATCGTCGTTGCGAAACATCGACTGTGACTGCGCCATCACCTTCGTTTTGAGTGTTTTATATTCCCAGGGCATGATGTGAAAAAAGTTTCAGGTTTCAAGTTTCAGGTTTCAAGTGGCGCTGCTAGTCTACCATCTAGTTGATAAGCAGCGTCACTTGAAACCTGAAACTTGAAACCTGAAACTCCCTTTGTTTAAACTTCCAGTAAAATTCGTGTTGGGTCTTCGAGGAGCTGCTTCACGCGCACCAGGAAACTGACCGATTCTTTGCCATCGATGATGCGGTGGTCGTAGCTGAGAGCCACGTACATGATCGGACGGATAACAATTTCGCCGTTTACCACTACCGGCCGCTCAACGATGTTGTGCATGCCCAGGATAGCCGATTGCGGCGCATTGATAATAGGTGTCGACAGCATAGAGCCGAACGTACCGCCGTTGGTGATCGTGAACGTACCACCCTGCATCTGCTCAATGGTCAGTTTGTTATCACGAGCCAAACCGGCCAGTCGAACGATTTCTTTCTCGATCTGCGAGAAGCTCATCTGCTCGGCATTCCGGATAACGGGCACTACCAGACCGCGATCCGATGAAACGGCGATTGAAATATCGCAGTAATCGTTAAACAGGATTTGGTCACCGTCAATCATGGCATTCACTGCCGGGAATTCACGCAGGGCCATGCAAATAGCTTTGGTGAAAAACGACATGAAACCGAGACCAACCGCGTGCTTGTCTTTGAATTTGTCTTTGTATTTACCACGCAGGTCCATGATTGGCTTCATGTCCACCTCGTTGAAGGTGGTCAGCATAGCCGTTTCATTTTTCACAGCCACCAACCGACGGGCAATCGTTTTCCGCAGCGACGTCATTTTTTCACGACGTTGCGTACGTGCGCCGGGAGCTGGGGCCTGGGGCGCGGGGCTTGGAGCCGCCGCTGGCTTCGCTGCTGCAGGAACTGGTGCAGGCGCAGCAGGAGCTTGTGGTGCAGGGGCTGGCGCTGGGCTGGCCTTCATCGCATCTTCTTTCGTGATCCGTCCTTCTACGCCCGAACCCTGAACCTGTGATGCCTCAACACCTTTTTCGGCCAGAATTTTGGCCGCCGCTGGCGATGGGAAATTAGCCGCGTAGCTAGCCGATCCGTTGGCGCTTCCGTTCTGAGCAGCAGCAGGCTGGGCGGCTGGAGCTGGTGAAGCCGGCGCCGCCGTTGATGCTCCAGCACCTACCTCGATGCGGGCGATGGTAGCACCGATAGCCAGCGTATCACCGGCCTGGGCTACAATGCGTAATGTACCTGCCACTTCGGCGGGTAATTCAAATGTGGCTTTGTCAGACTCAAGTTCGCAAAGCGTTTCGTCCATGGCGACTGTATCACCATCCTGTTTATTCCAGGCGGCAATGGTCACTTCGGTGATCGACTCGCCAACCGACGGAATTTTCACCTCAACGGTGCTAGCCGACGCCGGGGCCGAAGGAGCAGCGGCTGGCTCAGCACGGTCCGACGTCTCGGCGGCCAGTACGGCGGGCGTTGGCTCAGGAGCTGGTGTTTCAGCTTTGGGTGCTTCAGCAGGTTGTTGCGCCGGGGCCGCCGGAGCCGCACCGCCCGATGCACCAGCAGCTTCGATCGTGCAGATGGTTGCCCCGATGGGAAGCACATCACCGGCCTGTGCCATTATGTGTAGGGTTCCTTCCGCTTCAGCAGGCAATTCAAATGATGCTTTGTCGGAATCGAGCGTGCACAGCACTTCATCGAGTTTCACTACATCGCCTTCTTTTTTCAACCATTCTCCCACCGTGACTTCGGTGATGGATTCACCCACAGCGGGGACTTTTACTTCGATAGCCATTTTTTCAGTTTCAAGTTTCAGGTTTCAAGTTTCAAGTCTGGCTCACAAGCAACTCCTGCCACTGGCAGAGCCACTTGAAACCTGATACCTGAAACTTGAAACTCCTTTATTCAAATGCTTTCTGAACCAGTGCAGCTTGTTCCTGCGTATGAAGCTTGGCGAAGCCGGTAGCGGGCGACGATGCCGACTCACGACCAACGTACCTGAGCGCCTGCGCCCCGGTGAACTTCTCCCGGAACCGACGAAGCATGAACGAGAAACAACCCATATTCTCGGGTTCCTCCTGCACCCACACAATCTCTGGCTTCTTGTATTTCGCCAGTTCAGCGTCAAGCTGTTTCATTGGCAACGGATACAATTGTTCCATCCGAACAATAGCAACATCGTCGCGCTTGTCAGCTTGCTGCTTCTCCAGCAAATCGTAATACACCTTGCCCGTGCAAAGTAATACACGCTTCACCTTTTTCGGGTCGGCAAACGAATCGCCAATTACTTCGCGGAACGTACCTGTAGCCAGTTCGTCGAGCGGCGAGATTGCCTGCGGGTGACGCAGCAACGACTTCGGCGACATGATGATCAATGGCTTGCGGAACTCCCAGGCCAACTGCCGACGCAACGCGTGGAAGATATTGGCTGGCGTGGTGATGTTGGCCACCACAATGTTGTTCTCGGCACATAGTTGCAGGTAGCGCTCTGGCCGGGCATTTGAGTGTTCAGGTCCCTGCCCTTCGTAGCCGTGTGGCAGTTGCATTACCAGGCTATTCTGAATTCCCCATTTCGATTCGCCCGCCGTTACAAACTGGTCAATGATAACCTGCGCGCCGTTGGCAAAATCGCCAAACTGAGCTTCCCAGATTACCAGCGCATGCGGAGCAGCCATCGCGTAGCCATACTCAAAGCCCAGTACACCAAACTCAGACAACAACGAGTTGTAGATCTGAATCGGCATCTGCCCTTCCTGAACGTGGTTTACCGGCGTGTATAGCTGGTTGTTTGTCGAGTCGTGCAGAACGGCGTGGCGGTGCGAGAACGTACCCCGCTGCACATCCTGACCGCTCAGGCGAACGACCTTATTCTCAAGCAGGATTGAGCCATAAGCCATCTGTTCAGCTACTGACCAGTTCACCGTTTTGGTATCGAAAACCATCTTCTGGCGATCGGCCAGCAGTTTATCGATCTGCTTCAGGGGTTTGAACCCTTCGGGAACCGTAGCCAGCGCTTTGCCAATTTTCTCCAACGTTTCCATCGGCACACCCGTCTGGGGGGACTGATCGAAATCGGCGGGTTCGGCGTAGCGCAGTTCGGCCCATTGCTGATCCAGACGAAGCGGCTTGTAGGGCAGGCCCGGCTTTTGCTTCACCTGATCGAGACGGTCCTGCAGAATCTTCTTAAACTCGGCGTCCATGCTTGCCGCCAGCGCAGCATCCACATCACCGCGCTCGATCAACAGTTTGCTGTAAATCTCGCGGGGGTTATTGTGTTTTTCAATCAACGAGTACATCGTTGGCTGCGTAAACTTCGGCTCGTCTGATTCATTATGGCCATACCGACGGTAGCAGACCATGTCGATAAACACATCACGCTTAAACATCTCGCGGAATTCCACGGCCAGTTTTGCGCAGAAGATCACCGCCTCCGGATCATCACCGTTGACGTGGAAAATCGGTGCGTCGATAATCTTGGCTACGTCTGAACAGTAGATCGACGAACGGGCATCGTCGAAGTCGGTGGTGAAACCGACCTGATTGTTGATCACAAAGTGCAGTGTACCGCCGGTTTGGTAACCGGGCAGTTTTGCCATTTGCGTTACTTCATACACTACACCCTGACCAGCCACGGCGGCGTCGCCATGAATCAGGATCGGCATGATTTTGGCAAAATCGCCTTTATACTCCTCATCGGCCTGAGCCCGCACGAAGCCTTCCACCACGGGATTCACCGCTTCAAGGTGCGACGGGTTCGGCGCTAGTTTCACGCTGATTTCTTTACCGTTCGGCGTTTTGGTCAGGCTGGTATAGCCGAGGTGATATTTAACGTCACCGTCGCCATGGACCTGCGTAGGTACGCTACCCTCAAAACCGTCGAAGATCGATTCGTATGATTTACCCAGAATGTTGGTCAGCACATTCAACCGTCCGCGGTGGGCCATCCCAATCATTACTTCCTCAACGCCCATGTCGGCCGCGCGGCTGATGATAGCATCGAGCGCAGCAATGGTCGTTTCACCACCTTCCAGCGAAAAACGCTTCTGACCGAGGTATTTGGTATGCAGGAAGTTCTCGAAGATCGATGCTTCGTTGAGCTTCTCCAGAATCCGCTTTTTCTCGTCGGGAGTTGGGCTGAAAGTCAGCGCCTCTTTCTCGATTTTATTTCGCAGCCAGTTTTTTACATCGATTTCGCGGATGTACATATACTCGAAGCCAATACGGCCCGCGTAGATGGTTTCCAGCGATTCCATGATCTTGCGAAGGGTGGCCGCACCAATGCCCAGCAGGTTGCCCGACTCGAACACGGTGTCGAGATCGGCATCCGTCAGCGCGTAGTCGGCCAGGCTAAGGCGGGGGTTCCGATCTTTCCGGGGACCAATCGGGTTTGTTTTCGATAACAGGTGCCCTCTCGACCGGTAGGCCTTGATCAGGCTGGCTACCGATACCTCTTTCTCACTGTGTTTGGCATCAACGGGGGCTTGCTGCGTAGCGCCAGTAGCGGTGGCTCCGTTTCCGTTAGCTGAATTTCCATTTTCGCCATAGGCAAGCGAAAAGTCAAATCCTTTAAAAAACTGCTGCCAACTGGTATCTACCGACGCGGGGTCTTGCTTATACGACTGATAAAGCTGGTCGATATAAGCCGCGTCAGAGTTGGCTACATATGAATACTGATCCATGATTGGTTTCAACGCACTGTTTGGCCGACAAAGGTAAGGTAAACCCTACGAACGGGGGTGAAAACTTCCTGATTTTATCCTATTTAGCGATCAAATGACCGACTATCGCACTAACTGACTTTCAGGTTACCTGATCGCCGACAATAATCCCGCCACTAAAGATCGGATAAGGAGCAAAATCTTATTTTCTAACACAATAATCATGGCGTAATAGTTGTGGGAAATACAGTATATGGTGCCAACCTGCACGCTCCACCGGAAGTTTACGTACTGACCAGGTATATTCTTTCGTTATTGATGTACTTTGCTGCGCATCCAAATCTGTATGAAAATCGTCTTTATGCTCCTGCTCTCGGTCTTACTCGGTGGCTGCGAGCCGTTTACTCTTGATCGCATAGACTTCAGTAATTGCGTAAAACCAACAGCCACCGTGGGAGCCACCATTACAAAATTGCAGGCGACCCTTTTTGTTGATAAATCAACCGGCGATGTAAATACTGTGACCTGGACTTTTGGCGACGGGCGCGGGCTGCCCCAAACAGGGAATCGGGTATCCTACACCTACGATCGAGCCGGTAGTTACACCGTTACAATGGCCCTGACCAACCGTTGCAATCAGACATACACCGCCACCCGAACGATCACGGTAGCCAACTAAATCTGTCAATTGCACCAATTTGGGAGTTGCTGACCTTTCGTTTTCAGTTGTGGCACAGGCCAGGTAACGGCAACGCAGCAGATAACTACCTACGCTATTATCCTTCAGGTATGACCTTTTCTCTACACTCTATTTATCTTATCCTGCTATTACTAAGCGCTTCACTTACCGGAAAGGCGCAGGGACGGGTCAGTAATGTTCGTATGCGGGCAATTGACCAGCAATCGATCGAGGTATTTTATGATCTGCGCAACAGCGTGCCAACCGATTCAATTTATGTGCGGCTCCAACGCCGGGATGGCAAGCTGGTTGCTCCTGATCTGGGCAGTGTTAGCGGTGATCTGGGCACAAATCGGATCGACGGGCGCGACCAGCGGATTGTCTGGAATCTTCGCCGGAATGGCTTATTGCTTCGGGAGGAAGTTCGGGCGGTGGTCTTGTTGAAACAAGGCGGGTTACTCACACAAACAGCCCAGAACCCAACGGAAATAGCCCCACCCCTGCCCGACTCAGCGGCGTTGGTGCCCGAAAAACCGTATCGGGGGCCAGCCTGGGCGCTTCTTTCCCTGCTGGCTCCGGGCGTAGGGAATATATTCGTGCAAACCCCTGAGCCGCGGGTTGGGCTACGGCCATTGGTAACGGTTGCCGCCTACGGACTACTTATCTATGGTGCCGGCCAACAGGGCGAAGCCAATCAGGCCTACACTGATTATGTAAGTGCAGGCAATGAAGCGGCAGCCGAACCGTTTTACCAAAAAGCTAATTCGGCCAACCAGCGCTACTACATAGCAACCCGCGCCGCCGCTGCCATCTGGGTTACCGATATCACACTCACTCTTCTGCGGGGCCTACGAAATCAGCGCGACGAAAAACGAGCTGTTCAGCCTCTTTCTTATCACCTGAATCTACAAGCCAATACGCCTGTTGCTGTATTCAGGTATACATTCTAACTGACCCATGCGTTATTTACTCCTATATAGCTTTCTGCTACTGCCCGCTTTTGTCATTGGTCAAACCCAGAAAGCACCCGTTACGTCGTCGGCCAGTGACTGGGTAACGCTGACGATCACAGGAACAGACACCGTGGCTACTTCTACGGCAAAAACGAAGTCGGCGAAACCAACGCGGTCTAAACCAGCCGTTAGCACGGCAACAGATAGCAAAACCAGTTTGGCAGCAGCAGGCGCAAAAACACCCGCCAAAAAATCTGCCGCAACAGCCACCCCAACCCGATCAGCCACTGCATTGGCGACCAATAAATCTGCCGCCTCACGCGCGTTTCTGGAAACGTTTGCCGACAATCATAACGGATGGCTAACGGGTAAGCGAAACGGCTTTGATCTGGAAATTGCGAAAGACAGCTACTACATCCGAAAACAGAAAACGGACAGTAACCGCCCCGGCCGAAGCTACATTAAACTTCCGGACGACCTGAACCTCAATAAGTCGGATACGTTTACGGTAAGTGTTGAAATGGTTATCCCTCCCAACGTTGAGCCAGACGGCGGCCTGCTTATCGGCGTAAAAGATACCAGTAATTATTGCCAGTTCCGGGTGATAGGCACGTCGAAAGTAGCGCTCTACACACGTGTAAATGGCACTGCACAAGCCAATTACATGGTGGGTAAGCCTACTGCGGCCAAGGTAACTATCTCGCCTACGCGAAATACACTGACGGTTCGCCGCACGGGCAACGAACTGCACTTTTACATCAACGGCAGGGAGGTTGAAGACAGCCCCCACCCTTACCGACCCTTTAAAGGAAACGGCGTTGGCTTCATCAGTTTCGCCGAAGCCGTCAAATACCAGTACCTGACGGTTCAGTTGGGTAAGTAAAGGCAGTGATCATTGCCTGATGCGATCGCCCTGCCGGTCAAGATCGTAACTGTTACCGTTGATCGTAACACGGGCCCGGCCGTTTTTATACACCTCGATTGCGTCGTAAACGGGCAGAATCATCCATTTACCTTTGCGCCATAGTCCCCACTGGCCGTCTTTTCGGGCGGGGCGCTCGCCATACTGACCAACGTCGTCAAGGAGTTCGTCATACGGCTCGTTTCGGGGTGAAACAGGTTTTTGCGATGAGGCTTCAGAATCGGCAGCCCGATCAATCGAGGGTTTGCTTTTCAGCTTTCGCTTGCGCCTCGGCTGAGTACGTTCCCGCGTCTGATCGTCAGTCTGTTCAGTATTCACCTGTTCCGTTTTTGGCTGATTTGCATCTTCGTCGGGTGCGGCCCCGTTGCTCTTCACCAATATGATAACGAAGCCAATCAGGCCACCGGCAATAAGCAATGCCACCAGAAAATCGCGCCAGCCTGATGAGGGTTTAGGCGTAAGGGGCGCCTGGGGCAAAGGGGGCAGCGGGGCGGTTGTTGGAGCAGACCGGGCGGGTTCAGGTACGTTGACCGGTTGAGCTGGTCGATTCCACCAGACAAGGTGGCGCCAGTCAGTTGACGTGAGTTTTTCGCGAAGTGTACTGCCTCGCGGATCTTTTTCGGAGGCATAAAAATTTTCGGTGAGATAGGCCAGAACGGCATCAGCCAGTGCTTTCTCATCGTAATTGATCGCCCGAAACAGCGCCCGAATGGCCGGGGCTGGTATATGCTCTTTGTAATCATCGAGAATATCGCGGACCTTCTGCTTCATCGTATCCGCCGTTTCAACCAACGTACCTGGCTGCCCACCGTCTGGAACAGGCAACAGAGACGTACCTGCGCCCATCACGTCAGACATGGTAGCTACAGACGACGTACCTGCACCAGACGCAGGCGTCACGTCTTCTTCCATGATATCGGGAATCTGGGCCATCAGGCGGGGTACCCATTGATCAATCACGAAAGTGCGCGACAGGCCCAGCCGTTCAGCATCCAGCGCAAAGCCGCCAATCTGCACATCAGATAACCGTTTCTGATTATCAACGGCTACTTTCCGAATGAGCGCCTGCAGATCGAGAATCTTCCCGAACTGAGAATTCAATGACCGGGTAACGTCATCGACCAGCCGCAGAAAGTCTGGAATACCCAGTTCGGTGGCTTCAGCAGGTAGGCCTGTACGGGTCCACTGCCAGTCGGCTACGTTACCCTCGTGGAGTACTAATTCATTCTTGATCCGTTCACGGAGTTCGTCGAGAGACATGGAAACAAAGACAGACTGGGTCGATTTTGGATGTGAATGTACAAGAAGGAACTGCTGAAAAAACAGATGTGGTTATTGAGGGGCTGTAGCCACCCCGATTTTAGAGTCGGCGGTACCGTAGTACAAAAACCAGCGCCCTTTGAACGACACCATACCTTCCAGAAACACAACCTGATTCACCTGCCCCTGCGTTTCATAAGGCTGGTCTGGTTTGATAAAATAGGATGCTGTTCGGTCGAGTAATTTCGCCGGGTCATGTTTATCAAACAGGAGCTGACCACCCGTATACGCATGTTCAGGCAAAGATGGATCGCCCTGCTTGTTGTTCATCCCATTGTAAATGAGCACAATGCCGGCGGACGTCAGTAAGGCAAACGGGCCGGGCTCTATCAGGCGGGCATCGTGTTTCCCCAGTCTCGACTGAGCCACGGCCCGGAAGCCACCCGGAGCAGCACCTCCCAGTGGTGTCCAGTGCAGCAAGTCGGGCGAGGTAGCAATACGCAGGTCAGGCTGATCACCCCAGTACATCCAGTATAACCCGTTTATTTTCTGAGCGACCATCCTGCTTCCTCGCTGGCGGCATACGATCGCGCCTGATTTCGACCAGCCATTCCGATACATTTCCTGCCCAAACGCCAGCCCTTGCTTTTGCCAGGTGAGCAGGTCTTTCGACGTAGCTACGCATAACCGCGCTTTGTCGCCGTCGTAGGTCGTGTACGTCATTACATATACGCCGTTTGAGCTTTCTACTATACGCGGGTCTTCGCAACCACCCTCCCATTCATATAGCTTCATGGCATCGTTTTCGGGATAGAAAACGGGCGTTGGCCTACGGGTGAAATGAATACCATCAGCGCTGACCGCCAAGCCAAGCCGCGATGTGCCATTGAACTTCCCCACGGTATCTTCAGCACGATACAGCATGTATACGTTCCCGTTTCGAACCACCGCCGCCGGGTTAAATACGTCCTTCTCTTCCCACCGCACCGTATCCTGACGAACCGGACAAAAGAACGTCGTTCCCGCTTGAGCGTCCAGAATCGGGTTCGCGGCATTCTGCTTCCGGAAGGGCCCAATCATCCACGGCTTTTCCAGTGTCGACTGGGCCAATACCCCAAACGGCACGATAAACAGCAGTAAAAAAGAAATGTATCGTTTCATGAAAACAGTTAGCAGTGGCAAAGATTTTAAAGCCGGGAGCACAGGTCACAGAGGCGACACACCCGGTGATCATAAGTTTCCCAGTTTGAACAGCAAACGGCGATTATTAATACGGCAACGAAATGAAGGCCCGAAGTTGCAGGAAGGTTTGTTACCCTCAACGCCTTCGAGCCTTCAGACTGGTTGACTTCTTAAAAGAGTTTATACAAATCCGATGCGCGCCTTTTCCGTGATCTGCCATTTGTCACCCTGCAGCGTTAGTTGGCCAGGTGCAACCGTTTGGATACGGCTGTTGGGACCGCCGGGCTGATTTTCGTACAGACAGGCATCGCTCAGATACGAGTAAGGATCGCTCATGGCCAGTTGCTGCGATTCGGGCGATTGGCTAACGCGGAACGTGGCGGTAACGGGGTTGGTCAGATCAATTTCATACACTGTACCTCGTTCAGCGATTTCCAGCAAACCGGCCACACTAAATCCATTGCCAAGGTCGGCTGTGCGGGCAAATAATTTTGTGGGCGGAGCAGATGGCGCGGGCGCAGGCGGTACAGCAGGCGATCCGGCATTTCCGGTATCTACCACGCCCGGCTGCTGCGATGATACCGGGAACGTACCTGAACCGCCCAACTGAGAGGGCGGTGGTGGAACAACGGGCGTAGTACGAAGCCCCCCCCCTTGCGACTGACCAGGGAACGTACCTGAACCGCTCGCCTGAGCAGGCTGCGCAGGAACAGATGGCTGTGTTGGAATTACCGGGTTAGCCGGATTACCATAACCAGTACGGGGCTGATTCCCTCCTTGCACAGGCATAGGGCCACGATCGGCAGGCGCGTCTGGACGACGCGGCGGTTCGGTCTGCGGCATCATGCCCCGATCAGCCGGGCCGCGATCGACTATAGGCTGAGTAGGCGACGGCCCTCGTTCAACAGGGCGGTTGGCCGGGCCAGCGGGTGCCGAGCCAACCAGTCTCTTTTCGGCGATCGTCAGGCGGTTGGCCAGTTCAGCCACCGTGTTACTGAGGCGGGTATTTTCGTCCTGTAAGCCAGCCAAGCGGGCATCTTCTTTATCTGAAGCAGTAGTGCCAGGGCCCCGCTGCCGCATCAATAGCAGGTAGCCCAGACCCAGCAGATTAAGCAGCGATAGCCAGAATGCCCACGTACCCAGCGACATTCCTGATGAAGCGGTGGTCTGTTCAGCCGATTCAGCAGTCGTTTCGCCTTCCTGCGACGCAGCGGCCTGTTCACTTACTGCTTTGTCGGGATCGGCCCCGCCCGCCAGCGCGGTCATTTTTGTCTGATACGCGGCAAATGAAGCCAGCTGAGTTCGGTGAACACGTTCGGTACCATTTGTTACACGCTTTAGCACGTAGCGACGCAGGCTGTCGAGTACGGCTCCTTCGCTGCTGAACGCATCGGCGGCAAACTCGTCATTCAGCATCATGCTATGCTTCTTGATGTCGTTAACCAGGCCATCTGCCTTTTTCAGATTATTAGCCTTAATAAAATCAGCCAGGTCACCGTAGGTCGTACAACCATCGCAAGCTGGCTTTTTAACGGTTCCGAATGTTTTCTGGTCTGTTGCCAGAAACTCAAGCGTAGCCTTGGCCATGCCAAACGTGCTGGTTTCGATACCCGTTGGCTCAGCGGCCGGTGCCGTTTGCGCCTTGGCCACAACAGAAAGTACCAGGAATAGAGCGATTGATGGGATTTTCATAGAGGTTAAGGGATTTTATCCCCCCTGCAGGGGGGATAAAGCTCAGGAGGCAATTTGCTTCGACAATTCGTACAAGGCATGCTTGAGTGGCAGGAAAAAGTACGTTTCCGATACGGCCTGATTAGGCTCCTGCTCCAGGCCGGTGCGAGCCAGCATGTAGCTATCGTATAACGCGCCACTCCGGGTTACGTCTGGACCAACCAAAAATGACAGGTACTGCTCGGGCGTTTGAATGTTGTGTTCGCTGAGGAAATACGCCACGTCCCGATCGGTAAGTGTCTTTTCCAGGAATGTTTTCACGTTAGTCAGTACCGAGTCGTGGAAAGCCCGGTCGCCGCTCACCTCACCAATTTTCGTCCGGCGATATTCGAACGGTGCGTTGATCACGTTCGAGGTAGCGGGCGGAGGAGTTGACCCATAACCAGACTGACTTTGCATCGGCGATCCCGGGTACGTTCCCCAGGTTGAAACAGGGGCTCCGAAACCAGTTGATTCCTGCGTAGGTGCCGCCTCGGCCGGCGATGGTAACGACTTCTGCTCAACAGGCGCATTACCCCAGTAGCAGGTTGTCTGCCGGCTGTTGTACTTGTCTTTTTCCATTGAGCTGGCGTTTTCGAAGAGCACTGCTCCGTTGGCCGTTGTCTCTTTCGGGTTTTCGCTCAGCACCACCTCAAAATCGGGCGGAACGGGTAGCGTGGTATAAGCCCGGAAAAGCATCTTCGTGAACTCGATCAGTCGCCGCGATGAGCCCAGCATTTTCAGATACTGGCTTCCCCGGCCCGTGAAGGTCAGGTAACGCGGCAAGCCCATCTGGTTCGCCTCGATCAGCTGCACCAGATGGTACACAATGGCCGAATAATGCAGGAACAGCACGATCCGCAACGCAGGTCGACCATCCACAATTGACTGCGTAAACTTGTAATGCGCATCATTACGGAACAGCAGGCTGACGATATCTTCGGCGCTCAGGTCATTATTGGCCAGGAACGTATCCAGAATCTGATCTTCCGGAGCCGGGGCCTGCGTCAGCGTCCGACGGTATTGCAGGTAGTTCAGGATGAAGCCGTTATCCTTCATGTGTGATGGATGCCCCTGCTGATTCAGGCCGCCGCCCCAGATATCGTACCCCGCAAACCGGAACGATGTATTCAGGTACTTATTCTGCTGCTTCATAAACAGCATGATATCAGCCGTACCACCACCAATATCTACGTTCACTGCGTCAGCAAAGGACTTTACGCCTTTTGTCACCAGGAAGAAGTGCGGCGCCAGCGATTCGGGAATCGGGTTTGGCCGGAAAAACTGTGTGGTTTTGAACACCCGACGGAACGCATTTTCCCACTCGGCAACCAGTTTATCCTCCGTATCGGCCTGCATACTGGTTGGGGCGAGCCACGTGATCTTAGTGTCGGTCAGATTACCCTGATTGAGCAGAATCTTGTTTCGCATCATCAACAGCAGTGTTTCGAAGAACGCCCGAACACGCGGCCGGTTCATCGGATCGCCGGGTTGGTTCTCGAATAGCCATTTCAGGTTCGTTACGTACCGGTTAACGCCCGTACTGCCATCTTCGAGGTCAATGTTGAACCCTAAATTGATCTTACTGAACAGGTTATCGCCGCTATCCGACGATCCGGTTTTCTCATACACCGTTGTCCGCAGGGGAAACGAGAAGGGCGAACCGTACTGACTTCCTACAATAGCCGGCATGAACTCGCGACGAATAAACCGCTCCATTTCGGGCAGGCTGCCATAGCTAACTGGTAAGCGATACCGGGCGTATGGCGTTTGAGCCTCATACCCATCATACGGCTTATTGAGCGTTACCATCTGTAGCTCATCGGCGTCGAGATTTACTTTATCGTCACTGATCGTCAGCGTTTTCGGGTCAGCATTACCGAGGTTCGTGTCTACGTAAGCTACGTGCGTGTTCGACGTACCGAAGTCGATGGCAAACGTAAACGGCTTGTAGCCCCGCTCGCTGATGATCGTGAATGTAGGCAACACCAGGCCGCGATAGGGTACGCCGTTGCGCTGTAGCTGTACTTCCATCAGGTCAAATGCCTGTGGTACTTTGTAATAATACGAAGCAGCCTGCGTCGGCCCCGATTTTGGCGTACGATGGTCGGGCGCTGGTACTACCAGCGGCTGATTATTTACCACCTGCGCAAACTGGAAGAACCGCACCGACCGACCAGCGTGGAAATTCGCGTCGTCTTTGCTGGCATCCAGCAGCATCACGTTATACTCATTCAACGCCTGCAATTGCGCGTCGGGCACGGTGATTTTATAGAACGGGAAACAGGCCAGGCCCGCCCGGAACTCGATCATAGTGTCGGGGTTGCCCAGATTGTACTCCTTACGGAACATCACCGTTCGGTTATTCTTCACCGGAATACTCAGCGACGCAATGATAACGCGCTCCATGCCCCGGTCTTCGGTCCGAAGGGTAAGCTGCTTGGCCAGATCCTCCATACGGAAGAAGCTAAAATACTCTTTCCGAACCGGTAACAGAAACTCCATATCGCCGGGTGTACCGGTGAAGAACCGTCCACTGTTGAGCTTATACGGCATCCTGATCAGAAAATCCTCCAGGAAATCGTCGGTCGTGACGAACGGGTATTTTACGTTATCAACACCCGGCAGGAAGCGCTCCGACAGCAGGAAACCACCGCCCAGATCGCGTTGCCGCATGATCACCGTATTGCTGTTCCAGTTCGTATTCTTCACGTACCGGCCGGCCACGTCCATACGCGAGGCCAGAGCCAGCGGTTTGCGTACGCCGGTAGCGGCACCATTGCTGGTTTCGCGGGTGTAGTAGTCTACCGTTGGCACCATCAGGAAATCGGAGCTCTCTTCGATGTCGTTCAACACATCGTCTTCGCGAACGCGATACAGCGGCATCCCCGGCAGTACCTGAAGCACCGACGTACTTTCGCCACGTACCTGAATTGGTTCGAAGTTGCTCAGCGTGACGCCCGCCGTCACGGGTGGCACCACGGCACTATCGAAGAATACACGGTAGAGATATTCCTTGAAACCGCCCGGCGGCATCAGGTTGTTGTACTGCTCATACCAGCGGCGCAGGTACGTAGTAAACCCTTCATCACGGGCACTCAGCGGCACATAATCGTTCTGGAACAGGGTCCGGCCCGTGCTGCTTTTTGGCGGATCGATAAATTTATTCTGGCGCTCCTGTTCCCAGTTGGGCGTAGTAAACACCAGCGTCAGCGGCGATGTACCGCCCAGCAACGCCCCTTTGTAATAAATCAGCGTTGTGGTCTGAACAGAGGCCAATTCATTCCGAAAATCGAGTTCCAGCGCTTTGGCCAGCACCTGATGCGGATGCCGCGCCAGGCCCATAGCACCGCCGCCCCCCGTTGCCGACGCCAGCTTACCCAGCCGTTCGCTCCGGTTCCAGAGTTTGTAGGTCAGATCATCGGAGTTACCTGCCTGAAACAACAGTTCGAGCAGGTCGAGCGTATGGGACACCAGCACATGGTACATGCTCAACTCAGCGGGCTGGAGGTTGTTCTTCACCATCCGGAACGCCGTATCGAACAGGTACAATCGGGCAAACGGCGACGGGATAGACGTACCTGCCTTGGCCGCCGATCCCGCAGCGCCACCAGCGGCAGCAGTCAGCGTATCGGGAATATGTTCAATGCGGTTGCCCGTCAGGCCCGCCGGACTGCCCGTCCAGCCGTTATGATTCTGCTGGCTAACATTCGGGTCGGTATCTATGCGAAGGATGTGAGGCATCTTTTTCAGTTTACTGTTTGCCGTTTACTGTTTTCAGTTGCTCCGTTATCACCCGAAACGTGCATGATGCAACGCAACAGAAAACGGCAAACTGCAAACAGTAAACTGTGTTTTTACGCGTCGGCCAGCTGACGATTCAGCGGGCCTAGTTTTTCAATACTCTTATCGGCAATCTCCATCAGAAGTTGCATGAAGCGGGCTTCATTGGTAGGGTAAGCGGCCTTCAGGCTGTTTTGCGCTTTACCTGCCGCTTCCTGCAGAAAGCCTTCACTAATGCCTTTGCTGAAGAAACTTGTCTCAATTCGTTTCGACCGGATCAGGCCATTAAAATCGCTATCCAGATCAAACGGGGCAAAGCTGCGGTCATTCACGGCCAATTCGCGAAGCCACGTTTTGTAGGCATTGATGAAGTTATCAAGCGAGGTATAGAACGTACCTGAACGCAGCGTTTGCGGCAGGCTCAATTCTTTGGAAAAGGCTTCGCCGAGGTTATTCGGCACAAAATCGGTATAGAATTTAGCCGCGTAGGTAAACCGAACCAGTGGCTCTAACAGATTCTGATAGGTTACATCGCCAAAGTGCGCCAGATCAAGGCTACGGTCATTGCGGCGCAGGCCATATTCGAGGTAGCGTTTATCACTGCTGAACTCACCAGGGCCACGACGGGCAAAATCGAGCACAGCTTCGGCAGCCAGCATCTCTACCACATGAGCGTTGTTGGCCTGCTTGGCCCCACCCTCCACGTTCGGATATAGTTTGGCACCGGGGCGGTCGCCAATGTAATACAGCGCGTCGAGGTCGATCTGACTCTGATAGTACGACAAGGCCGCTTTCGTTTTCGACAGGAAACGGTTTTGATCAATAGCGCTCTGGCTATTTTCTTCCAGCGCAAAATAGGGCATCACCGTAACGGCACCTTTTTTGGCGTTGCGAATCGGCATTTTCTGACTAGGGTGTTGCAACAGCTTCACCAGTTGTGGAAAACCTGCCGAACCCGTTCCGCCGAAGATAGAGCTGATCACGAAGATCCGGTCGGTCTGGTCATTGAATGCGCTGATGAAGTACTTGTACACCGGCGAATCTTCTAGCGCATTGAATACCACACTACCGATGTTCGGATTACCTTTAAAGCCAACCGAGAGGTTCAGCTTTAGCTCTGCGTTGGTTGGTTTCGCGGAATTATCGTACAGCAGTTTCAGGAATTCACGGTCAATTTCCTCCATACTGCTCACGTTCAGAAATTCTTCGAACGTACCCTGATGGTCGGTCAGTTTGGGCAGCACTGAATCACCGATCTGTTGCTGGGCATTCTCGGCCTGCAACGTACCCAGCGGCTGTAGTGATGTGCCGAAAAATGGCCGTTTCCCATTACGATCCTGCGGCCCATTCGGGTAGCCGACCGTTCGTAGGCTGCGGTACAGTTCTACCAGCCGTAGTGCGCGTTCGGTGTCGCCGTTCTGCATATCCATATCCAGCAGAATCGGGATAATCGTCAGATCATTGGGTACGTTGGCACCCGAAGCCAGCAACATCGTTAGTGACCGCAACACACGGGCACCCGTACCACCAATACCAAAAAGGAAGAGTTTCATAAAAATATGTTGGTCTGTCCTCTGTCTTCCGTCTTCTGTTTCCCTGCTAATGAAACTGGTCGTTACTCGGCAGAGCAACAGAAGACGGAAGACAGGAGACAGACCAACTGTTTAGAATGGCGTTCTCTTGGCGAAGATGGATGCGTTCTTCAACGCCAGGGAAAACAGAAAAAACAAGACAGCCGCCAGCAACACATTGACCCCGCCGAAGCCAGTCATGTACGAATCGGCATCATCGGCACCAGTGCGGTCTTTAGCATACCAGACAGCATAGGCATAGGCAAAGATTAACGTACCTACAAGGGCAATGGCCCAGTGAAGTATACGATGAAACACGGGTTTCCAACGCCCAAGCGCCACATAAAAGACTACAGCTACGCCAAGAACCACAAGCAGGGTCATGGTACCAACCGGCGTAAAGATTTCGTCAACGTAGATCGGGTCGTTATTCTGACCAAGGAAGAGTTCGTAGATGGATGTGAACATGGAAAGGAATTAAGAGTGAAGAGTGAAGAATTAAGAGTTGCTCCGCTTAAGTAGCCTCTCGCCTGCCAGCAAAGCAACTCTTAATTCTTCACTCTTCACTTATTTAGACAGTTTAATACTCATTGAGGCGAATTCGTTGCCGTTTGTCTGATACGCTTCACGGACGCCGGTCATCAGGTGTTCGAGCGCGAAGGTTTTATTTCGTCTTCCCTCAGCCGACCGATCATCCATCGTAGACCAGTCAATGTACCAGGAATCAAACCGAACGGGGAGTTTCAGGGTCATCGTGGCTTCGTCGGCAAACAAAGTAGAAACGCGGAAGGTAAGCACGTGCGTATTCTGGCTTAGTAGTTTTTGTTCCCGATCGCTCATACGGCCCGTTTCAACGGCGGCTTTACGCTGCACTTTCACCAATTTGATTTCGCCATTATCCACGGCTGTAGCCAGGTTTTTTTGCAGGTATGCCTCGGCTTGTGCATAGTCGGGCAGACCAGCCAGATTCAGGCCAATGGCAAATTCGATGGGCTTGGCTTTTCGGCCCATCTCAATGTTGATCAGGTTGTTACGCTCGGCCCGCCACTCGCCACTTTTGTTCAGGCCAAAGAACAGGTCATACTGTTTTAACGCACCCGCCGCACCGAAGTCAAGCCGCTTGGCCGGCGTGGTCGACAGGCTTTCCAGCAATTGCTGCGTGAATGGCCCGATCAGGCTTTGTTTGCCGATGATCCAAACGTAGAACGGTCTGGCTTCGCCCTTCAACGCCTGTTTCTGATTCTGATAGGTATAGTATGTGCCATTAAACGGCGACGTATAGGCCAGTACGGTAGCGCCAATACCCTGCTTATTGAAGGTGGCAAACTGGTCATAAATGCTGTTCTTCAACGTGCTTGATGCATCGTTGCGGTTTACCTCCGGATTGCGCTTGATGTCGGCATCGGGAAACGACAGAATACAATCTGAGACAAAGACAGCTACGTTGTTGCCCTTTGCCTTCTCGCCTACCTGTTTGAAAATTTGGTGCAATTCTGAGCTTTTGCCCGTTGCCAGCGGCGTGGTCGCCATCTGCGCAACAAAGGTGTTTATATCACCGCTAACCGGCTCTGGTTTGCCCGAAATCGTGTAGAGCGAGACCGGCTTAATCTGATTGGCCTTCGTGACTACATCGGCTACTACGTCTTTGAAAGTGGTGCCGCCTTTCAGATAACCACCCATACTGGCCGATGTTTCCAGAAAAAAATGGATGTTGCCAATCGACTCTGCTTTTGTCGGTGCCGTTACCTCATCTTTAGTTGCCCGCTTCTTCCCGCCGCCGCAAGACGTAACAGTTAGAGCAATCAGCAAAAAAAACAGAGAATTTCGTGTGTGTAAGGTCATGGGTACGTATTTATGGTCAACAGGTCAGTAGTCAACGTTGGGTTGGCTACGCATATTCTTTACAGATAGCACAACGTTGACGACCGACCCTTGCAGGTTGAACTCATTTAGAGCGATAAGGTAAGATGTAAACGGCAAAACCTAGTGTTAGCAGCGCGTAGGCATACCAACCGGTCGCATCATCAGCCTCGAAACCATCGAATGTTTGGCCAACGTAGGCGAACAGAGAAGACCAGACGACGAGCCAGAAGGTCCAGCGAATTCGGCGGCGGCTTCCGGCTGAACTCATGAAGAAAACGGCTTCGAGTACCAGCAATATCGAGGCAGTCATACCAAATATTGATTCGAGCAGGCGGGGGTTTGGGCTGGCATACCCGCTCTGTTCACCACCCGACAACATCAACAGGATCAATGCGCCGATGGCCAGTACGGCCCCGATCCAGCCAATGTTCCGTCCTGAACGTACCTGAGTGGCTACCGGCGCGCTGGCAGGCTGCATAGTGGGTCGCTGTGGCGGGCGTATCGGCAGGCTGGCATCCTGTTGGCTACCGCCGGTATCAACCAGCACGCCGTTTCGTAGAGCCACAGGCTGACCGGCGGCAACGCGTCCCTGACTAACCACTTCATCGAGCCGGAAATACTGCACTTGCCCTGCCTCGGTCCTGAGTAAACCACATTGAGTGAGAGGGTCGTAATGAATAATGGTACCGTGCATAAAAAAAGTTTACGGTTTGCCGTTTACAGTTTTTTGTTACGCTGCCTCGGCACATCTCGCTAAATTAGCAACGCAACAGAAGACTGTAAACGGCAAACAGTAAACTGCTTTTATTCGTCCTCCTTCTTCGCTTTTTGCTTATTCGGATCGCGCTTAGTGACTAGATCGCCCGGTTTTAACTTTTTGGAAACCGCCAGAAAAGGACCCGAAATTACCTGATCACCGGGTTTCAGGCCAGACACAATCTCAATATTCTCGAAATCACTGATGCCCGTTTTCACTTCACGTTGAGCAGCCTTCCCGTTTTCTGAAACGAAGACAATTTCTTTGATTGCCGCTTTCTTGGCCGTGGCTTTGGTATCGTTGGCGGCATTATTGTCTGATGGCTTCACATCCACAATCTTTGTGCTGTCGGCACGGGTGGTCACAGCGGCGATGGGCACCGCCAACACGCCTGATTTACGGTCGGTAATGACTTCGACGGAAGCCGTCATCCCCGGCTTGAACGGAAACCCTTTGCTACCCAGTTTCTGCGACAGATCAGTGTACGAACTGTTCAGAATCTTGATTTTAACTTCGAACTCGGTCACGGCATCGGTTGATATAGCCGATGAAGCGCCCGAACTGCCAGCCAGCCCGTTGGCCGTGTTAGCTACTTCTGTAACAATACCCTTGAATTTCTTTCCCGCCGTTGTGTATGAGTCTACCTCAATATCGGCAGTATCGCCCAGCGTTACGCGGACGATATCGTTTTCATTCACGTTGACACGTACCTCCATGTTGTTGAGGTTGGCCAGACGCATAATTTCTGTACCGGCCATCTGCGACGTACCTACTACGCGTTCCCCCTGTTCAACGTTCAGCTTCGAAACCGTACCATTAACAGGCGAATAAATGGTGGTTTTTCGCAGGTTCTCTTTAGCATCGCGCAGGCTGGCCTGGGCACTCTGAATGCTGAACTGCGCCGCCCGAACGTTGGCTTTCTGCGCTTCGATATCCTGTCTGGCCACGTTATAGTTAGCCTCTGACGTTTCGAAGTCAGCTTGAGAGATTACTTTATCGGCCAGCAATTTCCGGCTCCGTTCATAATCCGCTTTGGTGCGAATCAGCCGGGCTTCGGCCTGCAGCACGCCCGCTTTCGATTGTTCCAGTTGCGCTTTGCTCTGATTCACGGTAGCTTCAGCGCGAGCCGAAAACGATTCATAGTTATCAGGGCGAATACGGCACAAGAGCTGCCCCGCTTTGACGGGATCGCCTTCTTTCACATACATGGCAATGATTTCTCCCGACACGTCCGGGCTGATTTTTACCTCAATTTCAGGCTGCACCCGGCCCGACGCGCTCACCCGTTCGATGATGTCGGTTCGTTGCGCAGTGGCAAAATCAACGTCGGTAGTGGCTGGCTTCCCGATAATTCCGGCTTGTTTGGCGGCTACCAGACCACCCACTAACAAAACGGCTGCGATGCCCAGTATCCACCAGAGGCGGTTCGATTTATTTTTCATGTGAAGGAAGGGTCGTAAGTGCCCGGTCGGAAAAAGTCGTAAGTCGCGTTGCTCTTGAACCGACACTGCGCATCTGCAGCACGGCTTATGACCCGGCACTTACAACTTTTAGTCAAAAGTGAGTGGCTTGTTCTGGTAAAAGTCTAAGATCTTGGTGCGGAAAACGTAATCGTATTTAGCCTGCACCAGACTGGCGCGGGCCCGGTCGAGGTTGCCTTTTGCCACGTTGTAATCCGTTGAGTTCAGCGCACCGGCATTGAACCGGCTTTCTGACGCCTGGAAAGCACGAGCCAGTTGCGCCACCTGTGCTGCCGTGGCCCGGTACCGGTTCGACGACGCTTTCAGGTTAGTGTATGCCGTTTCGATAGTCTGCCGGAGTTGCAACCGTGTATTCGCTGCCGCAACCTCTGAATTCTGCTGTTGCAACGAGGCGCTCAGAATACGTGTGCGGGCTTGAGAGCGGTTGAAGATCGGAATTTGCAACTGTAAGTTTACCGACCGGTTCAGGTTGTTGCCCAGTTGCTCGCCAAAGGTGTAATTCTCGCCGCGGTAGTTGGGATTCACGATGGTTATCGTCTGCGGGATGCCATTAAACAGAATGGTTTGATCTACCTGCGTTGTCCCATCAGCAATCAGTTTCTGCCGACCTACGTTCGAGTAAAGCGTATTCACGTTCCCATTCAATGTCAGGCTAGGCAGCAGGTTAGCACGAGCTACCTGTACACCAACAGCATCGCTACGTACCCGGAGGTCGGCCGCTTTAATGTCGGGCACAAACTCCTGAGCGATGTCATATACCTGCTGCGTCGTTGCGTTGTAAGGGTCGAGTGTTGGGTCGGGAACGGTGATCGGCTGCACATCGAACCCGTTGGTAGTTGGCCCGCCCGCAGGTACGTTCATGGCCTGCAACAAAGCCAGTTTAGCCAGGTCAATATTATTCTGAGCGTTCACGATGGCCAGTTCATCATTGGCAATCTGCGCCCGGATGTCGAACAGGTTGGCCTCTGGCAATGATCCGGCGTTGACGAGTCGTTGCGTACGATCCAGTTGTGCCTGCGATACCTCTACCTGGCGTTGTGCCACCACCAGTTGCTCCTGGCCCGTCAGCACGTTCAGGTAATTCTGCACGACGGTCAGCGTCACGTTGTTTTCCGTGGCCTTCACCGACGCTTCGTTCGACTGGCGAAGTAAATCATTCTGCCGAATCGTATTCTGCAACAGACCGCCATTATAGACCGTCACCTGAGCCGTTGCCTGAAAGTTATTCGAGAGCACTCCCTGATCAACGAAAGCGTTGGTAGCCGGGTTGATGTTCCGGCCTGAGTTGTACCCCTGGCTCAGAAAAGCGCCCACGTTGGGTAGTCGGTTCAGCCGCGCCTGCCGGAGCTGCGCTTCAGAATTTTGCAGTTGTAACTGGCTTTGGCGAATTGTCAGGTTATTAGCCAGCGCGATATCAATGCATTGTTGCAGCCCCAGCCGTTGCGGAACAGCCTGCCCTGTACCGGGAGCAACGGTTGGTTGAGTTGGCGCGGGCGTTGTTGCAGCGGGCGGTCCTCCTACTGTTGTCTGGGCCAAACCTGTTGTTGACAGGCCAACTGACAGAAGACAAGCGGCCAATCCGCCAGACAGGCCCATGCGTATGACGGGCAATCGAAACATAATCATGAGCAGTTAGATAGGTCAATGTTACACGCTTACTTTTGGCACGACCACCGATTTGGGATAAACGGTGGAAAATCGCCATGAATCTGGTTTATAACTCGGATATACTTCCAGAGGCTACATTTAGCCTCCCCCCCACCGACCGGGCTTTTCAGTACGGCGATGGCCTGTTTGAGACAATTCGGTATGAAGCTGGTAAGGTCTTGTTCTGGCCCGACCATTATGAGCGGCTCAGGCACGGAATGGAAGCGCTCTATCTGAACGTACCTGACGGTTTCAGCACCCAGCGACTCCACGACCTCATTCTCGCACTGATTCAGCAAAACGAGCTGAATCGCGGGCCGGTCCGCATCAAGCTACAGGTATGGCGGCAACCTGGTGGTCTGTACACGCCAGCTACCCATGCTGCCAACTGGCTATTGACCACGAAACCGGGTCAGCCATTTTCGCTTACGGATAAGCCTCGGCTGGGCATCTTTCGCGATATTCGTCTCTCGCCTTCGCGTCTGTCAGTGTTTAAAACGCTTAATGCGCTGCCCTACGTGATGGCAGGTCTGTACCGACAGCAGCACGATTTCGACGACGTTATACTGCTGGATACGAATGGGCATCTGGCCGAGTGTATAGCGTCGAACCTGTTCTGGCTGAAAGGTCATCAGTTATATACGCCATCGCTCGAATCGGGTTGCATCAACGGCATTATCCGGCGTCAGTTACTACGTACCTGGCCCGTACAGGAAGGCTTATTTCAGCCTGACGTACTGGAATCGGCCGACGTAGTTTTCTGCACCAACGTGAGCGGCATACAAACCTTGCTGGGTACGTTGCCTGAGCACCTGACAGCAACTTTACGCAGATTAGCTGATGGTACGCAGAATCTTTAACCAATACGCGTACCATCAAGCCTACTCAAACTGATGCGGGTTCTGCTTCCAGCCAGCCATCTTTCAGGCGAAGCACGCGGGTACCGTATTCAGCATTTGCTTCTGAGTGCGTTACCTGCACAATCGTGACTCCGTCTTTCTGGTTAAGTTCCCGGAACAATTCCATGATCTCAGCGGCCTGCGCTGAATGGAGGTTACCCGTTGGTTCGTCGGCGAAGATCACTTTTGGTTGCGCTACAATGGCCCGCGCAATACCGACCAGTTGCTGCTGCCCGCCTGATAGCTGACTGGGGAACAAATCTTTTTTCGCCACAATGTTGAAGCGGTCCAGCACATCGGCTACGCGGCTTTTTCGTTCGTTACTCGGTACGCCTTTGTACAGCAATGGCGTTTCAATGTTTTCGTAAACGGTCAGTTCATCAATGAGGTGGTAGGCCTGGAAGACAAAGCCAATGTGACTGCGGTGCAGTTCAGTGCGTCGCTTCTCCGACAATTTCTGAACGGGCTCATCCAGAAAACGGTATTCCCCCTCCGAAGGCTCTTCCAGCATACCCAGAATATGGAGCAGGGTACTCTTACCCGAACCGCTCGGCCCCATAATCGAAACAAACTCGCCTGCTTCGATAGTCAGGTTGATAGTACGGAGTACGTAGGTACGTCCGAACCCCGCCGGATAGTACTTTGACACGTTCGAGAGCTGAATCATAATTGGTTATATTTGACAAGGTTAAACGCTAAGATTATGTATTATCCAAAGTTCGATGGTCCGCTCTTTTTGAATGATGACATGGGTACCTACGCCCCCCGGGTGCATCAGCGTATCCTCTCTAAGCTTGACTCAGGTTTAAGATGGCTTTTCGAGAAAGAGAAAAAGATCAATTTGGAGCCATTACCAGAAACAATGGTTAACGAAGACGAAACCAGCCCTACACCTGATCTTGTCCTTGTTGATCCGGACACAGAACTTATTCGTGTCGTGATCGAGATTTGCCACACAGTAGGACTGAAAGGCGATATACGAAAGGTTGTGAATTTGTTAGACAACAATTTATATGATATTCAGGAAGGATTCATTTATGATTACAAGACCGGCAAATGGTATCGTTACAAAGCCAACACCGGCGGACTGGTCGAAGAATCATCCTGGTCTGACGTACTAGTGTTAGACCTAAACGCATTTCTCCTTCCCTAACATACCCCTCAACACGAGGTCAATCGCCGTGCCATTGCACAGAAAAGGCCCAAATCGCTCGATTTGGGCCTTTTCTACTTTCTCTATCGTCCGCAATCGGACAGCAGGCGGACAGAAAAAAGATTTTGGATTGAGGATCTCAGATTTCGAATTGGTTGCTTACGCACGGGTTTGCCTTAGCGTAAGCAACCAATCCGAAATCCGAGATCCCCAATCCAAAATCCCATTAGTTTTGATTCACGTAGACGCTGCCTGAGTTGGCGGTAAGGCGAACGGGAATACCTCCGCCATTCATTTTACCAACGATCCGGTCTTTTTCAGCTGATCCGTTGAAGTTGGTCAGCGGTGCGCTCACCCGATTCCCACTCAGGTCAAGGTCCATCCCTTTGTTCATTGGCATGTTTACCCGCACGCTACCGGCCGATGTTTCCAGCTTCACGAATTTGTCAACGCGGCTCATGGCTACTTCTACGCTACCAGCGCTAGTCTCGGCGTCGATGCTGCCAGCCATGCTCCGGATTCGAATGCTACCGCCCGACGTACTGGTGACCAACTCACCGTCGATACCATCGCCGTTGATGCTACCGCCCGATGTTTTCGCTTTGATCACTCCATTCAGGCCAGTAAGCCGGATACTACCGCCCGACGTATTCAGATTGATCGTGCCATCTGAATTAGCGGCGTCAATACTACCGCCTGACGTTTCCAGATCGATCTGGTTATGGCAATCGGTTAGTTTGATACTCCCCCCCGATGTATTGCCTTCGATATCACCTTTCAGATCAGCCAGCTGAATGCTACCTCCCGAGGTATTGAACCGTTGCTGACCAGCCAGATGGCTCATTTTAATGCTACCGCCCGACGTGCTGATATTGGTTGTTATGGTGCGGGGTGTATAAAATTTAAAGCTGATACTCAGCCCTTTCTTCCAGTTCCAGTTGCCATTTTTCTGCTTGGCCGTCGCTACTAGCGTGTTCCCCTCCTGCCGGATCACGATATCGTAATTGGCCAGGCGTTCTTCGATCTCATCCTTACTGAGTTCGTCTTTACCGTTCCAGTTGTTTGAGTGCACATACATTTCTACGCGCGCCTCAGATCCACTGCCACCTTCAACCAGCAAACTTCCGCCCGATGTTTGCGACCGTAAAGCACTGATTCCTTTGAAGGTCTGCGTTTTATAAGGTGTTTCATCCAAACTATTGATCTGGATAGTTGCCTTCTCAGTCGAGAATGCTGTCATCGTTAACATGGCGGTAACAACCAGCGCCGAAGCGAGCAGGGTAGCAGATGCAGTTTTCATAAAGTAGTACCGGTTATAACTGAGTTTCACAAGAGATGCATATTAAGCTACCGACGTTGCACAGGTACGTTCAGCAGCATAGTTCTTCCTGCAAGCATTATTATGCCAAACTAATATACTCTTAACTATCAACATGTTAAGCATAAAGCTAAAGTCCGAAAACGGACAATTACTTTTCACACCGGACAACGTCTATAGGGTTCAAAACTTCGCCATACACTATGAGCTATTCGATCAGCAAAACCTTTCGCCACAGAGCATTCTGTTTCTTCGGGCTGCTTTCACTTGCCACAACCCCACTATTTGCGCAGAAAAGCGATACAGTGGCCATACGTACATCAGTTAACCAGAGAGGTCTGGTTATTGGTCTGAACGCTGGCCTTAATCAGTTATATGGGGATTTGTCGAGTGCCAATGTTCGTCCCACCGTTGGACTTCTGATAGCGTATCCGCTTGGCCATGTTGTGAGCCTGAACCTCCTGGGCGATCTGGGTACGTTAAGTGCTCAGCAAGCGTCGTTCTATAATTCAATTGCCAAAGTATGGTATGCGCAGGCTGCTTTTGGAGGTTCTGTAAACCTCACAAACCTATTTCGGTCAAAAAGCCAGCGTACAACTTCATCAGCGCAAAATAGCCTTTCCGTCTATCTGGCGGCGGGGCTTATCTCGTTCAATGCCACAGCCTACTCACTGACTACTGACCAGGTGCAGCGGTACACAAATGGCGCGGGCAGTCACAGAACCAAATCAGACAACATAACGGCAGTCGGCAGCGCAGGAGTTACCACTACACACGAGATAGTGATCCCTATTGGCCTTCGATATAACCGACAGTTGAGCAAAGCTGTAACCCTATACGGCGACTTACGGTACAATTTCTTCAGCACCGACAAACTCGATGCAACGGTTGACAATGACAACACAACCCTGAGTACGCCTAACGGAGGCTATATATATGGTAAACTCAACGATAACAACAGCCGAGATTCGTGGGCATCACTATCAGTCGGGCTAGCTTATCAAGTTGGCAGGAACCGCAGGCAGTAGCTACCGCCTACCCGGAAGGGATTAATATCTGTCATTTTTTATGGCGGTTAACTACTTCACAATGAATTGCTTCACCGTCTGTATAATTTTTTTGCCTTATTTTTTTCGGCCATACCCTTGACAGCATGCCCTCAATAGACTACTTTTGCATCATCAAATCACAGATAGCTATCTGGATCAGATAAAACGCGAAAGTAGCTCAGCTGGTAGAGCGCGACCTTGCCAAGGTCGAGGTCGCGGGTTCGAACCCCGTCTTTCGCTCCACGAAAAAAGCACCTTTAAACGGTGCTTTTTTCGTAAACGCCGGGATGGTGGAATCGGTAGACACGCCGGACTTAAAATCCTGTGGGCCTCAAGCCCGTGCGGGTTCGACTCCCGCTCCTGGTACAAGATCCTCTAACAAGGGTTAACAAAACACTAACAAAAGCGCTGATATTCAGCGCTTTTGTTGTTTTAGCCCATTTCTACTTTCCCTTACTTGGATGTTGGTTTGCGTTATTTTGTTACTCTATCTATTCTATCGTCTGTATATCCACAAATGGAATACAAAGGCAAGTCAGGGCAATAGGATATGACGATCAAGCTCAAAAAGAAACCATTGTCGACAGGTAAGCTTAGCCTTTACCTCGACAGTTGGGATGGTGAGCAGAGACAGTATGAGTTTCTAAAACTCTACCTATATCCGCGCCCTAAAGATCCTTTAGAGAAAGAGCATAATAGCTCACGCTCAAGACCGCAGAGAACATTCGGGCTAAGCGTGAGCTATTGGCCGCCTCCGATGACAACGGCATTACCCCCGCTTTTAAAAATAAGGGTAACTTCTATGAGTATTTTGAAACTTACATCAAAGGATACTTGAAGAAAGACGTACGTATGTTCGGGGACTCTCTTAAATACCTAAAAGAGTACGCCCAAACAGATTATCTGGCCACTAAAGCCGTTACCGAGCAGTTTTGTAAAGGTTTCAGGGAGTTCATGGATAATCACCCTAACCTCAATGGGGAAACGCCTTATGACTTCTCCGCCAAATTCAAGAAGGTAATCGAACAGGCAGTTCGCGATAAGTTATTCATCGTTAGCCCTGCTTAGGACGTTCAGAACAAGCGTGTAGATAAAGTAGTAGCTAAAGATATCTTGACCATTGAAGAGCTTCAACTACTTGCAAAAACGCATTGTGGCAATGATACCGTAAAGCGGGCCTTTCTCTTTGCCTGTAATACGGGCTTACGGTGGTGCGATATGAAGGTGTTGCAATGGCGGCACGTTCACGGTGGGGCTATACAGTTGACACAACAGAAGACAGGTAAGCCGGTAATTATCAACCTCAACCCAACAGCTCTGCGGCTTATAGGGATGCCTGGTAAAGGTGAAGAACTCATTTTTTACAAGCCCATTTACGACCTATTACGGTTTGTATGTCAGTGTATGTCAAACTACTTTTCAGGCCATACAAGCAGCGAAATCGCTCTTTCTCTGCTGAACCTACGAACTTATTGTTGATCGATCTGTCGAGGTGAAAACAGTGGCTAACGCCAACATTTGGTGTAAAACTCCAGATTTAGGTACGAACTCTTAGTAGCCAGACATACATTAGTAGCCCCTCTTTGAGTCATTGCAAAACACTAAATTACTATCAGTCAATTGATTAGCCATTTTGACAATTTATGCGCTATGATTGGCCTCTCTGGAGGACATATTACTATCCAATTTCTAAATGATATAAGATGAAATACAATGTATGTCAAACGCCTCAAATCGACTTGTATTCGCTTGCCGACGCTTAGGCAATTTCCATCTCTAGGTAGGAATTAACACACCCCCGAGCGGCTGGGACTATTGCCCGCCGCCCCTCCTTATCTCCCCGGGGGGTGTTTTCAGGGTAGGCTTATATGAAGTTTTATAATGAGGACTTAAGAACCTCTTTCTTCATGCTAATCGTCCTACTTTAATCAACTATTATTGTAAGTATTATAGTATCCGTATCTATGCCCAAGTTTAGTTTGACGTTAGGCCTTAGCCTGTATGGAATTGGACTGGTTGTGTTAACGCTGCTGGACGTTTTTTCCGCTTCACCGCTAATTAACCCAAATGGATTTGGTTACCGCCTAACTGATACGTTTAGGGAGACATCGCTCAACAACCGCGTGTCGTTTGCTCTGGCGTTTCATCTGATACCCGGCGAATCGCTTCCACGTTTGACGGGTCGTATCAGGCAATCGTTTACACCGAACAGGAACGTACATGCTATTTCTTACGGGCATTCGTCCGTCGTGCCCGAAGGCTGGGTCTACCTCAGACTCGAAAACTCATCAAACACGTCGAAGGAAGTCGTTTTGTCAATGCCGCAGCATCGTTGCTCGCGGGCAACGCTATTTCTGGAACGGAATAACCGGCTCGATTCGATCGCTACCCTGCTCAATGACACCCCGCTCGCCGATCGGTTTTTTCTCAGTTATCGGCATGCCTTTCCCCTTACGCTTGTACCGGGGCAGCCGGTGGGCGTACTGCTCCGAACAAACGCTTACGTAGGCTTCCATGAGTTTGATCTGAAACTAAGCAGTCGGCGCGTTTTTCTGGAGGATACGCTCGGCGACATAGTCCGGGAGTGGCTGGTGATGATTTTCTGCCTGATCATCGGGATTATCTCGCTAATCATTGGCTTTACTACACCCAGCCAACTCATGAGTACGTTCGGCTTCATGATGGTCATGATTACACTACAGGTCGCCTTTTTCTATGGTTACCTGGGTCCATTACCCTATCCCAAATGGACTTCCTTTAGCAGTATTACAATCGGGACGAACATCAAACTATTGCTAGACAGTGCTGTTCAACTGTTTGTCTATCAGGCGATCAAGCCCGCCATCCGGGAAATCCGCTGGTACAAACCAGTTATGAGAACTTTAATTGGAATATGGCTGGCCTGCATCCTGCTGCATATGCTCCCCCCCCAATTCTACCCCCTTTTTAACGTTCCTGTGAACCGAATCATGACCAGTGCGAGCCTGATTAATCTGATCTGGATTGGCTATTTCAGCCTGGTCGCCTACCGGCGGGCGGGCATTGTGTATATCGGTCTGTTTTTCTTAATGCTCATTGGCGACGTAGTGGTAAAGCAATTGAGTGAACTGATTCAGGGAAATCAACTATTACTGCTGAAGTATCCAGCTCAACACCCGCTGCTGCTGATTGCTATGCTTACGTACCTGATCGCATCTCAGTTTCGACGAGAACTGGTGACCAAACAACGCCTGCAGAAACAGGTGTCTACCACCCAGCAGAACATGGATACCCTGCGGCGGGAAGAGATCGAGCGGATTGGCCGCGATCTGCACGATCAGGTTGGCAACACGCTAGCTTCGGCATTGGGTTATATTACAGGCAAACAGACCGATTCGGACAAACCACGCGAACTCATCCGCCACGCCATTACAGAACTGCGTTTCCTGAGCCATAACCTCGTAAAAGACGACGCCCGGCCCCTGACCGAAAAGGTGGATACGCTGGTAAACCGGTTCAATGATTTCTCGCCCGTCCAGTTCGTTTTTCAGGATTATACCGAAAAAAAAGCCAACTGTTTGCCCCAGCTTCAGCAACAAAGCGTCTACAGTATTCTGCAGGAACTGCTTACCAACACGGTCCGGCATTCGGGTGCCAGCGTAGCCTATGTGCAGTTTTTCTGCGACGAGCAAACCATTGACATATCTGTGGAAGACGATGGTGTTGGCTTTGATTTAGCCACTGCCCAAAACACTGGCATTGGTCTCCAAAATATGTATAAACGGGCTGAACTTGCCCAGATTAACCTCCGTTTCGACCCGGTGACCTCAGGCACGAGCGTTTTCCTGGGCATTCCTCGTGATGTATACGCAACCAACATTCACGATTGATAGTCAGCATTGTTGGCGCACGATGCCTTCTTCTGAGTAACTCGCCCCATTTATAGGTGAGTAGATAGGTAGTTGACAGCCGAGACTACCTGCTAAAGCGTTTCCAGAAAATCGTAGTATTCCTTTTTGGTTGTAAATGGTAGCTTATGCGTGATATTCTTCCGGTGTGTCTGAACGGTGTAGTAGCTCAGACTCAAATCGGCCGCAATCTGTTCGGAGGTTAGCCCCCGCTTTACCAGTTTCAGAATTTCCACCTCCCGCTTTGTCAGGCCGTAAATGAACCGGACCGTGTCTTTGGCAGGCGGGGCTAAACTGGGGGCAGAATCTGTTTCAATTACCATTTGTCCCTCCATCACCCGCCGCAGCAATAGGAGTAAACGTTCGGCAGCGACGGTCTTGGCTATGTAACCGTTGATTTTCAACGCATTGAAGAGAACAATCTCCTTCTTTTCAGCATACATGCTGATAATCACGATTTTGCAGGCAGTGGGTAGCTGCTTTAACTGCTCAACCACCGCACGCCCGTCGTAATGAGGCATGTTAACATCAACCAGTACTAAGTCAGGGGCCAGACGTAAGCAGGCATCAAGGGCAAGGCGACTGTCATAAACCTGCTCAACCACCACAAAGTCCATTGAGTCGCGCAGGACCAGACTCAGACCGTCGTTGAAGAGCCGGTGATCGTCAATCAGAATGGTTCGGGTTGGCATAGCTGAGTGTGAGTGATAAAGTATTTTTCCGCAACGTACCTATCAGCGTGAGGTGGACACCTATTCGTGGTTGGCAGTAGTGGCCCTGGCTCACCGTATCAGGGTGCGGGCTAAGCACAGCACGTTGCAGTATCGAGAACAACACGTATCTGAATTGGTTGGCATTACGCCATATCTCAAGGTATGCCTTCCATAAAGGTACATGGACCAAATGTCTACATAGTATGGCATCTGAGTACGAGTTGCTCGTCAGCGCTACCACCAAGTCAATATTCGACGTTATATACAGGAAAAGTATATTGATATATACATATTTACTCATAATTTATTACAAACGTCAATTCGTCTCAATGAGAAATCTCGTAAGTATACTCAAGTTTGAGAAAGCAGTATTGCTATGTGTAACCCCTAACTCGTAAACAGAACTACATTTACAATTCTCGAAAAAAGTACCAAACAAGTTAAAAGATACCTTGCACGAGGTATTTCTTTTATGTCTACGGAAGATGTGCTTTGCAGGATGACAACTGACCCAGAAGCGCCCCACCTCCAGCTGCTCTATCTGATGAGGCTAACGCTGATTAGCAACCTGCTGCTAGTCAACTCTAGACCCACCAACTGTGTCGCCCCCATGTGATCATTCATCTGTTGGAGCACAAACAGTCCATCAGCGATACGTATTCGTACAACTCCCTGTGTAAGAAGTGACTGATTCTGCATAACACCTGATAATCCCCTGCCAACTAATAGTAGCATGAGCATCATTCCGCGGCTGCGGAACTAACGTTGGTCACCTGTTTAAACCACTTTCCATCACTGCCCCTTTGCCGGATCATGGTTGAGAAATTAACACTATTCATCGTCGAAGACGAAGTATTGATCGCTGAGAATTTAAAATTTACGCTCGAAGATCTAGGATTCGCCGTTAATGGAATGGCCTGCAATGTCGAGCAGGCAGCGGATTTCCTTACTAATCATCGACCCGATTTAGTATTACTCGACATTAATTTAGGCACTAAATCAACCGTCAACAATGGGTTGGCGCTGGCTCAGCGATTAAGTCAGGACCAAATTCCATTTATCTTCCTGACGGCATATGCCGACCGTGATACGATCATGCAGGCCACTCAGTTGCGGCCCAGCGGCTATCTGATTAAACCGGTTAACGCCTCCACACTATTTGCTGCCATCCAGACAGCTATCCAAAACCAAGCCCCCGCCAGTAAGGCAGGGGCCGATAAGCTGCCAGGTATGGAGGAGCCCGATTACTTTTTCGTCAAAGTAGGAAAACGCAACCTGAAGTTATACTGGCAAGATGTGTACTGTCTTGAAGCCACCAAAAATTATGTGCAGATCCATGTCGTCGGCACTCCCGTCACGTATACTGTACGCGGCACGTTGCAGTCTGTGATGCAACAAGTAATACCCATGGCTCTTCAGCCCGCTTTTCAGCAGTTTAACCGCAGTACGGCCGTGAACGTGCAACACATAACTCGCTACGACAGTGAGGCTATCTATTGCCAGCACGTTCGTATCAGTAACACGCGCCTATCTCCCAAAGAGCTTCAGGTAATGATGGCCGGTATAAGACCCCAGGCGCCACCTGCCAGTTGAACATATCGCCAAGTTGACGTCAACAAAAAAAGCATTGCCGTCCCACTAAATGGGCCTGTCTGGGGCAACGTACCTGCTATTTAGCAAATCACCTTTTCGGGCTGGTTTTCGGGGCGCGACGGCTTAAAGGTTTTGGTCAGCCAATAGTTCAGCATGATGCATTTCAGGGCCAGCCGGTTTATGTCATCGCGGGCGGGGTCGTCGGCGGGTAGGGCCTGGGCCACTTCGGCTACTGTATCGCGTAGGCTAATGAAATCAGCAGGAGCGCCCTGACCGAAGATCTGCCGATAAAGCTGATAAATGTTGGCACGCAGTTGTACCATATCGCGCACCGTTTGCACCGCCTGCGATGGCAGCATGGTCTGAGCCTCTACGTTTCGCAATAGCTGACAGCGGAAGCTAGAGCAGATATGCAGTCTGGGCTGGTCGTATATGGTACAGCACCCGGCGAAGTAGGCGCATGGCTGTTTGAAATAATCGCCGGTATCATACTGAACGTAGTGCTGTTCAAGTTTGGGCGGCAGGTTGACCCGCTCGCCCGGCTGTAGGGTAGCGTGACTAAACAGGGTGCCGTCGCAGCAGAAACCACACTGCACACAAATTTCTTGCTCCTGTTTCGGGCTCTCCTGCATGGTATACTAATGGGGGGAATTGTTTACGTGAAAGGAGCAGATGGGTTCGCTGGCCGGGTCTACCAATAAGTCAACTCAGACACAGAGAGTCATTTTTCCTACAATCGCCGGATCACCATACGAGGAACAACGGCGCATGGTGATCCGATAGCAGGCTATACATTATTTCATATGTTTTAGCGCTTCTTCGATGAGCCTCTCAAACTCATTAAACTCCATCAAACCGCTACTATTGGCGTCAAACATCTTAATCAACTGTCCTGCTTGCTCTTCAGTGACCATTATCTTGTACTCTTTATCGATATCTTTCGCTAGTTTTTTTAGCGTCTATCTCTAGAGCTTTGATGCCTCCTTTGCTTAACACTTGCAGTATCTCAGTAGCTGCTATTTGCCCACTCTTATCCACATCAAAGACATCGAATGCGCTCTTTATCTGGGCAGCAGAAGGTTTTACTGAACGCGCCTGTGCATTGTTGAAACTGCTGTTGATACCGATATTGTCCGGTGTTGCTAAATAGTTGACAACCGTGCTTACTAACTCATCCGAATTTGCATCGGTATCGGTGACAGTCACCGCAGGCTCTACCTTGTCAGTAGTCTGACAGGCCGTAAAGGTTAATGCCATTGCCGCAGCAACAACGGGGAGTACATTCTTTTTCATGGAACTTGATCGGTTAACCTGTTAGTGAGTACTCTTTTGAGTACCCTGATTGGTAGCTCTAACCCAGATCAAAAACGGAACGAGTCACACACCCCATTTCTGACTGCGGTATGATCAAAACTATCTATTTCGTTTTGATCCTTAATACGTCATCCAGCATGTTGAGTGCGAACCGTAAGTTTTTTGAGTGCGAACGCCGTTTTGGGAGCTGACACGTGCGCTTGTGCGGTGGGCAACGGCCAGCGAAAGCGCGTATCCCTGATCCAATTCCACGTCATAAACAGCTTCAGGGCTTTCATACACAGCCGGGTGTTTGCTACTAACGGTAGACACCCGGCTGTGTATGAAAACCCTGATGACCAACAGATTAAATAGTACCAACCAGTTTCCGACCGTGTTAAACGGCTCAGGCTGTCGGGTCGTTGTGTACGTACCTACCTAGCCTTCAGGACTTTCACCACTCGGCTCTGAGTGGGCGTACTAACCTGGAGCAACAGGATACCCGCATCCGAGCGACTCACGTCCAGCCCCTGGCGCTCCTCGACTCCGGCTGCCGCTACCTGCCGCTCGCAGATCAGCCGCCCATTCAGGTCACTCACCATCAGACGCAGGGGTTGACCCCCGGCGCCTGATATGTCGACCAATACCTGATTGTCAGTAATAGGATTGCCCAGTAGCCGTACCTTGAATTCGGGGCCCGGCTCTACGCTGGCTTCGCTAAGGGCTATCCGACTCTTTGAAGTCGACGCTGGTTCTGTGCCCCACACCCGATCGCCAGCCACAAAGACGACGACCTGCCGGTTGGAGCTCGACTCCGAGGGAAACTCCTGGTAGGAATAATCATTGGCCTGGTTGAAGCGGCTATAATCGGCTTTGCTGATGCGGTAGCGGATCTGACCCGTACTGGCTCCGGGCGCTAACTGACCTGCATTCACAAAACTTAGCTCCAGGTACGTGTCGGCATTGGCCAGCGGTGGGTTGATGCGCACGATCCGGGTACGTACGTTGGCTTGTCCCACCTGAGCGTAGTCCAGTTCCACGTTCAGCGGGGCACTGCCCTCGGCCGTGAAATAATAGCGAACCGTCAGGTCGCGGTAATTGACGGGCACCGTGCCCTCGTTTCGAACCTCCAGGTACGTGCTGACCTGATTGGCGGAGGCCCCATTCTTGCTTTCGGTCAAGGCCCGTAAAGCGCGCAGCTGAGTGGTCGATCCGGGTTCTACCCCCGCAATAAGCGCCCCGTTGTAGTAGGCCGTAATGCGCGGATTGCCCACCAGCTGGTCGCGCACGAGGGCGTACGAATAGTCATCCCGCTCGTTGAGACCTGAGTAGTCGCTCTTGGCGAAATAGCTCTGGATCGCTCCCGAACTGGCCCCGGGAGCCAGATTGCCTGCCGCCGGGGTGAAGCTGTATTCCACATACCCGCTGGCTCCCTGTTGGGCTGGTATCAACGGCACGTAGCGTAGGCGTACGTTCTGGTTACCCAGTTGCGCGTAGTTGATCGACAGGTTGCTCAGGGCAGCGGCTCCCTCCACGGTGAGGTAATAGCGCAGGGTCAGATTCGCCAGCGGTAAGGCCGTAGATCCCTGATTTTGCAGGACGATCAGGGGCTGGATCGCGTTGTTATCGACGTAATTATCTACATCCCGATGCAGCACCGTCAGCCCGTAGGTATCCATGGACACCAGTACGTTCACCTCCTGTGCGGGCGTCACCTGACTGTAGGCACTGTTGGTGGTGGTGAGCAGGCAGCGGTAAAAGATACGTGCGTCTACGTAAGCCGTGTAGGTGGCCATGGTAGCGCCCGCCACGTTACTCCACTGGGTATTGTCGGTCGACATCTGCCACTGGTAACGCATCGAACTACCCGATACGTTGGTCGACAGGGTGGTGTTGAAGGGGGCGTTACCGGTTGTAGCCGTAGCCCTGGTCACCAAGCCCTGCACCGTGCCGGTCAGGATGCCATTATTGACCAGGTTGGCGGCCGGAAACTGGTCGGTGCGCAGATACAACTGCCCGTTGGCGTTCAGAGCAGCGTTGGCCAACAGCGTAGCCTGATTGGTCACCGAGAGCAGGCTGTTGAGCGTACTGCTGCCTACGCTGTGGCCAAAGCGGATGTTAGCGACGGTGGCCGTACCCCCACCGCCGTAGGTCGTGGGGCCGGTGGCCGATAGCTGACCGGCGACAAGGCTCAGCGAGCCGTTGTTGGTCAGGGCACCGCCCCCGTACACGAGCTGGGCAGTTCCGGTACCAACCACACGGGCGTTGGCCCCGATGCGCAGCGTGGGCTGGGCCAGTGCGTTGCTAAAGGCCAGCAAAAGCAGAGCGGCCAGGACCGGGTACCGCTGACAGACTATCGATGGGAAAGATTGATGGAACATATGAGATTGAGACTAACGAGAGACGTTGACAAGATGGATGACTGGTAGGCGTAGAAACGAACTACCGCACTCTGACGGCCGTGATCTGAAGACACGCACAGACCGTGGAAGGCCCGGTATAGGCTAGAAACACCCCCGGACTGGGCTGGTCATAGCTGCTGTTGGCGGTTGTCAGCCGGGCGCGGTAATAAACCGGCGCGGCTACGCTGGCCGTATAGGTGGCGGCGGTGGCTCCGGCTACATCGGCCCAGGTATTGTTATCGGGCGACGACTGCCATTGATACTGCATCACCCCGCCGCTGACGTTGGCCGACAATTGGCTGCTATACGCCGTGCTGCCGGTTTGCACACTGGCGTTCGTTACCAATCCCTGCACAGTGCCGGTCAGCACACCGTCGTTGACCAGATTGGCCCCGGCAAACTGGTCGGTGCGCAGATACAACTGGCCGTTAGCGTTGAGGGCGGTGTTGGCCGCAAGCGTGGCCTGATTGGTCACCGAGAGAAGGCTGTTGAGCGTGCTGCTGCCGGTGGCGTGGCTAAACAACACGTTGCCCACGGTAGCCGTACCCGCTCCGCTGTAGGTAGTGGGACCGTTGAATTGCAGCGGCCCCACGGCCATGCTCAGCGAGCCGTTATTGGTCAGCGCCCCGCCCCCGTACACGAGTTGGGCGGCCCCTGTGCCGACCACGTGGGTGTTAGCCCCGATGTTTAGGATAGACTGGGCCAGTGCGCTGCCGACTGTGGCCAGTAACAGTACCGACAGCGCAACGGCCCGGCTGCGCATAGACTGGCCGGAAGCCGGTGGAAGTAGATGATTGTTCATACTTACACTTGGGAGATGAGCGAAAAATGGCCTGGGGTTGGCTCAGGTACGTTGCCGGGACTGGTTGAGTAGTCTAACAGCAACGTACCTGAGCCGAAAAGCATGGGCAAACCCACGCCCCCCTTACCGTTTGATGCGACGAGTCAGTTAATTCAGCTTCACTAACCGGAAATAGCACGAGGCATCGCCGTTTAGGTCCGCTCCTACAACAGTGGACGTAGCTGCCGCCCGCACGGTAAGCGTATTGCCTGCACTGAGCACAATCGTGCGCTGCAACGTACCCCTTCCTTTACGTGGGGATTGTAATACTGGGCTATTGACTACTCCTATCCCATACAAATTATTGGCACTGGTCGCTCCTCCCCCGTTTACTTCAATCATAGGATAGGTGCCAACAATATTACTGGTCAATTGCACATCTACTAAGTACAAACCGGCTCCGTTGGCCCCCACCGTGTAGGTAGCCGTTGAACTGTTCCAACTGCCGGTGTTGGATGGAGGCGAAACCACTGTGTTCTCGAAGGGAACGGTACTAGGGGCGGTAATGCTATCCGATAGGGGCTGAGTTGTCGCCGCGTTCTTTTGCACATGAAGGACCAACGATGCGCCACCGCCACTGCTGGGCGTTGTCCACTGCGTGTTGTAGTTGGTGCCGTCCACTTTGGTCAGGACTTGCCCGACGGTGCCGCCCGTAGGTACGCCCTGTCCGGCGGGGCCTTGCGGGCCGGTTGCACCGGTGGGTCCCTGTTGGCCTTGTAAGCCTTGCGCCCCTGCCGGGCCAGTAGCTCCAGCTGGACCTGTAGCTCCCGTTGGGCCAGCTGGCCCGGTTAGTCCAATGGGTCCTGTTGCTCCGGCAGGGCCTGTTGCTCCTGTTAAGCCGGTATCCCCTTTATCGCCCTTTGTACCCTGTGCTCCAGTTGGGCCAATGGGGCCCGTCGCTCCTGCGGGGCCAGCAGCCCCCGTTGCACCAGTAGGACCAGCTGGGCCAGTCAAACCGATGGGGCCAGTAGCACCGGCCGGGCCACTGGCTCCGGTTAAACCCGTATCGCCTTTATCCCCTTTGGGTCCAATAGCTCCTGTCGCACCAGCTGCTCCGGCCGGGCCAGTGGGTCCGCTTGCGCCAGTTAAACCCACGTCCCCTTTCTCACCTTTTGCACCTGCCGGGCCAGTCGCTCCGGTTAAGCCAGTATCACCCTTATCGCCTTTAATTCCCTGCGCGCCGGTTGGTCCCGTTGCGCCAGCATCGCCTTTTGGTCCGGCTGTCCCGGTGGGCCCAGCCGGCCCGGTTAAACCTATCGGGCCGGTCGCGCCAGCAGGTCCGGTCGCACCGGTGTCCCCCTTATCGCCTTTGTCTCCTTTTGCAGCCGCAGTCCCCGCAGGACCCTGCGGGCCTATGGGACCGGTCGCTCCGACATCACCTTTGTCACCTTTGGGTCCCGACGCTCCAGTGGGGCCAGCAAGACCTTGGGGGCCAATGGGTCCGGTTGCTCCGGCAATCCCGGCATCGCCTTTTGGTCCTGATGCGCCGGCCGGGCCGGTAGCGCCCACGTCGCCTTTATCGCCTTTCGGCCCCTGTGGGCCAGTTGTTCCCGCCGCACTCAGTGAGGTCCAGGCAGTACCGTTGTAGAAATAGAAACCGGCCGTGCCGTCAGTCTGATACACGAGCAAGCCCGTGGCGGGGCTACCAATGAGGCCCCGTTGTTGGGCCGTCATGCGGGGTACGAGTACCCCCTGAGTCGTGCTTTTAACGTCGAGCAGGGCCGAGCCGTCAGCCGTTGACCCATCGGTGTTGATACCTACCGAACCGGTCTGGGCCTGAGCGGTGGTGAGCGCCAGTAGCAGGGCAGCACTGGTATACAGAGACGTGAGTAGAGATTTAATACGCATACAATAGGTTGATAAAATGACAATATGTTGAACCATTGATATATCAAAAGTGAGTCCATCAGCCAGCATTGCCAATTACCACGGGGGATTTTGAGTGCGAATCGGGGGCTTTTTGAGTGCGAACGCACCTTTTGACTCAGCGTAACGAGCCTTTGCCAGATAAATCAGGGAAAACAGCAACCGGAAACGGCATGCCAAACCTGCTCTAGTCCATAGCCTATAGCTGAAACCAGGCCCCGACGCAGCGGACCAGGTGTCAGCTATAGGCTAGGTACCCAGGGCGTTAGCGACAGAATACCCATGCTCACACGTTCGGTCACGTAGATGCAATCAAGGCTGGCCGGTAGTAGATCGTACTACAATAATTCAGGCTATACCCGGTAGCAGCAACCGGTAATGGTAGGGGCTTTGTGTTGGGTACGTCAGGGTGCCGTTTAGCTGACGGCACAACAGCCTGACAATGTCCATACCCAGATTAGGCTGAGGCACATTCGCTGTTTTACCACCCGTGTCGGTGTATTCGATACATGTCCCACTCACCTGCCGATACAACGATATTCGGATATGCAGCACGTTATCTACCGGTAACGCGTACTTCATGGAATTGGTGATCCACTCGGTCAGGATCAGGGCCAGTGGCAGGTATTGAATCCTATCCAGAGCAACCAGGTCAACGTCGAGTTGCGTCACCACCGGCTTCTCGTAGCAGTGCACTACCGTCTCAACCATCGTAGCAATGTACCGATTCAGGTCCAGAGGAGCGTCTTCCTGCGAAAGCTGGCTGTTCAGGGCTGCAATGGCTTCTACCCGGAGCCGCGCCTGCCGAAGCTGGGCCACCACTTCGGGTTGCCTACTTTTCCGCTCCTGCATCTGAAGCAGACTGTAGATCATGTGTAGGTTGTTCTTGACCCGGTGCTGAATCTCTTTATTCAGCAGATGAACCTGCTCAATACGGTCGTCGAGTTGCCGATTTGCTGCCCCTAACGCAATAGACTGCACCCGGTACGCCTGATTGCGATGGTAGAGGTACCCACTCAGCCCTGAAATGACCGTCAGAAGCCCAGCCAGGATCCAGAGCAACCGCTCCCGATTCCGTTTGAGTACCGCCTCGTAAACAAGCTTGTTTTTTTCTCTAGCTACTTCGCTATTCACCAGGGCGCGCTGCATCTGGCTGACACTTTCGTTCTGGTTTAACCGCTTGTCGAGTTGCCGCTCGATCTGGCTGTACCGGTAGGCATCTTCATAGCGGCCTTGTGCCCCTGTCAGGCTAGCCAGATTAGCCCCATAGTACAAGCTATCCATCAGGTTCTTGCTTCGGTTGAACACCTGCTCCAGCGAGTCAACGTAGGGAGAGTTGAGCCGCTTTTGACCAAACACATCAATTCGGCTGCGGGTGAGGTAGTAGTGGTCTGTATAATTGTACGTATCCGGGTCGTTCCGGATCCAGGTACGTCGGGTAAGTTGGCTCAGAATCTGCTCGGCAAGTGAGTAAGCCCGCACCTCCGTGGCAATCAGGGCCATTTCGGGAATAAAATTGAAGCTATGAAGGTGGGCCGTGTCTTCATGCTTCAGTTCGTTCAGTATGTCGGTCAGCACCGCCGTTGCACGGGTACTGTCACGTACCTTGTCGTAGGCATGGGCCAGCAGTTGCTTGTAATAGAAATACTGATATCGTTTTTCGGTCAATGGCTTGTAGAGAGCCACTGACTGCTGAAAATAGTGAATGGTCTGTTGGGGATCTTTATTCCAGGCATCGTACACCCTGGCCCGCGCCGACACAGCCCGGGCCTGCATCAGCCGATCGCCCCAGCGGTTGGCAATCAGCTGGGCACTATCCACATAAGGTATACTAGCCGAAAAAGAGGCATAGCCCTGCTTTATCGCGTACACCGAGTCGCCGGCTCTAATAATCCGAACCTGAAGCAGGCTATCAGCCCGGTAGAGGGTCTGCCTGGTCTGACCTGACTTTGGTTGAGACTGGCAACTCAGCAAGCTGCCTAACAAAAACAAACCAGCAATCCACCGGTAATTAGTCATGCGTGTGGGTTGCCTAATGGAGCTCTTTCGTTAATCGGCCTTCGAAGAGCACCTTTCCCTTCGCATTGGCCAACGTGTATATGCTTTTCCAGTGATAAAGCGTGAGCGTGTCCAGTATCCAGCTACCGACGTTTTCTCCATGCATCTCAGGCAGCAGCCGACCAACCCCGTCGCCAGGTAGAAAGACCTCCGCCCTGCCATCTTTGCCAGACGTGGCAAAGAGCACATAAGCAGCCGTGTTTGGGGCACTCCCCTGCGATTCCATGCGGATCCCGGTTTCAGCTAGGCGAACACACTTTTTCTGTACTGCCGACCAAAAATAGCCCGCTGAGCCTTTACACCCCCGCTGGTCTGCGCCTGAACCAACCTTCGTCAGCAGGCTGGCCTTGCTGGGCATACCCTTGGTTGTATCTGTGTCGGAAGAGCAAGCTCCGGCAATGTAAATTAGCAGAACAAGTACTTGACTGAATCTCGGCATGGTGGTAGAAGTTAACTAACAATTCTCTTGGGCAATCGGGCATGAGGTATATTAACCCAACCGGTTGGGTTAGTTCTCCGCTACCTGTTGTTCACAGTAGGCAATCAGCGAATGAAGTGGTGCACTGAATAAGTGCGCGTCCGCATCGTCGCAGGTTAATAGCATCTTTTTGACTACCTGATCTGAGTAAACGCCCGTGAGCATAGCCAGGCTGACTGGCTCACCTCGCTCCCAGCGTGTTCGTAATTCGACCAGATAATTCAACACCGTTTTGAGGTGAGCTGTAGAGTCATCTCCTGCAAGTAGATCGCCGGGTAGGTTACTGGTATTAGGGGTATTCCCGGAGCATGCGTTGATGATGCCCCCTTGCCCCCACGAACGATTTCTCATGACGGGTAAGTGTTAAACGGTTTGTTGAACGATTGGGTGAACTAAAAAATGCCTCGTACAGAGCTACCTCGCTCGTCAGAGTTGGATAGTGGTTGTCGCTGATGAAGGCGAGATGCCACTTGTATTCAGGATCAACCAGACAGGCCGCTATCTATTGGCCAAATATCGCTTACCTGACAGCCTCGCGGTAGATAGACCGAGTGGTTCGTATCGCCGATTCTTGCCGATTTGTGCTAAGGGCCTGTACGGCATACACGTACGTTTTACCCGGCTTGGCGCTTCGATCGTCAAACTCAAAAACGCCATTACTAACAGTACCGACGGCGATGAAGGCAGTCATTGCCGGTTCCCGGCGCATCACTCGATAGCTCGCAATACCCGTCGGTTCAACGGCAGGCCACGACACCCGAACGCTGCCAGACATGTTTTTTACCGTCAGATCATCGATCGAAGCCAAGGCACCGGATACTGGTCGGCCATATACGCTCGCTGGCATCGAAAAAGTGCCCCGTTCACCCGTTAGTCCCACCGAGGTAACCCTGTACACGTAGGTTACGCCAAGCGAAAACGTCGTATCAGTAAAGTTGGGTTGATTGAGCGTGCCTGCGTGAAGTGACTTAAAACTCGTATCAGGGTCATTTTCGCGTTTGCGCTGCAGTTCGTACCCCCGGATATAGTCGTCGTTCAACCGCAGATCGGTCCAGCTTAGAAATGCGTCGCTGTTGATAATCTCGCTGCTGATGAGTTTGGGCGACGAAAAATCGACCTTCGCGTAACGCGCCGTGGGGCGGTAGTTCACATACTCAGATAGCGCACTGGTGTCTTGCTTGAGGTTGATAGTCTGCACGGCGTAGGAATACATAACGCGGGGCGACAGGTAATTAGCGGAGTCGATATACTGATTGTTTTTTACAGGCAGACCAATAGGGTTCATATCCGACGGCGACTGCCCGCGATACACAATAAACGCAAAGCGCGATTTGTCATCGGCAGCATCCCAGCTTAGTACGGGTAAGCGCCCGGTGGTATCTACGCGCAGGTTGAACGGGGGCGTTGGCCGACGGAACTGGGTACACGATTGGGCGGTGGTGGCGGGCATCTCCTGCCGCAGGTCCTGAAAAGGCACAAACAGAGGCCGTATGGCGTAGGTGAATATTTCTCCCGCGGGGTACACGTCAGGGTCAGTAAAGTCAATTGCATCAACGGGCAAAATACCCAGCACTTTCGGAGCAGTATTGGCCGAAGACCGCGATAGTTCGATACCTGAGTAGTACGGTTTTCTGGACAGCTTTTTCCACCACAGATAAATCGCGTTGGTGGTATCGCGGCTATTGAGTCCGTAAATGTATTCGACCTGACTGTTGGTTACGGCCACACCCCGCGCCGTGATGGTATCACCTAGGTTACCGGCATAATCTTCGGCAATGAGCCGGGTTTCAACTACATCTTCCGGCTTGCAGGCCACCCTGGCGGTCGTGTAAAACTGTCCGCTGCTGTCGGCCGACGCCGTGTAGCGTTCCAGAAAGCGCCAGCGGGCATCGTCGTTGAGACGGTAATACACGGCGAAACGGGTGTTGAGCGCGCCTGAGGGAAAGGCCGTGAACACATCGAGGCGTTGAGGAGCTAAGTCCCTTGCTTCGGCAAACGAACTAACATTGATCGATGATTGATCGACGGGTATAAACTGCTGCGGATACACCACATTCCACGTGAACCGTACGGCACTGTCGGTGGCAGAAACGCGAGTCAGTGCGGGTTTCACCTTGCCAATCTCGGGATTGGGCCGGTACAGCACGCCCCGACGATCTACCTCAGATTCGGCACCGGCTTTGTTGACCCGGATGATCTGGTAGCCGTAGAAACCACCCAGTTTCACATCGGTGTCGAGCAGGGTTTCGCCTAGTGCACGGGAGAAGTCGATATCGGTGGCCGATAGCAACTGCCGAACCGAAGCGTGTGCACGGTCGGTCAGAAACGTATCGACCTGGGCGCGAGCCACAAAACCAAACGTGCGCAAAAACTGACGGTACTTGTCCGGGCCAAGTGCAGCTTCGAACTGCACCGCCGACCGTACGGGCCGCAACGTGCCGATGAGCCGTCCCTTGTCATTATCAGCGCCTTTTTCGGTCCGCCGAACCTGGAATGCATTGGCCTGGGCATACAGGTCATTGGTATCGGCCGACGTGATCTGCACATGAACGCCACCGGGTCCGGGGTAGGTCATCAGATGGTAAACTGGCTCCGGTTTCGATTGCGCCCGCAAACCCGTTGTCAGCAGCAGCAATACAAAGCACTTGATTATCCTGTTTGTCATGATTTTACTTATTTGAGCAGTCTCCAGCCATTGTTTTCGCCTCTGGCCCGATAAGCCCCACCAAATGAACCGCTTACGCACACTTTCACCCGCGTGGTTAATTTATCGAGCCGCCACCAGCCGTATTGCTTCCAGACCCGTCTGGTTTCTTTACAGAAGCCCCAACTTCGCCTGACGCATTCTTCATCTTCATACCATTCGCGTTCTACCTTGTAGTCATTACATTGTATATGCGCGCTGTTGTCACGCCAAATCTGTAATTCGCCCCGTGCCTGAGCCGCAAGGTTCCAGCCGATGTCGTTTCGGTAACCCCCGTCGAGCATCAGACCCAGCCCCAGCTTGCCGTTGAGGGCAAACGACATCACCGATACCCGGCCTTCTGCCTCGAACATAGCCCGGCCCAGGATTTGGAAATTGCCAGACCGAAAGTTGACGCCCATATCGACTCCGCTCCGCAATACCGCTTCAACATTGGCCTCCACAAGGTTCAGTCCCAAAACTGATACCCGGTCCGACCATTTGAACTCACGCGCCAGGTCCATCTTCAGAAATAACCCCGTGGCCGTCGTATTGTCGTACCCGATCAGATAGGCAGGTATTTTACTAACGTACCCAGCAAGTTCGATAGGCATACCATCGGCTACGCTGGCCGTGGTCTTGAATAAAATGGGCAAGCCAAACAACCCATTGGCAATGCCGCCCAGGGCGTCAACCCGTACGTTGGCCCCCACAAAAATCCCGAGCGACTTATCGGCAATGACCAACGCGTTAACCTCGGCCTTCGCATCTTTCGACACCTCGATCTCGCAGTTCAGCTTGGCTATCAGCCGGGTCCGGCAAAAGTCCAGTTCCACCTGCACCGCGCATTGCTTATCGCCGTTGATCCATTGCTCAGCAGAGCCTTTGATTACCGGCAACGCACCACAGGTATTACCGTTGAACTCCACAAGCACCCTGATATCTTTATAGGTACAGAGTTTAGGTTCGGCTACGGTCAGCGTGGGCGTGGCCGAACCGACGAAGAACACCTTGTATTTATTATCCTGAGTATTGAGGTCGAAGCCCCCTCCCATCGAAATCCAGGTGATGGGCCCCATTGGCACAGTGGTCGACACCTGAAGCCCCGCTCCTAGTTCCAGCTGATTATTGGGCAGGCTGTAGTACTTGAAGTTAGCGGCAAAGCGTTTAGAGACGGTCTCCATATCTACGGCCCCTTCAAAGCCATACTTTTTGGGATCGGTCGCCACCTTTACCTTACCATACAGCTTAAACGCCGGGGCTTCGAGCCTGAGCATGATTTCGTTCATGCTGAGTTCCCAGCCTTTCCCGAAATCACCGATCAGTAACGACACATCAGAGTCGAACGTCAACCCTTTGGCATCACTGCTGGCCAATTCAATACCACCAGCAAAGCCAAAGGCGATAGACGCATTGGCATCTTCCTTAAGGATTTTGTCAGCCAGTTCTTTCACCGTCAGCTTGTCGGCCGAGGTGTTGCCGCGGGCTTCCTGCTCGTTCTTGCCGAATACCCCGGTGCGAACGCGCTTGCCATCTTTATCGAGCACATCATTGCCTACCGAATCTTTCTTGATCTGGGTGTTGGCATTATTGAACTTGCTGGTTTCGTTGGCTTTGCTCACCTCCCCTTCGCTCATAGCGAGCAGGTCGTTGAGTTCCGATTTTTTGACAGCATCGGGACTTCCGTTGGGGTTTTTACCGGCGCGGGTAAACACCAGCCGACGAACGTTGATCTTAACGAAGCCCTCACCAAGTTCGATAGGTTTGGGCTTGGCCGACACCAGCCATTTGCCGGTGGTAGACCAGACAAACTTTTGCAGATCAAAGGGGAAGACCTTTTTCATCAGCCCACCCGATTCGGCATCGGCTGTATTTGAGGCTGCGGTGGTGGCACTTTTTGACTGTGCCGTTTGGGCAACTTTGTCAGCAGCAGCTTTTGCTACCTCTTCCGCTTTTTTGTCAGCAATGGCTTTTTCTTCCCGAGCAACTTTTCTTTCGGCTTCGCTTAGCAGGCGGCCGTACTGATTGGTGCTGTCAGTGCGGGCTGTCTGAAAGGCGGAGTCATCGTACTCGACTTTGAGTGAGGCTTCCAGTTCGTAGCTTTTGTCTTTGAGGTTCGGTTTCAGCGCGAGCGCCTTTTTGCCGGAGGCCACAAACTTGATGTTTTTGACCCGAAACCCTTTCTCGGGCAGAGACAGCTCCATCGACGGGTAGAACCGGCCATCAACCACTGTCAGCGCCAACGAGTTTACATCAACGTAATTGTCTTTATCGGTAGAGATGCGCCCCCCAATGCCGTAGCCCTTGAAGTTGTTGAGAATCTGTACTGATTTCCATTCCATCAGGAACGCGTACGAGGCATTACCACCAACGGCCAGTTCGTGGATGTTTTTCTTTTCATTACGGACGAAGGTGGCCTGTTTCAGCAGAAAATCTTTGCCCACGTCGATCTTGTCTATTTCCAGCTTGAAATTGTCGGCATTCATGAACGGAATCTGGGGCAGCGTAAGCGCGCCCTTCATGCTCATTCCTGATTTTTTGAGGACTGCGCTCGTTCGTTCAATATTGATGTACAGCCCCGATAGCGTACCTACCGACGATTTACCCGCCACCGGCGCATTGCCCAACGGAAACTTCACGTAGTTAGAATCAAGCTCGACCTTCGAGGCATCTTTGGCCGCCGCGTCGGCCTGGGCGCGGGCTGTGGAAGCTGTAGACTCGGCTCTGGCCGCGGTATTCAGCGCACTCATCAGGCCCGCTTGCTTCACCGTCCGCGTAAGCGACGATTTGGTGTTGGCCATGTCGGCAACGGCAGCATTAGACGCCGTTTTGGCAGTCGAGGCAGCCGTTTCAGCAGTGGTGGCCTTTGTGTTGGCGGCCGTTGCACTGGCAGCGGCATTACGGCTTTGTCGTTTCGAATCGCCGTTTATAAACTCGATCTCATACTCATCATCCACCTTCATATCCTCCAGGTTCTGGGTGGCGAAGGCCAGCAGATAGGGTTCCTTGTCGGGGGCTTTAGCTTTATCGTCGTTCTTTTTCGTGGCTTTACCGTCTTTCTTGCCTTTGTTTTTCTTGGCTTCCTCAACATCTACCGCGTCGGTGGTGTTGAACTTGCCAAAGGCTGCTTTTTTCTCGGCTGCTTTCCGGGTCAGTTCCATCTTACCGAAGTCGAAACCAAAAAGCTGGTTTTGTGTAAGCTGGAAAGTAGATCCGCCAATTTTACCCTGGCCGGGTTTGCCCACAATGTGTTGCAACCGAATAAACGGTTCGCCGGCCGGGTTTCCTTCCACCTTTACCGGCGCAAAGCCAAAGAGCAATGCATCGAACTCCGTATCGACCAGGTTGACCTGACTCAGCACCGGTACCGCGTTGGTTTTGTCTTTCAGGTCAGAATTGACCACAATATCTTTAAAGTTCAGGGTCAGCTCTTTATCCTTGGTAACCTCGAACAGTTTGCTACCCTCTTTGTTGCTTTTGAGCCAGTCGTGCATCAGCAATTGGCCGGAGATTTTATACGTGTTGCCCCCGGCTCCGCTGTTACGGATGGCTTTCTCAATTTTGACGTTGAAGCCCAGCAGCTTAGTGAAGTTGGGAACGGCCCGCTCGCGCCGCAACATAAAGCCTCGCTTAAACGCCAGCCGGTCGGGGGTGCCTGCGGTGGCTTTTCGGAGAGCTGTGGAGTCGGGAGAGTTGAATGCTTCGATGTCTTTGGTACTCACACTCACCTGGGCGTCGTTGTAAGCCAGCACCAGCGTGTCCTTCGCCGGTTTGCCGTTTTTCTGGATAGTCCGGTAGCTGGTCTGCACCGGGCGTGAGAACTTAAGCGTATTTTCTGTTTCCGATTCTACCAGGATACGGAAGAAGCCGTTGGCGTTAGTTTCGGCTTCGCCCACGCCTTCGTTCTCTACTTTTACGCCGCCGATGGGCCTCAGCCTGCTGAGGGTGGCTTCGGCAGGTTTGAGCAGACTGTCGGCCTCCGTATGCAGGCCCTCTACAAACAGCGTGCTGTCGAGCACTACCCCGGCAATGTACTGCGCGGGTTTGAGCCGTACCCGGAACGTGTAGACGGTATCGCGGTTATGAGGCTTCTCCGGCAGTTTCACCGTCACGGTTTTTTCCGTGTATAATTCCTTCGCGCCTGGTGGGTTGGCAAAGGCGATGGTCAGCTCGGTTTTGTTTGTTTTACCCCGGTAGCCAGGTTCTTTATTCGATTGTACCTCCTGGCCGTTGACAGTAATGGGTACGTCGAAGTACGTAATTCCCGATAACGAGTCGCTCAGGTTGCGCATACCCAGTGCGTTGCGCTTGTCCTGTCCTTTGAAAACAAGTACCCGAAATTGTTTTATCGCCCCGTCGAGCTTGATATTCAGCCGTTCATAGCGCTCCGGGTCTTTGGTTTTCAAAGCAAATGAGTCAATTGGCATCTTCACCGTGACATAGTCATCGGCGCGGATCGAGACGGTGCCTTTGTCTTTTTTAAGGTTTTTCAGGGCACCTTCGCTGAGGCTAAATGTAAACGAACCATCGGCGCTGGTTTTGGTACTGAGGCTCCCCAGCGTCACGACTGCTGCCTCGATTGGCTTTTGCGTGTTGTTTATCACGCTGCCTGTCACCTTCACCTCACGTAGCGTCAGCAGGAAGTTTTGCTCCAGACTGTACCCTTCGTAGGTAGGACGTTCCCGCACGCTTACTGTATGGTCGAGTGGGTCAATGGCGGCCACATAAAACGACTCCCGCACAGGGACCGAGGCTGGGATAATGGCCTCATACACCCCGTTTTTGTCTGTTTTATAGGGTTGGTTAAGCACCTCCACCGTCACATTAGCAACAGGATTCTGCGCTGTACCCCGAGCCACCACACCCCGGATACGTCGTTGGGCGGCAGCGTACCTAAACTGGTCGGCTACCGTCATGGTCTGTCCGGCTTCCACGGCTTCTACCCCCGTGATGGGAAAAAACTGTGTATCCCCCCCCCGCTCTTTCACCCCCATCACCAATTGATCGTTGTATAGGTGGTTGGTAAAGAGGCGCGGCTGCACCTTGTTGGGGCCAAAGGTGGCTACTTCCAGGTATGTGTCGTTGTTGTAACGCACCTCGCGGCGGTTGGCTGCGTTGCCTTCTTCGCGTAGGTAGGGGTTGGCTTCCACGACCGACCTGAGCCGGTACAGGGCCACCTCCTCAACAAATGGGAGGGGTATATTTGGCTGCACAATCAGCGTAGGCGCGTACCGGAACGTGTTGGCAATCAGCACCATATCTGTAGCCTTTATCGTCCCTACCAGACTGGCAGGCAGGCGCAACGGCGCGAAAGCTTCACCGAAGGCGTTATTTTTGAACCGGGCGTGGAGGTACAGATTCCGGGCGTTGCGCAGCAGTTTAATGTTGGCGCCCTTAAACTCGTACTCGCCCTGCGCGTTGGTCGACACCGTTTCAATCAGTTGGTACTGACCTCGTTTTTGCCCGAAGGTAGCCGCGTCAACCACGGCGTCGCCCGTGTTGTAAAGGCTGATGACGGCATCTTTTAAGGTAAACTGCCGACTACCGGCGCGTGGGTCCGTTAAGGGTTGCCGGGTGAGTCGCCTGGAGGCCGGGAGATTGCCGGCGCTAATCAGGTTTCCGGGCTGAGTGAACGCTTCTTCGCTAGCGGCATACGCCCAGGTCAGCGTCCCTTTCACCGAAAAATCAGTTTGTTTGGTCGCCACCGCCGATACGGCAAGCGGTACCACCACCGATGTAGTCCGCTGCCCGTCGCCCCCCGCTGCCGATACCCGTGCTTCATAGGCTTTGGTCGGGTCGAGGCCGTTGAAGGCAAAGCTGTTGTAGAGCCCCGTTGCCTGCGGATTAATCGTGGTACTACGCCATGGCCCATTTTGACCTTTTTCCCGAATCTCGACCACAAACGACTGGTGATTTGCTTCTCCTTTCCAGTTCAGATTGGCTTCATTGGGATTACCATCATTCCACGCTAGCCGTAGATTGGAGGGGGGAAGCAGCGGAGTACCATAGCTGAAGTGCTGAATTTCAGAGAACCCGTTGTTCCGAAATACGCCTACGTCTTCGCGGCCGCGTTTGGCAATAGCCTCTACCCGGTAGGCATAGGTACGTCCGGGAACCAGGGGCGGCATGGTGGGGTCGTAGACCAGCGTGGTGGCGCGGGTACGGGTTTTGTAGTAGGCCGGCTGGGCCAGAAAGAGGTTCTGCACGTTCCCGGCAAACCCGCCGTTGATCATCAGATCGGTGATGGTGAATTCATACTCCACGTCGCTCACGTTCGTATGGCGCGGCGACCACTGGAAAACGATGTTCTGCGGCAGGGTCGGCACCATCGTGACGGCGTTCTGCGGCATGACCCAGACGGGAGGCTCGTTGATGGTGATCCAGACAGGATTGGCCCACTGCACACCCGAAATAGGCCGATTGGTGGCAAAATCAATAATTTCAACGCCAAACCGGAATGCCCCTTCGCTAAAGGGTCGGGCATACTGCGCGGCGCTGACTTTCAGGTTGTACTGCTTGAAATAATTGGCTACCTGCTCGGCGGGGAGGTTGTACACCTGCCCGAAACTAAGCGTCAGCGGGGGTTCACCCTGCACCAGATCGGTACTCTGAATCTGAAACCCCTGCCCTTCGATGTAGATGCGAATACGGAAGGGCCGTGTGGCGATAGACCGGTCGTTTTGCTGCACCTGAATAGACAGGTTAGTCTGCGACGGGTTGCTGAAATCGGCCAGATAAACCGGATAGGGCGGCAATTGGGTAAATCGGGCTACCACCGGGTAAAACTCCTGCGCCTGCGCGGGAACGTACCCAAGCAGCAACAGCAACGTACCCAGCCCGGTCAGTACCCACTGACGTAGTTGACAAGAAAAAGTATGTAAAGTTGGCATAGGGCGGGTCATTAAAACGAGAAGTTATAGCCAACGTTACCGCTGACGTAGGTAGCAGGCTGGGTGCTGACCACTGCTGTGATGAAATTGAAGGCATGGTGCTGTCCCACCCGCATATTAGCCAGCAGCTGGGCGTTGATGGCCAGTGAATTACCTGATCCTTCAGGGGTTACCAGGCTGGTATTCACGTTCAGCGCCGACAGGTTCAGCGTCGTGTTGAGGGTTTCCAGAAAAGTTTTCTGCAGGCCAAAAGTGGGGCCAATACCCTGGATGGTTCCGGTAGGCAACGCATTGCGGAAATACGACAGCGAGGCATTCAACGAGGCTTTCTGTGGCATAAAACCCATTGAGTACGTCAGGCTGGCGTTCAGAATCCGGGTTTTGCTGTCTGCGTCGGTGATGTTGGCCCGCGCACTTTGCGACCCTACGTAGGTGGCCACGAAGCTGAGCTGCGATGAGCGGGTGTCGGTTTTCGTCAGCACTTTGTTGGCATTATAACCAATGGTCTGCGACACCAGCGAGTAAGCCAGCGTGTCGATGATCTGTCCCGGCACCCGCACCAGCCGCGAGTAGGTGTCGTTCAGGAAGCGGTACGATTGAAAATTGGAGTAATTGATGCCCATCGTAAAGCCTTCCTGCAACTGGGCACTGGCTACCAGCGACCCTACGAACCGCCGCTGTTTGTTTGCTTTTTGCTTCTTGATGTCGTCTTCCTGCAAGCCCACGTTACCGCTCAGTTGCAATTTACCGCCGCGCAATGTCTGGCTGACATTGAGTGTGTAGTTGGCCAGATCATTGACAAAATAATAGCCGCCCAGCGTGGTGTAGTTGGGGTCGATGCGCTCGTAACCCGCGCCCACGATGGTCTTCGTTTTGGCGATGTTGTAATTGGCTCCCACCTTAAGTGCGTTGTATGACTCGGAAGTAGCGTTACCCCGCACAAACACGCCCGCCAGCGACCGCATCGGAACCCGTTCGTAATTGGGCGACTGGTCTTTGGTAACCACACTGTTGGCGTATTCGGCGTTGATTTGCAGGGCGTGGAAAAGCGTGGTACCGAAGTTCAGGCTAACCACCATGTTGTCTTTGGGCGTCACTACCTGGTTCATGAACCGGCGTTGGGTATCCGGAATCGTGGTAGGGTCATCCTTGGCGTTGAACAACGTCAGGCCCACCAGGTAGTTGCCGGGGTTATACCCTACTTTCAGGCCGTAGCCCATCCGGCGAAAGGTGGGGCCGGTGGTGGTAGTGTCAGTAAACTGGGCCTGCAAGAGCCGCCCGGCCATAGCCTGCACGTTCCACTTACCGGGCGTTGCTTCTACCCCCGCGCCTACAAACTGATGGCCGTTGAGGGTATACGGCGAAAACGTCATGTAATTGGTACCAATGTGCGCCGTCACCCATTTGTAGGTCGGGTGAAGACTGAGCTGATTGAACGAATATCCCTGCGAGAGCGCCAGCCGCCGGTTCGAATAGTTGAACGTGAGCGGCACGTTGATGGTCCCGAAGAAATTCAGATTCAGGTTTCCTGATAGAAAATAATTGAGAGGCCCCTCAGCGTTGGGCAGGCCCGCGTTGAAGATAGTGTTGGCCCCCAGCCCCCCGGATACCACCAGGGGTTTGGCTTTACCGATGGAACCGAGGTCTACCGATTGCGCCAGCACCGACTGACCCATCGGGCAGTTACTCAGTACCAGGCCGAGCAGCAGGCCCAGCCCATTGCGAAAATGACGTAGTTGTTGCATTAAACGAACCGATTAAATGAGCGTGATGGGCGATTATCGGGTAACCAGAATTTGTTTGGTGATGCGGACGGTAGCGGTCTGCACCGTCAGGATGTAAAGTCCGTCGGTGACCGTACCAGGCAAGCTGATCGTCAGCAGATTAGAACCATGCTTACTGTATTCCTGGCCGAAGACGCGCTGATGGCCGGTAATGGGTTGCACGGTCACCGAAAAATCCTCGTCGGCCGGGTTAGCAATGGCCAGTTGCAGGGTAGTGCCTACAGTTGGATTGCTCATCACCGTCACCTCGATCGGCGCTACATTCATCGGACGAGGAAAGCCGTTATCGTCGAGGTTAGCTTTAATGTCGATGGCCTTAGTCAGGCGATAGTCGCAATTATCGACCGTGGCTATTTCGGTGACGCTGAACGTACCTACCTGCGCAAAACTGAACTTGGCCTGATAGGTATCCTGACTGACGATGGTGCCCCCCGGTACTTCCCAGCGAATACTGGTCGGAGCAGGGCTGGTCAGGTCAATCGCCACGACTGATTTTCCGGCCACCGCCTCACTGGGCATCGTGAAGAGCTGATTGACCGTAGAGAACTGCCTGACGAGTATTGTTCCCTGCCCACCGCAACTATTTTCGTCGAGCACCGTGATCTGATACGTACCTACGCCACTGGCCTGAATGGTTGCTCCGGTCTGAGTGGTGCTGTTGGGCAGTGTCCAGACGAAGGTTTTGCCCCAGGTTAGCGAAGCCGCGCTCAACTCGAACGGTTTCGACGGGCACACCTCCTGAGTAGCCGGCAGGCCCAGTACGCGGGGTGCGGGGGCTGTCAGTGACACAACGGCTGAGGTGATAATGCACCCTTTGGCATCCTGAATGGTCAGGGCCGTTTCGCCAGTGCCGCACACGCTGAAGGCCGTTGGCGTGGTAGCCGACAGGTTCCGCCAGCTATACTGGTAGGGTGCATTACCGCCCTGCACCGTCGAGATCAACGTACCGTCGCAGCGGCCAAAGCAGGTTGGCGCAGTGTAAGCGATGCTGGTATTGAACGCCGTTGCGTTGTCGGGCACGATGGCTTCGGTGGTGGCTACGCATCCCGACGCATCCGTCACGGTGAATGTTTGCCGCCCGCCTGGTAATTTGGTCACCGTGTTGCCAGGGATCGCGTTGCCGTTCCAGGTGATGCGGTAAGGTGCTCGTCCGCCTTCGGTTTGCAGCGTCACCTCGCCCAGCGGCAGGTTGGTGCAGTAATTGGGCAGTATCTGGCTGACGGTCGTTTTCAGCAGGGCAGGCTCGGTCAATGACACGGTTGCGGAGGTCGAAATGCCGTTTGCATCGGTTATGATGGCCTCATACGTACCTGGAGCCAGGCTCGAGACGGTGAGTCCTCCGCCAATGGTCGTGGTCGTACCCTGTCTGCGCCAGCCGATTCGGTAAGCTGGGGTTGTGGTAAACGTTACCCCGCCTGTTACCGATACCGTCGCGGTTCCGTCGTTACGGCCAAAGCACGAGATCGGTGTTGTGGTGATCGTTGCCACCAGTCGAGGGGGAGCCACCAGGGTTTGAGTCTGTGCTTGTTCACATCCGTTTTTGTCTCTGACTACGGCCCGGTAAACGCCACCACCCACGGGCGACAAGCGACTGATGAGGCTCGTAGCGGTGACCGTTGTCTGTACTGGCGTGGTCAACTCGGCTCCACTGGCATCGTACCAGCGCACCGTGTATGGCCCCGTCCCACCCAATGCATTTATCTCGACGCTACCGTCTTTCGAATCAGCCGAGAGAGGTTGCTTCACCAGACTAGTCAGCACCGTCAGGGCCGTAGGTTGGTTGATTGTTACCGCTGTAGCCGCCAGCACCTCGCAATTGCGGGCATCGGTAATCCGAATGGTATACGTACCCTGATCCAGGTTGGTCAGCGTTTGGGTAGCTCCGGCAGAGAAAGCGACGGGAGTACCACCGTTCACGCTGTAGATATATCCCCCGTAGTCACTGCGGGCGTTCAAGACCAATCGGCCATCTTTTCGCCCGTTACAGGTTACGTCGGTGGCGACAACACTGCCAGAAGGCTGAGTAGGTTGCGTGATCCCCTGACTACCAGCGACCGTACATCCGATCCGGTCGGTAATGGTAAAGGCATACGTGCCCGCCGTCAAATTTCCAATCGTTGAACTGGTCAAACCGGCCGGATTAGTCCAGCGCACGACGTAAGGCGCTCCTGCGGCACCAGCGGGGTTTATTGTCACTGCCCCGTTGTTGCCCGCAAAACACGTCACGTTCTGCACGGCCGCTGTAAAGGCGACGGGCGATAATTGAATGACCTGAACGGCGTTGCTCCGTGGTTGAAGGGCACACCCCTGATTGGCGCAGGAAGCGGTATACGTACCTGTCTCTCCGGTAGTTAATGTATTTCCTGACCCGACAGCATTGCCATCACGGAACCAGGTGACTGTGCCGGTGCAACCATTCGCCGTCAGGGTGGTCTGCTGGCCAACGCACATTCCATCAGGTTTGTTGGAGGTGATCGTCGGCGTCTCAATCCGAATAATGGCCAGCGTTGCTTCGGTAGAAGTAACCGTGCCGCATGGACCGATCAGCTCGACCCGATAGGTATCATTCTGGTTGGCCAGCGTGGCTGTCAGCGTGTAGGTTGGATCGGTAGTGTTCAGCAACTGCCCATTCCGGTACCAGCGGTAGCCCGTAATGGTACCGGTTGCCGAAGGGGTAAACGTGACGGGGCTACCCTCACAGATCGTTTGCGAAACAAGTGGTGTTGTGACCTGGATAGGTACGTTAACCACCAGCATAGCCCCGGCACTGGTAAGACGTTCATTTCCGCAAGTGGCTGCTCCCGTCAATGCTACCTGATACGTTCCTGCATCGCCCGGCTGAATGGCTGCTATGGTATAAGTAGCGGCCGTGGCCCCGGCAATATCGACGCCGTTGCGTTGCCATTGGTAGCTGGTGATGGCACCGCTGGCCGTTACCGAGAATATATAGGCCTCACCTACGCATCTGGCGGCTCCAACGGGCTGGGCGGTGAACACCGGTTTGGCGTTAACCGTCAGTTCCACGCCAATGCTGGTCACCGTACCACAGGCGCCCTGCACGTCTACCCTGTATTGCTCATTATTATTGGCGCTACTGACGGTCAGCTGGTAACTAGCTGAGGTTGCGCCTGAAATAGCGGTTCCGTTACGATACCACTGATACCCCGTAATGGAGCCGTTGGCCTGCACAGCGAACGTTGCACTACTTCCTTCACAAACCGTAGTTGCCTGAGGTTGGGCACTGATCGTTACCGGCGTATTAACCACCAGAACGACCTCACTACTGACCAGTGATTCGTTATTACAGGTCGCGGCTCCGCCAACCCGTACCCGATACACACCGGCGTTGGCTGTCTGTAAATTGGTCAGCACCAGGTTAGCCGAAGTCGCTCCGGCAATATCTACACCATCGCGTTGCCACTGATATGTGCCGATGGACGTACCTGTGACAGTAAAGGTATACCCCTCACCTAAGCATTTGATTGACCCAACGGGCTGAGCCGTAATGACAGGCTTTGCATTGACACCCAAACCCACTTCACTGCTGATCGCTGTGCCACAACTACCGATCACATCGACCTTGAATTTGTCGTTGTTATTAGCGGTGCTGGTCAGCAACTGGTAGCTGGATGAAGTTGCCCCTGAAATAGCCGTACCGTTGCGGTACCATTGATACCCCGTAATGGTGCCAGTGGCTTGTACGCTAAACGTAGCATTGCTGCCTTCGCAAACTGTAGTTGCCTGAGGTTGGGCACTGATCGTTACCGGCGTGTTGACCACTAGAACAGCTTCGTTACTGACCAGTAATTCGTTGTTACAGGTTGCGGCTCCTGTGATGCGTACCCGATACGTACCTGCATTTGCGATCTGTATCGCACCTATCACCAGATTGGCTGAGGTCGCTCCGGCAATATCTACACCGTCTTTTTGCCATTGATATGTACCGATGGAAGTACCTGTGACGACGAAGGTATATCCCTCACCCACACACTTGACAGACCCCACCGGCTGAGCCGTGATAACTGGCTTGGCATTAATGCCCAAAGCGATTTCATTACTAATGATGGTACCACAGCTTCCAATTACGTCGACCTTAAATTTATCGTCGTTGTTAGCTGGGCTGGTTAGCAATTGGTAGCTGGCTGAGGTCGCTCCGTTGATGGCAGAGCCGTTACGGTACCACTGGTAACCAGTGATGGTCCCAGACGCCTGAACTGTAAACGTAGCATTACTGCCTTCGCAAACTGTAGTTCCTTGAGGTTGAGCACTGATTGTTACCGGCGTGTTGATGACCAGGGTGACTTCGTTACTGACCAGTGATGCAGCATTACAAGTCGCGGCTCCGCTAACCCGTACCCGATACGTACCGGCGTTGGCTGTCTGTAAATTGGTCAACACCAGATTGGCCGAGGTAGCTCCGACAATATCAGCGCCGTCTTTCTGCCATTGATACGCCCCGGGGTCGCCTGCTGTAACGGCAAACGTATACGCCTCACCCACACACTTGATCGCCCCTACTGGTTGGGCCGTGATGGTGGGCTTCCTGTTCACTCTCAGGCTCACTTCAGTACTGGTGACCGTTCCGCATGGGCCCTGCACATCGACCTTGTACGTATTGTTATCGTCAGTTACGGCGGTAGTCAACTGATAGCTAGCCGACGTAGCCCCGTTTATAGCCGCACCATTACGGTACCACTGATAGCCCGTGATTGTACCGCTAGCTTGAATTGAGAACGTTGCCAGGCTGCCTTCGCAACCTGCGGTAGCAACAGGCTGGCTACTGATGGTAACAGGAGTGTTCATCTGCAATACCACCTGATTGCTCAAAAGAGACTTCCCGGCACAGGTGGCGGCTCCGCTCAAACGCACCCGGTAGCTGCCTGCGCTGGCTAGAGAAAGGGGGTTAAGTAGCAGCTCGGCCGAGGTAGCCCCCACAATGTCATTCCCATCTTTTTGCCACTGGTACGAACCCACGTTTGTTCCTGAAACAGAAAGGGTGTACCCCTCTCCCACGCACTTAGTGGCTCCAGTAGGCTGAGCCGTGATCAGGGGCTTGGCATTCACGCTCAGCGTCACTTCAGTGCTGGTCAGGTTGCCGCAAGCCCCCTGCACCTCCACCTTATACTTGTCGTTATGGTTGATGAGGCTACTAGTCAATGGATAGCTGGCGCTGGTAGCCCCCGCGATGGCTGTGCCGTTGCGATACCACTGATAGCCATTAATAGTCCCGATAGCCTGCACCGTAAACGTAGCATCACCTCCCTCGCAGACTGTAACAGCCTGAGGTTGAGCAGTGATGGCAACCGGTGTATTGACCACCAGTACCGCCGCATTGGTGTGTAGCTGGGTGGCATTACAACTGCCCGATCCGGTCACAACCAGAACATAACTACCCGGATCGCAGGTGGCGCACAGATCGGTCAGCGTTAGCCGAGCGGTTGTCGCCCCGCTAATGTTACCCGCTTCATCGGCCAGAACAGTTCCATCTTTCTGCCATTGGTAGGTAGCGTCGCCAGTAACGGTTGCCGTAAAGCTGTAATTGTCACCTACGCACCGGGTGGCCCCCACAGGCTGGAGCGCGATGACAGGTTTGGCGCTGACAGTCAGTGTCACCTGATTGCTGGTAAGAGTGCCACAGGGGCCAATTATGTCTACTTTGTATTGTTCGTCGTTATTGGCGATGCTGGTCGTCAGTTGGTAGCTGGCGCTAGTGGCTCCATTAATGGCTGTGCCATTACGGTACCATTGGTAGCCTGTAATGCTGCCCGTAGCCTGTACGGAGAACGTAGCGTTACTCCCTTCGCAAACCTGCTGGACGGTGGGTTGTGTGGTAATTGTTACCGGGGTGTTGATCGTCAGCGTAACGGCATTGCTGACAGCCAATTCACTGTTACAAGTCGCAGCTCCGGTAACCCGCACCCGATACGTACCCGCGTTACTAGTCTGTAAATTGGTCAGCACCAGATTGGCTGAAGTCACCCCGGCAATATCAACGCCGTCTTTCTGCCATTGATATGATCCGATAGACGTACCTGCAACGGTGAAGGTATAGGCCTCGCCCACGCACTTGGTAGCCCCCACCGGTTGAGCCGTAATGACGGGCTTGGCGTTGACGCCCAGGGCCACTTCATTGCTGGTCACCGTGCCACAGCTACCGACCACGTCGACCTTAAATCTGTCATTGTTATTGGCGTTACTGGTTGTCAGTTGGTAGCTGGCAGCCGTTGCCCCTGAAATAGCCGTGCCATTCCGGTACCACTGGTAGCTATTGATGATCCCAGAAGCCTGAACTGTAAACGTTGCCGTACTCCCCTCGCAAACAGTAGTTCCCTTAGGTTGAGCACTGATCGTTACCAGTGTGTTGATGACGAGAACAGCCTCGCTACTGACGAGCGATTCAGTACTACAAGCCGCGGCTCCGGTGATGCGCACCCGATACGTACCGACATTGTTGGTCTGCAAGTTGATCAGTACAAGATTGGCTGAGGTCGCCCCGGCAATATCGATACTGCCTTTCTGCCACTGGAAGGAACCGGCATTGCTGGCCGTGATGGACAACGTATATGCCTCACCCACGCATTTTGTAGCACCCATAGGCTGGGCCGTAATGACGGGCTTAGCGTTGACGCCCAGAGTTACTTCCTCACTAGTCACCGTGCCACAGCTACCAATCACGTCGACCTTAAATTTGTCGTTATCAATGCTGAGACTGGTAGTGAGTTGATAGTTGGCTGAGGTTGCCCCTGAAATAGCCGTGCCGTTGCGATACCACTGATAACCTGTGATAGTACCATTGGCTTGTACACTAAATGTAGCGTTGCTTCCCTCGCAAATAGTAGTCGCCTGAGGCTGGGCACTAATGGTTACCGGCGTATTGACCACTAGCACAACCTCACTGCTAACCAGTGATTCATTATTACAGGTAGCGGCCCCGGTGATGCGCACCCGATACGTACCTGCGTTGCCAGTCTGTAAATTGGTCAGCACCAGATTGGCCGAAGTCGCCCCGGCAATATCAACGCCGTCTTTCTGCCATTGATATGATCCGATAGACGTACCTGCAACGGTGAAGGTATAGGCCTCGCCCACGCACTTGGTAGCCCCCACCGGTTGAGCCGTAATGACGGGCTTGGCGTTGACGCCCAGAGCCACTTCATTGCTGGTCACCGTGCCACAGCTACCGACCACGTCGACCTTAAATCTGTCATTGTTATTGGCGTTACTGGTTGTCAGTTGGTAGCTGGCAGCCGTTGCCCCATTGATAGCCGCGCCATTCCGGTACCACTGATAAGTCGTAATGGTGCCGTTGGCTTGTATACTAAATGTCGCATTGCTTCCCTCACAAACAGTAGTGGCTTGAGGCTGGGCCCTGATGGCAACCGGCGTATTGACCACTAATACAGCCGCGTTAGTGCGTAGCTGGGTGGCGTTGCAACTTCCCGTTCCAGTCACGACCAGTACGTAATTACCCGGATCACAGGTGGCACACAAGTCGGTCAAAGTCAGCCGGGCGGTTGTTGCCCCGCTAATGTTACCAGCTTCATCAATCAGATCAACGCCATCTTTCTGCCACTGGTAGGTAGCGTCGCCGGTGACGGTGGCCGTAAAACTGTAATTGTCCCCTACACACCGGGTGGCCCCCACGGGCTGAAGCGTGATAACAGGCTCGGCACTGACCGTCAGGACTACTTCATTGCTTGTCACTGTGCCGCAGGGGCCCTGCACCTCTACTTTGTACCTCTCATTGTTGTTGGCCGCATTGGTAGTGAGTTGATAGCTGGCCGACGTAGCCCCATTGATAGCCGCGCCATTACGGTACCATTGGTAGCCTGTAACCGTCCCGTCTACCTGTATTGCGAAGGTTGCTGTGCTGCCTTCGCACACTTGCTGGGCGGCGGGCTGTGTATTGATCGTTACCGGGGTGTTCACCAGCAATACCGCTGCACTTGTCGAAATCACTGTTGCAGCACAGGCATCTACGCCTTCAACGTCGAGCACGTAACTGCCCGGATCACAGGTAGCGCACAAGTTCGTTAAGGTCAACTTGTTTGTTGTCGACCCACTGATATTACCTGCCTCGTCGATCAGGTCAACCCCATCTTTCAACCACTGATAGCCTCCGGCATTTGTCGCCGTGACGGTGAATGTATAATTGTCACCTACACACTTGGTCGCCCCTACCGGCTGAAGCGTCACAGTTGGTTTGGCCGTCACTTCCAGCGTTACTTCATCGCTGGTAACAGTGCCGCAGGAACTCGTTATCGCTACTTTGTATTTATTGCCGTTGAGCGTGTTGTTGACTCTCACCAGGTAGTCTCTGCTGGTTGCCCCGTTAATGAGTACTCCGTTGCTAAACCATTGGTAACTGCTGACAATGCCACTTGTCTGCACCGTGAACGTAGCAATACTGTTTTCGCACACCTGCTGATTGGTGGGTTGGGTAGTAATGGCAACCGGCGAGTTTACGATCAGCCTGGCCGCATTGCTTCTCACAGTCTGCCCCTGACAAGCACCCGTGCCCGTTACGACCAACACATACTCGCCCGGATCACAGGTGGCGCACAAGTCGGTTAACGTTAGTTCAGCGGTGGTTGCGCCGCTAATATTACCCACCTCATCAATCAGGTCGACGCCGTCTTTCTGCCACTGGTAGGTCCCCAAACCAGTATTGGTCACCGAGAATGAATAGGTATCACCAACACATCTGGTGGCTCCAACGGGCTGTTTGGTGATTGCCAACACGCATTGGGCCACCCCCTGCTGCATCCAGATAAAACAGAACAGCATGACTAGGAGTAAGCGTATGACGTAACCCGCCCCTCGATTATGTGTAGGTAACGAACGTAAATCAGCAGGCGAATCCTGACTGATTTGGCAGTGAACAAGTAGAGGAGGAATCATAATTGACGTAGCTAGTTGATCAGATGAAGCGATCTGATTTAACTACGCCAAACCTATTGACTCACTACCGACAGCCCCCTATTCGAACGGGTAGTTTTGCGGCCAAATTCAAAGACTACCCGAACGGGTAGGGCTATTCCATCGCAAAAACAGAGTATTTATACACAATAACAATTACAAATTCAGTTTATAGAGCTGCCCTTAAATGATTATCAATCTCGTAACCGTGCCAGTAATTCTGCCCGATTCTTCACATCTAGTTCATCGTAAATATTTTTTATATGATATTTCACTGTATTCTCTGATATGCACATGGCATCAGCTATTTCACGATTGGAGCGTCCTTTCAACAAATAGGCTACAACCAGTTGTTGCCGCTCCGACAAGGCACTGGTATTTTTCTGTGCTATGCTAACAGGCGTTACGGGATCGTTAATTACTGCCAGATCTACCGGAAGCTGAAGCTGGTCTTGTTCACTGGCTAGCCGACGTTGTTGTTTTCGAAACATGAGCAAGCCAATCAGCAGCAGCACTACCAGACCTGAAAGGCTTCCTACTCCGGTCAGCCAATTCAGCCGTCGTTGATCGTCTAGTTGCCGGGCAAAGGCCTGCTGCTTAATTGTCTCCTTCTGGTTATGCAAATCAGCTATCTTTTCACTTCGGGAATACACCTCGTTGAGCGAATCCAGCACCTGGTTTACGGCAGCGAAACCAGCCATGTCTTTTCGCCGTTTATAAATGAGGCTTAACTCATCATAGGCGTATATCCGGTACTTTATAATACCACATGAATCAGCACACCGATTCGATGTCTTGAACGCTTTTAAAGCGAGATTCATACGGTTCATGGCCGCATAGAGTTGCATTTTCTTCACTAAAATCATTGGCAGATCGCAGCCGGAAGCTACTCGTAAATCCGCTAAAGCCCGGTCGTAGGTTGCTTCGGCTGCTGGATACCGCTTATCCAGAAAGAGTAAATAACCCTGCTGATGAATCAGTTTCGCCCTATCTTCCTGACTGATGTACCGAAAATTCGTTTTGGCCAAACGCCCCATCAGGTTCTCTGATTTAGCGTAAGCGTGCGTGTCAAAATAGACAAAAGCCTTCTGGGCCAGAACATTGGCTGTGTTGACGGCCGGGGTATTTGTCCTAGAGGCTAGTTGCTCCGCTTCACCCAGAAATTGAAGCGTTGTTGTGTAATCGAGCAACCGCTTGTAGGTATACGATAGCAAAATAGCCGCCTGATAATGATCGTCAGCACTGTAGCTGGAGTTACTTAAGATGGGCAACAGTAAGGCCTGTGACTTTTCATACTGCAAGGCATTATTATACGCATAAACGCGCTCCTCAATTTGCTGAAAAGGCGTAGACTGACCCCAAGCTGTGCTGTGGCAAAAACCCATCAGGAGCACGTAGAACCAGCACATAAAACAGGAAGGCATAAACGATTTTTGATTGCGGTTTAGCTGAAATAATACGAAGTATACAAACGCGACAATCAGTAAAGCCGTTAGTGCAATTACTTGAACACATAAGTAAGCCATCCGTTGTTCTGTCTGAACTAATCTCAACAGCTGCTAATTTGGAACTTACTTATGGACTAATCTATACCTATCACGAGGTATATTAGTCATTTTGTGAAGTTAACAATTCGTAATCAACTCTAGCTAATGAAGTTACTTGTGGCTGGATGTCTGGAGGCAGGCAACGAGTATGTATAGATTCGAGTAAGTGGGGGTTTAGCACTTCATACAGTGCTGGATATACTGAATTTTGTGTAGCATCAATTAACTTCCTCAATGCCCAACCTGAATTTAATCAATCCAATCGCTGCGCCGCGTTCAGCATCAGCCACATACGTAGCATAACGGTAAGCAGTAGTCTGCTAATGGGCTCGTCTCAATAATCCGTGCCTACTACCTGACAATGTCAACTTATTATCGGGCGCGTCACAGCCAACTAGACTTGGCTGTGCAACAAAATTCATTTCGTACTCCTGTCGGTCGAGTCAAGGGATATTGTACGATGGGTGGCTGTAATGAACTATCAGGCATAGTAGCTCATCTCCCATACCAGCTTAGCGACTGACTTATCTCCTCTGAGTTAACTGGCTGTTCAGACAGCTAATGCGTTTTTTTACTCAGCATTCCCGGCAAAGGCTGTGGATGTATCTATACGAACTATTTCTACATAGCGCACTACTATAATTACGGTCTATTGAGATCGCCTGTACCGGATAGTCTTGCCGGTAGCTCCCTGCGTGACTTCCAAGTTGGTTGCAGAAATAGCAACTATTGACTGGCAATCAATGTCGAATTCGCCGGCTGTTGTAAAGCAGCCGTACTTACTTTTCTGACCATTACAGGCATTCCCCCCGCAGTCGGCCACATACGCAAACGTGTTAGTCACTCGCTTCTGGCCCTTGTCATAAGTAGTCAGGGATGTACCATTGACGGTAAAAGCAGCTTTCGGATCATCCACTGATTGCCACTTACCCTGAAGCAGGGTCACCACATCAGGGACAGCATCTGCCGGGGCCACTGTAGCGGCACCAACTTCAAGATGACCTTGGTACAGGTCTGCATCACCAGGCCCACTTAGCGTGTACATGCCTTTCCACTGGGTGAGTGTCAGGGTATCGAATGTCCAGGTACCTGCATCATCACCGGTCTTTTTTGTCAGTAACCGGCTGCTCCGGTCACCGGGTAGAAACACCTCCGCCGTTGCGTCATCATCCGGAGATGCAAACAGCAGATAGGCTACGGTACCCTGCTGCGCCCGTACCGGGGTCAGCTCGATACCGGTTTCAAACAGCCGAACGCATTTTTTCTGTACCGCTGACCACTGATAGCCCGCCGACCCTTTACAGCCGTGTTGGTCCTCGTCGGCCCCCACAACTAAATCGCTTTTTCCTTCATTCTCCGACGTTTCTTTTTTGGTTGAACAGGCCATGGTCAGGCCGAACAGAAGGACAAGCAGGTACTTGATTTTCAACATGATAGGACGTATTTAATGAAATTGATATGGGTTATACGTGTGAAATGATTCTAATTAACCTACTAATCTAGTACTATCTCAAGAGTAGATCTTGCAGATTAGTCGCCAAGACAACTGGTGATTTATACGGCACGTTTCATCGCCATCGGTATCTTGATAGCTGGGGCTGAAATAAGGCCGGTACAAATTTAGGGTACTGAGCAGCGTCATATGCGCCACCGCGCACGCGTTCGCACTCAAAAAAGTAGGTATTCGCACTCAAACCCTGGCTATATACTGGCACTCGCTAGGGATTGATACTACTTTAGACGCCTAACTAACAGACTCACCAATTTTCGCCCAACGCACCCATCATGTACAAGTATCTAATAAGTTTCGTCCTGCTTCTCAGCGGTGTAGCCAGTGCTCAGGTAAAAGACTGGCAAGCCGGGGTCAAGATGGATAACATGCTGTTCCCGTCTTACATTCTGGCCCACGCAGGCTGGGACGATAACGAAAATGACACAGTCCAGATAGACGGTCAGCCATTTTATATCATCACCGAAGACGGGACCTCACAGATTGCCGTTGAACTGGACCTGACCAGCCGGGCCGACGTCAAGATTGAGTTGTTACCCTCCGAGATTAACACGTATAGCGTTTATCAAGGGAAACTAGATAAAGGCAGCTACGGCGTTTACCCCAAGATCAACTACAAATACGATTTCATGCGGAACCGAACCCAACCAGGTCCGGTCAATCTGGTCTTTGTTCTGTCGATCAATGGCCGGAAGGTTGGCCAGAAAACCCAGACAGTCAGCCTGCGGTCTATTTCGGAGTGCCCATTCTATATGGCCGACGAAGAGAACGAGACGGAAGAAGATCTGGGCTATATGTTCGCGGCCTACGTGAATGAAGATGACCCGCGCATCGACGCGTTTTTGAAAGAGGCGCTCAAAACTGGTATCGTCAGCAGTTTTGCCGGCTATCAGGGTACCGAGGCTGAAGTAATTCGTCAGATAGCCGCCATCTGGGCCGCCATGGGCCACCGCGGTATTCAGTACAGCAGCATCACAAACACCAGTAGCAGCAGCCAGTCGGTGTTCTCGCAGCGGGTACGTAGCCTGGGTGATGTGCTCAAGAACAATCAGGCCAACTGCGTAGACGGCTCCGTGTTTATGTGTTCTGTACTGAAGGCAATTGACCTGCACTCCTTTCTGGTAAAAGTACCCGGCCACTGTTACATGGGCGTTTACCTCGACGACGCGAAAAAGAAGCCGTATTACATTGAAACCACCACCATCAGCAATGCAGGTTTGGTGGGCCTGAAAATAGGGTCAGAGCAGGCCAAAAAGCAGGCGATAGCCAGCTTGGGCGAATCGGCGGCCGTCGCCAAAAAGGATTATACGGCCCACGCCAAAGCGTTTAACAAAGACGATTCGGAGTATATCAAGATTGATATCGACGAGGCCCGCGAGATCGTGAAGCCCATTGGCCAGTAGGTCATTAGCCTGGAGGATTGGAAAATTCTATTTCTGTCCAGACCATGCGACCCACTGCGTACTTTTTAATTCAAGTCAATTTTCAAACAAACATTCTCCTTGCTTATGAATAAGCAAACACGCTTTCTAACACTTCTAGGTTTTCTGCTATTGGGCGGAGCCGTACATGTTCACGCGCAGATGGGCGGCCATGTACCTCAAACTAGTGGGGGATCAAGGCCAGCCACAAATAATGGCGACGTCAACCCGGCAGGAGCTCAACCCGATCTTGATATTATGGATTCACATGCACCCGCACCTACAGTTGTAATGGCGGGCATACCTGAAAAATTGACAGACTTTTCAACGGAATCGGGCAAACCTTCGTCAGCCAAAAAATTCACACTTTCGGGTAATGTAGCCAATGCCGGATTAACAGCTCCGCAGGGTTTTGAAATAAGTCTACAGGAATCAATTGGCTATTCATCATCGCTAAAGGTAGGGCATCCTCCTGTAACCATTTGGGTACGATTGACCGGAAGTAAACCCAACGGAATGAACACTGCTGTTAGTGGCGACATAAACGTAAGTGGCTCCAACGGGCAGATACCCAATAGCAGCACGGCCAGGGTGCATGTGGAAGGTGTGGTTAGGTAGATAGATGGATCATCCTGATTTAATCACTCTATTTTAAAACGTCTGGTAGCCCAATAACAGAAGGCAGAACCAAACTAACGCTAAAAAATAATGAAACAGCCTTGGAAACGTTGACCACGGAAATACTTATTGACAATCCTCAAACGACTGCCAAGCAGGTATGGTCAGTACCGTTCTCAGGTTCTGCTAAAGAACTGATTTCCCAGTCACATGGAAATCTAGTTGTGCGTGGCACAAACGATAAAGTGTTTTGGGCATCAAATGTCTCCGCACCCTACGGTAGATTGTTTATGCTGAATCCTAGTGGTAAAATACAGATTTTGATGGCACACAGAGGTTACTTCATAGGAAATGAAGTACGTAAACGTGTAACTGACCTTTTCTCCAGGCGTATTGATTTGGTAAGACAAGAATTGAACAACATCGGCTTTCTCGTAAGCACACTCAAAGTCTCACTTCCAGAAGAATAAGAATTAAGACTAAGCTGATGAAGTTCTTCGATCTTGCTGAATCGGCTCAAAGTCTCACTTCCAGCAGAACAAGGATTAAGACTGCTTGATCAGTTAAGCACTGTTTCCACTGACGCACTCTCCGAATCTCACTTCCAACAGAACAAGGATTAAGACAGTAGGTTATTGCTAACTATATCGATTGTATAGGCTTAGTTTCTCCATATATGGGATGAAACGCTCAATATTTATCGTCATAAGTATCGGTATTCGTATTACCTGTATAAAATGTTTCCTATTTGTTACTCGGCAATTATAAATTTTTAATAATCAGCTAGTTATAGATGTATTTTATACCTGCTCCTGGTACAAAGAACCGCTGCAATCAGCGGTTCTTTTGTTTTATAACTACCCCAACTTCTGTACGTTTAAGTTTCTAACTAGCAGAGCCTTGAAACAAACGGCCGTTAGCCGAAGGCACTTTGCGAAGCACATATAGCAGAGACAACCTTAGATGATTGTAAAGCCGCCTTTACCAATCAGACAATCGGCTCATTTAGGCCCATTCGCTGGGCCTCTGACAATCCCACTGAGCTGATTTACTTTATTACCTCCATCAGTAAGCTAATCAAGGACGGACACTCAAATAATGATTGGGCACGATTATCTAATTGCTTTGTCAAATCAGACGGGAGCCAGTTCAACAGGAACAGCTTTAAAACTTTGTATCAACAGCTAGACAGTGGCTTCAGCCCGCAAACGCGCTCTACTATTGATGGATTACTGCAGCCATTTAAGTAGGTTCTACCCTATACTTCTTAACCTTTACCTTAACGACAAACTAAAGTTGATGAGGTTGTCTTCTCTTACTCTCCAACTTTGTCAACGGTTAGCAAATAGTTAGCCGGGTTTGCGCAAACCCATTTTTCCCAACCAGTTAATCGTGTTGAAAAATGGGAACAACCAAAGTGAACGAGGCTGATCTCAGCCAGTATGTACAACGGCAGGGTGAACAATCAACCCTTGCCAAACGGCTATTAGCCGTTCAACAACGTATGCTTTCGTTACGGCAGGCAGCGATGTATGCTGGAATTAGCAAGAGTCGCCTGACCAGATTTGCTCTGGCAGAAGCGATACCTTATTGCAGGCAGGAGGATGAAACAATTTACTTCGTGGTGGAGTGGCTCAAGCGCAACCGAAGGAGAATCGTTGGCAAACGGCACACAACCGCCCTACGTCAACATGTCGATAACGCCTACATGTTGTGGGAACAGCGCCAGCATCGAAGCTTTATCGCCGAGTTCAAATTCGGCGAAGTCGAAGGCGGGGGCTACTGTGCAGCCAACCAGAGCAAAGGGCAGATCGCTGGGCAGTCCAACGGGTTTCGCGCCAAACCAGTATCCTGCCGGTACAACCGCCTGAAACACTTCGCCCCGATTGGGGTTCGTACCCAACCGAATTGTAGACAACGTACCTGACTCGGGATCGATCATGTATACGTTGAGCGGCCCGCCAGCATAGAAATGCCACACCTCATCGCTCTGAATCCGGTGCAGGGCCGAACGCTGGTGGTTTTCCAGCAGAAAGTAAATGGCTGTGCTATACGGCCGGTCGCCGCAAAAGCGCTTAGGTAAGACGGCATGTGGAATGAGCTCCGTTGCCTGATAGGTCTGCACATAATGCCCGCCCTCAGGATGCGATTCCATGCCAAACACAGCTATATAGTCAGATGCGGTCATATACAGGTTCAGTGAGCAGGTATTCAGTGAACGATTATCAGGTTGATCTGACAACGTACCCGGATACGGAGGTGTGATAACTGATACCTGCCCACCGATAACTGATTACTGTCTTGCTTTCACAATCGTGACAAAATCGCGCGATTTCAGAGACGCGCCACCAATCAGGCCACCGTCTACGTCGGGTTGCGCGAAGATCTCTTCGGCGTTCTGTGCATTGCAGCTACCACCATACAGAATGCTCGTGTCCTGTGCTACTTCGTCGCCATACTTACTGGCCAGGTGCTGGCGCAGTTCATAATGCATATCCTGCGCCTGGCCAGCCGATGCTGTCAGGCCCGTACCAATGGCCCAGATAGGTTCGTAGGCGATAACGATGTTCGCCATTTGCTCAGCAGACAGGTGAAAGAGGCTTTCGGTCAGCTGATTCTTCACGAAACCTACATAATCACCATTCTCCCGAAGATCCTGCGACTCGCCACAACAGAAGATAGGCGTCAGGCCATTTTCCAGTGCGATGTTTACTTTCTCGGCTAGTTGGGCATTCGTTTCATCGAAGTACTGACGACGCTCGCTATGCCCCAGAATCACGTATTGAACGCCCACTGATTTCAGCATGGCGGCTGAAATCTCACCGGTGTAAGCACCAGAGGCTTTTTCGTGGCAATTCTGGGCACCAAGTGCCAGCTTATCGCCTGTCAGGTATGATTTGTAAGTGGTCAGATAAAGAGCCGGGGGGCACAGTACCGCCGTTACATCGCCGGTTACTTCGGCGTTAATCATGTTTGTTACCTCCGAAACAAGGGCCAGGCCCTCATCGGCGGTTTTATTCATTTTCCAGTTACCAGCAACGATCTTTTTGCGCATGCGTCTTTTAACTTAGTAAGTAATTAAGGCTCAGAAAGCGGACGAAATTACGGGTTTTAGACCGAATGCTGGAAACCTTTGTAAATCAGTCGCCTTAGCCTCAACTTTTTATAGATTTATGGAGTTTTTATAGTAATTTTCTGGTAATACACATCTACAGTCATGAAAGCGCTGAGCCTGATAGTTGGGTTACTGTACGGCAGCCTGTCGGCGTTTGCAACCGATAGCCCCAAAACGCCGGACAAGGACCGGTTTGGCTATTTTCTGAAAGGCAATCGCACGTCTACGCGTATCCCTTTTGAACTACACTCCAATCTGATTGTCGTCAAGATCCGGATCAATAATTCAGACACGCTCAACTTCATCCTGGATACCGGCGTCAGTAATACAATTGTAACAGATCCGCTGGCCCTGAAACTGCAGCCCCTGAAGCTCACCCGTAAAATGCAGTTGAGTGGCGCTGGTGAGGGTGGTAGTTTGTCGGCTATCATAGCCATCGACAATGAACTCTCGATGGGTGCCATGCAGGCTACGCACCAGAACCTGGTTGTTCTTGAAGACGATATTCTACGCCTTTCTGAATATGTAGGCATCCCGATTCACGGTATTTTCGGCTACGACCTCTTCAACAGCTTTGTGGTAGGCATTGACTTCCGCAATCGCGAACTGACCCTCACTCAACCCAAGCGATACAAATATCGATCGCGTTTTGGCGACCGGTATCCGATTGTGATTCAGAATGCAAAACCCTACTTGGATGTAACAGCCCTGCTTTCCGGTGAACGGACAGTGCCACTTCGTGTTGTTCTGGATACAGGAGCTGGTCATGCGCTCATGCTCGACGGACAGTCGACTGTATGTGCGCTGCCCCGACCCGACAAACTGCTGCGGGCACAATTAGGACGCGGGCTGAATGGGGTTATCAACGGCAGCCTGGGCCGTATCGAAGGACTTCGACTGGGGCGGCATCAGCTACAAAACGTAATTGCTTCCTTTCCCGATAGCTCGTCATTCGGTATGCGGTTCGTAAATACAACAGACCGGCAGGGCAATGTGGGCTGCGAACTACTGCGCCGGTTCAATGTTACGTTTAATTACCCTGAGCAATACATCGTGTTGAAACCCGTTCGCCGACTGGTGCACGAACAGTTCGAGCACGACATGAGCGGCCTTGAACTAAAAGCCAGGGGTGAACGCTACAGAACGTACTATATCGAGAAGATCATGGATGATTCACCTGCCGATGTAGCTGGTATTCAGGAAGGTGATGAACTGATATTCGTGAATAACGAACTAGCCAGCGGGTTGAGCATCAGCGACATCCATAAATCGCTTCAACGCGGCGAAGGCAAAGAAGTTACGCTGGTTGTCAGGCGTAATGGCCAGCTTATGGTCATCAACTTCGCGCTGAAACGGATGATATAAAAAAAGCCTCCTTCCGCTCGGGAAGGAGGCTAATACGGACGTTCACGCAGTTTGTGCAACGGTCGATTACACCGACAAAGTGCCTTTTTTATAGGCATCGAGAAGGGTCGCTTCCAGACCTTTTTTATTGATCGTCTTGATGGCCGACGTCGAAACTTTCAACGTAATCCATTCTCCCGTCGATTCTACGAAGAACCGCTTCTTTTGAAGGTTTGGGAAGAATTTACGCTTCGTTCTATTGTTGGCGTGCGATACGTTGTTACCAACCTGCGTCCGCTTTCCTGTAATTTGACAAACTCTGGCCATGACTTGTACTCGTTTTCCGTATGAGGGTGCAAAATTGGCGAAATCCCTGTGAATGTGCAAATTATTTTTCCTTTCTGTACCCATATGGGCAGTGCCTGCACCCACTTTTACAGCAATACCCCCGCTTCAGGTGGTAACTGGCCGTGAATACCACAAATCCTTCTTTGGTAAAGTAGTAATCCTCATCGGCTAAACCGGAGATTTTGCGTTTCTTCAGTTGCTCTTCAGTCATGGTGACCAGTACGTTATATTTACGGTAGATTCCACAAAGCAACAGGCTGTTTATGCTAATGGTTTTGACGTATAGCCCAGCACCGATATTAAAAAAAGATTAAAACCAATTATGACAACAGCTACCCCACCTACCCCTTCGCTACAGGCCATTCAACTCGAGGACCAATACGGTGCCCACAACTACCATCCACTGCCAGTTGTCTTAACAAAAGGTGAAGGGGTCTATGTCTGGGACTTAGATCACAAACGGTATTACGATTTCTTATCGGCCTACAGTGCCGTAAGTCAGGGCCATTGCCATCCGCGCATTATCGGCGCCCTTACAGAACAGGCACAGCGATTAACACTGACATCACGGGCGTTTCATAATGATCAGCTTGGCCGGTGCGAAAAGTACCTGTGCGACTACTTTGGCTACGACAAAGTGCTGATGATGAATTCTGGTGTAGAAGCCGGCGAAACAGCGCTGAAACTGACCCGCAAATGGGCCTACAAGGTCAAAGGTATTCCGCAGAACCAGGCCAAAACGGTTTTTGCCGAAGGTAATTTCTGGGGACGTACACTCGCCGCCATTTCATCATCAACCGACCCCAGCAGTACCAATGATTATGGCCCGTTGCTGCCCGGGTACGTACTGGTTCCCTACAATGATCTGGCTGCGCTCGAAGCCGTTTTCGCTGCCGACCCCAACATTGCCGGGTTCATGGTTGAACCGATTCAGGGCGAAGCCGGTGTGTTGGTTCCCGACGAAGGCTACCTGCGCGGGGTACGTGCCCTCTGCACCAAGTACAATGTGCTGTTCATTGCCGATGAGGTACAGACAGGCATTGGCAGAACAGGCCGCCGGATAGCCTGCGACCACGAAAACGTGCTGCCCGACATACTGGTACTGGGTAAAGCCCTTTCGGGTGGTGTCATGCCCGTATCGGCCGTACTGGCATCTGACGAGATCATGCTGACAATCCGCCCTGGTGAGCATGGCAGCACGTTCGGCGGTAATCCGTTAGGCTGCGCCGTAGCCATGGCCGCCCTGGATGTAGTAAAGGACGAACAATTAGCCAAAAATGCCGAAGTGATGGGACAATTGTTCCGGGATCGAATGAGTACGCTCTGTGCTGAAACGGATCTTGTTCAGCTGGTACGTGGTAAAGGCCTGCTCAACGCCATTGTCATTCAGGAACGGCCCGAGTTTGGCGAAGAAACGGCCTGGGAGTTATGCCTCCGCCTGCGCGACAATGGCCTGCTCTGCAAGCCAACTCATGGCGATAAAATCCGTTTCGCTCCACCCCTTGTCATTACCGAAGCCCAGATGAACGAAGCTTGCGACATCATCGAGCAAACGGTGAGGGAATTTTAAAGTTGAGAGTTAACAACTAAGAGTTGCTCCGCTTAGCACGGAATGCCTGACTTGGCAGAGCAACTCTTAATTGTTAACTCTTAACTCACCTCAGCACATCATTTACGTAATTGCCTTCCTCCTCAACGTCGCCCTCCAGGTTGAACAACGTACCCGGACCGCTTCGTTTGCCGTTTCGGAACGTACCTACGAACGTGTCGCCATCAGCAAAGTGGTAGGTGCCTTTACCGTGTGGCTGATCGTAGGCAAATTGACCAACATACCGGTCGCCATTCGGATAATAGTACGTGCCTTGCCCTGTGCGAAGATTCATCAGCACACCACCCTGGTATTTTAACCGGCCATTAGTGTAGTACTGCGTAATCATAGCAGGTACCACCGTGCCCGACGAAGCAGGAACGGGTCTATCAACTCTTGGCGCAGCCACATACGGTTTATTTGATGCAATGGCTGGCGAAGCTGGTCGGCTGGGGGTAACAGACTTAGTGCGGGGGTAAATGCCGTCGGCTTCTGTCCAGCCTTTACGAATAGCATCAAGCCGTGCCATGCGGCCAGGGTGCGATGCGGAAGCAGACATGCTTCCGATGGTTTTGATCGCAATCAGCGACTCATCGAGCGTAGCCCCAAGCTGGTGGAGCACAAAGCCTGAAAAACGATCGGCCTCCAGTTCTTTCTGATGCGAACTTCCGCCCGACGCCAGCGTATGCCCCTGCAGATGATGCCCAATCTCATGCGCCATGATACTTGTAGCTGACCAGTCGGTTTCGGTGGCATCTTCGAGTTGTTGCATGAAAGCCCCATCGTAAATAATAAATCGCTGCCCATTCATGACGGCCGCAAAACAGTTGCGCGTCTCGGGGCATTCCATAACCTTGAAATTCTGCATCAACCCAATGGGCTTCAGAATCCGGTCAATGACGCGGGTGGCATGGCTGCTCGTAGCCTGGCCTTTATACGTACAGGGAGCAGTAGGGGTGTTGCCACCTGTATAGTTGCAAATAAACGACGGGGTAGTAGCGCCTGGAGCCTGGGCAAACAATGTACCCGTTAATAGAGCGCCGGCGAGCGTAGTGGTGAGTGAAATAGCGTTGTTCATCAGTGATCGTATGGGTAAACGTCAATCACTAAAACGATGAAGACCAAGCCTACATTATCTGGCGCCACCAGCCGACAACATTTAATTTAGCAGTTGCGGTCAACGCCATACTTCCTTACCTTTTCAGGTAGGTTGTTATGCCGGGGAGGCCGGTTTCGGTAAGCAGAATGCTTGCCCGAAACCGGCCTCCCCGGCATAATAAACAGATCCTCCAGCAATGTTCTCTAATCAGCCAGCAGTACCCGTCTGGTGATACGTTGCGCCCCTTGAGTCAGGCTAAGAACGTACATTCCCCGGGTGTATTCGCGCACCGGAATCTTGATTATGTTCTCTCCCTGCACGATCGGCGTGCTCTGCTGCATAACCGGATACGCACCAACGCTGGTTAGTTGAAGAACGGCTTCACCAGCAGTTTCGGCATAATAACGTACCTGAACCTCATCACGAGCCGGAACGGGATAAACCTGTACGCTCATTTCAGGACTATAGTCATTGTTATTTTCTGTAACGGCTGCCATTCTCGACGATCCGGCCGGCATATACAGGTAGGTCTTGGGCACAATCTGCGTGTCTTGACCCGGATACGACCATTGCAGTTTGGCCACAGCACCGATGATGTTGTCGAAGTACTCCATCCGGATGTCGTACATCTGGCCGGCAACGAGCGCAAGCGTTGCCCCTGTGTTTGTTTTGGTGGCGCGGCCGTTCCAATCGTCAACGAGTAATTTGCCATTCACCCACAGACGAACACCATCGTCAGTCGATGTGCTGAATGTATAATTTCCGGTTACTGGCGCTTTTACAAATCCAGTCCAGCGGACCGAGAAGTAATCTGTGTTGATCGAGGAAGCGGGTGAACCATTGCCCCAATCGAAATCAACAGTAGCATCTATTCGGGTCAGCACAACGGGAGCCGCTACGTTTGCATTGTTGAAATACTCCCCCTTCAGTCCCACACCGTCAGCAACCACTACTGTGGGCGGCGTATTGGTTGTT
>NZ_JAFMYW010000019.1 GCF_017353175.1 Fibrella forsythiae | reverse complement strand
AGAAAAGTTGGAAGATCCACTGCTGACCTGGCTTTTGTGGGAAATATACTGGCTCAGCAGGGCGTAAAACCGGCGGTAAAACAGGCTAAAAACGCCTTATTTAGCCCGATTTTTGGCCCTTCACTATCAGCGGGAAAGGCGGCCCTGTACGGGCAACAACCAGCCAATTGTAGTAACCGCGTTTCGAACCAGGGGTGACATCAAAGGGGATCGACAGGCCTGGCGATAGCTGATTTTACAACGATACAACCAACGTCGTACGGTTGTAAAACTAAGGTTTATGCACTTAATCGCTTAAGCGGCTACTGACGTTATAGCTTGTCAGTCAACGCTTTTAACCATAACTTCACTTGTATAACAGCTTTATTACAACTCATAGGTCGTTTAATGGGTCTCACCATAAATCTTCAATATGATGACACGACTTACTTCTTTCTTAGCTGTCATTTGTTCGATTACTACTCTTTTGGGTTGTGATCCAACAATCGAATCACAGTGTCAATCTGTTTCGGAGAGTGTCTATGTTAACGAACAACATCCTTCTAACATAGAACCTTTCAACTCTGACTCGCTACGGGTATTTACATTTGAGCTTGACTTCAAAGACACCGTATCTGTATCAGTTGCTAACAAGACCTTGGCAAAAGGCTACATGGTTACAAAATCAAGCGGTCTAGCTGGGCAATTAAAAGTAAAGGCACAATCGAATGAGGAAATAGTCATTAACACATCTAATGGCTGCGCTCATTTTAAATTGCGAGATGGATACAAATATCTATATGTTAACAGCTTAGAAGGTAAGAATTGGACTATACAGTACTCTAACTTCGGACGGGGATATTTTTGAAAATCTTTCTTTATTCCCTTTACATAATCGTAGGTATAAAACGCCTCTTGAAAGAATACCGGTAGTGACATGGTATATCACTACTGGTATTCTTGTGTTTTACCCGCTTTTATAAAGTGTGCGCGAGGTATTTACGTTGACACGCAACCTCTTTTCAACTTAGTCCGTATTGCCTCTATGGACGAATTGACTGACGCACATATCGACAACATATTCAGATTACTTGTTAAAGAGAGGGTTTGCTTATTTATATTAGAAGACTGGTACGATATGAAAGTACGGCTAGATATTTATTATTCTGAATTAACTGAAGAAGAATGATTGTCTTCATAACCATCAAAAGTACAGAATCCAGATGCTCATCAAGAAGTGATAAGGATTGCACCTTCTAAAGGAGCGTCTGATAACTATTGTTATGTTAAGAGATTTTAATTAGAGTTTGTGATCCTTTTAATGAATACTTTACATTGATTAAAAAAATTTTCGGGGTTACTGAACCAAGGATCATGGCAGGCACCGATTATAGTATACAGCTCTGCTTGAGGAAGTAACTTTGCATACTGCTCCCCCCAATCCTCAATTTCGCAATGTTCAGTGCCATTAAAAAGAAGTACGGGAAGCATGATTTTTTTTAAGCTGTCACTTAACGGAGCAGTAACAAAGCTCTTTCTCGTTTCAGTTTGAGGGTATCCTGTATAGATTTCAGCCTCTTTATTAATGGAGATTAGCGTGTCAATAAGCTGGCCATTTTTGGCTTTGTATTGGACAAGCTTTTGCTCACGCAGGCGAATCTTGTTGGAAACTAATCTGGATGGCAATATATCTCTTTGATAAATAGAGTAGGCGTAAGGGGTCATGGCTTCACCTTCCCAGCGATATGTTCCACTTAAAATTAGCCCTTTGACATCTTCTGGATGTATATAGGCATAAATCATAGCTAATGTACTTCCCCAAGAGGAGCCTGCTAAATAGACTTTTTTGTCCTGGCCAAGTATTTTTATAACTCGTTTTAAATCTTTCACGTGTTCCTGCCAAATATAGGTATCGGCTTTAGCACTTTTACCACATCCTCTTTGATCATAATAAATGACTTTAGCTACTTTGCTTAATGCATCGAATTCGGGCCTTAAATAAGCGTGTTGTGCGGCTGGACCTCCATGTAGGACAATGACTGTTTCTTTCTCTTTACCAACTTGCCAATAAGCTAACTCAGGATTACCTGCTACAAAGCCATCTTGGCCATAGCTAAGGAAAGCGTTAGCCAAACAAGCAAGGATAGTAAACAAGAACTTCTTCATGGCCGTAAAACCTGTTGTATAAGTGCAGTTATGTTTGCCTATGACACTCTTTATACTACATGTAGGCTCTTTGCAGAAGACACTCAATAAAGTTCGAAGAAGGCATTTCTTCTATATCCTCTACTTCATCAATAAAAACCAGTTCATCTTTTATGACAACCCCCTCTCGAACGAAGCAATATATCCCTCCCGTCTGGTCGTCTGAAAAGGGGAGAAATTTAGCTGATAAGGAATAACCATAAGATACGATTTCATCTAGTTTATCGAAAATAAACCATTCTCCAGTTCTGTCTAGTGAGTACACCATTGTATAGCCAAAATATCCCCCTCCAAACTTTTTACAAAACTCTTTATAATTTGTAGGGAAAACTACATTGTATTCCTTTTCAATTTCTTCGATTTGAAGGTTTGTAACTGGCGCATCACGGTTATCTTCTAAAAATTCTGTGTCTGTGAATACGCTTAATTTAGAGGACTTTTCTGAATGTAACAGAAGGAAATCTTCGAATGACATTTGTTCTATAATTAGCTTTATGTTAGACTTCGTTGATGGATTAGCAATGAGCCCCATCATGGATTCCGGCAATCTATACTGCCTCTGTCGCTTGAGCTGCCCTACAGCTGGTTGTAATACTCGAAAAGGGCCTTCAGGTCCGTCCGGGATTTGAGATCCGGCTGCTGCTGCTTCAGATAAGCCTCGATCTCCTTTTGCCTGGTCGCCATCAGGGCAAGCAGCGCCTTTCTGCCAGGTGAGAAGGGCCGTACCTGCCCCTTCTCAGCCACGTACCAGGCCTGCTTGTGCAGCAGCTCATCCTGAGCGGACCCCGTGCCCATGGCCACGTTATAGTTGGCCTTGATGCGGTAGAGATACGGGTAGTAAAGCAGCGTCAAGGAACCTACCGCTACCTGCTCGAAGAAACCCGTCAGGGGGCTGGGAAGGGGCGCGTAGTCGCGGGTGTTGACGTACAGGCCGGTCTGAGCGTCCGTAAACCGGATCGAGCGAACGCTGGCTGCTTTGGCCAGCCGAATGTTCTGGGCACTGGCCTTGACTTCGGTGTCGTAGGTCGACAGATCAAGCCGTATCAGCACCTGGGCCAGCGAATCAACGCTGGTAACTGGGCTAAGGGGCCGGTAAAAGCGGATCGTGCCCCGCTGCCAGGTACTGTCTAAGTAGGGAGTGCCAATCACGCTGCCCCTGGGGGTGCCATGGCCGACAATCAGCGTGGGCAGGCTCAGCCCAGTGGGCAGGGCACGTTCCTGGGTGTGCTGGGTAACCGTGCCGGATTGGGCCTGGGCTGGCAGGCTACCCGCGCTGATCAGCAGGAGGACAAGCCATTGAATCAGCATGCGCGTGTGGACTGGTGTGATCATGGAGTAGTAGGATAAGCTTAGCTCATTGCCGGTACATCGTCACAGCTTCTTGAGCGTGGATAATCTTCAGTAGCTGATCGATCCAGCTGGAGTCGGGGCGAAGCACCAGCTGGGGCTCCACCCCGTAATCCTCGTAGCGCAGCAGTCTGGCCCCGTTATCCATGTCCGTGGGGTAGATCTCCAGCTGGCCACTGGGCAATTTCTGCATCCGGCCGTAGTTGCTGCCGTAGCCCAGCATGCCCCGGGTCGTCTGCCCCGCTGTCCGCACGCCCCGGCGGCCCGCCAGCTTCAGGGTAAGAATCTCCGCCTGGCTGAGCGTGCCATTATTGAGCAGCACATACAGCTGATGGCCCTGCCGGGCGTACCGCCTTAGGAGCTTGACGTATTTTCTGGCCTCCTTATCGGACCCGCCTTCGTTATCGCGCAGATCCACAATCAGATTGGGAGCCCTGAGCACCTGACGCACCGAATCATAAAAAGCCCGGGACCTGCGGGCGTTGGCCTGCTGAAAGCTGCGGATCAACAGGTACTGCACCTTCTGGTCCAGGTCACGGAAGGCAAACTTAGGCCCCCGCCGGGGCAGGGTAACGTAAGGGGGCTGGCCGGGCTCTTTGGCGTAGACCCCCTCGTAGGAAGAGCCGTAAAAGCTGGAGTTAACCAGCGAGTGATTGACGTAGCGCTCCACGGGCTGAAGCATCAGGATCTTAAAGAGCGGGTGGCCGTAGATAGCCTTGTAGCGGCCGGGCGCATGGGCGTACAAACGCAGGGCGATCTGGCCTGGCTGCCAGAGCCTGGTCTTTGACTCCAGGACCACGCCGGTGTACTCCCCGGGGCCACTGCCGAAAACACCAACCGAATAGAGCTCCCCGTAGTGGTAGATGCCCGCCAGGGAATCCAGGGGCTTTCCCCTTAGCTTGCCCCTTAGCGAATCCAGGTTGATGACGTAGCGCGGGTAGGCCTTAAACTCGCGGGTGGTCGTAAAACTATCGATGCGGGCCTGAGTGCTGAACTGTTTGAAGTCGGTGGTCTGGTGGAAGCCCAGGTGGTTATCCCTGAGGGGGAACACAAGCCGCGCCAGGTTGGTAAAGTAGCGCAGGCTACGGGGATCGCTGACCGTATCCAGGGCCAACTGCCGGTAGAGGGCCTGGTAGGCCCGCTCTTTGTCGCCCCGGATCTGGGCTTTGTAGGAGCGGGTTTGTTGCAGCACCGTTTTCAGGGCGGCCAGATCAGCCAGGTACTGGCTGGTCTGGGCCGGGCAGAGGGTGGCAAGCAGCAGGCAACTGAGCATCAAAACGGCCCGTGCTTGGTAAGCGGGTGATGGAGGCATAGGGTAAGCGGGTGGCAAAGGCCCCAATATAAACGAGGCGGGGAAATTTTCGGGCGTATAAGGTCCCATTGATGCGCGGAGTATTCCCCGCGCAGATAGCCCAACGAATAGCGTAAACTGCCCAAAACTAGCGCAAATACCCAATTTCGGACGAATGAGTACGCCCAGGGGACCTTACCTGGTGTTAGCGGTGGAAATCATAAGGCTGAACGCTGGAGTTCTGGCCCCCACCCAGTAGTGGTTATCAGAACTGTAATGGTCGAAGAGAGACCTTGCGCCTGCCAGCTGCAAGGACAGGAAAACGAAATGTTGGCCGCCTCTTGCCAACCCATTGGCAGGAGGCGGGGTCATGGTAGTGGGTAACGAACAAAATCAATGAAATCTGTTCTCCTTTTATCGCTGGGGATACTGCTGCTTTCGGATGGCTGCAAGCAAGACCTGGCCCCGGCCTGTCCTAACGCGGGGGCGTTGGCTGGCCAGGCAACCCAGCTGCTGGGCACGGTTTATTACGACCGCGCTAGAGGAAGTTACGGCATTCAGGTGGCCACCAGCATGGACTCGGCCGATATGGGACTCACCTGTAATCTACCCGCTGAGTACCAGAAGGAACTGACCAAGGTACGCTTTAGCGGCACCTACTACGCCGACGAGCAGTCAACGGGTGGTCCGGTGGGCTATCGCTACTATTATTTGAGTATATCATCAATCGCCACGCCTTAGTCGGCGGCCTTGCGTAGGCCACCAGGACTTGCTACAAGCGGCGGACAGGTAAGGCCCAAGACGCGCCAGAGGAAGCCTATGGCAGGATAGCTGTAGCCGCTAGTTGATTAGTGACTCAGGGACACTGCTACGGGCGTACTGAGTCAGCGCCCGGCGTTGAGCCACTGCGCCAGGCGCTTGCTCAAGGCATCCATGGCCAGCTCATCGTGGTTGTAATAGATCTCGCCCCTGGCCGTCTTTAGGCGAAGGAAAGGACCGGCCCCTTTATTGACAAAAAGCCAGACTACGGCTCCGCCCTTAACCTTGAAGCGTCCCTTGGCGTAATCACCGGCCGCAAAGCCATTGACCTTGTAGGCGATGGGAGGAAGCTGCTCGACCAGCGCCTGTCCGTAGACCTGCTCTCTGGCCAGGCTCAACCCGTAGGAGCCCGTAATTTCCAGGCTTTTCTGGCCCAGTACCAGCTCACTGCTTTTGTAATCCCTGAGACTGCCCGCCAGACCCATGACCAGTAGCAGCGCCCCGCCCGCCAGATAAGTCCCTGCCCCCTGGCGGGTGGATCCCTTGTAAAATGAGGCTCCTTTAAGCAGAAAGTAGCCGTAGGCCCCCAGCGGATACAGGGTCATAAACAGGCTGGCCCAGTTGTTGTTTACCAGGCGCAGGCCCCAGACGCCCAGCAGCAGACTCAGGGCCAGCGTCAGGTGAAAGCGTTTGAAAAACCGCAGGTAGGCCTCCAGGTCCAGGGCCTGCTGCTCCTGCTCCGACAGGGTGTTGTAGCCCGAGAGCAGGTAGCGGGCGTTGGTTTTGGTGACCGTAAAGCCAATGACTCCAACGATCAGCGATAAGACAGAGGCGACAAGAAGCATCAGCAGTTAGGAAGACTACGGGCCCCTAAGCTACTAAGCGGCATTGTCAAGCCAAAGAACGCGTCTCAAATCGTCAAGGGAACAGGCCTGCATTCACGCCACTGGTTGCCCCCTTGACGCCCCCAAAAGCCGGGTTGGTCAAAAAGAGGGTGCCTGGTCCACCGGCCCGCTATAGGTTTGGGACCTGAACGCATTCAATCGCCCACGCCCATGTTTCATTCGACCACTGGCCTAATTCACCTGCTGGCTGCCCTGGTGGCCCTATTCAGCGGTAGCCTCGTGCTGCTAAGGCCCAAAGGGGGCCTCTTCCACAAGCGGGCCGGATACGCCTACCTGGCCAGTATGCTGCTGCTGAATCTGACGGCTTTGTTGATCTATCACCTGTTTGGGCGGTTTGGGCCCTTTCACTGGCTGGCCGTCCTGAGCTTGCTCTGCCTGACGGGCGGTATGGTCCCGGCCCTGCTGCGGAGCCGGATCACCCGCTGGATCTACTGGCATTACTACTTCATGAACTGGTCAGTGGTGGGTCTGTACGCCGCCTTCTGGGCGGAGACCCTCACCCGGACCCTGCCGGTGGGTCAATTCTGGCCCCTGGTGCTGCTGGCAACAATGGTGACGACAATAACGGGCTCGGTTCTGATCCGGCGTCACGCCGCCCGCCTGCTGGCCACTGGCCCGGCCACTCGCCCCTAAGGCAGGATGGCGCTGGGCCGCCGCCAAGGTAGCCCAGCGCCACGCCGGTGTACTCCCCTGGACCCGCTTAACTGGCCAGAAAATTAATGGCCTGTTTCAGGGTGCGCTCATTGCCCGTCTGGGGGTCATTGTAGGCCCGCTCGCCCACCTCGATGGTGAGCTGCTTGCCCATAAGCTGCTTGGTATCCAGCTCCTTCTCGGACTGCGCCTCAATACCCGCCTCCTTGAACAAGCTGATAATGGCGGGCATACCGGCCTGGGACTGGTAGAAGCGGTGGGATACGTAGCCCTGCTCGTTCTCAAAGCGGACGGCGAAAAAGGGAATGCCCTTGTATTCGCTTTCTCCCTCGTCAATGGCGGTAATGGTGACTGGCTGCTGACCGTCTTCCAGGAGCGCTTTGTCCTGTCCTTCTTCGACTGCGATTTTCATAGCGTATGTTTTGTTTGTATTATAAACAGGCAGGTAACCCATTTGTTTAGCCGGTTTAGCGCAGCTTGGCGGGCCTATTTTGGTTGTTATCTCCTGGTGTGCCCCAATTATATATTTTACTTGTATGAAAAAGAGTGGCAGTGCCAGTCCTTCCACGCAGCCTGAGGATAAACTGTCAACTAGGCACCAGCAGCGGTGATCGGTTGGCAGGCCAGGCCACCTCTTCCGATCTTCAGGGGACGCAGCACCCGGAGGCAATGGGACTAATAAAGCTCAATAGACCAGGTTAGTGAAAATCGCGGCGTAGCCGATCCCGCTCCCGAACGCGCAGGGCATCCCGGTAGCATAACTTAATGGCCTCGACGACCCGGTAAAAGCCGTGTGATCCCGTTGGTTTGAGCATAAACAGGTGAATGCCCCGCTGGTAGGCTTCTAACTTGAGTTGATCACTCATAGAGGCGGTCAGCATCACCACGGGCATATACGGGAGCTGGCTCATATCACCCAGGTAATCCAGCGTTTCCAGCCCGCTCAATGTAGGCATGTGCATATCCAGCAAAATGATGGTGACCGGCGCGAGCTCAGAGCTGGGGCCGACCGTGCTACGCTGCTGGGCTAGCCAGTCAATCAGCGCCTGCCCCGAGCTCAGCGGCTGGACGGTAATCTGGTCAATAGCACTGGTCAGGGCCTGAGCAACGAGTTGTTGATCCTCCTCATCATCATCGACAAGCAGGACGTGGAGTGGACTAGTAATCATGACAGACTGGGTTAGTGCTGGTATATACTAGTGTATGTACAATTAATTGTCAGAATTGTTCTATTAAAAAGACTATCTGTAATTTGTCAGATGGCCTCTCTCGGCCGCTTAAGCTACAAGTAGTCACTGGTCGGACTGGCCCCAATTGAACCCCAAGAAAAGAGGACCGCTCCAATCGGAACGATCCTCTTTGCACGACACGCAACTTGGCAACAAACGCTTACTCTAGCAGGGATAATCAGTCCAGTGCCTCCCCGGCGGCCTCGACCCGGTGACGGGTATAGTGGCGGATCGCCGCGCTCAGGGGATAGGTATCCTCATCGATGCCCCAGCGGGCCAGGGCCAGCTCGGCGGCCTCTTTGAGAAACCGGGTGGTCTCCAGTCGCAGCTCGATCTCCTCCCGCAAACGCTGACGAAACGAATTGGTCACAAACGTATTGAAGGCCACCGCCCGGGCGGGAGTGATCCCCTCAATACAACCCGTGCGCATCTGCCACTCGGGGATGTGAATGGTCAGGCTTTCGGTAAGCGCCTCATCGGCTATGGCCTGCCCATCGGCCGCCCGGCGCTCGCGCTGAAGCAGCGCGAAGAGATACGCCGAATAGGGATTGAAGGGCTTGCGCTGCTCGCGGGAGACAAACAGGGCCTCTCCTTTGGTAGAAGCCAGGATGATGCGTTTGACCAGGGGGGTGACGGGCAAAGACAGACTACGGCAAGAGGCAGAGGAGGACATAGAAACCAAAAGCGGGGCTGAATCAAGAGGACATAAAGCTAGGATCTGGCCAGGGGGGCTGACAGGTCACCACTCTCACGCTGTGATAGTACTGACCTGCCTGGCCACGCCAGGAGCAACCGGCTTAGTCCAGCTCGTAGGGCTCATCGGGGTACTCCTCGTCGTCATCCTCCTCCTCAATGGAGCGGTGGCGATCCTGATAGGTGGCCCGGATCGACTGGCAGCCCTCCAGGATAGCCTGCATGGCGGGGGTTAATTGAGGGACACTTGGTCCGGCGGCGATCAGCAGCTGACCCGTGGCGGGCTCAAAGCTGGCGGCAACAAACTCATCGTAGCCATGCTGGCGGCAGAGCGCCGAGAGGGCCTGGGTAAAGGCGGGGGTTGGGGATACTGAAGGCATAAAAAGAGGGGAGTTAGCTGAGTAAAGGGGAAATGGACAGCGGTAGCCATCACCCGCTTACGAAGCTAAATCACCGCTTTTGTTACATAGCAATAACTTGAGGATAATGCACCTGTTTTTCATAAGTACCTATAAACCAGCTACCTGCCGTGCTCGCTGAAGCTCGGCAAAAGCCCGCTTCTGGTAGTGGCGCGAGATCCAAAGCGGCTGCTGATCGCACAGGATCAGCCGGGGGTTTGGCGTTAGCTGCACGTGCTGCGGATTGATCGCTGTTGACTTAGCCACCCGGGCCATGAAAGGAAAGCGCTGGCACATCACCCGCAGGGTGTAGCCATACAGCAGGGGGCGGACCTGGCCCTGCACCCAGATGCGGGTGTAGTTATCCGCCGCCTCAAAGCGCAGGATCTGCCCCATGGGCACGGGTCTGCCCAGCCCGCGAAAATGCAGACTGGGCAGGGGCGTAGGCAAGCGCCTGGTACTAGTCATTGAAGGGGACAGGGCAGCGATAGGACAGGCAGACTAGGTAGTGACACAAGCTCACCTGGCATGGGTGGCAAGGGTGGCATTCGCCGAGTAAGCTCCCGGTTGATCAGCTGTAGCGTATGGAGGCAAATGGCCCGCCCCAGGGGGGAGCGCTCCGGGCGAGTGGCCCGCTCGTAGTGCTCCCGGCAGTCCAGCAGCGTGGCCAGAGGCAAGCCTCTGATCTCCTCGGCTAGGCTCATAGGGACTTAGCGCTGATTGAACTTATCATACAGGCCCTGGGTGGCCGCCTGGGTAGCCTGGTGTTCGCTACCCGTGGGGGGCGTCTGCAACAGGGCCGGGCCGGGCGTGGTCAGCTCGGGCTGCATGCCCAGGTGGGCATTCCACCACTTGGCCATGCAGGCCGAACCATGCTTTTCGACCATGGACCGGCAAAACACCTTGAGCTCCTCCTGATTGGCGAAGGTGTACTTGGAGTGGTCCAGCTCGGGAAACCAGACTTTCTTTCTGGCATTGGTGGAGCGCTCCTGGGGCAGACGGCCCGTGGCGTTGAGCAGCGTGTAAAGACTATTGAGGTGCTCCAGCAGGGGGTCGGTGTGGCGCACCCAGCTCAGGGCCTTGTAGTTGGTCCTATACAGAATCAGAATGCAGACCTGATCCTGTTTTGGCACCTGCATCAGCTTGCCGGTGGGTAGTTCCTTCAGGTTCTCATAGACGCGGATCTCATCACTCTTCTGAAGATAGGGCGAGAGGGGATTGGTGATCTTGCGCATCAGCAGCTCGGCTTTGTTGGTGAGCTCAAAGCCCTGGCCCTTGGAGTAGCCCTCGATTAGGGAGACCCTATTGTGGCCGTCCTGGGTCAGATCGATCTCCCAGCGAAAGGAGCTGGCCTGGGGGTCGGATTTGAATTTAACGGGGGAAAAAGCGCGGGGCTGGGGGCGATTGGAAGCGTTTGAAGCGGTCATAAGGCGTTTGTGTTGCGTTGTTGTGGCCGGACGAGGCCGGGGTTAGACACTTTTTTTTGGCGTTTTTTTGGGTGGTTAACAGGTTAACCAAGGAGTAACGGGGAGTAATCAATAGAATAACTTCTGTCACATTCGTGTCAGGACAACAGGACTCCTAACCGAATAACTGCGGTTTGTTGGCTGAAAAAAACCGGTTCTGCGACCGGGGCATAGAGGAGTTGGTCAAGCGCTAGAGGGGTAAATCTCAGGCGATATAGCGGGTGTAAGCCAGGCAGCTGCTTGCAATCAGCGGGGGGCTTGGGGGAGCATATGGTCCTCTAGCAGGACGGCGGGGGACGAGAGGCGCGGGCAGTAGTCATATGGTCAGGTTTGAAAAGGGCTTAGGAGGTCAGGGGGGCAATGATCGGGGCGAGAGCGGGGGAGGAACAGGTCAGCACTGAATATTGTGAAAGCGGCCAGGCCGCGCTCAGGCTACCAGCTCGCGGGGTACGTTTCGCACGCAGGCCAGGTGGCACAGCACCAGGGCGGGCTCGGTGCCCTCCAGGATGGGCACGCCGCGCAGCTGCTCCTGGACGATCTCGTAGGTGATCAGGGCGTGGGAGATGGTCACCCAGGCCTCGTGCGTTAGCACCACCATGCCGTACTCCTGGGGGACTAATCGCTCCACGACTAGCAGCAATCGCTCGGGCACGTAGGTGGGCTGGCGGTCCAGCCAGCGGAGCATGTCCTGATCGATCAGGCGGCGCACGGTGGCCAGCGCTTGGGGGCAGACAAAGTGGGTCTGCCAGCGCTGGGCACTGTCGATCACCGTGGGGACAATGGGGGAGGCCAGGGGGCCGGGGGCGGCGATGTGCCGCTGCACAAAGCTTTTTAAGAGGGAGTGGAAGGTAGCCATCAGTCAGAGGCGGTTAGTAATCAGCAGAAAGTCGATCACTTCATTCTGGGCCAGCAGCTTATGGAAGCGCACGGACACCAGCATCAGGGGCGGGGCCTGATCCGTAGGGGGCCAGGCGTGGACGTAGCCCAGGTACTGCTCCATGTCGGCATCGTACTGAATTCGGCCCAGCAGCTGGGTAGTGGGCTTATCAAAGCCGTCCAGCTGGGGCTCACTGGCTAGTCTGCGCAGCTCGCAGGTGTGCTCGCCCAGGTGCAGCCAGTGTAAAGACTCACTAGCCACGGCTTGGAGGTTGGGGTCCACCGCCTCCACATAAGGGCAGGGGGGACTAGTCATGAAAGTGCTTGTCTAAGGGGTTGGTAAACGCTCCTTTTAGGGCGGGTATGACCAGCGAGGCGACCACTAGCCCGATGACGGTCAGGGCGAGCGTGCTCATAGCGAGGGCAGGGGGATCTTGGCCAGCCATAACACTTGTTCGTAGTGATCGATCAGCGCGTTTAAGGGCACCGAGAGCAAATGCGCCTCGGGCTCTTCGCAGTTGACCACCAGGCTTTCTACCGGGTCAAGGCTGATTTCCACGGTGCTATAGGGCCGGATCAACAGGGCCATGTTCTTGCCCTGCTGCCAGTGCAGGCGCTGGGCGTAGAGATCGCGCAACCGGCGCAGCACCAGTTGCATGTCGGGATCGTGCGGCCCGGCGGCTGGAATGGGCCGGTTAGCCGCACTGGGCTTGGTCTGGGGGCTAGGCATGGGAGTTGAGCTTGATGAAGGTGAGCTGGTCCCGCATGAGCAAATCATACAGCGTGGCGCTGGTGGCCGAGCCCGACAGGCGCTCTCGTAGGCGCACTTTGGCGAGTTGCTGGTAAGCCCTGATCTGGGTGAAGCGGCTAGGGGGACCGCTGAGGCCATTGGCTGGGGCGGGGCTGGCGTTTTGGCCGCTCCTGACTACATTTGTGTGATTCATCTGTGCGAATCGGTTTACTGCCCTAATCCTGTGTACGAGACAGGATCAGGGCTTTTTTATGAGAAATAAGTAGGCTTGACTAGAAGGCCAGGACTTAGGCCGCAAGGGCCGAATGCTGAACAGCCACGCGCTGAATTAGCAATTGCATACGCTCGCTCAGATTAGCTATTTGCTGTCCGGTGAGCATATCCAGATACCAGCTAAGAGCCACGCTACACAGGGCGTTGAGTGCGGGATTGGTCAAGTTTGCTTCCAGCAGGGCAATAGCGTCCAGTACGTGCTCTTTTATGGCCTCATCAGGTAGGGGCACAGCAGCTTGGGTCGAAACGACCGGCACAGTAAGATTAGCAGAATCCAGCGCCGGGGCTATCGGATAGGCTACCGGAGTAGCCGTGTTCAGTGCGGTTTGCATAGGATCAGGCCGGATTGATCTGTGGTTTGTAGGCCTCCATCCATTCGCATTCTGCCTCGGTGGCTACGTAGCCTCGCTGGCCCGTGCGCTTAGAGCGAAAACTATCATCGGTCACCCCGTGATACTGGCAGAAATCCCGGCGGGCCAACGCCCGTAGATTGGGCGATACCCGCTTGTAGGCCTTATTCAACCGTTGGCTAAAGCCCGCATCGGTTGGCTGCTCAACTACTTGTGTGGTGTCCATCTCGCGTTACATTTGTGCTGTTACTATGCTACAAATATTGCGAGAAGTCGCAAATCTCGCAAGTTTTTCAAGCTCTATTTTGCGATAAGTCGCAAAATAGTTTGCAATTACTTGACTATCAATGACTATTGACAAGTTCGCAGTTGAGAGATTATATAAGGAAAAAGGGTTTAATCAGGACACTTTTGCGGCAGCTATAGGTATTAGCCCCAGAAAACTCTCAGGGATTCTTTCCACAAGTGCGATAAAGAAGGTGGCAGACTTGCAAGCGATAGCTAAAGTGCTAGATGTTCAACCTGAAGCTTTGTTACCTAGAGAGCCAAAATTCACAGATGCTGTACGCATCGATATGACCACTAAAGGTGAAGTCCATAAAAGCTGGGCTGGTAGTGAGTTTCAGGATCTGCCAGACGGACAGATCCTAATGACCATTCCTCTGGTGGATCAGTTTGCTTACGCGGGCTACCTCTCAGGCTATAATGATGCTGAGTTTCTTCAGGAGCTACCAAAGCACTCCTTTATCGTTGCCAAGCGGCACACAGGAAAGTACCGCGCTTTTGAAGTAAGGGGCGATAGTATGGACAATGACCGGCGCGACGCGATCTGCGCTGGGGACATCGTAGTAGGCCGCGCTATTGAGAAAACCCTATGGAAGAGTAAGTTTCACCTGCACCGCTTTGAGGACTACGTTATAGTACACCAGGATGGTATCCTAACTAAGCGTATCTCAAATCATAATGTGGAAGAAGGTGTTATTACGTGCGTTTCCACAAATCCAGATAAGGGGTCATATCCTGATTTCGATCTCCGCTTATCAGAAGTATACGAGATATATAATATCGTGTCGGTGACGCAGAAGCGGGGGAGAAGATAAATCAATTACGATTAAAACCACATATGAAACTAGCCAATAGTATGATGATCTATTAGATAATCACAAACTATCGAATTGATTAGCTAGCCATCACATTTTGACTGTCTCCAAAATAATATCAAATTCATCACGTGATGAAATGAATCTAATAGAATTAAATTCATAAATTTTCGTATTATTGTACTCTATCACGAAAACATAAAATAGATGAAGAATGTATTAATAAGCTTTTCAAAGGCTAGTGGCAGTGAAGTTCTATCATTGAAAAAGCTATTATCTGAAAAAGGCTACATCCTCAGAGATGCTAGTTCAAAAACAGACTGTTTAGATTATTTGATTGAGCAAGGTAAGATAGCAAAAGATAGTCAGTACGACCTTGAAGAAGTATTTAGATTATGTACTGAGTGGGCGGAATTATTAATAGTCTTTATTGATAAAGATTCAAATGAAAATGAAGATATGTGCAATATGGTTGAGATAGCACATCGTGGGAGCAAAGACATACTAGGAGTTATGTTATCCGATATTGACGAGGACGATATACCAGAAAGTCTAAAGAAATATGCAAATAAAGGATTGATCAAAAGTGACGATGAACAAATCATTGATGCAATAGAAAAAGAAGTTGAAGTGTGGCAAGAAGTGAGTGGGCAAGCACGCACCACCCCCCTAGGAAAAATTTCGAAACCGAAGTCCTGTAAATGAATGGAATGTTTTTCTTACATTATCACGAGAGATCATGGCTTTGCGCCTAATCCTTTTCACGGGTATTGCACGCTCGCAACTTGCAAACCTATGATTAGAGAAAAGGCAAAAATTGGTGATTGGATTGTGGGCTTTGCTTCTAGAAGTTTTGAAGAAAGAAAAATCATTTACATAATGAATGTAAGTGAAAAAATAAATTTTGAAGATTACTGGCATGATATTCGGTTTCAAATCAAGAAACCGAATATGAAAGCAAGTGTAGTTAAAGCCTACGGAGATAATATTTATTACAAAGATCTAGAGATCAATAAGTGGATACAAGTAGATTCGCATCATAGTTATGATGAAGGCATTGTTAATCCTATTAATTATGAAAACGATACTAAGAGTGAGTTTGTATTAATATCTGACAATTTTTATTATTTTGGAAAAAAACCAATAATAGTTCCTCCTGAAATTAATATTGAAAAGCTGATCATAAAAAGAGGCAACACTAGAGTCAAGGATGAAATGCAATTCATGCCTTTAATAGAATGGATTAGGAGTAGATGGAGACAAAATTATATTTATAACGATCCTGCAAAATTTGACAAAGTAGTTAGGTACAGTGGAAAGTAAAACTTTTTTTGAATGAATAATATAATTACTGGATCTAAGTATTTCATCGGAAGCTATTCCCCATTTTTGTTATTTGAACATGAGTTTCATAATTTAAGCGAGATAGCAAATTGTTATGAAGATAAGGAAATGTTTGGGGAAAGAAATGCAGCAATTGAAGTTTGCACTATAGGAATAATATCACATTTTGAAGCTTTCTGTAAACATACTTTTGCCGCTTTAACGAGTATTTATCCAGATTTATTACATGATTTTTCCAAGAAAAGACCCGAGATAACTTTCTTTTTAAACGATATAATCGCAATTAAAAATAACTTTAATGAATCACTTAGCTTTCTAGTGACAGAGAAACAAGATTTTGGATCTGCAAAAAAAATAAATAATTTGTTTCAAGACTTAATTCAAGTCACACCATTCACTAAAGATGATTGCTTGAAATTTGATTTAATATTAAAAAAAAGAAATTTAATCGTTCATCATGGTGGGGTGTTTACATTCAGCTACAGTAAAGGACAATCGAAACCTACGGACATAAAAAAAATATTCAGAGAAAAAATACCTATTACATATGACGATTATTTAGATGATAGTTTATTTCTATTTGATATTGCGATTAAATTAACAAAAGCATCTTCACTATTCCTAACTAAAGTACTGAAAGACACTGCTATTAATTATACAGACAAAAAATTTGCTGTTGACCTTTTAACTAAGGCCGTTTACGATGAATTGCTATAATTATTTTTTGGGCACAACTATATTCTTTTGTTTTGCAGCAAAAATACTATCCACTTTGCGGTTAATTAAGCTTTGAATAACTTTTTCATCGACTAAAACTTTTTCTTCTTTAGAAGGAGATAACTTGTCATTAAACAAGTATTTAATTAAAAAGCCTGATACGCCTGTAATCAAAATAACTATAATAATTCTTTTAAGCCAATCTAAATTTAAAACCTTTCTTTCCAAATCTCTAATCTTATTAGATAACTCGGTATCTACTTGCTTGATATTATTATCCGTTTCTTTAGAAAGAACCTTTATTTTATCTAATATATCACTTGGTGAGGCGAGGTCACCTTGAATCCTCATAATATCATCTCCATTTATGGAATTTTGTCTTTGATGACTTCCATTATATGACTCATCGTTCGACAAAGGTGATTTTAAGTCACAGAACCAGATAGGAAAGTAAGGTTCTCCCTTTTCAAGAACTATACTCCTTGGTCCAGCATTATATACTGAAAACTTTAATCTTCCAGTAAAGCCAGGATCGACATGAAATCCTGAAACATTAATTAAACCTCTAAACTTTACCCCAGCTTTTATTGAAATGAAAGCAAGTTTATCTTTAGGAATCGTAACTTTTTCTTCAGTAATTAGTAAAGCAAATTGCCCAGCTTTTATCTCTAGTTGCTTTCCCGGTGGAGAAATAATTTTGACTGTGCTGTCCGTATTGTTTGTAATGAAATACTCTTCACCAAGAGAAAGCTCATAACAAGCATTTTTTATCCTTTCATATCTGAAAGGAGAAATATTTTCACTAGAAATCAATCTTATATCATCATTATCCGAAAATGCCATACTAGAATCAATCTACCGTTTGAAAATTAATTGGAGTATTGTATAGGTTTAACGCATTGTCTTTCTCTAACTTTAAAATCTTTCTCATAGGAGTTGTCATATAAACTTTTGTCTTTAATTGAGCGTGATCTTTACCAAGACAGTCTTGCAATATATCCTCAACAATATTCTCAATTCTGCTGTTCTCAATAGTAATTATTTCTTTAAAAAGAGAAAATTCTTTTTTCAAAAAAAGTATACCGTTTTTATTAAAAAATGACAAGTTATTTATGCTGTTTTTTAATTTGTGCATGTGGAGATCTGTAACATATGGACCATCTTTCTGCCTTATAATGTAAGCATCTGTTAACCTTTCGCCCTCTACTTGAAAAAACCTTAACTCAATAAGATAAAAAATTTTGTGTAATGAGAAATAAGAAATCACTGGATTTTTATCAAGTATAATATTAACTATATGCAAAACATCAGCTTTTACGTCCGTATTGATATAACGGTCTTTATAATTTGCCTTTAATTTGTCAGCCAAATACTGATAATCTGATCTTTGATTTGCAAAACTTCTATGCAACATCGCTCTTTGTCCTGGGTGATATAGAGGGACAAGAGTACGATTAAACCATTGGAAGGATTTTCTTACACCATCTTTCAGAGTGAGTGAATGGCTTTCAATATATTTTGTACTTTCTAAAGCTACTGCTCCTAATGTCACTACGATTTTAGGTTGAATCGTTTCTATCTGTAATTTCAAATTATTGGCACAACTAATTACTTCTTGCTTAGTTGGTGTAGAATTATTTCCTTTTTCATCTTTAGGATTACATATAACTGCATTTGTTACAAAAATTCTAGAGCGACTTATTGATGCAAATTTTAACAATTCTTCAAAATTATGACCTGATTTATCTCCATGGAAAGGGATTTCGCTTCCATCCGCTCCTAATCTTCCAGGGGCCTCTCCTATGAACATTATATCTGCATCAAGAGCGCCAGAAGCCCTACTCAAAACTCTTTTACTATCGGACATCCTGCTACACAAACTACATTGTGCAACTCCCGCACATAATGCGTCGAATTCATTGTTTATTATTATCATAACATCTTGATTTATAATGGTTAACAACAGATCTAACCGCCACTTTGTTATCGATATAGTAATGTATTGAGTGGCAAGTAACACTGCCTGATGCCTTTCCTACGCTTTCACATATGAAAGTCAATAGTCGTGTTAAACCAACAAAGTTACCTAGGGCTTTATTAAAATAATCGTGATTTCGATAAACCGCTACAAGGTTGACTGATTTACTATTAGGTAGGATTTGTATGTATTGTAAGCATGGCCCACCCATAATCATTGTGTTATTGTCTATACTACAACTAGTTATGTGTAAAGTGTAGGCTGAAGAATAGTTGGTTTTTCTGCTAATGATAGCCTTAATTATATTTTCAAGCTGGTTTTGGTAAACATTACCAAATGAGATTAATCTCTGAAAATATGTGCCCCATCTTTTTTTTCGGCTTTTGTTATGTAGTAAGAGGTAAGTATCATAAAAGCTATTTCTGTCTTTCCAGCTATTTCTCTCCCAAAATTTAAAAGGAAAAATTGTATTTATTACATCATGAATATTATTACCATTTGCCAGTTTTGGATTCAGCAGGTCTATATCCGCATGAGTTGTTGTGTTTGGTGCAGTTATGTGTATAATTAAGTTTTCACCATTACCATTTTCTAAAATATATTCTACTGCTGCAATCCATGCATCTGAACAACTATCGGACGTGATTATATTAGGCATTTATTTAATCAATTCAATTTTTTTCGTTTCAATATTGATTTCAACAGTTCCACTTCCTAAGCTTCTTAATTGCCTAAAAACTAAAAAGCCATCAATTATAGCTTTTTCCCATAGACTCGATGACGCATTACATACCTCTAAATTTCCTACTATTGACTTTATTGTCTTTAGAAATTCATAGTCAATAGAGTCCACGCTTTCTAAGTAATTATGTTTTTCTGCATAATCGTATATTAAAGCGGAAACAGCTTCTTCAATAATACAGGCCCTTGCTCCATCTTCTACTTCATCAATTTTAGCATTTGACTTGCGCTTTTTGTGTAGAAGTGCACGTAGAACTGGAGACCAACCTAAATTAGCTGCGTACGACAAATGGAAGACATCATGAAAACGATAACCATCATCTATGTGGGAATTATCTGATAAACTACTTCCTACGGGTTCCCCGTTTATTACCATTCTAACTTTGTTGGTCTCATCAGTCGAGAAGTCAACCTTCATTAAGCGTGGAAGTTGCTCATTCTCGCTATATTCACTATCGTAATAGATAGTTTGGATTTTATCTGTTTTATTTGGCCATCTATCAATTGTCTTTTGTAAGTTTTTTTGAGCAATAGTTTCTAAGTTTAGATTCATATCATTTGCTATTGTCGACAAATACCATAAGACATCTCCAAGTTCTTCTGATAGTTTATCTCTATATCCATTGTATGATTTTTTATCTCTTAATCTCTTTTTGTATTCTGCCGCCACCGTACCAATCTCACCGAACAGCCCTAACAATGGAATCAGATAATGATGTATCTGTCTGTCTTCTGCTGGCCTTTGATCAGTAGCTTTTGTTCGTGCTTGGTATTCTTTGAAAGTTAACATATATTCGAGTTCATACTAGGTGGAATGAGTAGTGCTAATGTATGATAGTTACATTAAGCTCTATTACCTATTTATTAAGTGGACTTCTCGCACTACTCGTATACTAGCGATTTAGCACATTATATTGCTATTCTAATATAAAGATTAAAGCGTGTGTAAAATTTTATTCGAGTTTTAGAAGACTTTAGGAAGCAAATAATAAAGTGCTTCTAAGGCTTACAGTTACTCGATTGCTATAGAAGGCCTTACTTTTCACATGTCTCTACTGGTCGTTTTCCGCCTTTTTGAGTAGTTCTTGGCAGGGTATGGGGTGTCATAACATACTAAGAACGTCCGTTCTTAGTATGTTATGGAGGCTTATTAATAGCTATCCGATCAGTAAAGAGCTTTACTGAAGCTATGCCACTACCGGCCCGCTAGTAACTCGTGCAGAGCGTTGTTAAAGGCCCGGGGCCGCTCGATCATAGGAAAATGCCCTGCGCTGTCCAGCCTGACAATTCGGTATCCCTGTTTGCAATAGGTCTTCAGGGCCGTTTCATCATAGGGCGAATTGGTACTCATGATAAACTGCATCGCAAAAGGCATCTGTTGCAGTTTGTATTTGGCGGCAGCGGCCTTGGGGTACAAATTCAGCAGGGTAGGCACAGCGATCCGGGGATCTGCCTGCCGGTAACTGGTCACGATCCGGTGGACCACGGCACTGTCTCTTGAAACGATCATGCTCCGGGCCATGGCTTCGGCCATCTTTGGGTAGTTGGCCATGAACTCCCGGCTGTACGCCTGTATCCCTTCTTCGTCTCCATCCTTGAGGGTCATGCCCACCTCTTTGAGGTTATCAATGCCAATGATACCGATGACCGTTCGGGGGTTAGTCGCTGCTACATCCAGGGCGATTTCGCCCCCCATCGAATGAGCGACCAGGATCACGTTGCTGAGCCGCTCCTTTTTAAGAATGCTCGTTATGTCCCGGGCAAAACTCTCGACGGTCCAGTTAATGCGGTTGGTGCCCGAGGCCCCGCATCCGGCCAGATCCAGTAACACCAAGCGGTAGGAGGACCTAAATTCACGGGCTTGCTCTTGCCAGTAGGTATGATCCAGGTTCCAGCCATGAATGAAGACCAGGGTCGTATCGCCCTGTCCCTCGAGCTGATAATGGAGCTTAACTAGCTCGTAGGCCTTGGGGTCGTAGTGAAAGGGATCCACGGTGGTCTTCTTGCGACTAGTACAGCCAGCCAGGAGTAACAAGAGTAACAGGAGCAGTTGTTTATACATACGATAGGGAGCAGACACCTGTCAGCAAACTACGAAAGCTGGAGCGGAAAAGCTTGCTTTTGTCTATCGATAAAAAACGTTTCCGGGGCCATGTGATCTACTTTCAGGCCGGGCACCCTCAGCGGCTCCTCGCCCGGGGCCATTTCCAGAGCGGCGATACTACGAAGCATAAAGTCATGGTTGCCCATCATCCACTGGCTGAGCTCAATTTCGCTTCTGCCCAGCAAGGTGGCCAGCTCCCGCCCGCTCATGCCCCGCCCGCAGACTGATCAGCCGCCCGCTTACCCCAGAGGTCAATAAAGCGCTCAACGACCGGGCGGGCAGAGCATCTGCTAGAAAGCTCATGAGTTTGATGAATGGGTGGCACGGCAAGCCACTACTGCTGCCGTGGACAGCCTATGGGCCCCTATAAACCTGACTAAACCTTGTTTTACCGTTTACTAAAAGCAAATTCACTAGCTGGAATTCCCCCACCATATTGAGGCCCAAACGGCTTGCAGGGTTGACCCTGGTTAGGCATCAAGGAGATGCCTGCAGATCCTGCTGAGCGTAAACCAACGACTTCTATGCTTAGATTCCTGTGGAGTAGTGTGCTCCTACTGACTGGTTTGCTCAGCCAGGCCCAGTCTAAGGCCGACATTGAAAAAACCATCAAAGATCTGGAGCAGATTGGGGTTAAAGGCATCTTGACCGCCGATACCACTTTACTTACCCAAATTTGGGCCCCTGAATTTATGGTTACTACGCCCCGCAACACCATCGCCCAGAACCGCGCTGCTGTATTCAAAAATCAAAAGCAGGGCTTAATTGATTACAGCTCCTTTGAGCGCATCATTGAAACCATGCAAGTCCAGCAGGATCTGGTCATCACGATGGGCTATGAGCTGTTTGTGGCCAAACATGACCTTCAGGAGGCAAAAGCAGGCCAGCCGACTAAACGGCGGTTTACCAATATTTGGCTCAAGCGCAAGGGTCAGTGGCTCCAGATTGGTCGGCACGCCTCGATCATTTGCTCGCCCTAATCTACCTTCTGGGCCTGGCCCCTGGCTGACGGAGCCCGAAAGGCATACTTATCATACTAATTCAACCAACGCCCGTTTCAGGAAGTATGCGCCTGGCAACTGGCGAGCTATAGCCATCAGGCGCAGATCCGTACCCGGGTGAGCAGAATGTCGGCGCGGTTGAATTGCCGCTGCATTTCAGCGAATGCCCAGTCAATGGCCTCATCAGGATCCGCTGCCACCACCGAAAGATCTTCATTTGACCGGATCTGGTGTCTGTCTTCGTCGACCACGTCAAAGACGACGCGGATAAGTTGTTTTCTGGGTCTGGTCATGGTCAATTAATTGATCTGCTGTCGCAGGGGGAAACGTATCGTCTGTGGACCTAGATAAAGTGGTCACTGCGTGGGTTATGCCGTAAACCTACGCAGTATTTGTTATAGTTGTATTATAGTATAGCAAAACAAACACATAGATTAGCCAGTGCGGCCGTGTTAAGCCCTTTGATCAACTGGATCGCCCGGATGGATAGGCTCAGGTGGGTCAGCTCGCAGAGTAATTATTTATGGCGTGAGGCGGCAGGGTGAGCCGCAGGAACAACAAGGCAGTTACTGGCCATACAATTCAAGCAGGGTTAACCCCTGTTCACCACTTATTCTAGCCAGTAGGTACCGCTACGCATTGGCGTTACGGGACATAGCCGCCTACTTCGGCCTAAAATAAGCCCAGTCTAAGTAGCCTCTCATGAACCGCATAAACGCACTACTCTATGCCCTGCTAATCAGCTCGGCAGCCACGGCCCAGTCCACCTCGTCCCCAGGCACACCCGCTGTTGATCCGGTCCGGTTGATCCAGGTTTACAACTCGGGTGATTCACTCAAATACCAAACCTACTTTGCCTCCCTAACCCCTGATCTGTCGCAGATTGCCGCCAATAGCCGCCGGATGCAGCGGGAATTTGCCCAGATCGGTCCGCTGCGCCTGATGAAAACAACGGTGGTATCCCCCACCCAGACCGAGCTTGCCCTGAAGACGGACGCCTATGACTCGTGGTGGAAACTGATCCTGTTTACCGATAGCACCCAGGCCTTCAAGGAACACCGTATGCGCCCCGTCCGGCTCTCGGGCGAGTTTCTTAGCGGTGAAAAGCGCAGCCTGGCCCAGGCGCTATCCGCTACGGATCAATACATCGCCAAACTGGTGGCCCAGCAGCTTTTTGCGGGCAATGTTCTTATCGCCCACGGCAATGAAGTACTTTACCGCAAATCGTTCGGCAACAACCCCGCCCGCAGGCCCAACACGGCGGCCCAATCCTTTCAGCTGGCCTCTCTGAGCAAGCTATTCACCTCTATTAGCATTTTGCAGCTAGCTGACGAAGGACGGCTGTCGCTTGAGGACAGCATAGGGAGGCTACTGCCCGGGCTCTCAAACAAAGCCCTGTATCCCATTACCATTCGGCAACTGCTGACGCATTCTTCAGGGATGGGTGATTTTTTTGAGGATCCAGCCTACGCGCCCCAGCCGGATCAGGTGCTCACCAGCCAACAGATTCGAGCCGCTATCGACCAGGATCGGCCTCACTTTCCGGCGGGTCAGGCCTTCCGCTATAGCAATACGGGCTATCTGCTGCTGGGTTTGGTGGTGGAAAAGCTGGGCGGCCTGCCCTTCGCTGACTACGTGGCTAAACGCATTTTAGGGCCCGTCGGCATGCCTGACACCCGGGTCGACAACGGGGCAGGCGGCGGCTTTTCCACCCTGTCAGACCTCTACCGGTTTTCCCAGGCGCTTCGCAACAGCGAGCTGCTAGCCAAAGCCACCACCCAGACTTTTTTAACGCATCACACGCCGGACTGGGGCTTGGGCCAGGAATATCAAGCGCTGGGCCGTGAGGTGGTTACCGGGCACAGCGGTGGGTACATCGGCGCGTGCACCGAACTGAACATGTACCAGCATAGCGGTTACACGGTCATCATTTTGTCGAATACCGAGCCGCCCTACGGTCATTTTCTCTCGGATAAAATCAAAGAGTTACTGCTGTCCAATTGATCTGGCCACCGGAAGACGGGGCAGCTCAACCGGTTTATTTTACCCGTTAGTCTTGTAGCAGATCACTACCCTTATACCTGGCGCATATAAACCGAGTAGCCCACCTGCCTGACGGTAGGTGGGCTACTCGGTTTATATGCGCCAGGTATAAGGGTAGTGATCCCCAGCTTTATCCCGGCTTATCGGCACCGCTTCAGGGAAGGCTGGTTAAAGACCAACGGTCAATTTACCAGTTAACCAGCCAGTTCCTTCGGTGATCCGTCTGCCCAGGGCGGCGGTAGCTTAGTTCGCGTTGATCTCGGTACAACGTCGGTACTGTCCAGAGCAGCTGCGCTTGTTACCGGAGAAACCTTACTGAATCCCTAATCCGGGCGTACTATGATCGATTGTCGTTGGCTACCTCTGCTGAAGCATGCGGGAAGCGCTGTAATTAATGATCCATAGACGCTGGTTGGGGCGTAGCCTGGCCAGCGAGCTGAATCAATTGCTTGGCGCATTGCATGGCCCTGTCGTTGCCGGTAAGCACATCGTTACCTGTTGGCGTTACTGGATAATCAGGTCGAATGCCCTGTCCCTTTTCCACCTTACGGGGCAGATCGGCCATGTAGAAGCCAAACAGGGGAATCCCTAAATCGATCTTGGCATTTGGCAGCTGGGTAATGGCAAAAATGCCGCTATTATTTCCCTCCAGCGCCCCGCCTGTTTCCTGCCCGATAAATGTACCCCGTCCATCGGCGTGAATCCGGGCGGCCAGTTCGGTGGTAACCGAAAAACTACCACCGTTGATAAGCACGTATAACTTTCCGGCATAGGCACTGGGCTGGGGTTTGTGCCTTTTCAGGCCCAGCTGCTTGACAAAAACGTACGAATTGCCCCGTTTTCGAACCACAAGCCAGCGGAACATCTGGTAGAGTTTAGGCGTCCAGGCCGGAAATGAATACGCCTTTTTTTGCCGAACGCTGATGTGGTCGTAGTAACGAAATGGTTTTTGGGCCAGATACTTGTAGAGCCAGACCCCGTAGTTTTCTTCCCCACCCTCATTATCACGGAGGTCTAGAATCAGGTGCTGGACGCGTTTTTGGTCAATCTGCCGAAATGCTTCGGCTAAGAACGGTTTAAATTTTTGTTCATTCTTTTCTGTCCAGAACCGCTTGATAGTCAGGGTAGCCGCGCGGCTGCTGTCCTCAAAGGTGACGTAGTAAGGTAGCCGCGCACTCGGTGTGTGGGCGTCGTTGTAGGCCTTAATGGCCGCCAGCGGCTGAGCAGGTAGCTGAATGGTCTGGGTTGAATCGCCAATCCTACAAGTAAGCTGATGCCTGGCAGGCGCGCCAATGAACGTAGCGTAATAACCGGAAAAGAAGTGATTGAGGTCTTCGTATTTGCTGCTTACCGTGTAGCCATCCGCAAAAGCCATGTTGGGCAAGAGCTTACCAATAATAGTCGCTATAGGCTGATCATTGATGGTTAGCACTTCAGCCCCGGTTGGTACTGCGTCGGCTCCGTAGTGACCCAAAATCCAGGCTCTCTCGCCTAGAAAATACAGCTTCAACGGAAACAGGTTGTCGGTAAAGAAGGGGTAATGTTCATCCTGACCCGGCAGCAGCCATTTGATATGTCCGTCACGCAGGGCTACCACCAGGGGCATCATGGCCAGGTAGAACTGATGCTGAGTCATGGGTTGGTTCAGCCGGGTAGCTACGGCGGCAGCAAGCGAGTCGAACTGGTTCTTCGAGGTGTAGCGGTACATAGCCGGATGAGCTTCGTTGAGGGCCGTTTGGAAGCGGGTAAAATCGGCCTGTAACTGGGCTGGTGTCAGAAGCTGACCATGACTGATTGACGCCTTGGTAACGAGAAAAAACAGAAGTAGATACCGGGCTAACATTGGATTGGTGTTTGAGCTTGATAGGGCAAAGCTTATCCCAACCTGTTGACTTCTCAATTGATAGACCGCTGAACTGAGTCGAATGGCTTGCCAATTGTGGTTTTTCCATACCGGAATGACAATAGAGTTCATCCGCGAACTTCACCAATTTTTCTTGAATAGCCCTGTTCGTAACACGTCTCAACCCTTTTTAGGTATGGATGGCCTGGCATAAGTAGCGTAGCCGTTCGTCGTTACGCCTACACTTTGGTGATAAATGGTCGATCAGATTTTTTAAGAAAGCATAGCCGCTGCTAATTGGCCAGCGGAAATGCAGTAGAGGGAGAAACGACAGCCATATCAGAACTTTATTGAAACACGGATCAGTTAACGCTAAACGACGAACTGGTCGCCGTTTAGCGTTAACTGACCAGCCGGTGGAGCCGATCTCAGGCCAAGCTCACCGGTAGACCCATCCCAAACCTGACCTTACATGAAGGTTGTACGCTACGATCCTTTCCATCTGCCGGACCTGCGAGCGCTTTACTACCTGAGCCGTCAAACTGCTTTTCCATGGGAAGATCCGTCCGGGTATACTTTGCTTGATTTCGATCTGGTTACCCAGGACGAATCAATACTAGTCGCTGTTGATCAGCAGCGTCCGGTTGGGTTTATTTCCTGGTGGCCACCCGATAACTTCATCCATTCGCTGTTTGTTGATCCTGCTTTTATAAGAAAAGGGGTCGGCAAATCACTGCTGCAGGCCTGCCTGGCTCACATAGGACGACCAGCTACGCTTAAGTGCAAGACGGCCAACCAAAACGCGCTGCAGTTCTATTACGCGCAGGGGTGGCTTCCAATCGATACGGTAGTGGACGCCGGGGATCCCTACCTGCTGCTGGCCTTTAACGGCTAAGGTTATGGTGCAGGGCAAAACTGATTGCCGGGCCATTCGAGACTGATCGCACAGACTGGCCCTGGCGGCATGACCGGGCGCTGGCTACCCGGCCTAAGGACGGCACACAGCAGGATGCAACCCCGCCCGATCAACTGGTTAATTGCCCGGTTGGGGGGCGTTGTCAGGCAACTACCAGGCGCCCGTTGGCCTGATGATGGTACTTCTTTACGCGCCGACGCGTTGAGGCCAGCCGCCTGCGTGAGACGGCAATTGGCTGGCTTCCCGCCAGGCAAAGGTGGGGGGCAGGGCCAAAGTTAACCTCCGTCAAGTAAGCTAAATTGATAATGCTCGACTTATGGACCCGGCAGAAAACTGGGTCTGTTAGCAGGAGTTCAAGACGCTTCAGCGTCTTTGACGACAGGTAGCGACGCTGATCCCGGGTGTAGATGTAGGTGTAGTTGCCCGCGCCTTCCAGGCGGACAATGTCAGCCAGGGCAAGCCTGATGAGTTGGTTGCCAAGGGGAAGCTCAAGGCACGTGGCCGCAGATGGGCTTGCCAGTGACTGACTGGAAAGTAACGAAATAACGGGCACCTGACAGGCAGTAAGCATACGAGGTATACGGTTTGGTGAACACGGGCGAAAGTAGCTATTCCTCTGGCCGCCCAGGTAGCCCTACCTGCTGAAGTCGTAAAAACGGCTCGCCAACTGGCAGATTAGCGGCCTGAATTGCGCTATCACCAGGCCCCAATCAGCTAGCCGCCAAAGCAGCTAAGCTGATTAATCCCGCCAGGTTCTTTTGCTTAAAAATTGACGCTGGGTTTAAAACCGAGCCGGGCAACCAGTGCTCGGTTAGTATGCTATAGATGGTGCGTTAGCTGTTAAGGTATATACGTATATAGATGTATACGTATATACCTTAACAGCTAACGCACCATCTATAGCATTGTATATCAGTGTTTTAAAATTTCTACTTTGACTAGTGAGGTATAATTTTATACATTATATACGTATATACGTGCTTATGTGATTCTTTCTATACACCTTTACATGCTTATCACCCGTTAACTGCTTTGTGCCTATGTTCATTATTACCATTGCCCACCAGAAAGGGGGCGTGGGCAAGACAACGCTTTCGCTCAACCTGGCTTATTGCTTGGCCGACTCCTTACGGGTCGCTGTGGCCGATACCGATCCCCAAGGCTCCATCAGTAGCCTTTCCTCCATGCTGGCCGGTATCCAGGTGGTGGATCTGGATAGCGTGCTGAAACGGGAGGTGGCTGACCTGGACGCCGTCATCATCGATACGCCGCCCTACCTGAGTAGTCGACTTCCTGAGCTGTTTGCCATTTCTGACTACGTACTGATTCCCACTAAAGCAGGCTTTCTGGACGCGATGGCTATCAAGGCGACCATTGCTCTGTTGCAGCAGGCGATGGCCAAGCGATCAGCCCTTAAAGCAGGCATTGTGCTGAGCATGGTGCTGCCCCAGAGTACGCTTAACGATGAGGTGAAAACCATGCTCTCGGAGTACGGCGTACCGGTACATTCGACCATGATCAGCCAGCGGGTTAGCTACGTACGTTCCCCTGTCACCGGCAGCGTGTTTGGGTCGGCCGACCAGCGGGCCAAAACCGAAGTAACCAGCCTGGCCAGTGAAATCATTGAAGCCCTGCAAACAACCTAACACCATGGCCAAGAAAACCGACTACGAAGCCAGCAAAGGCCGCCTGGCCGATCTCCTGAAAGCGGCTCCCATTACCACGCCCGTTCAGGAGGTGCGCCCCGTCGAGGAGATTATCGAAAAAACCAAGGGCCAAGGCCTACATCAAGGTGAGACCCACGTCAACTTCTGGGCCGATACGGATCTGATCGATGCCGTGAAGCTGCACGCCTTCACCCACAAGACGACCATCAAGCACATCTGCATTGCCGCCATAAAGCAGTATATGGACCAGCTGAATCGCAAGTAACGTCTTCTGGTTTCGTATATACGTAACTACGTATATACGAAACCAGAAGACGTAGCGATGTGCCTGGGAACTCACTGATCACAGGGATAATGCTCACTAGGCAATGGCCTGGTGGGCTTGCCATGAGGTAGACAGGGTTCAGGCTTTTCTATATACGTATATACGTAAGCACTTATATACGTATATAGAAAAGCTTGAAGTAAGGATTCTGGCGGGCTTTAGCGAGCGGGGTGGCCGCTTACAGCAGCCGATCATCCCAGAAATAATCCTCGGTGCGCACCAGCTGAACGTGCCGGGCAAAATCAGGGTGCTCGGTGTTAATCAAATAATTGTATTCGTAGGGAATAACCGCCGAGGGCACCTTGAGCACCAGCGTCTCCTGAGCTACGTACCAGGCCGAACCCAGCCGTTGCAGAGCCGGGTAGCCCGCCACCCGCCGCCAGTCAGGGGGCAACTCCTTAGTACTTACCTGCCGGACCAAATAATCCTCGTCGGACAGAGAAATAACCATCACCTTGTAGCTGGTCAGGGGCTCGATAACGCCCCGGTGCACCACCAGTTCCAAAGAGGCCAGGGAGCGGGAAGAACCCGCGTAGAGCACGTACTGCCCTTTCAGATTCCAGCGGTTGGCGCTACCCGAAGCACTGAGGCCCGTGGCATGGGTGTGTTTGCTGATGCGAAATACTTCCATTACGCATTATCCCCAAATTCCAGGGCACTCAACCGGTCATCGACAAACTTGATGCCCGTCACCGTGGTCAGGTAGGAGCCCGGACTCCGGTTGTCAAAGTAAAAGTTTTTCTGGTTCAGCCACCCGTCAAAGGCCTTGACCGAACCAAAGACCATTAGGCCGTGCTTGATCATTGACAAAAGCAGCAGCACCTGTTCCTTGACGTTTTCCTTAAAAGCGTTTTGGGGCTTTTTGTATTCCCGAAACGTCTTGACGCTTACGTTTAGCCAGTCCGAGATCACCTGATCGTTAAACTCGGTCAGGTCTTTAATGGCGTTGACGTGCTGCCAATTGACGTCCTTGGTAAAGAGAAATTGCAGAATCTCTCCGTCGTTGATGTGACTGGGCACTTCCCGGAGCAGATCGTGCTGGGCCAAAGTTCCCTGTTTTGTCATAGCTGTAGTTTCTTAGATAACGTAAATTTAGGAACATTTACCTTTATTGAAGAGAATAATTTCCTCTCACTAGGTTGATCGCATCTTCATCCGTTTAAAAGTTGTCAGATAGAAGGTGGTCAGATTAGTGGTAGTCGCGGACATTAAGCCACGTTTTATACCTGACAATCTGGCAGTTAGCATTAATTGATTAGGCTCTTGTTCGCTAATACGTAATGCTAATCTGACCAGATATGGGTGCTAAAACTAAGCGAGTGGAGCGCAAAATACTAATCACTATTACTATTAGTAAAATTATATCCTAAATTAGCAAAGTTATATTTATATAACTAAGTTTTTAGTTGTCGCGCCCCCTGCCGCCCCTTTTTCATTAGCATTTTCACATTTTTCGATTTTTAATAAAGGATTTTTCTTTTTTTAGAAATATAGGATACTATATAGGTTTGTTTGAGAAGTTGACAGTCATTTTACGAGAAGTTGACAGTGGATAACTCTGGTTTTTACGAGAAGTTGACAGTGGATAAGGGGGTCAATACCCTGCTGGACAGGGCTTTATCCACATAGCGTCCCAGGAAAACTGTCAACTTCTCGTTATTTACTATCTAATCCGCTGATCATCAGCTTTTTAGTTACTGGTGGTTGGCTAAAATGCAACAGCAGTCCCTTGCCGCCTTTTTCCTCAAAGTGGGCGTCGGTATAAAGCGACTTGACCAGCTTGAGTGTCCGGCCGAAGTTCAGGCGGAAATCGGCAATGCGGGCGTAATCCTTGCCAAACTGCTCGTAGAGCGTTGACCAGGCCAGGAACTGCGGCTTGCCGCGTGGGATACGGTGCAGCCGGTGAGCCAGGAATGAATAGACGTCCAGGGCGGTCACATTGCCCGACAGGGCCAGCATATGGCTCTTAGCCAGTGGCACGGCGTGATCAATCAGGTTATGAAAGTAGTGATCGGACAGAATAATCTGCGAGGGCCACAGGGCGCGCTGCCCGGCGGGTCCCTCCGGAAACAAATCAAACCCGCTGACCAGGGGCAAATTGACATTCTTTTGTTTGATCCCCGTGTCGTAGGCCATGCGGATGACGCAGGAGGACATGCGACTGATCTGATCGCGGATGGTGGCCACCTGACTTCCTCCTTCGCTAAAGCCCATGAAGGTGGTGAAATTGGTCAGGTTGTCGGCTGGCATCTCGATGACGGGGTTCTGGGTCTTCAGGGCAATCGTATTAAGATTGGCCAGGATGATGCGAGCCTTGGCCCCGTAGGGCAATCCCAGGTAGCGCAGCTCATTGGTGGTCGGATCGATGATGGGCATGGGCATCACGTAGAGATGCATCTTGCCGCTGTCGGTGCGCCACACCTCATTTAGGGCCAGCTCGGGCTCCCTTCGGGGAAAAAACGTGTGACACAGTACCCCGCTTTGAAACAGGATATCCCGGTCATCGGGCTCCTCCTGAAAGGCCTCATAGACCAGTTTGGTGCGGCGTTTGGCTACGGGGGACAGGGCTTGCTTTTTCTCGGTCATGAGCTTGTGGCTAACGCAGGAACAACGTTAAACTGAGCTAAGCTACGGCCAAGAGCTGGCAAGTACAACCCTATTGCCGCCCAACCAGGCCAGCGCTGGAAGCGCAGTAGTTTCCCGTGGCCAAAATCAGAGCCCATCATAAGCCAAGCTGATCAGGCCCTCCCTACGATAGGTCAATTAGCTATCCTTTTTTGCCAGTTCAGGCGGCAGAAAATTCAGCTCGCACAAAGGAGGCTTTAGGAGAAGAAATCGGGCTGGTAGGTTTGCTCCGTAATCAACCTCAAGCGCGTTTTACGCGGCCGATACAATGAAAAAGATGGTACTCTTCCTGGTCTTTGTGCTCACCCTGACCGCCTGCAAAAAAGAGACTGATATTAAGCCCACCCCTGCGCTGGCCGACAAATTCGCCGGTAGCTACCAGCTTAACTCGTTTCGCTTCACTGGTGGTGGCACTGAGCTTGATCTGCCAACCCTGCCCGTAAGCGGCAATGGACAAAGCGTTTCGGGCGCAGTTACGCTGGTTAAAGTAGCTGGGGCCAAGCTAGCTTTGGAGCTGGTCATAAAGGCCACGGGGGCCAACGACTACAAATTGCAGCTGGAGAACCTGGAGGTTAAACAAATCGGCGCGGAATACGGCCTGTTTTCCAACAACCAGCGCATTGCCGATGTGGACGGTACGGCGCTCATCTTCAACGTATCGGAGACCGACCCCACCACCAAAGAAACGATTGCTGTCGCTTTTGTCGCCAGGCGCTAAGGAACCTGAATGCCGGGCCTTGTAGTTGCCTGGCCTGTAACGTTTGGGGGCCACGCGCTGGCCTACGGTACGGGTAGAGACATAGTCTCCTGGGAAAGCACCGTAGGCCAGCGCGTGGCCCCCAAACGCTACGGTTGCCTAACCTACGTTAATCTGATCGGTGGCCGCTGACGTATCGCTGGCCAGCAGCGGAAGCCGGACTATAAACTGGTGCTGGGTCTCTTCAATGACCAGCTGGGGCAGATTCAGGATCTGGTACTTAGCCACAATGTTGGTTAGCCCTACGCCGTTGGATAGGGCGCGGGTGAGCTTATGCTGCCGGTTGTTTTGCACAACAAGCAGCCCCGACTCATCAGTGTAAATCAGGATATCAAGCGGCCGTTTGGCCGCGATCACGTTATGCTTGACGGCGTTCTCAACCAGCAGCTGCAGCGTCAGGGGAGGCAGCTTATGACTTCGCTTTGCTTCATCGACCAGCACCCGCAGACGCAGGCCACAGCCGTAGCGGGTCTGTAACAGGTGAAAGTAAGCGTCGATAAAGTCCAGTTCGGTGCCCAGCATCGTCAGCGGCTCACTGTTGGCCCTCAGAATATACCGGTACACGCCGCTTAGCTTGTCGACGAACACTTCGGCCTGCTGGGGATCCTCGCTGATCAGGGCCGACAGCGAGTTGAGGGCGTTAAATAAGAAGTGGGGATTCACCTGCTGTTTGAGCACCTCCAGCTGGCTTTCCAAGTTTGTAACGCGCAGTTTCTCGCGCTCCGCCTCTAAGCGGGCCAGTTCAGTTTGATAGCGCCAGGAATCCTGCCGGTAGAAGAACAGCTCGTAGATAGCCAGGTAGCCAATGGTGTACACAAAGGCATGAAACAGCTCCACGGTGAAGGTATTCATGTCCAGGATAAGACTGCCAAAGTGCAGGTAGATGCGTCGGCTGTCGAGAATAGAATCAAGCTGCAGATTTGCCCGGCTTAGGTACCAGATTAGGTCAAATCCCCACAAACACAGCGCTGTGGCGCCGTAACAGGCAAGAAAGGCTACTGCAAGTCGGCTACCAGACCGGCTGCGCCAGCTGGATCTGTAGCGGGACCAGGCAATGATGGCCTGATTTATTTGCCACAGGGCAGTTGTCCGGGCCAGGATAAACCCGGCCAAAGCAAGATGTTGCCAAGACAAGGGTTTCCAGAACAGCTCGCTGGTCAGCACAGACAACGTACTCTGGAGACCAATGCCAATCAGTCGAAGCCAGAAATCAGAACTGCGTTGGGTCATGTGATGAGGCGACAAGGAGTAAGGTCTTCTACTTTACTCGGCTATGACTAAGGCAGCTTGATACTATATTGGCAGCCCTTCGACGTACCAGACAATATATTGGCGAGCAGCCCGTGAACCGGCCGAGTCCCTTTATTTTCCCATCCAGACCTTAAAGTCGCCCACCTTCTCGCGGCTCACAAGGGCTTCTTTATCGAATACCGGTTTGAGCGTCAAGGCCAGACGGTTACCGAAATAGGGCTGGATCTGCTCAACGGCCTGGTGGGTAATGATCAGGCCCCGGTTCACCCTGAAGAAACTGGCCGGATCCAGCGAATCGGCCAGCTCATCGAGCGTATAATCAACCAGAAACCTCTGGCCGCTTCGCGTTTTGAAAAAACTGAACCGCTCGTCGGTATAGAAATACAGAATCTCGCCGGTCTCCACCGATAGGAGTTTTTGCCCCTGTTTGACCAAAAACCGCTTGCGGTACTCGTTGGCCGGGGCGCCCGGATCCTGCAGCTCCCGCAGCAGCTTTTCGATGCTCAGCGTCAGGGGCTGGATGGGGATTGGCTCCTGGGCCGTCAGATCGCGGAGCTTTCTTAGACTTCGCTGCAAGTCTTCCTTCTGGATCGGCTTGAGCAGGTAATCGATGCTGTTAACCCGGAAAGCCTGCAGGGCGTATTCATCGTAGGAGGTCGTGAAAATCACCCGGCTTCGAATGTCTACCTGCTCAAAAATCTCGAAGCTTTGCCCGTCAGCCAGCTCGATATCCATAAAAATCAGGTCAGGAGCCGCGTGCTGGCGCAGCCAGTCCACTGATTCTTCGATACTGCCCGTAACGCCCTGCACCAGTAGGGTGGGCTCCACGGCATCAATCAATTTACGGAGTTTACGGACGGCTAATTCTTCGTCTTCGACAATCAGTACGTTCATCAGACAGCAGGGTTTAAAAGGGGGAGACTTACGCTAAAATGGGAATCAGTTTGAGCAATGGATAACCCTTCAGGCGATAGTCCCACCTGGGGCTGGGCCAGCAGCCGGTACTTGGCGGTAATGTTGCTGATTCCCACCTGGTTACTGAGTACCCGGGTGGTTTTGCGCTGCAGGTTATTTCGCACCAAAAGTCGGCCCGCTGGCTCAGACTTGATCTCGATGGTCAGGGGCTTGTGGGCGTAGATCACGTTATGCTTGACGGCATTCTCAACCAGCTGCAGCAGCGTCAGGGGAGGCAGTAGCCAGTTTAGGTCGGGCTCATCCAGGGCGACTTCGAGCCGGATACCCGGGCCGTAGCGGGTCTTCAGCAAATGGAGGTAAGACCGGATAAAGCTCATCTCGGTGGCCAGCGTGGTCAACTCGCCGGTATCGTCTGTTTGCCGGTTGGCCTGCAGCAGGTAGCGGTAGACCTTGGCCATCTGGTCTACGAAGGCCTCGGCCTGCTGGGGCTCGTCGGCAATCAAGGAGGAGACAGAGTTAAGGGAGTTAAATAAAAAGTGCGGGTTGATCTGCCCCTTCAGCGCGTCGATTTGCTGCTGCATGGCCAGCTGGCGAAGTTGCTGTTTTTCGGCCTGGTCCTCCTGCCAGCGCTTATACGTATCGGTCACAATGAGCACATAACCCATCAACAGGGCGCTAATGGTACCTACCCCGGCGACAGACAGCACCACCCCGGCGGAAAACGAGGTACCCAGCAGCGGGACCTGGCCACAGATCCACACCGAGCTGCCCGACAGGATGGCTGACATTAGTGTCCCCACGCCCAGGGCCAGCCCGTTACGCTGCTGCACCTGCTGCAGGCCAGCGTAGTGGGCGATGATGCTTTTGACAACAACGGTCAGCACCAGCAGATCCACGGCGTGAATGATCAGCATTGTCAATGTACCGACCACAAAAACGTTTAGTTGACTGAAGTAGCGCTCGCCAATCAATAGCCAGCCTGCTACCGGGTAAACGACTGGCAGCCACAGCAGATGATACCAGGCTTCGGGCCGGGTAAACAGCGGGCGGGGCAGCTTGACGGGGAGCAGGTAGGCCATGGCAGTCAGGTGATGAAGCGCACCTGCCGACAAAGCTACCGGGGCGGACGGCTTACCGTATCTCCATCCGGGATGATTTGCTCTAGTTGAGCCTTCAACCGTGACAAACTGTGCATGAATTGTCATGGTTCAGGGCTTACCTGCTCCAGGCAGATCTTGGCCTTTCAACCTACCCGGCCGGATTGGGCCGGGTATCGCTCTTCAATTGATTGGCCGTCCGTACGGCGAACGAGCGGGCTCTGAGCCACCGGAGCAGCAAGGCCAGGCTGCACATACTGGCTTCAATAAGCAGCCACCGGCTACCGAACGGACCCAGCGGCCCCTCGATCTGACCCGTTATTAGCCGAGAGAGCGCGTAAAAGCCGCACAGGATCGCCACCAGCAGTAGGCCTTTCTGTAGATCTGTGCTGGCCAGGTAAAGCAGCGCAACCACCAGCGTTAAACCGGCGCCCCCGTACACCCCCCGGATTGAACTGTAAGCGTCCGGGTTGGGCAGTTTCACCTGCACCAGGTCCATCACGGCTTGCGGATTGACAAAGGCCATGAAGGCAACCAGGGCGATGCCCGCCGCGACTAGAATGATTGTTGTAATGGAGAGAAAGCGAAGCATTTGATAGGTGGTTTGCTTGGTTGGTAAAGTAGCACTCAGTCTAGGCGGCCTAAGAAGCGGGGGCATCCCCGGCAGCGGCTTTTCGGGCCTGGGTAGTCGGCAGCTTAGCGGGTTGGCTCACCCACCACCGGTGCGGAACTGCCCCTTTACAGATAGGGACTTGTAGGCTTTGGTTTCCCGGTTGTAGTAGTGCAGGGTCCCCGAAAATGAACCCGCTACGATCCGATCCTTCACGTTGTATTCGGTGATGGTAACGTTGCCGGGACCAAATACCTCTTCTCTCTGCTCGGGGAGGTAGTGCCATTCATAAGCGGTCCCCCCCTGATCGAAGCCACTTACAGTGAGCTTATTCTTGTTTTCCTTGCCCAGGTTGAAGCTCCCTGGCCCGTGAATACCGGTCAGCTGGATAAAAACACCGGGTTGTCTGGTGTTATCGCGGGGTTTTCCCGTCACAAAGACAGCCAGATACCCATCGACAATATCAGCCTCGGCAAATGCCGGATCGTACTTGGCACCGCCGATATACAACTCGTTGGGCGATTCAATGGTCATATTACGGACTAGCATTAGTTTTCCTTTTCCCGGCGTGATAACCTCCACGCTAACGGCCACGGGATTGGCCTCGGGGGCCTTGGCTGGCGCTTTATAGATGACGGACTTGCCTTCGTGGTAGCTCAGAAACCCGGTAGGTGAGTCTACCCTGCCAATAACGTCCTGACCATTCACCCGCCAATTTTTCACCTGATTTGCTGTAAGAAGCTGTACCGTGGGGACTAAAGAGTGCACCATATCGTCAAGAGTTGGTCCACTGGGAACTGTGAGCGTATCAGCAGGTTTTAAATTCGTCTCGTTTTCAGAATCGTCTATCGAACCAGGAAACTTCCTGCTGTTTTCCTGATAAAATACTTTAAACTCAACAGTTTCATTAGGAGCCAGCGTTCTGTCAACCGGGTTTAGCCAAAAGTTTTCGTAGAACGAATACCGGCTGAAGTGATACAGAGGCGCAACGACCCGGTGCTGAGCGGGTATAGCGGCCAGATTGTCTCGCCCCTGCCAGATGCCCTGCTCGTCCTGGTAGGCAATGCCCAGGGCGGCGGGTGAGGAGCCGCGCAGGTCTTCCTCTTTGTAGGTCCAGCTGAGGGTAACGGGCTTTTTGAACTGGGTACCATGGGGGCCAAACTCGTAGCCCACGCCTGCCCCGCCAAAGGCCGTGTTCTCAACGGGCTGGACGGTGATGAGCGTTTCTTGGGTGAGGGCACCGGCAGGGAAACGCAGCGTCATGCTGCCGTCGGCGCTGCTGAGGGTGCCGCCCGCCGGGCCAATGGTTTTACTCACTGCCGCACCCAGCGGGTTACCCACGGCAGTGGGGACGCCGGGCTTAGTTGGTTCAGGGGGCGTAACCGTATCGCCTCCAGATTTACAGGCGAGAGCCAGGCCCAGCAGGCTCAGGGCATAGCCCGTTTTACGCAGGATGGAGAGAAACATGAATGAAATAGACATTGAGGGAGAGATAAAGTGGAGCAGCGATCTTACTGGCCACTGACAAAGCGGACCGTGTAGCGGACCGATGGCTCATTGTCGTTGCCGTAAAAGCGTAGCAGGTGATTGTTGTGACTACTTTCCTGAATACTCATCGACACGCCACCAGTTGCCCAGAACTCGACCAAATCGCCATCTTGTGGGGGCAAACTGTCGGTGCCGTAGCCCGCAGGATGAGCATCGAAGCCCGAGGCGTTAGTGCCCGGTAAACTGCGCCAGTTGGTGGTCGATAAGAGCTTTTTGACCGCTTCCTGTTTTCTGGCCGTGTTCTGCTCCAGCACAACGCCCTGGCTCTGCACCAGCGTTACCCAGTCGGCCTCCGTGGGCAAGCGCCAGCCCGGTGGCAGGGCAATAGCCCTGGCTTCGCTGTAGGTGTAATAGCGGCCATAGATGGGCTTCTGGGTGCCCGTGCCGTAGGCCATACCGCCTGGTCCCCGGTAATTGATGGTAGTCCAGCGCTGTTGGCCAATGAGCCGTGTAGGATAGGTGTAGCCATTAATCTGAACTGAATCGGTAGGCTGTGGCGATGGCCCAACTGCTTCTGGTGCTGGCCTACACGCGGCCATCAGCAGCGTATAGACGAATGACCAGCCGACCAGTCGTAGCGTAAGTGACGTAGTATTCATGATGGAGTAGATAGAAACGGTTGACTGCTGCCCCCATGAGGCGTCTGGATAGTGTAGCCGGTTACTATTGGCTGATCGAGAATTCACCGCTGAAAGGCGTACCCTGCTTGTTGCAGTTGTCGGCATCCTGGTCGCTCATCAGCGCCCCGCTAAAGGTGCCCTTGGCGGCTTTACCGTTGCTGTACTGAGTGACGGTAACAGAGCCCTGGGGGGCGTAGAAGCCCGCCTGATCGGGGCAGACCAGAGCGGCATAACTGGCCAGCATCCCGTTTTTGGTTCTGTATTCGATCTGACTGACCTGCTTGAAGGAATCAATGGTTGGCTTGTAAGGATAGGGCCCCGTGCCACTTCCCCACATGGACACGGATAAAAAGTCATCCTCACTAGCGGTGGCTTCCAGGCTCCAGAGCCGGAGACCACCGGCGACGCCCTCCTCATCGAGCTTGACGTTGGTGTAGGTTTTAGTCTGGCCATTCAGGGTTACTTTAACGTAGTTGCCCCCTGGCTTGGGTGCAGGGTCGGTGGCCGTTCCGGGTGAGGAGCAGGCCACCAGGCCAAGGGCCAGCAGACCGGCGGTGTAGCGGAGCGTACGGGTAAGCAAGGGGCAAATAGCCAGGGAGGCAGCAGCCACTGGGGCCGGAGAAATTGAGGAAGAAACAGACATCGTGTGCTTGATTTGTTAGCGTTTGATAGGGCAAAATTCAGCGTTCAGGTCAGCCTGATCAATCTGTTGCGGGTTGTACTGGGGATTGTGCCGACTGAACTGCGTGAATCGGTGAACCTGCCGTTTTGAGCGGCTCGCCAGGTCAAAGGTGCCTGGAGGCGTGATAGCCGATAAAAGCCCTTTGCCCCAACGCGCCTGGAAAGGAGCGGTACGTCCGGCCGCTTAACTTCACTACTAACCAGGTTCATTGGCAGCCCACAGCCCCGCTCGCCGATTCCACGCAGCAACCGCGTTACCAGTGACGCATGGGCTAGCAAAGCATGTGAGCAGAGACTGAGTAGATACATGAGGTCGCCCTAAACGGCTAGTCCGGTGGCTGCGTGAGCACGGACTGGCCGTTTAGGGGCCCGGATCCAGGAATAGCCTGCCAGCGGGCAGCAATTGTGTGCGCCGGCGTTGACCCAACCTGCTTTTTAAGGACGTTTTTGGGCTGATGGAGGCGCGGGGAAAGCGGGTCCCTGCTCGTCACCGGGGCCAGCGGCCCGCGTGCCTAACTGTTGATGAAACCAGGCGAGCTGATCCAGATACGCCTGTGCGTTCAGCCGGTGGCCCGCATCGTACCACTTGATAAGTGTACCAGCTGGGGCCGCCCGGTGCAGGGCTTCGGCATCAGCAGCCGCTACGGCTTCGTCCTGCCGGGCAGACTGCAGCAGCAGGCCTGCCCCAGGAGTGCGGTGAATGAACCGAATTGGCTCAATCGGCAGCTGCGCCGCCAGCCACCGCTTTCGCGCCGGACCTTCTAGGGACAGTTGATCACCCGTCAGGGCCGTTGTACTACTAAAATGACTAACGAATCCCCCGTCGGCTACAGCCAGCACGTAGGTTTTTATTCGCCGCTCGATGCCCGCCAGTAGCACACCCATTGAGCCGCTGTAACTGCGCCCCACGTAACCCAGTCGGCTGGTATCTATATCCGGTCGGCGTAGCAGCAGGTCCACCGCCCGCTGAAGATTGATGATGTAGCGCACCTGGTCAACGCTGTCGGCAAGGGTGAATTGGAGCGGGTCACCTCCCCGCTGGGCAAAAGGCGCATTGGTGGCTAGCACGACTGCGCCGTGACGAGCCAGGTACAGGCCTCGTGGCGTTTGCGCCAGGGCACTTCCGGGCGCTCCGTGTTGGAGCAGGATGCCGGGGAAAGGACCCGGCCCCGGCGGAACAAACAATAGCCCGGTTACCTGGCCTTTCAGCGGACTGGCATAGGCGATCTGGTAGATGCGAACGCCCTGCTGGGTGTCCATCAGCGAGTCGTGATAAGCCAGCGGCAGGGTCTTATCGTAGGTAAACAGGTGAAGGGGCAGCTGCTCCTGGGCGGCGTGTATCTGGGCGGGGGCCGACTGCCAGGCTAAGATAAACCCCAGGCAATAGAGAAGCAGGTAGTGGCTGAGTTTCATACCGAATTGCGTTAGCCAGCGTGAGGGACTAGGGATCCTTGATGGTTACCGATCGCGCACCAGT
>NZ_JAFMYW010000018.1 GCF_017353175.1 Fibrella forsythiae | reverse complement strand
AATGCAGGCAAACGTACCCAGGGGGATATACCAGGGGTAAGGATATTTGATCGTGCTCAGGTAAAGGACGCTGATAAAGGCCATGAGCGAAAACACCTTGCCCCAGGTGGACACTTTGGGTATGAGCCAGTAGCCAATGGCCAGCAGCGTCAGGCCCTTGCTGACGGTGTAGAGTCGCAGGGGCCAACCCCCAAACTCGGGGTAGGTCGGCGTAAACAGCAGATGGAGCCGGCCCTTTGCCCCAAACAGGGCCTCCAGGGGGAAAGCGGCCATCGAGCCGAGTAGCTCGCCCAGGGAGGCGGAGACGCCAATACCTTTGGCCACCACGGTATTGGGGATGGGCGTGCCGTAGTACCAGCTCGCCCAGGCCAGCCAAGGCGCATACAGTAGTAGGGCCAGGAGCCCCGCCCGCAAGATGAGGCCAAACCAGCTGGAACGGCTCGCGTCCGGGGCCAGGCGATTGCCCCAGATCAGGATACCCATCAATAGGCCTGATACGTACATAAAGCCGTCGGGCCGACTCCACATCAGCCCAGCCATGGCCAGGGCCAGATACCGGCCTTGTCGAGTGATTACCAGCGAATGCACCGTGAGGGTGAGAAAAAATACGACAATGGCCGTTTCCATGCCGTTAATGCTGTTGTCGATCAGCTTGGCGTCCACGGCCAGCAGCAGCAACATAAACCAGGTTGTGAAGCTGAAGCGGTGCAGGGCTCGGCCGATCTGCCAGGTTAACAAGCCCGTCAGGCCACTCAGCACGCAGTTTAGCCCCCGAAAGAGCCACAGGACCGCCTCGTCAGCTTGTCCACCTGTCAGCCAGGCCAGCAAGGCGGGAATCAGCGTGCCCAGCGGTGAGGTGAAAGTGTGCAGCCGTTCGCCGGGTTGAAAGACCAGCCCATTGCCCAGGGCCAGGTTCTTACTGGCCCTGAAGGTAATGTACCAGTCCTCCCAGGCATGCTGGGTATAGAGGGCAAACAGCAGGGGAACGCCAAAGAAGAGCAGAAAGACAAGGTAGTTACGGTAGGGCGGCTCGGCCAGCGCTTGCCGCGCTGCAGGCGTGGGTTGGGATTGCATAGGTATGAGCAGTGGGCTACCAAAGGAAGGTCAGTCGCTTACTGCTAACGGGGCGCAACAACCTGAGTTTAGCCAAGTGAGCCAATGGGGCCAACGGCTTTCAAGCAGGCCTTTCGCCCCGTTGGCTCACTTGCCCCTTTCCTTTTTCAGCCTTTTACGGTGTGATAGGTTTCTAGACAGGCAGGTAGCCAGCCAGGCTACTCAATGAGCGCATGTATAGCAAGAGGAGCTTAGTCTATGGAGTATCAATACAACGATCTGCGGTTAACCAATCATTCAGCCGTCCGCAATAGACTAATCCTGTTAAGCTTGGTAATGCTGGTTGGCATAACGGCCACGCTGGTGGCCTCCCTCTACTTCAAAGCCCCCTGGCTGTGGATGGACGAAGTGCTCAGTAACATCCTGTTGACCGACCCCTCCTTGGGCCACATGAACCACGCCATCGTCAGTAACATCGATGCCAATCCCCCCCTGTTTTTTAACCTCTACTGGCTGCTGGGACACACCATCAGCCTGAACCCTTATTTTCTACGGGCGGTCTCTATTCTCCTTTTTGCCCTGAGTCTGACCCTGCTCTACCGCTATACGACCCGGCTGATTGCCAGGCCCGTTACCAACTTCGTCCTGCTAACCCTTCTCAGCAGCTTGACGTACCTGAACTATACCCTCTCCACCCAGATGCGGGCCTATAGCCTGTATCTGCTGCTAAGCTGCGTTTATTTTCTGGTGAACCATCAACTTATCCGGCGGCCCGCTCACTGGTCCCTGCTGGGACTGCACCTGGTGGTGGGGCTGGCCTTGGTAATGACCCATAACTTCGGGGCCTTCTACGTGGGGGCGTCGTTTAGCTTTTTTGGGCTATTGCTGCTGTGGTCCAAACGGCGCGCTTACAGCCTGGTGCTGGGCAGTCACCTACTAACCGGCGGCGGGTGGCTGGTGCTTTGGTTTGCCAATTTTCAGATTCAGTCTCAGGCGGCCCGTCCCCACACCTGGATTCCGCTGCCTACCTTCCTGTCGTTTTTTCACACCCTGGGTGAGTTGCTACCCAACCTGTCGGCTCACCTGGAGAAGCTACCCGGGCTTGACTTCTTGGCGGTGCTGCGCATTGGACTAGTAGTCGGCTTGTTTGTCACCATTGCCCTTCCCCGCATCAAGGAGGGCTTCGCCGCCATGGTTACCGATGAGGCCTTCAGCTTTTATCTGCTGACGGGTTATCTGGCTCTGGCTGTAGCCGGAGCGACCCTGATTATTTCCTTTGGGTATCTATCGGTGTTTCTCAGCCGTTACCAGTGGCCCACTACGCTGCTGGTATCCTTTCAGCTGATTTATGCGTATCATTATTACGCCGGACCAGTCTCCGGGTCCCCGACCAGGTCACTACCTGGCTGGCTTGGCTTAAGCCGCTGGCTGCCGCTCTACGTGATAGGCGTGCTGGGGTTTATGTTCTACCAGAATCGGAAGCTGGTGCTCTTTCCCAGCGGCATTGTGCGATATTTACCCGCCAATCAGGCGGGTGAACCCATCTTTTTTGAATCAGCTGATTACTTTCTTCCCCTGCATCACCACCGGGTAGGCAATGCGCACTTTCTACTGAGCTGGGAAACGGCCCTCTCGGCGCGCAATATTCCCAATGCTACCGTGGATTACAAGATTATCCAGTCCGTCCGTGAGCAGTACGGCGTGGGGGAGATTGTGCCGGTCCAGGCCTTCACCAAGGACCGGTTTTCTCATTTCTACGTGGTTGATGAGGCCAGCCGGTATCAGATCGAGGCGTTTATTGCCAGCGGGCGGGTGAAGGTGCTCCGCCGGTGGGCGCTGCCTATTGCAGGGCATCAGTTGCTGGAATGCTCCTTTTAAGGTCAACGCGACAAAACCAAGCAACTTGCCTAAAGGTGGTACCCTAGGGCGAGCCCTTGGCCAGCGCAAGTCCGATTAACAGCATGCCTGTCAGGACACTGAGTAGCCCAACTAACTTGGCCCCCGCCCGAAGCAACATGTTATTTCTGTAGGCCTCGAAAGAATCGTATTGACGCACATTGGCCGTAGGCGTCCGGTCAAGCTTGTTTCTGGCCAGGAGGTAGCGCAGCAGTAGGCCCACAACAATCAGGCTTATTCCGTAGTACATGGAGCAGGCGAGTAGTAAACAATAGACATAACTACCTAGCAAAGCAGCGGTATAAAGAAGGATTAGAAAATAACTACATGGCCTGATGAGCTATTTGAAATGACTAACCCTGTACTGGCCATTTGGTAGGCTAAGATGAGACTAGCTTACCACCAACTAAGAAGCCACTTCCTCATAGGAAGTGGCTTCTAGCGCAATGCTCTCAGAAAAACTAATAAAGGGTTGTGCTGCCAGCCGGCTCGGGAGTAGGACTACCCACGGAATTTTGCACAAAAGCAATCAGATCCTGGTTGAAGCGGTCCTTTTCGGTGAAGTACAAGCCGTGCGGCGCTCCCTCGTAGACAAGGTATTCCGCATGGGGCAGGGCCTGAGCCGTCAGCTCCCCGGACGACTCAATGGGCACGGTCTTGTCGGCGTCCCCGTGAATGATCAGCGTGGGCACATTGATATAGGAGAGATCCTGCCGAAAGTCAGTCGTGGCAAACGCTTGAGCGCAGTCCAAGGTGGCCTTGTGCGAGGCCACGTAAGCCCGAGCGAAGTCGCCATCCAGGTGCGCCTGGCTAACGGGGTGACTCAGCAGATTAACCCCGTAGAACTGCTTACCAAAGGTTTGCAGAAAAGCAGCCCGATCCTGCTGAAGATTGGTCAATATCTCATCGAAGACCGCCTGATCAACCCCTTCGGGATTATCGTCGGTTTGAAGCAGATACGGCGTGACGGCGCTGATAAAGGCCACCTTGGCCACCCTGGTTCCGCCGTGCCGCCGCATGTAGCGGGCCACCTCGCCGCCGCCCATCGAGAAGCCCACCAGGGTGACCTCCTGCAAGTCGAGCGTCTCCAGCAGGATCTTTAGATCGTCGGCCAGCGTGTCGTACTCGTAGCCGTCCCAGGGCTTGGAGGAGTGGCCAAATCCCCGGCGATCATAAGCGATCACCCGCAGGTTGTGTTTGGGCAGCTCGGCCAGCTGGTAATCCCACATCGAACCGCTCAGCGGCCAGCCGTGAATCAGCACAACGGGCGCGCCCGTGCCGACGTCCTGGTAATGTATCTTGATATCGTCTCCGGCGCTATCGGTGCCGACAGTGATAAAACTCATACTAATTGCTCGTTTATAGGTGTTATACAGCACTACTACCAACAGGTATCTGGATTGTTTGTCAAGTTTATTTACGTGCTAGCACTACCCTTGACGAGTAGTAAGCTGTGCTAGTAGCCTGCGTTTAATCACTGCCGTTTCTGTAGGCAACTAGCTATCGCCTAACCAACTAGGCCAATCGTGTTTACTTGGTATACGGCCATGCGTCAAGGAGCTTAATCTTTTTGACCGGCTGGGAACTACTCAGAGGGCTTCTTATTTTTGAGGCGCTAGAGACACCCATCGCCAGGCTACTGCCTGGTGAACCAGTACTAAGACGCCGCTATGCCTGCCGCCGATCCGATACAGCATATATCCCTGCCTGACTTATTTCGCCTGGCCGTAGCAGGCCTGGTGAATCAGCCTGTTTACACGGAACACGAGCACCTACTGGAGGTCATTGCTCCGCCCCATTACCTTTCCTTTTTGGAACTACTTAAGCAGGGAATTGACCTTAGGACCTGCTTTGGGGAGCTGGATTCGTTTCTGGTTTGGCAAACAATGATACCACCCGCCCTTGCGCGGCTAGGTCTGGGCTTTGATTCCTTGCAGGAACAGGTAAGCCTGTATTTGCTGGAAAAGAAGGCTGAATCGTCGGACCCCTGGATACTGGACTGGTCAACCGGCTTGGATCATTAAGAACAGATAGTGGGTACTAAGGCGTTAACACCGCTGTAGGCCAAGGCCTTGGTAACCCTAGTTTCGGGCTCGCTTTCGGTTTCTAGGGGGGCGGCGATCAGGCACGTATAAGATTAGAAAATAGCGCCAGTAGGCTAGTAGTCCTCGCCAGCATTCGATCAAAATACGTATCATACGGAAAGCCGACTGAGTCGTTATACCCAATCACTCACCAAACGTACGGTTTTAAGAGGTACATACTGGAAAAACAAACCCCTAGCTCAAAATGGCTAAGGGTTTGGGCTTATCCAACGTTTAAAAAAGATCGTGCTCTAGCCGACATCCTTTGGGTATGCGGGGCTAGGTAGCGTTGGCGGCTAAATGGCACTGTCGACAAAAAGTGTTCTCACTTGATGCGACTACGTTTTTCATTCTGCGATCAAAACATTACGTACTACGCGTAGCCTCAACCAGCCAAAATGATGCCTTGTTGGCTAGCTATGAAGGAAATGAGGGCCGGAAAGCAGGCGTTGAAAAGCGACACCAAAGCGCTTAAAGTTGTAGCCAAAAAGAAGACGAAAGTTGCGACAAGCGTCAATTAATGAGCAGTGAGCCACCATTCACTCCACCAAAAATGAACGACGGGGGCCATCTTCAAGCAGGGAGTGTGGTCTGTAGGTAGTAAAAGCTCACCGTACTTGATAAAGCGGTGTCAGTGCAGACTGGCACCGCTTTTACGTTTGATAGCGCCCGGTTCCTGATAAAGCCAGTCGGTAAGCTTATGAATCAATCCCCGGGCAAACAAACAGGAAAGCACCCATCCTACGTCATTACTGCTCAAACAAATCGCACGATTTGTTTGAGCAGTAATGACGGCGTGCGGCTCAAGGGGCCAGCAGCCAAACAAAAGAGGACCGCCCCAACGGAACGGCCCTCTACCACACTACACGCAACTTTGGCAACAAACGCAATTAAGATCAGGCAATAGCTAGTGAATCGGTAGGGGTATCGGTAATCCCGCTGCTCTCGCTCCGGTGACGGATGTAATGACGAATGGCAGCGCTCAGGGGATAGGTGTCCTCATCCACCCCCCAGCGAGCCAGGGCCAGCTCAGCGGCGTCTTTGAGAAACCGGGTGGTCTCCAGTCGCAGCTCAATCTCCTCGCGAAGTCTTTGGCGGAAGATACTCGTCACAAAGGTGTTGAAGGCCACGGCCCGCGCGGGGGTGATGCCTTCGATGCACCCCGTGCGCATCTGCCACTCGGGAATCTGGATCTCCAGGCTTTCGGTGAGTGCCCTATCGGCTACTGTCTGGCCATCGGCAGATCGGCGTTCGCGCTGAAGCAGGGCAAACAGATAGGCCGAATAGGGATTAAAGGGCTTGCGCTGCTCGCGGCTCACAAACAGGGCCTCCCCTTTGGTGGAAGCCAGGATGATGCGTTTGACCAAGGGCGTAACGGGAAGCGACAGACTACGGCAACTAGCAGAAGACGACATGGAAAGCGGGGCTGAATCAAGACTCAATAAAGCTAGGATCTGGTCAGGGGGGCTGACAGGTCACCACGCTCACGCCGTGATAGTAATGACCGGCTAGTCGCCCTGGAGGAAGCGGCTTAGTCCAGCTCGTAGGGCTCATCGAGATACTCGTCGTCCTCCTCCTCAATAGAGCGGTGCCGATCCTGATAGGTGGCCCGGATGGACTGGCAGCCCTCCAGAATGGCCTGCATAGCAGGCGTAAGCTGGCCCGCCGTGGGCCCGGCGGCAATGAGCAGCTGCCCCGTGGCGGGCTCAAAGCTGGCAGTAACGAACTCATCATACCCATGCTGGCGGCAGAGCGCGCCCAAGGCCTGGGTAAAAGCGGGGGTAGGGGAAAGAGAGGGCATAAAAAAAGAGGCGAGTTAGCTTCTAGCAGGGCAGTTGACAAGGGGACCAACGGTCACGCTACGAAGCTAAATCACCGCTTTCGTTACATCACAATAACTTTAGGCGCGTTACATCACAGTTTACTATACACTTGTCTGTCAACCACTTGACGCGCACGGCTCAGCTCGGCAGGCAGCCGCTTGAGATAGTGACGGGAGAGCCAGACCGGGGGATGATTTCGCAGTTCTAGTCCCTGCCGAGTAACGGCCTGCACGTGCTGGGGATTGATGGCCGCTGACCGGGTAATGCGGGCCATAAAGGGGAACCGCTGGCACATCACCCCCAGCGTGTAGGCATACAGCAAGGGATGAACCTGACCCCGCACGTAGATGCGGGTGTAGTTGTCATCGGCCTCAAAACGCACGATCTGGCTGATGGGCAGGGGTCTGCCCAGCCCGCGCAGGTGCAGGCCGGGCAGGGGAGTAGGCGAAGGCGTAACGATGCTCATTCAAGAAGAGACAATGACTGGCGAAGCCAGCAGCCCAGCACGGGAAAGCCAGGCGGTGGATAAGCCTAGCCGGGTGTTCTTGTGCTACTGGCAAATGGATGTATCTTTGTTCTTCCAAGAGTGACTTTTGCCCGGCCAGCGTGTGGTGACGCAGCCGGGCTTTTTTTGCGCGCTACACCCAGCTGGCTACTTCTCCCGTGTAGCGGTAGAGGGCGTCCATCTCGCCCACCAGCCGGTCCCCGTCGCGCTTGTCGTAAAACTGCACCTTGCGGAAACGGCCACCCTCCTGGGCCCTGACCCGCCGCTGGAAATAGCCAAACATCTTGGCGCGTTTCTGGGGACTGTCCCAGGGGAAGATCACAAACGTGGCCTTACTGCCGTCACTGCGAATCAGAAGCGCCTTGATAAAGGCATCGGTGTAGACCTGCTGGGGAATGCGGTTAAACTGGGACATGGGGCGATTGTTGCTAAAGAATTGGTAGTCAGAGATTGTTAAGCCGAAAAGTCAGGCGAGATAGCCCCCGCCTTGAGCTGGCTGGCCAGCGCCTGGACGGCCACGTGAAAACGGTCCGTCAAAAGGGGATCACCCACCTCCCTGCGCAGCCGGTTGGTCCAGTAGGTGTACAGGGCCAGGGTGGTGACCTCTCCCTGCCACTTGCGGGGCGCTTTCAGATTGTTGACTGAGGTGATGGCCCGGTCGATCAGCCGGGTGTGATCCTGCAAACGGGCTGCTTTCTGGTTGGCCAGCAGCCAGGGCGTGGTGTGGTGGAAGTTGCCCCTGGCCCCGCTTTGCAGCTGTCCCTGGTAGTGCTCGTAGCTGAAAAAGCACTTGGGCGGCATAAACGAGGCCCATTTCTGGCGGTGGCCAAACTTCTCCACCAGCTCCAGCTGGGTGACCCGCTGGGCGTACAGATCGTGGCAGGCCTCGGGAGAGGGGCACTTCATGCGCCCGTAGAGCACATCCCGCCACAGCAGGTTGAGAATATCCCGGGTGTGCTGGGGAGAGAAAAACTGATCAGGCCACAGCTTCTCTCTAGCTACCTCCCAGAAGGCCCTGGTCAGATAGCGCTTGGTAGCCTCCAGATCAGCAAGGGCGCTGGCTGATGCTGCCGGAGCCGCTGAGCCAGGCGCGCTGGCATTTGGTTGAGAGCGCTCGCCGGTGGACCCGGCAGTTCCTAGGTGCCGGATACCACCGGCTGAGCAGCCTCCCGTATCGCTAGAGGCCCCTACAGGCCCGCTATGGCTCGTTATCTGGGCAATGAGGGTGGATAAAGGGCCAGACGCCCCGGCCCCCCATCCCCCTTTTAATGTGGCCCTGCCGGGGTCGTTGGTGCCCGGGGCAGCCTCCCGTTTTAATGTCAAAATTTCAACGTCACATCGCGCGCCCCGTGGAGACGGTGGCACCGGACTCAAAACAACCCCCAGATGGTTATCCACCGTTTCCACACCGCCTTTAGGATAGTTAGTATTCCCTTTAAATGTGTTCTTATCCGGCGAAGTCTGCCGCATATGGGGGGAAAAGCCCGGGTGGGAGGCGCTAGACAGGTCCACTAAGGGGATCGGCTCGAAGGCCTCACCCAGCATAATCCACGGGCTTATCCACAGGGTAAAGTCGTGGCGGTGGCCCCGAAACTGCTTGCGCACGATCCCGGCGGCGATGAGCTTTTCCAAATGATCGTAGATGGTGCGGGTGCCCGCCTTGGTCAGGCTGGCCAGTAAGCGACGATTGGTGTAGAGGGGGGGCAGCTCAGCGGAGTCGATGGCCAGGGGGCTGCGCAGATAAGCGCGCAGCTGCTGGCAGTAGACGCTCACCAAGGCGTTAAGCGTAAGCAGCGAGCCGTGGCGGATTTTATGGAGCAGATTGGCCTGAACTTCATTGTGGGCCTGCACGTGCTGGTTTAAACGGGTAAAGACGGCTTTCTCGATAATGCTAAGCATACAGGGCGGGGTGAGCAGGTTGCGGGCGTAAGGGGGGGGTAACGTTGGCGGGCCGCAAGCGTGGCCCGCCAAGCGCGGTTTACTGTCTATATGAAAGGGCAAACGCAGCAGGCAATGATCGGGCTGTCCTATTCCCTTGGACAGGTCACTACTGAATCTCGGCCAAAGCGGCGCTTTAGGCCACTAGTTGGCAATCAGGCAATCAGTTGCCGGGGTACGTGCCGCACGCAGGCAATGTGCCGGAGAATCGTCTTGGCCTCCCCGCCTTCCAGCAGGGGCACCGGCCCCAGCTGCTCCTGAACGATCTCGTAGGTCACCAGGGCGTGGGAGATCGTCACCCAGGCCTCGTGGGTGAGCACCACCATGCCGTACTCCTGGGGGACCAGGCGCTCGACCACCAGCAGCAACTTAGGCGACACGTAGGTGGGCTGGCGATCCAGCCAGCGCAGCATGTCCTGATCGATCAACCGGCGCACCGTCGAGAGCGCCTGGGGGCAGACAAAGTGGGTCTGCCAGCGCTGGGTGTTATCGATCACCGTAGGGGCAATGGGGGAGGCCAGGGGGCCAGGAGCAGCGATGTGCTGCTGGATAAAGCTCTTGAGCAGCGAGTGGAAGGTAGCCATCACTAGAGGCGGTTAGTCGTCAGCAGAAAGTGGATCAATTCATTTTGGGCCAGCAGCCGGTGGAAGCGGGCCAGAATGGGTAGCAAGAGCGGGCGCTTGCCCGGGTCCAGCCAGGCCTGCACGTAGGCCAGGTAGAGCTCCACGTCGGGGTTGTACTGGACCATGCCCAGCAGCTGGGTGGTGGGCTTGCCAAAGCCATCCAGCTGGGGCTCCTCCGTACACCTGCGCAGCTCGCAGGTGTGCTCATCCAGGTGCAGCCAGTGCAACGACTCACTGGCCACTGCCTGGAGATTGGGATCAACCGCCTCCCGGTAGGGGCAGATTGGACTACTCATCAAAGTGCTTGTCTAAGGGATTCTTGAACATCCCCTTGATCAGGGGAATCAGCAGCGAGACGACCAGCAGACTGATCAGGACGAGGGCCAGGCTCTTCATAGCGTGGGCAGGGGGATACCCGCCAGCCACAGCAGCTGCTCGTAGTAACTGATCAGCTCGTTTAAGGGAGCGGCCAATAGATGCGCTTCCGGCTCGTCGCTGGTGCCGATCCAGTGCTCTGTCCGCTCGGGGTTGATGCCCTGGTAGGGGGCGATGTAGAGGGCCATGTTCTTGCCCGCCTGCCAGTGTTGGCGCTGCACGTATAGATCGCGCAGGCGGCGCACCACCAGCTGCATATCGGGGTCGTGACTTGTTTGGCGCTGGGGGTTTCCCCCGCCCTGGTGTTGACGTTGGCTAGGCATGGCGGTTGTGCTTGATAGAGGTGAGCTGATCCTGCATCAACAGATCATACAGCGTGGCGCTGGTGGGCGAGCCCGAGAGGCGCTCTTTGAGGCGCACCCGGGCCAGGATCTGGTAGTCCTGGATCTGCTTGAGCCGAATGAGGGTGGCTTTTGTGGGAGGAGGGGGCGTGGCGCTTTGGCCAGGCTTGACTACATTTGTGCGATTCATCTGACGAATCAGTTTATAGCCCCGGCTCTGTCTACGAAACAGGTTGGGGCTTTTTTGTGAAAAATTGGGTAAGCTTGTCAGGGGGCCGGTTTACAAGGGGGCCAGCGCGTCGGCGGAGTCAACCTCGCCGGTCAGTGTTTCCACGGCGGCCTCAACCAGTTCGGTCAGCTCTGGATCAGCCACGTGCAGCGAGTAGGCATTCTTCCAGCGCACCAGGTTAGTGAGCCGGTCCAATTCAGGCTTCAGCTGCACCACTTGCCGGATCACGGCTAGCTGACCTACTCCTTCTGGTAGCTTCGCCTTAGCCTTACTCATTCGTTGTTTAAAGGCCTGTGTAGCTGACACTTTTTGCATAGTACAATCACCCTTTGATTGAAAAAAAAGCCACTCAACTAACCTTTCACTTGAAAAGCTAGGTTGCTAGCATACTTTTACCATGTTTGAGGCCCCCAAATCCGGCGCTTCCTTATATGATATTCCAAATGTAAGTCATTAACTGAATATTCAGTTAATGACTGATAAAATATTTTTTTCAGTGAATCAAACTGGCACCGCTATTAAGGAACTAATGAAAGCCAAGGGGCTGAATCAGACCCGTTTAGCCGAGATAATGGGCGTAAAGCCACAATCTGTATCAGATTGGATCAAGGGAAAGTCTAAACCAGACATTCGTAAACTCCATGATTTGGCCCATGTGCTAGGAACTACTGTAGACGAACTAGTCCCATCGGGCATGCAAAGCCAAACCCAGTCCAGCGCTCGGGTAAGACGGGTAATGGTGGATATGAGCAAGGCCAAGCAACTACCGCTAATCAGTATAAAAGGTCAAGCCAATGTCATTGAAAACAGCTTGGAAGGATGCCAGCTTAAGTTCATAGAAGACTATTATGAACTGTATATTCCCGGTGTTGAAGTAGACCCTGAAAAGCATGTCATTATTGAAATTGAGGGGGATTCAATGGAACCTGACATCAAGAACCGAGCAATGGTATTGGGGGAGCATGTAACTCCTGATAATATTCGCTACGAGTCGAATAGGGTGTATGCAGTCCTTTATGCAAATCGCTTTGTGGTCAAGCGGATCAAGACGAATGATATCACCCTAAAGAAGCATTTGGTCTTGCATTCTGATAATGATCGTTATGGCCCTATGACCGTTGATGCCACGGACATCAAATGCCTTTGGAAAATTCTGCGGATCGTGGATTCAGTGGTATACTAAACTAGCTTGTCTTTTATTTGATTGCCCACCAAGCTAAACTCAAATGACACGCAGTGTCAAGACTGGTCATAAGTAGCCAACAGTTGACTAGTAGAGCCCAGACGGTGTACTCTTTTCTCGTTAATAGCCACTGCTGAACTGGGGAGAATTCTCACCCACGGCCTTATGAGAAGAGATGTCTACCAAACGATTTGCTTCAGCTTAAGCCTCACCCTGGCGGTTAGCCTCTTTCAAAGCTGGCTTCATTTTCAGCTCAGAACAGAGCTATACAGCCTGCCGTCATTTCCAAGCTGGTTCTTGATCGTAAATCCCATCGCCTTAATTACATCCATCTTACTGTTAACCTATTATCAGTATAAAGCCTACCGAGTCACTTTTTTGACAGGCGTAGTAGCCACCTTAACTACATTCGGAAGTCTGCTCTATCTGGTCCTAGCCAGGCTATATCCTAGCCTTGGGCAACACCCCGATACGGTCATTTTTTTGGGTGTTATGACCAATCTGACTTATGCCCTTAGCCTTTGGGTCTCTAGAGCAAGCGAGAGGCTCTGGCTTAAGCGAACGGGTATTGCCTTATTTTTCATATACTTGGGCCACCTGGCTACGTTGGTTTGGTTTGTCAATACGCCACCCTATCCGCCCAATGCTACGCTGGACTTGATTCGCCAATGGCTCTCCCTGGCTGATCGAGTCATTCCGGTGTTACTCCTGGTCAACTTCATGGATGAGTATCGTCAGGTAAGCCCCGGCAGCGAACGCACCGCATCGTCGAACAAATGGCTCCTCGCCAAAGGAATTTTGGCGCTGTTAGCCGTCTGCTCGCTGGTTGTGGGCCTTCAATTGGTGGGTGAAAACTACGGCCAAACGCATCTGTCTAATAAAGAGATAACCTTAGCGCAGCCTTTTGACGAAGGTCATTATGTCAACAGCCAGGGAGATACCTTATTCTACCGTCTCCTAAAGCCACTGGACTATAATCCGCAAAAGAAATACCCCCTGGTCGTCGGACTTCCTTTCTCTTGCCGGTCAGATAATACCAGGCAAATCGAGGCTTGCCCCATATCGGCCTGGCTGGCTACCCAGGAGAATAGGCGAAACTATCCAGCTTTTGTCTTTGTACCCCGGTGCCCACCCTATACGGGTTGGGGCGGAGTTGCCAATACGCCCTCCGTAGCTCCGCTGGCGATTGAAGCCATTGTCGCCCTGGACAACCTTTACTCGATTGATCCACGAAGGCGGTATGTATCGGGTGTCTCGCGGGGAGGCTATGGTTCCTGGCACATGATCGGGGCGCATCCGGAGTTATTTGCCGCCGCTATCCCTGTTTGTGGGGAGGGCGATCCTGCTCAGGCTTCTAAAATGACCTCGGTTTCAGTGTGGGCTTTTCATGGAGCCAAAGACAAGAACGTCCCCGTCAGCGGGTCACGCGATATGATTGCTGCTCTGCGAAAAATGGGCGCTAGCCCACAGTATACCGAGTATCCTGATGCCGCTCATAGCATTTGGGAAGAGGTTGTCAAGACGCCTGGTTTGTTGGATTGGCTATTTGCCCAAAAACAAGGCAACCCACCCCAAAACAGCAAAAGTTGACACGTCTGTCACAGTGCCCTTACTTGTACTTTACTCCATGTTGACGTGAGCAACGTCTACTGGTAGACTGCCCGCTCATTGATTACCTATCTTTACAACTCAACCAGTTAACCGCATGCCAGAGAAAGAGGACGTCAAGCAACGGGTAGGAAGCTTAATACGGGAAGCGCGTAAAGCGAAAGGGCTGACTCAAAAGGAATTGGGTGATATGATTGGTGTTGCTGAGTCAACCTTTAGCCGGTTTGAGAAGGGCGGCCAAAACCTGACTTTAGATACCTTACAACGTATTTCGGATGCGCTCGGCGTACGCTTACTCATTGACTTTAAGTAAGGTATTTTTTTGCCTAAACACTTGTATTATAATACAAGTGTTTCTATATTTATAGAGTTGATAGTCAACAAAAAGCCCCAACGCTCAGTATCCGGGAAGATCGTAGCGAAGGGGCAGAATGAATCACTCAAACCATCAGTTCAAATGAACACGGTGCAAAATTACGTCCAATCTACGGGCGGTGCAACTCCCCTTGAGCCTACTACTCAAACCCTGGCTACCATTAAGGCCCAATTAGAAACGCTGCAAAACGTGGTGTTGACCCTGGAGAACCCGGCCTTCCGGCTGCGCTACAGTTATGTAGCCACCTTGAGCGAACACCGCTTGGAACAGGATCTGACCCGGGTGATTGGGGAGCTGGACCCGCTGCTGGTGGAGGCAATAGCCTAAGCACGGTAGAAGAAAGTATACAAGGCAACGACCCGGCTTATCTGACGATGGGCCGGGTCGTTGCCTTGCAAGGGATAGCTTAGGAAACGTAAGATGGCTGTCTTATCAATTCTATACAGAAACTTTTGCCAGTGACATTATAATGAAGACTATACAAGTACATGGCACTCCTGATCGGACGCCGCAGAATGATATTTCTCTCAAAGAGAACAACTTCTATTATATACGTTGGGTATTTGAAAGGATTCAGAGAGCAAGAGATACCTACGAGGTAGGTCATAATTTGAGCATGTATTCTCAGACTATCTTCCAAGCTATGGGTACAGCTAATCGTTACGGCAATTCAGAAGAAACTTTTAATTTTCTGTACTATTATAGCCAATTGAATTACGCATGGTTTCTAATTACTACGAACGATCAGAAACCTATCTCCTTCAAGATCGGCGATAGACATTTTGATATTATTGGTCGATTCAAGAATAGCGACATAGGCGCTGGCTTTGTAATAAAAGGCATTGAAACTGCTCTCATTCTACGCAACCAGCAGGCACTCTCGTTTTGTGCCACTATTCCTGTCACGTTCACCGAGCAGGCCAACCAGCAAGACCTGATCTGGGAGACAATGATGTACTTCTATCAAACGATCTTGAAGGGGAAGAGCAACCAAGATGAAGCTGCTGCTGCCTATCACCATATCAGCACGTTGCTTAACTGGGAGGAATACGAGAAATATATTACCGTCGAGGGGTTCAATTCGCTGTCTGTTTGGAAAATGGTATTTGATAGCCGCAAACCAATCGCAGAGTCTATTTTTCTCCCAACGCTAGCTATATATCATGCAATTCTTCATAAGGATCAGCCAGGTTTCAATCGGGCGGTATACGAAGCGCTTCTGAAATGGCAGGCTTACTATACCGTGCCTAAGTTCGTCTACGAAGACGGTCAGGAGGTAGACCGGGCTTATGAGTCAGACGGCTATTTAGCCCTACCCATAGCTGCTGCCTGTGCTTATGGGTACGATCATGGTATGCGGCTTGACAGCGTTGAGTCCGAATACATACCAGCCTAGATGATCGAAGGGCGCTTTGACGATTTCAGCCTGCTGGTCAACGGATAAGGATAGTATCTACTACTGCCCTAGCCAATGATAGTCAATGATCCAGGGCGTGGTGCTGACGCTGGACAATCGACAGTTAGAGTGAAGTACAGCTATGTGGCCACGGCGAGTGAGCAGCAGTTGAGCCAGGCCTTGGGGCGGGTGATCGGGGAGCTATATCCACTGCTATTGGAGGCATTGGCTTGAGAGACAGAGAAGAAAGTATGTCTTAGGTAAGATTAGGGCGTATAAACCGCTTCTAGGTGCCGCTTGATGTCAGTCAACGTAAACCAGGCCGGCTTGAGTTTTTGCGAGCTGTATAGGGGTGCTTGATCGGCGTAATGAGTCGAAGCAGGATGACGACTTTGCCCGAAGGCCAGCACCGAATGACTACCCACGGGCTGGCTAAACTCGGTCACACTGACAAACGAGTGACCATGGACCCCATAGAGCTTGGTCGACTGTCTGGGGCCTTCGACGTTAAAGGTAAAAATGGCTCCTGCCCGGCTGGGTAGCCCGGCGCTGGGCAAACTGGTCCGTTTATCACTATAGGTGGGCATGCCGGGGAGAATCTGGGGCCGCTGGAGTCGGATAAATTCGCCATAAGGTACCTTCCAGCGGCCATAGTTGGTCTTTAATAAACGCAGAACCTGATCCAGTTTTCTTAACTGGGGATAGGGTCCATTTGCTTCGGGTACTAACAGCAAACCCACGTACAAAGAAGCAGCCACCGACTGAATGGTAGACGTTCTATTCCAGGCCTTCAGGGTGTCGATTGGTTCTTGGAAATGAGCCGCTTCGTTTTTGAGCTCACTGGCCCAGCTTTTCCACTCGGAAAGCAGTCCTGAGATAGTCGTATCGGCCTGCTCGGCATAGGTATCAAATGCCATTTCCAGCAGTTGACTATATCTAAACTGGCGCTCGCTGGTTAGCAGGTGCCGGGCTCGCCGGGCGATAGGGGTGTCGCGTTCGTGTTGACACATATACGGGGGAAAATCTTTAGGATTCAATCGGTTAGTCTGCGTAGAAAAAAACGGGGACGAATTCGAGTTTTGTAGGTACCCCTTGGCGGGATCAAGTAACTGAGGAAGCTCAGCGAGTGGGTGATAGCCCTGCCAGTCGGTGGCCGATACAGAGCCGTCGACTGGTCTATCCCACCTGTAGCGTGGATTGCGCCGGGGAATGGCTCCGCCGTAGACGTAAAAGATGTGCCCATCCGCGCCCGCATACAGGATATTGTTGTACAATAGGTTACAAGGAGTGATCGCCTTTTTGAACTCGGATAGATTAGTGGCTCTGGCCATCGCATAAAGCTGATCGAGAATACCCCCCTTTTCAAGTTTGGCAATCTTCAACGCAACGCGCTGGCCATCTTTAGCCGTCCACACGGGGCCATGCTTGGTTTTACAAAACGAAACTAGCTGCCTGACCAGGCCCGTGGTTTCCTTGACCCATACCGTGTCTTGCCATGACTGGGCCTGACGGTAGCGACCGCCGTAGTAATAGCGTAGGGTATCAACCGCATCGAAGCGTTCGCGATATAAATCGGATACATCTGGTTTATTGGCCGTTAAAGCAAAGCCCATCGATTGATTGTGACCCGACAGGGGAAGCAGGCCAATGCCGTAGGCCACTTGTCCGGATATGTCTAACCCCTGTTCACTGTGCAAATGGAATTCATATGGAGCATCCAAGGGAATATGTGGATTGATAAAGAGCATAGCATGCCCGCTGGTGCTTTTTGCCGGGCTGATGGCCCACATGGTCGAGGAGAGATACCCCGTAAAGCGGTGGAGGGAAGGGAGCTGTAAATAATCGGTCGTAAATTCGTCCAGGCTCGAGAGATGAAAGAGCCGGTAACCGGCCAGAGCGTACCAGGGCTCAAAGTGGGTGAGCAGCTGGGGTTTAACTTGGGGGTGCTTGGCTAAATAATAGTTCATGGCGCTGGCAAAGGCCTCACAGAGCGCCTTAATCGCGGGTGAGGCAGCCCGGTACTCTTGTTTAGAGTAGGTTTCAATCTCTAATTGCCTGACAAGCCGATCCCAAGGTAACCAGGCGGAGCCCTGCACCTGGGCGGCTCGGCCCAGGACTTTGATGTAGGCTTGTTCCATGTACGCAAACTCATCTTCGGCCCGGGCATAGGTGGCTCCAAACACGGCACCCGCATCGCTTTGCGCATACACATGCGGTACTCCGTAGGTATCCCGGTAAATGGTTACCTGACCCGCCAGGGCAGGGGTAACTACCCTCCGCTTTGCTGGCGGGTCAGTTTGGTGAGTAAGGGAAGTGGTGATCAGGAAGGGAATACTGATACCCAGGAACAGCTGGCGAGTAAACTTGACCATAGGACGTACGTTCGTGACATGAAGCCGCTAAGCTAGGTGTCGTCCGGGGGTGAGTCGTCTGAATGCGTCGATTCGGACCTATTTACTGCTCCGCTGTTGGCTTGGTGATGAGCCGCCACGTACTGCTTAGGCGTCAGGCCGGTGTGTTTCTTGAAGAGATAATTGAAGGTGGCCTTCGAGTTGAAACCGGACTCGAAGGCTAGGCCCAAAAAAGTAAGGTGCTGGTAGCGAGCGTTCACCAGTTTTTCTTTTACGGCTTCAACCCGGTAAGCATTCACAAACTCATAAAAGCTTTTCCCCAACCCCTCATTGAGTACTTTTGAAACGAGCCGTGGATTTAGATGAACGTGTTGAGCTAAGTGAGCCAAACTCAACTGGGCGTTCAAATAAAGCTGATCCGTTTCCATCGCTTGGCGTAACTGGTCTAACTGCGCACTGTGGTCTTGGCTAAGTAGGGCTTCACTATTAGCTGCTACAGCCACTGTCAACCCCTGCTCTGGGTACGAGTATGTATATCCGACAAAGCCGATCCAGCAGGAGGTCCCCGATAGCAGGACCAGCAACGGGTAGTAGGCGTTGATGGGCAGCGATTCGCCAAACTGTCCTACATCCAACGTTCGTAATCCGAGCCAAGCCAGCCAGAACAAGGCATAAAAGCGGACGGGCTTCTCTAGCCAACGAAGTATTTGTTGCTGCCCTGGAGAAGAAAGCAGTTCCTTTTTGTGTCTTGACAACCACCGGCTGGTCAAATAAAGGTAGGTCAGTAGGGAGATCACTGCCCCCGCCTGTTCTACTAACCACAACCAATGGGAGGTATCCGATGGCCAACTGATGAGATGGTGTTGCACCTGCCTGTAGGCTGGTGTCAGATAATAACTAAATTCAAGCGCTACGGGTAAATAGTGCCAATAATACCGACGGATGAACTGGCCCGGGGAATTTGTACTCGCTTTGACAAACAGGTACAAAGAGGGTCCTAAGCCAAAAAGCAATTCAATGTCGAACAACCCACTCCTGGCAAATGGCTTAAAAAATCCGGTATCCTGAATGATAACGCGAAGGACCGGAAGCATATAGAATAGCAGCGTCAGTCCCAGGAATTGATTGGCCTGTTTCTGGGGCTTGGTGGAGGTAAGCAGCAGAGCGGCTAGAATTAGTCCGTCAACGACCGCCAAACCAATGAAGAATGTATATAAATCAAGACTAACCAACGTGCATCAATAGGAGGTGAATGAACCAACCAATGAATGACCTATTACTTCCAGTTTTGGTCAGTTCATAGTTTATCTCAACTGACAGGTAGGTATTCATCCGCCTGAAAATAGCTATTCTTTCACTACGGTATCCCGGATACCGTTTTATCCTTTCACTGGTCAGGCGCTGACGCCCGCTATGAATACTGATTAGTTAACTCTATTCTCAACCGTTTTTATGAAATTAGTTATCCTTTTCGGGCCACCCGCCGTGGGTAAAATGACGGTTGGTCAGGAACTAGAGAAAATAACCACCTTACGATTATTTCATAACCATATGTCCATAGAACTGGTCCATCAGTTTTTTGACTTTGGCACCCCTGCCTTCGAACGGCTTGATCGGCGTATTCGCTTTGCCTTCTTTGAGGAACTAGCAGCCAGTGATCTGGATGGCTTGATCTTCACCTATGTCTGGGATTTTGATGAACCAGCGGATACGGATTACATAGATGCGGTGGCTAGCGTATTTCATCAACAAGGCGCAGTCGTAAGCTATGTCGAGCTAAAAGCCGACCTGTCCGAACGGTTAAAGCGAAATCGAGATCCGCATCGGTTAGCCTGCAAGCCCTCAAAACGAGATATTGAAGCATCTGAATCGTCCCTACGCTACTTTGAGACCAACTACCGGATGCATACGTGGCTAGGTGAATTAGGTCAAAAGCCGTTGTTGACGATTGATATCACCTCCCAAGAGCCACAGGCAACGGCCCACCAAATCAGCGATTGGCTTAATCAACGATAAAAACGCAAGTCTACGTAGCCACGGTGCAGCCACTGGACTGGTCCTTGACGCGCCGGGCACCACTTTATTGTTTTACAATTATAATATTTTATATTTTACTTGTAATATAGCGGCGTACTCGTTTATCAATCATTTACGGATCATCCGCTATGCCGATACCTGATCACACCGCCCCTCTCTTCCCCAAGGCAGAGGCCCTGCTCCAGTTCAGTCTCTACACCAGCGCCGACCGCACCGAATACCGGCCCTTTGGCTATACCACCTGGGTCGACCGCCAAACCGTGCTGGGCTCCACCTATAGCTACGGGACTAAACACTCGTTTACCTTCTTCACCAGGCCCGAAGACTCAGGTACCTACGTCTCGGCTTACCTGACCCACCTAGGCCAGGTGGAACACAAAGCTCGCCCGGGCCAGCTAACGCCCATGTTGACGGTCTACCTGGCCCCGCTGGCCCTGTTCGCCGAGATGAATCCACTGACCTCCCTTTGTAACCCTCACTAATTCCACGCATCATGTCAACGCTCGAGAGTAACTGCCGGATGATCAAACCCGAGGCGCTGCTGCGCATGCTCCTCATCCAGACGCCCGACTGCCAGACCATAAGCGATGAAATGCCTGTCTTCTGGATCGATATGCCCCGGGTACTGGGGGACCACTACGCCTTTGGTACCCAGCATAGGTTTGGCCTGGAGGGGAAGCGCCAATCGATGCAGACCTGTATCTCAGTGGCCACCCCGCACACCCAGTACGTCGTGCCCTCGCCGGAGGCCACCGAACCGGTCCTGCTGCTCACCGTTTTTCTAGCTCCCCAGGTCGTCTTTGAACAAATGGATCTGGCTGTTGTGAGTAGCTTAGTGGACCAGATGGCCCGGCTAGACGGAGCTGACCAGACCAACTGATCGTTGCCATGGCGCTGCAAAATTGGCGAAGGCAATCGCCAGCTGCTGTCATTGCACCGTTCATTTTACCTGCTTTACCCATGCCCTACTTGTATCCAGCTGACTGTTTGCTCCCGCTACGGGTGTACCGCGATGAGGACGGTGATCGACACGCCGTCTACCGGCTGCCCGCTCCCCTGCTTTGGCTCATGCAGAAAGACCCTTTTGATCCCCATGCACTGCGAACCCAGGAGCAGGTCTATCAGGTGGATGTCTATATTGGCGTATTGAGTCAGACGACCAGGCCCACGGCGCTGGTCGTCCCGTACGGTCCTGATGGGCAGCCCTGGTACGGCGGGACGCAGGCCTTTCCAGAGGTAGTTTCCTACGTAGGCGTGCTGCACAAACTAGGCTTTGTGCCACTGCTCCCTACTCAATAGCGCTACTTGGAGGCTTAGTACTCCCTTGCCTGCTAGATCCAGGAATGTGCAGCTGATGGATTCCGGTCGGTTCATCTGCCCACGGCAGCATTTGACGGGCACTCTTCCCCGGCGGCCATGTAACAACTGGAGGCCGACTGGACGGCCATCTTAGCCGAGTCGGTCCGGGCAAGCTCTCTGGCCCAGCAGCAAAAAGAGCTGGAGCAGCAGGATGATCTGTTAGATACAGCGCATGCACAGCCGGGTCAGTGGCTTTGATGCCCCTACCAGGCGCGGGATTGTGCAACTGATGCGTTTGGCGTAGTCACGCAGTAGGAGCCATAGTCTACTGGATGCTGATCAGCGTTTGCACTAGCCGACCCTGTTCCTACCTCAGGGGTTTCTACCAGCCTACTCTCCCCAGCCTTGTTGCCGACTAAGGTGCATCAAGTCTACGATGGTATTGATCCCCAGCTTTAGATAGATATTTTTCCGGTGGCTTTTCACCGTCTCGTAACTGATGCACAGATGCGCGGCAATCTGTTCAGCTGATTGACCGGCAACTAGCCCCTGAATGACCTCCTTTTCGCGCCGGGTCAGGGAAAATCCTTTGGTAAAGGCATCCTGCTCCGTCAAGGCCGATTTCTGGAGCTTCGGATCGAAGAAAGACCTACCCGCCAGGGCCGCATCAATACCCTCGAAGAGCACTTCCGAGGGAGAATCTTTAAGCAGATACCCGTTCAGCTGCAGCGACTCGGCTTCTTTGACAAAATGGGTGTGGTTGTACATGGTAATGAGCAAAATCTTTAGATCAGGGCTATGCTGGCGAACGATTCTGGCCGCCTCAATACCGTTGATGCCGGGCATATTAATATCCAGTAGCAGTAGATTGGGGGAGTATTGCTGCACCGCATGCAGGAGCGCACCGCCCTCGAAGGCCTGCCAAACGGCTTTGGCCAGCGGCCGAAGCAGACCGGCGATCGCGTCGTTAAACATGCGATGATCATCGGCGATCAGAATGTTGCTCTGGGCTAAATGCATAAGGAATCTCAATAAGGGTAACCGTGCCCTGGGCACTGGTATCGGTGTGCCAGCGGGCATTCAAATAATTGACCCTTGAAGATAGGTTTTTCAGCCCGATTCCGGTTGATGGGTTTCCACTAGTTGCCGCCGAATGGCCAATGCCGTCATCGTCCACCACCAGGCTAAGGTTGTCAGCGTGAAACAGTAACTGGATAGTAACCTGCTTGGCCTGGGCGTGTTTCTGCACGTTGTGAACCAGTTCGGACACTATCCGGTAAGCTGTCAACTCTACTTCAGGCAGCAGCCGCCGGGGCTGGCCAAACACGGCAAACTGGAAGCGGTCATCATTGAGCGAATCGACTAATTCTTGCAGGCTCTCGATCAGGCCCAGCCGCTCAAAATCGGGGGGCATCAGGTTATGGGCAATACTGCGGATTTTGTCACCAGCCTGCGTGGTGGTGGCAATGATTGAGGCAAGCAGGGGCCGCAGCGCAGGCAGCGAGCTAAGGGCCAACCCCTGATCAAGTTGATGGCGAATGGTGGCAATAACCCCGCCCAGATCATCGTGCAAATCAGCTGCCAGGCGCTTGCGTTCATCTTCCTGCGCGCGAAGAATCCGCGCATTGACCTCATTTCGGATGGTGATGATTTGCAGTTCCGACTCAACCTTTCTGCGCCTGAGCCGGTCGGTATACAGCAACAGGCCCGCTATTCCCAGGATACAAACCAGCACCACCCCTAGCAGCCAAAGACGGGTTTGTTGCACGTCATTCTGATGCTTTAACGTCTGATTTTTCAGGGCCTGAATCTGACTCTCTTTACGGGTAAGCTGGTAGCGATTTTCCATCACGGCGAACTGCTGGCTGAACTCTTCCGATCGGATGGTGTCTTTGGCTGCCTGGTAGCGACGTTGATGGTGCAGGGCTAACTGATAATTCCCGGTCTTCTCGTAGATCTCCGCCAGGCTGCGGTGATAATTGAACTGATCGATGGGGGGACGCTGGTGCAGGATTCGGGCGTACTGATGCAGGTAGTGCAGGGCGGATGAATAAGCCCGCTCTTTTAAGTAATACTGGCTGATTTCGTAGAGAACAATATGGTGGAGGTAAGCCGCATAGGTGCCTTCGTCGGGATTGCTCTGGGCGAAGAAGCGGGTCAGTAGTTGCTGGGCAAGCTGCTGGTGGCCAAGATGCAGATGACAGATAGCCAGATAACCCAGGTTGGTCCGGTTCCCGCTCATCGATGGGTATTGGCTCAGGAGCGGACTGGCCGCGTTGAAGAAACGAAGGGCCTGCTCGTACTGTCCCCTGAGAATATGAAAATCGCCCATAAAATCATAGTACAGATAAATGACTTCCGGATCATGGATCTGCTGCCCCACCTTCAATGCCCGTTGCATATACGCCATTGCCCGCTCCCACTCGCCAGGTGTATTAGTAGGTCGATACACCAGACACGTAGCTAGGTTGATAAGAACCAGGCCCAGTTCATGGGGTAGCTTTTGCTGGATACATACGTTTTCTCCCCGCTGAAGCAGCTGGAAAGCGGTTGAATCCTGACGGCGATTAAAAGCGGCCCGCCCCTGCCGAACCGTAGCAATAGCCAGCCCCTGGGGCCAGGCGCTTCGCCGGGCGACGCTGAACATCGAATCGGCATAGAATTTTTGCAGGTCAACGGTCGGAGAAAAGCGTGAATTGAGCTGCGAGAGGTGATAATAGTACCGGTCAAGCGAAAAAAATAGACTCGTGTCGCGGTGAAAGTTAGCCCCTTCCCGGCTTAGTTCACTGATCTTTTGATGGAGCGAATCAATGGCCTGTTTGCGGGCCGTGGGCACTAAAAAGATGTGCTGCCCAGAACAGGCAGTCCGACTTGTACCAATCAGGATGATTAGGTAGAGCCATAGCTTCATGGCATAGGGGTATGGTGCTACCAACAAAGTAGCTGAATTAGACGTAGCAAAAAAATCCCCCTTCAGGGGGATTGTCCATGGACATGGCTGAACTCAATTTTGTGACAGTCCGCTCTATCCACACCACTTTTCAGCTTCATTACCCCCTAGCCGTTTACTCGTTGCGCAACGAGTACCCATTATTCGGCGAGCGATAGCCCCCCCAACGTCTAACGGGTTTAACCATCCATCTCACATGAAACAACTTTTTCTATTGCTGCTTTTAGTGAGCCCGTTTTTAACCAGAGGACAGGAAATTTTCAATTACAAAAAACTAGTTACGGGAAACCGAACGCTATCAGCCAGTGCCAGCACGATTAACCGGGCCACGGGTGAAGTAATTTTTGGAGGTAGCGATTCAAGAGGGCCATCGACGCCTGGCCTTACCTTCACCTGGATATGGGGCGACGGCACAAGCACCAATGGGTTCTTTCCGCAGACTAAAACGTACAGCGACAAGACAAAGAATTACACGGCAAAAGTTATTGCTAACTACTCTGCCACCGAGAAGGATACAGTTGATATATTAGTTCTTTTTATAAAGCCTACAATAACACCTATCAGTCTCAATGCCGACTACGCTGTTTTTATTCCTAGCCAGGCCATGAGTTTTTCAAGCCACTTCTCCTCAGTTCCTACAAAACCTACTTACTACACCGACGATCGTTTTTTTTCTGGCAACGTTAATAGGGCTGATTTAGCCTATACTCTCTCCGTGTTCAATTCGATTGAAGTGGACATGGCCAATAACGACGTGTATAAACACAATGGAAAGATTCAGCAGTATATGCTTCGGGACTCGACTTTCGGCGGGGCCTACGCCTTGTGGTTTACCGACCCCCTCTCGTTTGCCGTAGGTGATGGCCTGTTGACCAATCTGGATTTTTCTTCTCTGGCCCATGAGCTAGGCCACAATATCACGCTAAACTCACCAGCCAATTACATAATTGGCAGTAGAGTCAGTGGTAACGCAACCTCCATTTTTGCAGAAGCGATGGCCCAGATTTTTCAGCATACGGTAGGGTATGTTGTCCTTAATAATTATGCTCAATACGGTTTCGATGCCGAATACACTAGCTTGATGAAAAATTGGTTTTTAGCTGATTTTGGTACGACCAAGACCTTCTACAATCAATACGTCAACGGAGGTAAGGTGTTTACGTCCTGGAATAATCCGGCAACGCCAGCCGACGAAACGTTATTTACATTCGGAACGATTGCCTATAAGTTTTGCCAGTACGCCGAAGCGCAAAATAAAGGTTATCTGTTGCCCGCTAAACGGCTGATGCAGTTTCTGCAACGCTTCAATCCGGAGTGGCAGCGGCGCTACGATCAGTTCAACAATAATTCGGCCGCCGATTCCTTCCGGGCGACGATGATGGTAGCCGCCCTGTCAAGTGCTTTCCAGACCGATTTGCGGGCCGATTTCCGGGCGTTAAATTTTCCCATCAGCGACGCGGATTGGGCCTTTTTGAGTCCTGACTTACTGACCGTCTCGGAGAGCGCGATCAACCTACCGGCAACGGCCAGCAGCACGGCTTCGTTCAGTGTCCTGTCGACGGCGGGCAATTGGAGCGTCACTAGTTCGCAGACCTGGTTAACGCCCAGCGTGACGACAGGCTCGGGCAACCAACTTGTTAGGCTGATTACGGCCGCCAACTCAGCAGTTGCTTCCCGGACGGCAGTTGTGACAGTTTCTGCTACAGGTTTTACAGATAGAACTGTTGCCATAACGCAGGCGGGCGTAGCTCCGATGCTAACCACATCGACTCAGAGCCTGTCTCTACCGGCCAATGGAGCTACTGCTGTCTCCTTTAGCATCACTGCCAATGTGAGCTGGTCAATCAGCAGCTCACAGCCCTGGCTGACACCCTCAAGCGCGTCGGGGTCGGATAGTCAGGTGATCACTCTGTCAGCAGTAGCCAATTCAACGGCGGCGGTACGCCTGGCGACATTGACCATTACAGCCGCTGGTCTGCCTAATCAAACCGCAACGATTGTTCAGGCGGGCCTACCCCCTACATTGGCTACGTCTGTTACAAGTTTGACGGTAGACGCCGTAGGGGGAAGCTCATCCTTTGACGTCATATCCAATACAAGTTGGTCAGTTAGCAGCTCGGTGGCCTGGTTAATTGCCTCGCCAGCATCAACTTCTGGCAACGCGCCAGTTACCTTGACGGTGGGGGCAAATACAGTACCTGATTCACGAACGGCCACTATTACCTTATCCGCTACCGGTATTCCCGTTCAGCTTGTTACCGTAGTGCAACACGGCGCTGTTATTACAGGGCTTAGTACTCCGTGGCAGGAGGTAGTACGAATTTACCCTAATCCCGTCTCAGATCAACTACATATCGACGGGGTACCGCCTGGTTCCACCATTTTACTCTATGATAGTGGCGGGAAGTTACTGCACCAGCAAAACAGCGTATCCGGCGTAAATAAGCTAGCTACTGATAGCTTGCCTGCGGGGACCTATTACTTACGGTTGCAAAGCGATTACAATACAGCAGCTGGACGATTCGTCAAAGTACCGTAAAGAATAAATAGAGTATCAGTTTGAGCTGTTTCTTGCCTTTCAGTCTTAATTATTCGTAACTGTTCAGGTAAACCACTAGAAGCTATCATTTAGAACGCTGGCCAATGCATCGACCACGTTCCGATCCTGCTTTCTAATTGTGTAGACAACGCCCAAAACACGGGCATATATAGCTGCCTTACTCTTCGTCCGAAAGCAGCCTATCACTTGCTATCTGATCTTTACGAGCTGCAAATCCCGTTCGGCTTGGTGGTTGTGAAAGATGCGCCTACCTCGAAGGCTAACGTCCTTTCACTATTACTTTTCAGGACTATGCTAAGCTGCCTATCAGCTGATTGACTACGTTTAGCCTATGTAAAAGTATACACCGACCTATACTGAGTAAGACCACAAAAGGGTTAAATTATTTATTACTAAAAAAGCCATCAGTAATTTTAATGAATTCCTTGCTGGAGGGATCACGAGCATCAAAGGAGAAAGTTCCTTCTATGATATTTTTGGTCATATCTAAGTAAGTTATCTTAAACTGGCCACCACTTAGGCTTCCGTAACTTTTTTGTATGATACTTCCATCTGGAGCTTTTGTTTTAATCCAAATCGATGCTCTCCAGTTCAGAGGATACATAAAATAATCATCAATCAAATAAGTTCCGATTTTATTAGTAAAGTTAGCAACTTTATCAATGACAATGGCGTATTCTGGATTAGTATTAACCTTTGAATTGAGGCTCACTTTATAAATTATACTAGCCCCACTCATGTTTACTGGTTCTGCAGGCACATCAATCTTAGTGCCATTCAAAGAAAAGAAAATCTTATTGACTGAAGTTTCGTAGTTGATTTTTACGTCCTTTTTAAAGACATACTCTTCACCTGACGGGCGTAATATTGTTAACTTAATGGTATAAGTCCCAGTTTTGGTAAACGTATGTTCTGCTTTATTGTTTCCACTGTAGGTTAGCCCGGATGAACCATCACCAAAATTCCAGGAGAAAACAGTACCAGAAGGAAATGTGTAATTCCCCTCCATTATAAATCCGTATGATTTATTGATGACCCCCGGATTTTCAATTGAAATATCCTCCAATGCCTTGATAGTTAATTTTTCCGCCTGTACCGTATACCACGTTACACCGGCCCACTGGAAACCTTTAGAGGTTGGCTCATTTCCTGCACAATCTCTTGAGGTTGTTGCCGTTGCCAGTATTCCTATTTTCCGTGTCCCGTTAGGTATCGAATATATTTTTCCTACAGTATCTTCGCCCAGTGGACTAACCTTGTTACTGGCATCAACTGCGTATAATCTGGCTTTCGTACTTTTGTTAGGATTAGACAAGGAAAAGTCAGAAAATATTAATAAATCATTCTTGAATTTTGTCTTTTTATTTTCTGTTATTAATTCATACGAGGAATAATCCGGAAAACAGCCCTGGCCAATAGTTCTGTTTTCTACTTCTTTCCATTTCTCTTCTACGGGCTTATAATCTATTTCGGGAATGAGATAAAATCCGTTGTAAACGGAAGGCAAATCGTTCAGATTCTGGGTTGCCAAATAATCCTCAAAAGTAAAATTTGAAAATTTTAATTCTGATACTTCTGTTTTATTAGGATCTGCCACCAGTAAGCCATTGACGGTCTTTCCAACAATCAAGATAGCGTGACTGCCTGATCCATCCTTTCGATTTATAAGCATATAATCAGGCTTGGCATTTTTATTGTACTTGAAGTAGAATGCCATATTGTAGTAGGTATAAGCATCAGGTATAAATCCAATTATGTTTTTATAAAAATTTGATATTAATGAAGATTTGACTACTTGAACCATTGACGCAAACTTTATCCCAGTATCATTGAGCCCCCAATATCTATTTTTTACAAATAGATCATCCGGCTTTTCAAAATAAGGATTTGATAGTGTTTTATCTGTTCTCAAAGACCCATTACCTGATTGATTTCTTTTGTAATTAAAATACCAAAGCGACGTCACCGCCATACCCGAGCACAGGCCATCCGGATAAGCATACGAACCATAGTTAGGAAATCCCCAGTCATCAACGCCTGGCTTAAAACCGGTGTTATATTTGACCGCATTCAAAATATCGGTCCTGCTTGATACAACAAGCAGTTTTCTCCCTTTCTCTATGCCTGTTCGTCCACCTTTCGCTGGCGTAGTCTGGGTAAAATGCGACGCGTCGACGGTGATCTGACTAGGCAGCAAATTACGGGTGGGCAAAACAGAAAAATCACCCGTATCGTCGAACATAAAAACGCAGGCCTGGTGATTAGCTGGTAATTGGATTGGTATGCTGATCGACATAGGTAACTGGGCAAAATCGCCGCCGTTTTCTACGGTAATCAGCGGGCTTAGCGCCGTAAAATCAGGGCCGAAATCATGTTTTTGAAGCGGAGCATAGGAGACGTTGAAAACTCTGTTCTCCGCGTAAGCACCCGATGGGACCTCGATTTTAAAGCCGTTCAGCGGTGAAGCTGGATCGCTGATTTGCACCACCCCCCCACGGGCACCGATTTGCTGAGATACGCCCGCCTTAGATTCCCCAACCGTTAGTTGACCTATCTGCGAAGGTGTTTCTACGACGTCCGGGTCAGTTGAGTGCTTGCAATTCGTCACTGAAACAAAAAGCAGAAAATAAACAAAGGCCAACCGCCACGGGCGGGGTCTTATAGCTTCAGGACTAGGGAACAGCTTGTTCATAACGGTGATGCATAGACGTGACTAGCAAAGAATACGTGTGGATTGGTTCAGACAACGTGTTTGCTTTGACAGTAAAATTCAACAACCCAACGAGTCAGCTAGCAGGTAGGGTAAGCTGATTGATCCTGCAAAGTTGAACAGGAGGACTCTGGTCAGCAATCCCCCTCGAGGGGGATTCTTCTATGGTTAGCCATTCAGCTAGTTTACTCCTATCGCGCCATTCACAGGCTGTGCGAAGCTGGCTCTAAATTCTTCTGATTGACGCTAAACAGGGAATTTGCCTGGGTTAACCTATCTGTTCGGCAACGAATTATCAACCGCTCGTAAGCAAGAATCCATTGCTGCAGGTAAGCGCCCCGCCGAGTAGCAAGCTTATATGGTCCTTAAGCTGCCTGCTTGACTTGCAGATTAGCCGGTAGCCAAAGGATTGGCCGCTCGACTGCAGCGCAGGGGCCGATAGGGTATACTGGAGCCCTGATCCTGCGCCCTGCCCTGCCGCCGAGCGGCCAAATAAACTACGATAGGTAGCGATGTATTCTACTACTGATTTGCCCCTGGGGGAAAAGGCCCTGCTCTCCTTCAAACTTTACGAGTTTGCCGATCGCAGCAGCTCTTCTCCCTTTTGCCTGGACGTATGGGTCGAGCGAGAATCGGTTCTGGGTGGCCGCTACGGCTACGAGACCAGCCTCCGCTTTCAGCTTGGGCACGGGCTACTTACAAGGCGGTATAGCGTGCACTAGTGGCTGTAGTTTTGCTTTCCCCTATAGTGCATAGGTCCCTTCAGGCGTTAGCCGCACTAAAGCCAGTGAGGCTAACGTGTCCAGCAACGGCTGCACTTTCTCAGGGCGAGTCCGCTGGAAATAAGTGGCCACTTGCTTGGTACTAATGGGAACACCCGCCTGCTGCACCGCCTCCCGGACGGCCTGCATCTGCTGGGCTAAGGCTTTAGGCCACACCTGTTGACTGGTAACCGGCGCACTGATTGCAGGAGCGGATCCAGGCAGATCGATACCTAACTGCTGCTGACTTGCAGCCGCACTTCCTGGCCGCTGATACGAGGGACGTAAAAAGCGAATTAGTCCGGCTGCTTCTTCAGCTGCCCGCTCCTGATTTAGCCCTACCAGGCGAGTCAGTATATCACCTTCAGGCAAATCATATGGCCAGCCGTAGGCATCAGCCACGGCTATGTCTAGCTGCTGATGCAGACTGAGCACCAGTGACGCCAGTCCCTGCTGGTTGATGATCTGCTCTTTTGAACTTAATACTTCACCCAATCTCAGTTTTTCGACCACGTTATAGAGATCAGTTAGGGTAAGTGCTGGATGCGCGGCTTGTTGGCGCTTGCGGTGGGCGTCTAGTTGTTCAGCCAGCTCCCGAATGCGGTGTTGCTGTTGTAGCGTCGCATTAGGAAAAGGGAACGTTTGAAAACAACGCGAACTGTTATAACGCGGGTCATTCCCCATTCCCATTCGACCACCAGTAGACAAAGCCCATGCTACATGCAATCGACTAGACAGAACTCCTAAATGAAATGCATCATCAGTTGCTATTGCCACCAGCATGTGATCGGGAACAATCTCTACTTCTAGAAATTGAAACAACCGGTGTTTTGCCGTTTCGGGAGTCGCTATAAACCGAGTTATATCCTGTAGGGCATTTCTCAGCCCCTTGCGGGTTTCGCCAAATTCCCACCAGATCTCCTTTAACTTTTTACGGTTGTTGAGATCGCGTTCCGGTTTGACATAGGTAAAAACGTGCTGGTATAGCTCTGGGAATTGGCTAATGACTTCTGACTCGGTCAGGCCAAATAGATCGATCAAATACACGCCACGGGGCCGGGCAGCTAAATCTTTTCCATTGCGGTAGGGCCGAATGCGTTTTTCTAAACCGGGCTTACTGCCTAATCCTATTTGCCTAGCTTGCTCCTGCGAAACGATGAATCCAGAACCGGCCAGCATCATCCCGTTACTGGTAATACCCGTGTTCGCTTTAAGCACCTTCGCTCCTGCTACATCAGCGCCAACTGTGAGATCAGCGTTGATAGTGCCGCTAACCTCGGTTAATTCTACTTCGTGGCCGTCATCAGTATCAGTGGCCATTTCGCGGCTTACCCTTAGCAATTTACCCGGCAGTGACCCCGCCCGCGCTACGCTCATCGCTATTCGTACGGCCGCTCCCTGCGCACTGTCTACCCACGGATGATCAGGGATAGCAAATGTTAGCGATAAGGGCGTTTCTCCATCCAGGTGATTTTGAATAACACGCCTGTTAAAAGTCTGCGTGATTGAGTTGGTCGTAATGAAGCCGAACGCCTCAGTTTGGTTCTGGCTAAGAGTTTGGGCCGCTTTTTCCCACCAGTACATTACTAGATCAGCCGACTCAGGCACAAGGCCTTTGTAGGCCTTACGTAGGGCATCTACGTAGGCATCGCCCAAAGCTCCTCGCATGGCTTTATCACCAACAAAAGGAGGATTACCAATGATAAAGTTAGCCGCTGGCCACTGGGTCGGCCGAGCGTTTTTCAGGTCCTCCTCATACGTCAACACAGCATCCTGCTGGCGAATGTTTTCGTATTCGTCCAATAGCGGCTCAGGGAGCTCGCTCATGCCGTGGGTCCGAAGGTGCCATTGAATGTAGCCGATCTTCAAAACCACATCGGCAATGGCCGCCGCGCGGGGATTGAGCTCCAGACCCAGCAGCTGCCGGGGTGAAATGGTCGTGCCGCCGCTCAAATTAAGCAGGGCCGTTTGACCGTAGGAATTAATGGCCGCCAGCACTTCTCCCTCCAGGCGCTTGAGGTGCTCCAGGGTCACGTACAGAAAATTACCCGACCCGCAGGCTGGATCCAGGATTTTAAGGCTCGTCAACCGCCGCAGAAACAGCTCCAGCTCGGCGCGGGCCGCTTTGTCCTTGCCCTCCCCCAGCAGCTGAGCGGCCGCCGCCTGGGCCGCTGCCCACTCCCGGCGCAGGGGCTCTAATACCGTAGGCAGCACCAGCCGTTCGACGTAGCGGCGAGGCGTATAATGCGCCCCCAGGCTGTGACGCTCGCGCGGATCCAGCGCACGCTCCAGGAGCGTGCCGAAAATGGCGGGTTCGACGGCCGTCCAGTCCGCCTCCGCTGCCCTAAGCAGCAATGTGATCTGATCCCCCGAGAGAGGGAAAGCCTGGGCCTGGTGAAACAGCTTCCCGTTGAATTTTCGCAGCCGCGCCTTTAGATCCGGCGAGAAGCCGCCCGTATCCATGGTTTGCCAAAGGGCTTGCAGGGCATCGGGTAATAACGCGCGCAGATCTGGCTGCGCGTACTGACGCAACATGCCGGTGAAGGACTCTTTAGGAATCAGGCCCACATCTTCGGAAAACATGGTAAACAAACAGCGCATCAGAAACTGAGCCACCAAATCCGGCGGGTGTCCGGCTCCTTCCAACTGAGCAGACAGCCGGGCCAAATACCCAGCCAGCTCCCGGGTCACGCGGCCCGAGTGGCGAGCCGGATCCAGCTCGCCAGGATCTGTCCAGATTGCTCGGAGCAGCGCCCGGGTCTTTTCATCAGCTAGTTTGGCTAGGGGGAGTCGGTAGCGCGTCTGATCAGGAAAGGGCACGTACTGCTCACCTACGCCCGAAAAGTTGCTGTACACATCGATGCAATAGCCCACGTCAGCTACCAGTACAAATAGCGGCCGGGGCTCTTCAGCCGGTAGCGCCCGCACGTAGCCCAGCGCCTGCTGGCGGGCGGTCTGCATCATCTGCTCCCATTTGGCCGTACCCCGCAGGGCGTGGCCTTTTCGGCGCTTTTCGGGTGGTAGTCCCAGCTCTGATCGTTCTAGTGCTTTTTGCTGGTCAGGGGTCTGGGTGCCCTGCTTGGTTTCCAGCACAAAGCAGCCCCGCTTGTAGAGGTCAATCCGGCCGGTGGAGAAATGGTCTCCGTTTCGTTCCAAAGTAGGAGGAATAGCAGTAGCTTAGCTACTGCTATTCCTCCTACTTTGGAACGAAACGGCCCGCTCGAGCACATAATTATCTTGACTGGGATCGTCAGTGGTGGGGTCGGGCCGGGCCACGCCGATCAGATCACAGAGGTCCGCAAAAAACAAGCCGTAGTTAGCACGTTCAGCACCGCCTGCTGGTCTCCAGCGGGTTTCAAAGTCGAGATAAGTCACGGCAGCATAGCGTATAAATCAATAGGTTAAGACATCCTCTCTTCCTACCTACCCTAGACCCAGGCTTTTTTCCTGTTCCAGTGGCCGAACGGATTTTGCGCAGCCCGTAGTGATATTCGTTTGTTGAGTAGTAAAATAAAAAACAAAGGATTGTAAGAACGCTATGTTGCGACTTAACCAGTTGAGGCGGTTAAGCTAACCGTTCTCAATCAGCTTGTAACCTCTGCGTCTCAGGATTGCTATTTCGACTAAAGGAGACTGGATCATGCGCTTATGTAGCTTAGTGGCGCGAATATTTTCGACAGCTTGCGTTTAACAGCCAGCGCTGCTGACTAGCAAGTAGAGCATTTAACGGTATAAAAGCTCGGCCATTTGATCAAGCTCTTAGGGCGTGAACAACACCGCTACTGAGGCATGGCCACAATGATCACCTCTTTATCCGTCAACTGGTCCAGTGGACCTGACGCTCCCGCCAGGGGAATGGCGATCCCACCACCTTTGATCTTCTCGTAAAACACGCGTGAGCTTCGGCGCATGGTGCTCTCGTACACGGTGGGCCCAGAAGCTGTAGCTAGGGTAAACTCGTAGAGGTAATCCAGGGCGCGGGCGCTCACCGCCCGGGTGAACCTGGGCACCAGGGCCGTCTTGTTGTGATAATACGAATAGGTCAGGGTGTACTGATCCTTGCCCGTCTCTTCGATCAGGAGCGCAAAGTTGTTTATGTCCAGCTTGTTGATGCCGGGCCGGTAGTTACCCGGTGTAGGTGTTCTGGAGTACAGCGTATCTCCGCCGACGATGTAGGCCGTTACAATGTAGCGATCCAGCACGTCCCCCGTGGCGCTTTGATACTTGCTTTGCGGACGCTGGTTTTGCTGCCCCGGGGTGGGCGTAACGGGTAGAGACGTGACGGGTGGAGATATAACGGGCTGCACCTGGGCCGGTGGCAAGTTGATCTCTATCCGGCAGCCCAGCAGGGTTGTGAGCAGAGCGAGTAGCAGTAGTTTGTTCATACGTGAAACGTTTACTCTGGTTGAGTTGTGACCCTAATCAAGGGCTAAGTACGGACAAGTTAACTTTATTGCCAAGAAATAGTACACACATCTGACCTATCGGTAGTCTAATCAAAATCGCCCCTACACCTTGCCCACTCAACGCTGAGCAGGGTGTAGAGTCAGGGTTCACCCCACAACCGCTAATAGGCATCTGTGAGCTGCTTCAAGCGCTCTACGTTCCTTCCTTTAGCGATTACCGCCCGTAGCTTCCCCGCCTGTTTAGCCAGCAGCCTGGGCACCTCGCCGACAGCCATATACACACTGTCCTTTGTCTAGCCCTCGGCGAGCATGAACGTACCCTTGTCTGGCAGTCTGGCAGTGGTTTTGGCCGACACATAAGAGAGAATAGCCGTTTGCTGCCTCGAAACAGCCAGCTTGCTGCCCACCAGCACTTGAAGCCGATTTAGCTCCTCCTCTCCGCATCCTGAACCCGGTACTGAACCGAGCGCACAATGCCATAGATACTGAAATGCTTTTTGATGGCCCGGACCGCTTGGGCTGATTCACCCGGTTTCAGCTCCTGGGCCCTGACCAGTACGCTGGTTACCCGGCGGGGATACTCCCACCGGGCGGCCAGTACGGCCGTATCCGTTTTTAGCCTCTCCACTACGTTTCCCGAAATAAGCAGCAGGAAGGTCGCTTGCTTTACTTCCATGTTCTACTAACAGCGTTACGGGCCAGGCCCACTTTGAATACCTCTCGCAACTGGCGGGCCAGTGCTGCGCTACTCAAGGCCGTCAACGGAGCTATATACTACCTGCTGGATCGATTTAATAGAACCTTAGGAAGACCTGTGCTTTCGTAAACTATTTGTCTAAGGCTTTTACCGGCCAACGGCTAGCCATGCGCTGCCGGAAGAGCGGGGAGCACAACGCGCCTTGGCGGATTGACACCAGTACATAAGCAGGCTACTGGCCGGTCTTATGCCAGCCTTTAACATACCTCCTCCAGCATCGCCCCGGCCCAATGCCCCCTCTCTAGCGAGTCAGCAGAAAGGCCTACCGCAGGCGGTTACCAGGTGAAAACCCGTTAGTGGTCGAGGAGCTTTTTTTTCTGGGCCTCAAATTCGGCCTCCGAGATGGTTCCCGCCGCCAGCTGGGCCTTCAGCCTGGCTAGCTCCCTGGCCGCTACCACGGGCAGCGCCGGTGAGGCCTGGGCCGAGGGACGGTACCTAACCGGTGGAAGCAGCTCCCCCGCTTTGATGGCGGGCTCAATGGCCAGCTGGTAGCTCTGGCCACCCGCCGCAAAAAGTCCGTACAGGATTGATTCACCAGCCTGATTGGGCGCTATAGTCAGCTCATCAACAATGACTTCTTTGCCCGAGTAACCAGCCGCCAGCAGCCCCGCCTTGGCGCGGCCCTTGGTGCCCTGAGGACGGGCATAGGCGTGAACAAAGGTTTTATCGGGCCTGGCCCCCCTACCCAGCTGTAGGGTGTCTCCCTGATGAATAACCCAGGCGTCGATAGGCGTCTGATAGCCACTGGCCAGCTGAGCGTTTAAGGCTTGCCCCTGCCGGGCAACTTGCTCGCCTGTCAGTGGTTTTGGGGCTACCGATTGGGCGTGGACCGGGCAGGTAACCAGGCCCAGTAGTAACACTAGAAGGATCTTCATATCAAGTAGCGATAAGGCCACAACCGGTAGTAGCGCCTGTAGCTTTGGGGTTAATGCGGTACCGGCTGGCCAGGTCCTGATTAAGTGCCAGGCCGGATGCCGCTTACCAAGCAATCAACCCATCCACGCCTGAAATGTTGGCTAACGCCCTCCCCCTGTCAGGGCTACCTGCCAGCGCACTCAAGGCTGCTGACCCATAACCTTGCGGATACCCTCCGGCTACTCGCAGCGCCGAGGCATTCGTCTCCATTGAGGGCACCATCGATCAGAGCCGGGTAGGCAGCTCACCAGTTGGTCGTAGTTGATACCGGCCCGCTGATGAGTACCGCCTTGTTTCCTCAATCCGTACAGCGTACGGGTTTCTCATTAGGAGTAGGCTAAGGACGTCCTCCTGGTCTACTGGCTATTAGTAGCCGTTACTTGCCCCAGGCAGGGCGTGCGCTAGGACTGGTCAACCCAGTTCTCCAGCTCAATGCCTGCCAAGTCGGCAAAGTGTTTGGTGTTGCGGCTGACCAGCGTTAACCCGCGCACGATGGCCGTAGCGCCAATGAGCAAATCAAACTCATCAACCGTTCGGCCACGGCGTCGAAGAGCGACTTTTTGGCGGGCATACTCGGGCAGGGCCTCCCCGATGCGCAGAATACGCCCCTCAAACAGGGTTTGCAACACCTGGAGGTTTTGCCGGTTTTGCGCCTGGCGCTCCGGGGCGCTATTCTCCACCCCAAACAGCAGTTCGGCAATGGTGATCTCGGAGAGAAAGCACGAGCGGACCCCCAGCCGGGCAATTCGCTCTTTGATGCCGAATTCCCCCTTGATCAAATGAACGCAGATATTGGTATCAAGCAAATAGCCGCTCATAGCTCCTGCTCACGGGAACGAAAGTGCCGGGCCGTCTGAAGCATCGCCGCCAGCTGCTCCCCTGATTCCTCACTTTGCCAGCCGCCCGCCAGTTGCTCCAGCAGGGCATTCTCCTGGCTCTGGCTCAGGGCCATCTCCTGGTGGTCCTCCTCAATGCGCAGGCCCAGGCGCTGGGCCAGACTTTTGAGCAGGGCAAAATCCGTATCGTCCTGGGTCTGTATGGTGATGGTATGCGTCATAAAAGGAGGGGTTTGCGCTATGAGCAGTAAACCTATTTTACCTCTGCCCTGTTCCAGCGCTCCCTTAGAAGGAATACCCAAAAGCCCCGGGCGTCAGGGGCCTGGGTCAGGCGGTGGTCTTACCCCCGCTCCCGGCCATCAGCCAGGCGTTATAATCCTGGTGCCCCTGCCACTTGTGATCGATATCGCCCGTTTGCCAGCCCTGGGCAATGGCCCAGGCCAGCAGCGTCTTTTTGACCCGCTGGGCTCCCGGATCCGCCTGCGAGCAGAGGATCAGCGAGCCAGGAGGCTGAGTGGCCAGAAACTCGGTGGCCCTGGTGGTCATGCCCGTGCCGTTTAAGATCAAATAATTAAAGGTACCCACCGGGGGCCGGTCTACGGTGAGAAAACTGCCAAAGTCGGGCATTCCCTCAAAACAGAGCCAGGCCGCCGTGGGGCTAAGCGTAAACGCACTGATGTCTTTGGGTCCCACGCTCAGCTTGCGCCATACAGTCCCCCTTAGCGGGCTGCGCAGCTCAAAGCCCCCCGAGGCATTGAGCAGTCCCAGCCCGTAGAGCAGCGGGCCGCCAGGCGCGTTGGCCGGGGTGAAGTACACATCCGTTAGATAAGGCTTCAGCGCCAGGGGATCCAGCGCCCGGCTGCGCAGAAAGGCCTCGCCCCGCTCATCGGCCATCGGCTGGTGCGACTCCAGCTGGTAAGCAGCGGGGGCTAGGTCTGGAATGGGCCGGTGCTTGATGATAGTGGACCGAACAAGTTGCCCCTGCACGCTCTCCAGAAAGGCCAGGGCCTGGGCGACGCCCTAGCAGGGTCCCAGTAGCAGGGCCAGATCAATGATGTTACCGCCTTGGCCCGTGCCGAAATCAAACCAGGCACGGCCATCACGCGAGACGTGAAACGAGGCGTGGGACTCGGTGCCGTAGGGCCGCTTATACCAGGTATCCTTGGCCGTACGCCGGGTGGGCTGATACCCTAGCTTAGCGAGCAGCTCATTGATGTCCAGCGATTTAGCATCAGAAACGGTCATAAGTAAAGGCAAGCAAAATACTAATCCACAATGCTATTAGTAAAATGCTAATTCATTACTAAATAATGCAATTTTATAACTAAGATTTTAGTTGTCGCGCCTCTTGCCACCCTTTTTTCATTAGCATTTTCCACTGCCTTTTAGCAGTAATAAAGGTTCTTTTCTAATAGTAATCTAAATAAAGGTTTGTGTGAGTAAGTTACGGTGGATAAGCGCCCAAACTGCGAGTAAGTTACGGTGACTTTGCGAGTAAGTTACGGTGGATAACCAGCATAAACGGCTGATAATCAAGACTTATTAACATGTCTGGTGGAGGCAAACCGTAACTTTGTCGTCATTTTAGATCTATTCCATTGATTATCAGCTTTTTAGGTATAGGAGGCAGGCTGAAATGAAGCAGTAACCCTTTAGTCCCCTTCTGCTCTACTTTGGCATCTGTGTACAGGCAATGTACTGACTGCCAAGTCTTTAGAAAATTATAGCGGAAGTCTGTCATGCGTGTGTATTCCTGTCCGAACTGATCTTTCAGCGTTTTCCATGCGAGAAACTGCGGTTTGCCCGGGGGAATGCGGTGCAGCCGGTGGGCCAGGAAGCAGTACAGATCTAGGGCCGTGGCATTATTGGACAGAGCTGCCAGGTGCGTGCGGGCTAGGGGCACCGGGTGATCCGAGAGATGCTTGAAATACTCCTCCGACAGGGTGATCTGGCTGGTCCACTGGTTTCGCTTGGTGCGGGTAATGATGGGCACGGTCTCGCCAGTCTCCTCCTGTTCATCCAGATAAAAGGTACGCAGCACGCAGTTGGACAACCGCTGCATCTGCTCCTGAATGACCGCCAGCTGATTGCCCCCATCAGTCAGGCCAATGTCTTTTAAAAACTTGGCGGGATTATTAGCAATCTCAATGGTGCGCGTCTGACGCTGAATGGCAATTGTATTCAGGTTGGCCAGCAGCACGCGGGCTTTAGGCCCGTAGGGTAATCCCGAGTAGGTCTTCTCCCCTGTTTGCGGATCAGGGAAGGGTTGGGGCGTTATATAGAGCACGAACTTGCCCGAGCGCTGCTCCCAGGTCTCGTGGGGCTCTAGATCGGGCTCCCGGCGCGGAAAATAGGTGTGGCACATGGCCGCCGCCTGAAACAGCATTTCGCGGTCATCGGGCTCCTCCTGAAAGGCTTCGTAGGTCAGCTTTGTCCGCCGTTTGGCAATCTTGGATATATCCTGCTTGGGATCCTGTTTGGGGTCAGCCATGGGTCGTAGGGAGTAGGGATAACGCTGGCAATGAATAGCCCATTATGGGGCTTAAGGCGTTACATTGAATTTCTTACGCTCTTTCTCCATCTTCTCGGCGATGGCCTCCAGCATCCAGTCATGGGTCGATATGCCCAGTTTGGGAGAGGCCAGCTTACGCGGCCGCTTAGCCCGCAGCTCTTCGATGTCTTTAAGCACGCCAGCCGTCAGCCGCAGGTTAAAGTATTTGACCGTATCCTGCGGCTCGGTGATCGGCTCGGCTTTCTGGGTGGTGCTGCCCCCTTTATTGATAACAGCTTCGATCTGGGCCTCGGTGACAGGTTTCTTACGCGGTGGCGGGAGTGTTGTGGCCATGGAGAACGTGAGTGAAGAGTGAGTTGATTTCGGCGACCGCTTTGCTATCGGGCGTCTCGGTTTCAAATACGGCCAGGCCTACGCCAGCCGCGTTGCTGAAGGCTTTGCGGTTGCTGATTGGGTAGGGCAGAAACGTAAGCTGGGCAAATCCGGCCAGGGCCTGGGATACCTCCCGGTTATCGGCGCTCTTGATATCGGCCCGGCTCAGAAACACGTAGGGTATAAGCGGCTCGTTACGCACGGCCTGAATCTCATCGATCAGCTCAATGACCTTATTGATAGTCCACAGATCGAAGCTGCGGGGCGCAAAGGGAATCAGGGCTACGTCGGCCACCGATAGAGCCGCCCGCTGAGAGGTGGTATCCCTCCCACCCGTATCGATGACGATGTGATCGTACTTGACCTTCATCTGCTCGACTTGCTTGCGCAGGTTGGCACCGGTCATGTTGACCAGCGTAAAACCAGTCTGACCAAGGGTCTGCTCCCGCCAGGCCGTAAAGTCACTGGCGGTCTCCTGCTCGTCGCCATCCACCAGCAGCACGTCGTGGCCCTGGCTGACGAGCCAGGCCGCCAGATTGACGGCCAGAGTACTCTTGCCAACACCGCCCTTGATCGAATTTAAAGAGATCACCATATAGATCTGGATTTAGATTGGTATCCGATGCACTAAAGGTAGTAAATCAGATTGTTTCTGCATCAAATCCGAATCTATTTATAATCTATTTTTACATCTATTTTTAAATCTAAAATAGATGTAAAAATAGATGTATTTTTAACAGTTTACTTACTGATAGACAAACATATAAGCTGGTGACTTGTGCTAGTTTTAGTATAAGGTGTAGTGACACTAGCCTGACTAGATAAATAGCTATATCAATCTAGCGGTACGTACCAGGCTAGCGGAACAGGTATTTCGTTAGCTTTCTTGCGGCCGCAAAGCCCTGGGCGACCATTCGTTTACCAATCCGTCTCTTTAAGTGGCAGGGTAGGGGGTCTGGCCAAGGTCATATCGCTTGATCAAACGGTGGCGATTTTGTATATTTAAGTAATGGAATTTGCCCCTGTTGATTTGATCTTACTGGCTATCCTGCAAGAAATGATCGCTGATTTAGCCGATCCAGCTCACCACTACATGATTGCGGCGACCTACTACGAAAGCCAGGGGGAGCGCCAGTACAGGCCGTATCTGTATTTCCACCGCAGCGCCATCGACAGCATTGAGCTTACCCAGCAGGGCATGCTGATCCGCTTACACATTCCCCTCGAATCGAGTGAGCCTTTGCTAATTCCTTACAAGAGGATCTGGCGGATTTCTCATCATAATCAACCGGCTTTCGAACATCAGCACACGATCTACTTCAATGAAGAGGAGATGGAGGCCATGTTCGATCTGCTACCCTGAACAGCTCTGGTCAACAAACTAGCATGGGATTCTGCTACCAGTAAGTAACTGATTTAGGTCATTGTGCCTTCATAACGTTATAAGAACGAGCGTTCTTACTATGTTATAAAACCCATTTTACCCCTACCTTTGCCCGTGGAACACCCCTCACTCCCGCCCGAGCCACACCGACAAGTGTCCAGTAGGGGAGGGGAGAGGCCTGAAATCACCTACCATGAAGTACGTCCCCTACTACCGCGTCTCCACCGCCAGCCAGGGCAAATCAGGCCTGGGCCTGGCCGCCCAGCGCGAGATCGTCACCCGATTTGTCAAACCCCACGATGAACTGCTGGCTGAATTCGTCGAAATCGAGTCGGGCAAAAAGGCCGACCGGCCCCAGCTGGAGAAAGCGATCGCCGCCGCTAAGCAGCAGGGGGCGCGCCTGCTGATCGCCAAGCTCGACCGGCTCAGCCGCAACGTACACTTTATCTTCTCACTGCGCAATTCGGAGGTCGACTTCGTGGCCTGCGATATCCCCGACGCCAACACGCTCACCGTGGGCATCATGGCCGTGCTGGCCCAGCACGAGCGCGAGCTGATCGGCGAGCGTACCCGCTCGGCCCTTCAGGCCAAGAAGGCCCAGGGCCACCAGCTGGGCACCCCCAACCTGACGCCCGCCATCAGTGAGCTGGGCCGAGCCGTGCACCGGGCCAACGCCCGCCAGCACCCGGCTAACGTGCAGGCCGCTGAGCTCATCCGGCTCTATAGGCGGGAGGGGCTCCCCTACCAGGCCATCGCCGATCGGCTCAACGCCATGGGTTTTCGCACCCGGCGGGGTAAGCCCTTTCTGGCCATGAGCGCCCAGCGGCTGGATAGGCCTGCCTGAGCGGCTTCCCCCGGGAAGGCCCTGCCCGGAGCGCCCCTATTGTAGTAACCGCGCCTCGGCCCAGGGGTGACAACGCATCCGGGTTGTCATGGACCTGGCCTGGGCCGCTGGCAGCTGCCTGAAGGGCCTAATCAGGGCACCAATCACCTCTTTACTGACCGGTCACTACTGAAGCAGTTAGGGAACGGTCGGCCCCCGATGTAACCACTCTGTCATATATCACCGGGGAATGGCATTACAATTGTACTTGGCCGGTAGTGCGTGGCGGGGTCCTGTCTGGGATTTGGCCTCCGG
>NZ_JAFMYW010000017.1 GCF_017353175.1 Fibrella forsythiae | reverse complement strand
GGAAAAGTTGGAAGATCCACTGCTGACCTTGCATAGGTGAGAAATTGGTGCTGATCAGCGAAGGGCAAAACCCGCCCGAACAGGGGTTCAAAAGCCCTGGTTGGGCGGGTCTTGCCCTTCCTCTCCCGGTCCGCTACAGCGGGTAGTTCCGCCGGAGTTGTAGTAACCCTGCCACGGCTCCCGGGTGACATGGACCCGCTAGCCATCAGCTCGCCCCTCAACCCATCAGCGACCTGGTCAAACAGGCTGTAGAGCCTCTTTAAGCGCCTGTCTCCCCTGTTTGCGGGCCGGTCACTACTGAATGGGTGAGGCAGCGGTCAGGCCCTTATGTAACCACCCTGTCATATATCACCGTGGTTAGGCCCTACAATTGTACCCCAGGAATAGTGCGTGGCGGGGTCAGTTCATGGATTTGGCCTAAAGCGAACGAAAAATTTTGGCTTAGTGGGCTTGTAATGAGTGAGTTGACCCATTTTTAGGTAAGAAAAGTAGGCAGATCCACGGCTGACCTGGCTTTTCTGGCAAACCCGCTTGCTGGCGGGGCCGACAAAACGGCGCTTCAAGGGGCTAAAAAGGCCTTGTTTAGCCTCTTTTCAGCCCGTTACTCCCAGCGGGCAGGGCGGCGCTGGGCGGGCAACATCCATTCGATTGTAGTTACTGAGCCACGGGCCGGGGTGACAAGAGGCGGTATAGCTGGCTTTGAGCCGCCCGTCGATGAAGGAAAATGTTGGGAGCAATCGTACACAGATATCGATCACGTTATATCTTGTCCGTGCAACGCACTGCCGATAGTGCCCCTTGTAGAACAAGATCATGATCCGTGTTTTGACCAAACGGCTGCTCTTAATGGCCTGCTTCAGTTTAGCCGCGTCTTTCTACGCGGCCAAAGCCCAATCCTTGCTAACCCAACAGCAGCAGCTACTTGATTATTCTGAACTGAAAGAACTACTCTTGAAGCATGGGCCAACTAGCGAGCGTATACTGGCCATGAAGCAGTTTAAACCAGTTACTGCCAAAGAGGGCTCCGAAAGCAGTATCTACGCCTACAAAAGGGAGGACGACAGGACCCAACTTTTAGTCCGGGTGCGTAAAAGTGACGGGCTGGTCAGCGAAATCGCCTGGTATGAGCAGCCATCAACCCTGGGGAACCTGACCCATGATGCGGTGTATGATGGCTTCGTGCCAGTAGGGGGCAACAGTCGCTATTACAACCGGTTTCAAAAATTGGCCCTTTGGGTTAACTACCAACTGGCTCATGAAGACGGGGCGCTTCCCTTCCCTGCGTGTTGAGAGCTGTAGAGTGATTAATTGCCTTCTCAAAGGCCAGCAGTTGTCGCTTTCAGGAGACGGGTTGTTTCTATCCCGCTTTTGAGCGGTGAATTCATTTCCATAACATACTATTCACTTAGGCAACCAATGGATTTACAGGCTCAACGAAACAAAGAAGTTGTCCGGCGTTTCAACCAAGAAGTGATTGCAGAAGGCAATCTGGATAGCTTTAACGAATTAATGGATGACCAGTTTATCAATCACTCCGCCCCACCAGGCGCTGATAAGGGTCCTGGAGGAATGATCCATACCTTCAACCAGATCCTTCGCCCGGCGCTTGCTGCTATGCGGGTCATCATTCATGATCAAATCGCGGAAGGTGATCTGGTCACTACGCGCAAAACCATCACAGGAACCCACGCAGGAACCTTGATGGGCATCCCTCCAACTGAGCGCTCAGTCAGCATCGACGTGATTGACGTGGTCCGATTGCGTCACGGAAAATACATCGAACACTGGGGTATCAATACCTTACCCCTTGTTTTACAACAGTTGGCCAACCATTGATTGATCCCAATAAATGGATATGTTATAGGTTTAATCCACTTCCGATTTTTCGGTCGGAACGGATGCCGAGTTAGCGGACATCACTAAGAAAAATAACAAGGGACTGGTTTAAACCCTTATCAATCAAGCATTAGAAAAACAATTTACCGCCTTCCTCCACCGTTTTTTTTACTCAACCAATAACTGATCGCATGAAATCAACAATGCTCATGGCTTTGCTTAGCCTACAGTTGGGTTCAGTAATCGCTCAAACGATACCTAAGAATAATCTCTTCTTGGAAGCCGGGGGAAACGGCTTGTTTGCCTCTTTGAATTATGAACGTCAACTAACAAATCTGCCCCAACTATCGCTTCGAGTGGGCGCCGGTTTATATGGCGAAAAAGCGGCCTACTTATCCTTGCCTGTTGGGCTGAACTACCTCATCAAGCTGGCCAACCCTAACGCGTTTATTGATGCGGGCTTTGGCACAACCTGGGCGCAGGCCAAGGGGCGTCTATTTGGCCCCGAAACCAACTCGTCAAGCAACCGTTTTTTTAGTTACGTACCCAGTGTAGGGTATCGTCGCTACACCGCTAGCCAGTATATGTGGCGGGTTAGCTTCACGCCGGTCATTAATCAATATGGATTTATGCCCTGGGCAGGGGTATCGCTAGGTAAAGGATTTTAGAAACGGTCAATCTCAAACCAGGACAACGCCTGACTACACTAGCTACTAGGCAGGCGTTGTCCTTTCTGGCGAGATGTTCTATCAATGCCGTGTGTTGATCTCAACAGGGTAGAGGCTGATACCTAGGGTCTATACGTTAATCGTCTATAGGTTAGCCTGACCGCTTGATCGGATCTTAAAGCGGCCTGGCTCACGATCCGTAACCGGTTGGTGGGCAAAAAGATATAATCCGTTTCCAGGCGTAGCAGCGAGTCGCCTGACCGAACGCAGACGGAGGACGAATCAACATCAATCGGCAAGAAGATATCCTGACCGCCCTGGCTCCCCGCGGGCCGCACCACTAAGGTAAGCAGTTGCCCCGCCAACGGAGTAGAGGCTAAGCCAGGTCTGCGGCCTACCCTGGAAGCCAATGGCAGCAACTGGTTATGCAGGGTATCCACGCGGGAAAAGACAGCCGACTGGGCCTGGCAATACGCGGGCATTGCCGCGCCGGTAGCTAGCAGCGCAAACAGAAACAACGCGCGGTTCATCATACGCTTAAAGGTGAATAACCAGGTTGGCCCGGTTTTGTAGCCTATCATCTCTTGTAGCCTATGCCTTACTACTGGGTAGAGAAAGCCTCACGGGCCAGACAGCCGGGCAAGTACTCGAAAGATAACTAACCCGGTTAACTCGCCCGTCAATCAACCAAAAAAAGAGGGCCGCTCTACTTGGAGCGGCCCTCTACGCCACGCCACCTGGCCACAAACGCTACCTTAAGGCCAAAATAATAATCTATCATGTTTGTTTGTCCAAATGTAAAATCAACTTTACATTTGGACAAACAAACATGATAGATTATGAAGCGCGATTGGTTACTGCCACATTCATTCCGGCTGGTAGGCTGGCTATTACTGGTTCCAGCTCTGCTGCTGGGAATTGTCTGGGTTTACTTTGATGCAGTGGGCAAATCGCTGGCCGATTCGCTGGGAGGCTCGCTGGAAGGCCATCAGACACTAACCTATTTCCTGGACTATTTAGATGAGATCATTAGCGTCGCCGCTATCCTGGGTCTGCTGACGATTGGGTTTGCCCGCGAAAAGGTAGAAGACGAAATGATTCAACAGGTACGCCTGGAGAGTTTGCAGTGGGCCATCTACGTGAACTACGGCTGTTTGCTGATTTCCACCCTCTGCTTCTACGATGTCGCTTTTTTTCGGGTCATGATCTACAACATGTTCACGCCCCTGCTAGTCTTCGTGGGTCGGTATTTATGGGCCTTGCATAAGCTACGGCGCGCGGATGAGCTCAATGCGCAGGGGGGGCTTTTATCGCTATGAGGAACAGGATCAAAGTAGCCCGCGCCGAGCATAATCTATCCCAGGCGGATTTGGCGGAGCGGGTTGGAGTGAGCCGTCAAACCATCAATTCGATAGAAACCGGGCGTTACGTGCCCTCGACTGTGCTGGCCTTGAAAATAGCGCGCGTTTTTACCAAGGCCATGGATGAGTTATTCCAGTTGGAAGAGGGGGATTAGGGGCTAGGCCAGGTGAGGAGTACGTAGTTGACCCAAAACCGGGCCAGTCTTCCCTCAAGTAAGCTGTCGCCACTGGGAAGGGGACCCGTCTCTCAGGTCATCAACAGTGAGACGACCTGGGACCATTTAAAAAAAGAGGGCCACCCCAATGGGATGACTCTCTCCAAACGACACGCAACAAACGCAAATAAAACTAGGCAACAGTCAGTGAATCAGTAGGGGTAGCCGTCGTCTCGGTGCTCTCGCTCCGGTGACGGGTATAGTGGCGAATGGCCGCGCTCAGCGGATAGGTATCCTCGTCGATGCCCCAGCGGGCCAGCGCCCGCTCGGCGGCCTCTTTGAGAAACCGGGTGGTCTCCAGCCGCAGCTCGATCTCCTCGCGCAAACGCTGGCGAAACGAATTGGTCACAAAGGTGTTGAAGGCCACCGCCCTGGCCGGGGTAATACTCTCAATACATCCCGCGCGCATCTGCCACTCGGGGATCTGGATCTCCAGGCTTTCGGTCAGATGCTCATCGGCCATGGCCTGCCCATCAGCGGCCCGGCGCTCGCGCTGAAGCAGCGCGAAGAGATACGCCGAATAGGGATTGAAGGGCTTGCGCTGCTCGCGGCTCACAAACAGGGCCTCGCCTTTGGTAGAGGCCAGGATGATGCGTTTGACCAGGGGCGTAACGGGAAGCGACAGACTACGGCAGGAAGCAGAGGAGGACATGGAAAGCAAGGCTGATTCAAGAGGACATAAAGCTAGGATCTCCCCCGGGGGCTGACAGGTCACCACTCTCACGCTGTGATAGTTCTGACCTGCCTGGCAACGCCCGGAGCAACCGGCTTAGTCCAGCTCGTAGGGCTCGTCGGGATACTCCTCGTCGTCTTCCTCGTCCTCAATGGCGCGGTGGCGATCCTGATAGGTAGCCCGGATCGATTGGCAGCCCTCCAAGATGGCCTGCATGGCGGGGGTTAATTGAGGGACACTTGGTCCAGCGGCAATAACCAGTTGACCCGTAGCGGGCTCAAAGCTGGCGGCAACAAACTCATCATACCCATGCTGGCGGCAGAGCGCCGAGAGGGCCTGGGTGAAAGCGGGGGTTGGGGATACTGAAGGCATAAAAAGAGGCGAGTTAGCTGGTAGACGGGCAGCTGGCAATCGGAGCCAACGGTCACGCTACGAAGCTAAATCACCGCTTTCGTTACATCACAATAACTTGAGGGAACAGCACCTGTCCCAACTACTCAGAAACGTAACATACTGTCCTTAAGACGCTTGCCGTGCCCGCTCCAATTCGCCCGGTAAGCGCTTTGCGTAGGCCCTGGAGAGCCAGAGCGGGCGCTGATTGCACAGGATCAGCTGGGGATTAGTCGTGGTTTGCACCTGCTGGGGATTGATGGCCAAAGACCTGCTGACCCGGGCCATAAAAGGAAAGCGGGCACACATCACCCCCAGCGTGTAGCCATACAGCAGGGGGCGGACCTGACCCTGCACCCAGATGCGGGTATAGTTATCCGCCGCCTCAAAGCGCAGGATCTGCCCCATCGGCACGGGTCTGCCCAGCCCGCGAAAATGCAGACTGGGCAGGGGCGTAGGCAAGCGCCTGGCAGGGGTCATGGAAGGGGGAGCGATAGGACAGACGGATTAGGTAGTGATAGACGCTCAGCCGTAGGTGGCAGTGGCAAGGGTGACATGCGCCGGGTGAGCTCCCGGTTGATCAGCTGTAGCGTGTGATGACAAATAGCCCGCCCCAGGGAAGAGCGCTCCAGGCGGATGGCCCGCTCGTAGTGCCCCCGGCAGTCCAGCAGCGTGGCCAGGGCAGGCCTTTGATCTCCTCAGCTAGGCTCATAGGGGCTTAGCGCTGATTGAACTTATCATACAGGCCCTGGGTAGCTTGCTGGGTAGCCTGGTGTTCGCCTCCCGTGGGGGGCGTCTGCAACAGGGCCGGGCCGGGCGTGGTCAGCTCGGGCTGCATGCCCAGGTGGGCATTCCACCACTTGGCCATGCAGGCAGAGCCATGCTTTTCTACCATCGAGCGGCAGAACACCTTGAGCTCCTCCTGATTGGCGAAGGTGTATTTGCTATGGTCCAGCTCGGGAAACCACACCTTCTTTCTGGCGTTGGTGGAGCGCTCCTGGGGCAGGCGGCCCGTGGCGTTAAGCATTGTGTAAAGACTATTGAGGTGATCCAGCAGGGGGTCGGTGTGGCGCACCCAGCTCAGGGCCTTGTAACCCGTCCGGTAGAGAATCAGAATGCACACCTGATCGGATTTGGGCACCTGCATGAGCTTGCCGGTGGGCAGCTCTTTGAGATTCTCGTAGACGCGGATCTCATCACTCTTCTGAAGATACGGGGCCAGCGGGTTGGTGATCTTTCTGATTAGCAGCTCGGCTTTGTTGGTCAGCTCAAAGCCCTGGCCTTTGCTGTAGCCCTCGATCAGGGAGACCCGGTTGTGGCCGTCCTGGGTCATGTCGATCTCCCAGCGAAAGGAGCTGGCCTGGGGGTCGGATTTGAATTTGACGGGGGAGAAAGCGCGGGGCTGGGGGCGATTGGAGGCGTTTGAAGCGGTCATAAGGCGTTTGTGTTGCGTTGATTTGGCCGGATGAGGCCGGGATTGGAAATTTTTTTTTGGCGTTTTTTTGGGTGGTTAACAGGTTAACCAGGGAGTAACGGGGAGTAATCAATAGAATAACTTCTGTCACATTCGTGTCAGGACAACAGGACTCCTAACCGAATAACTGCGGTTTGGGGGCTGAAAAAAACCGGTTCTGCGACCGGGGCATAGGGGGATTGGTCAAGCGCTAAAGGGGTGATTTTTAGCGGTATAGCGGGTGTAAATCCAGCGGCTGCTTGCAATCAGCATTAGGATTTGGGGAGCGGTATGGTCCTTAGCGGGACGGCGGGGGGCGAGAGCAGGCGGTAGTCATATGGTCAGGTTTGAAAAGGGCTTAGGAGGTCAGGGGGGCAATGATCGGGGCGATGGATTGGGTGAAACAGGTCAGAACTGAATCTTGTGAAAAGCGCTGGGCGTACTCAGGCAATCAGCTCGCGGGGTACGTTCCTGATGCAGGCCAGGTGGCGCAGCACCAGGGCGGGTTCTGTGCCTTCCAGGATGGGCACGCTTCCCAGCTGCTCCTGGACAATCTCGTAGGTCACCAGGGCGTGGGAGATCGTCACCCAGGCCTCGTGGGTCAAGACCACCATGCCGTACTCTTGAGGCACCAGGCGCTCCACGACTAGTAGCAACTTAGGAGGTACATACGTAGGCTGGCGGTCCAGCCAGCGGAGCATGTCCTGATCGATTAAGCGCCTGACGGTAGCCAGGGCCTGGGGGCAGACAAAGTGGGTCTGCCAGCGCTGGGTGTTCTCGATCACCGTGGGCGGGATGGGGGAGACCACGGGGCCAGGAGCAGCGATGTGCTCTTTGATGAAGCTCTTCAGCAGGGAGTGGAAGGTAGCCATCAGCTAGAGGCGACTGGTTGAGTGAAGGAATTCGATGAGCTTGTTTTGCACCAGCAGCTTGTGATAGCGGGCCAGCACGGGCAGTAGGGGCGGTTGCTTGCCCGGCTCCGTCCAGGCGTGGACGTAGCCCAGGTAGAGCTCCGTGTCAGGGTCGTACTTGATCAGGCCCAGTAGCCGGGTGACCGGCTTACCAAAGCCGTCCAGCTGGGGCTCCTGGGTTTGCCTGTGCAGCTCGCAGGTATGCTCATCGGTATGCAGCCAGTGCAATGATTCACTGGCCACGGCTTGGAGGTTGGGGTCCACCGCCTCCACGTAAGGGCAGATCGGGCTAGTCATGAAAGTGCTTGTCCAGAGGGTTGGTAAACGCCTTTCTGATGCGGGGTATGACCAGCGAGGCGACCAGCAGCCCGATGACAGTCAGGGCGATCTCGTTCATATCGTGGGCAGGGGGATCTTGGCCAGCCACAGCACCTGCTCGTAGTGATCGATCAGGGCGTTTAAGGGCACTGAGAGCAGATGGGCATCGTCCTCCTCGCTGCTTCCGATCCAGTGCTCAACGGGCGACAGACCGGGGCCAAACGAGCTGAAGGGGGTCAGATACAAGGCCATCGGCTGGCCCTTCTGCCAGAGCTGGCGCTGGGCGTAGAGATCGCGCAGTCGGTGCAAAATCAGCCGGGTGTCCACATCGCGCGGGGCCTGGGGCCGGTTGGCGGCGCTGGGCCGTATCTGGGGGCTAGGCATGGCGTTGGCGCTTGATGGAGGTGAGCTGATCCCGCATCAGCAGGTCATACAGCGTAGCGCTGGTGGGGGAGCCCGAGAGGCGTTCCTTGAGGCGCACCCGGGCCAGGATCTGGTAGTCCTGGATCTGCTTGAGGCGGAGGCTGGGCCCGCTGGGGCCACTGAGGCCACTGGCTGGGGCGGGGCTGGCGCTTTGGCCGAGCCGTGGTACATTTGTGCGTGTCATGTCAGATACACGTTTTAGTTTGGCCCTGACCCTGTGTTCGAGACAGGTTCGGGGCTTTTTTGTGAAAACTGATAAGCGTACTCGTTACTGATCGTTATCGGAGGAAGACGGTAGCACTCCCTCGCCTTTCAATTGTTCTAGCAATTCGACTGTTCTTGAGGTGGCCAGCAGTCCCCCTCTTTTGTGGACTATGTTGGCCAGTCTGACATAGCCCTCCACTCCTTGGAAGTAGGCATCCTTCTGGGCTAGTAATTCACACACGTCTTTGATGGGTACCTTCTTTGGAAGGAGACCTTTAAGCCGTTCACGCCAGTGAGCGACTGTTAAGACAGCCTCATTTGCCGTTTGCATAGTTGCCATTCTCATAGTTTGCCCAGCAATACGCTGGACGCTACTTTTACATTGTAGGACTTACATTGTAATTTTTATGATGACAAAGGTAATTTAAATAATTACAAAGCTATCATAATGCTTACATATTTTTTATTATGTCAGAATTGAGCTTTGGTAAGCGTCTTGAGCTGAGACGTAAAAACAAAGGGTACACTCAGGGGTATTTAGCTGAGATGCTGGGCAAGAAGCACAGGATGACCATTTCTAGTTGGGAAACTGGAAAGGCTGAACCATCAATGAGCGAGCTACAGCAGCTTGCCACATTGCTAAATACTACAGTAGGCTATTTAGTGGATGGTACGCCTGAGGGAGAGGGTATACCGAAAGGATATAAGTTAGTACAAGAGGAAGAACTGATTAAGTACAACCGTCAACTGATTGATTTACAAGAGCAATTGATATCTTATCAGCAAAAGGAGATTGATAGAAATAAGAGTTGATCCACATCCTGACCAGCGCTTTCGGAATACACTGGTAAGACCACTCCTCTATTCTTTGCTTCGCAATCTTGCTAAGTTTGTCTCTATCTAGCCTTCAGTAAGATGCCTATCATCGATCTAGTACAGACTAGCTTGTACGAATAGGATACACAGTAATTGCCGAATAGCGTATGAATAGCTCATTTACAAACACTTACCAATAGTCAAATGACAGAACAAGACATCAAGCAACAGGTAGCGTACCGAATACGGGAAACGCGGAAAGCAAAGGGGTTAACTCAAAAAGAGCTTGCTACTCTATTAGCGGTAGGGGAGCCCACTGTAAACGGGTACGAAAGCGGTAAGCAAAACTTGACCATTGAAACGTTGCAGAAAATTGCCATAGCTTTAAAAGTTTCGGTCAAAGACTTCCTACAATAGCCTCTTTTTTTGGCTGCAAACTTGCCATATATCAGAAGTTTTCCTATATTTGATACGACAAAAAAGCCCCAACGCTTTCATTCTTGGCGGAACTAGCGAAGGGGCAGGTAATTCACTTAAACCATAAGTTCAAATGAACACGGTGCAAAATTACGCCCAATCTCCGGGCGGTGCAACTCCCCTTGAGCATACCGCTCAAACCATACAGCAACAGTTAGAGATCCTGCAAAACGTGGTGCTGACGCTGGACAATCCGACGTTTCGATCAAAGTACAGTTATGTAGTCATGGCCAGTGAGCAGCAGTTGAACCAGGCACTAACCCGGATGATCGGGGAGTTAGACCCGCTGCTTATAGAAGCATTGATTTAAAGTCGGTAACCTGATATACTGTATAAAGAATCAACTTATTTTGTCGAGAGCCAGTTTTTTGTACAGTATATTATACTATAGGTCATTTACAAATTTCTGAATCCTTAAATCATCTTCTATCTTTATTACCATTAAAATAATAAGTTTCAACAATACGTAGTATTCATACTCATTGACCTTTTCAGAACTTTTATTTGTTCCATGAAGGTATTTATTTCTAAGGTCAAGCCCGTTCGTAAATTCCTTCTTATTTAGATAATAATTAAAGTAATTCAATTCAGGTCTTGCGAAAAGAGTATTTTCAAAAAGAAGAAAGCCATTGTTCACCATCTCATCTATAACCAAACGAATCGATATGTGATAGTACCAATAGCTTATTACTTTGTTTTCATTAAGCTCCCTAATCACGTACATGAATAAATCTTTACTTATTCTAACGTACTTATCATTATCGATATACAAGTAGCCTAAACCAATAATTTTATTAATTGTCGGTAGCTGATACTCTTTAAAAGAATCTAAATAAACGTTTTCAAATGCTAAAAGATCATACAAGTTAGAGTATTTATTTTCAAATGGTTCTACATAATACAACATACTTTGATCTGAGAAAAACCAAAATTTAATATCATTCATAACTTCACCATTTATATATACATATTTCTTAGTATTTAAACTTTTTATCTCGCCAAATCTTAGAGGATTTGAATCAATAGAAATTAAATCGAAATCAATTTGACCTTCATTTACGTAAGTTTGATATTGCTTTAGTAAAGAGTCAATTTCTGGTGAAAGAATACGTATTTTCTCTAAATATGTTGACCGATTTGAAGGAAATTTAATCGTAAAATTATTAAGTCCATAATGATGATTTATAAATTTATTCACGTAAGATTCAATCAGGCTTTCTAACGTATCGCCTGTACTATACAAATAATTAACTAGAACTAGAATTTGTAGGTGAGCAAGATTATTCTTATGTTTAAAGATAATTGAAGCCGAATACTCATTTCTTGACTTAATCGATATTTTCTCGATGACACTAATTTCATTATCCTTACTCAATAACTCAATGATACCGTGTATGTTTGTAAAGCTAAACAGAGTTCTAAATATAGAAACTAAGTCTGAATTATTTTTAAATTCATCAATGCATTCTGTATTATATGATAAAATAGTAGTTTGATTTTTTACCGAAGTAACTAAAATATCTTCCTGATTTTTATTCAAACTGACCTGAAGATCGATTGGTATTGAGTTGTTGTTTTCAAATATTTGATTGTTTAAAAATTGTCGTCTGTTTTTAGCTTTTAACCTTATCTTGGGAGACAGCTTAAAACTGTCTGAATCTTTTGAATACTCAATGATTCTGATATAGTTCAAATTGGCATTTTCTTGTTCAATGTAATTAGAAATTATAAATTCTTTATCAATCAGAGACAAGCAGCTTGGGAAATTATATATAGGCGAACTATGTGTATGCTGTAGTTCTAGTTTTGAAAGTAATAATTCAGTTGCTTTATCGTAATCTAATAAGAAAAGCCTAATCTCTTGACCGAAATACTCCACAAACTGTTTAAGTTCTAATATTATATAAATGTGATAGGGGTAGTTTTTTAATATTTTAAAAAATACTTGTTTGTCTAATTTCTTATATACTTGCAAATAATTTATCAGCTTCCAAAATGACTCAATATATTCATATTCTATATCTTCAATGTATTTCTCGATATTATCATTATTTAATGAAAAACAGAACCTTTTAATTAATTTCCAAGAGTCGTCAATCTTTATTTCAAGTTTTTTTATCGCAGTGCTATCCCATTTCTTTAAATATAAGCCATTATCGAAGTAAAGCTTTATGTTATATAACTCAAGTAAATCATTTATACCTGGTTCTCTTAGTGAATTAAGATTTTCCAATACATATTCAGCGTTTTTCAAGCTATAACCGCTAGCTAAATCTTCTTTAGAATAAAATACAACTCGATCTCTATCTTCGTGGCCCATCACGTAATGGTAATCGTATACAGAATTAATTAATTTTACAGTTGTTAACCTAGGAATACAAGAGTACTACTTAATTTTAAACTCGGTCAGCTCGTTATCCACTTGTAACTCAACTCGTTATTCTTTATTGTAAAGTGCTATTAGTCATTGCCTGTTTTAAGGATAAGCTTTCTTGACGTTACTGAACGCTAGAGGCAATAATCTATTTAGTTTTAATTGCTAAAACTATTCAATCTCCATGTATACTTGAGTGGGTACAACACAGTAGTCAGAAAATGTTCGTGTAATATACACACTACTCTATGGCGGTGAGTAGTTGCATAATAATACAGAATATACATTAATACACATAAAACAGCTTAATGTATAATGTTAAGTTTGATTAACAGGTCTTTAATCCATATCTCCCATAAGTAGCTTGACACTATTGAGGTAACAACCCCACCAATCCACCCGAGTATAATAGGCTTTCTGTTACTATTAACCTTTACTTGACTATGAATTTTCGAGTTATCAATTTTCCCCCCTCTATCAGCTACAATGCTACCACTAATAGTAGAAATGGGTTTACTGTTTCTTTTTTGGCTCATCTTTTGAATTTATTTTTGATCTGGATATACGGCTGCCACGATTGGCAAAATTAGATTCTTTTATATTATAAGTGTCACCTGATTGAATAGGATGCAACTCACTAACAGCTTCATCTCTATCAAACACTTCAATATGTGTAGAATCATATTCTATAAAGTTTTCGTTAGAATAGTCAAACATTTCCCATTCTTGATGACTAAAGACAAGAATTTTATTCTCATTTTTAGTATGCCTACATACCTTCAAGAATAGTTCTTCCTCTGAGTTAACATTAGTTAAATCTACATTTATGTATTCGAAATTATCTGGTACTCTTTTTGCCATTAACTCGATCCATGTGTATATGACTCCAGATTTATCATTTTTTGCCGCATCCTCATACAAATCGAGTATTTTTTTTGATTTGTCTACTACTACTTTGTAAGGGTTTTCATCAAGAAAGTGAAACAAAATTTTTACAATGTAAGGCTTATGGTAAATGACTCCTTTTAATAAACTACAAGACAAAGTATAACAAGACATATTAATGTTGGTTTTTCAAGAATTCAAAGGTATCACTCATTAACTCGTTAGAATAAAAGTCAGTTGGCCATTCGAAGTTGCCTTTTTCTTCAACGTCTAACAGTTTGACCTTTGCACCTAATCCATCTTTCTGAGGATCAATTAAATATATTGCAACATTTTTATTATTAATTACACCTTCCGATATTCGTCTACGTAGACGTTTTAGCAAATACTCACTATGAGTTTCAATTAATAAATATTTATTGTACTTATTACCAGTATCACTTTTTTTGTCTTGTACGATATCAATAAACAAATCTGCAAGATCGGCTTGCATTTTGGGATGGAGATGAATTTCAGGTTGTTCTATTATTGTCAAACTATCCCGACTTGATAAGAACCCTTGCACAATAACTGGTAATACTTGGGATATTCCAAATCCGACATCTGTAATGTCTAGATTCAAAGAATTTTGCTTAACTACTAGCTTGTGAATAATATCTTTTAATTGATCAACATCTATTTGTAAATTAAATTTTGATAGCCAAGAATTAACTTGAATTTTAAGATAATTATTTTCTCGCAAAATTTCTGTTAGTGAGTCTCCATCAAGAGTATCTAAGTATTTATTTATTTTAGCTTTATCAAGAAAATAATACCGTTTAGGGTGCGCTCTTAGCGGACTCACATAGTTTATCTTATCTTCTGAAAAGCTATTTTGAACAGATTTTACAAAAGTTTTCGTAATATTATATATTATTGAAGTAAATGTAAAATTACTAATATCTTTACTACTCCTCTCTTCGTTCGCAATCAAAAATTCAAAAATAGTTTTACTTGGATCTAATCCTTTACCAATCTTATCTATCAGAATATTTGATTTTGCTAAACTACTATCTAAAAACGGGCTCTTAAATTTCACTTTACTACTCTTAACATCATCACTAAATTCAATTGACAAAATAAATTTATTATTAGCTGTTAGAGATATTTCTTTTATTCTTATTGTATTATCTAAGGTGTTTAACAGTGAATATTTAATGTTGAAATTTTGGTTAAGATTTAGCTTAGATATACCTGACAAAAAATCATAAACCATTAAATACTCATCTTTATCATTTTTTAAGGTATTAATTACACCAGGTCCGAACTTCATTTGGTAATAAATGTAATCTATGTCATCATCTTTTATGAATTCGTCTCCAACAACTATTTTACTTAACGAATTAATTAATTCTTCAAAATCTAACCTACTTAATATATTTCCCTTTTTACCACTATCGTATAAAAGCATATGGAGTGAAGAATTTTTCTCACCTTTCTTACCTGACATTCCAAAAGACTTCAGTAAATTATCAATGAAGGAACTCGGCTTATTATATATTTTGTTAAAATAGCTAGCACTGAATAAAATTAAACTACAATAATTTGATAACAATCCAGTGGATAAACGCTCAAATAGATCTTGATTTTGAAAATCGAAGGAAAGAACGAGTGCTTTCTTAGCATCTTTATTCCTTATTAAATTTAATCCTTCGCCTAAACTTATATAACCACCATTCAATTTTAAGGCAGATTTATAAGTTTTATCGGCCTCCGAAGTTTGCTGTAAAAGTAGCAAGAGTTGTAGTATACTACTTTTACCTACGCTATTAGCACCTAAAAGAATAGTTAAAGGCCTTATTTCTATAGAGCCATTATCAAATGCTTTATAATTTTCGAAACTGATCCTTTTCAGCATAAAACGTCACCTGTCTGTGTGGTAAAAATAATTTTGAAACACCTCATACTATCCAATGTATCTTGCTGTTCGAATTAGTTACATAGCTGTTCAAATGCTTAAGATCCAGCGTATATGATGCAAAGAAGCTTAAAAACATAATCAATACTACCTTTACCTGTACAAATACACAGTTATCTATTTAGCGTTAAACTACCTGTTAGCATACGTGCTACTTATGTGGCGTCTTAGCGGGCTAGAGGTTTCATATGTTAATTAGCTTTACTTATAGTGAATCTACCTTGTTATTCCAATACGCTTTATTTAAAGCAATTTCCTCCCTTTACAAGTTTTAAACGGACCCTTTCAGCCTGTCTTAAGTAGTTTCCGCCACGCTATGATGTTCTCATGAGTCTGTGTAACGTATTAAGAACGACCATTTCTAGAATGTTACTTAGATGCAGTAGCAACGATCTGATCCACTAGTTGCGACTTAATAAGCAGCGATTAGGCTTTGGGCAGGGATACCCAGTACCGCATGCAGCCTGCGGGATTTAGCGCCTTTCACCGTCGTTGCGGTTTGTTTCCAAGCCGTTTACCCCCAGTAACTCCTAGCCCAGGGCCACCTCCAAGGAGGCGATGCTGCCAAGGGTAAAGTTATGAGTGCCCGTCAGTCACTGGCTGATCTCGGACTCTTCTTGGCCCAGCAGGTTGGCCAGATCCCGCTGGGTCATTCCCCGCTGATCCAACAGGCGAATCAGCCGCTCGCTTATCGCAAAGGAAAGATCGATGAAGCGCTCAACGGCTGGGTTGGCGGGTAGGTTCTCTAGCAAAAAGCTCATGAGGCAAAGGTCGGGATGAAACGAATAACACAGCCGCCTTACGCTCGGAAGCAATTCATGGAAACTACCGTAGCTTTACTGGCCGCCTGCCCGCTTTTAAGCTGCTTTGGGAGCCCTACGTTCTGACCCGTACCGCTCCTGATCAGCGGCCACTGGCCAGCCTTAGTTATCCATTTTGACCGATGAACGAGATAGACAAACCAGAGATCGCCTACGAACGGGTGCTATTTTTCAGTGACGCTATTGTGGCCATTGCTATCACCCTGCTGGCCCTTGATTTAAAACTGGAGCTGCCCGAGGATCACCATCTGAGTTTCCAGGATCTGCTGCTGCCCTGGAAAAATTACCTAGCCTTCTTTTTGTCCTTCGTCAACATCGCCAGTTTTTGGCGGACCCACCACCAGATGTACACCTACATCAACCGGATGAGCCAGCGTACCTTATCCTATAACATCGGCTGGTTATTCTTTATCGTTACCCTGCCCTTTTCAACTAGCGTATTGAGCACGCATTTTGGGGATTCGGCGGCCATTTTTCTCTATAGCCTCAACATTATGGCCCTATCTATATTTCAAAATTTCATCTGGGATAGCTCCGATATAACCAATGATTTTATCGACGGGACCAAGCTGTCCGCCCCCGGCCGGGGACGCTTCCGAGTGCTGGTTAATTTCGATATGGCCAACGCCTTGCTGTGTCTGCTGCTGAGTTTCTTTTTCCCTAAAGCCGCTTTTTTTCTGCTGTTCTTTAAACTACCCGTTTTCTTTTTTATGACCATCTATCTGGCCCGGCAGCGGCGAAAAGACGCCCGGGAAAACAGGGCCTGATTCCAGGCCCAAGCGATAGTGCCCAGTAAACGGCTAACGAGATAACAACCTAACCGCCTAGCTACTTATGCTCTGTAAGGCAAGCCCCTAGTAAGCCGTGATCAGGCTTTGGGCCGGAATGCCCAGCACCGCGTGCAGCTTGCGGATCATTTCCAGACTCAGCCCCAGGCTTACCGCTGAGAATTTCGGACTGCCGGGCCCGGGTGCCCAGGATCTTGGCCAGTTCGCTCTTTTCCTTGCCCAGCTGCTGAGGGCCGAAAGGTAATGGCCTCAATGGGGCTGGGGGGCAAAATAGGATAGTGTTTGCGCTCATAGTCTTCCACCAGCAGAGCCAGGGCATCCAGCTCATCGTAGAGCGGCGAGTCCTGGGGCAGGTCCAGTTGCATTAGCTCGTAGATGCGCGAGAGGGCCTCCTCGTACTGGTCCTCGGTCTTCATTACGTTCACCATCGCTAACGGTCTTTACGTCAATCGTATCACTACAAGTAACAAGGATAGAACGCTTTTTTGTATGATCGCTTCTTTATTAGGTTACCTGATGCTCGTATTATTGTGGCTACTGACTTGACCAAATAAGCGATGCTCCTTTCTAAAAGCCTCAAATTCATTCTGGCCCTACTTCTTCTACAAAACTTCATTTGCTCGGTAACTGCCCAACCAAGGGCTAAGGCGAATAAACCAGCCCTACAACCCATCAAGGGAAGGTCACCTATGGCTGGGCAACCAGCGAGGCGAGTAGTTCCGCCAGAAGCCCTTAACAGGATTCGTGAGTGTAAAGACAAAAGACTCCCAATGCTTGACCTGAGTTACCTGGAACTCACCTTTATACCACCCCAGGTAGCTGAGTTGGTGTGGCTGGAAAGCCTAACCTTGTACGGTAACAAAATCGAAAAAATAGAACATATAAATGGTCTTAAGCGCTTACTATATTTGGATCTACATGGTAATAAAATAAAGGCAATTGAGAAGATTGATTCGCTTCGGCAGTTGCTCGAATTGGATTTGTCCCAAAACAAGATAACTATTATCCAAGGGTTATCCAATTTTAGTCATTTGTACCATCTAACTTTAAGTCAAAATAAAATTGATAAAATTCAGGGATTAGATAGTTTAATTAGTCTGAAGGCGTTTAATCTTCAATTGGCAAACATTTCTAAACTCGAAGGATTACACAACTTAAAAAATTTAAATAGTCTGGTATTGTCAAATAATAACATAAGTAGTATAGCCAGAATTAGTGCTAATACAAACCTGTTAAACCTCGATCTATCAACTAATTCAATAACTCAGATCGATTCAGTAGCCCACCTAAAAAAGCTACAGAATTTAAATTTATCTGTTAATAAATTAGTAGATATTTCAGCTTTACGCGGGTTGACCAATCTGGAGAGACTTTATTTGTCGAATAATCAAATTACAACAATTGATTCAATCAGCAAGTGGGGTCAATTATCTGAGCTGAAATTGAGGGCTAATCAGTTAGTAAAAATAGCGAATTTTCCCAGTCTAAATAAGCTGGAATTACTCGAACTAGACGGTAACAGAATTGGTAAGCTTGAAGGACTCGATAGCCTAGCTGGATTGAAATACTTTTCTATATCCCGTAATAGTATCTCAAAGATAGAAGGCTTGGCTAAATTGACTCAGTTAACCCATTTAGACCTGGCGGTTAATCAAATCAGCCAATTGGATGGTATAGAAGTCCTGTCCAATCTGCAAGAATTGTCAATATACGAAAATCAACTAGCTACCTTATCGCTGCTATCAAGCCTTAACAAGTTGACGGTACTGGACGCGGCGAAAAATAAGGTCAGTACGCTTCAAGGGCTTACGGCAGGTACCGTTGAAAGAATGAGCAGTATTAATCTATCCTTCAATCCCATTGTAGGCATCGATCATAATGATTTGTACAAAAAGGATGTCATTGTGAACTACCTCAAAGCCCGCTGATACCGCCTCTTTGCAGCAAGTCTATGTTAGCTTGCTCTAGCTGATCGTAATTACCTGCCTTTAGCTTTATACCTCCTGATTTGAAAAAGTCTGCTTCATACATTGTTTCTTTGCTGGTGGCCCTGGCGCTTCTGTTTGCCTGGCAGGTGTATATGGATGTTCCCCTGGTCATTGAGCCGATGGGCGATCAAGGAAACTGCCTGGAAAACAATTCGCTCGGTCAGTGCAGAGCTTACCTGGTTGATAACACGAGCCTGTTTCACCAGGAGAAAAATCTGGCTGCGCTCAAAGCCCACGCCCTGCGCTTGAGCAAGCAGCAGCTAGCGGGAGGCTGGTCACACATTTATTATTTCCGTCGAACGCGGTGGACCAGTGAGAACATGACCAGCGTGTCAAGCAAACCGATGGAAGAGTTGGCCCAGTGGGACAGAACCATTCATCCGCTTTTTCCCGAGATGGGCTCCTCGTTTCTGTGCGTCATTACGGTTGGCCTAATGGCCCAGGCCGGTGAGCAGCTTCGCGTAGACAAAAATTTCAGGTATGGCTAGGGCTACCTTGAATAGCTATAGACCCATCATTAAGCCGACTTTTTTAGGCATGCAGGTGCGTGCGTTGTGACCTAACGAGAATCACCGCGAAGAGACGCTATTCCCCCGGTACCTTTCGCCCTTTTGCTTCTTGACGCCTCCCTGCCTGTCACTGCCGTTTCGTACAGCCTGGCCATATAATTAATCTATTCTATTTATACTTATGGCATTTTACAAACGGTCGTTTATAAAACGCCATAAACCGGTATATTTGACCCGCCAGGCCGTGAAACACCTATTGACCCCTCACGGATCACCCCTAGACCCCTATGCACTACATCTGTTATTACCGGGTCTCCACCAAAGCCCAGGGGCGCTCGGGCCTTGGGCTGGGGGATCAGCAAACCATTGTCAATCGCTACCTGCGGGAGGGAGATCGTATTCTGCTGGAGTTTACCGAAATCGAGTCGGGCCGCAAAAGCGAGCGGCCCAAATTACAGGAGGCCATCCGGGCCTGCCAGCAGGGGGGAGCCAAGCTCCTTATTGCCAAGCTGGACCGGCTGAGCCGCAACGTGGCCTTTGTGATGACGCTGCGCGACTCGGGGGTTGACTTTGTGGCCTGTGATCTGCCCGACGCCAACACGCTGACGGTGGGCATGATGGTCACCTTTGCCCAGTATGAAGCCGAGCGCACCTCGGAGCGCACCCGGGCGGCGCTGGCCCAAAAAAAGGCGCAGGGCTTTGCCCTGGGCAAACCCGGCAACCTGACGCCGGAGGCGATTCAAAAGGGGGAGGCACTCCGGATCCGCAATGCGGCCACTAATAAGGCCAACGTGCAGGCGACGGCCCTGGCCAAGCTCTACCGCAGCAATGGGCTGACCTACGCCCAGATCGCCGATGTGCTTAACCAAACCCACTACCAGACCCGGCGTGGCAAACAGTTTGAGGCGAAAGCCGTATTTCGGCTCCTGCAACGGGCGGCATTAAAGCCCAATGGATAAGTTTGTATCTGGGCATTTGCCTCCAGCTGCGTAGTCTTCCCCTGCTGACGCTCACGCAACGACTATCAGCCGCAGGCAACGGCTGGCTAAAGGATCAGCTGGACCAGGCTGGCATAGCGCTCAAATTTCCCATCGTCCGATATTAGAACAAGCCTTTCGGCCTGGGCCGTGGCCAGCAGCAAGCGGTCGAAGGGATCCCGGTGGTCCTCGTAAAGGGGCAATAGCTGATAGGCATCCAAGTGAGCGGCGGTGATTGGCAACAGCCCAATGGCTAGTCGCTGGGTCAACTCTTCCTGGATCTCTGAGCTGGTACGCTGCGTGTGCAGCTTGCCAAGGCGCGTTTTGATGGCAATCTCAAAGAGCGAAACGCTGCTGACAAAAACCTCGTTGTTTGCGTCCTGAATGAGCGTACGGGCCCGGGGGGAGAGCGAGGGATGCTCCTCCAGTACCCATAAAAGGATATGCGTATCGAGCAGTAGCCGCATTACATGTAATCGGCTAAATCATCCAGGGGCTCATTGAAATCTTCGGCCAGCTCAAAGCTCCCCTTCATGGTCCCCAGTGGCCGCTCACCGGCGATTGGGCTGGCGGACTGGTTAAGGGCAACAGGTGGTTTGATGGCCTTATTGGTTAAGGCCATCTGCTGAATAAAGGCTAATACTGCCCGGGCCGTTTGGTCCCGATCATCGATTTCCAATAGGTAGATCATCGCTCGCGTCAGGCTAAGACCTGGTTGTCCAGCAAAATAACAACTTATGCGCTGAAACGCCAATTCGGCCCTCCAGTAGGACTCGGCCAAGACTCCCTCCTTCCACTTGTAGCAGCTCCTGATGGTTGTTTGCCGGGCTCTGGCAAATGCGCTCGCCCAGGCCTAGAGCCTGCCCTGTTACTGGCCCGGTGCTGCGCTAATGGCGCGGCTTAATCCCCCTTTTTTGGCGACAGCTTATCTATATAAAGCCTTAATTATATAATTATATAATTAAGGCTTTATATAGATAAGCTGTCAGGCTTAGTAGGATCACCACAAGAGCCCAGTCTATCTAGTAGGCTAAGAAGGGGGCAGTGCTCGTCAAGCGCGCCTATCTATGGACGTTGCTTAGCTTCCAGCAGCGGTTAATCGACTGGCCAGTTATGCTGCCTCGTCAATGCTAATTTGATATAAATATATAATTATATAAATAGGTCAATTCAGCGCCGAGCGTAGGGGCATCTACCACTGACAACGGGGCGGCTTTTAACGTATATACTGCCAAAAGCCGCTGATCCGCTGAATGGGCTTGCCGCAGCTGGCCAGATAGGTGCAGGCCAGCTCATCCTCAGTCTGCTGGTTAAGCCGACGGCCCAGCTCCAGGCGCATGGCATCGGTGTTATAATCAGCCCCCGAGAGATAGATCTTCTTGAGCGCCGGGTTTAGCCGCATCTCCTGATCCATTGTATCGCAGAAGGTGTCCAGTACCGGCTGGGTTGCCGACTCACCCAGTCTACGGTAGTACAGGCCTTTGAACGCGGTAATGCCCTTACTGATCAGGCTCTCAATTTCTCGGTGCTCCAGCAAAATCCGCTGCTGCTCGCTCTTCTTTTTGCCCTGACTGGATTTGCCCTGGGCCGAGTTGTTTCTAAGCGCGTTATGCAGGTAAGCCGCCAGGCTGCGGATCCGGTTACCGCGCCCGTGCTCCTCAGTAGCCAGCACCAGCACATCGTGCACCCGCTCGCGGCCGTAGCTGCCAATCAAACTGCCCAGCTCCTCAGGAGCAATCTTCTCAATTTGGTGGGCAAGATTGACAAGTTCCTCATCGGGGGCAATGGATAAGGGTATGACAATTTGGGGGGCCTCCGGCTGCTGGGAAGTGATGGCGGGGGTTTTCCCGTTATCCAGGATCGTAAAGGCGATCTTGTGGACTGGTGAATTAGGGTTATTGGCCCGCTCCCGGATCAGGGTGTAGGTAAACGAGAGGTCGGTCTTGGCCGCCAGCTCTAATTGGGCTTTGTCAAGAACCCGTTTCTTAAAATCACCGAATAGCTTGTAATCACCCTCTTTTACGCCCAGAATGCCCCGCAGCTCGTCGTAGCGGATCACAACCCGGCCCGTCCAGCGCCAGGCCTTCAGGTAGAGATACATCCGGATGGAGTGATTCGACTTGAGCACCCGGGTATTCTCGATCTGGTAGTGGAAGAAATCACCCTCGGCAATCTCGATAAAATAGGGCTTCAGCTTCTCCGACAGCTCGATCTCCACGTAGCGATTGCCCTCAAAGATCTCCACGGAGGCAAAGAAGTTGGCCTTCAGCTCACCCCCCCTTTTTGTCTTAGGTATGTGGATGGTGATGCTGCGCATCTCCTCAATCTCCCGCTTGAGATCGGCCGTGTCGTTGGAAGAAACGTTAATATTTTTAAGGAACTCCCTGATATAGAGCTTATAAAACTTTTCGTCGGGCTGGTTTTTTGCCATCATTGCCACCTCCAGAAACACCTTTTGCTGGTTTCTGGACAGATCGTATTTAGCCATGGCCACGGCGTTCTTTAGTATGACCAGCTGCTCGGATTCAATGGGCCTGTTCTCTCCCTTTTTTGTCATAGCCTTGAAAAATTACTAAAAAGTAGACTGCGGGTATGACAATTCCTAAAAAGTCATAGGTAAGTTCCCCTTTTTGTCTAGGAGACCCCCCCAAATTGTCATAACAACCTCCCTTTTTTGTCTAACCTTCTTCCCCTTTTTGTCATAGACTAAGCTTATTAGCAATTGATAATCAACACGTTAGCTAGTTGCTAAATTATTTAAATTATTCAAAAGCTCTCAAATGAAAATTGAGAGGCCAAAAGTGATAACTAACAAAAAAGAAGTGAGGTAACGCGCTGAAGGCAATCATTCACATAGGTATGACAAATTGGGGAAATAAGGCCTAAATTAAATGAGGCAGAGGCCCCGAGGTATATAATTATATAATTATATAATTACTGATTTATATAGTTATAGAATCCTGCGTATATTCGCTCTCCAACCCAAACCGCTGCCCCAGCCACCATGAAAAAGATACTGATCGCCGGATCCAAGGGCGGCAACTCCAAAACGTCCCTGTCGCTGTGTCTGGCGGCCTGTCTGGCCCAGAGCTACAAGGTGTGTCTGATCGATACGGATCCCCAGGGATCGCTGGTCAGCTTTAAGGATCTGCTGGGGATTGATCTATGCGAGCCCTCGGAACTCAAGAAAAACAGCTACGATGTGGCCCTGATCGATACGGCTCCGTACCTCTCCAACAAGCTGCCCGATCTGCTGAAGCAGGCGGACTACATTTTGCTGCCCTGTCGCCCCAATGTGTTTGATGCCGTAGCCATCAAAACCATCATCTCGCTGCTGCCGCCCCAAAAGCCTTGCGGCATTGTCCTGACCCAGGTGCAGCACCGGGTCAATATTACCGATGTGCTGAGCGTGCTGCAGGGCTATAATGTGCCAATACTTAAGCAAACTATGTCGTATAGGGTCTCTTACGCCCGGGCGGCGCTGCAAAACATCTTCGAGACCGATGATATCAAAGCCCAGAAAGAAATTCTCTCCATTGTTTTAGACGTATTTGCCCAGCTATGAAACATCTTAACGTTAAAGAGCAGCTTCAGGGCCTGATCAGCCAGGCTCCCGCTACCCCGGTCCAGAAAGTAAACCCGGTCAAAACCGAGCGGGCCTATCACCTGAACTGCTGGCTTGATGGCGAGCAGGAAAAAGCGCTAAAGCAATATGCGCTGGACCATGATCTGTCGATAAAAGAAACGGTTCTCACGGCCCTGGAGCTGCTTTATAGCCAGTCGACCAAATAAGAGCATTAAGGTGGCCTTGCGTAGCCAGACAGTAGCCGAAAGGCAATTGTAAGATTATTCTGATAACACTGCTCCTCAACCCTTTGAGGACTAACCTAGCCCAGCAACGAGTGCCTTCTCTTTCGATTGAAGTATAGACCCCAGCGGCATGCCGCTCAAATAGGCGCTCTTGTCTCCGGCGATCGGAGTGCCCCTTGAGTGGCTAATGCTGCTCTTTGATTTTGACTTGCCTGACTCCGCAAACGCATTATCGTAAGGGTTATGAGGCCTGCTTACGCTCTGTTGAGACTGATAGAGCCAAAGCGTCGTATGAAATTGCTCGCCCGCGTATTGACCAACCTAATCGGAGCGAATGATGCTGCCTTTTCCCAGTTGATTATGGCTGGTAGCCTCAAGTAACGCGCTGGGCATCAATTGCTCCTCAAGGGGGGCAGTCGCTGAATGTGGGACTGTAATAATACATTGATAATAAATATATTACAGAATCGATTAGAAATTCTAGGGCCAACCGCTCTACACACTCGTGGAGTTGGGTTAAGTCTGTACCGGCTGAAAATGGGCGAGATAGCACCTGGTTGTCCGGTATGACGAAGTTGCTCCCGCCGATGGGCCAGTTCAGCCTGGCAGGGACCCTGCACGTTGGCTGCCTGAGATAAATTCTGCCAACGGTAAAGAATACTGGAGAAGCCACATCGGGTACACTGCGATTGTCTGTGATAGCCCGTGTAAGGGCTTCTTTTTTGAGCTGATCGTCCTAGTGACGGGGCAAAGCCGCTACTAATTGCTTTTGGGCCATAATGGCCCGGTAAAGCGCTTATACTATCCGCCAAACCTGGACCCCTTAAAAAGCATGCACACGTTAAGCAGACGCATTAGCCAAAATCTGTAAGTTTTAGTGTACCGCTGAATCATACCGCCTTGACAAATAGAGTTTTACTTAGCATTTTAGGAGAAAACTTAAATCTACACCACGTGAAATCGCAAAGCTTTATCCCCTCGCTGCCTTTACGGCCTTACGTAGAAGAGTATACCTTCCTACAATCAGCGATAGATTCTCCATTTACACAGAGCCTGCCACCTGGGGGACGGTCTGGGATATTGTTTAACTTAGGTAGTGAATGTCAAATAGGATTTTCCGAGTCGGTCACTGTGCCTGCTATCGCCCTTGGTGGACAGATAACAAAAACAATGCATCTAACGCATCAAGTTGGCTGCCAACTCCTGTTGATAACGTTCCGTACGAACGGGATATACCACTTGTTTGGCGTACCAATGAGTGAATTTGTCAACCAATTGGTTGATGTCAACTTAATTTTTCCGCCATTACTTCGACAGCAATGGCAAACGATGCTTGATCAGCTTAGGGCCATAGATTCGATTCAAGACCGTATTGTTGTGGTCGAAAAGCAGTTACTAGCGTATGTGAATCGGACACCGATTAGTCACAACAATTGGGTAAAGGAAGCGAGTATCTGGCTAGCCCAACCTGGCAATGGACGGATTCAGAAACTATCAACCGAAATTCGCGTTAGTCCCCGGCAGCTAAGTCGGGAATTCAGTCGGCAAGTTGGCATCAGCCCCAAAAGTTTTGTACAGGTTATGCGCTTTCGAAACATATTTAGAGCGATCAATACCCAACAAACTTGCTCCTGGCTGGATTTGGTCCACCTTGGTGGTTGGTATGATCAATCGCACTTTTGCAACGATATATATGAGATGACGGGCTTGACCCCTTCTGCTTTTTTTGCCCAACACGCTGCGACGGCCGGTTTGTTAATTAACAATTATGACATCATCAACTAGAGAGCCATCGTCATTGGCTGCTGAGAAAGCGATCTCGCGCTGAGCGGGACAGAACAAGCGTAACGCAACAAGCCGGCTCACCTTCAGGTAAGCCGGCTTGCTGTTAATCTACCTCACTGCTTTACTTAAGCCAGTACCTTCAAGATTATAAGTACCTAACGCAGCTTCGTTTACTAGAACTCGCAGTTTTGCCCGTAGCCAAAGACATAGCTGTTCCGAGCACGGTGTTAACGCTGGCAAGCACTATAAGGCCTCTGTCAATGGCTTATGATCCAGTGATTTGCCCACCAATGCCTATCAATCGGCTGGTACTAACTGATAGTCGTTGATGGTGTTGCCGGTTTTTCGACTTTCGGCGGCGCGTTGCAGCGGTAAGCTACCCGGCGTGGGCGAAGCGGTAATGTAGTACTCAATGGTACCGATGGTGCTACTCGGAAGGGGTTTCAGATTCTCCAGAATTAGCCGTTTGTTATCGGTCGAAACCGACCATGTACCGGTAACCGTTTTCCCGTCTCGATCAATTAAGGTCACCTTAGCGGGGCTGGTCAGATCAAGGCGAAAATTAACGTACCCAGGCTGCGTGTTGCCACTACCCCCCTGCGTATACACCACCTGATCACCCTCTTTCACCAGCTGTGCTTTCCATACTTTACCGATACTGAGGGGCGTCGGCTCTTTGGGCTGACAGGAAAGAATCAATGAAGAAGGAAGAGTTAAGAATGCAAGCGGGCAAACTGCGACGACGTACCTAATAACAGAAAGCAGCCAGCTTCTTCCAACTTTCAATTTATAATTCTTACTTTCTTTTAAGGTATCCATATCTTTTTGGTGAATCGATTTTTGTCAGTATCCAGGCAAAGCAAATATACACCGGCGGGCAGACGCGCCACGTCGTATTGAAACAGGGTTCCTCCGTTAATGCGGCACTGGTCGGTTAGTTGTTCGCGACCGTTAAGGCCAATAAGCCGCAGTTTAGCTTCCTGAAACTGATTCCAGTTCAGGGTAACCAGCAGCGTCCCCCGGTCAACGTGCGCGTAGATGCCCTCGGGCAGTGGCTGGGGCCGCACCGCAATGATCGTCTCCGGTGTTTTAGCACTGGCCAGGTTACTATTGCCCGATTGCCCGTTGGCGTTGGTCGACCGGATGCGGTAGTAGAAGGTAGTCAGTTCGGGCAGCCCAGTATCGGTAAATGCCGTGGCTGTTCCCGATACTTGTCCCACCTGCGTAAAGCTCCCCGTAGGGCTGGTCGAGCGCTCGACCACGACACCCGTTGGTGTATTATTGATCGCGCCCCAGGTTAGTTTTATCTGGTCGTAATCAGCTACTTCTGCTTTCAGGTCGGCAGTGGTTGATGGCACGGGCAGGCTTGGCGTTATAGTACTGGTCGTCACCCAGCCCGACGCCAGCGTTCCGTTTACGGCCCGCAGCCGATAGTAATAGCGGGTGTTGGGCGTCAGTTCGGTATGTGAGTACGTTGTCACGTTCGCAGCCTGCGTGGGTAAGCTCGTCCAGGGGTCGGCGTTGGTGGCGCTCCATTGCAGGTCAAATCCCGTTTCGTTGGGGCTGTTGTCTTTCCAGCTCAGGTTGATCGACGAGGTTGACGCTGCGTTCGCCACGAAATCAGTTGGCGGAGCGGGCGCGGTCACGGGTGGGGCCTGGGTAGTCGCGCAGGTTGGCCCCGCAAAACTTGACTGCCCCGCCAAGTTGATGGCACGTACCTGGTAGCAATACTGCGTACTAGCAGTCAGACCCGTGTGCGTATAGTCTTTTTGATTGGCAGGTACGTTGGTAAGTTTGGTGAACTGCGCCGTCTGGCTGGTTGCCCACCAGATCTCAAACTCCGATTCGTTGTCGCTGTTATCCTCCCACGTCAGCCGGACTGCCGTGCTCGACTGCGCCTCGACTTTCAAATTCGACGGGGGGCGGGGCACCGTAACGGGCGGGGCCTGGGTAATATCGTTGGCTGTATTCGACCAGTTGGAGTACAGCAAAGCGCCCGATTGCGCAACCGTTACCGCCCGAATCCGGTAATAGTACCGCGTAGATGGACTGCGGCCACCGTCTGTCTTGCTGATACTATTGGCCTGAATGTTGGCATCCACGTTCTCCCAGGGGTCGTTGCCCGTCAGGGAGCGTTGCAGTTCAAAGCGGGTTTCGTTATCGCTGTTATCGGTCCAGGTCAGGTCAATCTCCGAACTCGATTTCGCCGTTGCCTTCAAGTTGGAAGGATCTTTGGGGGCCATTATGGGCGGCGCTTGGGTAGTGGCGCATTCTTCGTTGGTAGTGCGGCTGTTGCCCGCCGTGTTGAAAGCCAACACACGGTAGCAATACTGGGAACTGGCGTTAAGGCCACCATCATCATAATTCGTTACGTTCTGACCTACGTCTTTGTGCCGCTGCCAGGTACGTTTCCCATCAGTACTCCGCTCAATGGCAAAGCCCGTTTCATTGTCGCTGTTATCCTTCCAACGGAGGGTGATCTGCTTATCATTAACCGCTTGCAGCGCCAGTTCCGTTGGTGGGGCTGGGGTCGTAACAGGCGGGGCTGGCGTAGTAGCGCATTTAGTTTCTGAATCACTACTGCCGGCCGCGTTAACAGCTTTGATCCGATAACAGTATTCCTTGCTGGCAGTCAGCCCTTCATTAGTCCAGTTCGTTTCCGTTGGCCCCAGGTCCTTGACTTTGCTGAAGCTGCCCCCGCTGCCCGTTTCTGACCGCTCCACCTGAATACCCGTAGCATTGCTGGCTGTGTTGGCCCACTCCAGTCTGATCTGCGATGCGCTAATGGCTATGGCAGTCAGGCGGGCGGGGGCGCTGGGTTTGTCTGGTTGCGTAGTGGCGCAGGGCTGATTGCTGGGCAGACTCTCGCCTGCCGAGTTGATAGCTTTTACCCGGTAACAATATTGCCGATCCGGGCTCAGCCCCGCGTCATTATAGCTGGTGGCATTTTGTTTTTCATCGCTGATCGTTGTCCAGGTGCGCCCGCCGTCTTCGCTGCGTTCCACCCGGAAGCTTGTTTCGTTATCGCTGTTGTCTTTCCAGATCATGTTGATCTGCCTGGCCGATTGCACTTGCAAAAGCATCTCGGTTGGTGGCCTAGGGACCGTGATGGGTGGGGCCTGGGTGGTATTACAAGCAGGAGTCGAGTAGTTGGAGTATCCACCCGAGGTGCTTTTAGCGCGGACGCGGTAGCAATACTGGGTAGAGGGATTCAGGTTTTTATCATTGTAAATTTTGGACGGATAACTGCCGTCAATCTCGCGGTAGGTGCCCCCCGGCCCTTCAGCCCGTTCAAGGCTGTAGATCACGGGAATCACGTTGCTGTCATTCCAGTAGATTTGTAGCTGCGATGAGGAGGTAACTGACACGGTCAGGCCCGTGGGCGTGATGGGTATTTCCGGGTTGGTGGTGGCATCAACCGTGTTGCTGTAATCGCTGGGCGTGTTCGACCCATTCGTCGCCCGTACCCGAAACCAGTAGCGCGTATTGGGCGAGAGGCCTGTTGCTGACTGCCGGTTGGTGCCCGGCCGGATGGTGTTGCCGTACTTTTGAAAACTGCGGTTATCGGTGCTGTATTCTACCTCGGTGCCGTCGTAGCTGCCCGTGCTGGGCGTCCAGGACAGGTCGATCTGGAAGCTGGAAATGACCTGCGCCGACAGCCCCGTGGGTGCCGGTGGTTTGCTGCTGGTCGTGGTGATGCAGGGCGCGTTGGGGTAAGGGTAATTAACAATATCTGACGAGCCCGTTAGCCGCACACGGTAGCAATACTCTGTACTTTCGCTGGCCGTTTTGTCATCGTAGCCCGCCCCCGACTCGCCAAGCTTACCCCAGCGCCCGCTCTGACCTGTCCGCCGTTCTACCTCGTAGCTTCCTTCCTTAACAATGTCGCTCCAGGTGAGCTGAACCCAGGTAGGACTCTTCACCGTGAGTTTAAGGTCATTTGGAGCACGGTACTCGCTGGTGCGCTGGCTGATAGTGTTGGTAAAGTTGGTGAAGGTAGTACCCACTTTAGCCCGCACTTTCAGGTAGTAAAGTGTGTTTTCAGATAGACCAGTAAGTACATACGTCATCCCACCGTATCCCGCGTGAGCGGGTACGTCGGCCAGTTTAGTAAATGTGCTATTGTTAGGGCTGCTGTGTATTTCGAAGCCTGTCTCGTTGGTTGTCCCGTCGGTCCACGAGAGTTCCATGCCTACATTACCGTACCGAATAACTGCCAAGTTGGTAGGGGCAAGGGGTGTTTGTGCCCACAGCGACGCAACGGGTATCAGAAGGCAGGTGAGAAAAAGCAACTGTCTGAGTTTGTCCATAATTAAGGGGGTGTTTAACAGGCGTTGTTACTCTACGTACAGGCCAACCAGATCAGGATTGCGGCTGGCATGCCCCTGGCGGTCTTCGGCCAGAATCTGGTAGTAATTGGTCTTCTTCGCCAGTGGTGTTTTATCGATGAACTGGGCTGCACTCCTGGGCAGCGTCGTCAGTTTCTGCAAGGGCTTCCCTGATTCGGCACGATACACCACCAATCGCTCTATCGTCGGGTCGAAGGGCGCATCCCACTGCATCAGCACCCCTGTCCCACTTTGCAGCAGTCGTACATTTCGTACTCCCGCCGGGTACGTCTCGGCTACCGTGCAGCGGGCTTCCGGACTGGGGTTGCTCAGGCCACCGCCAGTTCCCAGCGTGCGGACCATGTAGGCATATGTACTTCCTTCGCGCACAGTCGTATCGGTCCAGAAGTTGGTTTCTGCCCCCAGTAGCGTCTTGTTCAGAAGTTGCCAGTCAGCCAGTTTTGCTGATTTACCCGGCGCTTGGGGCACCAACCGGCGGTACACGTTAGCCCCGCCGATCTGTTGGGCAGCCTGCCCCTGATTGGTCCAGACAAGATTTGCGGCGTGGCCGCCAGAACCGACATCACGCAGCCGGACGGTTAGCTCCGCAGGTGGTCGAGGAGCTATAGCCGGCGAAATAGTGACCCGCTCCGACAATGGACTGAGGTTATACGAACTGTTGATCGAGGCCACGCTGTATACCCACAGGTCGCTACCCTGCGCGGGTAGACTGTCGGTGACGGTTACGGTGGCGGCTTTGCTGTCAATGAGTTTACCGATGCGTTCAGGCACCTGATCGTAATTGCGGGCGCGGTAGAGATAGTAACCGGTAATGGGCCCAGCGGGGCGGTTCCACGTAAAGGTCAGTGCGCGCCCATTTTGCTGTACCCGGAGGTTTTCAGGACGGCTGTAGTTGGGCTCAACGGCTTCGAGCAAGGCTGGCACGCGGGCCGAGGGGAAACTTTTGCCGTAGATTGTGTTCACGATGAGCGTGTAGAAGTACGTCCTGACCGGCTCCACGTTACGGTCGTAGAATACCGTATCAGTCGCGCCAACGCTACCGATGCGGACAAACGATTTATCGAAGTCATTACCCCGAAAAATATCGACCGAGGTGATCTCCTTCGAGGGGGAGATACGCCAGCTTAACCGGAGGCGTTTCTCGTCTTTAATGCTCCGTACCCGAAATCGTTCGGGCAGGAACGTAACCTCGTTGGGCCGGGCGTTGTAGACGTTGTAGGAGGCCGAAGCCTCGCCCCGGTTGCCCACGTAGTCGCCGGGCATTACGTAGTAACTGTAGGCGAGTTTATCCACTACCGTTGCGTCGGTGACGCGGTACCGTACCCGCCCGTTAGCAGAGCGAATGGGGTAGTACGAGGCCACTACCTGCTCGAATTCACTACGGAGGTGGTAAGCCCGGAACACGTGTAGCACCTCCGGAGCGCGGCCACTCACGAGCTCGTACTCGAGCGAGACAGTAGGGCCAGTGGCGTAGGCTGTATCCAGGCGTAGCACGGTTTTGGGATAACTACCGGGGGATGTCACGGAGCGTAGCTGACCAAGTGGCGTACTGCTCCCATTGGCATTGAGGCGGCTAAGGCGGTAATCGTAGCCAATGCCAGGCTGCGCGGTATTGTCCCAGAACCCCAGCCCCGCCGCAATCTGGTAGTGCGGAATCACCATCAGTGATGCCAGCGAATCGGTGGTGGCGTTGCGGCGCAGTACATGGTAACGAGCTTCGCTGAGGCTACGCTTAGGCATTCGAAGGTAGCTGCTGGGCAGTTGAGCCACGGCCTCATCGAGCCGTCCCGTAAACTGCTCCGGCAGGCGCGGAAACCCTGTTTCGGCCACCGGCACATAGGCATCGGTTCCGGCAGTGCTGCGTTCGAGGCGGTAGCGGAAGGTTTTGGGTAGCTCGGCCCCAAAGGCGACGAAGATGCCCCCTACCCCCGGTTGTGCCGTGAATCCACCGCGCCCACCTGTAGAAACGGGCACCGGTGCCGGGCGGCTGGTGGCAGGCCGGGCGGGCGCGGTGGGTTTGCCGGGACGTCTCTGCGCCCATACGGGCGACGACACCGTCAGGTACGTTGCCAGGTACGTACCCAGCCAGCAAAGGCGGACAAGTTGGTTCGTGTTCATGCGCATAAGGATTTATTTTGGGCAATCGCAGGTCTTGGGAAGCATGCACGCTTTACCGCCGCCATCTTTGTCTTGATTGACGAAATCGAAGTCTAGACCATCTTTGCTGGATACTTTTGCGCTGACAGCCAGTTGCTTACCAATATTGACACCGTCCAGCAGTCCGCAGGCATCCACTTTCACCTCGAAGAAAGCTCCCAGCACCCCGTTCAAACAAACAGACGGACTGGTGAAATCCATTGCGGCGTTCATATCAGCAAAGACCTGAGCGCGGGCCGAGGCACTTGCGCAGAGGATACGGGCACCGATTTCGCCCGTTGCCACTGCGCCGGCACCGAATGTCAGTGTAGCGTTGGAGCCGATGATAAATTCGGTACTGGCAAAGAGCGACACATCGGCCATAGCCCAGGCTTCGGCCACGATGGCATCAAAACCGATTTCTTTGTGCAGAACCGTTACACCCCCGCCCAGAAAGAAACCCGAAATGCCTGTGGCTTCGTTGATTTTGCAGGGTAACATTGGGTCTTTCGACGTACCCATCAGAATGGCAACCGCTTCGGGTTTGTAGGTCTTGCGTTTGCCAACCGCAATGCCCAGTGATACGCCCTGGATCGGCGGCGGCAACTGGTCGGACTGGCCCATCAGCGAGGCCACCAGGTAGGCTCCGTCGCCATCAATCAGCATCGACCCCTGCCCCCGCACCTTGAACACACCCATCTCGATGGGTTGGCCTTTGTCGCTGATGTCGATGCTGCCCGCCAGCGAGAATGGGCTGAAGGTCAGTTTCAGAGCCACCGCACCCATCGGCGTTTTTATGCCCGACATGTCGATGCCTTTGTTGTCGATGGCGGTGTTTGACCCCTCACCAAACAGCGGTAGCTTATCGACTTTGAAGTTGCCGTTCTTGTCTGCCTCCAACGTACCGCCTTTGCTGGTCAGGCCATCGAGTTTAACCTCGTCTTTGTTGAAATCCGTAATATGCAGGTCGCCATAAATCGTGAACTGCGTGTACCACTCCGACTTTTTGAGTGATGCTCCTGTTTGATTGGTCTCATACAGCTTGCCGATAAATTGCATCGGCGCGTCCCAACCCTGCCCCAGCTTGGCCTGCGCCCCTACCGTACCCAGTATGTCGACGGTGTACTGAGCCATCTTCACTTTCTGCGGTAACACCTGTATCCAGTACGGGTAGGTATCGGTTGCCCGGCCACAGAAATAGACATTGAGCGGGGGCGATTCGCCGTCTTCCTGCGCCACGCCCTTGATGACAAGTTGTTTCTCGGTGATCGACAGGTTCGAATTATCGTTACCTGACGCCGTAGCCCGGAACTTCACGTTACCCAGCAGTTCGGCCTGCCAGTTGCCGAGGGGCGAGTACGTACCTGTCTTACCTTTTGTATAGTTAATGCTCATTTCGGCACCGGGCGTACCCAGCGCGTCTTTTAGCGCGAATTTCCCTTTTAACTCCATCGACCCAACACCGCTGACAAAGCCCATCGGCTCGAAGCTCGTCAGCGGATTGCCCTTCACGGTGAACGTCTGCCCCGGACTGATCGACAGGATGTTCTGGTCGTTGCTAAGCAGTTGGATGTACTCGAAATTAATGACCGTGTTATTAGTCTTCTCCGACAGCTTTTCCGATTTCAGCAAATACCTGTCAGCCCCTGCTTTGTCGATTTCGAGCGTGCCGGCGGGTTCGCTGCCACTACCAAACATCGCCAGTTTCCAGTGACCCTGCCCGTCGAAACCCACGTCGTAGGTGAAAAGGGCGTTCTGGTCATTCTGGGTACGCAGTGTTGCGATACTGCCGACGTCAAGCCTTTTGAGTTGGGGATTACGCACGTCGAACAGGTCGTGACGCAGGATGAACTTCGCAAACGGAATATCGACCGCGCCGGTTTTCAGCACAATACTCTTGTCGTCAGCCTTGGCGTAGCGCGTAATGCCGCCCTCCTTCACGTCGAGGGTCCAATCGCTGACGTTCAGCGTCCAGTTTTCGAAACGCAGTTCGAGCGGTTTGCTGCCCTTCTTGGGATACACCTGCTTATCGTCGAGCACCAGGTCATCGATGTGGACGGTGAAGTTCTCCGGCTGCGCGTTTGGAATCTTACAAGTCAGGTTGGCTGCCAGATGAATTTTTTTGTCGTCGGGGTCGATGTAAGAACCTGCCGGGTCGGCATCGGTTGGGAACTGAAGCAGCGAGAAGCTCACCGGCCCACCCATCTGATCGCAGAGATTGTACGTAACCTTCTCCGGCACGCTGGGCGTTGCGGCGCTGGGGTCGAAGGCGGCATCGGTCGCCAGGGCCGTCAGCACTGTAACGCGCTGATTGATCGTTGCGCCAGCGTTTCCTTCCTTGACCATCTTCGCGAGGTAAAAATTCTCATCGCCTTTTTTGGCAAAAGTCAGGTACGTGCTGGGGTAGTTGAACGAGTTATCGACAATCTGCACCTTACCCAGCAGCACACCCCGCCCCGACTGATCTTTACTGAGCGTCAGGGGATCAGGAGCCGAGCCTGCTACGTAGTCAGGGTGGCGAGCCAGTACGTTAAAAGCGCCGATATAGCGGAACTTCAGCGAGGCTACCTCGTCCAGTACCACATTGTCGGCAACGGGCGTGGCGACTTTCTTGCCCCCGACGTCGATGCCTTTGATGGGCACGTCGCGGACGCGGGCCACCTCGCCGGTGGGGAGCCACGCAAAACCGCTCCGACTCTTTTTGAGGTTTAGCTGCCCCGTCACTGTAACGGTTCCGTTGGGCTTAATGGCCATCTTCTCCACCGATAGCGGGAAGCCGTAGATGCTTTGTACAAGCGCCCCACTGTAAGTGGTCAGGTTCAGCGTGGCCGTGCCGGTGCCTCCCTTGAGTTGTACGCTGGCCTCGGCCCCGATCACCGTGCTACCTGTACCGTCGAGCGTCGCCCGGATTTTCACGATGCCGTCGGTCAGGGGCAGACCCCGAAGTGTGAATTCACCTTTTGTTGTACCATTGTTGGCGGTTTGGCCGCCTAGGTTAATCACCCCTGTACTTGAGTAGGTCTGAATCAGCGTCTCGCCGGTATTCTGGTCTGCCGGGCCGGTGCTGCCCCCCGTAACGGCCTCTGGCGGGGTGGCATTGCCGCTCATCTGGTAGTCGAGGTACACCTTCGCGTCACCGACGGGTTTGCCGTCGAGCGTGACGGTTCCGGTGATACGCCCGCCCAGCTTCATTTTCACCGTGTAGACGGTCCAGCCCTTGGATTCCTTATTTTTAACCTCGAACAACTGCGGAATCCAGTCGCTGTTCGGCTTTTTACTCCATACTTTTACGGTGTAATGATCAACCGAAACGTTCTCGAACTCATCGTCAGCGGGTTTGGTGAGTGATCCTTCTACAGGTTTGCGGTCGTTGATCTTCACCTGAAACAGCTCATCGGGGAGTGGCATACCGTCTGCCGTGAGGCCCTGCACTACGAACCGCATCCGGTGTTTCACCCGCGCCAGCATAACGGGCGATTGCGGTAAGGTCTTGTCTTCGTTCATTTTCAGCCCCGACAGCACCAGCGTATCCGACCAGTAACCGGGGTCGTTGGGCTCAATGATGATCGTCTGGGTTGGCGTTTTGTCGGTGGCGGCGGCTAGGGCAATGGAGAAAGAACCAACCGGCGAGTCTTCCGTGAAAAAGACCTTATCGTCGACCGTGCGACGAATGATGGCGGGCAACCCGACAATCTCCGATGTCTCTTTGTAGCCCTCTTTCTGGTCGGCGATTACCTTCCGCCCTTTTACAACGCCTCTCAGGATGGTTCCCGGTAGAAACTTCAGATTTATCAGAAAGGACGTACCTGTTCGCTTTACAGAGTAGCAGGTCTGGATTTTGCCATCCACGAGTTTATAGCCCGGTACCCGCGCATCAATCCGGAAGTATTTCGTAACGTCTTTTTTCCATCCGTTGTCGCTGTAGTATGAACCCAGACTAAACTCTCTGTAGCCCGTTTGGTCGACCAACGCCGGACCAGATGACGGATCCCCCTCTGTATAGCCAAAAATGGTATGTGGTGGTTTAACCTGGCATTTGTCGTCCTTGTATTCATAAAGCTCAACGGCTCCTTTCAAGCCTTTGGTAGTGGTTGAATCAACGAGCCGTACAATGAGCCGCGACGGCCCCGCTACCACGAATTTGTCGTCGTAACTGTCGTCAATTCCTTCTTCCATATTGACGAAGGCCGACACGGCCGAGAGGGTGGTGAGGCTGGCCGGGAAGTAGCTAAGGGCATCTTCGGTAGGCAGGATGTAGCACTGGTACTCACCATTGAGCAGCAGGTTGGGCACAGGCCGCTTGGCCTTGTTGTTGAACACCAACATCCCATCGCCGTCGGTGAATCCCTCAGCATAATATTTCACGGCATCGGTGCCGGGGAAGGGCCGCCCGTCAGGGTACGGCGGCATTTTCTGGGCATATGACGATACGGGTAGTTTGTCGAAGCGCTCGTTGCCGTCGCCTTCCTGTTCGGGCAGGTGATCCATGCCCTTGTTGTCCTGGCGGAACAGAATCACCCGGGCATTCTGCACCGCTTTCTTGGTGTCAGCCCACTGCACCCGCAGTTTACGGGTGTAGGGCTTTACGTTTACGAGTAGTTCGCCGAGATTCTGGGTCTCAAAGGCCTGCACGACCACGTTGTTGAACGAGGTGTAGTAGCGGGTGGCCTCCGGTTCGATGATGAAACAGCGGTACACCCACTGATACACGTCACCCATCTGCACCAGCAATGGCTCTGGGTCAAGGGGAAAAAACTGCCGGGCCAGTTCACCGTCGTCAAACGGCCCGCCGCCTGTCGCTTTGTCTGTCTGCTTCTTGGCGGCGCCAGGAAGCTTGGCTCCGCTAATTTGCTGGGTAGTAGTGGCGATTTGCTTGGCGTTAATCACTGCCTGAATGCCATTGGTGTAGTCGGTTTTGAAGAGGTTCCTCATGTCCACGTAATCGACGGGGTATCCCTGATCTTTGATGAGCTGTATCTTCCCACCTGGCCCAGTGTACTTGGGGTTGCTTACGCCATCTTTACCAGGATCTTCCATTGTCAGCGTTCCCTGCGTGACGGTGGCCGAGTTGGTGAGAGTGCCTTTATAGTTGAGGTTCACCACGTCCAGCGTAAAATTGCCGTTGGCATCGGTCTTGCCCGTGCCGGCCACAAAGTCACGGTCATCCATCGACAGGGGATGTTTTTTTCCGGTACTATCCGTGTAATTGATCTCACCCAGCACAATGGCTACTTTCTGGGTAATAATACCATTGCTCAACTTACCTCCGTCGGTCGTAGCCCCGCTGGTTACGTACCCAATCTTGACCCGAAAGGGCATATTCGCCATCACGAACTTACCGGGCTTACCGGGCCACTGATACATCAGCCGTCCTGAAATCCGCGAGGTAGGCGGCAGCAGCGACCGCAGCAGGTACGTAGTTTTGTGGCCGTAATAGAACTGATTGGTGATCGGATGCTTTTTGGGCGGTACCGCAAAGAAGACAGTGTCTTCTGGGGCGGCATACTTGGCGGTAGGATCGTTCGTGGTGTAATCGCCGGTGGGTACCTTTTTCCCATACTGGGTTTCTTCCGTCACCACCTTCGAGGCTGCGATGCTATCTTTCTTGCTGGGTCTGGCCCGCAGGAAATATTCGTCGCCTTCGTTGGCGTTGCAGATGAGCCGGTCGAAAGTCACAACGGCCTGTTGGGTGCCGTTGAGGGTTTCTAGGGCCGTTTTGCCCGTCGCTATGTAGCGGTAATTGATGCCCGTTGGTAACTCTTTCTCGCCAATCTGCCCCTCCACCGCCGGGATGCCTTCCAGGCCCCCAGCACCTTTGAGCTTACGATACAGATCCATCTGCACCCCCGTAACGGGCTTCATGATCGTCTGGTCGATGGAGACCTGATTGGCATTTTTCTGGTTGGCAGTCTGGCCGCTTTGGTTGCTCAGCTTGTAGCTACTGTTGTAATCTTTTGCCACGCTGACTTTTAGCGAATAGGCGTAGACGTTCACCGTTGCCACCCCTCCTGTCACGCTTACGCTCGTGGGCGAGTAAGTGAAGCTGCGGACTTCGGTCGTATTTTGGTAGTAGCCGCTGGGTAGGTCGAGCTGGTAGTTCAGCGCGATCAGATCAACGTCACTCTCCGTTACAGTACCATCTTCATTTTGGGTTTTAATTTTCGTCTTACCAACCGCCTTACCCAAGGGCAGCAACAACGGCATGTCCTCCCAAGGGATAGGCAGTTCGTAGTTGCCACCGGCATCCGTTTTTGCGTAGTACGTGAACGGAAAATCGCCAGTGGGGACCGGAACTTGGGTAGCCGTGCCCGATGTCGATTTAGACTGGCCTGGTTTGCTGCCACCCACCGCCGCCAGTTTCTGCTGCGGCGTTAGGGCCTTCGCGCTGGCTCCCATCAGTCCCGTTTGGCCTACCCCATAAGCCACTTGCCCGCCGCCAGCGGCCTTCGAGGTAAAGCTAATTTTTACATTGGTGTTATTGGCGGGGTAGGTCGTCGGCATATCATCCCGGTCGAATTTGTAGCGAATCTGCCCCCGCACGATGAAGCCCGTGCCCGCTTTAGGCACTTTTTTAAGCAAAAAGGTGCAGCTGGGTGAGGTGAGTGTCCACTCGCCGGGCAAGCCAGTTTTAAGTAGTACGTCATCGGGCAGCACCAGCCGGACGTGATACTGGTAGTTGTTGCCGTAAGCCAGCGGGAAATCTGGGTCATCGGGATCGCCGCTGATAAACTCTTTCGTGGTGAGCGGTGGCACCCACACAACCTTACCCGTGCTTTTTTCGATGACCGTCAGCTCATAGCCCGCACCGGGAATCTGTTGCACGGCAGATCGTATGCTTTCGCTTTTGGCGCTGAAGCCCATTTTTTGGGCTAGCAATGTCAGAAACTTAAAGTCGGGATTCCACGAGATAGCTAATCTCACGCCGTTGCCTGCTGTCACCGTCGTCACGCCCGAGACGTTACCACCCCCCAACTTCCCAATCTTCACCTGCCCCGATCCTGGTCCGTCTTGACAAGCTACCCGCACAGCATAGGTCGATTTGCTGGACTTGTTTACAATTGGTCCCTCAACTTTGATCGAATCAAGTCCCGCCGACTGCGCCGGGCCGTACTGAAAGGCGCAGACGGGACTTTTGCCGTTGTTCAAAAAGCTAGTTCTGCCGCTGATATCGCGAGCCTGCACGCGCCAGGCGTATTTTTTTCCCCGAATCAGTTGCGGCTGCACTACCGAATACAGAAACGTGCTGGTTTTCAGGCCCCGTACCTCTACGCCCGACTTTGGTAGTACTACGGCGTCGATGAATACGTTAGGGTCAACGGTTTCGAGGGGCAATTCCACAATACGCAGGGTATAATCGACCATTGCGGGTGAGACGCCGATAGGTGGTGTCCAGGTGAACACTAGGTTCTGAGGCGTTAGAGCCTGCACATCACTGTCGCAGAAGGGGGCAATCAGAATCGGCGGCTCAACGGCTTTAATCGGAAAGGGGGGCGAGCAGCCCAGCGGATTCTCTGGCGATAAGGGGCGGCTGGTGGCATTGTCAAACGCCCGAATACAAAGCTGGTAGCTCCCTTCCGGCAGTGGTAATCCCCGGTAAAGGTTGTTGCGATCAACGCCCTGGACATCGAGCTGATTCAGATCGAATAACCCCGACAGATCCCCATAACTCAACAGCCGGTTTTGGAGGGGCTCCAGCGTCAGTGGCACCGGCGGACGGTAGTTGGGCACCGTCTGAATTTGCACGCCGTTATCGCCCGTTACACTGCCCTGCAAACGTACCTGGAGGCGGGTAGCCGTGGTGTTACGGACGAAGATCTGTACCTGCTTGCCCGCACCCGCATAATCCTGAATGTACGCACTATACGGTGGCAACACACTGATGGTGATCTGCACTTCGTTCTGGGCTCTCACCGCCAAGGGCGCAACCAGCAGCGCAAAGAACGCAACCCTCTTTAGTAGTACGCGAAAAGTCCTTGCGCCAGCCTTTTGCGCGTTTGCCGTATGTTTTTTAAAAAGATATGCCATAGCCGAGGTTGCCTCTGAGTTCGTTGAATCGTTGTGCCTGAATGCCCGTGTCGGTGTTCAGGTAATAAAGTGTGGCGTTGAGCGTCTGCCGTTTAGCCACCTGATACGTACCTGACAGCGAGGCCGTCAGTACCTTTCCCGTCACGCCCATCTGCTGGTTGACCAGGTAGCTGGCGGTAAGCGAAGTGGTTAGTTTTCGCCCGAAGAAGGCCTGGTTGGCACCCAGTGTGGGGCCATAAAACCGGACAATACCCGTGTTGACGGACGAGCCTACACCCGTGCTGTCGGGCAAACCCAGGGTAGCCGCCACGGGCAGGTTGGTCTGGGTGTAGGTGAGCATGCCCGTCAGGCCCCAGCCAGTAGTGGTCTGCTGGTAGAAATAGCTCAGGTTGACGTTCAGGTTTTTGTTCTCCGTCTGCGCCGCCGTCCGCTGGTTCAAATCGCTGAGCTGCTGGTAGGTTGTGGTGAGGTTAAATGACTGCACCACGTCCTCTTTCTGGAGTGTGTAGCGCAGGTTGGCCGTGGCCGAGAAGTTGTTCTGCGCCAGCCGCAAAGTATCGATCACCGGGCGCAGGCCCGCTTGCTGACTAATGCCGTAGTTGCTCAGTTGCAGATCGAACCCAAACTTGGTAGCCGGATTGTAACTGATGAGCAACGAGCCAATAGTCCGGCCCGTCCTGACACTGCGCGAGTTGGCCAGGTTGTCGAACTGCACGCCGTAGCTGCCAGTAATCCTGAGTTTACTTTGCAACAAATTGACCGTGGGAGCAATGGCGTAGCTTTCAATATCAGACTGGAAGTAGTAGGCCCCCATCGTCTGAAAATTGGGGTCGATGCGTTTGTACTGCAGTTTCACGCTGCCCCAGCTGTCGCGGTACCCCACCGAGGCCTGCACCGCCTGGGTGAGCTGGGTGCTCAGCCGCGGCGTGTACAGCTTGCCAAACAGCCGCACCACCGGGTTTCGTCCCTCAGCATCGACGGTGCCCGCCCGCAAATCCCGCGTGTAGGCACTCAGGGCGGCGTCTATCTCCACGGTGAAATACTTGACAATCAGCAGTCGCGAGCTGAGGCCCACCACCAGATTCTCGGCGGGTTTCACCGTCTGGGTAGCCGACTCGGGCACCGATGCAATCGAGCTGGAATCATCCTGAGCGCGTAGCATCGTCAGGTCAATGTAATTACCGGGCTTGCCGTAGCCCAGCTTCACGGCGTAGCCCCTGCGCCCGTAGCTGGGCAGCACATTGGCATCGGCCAGCGTGCCGGAGATCGCGTTATTGAACTTACCGTAGACAGCACCCAGCCGCAGTTTACCGGGATTAGCTTCCACGCCGCCACCCAGAAACGTATGACCTGCCAGTGTAAAGGGGGAGAAGGTAACGTTGCGGTAGCCGCCGTGAACGGTAAGCCACTTGTAGGTGGGCGAAATACCAAACTGATTGAAGGGCTGGCGAACGCTGAAACTCGCGCCCTGATTGCCCAGTACCGCCGTGATGGGGATCGAGATTCCCTGGGGGAGTGAGATGGTCACTTGCCCGCTTAGGCCGAAGGGGGCCGTCTGGTTCCGGGCCTCAATTCCGTTAGCTGTATAGAAACCCGCGTAGGCGTTCAGGCCACCCGACACCTTGACGTAGTTAGCCAGCAGTGCGGGTGATTTTTCCGGCGGCGGGGCCTGCCCCAAACACGGGCAGGCTACCCACCAGTAAAACCAGAAGACTAAAGTGAATAAAGCTGTTTTCATTAGGCAGGGTGTTGATAGTCAGTGCATTTGATTGATTCAAAACTAGTGTAAGCGCCAACGGGCTTATATCGGATAAACATATGATACGGGTAAACGGGCGGCCGCAACGCGCTGGTTAATCTATTGATTTACAATGTTTTACTAACATGCCAATGGTTTCTTGGATACGTAGTTTCCCTTACTGAATCACGTAGGCTGCACGGAGAGGTACCTGCTAAAAGGCATTGCCAATCGCGCATTTATACCTCGGTCAATGACTTGCCTGTCAAGTCATACAGGGGCCCAGTTTGACGGGCATGAGGAGCTGGTGGAAGCCAAGCTGATTTTCGACTACGTGTATCGCTTAAGAAGCTGGACGTGATGATTGTGACCGCAATACGTGGGTGCATCTGCTACAGGGTTTGTTGAAAAAGCATGACCCCGGGCGCAGAAAGTTTTCGCTACGCAAGGGTTGGGGGCACGCTGAGCAAAGCTATTGGCTGCCGCAGGCAAGGCATTGGAAAAATCGGCCATAAATCGACCGTTCGCTCAAACTCAGGAAACGGTAGCTGCTCGGATTAGCTACTGGTAGGCCAGACTAACTACCATTTGCTCATATTGTCCTACTAGTCAATAGCTTGTTGTGCACCTTACTAAACATTTCAGATCACGCCAGCCAATCAGATGACCTGTCAAAACTTTATACCTTCGCCCTCTTTACAGCCTTATATCGAAGAGTATACATTGCTACAGTCCTTGGCTGACGGACTGCTGAGCGAAAGCCCGCCGCCAGGCGGTCGCTCGGGCTTACTGGTTAACCTGGGTACGAATTGCCTGGTCGATGCACAGGTTCTTCCTGATTTGGCCATCGGTGGCCAAATGACCCGCACTATGCAGTTAACCCAGCGGGCTGTCAAATCCTGATGATTACCTTCCGTACCACTAGATTCTACCGCTTATTTGGTTTGCCCATGAGCGAGTTGGCTAACCAGGTACTGGATATTGAAACCGTATTTCCCTTACCCTTCCGGCAACGATGGCGTTTGCTCCTGGAGCAGCTCAAACACGTAAGCTCGGTTCAGGACCAGATTGGCCTCATTGATCGGCAGTTGCTGGCGCATGTGAACCGGATGCCGAGTTACAAGGGGTGGGTGGAACAGGCAAGTAGCTTACTGGCTCATCCCGGTAACGGACGTATACAAAAGCTGGCGGTTGAGCTCCGGATCAGTCCCCGGCAACTCAGTCGGGAGTTCACCCGGCAGGTAGGTATATCACCTAAACGGTTTAGGCAAGTCATGCGATTTCGCCACGTTTTCCGGGCGATTCATACTCAGCAGCGGCTGACTTGGCTTGATTTAGTTTACTTGGGGGGCTGGTATGACCAAGCGCATTTTTGCAATGATCTTTATGAACTTACGGGCTTGACACCGTCTGTTTTCTTCGCTCAGCATCATGCAACGACAGGGATGTTGATTAATAATCATGACTTTGCTTGATTCGCCACCATTGAGAAAACCTGGTTCATCCAAGGCATACTGAGGGAGATGAAACGCTAACCTTGCCTCAGCGCTTCGCGCACGTAGTAGCCAGCCGGATCACCAGTAGATCGGTACGAACCAGCAATCAAAGGCGTGGCAGCGAGAGCAGACTCAGAAGCCTTCCGTGCTTACAGTAACCACCTTTCGGCTCACGGGTGACAAAACGCCTGGCCCATCCGGAGCCTGACCTATGCCGGTAGAAGCCCTCTGATGGGCCTATCTGAGCGCCCGAAGCACCTTCCCCGCAACTGGTCACCACTCAATCAGTTAGGTAACGGTTAGCCCTCGATGTAACCAGTCTGTCATATATCACCGGGAAATGGCATTACAATTGTAATGCAGGGGTAGTGCGTGGCGGGGTCCTGTCTGCGATTTGGCCTTCGACGAGCGAAGAATTTTGGCTTAGTTGTCTAATAGTGAACGAGTTAAGCGTTTTTTTCGGTG
>NZ_JAFMYW010000016.1 GCF_017353175.1 Fibrella forsythiae | reverse complement strand
TCCCCCCCAGGTTTACACCGATGCCTTTATCAAGGCGCTTTTGATTCGCCTTGATGGCAGTAAGGCTACGTTTGTGATTTTTCCCTGGGACAGTCCCCACAAGCGCAGTAAGATGTTTGGCTATTTCCAGCGGCGGGTTAGGGCCCAGGAGGGCGGTCGCTTCCGCAAGGTGCAGTTCTACGACAAGCGCGACGGGGATCGGCTGGTGGGGGAGATGGACGCCCTCTACCGCTATACGGGCGAGGTGGCCAGCTGGGTGTAGCCCACAAAAAAGCCCGGCTGCGTCTCGACACGCAAACCGGGCAAAAGAGGAAAATTCACGACAACAAAGATACATCTGTTTATAATCAGCACAAGGGCAGCGGGCCTGGCTTACCAAGCATTAGGACCCTGCTTCCGATAGGTCTAGTTTTCCCTTGCATGAGCCCCATCAGGTCGTCCCCTGCTCCCCTACCTAGCCTGCACCTTCGCGGGCTGGGCCAGCCCTTGCCCCTTAGCCAGATTGTGCGCTTTGAGGCGGCTGACAATTACACCCGCGTTCACCTGCGGGGCCAGCGCTGGCCCCTGGTCTACGGCTACACGCTGGGGGTGATGTGCCAGCGCTTTCCCTTTATGGCTCGTATCACTAAATCCGTAGCCGTCAATCCCCAGCAGGTGCAGGCCATCACCCGGCAGGGCGTGCTGCTTCAGGATCAGGGGCTAGTTGGCCTGTCGCGCTACCACAAAAAGCGGCTTTTTGGGGAGTTAACCCGTGCCAAGCAACTGGCTGGTTTATAAGGGATTGTAAGAAAAAGTGTAACTGGCCTCAAGTTATTGCGATGCATCAAAAGAGGCGATTTAGCTTCGTAAGCTGGTTGTGGATATTTCTATCCACTGCCCGTTTCCCCAGCTAACTCACCTCTTTTTATGCCCTCTTTCTCTCCAACTCCCGCGTTTACCCAGGCCCTGGGGGCGCTCTGTCGCCAGCATGGGTATGATGAATTTGTCGCCGCCAGCTTTGAGCCCGCCACGGGCCAACTGGTCATTGCCTCTGGTCCTACGGCGGGCCAGCTTACGCCTGCTATGCAGGCTATCCTAGAGGGCTGCCAGTCGATTCTGGCTACCTATCAGGATCGTCACCGTTCCGTTGAGGAGGACGGCGATGAGGAGGAAGACGATTATCCTGATGAGCCCTACGAGCTGGACTAAGCCACTTTCCCCAGGGGGACTAACAGGTCAGAACTATCACGGCGTGAGCGTGGTGACCTGTTAGTCCCCCTGACCAGATCCTAGCTTTATTGAGTCTTGCTGTAGCCTTGCCCTTCCCCATGTCGTCTTCTGCTAGTTGCCGTAGTCTCTCTTTGCCCGTTACGCCCCTGGTTAAACGCATCATCCTGGCTTCCACCAAAGGGGAGGCCCTGTTTGTCTCCCGCGAGCAGCGCAAGCCCTTCAATCCCTACTCGGCCTATCTCTTCGCCCTGCTTCAGCGCGAGCGCCGGAGTGCCGATGGCCAGTCGGTAGCCGATGGGGCGCTCACCGAGCGCCTGGAGATCCAGATTCCCGAGTGGCAGATGCGCGCGGGGTGCATCGAGGGAATCACCCCGGCTCGGGCCGTGGCCTTCAACACCTTTGTGACGAGTATCTTCCGCCAGCGTTTGCGCGAGGAAATCGAGCTGCGACTGGAGACCACCCGGTTCCTTAAAGAGGCCGCCGAGCTGGCCCTGGCCCGCTGGGGGGTAGACGAAGATACCTATCCCCTGAGCGCGGCTATTCGTCATTACACCCGCCACCGGAGCGAGACAGCAGAGAGCGCTGGAGCAGCTACAGTTGCATAGCTCTCTCTAAGTCTGAGTGTATAGCGATAAAAATTCCTGCCTGCTACTGATTCAGGGCTTTTGTGGCCACTCCCGTAGGCTCACTAAACCAAAGCGATTAAAGGGGTTATCTTCCGGGCCTGTTCTCTACCCACATACATTGTTTTATCTTTACGGAAGTAGTAGAAATCCCTGGTCCTGTAGGCCGGGGCTTTTTTTGACCCTATCTAGCCTGAAGGTGGCTGAGCAATACGCATGTCCCACCACAGGTTCGGTGACCAGCGCTACTTGGGAGCGGGCTTCATACGGCGGGACTACGGAGAGCCAGCTTAGACGAATGATGGCCCTGGGCATTGGGGGAATGACAGGCAAACGCTCTTTATGCATTCGATTTTGGTAATCGATACCAGGCGTGACCAGTATAGCTTACTGGATCAGTAAGTGATGAGTGCTGAGTAGCAGGCAGAGTTGCCTATCCGGTGAGGCCTGTTAGCTTAGTGGTTTAACCGACTTAGCCTGTCAATGTCCAGCAGGGTGACCTGACTTCCTGTTAGGTCAATTAGCCCGGCTTTCTGCAAATCACGCAGCGTGCGAATCACGGTTTCGATGGAGGCACCGACCAGCTGCGACCAGCTCTCGCGGGTCAGCGTTAGGACAGGCGGCCGATCGGCATAGAACTTGCGTTGAACAAGCAGTAGCGCATCAACCGTCCGTTGACGGACCGATTGATAAGCTAGTTTCAGGAGCCTATCATGACTGTTGGCCAGATCCTGAGCCAGCATCCGGCTGAATTCGGTGGCCACTGGCCGATTATGTTGAATCAGGTAGAGAAAATCCGCCTTGGGAATGACGCACACCTCGGCTTGGTCAAGGACCTCGGCTGACTCTTTGTAAGCGGTAGCGGCCAGCAAAGGCTGGTAGCCTACGAAATCGCCTGCGCCGTAGAGTCCCGTGATGTAACTATTCCCCAGGCGGTCGGTGGAGAACAGCTTTAGCTGACCGCGCCGGATAAAATAGAGTGAGCTGGGTGAGTTGCCCGCCCTAAAGAGCACCTGCTTTTTTTTGTGTTCCTGGGAGGGGAAGTTCTCGCACAACTGGTCCCGGGCATCGGCCAGTTGTTGGACGGCCAGGCCCAGCTTGATCTGAGCTTGAGTGGAAATATTCATGGACTGGCCCTGTTTGCCCTTCTTCAAGCGCAGTTCTACGGCGTTGAGCAGGGATACATCGTCGAAGGGCTTGGTCAGATAATCATCTGCCCCTAGGTTCATTCCAAAGCGAAAATCAGTCGTCTCCACTTTTGCCGTCAAAAAGATAAAGGGGACTCCCGATAGCTCGGCGTCTTTGCTCACGATGTGCAATACCCCGTAGCCGTCCAGATCAGGCATCATGACATCACACAGGATCAAATCGGGCCGTTGCCGCCGGGCCAGATCGACTCCCTGCTTCCCGTTGGCCGCCTGGAGCACCTGGTAGGGAGCTAATTGCAGAATTTCTGTGATGTTGGCCCGCATCTCGGGGTGATCTTCAATGACCAGAATGGTCTTCATAAGCAGTGGGCTATAGGGGTAGTTCGACGGTAAAGATGGTGCCCTGACCAGGCTGGCTGGTAAAGGTGATAGTTCCACCCAGCAAATCGACGTAGCGTTTAACGATATAGAGTCCCAGGCCTGTGCCCTGCACGTGAACGGCGCTGCGCCCCCGGAAGAAGTTGATAAACAGGTTCTCTTTATCCACGTCTGAAATACCAATGCCTTCATCCCGAACCTGGATCAGCAGGAGCGCGTCCGTAGTACGCGTGGTCAGTTCAATGACTTTCCCCTCCGAAGAATACTTACTGGCATTGACCAGCAGGTTGACCAAAATTTTTTTCAGCAGGTTCCCATCAGTAGTAATCGCCGGATCACCGCCCAGATGCCGGTAAATAAATCGTTGGTCAGCTTTAGCGATGGCCTGCGTCTGGGCCATCGTTTCACCGCAGAAAAGGGATAGTACCAGCGGCTGCATCTGGCCTAGCTTATCTAATTTTCCTAACGACAGAAAATCGGTGATCAATTCATTCAGCGCGTTTACGGCCGTCTTAATTTGTTGCACGTGACGCTCCCGTTTATCGGCATCATCGGCTCCATTATAACGGCCAATCAGGGAGGCCGATGAGAGAATAGTCCCCATTGGCGTGCGAAACTCATGGGAGGCCAGGGTCACAAAGTTCGATTCCAGCTGGTGAAGCTCCCGTTTTTCAGTTAGCAGTTTCTCCGCCTGGTGGCGGGTCTGAACCCGGGTGGTCACATCAACGGCGGTTAAACTAATGCGCTGTAATACTCCATCATTGGAAGGGAGAGGGTCATACCTAAGATCCAGGTAGCGAATAGCCATTGTATCGCCTAAGCGCACGGGAAGGGCGTACTCGCTACGTTGCAGGGGCTTTCCCGTTTGTAAGACTTCCCGTAAAGCCTGCTCCAGATCCTGGCTGGCCTGGGGGAGCAGGCTCAGTAAAGGCTGACCCAGTACCTGGGCTTCCGTCTGACCCCAAAGCAGACACATGGCTGGGTTGGCTAGCTCAATGACCCAATTGGGTTTCCTGACAATGCCAATGGCCAAGGCCGTGTGCTCAACAATGTGGGCCAACAAGGCCGTTGGCTGGCCCCAGCCAGCCAGCTGAAGCGCCTCGACCTGCGCCGTCCGCTGCGCTAACTGGGCAGTGAGCTGTTCAACCCGTTGCTCTAATTGCTTTAGCAGGTCAGTTGCCCCGGTATTGCGTAGATCTTCCAGAGTTGAGGGCATAAATGGGCTGGTGAAAAGGCGGTTATAGAATAGCAAGGTTGCCGCTTCTTTGCAGGCTAACAATGATGATCATCAGCCAGCTATATGACCGACTCCCTTTATTGGCAAGGAATATAGTGTAAGAAGTACTTAGCCGCACGGCCTGGATCGGCTAGCATACCCCGGCCATGCTACTCAAAAAAGCTAAGCTTTCGACCCTCTTACCATCCCTGGCAAGCAGAAAATTGCAGTTGCTTTTGGGAATGGCGCAGGCGGGTAGCTAGGCCAAGCTAAAAGCATGATAAAGTGTTTACATCACAGGGGTAGCTGGTAGGTAGCTGGCGGACTCACTGAGCGGCGATTAGTGAGCCGAATCATGCCGCCTCCAGCAGGTCTATCACGCTTGCTTAACCAGCCCTTCGAGGGATAATCCAGTGAACTTAGCTATCAGATCGCTTATGTCACTTATAGCCCGAAAGCAGGTTACTGCAGTTAGCGGCTAGCGTGCTGTTCTAAACCAGTTGTAGAATAGGGGATATTGAAGCTAAACAAGGCTAGAAAATGCTTTTCTAATGTCCTATTAGACCTTTTTGTCCCGCTTTTCGCCAACACTAATTCTCACCCAACCAAGGTCAGCGCTGGATCTTACGACTTTTCTACCGCAAAAAACGGTCAACTCGCTCATCATAAGCTAACTAAGCTCAAATTCTTCGCTCATCGCAGGCCAAATCCCAGGTATGACCCCGCCACGCACTACCAGGCCATTACAATTGTAATGCACTTTCCCGGTGATATATGACTCACTGGTTACATAGCACGAGCGGGCCGCTGAACCATTGCCTCACTCATTCAGTAGTGACCGGTTTGTAAGCGGAGCAAACGGGCTCCGGCAGGGGTGCTCTAGCCTGCTTGCCCCCGCCCTCCGTGGCCTGAGGGTCGCTCTTACCCCTGAAGGGCCGATGTCACCCGTGAGCCGAGGTGAGGTTACTACAATGTTGGTGGGATGAACCGTTGTAGCCTGGCCAGGGTGAGAGCGGAAAACGGGCCCAACCAGGGCTCTTGGTCCCTGGATCAGGCCTGTTTTGCCCGCCCGGGATCAACCCGGATTTTTTGCTTACCCAAGGTCAGCGGTGGATCTTCCCATTTTCTCACCGCAAAAAACGGTCATCTTGCTCATTTACAGGTAGATGACCCAAAATTATTCGCTCACTTGTACCCAAATCCCAGACAGGACCCCGCCACGCACTACCCCTTCATTACAATTGTAATGCCATTCCCCGGTGATATATGACAGAGTGGTTACATCGGGGGCCGACCGCTGCCTCACTGCTTCAGTAGTGACCGGTCTGTAAAGAGGTGATTGGTGCCCTGATTGGGTCCTTCAGGCAGCTGCCAGCGGCCCAGGCCAGGTCCATGACAACCCCGATGCGTTGTCACCCCTGGGCCGAGGCGCGGTTACTACAATAGGGGCGCTCCGGGCAGGGCCTTCCCGGGGGAAGCCGCTCAGGCAGGCCGGTCCAGCCGCTGGGCACTCATGGCCAGAAAGGGCTTACCCCGCCGGGTGCGAAAACCCATGGCGTTAAGCTTATCAGCTATGGCCTGGTAGGGGAGCCCCTCCCGCCTATAGAGCCGAATGAGCTCAGCGGCCTGCACGTTGGCCGGGTGCTGGCGGGCATTCTGTTGGTGCACAGCTCGGCCCAGCTCACTGATGGCGGGCGTCAGATTGGGGGTGCCCAGCTGGTGGCCCTGGGCTTTCTTGGCGGCCAGGGCCAAACGGGTGCGCTCGCCGATGAGCTCGCGCTCGTGCTGGGCCAGTACGGCCATGATGCCCACCGTGAGCGTGTTGGCATCGGGGATATCGCAGGCCACGAAGTCGACCTCGGAATTGCGCAGCGAGAAGATAAAGTGCACGTTGCGGCTGAGCCGGTCGAGCTTGGCGATCAGCAGGCGCGCCCCTTGCTGTTTAGCGGCGGCGATCGCTTTCTCCAGCTGGGGCCGGTCGGCGCGCTTGCCCGACTCGATCTCGACGAACTCGGCCAGCAGCTCATCGTGGGGTTTTAAGAAACGGGTGACGATCTCGCGCTGGGCGGCGAGGCCCAGGCCCGACTTGCCCTGGCTGGCGGTGGAGACGCGGTAGTAGGGGACGTACTTCATGGGAGGTGGTTTGAGGCTTCTCCCCTACCCGGCCGGTGGCAGCTGGATCAGACTCGGAGCAGGATGCTGGGGCAAAAATAAGGGAATTATCCAATTCATAACATGTTAAGAATGCTCGTTCTTACTATGTTAAATATACCGACATGATTTACTAGTTTATATATTTGCTTGCTTTACCCTGTTAATATGGGTAGCAAAAACAAAAGCCCCAACTAGGATAGCTGGGGCTTAAGCAAGCAATAATTACTTAACTTAGGGGAGTGTAAGGTCTGTACCACCAGACCCTTGCTCCCGTTGTCGTGCGCGGAGTGCACGGATTGTTTGACACTCAAAACATGTACCACCATGCAGCGAGCGCCGAAAGTCAATTGGATGCGTAAACTATCCAATCGGCTTAAACAGTACCAGCCCCTGATCTCAACGATGGGGACGCTGGTACGGACTGCTTTTTCGATGTTGATGTCCTACCATCGACATGATTAAGTAATCCAATGCGTACCGAAAGCCTTCTGCCTGCAAGCAGAGGGCTTTTGTTTACAACCGGTAGCCAGGTGGTAATGGACCGTTGGCCAACGGCTGATTAAACGTTATGACAAATATAGAATAAAATAGTTCGAAATAGTTCGCACTTATTACTGCTGGTCCGAAATAAATAGGTTTATATAGGGCTGATGGTCAGATTTTTAGGCGAATGGTATCTGTTCGAAATTTAGCCTCCTTCAAGGGGAGTATTATCAGCAAGCGGAACCGAATGGTAGTCAATCAATCAAGTAGCAGAGCAGGCCAGCTTTTAGGCGCATAGAGGGTTTGCCAGCAGGTGATAGTTGCCGTTCCCTCCTTCTTTTTATTGCTCAGTAAGAGGCAGAGATCAGTATGAACGGCACTTGTTTTTAGTATAAAAAGTAGTATGATTTTTTATACTGTTTTTTATACTGGTTCCTTAACTGAATCCACTATGAAAAAGCATAGAATAAAAATACTTGTTTTCTAACTGGAACCGCTACTAATTGCGCTATCAAAACCAATACCAAAAATGGTTATCTTAGTAGGGTCACAAAAGGGCGGGGTTGGTAAGACAACCATTGCCACCAATCTGGCCGCCTGGTTGGTTAAGCAGGGCGCTGATGTGCTGCTGGTTGATGCGGATGATCAGGGCAGTGCTGCCGATTTTACGGCCTGGCGGGAGAGCAATCTGGAGAAGTGCGGCTACACGCTGGTTCAACTGACGGGCATCAACGTCCGCAAACAGATTGAGGCGCTTAGGCCCAAGTATGATCACATCGTTATCGATACGGGTGGCCGGGATACGACCTCGCAACGGGCGGCTATGTTTGTGTGCGATATCTACCTTTCGCCGTTTGCCCCGCGCTCTTACGATCTGTGGACCGTTACTAAGGTGGCCACCCTGATCGATGAGATACAGGCGGGTAGGGCGGAGCCCTTTACGGCCTATTCGTTTCTGAGCAAAGCCGATATCAAAAGTGCTGACAACCGAGAAGTGGCCCAGGCCTTGCAGGATTATCCGCAGCTCACCTTTTTGCCCTTTGCCATCAGTAATAGAAAAGCCTTTGCCAATTCAGCCAGTAAAGGCCTGGCCGTTTTTGAGATGGACGAACCTGACCGCAAGGCAGTCGCTGAACTAGACGCACTCTTTAACCACATCTTGCATGGCAACCTCGCTACCACCGCCGCGTAAAAAGCAGCCAACTGAGGCTGAGATTGAAGCCATTATCAACCGGGGGGGAGCCGTAGCGCCCCAAGGCCCTGAGATCGAGCCTACAGACCGCGACAAGCCAAAGTTCTTTAACGTGCGCTTGTCGGTGGGCATATTTCAAGACATTGATCGGCTGCGCGCCAGAAGGCCTCGCAAGCCGGGTAGCCCCAAGATGGGGGTATCGACCCATGACTGGATCGTGGAAGCGGTCCTGGAGAAGCTTAGGCGGGAAGATGAGCCTTGAGGGAGAACCTGCTAATTAACGACGTGTTTTCCTAAACAATCATGACCGACAAAAAGCAAGATCTATCCAAGGTAGCCAAGCGCCGATCCAAGCTGGTGTATGAGAGCTTTCAGGAGGAGCCCGATGATCGGGAGCTGCTCTTTCAGGCGGCGGCTATGTGTCATACGTTTTTTCCGCGCCGTGAGCCCGAGCAGGAGCCCCACAAGCTATGGAAGCAGCAATCAGGCAAGTTTGTCCTCTACATCACGCCGATGGCCTTCCCAGACCCCTTAACGGGCGAGGAAACGTATTCCGGCTTGCCCTATGGCCCCAAGGCCCGGGTGCTGCTAGCTAACTTGAACACGATTGCTATCCAGAAGCAGACGCGCACCATTGAGATTGCCAACAATCCGGCCAAATTCCTCAAAGACATCGGCCTAACCGATGGGGGGAATCAGCTGGAGGTAATCCAGGATCAGATGCACCGGCTGGCCAACTGTGTCCTGCGAACGTTCTACCTGGATGAGCAGGAGGAGACCGGCGATACCGTGCCCATTATTACCCGCACCAAACGAACCCAGTGGACCAGCCAGATCACCCTTTCCCAGGAATACTTCAAGCACCTCTCTGATCATCCGGTGCCCCTGGCCAAGACGCACCTGGCGGCCCTGTCCAATAATGCCACGGCCCTGGATCTGTACTGCTTTCTGGCTCATCGTCTGCACCGCATACCAGACGGAAAACCGCAGTTTTTGGCTTGGAAGACCATTTACGATCAATTCGGCGGGGACTATGACCGCATTCGTGCCTTTCGTTCAAATTTCGTAAAGGTCTGGAAATTAGTGCATTCAGTCTACACTGATGCCCGCATTGAGGAGAAAGGTACCAAGGGACTGCTGCTTTACCATAGTGCGCCGCCTATACCTAAGGTTCAGATTATCAGTGGGTTGCATTGAAAAGCGCCACAAAATTACGGAAATGGCGATACAAAGGTGTGGATAAGCACTGATTTACAGCTAGTTAAGCTGCTTATTCACCGTAACTTTGTGGCGTAATCACCGTAATTTTGTGGCGCTTTGCGACCGTAACTTTGTGGCGCAATCCTTTAATTAAAAAAAACTACTAAATATTACCTTTATTACTGCTAAAGCGCAGTGGAAAATGCTAATGAAAAAGAGGTGGCAAGGGGCGCGATAACTAAAAACTTAGTTACAAAATTGCATTATTCAGTAATAAATTAGCATTTTACTAATAGTAATGTGGATTAGTATCTTGCTTTTCTTCGTTTATGACGGTTTCTGATGCTAAATCACTAGATATCAATGAGCTGCTGACCCGGCTATGCCATCAGCCCACGCGCCGTACGGCCAAGGATACCTGGCATAAGCGGCCCTACGGCAGTGAGAGCCATGCCTCGTTTCACGTCTCTGGTTACGGTCGAGCCTGGTTTGATTTTGGTACGGGCAAGGGCGGCAACATCATTGACCTGGCTCTGCTGCTGGGACCCTGCCAGGGCGTCGCCCAGGCCCTGGCCTTTCTGGAGAGTTTGCAGGAGCAGCTTGTTCGGGGCCAGCCCCTAAGCGCTAGGCGGTCCAAGGAAAAACGCCTGCCTACCAGCTTCAAAACCACCAGCCATTGGCCGATGAGCGGGGTCTGGCCTTTCTACACAGCCGGGCGTTGGACCCCAGGGCACTGAGGGAGGCCCTATCTGTCCGATATTTATTTTACCCCTGGTCACTTGACCGGTACGCAGCCGTTTTACGGAATTGGTCTGGCTAATGCCTCAGGAGGCTTTGAGCTGCGCAGCCAGCTGGGAGGAACCCAGTGGCGCAAGCTGAGCCTGGGCTCCAAAGATATCAGCGCCTTTTTGCTCAGTCCCACGGCGGCCTGGCTCTGCTTTGAGGGTCTGCCTGACTTTGGCAGTTTTCTCACCGTGGACAAGCCCCCGGTGGGCACCTTCAACTACTTGATTCTTAACGGCACGGGTATGACTGCTAAGGCCACCGAGTTTCTGGCCACCCAGCCCCCAGGCTCACTGATTATCTGCTCCCAAGCGGGGGGAGGAGCTAACAAGTCGAAAGAGGCGCTGCTAACCTGGGCGGCCACTCAGGGCTGGCAAATAGGGGATATCGACCATAAGTGGCAAGGTTACGGGGATTATAATGAGAAGTTGATGGCCAGCCAGAAGCTGGTTCCTTCGGCCCTCTCAAGCCGCCTGAAGACAACGCCCAAAACGGACAACTAACCCCCGTTGGTTGGTTGTCCGTTTTGGGCGTTGTCTTCAGGCGGCTTGACATCAGGCGCTTTCCGGGTAAGTAGCTTAACCTGTATGAAAGCCTGGGCAAAAACATCGACTTAACCCAGCACTACGTGGCGGGTCGCCACCCCCTTCGCCTCTTCGAGGGTTTTATCTGGGGTGGTTCACTACGGCAAACAAGCGGTTATAACTAAGTCAGGGCGGACCGGATCTGGTCTGTCCTCCACTGGACCGGCCAGATCCCCGGGTGAAACCCTGGTCGTCTGGCCATCCACTTACAGCTACAACCATCATAGTTAAAGTTGACGATCATCATAAATAGCTGAGGGCCAACCCCTCTACTTTTGTTGCCTGAAGAACAGATCATAACTGCATAATTATCTAGTTGTGGTACTCTTCAACGAGTGACTACTCTATAAGTGGTAAGGGGTGGCCACTAAGGCCACCCTACCTCTTACGTATTGCCTGTTGGTTTAACGCACTTGCCAGATGAAGCCTGCCCCCCTGCCCTTTGGTCACAGATCTGGTTCCAATCAGCAACTTTATTACGACTTCTATGCGCGGTACGCCCCTAAGCTATGGAGCATTATTTTGCTGGCCGACCTGCCTTCCTTGCAGGCAGAAGTCGTACTGGCCAACACCTTGATCAAGGCCTGGCAGCAGCAGGATACTTATCCATTAACAAGTCCTTATATGCTGTCCCATCTTATTGGACTAGCTTATAGAGAGGGACTGCCTACTGAACGGGCGCAGGTGCTCCTAAGGGCAAGATTAACCTTATTCACCCGCTCACAAGTGCAGAAATAGCCCCGCTAATCATCCCCAGGCTATAAACAGGTTAGCCCGTCAACGGGCTGATGACAAAGGCCTGTGATTGGCTAAGGCGGACCTTACCGACGAAGGGAGTAGCCAGTAGTTCGCAAAAGGTGCAGGCAAGTAAGTCTGTTTCAGGCCGAAGGAGGCTCATTTGCAGGGTCAAAAAATCTATAGTTGCCGTGAGTCTGCCGAGCTGACTGTAAACACCGGCTTGTTTCAGGTTGTAGATGCCACTGCTGCGCTCCAAGTCATGGGTACAGCCATCATAAATGAAGTTGATACGCATCATAATTTAAGGACTTTAGCCCCTATACCTTTACTGGTGGTGGGTGAGTTAGCCCCCTGGTGGCCGTTATCCGGTTTGGGTTTATTCCGGATAACGCCACTACGTATCAGGATTACGTACGGCCCTTTGCTGCCGCTTTACCCACTGACATCGCTGCGCCTGTAGGGATGTCAGTGGCTTATTGGCCAATAAGCGCAAATAAGTTACAAGATGGTACCTAACACAGTTGCCAATGAGCTAAGTTCTGGCCAGGATCAGCAAGCCTATTACGCCTTTTATCAGCAATACGCGCCCCGTCTGTGGGGTGTCATTTTGCTGGCCAACCTACCTGTTTCCCATTCGGAAGTGATTTTGGCTAACGTGCTGGTTAAGGCCTGGCAAGAGCAGGACAGCTACCCCTTAACAGCACCTCATGTGCTATCCTACCTCATTGGGCTATCTCATAAACTGGGATTACCACTTGAGCGGGTACAGGCGGTGTTGCGAAGCCGATTGAAGCCCTTCTCCCGGTAGCCTATCTACTGCACCCTAAAGCCTCAATGACCGCACTTCAAATAGCGCACCAGCCAGCGCCAGCAGGCCCGCTTCACTCCGACACGACAGCGTACTATGACCCTGGTAGGTTCTTTCCCAAACTGGCCCTGTTACCCGTGCAGACCGACAAGATATATAGATCGCGCCAATGGTCTTTTCCCAATTACCTCGAGCAGGGAAAGGATAGAGTCCACTTTTCTGGCTCTGGCTGGCCATCTGCCTAATCCAGAGAGGTGGACTGGTACTTGTTTTGACCGATATGCGCTGCTCACCTCACTGATGGGAGACCAACCTGTATACCCATGATACATGCATTTTCGCTGGCTACTACGCTGTTTATGCGTTGGGCCTTCGGCCGGGTCTACTCCCCCCTAAATAGGCTGGGCCCGGTTCTGGCTCATCCATCCCTAATCTGGGTAGTTGATGATGAGCCGGATGATTTCTATTCGCTCCGGGAGGCATCCCCGGCGGTGATACGCGCTGGGATAATCGACGCTTCGGTTGATGACAGGTGGTCAGATGTACTGCCCAGGCTGATTCTGCTGGATCTGAATATGCAGTATCAGAGCGGGTTGGACACCCTGCAAGGACTGCGGGCCACCATTGCCTTCTACCGCTTGCCGGTGACGATTCTAACGACTTCTGATGCGCATCTTCAACGGGACATGTCGTCACGAGTTGACGCAGGGAGCTTTCTTATTCAGCCGATAAAGCAGGCTAATGCCGTGCTGATGCTCCAAGATCTGGCGTTAGACCGACAACTGCGGATAGACTACTAAGAGGTACTGGCCACTAATTTTCATCTGGTTGGCATCAGTAAGATCAGCTAGCAAAGAGTCGGCGATATCTAGCCTGGTTGCAAGGTACTAGACAAAGGAGGTCTAGCGCAGCCAGGCAGGCTTGTGGCCAGCGTACTGCCCTCCGTTGAGCATTGGCCCGGATCAGCTGCACCCTAAGGTTAAGTAGGAAGGGGTAGTTCACTGAGCAAGGTGCTCAAATCCGCTATATCCACTGGCTTAACCAGGTGAGCATTGAAGCCAGCCTCCCTGGTGCGCCGTTTATCATCCTCTTGCCCATAGCCCGTTAGCGCAATCATAAATAGGGACTTTCCCCAGGATTGCTGGCGAATGTGTTGGCAGGTTTGGTAGCCATCCATCCCTGGCATGCTGATATCACACAGAATAACGGTTGGCTTAAGCGCCCCGGCGATTTGGATCCCCTCTTCACCACTAGTGGCCGTAGTGACCTCGTAGCCCTCCAGTTCCAGTAGCAAGGACAAACTTAACACCGCATCCGCATTATCGTCAATTAGCAGCAGCCGATGCACAGCTGATTTTATCAGCTCAAGCGTAGACACCGCCGTGACTGTTTCTGCAGAAACAGGCAGGAGGGGCAAAAAGACCACAAACTCACTACCCTCACTCATTCCTGCGCTAAAGGCTTCGACCCGGCCCCCGTGCAGACTAACCAGTTCATGCACCAGGGTCAAGCCCAGGCCCAGACCATCCTGTGAGCGTCCCAGGGAGGTATCCACCTGGGCAAACATCTCAAAGATGCGCCCCAGCTCATGAGCTGGTATACCAACGCCGGTGTCCCTTACCCGTAGAGCTGCCTCGGTAGCCAGTCTGTCCAGACTCAGCCAGACCTGACCACCAGGAGGGGTAAATTTAAGGGCGTTGTGGAGCAGATTGCTCACCACCTGCCGAAGCCGGGCAGCATCTCCCGCCAGGTAGAGAGGCCCTTCAGGAAGTGATATAGTCAAGCTTAAACTGGCGGTGGTAAACTCGGAGCGGGCGGTCTGGAGGACCTGGCCAACCAAGCTCGCCAGATCCAGCCGTTCGATGGAGAGCAGCATCTTGCCCTGGCTAATGCGACTGACGTCCAGCAGGTCATCCACCAGGCGTACCAGGTGGGTCACCTCCCGCTGCATCAGGGCAATGGCCATTGACAGGGGTAGGCTCGGGTGCTGCCCGCCGGTTACCTCCAGTAGCCGCAGGGTGCTGCTCAGGGTAGCCATGGGGTTACGCAGCTCGTGGGCGAGTAGGGCCAGAAACTCGTCTTTGCGGCGGTCGGCCTGCCGAAGCGCGTCCTCGGCCCGCCTGCGCTTATCCACGTCAAACATCACCCCGCTCATGCGGGTGGCCCGCCCCTGGATCGTTTCCACCACGCGCCCGTACCCACTCATCCACCGCTGAGAACCGTCCTCGAGCACGGCGCAGAACTCCGTATCGAAAATGCCCAGGCTATCGATAGCCGCTTGCAACAACTGGCCAATCCGCTCGCGCTCATCGGGATGCACATGATCCATGTATACGCTGGGACTGACCGGACCGGGGCGGGGCTCCATGCCAAAGAGCCAGAAGTGCTGTTCGTTCCACACTACCTCATCGGTCATCAGGTTCCAGTCCCAGGTGCCAACCCGGGCGGCTTCAATGGTCAAGCGGAAATGATTCTCTGATTCGCGCAGGGCCATCTCAGCCCGTGCCTGTTCAATGGCTGCCCAGGTGCGCTGGGCTAGTTCCTGGGCTAGTTCTGTGTCCAGGATAGTCCACTGCCTGGGCGCGCGCTGGGCGAGACAAAAATTACCGATCAGCTGACCCTGCTTGAGTACCGGCACATTAAGGCAAGACAAAATGCCGAACTTCAGACAGAGCTGTTTCAGCGCCTCATCGAACAAATTTGTCGTAGTAACATCTTCTACCACGATGGGACGACCAGCCTGGGACAAGGCTTTAAAGAGGGGCAGGTGGCTCAGGGAATACACCGCCGCCACGGATGCCAATCCAGCCCGGTATGCATCTCGCCGAATGGTTACCTGGTCGCCTTCTATCTCGCAGTAATAGCTGCGGTCAGTTTCCAGATAGTCCATGCTCATCCGGGTTACGGTGGCCTGAATAGCAACAGGATCTGCCAGGGAGCCAAGTGCATCGCTCAGTCTAAGCAGGAAGGCCTGCCGCTGCTCGCGCTGGCCAAGCGCTTTTTCAGCCCGCTTGCGAGCGGTAATATTGGTGAAAAGAACGGCTATCCGGGCGGGCTGCTGCTGACGAATGCAAAACGCGTAGGCACTAATCCAGGCTTTCAGCGTGGCAACGTACGTCTCAAACTCGACCGGCTCCCCCGTCAGGGCGACTTGATCGTAATAGGCCACTATGTGCTCTTCGATGCCAGGCACTACGTCCCGAAGCCTTTTACCCATCACCTGGTGCAGGCCGGATCGCTGTTCAAAGGCGGGATTGACCAGTAGATAACGAAAATCAGTGGCCTCACCTGGGGATGTATCCACCTTCTCCAACAGGCAGAATCCCTGGTTCATAGCCCTAAAGCCTACCTGATAAAACTCGTTGAATTCATCCGGCTCTAGTGGGGTATAGTCTGTCGGCATTGCTGGCGTAACAAATGGAGTGGGTCAAGGAAGTTGAACGAATCATCACTGAGATAGTTCGTAAACATTAGTTACCAGTCTTTGGCAGCAGGCAGGGCTGCCCGGGGCCATTAATTGATCGACTAAATTTAAGGTGGCCGCCGGTCTCTTAAGACTGGTCGATGGCTCAGGTGGCTAATTGCCATTCAAGGCGAATAAACCAGTCTAACGCCTTGTCCCCGATGCATCCATGTCAAGCCGATTGAGTGCTATCCGTACGCTAACAAGTGGTTGGCCTCATCGACACATAACCAGACGCGCCGTTCTTTCAGGTAACTACGCTGCAAACCCCTACGATAGCTGTCCGGCTAATCTGTATTGTCGATGATTCTGACAAGTATCGCTTTTTGCTTGAGATCACACTGCGCCGTTTCTTTCCTGATTATCCGGTGTGCTGCTTCAGCAATGGCCAAGCGTTTGTCGACCAGCTGTCCCGGCTCAGAAAGCCACGCCTGATTTTGCTTAATCAGTATATGCCTGCCCTGGATGGCTACCAGACGCTGCTTCATATTCGTCGTCAGGCGTATTACGTGACGGTTCCCATCGTCATGATGAGTGCCCATGCCCCGATTCAGGAAATTGATGGTTGCTACGAAGCGGGGGCAAATTCGTTTTTGGTAAAAGGTATTGGCGGGGTCAATAGCCAGGCGACTCTGGAGCTGGTCTTACGCTATTGGCTGAAGCTGAACCAGTAAGGTAGGCAGTGGATTACTAACTCACCGGCTTGGACCATACGAAGTTGACTCATCTTGACAAAAAGGGAGCCGACTTAGCTAGCGCTATAACCAACTGTGTTTGATGGCCGACACGAGCTGATTCATCTGGTGATGGGAGCCCGGCTTGATCAGGTAATCGCTGGCCCGCAGTCGCAGTGCCGCTTGCCGGTCTTGCTCGCTGTCCGAGGTCGTCAGGATAATCACCCGCAGATTAGCATAAGCCTTGCTGGTTCGAATGCGTTCAAGGGCTTCCATGCCGTTCATGCGGGGCATATTCAGATCAAGTAGCACCAGAGTGGGCAGCGACTCGGCCGCCTCAAGGGCCTTTAGCAGCTGCTCACCGTCGCCCAGAACCTGGACGCTGGTCGCTGGACTATGAGCCTTGATCAAGCCCTGAAGCAGAAACTGATCATCCTCGTCATCATCCACCAGATAAATATGTTGCCCGTTTGTCGCCATCATGTACGTATATGTTGGTACAACAACTAAGCGTTTAACCGCGTTCAGGCAGAGCGGTTGAAACCCGGTTAAAAGGCTATAGACTACACGTTCCTGGACAGATTAGGATGATAACAGTTTGACCAATAGGACCAGCAGTCTGTAGCAACCGGATAGTAGGCTTTAGAAGCGTGTCGCTATGCTGGTGATTGATTAATTTCTCTAGAAACAGACCCTGTTTGGCGTAGGGCCGACGCCAGCGCATCAAATAGGCCGGGCATTTCGCCCTCGCTTCCCATATCGGCGCTTAATAATGATAACGCATCGGCTACGGTGCCCAGCTGAGCCTGAATGGCTTTCTCATCGACGGGACTGGCCTGAAGCAGCAGTTTGAGCTGAGTCAACGCAGCGGCTACCGGCTTCATATTCTCTGCCTCTGAGAGGGGAAACAGCCACTCATCAATGCGGGCAAGACCCGCCTGGGGCGTCAGTTGAGCCGGTTCACCGGTTAACTGGTCAATAGTCTGGCTTAATAAATCAGTAGTATAGGCAAGGCTTAACATAGATGAAACGAACTAGAGCTCATGTAATAGCCCGGCGGACCAATCCGCCGGGCCTGAATCAATCAGTTACTGCGCAGATCGATCAAGCGCATTGTCTTTGGAATCGGTACCTAGTTTGGCCCCGTAACCAGCGGCAACTACCCCAATGAGTAAACCAAAAAAACCAAAGATGGCCGCCTTTGATCCGGCGGAGGCCGCTGCATTAGCCCCCTGCCGGGCCTTTACCGTAGCTTCCTGGCCGGTCTGAGCCAGTTTCACTTTGGCCTGCTGGTAGGTGTTGATCCAGCTGTCCACGGTCTGCTCCGACTCAGCCCGGCTCTTACCGGTACGCTTCATGACAACATTAACCGCATCCTCCCGGTCAACGCTGTTAACTGTAGCTGCTCCCTGTTTGAAGAGGCGCTTGAATAAGCCGCCTGCTACGTCGTCAGCCGCCTGTGGATTGCTGGCTGCCCGATCGGCTGCCGTTTCGGCTTGGTTACCCGCCTGAGCCGCCTTACGTTCCAGCGCGTTAGGATTCAGATTGGGATCGCCCGTTTGACGAAGTAGCTGATTGGCTTCCTCTTTCAGATCGCCCAGATCCACCTTGTCCAGGTTAATGCCATTTTCCTTAAGCTGGCCACCCACCACCGAGCTAATGCCCGGTGCTGCTGAGGCAACCGCCGAACCGGCCGTGCTAACAAGGCTACCCAGTAAACGTCCCGCTCCCCCAATCAGACTACCAATGGTCGTCGTCAAGAAGTACACGGTCAGCAGCGTAACCAGGCACCAGGTTAGTACCCCGTGAATAATTCCATCGAATAAGCGGGGGGTATTAGCCAGCCGACCTGCTACCCAGCCCCCTACGGCCAGGGATACCAAACTACTTATGATGTACCAAATGGCGCTTCCCGTGCCCAGGCCAGCCGTTGGGTTTTGCTCTTCGGTGGCGTCAATCGTACCCAGGCCAATGCCCAGGCCCAGCAATGTTAGCAGCATTTGGGTGACGATGGCTACCAGCACACCGGCAAAGATGGCGCTCCAGGAGATGCGCTTAATGAAATCGCTTTGTCCGTAAGGACGATTTGCGTACAAGGGGTTGTGTTCCATAGTAATGGGTAAGTTGATGATTCGTAGATGTGCAAAGACGGCCTAAGCGCCGCTGAAAGCGGGCTATTGGACCAGCGGCCGGTGAGTAATCGAAAGGCCCACCGTTAGGATAAAGCTTAAGTACCTGGCAGAAAATGGCCCTTCTTAAAGTGGCTAGGTAGTTGGTTCAGGAGAGAATCAGCCAGCGGCTAGTCCGTTTGCAGCTACGCTGCGTCTTATTGATGACTGATGTAGCGGCTCCAGTCAGGTTTTCTGTTTCGGTAATCCAGATAAGCTTCGCGCTTGTCGGTCAATGAATTGACCGTTATTCGTCAATTCATTGACCTCTTGTCAGTTTTATCCATGGTTGGTCCCACCTGGATAGCGTCACTGATCTTTTAGGCTGTCACCACGACCTCCTTGGCTAGCTACCCATTGCTGGTAAGTGGCCGCGTGCAGCTTTACTTAGGCAGGGAGCGGTGAGATGGCCAATGGCCAGCCGGTTATCGGGCCGTCTGAACCCTTTTTATCATTTTATCCGTGTGTACTTGTTCAATATTTGATCGTCAAAACCATGCCACTTAAGGAAAGGAAAAGTCAAGCTACTGGATTATAGATGGTTACGGGACAAGGCGTGATTTGTCTCGTTTCGTCGCGTCAGAATCTTTGGGGCATCCATTGCCCAGGATGGGGCATATTTACTTAACTAATTCTCTAACTATAAACTATTTATTGTCAGAGCTTTAGTTAAAAATTGTTAGGCAAAATTCATTAATCTAGATTGAACACTTTCTTGCATGGCCCGTCAAGTAGCTACCGGATTAGTCGTAACCCGTTTCCATAGGTACGTTTCAAAACCAGTTCTGCCACTGAGCGGCGGGGCATAGCTGCCCATGCGCCTACTCTGTTGGTTACTGTGTCTGCTCCCTTTAAGTCAGGGACAGAATAGCATCCGGGTTACCGATAGGGTGGTTTCTCCTTTTCGGCCGCCATGCCCCACTGGCAGGCATGCGGGTCCCGCTCAACTTGATTGAGTGGCCTTTGATTCCAGTAGCCGCTCAGTCATCCTGTTGACAGACCTGATGTACTGAGGAAAGAAGGGACCACAAAAAGCGTCACTTCAGTAGCTATAAACAAACATCCCCCCCCCGTCATAGCGGGGGGGGATGTTTGTTTATAGCTACTGAAGTGAACCAGAACCGGGTTTATTTCTAGGCCCAGTACAATTATCACCTAATAAGTTGACAACCATCATAACTCGAAGGCGATAGGGGAAATACTTTTATATAAATTGACAGAAAAGGCTACTTAGCGAAGAATCTGGCGGCATCTTTCTACCCTTAGATATGGGTTACGGCTAGGCCAACTCGTTAGGGTAGCATTACTACCTATCAATTAATTAGCTTACGCTTCGCTTACTCAGTTCACGGGGCTTCTTTGCCGGCCCTTTGCTTTCCGGGCTTCTGGCCTGGCTATCTCACAATATACAGAGCTTATGATACGAATCAATCTACTGCACAACACCCTGGTACGGGCGCGCTTCGCTACCAGCTGTGTGACCATTCGTGAACGGATCCAGGCCCTGATCACCAGCAATGAACAGCTCTCCCGGAAACTAATTAGCTTAAAAGCCAAAAATGAGCAGGTTCGTACCCAATGGTTTGATATGGCTCATCCTCAGCCAACTTCGAGACTGCCTGAGGATACGGTACCGGCTCTGATTTGGGTGGTCGATGATGATCAGGATGATCAATGTTTGCTCCAGGAAGCCCTTACGCACCTGGTGTCTCCCGTTACCGCCCGGTATCTCAGTGACGGTGATGAGCTTCTGCCTGCCCTAGCGTTAGCGACTGTTTTGCCCAAGCTTATCCTACTGGACCTGAATATGCAGCGTCAGGGTGGCCTGGAGACCTTACAAGCGCTGCGGGCTGCCAGTGCCTACCAACACCTGCCGGTGGTGGTTCTGACGACCTCTGAGGCGCAGCTAGACCGGGATAAGTCGTTTCAATTGGGGGCCGATGACTTTTTGACCAAGCCTGTCAGGCAGGCTGATTCGGTCTTGATGCTCGAGAAGCTGACTCTAGACTGGCACTTAACTGTAAACTGATTCGTCTACCCAGGGTATCTAGGCCTGTCCATGTATGAAACTAACGATCAAACCGACCGAGATTCCCTTCACCGTTGGCGCTACGGTATGGGTGAACCAGGCTTGCGGCGAGCTGGATCAGTATCCCTATTTCCAGGCGACCATCATTCAGATTATTCTGGACGGTTCACTGACCAATAGTATGGTCATTCGTCACCCCGGGAATACACACGAGCTGGTGATCAGCAACGGCATTTACGACCTGAAACCTGTTGGCGCTTACAGCCAGCTGAAGCGAGTGACCACAACGGTGGATTTTCTGGTATCACAAACGATAATCTTTCAAACCGAGAAGGAATTATTGGCGTATACGACAGGCAGGGTGTAGGTTCGGGCGTTAGGTGACCATGGCAATAGGCTATAGCCCTGGGGGACTCCGCTACACTCACTGATTCACTTCCAGCCAGTAGTGACACAGTAAGGTCAGGGTGTCCTTCATGCTCATAAGATCAAGGGGTTTGAGCAGAAACGAGTTGGCTCCCGATCGGTAGCAGCCCGCTCGTTCATGGGCGGAAGCCAGGGCGCTCATCATCACTACGGGCGTCGTGGCGGTGAGTGGGTGACGCCTGATGTGCTCCAGGGTCTGATGACCATTCATAACCGGCATGTGCCGGTCCAGAAGAATCAGACCAGGGGCGGACTCAAGCTGGGGCAATACGTTGACAAAAGCCTGACCCCCTACAAAGCAGCGTACTTGATAGGTAGGTAGCCAGCGGTGAAACAGGCTCTGAAGAAGGAAGAGGTAGTCTTCGTTGTCGTCAACTACGCAGACCAGGTTAGGCGTGTTCATAAAGCGCTGTTGAGATCCTCAGCTCAATCAACCCGTTACGCCCCAAGCAGACAGGTGATTTTTGGTTAAAGTTAGGCTATAACCTTACCGCGAGCCATAACGTTGGTATGGCTCGCTTTTACGGGGTACTGTGCGCGCAATAGGACTGCGGCCGCAACCGGTTATTCCTGAACTATTCTTCTTAAATTTGTTTACCAAGCCTGCCGTTGAGGTCACTACAGCAAGGTGTCAGCGGCGGCCAGGCCTTTTTAGGCGATTACTTAGCGGTGCCAGTGTCTGAAAAGGCCCGGCCGCTGCAGGGTCACTATATTATAGCCTTAAAGAAGTAGAACTCCCTTGACCACGGAGAATACAAGTCAAAGGCACAAGGCCCTGCTAGCATATGGAAAAAAGAAACATTATTGTCATTGGCGCGTCCGCGGGCGGGTTTGAGGCCCTGCAAACACTTATTGCTAACTTGCCCCCTGATTTGGAGGCGGCCATTTTCATTGTCTGGCACATGGCCCCCTCGGTGCGGGGCATGCTCCCTCAGGTGCTGAGCCGGTTGAACACCATTCCCGTGGCCTTAGTCCAAGATGGAGAGCCCATCAGGACCAACCGAATTTATGTAGCCCTACCCGATCAGCATCTGCTTGTGGAAGAGGGCCGTATCCGGGTGACTCACGGTCCTAAAGAAAACCATTTCCGCCCTGCGGTGGATCCGCTTTTCCGCTCGGCGGCTTACGCCTATGGTAACCGGGTTATTGGGCTGATTCTGTCCGGTGCACTCGACGACGGCACCGCCGGGCTGTGGACCATCAAGCACCTGGGTGGCCTAGCCCTGGTGCAGGATCCTAGTGAGGCCCAGGTGCCTTCCATGCCCAACAGTGCCATTCAACATGTAGCCATTGATTATAAGGGGTCTTTGGTCGAACTAGCCGCCCGGCTGACTCAGCTAGTGGAGCAGCAGATAGGACCAGCCGCTAAGCCAGCTATGAAAGACGATGAACAACTAAAACAAGAAATCTGCATCGCGGCCGATGATACGGCTGCGGGACTTCTGATGGCCCAATTTGGCTCACCCAGTTCCTTTAGCTGCCCAGAATGTCACGGTGTACTGACAAAACTGACCCAGGAAACCATCATTCGTTACCGGTGTCATACCGGCCATGCCTATTCGGCCAGTACGCTGTTAGCCGCTCTGACCGAAAACGTGGAGGATAACCTCTACAAAGCCATTCGCGGCGCTGATGAGAGCATGATGCTGCTTAACCAACTGGGCGACCATTTCGCTGAGGCCAATCAACCCAAGCTGGCGGCGCTTTATTTTCAGAAAGCGGGTGAGGCCCAGGCCCGCAATGCGCTCGTGCGCCAGGCCGTGCAGATGCATCAGGTACTAAGTCAGGACACGCTGCTGGCCGAAGAAGACCAGGTACCCAGCGATGATCTGGCACCAGCCCACTAAATGGTCAGTATTTAAATAGATACCCTACTTGTGAGCCAGACAAATTCAGCCCTAGTACCTTCCGCTCTGCCCGATAGTGGTGAGGTGTTTATCGTCGGTATCGGCGCGGAGGAGGGTGGCCCGCAGGCCCTAACCGCCTTTTTTGAACAGGTGCCGCCCGATTCGGGCCTGGCCTACGTCGTGATGCCGCACCTGTTGCCCGGCTACGAGGGGGAAATAACCCAGCTGTTGCAGGAGGTGGCTCAGATACCGGTCAGTCAGGTAAAAGAACGCGTTTGGGTGATGGCTAACCAGGTGTACGTGATACCGCCGGAGCGACAGTTGGTCATGAGTGATGGGTATCTCGCCGTCTTAGCCAGCGCCCGCCTCGAAGACCAGCGTGCCCCGCTTGATATGTTCCTGCGCACCTTGGCTGACACGCAGGGATCCAGGTCATTTGCCGTTATTCTCTCAGGCACCGGGGCCAACGGATCCATGGGCCTTAAGCGCATTAAGGAGCAGGGCGGGACCGTTTTTGTCCAGAATCCCCGTGAAGCGGCCTTTCCCGAAATGCCTCGCCTGGCCATCGCTACCGGGCTGGTTGACGCCATTCTGCCGGTTGCTCAAATTCCGGCCCGGCTACTGGCCTATCACCGCAACCCAGGCGGCGTTGACCAACTTCCTTCAGAACCCGAAGCGGCGCAGCTGGACGAGCAGCAAGCCCTGCGCGAGGTATTCACCCAGCTGCGCCTACGAACCGGTCACGACTTTTCCCAGTATAAACGACCAACGCTGCTGCGCCGCATTGACCGCCGCACTAAGCTGTTGAATCTACCCGATCTGCCTGCCTACGTTCTTTACCTGCGGGAGAACCCCAGTGAGAACCAGGTACTGCTGAAAGATCTGCTTATCTCGGTAACCAATTTTTTCCGGGACCCCCAGGCGTTTACGGCCCTGGATCAGGAAGCCTTGTCGCGGCTACTGCGCGACCGGGGAGCGGAAGATACCCTGCGTATCTGGGTAGCCGGCTGCGCTACGGGTGAAGAGGCCTACTCACTGGCCATGCTCTGCGTGGAGCGTATTCAGGGACTGGCGGATGCGCCTGCGGTGCAGCTCTTTGCGACCGATCTTGACGAGGCGGCCATTGCGATCGCTCGCGAAGGCCTCTATACCCTAAATGATGCCGCTGATGTAGCGCCCGAGCGGTTACATCGCTTCTTTACCAGGGAGGGCGATCGCTACCGCATTCGCCGGGAGATTCGGGAGATGATCCTCTTTGCCAAGCACAACGTGCTTAAGGATCCCCCGTTCTCCCGGCTGGATATAATCAGCTGTCGCAACATGCTGATCTATTTTAACCGGTCGGCTCAGGAGCGGGCAATAACTTGCTTTCACTTTGCCCTAAAGCCGGGTGGTTTCCTGCTGCTGGGTCTGGCTGAGACCCCCGATGGAGCCCCTGATCTGTTTGTTCCCCTGAACCGGGAGACGCACCTCTATCAGAGTCGACCTGTCAGCACGCGGTACTACCCCATACCGGAATTGCCCGCCCGCTTGTCCACCGATATGCCGCCCGGCCCGCCACCACCTACTCTGGAAGAGGGCCTGGGAAACGGGCGGCTGAGCCTGGGTGATTTGCACCTGCACCTGCTGGAACAGTATGCTCATCCCTCGCTGATCGTCAATGAGGAGTACGACATTCTGCACGTCTCGGCGCGGGCCGGGCGCTACCTGCACCTGGCCGGAGGGGAGCTGTCCAGAAATTTGCTCCAGCTTATTCTGCCCGAACTGCGCCTGGCGCTACGCACGGCTTTCTACCAGGCTACCCAGCAACAAACGCCGGTGGAGGCCCGGAATTTAAGGGTGCAGCTGGGAGACCAGTTGCAAACCCTGACCATCCATGTGCGCCCGGTCCTGGGGGCTACGGATCCGGGTCGGGGATTTATCCTGGTCTTGTTTGAACCAGATAACCAGCCAACCACCGACGGCTCCAGCCAGTTGATGGTCCGGGATCCGGTATCCTATCAACTCGAAGATGAGTTGATTCGCGTGAAAGCTCAGCTGCGGGCTGCCAGTGAGCAGCACGAAATCCAGGCTGAGGAGCTAAAGGCGTCCAATGAAGAGCTGCAAGCCATCAACGAGGAGCTGCGCGCGGCGGCCGAGGAGCTGGAGACCAGTAAGGAAGAATTACAATCCATCAACGAGGAGCTACTAACGGTTAACCAGGAGTTGAAAATAAAGGTGGAGGAAGTATCGGTGACGGGAAACAATCTCCAGAACCTGATCAACTCGACCGATCTGGCTACGCTGTTTCTGGACCGGGGCCTGCGGGTCAACCTCTTTACGCCCGCCACGCAGACGATCTTCAATCTGATTCCAGCCGATTTGGGTCGGCCCCTGAGCGACATTACCAACCGGCTGGACTACCCCCACCTGCTAACTGACGCAGAAGGGGTACTGACTAGTTTGCAACCCCTGGAGCGCGAGGTAAGAACCAGGGATGGGAACCTGTTTATGATGCGGGTGCTACCCTACCGGACGGCCGAAGACCACATCAATGGCGTGGTCTTTACCTTTGTTAATATCACTGAGTACCGGGCGGCTCAGGAGGTTAAATATTTTCTGGCCTCGGTTGTCGAATCCTCCCAGGATTCGATCATGACCACCAACTTTGATGGCATTATTACCAGCTGGAACCGGGCGGCCGAAGCGCTGTATGGGTATTCGGCCGGGGAGGTCATTGGCCAGCCAGTGACCATGCTGACGCTGCCCCAGGATTTAGCCCAGGCCCTGGGCAACATCGATAAAATTCAACAGGCGCAGCAGGTAGCTATTTTTGAAACCGAGCGGCTCAGCAAGGCCGGACGGAAAATAAGTCTGGAACTGGTCCTCTCGCCTGTAAACGATGAACGGGGGCGGGTCATTGGCGTTTCCACGGTGGGACGGGAGATCACCTCCCGCAAGCAGGCCGAACGGGAGGCGTCTCTTAAAAATTTGACACTTCGGCATCAGACCGAATCGCTCACCCGGGCCGGTAGCTGGGAGTACAATCAGCAGAGTGGCCACTTTAGCTGGTCGGAGGGTATGTACCAGCTGTTCGGCCTGGTTGACAACCAGCCCATAACGCTTGACATCTTTCCGGCCCTGGCCCTAAAGGCTGATCAGGCCGTCGCCCAGCGGCTCCTGGAGCAGTTTCAGCACAGCGATGAGCCCTTTGAGGAGGTGCTACGCATTCAAGTTGATGCCCAGGTAAGGACCCTTAAAATCACGGGGGTCTCTTTGCCCGGTGAGAATGCCGCTTCAGGCCGTCTCTTAGGCATCGCCTGGGACATCACCGAGCAGGTGCTGGCCCAGGAGCAGAGCCGGCAAAGTGCGGAGAGCCTGCAAGCCGTTCTGAACGCCTCACCAGCTTCTATTGGACTCCTCAAAGCGGTTCACGATGCGACTGACCCCAACCTGATCGTAGATTTCAGGCTGGTAGTAGGCAATACTAAAATAGCGCAGTTCTTTGATCAGCCCCTAGAGCAGCTGCTGGGTCAATCGGCTGCCCAGTTCAGTTCGCTGCTATGGGATGGGCAGACCCTGGAATTGCTGCGGCAGGTCTACGAGTCCAATCAACCCCGCTACGATGAAAAATGCCTGGCCACCGCTCCGCACGAGCGGTGGGTAGGCGTTGCCGTTAGTCGGCAGGATGACGGGCTGGTCGTGACGGGGCTCGACATTACGGAGCTTAAACAAACGCAGGGGCAACAGCAGTACTGGCTGGCGGCCCTGGAGCAGGCCTCGCAAAGCGCCCACCGGCTGACCCAGCTCCGTGATTCCCTTCAACAGCGGGGCGAACTGCTCCGGTCCGCTTCCCATGATTTGCGCGGTCAGGTAGGCGTTATTGCTACGGCTGCCCAGCTGCTGGGCCTGGCCAACAATGAAGCCAACCGGAGCAAGATGATCGAGATGATCCAGCGCAACATTCGGCAGATGGTCCAGCTGATGACGAACCTGCTGGATTTTTCCCGCCTGGAGGCCGGGCGGGAAACGGCTCAACTGGCTCGCTTTGACGTGGCTGAATTGCTGGAGGAGCTGGTCAAGAACGCCCAGCCCCTGGCCCAGGAGCGTGGACTGTGGCTTAAAACGGATGGGCTGGCTAAACTAGAGGTAGAAAGTGACGTGGTACAGGTGCGCCGAATGGTGCAGAACTTACTGTTCAACGCCTTGACATACACCCAGGCGGGGGGCGTGACGGTGAGCTGGCAGCCTTTGGCCGACAGCGCTGGCTGGCAGTTCAGTATAGGTGATACGGGTCCCGGGCTTTCGCCGCAGTTGCTTGACCGGTTGCAGGGTAAGTTACCCGCCAGTCAGGCAGGCGGACCAGTTAATGATGAACCCCTGGTGCTTCAGCCAAAGGGGGAAGGCATTGGCCTGTCGATTGTCAAGCAATTGTGTACGCTGCTGGGTGGCCGGTTGCTGGTGGAGAGTACACCAGCGGTTGGCACTCTGTTTGTTGTGCGCTTTGAAATAGGGCCCACTGCCTCAATTTAAGTAGTTGATGCCTGTTGGAGCGGGCCTAAAAAAGTTATGCTGACGTTCACTTTTTACCCCGCTACATGCGTTTACCCCGCCTGATTTACCTGGTCGACGATGACGCCGACTTTCAATTCTTAGTTCAACAGGTATTCGACCTGTTTCTTCCCCAGTACAGGGTTCGGTTATTTGGGGACGGAGCCGATTTGGTGGACGTGCTGGATGGAGTAGCTACGTCAGTGGATGACCTGCCAGGGTTGATCGTACTGGACGTGGATATGCCCCGGTTAGATGGGTTTCAAACCCTGGCTCAGTTGAAGCGCCATCCGCAGTGGCAATCGGTTCCCGTGGTGATCATGACCAACCGGACGGATTTGGACTACCAGCAACAGAGCTACCAGCTAGGGGCCAGCGCCTTTGTCCTTAAACCGATGGATCTGATGGCCATCAAATCGTTGATGACCCTGCTGTGTGAGTATGAGGGCGACTTCAGCGACTTTTTGGCTTCATACCAAAGGAGCCAGGTCACCTAGCCGATAGTCATATCGGCAGGTATACACTGAATGTAGCCCCCTGACCGGGCTGGCTAGTAGCGGTGATGGCTCCGCCGTGGTTGGCAGCTACCTTCTCACAGATGGCCAGCCCGATGCCCGTCCCCCCGTAAGCGCTGCTCTTGCCGTGCAGCCGCTGAAAGACCTGGAAGATGCGTTCCGCGTAGTCTTGATCGAACCCGATGCCATTGTCAGTCACATCAATCCGGTAGTAAAATTTAGCTACCCGGACTGGTTTTACCCGCCCGGGTAGGGTGGTACTCGCAATCCGGGTAGACCGGATCGTAATTAAAGGCCTTGTGGCGGAACAGCGAAACTTGAGCGCGTTGCTAAGCAGGTTCTGGAATAATTGACCTAACTGCCGGGCATCACCCAGTACGGAGGGAAGCAAGTTCACCTCAATATCGGCCTGCGCCTCTCCGATTTGTAGTTCCAAATCAGTTAGCACTAGATCGATTACCTTGTTTAGTGGGGTAAGCTCTTGACTATCCTGCTGGGTGGAGATGCGGGAAAAGCTTAGCAAATCATGGGTAAGCCTAGACAGGCGGGCCGCCGCTACCTGCATGCGCTGAACGTAGTCGGCCGCCTCGCCCAGTTGAGAACTATATTGGTCCTGAAGAAGGGCCCCAAATGCCTGAATCTTGCGTAGGGGCTCCTGGAGATCATGGGAGGCTACGTAAGCAAACTGCTGGAGACTTTCGTTAGATCGGTTAAGTTGCCCATTTACCTCCCTGAGCTGGCCGTTGGCTGCCGCCATGGCCTCGTAGCTGGCCATCAATTCTTCGTTAAAGATGGCTAGTTCCTCGTTGGCAGTGGCAATAACGTGTCGCTGCTGGACCTGCTCGGTCACTTCCGTGCATACTACCAGGATTCCGGTGATAGCTTGTTCCCTGTCGCGGACAGGCTCGCAAACAAAGTCAGTATAGGTGAGCGCTGATTGGCCCTGGCGCGTTAGGGTAATGGGCATTTCCTTGGCAACAAACCGATTACCCGTCTGGTACACTCCCTGTAAAAGGGATTCCAAACCTTGTCCCCTGGTCTCGGGCAACGCCTCAAATAAGGGCTTGTCTACTACCTGATCTGAGGGGCGGTCCCAATAGGCCAAGACCCGCTGGTTGGCCAGGGTGATGACATAGTGGGGTCCACTGAATAAGGCCACTCCTACGGGGGCCTGCTCAAATACGTGCCGAAACCACTGCTCACTCAGGGTCAACTCCCGCTGCCGGACCACCTGCTGGGTGGTTTCCTGGCAAATAACCAGTACGCCCGCAATCTGATCCTGATCATCCCGGACCGGACTATAGCTAAAGGTCCAGTACACGTCCTCCAAATGGCCATTTCGCTCCATAGGGATAAGTTGATCTTCACTCCAGGTAGACTCCTCGCCCCGTAATACCTGATCAATCAAGGGCTTAATGATAGGCCAGGTTTCCGGCCAAGTCTGGACCCCTGGCCTACCCAGCGCAGCGGGGTGTTTACCCCCTTCCCCTCCCAGGCTGGGCCGGTAGGCATCGTTGTAGAACTGGATGAGTTCTGGTCCCCACCACAGAAACGTAGGAAAGCGGGAGGCCAAGATCATGCTGACCGTTGTGCGCAGGCTTTGGGGCCACTGCTCGGGCGGTCCAACCGGCGAGCGAGCCCAGTCAAAAGCCCGGGTGAGCGCCCCCATTTCGCCGCCCTGCGGTAGAAAGGGCCAGGCAGAGGGTGGTTGGTTGAGCATGTAGACGGGCTAATTAAACCTACAGAGGTCAGTCGACTTCTGCTTATACAAATCGAACTCGGAAACCAGGGTGATTGATTTGCTTTTACTTTTTTATCGATTGATTATTAGAATAGGTGATAAACAGCTTGTTCTTGCTTCCTTCGATCTGAAAGATCGGTTGCCTGTGAACAAGGTATCTATCTGTTCTGCCTTCTATATCCCGCAATGAAAGCTAGAACGGATAGATAGTTGCGAACGGTTACGATCTTAAACAAATTGCCTCAATTCTACCTCAGCTTGCCAATTTCTTATAAATAGCAATGTCTGAATGAGTGAAGCCATCTGCTTTTGATGATGATCGGGAAGGTTGTTTCGATTTTTAGCGTGTAGATAATTCAGCAAGCGGCTTGATTCAATAAGCAGTTCGTCAGACCTGTAGAAAGCAGACGCTGCCCACTTACTGGAGCTCAAATCCGTTAACATCGACTGAGCGTAGAGCAGATTACGACCTAGCATGTCCCGAAATTCCTTCCGATCCGGTTCCGTTAATTTGCCTTCCAGCAGGTCTATGGCGCAACAAATAAGGCCAGAAATGCTCCTGAAATTATGGATAATCTGTCGTAAATCGTCTTCCATATTACTCTGGTTGTCGCGAACGCTGCTCGCCGGTACCGCTAAAACGTAAGGCTTCAGCAATGGTAATGATCTGCTCCCCCAGCTTTCCCTGCTCACCGGTAGTAGACTGATTGTAAACCCGCTGGCGAAAGGGTTCCCACGCGAAGAGTTCAGTTTTGGCATCGTAAATGCCCACTGGGGTTCGTTTGGGGTCTGCTAAAAGTCGTTGCAACAGGGATTCAGCCCCGGCTTGGGTCTGGCAGCCAATCTGATGAAAGTCCTCCTTGAGCAGATACAAGACCGAAAAGCGCTTCATACCGAGACGAGTAAGTTATATCGTATTGGCGGGGAAAGGGAACTGCCAATTTGTAAAATTGGCAGTTCTTAAGTCAGCTGGCTATGATGGCCGTCATCATTAGCTATGATTTTTACGAGAGATTACTTGCTGCGGTTCGTAGAATTGATCCTAGAAATCTGATTTAGACTAAGGAAAAGTTTATCGCACCACCATCTGGCTTAGACTTTCAAAGGCGTAGTCAAAAAGGAATAGGTGCCTCTTGATGAGATAGTATTCTCCAGTGGCAACATTACAGCCATTGAATAAACCCTGTTACCTGTGAACGGCAATTTTACTGGTGAACTATGATTTCTCAAGTGGTTGATAGACAAGACGGTAATGGCAGTCATTACAGAGCCTGTATGCAAAGCCTGCGCCAGGTTGCTCTTTCTTGAGAGTTGCTGCCGCTGCTACCATGGATGAGCCCACTACGAGCAGGGTACAGATTAATGCCTAAATATTGGTTTTGCCCGTAGGTTACAAAAAGGGCTTCACCGATTTATGTACATTTGGGGTAAGCCTACCTGCCCGTTTTGCCCATGCTACCTTTACCCTTTGATACCCTTAGTGTGCTGAACGCCATTCCGGGCAACCATCTGATTTTATTACCAGATGCGCCAACCTTTACCATCGTTGGCGTAACGGATGCCTACCTGAAGGCCACCTACACCCAGCGCGAGATGCTCCTGGGGAAAGGGGTGTTTGAGGCTTTTTTTGACAACGCCCAGAATCAGCAGCGGTCGGAGAGGGGCAATCTAGAGGCATCCTTGCGCCAGGTGCTGCACGACAAACGCCTGCACGAAACGGCTGATCTGCGCTACGATTTGATCAATCCGCAAACGGGCCAGTTAGACATTAAAATCTGGAAGCTCTTTAACCAGCCGGTGCTGGATTCGGCGGGTGAGGTTAGCTACATTATTCATTCCGTCGACGACATCACCGAGATCGTACAGCTTCGGGAAGCTGGCCGGTTGGCTAGTCAACCGCAGCAGACCTTTCTACTAGCGCTCAGCGACCGGCTACGTTTGCTGAGTGACCCGGCCGATATTCAGTACCAGGCCGCCTGCGCGCTGGGGGAGTACATCGGGGCCAGCCGGGTGGGCTACGCCGAAGATATGCAGGATGAGCAGACCATCGTGGTCACGCGCAACTACATCAATGGGGTACGGGGCATTGAGGGGTGCTATCGCTACGAAGACTACGGCGCTGAATTGATGACCCGCTTGCAGGCTGGCTACACGGTGATCCGGCCCGACATTACGCAAGACCCCACGCTGACGGAGGCGGAAAAGCTCGCTCACGCCCGGCTGCAATTGGGGGCCACCCTTAACAAGCCCTTAATCAAGGCTGGGCAGTTGGTGGCTGTCCTGTTTGTACACTTTGAGGGGTCCCACGCCTTTACCGAACATGAACTAAGCCTGCTGGAAGAAACGGCCGAGCGGACCTGGGAAGCTGTGAGCAGGGCGCGGACCGAAGAAGCCCTGCGGAGCAGTGAGGCCCGCGCCCGCAGCATCGTTGCGCAGTCACCGGCGGCCACCCTAGTGCTGCGCGGGGATAATTTCGTCATTGAGCAGATCAACCAGTCCATGCTGGCCTTCATGGGCCGGAGCGAAGAGGTGATTAATCAGCCGCTGCTGGCGATCATGCCCGAACTGGACGGACAGGTAGTTTGGCAACAGGTGCAGCGGGTGTACCGAGAGGGCGTTTCCTTTGACCAGCTTGAACTCGCCGTGCCCCATAACCGGACGGGGGTTCTTAAAAACTATTATTATGATGTAGCCTATCGCCCCTTGCGGGAGGGCGAGCAGATAACCGGCATGATCCAGGTGGCCACCGACGTAACGGCGCAAGTGGAGGCCCGCCGGAAGTTGGAAGAAAGCGAAGCCCGCTTCCGTAGCGTTGTTCAGCAGTCGCCCGCCGCCACGCTAGTGCTACGCGGAGATGAGTTCATCATCGAGCAGATCAACCAGCCCATGTTATCGTTCATGGGCCTGGGGGAGGAGGTCATTGGCCACTCGCTACTGGCCGCCGTACCGGAACTAGCGGGCCAATACGCGCTGCAACAGGCTCGCAAGGTCTATGATGAAGGTATTGACTTTGATGGCCATGAAGTCCTCATACCGCACAGCCGAACCGGAGCCCGTCAGGATTACTATTACGACCTCTCGTATCGCCCGCTGCGAGAGGATGGGCACATAACGGGGATGATCCAAGTGGTAACTGATGTCACGCCCCAGGTAGTGGCCCGCCAGCAGCTGGAGCAAAGCGAACAGCAGCTTCGGCAGCTCATCGAGCAGTCGCCCGTCGCCGTTAGTCTGCTGGTAGGCCGGGAACTGATTGTCGAGCGGGTCAACGAGAGCATTCTAACGATCTGGGGCAAAGACCGTTCGGTGATGGGTAAACCGCTGGCTCAGGCCTTGCCAGAGCTGGTAGGCCAGCCGTTTTTACCACTCCTGGATCAGGTGTACACCACGGGGGTAGCCTACCGTACCGACAGCGACCGGGCCGAATTAGTCGTTGATGGCGTGCTACGGACGTTCTATCTAGCCTTTTCCTACACGCCGCTTCGTAACGCGGCCGATACCGTCTATGCCATCCTGATTACGGCTACTGATGTGACGGAGATCGTGAAGGCAAAAAAGAAGACAGAAGCCGCTCAGCAGGAGTTGCTGGGGGCCAATCAGCGCCTGAGTTTAGCGATGGATGCGGGTCGGTTGGGAGCCTATACGCTCGATCTGGCCACGGGCAACATGGAGATCAGTGCGCAGGGCCGGGCGAATTATGGACAACCGGCCGAAACGCCCTTTTCCTTCCCGGATCTGATGGCGATTATGGTGGCTGATGACCGGGAACGGGCGCAGCAGGCGATGACGACGGCCGTTGATGCCCGGACAGTGTATACGGGCGAATATCGGATTACCTGGCCCGATGGAACGCTGCACTGGGTGAAAATATCGGGTCAACCGGCCTACGAGGCGGACGGTCAGCCGGTTCGTATAACCGGGGTCACCCAGGATATTACGGCTCGGCGTCTTATGCAGGGTGAACTGGAGCGACAGGTGGAGCAGCGCACCCAGGAGCTCCAGATATCGGTGGCCGACCTGCGCCGGAGCAACGAAAACCTCCAGCAGTTTGCCTATGTGGCCTCTCATGATTTGCAGGAGCCCCTGCGCAAGATTCAGTCCTTTGGGGAGTTGTTAAGAAACCACCACGCCCAGGCCCTGGGCGAGGGGATGGCTCATTTGGACCGGATGCAGTCGGCGGCCAGCCGAATGGCCACTTTGATCCGGGATCTGCTCACCTATTCGCGCATCTCGACCCAGCAGGAGGCTACCGCATCCGTTTCGCTTGCTGAGGTGGTTGGGCAAGTGCTCTCGGATCTGGACATGCGGATTGAGGAGACGCGGGCGCAGATAGAGGTGGAGTTTCTACCTACCATCTCGGGTGATATCTCGCAGTTAAAACAGCTCTTTGAGAACCTGCTGAGCAATGCCCTCAAGTTCAGTCAGCCCAACACCCGCCCCCTGATTCGGGTAGATTGTCAGCGCCTGGTCGCTAGCGACCTGCCGGTGGCGGTCCGGCCCTTGCAGGTAGCTCCTCAGTACTACCGGATTGACGTGACTGACAAGGGCATTGGCTTCGATCAGAAATACGTGGATCGCATCTTCCAGGTCTTTCAGCGACTGCACGGCAAGAGTAGCGCTTACGGGGGGACGGGCATTGGGCTGGCCATCTGTGAGAAGGTAGCCGCCAACCACGGCGGAGCCATCTCTGCTACCAGCCAGCCTAATCAGGGAGCCACCTTTAGTGTTTACTTGCCGGTGGAGTAGTCTTTTCCCGGAGGATTTGATTACATAACAGATTGTTATACAAACGATTGTTGTATACGGGCCCGCAGCTTGGCTATTTACCGTCTTTTGTTTACCTATAAACCACCGCCTCTGTAGGTAGCTCTATGGGCTTCAACTGTCAAGTTAAAGCCTTGACGCTTATCATAGCGAAGCTGGATAAGTTAATCTGCCACGTGTTGTTTATATCTAGGCTATTGGCTAGCAAGGTCAATTTCCGAGCTGTTGACGATCTCCACCTTACTAAGATGATGGTTAAGATGCTCACCGTACTCTCTGAACACGAGCGGGAGCAGATCAGCACACGAACTATAGAGGCATTGACGGCGGCTAACGTGCGCGGCAAAGCATCGGGGAAACATGGCCTTGATTGTAAAGGCTAGTCGCTTAAAATAACGCCTATCAATTCGTAAAAGCTAAATCTTTTAAAATACGTGTCGTATTAGCGGAAGTGCAGCAGTTTCCCACCAAAACATACGCAGCTGTTTAAAGCAGTCATGCCATTCAGGAAGGCAAGCAGGCTTAATTAGGTAAGCGGAACAGCCCCGCTGGTAAGCCTCATTGATGTCAGCTTGCAAATCAGATTTGCTGAATATGATCACGGGTATCCAGTTGAGTGGTTCAGCCAGATTTCTAATGTCATTCAATAGTTGAAAACCCTGCGCACGATTTGGGACGTAGAGGTCAAGCAATACTAGCTTCGGTACTGTTCTTTCGTCATCCAGCCATTCTGGTATCAACGAAAGTGCTTGCTCGCGGTTAATGGCCCGGATGAGCAACACGTTTGGCAAGAGTTTTGCCATGCTTTTTTGAATGCGTTGCCAACAAGTATCGTTAGATTCAATAACTAAAACGCGAGCATGGTTGAAATTGGCCTCCCTCGTTTCAGGATATTGCCTATTAATTACGGACATCGAATAGTCGATAAGCTTTAAAGTGCTATTCGTTTAATTGCCAATCGACCGCTAATTGTTTGATCATTTGAAGGATTTCTTTTTGAATAGCTGCCTTGGTCATGAAGTCATCAGCCCCTAATTGCAGTGCCTTGCTTTTGTCTTCCTGACGATTAGAAGTCGTCAAGACAACGACCGGCAAATGCTGATAATCGGGGATGCTACGTAACTCCTGCAACGCTTCAAAGCCATCTTTACGAGGCATATTCAGGTCAAGCAGGACTAGTTTTGGCAATATCGTTTCTTGCTCCAAAGCCGTTATCAGCTCCAAGCCATCCGTCAACACCCTTGTTTTGATGTGTGGCAATGCTTGTTTGAAAGCATATTGTAAGAAATACTGATCGTCATCATCATCGTCAACGATCCAGACAAGGGGTAGCTCAGTGGGCGTCAAATGAATTGTAAGCTGAAGCGTGAATGCCAAAATGGCAAGCCTAAAGATAGCCTAACTATTTTGAAGTCTGTTCTTTGACTGGTAGACCTCAATTGTACATTGGTCAAACAGCACACTGGTTTAGATTCAGCCAGTAGCTGCTCATCAACGATAGTGCATCGATTAACGTGGAATGGATGTCTTTCTTTAAGATAAGTGAATTAGCCCCAGCTATGTATAAAGCCTTTTCGTAGTGCTTATCGTCCCAACTCGTTGAATTTGCCCAACTACAAAGTCTACGAATTCCTGCTTTGATGCCATTGCGTTTAACCGTTGATTTTGAATTGAGGGGTATAGATAAGACAGGTATCTAATCGATCTATGGTTGGGCAAACGTGAAGAAAAGTGCTCTCATTATCGCGATAATACACGTAGCAGCAGTTACATATTCCATTATCTCATGAAGATCAAATTCATCGATTGAGAGCTCACTCAAGCTTGATTCATGACTAGGTTGATCACCCTGATTGGGTAGCGGTTTTTTCAATTTGGTTAAAGGTTACTTTATGAAAGAATCCATTTTATTTCCACAAGGGTGTTTGTCTCCTGAAGCGCGCCCAGGTACTTACTAATGGTTAAGAGCCGGGTCAACTTTTTGGTCATCAATCTACAAAGCCATGAAAATGCTAGAAGCCATTGACTACCCTTCAACTGGACATCGTTTTACCCTTTTTCAATCTAGAAAGCAATGGCAAATGTGATTGGTTGACCCGGCAGACAGGTGATTTGTCAGTATCATCCTAGAACTGCTGCGTATGGGTTATCAATGGCTAAATATACTGCGTTGCTTGACTAGACGATCTAATTGCTAGCGGCTTACTGCGTCAATGGTTGGTAAAGTAGTTTGCTGAACACATTTACTAGCCCTTCTATACTTGCGCCACGTATACAGTTGCCTGGTGATATCAGAATCAAAGTAAATCATCCTCCGGATACTGGGCGGTGAGAAAATGCATTTTTGAAAGGGTTGGCAACCCTATGTAAGGGCGCAAGGATATAGTGACTTGATAATATTTTTCTCCTAGTAGCGTTGCCACGTATCCGAATTAGTTACCCCTCTTTCAAGCTAGTCAGCTGTAGAGTTGATCCTGCCGTCACGCCAAAACCGGTCTATCGTCAGATAAGCCGGTTTGCAGTAAAGACATCAAGTTGTTTTGTTTAAGTCAGCGCCTCCACAAGCAGCGGGTCTAACTCCCCGATCACCTGGGCCAGCGCCTGGCTCAACTGTTGCTCGCTTGCCGTAGTCACATAGCTATACTTCAGTCGAAACGTCGGATTATCCAGCGTCAGCACCACGTTTTGCAGCGCCTCTATCTGACCATAAGCTGACACAGCCAATGCTTGTCACACTATAAACGTTCGTTCATATTGGGACAAGACAGGCCGTTAACAAGCAAGTGAAGGTTTATTGATTAACAAACAGGACTGATGAAGTGCTTATAGGCTCAAAAATGGAGCATTTACTAAGACACTGTAATTCTTAACTGTCAAATCGCTTTATAGCGCCGAAGAGCCGCTAATGATACTTAATCTTACCATTCGCTATTGGGATGAAGACACAGAGACCAGTAGCCGATGATCTGCTCTAACTGGCGTTTAGTCTCTTCGTACCCATTGGCTTTTTTGAAAAAACCCTGGATAGTTACTTGGTAGGCTTCCTTGATTAGATCCGGTGAAGCATTCGTTGTTATGAAAATGAAGGGGATTATCTTCTTTTTCAACTGTGCATCCGTCTCAATATACTGCCGTAGTTCCATCCCATTCATCAAGGGCATGTTGATATCACAGATAATTAGAAACGGCTGCTCTTCCGTTTCTTGCAAGTAATTCAAGACAAGCTGCCCGTTATCAAAGAAACGAATGGTATTTGGTACATTCAGTTCGCCAAGAACCTTCTGAAAGATATATTGATCATCGGCATCATCTTCAATAATAATAATTGGCCCAGTGAGCATCGTTTTTTTTTGTTAAGTAAAGCTAGTCTAAAACGAGCCCATTTCCCCAGTTGTCAGCCAGTAGGAAAGTAAACCTGAAAGGTAGATCCTCCCCCTGGCTTGCTGCTGGCGGTAATGGCTCCACCGTGATTAATGACTACTTTTTCAACGACGGCCAAACCAATCCCTGTACCAGTAAACTCCATCTTGCCATGCAGCCGCTGGAATACCTGAAAGATACGATCCAGATACCGCTCATCAAAGCCAATGCCGTTATCAACGACAGCAATGTAATGATACTGAGTTGTGAACCGACCTGGTTTTACGGAAAGCGGTAAATCATTGGCATTAACCAACTTATATCGAATAGCGATTTGGGGAATGCTAGGCCTTCCTGATGAATCAACCCGACTAAATTTCAGGGCGTTACTCAGCAAATTCTGGAAAAGTTGACTTAGTTGAGTAGGATCTCCCTTTATTTGTGGCAATGGATCAACCTCAATCCGAGCATTCGTTTCCGCAATCACAAGTTCGAAGACGGTTAAAACACTACCGAGTACGTCACTGAGTGACAACACTTCACTCTCGTCGCGCTGGGTAGCGATGCGGGAAAAGTTCAACAGGTCTTTGATGAGCATCGACATGCGATTGGCAGCCCCCTGCATGCGCTGTAGATAATCCAATTGCTCACCTGTTGAGTCAGCATACTGCCGTTGTAACAGATCCCCGAACTGCTGAATTTTACGTAAAGGTTCCTGTAAGTCGTGGCTGGCTACATAAGCGAATTTTTGCAGGTTTTCATTCGAGCGAACAAGCAAGGCAGTGGATTCAATCAACTCGTCATTGGTGGTGGCCAGCCTATTATTGGTGGCCCTTAACTCTTCATTGATAGCTGCCAATTCTTCTATCCGTATCTGTACCTCATTCTCCAACGCCAATTGTAACTGCTGTTGGACCGTCACATCCTGAGCCGTGCCGGATATAGAAAGCGAATTGCCATCCGTATCAAACAAGGTCTGCCCACTGGCATGGATGATCCGGTCCTGCCCCGTAATCGCGTTGGTAATCGTATACACCTCATCAAAAAGGCCAGGGCTCCCTCTTTCCAACGCCTTCTCCATCGCAAGTCGAATTCGCACCTGGTCTCTAGAATGGATGCGGGGAGAGGCTTCGGCTCTTAGTATGGCGCCTTCTAAGCCTAACCAGCTTCGCAAGCGTTCAGAACAAGTAATTATCCCGGTTACCGTATCGATGTGCCAAGTGCCCAACTCAGCCAGTTCAATGGCTCTCTGTAATGACGCTTCGCCTGCTTCAATTTTTTGCCGAGCTTTCACCTGCTCAGTAACATCGATAGCAACGATAAGGACACCAGAAATGTGATTGTCAGCTTCACGCTGGGGCTGATAGGTCAGATCAACATAAATGGTCTCCAAGTGATTGTTACGGACGATGTCAACGGCTATTTCGTTGGCAATAAAGGGCTTACCCGTAGTGATTACTTCTTGTAATAACTGATCAAAACCTTGCCCGGCTAGTTCAGGCAAAGCCTCTAACAGTGGCTTACCCATAATTTCGTCAGGCATACGTCCAACGAGGTGTCCATAGAATGGGTTTACCATCCGGAACGTGAGCTTCTCACGACTAATAATCGCGATGCCCACAGGAGATTCATTGAATGAAGCCAGCAATTTTTGCTGATTTTGTTCCAGTTGCTGTCGCGCCCGAACACCTTGGGTGGTTTCCAGGCAGGTGGCAAGAATACCCTCGATATGACCGTCTTCGGTCATTATTGGGCTGTAACAGAAGGTCCAGAATACCTCTTCTGTGTTTCCGTGGCGGTAAAATACCATCGGTACGTCCTGAAAGGTCACCGGTTCACCACTTTGCAAAACACCTTTCAACAGTGGGCCAACGACAGGCCAAGCTTGTAGCCATATTTGGGCAGAAGGTTTGCCGATAGCAGGATGCTGGGTAGCGGGATCTAGACTAGGAATGACATAGTCATTGTAGAGACAAATTAGATCTGGCCCCCAGAGGACTAACATCGGCAGACCCGTATTCAGCATGTTGCTGACCGATGCGCGTAGACTAGAAGGCCATTGATCGGGTACTCCCAGGGGAGATGCAGCCCAATCATAGGCACGGATAAGTGCTCCCATTTGGCCACCATTCCGTAAAAAAGGATATGGGCCGAAGCTAGCTGTTGGTGTCAAAATCAATTAGATAGGAGTATACCTAAGCTCTCAACGTATAGTAAGGGTTTAGGGCTTTTTGAGTCTGATTAGGTATTATACCGCAAGTTATTGAACTACTTCGACTAAATTAAATTGTGATAGTCATGACTTCAACTGACAGTATACCCATCTCATAAAAACGCCCGTTTCTCCGAGACATTACCTTGTCCTGCTTGGCTGCGGTTGTCAGCTTTATTCAACCGTCTCAAATGGCCATTTCGCAAATCAACATCCTATTTCAGCGTTACCGTTGAGTTCGTGAGACGATTTACGCGCGTACGACATTGATCGCTTGTCTGTAGAACTGCCTCTCCAGCTTTCTATAATCAACAAGCCAGCCTATCCCGTGATAAGCTGGCTTGATAAGGTAAATCGATTGAATAGCTTCTTAGGCCAGCGCCTCTATCAGCAGCGGATCTAATTCTCCGATCACCCGGGTCAATGCCTGGCTCAACTGTTGCTCACTGGCCGTGGCCACGTAACTATACTTCAATCGAAATGTCGGGTTGTTCAAGGTCAGCACCACGTTTTGCAGGATCTCTATTTGCTGCTATAAGGTTTGAGCAGTAGGCTCAAGGGGAGTTGCTCTGCCCGTAGATTGGGCGTAAGTTTGCACGGTCTTCATTTGACAGTGATGTTAAGTGATTGATTTCTGCCCCTTCGCTACGATCTTCCCGAATGCTGAGCGTTGGGGCTTTTTTGTTGACTTTCAACTCTATAAATATACAGATACTTGTATTATAATACAAGTATTGGGGCAAAAAAATAGCTTATTTGAAATCTATGAATAAGCTGACACCCAACGCCACCGAAATCCGTTGCAAGGTATCTAAAGTCAGGTTTTGGCCACCCTTCTCGAACCTACTGAAGGTTGACTCGGCAACACCAATCATATCTCCTAATTCCTTTTGAGTCAATCCTTTTGCCTTGCGAGCCTCCCGGATCAGGTTGGCCACCTGCCGCTTGATATCTTGTTGTTCCGCTGACATATAATTGGTTATCTAAGTTTCAAAGATATAAGGAGGCACCACACAGGCTACGTAGACTACCTGGTAAGCTGGTTTCTGACTTTAGCCTGGTAAGTGCTGCCCATTATCTGCCCTTCAATGACTTCATAGCCTGGCATACGGATAAAAGCCACGTAGCGTTCCAGTAGCTCCTGTTCAGCCTCTGTACCTAGTCCTGCTTCTGAGTGGGTGATGGCTTGTTGCTCGCGTTCGGTTTCTGGGATCAGGGTACACGTCAACTCGTAGTGAAGCTCAGTCTGACGAATGACTAGTCTAGTATGTCGCATTGAGATTTGGAGCAACGAAGGATTGATTTAATATACCAATGAATCCACAATCCGCGAAATCTTCCATAGACATTTGATATCTGTGGCCTCAACGGTCATGGGTCCATAACGGTCATTATCTGAATATAAAATCAACTGCTTTTTCTGAGTAATGTCATTAGTCTTGATCCGCTTAACTACAAATCGGTGAGCGTATAGCACCGCGTACACGCCATTGGACTCGTAGCGGACATTATCAGTAGTTATGTGCTCTCCTAGCACCATTGCCCGGTTCTTGATTTCAGGTTCCATCGAGTCCCCTTCTATCTCAATTATAACATGTTTGTCTTCGTCTAGATCGACGCCTGGAATGTAGAGTTGATAATAGTCTTCGATAAACTTGAGTTGACATCCTTCCAAGCTATTTTCAATGACGTTAGCTTGGCCTTTTATACTGATTAAAGGCAGTTTCTTAGACATGCCTATATCCACCATTACTCGCTTTATTCTATTGCTGGACTGGCCTTGACTTTGGGTGGTTGATGGTACTAACTCATCAACTGTAGTGTCCAGCGCATGAGCTAGCTCCAAAAGTTTGCTGATGTCTGGCCTTGTTCTACCACTCTCCCACTCGGAGACAGACTGGGGGGTTATCCCTAGTTTCTTAGCTAACTGTGTCTGATTCAGACCGTTGCTTTTTCTAAGCTCTTTAATCTTCTGTGCTAAGGGGGTCACAAGTAAATATTTTACACAGAGTTGCTTGTAAAATTACAAGTCACTCCTGTATATTTGAGATGTCATTACAAGGGTCTCTGTTTTTGAGGCCTCGGGTTATGACAAAAATATTACGAAGGCGTTCGTTTACAAGCAAGCAATGCCTGATCGGCCCATTTTTTCAATTAAAGGCTAAAAAAATGATGCAAAAGGTAAGCGCCTCAAGGATGTATAAAGAGCGAATGAGGGCCGCCAAAGCCCGCCTTCCCGAAGATGTTGGTCAGTTAGCGGTAATACAGGAGGTTGTTCGTTTGCAACCAAAGGTTGACACCCTTCTTAACTGGTTTCGCTGGAAAAATGCCTATTCGTTACACGTAGCCGATCCTGAGTTAACTGAGTTGGTTGAGGCTGCCACAGAGGTCTTACTCTCAAAATAGATTGAGCAGGCCGATTCGCTAACAAGCCCATCTAAAAGAGCTTACCCATTTCCCAATAAAAAAGCCCCGACCTGTGTATCAGACAGAGCCAGGGCTATAAACCAACCGAAGTTGATCATGAATCGCACAAATGTAGTCAAGCCTGGCCAAAGCGCCACGCCCCCTCCCCCCACAAAAGTCACCCTGGGCCGCCTTAAGCAAATTCAGGACTACCAGATCCTGGCCCGGGTGCGCCTCAAAGAGCGCCTCTCGGGCTCGCCCACCAGCGCTGCCCTGTATGATCTCTTGATGCGGGATCAGCTCACCTCTATCAAGCACAACCGCCATGCCTAATCAGAGCCAGAAGCAAAGTGCCAACACCGGGAGTAACCAGCGGTTACACCCCTCCCCGCAAGACCCCGATATTCGGCTGATTCTGCACCGGTTGCGCGATCTCTACGCCCAGCGCCAGCACTGGCAGTCTGGGAAAGCCTTGGCCATTTACATCGCCCCCTACCAGAGCATTAGCCCCGGGGTAGGCTTAGTCGAACATTGGATCGGCTCTAGTGAGGAGGCCGAGGCGCATCTATTGGCCGCTCCGCTAAACGAGCTGATCAGCTACTACGAGCAGCTGTTGTGGCTGGCCAAGATCCCCCTGCCTACCCTATGAACGAGTTAGCCCTTACCGTAATCGGACTGGTGGTGGCCTCCCTGGTCATACCCCGCATCAAGAGGGCCTTCACTAACCCCCTAGACAAGCACCTGCCATGAGCTCAATCTGCCCTTACGTAGAAGCCGTGGACCCGAATCTCCAAGCTGTGGCCCATGAGGCCCTGCACTGGCTGCACCTGGACGAGCATACCTGCGAGCTGCGCAGGCAAACGGAGGAGCCCCAGCTAGACGGTTTTGGCAAGCCTACCACCCAGCTACTGGGTATGATCCAGTACGACCCCGCTATGGAGCAGTACCTTGGCTACGTCCACGCCTGGCCCCCTGGGAGTCAGGAGCCGCCCTTGATGCTCCTAGCGGCCAGCTTCCATCGGCTACTGGTGCAAACTAAGTTGATCGACTTCCTCCACTCGACTAACCGCCTCTAGTGATGGCTACTTTCCACTCGCTCTTAAAAACCTTTGTGAGGCAGCACATCGCTGCCCCCGGCCCCCTGGCCTCCCCCATTGCTCCTACGGTGATCGATGCTGCCCAGCGCTGGCAGACCCACTTTGTGTGCGGGCAGGCCCTGGCTACCGTTCGCCGCCTCATCGATCAGGATATGCTGCGCTGGTTGGATCGCCAGCCCACGTATGTGCCCCCCAGGCTGCTTACCGTGGTGGAGCGCCTGGTCCCTCATGAGTACGGTATGGTGGTGCTCACCCATGAGGCCTGGGTGACGATCTCCCACGCCCTGATCACCTACGAGATCGTCCAGGAGCAGCTGGGGAGCGTGCCCATCCTGGAGGGCGGGGAGCCTGCTGTCATTCTCAGGCACCTGGCCTGCGTGCGGCACGTACCTCGACAGCTTATGACCTAAAGTGCCGCTTTGTCCAAGATTCAGTGGTGACCTGTCCAAGCCGACGGGTCAGCACGATCATTGCCCCCTGCGTTTTGCCCCTTTCAGCTAGACAGAAACCGCGATTGGCGGGCTGCACCTGTGGCCCGCCAACGTTTCATCCCCTACGCCCCAACCGCTTGCCCCCCTTTTATGCTTAGCATTACCGAAAAAGCCGTCTTTACCCGCCTCAACCAGCACGTGCAGGCCCATAATGAAGTTCAGGCCAATCTGCTTCACAAAATCCGCCACGGCTCGCTGCTTACGCTTAACGCTCTGGTGAGCATCTACTGCCAGCAGCTACGGGTTTACCTGCGCAGCCCCCTGGCCATCGACTCCGCTGAGCTGCCACCGCTCTACACCAATCGTCGCTTGCTGGCCACCTTGACCAAAGCGGGCACGCGCACCATCTACGATCATTTGGAAAAGCTCATCGCAGCAGGCCTGGTCCGCAAGCAGTTTCGGGGTCACCGCCACGACTTTACCCTGTGGATAAGCCCGTGGATTATGCTGGGCGAGGCCTTTGAGCCGATCCCCCTGATTGACCTCTCCAGGGCCTCCCACCCGGGCTTTTCCCCCCATATGCGGCAGACTTCGCCGGATAAGAACACATTTAAAGGGAATACTAACTATCCTAAAGGCGGTGTGGAGACGGTGGATAAGTATCTGGGTGATGTGTTGAGTCCGGTGCCACCGTCTCCACGGGGCGTGCGATGTGACGTTGAAATTCTGACATTAAAACGGGAGGCGGACCCAAAGGCTCACCACCCCGGTAGGGCCACCTTAAAAGGGGCTGGGGGGGGCGGGGCGGCTGGCCCTTTATCCACACTCATTGCCCAGATAACGAGTCAGGGCGGGCCTGTAGGGGCCTCTAGCGATACGGGAGGTGACCTGGCCAGTGGCGCGAGGCACGTAGGAACTGCCGAGCCCACTGGCGGGCTCTCTCAACCAACTACCAGCGCGCCTGGCTCAGCGGCTACGGCAGCATCAGCCAGCGCCCCTGCTGATCTGGAGGCCACCAAGCGCTATTTGACCAAGGCGTTCTGGGAAGTGGCCAGAGAGAAGCTGTGGCCCGCCCAGCGCTTCTCGCCCCAGCACACCAAGGACATTCTCAACCTGATCTGGCGGGATGTGCTCTACGGGCGCATGAAGTGCCCCAGCCCCGAGGCCTGCCACGATCTGTACGCCCAGCGCATCACCCAGCTGGAGCTGGTAGAGAAGTTCGGCCACCGTCAGCAGTGGGCCTCGTTTATGCCGCCCAAGTGCTTCTTCAGCTACGCCCACTACCAGGGCCAGCTGCAAAGCGGGGCCAGGGGCAACTTCCACCACACCACGCCCTGGCTGCTGGCCAATCAGAAGGCGGCCCTTTTGCAGGATCACACCCGGCTGATCGATAGGGCCATTACCAGCGTCAATACCCTGAAAGCGCCCCGCAAGTGGCAGGGTGAGCTCACCACGCTGGCC
>NZ_JAFMYW010000015.1 GCF_017353175.1 Fibrella forsythiae | reverse complement strand
CAAGGGGTTAAGGTGGTAGTGGGTAAACCCGCCCGCGCGAAGCTGCTGGGTGCGGATAACACCACCGTGGTTTCGAAAGAAATCGGTCAATGAACGCTGATTCATAACACGCTGGGTACAGTGAATGACCACCTCCTTGTCTTTAGACGAAAATTCGGCTTTTACGTATAAAAGCCGAATTTTCGTCTAATTAACCGGTTACCACTCAAGCAGTAAGGCAGCGATGCACCTAGCCCGCCCCTTTTAGCGCCCTAAGCCTACTGGTAGGCTCGCAGGCCAGGACGCTTAACACAGGAACTAGCGGCCCGTTTTTGCCGGACAAGTGCCGCCTGCGGCCGCAGGAAAAAAATGGCCCTTGGTCTAAGGGATTGCCCTTACCAGCTTTTCCTGAACAAATCCGGTAAGGGCGACTTCTAGCAAAGGGGTCTCCTCAACTTCATCAGGACCGCTCGCCAAAACTCAACCCGTATGCACTGGATGTACAACCTGCCAACGTGGTTGTTGGCGCTGTTGATTATGAGCTTCTTTGTGGGGCTAGCCCTGCTTGGGCTGACCTTTACGCATCGATCTCTGCGCCAAAATAAGCCGGTGGACTCTTTGGATAACGCGACAGTCGGCTGGTTTTTTTCGGCCGTCTCCCTACTCTACGGCCTGCTGCTGGGTCTGCTGACGGTAGCGGCCTGGGGCAGCTACAACCAGGCCATCAACATTACCTCCCAGGAAGCCTCGGCCGCGGCGGTACTCTACCGGGATCTGGCCGCTTATCCCGACGCGACGCGTGACCCGATGCGCCAGCAACTGCGGCGCTACATAAGCGTTATCATAACCCAGTCTTGGCCTGCTCAGCGCCGGGGTTTACTCCCCGATTCAGAAACAGTCGTCTTAAATCAGTTTCAAAAACAGCTGCTGAACCAGAGAGAGCTATCCGGCGAGCAGCTGGTTGTGTACACCGAAACCACTCGCGCCTTTAACAACCTGGTTGAGCTGCGCCGTCAGCGAATGGAAGTAGTCCACGGGGGCGTTCCGGGTGTGCTTTGGCTGGTTGTGCTACTGGGGGCGATGGCTACCACTGGGTTTTCCTACTGTTTTATGGTAAAGAGCTACCCGCTTCACGCGTTACTAACGGGGGTACTGGCCGGAATGATTGAACTATTGGTGTTTTTACTGGTGGTGCTCGACCACCCCTACTGGGGTGAGATTAGCGTATCTCCAGTGCCCTACCAGCTAGTTTTGAGCACGTTGATGGATCCATAAGGTGCTGCTCAGAGGGCAGACTCATCCAACTAGAGATATTACCGGATAATGCGCTGTTGGCAACCTAGGCCTGATAACCAGTGGTGAGACGAACTACTGGCACCTGGTTTCCGCTGCCTCTGGCAGGGCCCACAAAAAAGCGCTGGTGCTCAGGACGCCAACGCTTTCTAATTCATCATCAATATAGACACTATTAATATGCCTAGTTGTAACCAGGTAGCGGACCAGCTTGTTTGCGGCAGATTGATTAGCGGTTAGCCATGCCTAATGCAATAACTTTTTGTTAGGACCAGGCCTGCACGCTGGTGTCCCCAAAAATCATCTGCTGCAGAGCCGGGGTAAAGAAGGCCTGGGGAGCGTTGATCTGGGTCAGCCGCCTGAGCTGATCAGCCGAAAAGGAGATGGTCAGCGAGGCCAGATTATCCCGAAGCTGATCCCGAGTACTGGCTCCGATGATGGGGGCCGTAACGCCAGGCTGGGCGGACACCCAGGCCAGGGCCACCTGCGCCAGGGGCTGATCGAGCTCCCCGGCCACCTCCCTTAAAACCTCAAGCGTCTGCCAGTTTTCCTCCGTGAATTTGCTGTTGCCAAAGGGATTAGCCCCGCTCAGGCGACCCTGGCCCGAGCCGCCGCCCCCGGCCGTGCGCTCGTATTTGTCCGCCAGAAAACCCGCCGCCAGCGGACTCCAGGGCGTTAGGCCCAGCCCGCATTCCCGGGCGGCGGGCAGGTGCTCCAGCTCCAAGCTGCGGGCTACCAGCGAATACTCCAACTGCATGGCAATGGGGCCGGGCATCTGATGAGCCCCGGCCAGCGTAGCGGCTTTGGTGACGTACCAGGCCGGCATGTCCGAGAAACCAAAATAGCGAATCTTACCCGCCCGGGTTAGATCGCCCAGCGTCTGCAGGACCTCTTCAACGGGCGTAACCATGTCCCAGACGTGCAGCCAGTAAAGATCAATGTACTCCGTCTTCAACCGCCGCAGCGACCCCTCCAGGGCCCGGTACATATTTTTGCGGCCGTTCCCCCCGGCGTGGGGATTACCCGCCTGGGCATTGAAGCCGAATTTGGTGGCCAGCACCAGCTGGTCACGCAGCTTGCGATCAGCTATGAACTGGCCGACTAGCTCCTCGCTGCGGCCACCGGCGTAAATGTCCGCCGTATCGATCAGGTTACCCCCCGCCTCCACGTAGTCGTTGAAAATGGTCTGCGAGATGTGGTCGAGCGAGCCCCAGCGGGCGGTGCCAAAGGTCATCGTGCCCAGGGCCAGGGGACTGACCAGGAGTCCCGAGCGGCCCAGGGCGCGAAAAGTAGTCAGAGACATAGGCGTGTAGTAAGGGGTTATTGTGGCCTGGTAAGGTAACAGGGGTTAGCCAATAAACCGCCGTTTGCCTGGCGTCTGGGTCAATCTAGGTAAGGGAGAGGGATGACCGTAAGGAGCTAAGAATCGGCTAACTCCCTCAAGCAGAGACTGCCTGACACCAGATAGCGTCAGGCAGTGCAGCACTAGAATCTAAACGATAAAATTACCGGCGTAAGCCGGGATCAAGCTGATTCTACTAGTAGCGCGGTGGACAAAGGAAGTGGGTTCGCCGATCGGTAGAGCCCGGTGACCTGGGTAAGCCTTTGGCAAACCTACCTGCGCAGCCAGGCCCCGGGCGCACTACTTCAGCTAGAACAGTTGCCGCTGATGCGCCCGGCCACTAAAAAGCCCCGGCTCATCAGGGGCCGGGGCTTTCATTGTACTACCTCTCTTGATTATAACTCCACCGTCACGGTGAAGGATGATCCCGTGGCTGTAACGAGCGTACCACTGATGTTGTTCGGGGCGGTGAAAGTCAAACCCAGGGGTAGTCCCGTAACTGTTAGCGTCAGCTGGCTGCCGTGCAGTTAGGATCCGAGAAGGTATTGGTCGGAATCAGGTAGCGGTAAGGCTGTCCGGCCACGGCCGACTGGTTGGGAATGAGATTAGCCACAACCGGGGGCGGGGTAGCTACCTGCACCGCCCTGTCTGCCTGAATAAAGCCGTACCCGGTCCGGTAGTCAAACCCCACGTCGAAACTCGATGTCAAGGGGTCATCCATATCCAGCGCCGTTTACTCCAGAATAGAGACGATCCGGTCGGGCGCCAGGGGAGTAACCCGGTTTTGCTGTTGCATCAGAGCGGCTACGGCAGCGGCGTTGGGGGCAGCGGCCGACGTACCAAAGAAGTTGGGAAAGCCGTCCCCATCGGCGTCGCTGCCAAAGAAGGTGGTGTTTCCGCCATTGGCGGCCGTAATTTCTAGCTTCTGACGAATAAGGGTGCTAATGCGCTGCCCCGTGGTAGTGAATAGGCGTACCACCAGCCGAGGAGAAGCCCTCAATCGTAGCCGTTTTAGACCGGCGTGCGGCGATAGTCGGCGGCACCCGTAGCAATGGTACCAGCCGCGTTGGCGTGGCCCACTGATGTCTATAGTGGCCGCTCGCCGGGTTTAGGGGGCAACCCTCCTCAGCACGGAGACGGGTGAGGCATTGCAGTAACCCTGTTTCGAACCATAGGTGACATAAGATTTATAGGAACCAGCTAGCCCACTGGCGATTGCCAAGCTGATCAAGCTGGCTGAAAAAGCTTGTCTAAAGCCCGTTTTATCTTATCCACCGACCGGTCACCACTGGATGGGTGAGTAAACGGTCAGCTCGCGATGTAACCGTCCTGTCATATATCACCGGGAAAGTGCATTACAATTGTAATGAAGGGGTAGTGCGTGGCGGGGTCCTGTCTGCGATTTAGCCTTCGACGAGCGAAGAATTTTGGGTTATCTGCTTGTCAATGAGCAAGATGAGCCTTTTTTGCGGTGAGAAAATGGGAAGATCTACTCCTGACCTTGGATAGATCAGAAATGCTAGTTCACCCCGGGCGGGCAAAACAGGCCTAGTCCAGGTGCCAAGAGCCCTGGTTGGGCCGGTTTCTCGCTCTCTCCCTGGCCAGGTTACAACGGCTCATCCCACCAACATTGTAGTAACCCCGCCTCCACCCACGGGTGACATCGACTGCCCAGGGACTGAATCAATACGCGGACCATCAACAAGCTAGCGGGGCAGGCTGGAACACCCCTGCTACTGCCCGTTTGCCCCGTTTGTCAACCGGTCACTACTGAAGCAGTGAGGGAGTGGTCAGGGGTGAGTCCCGCGCTATGTAACCGTCCTGTCATATATCACCGGGAAAGTGCATTACAATTGTAATGCAGGGGTAGTGCGTGGCGGGGTCCTGTCTGCGATTTGGCCTTCGATGAGTGAAGAATTTTGGCTTAGTTTCTTGACTGTGAGCAAGTTGATCGTTTTTTTGGGGAGAAAAGTCGGAAGATCCACTGCTGACCTTGCTTTTCTGGAAAACATGCCCGCTGGCCAGGTCAGCAAACCGGCGGGAGAACGAGCTAAAAACGCCTGTTCTATCCCTCTTTTGGCTGACCGTTCCTAGTAGACAGAATGCCTCGATATGGTCAAGTGACCGGTAATTGTAGTAACTACGTTTCGGGCCAGGGGTGACATAGCCTTCAGCCAGCCGATTGCCGTTCAATAAATGGTGCATTAAATCAGGAACCTGCTTACCGGACAGGGCTGAGCGGCCTATAGTTGCCAAAACTAGCCAGGAGGCCAAAAAGGGAAGTTGACGGCTAGCCAGCCCCTTTAATCTGGCAGGGATCGGTTCTAACTAGTAGGGAGTAACCTAGCGTGATTTGCAGTAGATTTACGTAACACCTTAACGCGTAGACCTAACCACCATGTCTAGTCGGCTAACGCCACTACTGACCAGTCTGTTGCTGGTACTGACCCACACCGTCACTGTTGCCCAGTCTGCCCCTCCCGCCCTTGCCGCTGAGCAGCTGACCCGGCGAATTGACAGTATCCAGAAAGCCACCGCCATACCCGGCCTGCAAGTGCTGGTCTTTACCCGGGATTCACTGCTTTACCGGCGCAACGCGGGCCTGCGAAACCTCACCGACCGAACGCCGGTGACAGACCAGACCCTGTTTCCGGTGGCCTCCGTGACCAAGAGCTTTGTCGCTGCATCGGCGCTGCTGCTAATCCAGCAGGGGAAACTAGCCCTGACCGACGAGCTAAAAACGCTGGCTCCCGAGATTAGCTTCAGCAACCCCTGGGAGGCAACCGACCCGGTCCGGGTAGCACACCTACTGGAGCATACGGCAGGGTTTGACGACTGGTCGCCCAAAGCCTATGCCTACGACGGATCCCGCCTCTCGCTGAAAGACGGGCTACAGATTACGCCTGAATCCCGCACCTGTCGCTGGCGACCCGGTACCTTTATGTCCTACACCAACACGGGGCCGCCCCTGGTGGCCCGGATCATCGAGAAAAAAACCGGCCAGGAATTTGAGTCCTTTGTGCGCCAGCACCTGCTTAGGCCCCTGGGTATGAACCGGGCTACCTTCCGCCGCGATGGAGCCGCCCTGACGGATCTGGCCACCGGGTATACGGGCCAGCAGGCAGTTCCTTACTGGCACCTGCTACTGCGCCCGGCGGGGGGGCTCAACGTGTCAGCCCTGGAGCTGATGTCTTTTGTGCAGCTGCTGATGAACCGGGGTTCCTACCATGGACAGCAGCTGCTTGCTCCCGCCTTGGTGGATCGCATGGAAACGCCCGTGACCAGCCTGGCCGCCCGGGCGGGGGCCACCCAGGGCTACGGCCTGCATAATTTCACTACTGCCTACCAGGGGCACATCCTGCATGGCCACGACGGCGGCAGCACGGGCCTAAGGGCCCACTACCTCTACCACTCAGGGCTGAACCGGGGTATCATTATCCTGGTCAACAGTGACGGTCCCGGCTTTAACCAGCTCAAAGACGCTGTGCTGGCGGCGGTGATGCAGGGAGTTCCTCCGCAGCTACCGCCAGTGTACCCTTTATCCGAGACCCAAAAGCAGGCCTGGGTTGGCCACTACCGGCCGAGTAATTTCCGGCTGGCTATTACGGGCTGGTTTTTGGGCTTAACCGAGCTGCTGCGCATCCGGGAAGAGAAAGGGAATCTGCTTATGCAGGATGGAGTCGGCAGCGAGACCGTGCCCCTGCGGCCGGTCGGGGCTAATCAGGCCCTTCGAATGGATAAAAGGGGGTACACCGCCCAGGTAACGCTGGTGCAGAATGAAGCAGGCGAGCCGGTAGTGGCCCGCTCGTTTGGGAGCGGCATTGTGGCCAACACGGCGACTAAAACCTCCGCCTGGCGAGCCTGGTTGCCCCTGATCCTGGGCCACGTGTCCCTACTGTTGCTAGTGGTTATGGTTTTTATGGGCTTTGGCTGGTTGATTCGCGGAATCCGGCTGCGCCGAAGAGGCCGCCAGCTGAGCGCCCTTCCCCTGCGGGTAGTCCTGGTTGTCTACGCCTTCTCGTACCTGGTGATGGGGCTGTGCTTAAACATGAGTAATGATACGCTGGGCGTGGTTTCTCCCCTGTCGGTTCTGGTGTTTATCACCTCCCTGCTGGGACCGCTTGCCGCCCTGGGAGCGCTGCTGGGCCTGGTGCGCAGCTATAGCCGGATCCCGGGGCGGACAGACCGGCTCTTTCTAAGCGTAGCGGTGGGGTCGGCCCTACTGGTGGTGGGCTACATGGCCGCCTGGGGCCTGGTAGGACTGCGTATATGGCAGTAATTTCTTTCAGCAGGAATAGGTAGACTCCGGCGGTCCACCCCCCACATGAACGGCAACGGGAATATCGTATTTTTCGCAAATGCGCAGGTAGGGTTGCCAGCCCGGCGCATTCAGGGTGATGCCGGTATAGTAGGCCCCAATCTCGCCAAAGACCTCAATCTTCTTCTCCCGGATTAGCTCCTCAAACCGGGCGCTGTCCATATCGTAGTCCGCCGGGTCATCCATGGCGATGCCCCGGATAAGTGTATGGTCTTTATCGGTGAGTGCCCAGGTCTCTACGCTGCTGGGTGAGCCGCTGACGATGGCCTTGACAATATGGTACTTGGCAAAGGCAGCATAGGTTTGGCTTCGATGGCTGGTTGCACTCCTGGCACTTGGGTACCGGGCAGATCAGGCGTGGGCCGCAGGAAAGCGCCCTGGTCATAGGAATGAATGTGCACATCGATAATCCTGGATTGCGCCTGAAGTAGTCCCCTTTGCTGGAGCAGCAGCAACAGGGCAATGGCCAGCTTAGTCAGCAGACGGATCGATCTTGTCACGGCACTACGTTGAGTTGGGTTGTTGTCTTGACCATGTTAGAAAAAGAGGCTACGGGGCTTTTTCTAACCACTCAACGCGAGCCGTTAATGGCCAGCCTACTTCGCTACAGGTTAAGCAGATCAAAGAGGCCTTCCCGCTGCTGACGCAGCTGCTCGGCAATGCCGATGCCCGCCTCGTAGGTATCCTGCTGCAGGGCCCCAATCACGGCATTGATAAAATCAGCCATCGGCATCAGCTCATCGTTGCTGTTATCGTAGTTGTCCTGGTGGCCCAGATTAGTGCCCACCGCCGGGGGAATGATCTCGAATACCCGGACCGAGGTGTCCTGTAGCTGGTGCCGCTGTGAGAGGCTGAAGGAATGCAGGGCAGCCTTGGTGGCGCAGTAAAGCGGTACGATGGCCAGCGGCGTGAAGGCTAGCCCCGAGGTTATGTTGATGAGGGCGGCCACCGGCTGGCCCTGCAAATGCCCCACCAGCAGACTACTCAAATGAATCGGAGCCAACAGATTGGTCGTTAGTTCGGTCATCATCCGGGCCGGATCGATGGGCCCCGTCAGGTCAAGCTGCTGCATGATTCCCGCGTTATTGATGAGCATGTTCAGGGCCGGGTAGTGGGCCACGGCCCAGGCGGCCAGCTCACGGCGCTGCTGCTCATCAGTCACATCGCACAGGTGGGTAGCCATGCCCGGGTGTGCGCTGGATAGCTTCTGGAGCTGGAGTTGATTGCGGCCGCAGGCAATAACCTGGTTGCCCATCTGGTGGAGTTTGCTGGCCAGGTGCAGACCAATGCCGGAGGTAGCCCCCGTGATGAGAATGGTTTGTTGACTGAGCTTCATGGGCTTGGTTTATAAATTACTGAGCCTTGATAGGGAACGATCAAGGCAGGAAGTTGGGGGCGGAAGTAGGGTTGATCAGCCAGAGCTTCCCCTTAGCGGCCGCTTACCTTTTGCACCCTATAACAAGCCCCTGGCTTAAGATGGCTAGGGGCTGGAGTACCCTTAACTACTTTTTAACCGGTATTGCGTAGGCCAGCATCTGGTGAGCGGCTTTGGCAGTAACCAAAAAGCGCTGGCGGGCCAGGAACCACCGCTTTTTAGCCCGCCATCGACTCCATGTCAAACCAGCTGGTCTAAAACTTGTTTATCTGGGTTGATGCAAAGGCCGCCCGGCTGCTGACTGCCTGGCGCTGCGTAGTACCCAAAGGCGCGCCGCTCCCAACGAGCTGTTAAGGCGGGGCTCTCCCCAGTTGTTGGTGGAAGGGAAGAAGTAGGTATCGCCTACCTGGAAGGGCTGGATTAATGGATTAGCGCCTGGAACTTGCAGGGGGCGGGGGTGGCTGGACTTTACCAGCATTACTACGCATGGCGACGGGCCGCAGCAGGGACTACATTGCCGTTTGCTCAGGCCTTTTCCAGAAGGTGATTGGAAGCTGCGTTATTTGCCTTATAGCCAGCCGGTTACTGGCCCTCACAAGCCAGGGGCATTCCGTCACTCCGTCTGTATTGATCACCTGCTAAACCGTTGCTCCCATGAGAACGCTTGCCCGCTGGGCCAACCATCAGCCTGCGCTGGCCATCGCCCTTTTGATCGTCTGTGAACTACTGAATGGCTATAATGGCCTGGGGCTGGGCGCTGCGCTGCTGGAGGAGCTTCCCCTGACAGTGCTCCAGGTGGGCATAGGGCTCCTCCTGGGCTGGGCAATGGCCGTTCGCCAGCTAGCCAGGCAGGGCCAGAAATCGTTTGGGTTTGGGCGCTGGTGTATAGGGGGGGCCTTCCTGGCTAATTTCCTGCTGTTCGTTTTGCTGGGCGGCTCCATGGCCCCCCGCCCCGGTGCGCCTTCGGGTCCCCTTAACGCCTGGGGTAGACGAATCGATCACCAGGCCGATTCATTGAGTCACCCCACCCCGCTACCGGCCAACTGGCAGCTGGCCAAACCAGCTCGCCCGGTCAAGGCGGATGAGCAGACCGGGAAACGGATCCTGTTTGTGGGCCTGCTGCTGCTAGGCATCGGCCTGGCCGTACTGGCTACAGGTCTGGCCTGTAGCATTGCCTGTAGCGGTCACGGCTTTGCGGCGGTATTGGTGCTGCTGCTGGGCCTGGGCTTTCCCGCCGGGGGCATCTACTTTGCCTCCCGCCTGGGGGAGCATCCCATCAAAAAAGCAAGCGAGTTTACGCCCGCCGAGCGCAGGCGAGCCACGCGGCGCTTCTTTAAGGCCTGGGGTATCCTGGTAGGCCTAGTTGCCTTCCTGCTCCTGCTGGCGGCGGTCGTGTGATCCTCTACTTGTCATAAGGGAGCTACTACTACCCTTCTGGGAGCACAGGACCTTTCCCTGCAACTGACTGGTCCTGCTAAAGGACCAGTCAGTTGCAGTAACCTGGTTCCGGCTCGGGGGTGACATAAAGCCAGTTGCGCTACCGAAGCCTTTTATCCAGGTTAAAGGGGGCTACCAGCGCCTACTGAAGACCTAATCACCCATTGACAAACCGGTCACCACCCAAGCAGTTAGGCAGCGGTCAACCCCCTATGTAACCAGCGGGTCATATATCATCGGGAATGGGGGGTGCAATTGCACTTGACCGGTAGTGCGTGGCGGGGTCCTATCCGTGATTCGGCACCTGATTTATAAAAAATTCAGGCTTAGTTGACTTGCAATGAGCGAGTTGATGCATTTTTTTGGTATAAAAGTCGGAAGATCCAGCGCTGACCTTGGTTAGGGGGAAAACACGCGTGTTAGCGGGACCGTCATAAGGGGGCTACCAGGGGGTGAAAACGCCCTTGTTTAGCCCTTTTCCGACTGGTTACCTCCTGCTGGCAGGGTGATTCAACACGGGCCATTACCCGGCAATTGCAGTCACCGCGTTTCGGGAGCATGGTGACATAAGAAGGTAGCAGCTGGTTTAGTAGCAGCTGGTTTTACCACTGTAAGGCCAAGGACGCAGGGGTGTAAAACCAGCCGTTAAAGAGACAGCGTTTATAGCTGTCCAGTTATCAAGTTCACCCTGCCGATCTGATAGACCATCACAAGGCACATACGCTCAATGAACCTGGTTCCCATTTTTGCCCTTTACAACAAGGCGGGAGCGGCCAATCACGGCTCAGCTCAACCGGAAGCTATGCAATCCTATTCAACCCCCAAAGACATCATTCGCCGGGAGCGAATGAATAAAACCTTTACCAAATATCACCTGGGCGATGGCCGGGTGCTGCATCATTTCACGGCGGCCCATGACGAGCTGTTTCATGATCACCCCTGGCCGTTTCGCACAACCATTTTGTCGGGGGGCTACCTGGAGGTCATTGCAACGCCAAAAGACGACGGGACCTTAGCCCTGACTACGCACAAGCGCCTACCGGGGACCACCCACCATGTTCAGGCGGGAACGATCCACAAGTTGAGTGGGCTGCTGAAGGGGGACTGCTGGACGATCATTGAACCGGGTCAGCCCGAGCGCAAGTCGGGCTTCTATAAGGCCGATGAGGCAGGCGTCTGGCACCGGTTCTGGAACCAGCGGAAATGGCGGTTACTGGTGGGGGTACCGAGTCCAGCCTAAAACACCCACGTCCTAAACGCCTGTTCTACGTGATCGCCGCTCAAGGGCTACTGCCTGGGTCAAGCTATACCCGATCTCAACGTGTTAGCTCCCGGATCAGCCTATAGTTTCCATCGGTATACCTGATGGGAGACTACATTTGGCCCGACTTAACAGGCTCACCGTTGTCTACGCTGGCCATGTAGCAGGGCGGCTTAGCCGGATCAGCTACACGGGTATTGGGCCGGTCAACCATGCCTGGCTAGCCGGGACATAAAAAAAGAGGGCCGTCCCACTGGGGCGGCCCTCTCGGCATCACACGCAACAAACGCTCCCGGGGATCAGGCCGCAGCCAGTGAGTCGGTAGGAGCATCCGTAGTCCCGGTGCTCTCTGATCGGTGGCGGGTATAGTGGCGAATCGCCGCGCTCAGGGGATAGGTATCCTCATCGATGCCCCAGCGGGCCAGGGCCCGCTCAGCGGCCTCTTTGAGAAACCGGGTGGTCTCCAGTCGCAGCTCGATCTCCTCGCGCAAACGCTGGCGAAACGAATTGGTCACAAAGGTGTTGAAGGCCACGGCCCGGGCGGGGGTAATCCCTTCGATGCACCCCGCGCGCATCTGCCACTCGGGGATCTGGATCTCCAGGCTTTCGGTCAGATGCTCATCGGCCATGGCCTGCCCATCGGCCGCCCGGCGCTCCCGCTGAAGCAGCGCAAACAGATAGGCCGAGTAGGGATTGAAGGGCTTGCGCTGCTCGCGGCTCACAAACAGGGCCTGCCCTTTTGTGGAAGCCAGGATGATGCGTTTGACCAGGGGCGTAACGGGAAGTGACAGACTGCGGCAAGAAGCAGAGGAGGACATAGAAACCAAAAGCGGGGCTGATTCAAGACTAGGATAAAACTAGGATCTGGCCAGGGGGGCTGACAGGTCACCACTCTCACGCTGTGATAGTTCTGACCTGCCTGGCCACGCCAGGAGCAACCGGCTTAGTCCAGATCGTAGGGCTCATCGGGGTAGTCCTCCTCGTCGTCCTCCTCAATGGAGCGGTGGCGATCCTGATAGGTGGCCCGGATGGACTGGCAGCCCTCCAGAATGGCCTGCATGGCGGGAGTGAGCTGACTGACACTTGGCCCGGCGGCAATGAGCAGTTGACCCGTGGCGGGCTCAAAGCTGGCGGTAACGAACTCGTCATACCCATGCTGGCGGCAGAGCGCGCCCAGGGCCTGGGTGAAAGCGGGGGTTGGGGATACTGAAGGCATAAAAAAGAGGGGATTAACGTTGTAGACAGGCAGCTGGCAATCGGAGCCGGGCACCACACTACGAAGCTAAATCACCGCTTTTGTTACATCACAATAACTTGAGGGAACAGCACCTGCTCCACCGGCCTCAAAACGTAACATACTGGTTTCAAGATGATTGCCGTGCCCGCTCCAACTCGCCCGGTAAGCGCCTTGCGTAGGCCCTGGAGAGCCAGAGCGGGCGCTGATTGCACAGGATCAGCTGGGGATTAGTCGTGGTTTGCACCTGCTGGGGATTGATGGCCAAAGACCTGCTTACCCGGGCCATAAAGGGAAAGCGCTGGCACATCACCCGCAGGGTGTAACCATACAGCAGGGGGCGGGCCTGGCCCTGCACCCAGATGCGGGTGTAGTTATCCGCCGCCTCAAAGCGCAGGATCTGCCCCATGGGAACGGGTCTGCCCAGCCCGCGAAAATGCAGACTGGGCAGGGGCGTAGGCAAGCGCCTGGTCGTATTCATTGATGGGGACAGGGCAGCGATAGGACAGGCAGACTAGTAGGTGGCAGAGACTCACCCGGCAAGGAGGGCACGGGTGGCATTCGCCGGGTGAGCTCCCGGTTGATCAGCTGTAGCGTATGGAGGCAAATGGCCCGCCCCAGGGGGGAGCGCTCCGGGCGAATGGCCCGCTCGTAGTGCTCCCGGCAGTCCAGCAGCGTGGCCAGGGGCAGGCCTCTGATCTCCTCGGCTAGGCTCATAGGGACTTAGCGCTGATTGAATTTATCGTACAGGCCCTGGGTGGCCGCCTGGGTAGCCTGGTGCTCGCCTCCCGTGGGGGGCGTCTGCAACAGAGCCGGACCGGGCGTGGTCAGCTCGGGCTGCATGCCCAGGTGGGCATTCCACCACTTGGCCATGCAGGCCGAGCCGTGCTTTTCCACCATCGAGCGGCAGAACACCTTGAGCTCCTCCTGATTGGCAAAGGTGTACTTGGAGTGGTCCAGCTCGGGAAACCAGACTTTCTTGCGGGCATTGGTGGAGCGCTCCTGGGGCAGACGGCCCGTGGCGTTAAGCATTGTGTAAAGACTGTTGAGGTGATCCAGCAGGGGGTCGGTGTGGCGCACCCAGCTCAGGGCCTTGTAATTGGTCCGGTAGAGAATCAGAATGCACACCTGATCGGATTTGGGCACCTGCATGAGCTTGCCATTGGGCAGCTCTTTGAGATTCTCATAGACGCGGATCTCGTCGCTCTTCTGAAGATAGGGCGAGAGGGGATTGGTGATCTTGCGCATTAAGAGCTCGGCTTTGTTGGTCAATTCAAAGCCCTGGCCTTTGGAGTAGCCCTCGATCAACGAGACCCTATTGTGGCCGTCCTGGGTCAGGTCGATCTCCCAGCGAAAGGAGCTGGCCTGGGGGTCAGATTTGAATTTAACGGGAGAATAGGCGCGGGGCTGGGGGCGATTGGAGGCGTTTGAGGCGGTCATGGCTATCGGGGTTGCGTGTTTGTGGCCGGATGAGGCCGGGGTTGGAAAAATTTTGTTCGCGTTTTTTTGGGTGGTTAACAGGTTAACCGAGGAGTAACGGGGAGTAATCAATAGAGTAACTTCTGTCACATTCGTGTCAGGACAACAGGACTCCTAACCGAATAACTGCGTCTCGGAGGCTGAAAAAAACCGGTTCTGCGACCGGGGCATAAGGGGATTGGTCAAGCGCTAAAGAGTTCATTTTTAGCGGTATAGCGGGTGTAAATCCGGCGGCTGCTTGCAATCAGCATCAGGATTTGGGGAGCGGTATGGTCCTTAGCGGGCCGGAGGGGGGCGAGAGCAGGCGGTAGTCATATGGTCAGGTTTGAAAAGGGCTTAGGAGGTCAGGGGGCAATGATCGGGGCGATAGCTTGGGAGGAACAGGTCAGAACTGAATCAGCTTCAATTGCCGGTGAGGGAGGCACTACCGGTCCAGCCAATAGGTCTACCAGTTTCCCTATATCGGCATCGATCAGCGAAGCGTCATGGTGCGCCTCAATGCAGGTGCGACATAGCCACCCAGCAGGCGTTTGCCCGGGTGGGTTGGTGCGAAAAACGGGGCGGCCATCAGGGGCCTGACAAGCGGTGCATTTCATACGTGGGCGTTAACAAGGAATGCGGGTCAAGGGGAGCTAAAGGGGGACTACTTCGCGGGGTACGTTCCTGATGCAGGCCAGGTGGCGCAGCACCAGGGCGGGCGCTGTGCCTTCCAGGATAGGCACGCTTCGAAGCTGCTCCTGGACGATCTCGTAGGTGATCAGGGCGTGGGATATCTTGACCCAGGCCTCGTGGGTGAGCACCACCATGCCGTACTCGAGAGGGACCAGCCGCTCCACTACCAGCAGGAGCCTTTCGGGCACATACGTGGGCTGGCGATCCAGCCAGCGCAGCATGTCCTGATCGATCAACCGGCGCACGGTGGAAAGCGCCTGAGGGCAGACAAAGTGGGTCTGCCAGCGCTGGGCGCTTTCCAGCACCACGGGGGGGATGGGGGAGGCCACGGGGCCGGGAGCAGCGATGTGCTCTTTGATGAAACTCTTGAGCAGGGAGTGGAAGGTAGCCATTCTCTACAGGCGGTTAATGGTCAGCAGAAACTCGATCACTTCGTTTTGGGCCAGCAGCTTATGGAAGCGGACCGACACCAGCATCAGGGGCGGGTCCTGACCCCCAGGGGGCCAGGCGTGGACGTAGCCCAGGTACTGCTCCATATCAGGATCATACTGGATTCGGCCCAGCAGCTGGGTGGTGGGCTTATCAAAGCCGTCTAGCCGGGGCTCCTCCACCCGTTTATGCAGCTCGCAGGTATGCTCGTCGGTATGCCGCCAGTGCAGGGCTTCATGGGCCACGGCCTGGAGGTTGGGGTCCACCGCCTCCACGTAGGGGCAGCTAGTCATGGGAGGTGCTTGTCTAAGGGGTTCTTCAGCGCTGCTTTGAGGGCGGGGATCACCAGGGAGGCGACCAGTAGTCCGATGACGGTCAGGGCGATCTCGTTCATATAGTGGGCAGGGGGATCTTGGCCAGCCAGAGCACCTGTTCGTAATGATCGATCAGCGCGTTGAGGGGCACTGACAGCAGGTGCGCCTCGGCCTCCTCGCTGGTGCCGATCCAGTGCTCCATTGGCTCGGGGTTAATGCCCTGGTAAGGGGCGATGTAGAGCGCCATATTCTTGCCCGCCTGCCAGTGCAGGCGCTGTACGTATAGATCACGCAGGCGGCGCAGGACCAGTTGCAGTTCGGGATCGTGGGCCTCAGGCCGGTTAGCGGCGCTGGGCTTAGTGGTGGGGCTAGGCATGGTGCTGGCGCTTGATGGCGGTGAGCTGATCCCGCATGAGCAAATCATACAGCGTGGCGCTGGTAGGCGAGCCACTCAGGCGCTCTTTGAGGCGCACTCTGGCCAGGATCTGGTAGTCCTGGATCTGCTTGAGGCGGAGGCTGGGGCCGCTGGGGCCATTGGCTGGGGCGGGGCTGGCGCTTTGGCCGTGCCTGACTACATTTGTGCGGTTCATGATCAACTTCGCGGTTGGTTATCGCCCCGGCTCTGTTTGGTACACACGCCGGGGCTTTTTTGTGGAAACTGGATACGAGGCAGAGTTAGGCTATGAGGGCCGGATGCTGGACAGCTACGCGCTGAATCAGTAGCTGCATACGCTCGCTCAGGCTGGCTATTTGCTGGCTGGTGAGCATATCCAGATACCAGCTAAGGGCTACGCTACACAGGGTGTTGAGTGCAGGATTCGACAAGTGCGCTTCCAGCAGGGCGATAGCATCCAGTACGTGCTCTTTGGTGGCCCCATCAGGCAGGGACACAGTAGCCTGGGGCGAAACAACCGACACAGTAAGACTTGAGGAATCCAGCGCCGGGGCCAGCGGGTAGGCTACCGGAGTAGCCGCATTTAGGGTGGTTTGCATCAGATCAGGCTGGATTGATCTGTGGTTTGTACGCCTCCATCCACTCGCATTCTGCCTCGGTAGCCACGTAGCCCCGCTGGCCCGTGCGCTTAGAGCGAAAACTATCATCGGTCACGCCGTGATACTGGCAGAAATCCCGGCGGGCCAACGCCCGCAGATTGGGCGATACGCGCTTGTAAGCCTTATTCAACCGTTGGCTAAAGCCTATATCGGTTGGCTGCTCAATAACTTGTGTGGTGTCCATCTCGCGTTACATTTGTGCTGTTACCATGCTACAAAATTACTCTTTTTACTCATTTGTGCAAAAAATAGAGCGCAAATATTTACTCTTTTGAGTAAAAAAAATGTAACTGCTTGAATGTCAATAGTAATAGACTCTTACAAAATCGGTAGGCATATGGACGAGATGGGTTTAACCCAAGAAGCCCTAGCTGATAAGATTGGTGTTAGCCGGAAAACGATGAATACCTATCTCTCCACCGGTTTGGTGAAAAAGGATAGGTACTTAGAACCGATGGCTTTAGCCCTTGGAGTGAATATAGAGTGGCTCAAAACCGAATCACAGCCAACACCGAAGACACCTAAGTTTGATGAGGCAGTGCAGATTGACATGACCACTAAGGGAGAGCTACAGAAAAACTGGGCTGGTAGTGAATTTCAAGATCTGCCCGATGGACAGATTCTAATGACTATTCCCCTTGTAGATCAGTTTGCCTATGCAGGATACCTCTCAGGCTACAATGACGCTGAGTTTCTTCAGGAGCTACCAAAGCACTCCTTCATCGTTGCCAAGCGGCATACGGGCAGGTACCGGGCTTTCGAGGTACGGGGTGATAGTATGGATAATGACCGGCGCGACGCTATCTGTGCGGGGGACATCGTCGTAGGCCGCGCTATTGAGAGGACGCTTTGGAAAAGCAAGTTCCACCTGCACCGCTTTGAGGACTACGTGATTGTCCACCAAGAGGGCATCTTGACAAAGCGGATTTCAAACCACAACGTAGATGAAGGGATTATAACATGCGTTTCCACGAATCCAGATAAAGAGTCATATCCTGATTTTGATCTTCGTATATCGGAAGTATACGAGATTTATAATATCGTGTCTATTACGCAAAAGCGGGGGAGGCGATAGATTATAGCTCAAAATAGATAAGGCTATATCTTTATGCTCTTAAATTAATATCTTTATAATTAAAAAGGGTCTTAGACAGTTGAAGCGAAACATATTAGGAAAATCTAAATTTTAGCAGAATGAAATATAAATATCAGTTAATAACTCTTGGCAGTGATACTCCATTTATTGAAAATATTCTCAGTCTGTTTAACTCTAGGGTATCAGAATTAAACATCTCTCTTGACTCTTTCAAAATTATAAATAGAGATAATTTTGAAAGAGAATACTTGGGCAATCAGCCAGCATTCACGTTTTATTTTGGAGATAAGAATGGCAATTTTAAAGATGTTGAAATAGCCAAGAAGCTATTGGAAGATGGTTCTATGATATTGCCGATATTTTTCACAGAGGATGCCTTTTCAGATGAAATTCCTAAAGTTTTAGAAAACCAGAACGGTATACAATACAAGCAAATAGAAAATGACAGGATCGTCAACATAGCTCTAGAGTCATTTGAGTTGCTGAGAAATACAAGAAAAATATTCATAAGTTACAGAAGAGATGAGTCATCTTCAGTGGCAATACAACTGTTCGAAGCTCTAGAGTCTCACAATTTTGATGTCTTTTTAGATACTCATTCAGTAGGAAAAGGAGAGCCATTTCAAGAGGAGTTATGGCATCGTATGGCTGACAGTGATGTTATTGTCCTACTCAGCACGCCCGAATTTCTAAGTAGTAAGTGGTGTGAGGAAGAGTTTGCAGAAGCAGGAGCTAAACAAATAGGAATTATTCAACTTGTTTGGCCAAATCACAACATAGAGAAGGATGATACATCTCACATAAGCTACCCCACAAAACTTAAAAAAGAAAATTTTGTAAATGATTTGTTTGACGATAAAGATGCCTCTAAACTAAAATCTGACTTTCTTGAAAATATTATTAAAGATGTCGAGTCTATCAGAGCACGTAATCTGGCCGCGAGACAGGATAGTTTAATTACAAATTTCAGGAGTATCGCAAGTAAGTTAGGAAAAAATATCGTAGTACAACCGGAGCGATTTTTAACCGAAGACCTACCAGGTGACTTAAGAAGAATTTTTATACCTACCATAGGAGTTCCACAATCTAACAGTTGTCAAACAGCGGAAATTAGAAATGAAATGAGATCTGGTAAAGTTAGTATTAGGTTAATTTACGATGATTTAAGGATAAGGAAGAAATGGATTGACCATTTAGATTGGCTCAATACAAATCTAAACATTGATATTAAAACTTTAAAAAAGCAGGAATTCGAATCATGGCTTCGAAACAACTAAAAAACGTTTTTTTATCTGCGAGCATTCCGCTACCAGAAAGGGACGCAAAATATTTTGAAACCGCAGATATTGTTGCGATCAGAGACTGTATAATTGCTTTAACAACAGTCGTTCTTCCAAAATATAAGTTAATCTGGGGTGGGCATCCCTCAATAACTCCGTTAATATACTATGTGATGAATAGGATAGACTTGAACATTCAGAATCACGTACAACTTTATCAGTCAATCTGGTTCAAAGATATATTTCCACAAGGCAATAACGAATTTGAGAATATCGTATACACAGAAAAGCTGCAAGACAAATCCGCAAGTGTTAACTTAATGAGACAACAAATGTTGTCTGAAAACGAATACTCAGCAGCTATATTCATTGGTGGTATGGATGGAATTGAAGAAGAATTTGTGATGTTCAGAGACAAATATCCTGATATATTAGTTCTGCCTATTGCAAGTACTGGTGCTGCAACGAAAATTATATATGATACTCTTCTTCCTGATATTTTTAAAAATGAAAGACTTCTAAAAGATTATGGGTATATGTCTTTACTTCAAGACCTTTTAATCGATAAAATTTAAATAAATGGGGAGAAAAATATTTGTATCATATAAATATAGCGATAGTCAGGTGATGAATTTAAACACCTACACGCAAAACTTATGGGGAGGGCCTTTTAAAGTTCAAACAACGGCGAGACATTATGTAGATAAACTAACTGAAATTTTAGAAAATGATGATCATATTTTTAAGGGCGAAAATGATGGAGAAAGCCTAGCTGCTTTTTCGGATCAACACATTATATCAAAACTAAGAAGTAAAATTTTCGATAGTACAATTACTATTGTTTTCATATCTAAAGGCATGAGGAACATTTGGGAAGATGAGACTGAACAATGGATGCCATGGGGAATTTCTTATTCCTTAAAAGAAATAACAAGGAATGGCCGTACAAGTGGCTCGAACGCAGTAATTGCCGTTGTGCTACCTGATCAGTTTGGCAATTATGACTATTATATAAGTCATGATCCGATCTGTAATTGCACATCGCTAAATGTAGGTTTCTTATTTAATATACTACGTTATAATATGTTCAATGAGAAAAATCCTACAGTATTTAAGTGTACGAACGGTAGTATAGTCTATTCGGGCGACTACTGTTACATTCAATCCGTAAAATGGTCCGATTTTATTCTGTCACATAATTACTATTTAGATAAGGCTGTAGAAATTAAAAATAAAAGAGACAAATACAATATAACTAAAAATTTATAGTAATGTTTAAAATAAAAATTACTATAAACTAGAAAATAAATCAAAATTAACAATGAACTACATCATCCGATTTGTTTTAACCGAATAGTGGGCAGCGCTCTTATCAAAATTAAAAGGATCTGATAAAACTATATTGAGACAATCTGTGAAATTATGTTCTAGCCAATCAACCAAACGAGAGGCTTTGTCTAGTGAAAATATCCTGTGACCTTGATTATTTTTATACCCTAAATCAGACAGTATGTATGAAGGTATCTCAGGTGCTGAGCTACCAAAGTAATAAAAATGTTTTGAGACCAATACATTTTTAGATTTTGTATCTCTATTTAGGTTATACAAGTTTATACCTCCATCTTCTAGGCTATGGTGGGAATGCGCTTGTAGCCAAGAGTTATCTGTATTCTGAAAATAAATATTATCGCCAAGCATCATTTTTTTACTTCCGTTACGAACGGGCCTTTTATCCTTAAATTCTTCAGATAACCAATACTCATTGAAGGTTAGCTTTTGACTAACCTTCATTGCATAAACTAGTTGCCCAGGAGCTTTTAATGTACGTCCTCCAACGCCGAATATCCAATCACCGATCTTTGCTGTACTTCTTATACCAGGCTTACAGGTTGCTAGTGTACATACACCATGAAATGGATTTGGGGCAAAGCCCAAATCACGATCAACAACATATATATAAACTCTAGCCATAGTTAACTAGCAATTTGATGATCCACCTTTGTTAGGAGGTTGGCGAGACGAGCCATCTGGGGCTTGAAAGGTATTTTTGCCATCTATAGCATCCATAATGCTGTCTGTATTCCAATTTACGATAGCATCACCATAAGCTTCGAGACTTTTTGGTACATCAGCTTCTGTTCCCCCACGTAGGTAAACTCCCACAATTCTTTTACCCTGCTCTTTTGCTTTATCAATTTCCCAATTTACCCAAGGCCTTGAATGAGTATCTTTACCTATCAAAACTACGGTTGTACCGGCCCAAGATATTTTCATTCTCAACACACGTTCAATAACCTTGTCGCTAACTCTGTTCTCAGCCATACGCTTTTGGTTCTCAGGTTTCATTCTAACAGAACTGTTTCTGACGTCGTAGCCACGTCCCGAAAGCAGTCTGGTAAGATTAGATACCTGCTCATCATCCTTATGGTGATGACTTATGAAAAGATGCCTGCGTTTACTTTCTCTTGACATGACTTATCTAATTTTTCGTTTAAATTCCATTTTGGTGGGAAAAACAAAGAAAATGGCGCTTTCGCTAATGAAAATTTTTGTTTAATTCTAGACTTACCTGATGCTCCATTAAGTTCAGGGTTTGTTACTCGCAAATATTTATCAACTTCACAAAATAAATTCTGACAATCAATAAGTTGAAGTTTTCGACCCCAGAGGCTTGGTAAACTCAGGCCTAATCTGTAGCATTCATCTTCTTGACGATCAGCCATCATTTTAATTATATCTTCGTAACTATAATCTCCTAGAGTTGTAAAGCATTTTAATATTCCATTCTTAGCGCCTGGTCCTGCGATGACAAAATCCATTTCAGAAAAATTTGTAATAGTGCTATAGTTAAGGTCAATGGTATATTGAAATGCTAAAAAACTGCCTAGCGAAGGATAAGAAAGTAATAAATTATAAACCTCTTCAAGGCTTCTACAATCCGCGATTTTATTGTGTAAATTATCCCTTAGCATCTTATCTAGTAAGGCTAAATGATTAGTATGTTTATATTTATAGCCAAAGACATTACCAGCTGAAGGCATTATATATGCTGCTGAATAAATAGTTTGCTTATTAGCCATACGTAGAGTAAGCAGACTATCATATGCATCTATAGAGAAAGTAGAAGCTGAAATTTTATCTAGATATTTTTCTAAATAATTATAGGTTTCAATCTTATTAAAAATCTTAAATAATATAGATTTAAAAAATATTTCTTTAATTTCTTTACTGTCTGAATACTGTATGTTTATTAGATGCTGACTTACTCTATCGGAAGCTCTAAAAATATTTGTAAATCTATTGTCTCTTAGAATTGGATCGTTCGTCCATGGGCCGAAGGGATCAGACAGACGCTTTGTAAATATTTCATTTCGATTAACCGCAAATTTCCAGTATGTATCATACACGCTTGATTTTTGGGGCTTAGTTAATTTTATGAAGTGAGTTTGCATTTGAATGGATTATAATAATTATACTACTTACCAAGGTATTTCAGTTGTCTAGTTCCAGGAGAGACAAGAACTCTTCCACCCCTATTGTCAATTACTTGATGGAATACCTTATAAGACTCAATAATAGTCTTTTCCCATTGAAAAGAACTTACAGCTGACACCTCTAAATCTACAACCAATTGTTTAACCATGTTAAGTAGCTCAGTATCAATTCTGTCACTTACCTTCAGCATCTTATTGCCTTTAGCATAGTTATATATTATTAATGTAACTGCCTCTTCTGCTACCTGTGGTCTGCCTCTATCCTCTGTTTCTAATGCTATGGGGTCACTCTTACGCTTAAGCTTCATCAGATGCCGCAGTACAGGTGACCAGCCTAAAAAAGCGATATATCCTAAATGAAATACATCATGATACCGATAGTCATTAGGTACTTTTGAATTATCTGTTAGCTCATCTCCTAAGTATAATAACTCTTTTGAGTCGGTTTTTTCCCATATCATTTTAACTTTTGAGAAATAGTCTCCTGGCTCTTCGACGAAATTGATAATAAACGTATCAGGAAACTGTTCTTCATATTTTTCGTCAAATCTGGGTATAGCCAATAAGTCAAGAACTTCAAAACGATCTTGCGTTTTGCGAATGTTAGTTTGAGCTATGTCTTCTAATTGAATATTATAATGAGATGCTATTGCCGATACATACCATAAAACATCTCCTAATTCTTCTGTAAGTTTATCTTCAAAAGTCCCAAAGCCATCTCCATCACGAATTAGCTTTTTTAAAGTTGTTAGAACAGATCCAGCTTCGCCGGCAAGTCCTAAATAACCAAGAAAAAAGTTTTTTTGATCTTTAGAATTGTATTTCTGAACTGTAACTTTGGATTTATCTTGATATTCATTCAACGTCATAATGTATGAATTTTAATTGTCAGTTAGTAGATAAATTAATAATAAGAGCATCTTACATCTTTTTATAGATAGTCTATACCTAGAAATATCTCGAAAAAGAATTCTATGTGATCTTTTTTTCTTTTACCAATTGAAAGGTCTTTATTGATTTTTTCTATTACTTTATCTTCCGAATTTATATAGCCAACATTATTTATAGGAATATATAGTTTATTGCTACCAAGCTTACAAAACTTGATTATTATTCTAGTCTTTTGTTTTATTTCTAACGCTACTTCATACATAATGTGGTGTAAACTTTTATCTTCTTCTGGGGCAAAATCATCACTGTGAAAATGGTTAAGATTTCTCAACTCAACATTGCGGCTTAGTTGAGCAATGGTCTGTAATGCCTTGAGGATATTATAGCTGCTTTGAGGAGCTTTATTAATTGGAATCATTCGCGAGTCATTTTGGATAAGTAAAAATCCTTGTTTATACAAAGTTTCTTTAATGACTGGTAGTAAGTTAGTTAATTTTGTTCCATCGTCCCAATAATATAACCTCTTTAAATTTTTTTCACTTAGTGACTCAAGAGCAGTTTTTAAACTTACAGTGCGATTCAAATAATCTACTTCCCATATTTCTTTCAACATTTCTACGCACTCGATTTCAGTTAAAGGAATGTCTACCTTATTATCACAACTCAAATAATATAACAGAAGATTTCTAATGTTTTTTTTGCATCTTTATTTTTATTGTTCATTCTATAAAATGAAATTATAATCTCTCTAACGGATTTGTTTATAAACTTTTTAATAGAATCGATGTCTACTGTATCACCATTAATAATATCATTTCTAGCAATGTTTAATTTCACAGCATTAGGTTCAAAATTTATTTCACCTCCAATAAATTTAGGAAAATGATCAGGAATAATGTTTTCCACATTATTATTAATTAAAAAACCGTAGTTACTGCATATCAAATCAATATTTGCTTGTGAAATTCCCAAACATAGTATAAAGTTTTTATGAATGAATTGTTTAGAAATAACTGTTTTGTAAGTATTCCAGTCGTTATTATCTAATTTTACTATAGTCGTCGATTTAGGTTTTAATATTTTCACTTTTAAGTAAGGAACATGCCGACAATATGATTTGAGATATTTGATTATATCGAAGTCGCTACTTTTTATTAGTTCATCTTTTATATTGACCTTTATCGTAGTACCGATAAACCCATTCAATCTTTTAACTGTACTATAATCGTGATACACAAACATCTCTGAGGTTGATGTTATTGTAAAGTTTATTTGTTCTTTCTGGGAGTATTGAGTCGATATTTCTATTGATTTGGCTATCATGAACGTACTTATAAAACCGATTCCAAACTTACCGATTAACTTCTTTCTAATATTTTCATCTGTTACTTCTTCGTTGATACTCTTACCAATAGCTACAAAGTTTTCTCTAAGTAAATTAAGATCCATTCCTTCACCATTATCAGAAATTTCGATACTAGAATTGTCATAACTTACAGTGATCTCGATGTTATGAATTTCACCTGATGGCATTCCTGCGCGTCTTTCACATGCGTCAACAGCATTTTGTATCAACTCTCTTATTGCTACAAACTTTGATTGATATATAGATTCGCCTACTAATAATTCAATTATTTTTTCTGTGTGAGCTTTAAAACCAAGAGGCTTACCTGATTTATCCTCTGTTTGTCCATTTGTGACTTCGTAAATTGGTGTTAATTTAGATTTGCTTAGTTGCTTAATTATTTCATCAATTGTTGAAAAATCAAATACTGATTTCATTTTTTTTCCATGAAAACTATTTAAAAAGCTCGGAAGAAAATCATCGGTAGCTTCTGGTAAAAGTATTGGTATGATTTTTTTTGTTTTATCATTAACGCAACTATGCAATGCTATTTTAACTTCTATATTTTGCCAAGGTCCATCCATGTCTTTCCCAATAAATACTAAAAAGCAATTTGCTGTTTTGAGTGCTTTTTCTAAAGTGTCTATTATTATATCACCTAAATTTAAGCTCTTTTTATCAAAAAATAACTCAAGACCTTGACTTTCTATTTGCCTCACTATGCTTTCAACTATTTGTAGATCTTTTGAGTTGTAAGAAACAAATACCTTTAATTTATTTTCCATTATTTATTAAGTTTTTAAGTGGTTTTAGCTTTACGTGAGTGGGTTTATCCTCCTATTGGCTAATTTGTACATTTATACAGGCAATGAGGAAACTGTTAAATACCTTTCATTATGGTGTAATTCTACTCTAGATACAAGTGTAATCATAATATTCGAAAATACTTTCTGTTTTATATATTGTTTTTATCCTAATGTTTCTGAGACAATTTTTACACGTCTTAACCGGACGTTCACAGCACGTTTTGAGTAGTTCTTGGCAGTCTATACTATCCATAACATTATAAGAACGACCGTTCTCAAAACGTTATAGACGATATTGGTATTATTAAAGCAACCTCTTTGCTTGATAATTGATCAATACCTGAGCTGGTTTAGTAGGCTAATTCAGGAAGCTAGGACTGGGACGGCGTTAGTTTCCTGAATTAGCTATTGCTATTATTGGCCATGAATCTTCTTTCTTTTTCCACTGATCCTAAGCCCTGGACCGTTGAGGAGTCAACGTTTGTGTACGCTGAACCCTGGCTTACCGTCAGGCGCGACGCGGTCCGCCTGCAAAATGGTGGCTACATTCCCGATTATTACACCCTGGAGTACCCCGATTGGATCAATGTCGTGGCCGTTACTAAGGGCGGGGAGCTAGTGCTACTGCGCCAGTACCGGCACGGGATAAAGCAGGTAGCTTATGAGCTTTGTGCGGGGTGTGTTGACCCGGGTGAGCAGCCCCTGGAAGCAGCCCGGCGTGAATTACTGGAAGAAACCGGCTACGGAGGAGGTGAGTGGCGGCTGCTGATGACCCTGTCGGCTAATCCCGGTACCCATACCAACTTGACGTATTCCTATCTGGCCCTGGGCGTTGAGAAGCGCCAGGAGCCGGACCTGGAATTAACGGAGGAAATTTCGGTGCACCTGGTTGAGCTCCAGGAGCTACTGCCGTTGCTGGACGGGGGCCAGGTGCTGCAATCCTTGCATATGGCCCCCCTGCTGCGTTATTGGCTCATGGAGAGCACCCTAAAAGCACGGTAAGAACCAGCTGCAGTCTGGGGTGAACCCGATCCTTTCTGAGTAGTGGTCTTAGCCTCCTGGGTGGCCCAGGGATCTGGGTTTTGATCTGCCACAGGTCTTAACTGGTTAGTTGCCAGGTAAACCTGATGGAGAAGCCAATGTTTCCCCGGCGACCGGCCGGAAAGCGCCTACCGGTGAGCGGTCCGCTAAATACAAGACTTGGCTTATCTGTAGCCAGCGCAGAGACTATAACTGTTCTACTCAGGCCATCAACGTGCGCTGGGCAGCCAGTTGCCGATGCTGCTTTACCCGCCGCCGGGTAGCGGGTAGCCGCCGCCTCGCTATGGCAATCGGTTCCGTACTGATCAGCACCAGATAAGGTGCGTTACCGAATGTGATGTCGGTCAGGTAATCCAAATTAATGATACTCGACTTGTGGACCCGGCAAAACGCAGGCCCGGGCAGCAGGGTTTCGAACAGTTTAAGGGTCTTCGAGGACAAGTAGCGGCGGCTGTCCCGCGTGTAAATATAGGTGTAGTTGCCCGCTCCCTCCAGGCGGACAATGTCGGTGAAGGCCACCAAAAGCAGCTGGTTACCATAGGGCAACTGCAGGTAGGCAGACAGAGAGGGGCTTACTAGTGATCGAACAGGAAGCAGGGAGGTAACTGGCGTGTGGCAGGCAGTAAGCATGCGGATAGCGATTTATTGGTGGAAAAAAGACGAGGCGAAAGTATTGTCTATCAACCGGACCGGAAACCTCTATCTACTGGAGCAGTAAAAAAAGGGGCTCAACTGGCCAATAAGCCGGATGAGCCAAACGGCTCCCTTTACCAACTTCTTCTTAAGGTCGACCCCAGGGCGGGCAGTTAGCGCTGGCAGTCACTCGTTCTGTGCCCGGCGCATAAGCCATATCGAAGGCTGTCCAGGGCTCTTTACAAGGCGCTGCAGGGCCAAACAGCGCCCTGCTTAGATAATGACCCGGCAGAGGGCCAGAAAGCTGCCGTAGCCTTTCTTACGGGAATCTTGCTAGGCCCATCCCGGCGGCTACCGGTCGATCCGGCCTGGTGGCTTCACTGGGCGAAACCGACGGTTGGGGCCTGATTCTCTCCGGTTGGCCGAAATGACGCCTTAGCGATCCTTTCGCACCGGCCATCTTTGCAGGGCCAGCCAGGATAAAGTGTCCATCAGCTGGCCAGCAACTTTCCTCTTTTATCCATTCCTGTTCGCTCAATTTTTCACCAACCGATTTCAGAATTATGACCAGCTTAGTCAATCCCAATCGCCTTATCTTGCTGCTGCTGCTGCTTGTGAGCTCGCTCTCAGCCTGCAAAAAAAACAACGATGTTACCGCGCTGGATGCCGCCGCCTCGGTGGCTGGCCGATACACCTTCTCGGAACTAAGCTACGGTGGACGGGTGGTTTCTGCGGCCGATTCAGACCTTAGGGGCACCATCACCCTGACGCGTCAGTCGGCCAGCTCAGTTGATATGGTCATTGACCTGCGCATTAAAAGCACCAACGATGAGTTTGTAGTACAAACTGTCAACGGGGTTCAGCTGGCAACCCAAGGTGAGCTTACTACTTTGCGCTACCAGGGCGACCAGCTTGCCCAGATCAAGGGTAATAAGCTTACCATCGAGGGCGATGACGCCGACGGAGTTCCCTTCGCGGTGACAGCCACCAAATAAACCCTGGTCCAAAAGTGGGCTACGCTTACCCATTCAAAGGAAAAAACCAGCTAGAAGAAGACGCAAAACCATTATTTTGCGTCTTCTTCTAGCTGGTTTTTTATGGCTATTACCGCGTCAGCAGGTGACACAACCGCTTTTGTGGCCCATGAGCCACCCCTCTTTTTGCCCGGCCTTAGTCAGCCCTTGGATCCAGCTTCCATCAGCCGGGTACAGGCCAGTGGTAACTACAGTTTCATCTACCTAACGAACCGTTCACGGCCGCTACTGGTGATTACTGCCCTGAAATACATTGCCCATAGCCTTCCGACTTTTCTGCGCGTGAGTCGATCCTCACTCATCAACCCGCGCTGCGTTAAGGATGTCGTGCGGCTTACTTCCTGCCGGCAACTACGGCTCAACGATGACACGGCCATTAGCATAGCCCGGCGTCGATGGCCCACCGTTGCCCGGCAGCTGGGTCTAGCCCTTAAAACCAAGTCAGTGGCAGCTTAAGTTGGCTACACATGCCAGTTACCAAAGTAATTAATCCATCGCCCGCCAAAACTGCGGGAGTTGGTGTCCGTGGACCAGTATGATGCTCTATGAGCGTTAAGCCGGATACTCCTCGAGGAAAAAACGGGAATACTAAGCCAAAATACTATTAGTAAAATACTAAAACTTAGAGGAATAGTTTAACTTTGTAACTAAGTTTTTAGTTGTTAAGGCTAATAACACCCATCCTCTTAGCATTTTCACTGCGTTTTTAGCAGCAATAAAGGCCATTTTTAGCGATCGAACCTCTTAAAATGAGAATGCGTTAAAAAGGCGCGAGTCAACCAAAACAGCTCTACCAGAAAAGACCATGCAAGCCACCTACCACCTTAAACCAGATCAGGTAGATGATCACTTGATGCAGGCGATCCGGGAGCTTTTCAAAAATGAAGATGTGCTGACCATCACCGTATCCTCGACCGGCAAGCCGGGAGGGCAGCACAAAACGCTTTTTTACAGTTTGTTTGGCAGCTGGCAGGGCCAGGAAACCGGTGATGAGCTGACCCTGCAGATTTATTCAGCCCGCCAAAGCGGGGATCGACCGGTAGATCTATGAGCCGCTACCTGCTGATACCAATATTTACATTTACTTCATTAAGGGCGAGTACGATTTACAAGTAAAAATTCAGCAAGTCGGTTATCTCTCCTGCTACATCTCAGAAATAACGATTGCTGAGCTTTTGTACGGCGTGGAGAACAGCGCTCCGGATCGAAAGGCCATCAACCGGTAACGGATCTACGGACAGCGTTTGGCGCGCGGGTACTGCCCGTTAGTACCTGTTTGGCCGAGTACGCCCGTCAGAAAGCCAGACTCCGGAAGATGGGCCGACGGGTGGATGATCTGGATATCTTTATCGGAGCAACTGCCCTGGCTGGTGGCCTAACCCTGGTAACCCGTAACACCAAGGATTTTGTCAATATGGACGGCATTATTCTGGAGAACTGGATTGATAGCTGAGTCGTCTGAGGCGGGACCGTGCTTCCCCGCAAACCACTCTTCCAACTGCGGCTTTGTAGCCTGAGCGGCTACCCGGAACAGGAACCCGGGCCCGCCCCCCCCCCAGCGCCACCCCTTTTTCATTAGCAATTCCTTTACGAAGGTCAAGAGGTCCAGATTTCCACAATTCTGATCGCTCTGTTATAGGTTTTTTTTTAGATATTAGTCTACTATAGGTTTGTGAGACAAAGTGCACGTACTTTCTGAGACAAACCGCTCGTGGATAAGTCGGGTAAGGTGAGACAAACTACACGTGGATAACTGGGGCAGACGGGCGGGGTGAGACAAACCGCTCGTGGATAACTATATGTTGATAATCAATGACTTAGTCAAAAAAAGCAACGCAGGTTGACAGGCAGGTTATATTTTTATCCACATTTTTTTTAAACCATTGATTACCAGTATTTTATCCTAAAAACTGAGACAAACTACACGTAGCCTAACCGGGGCGTCCAAAAATCCCTTTCACGGTTTCTGAGGGCCTATAGTTGGCTTCTTTTAGCCCCGAAGTGAGACAAAGTGCACGTACTTTTAGTCCATTCCAGGCAGCTCAGGCTACTGGCCAGGGAGCGGTGGTGGGCCAGGATCCGGGCTTTGTGGAGAGGCTGGTCCGGGCAAGGATTGTTTGCCAGCGCCGGGAACCAGGACCTTGTGCGGTACGGGCGGCGGGGACAGACGCAGATTGAAGCCCTTGTTGGGTATCTCCTCGATCTGCGAGGCGTAATACTGGGTACGGACCACGCTTAGGGTCTTGCGAAAGATCTTCTTAAAGTCATTCATCCGGTCATAGCCTTGACCAAATTGCAGCTTGATGCTCTCCCATGAGACAAACTGCACGTCTTTGGGGCCAATCCGGTGCAGCCGCTGGGCCAGCCACGAATAGATATCCAGCGCCATGGCATTGTGGGAGAGTGCAGCCAGCGCCCGCTCATCCAGCGGAATGGCGTGGTGCATCAGACTCTGAAAATAATCTTCATTGAGCTGCACCCTGGAGGGCCACAAAACGCGTTGCTTCTCATTCTTGGGAAACCACAGATCAAAAGCATTGATGATTTGCAGATCGTACTGCATGCCCCGCACGCCATTGGAAAAACCCAGGCTCAGCTTGGCCGTTGACAGCCTGCGCAGTTGCTCTTTGACCTCCCGGATTGTCCGCCCGTCCAGACTCAGCCCAATGCGCTTGATAAAGGCTGACATGGAGCCTTCTACATCGATTATCCGGCTCTGGCTCTTGATGGCCTCCGAGTTGATGTGCGCCAGGATCAAACGGGCTTTGGTCCCGTATGGTAGCCCAATATCTTCCATAATGCCGTTCTGATTGAAGGCACCACCCGCCTGGACGGCCAGGCTCACGTGCCCCTGCTTCTGCTGCCAGACCCGCACCCCATCCCCCGGGTTACGATACGGCAAAAAGGTTTGGCACAGCACCGAATGCTGAAAGATGGCGTCCTCGATGGTAGCCTTATCGTGGGCAATCTCGTAGGCGGTCTGCACCAGCCGCTCGGTAACGCGGCTGGAAGAGGGCAGGCTATCCAGCCCGGATTTATCAGTTGTCATGGAAGGGGGCCTTAAGGAACGCCGGAGGAATTATTTACGCTTCGCCTTATCGCGTTTGATCTTCTCCTCGATGGCCTCCACAATAAAGGCATTACGAGAAAGCCGTTGCCGCTTGGGAAGCCCGGCCAGCAGCTGATCGATCTCCTGCACCTGGCTTTCGTAGGTCCGAATCAGGATGGTTTTAATGGCATCTTCCTCGGGGCTAGTCGTAGGCTTAGCCTCTTTGGCCAGCGTAGAGGAGCCACCTTTACTGATCAGCGCTTCAATGTGTTTCTCGTCCACAACGACCGGTTTTGGCGCTGGAGGCGTGGGCGTTCTTGCAATAGCCATGATAGCAGTTGTTATAGCTGTTTTGATATCAGATGTGATACTACATTCGATAGTAAATGTGATATTACGAACGATATCATTAAAAATCAATATGCCTTGATTGCCAGGTCAGAAAACAAAGCATCGTAAAGCGCCTTAAACTCATCAGTCGCCTTTTTGTCTCTGGGCTTCATCTCAAAAATTCCTAGGCCGTAGCTGATGGCATTGGCGAATGCCTTACGCTGCACCAGGGGCGTGTCCAGGTAGGTAATGACCGAGGACTCGCCTAGCAGATCGGCCACATCCTTGTTATCGCCTCCCTGCGAGTCGGCGCGGTTAATAAACGAAAACGCTCTGAGCTTTGGGTTGACCAGTTGCATCTCCGAGACCAGACTTTCTACCTTCTCCAGGGTCCACACGTCCAGCGAGCGGGGATAAAACGGAGCCAGGTACACATCCGTAATGGAGAGCGCTGCCCGCTGGCTAGTGGTATCACGTCCTCCAGTGTCAATAACCACATCATCAAATTTGCCAGCCAGCTTAAGCACCTCCGAGCGGACCTCCTTATCAGACTGGCGAATAGCCGTGTAGCCTGTCTGGCCACCGGTGGCCGCCGCCCGCTGAAGAGAGAAGGCATGCGCCGATCCCTGATCGTCGGCATCCACAAACAGAACGTCCCGTCCCTGAGCGGAGAAGTAGATGGCCAGATTGGTCGCGAGAGTGGTCTTCCCGCTTCCCCCTTTTATGCCTCCCGTAGTAATTATCATGTAGACCCTTAGTATGAATGGTTTACGCCTTACCAGTATATCAGGCGTAATATTACAAGTAATATCTATATATATAGCACTTTACTATCTATGATGATATCGTTTGTAATATCATTTTTGATATCACTTTTGGGGTATTGTGATTGACCTACGACGGGCAGTCTTCCTTTCTCAGCCAGGTTTAACCTCGGGCGTTTGGCCCAGGTAATTTGCCCTTTATTTACCCATCCATTTTTTGAAATCGGCAGAACGTTCTCGGCTAACCAGCACCTCATCAGCGGCGGCAGGCTTAAGCGTTAGCTTAAGTTTGCTATTGAAATAAGGGTGGATTTGCTGCACCGACTGGACATTGATCATAAACTGGCGGTTGGCCCTGAAAAAAAGCGCCGGATCAAGCATGGACTCCAATTCGTCCAGCGTATAGTCAAGCGAGAACTTTTGACTCGTTATAGTGCGCAGCAGGGTAACGCCGTCTTCTGAATGAAAATAGGCGATTTCTCCCGTCTCGATGGGCAGCCACTGAGATAGATGCCGGACTAGAAACCGACGTCGGTACTCAAGGGGCTGAATTTGCTGCCGTAGCTGCTGCACCAGCGCATCAATCGATACGGCGGGAAGGGCTAGTGGCTCAGACTGGCCCTTGAGGTCGTGGTATTTTTGCAGACTGGCCGCCAGATCGAGCCTTTTGATGGGTTTCAGCAGATAATCAATGCTATTGACCTTAAAGGCCTTAATGGCGTACTCGTCGTAGGAGGTGGTGAAGATCACCGGAGCTGGCACGGTTGCCTGTTCAAAAATTTTGAAACTTTGCCCATCGGCCAGTTCGATATCCATGAAGATCAAGTCAAGCGCTGGCTGGCTTTGCAGGTAGGCAACCGATGTCCGAATGCTGGGAGCCGTACTAACCACCTGGAGCTGGGGATCGATCTCGGCCAGTAATTTGGTTAGCTTGCGGACGGCTAATTCTTCGTCTTCAATTATCAGGACATTCATTCGATTTGTGCAGTTAATAGACTCATTGATTGACCACCTAAATTAAAGCCAGTTGAACGCCCTGGCAAGCAGCTGGTGCTTAGACTGCTTGCCAGGGCAGCAGTCTAAGCACCAGCTGCCCATTATTTATCGATAAAGACGTTGGCCAGCGCGTTACCTTCATAGGTAGCCGTCTCATCTGTATTCAGCGTTGCCTGGAAACCAACATAGACTCCGTATCCACCGCTTCCCACGATACGGGTGTTGCGCAGCGTCAGGGAGGCGTTGTTGCCATAAAGCGCCAGATTAGCCCGTTTGGTCGATAGAATGGCCGTGCTACCCGCGTTTAAAATATCGGCGTTTTCAAGCCGACTTTGGTTACTGGTCGAATGAGATAGTATGCCCGTCCAATAGGCCGCCTGACCAGCTGCGCCCGTGAACGTTATCCGCTGAGCGGGCGTACCCACCGCATTCAAATAACCAGTCTCATCAACGATGATTGATACATCCCGGGCCACTTCAATGATGACGCCCGGACTTAGTTTCCAGCCCGACCTTACCTGCATTCGCCGCATGATGCGGTAAGGTGTTTTGTCGGCGAACCCTGGCCAGGCGATTACGGTCCCCTGAGCGCTATTGTTGCCCAGGTATTCCCCCTTTACCTCCACGACATTGCGGCCATTGGCACCCGTAAACTGCGAGGCAGCATCCAGTTTGGCTACGCTTTCGGGGGGCAACACAATGCCTGCTTCCGCATTACTAGTGAAGCTATTAGCCGTAAACTCCCGAAGAACAGCCTCCTCGTACACATACAAACCGTACCCGTCATGCTGACTAAACAGCGTGTTTTTAAAGGCGATCTGACTGCCCTTGAATAGGGCCATTCCCATTTTTGTATTGTCGAGCATGGGGCTGCTACCGGCGTGCAGAATCTCGACCTGTTCCATTAGGTTAACGTTACTCTTTGAATAAAGCATGATACCCGCCCAGTAGCCCCTGGTCTGATTTACGCCCAGGAAACGAATCTTTTTCTGGGGTGTTCCCTGGGCAATAAGAATACCACCGTTGTCATTGATCGACAGGCGCACATCCCGCTCAAAGGCGACGACAACACCGGGAGCCAGGGTTAACTCGGCTTTGACGGCGAGGTCCTTGGGCACAATGTAGTCCGGCAGATTGGGATTGGTAAGGCGGTCAACCAGCAAGGTTTTGACGGTGATATCTTTATCGATAGTCAGGGGCTGGGCAACAGCGGCAACAATAACTACCTTATCGGTACTCTTACCCGCAGCGCTTGATAAGGTCAACTCCAGTTCGTATTCCCCTACTTCATCCGGAGTAAAAGTGGACTTGATTGTAGCAGTGCTGCTCAGCGTAGCGCTGCTTTTGGCGGGCTTGCGAAGCATGACCCACTGGATGGTGAACGGCTGGTTTTGGGGCGCTTGCGAGGCGCTGCCATCGATACTGACCACCTGGCCGACCTGAACCTGCTGATCATCGCCCGCCCGGGCCGTCAGCGCATCGAGGGGAGCAGGATCGGGATCTCTCTTGCAGGCACTCAGCAGCACCATCAGGCCTACTAGCGGTATAACGAGCTTTTTTGTAAAGGCGTAGGCCAGTTGAGGGAGCCGCAAAAGCCGGTGACCCGGAATATGTTGTTTGGTTTTCATAGAGGAGAGCCGCGGCCGCAAAGCAGCGTGTTTTGGTTGATTGGTCGAAAGTAGAGTCCTTCTGCCGCTAGCCCCGGCCTAAACCCCTCGAAACGGAGAAAGCCCCTGCTGAAGCGTCATCAGGGGCAGATAAAAGCTCGTAGTGCTACTTGATCAGTCAACCTGACGCAGTAGTTCGGCCGTCGATCAGGTAGTAATCAGGTGCAGGGCGACCACAAATTGGCCCGCCTCCTGGCGCACGGTGGGCAGGGGCTGACCCAGCATCTGGTAACGGGCAATGATGTTGCTGAGGCCAACGCCGTTAGATAACACGTCCTTTTGCTTTGGCTGGAGGTTGTTGCGCACGTGTAGATTGGCCAGCTCGTCAGTCTGAATCTCAATAACCAAGGGTTGATCGGCCAGCACCACGTTGTGCTTGACGGCGTTCTCAATCAGCAGCTGCAGGGTCAGCGGCGGCAGCAGATGCCGACCAAAGCGGGGATCTACCCGGGTTATGAGCTCAAACCCCGCTCCGTGCCGGGTGCGCAGCAGGTGCGCGTAGGAATGAATAAACTCCAGCTCGCTGTCCAGCTCGGTCAGGTTACGCTCGTTGGCCCGCAGCACGTAGCGGTAGACCGAGCTAAGCTCCTCGGCAAAAAGCTCGGCCTGCGAGGGATTCTCCCCAATCAGGGCAATGAGCGAATTCAGGCTGTTGAAGAGAAAGTGCGGATTGATCTGCTGCTTGAGCACCTCCATCTGCCGCTGCAGATGAAGCTGCTTGAGATCAAACTCCCGCTGGGTGCTCTTTTGCAGCTGCCCGTAGGTGAAGATGGCTTCGTGGCATCCCGCCGAGATCACGTTGGTGACGAACCCAATCATCAGGATCCAGGGTATGGTCTCGGCTTTATAGGGCAGACCAAAACGGTCGTAGCTCCAGTAAATCAAGGGGATGACTACCATCATTACCCCCACGTACATCAGCATAGAATACAGCAGACGCTGGCCAAACTGATCGGGTGCGCCGTAGCTATAACGCATGTACTTCATCCAGGAAGTCAGCGTCAGGAATATAACCAGCGCCCAGCCATTTATGATCAGCGTAGCCGTTGTAAAGAGCGGACCATCCTGAACATAAGCGGGGCCAAAGATGATGTAGTTGGCGATGATAACCGCTGGATAGTTGAGCAGATAAATCAGAATATCATAGCGGTCGAAGCTGACCCATTGTTTCATAGCCAAATAAGAAATCCTTCCGTCAAAGGTACGCCCTAAAGGCCACCATCCTTAGTGGACTATAAGGCTGAGGGCTGATCAGGTGGCAATCAAATGCAGGGCAACTACAAACCGCTCGGTTTCCTGGCGCACGGCGGGCAGGGGCTGATTCAGCATCTGGTATTTGGCGATGATATTGGCCAGCCCCACGCCATTGGACAAAACGCTCAGCATCTTTGGCTGGAGGTTGTTGCGCACGTGTAGATTGGCCAGCTCGTCGGTGTATATCTCCACCCTCAGGGGTTGATCGGCCAGCACCACGTTGTGCTTGACGGCGTTCTCAATCAGCAGCTGCAGGGTCAGCGGCGGCAGCAGATGCCGACCAAAGCGGGGATCTACCCGGGTTATGAGCTCAAACCCCGCTCCGTGCCGGGTGCGCAGCAGGTGCGCGTAGGAATGAATAAACTCCAGCTCGCTGTCCAGCTCGGTCAGGTTACGCTCGTTGGCCCGCAGCACGTAGCGGTAGACCGAGCTAAGCTCCTCGGCAAAAAGCTCGGCCTGCGAGGGATTCTCCCCAATCAGGGCAATGAGCGAATTCAGACTGTTGAAGAGAAAGTGCGGATTGATCTGCTGCTTGAGCACCTCCATCTGCTGCTGCAGATGAAGCTGCTTGAGGCTAATCTCCCGCTGGGTGCTCTTTTGCAGCTGCCCGTAGGTGAAGATGGCTTCCAGGATACCTGCCGAGATAATGTTGGCGGCAAAGCCAATCAGTACGATCCAGGGTATGGTCTCAAACCGGTAGGGCAGTTTCTGCCACTCGTAGACGCCAAACAGAAGCAGCGTCATCACGATCGTAATCAGGGCATAACCCAGCATGGAGTAGAGCAGTCGCTGCACAAACTGATCGGTGCCACCGTAGCGGAATCGCAGGTATTTAGCCCAGCCCGTGTTGATCAGAAAATGAGTGGTCGCTGAGGCATTGATGATAAAGGTCGACTTGATGAAGAGGTCCTTATCGGTGAAATAGGACGGCCAAAAAATAATGTAGTTGGCGCAGATGACGGCCGGGTAGATAAGCAGAAAGGCCAGACCATCTGTACGGTCCACTTTAAACCAGCGGCTCATGCGTCAAAACAGATAAAGAAAGCGGATCTACAGGGAGGGGGAGGTATGGCTATCAAGCGCTCGTCCACCTGCTTAGCAGTCTGGCCAGCAGGTGGACGAGCACTTAATCAGGGCAAGGGCGGGCGAGGAGCAGGCACCACGTTGGCCACAGGCTTGAGCGATTTGAGGTAAGAAAAGATGGCCTTCAGATCGCCGTCAGTCATGTTGGTGTAATTTGGCCAGGGCATGGGCGGCAGCAGCGGGCGGGCATTGTCCAGACCTTTGAGCTTTCCCTGCCGCATGGCCTTACTGAACTGAGTCAACGACCATTTCCCGATGCCACTGGCGTCAGGCGTCAAATTGGCCGCGAATGACACGCCCCAGGGACCAATAAAGGCCGTATTCTGCCCGTTGAACAGCATCCATTGACCCGTTTTAACCAGGTTTTTGTCGTACTCACCCAGCGGCTCGGCGCTGTTGTAGCCCGCTAGAAAGCGGTCCATATCGGGCCGGGGACCCTGAGGCGTCATTTTTTTGGGCGCGTGGCAATCGCCGCAGCCCATGACCGTCACCAGGTACTGGCCCCGTTTGATCAAGGCATCCTTGGCCGGATCCTGGTGCGGGGAAACGACTGCTTTTCCTGATTTGTGGGTAGCGGGCGGACTGGTAAAGGCACAAACCAGTCCCATGACGGCTATAGCCGTCAGATAAATCCATTTCATCTGCGGGGAGAGTTAGTAAAAGTAAAGTCAATAACCTAGCTACCTAGCTGCCAGCCGGGCTGCTGGGTAGCGTAAATCAAGTTGTTAATCCGTGAGATCGACCGGTAACCTTTGCTTACCAGGCATCAGGTTCAGTTTCTTCAGGCGCGCCGGGTAAAGAGGCCTTTATTGGGTAGCCGAAAGTATTGCTCGGCATCCTGATACACCAGCGTGGGTACCTCGTTGGAGAATTCTTTAAAGTCCCGGATAAAATGAGCCTGGTCCGAATAGCCAAAGTTGTAGGAGACGTCCAGCCAGTTGGGAGTAGCCGAGGTTTGCTGAAACGATTCGTAGGCGTTTCTAAACCGAATAATGCGCTGATACATCTTGGGCGAGGTACCGTAGGTATCTTTAAAGCTTCGTTCCAGTTGCCGCTTGCTGATAGATAAGTGCGCGCTAAGACCCTCAATCGAAACGTTCCCTTTCGCCTGGCGAATCAGCTGGGTTGCCGCCACCAGATAGTTCCGCTCGGCCTTCAGGTGCTGAACCCTGTTGAAGAGGAACTGCTCCACTTCGTTAATGACCAGCTGCATATCGACCAGACCATGCACATTGTCCATCAACCGGTTCATATCCCGTCCGAAGAAGCTCTCCAGATCCGTGAAGTTATTGAACAGCGAAGCCACGGGTACGTTGAAGAGCTGAAGCAAACTTTCTGGCTTGAGTCGAATGCCAAACTTACGGCCCGTTCCGACGGCCTTCCAGTGTACAGTCGACCGGTAGAGTCCCACAAAGAAGGCCTGCGGCAGCTTCTGCCAGCAATTGTCGAATAAAGCGTAAGCGGGATTGTCGTCCAGGTGTAGAATCAGCTCCAGGGCCCCAAACGGCAAACAACGCTGCACGGGCGATTCCGCAAGACCCTGGGTTTCGAAGTGATGCAGCCAGTAGCACTCAACGAAGGGTTGCAGCGCTAAAGAGGGTTTAAATTCCTGGTAACTTGTCTTCATGACCTTGAGTATCAATGGCAAACTACGGGCAAACGACACGGCAAAAGTAAAAGCTGACAAAACGGGGTATTGAAAAAAAGCGACATTTTCCAAAATACCTATTCGGCTTTAGGCTACGGCCAGAGCCGCCTGTACGCTACCTAGCCGCTCGGCGGACAATTCCTCCTTAGCCAGACCTAAGAACATATCGAATACCGCCGGGGGAGCGCCCTGTTTGAGGCCCGTCAGCCACTCTATCATCTCCTTATCATTGATCGAGCGCATCATCCAGCGACTTTCGGCCAGCAGCGTCTGGGGCGCAATAGACTGAATGATTTGCCCTTCCATCTGACGAATCTCCTCATCGGTGTAGTGCGTCCACAGCAAATACATCAGCACGTTCTCCTCTTTGTTCATGTGGTAGAGGTTGAAGGCAATAAACTCGGAGAAGGCGTAGCAGATGCGTTGACCAAAGATCTCCTGCTCAAAGGGCGAGGCCGTTGACCAACCCTGAACATGATCAAGCAGCGTCTGGGTCAGGCGATGATCAATTTCATGGTCTTTTTCCAGCTCGTCAATCAACTGAGCGTTGTGCGTGCGAACGTGGGGCAGAATAAACTGGTCTTCGTTGTCGGCGTGTTCTTCCAAAAAGGAGAGAACTTCTTTGAGCTGCTCGACGGCAAGGCTGGCCTGAGGGCGGGAGAAATCGGTTTGCTGCAGGCGGAGCGCCGTATCATAGAGCATGCCGCGCAGCCCTTTGTGGATTTGATTGAACACATTGTAGCGCTGATGTTGCAAGGTTTGAATCATGAGTAGAAGAAGTTAACTTGTTTTTACCGAACGGCGGTTGCTTCGAATTCTATGGCGAGCTGGGGAAAGGCCAGGGCTTTGACCTCCATCAGGGTGCCCGAGGGCCGGCAGCCGGCCTGGGCTAGCCGGTCGATGACTTGGCCGTAGCCCGCAAAGAACTGCTCCACCGAGGTGGTGTAAAAATTAAGCCGCACCACATTGGTCAGCGAGTAGCCTGCCTTGGCCAGCACCGTTTCCAAGTTATCTAAACCTAGCTTGATCTGCCCGTCCATATCCGTCGCAACGGGCCGTCCGTCGGGATCCATGGCGGCCTGTCCGGCGCAGTAGAGCGTGTGGCTGGCCTGAGGAATCTCAACGGCCTGGGCGTACCCTAGCTGGTCTTGCCAAGTCCAGGGGTTAATGGTCACTTGTTTCATGAGTAGTAGTAAAAAAGAAGCGTGCGTGTACTTGCGTTTTAGTTGATTGCTGGGCAAAAGTAAACTGGGCTACAGGGCTGGTATTGAATAAAAGCGACAAGGCGAAAATGACCCTACTAACCTTCTACCAGATCGTCAGGTAGCGCCGTTGCAGCTCGGCAGCGATGCCTTTTTTAATGGCCTGTCTGCCCAGCCAGTGCAGCAGCGGCTGAAGAAGGCTCATCCAGCCCGTCAGGCAGGTGCCGCTGATCATGATCAGGTAACCCAGCTCAAAGGGATTTTTGGGTGCGCCCTGGGCGTTGACCTTGCCATCACGGGCCAGCCCGTAGGTAATCTGAAGGAACTGCTCAAAACCCGGACATCCCGGGGCAATCCGGCAGACAAACCGGCACAGCTTGTCGGTTTGATTAAAGAAACGGTGATGGCTTTGGGCCGGGGCCGTCGCTGACTCGCCCGGCTGAAGCCGGATGATCTGGCGACCGACCTGAAGGCTCAGCTCACCCTCTAGGCAGGTAAACGTTTCGGCAAAATCCTGGTGAAAGTGCAGCGGGTTGCCACCTCCGGCGGCCAGGCTAACCTCGACCAGCGTATGTTGACCACTGGTCTCGATGCTGGTCTCCAGAAAAACGACTTCATCCTGCAGAATTGGATTGGTGATCGTGCGTAAGGCACTGGCTTGAGGGCGGGGGGCTTTAGTGGTTACCATGAATTGATTGTTTGATTGACAATGGGCCCATTCAGGCCTTAGAGCCGCTGCATTAGGTCAGCAGACCGGCGTTGATAGGACAAAGGTGTCCGGGCTACCAGAAGGCACCAACGCCGGGGCAGATGAAGCGGAATTAATGGTCAATGAACCGGCAGAAAGCCGCGTGCCGAACGGCAGTGAAGCCTAAGCCTGGTGCTTGGTACAGCCTTTCCTACAGTGTATCAGAACCCTAGGGCAGCACACTGAACTTGATTAGCCACTTAAGAGGGGCTTTATGACGCTTCATCTTGGTGCTTCTCCGCTTCATCGGCTTACCCCCTCGTCAGCCCCGCTTACCCCGCCAATTTTGCCATCGTCCGCCGGGACAACCGATCTCTTTCAAACCAACAATCCGATGCATCATTTCAGAAAAATAGCCTCACTCGCCCTTGTATTCCTGCTTACCAGCGCGCTGGGCAGCTGCAAACACGACCATACGCCCACGCCCGGGGTAGACCCGCCCGGGATAGAGACGCCCACCGAGCCCCCTCTTGAAACGCCGTTTACCCCAATCCCTGATGAACTGGTTGGTACCTGGTTTGCGGACCATAACGAGGGACCACTGACCATCGACTGGCAGAAGGGCACCTTTCAGGGTGAGCAGGGTTTTCGGGAGTTCCGCACCATGGTGTTTGCCAAAGACGGCAGGAATGCCGTAGAATACACCACCGAGGTAGCTAACGTTGGCAACGAAACCCGGCAGATTTTCTACAAGATCACCGGGACGCTGGTCTACCAGGACAATCCCGCCTCCCTAACCTTTTACGCCCAGAGCGGCATCCGGCGCGTCTTCAGCTCCGCCTACTCCGGCTACCGGGACGCCCCCATTCTGGCCAGCGACATGCAGCGCTACCGGATTGTGTGGGAAAAACCGCAGGCCACCAACATGAGCTCAGCCAAGAATTTTCTAACGGCCACCATTACCGACCGAAATGGTCGCTATTCGGTCAAATACGAAAAGGTGGGCAGCGCCAGCCAGAGGCCAACTACGGGTCTGCCCTCAACTACGCCCATTACCACCGGAACGTCGGTAAAAATCGGGGTGCTCTACTACCCAACCGTCCTTATAGGCAATCAGGAATGGCTGGCCACCAATTACGCCGGTCCTGGCTCCCTGAAAGAGAACTCTAAACCCGAGTATGGTACCTTTCTGGAATACGCTGACTTAAAGAATGTTCCCCTGCCGACGGGGTGGCGCATACCAACCCGGCAGGACTACGTTACTCTGCTGGAGTCGCAGGGCATTACGGTCTACGACTGGGGTACCGATGGCGACGATGTGACCTCAAAGCGGCTGCTGGGCCAACTAATGGCCACCGATGCTTGGACCAAGAAGGACGGCTACGCCAACAACCTGTCGGGCTTTAACGCCATTCCCGCCGATGTGCGCAGGCCAAACGGCACCAATTACGGGGAGGGGTCAAACTGCACCTTGTGGACCTCCGGGCGCGACAGCCAGGATAGTCCCCTGGTCTTCAATATCATCCAGCTACCGGGTAGCACCTACGCCCGCTTCACGCCCCAGGCCCTGTCCACTTTTCCAACGCTCACTCCCCTTCGGCTGGTCAAAACCAGGTAGCCGCCCGCTATCACCTTTTTCCGATCGCTAAAAAATAACTCGTAGCATGAAACGTCTTCATTACCTGCTGGCTGGCTGGGCGCTTATGGCCTGTTTGGCCAGCTGCAAACACGACCCCAACCCGGAGCCCGCCGTTGATCCGCCCGGCGGGCAGCCTCCCCTAACCACTGAGGTGGGCCAGCCTGCGGGCGAGGCCACCAGTAAGCTTATTGGCCCCCAGGGCGGCAGTCTTACCTCGGCCGACGGAACCCTAGAGTTAACCCTGCCAGCCGGGGCGCTGGCCCAGGCCACGACCATTACCATCCAGCCAATCACCAACCAGGCTCCCCATGGCCTGGGCCTGGCCTACCGATTCCTGCCCGATGGCACCCAGTTCGCCAGGCCCGCCACCCTTACGTGGCACTATAAAGCCTCGGCCGTAGCGGCCAACGACCCGGATCTGCTGCGGGTAGCCTTCCAGGGAAGTGATCAGACCTGGTATCAGGTGCCGGGCGTAGAGGTTGATACGGCTACTCATCAGATGAGCCTGCCCATGCCGCACTTCAGCGACTGGAGCGCCTACGAAGTGGCCGAAATTGAGCAGCTGAATCTGGACGGAGGTCCCAACCTGGGCGCTTATCTGGACTTTGGCGCCTCGACTAGCCTGGCCGTCACCTACGCCCGGCTGGCGCCCCTGGTGCCCGGCAGCACCGACAAGCCCTTGGAGATAAAGGCCATCACCTGGTCGCTGCCAGGCGGCTCAGCCAACGGCCAACTCAGGGGCACCGGTGACAGGGCCGTTTATACGGCCCCAAGTGGCTATCCCCCCCAGAATCCGGTGACCGTTGTGGCCGAGGTAAGCTTTACCAACAGCGAGCGGAAAGTACTCCTGCTCAAGCGCATTCTGGTTGGTCCCGACTACTTCACCGGCACCTTCGGGGGCACGCCCTTTGCCTGGGTAAATCACTACTATTACAAGACCGACAAGACCATTCACCTCTCGGGCTGGAACGAGTCGGAATCCCAGTCACTGAATCTGCTGATGGTCGCCCGCAACGTCAACAGGCCCCAGGGCAGTTATTCGTACGTAGCGGGAGGGCCAAAAAACAGCGGGCAGGCCTTTGCCGAGTTTGCCCAGGCCTACGACGGCAAATCGGGCTTTCTCACCTACATCTATCCTTGCGGCTCAGAAAGGCCCTTTATTTCGGGTGGCCAGGTGGTCATCACCCAGGTCGACGAGGTGGACGGGGTCGAATACATCAGGGGAAGGCTAAGCGCGACGCTTTACAATTTGGACGGACCCTGCCCCAGGGCCGTCCTACAAAAGCCACTACAGGCCGAATTCCGTATCCAATCAACGTTTTAAGCTCGTCTTGCGCCCTTCTAAGGTTTCCAACTTTCTCCCCCACAGTCATGAATACCCTTTTTCTTATCCCTGGTCGGCCCTTAGCCAGTGGTCGCCGGTTACTTTTTTTGGTCCTACTACTACTGGGCGTCTCAGCCTGCAAAATAAGCCGCGAGGAGCCAGGCATTCAGCCTGATCCTGGTAGCTCTGCCCCCCTGGACCCTACGGCCCTGGTTTGTGCTCCTGGTGAATCAACCGGCGAAGAGACCACGGCGCAATCCATCGGAGCAGCCGGTGGCACACTGACCTCGGATGATGGCCGCCTGCGGATCGAAATTCCGGCGGGGGCTCTACCCACCGCGCAATCCGTCAGCATTCAGCCCATCACCAACACCAATCCAAGCGGCCGGGGGGTGGCCTACCGGCTGGAGCCCCACGGCATGGTCTTTAGCAAACCCGTCAAGCTGACGCTAGCTTACCAGGAACATGAGCTCAACAGTACCCTGGCCGAGGCCCTGCAAGTGGCCTACCAGACCTCGGAGGGCATCTGGATGGCTATGCCCGGAGCGGCCCTTAACAAGCAGGCCAAAACCCTAACCATTGAAACGACCCATTTCAGCGACTGGAGTATGTTCGCCTCGGTTTATCTCTCGCCCCTGCAAGCCAGCGTGGGACCGGGAGAATCCCTAAGCCTGGCCGTCTACACTACACTCGTTATCCAAGGAGATGAAGCCTTTCTAGCGCCTCTGGACAAGGCCCAGGCCGTTATCCAGGCCCAGCAGCTGGTTGAACTGGGACCTGGCCAAACCGTACCTGTGAGCCGGTGGACAATCTCTTCGGGCGGGGGCAGTCTGGCCCGTAGTGGTCCGGGCAGCACCAACACCTACAGGGCTCCGGGTAGCGTCAATAAGCCCACGCCTGTCACCGTCACGGCCCAGGTCAAATCGCCCTCCGGCAGCTTTTTGCTGCTGCTATCCTCGCTGATGGTCATGCCCCAGGGCATTGTCTACCGAATCGACGGGGGGCCCTGGGTGCATAAGGCAGACGGATCGGCCAGCCGAATTGGTGGTCAGGTCATCAGCATTGGCCGGGCCAAATCAACTGATACCGCCGATAAAAGTCTGGCCCTTACCATTAACATTCCCCAGCTAAACGCCACGCAGGATGTCAATTTGGCCTGGGGCCCCAGCGCCGTATTCATCGGTAAGGAGACGATAGAGGCGACCCCCTATTATCAGTCCATCTACGTTATTAATAAGACGGGACATATAAGTCCGGGAGGCGTCTACTTGAGCCAGATTCAGTATCCGGCCACTGGCAATAACGGGGTCGAGTCCATTACGGTGCGGGGCAACTTCAGCGTTCCTCGGGCGGGCCTGTTTTCGGCCACCGGCTATTTGGGCGAGCACGTTATTGAGGGCTATTTCTGCCTAGGCACGTTTCGCTGAGTGGCCTTATTTCCCGCGTTGGAAGCCTGAATTCCTCCCGCCCTAGCCCGTGATGAGCCGGGGCGTGCGGGCAACTGCCCGCATGAAGCTACCTAACCACTGCGGTTAACCCATCAATTGATCCCTCCTTTTGCGTGAGACAGAATTTTCTACTTGTTGCACCCTGGGACTATCAGCTGTGCGTAGTGATTGAGGAAAACCTGAGACACCTAGGCTACCAGGTAACCGTTGTACATAATAATCATTATTCCTTTAGCTTCTCCGATCTGCTGATCAAAACCCAGTACTGGCTAAAAACGGCTTTGGCAGGGAGCTCTAAAAATGCAGGCAGGACCTACCGGGACACTGGCTGAGGCGATCCGGACCAAGTATTCCTTCGAAAGCTGGCTTAAGGCGGTAACGGCTTATAAGCATCAACAAAGAAAATTAAAGGAGCAGGCTGGCCGGTAGGGGGGTATGCACCCATCAATTAAGTTGGCTGGGGGTACTCTCAGTTGCAGTAACCATGTTTCAGCCTACGAGTGAGAAAATGCAGCTCCAATTATAATGGAGGGGTAGTGGGCAGCGGGGTCCTACCTGGGATTTGACCTGTGCTGAGCGAAGGATTAGGGGCATTCTGTTGCCATAAGGTGCAGTTAGCCCCCGCCCTTAGCGTCAGTTTGCTCAACCAGGATTTGATAAACAGGCCGTAGTTTCTCCGTAATTAGCTGCATCACCTCGACAAAAGACGGCGACTCAGCCATTCCTGTCTTTTTGAGAAAGGCCAACCACTGCCTGGTGCGCTGAGGATACGTGGCGAAGCCAGCGCTAAAAAGCGGGTGATGGGCCGTCAGGACGGTCTGTCGCCACCGCAGCGTCTGCCCGATGGCCTCACCAAGTGTGGCCTCTTGGTAGCGCTCCGTTGCCAGTAACCGGTAGACATCATAAAAATCTTTCATCCGGCTGTTGATCTGGGCCAGATCGATCATGGCATCAAACTTTTCGGCGATTACGGTTACGGGCGAATAGGCCAGTATCTGCGGTTGTTCCTTGGCAAGTAGCGTAGCTCATTCGAACGGGGGCCGGGGTTACTACGTCGCCAAAGCCCACGTCTATTTGCAGCAGCTGACGAATATTGCCCAGGCTACCC
>NZ_JAFMYW010000014.1 GCF_017353175.1 Fibrella forsythiae | reverse complement strand
ACCCCCCCAGGTTTACACCGATGCCTTTATCAAGGCGCTTTTGATTCGCCTTGATGGCAGTAAGGCTACGTTTGTGATTTTTCCCTGGGATAGCCCCCACAAGCGCAGTAAGATGTTTGGCTACTTCCAGCGGCGGGTCAGGGCCCAGGAGGGCGGGCGCTTTCGCAAGGTGCAGTTCTACGATAAGCGCGACGGGGATCGGCTGGTGGGGGAGATGGACGCCCTCTACCGTTACACGGGAGAAGTAGCCAGCTGGGTGTAGCGCGCAAAAAAAGCCCGGCTGCGTCACCACACGCTGGCCGGGCAAAAGTCACTCTTAGAAGAACAAAGATACATCCATTTGCCATTGGCACAAGAACACCCGGCTAGGCTTATCCACCGCCTGGCTTTCCCGTGCTGGGCTGCTGGCTTCGCCAGTCATTGTCTCTTCTTGAATGAGCATCGTTACGCCTTCGCCTACTCCCCTGCCCGGCCTGCACCTGCGCGGGCTGGGCAGACCTTTGCCCATCAGCCAGATCGTGCGTTTTGAGGCCGATGACAACTACACCCGCATCTACGTGCGGGGTCAGGTTCATCCCTTGCTGTATGCCTACACGCTGGGGGTGATGTGCCAGCGGTTCCCCTTTATGGCCCGCATTACGCGGTCAGCAGCCATCAATCCCCAGCACGTGCAGGCCGTTACCCAGCAGGGACTGGAACTGCGCAATCACCCCCCGGTGTGGCTCTCCCGGCACTATCTCAAGCGCCTACCCGCCGAGCTGAGCCGTGCGCGTCAAGTAGTTGACAGACAGGTGTGTAGTGAACCGTGATGTAACGCGCCTAAAGTTATTGTGATGTAACGAAAGCGGTGATTTAGATTCGTAGAGCGGTGTCAGTCAATCTCGCTGCTGCCCGTCTTCCAGCTAACTCGCCTCTTTTTTTATGCCTTCAGTATCCCCAACCCCCGCTTTTACCCAGGCCCTCTCAGCGCTCTGCCGCCAGCACGGGTATGATGAGTTTGTTACTACCAGCTTTGAGCCCGCCACGGGTCAGCTGCTGATCGCCGCCGGGCCAAGTGTCAGTCAATTAACCCCCGCCATGCAGGCCATCCTGGAGGGCTGCCAATCCATCCGGGCCACCTACCAGGATCGCCACCGCTCCATTGAGGAGGACGACGAGGAGGACTACCCCGATGAGCCCTACGATCTGGACTAAGCCGATCTTCCCCAGGGCGCTTTTCAGGTCAGAACTATCACAGCGTGAGAGTGGTGACCTGTCAGCCCCCCTGAAGCGATCTTAGTTTTATCCTAGTCTTGAATCAGCCCCGCTTTTGGTTTCTATGTCCTCCTCTGCTTCTTGCCGCAGTCTGTCGCTTCCCGTCACCCCCCTGGTCAAACGCATCATCCTGGCTTCTACAAAGGGTGAAGCTCTGTTTGTCTCTCGCGAGCAGCGCAAGCCCTTCAATCCCTATTCGGCCTATCTGTTTGCCCTGCTTCAGCGCGAGCGCCGGGCCGCCGATGGGCAGGCGATGGCCGATGAGGCGCTTACCGAAAGCCTGGCTATCCAGATCCCCGAGTGGCAGATGCGCACGGGGTGCATTGAAGGGATTACCCCGGCGCGGGCGGTGGCCTTCAACACCTTTGTGACCAATTCGTTTCGTCAGCGTTTGCGCGAGGAGATCGAGTTGCGGATCGAGTTCAGCAAAAGCCTGAAGCAAGCCACTGAGCTGGCCCTGGCCCGCTGGGGCGTAGATGAGGATACTTATCCGTTGAGCGCGGCGATCCGCCACTACACCCGCCACCGGAGTGAGAGCAGCGGGACGACAGATATCTCTACTGATTCATTAGCTATTGCCTGAGTCTACAGTAAGCGTTTGTTGCCAAGTTGCGTGTAATGTGGTAGAGGACCGCTCCGTTGGGGCGGTCCTCTTTTTTGGACCGGTAGCCAGGCGATCTAACGGGCGGGACGGCTGTGTGCGGCGCTGCTTAGCGCCCTGACAATTTGGTCGCTTCAGCGAGCGTCCCGCTTCGCCAACTGCGTGAGACGCAGTCTGGTTATGATTACCCTTCTGGCGGACCCGGTCCTTAGGGGTTCAGATTGCCCCTCGCTTTTACGAAATATATTCTTATTTAAAGGATAATTTGTGTAAATAGGTGCCTTATCCTGGTCAAGTCTGCGCCCATCGATGCCTCAACGTCTACTGATTAGCTTGCTGTTCGTTTGGTGGAGCAGTCCCCTGCTGGCTCAAACGGCCTATACACTCTCGGGGATCGTTCGGGATTCCGCCAGCAGACTACCCCTCGTCCGAGCGGCCGTGGTGCTGGATTACGAAAAGTTCACGACCGGCACGTACACCGACAGCCAAGGACACTTTTCCATCTCTCTCCGCCTGGGCCAGCATGTTGTCGTCGTTCGAAGCCTAGGCTACGTGCCGTTCCGTACCACGTTGCAGCTTCAGGAAAACCGCCACTTAACGATCGATCTTCCTTCACTATCCAGCCAGATGGAAGAGGTCGTGGTGACCAGTAAAGGATATGACCGCCATACTAGCCAGCCGCTGCTTGGGGTGAGTCAGCTCAATATCGCAACGCTCAAGAAGATGCCAGCCGCCCTGGGCGAGGTAGACATTCTGCGGAGTCTGCAACTGCTGCCGGGCGTCACCAGTGTGGGCGAAGCGGCCAATGGGGTCAATATCCGGGGAGGCACTACCGATCAGAACCTTATTCTGTTGGACGATACACCCATCTTTAATCCTACGCACATGTTCGGTTTGTTCTCGGTCTTCCCCGCCGATGCGGTGGGAAGCCTGGATTTATACAAAGGAAACGTACCAGCTCGGTACGGTGGCCGGGCGGCTTCGGTGCTGGAGATCACCCTGCGCAATCCGGACCTGAATCAATTCCGGTTATTGGGTGGAGTGAGCCTGGTGGCCAACCGGCTCACCCTGGAGATGCCCCTGGTGAAGCAGAAGCTGGCGCTGTTGGTGTCGGTCAGGGGGGCCTTCAACGACTTTCTGTTGCGGGCCGTCTCACCCCGGTTTGATGACATCCGGGCCAAATTCGGCGACGGAACCGCCAAGCTTTTCTGGCGGGTCAACCAAAAGAATACAGTGACGGCGACGGGCTACTACAGTCAGGACTTGTTTCAGACCAATCTACTGGGAAGCCTGGCCAATGTCAACGCGGTCAATACCCAGTATGCCCAGCAAACGGCCAATGGGCTGGTTCGTTGGTTTCACGCTATCAATGCCCGGCTTAATGTGCAAACGACTGCCTTAGTGGCCCGTTACACGCCCCTTATCTTATCGACCGAAGACAGTACCGGCAATCAGGTGGTGCTCAAGCAGTCCCTCTTGCAACGGCAGATCAAATCGAACCTGAACTACCAGCTCGATAACCAAAAGATCGAGCTGGGCGTCAGCGGAATCCAGTACCGGCTGAATCCGGGCGAACTGGTCCCGGGCAACAGTCCGGCCGTTACCTACCAGAAGACGCCTGCCGAGCAGGCGCTGGAGCTAGGCATTCACGCCGAGGACGAAATCAGTTTATCCAACAAACTGGCCGTCTCGGCGGGCCTTCGTTACACCCATTTTTTAAACCTGGGGCCATCGGTCGTGCGGCGGTACCGCAGCGGCGAGGTGGCCGACGCCACTACGATGGTGGATTCAACCGTTTACCGGTCCGGGCAGGTAACCAACCAATACGGCGGTCTAGAACCCCGGCTTGGTATACGCTACGCCTTAACACCCAATGCATCTCTCAAGCTGGGCTATAACCTGATGCGGCAGTATTTGCAGGTGATCACTAATACCACGACCCCCTTGCCTACCTCACGCTGGAAAACGGCGGATACTCATATTCAACCCCAGGTAAGCCAGCTGTTTTCGGTGGGCTATTTCCGAAACTCAAAAAGCACTATTTTTGAGCTGTCTGCCGAGGCGTACTGGCGCAGTACGCAGCATATTCTGGACTATAAACCGGGTGCCGATTTTCTCTTACAGGCCTATCCTGAAGCCCAGCTGCTACCGGGGAGGAGTAAAGCCTATGGTCTGGAAGTCATGGTGGCCAAAAAGAAGGGTGAATTGACGGGCTGGATCAACTACACCTTCTCCCGCACGCTAAATCAGGTGGCCGGGGGCGTTGATCCCCAGCAGCAAATAAACCGGGGGGACTGGTACCGGGCCAATTACGACCGCCCCCACAGTTTAAACATGAGCCTGACCATCAACCAGGGACGAACGCACAGTTTCTCATTTACTTTTTCCTATAGCTCGGGTCGGCCCTACACGGCACCGGAAGGCTTCATTCGCTACCAGGATAGAACCTATCCCTACTATAACGAACGCAATCAATACCGGTTACCCGACTACCACCGGCTGGATTTCGCCTGGAATATCTACAACCCCAGCATGAAGAACCGGCGCTGGCAGGGCCACTGGACCTTTACCGTCTACAACCTGTACGGCCGTAAAAACGTCTATTCGATCTTCTACCGCACCGAAGGACAGGCGACTAATCCCTACCAACTAAGCATCTTTGGCGCTCCTATTCCCAGCTTGACTTACAATTTCGAGTTTAAATAATCTGACAGCGTTATGCGGCATTTCTTGCTTGTCCTAATGAGTTGCCTGGTGTGTTGCTTGGGTCTTGCCAACTGCGTTGACCCGGCTGATCTTCTACTTCGGGGTACCCTGAACGTGGTGGTCATTGATGGCACCATTACCAACTTAGTCGAGCCGCACGTTATTCTACTGAACCGCTCTACCGCTGATCCGTTGACTGGGTTACCAGGGTCAGTGCCTATCACCAAAGCCGTCGTAGAAGTAATAGTCGATTCGGCGAAGGTGGTTTTGGCTCACGAAACCCTGGACGGGCACTATCACCTGCCGAGTGACTTTGCCGGTGAGATTGGGCATGCCTATCAACTTCGGGTTACCTTAGCTGGCGGCGCTCGCTACGTGTCTACTCAGCAAACTATGCCATCGGTACCGCCTATTGCCAGGGTGAGAGCTCAATTCAATCCGACAAGTTTGCCTCAAAATCAGCGGATCAATAATTTCTATGCCGCCGCTCATGAGGTCTACATCGATACGCAGGATCCGCGTAGTCAGGCTAATTTTTACCGCTGGGACTGGAAACTCTGGGAACAACAGGAGTGGTGTCGAACTTGCGTACAGGGGCAATATTCAATCAATAAGGTACTGACGTTGATCTCGGGCAACGGCCTTGAGTACTATCAAACGGGCGATTCCTTATTTGAAGACTGCTTCTATCCGCGGCCTTCCTCCATGCAGCCCTCTTTACCGTTCTTCGTTTATGATTATAAATGCCGAACCCAGTGCTGGGCAATCCTGCACAGTCATGAGCTGAACGTCTTTGCGGACACCTATAGCAATGGGGGACTGATCTCAGCCCGCAGAGTAGCTCAAATTCCGTTTTATCAGCGTGCCCCCTGTTTGGTTGAGATAAGGCAATCGGGCCTAACGCCCACTGCCTACCGATTTTATAAACAATTTCAGGACCAGACGCAAACCAATGGCGGGGTGGCGGATTCGCCGCCTAGTGTTGTTGTCGGCAACATAAAGAACGTAGCCGATCCGCAGGAAAGCGTGGTTGGGTTTTTCACGGCTTCGGCCGTATCGACGAATCGCTACTGGTTAGACCGAAAGGACAGCCAGGGAATCCCTCCGGGCCTGTTCATGGCACTGAACGACCGGGAGCCTACTCCGGAACCATCTTTTCCAGCCGCTCCAGCTATCTATATTATTACGACCAGAGCCGACAAGCCCCCTTACACGGCAGTTTGCTCACCAACCGATAGCCGGACGCCCTTCAAACCAGACGGTTGGCGAGATTAAATTTGTAACGGAACAACTATACTATTGTCAGCACCCGGTTGACAAGTTGTATAAGTGATGTTATGCTAGACTACTCACTGGGTCTTATCGTTCATTTTTCTAATAAACAGGTTGGGGGCGGGTAAGCAAAAAGACAAAAAGAGTGCACTTCCAAAAACCCAAGAGGGAAAATAAGCGGGTTGAAGCCAACTCCACAAAGCGATGATGGCAAAGGGCACTGCCAAATAACGCGCTATGTTGGCGAGACGAATTTTATACATACAGGTAGTTTTAGACTGGTCTTTAATTAACCGTAATGCTTGCAGTCGTTGAGCCAACAAGATACAACGCCAGTGACAAATTTAAACGATTAGGTGAACAGGCCCTAGTTTTACAAACGTACGACGTTGGTAGTACCGCTGTAAAATCAGCTATCGCCAGGCCTGTCAACACCCTTTGATGTCACCCCTTGGCCGAAACGCGGTTACTACAATTGGCTGGTTGTTGCTCGCCTAGACCTGCCCTTCCCGCTGACAGTGAAGGGCCAAAAAGCGGGCTAAACAAGGCGTTTTCAGCCTGTTTTACCGCCGGTTTGACGACCTGGTGAGCCAGTGTATTTCCCACAAAAGCCAGGTCAGCAGTGGATCTTCCGACTTTTCTCCCCAAAAAAACGGCCAACTCGCTCATTATAAGCCAACTAAGCCCAAATTCTTCGCTCACTTAGTGCCAAATCCCAGACAGGACCCCGCCACGCACTACCGAGCCATTACAATTGTACTTGCATTTCCCGGTGATATATGATCGGGTGGTTACATCGGGGGCTAACCGTTGCCTCACTCATCCAGTAGTGACCGGTTGGCAAAGGGGGCAAACGGGCGCTAGAACGGATTCCCCAGCCTGCCCCGCCAGCTTGTTGATGGCCTGCGTAGCGACTTAGACCCTAGGTCGTCTATGTCACCCGTGGGCCGAGACGAGGTTACTACAATGTTGGTGGGATGAACCGTTGTAGCCTGGCCAGGGTGAGAGCGGAAAACGGGCCCAACCAGGGCTCTTGGTCCCTGGATCAGGCCTGTTTTGCCCGCCCGGGATCAACCAGAATTTTTTGCTTACCCAAGGTCAGCGGTGGATCTTCCCATTTTCTCACCGCAAAAAACGGTCATCTTGCTCATTTACAGGTAGATGACTCAAAATTATTCGATCACTTGTACCCAAATCCCAGACAGGACCCCGCCACGCACTACCCCTTCATTACAATTGTAATGCCATTTCCCGGTGATATATGACAGACTGGTTACATCGCGGCTTGACCGTTGCCTAACTGCTTGAGTAGTGACCGGCTCAAAAACGAGGGAAACCGGCGCTGGAGAGGGCGCTCCACCCTGTTTGACCCGGTCGCTGATGGCCTAAGGGATGGCTTTCCCCCTGGACGATCTATGTCACCCGGAGCCCGAATCAGGGTGACTACAATTCCGCCCTGGTGACCCCCTGGTGGAGCTCCCTGACGGGCAAGTCGAATCAGCGCAGCCTGGTAAGATCACCTGCCTGGAGACCCTGGCATCAGGGGCTGGCCAGTGGACTGCTTTTTGGCAGTTGACTTACTGTCTAAATGCAGTTATCTTTGTGCCCCATATGGCTACCGCAAGCGCACGAACGACCAGAAGGCCTGGTCCCCCCTCTACCCTCGAGGTGGTAACTTATCAGCCCCGGCAGGTGTCTGGCCTGGCTATCATTGAACAGGCCCGGCAGGGGGTCACTACCCAGCAGGTCGACCAGCTGACCAAACTCTTGCAGGTCTCCTTCAAAGAGATGGCCGCCCTGCTTCAGCTGGCCGAACGGACGCTGCATCGTTTCCGCAGTGAGGGACAGCTGGACCAGCAGGCCTCCGAGCGGCTGCTGCTGCTGGAGAACCTAACGGCCCACGGGTTGCTGGTCTTCGACGGCCGAAGCGACGCCCTGGCCGATTGGCTGCGCTATCCCCTGCGGGAGCTGGGTAAGCAGCCGCCCCTGGCCTTGCTGGCCACCATCAGTGGCTTTGGCCTGGTCGATGATGTGCTGACCCGGATTGAATACGGGGTTTACTCCTAAGTTCTTTCTGGTCCGATGCTGGTTTATCGACTCTACAAAAGCACCTACCTGGCCGATCCGCTGTCAGCTGAAGGAGCCCGGCGCGCTGGTGGCCGCTGGAACCCCAAGGGCATACCTATCCTCTACACCTCGGCTACCCCGGAGCTGGCCCTGCTGGAAGTGGTGGCCCATCTGAATCCGAGTTTCATTCCCAGCTTCCATCTGCTGGTGCTGGAGATACCTCAGGATCACCGGACCATCGCCTTGGCCGATCTTTCCCCGCGGTGGCCCGAGTCTGATGATCCGCTGCCCGGGCCGCTGGTCGACTGGCTTAAACAGCCCGACACGCTGACGGTATCCGTGCCATCGGCCATTGTTAGCCGGTCGCGTAATTTTCTGCTGCATACGCTTTACCCGGGCTTTAGCGAGCAGGTCAGGATTGTGGAGAACCAACCGTTTCGGCTTGATGCCCGCCTGCTGGGAGATGGGCTCTAGAAGCCAGGTGGACTGCCTGGCCTGGTTGCGCCCCTGAGCTACTACTGGCTGACTTGAGACCTTCTTACCGCTGTCCTGCTTGATGACCGGGGCGGGCTCCCCCATGGAGCCTTTGCGCTTAATGGTGTGCCCCTGCCCTTTCTTGGTTACGTCTTTGGTCTTTACCTGGGTTACCTCCCCCTCCGCTTTGCCTGTACCAAATTGCCACTGGAGCTGATGGTCTTTGGTGTTTTCATTGGCTGCTGAGTCTTATCTAGGTTATAACGCGCATCAGGTCATCGCGCTACCTGCTGCTAAGGAGGGCACGGAGGGCACAGCAAGCGCTCTTCTTGGTAAAGTGCAAGAAATGAGACGGCCATACTTATCAAAGAAAGCGTTCAGCAGGGTTTATAACGTTCTAATAACGGTCGTTCTTAATACGTTATAACGATAAATTAAGCGTTTGAATGAGTGAAAACGGCGTACGCTGGCTGAACGCCTCCAGCCTGGTCACTTCCTTAATCTAGCCTTGGCTGACTTATTTAGTAGGCAGGATAAGATCTTTTGCCTATCCACTTCTAATCTATTGCAGGCCGCCTGGCGTAGGTACGTTTGTTTACGCTCTTCCACATGCAACAGATCGCTACTAAGACCCTTAAGCAGGCGGCCTACGTGCTCAAGGGCATCGCGCATCCCCTTAGGATGCAAATCATTAAACTCCTGGAGCAGACGCCGGGCCTGAGCGTAACCGACATTATGGCTGAGCTGCAGGCCGAGCAGTCGCTGGTTTCGCATCACTTAACAGGCATGCGTAGACGAGGAATCGTAGTGGGTAATCGTGATGGGAAAGGCGTCTACTATTTCCTGACAGATCAACGGTTTGTTGACATCATCGATACGGTCATGGGTAGCTAGGGGCTGCTGAGTAGACCAGCTAACGGTGGGGCGTATTCATTAGGCCAGGTGGCTACTGAAGCATGGGTAGCCAACAAAGAGAAAGCTCCGGCTCATCAAAGACCGAAGCTTTCTAATATCCACCATTCACTATACTTTCAGAATTACTACATTGATGAACACCCGGTTGGGGACTTCCCCGCTACGGCTAGGCCTTTAATGAGCTTACGGCGTATAGATGGGGCTATTTCGCCAGAAACGACGATTAGCCGGTAGATTATACAAATTCAGGCATACGATTGTATGCTAATTTTGGTGCATAAACTAGCATATTAATATATGTCTGTTTAAGCACTCATTTAAGATTGCATTTGTATGCTAGTTCTGGTACCAGAACTAGCATACAAATGCAATCTTAAATGAGTGCTTATTTGGTAGCTTGGTTTTGTGCATAGATGTGTGCAGCTTTACGCACCAAAAACGATGCTTGTTTATGATCTACACAATGTGCGGCCAGAAGGGCGGGAGCGGGCGTAGTACCATCGCTGAGAACCTGACGGTCTGGCTAATGCGGCAGGGCCATGATGTCTTACTGGTCGATGCCGATGATCAGGGTACGGTCGCTGACTTTACCATCTGGCGAGAAGCGACCAAAGACGATATCGGCTACACGATGGTCAAGCTTGATGGCGGCAATGTCCGCAAGCAGGTTGAAGCCCTGAAGCCCAAATACGATCACGTGGTGATTGATACGGGCGGGCGGGATACCACCTCTCAGCGCGCCGCTCTGTTTGTGGCCGACGTAGCCCTGATCCCCATCCGGCCCCGCTCGCACGACGTGTGGACACTGACCAAGTTGATTGAGATGATCACCGAGATCCAGGCCGCCCGGCCACTGCCCCTGGTGGTGCACACCTTTCTAAACTGCGCCGACATTACCAGCCAGGAGAACCGGGAGGCTGCCGAAGCGCTGGCCGCTATGCCCGAACTGGGTTTTCTGCCCCACGCCATCAAGAACCGCAAAGCCTACCCGGTCTCGGGCGCTAAAGGCCTGACGGTATTTGAGGTTGAGCAGCCCGATCTAAAGGCCGTAGCCGAGATTGATACACTTTTTAACGCCATTACCCATGAACAAGCTATCCCTGCCGCCCCAGCGCAGTAAACCAACTTCGGAGGCCGAAATTGAAGCCATCATCAACAAGGGCGGCTCACCAGCGCCCAAGCAGGACGTAAATCCCGAGACCATACGCCACGTCAATACTAGGCTAACCGAGGGGCTGATTCGCCAGATCGACGCCCTTCGGGCCTCACGCCCCCGCAAGATGGGTAGTCCCAAGATGGGCATTAGCCTCAGGGACTGGATCGTGGAAGCAGTCGTTGAGAAGCTGGAGCGAGAGACGGCTGCCAAGTAAGGCCAATCGGCTGGTGGCCAATGTTATCCCCTAGTGCTGATGCTTAAATTCCAGACCCATGACCGATAAAAAGCAAGATCTTTCCAAGGTGGCCAAGCGGCGGGGGAAGCTTATCTACGAGGCCTTCCAGGAGGAGCCCGACGACCGGGAGATGCTGTTTCAGGCGGCGGCCATGTGCCAGGTATACCTGCCCAAAAAGGAGCTGGCCGATCCATCAGCGCTCTGGGAGACCGACAGTGGCAAGTTTTCCATGTCGATGATTCCCCTGCCCATCACCAACCAAACGACCCACAAAAGCGAGTTTATTGGCCTTCCTTACGGCACCAGGGCCAGAATCATTCTGGCCAATATCAATACCGTAGCCGTTCAGAAGCAGAACAGGCTCATCGACGTATCCAGCCATAACCTGACTCAGTTCGTCAAGGAAATGGATATGACCGATGGGGGCACCCAGATTGCCATGGTCAGGGAGCAGATTGCCCGCCTCTCCAACTGCATCATGCGGCTGACCTTCGACGGGGAGGAGTGGCAGGACAATTCCAATATGCCCATTGTTAGCCGTTTTACAGTGTTCAAAGATGGGGGCCGGGTGCAGCGCTGGCCCGAGCAGATCGAACTCTCCGAGCAGTACTTCAACAACCTGGTGGAGCACGCCGTGCCCCTGGCAAGGACGCACATTGCCGCCCTGTCGAATAATTCCACCGCCTTTGATCTGTACTGTTTCCTGGCCCACCGGCTGCACCGCATTCCGCGCGGCAAGCCTCAGTTTCTGGCCTGGCAAACCCTTAAGGATCAGTTCGGTACGGAATACAGCCGAATGGTTGATTTTCGAGCCAGCTTTAAGCGCACCTGGCAGATCGTCAAATCCCTCTACACCGATGCGCGAATCGAGGAAAAAGGCACCCGTGGTCTGATGCTCTTTAATAGCCCCACGCCAATACCTAAGCAACTGGTAATCAGTTTGTTGACGCCAAAAGTGTGATAACTCCACGGTAACAGCCCATTTTTATGTGGATAAGCCTGATAATCAAGTGTTTATTCACCGTGGAATACTCACAATAGCCTACCGTGGAATACTCACAATAGCCTACCGTGGAATACTCACACAAACCATTAGGTTAAACCCTTTAGTTAAAAAAGAACCTTTATTACTGCTAAAGCGCAGTGGAAAATGCTAATGAAAAAAGAGTGTCAAGGGGCGCGACAACTAAAAGCTTAGTTATAAAATTGCATTATTTAGTAAATAATTAGCATTTTACTAATAGTATTGTGGATTAGTATTTTGCTTGCCTTTGCTTATGACCGTTTCTGACGCTAAATCACTGGATATCAATGAGCTGCTGACCCGGCTTGGGCACCAGCCTACCCGGCGCACGGCCAAGGATACTTGGTACCGCCGTCCCTACGGCAGTGAGAGCCATGCATCGTTTCACGTCTCTCGTGACGGCCGTGCCTGGTTTGATTTCGGCACTGGGCAGGGAGGCAACATCATTGACCTGGCTTTGCTACTGGGACCCTGCTCAGGCGTAGCCCAGGCCCTGGCCTTTCTGGAGAGCGTGCAGGGACAGCTTATTCGTCCCGCCACCATCAAGCAGCGGCCACTGCCCCAACCAGCGCCCGCTGCCTACCAGCTTCAGTCGCACCAGCCGATGGCCGATGAGCGGGGCGGGGCGTTTCTACGTAGCCGGTCGCTGGACCCCCTAGCGCTGAGGCCTTATCTAACGGATGTGTATTTTACCCCTGGCCACTCGCCCCAGACGCAGCCCCTATACGGAATTGGCCTAGCTAATGCCTCGGGAGGCTTTGAGCTGCGCAGTCAGCTGGGGGGGACCCCCTGGCGCAAGCTGAGCCTGGGCCCCAAAGACATCAGCGCCTTTAGGCTCAGTCCCACGGCGGCCTGGCTCTGCTTTGAAGGTATGCCCGACTTTGGCAGTTTTCTTACCGTGGACCGGCCCCCGGTAGGTACGTTCAATTATTTAATTCTCAATGGAACGGGCATGACCACCAGGGCCACCGAGTTTCTGGCTACCCAGCCCCCGGGCTCACTGATCCTTTGCTCGCAAGCGGGGGAGGGGGCCAGAAAGGCCAAAGAGACACTGCTGGCCTGGGCCGCTGCCCAGGGCTGGCAAACGGGCGATATCGATCATAAGTGGCAGGGCTACGGCGATTATAATGAGAAGTTGATGGCCAAACAGAAGCTGGCTCCTTCGGCCCCAGGCGGATCGGTAAATCAAGAGCCCTAGCCTGATTAAAAGCGGCTGGCAGCCAAAAGGGCGAGCTTAGCCTGGAAAGGCAGGGCAGCTACCGCTAAAGTGTGAATGGCGTGGTCGCCAGGGCCGCTATCTTACTCCTTAACAGTATACTGGTAATCAGGCAGAATGCTTTATTAGCTTTAGCCCGCCAGCCACTAAATGGTCAAAATCATTATCGGCCGTATGAAGCTCCATATCTAGATACAGCGCGATGGCCGCAATCCAGAGATCATTCTTGCCCATGTTGCGGGCGGTGATTCGGGGTGGCAGGGGCGTCTGTTTTGATTTGCCCTGACTGAAGGCATCGACTTCCGCGTAGATGCGCGTTATCTCCCGGTTCAAATCCGCGATGGGACACGAGTCGATCAAATGCTGAAGGAATTTTACTTTTTGATAACCCCAGTCATTTTTTAAGGCCAGGGCTTCCAGCTCGCCCACCACCACCACGGGGATGACTACCCGCAGGGGAAGCAGCGTCTGAGTCCGTACGTGCCGGATAATCAGGTTAGTATCAAAAATCATTGGTCAGCCCGAAGCTGCTGCTCCATATCGTCCCACTCGGCCTGAGAGAAGCCCAGATCAGGAATGGGTAGGGGATCTTTAGGCGCTACCAGCTGAAAGAACAGATCGGCTCCAATGGCTTTGATAATAGCCGGGTTGTAGGTATTCATCTGCCCCCGCTTCATCTTGTGAAGGGTGATCCCGTTGACAATGAAGGCATCGGGCGTCTCGGAAATAGAAGGGTGGTTAGTCGTCATTGGCGCAGGCAGGAGGCGAAGTTACAACCCCTTAACAGAAAAGTACCGCCGTCAGTTTGCGGAAAGCTACGCCACCGTTGAGATCAATTACCTATTGCATGGGGTAGAGCTGGGTAGTGGCCAAAAAGCCCCTATTGATCAATCCTGGTTTGCGCTCCAAATGAGATCTATTTGCCCGTAAGCTACAGGGTTCATTGGACGTCTATGACGGCATTCAGACTAATGGATCCGGCCAGGTAACTAGCCTGGCTGGGTGACCTATCATTTTCTCGGCCGGCTTACCAAGGCAAGGCTACTCCCAGCCTATGAACCCCGTACCAACATACCTTGCAGGCCTGCTGCTTACAGTCTCCTGGCGGCCTGTCAGCAGCAGCCTACCCAGACGGATCAGATACTTCATCTGCCCATAACGCGCCAAAATGGGTATGGGCTGTTTACGCCTCACCTGGGTATCCTAAGCTCAGATTGACCAGCGAATTCCCTCTGGGGCAAAGTCTAGCTGCCCCTTAAAGGGCTACCCACCGGCTGGCGTAAGCTGACTACATCTATGGCTGGCCTTGATTTCATCAGCCCGTCCACCAGAACGTGCTGATGGGTAAGATCGATGCGGCCAACGATACGCTCCTTCAAAAGGAGCGGAATACAAAACTAACATCCGAACCAGCTATCCCGCAGATTGCTTAGCTACCGGGTGCCCTGCAAAGCAGTATATAATGCTGCTTTTGGGGATTAATTGGTCGCTTTAGCCGTTAACTATGTTAGAAATGTGTTATTTTTATTGCCTTTAATTATATATAGCCTTTACTTCTAGTCCTTACAGAAGTAAAACTCAGACTAATCCAACCGGTATCACTTCTGCGGAAACAGGTTAGTTAGCAGTAAACTCAATCAACAGACTACTAGAGGCAACTTTTATTGTACAGAGCCACAGGGTGAACCAACAGCAACTTTGGACTGCCTTTCAGTCAGGAGACGAAAAGGCGTATACGCAGCTTTATAAGTTGCACATTCAGGCCATGTATCGCTACGGAATGAGCCTGGTAGCTGCTTCGGAGGCATTTGTGCTGGACTGCGTACACGATGTTTTTACGGACCTATGGGCCAAACGGGCCCGGCTAATAATCCCCGATAATATTCGTCATTATTTGCTCAAAGCGCTCAAGAATCGAATAATGCACCTGCTCGAGCGTAAAGAGCGCCCTACGCACTCGTTAGACGAGGCGGACTATGAGGCGCTTTGGGCGGAACCCGATGATCTGGAAATAATGGAAGAGCTGGAAGCGGCTAGCAGCCGTCAGCAGCGATTGCAACAACTCATTGCCCAGCTCCCTCCTCGTCAGCAGGAGGCGCTGAAATTGCGCTTCGTTGAAAACATGGATTATAATCAAATCGGCGAAGTATTGGCCGTTAACCAGCAGTCAGCTAAAAACCTGGTTTTTCGGGCTGTTGAGAAGCTTCGCGGCTGGATTGTTCTCCCTTTTTTAATTTTTTCCATTTTTTTTTAGGTTTTAGTGAGTACGTTTTTTGAATTCTGTCATCTACTGACAAATTCAATGACTAGTGCAGCCCGCTTACGAAAACTTTTCAACCGCCGACTTCCTAACGGACAACGCCTTCGTCAGTCACCAACTTAGGCCGACGAGCCAGTCGTCTCGTTTTTGGGCGGACTGGATCAGCCAGCACCCGCAGCGATTGCGGGAGTATCAGCAGGCTATTGATTTGGTTGCCGCCATTCAACTGGGCCTTGATTCGTATGCCAAAACCCGTTTACCCGAGCAGGCTGTTGAGCAACTCTTGCTCCGGATTCAAGGAACGAATGCTCGGCTACCCGCAACTGTCCGTCCCCTTCATCGGCTAGGCTGGAAAAAATGGGCTGTCGCTGCTTCCCTTTTGTTGGCATTAGGGATCGGCATTGGCCTCTGGCGACAAACTACGCCCCGCCCCTCAACCTACGAGGGGCAGCTGGCAACGTTGAAACACACGTTCTCCGAAAAGATAAACACCACATTGCAAGTCCAGATCATTCACCTGCCTGACGGGTCAATTGTCTCGCTGGCAGCTAAGAGCCGCTTGAGCTATCCGGCTGATTTTGGCCAGCAAAAGCGAGTCGTGTACCTGTCGGGCGAAGCGACCTTTGAGGTAACCAGCAATAAGGCCAAACCCTTTTTGGTGCATGCCAATGAAATAATGACCAGGGTAGTAGGGACCAGGTTCACCGTGCGGGCGTTTGAGCGGGAAGATAAGGTTCGGATTTGGGTTCAATCTGGCCAGGTATCGGTCTCTCATAACCAGTCAACGTCCTTGTCTATTGGCCCAGAGGTTATGCTGCTGCCCAATCAGCAAGTTGTCTTCAACCGCGAAACGGCTCAGTTTGATAAAATGCTGGTGGATAGTCCCAGTCTGGTTGCTACCCCAACTCGCCAGCGCAAAGCGCCTGCATTTGTCTATAATGATACGCCTATCCTTCAGGTATTACAGGATTTGAAAGAAGCCTACGGGATAGACATTCTCTACGACAAAGAAGCCCTGGCCAATTGCCAATTGAACTCCTCGATGGTCAACGAATCCTTTGAGCAGAAACTAACCGTTGTCTGCGCGACCATTGGCGCTACCTATGAACTCGTTGATGGCCAGGTCATCATCAAGGGAGGTAGTTGTCAGCAGCCCTAGGCCGCCGCCAGTAGCGGATACCATAGCCATTCCTCACCATTGTGTACCAATAGACGAATCAATAGTGCGTACTCTTACTTATAAAATGCTCATTGTTACATGTTTACCCCAAGTAGTGAATTGCCCCTTGGCGACACCTCACCTGGCCAGCGGCTGGTGATCGTCCTTGCTGATTTTCTTCCCCGATCAAACCAATTAACACGATGAAAAACGTAAATCTTTACCTACTAACGTTTATGAGACTCACTTGTCTGCAACTCCTGATAGCGCTGCTTTTGGTGGGGAGCGCCTGGGCCAATGATGTTTCAGCTCAGGAATTACTCGACCGGCGAATGAGCCTGACCATTCAGGATCAGACCATGAAGAATGCCTTGCGCAGCATTGAAAAGGCCGCCAACGTTAAGTTCTCCTATAGCCCGCAAATTGTTCGCTCTAAACAGCTTGTGTCGATGCGCGTTCAGAACAGTTCCTTAAAAGAGGTGCTGGAAAAGCTACTCATCCCGCTGAACGTAACGTTTAATATTTCTGGTGAACAAATCGTTCTGGCCCGTACTGTTGAAACATCCGTTAATATCCAGTTGGTAGACGGCCTCGAAGCGCCGGTTGAACGCACGATAACTGGGATTGTATCGGATGAAAAAGGAGAAGGATTGCCGGGAGTTAGTGTAATTGTCAAGGGCTCATCCCGGGGTGCTGTAACCGATGCGTCGGGTACGTACCGGTTAGTTATTCCCGACGGAGCGCAAACGCTGGTTTTTAGCTTTATTGGCTACGTTACTCAGGAACTGGCAGTTACGAATCAAACAACCCTGTCCTTACAGCTTAAGTCCGATGTAAAATCCCTCAATGAGGTGGTTGTGGTAGGCTACGGTTCGCTAAACCGCAGGGAGGTTACCAGCGCCGTTACGCATTTATCCTCATCCGATTTGCTTCGGGTGGGCAGTAATAGCCCTTTGATGGCTATCCAGGGAAAGGTAGCTGGTTTGTCGATTACCAATACCGCCGCTGGTGATCCAAACTCTACGCCCAGTATTCAGCTCCGTGGAGTTTCTTCAAGAAGCGCTGGATTAGGACCCCTGTTTGTCATCAATGGTATACCCGGGGGAAACCTGGATAACATCAATCAGAATGAGATAGAATCAATTGATGTGCTCAAGGGTGGCGCAGCGTCTGCCATTTACGGTACACGGGGTAGTAATGGGGTTATCGTCATCACCACCAAGAAAGGATCATCGGAGTCCCGCATTTTCTACGACGGGTATAGCTCTTTTGATTTTGTTACCAACAAGCTGAAGTTACTATCTAAAGATGAATTTCTAGCCAACAAGCGCGGCGTTGATCTAGGGGGTAATACCGACTGGGCCAAGGTGGTGAGTCGCGACCCGGCTTTTTCGCAAAAACACACCCTGCAGTTCTCTGGTGGCAATGGACAGACCAATTATTTCTCGTCGGTGGATTACCGTAATGCTACCGGCATCGATCTGCGGTCTGGCAAGCAGGAGTATGGTGGCCGGGTGAACATAAACCACACGTCCGCCAATAACCTATACGCCATCACCTTTACGGCCGCCCCCCGCTACACAAAGACAAACCAGGCCGATTACAGCGGGTTCAATTACGCACTTACGCTCAATCCAACTCAGCCCGTTTTTGACAATGCAGGGCGGTATGCGTACATAACGTCTGGTTTTTTCGCCAACAACCCGGTAGAAAGGGCTAAGAGTGTGTTGGCCCAGCAGGAAGTAAAGTATCTCGATATCAATGGGTCATTCAAACTGAATCTGCTCGATAACCTCTCGACACTGGTTACCCTTGGGGAAGTGACTTCATCCTTCCGAAATGAGAACTTTACGCCCTCAACGTTAACGACCGTCGTTAACGGCTCGAAACGGAACTCGGCGTCTCAGTCACTGGACGAAAACGATCAGAAAAGCTTTGAGTGGACAGGTAACTATGCGCTGGACGTTCGGAAGCATGGCATCAAGTTACTGGCCGGTTATTCGTACCAGTATTTTACCTCGTCGGGTTTCAGCGCGGCCAACGAAAACTTCCCCTCCGATGTACTGACCTATAATAACCTGGGAACGGGACTGTGGAATTTGCAGCAGGGCATTAATAACGTAGGCTCTTACCGGAATAACTCCAAGCTGGCCGCTTTTTTTGGGCGCGTCAACTACGATTACGATCAGAAGTATTACCTATCGGCCAGTTTGCGGCGGGAGGGTTCGTCTAAGTTTGGCTACGATAACAAATGGGGTAATTTCCCGGCGGCTTCAGTTGGCTGGCGCATCACCCAGGAGTCATTTGCGCAGGGTATTCCGTGGCTGAATGAACTGAAGCTCCGGGCCGATTATGGGGTGACGGGGAACCAGGACTTTGGTAACTACCTCTCCCTGGACACCTATGGTGGCTACGGGTATTATCTCTATAACAATACCTCGTATCAGGTCTGGGGGCCTAGTCAGAACACGAACTACGATCTGCGCTGGGAAAAAGCCATCAATTTTAACGTAGGCATCGACTTTGATCTATTCAAGAGCAGCCGGTTGTCGGGTAGTTTGAACTACTACATCCGCACAAACAAAGATTTGCTGGGGTCATATGCGGTACCTAATCCGCCAAACGTACAGGGATCAACCTTTGCCAATGTGGGCACTATGCAGAACTCGGGCCTTGAAATTCAGCTGAACGCCAATGTGATTACTAAAAAGGACTTTAGCTACAACGTAACCTTTGCTGGGGCAACTAACAGCAACAAGTTCGTTTCCTTCTCCAGTGATGCCTATAAAGGCCAGACCTTTATTGACGTGGTGGGACTGCCCGCCCCGGGTAGCCCCGGTAACGCCCAGCGGCTGAAAGAAGATACCCGCATTGGTAGTTTTTACATGCTCAAATCGGCTGGAGTCAACGAGAGTGGTGCCTTACTGGTTTACAACAAGGCTGGGGACGTCATTCAGGCCAATAGAGCCACTAACGACGATAAGCAATTTGTCGGCAATGGGTTGCCCACCTTCTCGGGCGGTTTGACCAATAACCTGAAGTATAAGAATTGGGATTTAACCATCTTTCTGCGCGGTACGTTTGGCTACCAAATTTTTAACACCTACGCCTTTTATTTAGGAACGCCCGCGACTCAGCAGAACATCAATACCCTGGCCTCAGCCTATGACGGAGGTAAATACTCCAAACTGACCAATACCGCTACGTACTCGTCTCTGTCCGATTACTTTCTGGAGTCAGGTAGTTTCGTTAAAATAGATAACGTGACCCTGAGTTACACGCAGCCGATCACAAGCAAATTCCTTCGCTCGGCGCGGATCTACGCGACAACCCGGAATTTGAAAACCTTCACCAAATACACAGGGGGCGATCCTGATTTAGTCCAGATAAATGGCCTATATCCGGGTATCAACAGTTCGTTGAACTATTTCCCCTCAACGACTCAGCTGTTGCTGGGCCTTCAGGTCACCTTCTAATTCATTTAGTCAACTCATGAAACGATCTCCTTTTTTCAACGCCATACGCAGTGCATTGGTCGCCTCACTAGTCCTTACGGCTGAAGGCTGTACCAATTTAGACGAAGTACTCTCTGACCGCATTGTATCGAGCAACTTCCTTCAGACCAAGGAAGATGTCATTCGTGACTTTTTGCGGCCCTTTGAACACAGTTACTGGACTATTCAGGGCGGGTCAACCTTTATGCTTCAGGAAGACAGCTCAGACGAGTTGATGACACCCAACCGGCAGGGTGACTGGTTTGACGGCGGGCAGTTCCAGCGCGTTCATAACCACGCCTGGACGCCAAACGACGGTTACACCAGCGACGCCTGGAATGCGCTTTATGGTGGGGTTACGCTGGCAACAAACACCATCGAGGATTTACAGGCTATCGCAGATCCAGCCAGGTTCAACATGACCCAGGCAGAACTGACGGGGATGATTGCCGAAGCCCGGACACTGCGCGCCTGGCTCAACCTGCGACTGCTGGACTTTTACCGCAACATTGTGCTGGTAAAAAAAGTAAAAGGTGAAAGCCAGGGCGGTCTTCAGGTATCGCCCCAGGAGACATTTAGCTACATTGAACAGGAGCTAAAGGAGGCGTTGCCTCAGCTGCCTACCCGGCAGAGCCTGGGCGCTAACGCCGTTGGACGCTGGACGCAGGGCGGAGCCGCCTCGCTACTGGTACGGCTATACCTAAACGCGAAGGTGTATACCGGTACGGATCATTTTACCGATTGCGCTACGGTATGCTCCGATATACTGGCGGGTAAATACGGACAATATGCCCTGGAGACCCGCTGGGACGCTCCCTTTGATTATACCAATCCAACCTCGCCCGAAACGGTCTTTGGCTTTCCTGGTAGCTTTGGCCTGACCCACTGGCAATATGATGGCGGCATGTACTTCTGGATGCTTCCGGTCAACGCTACGTTTTATTTCGGATTTACAGATTTTGGCACGGCTAACCCTAAATATGCCCTTCAGCCAGGCCGAGATGTCGATAGCACCGAGTATAGCTTTGCCCTAGGTAAGCCCTATCTGAAGTTTCGCAAATACCCCGATGATGTGCGCCTGAAAACCTACAAGAATCTGGGTAACAGCAAACGGGAGGGCATGTTCTTGCAGGGGTATCTGCCCTACGTCAACTCAAGCGGTAAGGTCGACACGGTTCGCTCGACCAAGGGACCTTACCCGTTGTTTTTCCGTGATCAGGTAGGTATGTTTTTGGCGGCCAAGCCCGGAACCAAGATTGCCGACAAGGAATCCAACATGAACCATGCCGACCAGAATTCAGGGCTTACACCTGTAAAATACCCCTATTACCCCAGCAGCGATCCCAATAAGATTTCGTCTGCTTACGCCGAGATCCGGTTAGCTGAAGTCTATTATTCACTAGCCGAGTGTAAGTACCGGGCGGGTGATAAGGCCGGGGCGGCCGTGCTGTTGAACGCGGTTCGGGCCAGAAACTACCCGGCGGGTTCGCCCAGTCTATACAAGGTTGATGGTAGCCAGTTAACCGATCAGGAGATGCTGGATGAATGGGGCCGTGAATTCTTGGTAGAATCTCGCCGCCGCACGGATCTAATTCGCTGGGGCGTGTTCAATACAGGTACCTGGTGGGATAAGCAGCCAGACGCGGATAATCACACGGCTATTTTCCCCATTGGGCAAAACGTACTTAATGTCTCTACGCAGTTAAAGCAGAATCCGGGATACTGATCTCAGTTTTTTGCTGATTAAGCGGCTAAAAGAGCCGCCAGGAATCGTCGCTTTTAAATCCATAAATGATACAAGTTTTTGTAAACATGGATTTAAAAGCGACGTTTTGCTGGGTGGCAACCAAAGAGGGGTAGCCTAAGACCGCCCTGTTAGCCGTTAATAAACTCGTTCAGTTTACTTTTTAGATTAAAATGAATCACGTCAAACGAATACCGCTGCTTCTCATCGCCTTGGTAGGTGCGGTAGTAGATATAGCGTTTATCAATCCCTCCCAGTTGTCAGGCAAAAACCCGACTACGGCCGTAGATCGGCCCCGGGAAGCCTGGGTACTACGATCTGTACTGGATGGCCGCCCTCGCATGCTGAGTGTTGCCCTGCACGACAAACTCTGGCTAGCTTATAACACGCAAACCGCTTCGCTTTACAAGGCCTGGCTGGGAAGCGTCAAATTTGGCGGTCCTGTCTATACGTCTGCCCATGGACCGCAGCCCGTTTCGGCCGGAATTCCCTATATGGAAGAACCGGATGCCAATCCATGGCGTATCGTCGAGAATGGGAAAGTCAGTACGCCAGCCATTACCTATAAAGGCCATTCCGTCCTGCAAAACCGGTTGAGCTTAACCTATGAGCTGGCTTATCAGGGCAAGAAAATCCAGATCGAAGAAACGCCTGATTTTTTTGATCCCGGAGGGAATCGAGCTGGTTTTGAGCGCGTATTCGTCACGAAGAACGTGCCCGCTGGGGTTGCCATTAGCCTGGCCATGCACCTGAATTCGCTGGGAGCGGTAAGCGATTACCAAACCGACGGCAAGTTTGCGGTACTTCAGGAGGGCACCGAACAAATCGAAGACAAGGCATTTAAAACCAGTAGTGGAGACCTGCAGCTAAAGGCCAACGGTAAAACCACCTTCAAGGTCAGTTTTACGGCAAAACCGGCGGTAAAGAGGGCCACTGAGTACAAAAACCGGGAGCAGCTGGTAACCGATCTGTTTGCCAAAAGTGATTGCAATACCTGTCATAACCGCGACGTAAAAACCGTCGGTCCTGCCTACATGGCCATTGCCGAGCGCTATGATAATACGGCCAAAAGCAAGGAAGCCCTAATCACCAAAATAATCAAAGGCGGGGCGGGGAACTGGGGCCAAATTCCCATGACTCCCCATCCTGATCTAAAGCGGGAAGATGCCGCTACACTGGTTTCGTATATCCTGGATCTGGACGCTGAGAAAGAAAGGAAGCAGATGGCGGACAAGCTAATGCCCAGGCCCACCTATCCCGTTACCTTCAAGCCGATCGATCCGGCTACTGTAGCCATAAATACGGAGTTGCCTGGCATGGCTGTCAATGTCTACCAGTTCAGCAGTGGCCTGTCCAACATTCCTGAAATCAATGACGAGATGGCACCGGTTCAATCGGGTTCGCTAAACGCCCTGCACTGGGACAACAAGGATTTTGGGAGCCTGAAGGCCAATTTTGTCATGCACGCCAGTGGCCTGTTGACCATTAAAAAGATCACCAATGTTGTTTTTCGCCTGGTTTGCGACGATGGGGGCCGGTTGTTTATCGATGATAAACTGGTGGTCGATAACGGGGTTAATCATGGCTTGAAACCCACCGACGGGGAGATTATTCTCAAAGCGGGCAAGCACCCATTTCGGATGGAATACTACCAGGGTGAATATGATAAAGGCGTTTCCCTGCAGTGGATGCCGCATGGTAGCAACGCCTTTACAGTGGTTCCGCCCGCGGTATTTACCTTCAAAGGCAAGGACATCAAACCAACCCAGCAGGGAGCCATTGAAGTTCGGAAGGACGAGGTGCCCGGGGATCAGTCTCCGCTGGTAGCCGTGCATCCCAGCTTTGTCTTGAGCCAGGCCCGGCCGGATCAGTTTAAACCCCGCGTCGGGGGTATGGACTTTCTCTCCGATGGCCGGATGGTAGTCAGCACCTGGGATTCGCTGGGCTCAGTGTATCTGATCGACGCCCGAAAAGCGGCCACTCCCCAGCAGATCCAGGTCAAACGAATTGCCTACGGTTTAGCCGAGCCGTTGGGCCTCAAAGTAGTAGACGACCAAATCTACGTCATGCAGAAACAGGAGCTGACCAAGCTGGTGGATTCAAACAAGGATGAGCTCATTGATACCTACCAGACCATCTGCAACGGTTGGAAGGTGTCGGCTAATTTTCATGAATTCGCCTTTGGCCTGGTCTATAAGGACGGATACTTTTATGGTACGCTGGCTACGGCTATCAATCCGGGCGGAGCCAGTACCCAACCCCAGATTCCAGACCGGGGGAAAGTCGTGAAAATAAACCGCAACGATGGGTCCTTCTCGCTCATTGCCTCTGGTCTGCGAACGCCTAATGGCATTGGGCTCGGCGTAGACAACGAGATATTTATTGCTGATAATCAGGGCGACTGGCTCCCGGCTAATAAGATCGTTCACTTGCAGCCTGGTGCCTGGTACGGCTCCCGCTCGGTCGATTTCGCGGGTACGGCCAAGGCCAAAGAAACCCAGCCGGTGGTGTGGTTAACCCAGGATGAGATCGGTAATTCACCCAGCCAGCCCGCCACCCTGAACGTGGGTCCGTATCAGAATCAGATGATCCATGGCGATGTGACCCATGGCGGTTTGAAGCGGGTATTCGCCGAAAAAGTGAATGGGGCGTATCAGGGCGTTGTCTTCCGCTTTACTCAAGGTCTGGAAGCAGGCGTGAATCGACTGGCCTGGGGGCCGGATGGATCGCTCTACATTGGCGGGGTCGGATCGACGGGCAACTGGGGCCAAACGGGTAAGTTGGGGTATGGTTTGCAAAAGCTGACCTTCAACAAGACCTCTACCTTTGAAATGCTCGCCGTACGGGCCCGGCCCAAGGGAATCGAGATCGAATTTACGGAACCGCTTCAGGCGGGCAGTGGCCAGTCAGTGGCCGACTACACCATTCGGCAGTGGTGGTTCAAACCCACGGCCGACTACGGCGGGCCCAAAATGGACGATCAACGGCTGGCCATCAAAACGGTTCATGTATCGGGCGATCGAAGAAAGGTGTTTCTTGAACTGCCGGGCATGCAAAGTAAACACGTCGTTTACGTTCGGCTAAACAGAAAAACGGTAGCCAGTGCCAGCGGCAATAAACTCTGGTCGACCGAAGCCTGGTACACCATGAACGCCATTCCTACGGAGGTGGCTCAGTAAAGGGTAAAGCGTGGCTCCCTTTACAGGATCATCTTGGCAAGTCTGGACTCATAGCTCATGAATAGCCCCAAAACCCCAGTCTAATCGTATAAATTCTATACGACTAGACTGGGGTTTTGGGGCTATTCATGAGCTATGAGTCGCAATGGAGCATTCTGAACAGGCTGTTTTTATCTACGATTATTTTTTGCCATTAACCAGAAAGCGCCCGCACTATCTATTGGCTGGGCTTACCCGTAAACACTACTGATGCATCACAAAGTATGTTTCACTCAGCGTCTGATTGAAAGCAGGTAAAGAAATCGACTATGTTCCCTGCTTACAGAGCAGTAAAGACGTTTATTTTTCTAGATATATTCTGGCTCTACTGTGCTTCTTTAAATCGGTAGATAGCCCTTCAAATAAACGCTTATTTTCTTCTTCTGTGGCCATATCATCAGTAAAGGTTAGGATGAACAAACTAATAGGCGATCCAGGATTTTTAGCTACGTAATCCTGCGTATATTTTTTGAATTCTTTCTTATTGGTTTCGAATAGCTGATTATACGAATAGTTAAGACTATCTACTTGAGCCGTTGAGTAACGAGCGCCTACTTTCCATTCCTGTTTTAAGGAATCTAATCGCCAGAGTGGTGCCAAAAATAACTCGTTCCTTCTTTGCAAAAAATCATCATATTGTTCAGTCAACGGAGAATCACGGATTGCGGATTGGTCAAATTCAAGGCTGTCAACGTGTATCTGGATGTCGCCATCCCAAACGAAAACAATAAACCGATTATCTACCGAGTTTTGCAGCATGTATAAATCATATTCGGTAGCTGCCATGGTAAACGAAAACTGGTTGTCTCTTGGCTCAATTGACTTTATTAACTCTTTGGCGAAGAGAGTTTTGTATTTGTAGAGCTTAAAGTGTGTAGCGCTGCTATATATTCCGCCGACTTTGCCGGCAATAGACATAGTTTGCGCCTGACTCATTAAACTTATCAGCCATAAAACCCCGGTAAAAAAGTAGCTCATGTCAAATTGATATTAAGTGCAGCTAAAGATAAGTAGTATCAAAAACCATAAATCCTCATTAACATTATTTAGTAAATGTTAATGAGGATTCGTAATAGGTATACAAATTATAGACTGATCAGACTCGCTGAACTAGTCTGGTGAAGCCTACTGGCCGTGGTCAGCTGTAAGGTGGGATACCACCCTAGTTTGCCGTGTCTATAGTCAGGACAATCCTTAGTGATTTCGTCTATACGCCTTATAGTGGCTGGCGGAAAATCAACTCATTTTAGGGTGATGGGCTCCTTTAGTGCCCCGAAGTTCTGTACCAGTCGGCCAAATGGCACTATCCGGCGTGATTGAAAGGGATGAGCTGATAAGGAGGCAGCGCAGCCTAAGTGCGTGTATAAAGGGTTTAATAAATTAGCCCGGTGATGCGGTGATTTTAGCCACTGCTCTACTGCATAGCGGGCGTAACTAGCGTAGCCGTAGGGCGAATAAACCTCACTGGTCTCTTCACTAAAATATTCATAACGTTGATGCCGACTGCTGAAGCGGACAGAAAACCACTTAGGGGTGTTTATTGTCTGATACTCGCCAATGTTTTCGGCCATCCTGCCAAACCGGGTTGTTTGTCGTCGAACGCGGCTAAGCAGCGTACGATCCCATAGGTAGACCGGGTTTTCGTGGCCGTAAAAGTCGTATTGTATCATCGACTGAGCATGACTTCTGGCGGCCTGGCTTAAAGCCCGGTCATACTGAAACAGGGGTAAACCAGCTTTACGACGGGCCTCGTTGGTAGCCTGAAACAAAGCCACCTCAAGCAGCAGGGCGTCTGGCTTAGAAAGATCGATGGTCTGCTGGCCAATGGACTGATTAAAAAACGTACTGTCGGCTACCAAGTACCCGGCCGGTACACCATCTAGGGTACCCATCCAATGAGTTAGCTGAAGTAAGAGCCACCAGTTCATCTAAACTTTTACGTTCTTGCTGGGTGATAATTGTCGGCTGAACCTGCTTTCTCCATCAACTGGAGCCTGTACATTGCCTACGCCGTTTGATGATACGTAGTTGATTACCCCCAATAGGGTTTGTAAAAAAACTGTTTAAGTGGCCAAGGATAGGCTTTACTAACGCACCTGAAGAAGGAAGTTTCTTAAACACTAGTGTGTCGGTAATCCTACATTCCATTATCAACCTACAGTTACAAATAACGTGATTTAGCTAGTTAAACCGGTAAAATTCGTGCTGGCATAAACTAGTACTAAAGTCACTCTTAGCTTATGGCAATCAACCGGCCATAGTCGAATAAGCCGGTTTGTTGTAAAAATATCAGATTGCTTCACTCAGCCTAGCGTCTCTACCAGCAGCGGGTCTAACTCCTCACCACTCTGGCTAGTTAGTCGCTTCTCAATGACTTAACTGGGTTCATCAAAGCCGCTCTTATGCTTTGATAACTCACCGTTAGTAAAGCGATCCCCAAGGCCCCTGCGCCTGACAACACAAAAATCCAGCCCGATAGCTCAGTGCGATAGGTGTAGCTTTGAAGCCAGCCATGAAGAAAATACCAGGCAATAGGCGAGGCCACAATGCAGCCAATTAGCACCAGTCCAACGAAATCTTTTGCCAGCAACGTCCATAGGGCCAGCACTGAAGCGCCCAGTACTTTCCGAATGCCTATTTCTTTGGTCCGCTGCTCGGCCATGAACGAGGCTAGGCCAAACATGCCCAAACAGGAGATGAAAATGGCCAGGCTGGCAAAGAGCGTGGCTAGTTGGCCAATCCGCTCTTCGCTGCTAAATTTTTTGCTGTACTCATCGTCCACGAATTTATAGGTGAAGGGCGTGGTTGGATCATACTGACGGAAGATACCGGTAATCTTGGTCAGGGCGGCGCTGGTGGCCATCGATGGGGAGAGTCGCAGGGTCAGCACGCCCGCAGACGCATCATATAAGACAAAGAGCGTAGGCTGAACCTGTCCGAAAGGACTGTCTTTGATCAGGTCGTTGATAACGCCAATAATGGGTAGATTCCGGCCATTCCAGTTGATCATCGAATGCAGGGGATCGGTAAGGCCCATCAGTTTCAGGGCGGACTGATTCAGTACTACCGCCTCCGAATCACGGTTGAGCACCGCTGAAAAGTCACGTCCGGCGCTGAGCTGCCAGCCAATGGTCTGGCCAAATTGGGGCGATACTTGATTGGTCATAAACAGGGGATGCAAGTCAGGTGATTTGCCGGGCCAGGACACGTTGGTTACCCCCGCCTGATCTGTGGTCACCGAGCCGTTGGAAACCGCCATCTCCTGAACGGCTCCCGTGGCAAGTAAGTCAGTTCGTAACGCGTCGAAATGGCCCACTAAAGCCGGTGTACGCATACTGACCTCAATAAGGCCCTGACGGCTATAGCCAGCGGGCCGGTCTTTGGCGTGCTCAATCTGGCGGCGCACAATGCCGGTGCCAATGATGAGCGTGACTGAGACGGTAAACTGAAAGACAACCAGTGCTTTACGCGGCAGCGTACTCCGCCGCCCGGCGTTGAGCGTCCCCTTCAGTACGCTGATGGGTTGAAAGGAGGATAGATAAAGAGCAGGGTAACTGGCGGCCACAAGGCCCGTGAGCAAACTAAAGCCCAAGCCAATGGCCCAGAAGTAGGGATTCTGCCACGGTAGCTGGATCTGCTTACTGGCAATCTGATTGAAAAAGGGCAAGCTAAGCTGCACCAGCAGGAGCGCCAGGATAAAAGCCAGGCTGGTAACTAGCAGGGATTCGCCCAGAAACTGGGCAATCAGCTGCCCGCGCAGGGAGCCCACCACTTTGCGCAGGCCTACTTCTTTGGCCCGCTGCTGGGAGCGGGCGGTGCTCAGATTCATGAAGTTGATGCAGGCCAGCAGCAGCACAAACCCGCCAATCAGGCTAAAGAGCCACACGAATTGAATCAGTCCCCCCGCATTGACCCCGTTGTCAAACTCAGAATACAAATGCCATTTGGTCATGGGATGCAGAAAGAACTCCGGCTTATAAGGGGGTGGGTTCTGTCGCTTCATCCGAATGTCCTTGATGCGGGCGGAAGCCTGCTCCATGGCTACGCCCGCCCGTAGCTGAACCAGGACCTGGTAGGAGTTTTCATCCCAGTTAGCCTGGGCCTGCTGAGCGCCCTGATTGATGCGTAGAAACAAGGACCAGGGTGCCAGGTACTGCACGGCACTGAAGCTACTGTTAGCGGGAAAGTCCTGGTAAATGCCCGTCACCTGAAGGTTTACCCTCCCATCAAGCTGAATTAGGTGATTCATGGGGTCCCCCTCACCAAAGAGGGTTTGTGCGAGCGATTGCGAGAGGACGATCGTATTGACATCGGTTAGGCTTCTGGCTGATCCCCTCAGCATCCGAACCGCCATGATGGGCAGAAAGTCTGGCTCGACAAAGCGGCCCGTCTGGGTAAAGCGGTTCTCACCACTGGCCAGCACCGCCTCCCGGTCAGCGGTGGTGATGGAGAGTCGGCTAAAGTCAGGATAGTGACTACGCAGCTGCTGGGCCAGTGGAATCGAAGCTACATTATAGACGGCCTTCTGGCCATCAAACTGGACCGTCTGCCAAACCTGAGCAATGCGATCTGCTTCTTCCCCCTGTCGATCAAAGGACAACTCATCGTGTACCCAGAGCCCGATCAGCACGGTCACGGCCATGCCCGTGGCCAGGCCAACAACATTGATTATAGAGAAGGCTTTGTGACGAAGCAGATTTCGCCAGGCGATTTTGAGGTAATTACTGAGCATGATCAGGCTGAGTTGACGCGATGTTGCTGGTCGGCCAAAGATCATACCAAGTCTACCGAGAACCGCTGGTGAGCCCCAGGGGCCTGTTAGCCAGCAGACTGCTGTACGCTTTCGGACACGGTTGTCCGCACTAGGCCCGGTCGCCATGCGGTATGCTCAAATAAAGGAGCTTGACGGGGATGGCTTAGCTTACCGACCCACAAATCAATAGAGTCTGTCCAGGTTCACCGCTGGTAAAGAGGCACGCAGCTAGTCCTGCTATAAGTAACGTATTTAGCTCTCCATAACCCGGGCTAAAGCCTGGGATCAGCAACTCGCCCGCCGCGCCATATAGTCAGGCTTTGCCGTTAAAAACGCCGGGGCTGATAACTTACGTAAGCCTCCCACAGCTCCCTGTTGATGAGCCCTTTCTTGTAGGCCGCTTTCAGGTAGGGCCGTAGCTGCCCGTCTAGTTCGGGGGCATTTTCGTTGCTATACTGCACGGTTGTCCAAGCCTTGACCGAGCGGGTCGCAAAGGCGGTTTTGGGCTGGTTAAAGTCCATAGGCCAGCCGTAGCGCTCAAGGTCCTTAAGCAGCACGTACTGATTGGCGGCATCGTTGCGATTCATGCGATAGGTCCGCTCAAACTATCCGATTTTCGGATGCTAATCGCGGTGAAAGTAGTTATTTTGCCTTTCTCGAATACTTCTGATCATTGTTGACCACCAATAAATATGAAAAAAACATACTTGACCATCAGTCTATTCGTGCTGATCACTGTGCTGGCGAATGCCCATGAGTTCTGGCTTCAGCCAGATACGTTCTTTGCTAAGCCGGGGCAGGTTGTGCCTATCCAAGTACTGGTTGGCGAGTACTTTAATGGGGAACGATCTGAAGGGAAGAAGCACCGCATAGTTGAGTATTCCCATTGGGTCAGCGGAACAAAATCGGATTTATCACTGGATTTAAGGGAGGGACATTACGGCGTTGTTCCGCTCAAAATAGCTAAGCTGGGAACCCACCTGATAGCCTTTGCCAATACGAACAAACAACTCTCGATGCGGGCCGATAGCTTTCTGTTGTATTTGCAGGAAGAAGGCCTGGATCACATTATCCGGCTGCGTCAAGAACGCGGTCTGGCCCAAACCCGTAGCCGGGAATCTTACCGGCGGTGCGTCAAAACGTTGATTCAGGCCGGAGGTGTTACAGCCTCCGATCAGACGCATAGGCTCGATACAGGTATGCCGCTGGAAATAATCCCGGTGCAAAATCCATATGCCGTAGCAGTTGGCGCGCCGGTTGACTTTCAGGTTTTGTTCGAACATAAACCACTCCGTAACGCACTGATCCGTTACTGGAACCGGCCCGCTGGTAGCACTCAAACTACCCCAGATACCAAACCGGCCGGATTATCGGAAGTACAGCTGCGAACGAATGCCGATGGCCTGGTTCGCTTCCGGCTAAAGAAAGGCCAAAACATGGTTAGTTTAGTGCACATGGTACCGACAACGGATACCAGCGAAGCCGACTGGCAGAGCTTCTGGGGAAGCCTGACGTTTGGCTGCCGATAACTCCTAATTCTACTGTCTGCTGAGCAGCCGAGTAAGGTAGTGAATGACTTTTTTGGCTGCTCAGCAGACCACCTACCTATGCCCATCAGGTCACATTAGTTGGCACGGTCTACGACCAGACGACCAACTTGCTAATTCGTGAAGTCACCGTGCAGCTAATGGTTACGGCAATCTTACCCTTGGATCAGCATCGCTTCGAAGGCCTAATTGCCTCGTCCTGCAAAATCGGGTTGTCCTACGTAGGTTATAAAAGCCAGTTTCTCACCACCTCGGTTGCTGACGACCAGACAACAGCGGTCAAAACAGCGTCTATAGGTATAACCGGCATTGACTGTCCAGTGGCCTATCCAGCTGAATAATCTTTGATCCTATTGGGGTGAGACAGCAACTTGCTTACCCTGTAGATGCCCTACGCCAATTGAAGCACTCTTGTGGTAGTGATGGATATCTTGCCGAAGAACGCGCCTGAGTTGCTGTAAAGCGAAGCGGTGCCGTGTTTTTACCGTCCCCAGGGGAAGGCCCAACTTCTGGGCAGTTTCCTCGCTGGTACAAGCCTGACGGGCGTTGTGACGTTGTTCATTCGGTCATCAATGGTCAGACTGGGCGCCAGCGTATTCTTCACGCGCTGGGCCAGGTTCTTTTTCGATGCTGCTGGCATGCCGCTCAAAATTGAAGGGACTGCTCAGGATATCACTGCCCAACAGGAATTGCAACTAGTGCTGGAACAGCAGGTTCAGGAGCGGACCGAAGAGTTGGACGCTGCCAATGAGGAATTAGCCGCTAGTAACGAAGAATTGTTGGCTAGCTACGAAGAAATGGCTTCAGCCAATGAACAACTAAATGAGGCTAACCACCTGTTGAATCTGTCCAACGAGAATTTACGCCAGTTTGCCTACATTGCCAGTCACGATCTGCAAGAGCCACTGCGCAAGATTCAAACTTTCGGTGCTTTGTTCCAAGCTCAGTACGGCCCCCAGCTTGGAGAAGGAATCAACTATATTCAGCGCATGCAGGCAGCAGCGACTCGGATGTCTAGTCTAATTCAAGATCTGTTGGATTTTTCCCGGTTGGCTACGCAACCTGATGCGGAGCAGTTAACGGATTTGAACGAGGTCGTCGACGTAGTACTTACCGACCTGGAGATGCTGACTAGTGAGTCGGAGGCGTCTGTTAAGGTCAAACCGTTACCGACCGTGCGGGGTGATGGGCGTCAACTAGGTCAACTCTTCCAGAACCTGCTGAGCAATGCCATTAAATTCCGTCGCCCTAACGTTACCGCGATGATCCAGATTCAGGCGATCGAGATCAGTCAATTTGATCTGCCCATTGAGGTGAGGCCGCCCCGGCAGGCCCGCTCGTATTACCGGATTGATGTGGTCGATAATGGCATTGGCTTTGAGCCTCAGTACGCTCAGCGGATTTTTCAGGTCTTTCAGCGCTTGCATGGTAAAGAGCAATACTCGGGAAGGGGTATTGGGTTGGCTATTTGCGAGAAAGCGGTTACTAATTGCGGTGGCCCTATCACGGCGACTAGCAGCCCCGGTGAAGGGGCGATTTTTAGCGTTTATCTGCCGAAAGAAAAGACCTACCTTAGCTAGATCATAAGGCTGTTGATCTGCTACCTGACCTGTTTGTTAGTTCAACCCCCATGCTGCTTCTAACCAAGCCTGATAAGCTCTTTAAGCACTTTTTAACAAGCTATTCAATACTCAATTGGTATACAATCAGTTACCTTATAGCTTAATTAACTCCCACCCATGCCCTTAACCGCTTCTTCTGACAGCTACAATTTCCTGCAAGGTGGCGGTGAGATGGGTGAACTAACCAGGGCCTTTGCCTGGGAGACTACACCACTTGGTTCTTATGATTCCTGGCCACTTAGTTTACGAACAACCGTTGGCCTGGTGCTACGCTCCCGATTCCCCATGTTTCTGTGGTGGGGGCCTGAGCTGATCCAGTTCTATAATGACGCGTATCGTCCCAGCTTGGGCCAGCAAGGCAAGCACCCAACAGCCCTGGGGCAACGGGGGGAGGCGTGTTGGCCGGAGACGTGGCCCACGATTAAGCCTTTGATCGATCAGGTCATGGGTGGGGGTAAAGCCACTTGGAGTGAGGATCAGCTAATTCCTATCTACCGTAACGGTCGGCTGGAAGATGTCTACTGGACATTTAGCTATAGCGCGGCCTGCGACGATCAGGGGCATATCGGCGGGGTGCTGGTGACCTGTACCGAGACAACCCAGGCAGTTCTGGGCAGTCGGGCCTTTGAACGCAATCAACAGGCTTTTCGGCACTCAATTGCCATGTCACCCGTAGCCACCGCCTTATTCCGTGGGCCCCAGTTCATCATTGAACAAGCCAACGACCAGGTGCTGACCTACTGGGGACGTCAGTTGGCTGAGGTACTGGACAAGCCGTTGTTTGACGCCTTGCCCGAAGCGCGGGATCAGGGCTTCGAAGAATTGCTGATGGATGTCTACACCCAGGGGCACCGCTTCGTGGCCAACGAACTATCGGTTACCATCAAACGGGGGGGCAGGCTGGAGCGCACCTACATTGACTTTGTGTACGAACCTTACCGGGAATTAGACGGCACGATCAGCGGTGTAACGGTGGTCTGTGTAGAGGTGACCGAGCGCGTCGTGGCTCGCCAGCAAGTCGAAGCAAGCGAAGCCCGGTATCGCGATCTGTCGGCCAGCCTGGAGCAGCAGGTGCAAACGCGTACGGCGGAGCTGGAAGCCTCTGTGCAGGACCTTATACGCGCCAACGAAAACCTGCAGCAGTTTGCCTATATCGCCAGCCACGATTTGCAGGAACCGCTCCGCAAGATTCAGGCGTTCAGCACGTTGATTACGGAGCAATTAACCGACTCGGCGGACGCGTCCGTTCTGCTACACTTAGAACGGATCACGTTAGCGGGTGCGCGGATGTCGCTGCTGATAAAAGACCTGCTGACCTACTCGCGGATCGCTACCCGCCAGCAAGCTTTCGGGCTGGTGTCGCTGGAGGCCGTTATGGATGGGGTGCTCTCGACCTTGGATTGGGACATCCAGCGCACCAAGACCCGAATTACTATCGACGCATTGCCTGTCGTCAAGGGCGACGAGTCGCAACTAGGCCAGTTGTTTCAGAATCTGTTGTCCAATGCCATGAAATTTGTTGTCCCTGAGCGCGCACCAGTGATTCAGATTCAGTACTTCCACCGCTCCTTTGACGAATTACCTGATGAGATAAGGCTCACAAGTCAAGTGCCTTTTTATCACCAGATCAGTGTGAGTGATAACGGAGTGGGCTTTGATACGAAGTTTCTGAGTCGCATCTTTCAAGTGTTTCAGCGGCTGTATGGCAAGAATCAGTATCCAGGCACCGGAGTGGGGCTGGCGATCTGTCAGCGGGTAGTCGAGAATCATGGTGGCGGCATTACGGCCAACAGCGAGCCGGGTCAGGGAGCTACCTTCTGTGTATACCTGCCTGAGTAAAGCTTACCAAACTAATCGTGATTGGTCCCGTTGAGCAATCAGGATCATCTTTGTCACAACCAAACTGGACAACTCGCCCACACGGCTTATGACACCGACTCCCCAACCCGCCGCCCCCTGGTGGCTCATGTATCTGCCCAACGCCGCATATCTGCTGATGGGCATAATCTTGTTGATTCATCCTGACAAGCCGTCTTCGTTACATACGGGGTTGCTAGGAGGATTACTGCTGCTGGCCGGAGTCGCTACCCTGACGCTGGGGCTACACCGCCGCAAGCGGAATCAGACCGACACCGACTGGTTTACCCTGTCCAGCCTGCGTGACATCGGCTTCGGCATAGCTCTGTTAGCGGTGATCAGCGAACCCTTAGGAACGACTACCAACGTGCTGGGTTTCTGGGGGATCGTATACGCCTTCTTGCAGGCTATCGAAGCAAATTTCTACTTTTTGGGCACGCGCTCTAATGAAGACAAAGATTACGGTGTAGAGATTATTCATTTTATCTGCGTCTTGATCGCCGGAGGCTTTTCGTTTCTGCTCATCATGCGTCCCGAGGGTTTTCCCGCGTCGTTCCGGTACGTCGGGCTATTTCTGGTAGCACTGGGCTTCGTACAGGGGCTATTGACCCGCCGGCTTCAGCGCGATGCCATCCGCTACGCAAAACCTAAATCAGAATGAATCATATCCTGCTACTACTGCTGCTGGGTCTGGTAGCTGGCGTACTAAGCGGGCTGATCGGCATCGGAGGCGGCATTATTATCTTACCCGCGCTGGTATTGCTGTTTGGCTTCTCCCAGACCACCGCCCAGGGAACGGCGCTGGCCACCCTGATCCCTCCCGTGGGCCTGCTGGCAGCCTACGCCTACTACCGCTAGGGAGCCATCGATCTACACGCGGCTAGCTGGATTGCCGTGGGCTTTCTGATTGGCGGCTTTTTTGGGTCTAAAATCGCCATGATGATCCCCGTCAACCTGCTGACCAAAGGCTTCGCGCTGCTGCTGGTCTTTATTGCCGCAAGGCTTTGGTTTGGCAGTGCCCACTAGTTCGTACTTCAAGCGATTAATCCCATCTTATACACGTACGCCATGTTCGATTTTCGGCTAACTGTTTTTTATACCGTGGCCCGGCGTCTGAGCTTTACCAAAGCCGCCGCCGAGCTGTTTGTGACCCAGCCTGCTATCACTAAACACGTTCAGGAGTTGGAAAGTCAACTGGGAACGGCCCTGTTTGACCGGAGGGGCAACCAGATCAGCCTCACCCCGGCGGGCCAGGTGCTGTTGCGTCATGCCGAAACGGTCATGGGTGTCTACCGGCAGCTTGAGTTTGACTTGAACGAATTGAAAGGGAAGCCCGGCGGTCGGCTGCGACTAGGGGCCAGTTCCACCATCGCCCAATACGTCATACCGGCGGTGTTGGCCCGGTTTGGGGAGCAGTTCCCGGACGTCACCCTGTCCTTACTCAGTGGCAACACCGAGCAGATCGAACAGGCGCTGCTCCATGATGAGATCGACTTAGGCCTGGTGGAAGGCCGTACCCACCACAGCGACATCCGCTACACACCCTTTGTGCAAGACGAACTAGTACTGGTTTGCCGCGCCGACCACCCCCTGGCCGGGCGAGACGAACTGCCACTGGACGAATTGAAAACAATTCCATTGGTGCTGCGCGAACGGGGGTCGGGTTCGCTGGAAGTCGTCGAACACGCCCTGCGCGGGGTGGGTCTGCGCCTGGCGGAGTTGCGCCCAGCCATGCAACTGGGTAGTACTGAAGGCATCAAGACGTACTTGGGCAGTTCGCTGGCCCTGGCGTTCGTCTCCATCTTCGCCGTGCAGGATGAACTAAAAAACGGGACGCTATGCGTGCTCGACGTGATGGACCTGGCCATTCAGCGCGACTTCTATGCCATTAAGTTACAGGGGGTAGGCGCGGGGCTGGCCGATACATTCATGCGCTTTGTCCGGCGACAGTATAACCCCCGGTAATTGGGCATCAGTAATCGTGATTGGTCCTGCCGAAGGGCAGGCAGTACCTTTGTTGCATACAAATCAGGACAAGCTATGAATAACGCAATCGCCGAACGCCCCGACGCCCAGCCCTGGAAACAAAGGGCGCAACACCTGCTCGACTACCGCTTTACTATTCGTCAACTGGTATTTATCGGGGCCGTTATCCTCTGCCTGATGCCCCTGATATCGCCCCCGCTGGCCCTACTACTGGGGCTGATTATCGCGCAGTTCATCGGCCATCCCTACCTGCACCTGAATCATAAAGCCACCCACTGGCTCTTACAGGCATCGGTGGTGGGGCTGGGCTTCGGTATGAATGTCCACAGCGCGGTACAGGCTGGCAAAGAAGGGGTGCTGTTCACAGTCGCGTCCATTGCTGGTACGCTGACGGTCGGGATTCTGCTGGGCAAATGGCTCAAAATCGACAAGATAACGGCCCACCTGATTGCAGCCGGTACGGCCATCTGTGGGGGCAGTGCCATTGCGGCCCTGTCGCCGGTGATGAAGGCCGAGGAAAAGCAACTTTCCGTCGCGCTGGGTACCGTTTTTATTCTTAACTCAGTGGCCCTACTAGTTTTCCCGGCCATCGGGCAATGGCTGCACTTGACCCAGAATCAGTTCGGGCTGTGGTGTGCGCTGGCCATTCATGATACCAGTTCAGTAGTGGGCGCAGCGACTAAATTTGGGCCGGAAGCGCTTCAGGTCGCTACCACCGTCAAGCTGGCGCGAGCGCTCTGGATTATCCCCGTCGCGCTGGGTACGACGGCGCTGTTCAAGACCGGCAAGGGCAACATTACGATCCCCTATTTCATTGGCCTATTCATCCTGGCGATGATCGTGCACACCTACGTACCTGCTATTCAGCCCGCAGCCGATATACTGGTGAAGCTGGCGCATATTGGCTTGACGCTGACGCTGTTTCTGATCGGGGCCGGGCTGTCGGGCAAGGTAATCCGAGCGGTGGGCTGGCAGCCGCTGGCGCAAGGTGTGATTCTCTGGGTGTTCATCTCAGCTGCTTCCCTCTGGGCGATTCTGACGTTTTAGTATAAAGACGAAGGAAACGAGACAATAGACGAAGGACGTGTTCATTCTGTTATCTATCCTCTTTCACTTTCTCCCGTAAATTACATCATCCCTTTACTTCTGTTCGTATGAAAACCAATCAATCTAACTCATCACTCTTCAACCGGCGGGGCTTTCTAAAAACATCCTCGCTGGCCACCCTAACAAGCCTGCTGGGTACCCCCATCGCCTTTGCCGACCGGTTACCCAAACACTACCTACCGCTGGCTTTTCGGCTGGACGACGCCAACCCGATGGCCACCAAAAACAAAAATCTGGTGGTGCTCAACGACAAACCCTGGAACGTCGAAACGCCCGCCTATCTGCTGGACGACGACGTAACGCCCGCTGAGAAGATGTTTATTCGCAACAATGGGCAAATTCCGGCTAGCATCGACCTGGCCAACTGGAAGCTGACCATTAACGGCGAATCGGTGAAAGCACCCAAAACCTACTCGCTGGCCGACCTGAAAACCAAGTTCAAGCCCTATACATACCAACTGGTAGTTGAGTGCGGGGGCAACGGACGGGCGGGGTATTTCCCTAAAACGGCAGGTAATCAGTGGACCGAAGGGGGTGTTAGCTGCGCTGAGTGGACGGGCGTGCGGCTGAAAGATATTCTGGCCGACGTGGGCATCACCGACACGGCCGTTTATATTGGCTATTACGGGCAGGACCTGCACCTGAGTGGTGATCCTAATCAGCCGGTCATCTCGCGGGGCGTTCCCATCGCCAAAGCCCTCGAAGACGAAACGCTGGTGGCTTGGGCCATGAACGGTAAAGACATTCCGCTGGTACACGGCTACCCCCTGCGGCTGGTGATTGGCGGCTGGCCCGCGTCGGTGTCGGGCAAATGGCTGCACACGATTGCCATTCGCAATAAAGTCCACGACGGTGCCAAGATGACGGGGAAAAGCTACCGCGTACCCATCCATCCGGTGGTGCCGGGCGTCGACCCGCCGGATAGCGATTTCAAAATTATCGAGTCGATGCCAGTCAAGTCGGTGATCACTTTTCCACAAACGGGACTGGAAACGCCGATGAGTAAATCCCTCGCCTTGCGCGGCCACGCCTGGGCGGGCGACCGGGTGGCGAAGGAATTGCACGTCTCGATTGACTTCGGCGAAACCTGGCAGAGAGCCGATTTAAAGGCCCCCAAGAACCGGCTGGCCTGGCAGCAGTGGAGTGCCGAGGTGACTTTCCCGATTCAGGGCTATTACGAAGTCTGGGCGCGGGCCACTGATGACAAGGGGGTGTCGCAGCCGATGGTGATGCCGCAGTGGAACCCCGAAGGGTACATCAACAATGCCTGCCACCGGATAGCGGTGAAAGTGGTGTAAAGAGGAAACGAACAAATAGAAAACGACTATGGAAAAAGAAACAGGGAATTTCCGGCGTATGGCAAAGTACCGCTGGCTGATCGCTAGTGTGTGCGTGTGGCTACTGTGTGCGTGGGTGGCACGGCAGCCGGTAACTCAACAGCCGGTTCCGGCGAAGAAGATCCCGGCAAAAGCGCACACGGCGGCTCCGGTCCGCCGAACCACGACGGCCAAAAAGCCCGCGAAAGCTAAACTGGCCGCTGCGGTAGCCGCTGCTGAAACCGCCCCCACAGATGCAACGGCTCTCAACGGGCAGGGGGTGATGGTCGATGAAGCAACGGGGCTAGCCCTAGGCGAGAACATGGTGCTGGTGAAAGGCCAATGCACCGTCTGCCACAGCAGCAAGCTGATTCTGCAAAGCCACTTCGATCGTGGTAAGTGGGTAGAACGTATTCGCTGGATGCAGCGTACCCAGGAGCTCTGGGACCTGGGTGACACGGAAAAGCCGATTCTGGATTATCTAGTTAAGAACTACGGCCCCTTGCCCGTTAACTTCGATGGTCGTCGCCTGCCGCTTAGTCCGCCCAACTGGCACACGCGCTAAGAGGAGGACTGCCTGTAAGTAAGCCTTGCTACGCTTCAATTAGCATTATGTGTCGTCATTAATTGCTTGCACCACAAAACGCCCGTTCTGAAAGACATTACCTTGCCCTGCTCGGCTGCGGTTACCAGCTTCAGTCAACCGTCTCAAATGGCCGTTTCGCAAATCAACGTCCTATTTCAGCGTTACAATTGAGTTCGTGAGACGATTTACGAGCGTACGACATTGATCGCTTGTTTGTAAAACGGCCTCACCAGCTTTCTATAATCAACAAGCCAGCCTATCCCCTGATAAGCTGGCTTGATAAGGTAAATCGATTGAATAGCTTCTTAGGCTAGCGCCTCTATCAGCAGCGGATCAAGCTCACCAATCACCCTTGCCAACGTCTGGCTCAACTGCTGCTCACTGGCCATGGCCACGTAACTATACTTTAACCGGAAAGTCGGGTTATCCAGCGTTAACACTACGTTTTGCAGGGTCTCTAGCTGCTGTTGTAGAGTTTGAGCAGTAGGCTCAAGGGGAGTTGCACCGCCCGTAGATTGGGCGTAAGTTTGCACCGTGTTCATTTGAACTTATGGTTTGAGTGATTCATTCTGCCCCTTCGCTGTGATCTTCCCGGATGAGAGCGTTGGGGCTTTTTTGTTGACTTTCAACTCTATAAAGATATATAAATATTCTTAACAGTGCAAGTTTGGAATCAAAAAAAAGGGGCTATTTAAGTTTGATTTCCAGCTTAAAGCCCAATTCCTGTGCTATCCGCTCAAGCATATCAAGGCTTGGATTGATCTTGCCAGTCTCATATTTACTTAGGGTAGGCTCAAGGAGACCTACCTTATCGCCGAGTTCTTTCAAAGTCAACCCTTTTGCTTTACGGGCTTCCCGTATCAAGCCACCCACTTGTTGCTTGATAGTCTGTGCTGCTCTCTCTGTCATACGCCTAGCTATTTACTCCCAAAGATAAAGTTGGGTTTGCTTAGTCACCTCAATGCTACTAGTTTTCGGCTAGGTTCTATCCTTTTCCAAGTGAATATTCGCCAGCTATTATCTGCTAAACTCGTTTTGAACGTTAGCCGGTTTAGGGAAAGGAGATGTCCCGAAGGTTCATGCCAGTAATTAGCGGATCAACTGGTTTTCGTTGTCAGAACAAATGGGTAAACCACTGCTAGATGGGTAACATCTATGCCAATGTTTTTTTCATCATCACATCAGTTTGTTCATCATCGCCGAACTTGAAAATGTGCTTATCAAAAGCCACGAAGCCATTTTTCTCGTAGAACCGAATCGCTTTGTGGTTTTCTTCCCAGACGCCAAGCCAGACATGCGTTTTGCTCTCTTGGCGGGCGATAGTTATGGCCTGCTCGTAAAGAAGTTGCCCCACCTTTTTACCGTGATAGGCGTTCTTGACGTAAATGCGCTCGATTTCAAGACCCGTCTCCCCCTGGGCTTCGGTTTGAGCCTGTTCCATATTGACTTTCAAATAGCCAATGGGCTTTTGACCTTCCCATGCGACGAAGAACAGCGACTTAGGATTGGCCAGTTCTGCCGAGATCTTTACATCGCTGAAGTTTTCTTTCAGGTATTTGTGCAGATTCGCCTCCGTGTTGGCTTCGGCAAACGTCTCGGAAAAGGTTTCCCGTCCAATCTGCTGCACAGTAGCTAGTTCCTCCAGCCCTGCTTTTCGAATTGTTATTGGCTCCATGTTCATCATCAGTACGAGCTATGTTGATGAGAGTTTCATTAGAATTATTCCCGCCATAACCAATAAGGCCGCAAGCACACGAGCTCCATTGGCCGGTTCATTGTATACCAGAATGCCTACCAGGAATGCGCCTATAGCGCCAATACCTGTCCAGATTGTATAAGCCGTGCCTAGGGGAAGTGTACGCATAGCCAGGGCTAACAGGCCGAAACTGGCCAACAGGGTAACCACAGTAATGAGTGAGGGAGTAAGCCGGGTAAAACCCGCCGACTGTTTCATGAAATAGGCCCAGACAATTTCTAGCAGGCCTGCAAGTACTAAATAGATCCAAGACATGACATTGACCGTTATTCGATCGGGCCGTCCCGGATCAGTTCCCATATGGGGGAGGTCGTCCTCCTAGCTGTTATGCAGCCGAAAGAGTCTGCGTAACGTGGCAAAGTTAAATTGTTCTGCCGCTCCAGTCAACTGTAATTTCAGGTCAGTCTTAGAGCAAAATTCCACGTCTTGTTAACCTCTAAACGCCCTAGCCCTGTTGCCTGCTGAGCTGGTTTCTAACCTTAGCCCGGTAGGTACTGCCCGTTACCTGCCCGTCAATGACTTCATAGCCTGGCGTAGCGTTCCAGTAGCTCTTGTTCGGCTTCAGTGGCTAGTCCTGCTTCTGACTGGGTGATGGCTTGCTGCTCGCGCTCGGTTTCCGGGATCAGGGTACACGTCAGCTCATAGTCAAGCTCAGTCTGATGAATGACTGGTCTAGTATGCCGCATGTGTTCAAAAAGAGAGACTTGATTAGTAAACGGGAGAATCCACAATTCGCAGAATCTTCCACATACACTTAATATCATTAGCGTCCACTGACATAGGACCGTATCGATCATTATCTGAGTGGAGTACTAAACGACCTTTCTCGATAATGTCATTTGTCTTCACACGCTTAAGGACGAAGCGCTCAGCATATAAAATAGCAAACACTGCGTTTGACTCGTACTTAATGTTTTGACTAGCTACGCTGGCCCCTAACACCTTTGCCCGATTCTTAATGTCTGGCTCCATTGAGTCGCCTTCCACTTCGACGATAACGTGTTTCTTTTCGTCTAACTCTATATCTGGAAGGAAGAGCTGATAAAAGTCCTCAATGAACTGGAGTTGACATCCTTCTAAGCTTTTCTCAACAATAGAGGCTTGCCCTCTAATACTGATCAGTGGTAGGTTTTTGGTCCGACTCAAATCAACTTTCACGCGACTGATACGACTGATCGATCCAGTGGGCTCCGGCTCCCCTAATTGAGTTAACACATCAACGCTGGTGCCCAAGATACGGGCTAGTTCTTGAAGCTTGCGCACGTCCGGCAAAGTGCGTCCTTTCACCCAGTCAGTGACTGATTGCGGTGTCACGCCAATCAGTTCAGCCAGGCGATTCTGCTTAAGGCCTTTGGCCTTCATCAACTCTTTAAGTATAACGCCAGTGTGCTCCACAAAAAAATATTTGTATGGTATAACCATATTATCAGTTAAAACCATACTTTTGAAGTGTCGAATAAGGGTAGTCCATAATTGGGGTCCCCGACAAAAGTAAAAGTAGGGTGTAACTACAGTTTTCCAAATCTCTGTTATGTGAACGGGTCTGTTTTGACCTGATGGCAATCGAACCTATGCAGAAGATAACGGCCACTAAAGCCTGCAAGCAGCGTATGCAACAGGCTAAGGCGAAGCTACCAGAAGGAGTAGGCCAGCTAGCTGTGATCCGGCAAGTGGTGCAGCTGAAGCCTGAATTGGACCGGCTCACCAACCTGGTGCGCTGGAAGAACGCCTACTCGCTGCACGTGGCTGATCCAGAGCTTACCGAACTGGTTGAGGCCGCCGTGGAAACACTGACAGGCGAGGTTGACTCCACCGACGCGCTGGCCCCGTTGTAAACCGGCCTCTTGACAAGCTTACCCAATTTTTCACAAAAAAGCCCCAACCTGTTTCGTAGACAGGGCCGGGGCTATAAACTGATTCGCTGTATGAATCGCACAAATGTAGTCAAGCCTGGCCAAAGTGCCACGCCCCCTCCCCCCACAAAAGGCACTCTCATTCGCCTCAAGCAGATCCAGGACTACCAGATCCTGGCCAGGGTGCGCCTCAAAGAGCGCCTCTCCGGCTCTGCCACCAGCGCCACGCTGTATGACCTACTCATGCGGGATCAGCTCACCTCTATCAAGCGCCAGCACCATGCCTAACCCTATCAACCGGCCCGAGGTCCCACGCGATGTGGACACCCGACTCATCCTGCACCGCCTGCGCGATCTCTACGCCCAGCGCCAATTATGGCAGAAGGGCCAGCCCATGGCCCTTTATATCGTTCCCTTCAGCTCGTTTGGCCCAGGCCTTTCGCCCGTTGAACACTGGATCGGCACTAGTGAGGAGGCTGACGCCCATTTGATGGCGATGCCCCTGAACGCGCTGATCGATCACTACGAGCAAGTGTTGTGGCTGGCGGGTATCCCCCTGCCCACGCTATGAAGAGCCTGGCCCTCATCCTGATCAGTCTGCTGGTCTTCTCGCTGCTGATTCCCCGTGTCAAAGGAGCCTTTAAGAACCCCCTGGACAAGCACTTTCATGACTAGCCCCATCTTCCCTTACGCGGAGGCCATAGACCTTGCGCTCCAACCGGTGGCTCATCAACCCCTGCACTGGCTGCATCTGGATGAGCACACCTGTGAATTGCGTCGACTGATTATCAAGCCCCAGTTGGATGGGTTTGATAAGACCCTCACCCAGATCCTAGGTGTAATCCGCTACGATACGCTCACCGAGCAGTACCTGGGCTTCATTCATTACGAGTCCGACCATTACGGCCCAGACCCCGATGTGCTGATGGCCACCAGCTTGCAGCGGTCAGAGTCCCAGCAACAGCTAATTGCTTCCCTTCACAAGTTTCATCGTTTCTAACCGATGGCTACCTTCCACTCGCTTCTGAAAACCTTTGTCAAGCAGCACATCGCTGCCCCCGGCCCCCTGGCCTCCCCCATTGCCCCTACGGTGATCGATAACACCCAGCGCTGGCAGACTCACTTTGTCTGCCCCCAGGCCCTGTCCACCGTCAGGCGCTTGATCGATCAGGATATGCTGCGCTGGCTGGATCGCCAGCCCACCTATGTGCCGCCCAGGCTGCTCACCGTTGTGGAGCGCCTAATCCCCCAGGAGTACGGCATGGTGGTATTGACCCACGAAGCCTGGGTGAAGATCTCCCACGCGCTGCTCACCTACGAGATTGTTCAGGAGCAGCTGGGGCCGGTGCCCCTGCTGGAAGGCGGGGAGGCCAGGGCGATTCTCCGGCATCTGGCCTGCGTGCGGCACGTACCCCGACAATTGGTTGCCTAGCGCCAGCTGGTGGCCTAAAGTGCCGGTTTGTCCAAGATTCAGTAGTGACCTGTCCAAGCCAATGGGACAGCCCGATCATTGCCCCCTTTCATATCGTTGAGTATGTCGCGCTTGGCGGGCCGACGCGTCGGCCCGCCAACGTCTCACCCCTACGCCCCAACTACGTCCCCAACCGCTTGCCCCCTCTGTATGCTTAGTATCGTCGAAAAAGCCGTCTTCACCCGCCTCAACCAGCACGTGCAGGCCCACAATGAGCTTCAGGCCAATCTGCTCCACAAAATCCGCCACGGCTCGCTGCTTACGCTTAACGCCCTGGTGAGCGTCTACTGCCAGCAGCTACGTATTTACCTGCGCAGCCCCCTGGCCATCGACTCGGGCGAGCTGCCCCCGCTCTACACCAATCGTCGCTTACTGGCCTCTCTGACCAAGGCGGGCACGCGCACCATCTACGATCATTTAGAAAAGCTCATCGCCGCCGGGATCGTGCGCAAGCAGTTTCGGGGCCACCGCCATGACTTCACCCTGTGGATAAGCCCGTGGATTATGCTGGGTGATGCCTTTGAGCCGATCCCCTTAGTTGACCTCTCAACAGGGGTTCACCCGGGCTTTTCCCCCCATATGCGGCAGACTTCGCCGGATAAGAACACATTTAAAGGGAATACTAACTATCCTAAAGGCGGTGTGGAAACGGTGGATAAGGTTTCGGGAGGCGGGGAAAGTCCGGTGCCACCGTCTCCACGGGGCGCGCGATCTGACATTGGAACTTTGACATTAAAACGGGAGGCTGCCCCGGGCACCCACCATCCCGGTAGGGCCACATTAAATGGGGCTGGGGGGGGCGGGGCGGCGGGCCCCTTATCCGCCCTCATCCAGCAAGTAACGAGCCACAGCGGGCCTGTAGGGGCCTCTAGCGATACGGGAGGCTGCTCAGCCGGTGGTACCCGGCACCTAGGAACTGCCGGGTCCACCGGCGAGCGCTCTCAACCAAGTGCCAGCGCGCCTGGCTCAGCGGCTCCGGCAGCATCAGCCAGCGCCCCTGCTGATCTGGAGGCCACCAAGCGCTATTTGACCAGGGCCTTCTGGGAAGTGGCCAGAGAGAAGCTGTGGCCATCTCAGCGCTTCTCCGAGCAGCACACCAAGGACATTCTCAACCTGCTGTGGCGGGATGTGCTCTACGGGCGCATGCGGTGCCCCAGCCCCGAGGCCTGCCACGATCTGTACGCCCAGCGCATCACCCAGCTGGAGCTGGTGGAGAAGTTCGGCCACCGCCAGCAGTGGGCCTCGTTTATGCCCCCCAAATGCTTCTTCAGCTACGCCCACTACCAGGGCCAGCTGCAAAGCGGGGCCAGGGGTAACTTCCACCACACCACGCCCTGGCTGCTGGCCAACCAGAAGGCGGCCCTCTTGCAGGACCACACCCGGCTGATCGACCGGGCCATTACGAGCGTGAACAACCTGAAAGCGCCCCGCAAGTGGCAGGGTGAGGTCACCACCCTTTCG
>NZ_JAFMYW010000013.1 GCF_017353175.1 Fibrella forsythiae | reverse complement strand
CGCCCCAACGCTGAATCCGATCTCGGTATCACTCTGCGTAGGCGCTCCGCTGAACCTGACAGGTCTGCTGGGTGGCTCAGGCAACATCCTGACGGGTCTGACTACCACGCTCTTAGGTGGTGGTACGCTACCTGTGACGGTCGCTGCTGGTGCTAACGTCTTCAATCTGGTATCGACTTCGCCGCTAGGCTGTAGCACTGTGACGCCCGTGAGCGTGACGGGTGTGAACGCCCCCGTGCTCAACCCCATCTCGGTATCGCTCTGCGTGGGTGCTCCGCTGAACCTGACGGCCTTGCTAGGCGCTGGCTCAGGGAATATCCTGACGGGTTTGACTACCACACTCTTAGGTGGCGGTACACTACCTGTCACGGTCGCTGCGGGTGCTAACGTCTTCAATCTGGTATCGACTTCGCCGCTGGGCTGTAGCACTGTGACGCCGGTGAGTGTAACAGGTGTGAACGCTCCGGTGATCGCGCCGATCGCGTTGAGCCTATGTGTAGGCGCCAACATTGATCTGACTAGCTTGTCTGGTCTAACCGGCTTGACGAATATCTTCCGGACAGGTAACCTGCTTGGTCTGGGTACGTTGCTCGGTACGCCAACTTCGGTCAGCATTGGTGCTGGTGTGAATCTCTTCAACGTGGTATCAACGGCTCCAACGGGTTGTACTACGGCCACACCAATCTCAGTGACGGGCGTGAATCCGCCAGTGATCGCGCCAATCGCGCTCTCACTTTGTGTTGGTGCGAATCTGGACTTGACTAGCTTAAGCGGCTTGACTGGTTTGACCAATGTCTTCCGCACAGGTGGTCTGCTAGGGCTGGGTAATATCCTGGGCACACCAACGGCAGTCAGTATCGGAGCTGGGGTGAACCTGTTCAACGTGGTGAGCACGGCTCCAACGGGTTGTACAACCGCTACGCCGATCTCGGTAACGGGCGTAGATGCGCCAGTAGTAGCACCAGTTGCGCTGTCACTTTGCGTAGGCGCGAATCTGGATCTGACCAGCCTGTCTGGTTTGACAGGTCTAACAAACATCTTCCGCACAGGAAACCTGCTAGGCTTGGGTACCTTAATCAATACGCCAACAGCGGTGAGCATTGGGGCTGGTCTTAACCTCTTCAATGTGGTGTCAACCAGTCCGTTCGGCTGCACTACGGCTGCTCCGATCAGTGTAACAGGGGTGAATCCACCAGTAGTTGCGCCAATCGCGCTGTCGCTCTGTATAGGTACTAACCTGGATCTGACGAGCCTGAGCGGCTTGACTGGACTGACCAACGTCTTCCGCACGGGTAGTTTGTTAGGGCTGGGTACGGTCATTAACACACCGGTATCCGTGAGCGTCGGCGTGAATCTGTTCAATGTAGTGTCGACCAATCCATTCGGTTGTACGACCGCTACGCCGATCAGCGTGACAGGTATTAACCCACCAGTGATTGCGCCGATTGCCTTGAGCCTCTGTGTGGGTGCCAATCTTGATTTGACTAGCTTAAGTGGCCTGACCGGTTTAACCAACGTGTTCCGCACAGGTAACCTGCTTGGTCTGGGTACGTTAATCAATACGCCGATTTCGGTCAGCATTGGTGCAGGGGTGAACCTGTTCAACGTGGTGAGCACAGCCCCAACGGGTTGCACTACGGCGACTCCGATCTCGGTAACGGGTGTTGATGCGCCGGTAATTGCGCCGATCGCCTTGTCACTCTGCGTGGGTACAAACCTTAACCTGACAAGCCTGAGTGGCTTAACTGGTCTGACGAATGTGTTCCGCACGGGCGGGATACTGGGGTTGGGTACGTTGGTAAACACACCAACATCCGTAAGTATCGGTGTAGGGGTGAACCTCTTCAATGTGGTAAGCACGGCTCCAACGGGTTGCACCACGGCCACGCCAATTTCGGTGACCGGAGCCGCTACGCCAGTACTTACGCCAATTAACCTGAGCCTCTGCGCCGGTGTCACGCTCGATCTGACCAGCCTGGGCGACCTGGCCGGCCTGACTAACGTGTTCCGCACAGGTAATCTGCTCGGCCTGGGTACGTTGGTGACGACACCAACGGCAGTGAACATCAGTGCTGGGGTGAATCTCTTCAACGTAGTGGCAACGAGTCCGTTTGGTTGTACGGCTGCCGCACCAATCTCGGTAACGGGTGTTGATGTGCCAGTGGTTACGCCAATCAGCCTTACACTTTGCGCGGCGGTGAATACACCGATTAATCTGAGCGCCATCCTGGCCGGAAACGGTAATGTGGCGGGCCTGACCAACATCTTCCGGTTAGGTGGCATGACGGGCGCAGTCATCGCCAATCCTGCCAACGTTAGTCTGGCAGCTGGTGTCAATCTGTTCACCGTGATGAGCACGAACCCAACGGGCTGCACGATTATTACGCCAATCGACGTAACGCTCAACATCAAACCCGTGATCAGCGTAGCAGCTGTGCTCAGGTCGCAGACAATCTGCGAAGGCACCTTGCCACTGCCAATCATCGGTACGGTAACCAGCGGTACAATCGCCAGCAGCTTCTTCTTCGGGCCGCTGACGGACACGACCAGCCTGTTCAGCACTACGGTTGGTGCCGGGCTGACCTTCACGCCAACGGCGGCTCAACTGCCAGCACCAGGCCAGACGGTCTACTTCGCGCTGGTGGCCAATGGAACCTCTACTTGCTCGGATACGGTATTCGTTTCAATCACGACGGCGCCACGGCCAGTAGTAGTAGCGACGAGCCTGAGCATCTGCCTGGGTGAAACGGTTGATCTGTCGGCGCAATTGTCGACCGCAAGAGACAATGTTCGTACGTTCTTCGCCACTCGCCTGAACGCCAACGCACAGGTCAATCCGCTAACAAATCTGATAGTTGCGCCAACGGTGACAACGACTTTCTTTACCCGCGTGGCTGTACCGCTCACTGGCTGCTTCAGTATCGACAGCATCGTGGTAACGGTGAAGCCAAAACCAAGCGCTGGTATGGATATGACGCTGGTTTGCGGACCACTGGGCGAAACACCAACCTCGGCCACGCTGACAGCATCGCCAGCCGGTGGGGTCTGGAGCAACGCAACGGGTAACCCAACGGTGGCCACGTTTACGCCGAACACCGCGTCGACTTCGGTTGGTGGCCTGGCGGTTGGTTCATACCGGTTCATCTACACGGCCGGCGGTTGTACGGATACGGTAGCGGTTGTAGTACCTGCCTGTCAGACGTTCTGTGCCGGTGTGTCGGTGACAGCACTGGCCAGCAGCTACACGCTTACGCCCGGTCAGTCGGTAAGCCTGACGGCTCAGGTTAGTCCAGCCGGGTCGTACACCTACGCTTGGAGTGGACCCGGAACGATCACACCGGCAAACGCAGCTACGGTAGTTGCAGCTGGCCTGCCAATGGGCGTGAATACGTTCACAGTAACGGTTACCACCCAACCAGGTTGTACGTCTACGGCGGTTGTGTCGGTAACGGTGGTAACACCAGACCTGGCCATCAGCGTGATCGATCCAGGTACGTGTGATGCCGGAACGAATACGTACACCACGTCAGGCGTCATCTCACTGACGAATGCGGTGGCGGGTATCCTGACCGTAACTGACGGTGCCAGCACAACAACGGTGTCGATAACGGCGGGGCAGACAACGGCTACCTTCAGCCTGCCTGGTCTGATCTCTGGTTCGGGTACACATACGGTAGTGGTGAGTGGTTCAGCCTACGCATCAGCATCTACCACCTACGTTGCACCGGAATCCTGCACGGTGGCGGCCTGCGACCTTGTGGTGACTGCCTCGGCGGCCAGCGCAACGGTAGCGGCCGGTCAGCCAGCCTTCCTGTCGGCCATTGTATCGCCGTCGGGTAGTTACACCTACGTTTGGAGTGCGCCGAATGGTGTCTCTATCTCGCCTGTCAACGCATCGGCGGTGCAAACGTCTGGTCTGGCATCGGGTGTGTATACCTTCACCGTGGCAGTTACGCAGCGGCCTGGTTGTACGCAAGTGGCTACGGTATGCGTGTCGGTGCCATTCACGCCATGCGCCAACAGCAATTACGCCTATAGCCTGACAACGGTAGCCGGTCTGGGTAACTACCAGTGGCAGTACACGGCGCCGGGCTCAACAAGCAGCACCATTGTTCAGGACGGAACGGACAATAGCTTCATTGCCACGTTGCCGGGTGAGTATCGGGTGGTGACGTCGGGTGGCAACAATTGCCCTGGTAATTCGTGTTGCCCGATCATTATCTCGGAGTTGCAGGCACCGGTGTCGCTGTCTGTAACGGCCATCGCCGCTACCTGCAGCACTACGGCACCAGCCGCTGAGAATAACGCGCAGATTGTGTTGGCAGGCCCCGTACTGGCCGGAACAAGCTTCAACATCAGTGTTGGTACTTCATTCTCTGCCATCGGCGCGCTGTTTGCCACGAACCAGCCATTGACAGGCCTGATGACGGGTAGCGTACTGGCTGGTGGGTTACTGAATCCGCCAACAGCTGCAGGTAGTACGTACACTGTGCGGGTATTCACGGCTGATGGTTGCTTCTCGGATACGGTAGTAACGATTCCACGTTCGGACTGCCAGTGCCCACCTGCGAAATGCGTGCCGATTACGATTAGAAAAGTGGTTAGACGTTGATTGGTTGACGGGTTGCCTGGTTGATTTCCAATTAACCAGGCAACCCGTCCCACCGGACTTGCACGTTGTTGTCTGAAACGGCAACAAAAAGCCGCCGATCGAAAGACCGGCGGCTTTACTTTTGTAGAACTGTAAGATATCTGAAGGACGTATAGGGTTGGTTGGAACCTTACTTTACGATCGTCCACATAGCCTCTACATTGGTGACGGGTAGCTGGCAGGCGCGGTTATAACAGACATAAATGGCGGTCTGGTCGTTGATGGTGCCGCGCTGCTCTAACAAGGGCAATGAACTGCTGCTGAACGTACCTGCCACCACTTTGTTGGGGAAAAACTGACTGTCGATCTGTTGCCGGAAAGCCATCGCTTCGGGTCCTATCAGGGCGATTTCGGCGGTGGGACGTACCCGCAAGGCGTAGAGCGACGCCCAGTTGGTAAGGTAACTGACTTCGTTGGCCATCAGGGGCTGAATCAGGCCGAGCATAGCATCGGCGCGCTGGCCGTAGTCGGGGCGGTCGAGGAGGAGGCTGAGCGTGTAGAGGTTATGCGCCATGATCGAGTTCGAGGCCGGAATCACGTTGTCGAACAGCTCTTTCTTCCGTGCAATCAGTTCTTCGCCCGATTTATCCGTGAAGAAGAACAGGGGCTCCGGGGTGGCTTCCGAATCGTCCGTCGACGTACCTGGATCATCGAAATGAGCCAGTACGTATTGGGTTAGTTTATCGGCTTCGGTCAGCCAGCTTTCTGTGAACGTGGCCTGATAGAGGGCCAGATAGCCGTCGATCACGGCGGCGTAATCGTCGAGGAAGCCGATCTGCCGGGCACGGCCGGGTTCACCTTCACGTTTTTTGTACGTATGCCAGAGCCGCCCGCCGTTGCGCTGATCGGTCAGTTTCTGGTTGATGAAAAAGGCCAGTCGAAGCGCCGTCGACAGGAACTCGGGGTCGCCAAACACACGATAGGCTGTAACAAGGCCTTTCAGGGCCAGCCCGTTCCATGAACAGAGGATCTTATCGTCGAGGCCGGGGCGGATGCGCTGATCGCGAACGGCCATCAGCTTCTGGTGGGTGTCGGTGAGTTTCTGCTCTAGTTCGGCGGCGGTCCAGCCCTGCTGATCGGCGAAGGCGGGGTTGGTTTCGGTGCGGTGCAGAATGTTTGTTCGCCCATGACCATGGCCTATATCCCAGGCACCCTCCGGCGTGATGGTGTAGAGTCTGGCGAACCAGTCGTAATCGTCGCCCAGAATCTGCTGTAGTTCGTCGGCCTGCCAGGTGTAGAATTTGCCTTCTATGCCTTCACTATCGGCATCGAGCGCCGAGAAAAAGCCGCCTTCGGGACCGAGCAGTTCACGCTCCATGAAGCGAATGGTGCCGTAGACGGTGTCTTTGTACAGCTTGTTGCCGGTCAGCGTAAAGGCATCTGAATACAGGGTCAGTAGCTGCGCGTTGTCGTATAGCATCTTCTCGAAGTGCGGCGCAAACCAGTGCCGATCGGTCGAATAGCGCGCGAAACCACCGCCGAGCTGATCGTAAATCCCCCCCAGCGCCATACGGTTCAGTGTCAGCACCAGTTGATTAAACGCCGACGCGTCGCCGGTGAGGTCGGCGTAACGGAGCAGAAACCCGTAGAGCGTCGGCATCGGAAATTTGGGAGCACGGCCAGTACCGCCGTCTTCCAGATCGAAGCGCGACGCCAGCTTGAGGTACATGGCCTCCACGGTTTCCAGCGCATAGATCGGTTCGGCGTTGCTAAGTCTGAACCGATCCGTTTCCGACGCGTTCAGGTGGGCGGCAAACCCCTCCGCCGATTCGGCCAGTTTGTCGCGGTTGGTATCGAACGCTTCCCGCACCCCACTCATCAGGTTATGCCAGTTTTGGGGTGGCGCGTAGGTGAGTCCGTAGAACGGTTTGGCGTCGGGCATTAGAAATACGTTGAGTGGCCACCCGCCCTGTACGCCCATCGCCTGAACGGCTTCCATGTAGATCGCATCCACATCGGGCCGTTCTTCCCGGTCTACTTTGATACAGACAAAGTTCTGGTTCATCAACTTTGCAATCTGCTCATTTTCAAATGATTCACGCTCCATTACGTGGCACCAGTGGCAGGCCGAATAGCCAATACTGACCAGGATAGGTTTGTCTTCGTTGCGGGCGCGTTGCAGGGCTTCGTCCCCCCACGGATACCAATCCACTGGGTTATGGGCGTGCTGAAGAAGGTATGGCGATGATTCGGTGCTAAGGCGGTTCATGGAAATTCAGTTTACTGTTTGCCGTTTACTGTCTTCTGTTGCGTTGCTTCTTCACAAGTGGTGATGTAGCAGCGCAACAGAAGACAGTAAACGGTAAACAGTAAACTAGTTAATGATTAATTGCTTGCTTACGCCACCCGTTCGGACCAGATACAGACCGGCGGGGAGGGTACTGGTATCAATGACGAGCGGGGCCGAAATGTTCATGAATTGGCGGATAATCTGCCCCTGCGCGTTAACCAACGTCACGCCGCCCGGCTGGCTGGTGGTTACCGTTACCTGCTGGCGGGCTGGGTTGGGGTACAGGCGAATGTCGGGCAGGACGGGAGCCTCGGTGGCCAGTATGGTTAGGTCGTACTGGCAAAGGGCTACCTCCCGGCCGGTGAGGGTGATGCTTCCCTGCCAGCTCTTGTAGCGGATGGGTACCACCGTCTGCTGCCCGTCGGTGGCGTAGGGGTTCTGGGCGGCAACCAGCAGCTTGTTAGTATTGAGAACGCCCCGCCAAATGGGTTGCTGGCTGTTCATCAGGTCGCGGGCGTTGGTTTCGGCCACCAGCTCATAGGCCCCCTGAAACTGACTATTGAACTGCGAGAGCCGGTATAGGCCATGAATAAAGTATTCGTAGGCAGCGTGCACATCCTGCCGGGTGGTCGAGAGGTTCAGCTGATCCCAAAACCACAGCCCTTTTGCGCCGGCGAAGAAGGGGAATATCGCCGTGGCCTCGGCCATTTGCGGCTGAATGAACGTAGGGTAGTTACCGCAGCAGTCGTGAAACCGCATCCAGACGAACGGAATCACCGGTTTACTACTCCAGGCCCGGTTTGCTTCGATCTGAAACAGCGTATAAGCGAGGTAATCGCCCGCCAGGGGACTGGGTCGAACCGGGTCGTAGTTGTAGTAATAATAGACTGACGGAGCCAGGAAATTGAGCTGATCGTAAAAAGCTCCGCCGAGCTTCGTGCCGGTGCTGTCTTTGGTGAGGTAGCTCAGGCGGCTGGCGTTGGTGGTCCAGTCGGGCCAGGTGTTGGCCACTACGTTCAGGTACGTGTTGCGGATAGGTACGTCGCTGTAGGTGCTAATGCGCGTTTGTGAAAGGTCGGCACGCTGGCGAAGGTATTGCAACCCGTAGGCGTAGAGGGCAACGAGGTCTTTTTTGTAGGTACGTACGAAATCGGCGTCGGTCAGGGCGCGGTACTGGGCGGGCGTGGCGGCGTTTGTCTTCAGCCGGAGAATACCCGCGTCGGTATCGATCTGCCGTTCAACGTCGATCATGAGCACGTCGGCCGGAAGAATGAATTGACCCGCCGCGTTGGTTTGCCCGCCCGATTGTTCGCGGAGCCAGCCATCCCATTTGGTGCGGTAGAGGGCCAGGTCATTTCCCCACGGGCTTTCGAGCGTTTCCCACGGTTGATTCAGGCCATAGGCAAAACCGGCGTATTCCAACGCCCGTTGTTGTCGGGCGGTACCTTCGCCCGCTACCGGCTGAACAAGGCGATTGAAGCCGTGAGCAGACGGGCCATTCGCGTCGCCGCTCAGCCGGGCGCCGCCGTAGATGATCGTAAAGGCATCGGGCAGGGTAAAGGCCGGAAACTTGCTCCACTCAACCCGGTTGGGCTGCGTAACGGGCGTAAACGCAAGCGGTTCGGCACAACGTACCTGAGCTTGCCCGGGTACGTCCATACCAGGCAGGCTGCCGGTGAGTAACAGCAGGGTAAGCAGGCAACTAAGCCAGGTACCTGCATACCGGGTACCTCCATGCCAGGTACGTTGTTGGTAGCGCACAGCTAGTGGGTTTGTTTCGACAAAGCTAGGTTCAGAACGTTCGTTTTATCAACACAAACTTACCTACGGCCCGCCGACTACCTATTTTGTGATCGTGATGGCTGTAATGGTGTTGGTGGTCCGTTCCTCGTAAAAGGCCGTTACTACTGAACCGTTCACCTCCAGCAACTCGCTGGTAATGAAAAACGGAAACTCGGTGATCTCACCGTCTGTGGCCGTAATCATCAGCAGGCCGGGTACATCGCCGGTGGTGATTTCATCGGCACCCAGTACACCCGTTACCTTGCTGGTCTCATTGGTGATCACGCCCGCATCGGCATCCAGCAGGAACCGCCCGCCAACTTCAATATCGAGCAGCGCATTGGTTTGCTCGGTAGTGTAACGGAACGAAACAGACTGGCCAACCAGCCCCGACAGTGTAGCCAACGGCACGGTACGGATGTCTTCCAGATTGAGGATGAACTGTTCCGTACGTTTCTGCTTCGGCCATTCAATGGTCAGGGTGACCATCGGGTAACCGGCATCATCGACCTGTTTCAGAACACCAGTTTCGCTGATTTCCTCGTTGCCGGGAATGGTATCATGGATAACGAGCGGTGTTGGGGCGGGTGGCTGAATAATGAATCGGATTCCACGCATACAGGCAGCTGTGTTCGGTTGCCGGTTGGCAGTAGCGTAGCCGAGGTCGATAGCCAAACCCGTTATTGGTAAAAGGAGTACTACATGCCAATGCTTCACGAGGTTTTTCTGTCTTGTACATAGTCTGCGCTGTGGCAACCAGCCCAACGAAGTTGTACGCAATTTACAGCTTTACCAGCACTGAAAAGGCACCCCGAAATTGATATGAATCGCGGATCTGATGATTGCCTGCCGGATTATACCGGGCTGTCGGTTCGAGTTGCAGCACAACTTGCGGAGTGACGGTGTACCGAAGCGTTGTTTGCAGGCCATACCCGAGGTTGACTCTGGGTGTGGCCGTTGCGTTGTCGCTGGTACTGATGCCAGTCGAAGAAAAAACGGTTTGGCGGCCCGTTGCTGCTACGTACTCAAACGCGACGTTGCCGCCTACATACCACTGCAAGCGGGTGGTTGGTGCAGTAAGACTGTACCCAACAGAAAGCGGCATGGTGATCACGTTATAGTCATAATCAGCCCTGAAAACCCTGGCCGGGTTGGGGTAAAGCGGATCAATGATGTATTCGGGGATTGGAGTTGACACCTGATTTGTCCGTTTTTCGTAGAGTAGTTTAGCGCCAATTAACCAGTGGTTTAGTTGGTAGGAGGCGTCGACGCCGCCATATACGCCAGGCGGTACGGTAATCAGTGTGTAATTCATGTAAAATTCTTCATCAACGTAGTTTGTTTTGTTAAAACCAATCGTTGGGCCAATCATGAATGTGCGCGTTGGCGTTGACTGGGCACAGGCGAACTGAATCGTCAGACAGGCAATAGCCAGGAGGGGTAGGAAACTGTTTTTCATGAACGTTACAAATTGACTGAAACAGAATAGCTAAATGGACTTATCAGACCTTAAGTAAAACTGAAAACGCACTTTGAAACTGATAGCTGGTATAAAGTCTGGTCGGAAAGCCGCGGCCGGGATAATACCGAATAGCCGGCTCGAGTTGCAGGCTGAGAAGGGGCGTTAACGTATACCGCAATGTGGTTTGGACACCATAGCCGATGTTGACAGACTTGCCATAATTGCGCTTATCGAGTTGTAGGTCTCCAAGGCTATAATTACACTGAAAAAACGGCTCTTGCTGGTGTTCAGCAGGTATTCGGCCGCTATGTTAGCACCCACGTACCAGCGAAACCTACCTTCGGGCGTTAGTCGGTAACCAATGCTGAGGGCACCGTCAGTACGTGCAGGTCTGTCTCAGACATACTGATATAATCTTCCGGATTAGGCGGGTCTGGAGGCGAATCAACCCTGGAGAGCCGATTCGTATACAGCATTTTAGCCCCCACCAACAGCCGGTTGACCTGATACGACGCATCGATGCCGACGTGCAGACCGGTGGGTGAGCTATACGTGGGGGCGCGAACGTACCCAGTGCCGTTGACATACGAAACCCAATCAAAGCCAACCGATGGGCCGAGCATAAACGGGTGTGATGATACCGATTGGCCATTGGCCAACTGGGCCAGCAGGCAGTCCCCAAAGACGAGTAATGAACGTGATGCCATGTAACGTGAGTGACGGGAGCCACTTTTCCCTTATGGGCAAGACCCGCAATAACTCGCAGGCGTTGGTATCACATGAGAATATTATCGACGGCCTGTAGCCTTGGCGGCAGGTTGGTTTCGCCAAGCATGTCGCGCAGATCGATCTCGATGTTTCGGCAGATGGCCGACATAGGTACGTCGTTGATGCTGTTCTCGAACGGGTTTTCGCTGGTGTCGCCCACTACCTCCATCGTATTGAACACCCAGGCAATCAGCGTGTAGAACGGGATCGTCAGCCAGATGTGCCAGCCGCCAACTTTGGCCATTTCGGTGATCAAACCGAAGGGTAGCAGCAGAATGAACAGCCACACAAATATGTAGCTGAAGAACGCATACTGGCGGGGAAACGGAAACGATTTCAGCCGTTCGGCCGCCCCCTGCTGGTTGTACAACTCAACCAGCAGACGTTCCAGTTCGTTGTGATAAATGTCGGATAGCAGGCCTTGAGCCCGTAACTCGCGCAGGTGGGCCGACTGCTCACGAATCAGTTGTGTGGCAATGTTGGCGGTTTTCAGCAAACGGGTCACTTCTTCTTTGGGCAGGAAAAGTCCAAGCTCGTCATCCATCTTCTCCTGATGAAAGGCGTCGATCTGATCAATGATCTGTAGCTCGGTGCCGTGGTGCTCCTGCCATACCTGCCTGCTGCGCAGTTGCAGGCGTAGCGCATTCAGAAAAGCCAGATGCCGGTAGATCAACAGCCGATGATGTTCGCCCAGTTCGCTGGCTGCCAGTGGGCTGGCGGCGTGCAGATTCGTAACGTAGTCGATCACCATGATGGCCCAGGAACGGCTGGCGTTGGTAAGGCTGCCCCACACCCGCCGCCCTTCCCAGAGCCGGTCATACGCCGAATTGTTCTTGAACCCCACATAAAAAGCAACCGCCGTGCCAATCGTGGCGATCGGGATAAAGGGCACTGTCAGCAAGGGCCAGTTTGTGGCCACATACAGGCCGACGATAGCCGACGAGTAAAGGATGAAAAAAGTAAGCGACCGCCAGACAAAGGGCCAGAGGTGCCGGAAGGCGATGCGTTTGCGCGTGTACATAACCCAAAAATAGCGCACTAGTCGAGCAATCAAAGAAGGCTAACTCACAATGGCTCAGAATAAAACGACGCAACGTACCCAGGCACGCCCAATCGTTGGGCCAGTCGGACGTGTCTGGGTACGTTAGCCCTGCCAGGCATTGAGCAGCCGTCTGATAAGGATAATCTCGCCCACGTGGTAAGCCGTGTGGTCGGCAATCAGCAAGGCTTCGCGCAACAGGGTTTGGCCCTGCCCATGCGCCAGCGGCTTAAACAGATTCTGTTCAGGCTCGTTCAGCAACGCAACAAACGCATCCCGGTCGGCTTTAATCTGATCCAGCACCTGCTGCCAGGCAGCATCGTCGGGTGGTTGAACAGCCGTATTCCAGTAGCCTTCGGGCCAGGGCGGCGATTGATGAGTCGGGTCTCGGCTGAACTCGAGAATATCCCACTGCGCAATGCGGATATGGTCGACGAGTTGCCAGATACTATAAGGTAATTTGTCGGGTTTTACGCCGCGCAAGGCAGCGGGTAACTCCTTAACGGCCGCTTCGAAGGATTGATGAGCCTCACTTTTCTGGAGCAGATCAACCAGTTGCCTTCGTAGGGCCGCGTTGGTGTCAGCGCCGGGGTGGTTCGTATTGGCCATGTCGTTTACAGAGATTAGTTTGTGTTGGTAACTACCATTTCGGCGGTTGGGTGGTTATTCTTTTTAACTAACTCACGTTCGTATGAAAGCAATTAACATCACTCGCCCCGGCGACGGGTCTGTTCTTCAGCTGGAGGATCGCCCGCAGCCCCAACCCGCCGATGGGCAGGTTCTGATTCGTGTACGGGCGGCGGGCGTGAACCGGAGCGATATTCACCAGCGGCAGGGCGGCTATGGTGCTGACCCGGGCGGGCAGGTTCCGGGACTTGAAGTGGCCGGAGTGATCGAAAAGTGCGGTCCGAAAACGGATCGCTGGCGCGTGGGACAGAGCGTTTGCGCGCTGATCAGTGGCGGCGGTTATGCCGAGTATGTGGTTGTTGATCAACGACATTGCCTGCCCATTCCCGCCAACTTATCGTTCGTGGAAGCGGCCTCGCTCCCCGAAACGGTGCTGACGGTCTGGTCAACGGTGTTTCAATGGGGCCGTCTGGCTCCGGGCGAATCGCTGCTGATTCACGGCGGTAGTAGCGGCATCGGCGTCACGGCCATTCAGATTGCCAAAGCGCTGGGTTCAACGGTGTATGCTACGGCTGGCAGCGACGAGAAATGCAACGCCTGCGAAGAACTGGGTGCCATCCGCTGTATCAACTACAAAAAGGAAGACTTCGAACAGGCACTTCAGGGTATCAGCATCAACGTGGTGCTGGACATGGTAGGCGGCGACTACACGGCTAAAAATCTGCGTCTGCTGGCCACTGATGGTCGGCTGATGTTCATTAATTCGATGCAGGGGGCCGAGAGCCAGATCCATATTCCTACGATGATGCAGAAGCGGCTCACCATCAGTGGCAGCATGTTAAAACCCCGCGACGCCGAGTTTAAAGCCGCCCTAACCGCCGCCGTACACCACCACGTTTGGCCTTTATTAACCGACGGTCGATTGAAACCGGTTGTTTATCAGTCGTTTCCCCTTGCCGAAGCTGCCCAGGCGCAGGCCATGCTGGAGAGTAGCAAACACATTGGCAAGATTATACTGGAAGTGGCGTGATAGTAGCCAACCGCGTTCTCGTTGTCACTCGCCACAGGCAAGCGACAACGAGAACGCGCGAAGTAACAATAACACATCCACCCATGTCGCTCTGGCTCATCCTTATAACCATTCAGATTGGCGTCAACCTGCTTTGCCATACGTTTCTAGTTGGGAAATGGCGCAATAGATGGAAGGTCTTCGCGCTGTTCGCTTTCCCCATTGCGCTAGTGATATGGCCACTACTTCGTATACTGCTGGACACACTACTGAGCGACAACATTTCGGTCGGTATTGTTGGGGATGACGGTACGGTGTTGATCTTACGCATCCTGAGTTTTGTAGTTATTCAACTCATTTGCAATAACCTGATCTTTAGGCGGTAGAGCAGTCGTTTCCACAAGCTTTTTCGCCGTTGTCTTACCCGTTTTTGTGCGTTTCTTCCTCGTTGAATCAGCTTGCGCATTTGGAATAGCGTGGCGTTTCAGAATGCGGGCCTGCTCTTCTTGACCCGTTTCCGTTTTGCGGGGCTGATGCAGCTTCAGTCGGGCTTCTCGGCCTGTTTCGGTAATGTTGACGATAGGAGCGGGATAATTGATGCCGACATGGAAATGGGCCATGTCCTGCTCCAGCGGCGGCATGGTCCATGGCTCATGGATGTAGGCAACGGGGCAATTGGCCAGTTCGGGAATCCATTGCTTAATGAAGACGCCGTTCGGGTCGTGTTCCTGCGATTGCTTTACCGGATTATAAATTCGAACGGTGTTTGTGCCTGTCATGCCCGACTGCATCTGAATCTGGGCGTAGTGAATTCCCGGCTCAAAATCGGTGTACATCCGGGCCATGTGCAGGGCACCGTCTTTCCAGTGTTGAAGCAGGTGATGGCTCAGAAACGACATCAGCATGGCCCGCATCCGAAAGTTGATGTAGCCCGTGGCAATCAGGCAGCGCATGCAGGCATCAACCATCGGGTAGCCCGTAAAACCATCTCGCCAGGCCCTGTAATGAACCGGATTCTCGTTCTTGGCCAGTGAGTCGAACGCCCGATTCACGTTCTCGAACTCGATCCGGTCTTCCGATTCAAACTTCTGGATAAAGTGGCAGTGCCAGCGTAGCCGCGAGGCAAACGCGCTGAACTGCCGTCCAAGGCCGGGTTGCACCGGATGCTGCGCCGCCTGAAGCTGCGCCTGAAATACCTGCCTGATACTCAGACAGCCCCAGGCCAGATAGGGCGACACACGGCTACACCCCCGCCGACTTTCAAGTGGCTTTGAAATGGATTTGGCGTAAAGAGCAATACGTTCGGTGAGAAAGCTGTCCATATACCGGAACGCATTCTGTTCACCGCCCGGCTGAAATGCCGGGTCAGGTACGTGCCAGGTGGCGGGGAGGTCGGGGCCTCGTTCGGCCTCATACCAGTCGGCAGGTACGTTGGCGGGTATCCAGCGCGTCAGGTCGGGGTGCTGTTGGGGCGATCGCATGGTTTGCTGCCAGTCGTCGGCCCAGGTATCGCGGTTCTTCAACAGGCGGATAACGCCGTTGCATTGGTACTCCTGCCAGTCGATGTTGTGTTCGCGGCAAAACTGCGCCACGGCTTTGTCGCGGTCGTAAGTAATTTTCAGGCCAGTTTCTTCGTGCGAAAAGAGGGTATCGATCGTGAACTGTTGCAGCAACGTACCCAGCACATCCACCACTTCCCGGTGAAACAGCCACACGGTGGGTAATCCGATATCAGGTACGTTATCTGCTGCCGGTTCGGCATCGAACTCGAACGGCAGCCATTCGTGGGTACGTACCTGCCTGCCTGCCTGCCGGTTCGCTCATCAGCTTTGGTAACTGCCGGTTCAGATCGGCCAGACATTCGGTAACGAACCGCCAGTGTCTCTGATCATAATTCGGATCGGCCATGACCGATGGCTCGAAGCAATACAGGAGCAGCACCGGTTTCCCCGACCTGACCGCTTCCTGCAACGGCACATGATCGCGCAGCCGCAGGTCGCGTTTGAACCAGAGAACATAAACGGGTGGACGAGTAGACATGGCGGGAATAACGCGTTGATTGGCCACCGTGATTGGGGCGGTAGGTACGTACCTGTGTAGTAACAAAAAAAACAGCCCCGCTCTCTGGCCAATCACTACTTTTTATCCTCTTCCGATGCTTCGCCCCGATTTTCGAGGTTAGACGTTCCTAAAAAATCGGGTTTCGCCATTCCGTCCGATTCATCCTCTACCTCACTGGTATCTGCGTCTGTAGTTTCGTCGATCGATTTAAGGAAGTGACCTTTCGCGGGTGTAGTCGTATTCTGTGCGCGGTCGGGCGTGGCCTGACCTGATTCCGGGCGTTCTATCATGATTGATTCTCTGCTTGTGTATCGATAAAACCATCCGTTTCCTTTAAGAAGTCATTAATTCAAGGCAACGGTTATAACTATCCGGGCCGAAACCGAGTAGTTAGTAGCATAGCTACTTACGTACCACCTATCAAAACTATGGGAGATAAAAAACTGTCGGGTCAAACGGCGCTGGTAACCGGAGCAAATTCAGGTATCGGAGCTGGCGTGGCCAAGTCGCTCGCCAAGGCCGGGGCAAACGTCGTTGTGAACTATGTCTCGAAGCCGGAAGATGCCGAGGCCATGGTAACTGAGCTGAAAAGCTACGGGGTCGATGCGCTCGCCATTCAGGCCGATGTGTCGAAGGAAGAACAAGTGCAGGCCATGTTCAGCCAGGCCGTTGATCAGTTTGGAACGGTCGATATACTGGTAAATAACGCTGGTCTTCAGCGCGATGCGAAGTTCGACGAGATGACCCTGGCGCAGTGGCAACTGGTAATCGACGTAAATCTGACCGGGCAGTTCCTCTGCGCCCGCGAGGCCATACGGGAGTTTCTACGCCGTGGTCCACGCCCCGACGTGTCGCGGGCTACGGGTAAAATTATCTGCATGAGTTCGGTGCACGAGATTATCCCCTGGGCTGGCCATGTCAACTATGCTTCGTCGAAAGGAGCCATAAAAATGCTGATGCAATCGCTGGCGCAGGAGTACGGCGACCGGCAGATCCGGGTGAACAGCATCTGCCCGGGAGCCATCCAGACGCCCATCAACACGGGGGCCTGGAATACGCCGCAGGCGCTGAATTCGCTGATGACGCTGATTCCCTACAACCGGATCGGCCAACCCGAAGACATTGGTAATCTGGCCGTTTTTCTGGCCTCCGACGATTCGGACTATATCACGGGTGCCAGCATCTTCATCGATGGTGGTATGACTGTATTCGAAGGCTTCGCCACGGGCGGATGATCTGATGTACGAATGATGAATTACGAACGACGACGGTGTGATGCTTCAGTGGTCGGATTCGTATGCTTCGAAAAAACTACGTAGTCATTCGTACATCGTAAATCGTAAATCAATGAATCCCGAACTAGATCGCCTGCAGGAAAATGCTAAAAAGGCCGTACCACTCGAAAAATGGGGGCCTTATCTGGCTGACCGTCAGTGGGGAACCGTGCGCGAAGATTATTCGGCCAATGGTGATGCCTGGAACTCGTTTCCCCACGATCAGGCGCGTAGTAGGGTATACCGCTGGGGTGAAGATGGCCTGATGGGCATGGCCGACCGGCGCATGAATGTGTGCTTTGGGCTGGCCTTGTGGAACGGAAAAGACAGCCTGCTGAAGGAGCGCCTGTTTGGCCTGACCAACAACGAGGGCAACCACGGTGAAGATGTAAAGGAGCTGTATTACTACCTCGACAATACGCCGACGCATTCGTACATGAAAGGCCTTTACAAATATCCGCAGGCCGCATTCCCCTACGAATGGCTGGTGCACGAAAACGGGCAACGTACCCGCAACGATCCCGAATTTGAGATCCTGCACACGGGCGTTTTTGAAGAAGGCCGCTACTTCGATGTGCTGGTCGAGTACGCCAAAAAGGATTCTGACGATGTGTGTATTCGTATCTCGGTTACCAATCGCGGGCCAGAATCGGCTCCGCTGACGGTGCTGCCCACGCTCTGGTGCCGTAACCGCTGGTCGTTCGATCCTGAGTTTCAGAAGCCCACCATCAGTCGCCGTCCCGATATGCCAACGGCCGGCAACGTGTTTCTGTCGCACTTCCGCGCCGGAAATTATTACCTGTATTATCAGCCGGTCGAGATTAGCCTGATGACTGATAATGAGTCAAATACGAAGCGTCTGTATGGTATGCCGAACGGGTCGCCGTTTGTCAAAGATGCGTTTCATGAAGCCATCGCCGAGCATAACGATTACCTTTGCGACCTGCTGCGCGAGAACGAAACGGGTACCAAATTTGCCCCGGTCTACAGAAAAGAACTGGCCGCAGGCGAAACCTGGACCCTTGCGCTCCGGCTTTGCAAAACCATTCAGACCCAGCCGTTCGACGCAGCATTCGACCGGGTATTCGTTGACCGGAAAGCCGACGCCGATGCGTTTTACGAACCGCTGATTCCCGCCGGAGCCTCCGACGATCTGAAGCGTATTCAACGGCAGGCACTGGCCGGTCTGCTCTGGACGAAGCAATACTATCACTACGATATCCCGCACTGGCTACGGGGCGATCCGGGTAATCCGCCGCCGCCGTCGGAGCGTTGGTATGGGCGCAACCATACCTGGAAGCACCTCAACAACGAAGACGTGATGAGTATGCCCGACAAGTGGGAGTATCCCTGGTATGCGGCCTGGGACCTGGCGTTTCATACCGTTCCGCTGGCGATGGTCGACCCGGTCTTTGCCAAAAATCAGCTGATCCTGCTCATGCGGGAGTGGTACATGAGCCCCACAGGGCAGATACCGGCCTACGAATGGAAATTCTCGGATGTGAACCCGCCGGTACATGCCTGGGCAGCTCTATCGGTGTATCGGCTCGAAAAGGCGATCTATAATAACGCAGACGTACAATTCCTGAAACGGGCGTTTCAAAAGCTGCTGATCAACTTCACGTGGTGGGCCAATCACCTTGATCCTGAAGAAGATAACGTATTTGCTGGCGGCTTTCTGGGACTGGATAATATTGGAGTAATTGACCGGAGTAACCTGCCGCCGGGTACGTTGCTGGAGCAGGCCGACGCCACCGCCTGGATGGCAATGTATGCGCTGAACATGATGGATATTGCGCTGGAGATAAGCCGCCATGACCCGTCGTTCGAAGATGTTGCCACTAAATTTTATGAGCAGTTTGTGCTCATTGCCGAGTCGTTGAATGAGGCACTTTGGGATGAGGACGATCACTTTTATTACGACCGCATCTATTCGGCTACATCCCCACCCAGGGTACTGCAGGTGCGTTCCATCGTAGGCTTGTCGGTATTATTTGCCGTTTCCATCATCAAGCGGCACAAAAGCGAGCCATTGTCTGATTTCCTGAAACGGGTACGCTTTTTTCAGAAATACCGGTCTGATCTGCACCTGCCCATGCCCGACCAGCACGTAACGCCCGACGGCGATATTCTGCTGTCGCTGGTATCGAAACAGCGTCTCGAAAAACTACTGGGACTGATGCTCGATGAAGCTGAGTTTCTCTCGCCGGGTGGCATTCGGGCGGTATCCAAATACCACGAAGCCCATCCGTACAGCATCAATCTGGGTGGTCAGGTTCACACCATCAGCTATGTACCCGGCGATTCTGACTCGGGGTTGTTTGGCGGTAATTCAAACTGGCGCGGCCCGGTCTGGATGCCAATCAACTACCTGTTTATCAAGTCACTGAAGAAATACCATCAGTTCTACGGTGATACTCTTACGGTTGAATACCCAACGGGGTCGGGCAACCGGCTGAATCTGGAACAGGTATCCGACCAGCTGGCCAGGCGGATCGTATCCACGTTCGAAGCCGACGCATCGGGTCACCGTCCGGTACACGGCCCGTTCAGTCCGTTTTACCAGCGCCCCGAAAATGCGGAGTTGCTTCTCTTCTACGAATATTTCCACGGCGACACCGCGCAGGGTATCGGCGCGAGCCACCAAACCGGCTGGACGGCGGTTATTGCTGAACTCATCAACGACGATGCCTGGGAGTGGGAGTAGACCAGGTACGTTACCGGAAGTCAGTAGCTCGCCTGTCTGGTTCAAAACCAGTCGAGTAGTGATAGAGGCCGGTGAATGGGGAAACAGGCTGTCTGTATTGGAGGAAGTGCTAACCCGGCCGGGGTGCGTATCTTCGTTCTTTATTTCTGTAGGTACGTCATGAATCTCCCCGCTTTCATTGCCCGTCGTTATTTCTTTTCACGCCGTAAACGCAGCTTCATCAGTTGGCTGTCATTGCTGGCGATGCTGGGCGTAGGTGTGGGAACCATGGCCCTGGTGGTCGTGCTCTCGGTTTTCAACGGCATGGAAGAGCTAAACCGGCAACTATTCAAATCGGTTGAGGCTGATCTGACCATCCGGCCCGCTAAAGGCAAACGGTTCGAAGCAAAACCGGCGTTGATTCGTCAACTTCGGCAGTTGCCCGGCGTTCGGGTGCTGACGGGCGTGGCCATCGATAATGCCCTGGCCCGCTACGGAGATAGTCAGACGGTGGTGCGCGTAAAAGGTGTTGACAGCACCTACAGCCAGCGGCACCAGCTCGATTCGGTGATGGTGGAGGGCCGGCAGGTGCTCACCCGCAACGGCTATAACTTTGCTATCGTGGCTGAAGGCGTTCGGAATAACCTGACAATAACGCCCGAAGACCCGCTGACACCGCTCGAACTGCTTTTTCCCGACCGGAACCGCAAGCTGTCGTCACTCTCGCCCGATGCGTTCCGGCAGCAACGGCTGAACGTTTCCGGGGTATTTTTTATCGAAGCAACCAATTACGACGACCTGGTTCTGATTCCGCTTCAGGTGGCACGCGAATTGCTAGGTTATACACCTGACGAGTATACCAACCTTGAAATTGAGCTAACGCCCGGTACAGACGAACTGGCCCTACAGGCAACGATGCAAACACTGGTTGGCAACAACCTCCAGGTACGTACCCGCGATGAGATGAATCCCGATCTGTTTCGGGCCATCCGCATAGAAAAACTGTTTGTGACGCTCACGCTGGCGTTTATCATTCTGGTGGCGAGTATCAACACCTTTTTCTCCCTGTCGATGCTGGTGCTTGAGAAGAAAGCCGACATCGGCATTATGGGGGCTATGGGAGCAGAGCCCGGCCTGATCCGGCGTATCTTTTTGCTGGAAGGGGCTATCATCTCGCTGACGGGTGCCACGGTTGGTCTGGTTGCCGGATTAGCCCTCTGTTACGCGCAGGAACGATACGGTCTGGTGGGCTTTGGTACTACCTCGGCCATCGTTGATGCGTACCCGGTGAAAGTTCGGTCAAACGACCTGATCGTGACTGTACTTATCGTGCTGGTGGTTACCGCCCTGACATCTTTATTTCCAGCCCAACGTGCTGCTCAGCAGCTAGTTGCCGCCAGAAAATAAATTGATAGGCAGGCGTTACTATTGGTGCCGCCGGTCGTCTCACGTAAAATTCGGCCAGGTTACTGGCTACCTGCTTTATCCAACGGATGTCTCTGATTAATGCGTACGATAAATTATCAGCAAAGCTCGAATGGATGTATTGCAAACTCTGTTTGTTCTATGGATATTTGTAATACCTACCGAGATGACACCGTAAATTATGAATTTGGACCAGTTTGTTTTACTATCGTCTATGTTGGGCGATGAGTTGTACCGTAACGACGGGAAGCAGTCGAGCGCTGCTAACCTGACTGTTGAGAAGCAGTTTCAGCTGTTGGCTAACAAGCCAATTGGAGCCTACATGACCAGCGGTTTACCTACCTTCTGGCCACGTAAAAAAACAGTACCGCGTTTTTTCTAAGTGATTCCGCGTTCACCGTAGCAATGATTGTCCCAATTACCGTAACAATTAACAGGAAGAGTGCCTCGTAACAAAGAAGAGTACCAAGTACCAAACCAACCAAACGTACCGTAACTTGATCTTGAAAGCCCCGCCCACCTGGCGGGGTTTTCGTTTTTGTGGTCATCAGGCTGCGCTGTCATTGAGAGATCATTTGTTGGCCTACGAAAAATGACTTCCCAATGACATATCCCTAAAATGACAAATACGGCGTAATCTGCTCGATTGTGTGCAGACCGAGTACCCGTATTGCTTTCAATGATTCGGGCGACGTGTAGGCACCGTGCTGGTTACGGTAATTTACGATCACCTCGGCCTGCCTCCGCGACAGATAAGGCAGGCGGTCCAGATCAGCCGCCGACGCTGTGTTGATCGGTGTTTTCCGGACGGGCGACTTCACTTTAGCGTACAGCGTCAATTCAGCCAGGTTGATCGAATCGAGCCCATATACTTCATTATACTGCTCTGCCGACAGAAAACCGCCCAAACCGTCGCGGTACTGAATGATTCGCGCCGCCAGTTTGCTGCCAATACCTTTCAGCGCAATTAGCTGCGTGGTATCGGCCGTATTAATGTCGAACGGTTGAATGACGGGCTTTACGTAGCGTTCGCGCGGGGCTGCCGTACCGATAGCGCTTATGTTGGCAGAAGCATCAGGTAGGTCTCTGCCAGGTACGTTACCGGGCGCGTTCGGTTTGCCAGCCAGTTGTGGTGATGAATTGGAAAGCTGGATATAAGGCTCCAGCGTTTCGTAGAGATCGGGCGGAAAATCGTAGATCTTCAGCAGGTCTTCTTTCTTCCGAAACTGACCGCCTTTGCTGCGGTATTTCTCAATGCGCTCAGCCATCCATCGGGGTAAACCCAATTGCTGCCAACCCGCTACGCTCACCGTATTAGGGTCGAACGGAAAGGGGTTTGCTTCCTGATACCGTTCCGACGTTTGCCGGTCGTCATCGGCCCGCTGCGCCCTGTCAGACTGGCGTTTGTCGCCGTATCGAGCTTTTTCTTCGGCGGCACCATCCAACTGCATCTTAGCCAGCAGGCTATCCAGTTTCCGTTGATCCGATGCGTTGGTGTCCTGGGTACGTTCGGGACGAAGCCACGAATAGATGAGCGGTGACGTGAGGAAAAGGATGATCAGGAGCAATAGCGCCAAAACGCCGGTCGCCTCTTTATGCCCAATAGCAAACGTATCGGCTATAAACGCACGTACTTGTTTAAACATAAAAATGATATGGTAGGATTACTTACTGCAAGGTAAGTAAATTTCTTTATTGGTGACCAGGGGCACAGACACTGCGGAGGTTTGGTAATGGATAGTCGGTGGTATTGGCCGCAAAAGCTATCTTTGCGGCCATTATGACAACCAATACGTCGGCCGAAGGATCGGCCCCCGCCGCTCCGGCTACTTCGCTTCAGGACATTATCGCTCACGCGAAAGAATATGGCTTCGTATTCCCCTCGTCGGAAATCTACGATGGCCTACAGGCTGTTTATGACTACGGTCAGAACGGCGTTGAACTGAAAAACAACCTCAAAGCCGTGTGGTGGAAGGCCATGACCCAGCTTCATGATGAGGTAGTGGGTATCGACGCGGCTATTTTCATGCACCCGCTGACCTGGAAAGCCTCCGGTCACGTCGACTCCTTCAACGACCCGATGATCGACAACCGCGACTCGAAGAAGCGGTACCGTGCCGATCAGTTGCTGGAAGCCAAGGCTGAAGAATATGCCAACGCTGGCGACGAAGCCCGCAGCAAGGCCCTGCTTGAAGAAATGGGCCGTCTGCTGGGCGCCGAAGACCTCGAGGGTGTTCGCAACCTGATCATCGCTGAGGGGATCAAAGACCCGATTTCGGGCAACCAGAACTGGACCGAGGTACGTCAGTTTAACCTGATGTTCTCCACGCAGGTTGGTTCTCTGGCCGAAGACAGCAGCACGATCTACCTTCGTCCCGAAACGGCGCAGGGTATTTTCGTGAACTTTCTGAACGTGCAGAAAACGGGTCGGATGCGCGTTCCCTTCGGTATTGCTCAGATTGGTAAGGCGTTCCGGAACGAGATCGTTGCCCGTCAGTTCATTTTCCGGATGCGGGAATTTGAACAGATGGAGATGCAGTACTTCGTTCGCCCCGGCACCGAAATGGAGTGGTATACCAAGTGGAAAGAAACCCGGATGAAGTTTCACCAGGCGATTGGCATGCCTGCCACCAGCCTGAAATTCCACGACCACGAAAAGCTGGCTCACTACGCCAACGCGGCCGTCGATATCGAGTACAAGTTCCCATTCGGTTTCCGCGAAATAGAAGGTATTCACTCGCGCACCGATTTCGATTTGAAAGCGCATCAGGAATTGAGCCGTAAGAAACAACAGTACTTCGATAACGACGTTGATCCGGCAACGGGCAAACCTTACGGCAACTACATCCCGTACGTGGTAGAAACGTCGGTGGGTGCCGACCGCCTGTTCCTGGCTACGTTCTGCAATGCCTTCACGAAAGAGACCGTAGGCGAAGGTGACCAGCAAAAAGAACGGACGTACCTGAAACTGCATCCAGCACTGGCGCCCATCAAGGCGGCGGTGTTCCCGCTGGTCCGGAAAGATGGTTTGCCCGAAAAAGCGGAGCAGATCGTGAAATCGCTCAAATCGGAGTTCCGCGTGATCATGGAAGAGCGCGACGCCATTGGCAAACGCTACACCCGTCAGGATCTGATCGGTACGCCGTTCTGTATCGCCGTTGATTACCAGACGCTGGAAGACGACACCGTGACGATCCGCTACCGCGACACCACCGAACAGGTACGTGTCCCCATCAGTGAATTGAAAGCCAAAATCGGCTACGACGTATCGATTGAGCGGATTTTAGAGAAAATGTAAAAGAAGTTTCAGGTGTCAAGTTTCAGGTTTCAAGTGGCGCTGCTGAGGCACCACAAGGTTAACTAGCAGCGCCACTTAACACCTGAAACTTGACACCTGAAACTTAGTTTTATGTTCATACGTGACCCAAACCGGACGTACCCGGTCGAGACAGAAACGCGGACGATCATCCGTTTTCAGGACTGTGATCCGCTCCAGCACCTCAACAACGCCAAGTATTTCGATTATTACTTCAACGCCCGCGAAGATCAGGTGGCGACGTTGTATGGCTTTGCACCAGCGCAGTTGTTCCACGAATACAAGTCGAGTTGGGTCGTGTATCAGCACCAGATCGCGTATATCCGGCCGGCGCTGGTGAGTGAATGGGTACGTATCATGTCGCGGATCGTGTATTTCGATATCGATACCACGATCACGGAATATTACATGACCGACGACCGCAAAGGGCAGCTTAAGAACGTGCTGTGGGTAACGTCGAAATACATCAGCATTGAAACGGGCAAGCGCATTCCGCACCACCCCGCCGTGATGGACCTGCTCGAAGCCACCAAAGTCCCTGATCTGGACGTGCACGCCATTGCCTTCAACGACCGTATCCGGGATATCAAGCAAAGTTTGTTGTAGGAGTAGAGCCGTAAGAGCTAAGAGCCAGGAAGCAAGACAGGCCGTCGTTGTGTTAGCTCCAGCAGAGCAACTACAACGACGGCCTGTCTTGCTTCCTGGCTCTTAGCTCTTACGGCTGACTTAGTTAGATAGACTGTACAGGTTTCTTTCATGCCTAACTGATGTGTTCAGTATCAGCAGAAAGCCCTTTACTGTCGACGTAATGACTGTAGCAATCGAATCATTCTGGCTCTGGCAGTTTCTCGGCCGCCTGCATCCGCTCGTCGTTCATTTTCCCATCGGCTTACTGTGCGTTGCCCTACTGCTCGAAGTGGCCGGCTGGTTCCGTAAATCGAGCGAGATGGCGGCCGGTATCCGGGCGATGGTCTTGATCGGAGCCGGTGGTGCTGTGGTGGCGGCGGTGTTGGGCCTGGTACTGGTCAATCAGGAAGATTACTCGGGTAACACGGTAATGGTGCATCAGTGGTCGGGGCTGGCAACCATGACGCTGGCTTTACTAACCGTTTTTGCCCTTCGCACAGGCCGAACCACGCTGTATCGGTCAGGGCTTGTGGCCACGGTTGTAGGCGTCAGCCTAGCCGGGCATTTTGGCGCGCTACTCACCCACGGCGACAACTACCTGAGCAGCGTTCTGCCGTTTGGCAATTCCTCAACTGGAAATGCAGTAGCTGGTAACTCCAGAGTAGCCTTTGCCAGTATGGTTGGCCAACCGCTGACCGACAAACAGATTGGCGACCTGAATCTGGAAGTGCGGTCTATTCTGGCGCATAACTGCTACAGTTGCCACAGCGCGACCAAATCGAAAGGCGGCTTACGACTGGATACGAAAGAATTCGTGATGAAGGGCGGCGAAGACGGCATTGTGCTGGTGGCGGGCAGCCCCGAAAAAAGCGACCTGATCCGACGTATCAAATTACCGGCTGGCCACGAGGAGGCGATGCCAACCAAAGGAAAACGCCTGACCGACCACGACATCGCCCTGCTCGAATTCTGGATCAAACAGGGCGCACCCTGGCCGAACGGTGCCGAAAAGAGCATCTACCGTGTGGCCGATCTGGAACCACGACTCCCCGAATTACCCGCCGCAACAGATGGTCTTACAAACCCCGTTGATCGGTTCGTGAACGTTTATTTCCAGCAGCATAAACTTCCCTGGAAACAGGTTGTCGACGATCGAACGTACCTGCGCCGGGTGTATCTGGATGTGATCGGCCTGCTGCCCTCGCCCGAAAAGATCAATGCCTTCGAAGCTGACGCACGACCTGACAAACGGGAGGCACTGGTAAATGAATTGCTCGCCCGAAACGCCGATTACGCCCAGCACTGGCTCACGTTCTGGAACGACGCCCTCCGAAACGACTACACCGGAACCGGCTACATCACCGGCGGGCGGTTTGATATCACGACCTGGCTGTACACATCGTTGAAAGCTAATAAACCCTATAATCAGTTTGTCAGGGAACTGGTCAGCCCAAATAAAGAGTCGGCCGGGTTTATTAAAGGCATTCAGTGGCGCGGTACCATCAATGCCAGCCAACGCACCGAAATGCAGGCTGCGCAAAACGTGTCGCAGGTGTTGCTGGGGCTGAACCTGAAATGCGCTTCCTGCCACGACAGCTTCATCAGCGACTGGAAACTGGCCGATGCCTACGCCTTCGCCAACATCTTTGCCGACACGACGCTGGAGATAAACCGTTGCGACAAACCTACCGGCAAAATGGCGGGTACGAAAGTCATTTTCGAGAAGTTGGGGACAATCAACGGAAAAGCCACAACCGCGCAGCGGCTGAAAGAACTGGCCGATTTTCTGGTACAACCGAAAGATGGTCGGCTATACCGGACGGTGGTGAATCGGGTGTGGGCGCAGGTGATGGGGCGGGGTATTATTGAACCGGTCGATGCCATGGATAATGAACCCTGGAGCCAGGATTTGCTCGACTGGCTGGCGGCTGATTTTGCGGCGAACGGCTACGATATCAAAAAGCTGATGGTGACCATTCTGACGTCTAAAACGTACCAGCTTCCCTCGGTCGGTTTACAAGATGCCGATCACCTGACAGCGCCTTCGTTTGTTTTTCAGGGTATGGTTCGCCGCCGCCTTACCGCCGAGCAGTTTGCCGATGCGGTCAGTCTGGCGTTTAGCCCAATCTACGGCGATACCTCTGTTGCCGCGACGCGCTTTCCGCCACAACTCAGCCGTGAAATGCCGTTTCCCCGGGCGTCGCTGGTAAAGAACGACCCGTTCTTAACGGCCCTGGGTCGCCCAAATCGGGAAACGGTAAGCACCAGCCGGTCATCACAGGCGAATCTGTTGCAGGCGCTGGAACTGACGAATGGCGATCAATTCAATGGTACGCTTAAACGGGCGGCATTGCGCTGGAGGGCGGCTTATCCTGCCCCAGACGCGTTGGTAAGAAAGCTGTACTGGAAAGCGCTGGGCCGCGAACCCAAAGCGGGTGAACTCGCCATTGCCAAAAAATGATTGGCCAGAAGCCCACTACGGAAAGCGTACAGGATCTGGTCTGGGCGATCAGCCTGCATCCCGAATTTCAACTGATTTATTGATGAATTTTAGACAGGCTATTCGCACAGTCCGCCGCCGTTGTGCTACGCCTAAACTGAATCAACACCATGAACTGGAACAGACGGGAGTTTTTGCAAAAAACCAGTGCGGCTACGCTGGCAGCGATGGCGGCGGGTGCACCGGTATCGAGCCTGCTGTCGGGCTGTAGCCGGGCGGGTACGTCCAGCACGGCCGATACCGTGATCCTGCTCTGGATGGCGGGCGGCATGGCGCATACTGAAACGTTTGACCCGAAACGCTACACGCCTTTTGAAAAAGACATGGAAGGTAATCGGGTGTTGAGCACGTTCAAATCGGTGCCCACGGTGCTGGATGGTATTCATTTTTCGGAAGGACTCGAATCCATCGGGCAGGTGATGAATAAGGGCACATTAATTCGATCGTATGTCGCCGCTGACATGGGGCATATTCTGCATTCACGCCACCAGTACCATTGGCATACCTGCTACGAACCACCACAAACAGTGGCCGCGCCACATCTGGGTGCCTGGATTGCCAAGGAGTTAGGTCCCAAAAATCCGGTGATTCCGGCTTTCGTCGACATTGGGCAACGGTTTACGGTGGGGGAGGCCGAAGAACTGAAAGCTTTCCATACCGCCGGTTTCCTGGGTAATGAGTTTGGCCCCTTCTTCATTCCCGACCCCAGTCAGGGGCTAGAGAGCGTTCGGCCACCTGTAGGGATGGATGCAAAACGGTTTGAACGCCGAAATCAGTTGTATAATGACCTGATCAGCAATGGACCGATTGGCGAGTATGGCAGTGATTACCAGAAAGAGTCGCTCAAGCGGTCGATGGAGCAAGCGTATCGACTGCTGAATTCACCCGAAGCTAAAGCGTTCGATCTGAGTCAGGAACCGAAAGCCAGCTACGATATATACAACACTGGTAAATTCGGACTGGGTTGTTTATTGGCCCGCCGACTGACCGAACAGGGTGCCCGGTTTATCAGCGTTACTACCGAGTATGAGCCGTTTAAAGGCTGGGATACGCACGAAAATGGTCACACGCGGCTGGAGGCCATGAAAAAACAGATCGACGGCCCGATTGCTCAGCTGATCAAAGACCTCGATAAAACCGGTCATCTGGACCGGACGCTCGTTGTGCTGGCCAGTGAATTTAGCCGCGATATGATGGTCGAAGGACGGCCCGATGCCAAGGTGCAGGAACAGGTGAATCAGCCGGAGATCCTGTCTGACCTGAAGTTCTATGGCATGCACCGACACTTTACGGATGGCTGCTCGATGCTGATGTTTGGTGGTGGTATCAAGAAAGGATTCGTTTACGGAAAAACAGCGGATGAGCGACCCTGCAAAACCATCGAAAATCCGGTTCGGATCGACGGAATCCATCAGACAATTTACCACGCGCTGGGTATAGCACCCGATACCCATTACGACGTAGAGAAGCGGCCGTTTTATTCCACGCCGGATGGGTTAGGAAAGCCTGTGCTGGATTTATTAACCTAGTTCAATACCCGGATCAGGTCACAAAATAGATAATCACGAAGAATCAGAACGAAGTAGGGAGGTGGAGGTAAGTTAGGGAAAAAGGTCTGGTAAAATTTAGCGATCGAATTGCACTTTTAGGCTGATGGCTTTCTCCATTGGTTAAGGATGAAACGGGGAAGTTAACTCAGTAGAATACTTGTTGAGGGAGTTTTTATCAACAACTAAGCTCTTATAAACCGCATGTTTAAACTGACTAGCCCGACCAAAATTGGCATTGCTCTTTGCACGTTCGTTTTACTGGGTACGTCCTGGGTTAGCCTTCGGGAATCCTATTGGAGCGAACGGGTAGACGATAGCACTAAAATCGATAAGCTGAAGCTTCTGCCCGGTTTTAAGGCAGAGCACCTCTACAGCCCGTCTGCCAACCAGCAGGGGTCGTGGGTAGCAATGGCGTTCGACGATAAAGGGCGGATGATCACGTCCGATCAATATGGGTTCCTCTACCGCCTCCAATTGCCAACTATTGGCTCAGGTGTGCAGCGGCCCAATGTTGAAAAATTGAAGGTAAGTGAGGTGCCCGGAGATACCACCATAGGCATGGGCTATGCGCAGGGGCTACTCTATGCGTTCAATAGCCTGTACGTCATGGTGAACAACCGGGAGAATAAAAATTTCGGGAAGGGGAGTGGGCTCTATCGGTTGCAGGATACCAACGGTGATGATCAGTTTGACAAGATCACCCTTATTAAAGCGCTGAAAGGTGAAGGAGAACACGGGCCACACAGCCTTGTGCTGTCGCCCGATAAAAAGTCGATCTACCTGATGTGCGGCAATTTTACGGACGTACCCAAGATGGACGCCTATCGGTTACCGCCCGTCTGGAAAGAAGACAACCTGTTTCCCGCCATTAAAGACCCGCGTGGGCATGCCGTGGACCGTATGGCCCCCGGTGGCTGGATTGCCAAGATCGACCCCGAAGGAAAGAATTGGGAGTTCGTTGGCGGTGGCTTCCGTAACACGTTCGACTTCGCGTTTAATGATGCCGGTGACATTTTCGGCTATGACTCCGACATGGAATGGGATTTTGGCCTTCCCTGGTATAAGCCTACCCGCATTTGCCACATCACCAGCGGAGCCGATTTTGGCTGGCGCACATCGGCCACAAACTGGTCGCCAACGTTTGCCGACTGCCTGCCTGCCACACTAAACATGGGTCAGGGATCGCCAACGGGTGTGTTTGCCGGCCGTGGTGCTCGTTTCCCGCAAAAATACCAGAAGGCCATCTACGCGTTTGACTGGAGCTTCGGCATCATGTATGCGGTTCATCTGCAACCACAGGGCGCTTCCTACAAAGCCACTGCCCAGGAGTTTATTTCCGGCTCGCCACTACCCCTGACCGACGGGCAGATCGGCCCGGATGGTGCCCTGTATTTCCTTACCGGTGGCCGTCGGCTGGAATCTGATCTATACCGGATCACCTACGCCGGCACCGAGGCCACCGCGCCGGACACGAAAGCGCCTGTCATTACGGCTGAACATCAGATTCGTACGAAGCTGGAGCAATACCACGGTGCGCCGATGGCCGACGCGGTTAATACGGCCTGGCCGTACCTGAATCATCCCGACCGGTTTATTCGCTATGCCGCTCGTGTGGCAGTTGAGCATCAGCCGGTAGCCGAATGGCAGGCAAAAGCCCTGGCCGAAACCGATCCCCAACGCCTCACGCAAGCCATGATTGCCCTGGCTCACCACGGCGATGCGTCGTTGAAAAGCCAGATGCTAACCTCGTTGCTGAATGTGAAACTGAACACACTTGCTGAACAGCAGCAGGCTGACGTGTTGCGGGCCATTGAACTGGTGTGTACCCGCATGGGCCTTCCTGAAGGTACCGACCGGGCCAAGGCTATTGCCGTACTGAGTCCTCGCTACCCGGCTGGTTCGGCCATGCTGAACCGGGCATATAGCAAATTGCTTATTTCGCTGGAAGCGCCGGGGGCGGTCGACAAGACGCTGAAGTTGCTGGCGCTCAACAATGAAGACAACGGGCCGGTAGGTGGCGAAACCGTGACAGCATCGAGCGACCTGATTCTCCGTAATCCACAATACGGGCTCGATATTGCCAAGATGCTGGCGAAGGTGCCGCCTGCCCAACAAACCTATTACGCCACGATGCTCAGCAGTGCCAAAACTGGCTGGACGTCGCAACTGCGCGATCAGTACTTTGCCTGGTTTGCCAAAGCGTTTGGCTACCAGGGTGGTAACAGCTACGTTGGGTACGTCGATAAAGCGCGTAAACTGGCTCTGGCAAACGTACCTAAAGAGCAATTCGAGAAGTACAACAAACTCTCGGGCGCTGATTTGTTGACGAAATCGGGCAATGACATTGCGTCGGATTACACGCCAAAAGGACCGTACCGGAACTGGAAGTTGGAAAACGCCGTGGCCGTGGTTGATAGTGGCCTGACGGGACGCAGCTACGAAACGGGTAAAAAACTATACGGTGCCATTCTGTGTAGCCGTTGCCATTCGATGGGCGGTCAGGGTGGCGATATCGGCCCCGACCTGACTCAACTCGGCACCCGTTTCTCCAACAAAGACATTCTGGAAGCGATTATTTACCCCGATAAAACCGTTTCGGATCAATACGCCTCGAGCATCTTCACGCTCAAAAACGGGCAGTCGGTGCTGGGTCGGTTGATCAATGAAGATAAGGCAAACTACTTCATCTCTCAGAACCCATTTGCGTCAGATCAACTCCGGAAGGTGGCGAAGAAAGACGTGGTGTCAAGAAAGTACTCACCCTCGTCGATCATGCTGCCCGGTCTGATCAACAGCCTGAATCCCGGCGAACTGAAAGACCTGATCGCCTACCTGAAATCGGGTGGTAACCAGGCCAATGAGTTGTACAAAACGTCTGACACGGGTAAGGGTAAATAGGGCGAAGGGCTACGCGAAAGCAACTTAGAACGCGAAGCCTGCCTAAAACCTATAAACTACCTACAGAGTATGATGCAAAGAACGTTATTCCTGATCGCAACGTTGGCGGTGACCTTCGCAACGGTTTGTGATGCGCAGAGCAAAAAAGCGAAAAAAGACGGCTTCGTCCAGATATTCGATGGAAAGACGCTCAACGGCTGGGAAGGTGATCCGACATACTGGCGCGTGGAGAACGGTGTGCTGGTCGGGGAAATTACGCCTGCTACATTGCTGAAAACCAACTCGTTCATTATCTGGAAAGGGGGTGAGCCCGCTGACTTTGAGTTCACCGGCGAGTTCAACATCACCGCCGAGGGAAACTCGGGCATCAACTACCGCAGCGACCGGTTGACTGACGTACCGTTTGCCCTGCGTGGCTACCAGGCCGACATCGACGGCAAAATGCGCTACACCGGGCAGAACTACGAAGAACGCAAACGGACAACGCTGGCCTATCGGGGACAGAAAACCACGATCCCGGCCTATACCGGTTCCGCGACGCCCGAAGGAGTTCGCGCCAATGTGAAGAACAATGCCTGGAATGGCTTGACCGTCACTGGCTCACTGGGTAGCTCGGATTCGCTCAAGACGTTTATCAAACCGGAGGACTGGAACAAGTTTCACCTGGTTGTGAAAGGAAACCACCTCCAGCATTATATCAACGGCGTATTGATGAGCGATGTCACGGACGAAGACACCGTAAATGGAATGAGAAAAGGGCTGCTGGGTGTACAGGTACACGTTGGCCCACCCATGAAAGTACAGTACAGAAACCTGATGCTGAAAACGTTGTAGTCGCCCATAACCCCACCTATCCCTTGGCACCGTACCCTTGGACAGATAAAATCAACAACCCGGCGCAGGTCGGGGGCATCGAAACGGCAATTCTCGACAACGGCGCTGGTCGTGGCGTTCGGGTAGCCTGGATCAACACCGGCTCGGGACTTCGTTTCAAAGTCGTCATTGACCGGGGCCTGGATATTGCCGATGCATTCTACAACCAGCATAGTCTGGCCTGGTTATGTCACTCGGGCATCACCACGCCGCAACCGTTTTCTGACAAAGGACTCGACTGGCTCAGAACCTTCAACGGTGGTTTGCTGACCACCTGTGGGCTGGCGCATGTGGGCGGACCTGAGTCCGATGCGTATGGCGAACGAGGCATTCACGGACATATCAGCAACGTACCTGCGGAGATCGAATCCATCGTTCAGCCTGATCCTGTGATGGGAAGACTGGCGATGAGCATTACCGGTCGAATGAAGGAAACCAAGATTTTTGGTCCCAGTCTCGAGCTGAAACGGACCATCTCGGCCACCCTCGGCGACCCTACCATCCGCATTCACGATGAGGTGACCAACCGAGGCAATACGCCCACTCCGCACATGCTGCTTTACCACCTCAACTTCGGCTGGCCACTGGTCGACGATGGCACGAAGCTCATCTGGCGGGGCAACTGGCAACCGCGCGAAGGTGGTATTCATGCCGATATTTTCCGGGAAGGCAGCGACTTTAAAACCTGCCCTGCCCCGTTGGAATCGCATCTGGGAACGGGAGAAGCCGTCGCGTTTATCGACGCCGCCCCTGATGCATCGGGCTGGTGCACGGCCGGTCTGCACAATACCAAACTCGGTTTGGCCGTATCGATCCGGTTTCAGAAGGCGCAACTCCCGTGGCTAACCAACTGGCAGCATTGGGGTAAAGGTGAATACGTCACGGGTATTGAGCCCGGTACGCATCCGCCCATTGGTCAGGCAAAGGCGCGGGAAAACCAAACGTTGATCATGTTGCAACCTGGCGAAACCCAACTGTATGATGTTGAACTGACCGTGCTGAGTAGCGCAGAACAGATTGATGACTTTGTGAATCAAGGACAAGGATAGTAGTCCTTTTTTGTCATCCCGACAACGGAGGGATCGTGGCGTTCTTGTCAAAAGGGCCAAGCGCTATTAGAAGGAACGCCACGATCCCTCCGTTGTCGGGATGACAAAATAAGATAGCCCAACCAACGACCTCTTCTTTAAAAACTAAACCCTTCATGGAAACAACCGCAACAATGAGTATAGCAGCAAAAGCATTAGACCAGGGAAAAGGCGTGCTACGGCTGGCCCCAACCTGGGTGCCCCGGTCGTTTTGCGTCCCCGGTCGGCGCATCAAACTTCATCCGAACGATTACTACGTGCTGGGCGGCGAGCGCGGCGGCATCGACGAACGCTGGCTGTCGTCAACGACCCCGGCGAAAAACGGTCCGCTGACTGGCGAAAATGAAGGACTCAGTGCCATCGTTTTCAACGACGGCGATCAGGAGGTACAGTTCCTGCTGAAAGATGCCGTCGAGGAACTGAAAGGTAGTCTGATCGGCGACCGGCTTTGGGATCAGTACGGTAGCTGGCCCATGTACTCCAAGTTTTTCGACAACATGGGCCCGTTGCCGCATCACCTGCACCACAACGACGAGCAGGCTGCACACATTGGTCAACTGGGTAAACCCGAAGCCTATTACTTCCCGCCGCAACTGAATAACCACGGCGGCGATTTTCCATACACGTTCATCGGTATTGCGCCAGGTACGTCGAAAGAGCAGATCAAGGAGTGCCTGATGAACTTCACGAAGGGCGACAACAAGATCACCAACTACTCGATGGCCTATCGCCTAGAGCCCGGAACCGGCTGGGATGTACCGCCCGGACTGCTCCACGCGCCGGGTAGTCTGTGCACCTACGAGCCTCAAAAAGCGTCCGATGTTTTTGCTATGTATCAGTCGCTGGTGAATGAAGCGATCATTCCCGAAGAGTTGCTTTGGAATGGCACGCCAAAAGAACGGATCGGCGATTACGACCAACTGATGGAAGCCATCGATTGGGACCTGAATGTTGACCCGCAGATGATGGCCAATCGGTTCATGGCACCGCTGCCGGTTCGGGATAAAGCCGAAATGGAAGCCGCCGGGTACGTTGAAAACTGGGTTTGCTACAAATCAGACGCGTTCAGTGCCAAAGAGTTGACCGTTATGCCGGGTACTACTGTGACCATCAAAGACAGCGCTGCCTACGGCCTGATCGTGATGCAGGGCCACGGTAAACTGGGCGTCTGGGACATCGAGACCCCCGCCCTGATCCGGTACGGCCAACTGACGAACGACGAGTTTTTCGTCAGTGAAAAAGCGGCCATGGAAGGCGTTACCATCGTAAACCCATCCACCACCGACCCGATCGTGATCCTGAAACACTTCGGCCCATCGAACCCTGATTTGGTGATTGGTTGATTGGCTAATTGGTTGACCGGGTAATTAGGGCGTTCGTAAGATCTGTGCGAATTAGTCAACCTATCACCCAGTCACCCAGTCGTCTAATCAACTAATTACCCAGTCAACCAATCAACCAATTCCAATCCCCATGAACGAAAATAACTATCCCAAACTGCACAATGCCATGTGGCCCGGCGTGGTTGGCAAGGGCCCCGATTCGGAGCCCGTCATTGCCTTTGATACCATGCTGGATCTGACCGCCGCTGCCGAAGTAGATGGCGTGAAATTCGATGGCGTCGACCTCGCCCTGTTCGAGCACATCGACGTTAACCTGGACGACGACGGCATCAAACGTCTGGCCGATAAAGTGTCGGGACATAACCTGAAAATCGGTTCGCTGGTGGCACCTATCTGGGGCGGTCCGGCAATGGGTAGCAAAGAGGAACGTACCCAGTTTGTGGAGATGGTCCGTAAATCGTGCCACATCGGTCAACGGCTGACCGAGCTTGGTGTGCGGCCCAGCGGCGTGGTCAGGATCGACTCGGCCAGTTCGCCCCACAGTTGGGATGCTGACCCATCTGGAAACACCAAACTCATTGCCCAGACTTTCCGCGAAGCCTGCGATGTTGCCGCTGACTTTGGCGAGAAACTGGCCGCCGAAGGGGAGATCTGCTGGGGCGGCATGCACAGCTGGAAAACGATGCTCGAAACCCTTGAAGCGGTTGACCGCCCAAACATGGGTTTCCAGGCCGACATGGCGCATACGTTACTGTACCTGCTCGGTTATAACCGTCCGCAAGACCGTATTCTGCCCGACGATTTCGACTGGAACGACCGCGCGGCACTAACCGAAGGGCTGAAGACCGTTTCTGATGCCCTGCGCCCCTGGACCATCGATTTCCACGTGGCCCAAAACGACGGCACTGTCTTCGGCTCAGGCTCGCACGACAAAACCGGTCGCCACTGTCAGGCGCTGGACCCCAACGGTAAACTCGATGTAGCCAACGACGCAGGCTTCTGGCTGCGCGATGAAAACGGTCAGCTCACCAAAACGTTCAAGCATATTTGCTGGGATGGCTGCATGTTCCCCAACGCGGTGATGACCAACCAGCAAACCTGGAACGACATTCTGGCCACCATGATCGAGGTACGTAAGAAGCACGGCTGGTACGAGGTGTAATACGTATGCTGCCCTGTCATTCATGGTCATTGGTAGTAAAGTCATTCATAGTCATTAATGGCCTTACTATCAATGACCATAAATGACAGGGCAGCATAATAACGCTGGAAGCGAATGACAACAAATTGACCTTTCCCTTAACTATGTCAACCAAAAAAGAACTCAGAATTGGCTTAATCGGAACTGGCCTCATGGGCCGGATCCATACAAACGGCTACTTTCAGGTAGCTCATTTCTTTTCTGAACTCGAGTATCGGCCGGTATTGAAAGCCGTGTGTTCACGGAATGAAGCGGGCGTAAAAGCTTTTGCTGAACAATGGGGCTACGAGTCGTTTGAAACCGATTGGAAGGCCCTGATTGCCCGTGATGATATCGATGCCGTCGACATTTGTACGCCCAACGATACACACGCCGAAATTGCCATTGCCGCGGCTGAGGCGGGAAAAATGATTCTTTGCGAAAAACCCCTGGCCCGCACGTTGGCCGAAGCGCAGGGCATGGTCGATGCTATTGAGAAAGCGAACGTACCCAACACCGTCTGGTACAACTACCGGCGTGTGCCGGCCGTTACGCTGGCCAAACAAATCGTTGATTCCGGTAAACTGGGCAAGATTTTCCATTATCGGGCCAACTTCCTGCAAGACTGGACCATCAACGCCGACTTGCCGCAGGGTGGAACGGCCCTCTGGCGACTCGATGCCGCCGCCGCCGGCTCAGGGGTAACGGGCGATCTCCTGGCGCACTGCATCGATACGGCCATGTGGCTCAACGGTGCCATTACGGATGTATCGGCCATGACCAAAACCTTCGTAAAAGAGCGCATGCACCAGCTGACCGGCAAGGTAGAGCCCGTCGGGATCGACGATGCCTGCCTGTTTCACTGCCACTTCGACAACGGTTCGTTGGGTCTCTTTGAAGCAACCCGGTATGCACGTGGCCACAAGGCACTGTACACTTTCGAAATTAACGGCGAACACGCGTCGATTCGCTGGGATCTGCACGACATGAATCGCCTGGAATACTTCGATCATTCTGACGAATCGGTCGTGCGGGGGTGGCGCAACATTCACGTTTCCGACGGAGATCAGCCCTACATGAACCGCTGGTGGATTCCGGGGACTAGCATTGGCTACGAACATACCTTCCTGCATCAGGTGGCTGACTTCCTGAAGAGCCTGGAAACTGGCGAACCCTGCTCTCCGAATTTCCAGGACGCGCTCGAAACCCAGAAAGTCTGCGAAGCCGTACTCGAATCGGCCACCTCGAAAAGCTGGAAAGAGACCGGCGTAACGGTATAAACTATAGCACACCGCTTTTTTATGAGTGTCTAATGGATACGCAGATTGAGGGGATTAAACGGATTTGCGCAGATTTTTTAATTAAAGCGGGGCTGATCAGTTTAAATCCAAAAATCCGCGCAAATCCGTTCAATTCCCTCAATCTGCGTATCCAATTAAGTATGAAAAATAGCCGCCGCGAATTCATTCATTATACTGCCGGGTTGCTGGCACTCACTCAATTAGGCCTGCCCGACGCTATTGCCGATCGACTGAAACCCGCGGCGGCAAAAGCGACTAAGCCGCTGGTCGTATTCGTTACTGGTGATCATGAATACAGCGGTGAGCTGACCCTACCGCTGATTGCCGCTGAGCTGGAGAAAAACTACGGCATGCGAACAAAGGTGCTGAAAGCGTACCCGGATTATAACGGCGAAAAAGACATTCCCGGCCTTGAAGCGCTCAAAGATGCTGATCTGGCCGTTTTTTACCTCCGCTGGCGGCAACTGCCTCAGGAACAGCTCAATTATATTGATGCTTACCTGAAATCGGGTAAACCGGTTATGGGTTTCCGAACCACAACCCACGCGTTCAATTTTCCGGCCGGTGACCCGCGCGAACGCTGGAACAGCTTTGGCGAATTTGCCTTCGGCGCACCGCCCGGCTGGGGTGGAAAAGCGCAGCACACGCACTACGGCCACAAAAGCACGACCGACGTTACCATCATCCCCGAAGCAGCCAACAATCCGATTTTAACGGGTGTTGCGCCAGCATTTCACGCCGCATCTTGGCTGTATCGCGTTCTACCTGACTACCCGGCCAAAGGCGCGGTGCCGCTGTTGATGGGCAAGTCAGTGAATCCTGACAAAGCCGCTATTGATAACCCCGTGGCCTGGACCTGGCAAAATCAGTGGGGCGGTAAAGCGTTCTTGACTACACTGGGTCATCCCGAAGATTTTCAGGTCGAAGCCTTTCAGCGACTGGTCATTAACGCCATCCATTGGGCTGCGGGCAAGTCCGTTCCTAAGCGATGGAAGGGGAAACTCGACATCAACGTACCCTACGGCCACCCTAAACAGCCTTGATCTGATGCGCTCTCTGTCTCCCCGAACTACGCGTTTTAGCGTACTGTTCGCCCTTTCAGGGCTATTTGCTGTTGCATTCAGCGCCTTCCAGTTTAACCAGCCCGATGTGCTGAAAGTCGAAAAAGGCAGCCACATTATGCTGCTGGGTAATAACCTGGGGTCGCGAATGATGAACTACGGTCATTTCGAAACTGAGCTTCAGCTACGCTACCCGGATGACCAGCTGTACATACGCAACATGTGCGATGGGGGCGATACCCCTGGCTTTCGGCCGCACTCCAGCCGTAATACACCCTGGGCGTTTCCCGGTGCCGAAAAATTCCAGACAGAGTATGCTAATAAGTCGGAAAGCGAAGGGCATATGGAATATCCCGACCAGTGGCTAACCCGCCTGAAAGCCGATATCATTGTGGCGTTCTTTGGCTACAATGAGTCGTTTCAGGGCAAAGCCGGTTTGGCCAACTACAAGGCCGAACTGGATGCGTTCGTTAAATGGACGCTGAAACAGAAGTATAACGGCGTTTCGGCACCGCAACTCGCTTTGGTTTCACCAATCGCATTTGAAGATCTGTCAGGTACGTATGATTTGCCGAATGGTAAGGTCGAAAACGAGAACCTGTCGTTGTATGCGAACGCGATGCGTGAAGTAGCCGATCAAAATAATGTTTTGTTCGTTGATGCGTTCACGCCCTCGCAAAACTGGTACGCCGCCAGCAAGGAACCGCTGACGATCGACGGGTCGCAACTGAACGACGAAGGCTATATAAAGCTAGGTACGTTACTGGCCGATCAGCTTTTCGGGAAAACGTCGGCTAAAGCAGAAGCCAACCGGCAACTGGTGCGCGAAGCGGTTCTGGAAAAGAACTGGATGTGGCACAACGACTACAAAATTCCGAATGGCGTTCACGTCTACGGTCGTCGGTACAACCCATTCGGACCAGACAATTACCCCGCTGAAATTGAGAAGATCCGGCAGATGACCGCCATTCGCGACACGGCCGTCTGGGTGGCAGCATCGAAAGGAGAGAAAATGGACATTGCCGCCGCCGACCAGCGGACAAAGGTACTGCCGCCGGTAAAGACCAATTTTAACCCGGAAAAAAACGGGAGCCTGACGTACCTGTACGGGCAGGAGGCCCTGAGCAAACTGAAAGTGCCGGCAGGCTACAAAATTGAGCTGTTTGCGTCGGAAGAAGAGTTTCCTGACCTGGCCAAACCGATGCAGATGTCATTCGATGGCAAAGGACGGCTGTGGGTGGCGGTGATGCCCAGTTACCCGCATTACAAACCCGGCGACGCCAAACCGAACGACAAGATCCTGATCTTTGAAGATACCAACGGCGACGGGAAAGCTGATAAAGAAACCGTTTTCGCCGATGGACTTCACCTGCCTCTTGGATTCGAGATCGCCAAAGAGGGCGTGTACGTGTCGCAGGGAACGAACCTGAAAATCTTCACCGATACCAACGGCGATGATAAGGCTGATAAAAGCGAGATTCTGCTGAGTGGTTTCGATGACCACGACACCCACCACAACAGCCACGCCTTTACCGTCGATCCATCGGGGGCGATCTACTCGGGCGAGGGGGTCTTCCTGCACACCAACGTAGAAACGTCCTACGGTCCCGTACGGGCTACCAATGGCGGTTTCTACCGCTATGCGCCGCAACTGCGCAAGCTGGAACGCACGGCCCAGCTGTCGATTCCAAACCCCTGGGGCATTGCTTTCGACGATTGGGGCCAGCCGTTTTTTGCCGAGACATCGAGCCCCGACGTTCGCTGGATGATGCCCGGAACGGTGTTACCGCGCTACGGCGAAGCCACGCATAAATCGGTTCAGTTGATTGAAAAAGACCATATGGTTCGCCCCACGTCAGGCCTGGAATTCGTGTCGAGCCGCCATTTCCCGGATGAGATTCAGGGCGATTTCCTGATCAACAACACCATCGGTTTTTTGGGGATGAAAGAGCACACGCTGGTGGATGACGGTACCGGCTACAAGAGCAGACACCGGCAGGATCTGGTCGTGAGCGAAGACCGTAACTTCCGGCCCGTCGATATGGAGTTTGCCCCCGACGGTTCGCTCTTCCTGATCGACTGGCACAATATCCTGATTGGCCACATGCAGCACAACGCCCGCGACCCCCTGCGCGACCATTCGCACGGACGAATCTACCGGATAACGTACCCGGCACGACCATTGGTGACGCCTGCCAAGATAGACGGTGCCAGCATTGAACAGTTGCTGGATAACCTGAAACTGCCTGAGTACCGGACCCGCTACCGCACCCGCCGCGAGCTTCGTGGCCGCGATGCCTCGCAGGTGCTGGCCAGGCTGAACGCCTGGGTGGCGGGCCTGGATAAGAAAGACCCGCGTTACGAACACCATCTGCTGGAAGGGCTTTGGGTAAGCTGGGGTATGAATAAGGTCGATCAGAAACTGCTTCGGCAAGTGTTGAAAGCAAAGGACTACCACGCACGTGCCGCCGCCGTTCAGGTGGTTCGCTACACCGGCCATCAGGTACCCGACCAGGCCGCCCTGCTGATGCAGGCCGCCCGTGACGAAAACAGCCGCGTACGTCTGGATGCCATCGTGGCCGCTTCTTGGATCGGTAAAGAAAAAGGCCTGCCCATTCTGGCCGAAGCTGCCAAAAAGCCCCTCGACGACTGGATGGTTCACGCCTACGACGCAGCGCTGGCGCACCTGAAAGGGGAAAACGTGAAGAAAGAAAAAGAAATAGCGGTGAAGTCGACGCTGAAAGGCGAGGAACTGGCACTGTTCAATCTGGGCAAAACGATCTACGCCAAAGAAGGCTACTGCACCACCTGCCATCAGCCTGATGGCAAAGGCCTGGCTGCGTCGGGTTTCCCGCCGCTGACAGGCACCAACTGGGTGTCGGGTAATCAGGATCGACTGATCAAGATTGCGTTGAACGGACTGATGGGGCCGATCGAAGTGGTGGGGAAAACGTACCCAGGTCAGGTGCCCATGACGCCGTTTGGAGGTTTGTTGAAAGACAACGAAATAGCCGCCGTGTTAACCTACGTGCGGAATTCGTTCGGCAACAACGCTTCCGCTATCACGCCTGACCAGGTGAAAAAAGTACGTGCCGCCACGGCTAGTAAGGTCGATTTTTATTCACCCGATCAATTGCTCAAGGCTCATCCAATGGAAAAGTGATGAGTTCTGTAGCGCCGAAGCTCCAGCTTCGGTCGTGTAATTAACCTAGAGCTGACTACCGAAGCTGGAGCTTCGGTGCTACAGGATATTTACTATGCCTTCATTAACAACGTGCCCTATTGGCTTCAACGTACTGGCCTGGACAGCCGTTATGTCGGAAAAGCTAAATCCGATTACTGAGCGGTTGAAAACCATTGGCTACGACGGTATCGAATGTTTTATCGACAACGGGGATGTGGCTGCGTACCGCCGCTTTGGTGAGCATCTGAATCAGCTTGGCCTGCAAAGTACGTGTGTCACCGTAGCGGGTCCTGACACAAATCCGGCCAGTGATTCACCAGCCATTCGGGCACAGGCGGTTGATTTTTTGAAGGGGGCGATCGACCGGGCCGAAGCCATGAACGCGACGGTGATCTGCGGTCCTGTTCACTCCGCCTTTGCTACGTTCAGTAAGCGTGAACCACAACCCGACGAATATGCGTACAGCGCCGAGGTGCTTCATGCCGTAGGCGATTATGCCAAACAGGCTGGTATCGTTCTGGCAGTGGAGGCGCTCAACCGGTTCGAGTGTTACCTCTGCAACACGATGGGGCAGCTAACGTACCTGATCGAAAAAGCCGACCATCCGAACGTGCGGGCCATGTTTGATACGCACCACGCCAACATCGAAGAAAAACGCTTCCCGGACGCGATCAGAACCATTGCGCCGGTGCTGGCCCATGTGCACATCAGCGAAAACGACCGGGGTACTCCCGGAGACGGACATATTCCGTGGGACGATACGTTTAAAACGCTGGCTGAAGTAGGTTTCAACCGATGGATGACGATCGAAGCGTTTACGCGCAACGACATTGACTTCGCCAATTCGATCAACGTCTGGCGCGAATACAACGACCCCTGGGCCATTGCCGAAAACGGCCTGACATTCATAAAAGCCATGCAGGCGAAGTATAGTTGTTGAAATATAGAAACGCTGTATCTTCTGCGTCTCTGTGTTTAACCCCCTGTTTCACTACACCCATATGAGCATACCCTTCCGATTTGGCGCTGAGGCGTATACCTGGTTCATGAACAACAACGGTCAGACCCACGCTAACCGGCAGGGGCACATGATCGACATTACGGCGCAGGCTGGATTTGCTGGCATCGAACCCATTTTCAACTGGATGGGCGACTTGCCCGATGCCGGTAGCCTCGGCCAAAAACTAGCCGAAAAAGGCGTTGAGCTAGCCGCCATTGCGCTGGCCCTCGACTGGAACGGTACCGAAGAAAGCGAGCACGAACGCCGCGAAGCCGACCGGGCCATTGACCTGCTAACGCACTTTCCAGGAGCCATACTCTGTACCGTTCAGAAACCAACCGGTCGGCACGACATCGAACAACGGCGTCGAAATCTGGTCAACATCGTGAATCGGGTATCGCGGCGGGCGTTTGATCGGGGTGTCCCCTGTAGTTTTCACCCGAATTCGCCGCATTCATCGATTACCCGGACCGAAGAGGATTACCGGGTTATTCTGGAATCGCTGGATACGTCAGTAACGGGCTGGACGCCTGACGTGGGCCACCTCATCAATGGCGGTATGGACCCACTGACAAAGATGAAAGAGTACGCCTCGATGATCAACCTGGTGCATTTCAAAGACTGGAATGGCGAGCCGGAGTTTGCCCTGCTCGGCAACGGAAAAGTCGATTTCGTCGGTATCACGCGTTGGCTCATCGAACGGCAATATAGCGGCTGGATCATTTGCGAAGATGAAGGCCCAGAAGCTATGAACGACCCCGACGGCGTCACGCTCCACGATGGCCGCTGGGTCTACGAAACGCTGCTTCCTTCGGTGGTTGGCTGATTGGTTGACTGGGTAATCGGTTAATTGGTTGACTGGTTAATTGGTTGATTGAGGTAAATCGGTAATAGCCCGTTCACCCAGTAATTAACTAATACAGTTCAACGACTCCCGACTTACTCAATCATCGAGTCACTTAACACTCATCTAAGCCAATGTATAGACGTTGGCAAGCAGCGCTTTTGTCGTCCCGACGGTAGGAGGGATCTTGGCGCTCCTTCTAACAGCGCTTGGCACTTTTAATAAGAACGCCAAGATCCCTCCTACCGTCGGGATGACAAAAGCGCTGCTCGGTCACCCAGTTAACCAATTACCCAATCAACCAACTCCACCTATGCCTTTCGTCAAAACCAACGGCATCAATCTATATTACGAAGAGCGCGGGACCGGAGAGCCGCTGCTCCTGATCATGGGCATTACGGCCCCCGGTTCCGTGTGGGAAAAACATGCAGACGATTGGAGCAACTATTTCCGATGTATCCTGGGCGATAACCGGGGCGTGGGGCAATCTGATAAACCCGTTGGACCCTACAGCACCGAGCAAATGGCCGACGATTACGCCGGTCTGATCGATGCGCTTGGCCTGACAAACGTGAGGGTCGTTGGGGTTTCGATGGGCAGTACCATTGCGCAACAACTGGCGTTGCGCCATCCCGGTAAGGTGAAATCGCTGGTGCTGATGTGCCCCTGGGCTCGCTGCGACCGCACTGCCGAAGCCATTTTCCGGCATATGGCCACCATCAAAGCTCGCCTTCGCCCCGAGGAATTTGCCAATTATATCCAACTGCTGATTTACTCAAAGCGAAGCTGGGACGATGATGCCACGTTCGCTGATCTACAGGCTGGGCGGCAAGCAGCGGCAATTGATGCCAATCCGCAGCCGCTGCATGGGCTGGAAGGGCAGGCCGAAGCCTGCATCATGCATCATACCCTGGCCGATCTGGGCAAGATCACACAGCCCTCTTTAGTTATCGGCGGGCGAAACGACATCTTCACGCCCGTCTGGATGACCGAAGAAGTAGCAGCTGCCATCCCCAACAGTGAACTCCATCTCTACGACGAAGCTGGCCACGCGTTCCATTGGGAGTGTATCGACGATTTCAACCCGCGTGTTCGCTCGTGGTTGCTGGCGCATTAGTGCCTACAGCGCGAAGCAAAACATGTCAGCCAATGCTTACGCGTCCTGCTGTTCGCGAGTCATTCCGGTCAGCATGCGGTATGTCATGACGCCCATCAGGAGGATGATACCGAGTATCGCTACCCAAAGGGCAATCTGGTGAAACTCAAACGGGTCGGTTGACTCATCTGCTGAAGTAGATAAAGGGCTGCCAGACCAGTTCGTCAGGTTACTGACGGAGGCGATTGGCAACGTACCTGACAACTGATCGTTGAAGAAAGCCAGATCATATACCGGGCCGGGGGCAAGCATGCTCCCAAACTGAAGTTGGTAGGTAGTAGCGGCCTGTAAGTTGGCGGTCAGGTACGTTGTTACTTGCGCCGCATTGATGCGGCCGACCCTCAATGGCGCGTCGTCGTTATTGGCAATTCGGAGGCAAAGTTTTTCGGTTAGTACGCTCGGTAATGTGATGGTCGTGTCGCCAGTAGAACTGAGCGTGAATGGAATCAGTGGATCGAACGATTGCCTGAGTACAGGTCGCTGATGGCGTTTGCGCGCTACGGTTTCGGTGAACTTATGCCCGAACGCCGCCTGTCGCCTAAACTGTGCCGGATTGCTAACGTGGATGGTCAGGCGGTCGATGCGGGCGGGGGAGGGGCGGTTGAGCACCAGGTACGTGTAGTGATCGCTGCTATCATGCTGGGTGAATTGCAAGCCCGGAATAGGCGTGTAGTGGGCCGATGCGTTTGTTTGCCCGTAGTTGCCAATACGTCGAATGTTCAGCGGGGCAGAGGTTGAATCATTGACGACCAATCGGAAATACGTATAATCGGTGAGAGGAAAGGTGATCGTTTGTAGGGTGGCCGTAGTCGTTGCATTGGTGTTGTTGCCAAGTCGTATGCCGTCGTCGAGCGCGTACCATACGTTGCCATCGTGGCTACCGCTCAGAGTCGCTTTCTTCTCTACCTCCGTATTCTGACTCTCCACTCCAAGCGCGGTAATCGGTTGTCTGGATGGCCGCTTCACCACAATGGTTGTACTGACGTTGGGTACGTTGGTTTTTCGCACTACTTCATAAGTGATGAATGCCGTGGCCTGAACGCCGGTCTGACGAGTCATCACATACGGTATTTCGCGTTTTCGTCCGTCATACAGGCGAATATCGCCCAGCCCTTCATGTAGTCTGCCGACTAAATCAGGAGGTAGTTCGATTCGATGATACCCTGATGCTGCCACTGGCCCAACCTGCGCTTTGTATAGGAACGCCTGTTGCGCAACGGTATACGCAGGAAGGAAGCAGAGAAAGAAGGGTATGAGAAAGTGAGTGCGTACGTGCATACAAGTGAGGTTCCCTATAACGCCGAAGCTCCAGCTTCGGTGCCACTAAGCTGCTGCGTCGGCGGCGAGTAGTCGTTTAATGCGTTGGTACATAAACGAAATGACAAGTAGCAGCGCCCCAAGTGAGATAAACGCCAAAATCCGACCGCCTTCCGAAATACCCTGAATATCATAAATAAACAGTTTTAGCAAGGTTAGTGCAAACAGACTTAGCGACAGGATCCGGTACATTCGGTTTCGGCGAACGAGACCCACGTACATAAATGCGAAGGCGCAAAGCCCCCATACTACAGGGAGCCCCACCTTGTTTGCCTGTTCAATCAGTGCATCAAACCGCCGTTGAACGGCCGCCTGCTGATTCGGCACACGGGCTATTTCTTCCGGTGAAAAGGAAAAGGCAATGACATTGGCGAACAGGGCCATACTGCTTATGGATACGACCGTGATGACCAGGAACCAGGGCCACAGTTTTTCCAGCAGGGGAGTAGCAGTAGCCAGCCGTACTTTGGCTCTGAACAGCAACCCGAGTACGGCACCTGCCGCCAGCAGATTGACATACTGAAACAGGAATGCCGCCCGGCTCGAAACCAATCCCTGATAGTAGGAGTCGAGTAGGTCGATCACGGCGGGGCCTGTATTGAACAGGTAAATGATCAGAATGACCAGGCTGAACAGAACCGCTACCCATACCCGCTGATTGCTGCCCGACCGGAGCGAAACAACAAGGAAAGCCACCGCCACCAGCAGATTGTACGTACCCAGCAGAATGACCCTGTTCGCATCGTAGCCGAAAGCAGTCAGAAGCTGGTAATCCAATTCTTCGATACCTGCCAGATAAGTGACAATTACGGCAACGTACCCAACAAACCGCCGATACGAAGGGGCGGGCCATTCGCTGATGTATATCGAAATGGGCACCGACTGCTGGGCCAGTAACCGGTAATAAACACCCAGCCCACCCACCGAAACCAGGCTGGTAATGAATGCTTTGTTGATAACTACAGACAGCGGAGGCGTAACGGCTGTGTCGTACAGTGCGGCCCAGTCCATCAGCAGGCTAATGCCCATTAATCCCAGCACAATGACCGACGCCGTTGCCACCAGCCGCAATCCCGACCGCTGACTGAGCCACAGCAGTAGAACGGCCTCCAGGGCCCAGAACATGGTAATAAAATTGCCGTTTAACTGCACCGGAATGGTTAAACTGGCAAACGTGATCACCAGGCCGATCAGTAAATAGAAAAGCGTAGTGTCGCTTGAATTACGTCGACGAAGTAAGGCTGCATAGCCAAAATTGACCACCGCCAGCGCCAGGGTAAACGGCCCCTGCCACGAGCCTTTGTCTACATAGGCCAGAATACCCATACCCGCGCCGTAATAGAAAGCAGTATTGCTCATAAACAGGCTGACGTCGAGCGCTGAAAAACGAATGTCGTGCCGAAGCCGGTCGAAGAGATTCATGGCGGCAAACAGGGTATAAAAGATGGTGCCGAACACAAACGCGCCGCTGTAGGGTGGGGCTGGCGCATCAGGACTGGGTATGTGGTCAAGTACATCTGTAGCCAGCCACGATCCGAACAGCAACACGGTCAGGCCATAGGCTACCCAATGCACCAGTGGCCATTTCCTGAACGACGAGAGTACCAGCATTCCCAGATCGAGAATGAGAATGTAGGCGAACAGCACTACGTAATTGCCTTGACCACTACTGACCATAAAGGGTGTGGCGAATCCACCGATCAGCGACATCACGGCCAGTTCAACGCGGTTATAGGCGATGGATAAGGCAACGGCAAAGCCCGTGATCACAACCATCAGGAGAAACGCCGCCGTTTGGCTGAAGATCTTATAATCGGAGAAAGCAATGGCGATGGTGAAGTAAAGCACCGATAGCCCACCGGCCACCAGCACCGAACTGAACGCCGCAAACCGTTGTCGCATTCGGTGCGCTACCCCCAGTAAACCGCCACCGGCCAGCACACCAATCAGTACCCGCCCAGCCTCGCCGATCCACTCCTGCGAAATGGCGTAGCGAACGAAATAGCCAATGCCAGCCACCAGAATGGCAATGCCAATTTTGTTGATGAGGTTTTCACCGATGAATTTTTCCAGATCGGGATTCTCGTCGAGAAACCGCCGGAACCAGGAAGGTTTGGGTGCTGCGAAAACAGGAGGTACGTTTGCTGGCGGATCAAGCAGCGAATCATCCAACAGGTTAGGTTTCTGTGCTCTGGGTGGCTCAGGCGTTGAGATAGACAGTACCGGTTCCATTTCCTTCGGCGTAGGTTCAGGCCGGAAAGCAGGCTGGACAGGCGGTTCAGAGATAGGTGGTGGAGTAACCGGAGGTAAAACTGGACTGACCTGTGGCACTACAGGCCGAACAGGAGCGTTGGGCATGGTACTCACTGAAGACGATGGTCGATCTTGCTCCTTAGCCAGTAATGATTTCTGAAGCTGAAGCAGGTTATCGCGTTGTTCAGCAATGCTGCCTTTTATTTGAACAAACTGCTGATTGAGGTACAAAAACAGCACAATGAGGAGCAGGATGTAAAGACTTTCCATAGGGGAATGATAGGAAAAAGGGTGGCCACATTCGGCAACCAGGCAAAGATGCCAAAATCAGTATTAATCACAACTGTCTGATTAATTGTCTGGTAAACAGTCTGTTTTAAAGGTCAACGTCCAGCATGCGCTGCCTGAGAATCAGATCTCAAAACTGGGAGCGCATGCTGGACGTTGACCTCGAACCACAATCGTGGATTCCTATGTCTTCCGCTTCTTCTTTTTGGCCGATGGGAACAGCACGTTGTTCAGGATGAGCCGGTAGCCGGGCGAATGGGTGTGCAGGTTCAGGTCGGTGGGTACGCGCCAGCCGCCACCACCACCGCCGCCGCGAACGTTCTCGGGGTCGTGCCCGCCATAGAACGTCCATTGCCCCCGACCCATTTCGCCGTAGAGATACCGGTCTGATGTTGTGCTTTCGCCCATCACCAGAGTGCTTGCCTTCACCGTCGATTTGCGGAACGCCGTTGTCTGGCCGGTAAATTCCTTTATGATGGCCTCGTGGTTCTGCGTCAGCATGGCCGGAATGACATCCCACTTGGCCGAGAAATTAAACAACTCGAAATAACCGCTCGATGAACCGCCGCCACCATAGCCCATTCCCGCCGCTGAATTGATGTCGGAAAACGTAGAGAAACCGCGCCCGCCGCCGTTGTCGCCTTCAAGCCTGAAATTATGGAAGGCAAACGTTTTGCTGAAATCAAGTTTGGCCTGTGCTGCCGGATCAACATCATCGCCGTCGTACGTATCGCCCACAATGTCGACACCATCAGCCGCCAGGGCTATATCGAGCGTTTCGGCGGCCGAACACATAGCGAACAGATAGCCGCCACCTGCGCAAAATGCTTTGATACCTTTAGCAACGGCCAGCTTCATCTGCGATACTTTCGCGAACCCATATTTCTTGGCAATATCTTCCTGCGCCTTAATGTCAGACAGCGTCATGCGTTGCATATTCCGACCAAACTGCCCCGTGAAATCTTCGTGGTGCAGGTGGAGCCAGTCATATTTCGGTAAGTCGCCTTTCAAGACTTCTTCATCATACACCAGTTCGTAGGGAATTTCGGCGTAGGTCAGCACCAGCAGCACGGCGTCGTTGTTCTCAAACTCAGCGGGGCCAACTTTAGCGGGCGAATACACAATGATCTTGGCGGCTTTGTTGAGCGTCACCACGTCCATGTTCAGGTCCGGGTTGGCAATCTGCCGTTTGATAGACGCAGCACCCGCGTCGGTCAGCGACTCGAAAGCTACACCCCGAATGCGGCATTCGTTCTCGAATTTGGCTGAGTGCCTGATCATGAAACTGCCACCCCGGTAGTTCAGAAGCCAGTCAACGTCCTGTTCATCTTTCAATACGGCATAGGCAATGCCATAGGCTTTCAGGTGGTCTGTCTGGCGGTCATCCATCGGAATCAGAATCGATCCTGCCAGTGCCTGTCCGGCATAGCTGATGATGGCCCAGAACAGCAACAGAAACGGGGTTGTTCGTTTCATGACAGAAGTCGGTTAGAAAGCGGTTGATGGTGTAATTTACAGCATAACAACGCTGATTTACAGTAGTTGCGGCGTTTTAATTATGGAACAAGAGGTAACGGTCTTCATCCGGCGCTCACGTACGTTGCCAGGATGATTGGCCGTCAGTTGGCGGCTATGGAACGTACCTGACTGAGCGAATAGAAACCGACCGGGTAAGTTGATCAAACCCCCGTCTTTTCCTGAAAACACGACAAACTATGACTCCCTCGCGCCGCGATTTTCTTCGTACGCTTTCAACCGCCTCCGCACTGGCTGCCGCGGGAGGCGTTCAAACGGTGATGGGTAACGTACCCACCAGCGTTGGCGCACCAGCCTACATTCCCAACCTGATGCGCGTCAGCCCGAACGACAAGATCAGGATTGCGACCATCGGCATGGGTATTCAGGGTAACTATGATACCATGGCCGCCCTGCGTAACCCCGATGTTGAGTTGGTAGCCGTAGCTGATCTGTATGACGGGCGTCTCGAACACGCAAAAACGGCTTATGGGAAAGATAAAGACCTCTTCGCCACGCGTGATTTTCGCGAGGTATTAGCCCGCCCCGACGTCGACGCGGTATTGGTTGTTACGCCGGATCACTGGCACGATCACATTACCATTGCGGCCCTGCAGGCGGGTAAACACGTGTACTGCGAAAAGCCGATGGTGCAGCATATCAACGAAGGCAAGCCCGTGATCGACGCCTGGAAGAAATCGGGTAAAACCATGCAGGTGGGCAGTCAGCGGATTAGCAGTTCTGCTTTTCAGGAAGCCAAACGCATGGTGCAGGCGGGCGATATTGGCCAGATCAATTACATCGAATCCAATAACGATCGCTTCAACGCTATTGGCGCCTGGAACTACTCTATTCCGCCCGATGCATCGCTGACAACCCTCGACTGGGACCGGTTCCTGGGCGATGCACCCAAACGACCCTTCGATGCCAAGCGGTTCTTCCGGTGGCGCAACTACAAAGATTACGGTACCGGCGTAGCGGGCGATCTGTTCATCCACCTGATTACGGGTGTTCATTTTGTAACCAATGCCATGGGCCCTACGCGGATTTTCTCCTCGGGTAACCTGGCCTACTGGAAAGACGGGCGCGACGTACCTGACATCATGACAAGCGTAATGGACTACCCCAAAACGGCCGATCATGAGGCTTTCCAGATGGTTTTGCGGGTAAACTTTGCCAACGCCGGCAAGATCAGTAACGTAACACGCATTATTGGAAACGAGGGCCAGATCGAGTTTTCGGAAGACAACCTGATTCTGACGAAACACAAGCTGCCTGTTGCGCCGGGCTACAATGGCTACGATAGCTATTTCACGTTTACCGAACCCGTGAAAGAAGAATTCAAGAAACAGTATGATGCGCAGTATCCGCCCGAAACACGCACGGTGGAACCGGTAAAGGAAGTACGTTTCAACGCCCCCAAAGGCGAAGATCCGCACTCACTCCATTTCGCCGATTTCTTCAAAAACGTGCGGGCGGGTAGTCAGGGCACCATTGAAGATCCCGTATTCGGCTTCCGTGCTGCGGCGCCGGTGCTCGCCAGTAATCAAAGCTACTTTGAGCAGAAAGTGGTGCACTGGAACCCCGAAACGATGACCATGAAAACGGGTGAAACAAGGGTGGCAGCTACCCCGAAGAAAAAGAAATAGTAGGGTTGCCGTACCAACGTACCTACACCGCTTCAACGGCTTCTCCCGAGACGGGGGTAGCCGTTGTTATTTTGACGGGAATGTAATGACGGAAGAAGCTGTTGATCTTCATCTGAATGACACCCAGAATGGCTTCCTTGAAAATCTTCGTCGACATTTTCGACTCGCCACGGGTGCGGTCAGTGAAGATGATGGGTACTTCGGTGAGGGTGAAACCGTATTTCCAGCAGGTAAATTTCATCTCAATCTGGAACGCGTAGCCAACGAAGCGGATCGGGTTCTGAAGGAGAATGTCTAATACGTGAGCCCGGTAGCATACAAAGCCAGCCGTTGGGTCCATGACGGGCATGCCGGTGATGAATCGAACATAAATACCTGCTCCATAAGACATTAGAACCCGGCCGATGGGCCAGTTTACCACATTGACGCCCTTAATATAGCGTGACCCTACGGCAACATCCGCGCCGCCCGTTGCACAGGCGTTGTACAGGCGAACCAGATCATCGGGGTTATGCGAGAAATCGGCATCCATCTCGAACAGATACTCGTATCCGCGCGCCAGTGCCCACTTGAATCCGTCAATGTAGGCTGTGCCGAGGCCGAGTTTGCCGCGCCGTTCGAGTAAATAGAGCTGCTGAGGAAATTCTGCCTGTAACTGCTTGACAATCTTTGCCGTTCCGTCGGGTGATCCATCGTCGACAATCAACAGGTCGAAGGCCGTTGGTAACGAAAACACGCGCCGAATGATAGCTTCGATATTCTCGATTTCGTTGAACGTGGGGATGATGACGAGGCGGTCGGTCACGGCGGATAAGCGTTTATTCTCTATAACAGGTGCGTGGTCAAAAATAATGCATTCCAGCCGTTAAATAACGTTAATCAAACGTACCTGAGCCGTTGACATAGGGCTTAAAGTCGGTTGCCCAGTGCCTTTGCTTTCCCGATGCAATCGGAGAGGGAAACGCCTCCGTACCAGTTGGCGCAGATGAACAGATGATCGGCTTCCAATGAAGAAACGAGGCGCTTAACGGCTGCCAGATTCTGGTCGTACTGCGGAATGGCTTTGGGCCAGTTGAACGACTGCTGCCAGATGGGCTGGTCGGCACGAATACCGAAAGAATCGACTAGTTCTTCGTGAACCCGCGTACGAATCTGGGCTTCGGGCAACCGCGCGTTAATGGCATTCTGCTGACCGCCCACGAAGGTGGTGAACAGTACGTCATCGGCCGGACATCGGTCGGGGAAGATTGAACTGCTCCAGATATGACCCGCAGCAAACCGGCCTTCAACGGCTGGATTCAACCCCCCGAAGCCGTTTAATGGGTGCGCCACATCCGCTCGTTTGTAGGCCGTATGAACCGCAACCATTGGTGGGTAGTCAATTTGCCCCAGCGCATCTGTAAAAGCCGGAGCGTGGCTAGCCAGTAATCGGGCTGCAGCGTCGGTTGGAACGGCTAGCACCAGGTTGTCGACCAAGTGCGAACCGGTTGCTGTGTGCACGTTCCAGCCCGTCTGGGTACGTTCGATCTGGTCGACAGGGCAGGAGAAATGAGCGTTTGTCAGTTTCGCGGCCAGCGCATCGGGAAGCATCTGCATGCCGTTGCGGAAACTGAATGATTGACGGCGCCCCGTTTTACCCTGATTCTTGATCAGGCCCTTCAGCACAGAACCAAACTCACGTTCATACTGCAACAGGATCGGGAACGTCTCTGAAACCAGCAACCGTTCAGGGTCACCCGCGTAGATTCCCGCTACAAACGGCCCCAGCGCATACTCGACGATCTCGGGCGAAAAACGGCGACGGAAAAACTGCCCCAGCGTTTCGCCGGGCGGTGACGTCGTTTTGTTACTCAACTCTCGAAAGACGGCCCACTTCGTTTTCAGGCTGAAGAATCCGCCGAACAGCAGGGCAGGTGGTGTGCCGGGCAACTCCCGATAGGCACCATTTCGAAAGATGTACCTCGCCTTACTGACGGCATTGGCAAATACGATGTCCTGAGTAAGGTCAAGGCCATCGAGCCAGTTTAGCAACGCTTCATCGCCAAGCAACGAGTTGGGTCCAAGTTCGCGCAGGTAGTCACCGTCGCGCACCGACCGGATGTAGCCGCCTGGTTGCGGGCTGGCCTCCCATAGCTGGTAGGCTTGGCCACGTTGCTGCAATTCGTAGGCCAGGGTCAGGCCCGAGATTCCCGCGCCAATGATACCGGTTGTCATGGAATGGGCTTTGGCCTGGTGGTGCTGACCTTCTCTTTTTTCTCTTTTTCTACCTCTTTCAGGTTTTCAACCACCTGCTCATAGATCTTCGCCAGTTTGGCGGGGTGCGACGAGTAATACACAAAGCTCTGCGTGTACGACGCTGTATCGACATTAAACTTCTTCAGCGTTTGTGCTTGAAGTCGTTTAAACAGCAAAGCCGACGTATCGCTCGACCCAATGGTGAGTTTGACGATGCGTGCTTCTGATAAATGGACCTGAGTTAAGATAGCGGCCATTTTATCTTCATCGACCAGGTTAGCGGGCTTTGCGCCCAATTCGGGCGTTCCAGTGCTGGTGCATTGCGCAAAGAAGAGACAGATGCACAGCCAGACGGCGAGTTGACGTATCATTGTAAGTTTCCGACGTGGATAAGACGGGCGGGGCTTTGACGTAATTTTGAATGGCCTGACAGAATCAGGGCGTACTTTTACAAATTAACCCCCAATCGTGGGCAAATCGTTTACGAAGGGGATATCAAAAATCGTTAAAAGCAGTGCGGCATGGATGATTTTCTGGTAAAGGTGCAGGAGTTCGAGATCCGAATCCGAAAGGCCGTTACATCGCAGTTGCGCGGAAATTTCCGGTCTGTTTTTAAGGGGTCTGGATTGGAATTCGCCGATTTGCGGCAGTACCAATACGGCGACGACGTGCGGGCCATCGACTGGAACGTATCGTCGAAAGGCCACGGCGCCTTTGTGAAAGTCTTCCGGGAAGAAAAGGATCAGACCGTATTTTTTGTGGTCGACGTGAGCGCATCGCAGCAGGTAGGTACATATCAGCGATCGAAGCTGGATACCACCAAGGAAGTCTGCGGGACGCTCGCTATGTCTGCCCTGCGCGAGGCCAGCCACGTTGGCTTATACTGTTTTTCGGATAAAAAAGAACAATATCTAAAACCTGGCAATACGCAGAAACAGGGCTATCAACTGATCACGTCGCTGGGTAAACTACAACCCGAATCGATACGGACCAACATTGCGGAGGCGTTACTGTTTACGCTTAACGTGTTGAAACGCAGGAGCCTGGTTTTTTTGCTGTCCGACTTTATCGATCAGGGGTACGAGCATAATCTGAAAGCGCTGGCCAGAAAACATGATCTGGTTGTTATACACTTTTATGATCCGCGTGAGGTGAATTTGCCGAAACTTGGTGTCATTCCGGTGTATGATATGGAAGAGCGGCGCACGGTCTGGCTCAACACGTCGTCGGCCCGGTTTAGGCAGCAGCTTCACGATCAGTTTGCGCAAAGTCGCGTTCGGCTCGAACGGTTCTGCCGCCAGTATGATGCTGATTATGTGGCCCTCGATTCCCAGTCAGATTTTGTGCCAACCTTAGCCGAGCTGTTTCGGGTGCGGAAATACAGGTAACAAGCAGCAATAATCAGTATACTTTCGATGAACGCAGGTGATAGCCAGTTGGCTATGGTTTTGGTGGCAACAGTGAGACATGGTTTGCGTGCCTGTAGGGGTGCGGTATGGTTTCTGGTTTACGGCTTACTGCTCATAGCTCATGGTTCAGTGGCACAGCCGGTTGGGCAGTTTATCGACGACACCATCGAAGTAGGGCGCCCGTTTCGGTTCGCTCTCACCGTGCGCCATCGGTCATCGCAAGACGTGTTCTACCCGGATACGGCCCGGCATTTCGCTCCTTTTTTGGTGCAGGGCGTGGCGGTGTTCCCAACAAGAACCATTGATCAGACCAGCATCGACAGCGCCGTGTATACGCTGGTGTCGTTTGAAGTAAGTCGTGCCAGGGTATTGCAGGTACCTGTTTATCTGGCCAACGGGGCCGACTGTACTGCCCTCCTTTCGTCGCCCGATACCGTTTTTCTTCAATCGACGGTACTAGCCACAACCCGCCCCGATACCCTGCAGTTAGCGGCCGATGCCGTGCTGACGCCATTACCGCAGGAATTTAACTACGCCTATTTAACCGTGGCCGTTGCTGCAATGGGGGTAGTGGCGGCAGCCATCTATATTTTGTTCGGCTCGTTGCTTCGCCAGCGGTGGGAGCGCTACTTGCTTGCCCGCTACCACGCTCGTTTTTTGGCTGGCTACAATCAGCTTACGCGCAATCTGGGGCCCGAGTCAACGGGAGATACCACCAACCAGGCCATTGTGAACTGGAAAAAATATTTGGAACGGCTGGAAAAAAAGCCTTATACCTCGCTTACCAGTAGCGAAATTGCCGACCGGATTGGTGACGACCGGCTGACCGATGCCCTGCGCGAAACCGACCGGATGATTTACGGTGGCTCGTTCACCGATCAGTCGCCGTTGGCCCTGCGCGTACTGCTCGACGTGGCAGTGGCGGCGTATCAGCGTCGCCGCGCGGCAATTAGTTAGTTTCACGTCAGTAGGTTGCACTGCTCTTCCCGGGTTACTCAACTGACTGGCTATAAAATGATGTTTCATGTCTCTTACGCTCGAACAGATTATTATTTATCCGATTAAGTCGCTGGGTGGCGTTTCTGTATCAGAAGCAACAATAGAAGCCAGTGGCCTGAAATATGATCGCCGGTATATGCTGGTAGAGCCATCGACTGACAACCAGGCAGACGAAGCTACTGAACCAGCAACCCGCCAGGGCAGATTCATTACGCAGCGAACCGTGCATTCAATGGCCTTGATCGATACGGCCATCAACGTACCTGAAAACGAATTGCGTGTATGGCATCGGCACGCGCCAGCCGACGTGCTAACCGTACCGCTGGTACCACACGTGTTAAATGAGCCGATCAGCGTATCGATCTGGGATAGTGAAGACGTACCTGCGCAGCTTGTCAGCGCCGAGGCCGACGACTGGTTCAGCCGGGTAATTGGCAAACCATGCCGCCTCGTCTATATGCCCGATACGACGCGGCGATCGATTACCTCACGCCACACCCGGCACGATGAATTGGCCGACCCGATCGTGAGCTTTGCCGATGGCTTTCCGATGCTGCTGGTCACCCAATCGTCGCTGGATGAGTTGAACCGGCGGCTGGCCGAATCGGTGGATGCGCCACTGACCATGGCCCGTTTTCGGCCCAATTTCATTGTGGAAGGGCTCTGCTGGCCCCACGATGAAGACACCTGGGCAGCCATTGATCTGGACGGGGCAACATTCTATGGAGTAAAGCCCTGCGTACGGTGTGTGCTGACAACAATTGACCCCGAAACCGGAGATAGAGGAAAAGAACCATTGCGGACGTTGGCAACCTACCGCAGTTACGAGAACAAGATTCTGTTTGGGGAAAACTTCATGCCTGCTACCAGTTGTGCCGGCCACACCATACATGAAGGAGCAAGCATCCGGGTTCTGGAGCGTAAAGAACCGTGGTTGCCTGTCAGTTTATAAACGGTAACCGTAACCATCATGCTTCGTCCTGCTATTTATTTAAGTCTCCCTGTTGTATTGGGGGCTGTTTTCTCGAACCGGTTGGCGGTGCGGCTGTCTGACGTTGATCCAATCCATTGGGCTACCACACCGCTGCTGGCCATTGTTGTCTGGATGATCTATACAACCGATCGCCTGCTGGACGTCCGCCAGATGCCTGTTCCGCGTACTTCCCGCCATCGCTTTCATGCCGCAAATGCCGACCTCCTGTGGGGTATGGTTGGTGGGTTGGGCGCTGTTGGCGCTATTCTCGTCTTCTTTCTGCCCGGTCCTGTTGTGCGCTTTGGTGCCGTGTTGGGCATTGCCTGTATCGCCTATGTGCTGGCTGTCTACCAACTCCGCGACAGACACCCGGTTCTGGTAGCGAAAGAGCCCCTTGTTGCCGTACTGTTTACGGCTGGTATCTGGGGAACGGTTTGGGTGCAGCGAGAAACGATTGGCTGGCCATTCAAGGTGCAGATCGCCTTGTTTTTTGGTATTGCCATTCAAAATTTACTGCTGTTCTCGATCTTTGAGCAAAAAGATGCTTCCAGCTCATTAGATACCGTTTCGCTGGCTACGGCCTGGGGTGTCGGTCGATGTGAGGCTGTTCTGCGTTGGCTGACGTTCGTTATTGTGGTTGGCGCGCTGGCTTTGTGTTTTACTGCCGACGATTCTGGTGGCGGAGCTCGTTTCTCACAACGCGCCAGTTTAATGCTGGGTATTATGAGTCTGGTGCTGTACGTTATTCAGCGTTATCCGGCTTATTTTCTGAAAAACAATCGGTATCGATTTATTGGCGATGCTGTATTCTGGCTCCCTGCGCTGGTACTATAGCCAGGAGTGACCAGTTTGCTTCACCAGCATAAAAAAAGGCAGCCCTTTCATCAGGGCTGCCTTTTATATGAAAAGCAGGTACGTTAGGGGAGAGCCGTAAGGTTGACGGCTTCAACACGGGTAACTTCCGGAACGGCTCGAAGAATCGCTTCTTCCAGGCCGCCTTTAAACGTCATTGCCGACATAGGGCAGCTTCCGCAAGACCCCATCAACTCCAGACGAACAACGCCTTCATCGCTGATATCAAGTACTTTAACATTACCTCCATCAGCAGCCAGATAAGGCCGCATACTGTCAAGTGCCTTGTCAACACGGGCAATCAGAGGATTCACGCTGTCTACGACCATTTGCATAAAATCAATGTCTTCTCTCGTAAATATAGCACAATTCAGGTATTATACCCGTGTAAACTCGACGCGCTTCGTTTCGTCTTGCGTGGCATTACGAATAGCTACCCGGCGGGCCAGGGCTTCGGCAGCACCCCGGAACGCATCAGCTGCCGGGCCATCTCCCGAAACCAGGGCTGGTTTACCTTCATCGCCTGCCTCGCGAATGCTCTGTACCAGCGGAACCTGACCCAACACCGGTACGTCGAATTTCTCGGACAGGATAGCAGCGCCGCCCGAACCAAAAAGGTAGTAGCGGTTATTGGGCAATTCGGCAGGAGTGAAGTAGGCCATATTCTCAACGATTCCCAACACAGGTACGTTGATTTGAGGCTGCCGGAACATGGCTAACCCTTTGATGGCGTCGGCAATCGCTACCTTTTGCGGCGTTGTAACGATGATCGCCCCGGTAACCGGAACAGTCTGTACCAGCGAGAGGTGAATATCACCCGTACCGGGAGGAAGGTCAATCAGCAGGTAATCGAGTTCGCCCCACTCTGTATCGGAAAAAAACTGCTGCAACGCCCGGCTGGCTACCGGCCCACGCCAGAGCATGGCCTGATCGGGTGGTACCAGAAAACCAATCGACATCAGCTTGATGCCGAATTGCTGGATGGGCTGAAGACGATTCTGACCGTCGATCTGGATGATCTGTGGCTGCATATCTTCGGCGCCAAACATAACCGGAATGGAAGGACCGTAAATGTCGGCGTCGATGATGCCTACCTTCGCGCCCGATTTGTGCAGGGCTATGGCCAGATTGGCCGTTACCGTCGATTTGCCAACGCCACCTTTACCGGAGGCCACTGCAATAATGTTCTTCACGCCGGGAAGCAACGGGGCGTCATTACGCGTCGACGTGACGTTGGCGGTCATATCGATTGTAACAGTCACTTCAGGGCCAATATGCGTGTGAATAGCATCCTCGCACCGCTGCCGGATCAACTCCTTCAACGGGCAGGCGGGCGTGGTCAGTACAACCGTAAAGCGAACAGAATCAACCCCTAGCTTGATGTCTTTAACCATGCCTAGCGACACAATGTCGCGCTTGAGGTCTGGTTCCTCAACATGGCCTAAAGCGGCCAGTACGGTTGGTTCGGTGAGTTTATAACTTGACATTTCTGAAGAAGTTTACCGTTTTTAGTTGCACTGCTAGACAAGACAGTTGGTTGCTGGCAGCGCAACTGAAAACGGTAAACTGTTTTATAGTAAACGATTCAAAATCTCAGCGCGTTCGGCTGTTGTATCAATACTGGCGGGCAGCACTTCAATTTGTCGGAGGAGTTTCTGTAGAAAAAGCCGATGCGCGTCGGTCAGGCCATGTAGCGGCCTGTGTGCCATTGCCCGCCGAATTTGTTCCCATTGTTTAACGAAGGCACAAAGGTCGGGTGTAAAGGCGCTTTCGGCAAACTTCGTGAATACATATTCGTGCGCCTGTGCATTCGGGTGAATCAGATCAGCCTCGTAGAATCGGTAATCGCGAAGGTCATCCTGAACAAGCTCATAAGCCGGGAAATAATAAACCATCGGTGTAGGCATATCCAGTGCAGATTCGGATTCGCCGCACAACTCAGCACAGACGGTTCTGAGCAGGGCTTTACTGGCTGAGTTCAACGGTAGCCCATCTCGGATATGGCGCACGGGACTAACCGTGAGAATGATCGTCAGTTTAGGATTATGTTGCTGAAGCAGCCTGAACAGGTCTGTCAGCTCGTTACGGGCCAGGCCAATCTGACACAGAAATCTATTGAACAACGTACCTGGCATTTTGTGGCAGTTTGCCACTAGTTGCTGCGTTTCCTTGTGCTGGTAAACTACCGCTGATCCGAGGGTCAGCAACAGCCAGTCTGCCTGCTGCAAGCCAGTTCCTATTTCCTGTAAACGTACCTGTAGTAACTGAGCCAACGCTGCTTTGGATGTCCCCCAGAATGACGAGTGGAAGTCGTAGTGGAACCACAGCCCGTCGCGCTCTACATACCCCACCTCGTCAGGCAAGTTGCCGGTTAAGGCCAGCTTGAGCAGCTTACTGATCGAAAACGGGTTAAACAACGTACCCAGCGGGTTATTCAGTACCGTTAGCTTATGATCGGCGAGTCGCGCGCCTATCACCTCGGCAAAGCAGGAACCGATGGTTACGATCCGGTCGGTCAGCTTTAGCTGAACTGGCAGGCGGTCGGGCGTTAGTTCGGTGCGAAATTGCATACGGAGTCAACGCAAAAAACCGCCTGATAGTTGATCCGCTACTGACTGTTGAGATAGTGCTTCAGGAGCAATACTTAATACAGATACATATGCTTGGGTACTTCGGGCGCTATCAATCGCTCATTAATCCAGTGTAGGCAGGCAACTCGGTTGGCTTCCGTCAGCGTGCGGAGCCGGATGGCCGCGTACAGCTGACTGACTCCGTTGTCTGCCTTTGCATGTATATCACATTCAGCAACAAGAGGACAGTCTTCTATGACTTTTTGAACATGAGTGATTGATACATTCACGCCCGCAATGGGTATAGCATCGTCTAGACGGCCTACTACAGACAACTCACGTTCTGAAATCCAGTTCAGCCTGTCGGGGGCTGGGTACGTTGCTCCGGTGTTTGTATTCGTAATCGTTGCTGGGTCGTTTGTAAATCGCTCCAGATATGGGAAAAGCGTAAATGGCTGATCGGGCGAATGACGATAGCCCATGCCACCCGTATCTGATGAGCCGTAAATTTCAGTCAGCACAACGCCGGCCTTGCTGAGCCGATTAAACAGATCGGGTGGCATCGGTGCTGCCGACGAGATACCCCGACAATGTATTGCCGGATTCTCAGGTAATGCCCTGTAGAGGAATTCCCAAGTGAGGGGAGTGCCAACAACAAGGGTATCTTCCGTTAAATCCGAAACCTGTTGCTGGTTTAGCGATTGAAGTGGACAATCCCAAAGGGCAGGGAGAAGAACCGTAAAAATGAACCCGTATATATGATTGGCGGGTACGCTGGTAACTACATGAGCCGGTCTTGGTATCAGCTCCGTTAGAAAACGGGCTTCGGCAAGCAGCGAGGTCAACGAATGGGTTACCGATTTAGAGGCCCCTGTAGAGCCTGATGTGCGGAAAGTCAGCACTTGGTCGGCCTGCGCCCTTGCCCGCAGCACGCAATTTATCCAGTGAGACAGGCTGGTATTGGCTAATAAATAGTTGTCTGCTGACGTCTGAAAAATGCCAAACAACTCATTCATATGAGCGGCCAACTCCATACGTTGCAGGGAATTTAGCCCCAAATCGTAGTGAAGGTCTACGTGGGCCATTGCGCCGACAGTCAGCCCATGTTGGGGCAGTTGGGTGATTCGGCTGGCCGTATCAAGAATAATCCGCCCGACGTTCTCAGGAGTCCAGATCATGACCGGTGCCGGAGTGCGTCAGCCTTCACCAGAAAATCGGTAACATCATCGAAGAAAAAGAGCAGACTATCCGGCGTGATCTTTTCGATCGTCAGGCTGAAGTGTCGCTCGATCAATGATTGTCCGTAGGCGAAGTGAATGATGTACGGTTCCTGATCAATAATCAGTCCCGAGTCGAAGTAGAAATCGGCTATTGCGCCTCGAATAGCCGGTATGAAGCCAGAAAGCGTATCGATGATATTTGTACCCGGAAGGTCCAGGTACGTTGCCAGCGGCATCATCAGTTGAACTGCTTTCGGGTTCACTTGCCGGATCTTTCCTTCAGCATTAGCTTCTACCATGGCCAGCGGCGAATGGTGGAAGATAGGGAGCAGTTTCTGAAGATGAAGTTGCGCGTCCATCATCAGGAGAACGATTTACGATCAACCAGAAAGTATTGAAACCGGCTATCGGGCGATTTAAGCAGGCGTAACCTGACCTTAACTGGCTCACAGACATAGGTCAGTATGTAGTCAAGTTCTTCGTCCAGTTCCGGCTGCGCATACTTTGAGGCCACCATCATGTTATTGGCACAAGGCGCAATTTGCGTGAAGTAGTATTTGCCAAGCGCGTACTCTTGCGAAATACCGGTTATGTGTGACTCTGATTTACAATAGGCGGCTACGATACCATCGCGTGTCATACGCACAATGCCGAAAGGGGCCTCATCGAACTGGTCGTCTGTTTGAGACTCCAGCCAGGCGAGCATATTTGGGTCAGAAAAAGTAATTGGCTGAGTCACGATTTCGGTTATTAAGAGAGACGAGAAATGAATTGCTTTGATCGTCAGATACTTACTGTATATTGACTAAAAAATACTGGTACTTGCTAAAAGTCGATTTAAGCAAGCGTAGTCGAACTTTGACCGGATCGCATACATAGGTCAGCATGTAATCAAGTTCTTCGTCCAGTTCTGGCTGCGCATACTTTGCTGCTATCATCATGTTGTTGGCACAGGGCGCTACTTGGGTAAAGTAGTATTTGCCTATCGCGTACTCTTTGGAGACGCCAGTAATATGTGATTCTGATTTGTAATATCCTGCCACAACTCCCTCGAGGGTCATGCGAACGATGCCAAACGGCACTTCATCGAGTTGCTCGTCTGTCTGGGTATCCAGCCAGGCGAGCAGTTCTGGAGCTGAAAAGTCAACGAGTCTGATCATAATTGACTGGGTAATGCAGCCGTTTGGATGGCAGCTTAGACAGGAAGGTATACGCTGAACGTTGCTCCTTCACCAGGTTTACTGGTCGCAGTAATGGCTCCCCTATGATTTTCGATAACTTTCCGGCAAATCGCCAACCCAACACCGGTGCCGGGATAGGCTGTTTTACTGTGTAATCGCTGAAAGACCTGGAAAATCCGGTCGAGGTACTTCTCATCAAAGCCGATACCGTTATCGGTAATACTAATCTCGTAGAAAAACGGAATGTTGGCTGACTGGTCAGTTGTCAGTGATAGTTCCGTTTTTAATATTGACTCTGGTAGATCAGCGGCAGCAACCTTTCGCGCTGAAATCTTTACAACAGGCGGTACGTTTGGCCGACGGTAAAGTATGGCATTGAACAGAAGGTTTCTAAACAGCTGATTAAGCTGCGTTCTATCGCCCATCACTGTAGGTAGATTGCTAAATTCGCACACAACGCCTGATTCATGAACAGCTATGTCCAGGTCATCGATGACACTACTCATTAGTCGTGTCAACGACACCAGCTCGAAAGGACTACGTTGGGTCGATACCCGTGAGTAACTGAGCAGATCAGCAATCAGATTCGACATCCGCTGGGCTGCCAGCTGCATTCGGCGAATCATATCGCGGCCGTTTTCGTCGAGAAGCACCGCATAGTTGTTGGCCAGTAAGTCGCCAAATGACTGTATCTTCCGGAGCGGCTCCTGCAAATCGTGGCTGGCTACGTAGGCAAATTGCTGTAGATTTTCATTGCTTCTACGGAGTTCCGTATTAGCCATTTCGAGCGCCTTATGCTGGTGTTTTAACTCCGAAACGTCCAGAAAGGTGAAGAGGACCAGGTCACCATGACGAATCAGCGAGGACTTGAACCAGCTATTAACGCCCTCTACTATATTGGGTAGCACCCATTCTTTAGTAACGCCCGTTGTGGCTACTTCGGCTACTAGATCAAAAAAAGCGTGCCCCTCCTCATCGGGGAACAGCTTTAGCATTCGCTTGCCAATCAACTGACTCATTGTGCGCTTCGATGTGTTGAGCTTAACACTATTGACCAACTCTATTGTAAAGTCAATAATGCTTCCCGGCTGCCCGTTAGCCAATTTCTCCCGAACGGCTTTATACAATACCAGTCCCGACGGCTGAGCGTCGATTACCAGCTGCAATAAGTCAGCCTGCTCTTTTTGAGCAAGCTGCGCTTTATGTTGCTCCGAGACGTCCATGTATGTCATCAGTACACCATCACCTACCCGGTTGAACTGGGCGTCGAACCACCCGTCGGAGCGTTCGGTGTAATAGGTCAGAATCATGTGCTGGGTACGTCCCGTTTCTATGGTTTGTTTTAAGGTAGTTTCAAGTTCCGTACCTCTGAAGCGTGGAAATAAGGTTAACAGGTCTTCACCAACCAGATACTCCTCCGTAAAGCCTGTCAGGTAATTGTTCATCCGGTTGGTCATCCGGTATCTAAAGTCGATGATCTGCTGGTTACTATCCCGAACGGCGTCCCAGAGCACAAGCCCTGCCGGCGTGTTGTTGCTGATCGATTGGAGCAATTCGGCCTGAGAATGAATGGCCTGCTGTGTCAGTTTCGACTGCGTGATGTCTGTCAACGTCAGAATCAACTGATCTTTCTTTGGAGTAAGCGAGGCCTGATACCAATGAGTTTGGCCTTGACTTTTAAAAGGCATCTCGAAGGCATGCGGCAATCTCGCTTCCACGGACGCTATACAACGGTTGAGCAACCCCAAATTAGTATCCCCTTTCAGCAGTTCACTGAGGAGCTCACTAGATTGGCCATTAGTTACAGTGCCGAATACCTTTCGGAAAAAGTTGTTCGCGTGTAGAATCTGTAGATCAGTAATATGTTGGTTGAGGCTGCGAACGGCCTTAAAGATCGCAAGCCCCACGGGGACCCCCATCAGGATATCGTCGAGCAGAAGAGAACTTTGTTGAGCCGCTTCTTCCTGCTTCATGTACATCGTGATATCATTATACGTCACCATAATGCCAATGTTTACCCGAAGAATGGTGTACTCACGCCAAATGTCATATTCTGGGTAGTACTTCTCGCCAGATAGAGATTGGCCGGTTCGGCAAACCTGCACATACTTGTCGAAAAGACCATTGATACTGGTCGCAGGGTAAATTTGCCAGATCGTTTGTCCTATGAGTTCTTCACGGGTAAAGCCGCCACTCATGCGCAGACCGACTTCGTTAATCATAACAAACCGAAAATCATCTATCTGGCCGTTTGCACCGTAGATGGGCTCAAAAACGGTAATTCCACTAAGCGAAGCGTTAAAGGCTTGCGTAAGGGTTTCAGTTAACTTTTTCGAATCAGCTTCAGCTTTGAGTTGTGATATGTTGTTGTACGACACCACCACCATGTCTTCCAGTGGAACTGCAGATACATCGAACCAGTTGGGCTGTACTTGGCCACTCAGCGTGTACTGATGCTCGAATCGATCTGCTTTGCCTGACAGGAGTACGTCACGGTAACGCTGGAACAATTGTTTATTGGTATCTCTCGGGAATACCTCATTAAATGACAACCCAAGGAGCTCTACACCCGAACGCCCTAAATCCTGCTCGGCCACAGCATTAAGCATAACTAACCGCAGATCATTTATAGTCCCCTCCTCATCTTGTACGCCACTAAACAATAACACTCCGTTCTGAGAGGCTGTCAATAAGCTTTGTAGCAAAGCTGGAGCTGATTGAGTAATAGCGTTCATCGTTGTTGAAAGAGCTAGTTTTGGGGCTGTGAATCATACTGATTAACTAAATCGAGCTAGAGGTCAATTGACAGTGACGCTTATGTACTACTAGAAAACTAAATACGCTAAGCTAGTAAAAAGAATAAACCAATTGCGTGTACTTAAGTTATTTATTAAGTATATACACATGGATATATTGGCATTATTGAGTAAATATAGCAGAGTTGTTTAACTTTTGATAAACAAAATATTCCAGGGAAGAATATTTTGCGGATATTAGTTTAGTAAAATAAGTATAAAGTAACTTGTGAGTATTGAGCACAAAAAAAGCGGACCTTTCGGGTCCGCTTTTATAAACTGATGGTGGTTTTAGAGACCTAGGCTGGCATTACGCCTGCACAACAGTTTCGCCAACCACGTCAACGCTAACCTGATGCTTCACTTCTTTGTGAAGGTCAAGCGTAGCCTGGTATTCGCCCAGGGTTTTCACGTCTTCGATGGTGATCTTCTTCCGGTCGATGTCGAAGCCTTTTTCGCGTAGGGCATCGGCAATCTGCGTGTTGGTTACCCGACCAAAGATTTTGCCGCTTTCACCGGCTTTCGCCACAAGCGTCAGTTTCAAATCGCCAATCTGCTCGGCCAGGGCCAGGGCGTCATTTTTGATCTTCTCTACTTTGTGAGCAGCCTGACGTACGTTCTCGGCCACTACTTTTTTATTCGAAGGGGTTGCCATAACAGCAAAGCCCTGCGGAATCAGATAATTACGACCATAGCCCGGCTTCACCGAAACAATGTCGTTCTTATACCCAACGCCGGTTATATCGGTTTTGAGAATGATTTCCATGTCTATAAAGAGTTTACTGTTTACAGTTTGCTGTCTACTATTGCGCTGCGTAGGTACGTTACGTTGCCTAAGCAGCGCAACAGTAGACAGCAAACTGTAAACAGTAAACTATAAACTTTATTTAAGTGAATCGGCTACGAAAGGAAGCAGGGCAAGATGGCGGGCACGTTTAACGGCCTGACCAACTTTACGCTGGTATTTCAGGCTGGTACCTGTGATACGGCGGGGCAGAATACGGCCCTGATCATTCAACAGCTTCAGCAGGAAATTGGGATCTTTATAATCGATATACTTAATACCGGCTTTCTTGAAGCGGCAGTACTTTTTGCGGACTTCGCCGCTATTCATTGCTTCGTTCTGTAAGCTCATGGTTGTTCGTCCCGGTTACCGGGCGTCTGCTGTTTCTTGTTTCTTCTTACCCACCAAACCGTTTTTCTTCCGGTCATTATACTCAACGGCGTGTTTGTCTAACACGGTCGTTAGGTCACGGATCACGCGCTCGTCACGTAGATACTCAATGTTGAGCTTCTCGATCAGCGTAGGATCACATTTAAACTCGAACACCTGATAGTAACCCGTGTTCTTGTTTTTGATGGGGTAAGCCAGTTTACGCAGACCCATGCTGTATTCATGCACAAGCTCAGCTCCGTTGCCAGTCAGCAACGTCCGATACTTGTCAACGGCGTCCTTTATCTGAGATTCAGATAAAACGGGAGTCAGGATGAACACCGTTTCGTAGTTCTTTTGGAACATGATGAAATTAATTTGATTTGAAATGAGGCCGCAAAGGTAAGTAAAAAAGTCGTAAATAAAAAGGAGTCATAGGTTGTAAGTCATATTGCCAGGCCGGGTACGTTACCGGGCAGCGCGACTTACAACCTATGACTCCTTTTTACTTACGACTACTTTCTATTTTACCGTAAACTCTCCCTGACCAATACGGAAGCCTTCTGAATAGATTTCGACGGTATGACGACCCTCATTGAAACGTTGACCACCGCGACCATAGATAAAGGCAATTTGCTGGCCTGTGTTGTTGTAATCGATTCGTTGCATAGACGTGTAGATCATCTCTTTATTGGCATACGTGAACTCGCCGGAGCCAGTGGCCATGTCAGAAATAACGGCGCCGCTCGGGTCCAGGATACGCAGATAAATATCTTTGGCATTTTGCTGCGTCAACGGGTTCGGGCTTAATCTGAACGAGACCTTGATTTTGTCGAGGCGTTTGGCTTTGTAGCTGCCCCCGTCCTGCTCTTTACCACGGGTGTTTAGAGCCGTTACCGCAATATCATCGGCATGAAGTGCCGCCGCTACAGTAACCTTATCGCTAAGCTCTCGATTCTGGGCCTTAACCTCTCTTGTTTTGGCAGCATAACTGACAATCGTATCCGATAGCTCCTGCTTCTCGGATCGTAGATTTGTATTTTCAGATGCTAAGGCCGTATTCTGCTCGGTCAGAATGCCGTTCTCTTCGCGTAGTCGGGCAATCTCCTGATCTTTTTCTGCCAGCAGGCTTTCATAGTTACGGATCTTCTGGTTGAAGGCCCGGGCGTCGAAATTGTTTACATCCCGAACCCGAATCTTATCTTTTTCAATCTGCTCTTTGACTTTCAACAGAGAATCAACGCTGCCTCCCAACTGTTGAATTTCGGCAATCTTGGCGTCTAACTGAGCCGAAATGGAATCAAGTTTCATCTTCGTCACCAGCACTTCCTCTGTCTTGGCGGCAATGGTGGCGTCTTTTGTTTTGTTGTTTTCTTTTTCCTGGTACCAGAAATACAGCAGCAACACGTTCAGCGCAGCTAAAGCCAGTAGGGCAATGATGAGAAAACTACGGCTACTGTTATCGTTTCGTTTTTCGGGTCGTTGTTCCATAGTATAGGATACAGGGTGATGCGGTTAGAGTGGAAACGGCAGGTTGTCGGCAATTTGTATAGATTCTCACCGAATTCACCAGTTTGCGGCGGAAAAACTACAGCATTCTCCACGAAACTCAAACCTATCTTTGCACAATCTTCCCTAACGGTAAGCGTTGAATGACGCATTTTATATGACAATCGAAGCATCTATTCATCATATTGAGCAACAACTAGCGGGGCAGGCGGCGTTGATTGCCGTTACAAAAACAAAGCCGGTCAATCTGTTGCAAGAGGCCTATGACGCTGGTTGTCGGCATTTTGGCGAAAATAGGGTGCAGGAAATGGCCGAAAAGCAGCCGCAGTTACCAGGCGATGTACGCTGGCATCAGATCGGTCATTTGCAGACAAACAAAGTCAAATACATTGCTCCCTTCGTAAGCCTGATCGAATCGGTTGATAGCCTGAAATTATTAGAAGAGATCAATCGGCAGGCCCGTAAATATAATCGGGTGATCGATTGTCTGCTACAAGTGTATATCGCTGATGAAGAGACTAAATTCGGTTTGTTGCCTGAAGAAGTAATCGATCTGTTACAGTCACCGGTGCTCGACGAACTGCCTAATATTCGGATCACGGGGCTCATGGGTATTGCCACCAATACTGATGATGACGCTCAGATTCGGCAGGAGTTTAAAAGTCTGAAGCAGCTTTTTGATGCCCTGCGACCGGTTGAACGCCCCAATGTTTCCCTGCGCGAACTATCGATGGGCATGAGCAGCGACTACCTGATTGCTGTTGAAGAGGGCAGTACGATGGTGCGCGTTGGAAGCGCCATCTTCGGAAGCAGAAGCGTTTAAAGCGAGAGAGAGGGGTTACTCAGAAAATCCAGTGACTATACTCCTTATGCGCAACGTTTGCTCACTCACGAGTTGGATAGCCTCCATTCACGTACCTGAACAGGCGCTTTCTGCAAGGCATTATATAATTCCTGATCGTCGGTAAAGACCAATTGATTTAGACTATTGTACTCGATGTGTGCTGTAAATTCAGGTACGTTGTACGGCCACGGCTCAACTCCAATTGATTCATCTTTTCGCTGAAAAACGTAATAATGCACGCCATCCGGCCCGATGCTGATCTCGAGCCGTCGGCCTTCCGGGGGCACCTGATTCAGGCAAAGGATTAGCGAAAAGGCATCGCACCATTGCACGAAATCATACGCGTATTGAGCTACCGCTTTTGAGACTTTATACTCGCGGCGCCACGATTGCTGATTTTCTTTTTGCTCATCCAGAAACTCATCTAAACCGGCTGATTCCCCGCGTTTTTCTTCGTACAAAAAACTGGCGTGCATCGAAACCATCAAGGCGTTCCAGCGACTTTTCTGTAATGCCACGTTAACCATGTTCTTCGCCTGTTCTACAGAGAATTCCAGTACCTGAAAATGGAGCGGTGCGCCTGCCGTTGTCAGGTGATTGCGGCCTTCGTAAGGAAGTTGCCCGTCATCATGTTCGGTGAGTGCAATCAGCGTCTCGGGCCAGTGTGCAGGGCGTGTATCAGGCTGCCAGTGCATGGCCAGTTGAAAAGCAAGCAGTCCATGTGCCGGTTGATGAGTTATTTCCCAGCCAGCATCAATAAGATTAACGATCATAAAAAAGAAACAGCCGGTTGCATTGCTCTCCCGAACACGACAACCGGCTGCGGTATGGTAGTGGCTTACTACTAATTGGTAACTTTCACATTCTCGCCTTCCTTGTAGGTATCGCCCGTTACGGCCGCACGGGCCATTTCAAAGAGACGAACCAAGCGACTGTCGTTAGAATCCCAGTACTCGGCCAGTTCGGTATGGACCTTCAGAAGAGTCAGTTCCGGATCATCTTTCCCGTTCGGGAACCACGGCTTGGCCATGTCTGACCATAGTTCATCAATCTTGGCGCGGTCGTCAAGTTCCTGTGCTGAACCGGATATTGAGACAAAATCAGAATCACCGGCGTCGGCGAAACTAAGATTAACCTTATCGTCGTGCTGTTCAACTTGTGCTACTTTGGGAGATGATTTTTTAGTAAAAAACCAGAGTGTACCGTCGGCGTCCATTTGCATGCAGGCCATTGGGCGGCTAACCAGGTTGCCCTGCTCATCCTGAGTCGTCATCATCGCAATGCGAATGTCGTCGACCATATCTTTGATTTTTTCTAATCCGGCGTTTTTCTGTTGTTGAGTTTCCATCGTGTTGAGCAAAAAAAAGTTTACTGCTTTCAGAGTCCAGTTACAGGTCACGCTGCGGGTAAGGCAGTTGGCCCAGTAAGGAGTGACTGAATACAGTAAACTGGAAAAGGTAAAGTATGTTAGTTGTAGAGCGCGTCGCGAAGGTCAATTCCGTAAAAACGCGAGGCAGGCGTTGATACCGTAGCGGACTCAGTTTCTCGTGGTGCATCCATTTTCAGAATGTTGGCGCAGCTAACGATCGTCTGCTGGCACATCGCATATACCTGTTTGGCTCGCTCGTTGTTGAACTGTTTGGCTTCATCAGCGCATTTTTCGCAGACCTCAATACAGGTCTGTGCCAAAAGCCGGGTATTCTCTGAGCCACGAACGTAAAGCATAGCTACCTGACGGCACAGATCCGCACAATCAAGATTCAGGAAAATGAACCGATACCAGTTTTCAATATCAGTTGCCCGAGAAGACTCCGTGGCAGTTTCGTCGCATAGTGCAGCGCAGCCAGTCAGTGTGTCGTAGATGGTTTTGTTCCAGATCATGAGGTGTATCCGTTAGAAATAGCGTAAATCAGGCTTGTGGGTACGTATAAATTGGCTGGCTCTGCGTATCGGGAAAAGCAGCGCGAGCTTGCCGACGGGCTTCTATGATACTGGCCTGTATTGCTTCCTGACGGTCCATGTCGCCCCGAGACATCATCATGTTGGCTAACTCAATAGCCTTCGCCCGGGTGGTTGGACTTAAAGACCGCATTGCTGCGGGAAAGTGAGTAGGAGTCCAGTTCATAATAGTCGTCATAATACTTGCTGTTTGCCTGAAACGGGTAAATAATTGTGCCAGATTCCAGGAAAGTGCTACCATCGTTAATGGGTAGTCTGTTTAATTTCTCATAATCAGATAGTTATCGGGGATATTTGACCCTGTGTTACGGAGAATAACTGAATTGGGACTGCGAAAACTGTAGAGTTTATTGCCCACTTTTTTCCACAAAAAATCCCCGACTGTGGAAGTTGGGGAATTAATCCATTTGCTGGAATCGATGCTTACACTACTCAATAAGAATGCGTAGGTAGTGAGAAGTAACGCCTCTGCTCGCTCTTTATTAATAGGCGTCCAGTGCGTCTACGCGATCATCAACTCCGTCTTTAACCGTTTCAATGGCCTGCTTGGTTTTAGTCCAGCTGGCGGCTGTCACCTGGTCAATTTCCTTAAGTAAACCAGTCATCGTGGCGCGCTCTTTTTTCAAAGTGGATAACCCAGCGGTAAGTTTTGTCTTCGCAGCACCCGTAGCCGTTTTCAGATCACGCTCGTATTTAGCTGTTTTTTCGTCGATATCTTCGATTTCGGCGTTCAACTCCTTACGCATGTCGTCGCGGTCAGCATCCCAGGTTTTCTTGAAGTCTTTCCGGGCCGAATCCAGATCGGCTTGCTTGTTCATTACTTCTTCTTTGGTCTCGCCTTCTACCTGAGCGTTCACCACTTCCTGTTTGGCTTCGGCTACGTCTTCGGCCTTATTCTCTGTTTTCGATTCACAGCTAAACTGGAACGTACCCAGCATGATGGCCAGCATAGTGGCCGCGTAAGTCATCTTTTTCATAACGTTGTGTGTTTTGGTTGATTGATCTGATAAACGGGATTTCCAGGTTGAGGTTTAGCGATTTTATCTGTAGGGCAACACGGATGTAGCTGCGGGTTTGGGAACCCATCATAAAAGGTAATCGGTTTTCTGTGCAGGTTACGGTGCTAATCCGGGTCCCTTTTCTCCTCCTTTTTTTGTACCTTTGTAGCCTGATTCTTAGAAAAGTACTAAATGAACAGAGAGCAGGAAATTGCCCGTCGGCGGACCTTCGCCATCATCAGCCACCCCGATGCCGGCAAAACCACACTGACCGAAAAACTGCTGCTTTTTGGCGGAGCCATTCAAACCGCCGGGGCTGTAAAATCTAATAAAATCAAGAAGTCGGCTACTTCCGATTTCATGGAGATCGAGAAGCAGCGGGGTATCTCCGTGGCTACCTCGGTGATGACCTTCGACTATGACGGAAAGAAGATCAATATTCTCGATACGCCTGGTCACAAGGACTTTGCCGAGGATACGTATCGTACGCTGACAGCTGTAGACAGTGTCATTCTGGTAATTGACTGTGTAAAGGGTGTAGAAGAGCAGACCGAGCGGCTGATGGAAGTGTGCCGGATGCGCGATACGCCGGTGATCATTTTTGTGAATAAAATGGACCGCGAAGGCCGCAATCCGTTTGATCTGCTGGATGAGCTGGAAGAGAAGCTGAATATCCGGGTACGTCCTCTGACATGGCCTGTAAATATGGGCTCTGACTTTAAGGGCGTATATAGCCTTTACGAGAAAAAGTTATATTTCTTCCGGGTCAATAAAACCAAAGTAGAAGATGATGTGCTTCCCATCGATATCAATGATCCATTGCTTGACGAGAAGGTAAGTACCCGCGATGCCAACCAGTTACGCGAAGACGTGGAACTGATTGAGGGCGTGTACGATCCGTTTGACGTGGCTGCGTACCGGGCTGGTAAAATAGCACCGGTATTCTTCGGGTCGGCCGTGAATAACTTTGGCGTGAAAGAATTGCTTGACGGATTCTGTCAGGTTTCGCCTGAACCCATTGCCCGTCCAACTGATAAGCGAGTTGTAGAACCGGAAGAAAGCAAGTTCAGTGGGTTTGTATTTAAGATCCACGCCAATCTTGACCCGCGTCACCGCGACCGGATTGCCTTTTTGCGGGTCTGCTCGGGTTTGTTCGAACGGGGCAAGTTTTACCACCATACACGCCTTGATAAAGATGTTCGTTTCTCCAGTCCCTTCAGCTTTATGGCCGATGCAAAGGCGGTTGTCGATGAAGGGTTCCCCGGCGATGTAATTGGTCTGTACGATACAGGTACGTTCAAGATCGGTGACACGCTGACAGAAGGGGAAGATTTTCAGTATCAGGGTATTCCGAGTTTCTCTCCGGAGTTATTCAAAGAGCTGGTTAACCTCGATCCGATGAAGACCAAGCAGCTCGACAAAGGTATTCAACAGCTTACCGACGAGGGCGTAGCTCAATTGTTTACGCTGGCGCTGGGTAACCGTAAAATCGTTGGTACAGTAGGTGAACTTCAGTTTGAAGTAATTCAGTACCGCCTTGAACACGAATATGGCGCAAAATGCCGTTGGGTGCCGCTTAATACAAGTCGCGCCTGCTGGATCACTGCCGATGACAAGGTGAAACTAAACGAGTTTATTCGACTGAAGGGCAATCAGGTTGCCTACGACAAAGACCAGAATCCGGTATTCCTGGCCGAGTCAGACTGGATGCTGAGGATGAATCAGGATAACAATCCGGCTATTACATTCCACAAAACATCTGAGTTTAAAACGGAAATGGTATAAGGTTGTTCCAGCGTGCTTGAAGGCCGTTTAAGCGGAATTTCGGCTTTCTTGAGTGATTGCTTGTTTAGCTGGTAATAAACCAATCACTCCGTATGAAAAAGCTAATTATGGTTGCCGCATTACTTGTTGCAGGTACGTCGGTATCAGTTGCACAAGACAGCGTTAAGGTTGCGAAACAGAGCGCAAAAATGGTTAAGAAAGAAGCCCGGCACATGAAACATGAGGCGGGTAAAGTTGACGACAAGGTAGCTAAAAATGTAGCTAAGGAAACCAAGAAACAAGCCAAACATATGAAGAAAGAAGTCAAGATGACGACGAATTAGCGTTATCCCTGATTTCTTTAAACAAGCAAAAGGGAAGGCCAAATGGCCTTCCCTTTTGCTTGTTTAGCCCTACGAATACAAACCGAACAGGTTAACAAATTTTTAATAACAAGTCTATAGACTGAGTAGTTAATAGGAAAACAAACCAAACTCAGGTTATGAAAAAGTTGATCTTGTTTGCCGCGCTCCTCATTGCAGGTACGTCGGTTTCGTTTGCTCAGGACGACGCAGCTAAAGCTGCCAAGAAAGAAGCGAAAATGGCCAAAAAAGAGGCTCGTAAAATGAAACATGAAGCCGGTACCAATGACAACGGTATGGCAAAAGATATGGCTAAGGATAGTAAGAAGGCAGCAAAAGAGGCTAAAAAAGAAGCCAAAGCGATGAAGAATCCATAGGTTCTTTAAACTTGACAAACCCATAAAAAAGGGAGACATTGACCGTGTCTCCCTTTTTTATGGGTTTGTCAATCAGTGAGATTGACTAGACATTTTATAGTTTACGACGGGCAGCCAGTGGGTGGAGCGACATTGGCCTGTACTCGTCCGGATTAATGACGTGAAAATCGCCGCCAGTTTAAAATCGCGCTCGTAGTTGTGCAGGTTCTTCATCACCGTGTGGTCGACGTACCTGGCGTGGTGCAGGTCAACGATGACATGCTGACCGGCTTCCTGTGGACTTAAATCCAGCTGTTTTTTGATCGAGAGGTAATTGGTAAATAAAGCCGCGCCTTTGATCGTCAGGGTGTGGTTTTTACCATCTGACTCAAGCGTCTGAACCGGATTGAACAGATAGTTTACCGGTAAACCCATTACCAACTGAATAATAAACTCAGTGACGATGCCGACGGCGCTACCAATCAACAGGGCACACCCATAATAGGCGGAAAGTTGCTGGCCGATGCAATACCGAGACTCAGGGGCAATAAGCGACACCTGAAAGCCCGAAATCAGGTCTGATTGCCAGATCTCTTTTATGCCCGCGAGACCGTTCGCAGGAACAAAATGGGTACTCGGTTTGGCCACTGTTTCCATGTGATTTGTTTAGTTCGTTTGTCGTTATTTGGTAGTGCCACGAAGGTCACTTTGGCCTGTTAAGGGGTCTTTAATCCTAAATTCAAATGAGAGTAAAGGTATGCCCTTCTTTTCTGATAGTGCCTTGATTTTAAGGCAGTTATTAGCATTAATGTCAGATAAACGGCCTGTCGGGGAAAAGTTTCAGGTCAAGATGACCGATAGGCCGTTTCGTAGATCGACTTCACGTATGGCCCCAGAAAGATGAGGGCGTATATACGGATGATGGCTAGTCCGTCAAGGATGAAGCTCAGTGATACGAAAAGGGCCAAAATGATCTGCTTTTCAAGCATGTGGCCGAAAATCAGATCTGCACAATAAATGTAGAGGTGATTAGGAAACCAGTTACGCCCAGACAGGCCAGGAAAAAATGAACGCCAGCTTGGATCGCTTCAATGAGTGTCCATGAAACTGGTCGAGGTTGATATCTTTCTCAAGTGACTTGATTCGGCTAATGCAGATGAAACCAGTAGCTAGCCCGCTCAGGTACAGCAGTGTTTGTGTGTAGTGGAATTGCTCGTTGAACGAAATGGCCAGCGCTACCCAGAAATGGTTCATAATGATAAGAAGTCAGCTCATGCGGGCCTTAGGGCGCTCGGTGAATGCTTTCAAGACCATTATCAAGCCGATGAACGCGAAGAAGACAGGTTGGCAGTGTATCCTGAAACAGAGCTGAAGTGTTGTTGCTATGCCCGTTAGCAACTACCTACTACTCTCGCTAAGTGCCTACGTGGAGAATAGGAGTTTGAAAACGTAACTATCGACGTATACTAGTCAACGTTATGTTGACTGGTATACTAATTTGCATTACTATCAATTGGATGAAACAAGCGTAAGCGCAATTCATACTTCGCTTCCGGCAGTTTTAAATCATAATTGACATCGATGATATGTTAGTTTGCGAGCAACGATCTGTCAACTGTTTTAGCTGTCGGTAACTGCGTAGTTTTCTTAAATCATAAACTGATAATTTTGGTAAGTTATTTTTTTGGTTTGCCGGCATAATCTGTAAGTACCAGCAGTAGAGAATAATTTCCAGGAATATAATAATTAGACTATAGACATAGTAGATTAATCTATATTGTATATATTTTCTGTTTGTTACAGAAGGTAAACTTAGGTCTATTTTTGATGTATATACGTATAAAATAATCAGCCATAGACAAACAATTTTATGTATTTATGAAGAAAAAATGAATTAAATACAATTGCGTGTTGTTCGTCACCGCTTTTTGCCGTTTATTAGTATTAGCTAAATTAAATTAAGCAAGAGTGTGCACACATGATTTACTTCCTCTGTTTGCTGATAGATTTATCGCTCATGAATTAGAAACTTAGAAACGAAGCTTTGTGACAAGTTTGATTCACAATTAATACAACACTATTGACTATCGTAAGTAATAATTAAATCAGTTCAGTGGAGGGAAACAGCGAATGTCTGTATTAATACTTATTGGGTTGAGCAACCATTTCAGCCTGTCTTCCACTAGTAGGAATGAGTGACCAAGGGACATTTATCTATGCTTTGACAAGAAGATAGATAATAAATTAAGCGTTTTATGACAATCCTTTTGCTTGAAGATGATCCGATTTGGCGATTGAACCTCCGCATGATCGCAGAACAGTTTACCAACTCAACAATTGTTGAACTAGCTACATATGATGAAGCGCTGGTGTATTTAGAGCATAACCAACCAGACATAGTTGTTTCTGATGTGTCGCTGAATAAACAGATTTCTTTTAATTTATTCCAATCGGATAACAGAACGTACCCAGTCATATTTATTACTGGCTACGCTAATCATGAGTTTCTACAGGAAGCGTTGCAACTGCCAAATAGCAGTTTTTTAGTAAAACCTTTCCACGATTATTCTTTAGTAGCCCTGATTGAGAACATGCTGAACCAACCCAGGCAATCCTTTAAGCCAATGGTTAAGGGTTTAACAGTTGTGGGTAAGCACAGGCAAAAGATAGTGTTGCCTTATTCAACCGTTGTGCATGTTGAAGCCCAGGGCAATTATACGATGATCCATCTGGTAGATCGAAAATATCTGCTGAAAAGAGCACTTAAAAGTGTGTTATCGCAGTTGGATTTACGTTTTGTTCAGATTCATAAGACATACATAATCAATAAAGATTTTATCAACCGAATAGATTTGAGCGAGTCTCGAGTAAATGTTAATGGCGTACACTTTCCCATTGGCCGTATGTATCGGAAAGAATTACTGAATAATATAAATGAATAACTTTACGCTTTTTTTGAGTACATATGAGGCTTGCCGTAAAATTGCTTCTTTTTTTCTGGTTATCAACTGAATTTGCCTTCGCGCAATCATTTAAATTCTCAGATACGTACCCTGTTAATAATGTAGATAGCCTGGAGAAATGGATAAGGGATAATCCCAAACCTTCAGTATCCCGATTAAAGAACTTAATTCATCTGGAACGTACCTATACCTGGGAATATTCTGGTAAAATAGGTACGAACCTTGTTGAGATTAATCGGTTAACGAAAAAATATAATATTCCGGCAGCACGCGCTGTATATTACTACCTGAATGGATATCAATACCATAACAAAAAACGAGTTTATGCATCTATTCAATATATAAAACAGGCACTTGATCTATTCCAATCTGCAAATGATATTTCCGGCCTAATTCATGTATATGCCCTCCTGGTTCAGATACAATACGATACGTTCGGAGATTCTATAATTAAAGAAGATTTTTTTGAAAAAGAATACGCAAATGAACTAAAAAAACTGTTGAAGATATCTGATAATGATCACGATTATTTGCAAGGAAAAATTGCCCAGTCTAAGTCTTTGACAGAGCAAAAATATGCAAAGTATATGGAGCAACTTATGACAGAAGTTTTGCAAAAAACAAAAGAAAAGCCATCGCTCCGATATGCTGAACTTCGGGTTAGAATAGATTTGTCGATAAGCTTATTTCTTCAAGGACGGATAGAGGAATCATACTTGGAAAATAGAAAAATAGTAGCCAGCCTTCATGAGGGTCAGTTTCAGGAGCTGATGGTGATGTATTATAATATGTCAACTGATTGCAAAAGGTTGAAACGATACACGGCTTGTGTAATGTACTGTAATAGCGGAATTGCAATCATTAGGCGCTATGAACCAAAGAATTACCAATATCTCCGTGAATTCTATATCAACCTGAAAGTAGCTGCCACTCAACAGGGAAACATGGCTGATGCACTCGCTTATTCAGATAGTGTTTTTAAGTATGTGAATTTGGCTGAAGAGGTTGAAAATAGTCAGAAAATGCTTGAGGTTGAAAGCCGATTTGAGTTTGAGCGTAAACAGATACAAATTCAGAAACTACAGCAACAGCAGCATGACGCCGACGAGCAGCAACGCATGATGGTACTGGCTTTAGCTATAGTTGTTATCGTAGCCCTGTTTTTTGGCGTACTGGTAAACCAGCTCCGAGAAGCGAATCGGCAGCTTAAAGCCTTAACCCAGTCACGAGAACGCTTTTTCAGTATTATCGCTCATGATCTGCGTCGCCCCATGCACACGTTTCATGGCATGAATAAGCTGGTTAGCTATTACCTTAAAACACACCGGTATGAGGCGATTGAAACGCTGTCTCAGGCCATTGATGAAGCTGGTTATAAGATTCAGCTTTTGCTCGATAACCTGCTTCGGTGGGCACTCTCGCAGCGTGACGAGCTACCTTATCATCCTGAGACGATCGCATTGCTACCAAAACTGAATGAAGTCATTGGGTTATTTGAGAGCCTTTCCTATAAGTATCCGGTTACGTTTTCAATTACCTGCCCTGACCACTTTTATATCTTCGCAGACTCAAATGCTATTGACTTAATTTTTCGTAATCTGATCGATAATGCTCTCAAATCGATGAGCCAGAAGGGAGGAAGCATACGAATCGAAGCCACTCAGACTGATTCGCAGGCGATCACTATTTATATTAAGGATACAGGGAATGGCATGAATTTGCGGCAACTGGTAATGATAAGGCATATGCTGGCAGATCATACCAACGCTCAACCCGGACAGACTGGCGTAGGGCTGGGGCTGGTTTTAATCAGTCAGTTTACGAAGCGTAATCGGGGCCGCATACTGGTCGAGAGTTCGCCCGCAGTCGGCACCACATTTACGCTTACCTTGCCTACAACAAAGACTGTAGCCGAGTTAACAAATCCGGCCTATCGCCGCGTCCCCAACACCTATTGACTGATAGGAGATCCTCTTGCAGTTCGTGTACATAAACAGAGGTTCGTCGCCAACTTGCCCGCTTTTATTCAATTCTCGCACGCCTATTGCGACCGATTTTCGTCAGAAATATGTGCATAAGTTTTTGTGTCGTTTTCGCAAGTAACTGCGTAGAACTCTGTGACTGATTGTAATGCAAAAGACGGTAAACTGGTCCACTAGTTTCAGTTAGGTACGTTCACTATCTAACTACTGTTTGGGCTGGTATCTGGCTACAGCCGGTAGGGTAGCACCATTTCTCTTGCATTTCGACTTTTCTATGCTATTTCCAGCTATCGTTTAAGTGTAGCATAAAAGAGTGATAACCAATCCATTTCGCTACGCTACGCGCTTTTTCAACCAAATAGATTGGTTGACTGATTATTTTTTAATCTGACTAAACATAGTACTTGTCTAAGCCAATAATGAAGGCGGCATTCGTAAATTCGTACATCAACTACTTATAAACATTGTCCCATAATTCAGCGATCGTTAGTGGTTTTTTGCCTGATTCGAGAACCCGTGCCAAGTAACTCAGCTATCCCGGTCTACGTGACTGTTACATGAAAAGAACGTCTGCTAATTCTGAGGTAGTTTATACGTTCTATGCTTCGGACACCTGCTTATTGTAACGATGAAGTTGTTTAGGCTAATGAAAAAAAACTTCCGTCGAAGTGCGAAATTTTAGTCGCTACACTCAAATTAACTCACGTATTGGAAATTTTAGATAAACTATCATCCCACTCCGGATTCTGCCGCATCTAATTGTAGACTAACGGGATATACGCATCATAGTAAATATGACCGCTCTAGTTGAAGCTATACTTTACGAGGTCAAGACGGGTTATCAATAGCGAAAACTCCCTGTTAAACAGTTTTTTGACGATGAACAATTGACTTGGCAAGGGGGGTGTTATCATTTTAACAAGGTGGCGCAAGGGTGGGTCATGGCGGCGATCCTGGCTCAACGTCATGCAGCTCAATAAACGTTTCCTGGACATGTCAAGTATTCAGTTTGCATGGGATAACTCAACCGGTCCGTCGGCGCGGGGCATTTTTTAAACCTCTCGTCGAACACACGCCTTTTTTCATGGGTACCTTTTAGTTTGTCCCACAATGTGCTTAGAACCTGTCTCCAGTCAAATGTAGAAAATCCATTCGCCCGGTTGTTTTCAGGCGCTGGCAATCCTGCCAAAGGTTAGTGATCGAGCCGTCGAGGCCGTCGGTAAGCTCATCCCATTCGAATAGATCGGTGGCGAAGGTCGTTTCGGAGCCGACCGATTTATGTTCCCGGTCGGGCCTCACTGGGTTGTCATCGATGGCATGGCAATGGCGTGATAGAAGTGGCCTATCTTGCCGAAATGCCGTACCAGAAAGGCCTCGGTCTGCTGCCGGAGGTAGAGGCCGGTTGCTATACCTAGCTGATTCATTTTGCCCACCGTGGCTAGCTCGATACCATGAAACTGGCCCACGCGCAACGATTCGACAAACGCTAGTCCGGCTTACTGACAGACAGACCATCGGGTTGACTGTGGCCGGAGGCGAGTTTCGCCAGGAACTTGTTGTATGAAGCCTCTGCCGAAGCGGTCAGGCCGGTGGTTGCCAGACTCCTGGCTTTGATTTCCCGGGCAATCTGGGTGGCAGACGAAATTCCCAACTGGTTCGCGGTGACATCAGGATAAGCTTCATCGAGATGGGTTCGATGAGCGGCGTGTATGCTGCAAAAATGAATCGGATTTGCGGAGAAACGGCCTTGTAGACCTCGAAACAGGGTTTTACAAACAAAAGATCTGGCCATTTGCGGCGGGCGGTGCTCGACGGCATGGCCGACCGTACGCCGAAAACCCGGGCTTTGTAACTCGCCGCTGCCAGCGCACCCCGTTCCCGCGAATCGCCTACCGCCACGGGCTTACCTCCCAACGCCGGGTTGTCGCGTTGCTCCACCGACACATAAGAAGGTCTCCATGTCGATATGGATGATTTTGCGGACGGAAACACCTGCCATGGCTCACTATAGTAAAAGGCAAATATACTGGTCACTGTAAACTATTGAGATAACTCGTTTTCAAGCTATTTCAATGGATTCTAGACAGAATAATCGTCGAAAAAGAGTCAACTGCTAAGTACCCCGATCCGCTCAAAGGAATAATAGAGATAGACGTATTTTTATTTCAGTATAATTCGTTTAATGCTTACAAACTGCTATTTATAAAATGAGTATAAATAGTAACTTGAAATATATTGAAATTGAGGCAAGAATAATTGGTATTTCCCATTTATTGTTTTCTTAAATACATACATAAGTAGCTTATTTTCAGGTAATTATAGAGAGAACAATAGTCGATTTGGCAGGTTATTTGCTTAATGGGCTGATTTTTTTTATTAATGGTTACTACTTACTGCTAATGCGTTCATATTCTAGTTGTTAACAGATTGAGTATTTATACACATACTTGTTGCACGGTTATTGTGCGCTCCCAGATGTTCATTGGTAGCTGTCGGACGTATCCGGTAGTGCCACCCTACACATCCATTCTATGCGCACACGGTATACAATTGCTTATCGGCTCTGCTCTATCAGACAAATAAGTGTCTGGGCGGTATTCCTGCTAACAACTATACACGCAGTTGGGCAGGAGGCGCGAAAGACACTGCTTAGCCAGCCAACCGCAACACAGGTGAAACTGGCGCAGCAAACGGTACGAAACCACGCCACTACTTTGGCGTTTGAAACCAACGTCTTTGGCGGAGAAGCCAGTTACCTGCTGGCAACGCCTCAGGTCAATCTGGCGTTTATGGCTGACCGGGTCCAGTTTTCGGGGGTGCCATCGACGGAGACCTCCGGTCAGAACCCCGCTGCTGTGAGTTGGAGCATGCGCTGGCTGGGAGCCAAAAATAGACAGCGTCCAGAGCCGGTCCATGAACTAGACGATAAAGGAGACTATCGCTTTGTAGACAAGCACGGTAGCCATCCTATTGGCCGATATGCCGAACTATGGTATACCGATGTGTACGAACAGACAGACCTGCGCTTTTACGGACGGGGGCAAACAGACCTGGAATATGATTTCGTGGTGAAACCTGGCGGGCACCCCAACGCCATTCGACTGGCGATGGATGGAGTGAGCGACATACAGTTGTCGCCAGGGGGCGAATTGATCCTTAGCCTGCCGGTTGGCGATCTGAAAAAAGCCAAACCGTATGCCTATCAGACCATCAGGGGCGAAGAAAAGCCCGTGGCGGTTCGCTATAAACTACAACCCGATCACAGCATTGGCTTCGAAGTTGGTAGTTACGACGTTAGCCAGCCGCTGGTGATCGACCCGGTGGTAATTCTGTGGAGTACGTTTATTGGGGGATCGTCCCGCGATTATAATGGTGGCATCTGGGTCGATGATCAGGGCTTTATTTACCTGACAGGGACTACCCGTAATGGCTCAGGGGTTCCTACGACGCTGGCCAATAGTCTGACGTCCATCCCGAACTATGCGCGGGTCTTTGTAATGAAACTGAACCCCAATGGCAATCAGATTATCTGGAGCACCATCCTGGATACGCACACGGGCGATTTCAATGGAAATGAATTGAATGTGGCGTTGGTCGTTGGTTCCGACAGCAAGCCAGTGGTGCTCATGCATACGACCACCACCACGGTGGCCGGTGCCCCCGGAAACGTGCCCCCTTCCTACACGACACCGGGCGCTCTCCAGCCAGCGTCGGCGGGTCTTCGGGACATCTACCTGGCCAAGCTCTCGGCCGACGGCAGCACCGTGGAGTGGGGAACCTACTTTGGTGGGTCTGGCGATGATGCCTCTGTGTTTGGGGGCTCTGCGCAACCCTTTGGCATCGACAGCAACGATAATATCTACGTTGCCGGCACCACCAATAGCCTTGATTTTCCCATCACTACGGGCGCTTATCAGGCCTATTTCAGGGGTGGGGAAGATCAGTTCGTGGCGTCATTCAGCGCTACCGGTTCGCTCCGGTGGAGTACCTATCTGGGTGGGACTGGAACCGACCGGACGGCGGCGCTGGCGGTTGATCCTGACGGAACGGCTTACGTGCTGGGAACCTCCGATGCACTTGCCAGCTTTCCCCTGACCCGAAGTAGTATGCCTACGAGCTATACCGCGCGCCCGACCACCGTGACCAAAATGAGCAGCACGGGAGGGCTACTGGCTGCCACTGCCGTCCCGTATGATGTGTTGTCGATGCCGGCACCGACAACTGCGAGTGGGGTGGGTGTATTTCCTATGGCCATAGATGGTTCCGGTATCTATTTTCCGGGCCGGGATATGTTGGTCAACGCCACCACGATTCCGTTTACGGGGGCGCTTCCTCCTGGTGCCACGGCTACGTCGAGCGTAGCCCCGTTGATCGCACTGAATAAAACGGATTTGTCGTTCAGGTACGTTCGGGCGGCGGCCAATACCTCCCGGCCGCTGATACCGTCTATTGCAACCGATGGCCGGGGAAGCGTAATGCTACTGGTGCGGGGCCGCACCGAAATCATGCAGGATAGTCCACAATATATATCTCCTGATGCCTGCATTGGTTCGAATACGCCAACCCCTAACACAACAACTAACCCCACCTACATCGCCACGTTCAACGGCGCGACGGGAGAGACACAATACGGCAGCTTCGTGAATTTCGTGGGATTGGACAGCTACAATCCCACATCGCGTATTCTGTTGAAGGGCTGCAATTTGTATGTGTATTCGACCGCCGGTTCGAACTCCATCTATTATCCCTGGACACCATCGGCTTTCGATGCCAGCGGTAATGTCATTACAGGCTATGCGGGGCCCAAAGCCGACAAGGAGTTGTTGCTGGTCAAATTTGGGCCGGTAAAGCTCAAGCAGAATACGCTCACCTTCACAGGTGGCAGCACAACCTACTGCATCAATTCCGCCGTACCCGTCATTACCGGCAACGACGCATCGCAGAACCTCGATATACCGGCGACGAACCAAGCCCCCCAATGCCCGCCTAAAGTAGCGTATCAGTGGCAGCAGGCTACCAGTGCAGGCGGCCCCTGGACAACGATCCCCGACGCGACCGGCAAAGATTTTGCGCCCACCTGTACGGGTAACAATACGTTTTATCGCCGAATTGCCTACTGCGCAACCAACTGGCTGGGCAGTGTCTGTAGAGACTCGCTGGTGAGCGCGGCCGTACAGGTCAACTGCGGCGGCAACTTGACACACCGGACTACCATCGACTCGAAACCTTATGTACACTGTCCCGGGCAGCCGCTGGCGAAAACGTTTGCCGTAGTGCCGGGCCCCGATGGAGCCAAACCCGTTTATAGCTACCAGTGGGAAAAGCCCGACAACACGACTGTAGCCAGTGGCACGATAGCCGCCAACGGTACGTCGCCTATTCGGGCCAATTTCACGCAGGACGGTACTTATTACCTCTACGCCACCGACTCGCGGGGTTGTACCAGTGTAGATACGCTTCAGTTGACCACGCTGAGCTTACCCGCCGCTTCCAACACAACATTGATCACCTGCGGAGCGCCCACCGTGAAACTAGGACCGCTGGACACGCCCGTCCTGTCAGACGATCATGCGCTGAGTTTCAACTGGAGCCCGGCCACTGGACTGAGTGGAACAACTATTCTAAATCCAACACTAAACACCGTCGTGATTCCGTCAGGCGGATCGGCTACCTACACACTCACTCCCACGCTGGATGGCGTGACCTGCGCGTCGACTTCGGTGGTCGTGGTGAACACACAACCCAGTCCGCTCCCGACACTTCCCAGCCTGACCGTTTGCCAGGGTGCCAACCTGACGCTGGGGGAGGGCATCACGCAGGACCCTGCTTTTACCTATCAATGGTCGCCCGGCTCCGGCCTGGTGATGAGCGATGTGGTTCCAACCACGCTGGCAACGGGTTCGCTGGCGCCCGCTGGCGTCAATACGTACACGTATTACCTGACCGCCTTGCAAGCCAGTTCGGGGTGTTCACTGACAGCGACCCAAAGCGTAACGGTATATAAGATCGGTAACTATGCCGTAGCGGGTAATTATCCGGTTATTATTTGCCCAACCGACCCGAACAGCACCGCCACCTGGACCTTCGGCACGCCAGCAGAGGCGGGCGCTGGTTATACCTGGTCGGCAGTCGTGTCAGCCACGGCTACCGATGCCGGTACCCCCACCAGCGCCCAGGCTGTAGCCTTACTGAGCAGCTCGACCGCCAGCACCACCACCTTTCTGATTCCGGCGGGAGCAGCGTTCCCTACGGTTGGGAAATCGAAACTGCCTTATACGATCACCTACATTCGCACCAGCTACAACCTGGCTAATCCAGCCTGTAGTCGCACCGATGAAGTGATCATTCAATACGTACCTGGGTGTGGTGATGGTGATGTGACTTACTGCCAGCTGTCGCTGCCGGCAGGCGCAGCGGGCGCGTGTGCAGGTGCCAACACAACGATAGGGCCTGCTCAGGCAGCCAACGGGGTTCGTTATTACTGGGCGCCGCTCACCGGGCTTAGCGATGCCGTAACGGGAGCGCCCCTGAGCGGAACGGGCCCATTCTCCCCCTATGTCAAAGCCAATCCCACTTCGACAACGTCCTACACCTTGACGGGGGTATATCCGGGGGGGCAGGTGTGTGCATTGGTTATCAAGGTGTTTGGGGGGGCGTCGTCATTGCCAAATCAGAATTTTCCTCAGAATGCCGTTACCTGCGCCGGACAGCCCATTACAATTGGCGGGCCAGCCATTCAGGGGTATACGTACCTGTGGACACCACCGACCGGCCTGTCGAGCACGACGCTTTCGCAGCCAACCTTTACACCCGGTACGATTGTTTCAGGACAATACATCGTCAAGATAACCGATGAATTAACCACCTGCTTCATTTATGATACGGTCAACGTCACCGTTCGGACGGTAGCCATGCCCATTGGCGAGGGGGGGACCTTCTGCCGGACAACGGGTAAATCGGTGACGCTGGGTACGCCCGGCCCCACAAACCTGACCTATTCGTGGGCGGTTACGGCGGGCACGGCCACCATCGCCAACGCGAACAATAATGTTACGACGGCGACCATTCCGGCTCAGACAACGAACGTTGTATTTCAACTGACCACAACGGATCCGATTACGGGCTGCTCCGATGTGTCCAGCGTGACCTACACCAGTGTGGCCGCACCAACCATCAGCCTGAATACGCCGTTGGTCAGTTGCGTGGGCGGAACGATCAATATCGGTAGAGATGCCAACGATGCTACGCTGACCTACGCCTGGTCATCCGCTTCGGCCGGGAATGGGCTGACGCCGGCTGAAGCTGCCAAACGCAACCCAAAGGTGACACCAACGGGCAGCGGCCCCTGGACATACAGCGTGACGGCTTCTTACGCTGGCGCTTGCCCGACCTCGCAGAGTGTCACGGTTACCGCCGCACCGGTTCCAATCGTCAACACGGTCAGCGGAGCACCCTGTTCGGCCACGGGCGTATTGTTAGCGGTGATCAATACCAGCGCGCTGACGGGGTATACGTACAGTTGGTCGCCGTTTGCCGGGGTACTGACAGAGCCGCTCGCTCCGTCGTCGACCGGCACCACCAGAAGTAGTATTCAGGTGTATCCGAGCGTGGCTACATCCTACACCCTGACGACCACGGCACCAGGTGGCTGCGTGCAGAAATTTGTTTTCAACGTACCGTCACCTGCCTACACTGCGCAGGCTAACCCAATCAGTATTTGCCTGCCCAGTACCACAAACCCAACCGTTGGGCTTAGTAACACGATTCCAAGCGGTGCTACGGTCTCCTGGACTACGGTAGCAGGCTATACGAACCCCACCACAGGCCGGATTTCCAACAATGCCTCAGCCACGCCAACATTCCTGGTGACCGACAACCCGCCAGAGGGCGTTTATAAGTACCTGATCACGGTGAATTATGGCAGCGGCTGTTCATCTACCGTCGAGCAGGAGATTACGGTCAGCGCCGTGGTGCTGGCAGCGGGCACCGACAAGACCATCTGTGCCAATACCTGCGTCACAATTGGTCCAGCCGTAAACGGGCCTTATACCTATAGCTGGAAAACGGCCCCCAATACGGCGGCAGGAGCTGCCACGATTGATACACCGACCAACTTTCAGACGCAGGTTTGTCTCACAGGCAGCACCATCTATGAACTAACGGCCACCGATCCCGCTTCAGGTTGTTCGGTTTCTGACCAGATCGTCGTAACGGTGAGCCCTTCGCCCACTCTGGCTGTGAACGAAGCACTTACGGCCTGTCAGAATGCAGCGGGTACGGCAACCGTGAGCCTTGCGTCGGCAGCCGCCCAAAGCTCAGGTACGTTGAGCTACTGGCTCGACCCCAGTGCCCAGAGCATTCCGGTCGCCAACACGGCGGCAGTTGGATCAGGCACGTATTATGTCAGAGCGATGTTCAGCACAGGCTGTACGACCATCCGGCCGGTCTCGGTCGATCTCAGTCCCCTGCCTGCCATAGCGTTGGGTACGCCCGCCTGTCGGCCCAACAGCACGTTCACCGTACACTTCACGGTGAGTCCATCCAACGCAATTGTTACGGCTAACCTGGGTACAGTTCAGGGCGACAGTGTTGTTAACGTACCTGCCGGTCAAACCCTGACCCTCACGGCCAGTCTGAGCGGCTGTGTGTCGTCGACAACCGTAGCAGCTCCGAATTGTTGTTCCATCGCGCCAGCCCTCACGTCGGCAACCATCTGCCGGGGGCAATCGGCTACGCTGACGGCCACCGGCGGCACTAGCTATAGCTTCACCGGAGGGATTGTGAACACCACAGGTATGTTAGCGGTGAGCCCTGCCGCGACGTCGACTTATTCGGTAACGGTGGCCACTGCCAGTGGGTGCACAAGCACGACATCAGCTACGGTAACGGTGAATCCGCTGCCCACAGTCACGGCTAGCTCAGCGACGGTCTGCCAGGGGCAATCAGGTACGTTGACGGCCAGCGGAGCCACTACCTATGTGTGGAGTAGGGGAGCCACCACGGCCAGTATCTCGGTGAGTGTGGCCGGCACGTATTCGGTAACGGGTACGTCCTCAGCGGGCTGTTCGGCCACGGCTACCGCTGCGTTGACCCTCAACCCCTTGCCTTCTCTGGCCGTTACCGCCGTACCGGCTACCTGTCTGGGCGCTACCCCCAACGCAGACGCCAGCCTGGTGCTGGTGAGCAGTACCAATGCCAGCCACTATAACCTCAGCCTGGGCAGCGTTTTCAACCCCAGCCAGATGCTGTTGGCCAGCAATCAGCCCTTGCCGGGGGTAGGGGAGGCCTTGTTGAGCGGGCAAGCCAACCCCAGTCAGCCAGACGGACAAAGCTATACGGTTCGGGTCTATGGGGCGGGGGGCTGTGTGAGCGATGTGGCGGTAGTGCTACCGACTGCCTTTTGTGCGTGCCCGCCCAACCGTTGTGTCCCTATCCTTGTCAGGAAGATTGTGCGGCCTTAGTGCGTAGTCTGGTTGATCGCTAAGGCAAGTAACGGCCCAAAGCCCCCAACTCCTTCAGCACTACCGCCCGCTAATGGTGCAGACCAGGGCGGTAGTGCTGAAGGAGTTGGGGGCTTTGGGCTTGTTAATTCTGTCAATTGTCGAAGGATAATCAATTAATACATGAAAGTATGAGTATTTATTTTGAGTAGTTGGCACAGAACTTGATAACCATAGTAGCTCTAATGGCTTGATTGCTGACTTAGCCTTGTAGTTTGCTGGCTTAGGTTGAAATGGAAATAGTAAATTTACTCAATATAAAATGAGTAAACTAATATACGATACTTGCCAAACCATAGACCATGTGGCACATTGTTTGACCAGGGGGAAAGCAGCAGCGCCGGAAGCTGGGAGTGATGAATCGGCTCCGGCAACAGCCTGAAACCGGCTAATTGTTTTCATTCAATGGCACTCAACCCTATTGGTTACCGCCGCCAGTGACACACCTGTTGGAAAAATTTAGGTATATGAATCAACTTTACTCTCTCCTCTATCGCACCTACAGAAGCAAGCTGGCAAGCTGGGGTTTCTTTACACTTCTGGGCGTACTTCTTTTGGTCGGTGTAGCTCAGGCACAAACCCTTGAGTTAACCGCCACCACCGACAAAGCGGCTGTGTTAGCCAGCGAACCGTTCACATACACCTTCAAGTATAAGTGTGCCAGCATAACCGCCAACTGTACGGGGGTTAAGTTGACGGCCACTATTCCGGCCAACGGACTTAGTCAACCGACTTCAATTGGTAGCGCCTACAACCCAAATCAAGACGGCTATAGTAGTTGATAAAGCGGCACTCAAGCCAGCAGAAGCATCCTATTACTCGGCTTGGTAAAATGGGCGACACGCTCCTGACCAAATGAACGCATCGAGCAACAAACTACCGTAACAGAAGCACACAATGGTAAAACAGCAAAATCCTCAAAAGAAAAGGCAGTCTATGAACCAACTACATACTCGCTTTTACCCCGATCGAATCCGTCAGTACATTACCTCCGGGGGGGCTGTGCTGAGGTGTGTTCCGCCGAGAGCCTGTACGCCCGCACCCACCGGACGTAGCGCTGGCTTTATCTATGTTCTACTAGCCCTGTTAGGGCTCTTCGCAGCGTCACCGTCGTATAAAGCGCAGGCGCAGAGTCTACAGGTTCGAAAGACGGTTGACAGGTCATCGCTCAATCCCGACGGAATCCTGACCTATACGATCCAGTATAACTGTGTCAGCATCACAAACCCCTGTACGAATGTGGTGATCAATGACATTATTCCACCCATGTACGGTGTAACATTACAACCTGCCAATGGGGTGTATAATTCGAGCCTGAGGCAGGTAACGTTTAGTTTGGGTAATTTGCCCGCTGGTACGACGGGTGAGGTGAAAATTTCGGGTAATGTTAGTTCCGCTATCCCCGGCGGAACGGTATTGCCCAACAGTGCCACCATCACTTCCGGGGGCTCAACCACGGTGAGTAACACCGTATCGACAACGGTTAACAGTGTACTTAGCCTTGATCTCAATAAACAGATACAAGCTGTTCCTTCTTTGGGCGCGAACCGACTGATGCAAGGTCAGGAAGGTTATTATGATTTGTATATTGGCTCAAGCGGTAACGTGGCTAAAACCAACTTATGCCTGGTTGATACCCTGCCGATGGCAAGTAAGCTACGAGTCAAATCCATTAACACCGGCATAATGCAAAATTATGACGGCAATACCGTTAGTATCCAATACCAGACAAACCTGAATACAAACTGGACTACGCTGCCGGGTTCGCCTTTTTTGGTAACGGCTGGCCTCAGTATACCAGTAACTTTACCCGCCAACGAGTACGTAACCATTGTGCGCTGGTGCCTTACTAATGCATTTACACCCGGGGCTAATACGTCAACCGGGTTTAGGGTTTATTTCGATGTGGCAGCCGATGCGCCATTAGGCCCTGTTACAAACTGCGCACGCGCCACCTCCGATCAAATCAACAGATCGGCCTGTGTTACGGCAACTATTGAGCCACCCAGAACAGGGGCATTCATATCATTTGACAAGGTTTTGGTGGGTAGTCCTTCCCGCACCGTTGGCGATACGGTGACTTATCAGCTTGTTTTTACCAACGGTGGAGCCCCATCGTTACCCCTGGATAATCCCATTGTCGCCGATGTGTTCAAGACAGATGAGCTACAGTTTGTTTCCTGGACGTATACCAGTCAGTATGGAGCTACTATGCCTGTCTTCAGCTCCACTACCAGTGGTGCCAACACCTTTCTGAAGTGGCAACTCAATGAAAGTATACCTACGGGTAGGTCGATGACTATTACGTTAAAGGCCATTGTCAAAAACTCCAGTGCCCTGACGCAAAAAGTCAATCAGGGCTATATAATTGCCGATAATATAGCTGGCTGTCCCTACCGAGAGAACGTAGATACCTACGACATCGACGGAGACGGTAATACCACCGAAATGACCTGTTCAAATTCAGTGCCTATTACCCTCCAGTCGCTGGCTAAACTCACGTCCGAAAAACTGGTGAAGGGGCAGCTCGATGCGGGTTACTCCAAATACCCTGCCTTTGGCCTGACCGTGCCCGGTGGGCTGGCCGATTATCGGCTTCGGGTGTCCAATGAGGGAAATGTGCCCATGACCGGTATTCAGGTAATGGACATTCTACCTTTCATTGGTGATAAAGGCGTGCTGGATACTCAGGATCGACTCACCCAGTGGCGGCCCAACCTGGCCGGGCCGGTAACGCCGCCCACTGGCGTAACGGTCTATTATTCGATTGAAAGCAATCCCTGTCGTCCCGAACTGGGCTATAATCCGGCGGGGTGTACCCCCGCCAACTGGTCGACGGCTCCACCGGCAGATATCACCAAAGTGCAATCGCTTGGGTTTGATTTTGGCACGATTGTGTTGCAGCCGGGCGATTCGCTGCTGCTCACCTGGCCCATGCGCGCCCCGACCAATGCCCCCACGGCTGGCGAAATTGCCTGGAACTCGTTTGGGTACGTTGGCACACGCACCGATAACAATCAGCCTTTGTTACCCGCCGAACCGATCAAAGTGGGTATTAAGGTACAGCCGCTGACTCCCGCTATATATGGCGATTTTGTCTGGCTGGATACGGACAAAGACGGCATCCAGGACCCCGGCGAACTGGGCATATCGGGCGTGAAGGTTGAACTCTACAAAGACAACGGCGATGGAGTGGCCAACAAGACAACCGATACCTTCGTGGGCTTCACCGTTACCGACGGGTCGGGAAATTACCTGTTCCCCAATCTGGCCCCCGGCGACTATTTTGCCGTGTTCTACCCACCATCCGGCTACGCCGTTTCGCCCAGCCTGGTTGGTCCGGATAAAACGAAAGATTCCGAAGGCATCATTGCTGCGGTGACCTCCCTGTCGGCCACCGAGATCGACCTGACCTGGGATTTGGGTCTCTACCCCAGCACCACCTGTGATGTGAAAGTAGCCAACACGACGGTTAGCCCCTGTTCGTATTCGGGCGGTGTGAGCCGGGCTACGGTGAATGTCTTTGTGACCTGGGCTAATCCACCGGCTGGTCAGAACATCACCGTTACGCTGGCCGGAGCCAGTCCGCAAACCATTAACGTAACGGGCGGATCTACCTCGCCTGCGCTGGTCAGCTTTACCATCGCGGCCGACGGGGCGGCCCACGCCATTACGGCAGGCTTCAATGCCGGCTGTCAGGATGCGGCTTCGATTCTGGCTCCGCAACCCTGTGCCCCGGCCGTCTGTGCGCTTGGCATTAGCAATGTACTGCCGGGTGCCTGCACCGGCACCCAGCGCGAAATAAATGCAACCCTATCGTGGAGTAATGGACCAGTAGGCGAGGACATCATTGTTAGCTGGGATGGCGTAGCTGTCGACACGATTCAGGTCACCAACGGGTTGACCTCACCCCAGCCCACCAAGTTCTTCGTACTTGGAGGAACCGGCACGCACACGCTGGAAGCTCATTTCAGCAGCAATACGGCTTGTTCGGCATCCGTGTCGAGCCTGACGGTTGCGGCCTGTGTGTTGCCTTGTAACCTGATCGCCACGGCCACGCCAGGTACGTGCAATTCGGCTACCAATCAATTCGCGGTTACGGGCACCATCAGCCTGAGTAATACGTCGGGCGGATTGGCCACCATCACGGATGGTACCCAATCGACCACCGTAAACGTACCTGCTGCGGCTGCCTCGGTGGCCTACTCCCTGAGTGGCCTGACCAGTGGCACCGGCTCGCATACGGTGACGGTCTCGTTGCCCGGCTGCGGCACCACTACGGCGACTTACACCGCTCCGGCCAGTTGCACGGTAGGGATGGCCCTGACGGCCACACCTGGAGTGTGTCAGTCGGCCACCAACGGCTACACCCTGACGGGTACCCTCTCGCTGACCAACGCGCCAGCGGGCACAGCCACCATCACCGATGGGGTTGTCTCGACCACCCTGGCCGTTTCAGCGGGCGCCACTTCGGTGAGCTACTCGCTGACGGGCCTGAACTCGGGCACGGGCAGTCACACGGTGACGGCCAGCTTGGGGGGCAAGACCACCAGCGCCACCTACACGGCTCCGGCCAGTTGCACGGTGGGTCTCTCGGTAGTGATAGGCACACCCCTCTGTAACACACTGACCAACAATTACACCGCCACGGGCACGGTCTCACTCACCAATGCGCCGGCGGGTACGCTCACCCTCACCGACAACGGAGTTACCGTGGGGACGGTATCCGTGACGGCGGGCCAGAGCTCAGCCAGCTTCTCGGTGACGGGGGTATCGGGCTCGACTCCACCTTCGCACACGGTGGTGGCCAGTCTGGGCACGGCTACGGCCAGCACCAGCTACGCCACGCCAGCCTCCTGCACGGTCTGCTCGCTGAGCCTGACCACCGCTAGTCTGTCTGCCGGTCAGGTGGGCAGTCCCTATAGCCAGACGCTGACTACTACCGGTGGTACGGCGCCGCTGAGCTATACGGTGACGGGCGGTAGTCTGCCCGCGGGGCTGAGTCTGAACCCCGCCACGGGTGTCATCTCGGGTACGCCCACCGCCAGCGGTACGGCCTCCTTCACGGTGAAGGTCTCCGATGCCAAGTCCTGCTCAGCCGTAGCGGCCCTGAGTATTGTGACCAGCGCTGTGCCCGTCTGCTCACTGACGGCCACAGCCACTCCTGGTGTGTGTGCCTCAGCCACCAACACCTACACGGTGACAGGCACGGTCTCGGCCACCAACGCGGCTGTCAACAATGCCAGCCCACAGAGCTTGACCATCAGTGTGGGCAGTGTGAGCACGGTGGTGAGCCTGAGCGGCAACGGTCCGGCCAGCTACACGCTGACGGGTCTGCCTTCGGATGGCTTAGTCAAAACCCTGACAGTGCTAAGCAGTGCTACCGCCTGCGGTATGACTTCGCTGACCTACGCGGCCCCAGCCAGTTGTTCGATTAGCTCTACGCCACAATTATCTCTTGAAAAGCTGGTCGACAAATCACGGGCAAAAGTTGGCGACGTGCTGACCTACACGTTGGTGCTCACCAATTCAGGAAATGTCACGGCCAATAACGTTGTCGTTCGCGATTCTACAACATCGGGGCTCACTTACATAGCTAACTCGGCAACTATTCCCGCTGGAACGACATTCACCCAGGGTTCTCCTATCAGCACCTGGCTGGTGGGTAGTCTGAGTGGAGGACAGAGTCTATCCCTCTCGTTCCAGGCCAGGGTAGACAGCACCGGTATCCTCTACAACACGGCGAGCATTCCTGGCGATGTTGCTACAGTCTGTACATCGGTACCCTTCAGGGCATGTGCCGGCGATTCGTATATGTTCAACCTGACAGCTCCGCTCGGAAGAAGCAGTTACCAATGGCTCCGGAATAATGTGCCGCTTGCGGGGCAGACCAGCAACGTGTTGACGGTGACAGAGCCGGGTATTTACAGCCTGATGGTGGATAATGCCAGCGGAAACTGCCCTGATTTCAGTTGCTGTCCCTTCATTGTGGAGGAAGACACGCTACCTACCTTCCAGGCCATGGCTGTGCCGGTCACTTGCGCAGGCAGCAGTCCACAGACCGATGGTAAACTGGTGTTGAGCGGCTTTAACTCCGCATACACTTATCAGTACTCGCTGGGTAGCACCTTCAACGCAGGGGCTTCGCTGTCAGGCGCGGCCAAAGCGATTCCGGCCGATGGAGTGCTTGTAAGCAATCTGTCGAATCCGGTAGCGGATCAGCCCTATACGGTCCGGGTCTACAATGAGTCGGGTTGTTATACGGATGTGACGGTGGTATTGAAGCCAACGGTTTGTGCTTGTCCGACGGACGTGTGCGTGCCATATGTAATTCGGAAGAGCAAGCGTGCAGGTCGTACCGGCAACTAATAACTAATCGGATTTAAGTTTTGTCGGGAGGGTAAAAGAATCATCTTTTACCCTCCTTTTTTTGGGTTTACCCAGTAGCGCAGGCCGCTCGGAAGGCATGAAATAAAACGGCGAGACTAACGGCTGAACACACCGCCTTACGACTTGTTTGTGCGGCGTTACTGATGAGTGCCGGTCGTGCGCCAGGGTGTGATTGTTAGTCTGATAGATTGATTACTGGATTAGCTGGGTTGGAAATGAAAAGCCTGTTTCGGTCAGTATAGAACCGAAACAGGCTTTTCATTTCAGAAGAGGAAAGGTAGGCTGATGGGTTTGTACAGGCTCTTCACACCGGTCTCCTTTTACGAATGCAACTGGTTTACTACAGTGGCTCGTAAGAGCGATAAAGTGGTTGCGTAAAGGAGTCATTAGCAACGTACCTACATGCCTGACGTGTGACTACGTTGTCTGTTGCTTAAGTTGCCGACAGAATGTACTGATAGCGTTTGCAACCAGATCGGGTTCTTCTATGGGCAACAAATGGCCAGCCCCGGCAACAATGGTTAATGCCGCCTGTGGTAAATAGGGAAGCACCATGTCGGTCTGTACCGAATGGGGTAGCGCATTGTCGTGGTCGCCCGCCAGAATGGTTATAGGTACGTTGATAGGCACCATACGCGCACTAATATCCTCGCGACTTCCCGTTGTTAGCCAGGCAATCCAGCCTTCAGTAGAGCTGCGTAGGTTGTCAGTAACGATGAGCTGCCGGGTTAGTTCAGAAAGAGGCCTGTTTGTAATGTTGTTGGCTGTTTTTTCGGCGGCCTTCTGCTGTTCGTCGGGTGGTAAGCTGGGTTGATCAAGCATGGCCTGTCGATCCTTGTCTGGTATCGGTTCGGGAACGGGGGGTGATGGTGCCAGCAGCACCAACCCTTGCAGCGCGGCCGATGCTGGCGAGGATAATGTACCTGACGCAACGGCCAGCGCCAGTTTTCCACCCATCGAATGACCAACCAGCACAAATGGCCGATCACCTAATTGCACCTTAATGGCGTCAGTAACTGCTTCGGTTACATCATCAACGGTCTGGTGGTCAGAGATTGGCGGTGAATCGCCAAAACCCGGAAGGTCAATAACCAGACAGTAAAAATCAGCTGCCAATCGATCCACTACGGTGCTCCAGGACTGAATTGAGCCGCCATAATAATGCAGGAATACCAACGCCGGTCCGGTAGCGCTTTGCGGTGTTCGGGTGAGGGTGTGAAGCATAATATAGTTAGAATTCCACTTTCAATTTCGCCGGCTGATCGGTGATTTCCAGCATCTGGCCGTAGGGAACAATCGTGATCTGGCCAAATTCCTGAAGGATCGTTTTGTAGGCGTCGGCTACCGGGCGGGGCTTGCGATCGAGGTCGTACAGGCCACAGGCATTGACCCGATTATTCTGCTCGGCAAGGCCCGTATCCCAGTCGATCTGATCAATCAAACTATACCAGGTGAAACCCAAGACGGGCACGCCATCGCGGCGCATTTGCATAACATTGATCCACTGCTTATATAGCCAGGTCGGGGCGTTGTCGGCCTCGAATACATTCGTTTCCGTGTGCATTACCGGCTTATGATACCGACTATAATACTGCTTGGTGATCTGGTACCAGCCCAGCACGTCCATCGAATTCATGATCTCACCATTGGGGAGTTTGATCTGCTCATTACGGCCGTAATAATCATTGCCCATTACCTGATAACCAGGAGGTTGGCCAGCCATAAACCAGTCGTATTCTTTCCGGGTCATGCCGTTGTCGAGCAAATAGAGCGCAACATCGGCTGTGGGCGGATGCGCGTACAACAGATCGAGCGAGAGGAATCGGAGTTCATTGTGCAGCTCTATTTCCGGGGTAGGAATGGTGCACACTTCATGAACGAATTCGGCGCTTTCGCTCTGTACAATCACTACGTCGGGCCGCCGTTTGGCAATCTGCTGGGTACCCATGATGCTGGCCGCTACAGTGTGTTTTAGGGCCGTTACAAACGCCTTGTCCGTCTTTAGCTGCTCGTTCCAGAGACCGTCTTTGGCGCTATGCCTCGCTGTTACGTAGATCTCATTCACAGGCGTGTAGAAACGTACCCACGGATAGCGTTCGGCCACGGCGGCGCAGTATTCGGCGAAAAGTACCGGTAGTTCGGGATTCTGGAAATTACCAACCCAGTCGGGCACGCCGAAGTGCATCAGATCGAGAATAGGCGTGATGCCCTGTCGCTTGATCTCGTTCATGGCAAGGTCGGCAAATTCCCAGTCGAACTTGCCAGGTCCCAGATGGATGCTGTAGTAGGGGAGGCCATACCGTAACACTTTCAACCCGAGCTCTTTCACCAGCCCAATGTCTTCTTTGTAGCGATCATAATGACCACATTCCCGAAGCTGATCCCGCCTGACTTTTCCTTTTTTGATCGTTGGATACGAGCATTCGATTCCGGTTGCGAACATAAAGTTCGATGGTGAACCGTCGGGAAGGCCGTTGCCGTTGGAAGCCGTTGACCCTCCATACTGGTCGCCGTCGTAGGCTCCGGTACCGAAGTGTTTTTCAATATGTTTTAAAAAATCCATAATGTTTAACTCGATTTATGTGCATGATGAGTAATGGCAGAGAGGCGCACGGGCCTCCAGGTTTATCATCCAGCCTGCTGCAAAAATTTATCGGCTGTTCGGAGTGACAGCGCCATGATTGTCAGCGCCGGATTTACGCTCAGTGCCGATGGGAACGTGGAATTGTCGCTGATATACAGGTTGGGTACGTCGAACGATCGGCCGTTGGCATCAACCACCGAATCGTCGGGCGAATGACCCATTCGGCACGTACCAATTACATGGGCCGAGCGGGGGAATGCCCACACGTTTTTAGCCCCTGCTGCCGCCCAAATCTCGCGCATAATCCGGTCGGCGTGCGCATTCATTTGCTTTTCGTTCTCGCCATTAGTAAAGTATACCCGTGGTTTAGGCAGCCCCCGAACGTCTTTTTCGTCCGATAATTCAAGGTAGTTATGATCATAAGGCAGACAGTCGCCCAGAATGTTGATGCCTGCCACATGATTGTACCGGCTCATCGCGTCGTGCAGGGCCTGCCCCCAAAGGCCGGTGCCGCGTACCCGTTGCTTCACGTAGGTAACTGGCATTACACCGATTGACTGAAGCAGGTACCCCCCCGCAAAATCGGCTGATTTGTTGGAAAACGGTCGGTGCATATCTTCCGAAATAAGGCCGCCCGGAATCCCCTTGTAAGGCCGAACATCCTCATCGAATTCGCCCCAAATCTGCAAGCCGGTATGAGCCATTAGATTCCGACCTACCTGCCCGCTACTATTTGCCAGACCATTCAGCAGTAGCAGACGAGGCGTTTCAACGGCACCCGCGCACAGAAAAACGGCCTTGCAAGGTTGTCGGTATGTTTGCCCGTCCCGGATGTAGATAACCGTCGTTATGCGTCCCTGTGTATCACGGTCAAAGCTGGTGACGAATGAATCGGGTCGAATTTCGGCTCCATGTGCTCTGGCCAGCGCCAGGTACGTTACGTCCATGCTGGCTTTCGCTCCTATGCTACAACCCGCCTGACAAAAGCCACGGTTGGTACACGCCTCGCGCCAGCCAACCCCCGGCTGAAAATAACGCCCTGATAGCGCTGCATTGGCCGCTGGCGAGGTACGAATGCCCAGATCGGCACACCCACGCTGCATCAGTTGAGCAGCACCGTTCAGGGGAAGCGGGGGCAGGGGATATGACTGGGTACGTGCCGGCCCCCACGGGTAACTGGCCGGACCCGAAACGCCCAGGAACTGCTCGATCTCGTTGTAATACGGAACAATGTCTTCGTTAAAATCAACGGGCCAGTCGGCAGCCACGCCGAACTCGGTCTGTAGGCGCAAATCGTCGGGCTGGGCGCGGGGCGTATAGGCCGTGAAATGGAGCGTTGATCCACCAACGCCCGTTCCGGAATTATTAGACCCAAAAGCGAGTGGATCCTGACCCGCACTGAGCCGTTCGTCGTTCCAGAAGAGAAAGTTTTGCGCCCGTTCGTCAGTGGCGTAGTCGGTCTTCGGGTTCTTTTCCGGTCCGGCCTCCAGTGCCACTACGCGTAGGCCTGCCTGTGCCAGGCGAGCCAGAAGGGGGGCGCCTCCTGCGCCAGTGCCAATCACGACGGCATCGACGGTGTCATTGGTACTATAGGTACGTCCTTGCGAAGACGTCTCATTGCTCGATAAAGTCGGCATGTGTATATGGTTTCGGCGTAGCCTCCCTGCAGGGCGGGGGCTACGCCAACAAAAAATTATAGCTCTCTTGGTTCGCGCGCTTCCAGTTCATTCAACCCAATCAGTTCCCAACTGGGTCTGTCGGCCATACCAACGTACCCAAACGCTTCCTGAACCAGCGGATTGCTGTAATAAATAACGACGAGTTCGGCCAGCAGATCGTCAAAAAAACGTGTAGACGGCAGCTGTTGCCAGATCTCACCCGGAGCTGTTCCGGCCTGTATCTGCCCAATGAGGTCATCCTTCTCGCCACTGGTTAACCGATCGAATGACTGGCCGTAGGCTGCCTGAGCTGACTCCTGAAAGCCCTGTAACCCTAATCGGTACGCGTCAGTATCGGCAGGAAGTACGTCATACCGCCAGCCATCGCTTTCGTTATTTGCCAGCCGTTTATCTACCGGGTCAACCAGGTCAATGACGTACCCGGCTTCGCCAGGCTGTGGTAACAGGCGGCTGGCAATATGACGCAGGGTAGTGGCTTCTTCCTGAGTGAAAAAACGGAGCGGACCAGGTTGCTGGTTGAGTCGTTCGGTTAATACCTCGCGGGTCTTGTCGCTAACATGGTTGGTGGCCAGTAACTCACGTACGGTGCCAGAGGGGTAGTGGGTGGGGTGGCTCATCCTAATTTTCCGCCGGTTACTTCTACCAGGCTACCTGTCATGAAACTACCATCACTCGACGCCAGCATAACGTAAGCGGGTGCCAATTCTTCGGGCTGGCCGGGCCGGGCCAGTGCCACCTCATGGCCAAAATGCTCAACTTCGTCCATTGGCATCGTACCCGGAATATTGGGTGTCCAGACGGGGCCGGGAACCACGGCATTGACCCGGATTCCCCGTTCGCCCAGTTGAATGGCCAGCGACTTGGTGAAGGCGTGGATGGCCCCTTTCGTTGCTGTGTAATCGATCAGTAATGGGTTACCTACGATACCGACAATGCTACCTGTGTTCACGATGGCATCACCTTCGTGCAGGTGCGGCAGGGCCGCCTGTGCCATGAAAAAGTAGCCGAAAATATTGGTCTCGAAGGTGCGGCGAAGCTGCTCTTCGGTAATGTCTTCAAACTTTTCCTGCGCCATCTGATACGCTGCATTGTTCACCAGAATGTTCAGCTTACCATATTCGTCTACCGTTTGTTGAACAGCGTCGCGGCAGGCGTTCGACTCCCGAACGTCTGCCTGAATAACCAAACAGCGTCCGCCGTTGGCCTCCACCATCCGTTTGGTTTCAGCGGCGTCGTCGGTGTTTTCGTTGTAAAGAATGGCCACATCGGCCCCTTCTTTTCCAAAGGCAATGGCCACCGCCCGCCCAATTCCCGAATCGGCCCCGGTGATCAGCGCTACCTTGCCAGTTAATTTATTTGCCGCCTTATAGTTCGATAAATCGCTGTCGGGCTGGCGTTTCATGTCTGACTGCCGCGCTGGGTAGGGCAATTTTTCGCCTTTTATTTCGTCAGAAGAAGGACGAGATTCCTGCATTTGCATACCGTTGAGAAAATATTATTGGCATTTATTTCTTTCAACTGGTAAAACTCTGGCTTGGTTATAAATGGGCCTGAACGGCCGGTTCCGGCCCTTAACGCCTTTTTAACAGGGGTTTGGCGGCGTTTTAATATACAAATGGGAGCTTCGTTGCCACTATTCCGGCGCATAAACTAAACATCTACGGCGGTTCATTGGATAATTCGTGTTTTTCACTCTTTCAACTATTGATGGATACTATGTATGTTTCGGATATGAAAGTCCTAGTGGTAGAAGATGAGCCCAAGCTGGCCTCTTTCGTTAAGAAAGGGTTGGAAGAGCAAAAGTGCGAAGTTGATTTGGCCTATGATGGGCAAATCGGCCGGACAATGGCCTTGAGCAATAGTTATGACGTCATTGTGCTGGATGTGAATCTGCCCAAGATCAACGGGTTCGATCTGGCCCAGACGATCAGACACGAACAGGTACAGACTCCCATTCTGATGCTTACGGCGATGGGGTCAGTAGATGATAAATTGGCCGGTTTTGAAGCCGGTGCCGATGATTATCTGGTGAAACCATTTGAGTTTCGCGAACTGATGGCTCGTATTCGTGCCCTTCACAAACGTGGCGCCGAAGGCGGAAGCGCCGTAAGTGTGCTGCGCGTTGCCGATCTGGAACTTGATCTGAATGAGAAAATTGCTCGCCGGGGCGGCAAACGGATTGAGCTGACAGCCAAAGAATTCGGGTTGCTCGAATACCTGATGCGTAACCGGGGCCGGGTGGTCTCCCGCGTAGATATTGCCGAAAAAGTATGGGATATTCACTTCGACACGGGTACCAACGTGATTGATGTGTACGTGAATTTTCTGCGGAAAAAGGTCGATAAAGAATTCCCGACCAAGCTCATTCACACCGTTATTGGTATGGGCTACATCATGAAGGAAGAGTGACGATCCGCGCCCGGCTGACCTTACTTTTCTCGTTGTTGGTTGGCTCTATTCTGTTGCTGTTCTCTGTCTCTATTTACCTGCTGTATAATCAGTACAGGGAACTGGATTTCTATGATCGTCTGCATGAAAAAGCCACCACAACCGTTCGGGTACGTGAAGATGCCGGTGACGTAGCCCGTAATGATCTGCCCGTCATGGTTGGTGAACGCGTTATGATCTACGACTCACTGAATCAGGTTGTTTTCTCTGCGGGAAAAGGATATAACCCACCGTTAACGAGCAGGCAGTTTCGCCATATCCGCGAGGGGCATGAAATCCGATTGACGCACGGTGAAATTGAGACGATCGGTATTCGGTACAAAACGCTGGTTGTGGTGGCTACAGCTTATGACCAGTATGGGTTCAACAAGCTGCGCCGCCTCCGCGAAATCCTTATTTTTGGTTGGCTGGCCAGCTTTGTTATGGTCGGCGTGGCGGGTTGGCTGTTTGCATCTGATGCCATCCGGCCCGTTTCTGAAATTATTGATCAGGTAAACGACATCTCGGCAACCAACATTCATGAGCGGCTGCACGTTAGCCGGAAACGCGACGAACTGGCTGAACTGGCCCGGACCTTCAACGATATGCTGAATCGGCTGGAAGAGGCTTTCGTCACCCAGCGTAGTTTCGTGTCGCATGCCTCACACGAACTGCGAACACCGCTGGCTATCATGCGTGGTAATATCGACGTGGCGCTGATGCAGGCGCGCGATGTGCCGTATTATCAGCAAACGCTGGCCGACGTACTCGATGAAGTACAGACCATGATTGATCTGGCCAACGGGCTGCTCGATCTGGCCCGGGCCAGTTCTGAATCAACAGCCATTTCATTCCGGCCTACCCGGCTGGATGAGTTGCTCTGGCAGGCCCGCAGTAAGCTGTTGACGAAGAATCCTTCCTATATCGTTGATATCGATTTCGAGAACCTGCCCGATCAGGACGATGAACTGACTATTCAGGGAGAAGAAGCGCTGTTGCGTACGGCCTTCCAGAATCTCATGGAGAATGGCTGTAAATACTCGGCCAATGGTAGCGTGGCGGTTCGAATCACGTTTGCGCCGAATCAGATTCAGATCGCGTTTACCGACAAAGGATATGGTATTTCGGCCAATGCGCTCCCTCACCTTTTCGAGCCCTTCTACCGGTCGCCGTCAACAACGAGTGTGGCTCCGGGGCACGGTATCGGGCTGGCCCTTACGCACCGGATCGTACTGCTGCATAACGGAACGATCACGGTTGAGTCTGTTGAAGGAGAGGGGACAACGGTAACCGTTCAGTTTCCAATGCCTGTTGTTGGGACTGCCTGAGTCGGAGGTTAGTCTGGTCGATTACTGTTTTTTTGGCAGATAGCACCCAAAAATAGCATTTTTCTGCTTTTACCAGTGAGGCAGATGAACGTACCCGGCAACAGGCGGGGAATTGGTCGTCTGTCTCGTTCTGACCAACTTTCTCGTATCATCTATGCGTCAACGCCTTACCCTGCTGAGCGTCTTGTGGCTTTCAGCCTTTCTGAGTTTTGCTCAACCCAAATCTGCCGATGTCCCGTCGGCACCCGGCCGCTGGTCGGCAACAAAAGCCAATGCCTGGTATGCCAAAGAACCGTTTCTGTTCGGCGGCAATTATAATCCGGCCAATGCCATCAACGAACTGGAGTTCTGGCAAGCCGAAACCTTTGATCCGGCCACGATTGATAAGGAATTAGGCTGGGCTGAGCAAATGGGCGTCAATACCATGCGTGTTTTTTTACACGATCTACCCTATCAGCAGGACGCCAAAGGGTTCATCAAGCGCATCGACACCTTCCTTAACATCTGCCAGAAACACAAGATCAGGCCCATGCTGGTGCTGTTCGACTCGTGCTGGGACCCATACCCGAAACTGGGCAAACAGCATGATCCGGTTCCAGGCATTCACAACTCTGGCTGGGTGCAGTCGCCGGGAGCCGATGCGCTGACCGACGTATCGCAGTATCCACGGTTGGAAGCCTACGTGAAAGGTGTGATCGGTGCCTTCAGAAATGATAACCGGGTGTTGATGTGGGATATGTGGAATGAGCCCGATAATACCAACGACAACAGCTACGGTGATCGGCATACGATAAAAACAGAGCTGCCCAAAGACCGCAAGATTGCCATCATCGGCAAATTGCTACCGCAGGTGTTCCAGTGGGGGCGTTCCGTGAATCCAACTCAGCCATTGTCGTCAGGCATCTGGAAATCGTTTGTCGATGACTGGACCAACGCGTCGGCTATTCCTGCCTTTAACCGGATGCAACTGGAGAATTCTGACGTCATTACGTTTCACCAGTACAGTGATGCGCCTTCGCTGGAGAAACTGATTGCCGGACTGAAGAAATTAGGTCGGCCACTCATCTGTACTGAGTTCATGGCGCGGGGCGTAAACAGTAAGTTCCAGACGCACCTGCCCATTGCCAAACGCGAGAAGGTGGGTATGATCTGCTGGGGATTTGTAGCCGGGAAATCGCAGACATTTCTGCCCTGGGATAGCTGGCAGAAACCCTACGTAAACGGGCGGGAACCGAGCATTTGGTTCCACGAAATCCTGAAAAGCGACGGCACGTTCTATGACCCGGCCGAAGAGCAGGCCATCAAATCGGCGATGGGTAAGAAATAGATGTTTTAGCATAAAAAAGCCGCTCTGGACATCCAGAGCGGCTTTTTTATGCTAAAACAGAACGAATCAACTAGGCTTTCTTACCTTTCTTGGCACCGCCTTTTTTGGCAGGGGTACCATCGAGTGTATTAATCCAGGTAGCCAGTTTCAGCGCGTCTTCTTTAGGCACCTGTTTCATCGGAGCCATGGCAATAAAGCCGGGCCAGTTGGCTGGCTTGGGGTTATAAATCAACTCCACGATCTGATCGTTAGTGTAGTTGCGTTTAGCCACATCTTTGTAAGCCGGTCCAACCAATTTTACATCTACCCGGTGGCAGGCAATGCAGGTATATTTGGTCATGAGGGCTTTCATATCGTCAGGAATGTTATCCTGCGCCTGGGCCGAAAATGATGCCGACAATAGACCGGCGGTAGCAAGGAGGAAGCCGAACGCTTTTTTCATCGTAAAAACTTGATTGGCAATTGGGTTGACTAAGTTGTATTGTAGTATTCTGGGGAGACAAAGGTAAACGTTGACCGGTGCTGAATCCAATTCAACCACGACTTATTACCCGTGTAACAGGTATATGACCGTTTTTTACCCTAAAAGTTTAGTCTGTGTCGAAAATGTTAAGCGAACTTGCCCAATCGGGTCTGGGTTTTGGCTATATGACAACCTACGATTTTAGAAGTTACCATACCCGATCAATCAATGCGGCAACCGCAGACGAACGGGCGGCTATCAATCAGGAGTTAAAAGAATTGTACAACAGCCTGCCCGATACCGAAAAAGAAGCGTTCAATCAGCAGTTGCAGACGTTTCTAGCCCGCGAGGTGGGCCGGTTGAAATCAGACTATGAATCAGTGAAAGGCGGGATGCAGTAATTGTCTGCCCAGACCAGCCACGTACCTAATCGGCACAAAAAAGGCTAGGTACGTTCATACGTACCTAGCCTTTTTTGTAGAAAACTCCTTGATCAGTCTTTCAGGCTGCTCAGGTACGTCTTGTTGCCGTTCTTGTTGATGTAATACTTGCCACCGCGTGGGCCGGTCATAACCTGCTCGCCGTTGGGGCCTTTCATCGACCGGTCAACCGGTGCTTTATAATCGGCGGGGCTGGCTTTAGTCTCTTTAGCGCTGGCCTTAGCTACTTTCTCCGGCTTGTCTGCTTTTTTAACTGCATCGGCCGCCTCAGCTGCTTTTTTGTCTGCTTTGGCAGCCTTCTTATCTGCCTTGCTTGTAGCATCTGGCTTGTCAGTGGCTTCTTTTTTTGCCTCTTTCGCTGCTTTCTTTTCAGCCTTGGCCGCTGCTTTATCGGCTTTTGCGGCTTCTTTCTCGGCGTCAGTCTTTGCGGCCTTCTTATCGGCTTTAGCTTCTTTCTTATCCTCCTTAGCCTCTTTCTTGTCCGCTTTGGCTTCTGACTTTTCTTTCTTGGCTTTCTCTTTTTTAGGCTTCGCGTCCTGAGCCGGGGCGCAGAAGGTGATCAACAGGCCGAGCAGAAAGGTCAGCCACATGGCAGATTTTTTCATTTGTTCAAATTGATTAAGGTTAAACTCGCTAATTGGACGGAAATGTGAGGGAAAAGTTGCCCAAAAGCAATGCCTTAAGCGAATTTTAAGGTAGTTTCCTTAAGAGAAAATCTGAATGGCCATGCAGGATTACTACCTTAGTGTTGAGCCAGTACCGGTGCAGGTGCAACGAGCGATTTTTTTAGTACATACTGAGCCAGAACCGGAAAGTGATCGGAGAACGAGATGGCAGATAAGGTCTGGCAGGTTTTGATGTGCCAATCCTGGCTAACGAACTGCTGATCGATGCGTACACAGTAGGGGTGGCGATTGAGCGTGAACCCCATGCCCTGCCCCACCTCTTCAAAGGCGTTTCTAAAGTTCCGACTCAGTTTGCCGTATGAATACCCCATCGGTGTTTCGTTGAAATCGCCGCAGATAATGACCGGATACCGGCTACCCGTTACGTATGATTCCACCTCCTGAACCTGTTCGTTTCGGTTTTTGAATCCTTCTTTCAACCGGTGAAAGGTGTCGCCAACTTCGGCAAAGAACCAAAGTAGATCGCCGGATTTCAATGCCGTAACTGCCTTGCTGGTTCGTACGCCCATCGACAATAAGTGTACATTGACAACCCGGATGGTATCGGCTCCGTAGGCAATATCGGCACACAGAAACCCATTAATATCGGGTCCGTCAGTTCTGGTCCAGATGCGGCCATACTGTTTCACTACCGGGTATTTCGAAAATACAGCCAGCCCAATTTGCCGATCGTTTCCAAAACAGGTCAGTTTCTCGATCCTGGCAGTATACTGCCGTTCGATCTGCGCGTTGGGGGAATACTCCTGAAAACAGGCAATATCTGCGCTCAGAGATTTGTCGAATTCGGTGGTAGTTCCCAGGGGAAAGGTTTCGCTGTTGAAGCTCAGTACCTTGAGTGCCTGAACCTGATTCATGTCTAACTCGCCCGTATTCGTGCCAACAACCCGTTTAACCAATACAAACGAAAACATCACCCAGACCAGACCGGCCATTGCGATAGCCTGCTGCCGTTTGCAGAGCAGGTAAACGCAGGCCACAACACCGCTGGGAATGGCCAGGGGCAGGCTCATCATCACAAAACCCGTAGCCCAGTGGTCGGCAACGGGATAATAGCAGAAAGATACGGTGAAAAAGAGGTACAGAATAGCACTGTAGGCGAGAGGAAACTGCCGGTAACGGGTAAAAAATAGCCGGATCGCGTCGGTCAGCGTTCTCCAGAAAAAGGGCAGGAATGACGATATTACGTCAGTGATTTTTCGAAAAGTCGACATCGGTTTGACCGTTGGGTGATAGAGTTCGCCAGCTTTGCGACGTTATTTTACATCGAATCGACCCTCGCCGATTCGGAAGCCTTCCGCATACAGTTCTACCGTGTAGGTGCCTGGCTTATAGTCCGTGTCACGATGAAAGAGCATGGATACCAATTGGTCTTTCGTTTCGAGATCAACTGGTTGCCGGGTGCTGTACCCCAGTTCGCGCCCGTCGATTGATAAGACGCCCGCCCCGGAATTGTCGCCAACAACGGCACCATTAGGGTCCAGAATGCGCAGATAAATGTCGGTGGAACGTACCTGCGAAACTGGATTGAACGGAATGATGAAGGCAATTTTCAGCCGATCAATGCGCGACGATTTATAGGGTCCGACTCTGCGTTCTTTTCCGTTGGTAGCCACGGCCGCCACTTCTACGTTTACCGCCTTAATGGCCGAAGCGCGTGTTACTTTTTCCTTCAGGTCAGCATTCTGAAGGGAATAATCGACCACCGTTTTGGCTAGCGCCGCTCGTTCGTATTTCAGGCCTTCGTTTTCAGTAAGTATACTCTGCTTTTCTTGTTCCAGGGTACGGGCGCGGGTAAGTAATGAGCCGTTTTCTGATTTTAACTTATTAATATCCAATTCGTTCTGTGCCAGAAAGCTGGTATAATCCTTGATTTTCAGATCATATTGCTGGAGAGAAAAGCTAAGATCATATTTCAGCTTTTTCTTATCGTTCTCCAACTGCTGCTTGATGCGTTGTAGTCCGCTCAGGCTCCCGCCAAGCTGCCGTACCTCAACGATCTTCTGATTAAGAACGGTGGAAATGGAATCGAGCTTAACCTGAACAGTGGCAAACTGCTCTACTTTGGTTGTCAGTTGTTTCTGAACCTCCAGCGTTTCATTACGGGAGCCGATGAACAGATAGGCCAGCAAGGAGAGAATACCTACCAATGACCCGATGGTCATATTGATTGCTCCCTGCTTCGTGTTCATTGTGTCGGCTTCCATACACCAGTAGTTTAGGTACGTTGCAAAACAACAACACCCAACTTAACCCAGACTTAAGCCCACTTTAAAACCACCTTAAAATTGCTGTTTATTGGCAAGTTCCAACGTGAATGTGGTGCCGTTGGGCGTCGACTGTACGGTAACCCTGCCGTTATGAAGCTGCGCTACCTGCGCCACAACGGCCAGCCCAACACCATGTCCTTTGCTCGATTGAGCCGTTGAGTCTCCCCGAAAGAACGGTTGAAAAATGTTGGCCAGATCAGTGTCGGCTATCTGTGGGCCCCTGTTAAAGACGGTGATGCTGATTGTTTGGTAATCGGCCCTGAAGTCAACGTTGGCCGTTTGGGCGGGGGAGAACTTACAGGCGTTGTCGATCAGATTCATCAGTAATACCTGAAGGGCCGCCCGGTTCCCCAGTGTAATGAGCGCGTCTTCGTCATCCGGGAAATCCGTGAAGGTTAGCTGAATGATATAGTCATCGTGCCAGGCCTGCAACTGGGTTTTGGTCTCCCAAAGCAGTTCATCCATACGCACGGGTTCAAACTTCATGGCCTGGGGCTGAATCGATGAATTGGCCAGTTCGAGCAGGGCGTTGGTCAGTTGGGTCAGGGTTCGGGTATCTTCCTGCAACGAGCGCAGAGTGCGTTCATAGGCGTCAGGGTCTCGTTTCTGAATGAGGGCCACATCGATCTGCGAATTAATCTTGGTCAGCGGGTTCTTTAACTCATGCGACACGTTGGCGATAAACATTTTCTGGGTGTTCAACGCCTGCTCAATCCGGTCGAGCAGTTGGTTGAAGGTGGCTACCAGCAGCCCGATTTCATCCGACCGGTTTGCGTGGGTCACCCGTTTCGCAACGTTCGCCGGAAAGATGGTATTGACCTGCCTGATGATGCCCGACATCGGTGCCAGCGCCCGTCCGGCGAAGAGCCAGCCCGACATGCCCAGCAACAGGATAGCCGCCAGGATCATGATCAGCAGAATCTTTTTGAGGTCGGCCAGCGCCTCCTGGCCAACCTCGTCTATGCCGCTGGCAATGACCCAGTTGCTGCTGTTGCCGCCGGTTAGCCGAATAGCCACAAGCTGGTAGTCGTCGTGGTGGAGATACAACGTCTGAATGGTTGAATCGAGGCGGGGAATAAACTGCTCGTGGAATTGGGTATTGGCCGGGTTGGTCGAAAAGAGGATCTCTTTTGTGCGCTCGTTGTAGACCGAGATACTCTCGTTGAGGAGCAGCTTTTTTTCGGCCGATTCAATCATCCGAAGCACGGTACTGTCGGTTTGCTGTAAATCGAAGAGGAGAGTTGTGGTGGTAATGGCCCGATCCTGAAGGCGTTTGTAGAAGCGTTTTTCCAGATAGAGCTTACTGAAAAAGTAAACGCCGAGCGAGAAGAACAGGAGAATCAGCGTGACCAGTATGGCAAACTGGTACGTGAGCCGGGTACGTATGTTGATCATCACGATAGCATTTTGACAACGTACCCCATGCCAATCTGGGTGTGGAGCAGTTTCGGCTCAAAATCCCGATCAATCTTTTTTCTGAGAAAATTGATGTACACTTCGATCACGTTGGTGCCGGTGTCGAAGGTTACATCCCAGAATCGTTCGGCCAGTTCCACTTTCGAAATGACTCGCCCCTGGTGGCGCAGAAAATATTCGAGCAACTGAAACTCCTTGGCTGTCAGCGTTATTTCTTTGCCCGCCCGCACCACGCTTTTGGTGTCTGGGTTCAGTTCAAGATCGGCAATTTTCAGCACGTTTGCTGGTTGAGCGGTATGATGGTTGCGCCGCGTGAGGGCTCTGACATGGGCCATCAGTTCACGAAATTCAAATGGTTTGACGAGGTAATCGTCAGCGCCGGCATCGAGCCCAACGATTTTGTCGTCGGTTGTTCCGAGGGCGGTCAGCATTAAAATGGGCGCTGTCACGTTGGCGTCTCGCAGCTTCCGGCAAAGGTCGAGCCCATTCATGCCGGGCAGAATAATGTCGGAAATAATCAGGGCGTAATCTGACTGGGTGGCCAGCCGGAAACCCATCGTGCCGTCGTAGGCTATGTCGACTTCCCACTGGTGCTCTTCGAGTCCCTGTTTAATGCTTTGAACCGTTTTGACCTCATCCTCGATGACCAGAATTTTCATGATAGGGTGTGTTTGTGGGAACACAAGACCGGGTTAATATAGCTAACAACCAGTTAAGACCCCATTTTGGCTGGCTGGAACGGGTAGTTCGTGGCGGTTGGCGACTGGCCAAATGGGGTAAATTTCGTATCTTTACTATACTAAATTTCCGCTTTGCCACCGTATGTTAACAGACGAATCGCCCCTTTCAACCGTATACGAACCCACTGGTCAGGACCCTGTTGTCTACCTCAAACGGTACTACGGGTATGATCGCTTCCGGCCCATGCAGGAGGCTATTATCCGGTCAATTGTGAGTGGGCGTGATACGGTGGTCTTGATGCCAACGGGTGGCGGCAAATCGGTTTGTTTCCAGATTCCGGCCCTGATGATGCCCGGTCTGTGCGTAGTGGTCTCGCCGCTGATCGCGCTGATGAAAGATCAGGTCGAGGCCCTGCACCTGAACGGCATTGCGGCGGCGTATATCAACAGTTCGCAGGGGGTGAAAGAGATGCGCGATGTGGAAGCTAACTGCGTCAGTGGCAAAATAAAACTGCTCTACGTATCGCCCGAAAAACTGCTGTCTGAATCGTTTTATGTGTTCCTGAACCGGATGAAGATATCCATGTTCGCCATCGACGAAGCGCACTGTATTTCGTCGTGGGGGCACGATTTCCGGCCAGAATATACCCAGCTCAATACGCTCAGAAAGTGGTTTCCGAACGTACCTATCATTGCGCTGACCGCCACCGCAGATCGCCTCACCCGGCAGGATATCTCCGACCGGCTCGACATGCGCGACCCGGCCGTGTTTATCGCCTCGTTCAACCGCACCAATCTGAGCCTTCAGGTGCTGCCCGGAACCAACCGCATTGGGCAGATCACCAAATTGATCAGCCTGAAGCCCAATACGTCGGGTATTATTTACTGCCTGAGCCGAAAATCGTGCGAAACGCTGGCGACGAAGCTGATGGAAAAGGGGTACTCCGCCGCTTTTTATCATGCCGGTATGGAATCCAGTGAGCGCGCTCGTATTCAGGAGGCATTCCTGCGCGACGATGTGAAGATCATGTGCGCGACCATCGCTTTCGGGATGGGTATCGACAAGAGCAACGTGCGCTGGGTGATGCATTATAACATGCCCAAAAACATCGAGGGCTATTACCAGGAAATCGGCCGCGCCGGTCGTGATGGGTTGCCCTCGCAAACGGTCCTGTTCTATAGCTTTGCCGACGTAGCCACCTACACGCAGATGCTCACCGAGAACAAGCCCGCCAATCTGGAATTACAACTGGCGAAGCTGGAACGGATGAAGCAATATGCCGAAGCCAACACCTGCCGCCGCCAGATTCTGCTCTCATACTTCTCGGAACAGCTACCCGAACCCTGCGGTAACTGCGACGTTTGCCGTAGCCCCCGGATCACCTTCGACGCCACAACCGTTGCGCAGAAAGCTCTCTCGGCCATTATCAGGCTCGGCGAACGAGTGCCGATGAATGTGCTGATCGATGTGCTGCGTGGCTCGAGGAATTATTCTATCGTGTCGCAGGGGTTCGATAAAATCAAGACCTATGGGGCTGGCGCCGATCTGAAATTTGAGGAGTGGCGGAGTTACCTGCACCAGCTCATCAATATCGGCGTGATTGAGGTGGCCTACGAAAATCATTACGCCCTGCGCAAGGGGCTGCTGGCCGACGATGTGCTGTTCAACGGCAAAACGATCAGCCTTGTTCGCCCCGACGACGTACCCAAGCCGGTGGTAGAAAAAGCAACCCGTACCCGTACTGAAAGCAACCGCGACGAGCTGTTCGAGCGGCTACGTACCCTCCGCAAACGCATTGCCGACGCGCAGAACGTGCCGCCCTACGTGGTCTTTACCGACTCGACGCTGGAAGATATGGCCCGCCAGCGCCCCACCACGCCCGACGCGTTCCGCAATGTATCGGGGGTGGGCGAACGCAAACTGGAAATGTTCGGTACGGCGTTTCTGACCGAAATTGCCGACTATGTTGGCGTACAGGTTGGCGAAAGCCAGCGGCAGGTACGTAGTGAAGCACCGAGCAGGCCTCGCGAAGCAGCAAAGCCAAAAGGATCGACGCAGCAGATGACGCTGGAACTTTACCAGCAGGGAATGACCATTCAGCAGATCGCGCAGGCCCGTGAGCTTGGCCCATCCAGCATTGCCAACCACCTGATTCAGCTTAGTCAGGGCGGTTATGACGTTGAGTTGGAGAGCCTGATTACTCCTGCCGAACGCCGCGAGATCGAAGCCGCCATTGCCATAGTGGGTATTGAGGAAAATCGCACTAAACCCGTCTTCGATCACCTTGAAGGCCGTTACGACTACGGGAAAATTAACATTACGATTGCGCTGATGAAGCACTAGGGTAGCAGTGGTTGTTTCGCCAGTGTTCGCCACCTTATAACAGGTCAACCTCAGTTCACACCAATGGAAAAAGACCAAAGCGCCACTAAAAGTAATACACCTTTCTACAGCCCTTTTGCTCAGACATACTTTCATGGCACAAAGGCTGATTTGACGATCGGGGAGTTTATACAGGTTGGTTTCAACTCAAATTACACGCAAGACAATGCGTTGAATCACATCTATCTGACAGCCACGCTGGACGCAGCCGTTTGGGGAGCCGAACTTGCAGCTGGCGAAGGCCGCGAACGGATTTATCTGGTAGAGCCGACAGGTGAAATTGAGGATGACCCAAATCTGACAAACAAGAAATTTCCGGGTAATCCAACAATGGCTTATCGCTCAACGCATCCCTTTAAAGTGGTAGGCGAGGTTACCCGCTGGCAGGGTCATTCACCAGAACAGCTTAAGGCAATGAAAGATGGCCTGGCTAAACTCCGGGAACAAGGGCTTGACTCGATAGAGAACTAAAAAGTATCCGGGCAGATCGTTCGGGTAGTTTACCGTGGCGCCTGGCTCTGATTAGCTGAAGCAGTGATCATGTCTGTCAGAACAGTCAGATCAACGTCGGAAAGCTTTTTGATATAAATGCAGCTTTTACCGGTTTTGTGTTTACCCAGCCGTTGTAGCCAGTCAGCTTTAGCTTCGGCATTCAGGGAGAGATAAAACACGATAGCATTCGAGCGAGGCGAGAAGCCAACAAGAGGCATATCTCCTTCGCGTCCAGTCTCGTACCTGTAGTGATAGGTGCCGAAACCCACAATGGCTGATCCCCACATTCTGGCTGGTAAACCAGTTCTTTTCTCAATCAACTCGATGAGTTGGAAACAATCGGCTCTTTTGGTGTCGTCTGCAACCGAGCTGATAAAATCAGTAACGCTTGCCGACGTTTCGATCGTCTTGTTTGTCGTCGCCATGATGATGTACTTGATTCTGACGGATCAGTGCTTGCTTAAGTAATTACCAGACTCGAGCAGCGTTTGCTGGCCGTCTGCTTTGAGGAACACATACATCTGACACGCCACCACTTCGTTGTTCATCTGTACAGGTACGTTGCGGCGCGCATACTCATCGTCCGGGTGATCTTCAATGCCTTCATACTCATCCAATTGGTTCAGGACCGATTCGTCCGTCAACTCAAATACATCGCCCCAAACGCGGTAGGGGCTGTCGGGCTCGTACGTTGCACCGGGATACCAGCCCAAGTCGAAGAGGCGGCCAGGTACGTAGCCGTGGCCAATCAACACAGCCTGCTGCCGAAGCAATTGAGCCATCGGGTTATCGTACGTATTTCGTAGGGTGCCGTAGACGAATAGGTTCATGGAAGACCATTTTGATGGGATTAGGCTAGTGAAGATAGGAAATTGAATTGAAACCTATCGAGCCTGGATAACCTTATGAATTTATGAACTCCGAAGAGCCGCAAACCCGCCATAGCCAACGGTTACCGACGCTACTTTCTGCCCTGCACATGCTGTATGTTGGCCGGGCGCTGGCAGGCTTCGTTGCCGATGAGCAATCGCCACGGGCGCTGGTCGATCTGGACGTTGTGGATGCCACCATCGAAGCGTTTACAGACGAGATCTGTGCCACGGAATTGTTGCACGAAGCGGCGTTGCTGGTAGGCGATGTAGAAGAGTAGGGGGTTAAGTTTCATGTTACAAGTGTCAAGGGGCGCTGCTCAATCAAACCATTTGATTGAGCAGCGCCCCTTGACACTTGTAACATGAAACTTATGTTTACTTCACCGCCATAGCCAGTTTAACGGCTTCATAGGCGTTCACGATACCGCCCGATTTGCTGAGGGTGCTGAACGGGACCATCGAGCCACCTGCGCGGCCTGGCATACGTACCATTACATCGGGTTTGTACACGCTTTTCAGCAGGATATCTTTTACCTGGACGGCCGTCAGGTTCGGAAAATAGGACCGGAGGAGAGCCGCAACACCCGCCACGCAGGGAGACGCCATGCTGGTGCCCGTCAAGCTCTGGTAGCCGTTGTGGGGCGTCGTAGCATCAATGTCAGTGCCGGGGGCAAACAGGTCAACGCGCATTCCGTAGTTCGATGATGAAGCGGGCAAGGCAGAGCCTAACCGACGGGTTGAGTTACCGACCGTCATGTAGTTCTTCGCAATCGTCCCGTCTTCGTACTCGGGCCGTGGGTACGTTGGCAGCGAGTCTACGTTTTCGCCGTTGTTGCCCGCCGCATGTACCAGCAATACGTCTTTTTCTTCGGCATATCTGATGGCCGCATCCACAGCATCCTTGTAAGGCGAAAACCGTTTACCGAAACTCATGTTGATTACTTTGGCACCGTTATCAACCGCATAGCGGATACCGTTGGCTACGTCTTTATCACGTTCGTCGCCGCCGCTCGGTACTACACCGACCATCATCAGCCGAACATTGTCGGCAATACCGTCAACGCCAACACCGTTACCCCGTTTGGCCCCGATAATGCCCGCTACGTGGCTACCGTGCATGGCCAGTTCTTCCGACTTGCCGATGATCAGTTTCGGACTACCGTAATAGCGTTCGTTAGGGTTGGTAGGGTCGTCGCCGACGGCCTTCCGGGCATTGTCGGGCGGTGTTTCGCCACCAATGTCAGATAGTACAAGCGGCTTCAGACGATCGTAAACCTGTTTCACGCGGGTGATCAGGTTATCGAATGAGCCGGCCTGGGGGGCAAATATTTCGGTTAACAGATTTTTGGCACCCAGGGCGGCCGTATCACTGCCGGTTTCAACAGCGGTGATGCTCTCGCGCTCGAATGCCTTGCCTGTCAGGAGCGTAGCCATCGCATCCATACCGCGTTTGTAGGTCGCTTCGTCGCGCACCAATACGCGCAATGAATTGGTGCGGGCGTTCGACTTGGCGTATTGCGCTTTGGCCTTCAGGTAAATGTCGTATTGTTTCTTTTCAGTAGCCGAGAGCTTGGCTGGATCAGCCTTTTCAAATTTAGCTTTCCAGTCGTTTGTGATCTGGCCAACTTCGTCGAGGTCGGCTTCGTAGGTAGTGCCGTCTTTGGCACCCATGAAGTTCCAGCCGTTCACGTCGTCAACGTACCCGTTCTTGTCATCGTCGGCATTGTTACCGGGTGTTTCTTTGGGGTTTTTCCAGACCACATCGCGCAAATCTTCGTGGGCAATGTCAATGCCTGAATCCACTACGCCAACCACGACGGGAACCGATTTGCGGCCCTTCAGGAGTTGGTACGCTTTATCGAGACTAATACCCGGAATCGAGTCGGTAGCAGGGTCTTTATACGACCACTGGTTAAACTTCGTGGGAGGATTGAGCGATTGTGCCGCCCCGCAGATAGGCAGACCGAGGCTGGCCATCAGGGCCAGAGCTAAAGGCCCGGAGAGTGATGTGTGTTTCATTACTTGTTTTAACGAGTTTGCGGAGTTTTTTGATCTGTTTATGAAAAGTTTATAACCGCGGATCAACAGGTTCACTTTCCAAAGCCAGCACGCCAAATACACATTCGTGAGTACGCCGCAGGGGTTCCCGATCAATGAACCGTTCCATCGCTTCCAGACCCAGAGTAAATTCGCGCAAAGCCATGGTGCGCTTGGTTGTCAGCCCGCGTTGCCGAAGTTCGGTCAGATAGTCGGGCGTGTCATAATCAGGTCCATATATGATGCGTAGGTATTCGCTCCCCCGGCACTTGATTGCTGGCTGAATTAGTTTACCCTTATCGGTTTTAGCGATAAAATCGAACGGTTTTACCACCATGCCCTCACCGCCGGCTGCCGTTAGACGTACCCACCAATCGGTTACCGCTTCCACGCTCGCACCGTTGTTCAAGTCTACTACATGATAAGGCGTTGCCAGTAGAAAACCTGGATCGGCAGCGCAGAGGGTGGCAATTGTTTCCATGTGCCAGGTATGTGGCCGATTGGCATAAACATTCCCTTCTGTGGCCAATACGTGAAATGGAGCCAATACAAGCCCTTCCAGCCCATCCACTTCGTGGCAATATGTGGCGTAGGCTGTTCGGTACTTCTGAATGTTACTTAGTCGCTCTATGGTTTGAGACTGTAATGATGCCACTGCCTGGTCGTTCAACGCCGCCTGTTTTAGAGCCTCCTGTGCAGCAGTCAGCGCGTTTAGTCCCGACGTACCTACGGCTGCATATTGGTGCCGTATAAGATCAGTTGCCTTAGCCGACCAAGGCATCAGTTCACAGTCGAGTGCAACCCAGTCTGTGTTATGATCTGCCCAAAAGTTGGTCGCCGTTAATGCACGATTTACTTTCTGCAAAAAAGCGGTCTCTATTTCTAGTTTCAAAAAAAACCGCCGCCCTGTGCGAGTGTAAACTACACCCTCGGCAGAATCGGCAAGGCCAAACCGGGTCTGGGCCACTGTCGCTTCCCGGCAAACGATCACCACGGCTCGCGATCCCATATGTTTTTCTTCGCATACGACCTTTGTAATGCCCTGATTTCGATAGTAGGCAAATGCCTCGGCGGGGTGTTCAAGATAGCCTGGCAGCGTACTAGTTTCAGAAGGCGACATAGTGGGAGGCAGGTACAATAGCCATTTTGGATTCACGGCGAAGCGGCTCATGATCTCCAGCGCGGCAATGGCGTTTTCTTCGCGAATGGTTACGAGTGGCCCGATGCGGGGCTGGATTACTCGTTTACCCAACACGTCGGACATATCGAGCACATCATCGGCTTGGTGTTGTGCCGCCCGGCGGGGCAACGTATCTGGCTGGTGCTCAACGGAGATCGGTAACTCTCCGACGATCGACGTACCTGTCAGAAATGGTCGGCTTGGTTCGCTGTACAACTGGTGGGCGGGCACAGATACCAGTTCCCGTTCAGGGTAACGGAGAGCCGTCAGCTTACCGCCGAATACACAGCCGGTGTCAATGTCAATAGTATTATTTACCCACTCTGCCTCAGGAAATGGCGTATGACCGTAAACTACCATTGCTTTACCCTTATAATTGGTAGCCCAGTCGAGGCGTACCGGCAGGCCAAACTCGTCGATCTCCCCGGTAGTGTCACCGTAAAGACAAAACGATCGGACAGTGCCGGAGCCCCGTCCCTGCATGCTTTCTTTAAGGCCGGCATGAGCGACAACCAACTTGCCATCATCTAGAACGAAATGGCTCACCAATTTATAGATGAACGCATTTACCGATTGCCTGAACTCGATTGGCTCTGCTTCCAACTGCTTCACGGTCTCGGCAAGACCGTGAGTTAGCTGTACTTTTTTACCGGCCAGGTACTTGCCCAGTTTAGCGTCATGGTTACCTGGCACACATAGGCCCGTTTGATCGGCCACCATCTGCATCACCAGTTTTAAAACGCTTACCGAGTCAGGCCCCCGGTCGATAAGGTCCCCAACAAATAAGGCCTTGCGTCCTTCCGGATGCGTTACACGGTTTATGCCTGCGTCATCTTTTTTCATCACGTACCCGAGCTTCGTTAGTAGCTCGTGTAATTCAGTCAGGCAACCGTGTACGTCGCCAATGATATCGAACGGACCATGTTCATCCGTCCGGTTATTCCAGAGACGGGTTCGTTGGAGACCCGTTACGGCGGCAACTTCTTCGGGTGAATTGAACACGTAGACGTTTCGAAATCCCTCTTTTGCAAGAAATTTCAACGACCTGCGCAACTCCCGCTGATGGCTACCGATTACATGATCGCCAAACGACCGGTCAGTTCGTTGCTCGTGACGTGCCTTTAGTACGCTCTCTGGTAGATTAAACACAATGGCAACAGGCAGCACATGGTGTTCCCTCGCCAACTCAATTAACTGCTTGCGGGCATGTTGTTGCACATTTGTAGCATCAATAACCGTAACTCTGCCCCGTTTCAGGCGCAGGCTAGCCCAGTGGTGTAACAACTCGAAAGCATCGCCAGTGGCCGACTGATCGCTATCATCGTCTGATACGTACCCACGGCACTGGTCAGACGAGATAATTTCTGTAGGTGAGAAATGTTGGCGGGCAAACGTGGATTTGCCCGAACTAGTGGGGCCAATCAGCACCACCAGCGACATATCCGGAATATCTAAAGTCATGATTTATTGAAGTCAAAAACTGCCATTTGTGATGAAGCCCCTACTAGCGGATCGGCCTCGCCCACACCAACGATACGTACCTTATAGCCAAACCGCTGACTTACGCTGGCGCACCAGGCCGAAAACTCAGCCCGGCTCCACTCGAATCGGTGATCTGTGTGGCGGCTCTGGTCGTCGGTCATGCCGTATTTCTGATTGTACTCTTTATTGGGCGTAGTAACGATGACTAATGCCGGCTGGGCGAATTCAAATACAACGCGCTCTAAGTTGGGGAGTCGTTCAGGTTCTACATGCTCGATAACTTCTATCAGCGTAGCAGAATCGAAGCCGTTGAGGCGACTGTCGCGGTAGAGTAAAGACCCTTGGAAAATGGAGAGCCGCTCGCGCTGTGATTCGTTGAACTGGTCGTAATGAAGCCGGTCTTTAGCCCGAAGCAGGTCGCGGTAGGCAACATCCATGCCCGCGATTCGCCGAAATTGCGGATCGGTATGTAGCATTCGCAGCAGCTTGCCTTCACCGCAACCCAGATCAAGCACTGAGTTAACCCCGCTCCGTTTGAGCACCTCGAATGCCGCTTTTAGCCGCTGTTCGTGAAGAGAAATAAAGGTGCGCGTTGCTTCCGGCTCCTGCTCGGCAGTAGTGGTTGGCGGGGCTTCCTCCTGCACCAGATCATCGACATCCACTTCGGGGTCAATGGCTGTTAGCCGGTCAAGGGCTTCGCGCGTCAGGCTGGCCTTACGGCGCAGGAAACGCCAGGTGATAAAGTCCCGTTCGGGATGTGCTGACAGCCAGCCCTCTCCTTTTTTGAGCAAAACATCTATTTCCTGCTGGTTGACAAAGTAATGCTTCTCGTTGTCGAGAATAGGCAGCAGAACATACAGGTGTGTCAGCAGGTTTTTTACTGGTAGAGTGTGTGTCAGCGTCAACGTGTAATAAGGGCCGTATCCCCAGTCAGGAAACCGGTCATCTACATAATGCCTGACCACGTCAACCGTATAGCCTAGGGGCTGAAACAAACGCTGGATGGTGTTTGTGTCGCCTTTCACTTTAACGACGGCAATGGTAGCCGTAAGTGGTAACGCTACGTTGACAAGTTCGGGCCGATCGTTGCAACGACCGTTCAGGGCCGATGAATATACGTTCGCAATGGCAGTGCTTACCAACGACGAGGCCACGTACGGACGGTCATTCACATACTGATCCTGAAGAGCAGAATCGCCACGAACCAGCGCCACCGGATCAATGGTAAGCATCATGGCCGCCGTACAACGCTTAGGGCTGGCTTCGGAGTAAAACACGTGTGCTTTTCCGGCAGCCACGGCAAATGACTGTACTTTGTCGGGACGTTTATGCAATAACCACCCCAAATCAGTAGCAGGATTGTTCGGAAGTCCGGTTGTTGATATGGAAAGAAACATATTGGCAAGATAGCTTATAGACGTACAAAACCCATTTTACCACTAACTTGCGGGCATTAATCATCGCGTGTTGCTGTCCGTATGAACATCCACGAATATCAGGGTAAAGAAATATTGAAACGCTACGGCGTTCGGATTCAGGAAGGCATCGTTGCCGAATCGCCCGAAAAAGCGGTTGAGGCCGCTAAACTGATCATGGCACAGACAAACTCAAAGTTTGTCGTTGTGAAATCACAAATCCATGCCGGTGGGCGTGGCAAAGGCCAGGTAAAAGGCGGCACGCAGCGCGGCGTGGCCCTTGCCAAGTCGGTTGATGACGTGCGAGAAATCGCTAAGAACCTGATTGGCAATGTACTGGTGACTATCCAGACTGGCCCCGAAGGCAAAAAAGTAAACAAAGTATTGGTGGCTCAGGACGTGTACTACCCTGGCGAAAGCGACACCAAAGAAATGTATATCGGTATCCTGCTCGACCGGGCGAAGGGCTGCAACGTCATTATGGCCAGCACCGAAGGGGGCATGGACATCGAAGAAGTTGCCGAGCACTCGCCCGAGAAAATCGTGAAAGAGTGGATCGATCCGGCTGTCGGTTTGCAGCCCTTCCAGGCGCGCAAAGTGGCCTTCGGATTGGGTATGACCGGCGAGGCCTTTAAGGAGATGGTCAAATTTGTGACGGCTCTGTACAAAGCCTATGTAGATACGGATGCCTCGATGTTCGAGATTAACCCCGTTTTGAAAACGTCGGACAATAAAATTCTTGCCGTCGACGCGAAAGTAGACATTGACGACAATGCGCTGTATCGTCATCCTGATCTGGCCAACTACCGCGACGTGTCGGAAGAAGACCCGCTCGAAGTAGAGGCCTCTGCCAACGACCTAAACTACGTAAAACTCGACGGTAACGTGGGTTGTATGGTGAATGGTGCTGGTCTGGCCATGGCTACGATGGACATCATCAAACTGTCGGGTGGTGAGCCGGCCAACTTCCTGGATGTTGGGGGTGGAGCAAACGCCAAAACGGTAGAAGCCGGTTTCCGGATCATCCTGAAAGACCCGAACGTGAAAGCCATTCTGATCAATATCTTCGGCGGTATCGTTCGTTGCGACCGTGTGGCCACGGGTGTTGTTGAGGCCTACAAAGCCATCGGCGACATTCCGGTTCCGATCATCGTTCGTCTGCAGGGTACCAACGCTGCCGAAGGTGCGCGCATCATCGACGAGTCGGGCCTGAAAGTTCAATCAGCCGTTGAGTTGAAAGAAGCTGCCGAGAAAGTTCGTCAGGTAATTGCTGCACTGTAACGTACCTGAGTTATATATAAAAAGGGCGCTCCTGTTCACAGGAGCGCCCTTTTTTATGATTTGGTTTGTTTCTTTTGCACCAGGCTCCTCAGCAAGCTCAGGGTGACAATACACATCCAGCAGGTGAATGACCAATTTGGGTAGGATTGTCACCCTGAGCTTGTCGAAGAGCCTGGTGCAAAAGAAACAAACCAAATCACACTCACAAGTTCACTACTTGCTTACCCGGTTTTAGCTGCTGGGTACGTCCCTGCCAGCGGAGTGTGCCGGGAACGCCGGTAGGTAACGTGATTTCGCCTTTCAGCGTATTGCCGGGGCCTTTATCAAACTGAACGGAAATGGTACCGGCGGGGTGGGGGAGGCTTCCTTCCACACGGGGCAACGTACCCAGGTAGGGCGTGATGTTGACCGATCGAAAGCCCGGCTCGGCGGGGTTGATTCCACACACGGTTGACAGGAATTCGTAGACAGGCGCGGCACTCCAGGCGTGACAGTCAGACCGGGTTGGCTCGGGCTGTTCGGCAAAAGTGGTTAGGCCATTGGCGATCATCGTGTGCCAGGGCTGTAACTGCGGCAGGAACTCATCGCCCATTCCGGTTTTTTTCAGCGCCTGAAACAAGTAAAACTTGAAGTAATATGTAGCAGGGCGCAGGCTATCGGCGGGCGTAGGGCGCATGATCGTTGTCAGAACAGCCCGCTGCTGGGCTGCCGGTACTGCATTGGTCAGTATGGCCAGGATATTGGCATGCTGGCTGAACTGCTTTTTGTCGGGCGTGTCGGCCACCAGACCACGGGCGGGTACCCAGCACCGTTCCATCACTGATTTGTTGATGCGCCGGGCCAATTCACGGTAGTGTTCGGCTTTCTGGTTCTGGCCGTAGTGAGCAAACAAATCGGCGGCCCGCAGGTACGTATAGGCTTGTTGTAATGTCAGGATACTTGATCCGCCACCGTGCGATCCGGCAGGAACGCCACCAATATTATCGGCCGCATTCCAGGGCCATGCCCAGTCGACGAAGTTCCACCAGCTGAGTGCGCCGTTCAGACCCGTTTGCCGGTCGAGGCGGGTTTCGTGCCAGTTCAGTACGCGTTCAATGCCGTCGAGGCGGGCACTGACAAAGGCATCGTCGCGGCGGTGCATCCAGTAATCGTGCACCATCGTGACCCAGAACAGCGAGAACGTTGGAATAACCTGCTGGTCGGCCGAAGGGTAGCGGCTTTGGGTCAGACCCTCCGGCAAGCGGCTGTTGTCGTATTCAAGAATTGCTTTCCGCATCAATCGGTCGTCGCCAGTCACGTAGAGCGAGATCAACGACTGAATGCGGGTGTCGCCAACGTACTGCAACTGTTCGTAGTATGGACAGTCGAAATAGGTTTCACCTGCGCAGAGTTGAGCCGTACGCCAACCTACGTTCCACACGCGGGCCAGGCTACTGTCGGGCGACGAAAAACGCGCCTTCTGCTCGAACGGATACGCGGAGTAGTCGCCCTGCAACCGGTTGACCGTCAATGGTTCATCGGCAGTCTGAATCGCCAGCTGTAGATACCGATATGTGCGAAACCAGAGCGGCCTAAAAGTGCGTTGCTGACCACCATCGGCAATAAACTGGTCTTCGAACCCTCTGATCTGCTTCCCGTCGATCTCATTCCGATTACCTTTCTGGTCTTTTGCATCGACTAAACTTTCGGCGTAGGTGAGCGTCATGGAAGCTCCTTTACCAGCCGAAACGGTCAGCTCAGGATACGCGTTGGTCAGGGTAGCCTGATCGAAAAGAATCGTGGCTTTGGTTTTGGCCGGCACAACAAAGGTGGTTTTTCCAGCTAGGAAATCGGGTGGTACCGTTACCCCTTCAGCGCGCCGAATGGCGGCTAGCTGTACCGGTTTACTGGTCATCTGCGGAATCGTTCGGGGTTCCAATCCCCAGTTTCCATCAGAGCCCAATCCGCGTGGTTTTGCTGAGAACCAAGCTGGTTTAGCGGCGGGCCAGGCAGTATCGTTGAAGTCGGGCTGCTCCCAACCCCAGGGAAAAAGGCTGGCATCGACCCGGTCGCCATCGCCCACTACAATGTAGGTACGTAGTTTGGCGATGTCATTCTTCACCGGTACATAGGCCGGGTTCTGGAACACCTTCCAGGTACCGTTGGTGTTCACAATCTTCTCGGCCTCACCATCGCCCTGCATCACAAAACCCAACTGATAACTCATCTGCGAAACAGGCGCCGACTCACCCATGTACCAGACCTGCGCTGCCAGCACATTATTTCCCGCGCTCAGAAAAGGGGCCAGATCAATGGTTTCGTAATTCCAGTGTTGCGGATCGCTACGCGCCGGACCCATCGCCACCGACCTACCATTGACGAACAGCCGATACCGGTTATCGGCCGATACGTGTACGATGAACGTACCTGGCTTCTGCTGCAGACTGATGCTTTTCCGGAAGTGATAAACGCCGTATTGCCGGGCCGGCGCGGTAGGATGAACCAGCCATTTGGCGTCCCAGGTCGTGGTTTGCCATTTTGACAGCGGCTCGGCCTGAGGTGGCTGATAAACGGTCTGGGCCTTAAGCGAGATGCAGAAAGTAACGAATATGGGTATGAGTAGGTGGCGCATAGGTCAAAGATAATGCACCGAATGGTTGCAAATCTAATCCCTACGCACCGCCTGTATTACTTCGACACTGAACGTAATAAGCCTTCCGGTACGCTAAGTTCACCAGTTTGTGGATCGATCAGGCCGTTGCGTTCCTCTTCGATGTTGGTAGCCTGCGTGTACACATCGCCGCCAATCGGGCGGGCGCGAAGCTCTTGTTTAAACTGACGAATGCGCTCAGTACGGTCTTCTGCATCCTGAGGGCCTCCGTAATTGGCAAAGCCGAATCCACCCCACTCGCTGACAATGAGCGGCACTTGCTTCCGGTAGAAAAACGGATCGCCAACCACAAGTGGAAAAGCGGCAACACCATTTAGGTCGCCCGCCACAAGCCGATCGAGCACGTGGCGCCAATGGTTGAGGTCGGGGGTGTACAAATGAGCCGTCAGCATGTCTGATTTCAGGCGGCCTTCCTGCGAAATGTGGTGCCAGCCGTCGTTATCCACCACCAAAAACTGCGGATGGTAAATCTGCATATAATGGTAGGTATCAGTGATGTACTGCCGGGTTTCGGCATTATTGGCAATGTCTTCGGCACCCCAGTCTTCGTTGTATAAGCTCCAGATAATCACCGAGGGATGTGTTTCAATCAGGGCGAGCATCCGGTCGAGTTCGGCGCGGTGATTTTCCCGGCTGCGGTTATTCGACTGGTGCGGACTTGGTACTTCAACCCATAAAAGTAAACCCAGTTCGTCGGCCAGGTTGTAGATACGCGGGTCTATCCCGGCAATGTGTACGCGGACCAGATTGCAGCCTAGCTTTTGCATGGCGTAGAAATGCCGCTGCATCTCCTCATACGTTGCCCGGCCGGGTTGGTAGAGGATACCGTCCAGGTACGTTGCTTGACCATTGAGGTACACGCAGCAACCCCGCGCCTCAACTTTACGCAGCCCGAAATGCGCTTCAATCTGCGCCTTATTGCCCTTTTCATCAATGAGTTGAGCGGTCAGCCGGTACAGATGTGGGTCATCCGGCGACCACAGTTTGGCGTTTGGCAGTTCAACGACTACCCGCTGATTCTTTTGTCCGAAATCGAGGAATAGCGGAAACTCGCCCGTTGCCAGTGTACCCGCTTCGGGGTTCGACTGATCGTCGATCTGGAGGTGAATAACGTACTGTCCGGGATCATGAATACGCGTTGTCAGGTTGAAGCGGACCAGATTGTCTTCGATAACACTCACCACGCCTACCCGCGACCGGAGGCGGTTACGCTCGACGGGCTCGATCCAGACGCTTCTGACAGGCCCGGTGTAGGTCTGATACCAGATACCGCCACGTTTATACACCAGCGATTCCTGCTTGCCTCGCGGAATATCGGCGTCCATCGTATCGGCAATACGTACGGTGAGGCGGTTGGTGGGTTGAAGGAGTTTTTCGCCCAACTCATACGAAAACGATGTGTATTCGCCGTAGTGAATCGACTCGCCCTCAATGGTCTGCAACTGTTTGCCATTCAGCCAGACCTGCGTTTCATAGCCGCACGCCCCAAACGTAAGCTGGAACATAGGCTGCGGGTGGGCATCGCTGGCTGGTTCGCGTTCCGGTAACTCAAACTCGCGTTCATACCAGACTACTACTTTATCCTGCCAGCCAGGCCCGTCATTCAACTGGTGAGCCTGGGCAATATGGTCTTCTACGGAGCCCGGCCAATGAGCGGTGTAGGCAAAATCGTGACCTGATTGCCAGTTTTGGGCTAACCCTTCGTCGGCAATGTCGTGGGTGAATTTCCAGTCGCCATCGAGCAGCAGGTACGTATTTGAACGAAGAACAGCGCGGGGAAGTGGGTTAATAGGGTCAGGAGAAACGGCCGATGTCGGCAGGCTCTCTGTGGCGTTAAAGTTGCGGTAAGTCGGTTGCATTCGAGGGTCCGTAGGTGATACGTATCCAACTCATACAGGAGCGACGGGTTTAACGAAACTGATTGTGGGGACGTCGGATGCTGGCTTTTTGACGATAAGACCCAGGCATAGATCCAACAGTCGATAGCCAGCATCTGGCATCCAGCATTTCGCCATCACTTCATTTCCCGCAGGCAAAAGCCATACATGACTGCGAACAGGACGCTAAAAAACACTGTGAACGACGTACCCAGACCGGCCAGGCCAACAAAATAGAGAGGCAGAGCGAAACCGAGTATAACCCCGATGACATAGATGTAAAAGCCAATTCGCCGGAGAAAGAACATCAGCACCACGCCAGCCAACGCAACCAGCGAATAAACCAGTTGGGCAAGGCTCAATTGACGAACTACGCGCGGGTCTTCCGGCATTGGGTTATCGCTGTTGGCGCCGCTGTCTTCATAGAACGTGCGCGGATCGCGGCGGTCGGGGGTTTCGTTGCTGGGCTTATGACCGGTAAAGGGCGTTTCGGCTACCGCTTCGGGATTGTAGAGGGCAACGCTACTTTCGATTACGCCCCAGGTACAGCTGAGGAACGAGAAAATGCAAAGAATAGTAAGAAACTGAGAGCGCATAAGGGGGAGTTTCAGGTTTCAGGTTTCTGGTTTCAAGTGGCTTCGCTCATATGGCAATCCTGTCTTAGCGAAGCTACTTGAAACCAGAAACCAGAAACCTGAAACTACTTTTAGTTGTGAACTTCTGGTTACAGGAATAGTTTTACCCCGTAAACGAGTACAAAAAAACCATATTTCAACCAGAATCATGACACTTCAGGAACTCACAGACAATATCCGCACCCGCGTAACGCACGCTGACAGCCTCGATGCCAGCGCTAAACTCGTTACCGATCTGGGTGTTGTCTTTATTGACGCTAAACAATCGCCCGCCGTTGTGTCAAATGACGATCAGCCTGCCGATACGGAGTTGCACGTTAAAGTAGCTGATTTAGAGCGCATGGCCTCTGGCGATCTGAACCCAATGATGGCGTTCATGACGGGTAAACTGAAGGTGAAAGGCGACATGGGCGTGGCCATGAAGATGGGCCAGGTGATGGGCTAGGTTTAATGAGTGAATTAGCGAATGAATAAATTAGTGAATAGCTTGGAACGGCTTTTAATAAAACTTGTCTCTTCCAGACATTCGCTGATTCACTCATCCGCTAATTCACTCAGTTAACTATCGTGACTTCTCGCAGACGCTTTATCAAAACCGGTACGCTGGCAGCCCTTGGCAGTGCGGCGTTTACTATTGTTCCCCGGCATGTGTTGGGGCGGGGGTTTATTGCGCCCTCTGATAAGCTCAACATTGCCGCAGTGGGATGTGGCGGAAAGGCAGATGTAAACATCCGATTAGCTTTCAACGGCGGCACCGATAATATTGTGGCGCTGTGCGACGTAGACGACCGGCAGGCCGTCAAATACCGGGCCCAGTTTCCCAAAGCGCCTTATTTTCATGATTATCGGGAAATGCTGGCCAAGGTGGGCGCATCCATCGATGCGGTGATCATTTCCACGCCCGACCATATGCACGCGCCAATTGCTATGGCGGCTATGAACCTTGGCAAGCACGTGTACGTTGAGAAACCCCTGACCCACGATATCTACGAAGCCCGCATGCTCACCGAAGCAGCCCGCCGCAACAAAGTCGTCACCCAAATGGGTAATCAGGGGAGCAGCGGTGACTCAACCCGGTACGTTGAGGCCCTGATTAAGGAAGGGGCAATCGGGCATGTTCACACCGTCTACTGCTGGACCAACCGTCCGGTTTGGCCGCAGGGCGTTCAGTCGCCGAAAGACAAGAAAGAATCGCAGCCGATACCCCCCGAAGTTGACTGGAACAAGTGGCTTGGCACAGCGCCCTACCGCGATTATCACCCGGCTTACATGCCGTTCCGGTGGCGCGGTTACTGGGATTTCGGAACCGGCGCGCTCGGTGATATGGGTTGTCACTTCATGGACGTTCCATTCCGGGCGCTGAACCTCAACTACCCAACCTCGGTTGAGTGCAGCGTTGGCTCTGTCTACGCCGATTTCTTCCGTGAAGCGTATTTCGATGACGTTTGCCCCCCTTCGTCAAGCATCCACATGACCTTCCCGTCTGGGGATAAGAAGGTGAAGGAAATCAAACTGTCGTGGTTTGATGGCGGTATTCGGCCACCACTTCCCGAAGACGTTTCCTACGATCAGATCTTTTTCAATGAGGACGGCGGCATGCTGTTCATCGGTACAAAAGGCATGCTCGCGGCCGGTCTTTTCGGGGATGGCTATAGATTGTTACCCGCCGAAAAATTCAAACATCACAAACAACCAGAACCCATACGCCCGCTGGTTGAAGGAAAGACAGAAGGACACCAGCAACAGTGGGTCAAAGCCTGTAAACAGGGTTTTGGGGCCTACACGTCTTCATCCTTCGATCAGGCCGGGCCGTTAACTGAAATGGTGCTGATGGGGAATCTGGCCACCCGCAGCTATCTGGCCCGCGAGAATGGCCAGTTTCCCGGTCGCAAGAAATTGCTGTGGGACGGTGACGCCATGAAAATCACCAACTTCGATTACGCCAATCAGTTCGTTAAACGAGAGTACGCCAATGGCTATTCGCTGTGAAAGCGTGGCTTATTTGCAGTCGTCTTTGGCTTTTGTGTAGCTAGCCTGAATGTCACTTCGCTGTTGCGCGGTGTATAATGAAGTACAGGCAATGACAGCGTCGGCATAGGCCTTGTACGCGTCTACGTAAGCATTACACTTCGTTTTATTCGTTGGATCTGACGAGAAGGCGCTGGCGGCAGCGGTGAATTTATCGCCGAGAGCTGAAGCGTTGTCGCAGCCACCGGGTGTTAGGGTGTCACTGCTTTTTTTACAGCCTACCAGAAGGGCAATAGCTGTGACAACCGAAAATGAAAGTGTGCGGATTTTCATACAGAGTTCTGTTTAGTGCGATTATGCAGTCAAAAGTGGTAATGACCTTTGTAGGGCTGGGTACGTTGTTGAGGCAACGGATGATCGGCTGACCAAGCGGTAGGTATCCTCTATGGGGATGCACGACATTTTGAGTAGGTTTGTAGGATTAAGCCAACATGATGCGCGCTTTATTCGTAACCTGTATTCTCTACTTCGTCTCTTTTTGCCTTGCTACTGCTCAAGTGCCCGTCCGGTATACCGTCAGCGGATACGTACATGAGGTGGGTAGTCGTGAGGCGTTACTGGGAGCCACCATCCGGCTAAATGGTCGCCCGGTGGGTACACAAACCAATACGTTTGGGTTTTACTCGATCACGTTGCCTGAAGCCGATTCGATCTCCCTGACATTTTCACTGATCGGCTACCAGTCGCAGACGCGTACGCTGGCGCTTCATCAGAATCAGGTATTGGGGGTTGATTTGGCGGCGGGTGAACTACTTAACGAAGTTGTGGTAAGTGAAAAGCGTGAGCAACGCCGTGTCAGTGACAACCCACAGATGAGTCAGATTGACCTGCCAATCTCGCAGATCAGGAAGATACCGGCCCTGCTGGGGGAGAAAGATGTGCTGAAAGTGCTGCAATTGATGCCTGGTGTGCAGAAAGGTTCGGAAGGGCAAAGCGGGCTGTACGTGCGCGGTGGCGGCCCCGACCAGAACCTGATCGTGCTCGACGATGCGGTGGTCTACAATGCCAGTCATTTGTTTGGTTTCTTTTCGGTCTTCAACGGCGATGCCCTCAAAAGTGTCGAGTTGACGAAAGGTGGTTTCCCGGCCCGCTTTGGTGGTCGCCTCTCATCGGTGCTTGACCTGACCATGAAAGATGGCGCCCGCGACAAGCTTCACGGGGAAATTGGCATCGGTCTGATTGCCAGCCGGATCATGCTGGAAGGCCCGTTGATCAAAAATAAAAAGACGGGTCAGCCTGCCGGTTCATTCGTGATTTCGGGGCGGCGAACGTACCTGGACGTGATCTCTGCACCAATCGTGAGAGCGCAGACCAACGGCGAAACCTCGGCCGGTTATTATTTCTACGACCTCAACGCCAAGGCGAATTATGATCTTGGCCCCCGCGACCGGATTTATCTGAGTGGGTATTTCGGGCGCGATAAATTCTATGCCAATGATAATACCGACAACACCGGTATTGGCATGGGCTGGGGCAATGCTACAGGTACGTTGCGCTGGAATCACCAGTTCAATCAGAAACTATTTGCCAACACTTCGCTGATTTTCAGCGATTACCAATTTATCATTAGTGCCAACCAACTCATTGATTCCCAGAACCGGTTCGTTCTCGATTACACATCCGGTATCCGGGATTTTTCGCTAAAGCACGATCTTGATTTTTATCCTGTACCCAATCACGCGTTGCGCTTTGGGGGGCAGGTAACCGCCCACCGGTTTACGCCCTCAGCCATTGTGCTGCAGAACAACAGCCTGGCCGGGCTCCGTCGGGAAGTTGATCAGATCGATGTGTTGGAATCGGGGATTTACGCCGAAGATACCTGGCGGCCTACCGATCACTGGCGGTTGAATGGCGGGTTGCGCATCAGCTCATTTACAGGTACCGGGATTGGCTACGTTCGGCCCGAGCCACGGCTATCGGTAGCTTACATCATTAAACCTGATCTCTCCGTTAAGGCATCGTATGCGCTTATGAACCAGTATGTTCATCTGCTGAGCAACACGGGCATCGGTTTGCCCACCGATCTGTGGGTACCTACCACCGACCGGGTACGTCCTCAACAGTCGCAGCAATGGGCCGTAGGGCTGGCCAAAGACTTTCCTGAAAAAGGGCTTGCTTTGACCGTGGAGGGCTACTACAAACGGATGGATAACATCATCAATTACAAGGAAGGGGCGAGTTTCCTGCTGGTCGATGATCCAACATCGGCTAACCGGGTACGTTGGGAAGATAACGTTACGGCGGGCCGGGGCTGGAGCTATGGCGCCGAGGTTCTGTTACATAAAAAAGAGGGCCGGTTCAGCGGTTGGGTTGGCTACACACTTTCCTGGACACAATGGCAGTTTAATGAACTGAACGGTGGCCGACCGTTCTTTCCCCGGTACGACCGTCGCCACGACATCTCGGTGGTGGGGATGTATGACCTTAGCCCACGTATTACGCTGTCTGCAACCTGGGTTTACGGAACAGGTCAGGCGCTGACAGTGCCTAATGCCCGCTATCGTTCGTTTGGTCTGAATAACGGCATCGATTACGTGAAAGATGCCAGTGGCGCTGTTACCGGTGTTAGCCCCATTGTGTTCAATGGTGGAACGGGAGTGCGCGATTACGGGCAGGATAAGAATGCGTTTCGTGCCGAACCTTATCACCGGCTTGATCTGGGCGTTCAGTTTCATCGTAAACGCAAGACGCATGAAAGCACCTGGGAGTTTAGCGCTTATAACGCGTACAACCGTCGGAACCCGTTCTTCTACAATATCGAAAGCAAGCGTCAGGCCGTTGGGCAGCCCGACATTACCGTTTTATACAAGTATTCGGTATTCCCGATTGTACCGGCATTTAGTTATTCCTACAAGTTCTAACCTTGGTGCACATGCAAGCCAGCATGAAACTAATACTTCATCTCCTGATTCTTCTTTTGCTGGCCGCTTGCGGAAGTTTACGCAATGAGGTGAGTCCATCGTTACTGTCGACTGAGGGCGAAAAGCTGGTCGTCAACAGTTACATCTCACCCCAGGACACATTGCTCTCGGTAAAAGTATCACGGTCGAAACCGGTATTGGGTGAGCAGACCGACGCCCTTCCCTACACGGTAGATAATGCGATCGTGTCCTTAACAGACGGTAACCGGGTAGTTGTACTTCGGTATCTATCTGATAAGCAATGGTATCAGGCAAAAGCCAATCTTCTGCCCATTGTCACTGGGAAAACGTACACGCTGACAGTGAGTACGCCCGATGGTAAACAGGTAACAGCAAGTGCTATTGTTCCTAAGCCAGTGCCTGTTAATCAGGGTATTCTTGATTCGACTATCGTTACCCTGGGCAATCGGCTACAGAAAATTTATTCAGTCCGGTTTGATTGGCAGGACCCGCCTAACGAGCCTAATTTCTATGAATACGCCGCTTACTTCAGATGGGGATATAATAATGATCCCTACGGACAGGTGAATCAGCAGAGTAACAGTCTGCGGTCGTTATCGTTTGCCCGTGAGAATAGAACGGGTAACCTCTTAACCGATGACCGGCAGGATGGCACGCTGCTAACATCTCTGGCTGCTGAAGTTGGATTAGTTGAGGTGAATGCAACGACACCCAATGCGGTAGAAGCATTGAAGAAATTAACGATGGGCAGAGTACTGCCAAACCCTCAGGTAATTCTGCGACTGTTGAGTGCTGAAGAACTCTACTACCGCTACACAGATGCCATTATTCGTCAGCGTGAGAATCGGAGTAACCCCTTCGCCGAGCCTGTACTGATTCCTACCAACATAAAGGGTGGCTTAGGTTGTTTTGCTGCTTACAACCGTACTGAGAAAGTGTTTCCGTTACGTTAGTTGCCTCCACCAGGGACGTGCCAGTATGCTTATGTATACTTTTGTATGTTTTTGATTCCATTTACAACCTTTGTGACTGGAATTTGCTCCTAATCAAAAAACGTATATGAAACACTTCTTACTGGTAGCTCTGCTGAGCTGGCTGAAGCTCCATGCGGCTTATAGTCAGCCAAAGCCGCTGGGCACAGCCTTACCAATTACCATCAGTGGGTACGTTCGTGAAGCGGGGTCTCAGGAGGCCCTGATCGGCGTGAATGTATACCGGACCGGGACGTCAGTTGGGACTACCACAAACACTTACGGATTCTATTCGCTGACGCTTCCTGCGCAGGATAGCCTCCAGCTTACTTATTCAATTGTCGGTTATGAGAGCCAGCAACTGACCATTGCGGCGCAAAAAAGCGGGTCGATTAATGTGGCGTTGATGGCGGGAAAACTGCTCAACGAAGTTGTGGTCCGGTCACGGGCCGACGAAAAGGTGAGTGATAGCCCTCAGATGAGCCAGATCGACCTGCCAATCTCGCAGATCAAGAAGATACCGGCCCTGCTGGGGGAGAAAGACGTGCTGAAAGTGCTGCAATTGATGCCCGGTGTGCAGAAAGGTTCGGAAGGGCAAAGCGGGCTGTACGTGCGTGGGGGCGGCCCCGACCAGAACCTGATCGTGCTCGACGATGCGGTGGTTTACAACGCCAGCCATTTGTTTGGTTTCTTCTCGGTCTTCAACGGCGATGCCCTCAAAAGTGTCGAGTTGACGAAAGGTGGTTTTCCGGCCCGCTTTGGTGGTCGTCTGTCATCGGTGATCGACCTGAACATGAAAGACGGCAACAAGGAAAAACTCCACGGTGAAGGCGGTATCGGGCTTATTGCCAGCCGTCTGACGCTGGAGGGACCATTGACCAAAAAGAAATCGGGGCCGGGGGCTACTTCGTTTCTATTGAGTGGTCGACGTACGTACCTGGATGTGCTGGCTGCGCCGTTGATTGCCGCCGAAACTGATGGGAAAACCAGTGCTGGCTACTATTTCTACGACCTGAACGCAAAAGTCAACACCGAGTTGGGGCCCAAAGACAAACTCTATCTAAGCGGCTACTTCGGGCGCGACCGGTTCTTTGCCGACGATAATTCGTCAGAAACGCAAACAACCAAGGTTGGTATTGGCTGGGGCAACGCCACAGGTACGTTGCGTTGGAATCACCTTTTCTCCGACAAAGTATTTGGGAACGCGTCGCTGATTTTCAGCAACTATGACTTCTCCATTTCAGCTGACAATAAAGATACATTCAATGACCGGACCACTGAATTTAATCTGCGCTACACCTCGGGAATACGCGATTTTGGCATCAAATACGATCTGGATATTTACCCCAATCCACAGCATTCACTGAAAGTTGGCGTGCAGGCTACGGCACATCGATTCACGCCCAGCGCCGTGGTATTAAAAAATACCGAACTGAATGAAAGCCGCCTGGAGGTGGATAAAATCGATGTGCTCGAATCGGGCATTTACGCCGAAGATACCTGGAAGCCCAACGTACATTGGCGGGTAAACGGCGGTCTGCGATTCAGCACGTTTCTCCATGATGCGGTCACCTATGTTCGTCCCGAACCACGTTTGGCAGCGGCATACATGATCAAACCTGATTTGTCGGTGAAGGCGTCGTATGCCCTGATGAATCAGTACGTTCACCTGCTAAGCAACACTGGCATTGGTTTGCCAACCGACCTGTGGGTACCTACTACTGATCGGGTACGTCCCCAGCAATCGCAGCAGGTGGCGTTGGGCATGGCCAAGGATTTTACAAACGGTGGTTCCTTCACCAACGGCCTTACACTGACGGTGGAAGGGTACTACAAACGGATGGACAATATCATCAACTACAAGGAAGGCGCGAGCTTTCTGTTGATTGAAGACCCAACGTCGGCGCAGCGGGTACGTTGGGAGGATAACGTGACCTCGGGCCGGGGCTGGAGTTACGGGGCCGAAGTGTTGCTTCAGAAGAAGGTCGGCCGGTTCAGTGGCTGGGTCGGCTATACGCTGTCATGGACACAATGGCAGTTTGCCGAACTCAACGGCGGTAAACCCTTCTTTCCCCGGTACGATCGCCGCCACGATGCTTCGGTAGTAGGTATTTACGAGGTAAGCCCGCGCATTTCCCTATCAGGTACGTGGGTCTATGGAACTGGTCAGGCGCTGACCTTGCCACAGGCTACCTACGTCGCTTACAGTCCGGGAAGTCCTGCTTACTCTTACGGTCAGAACGGAGTCCAAATGCTACTGCCATATGGTAATGCGCAAACGGCAACTGAGTATGGCGAAAAGAACAGCTTCCGGGCCGAGCCCTATCACCGCTTCGACGTAGCTGTTCAGTTTCATAAAAAAATGAAACGCCATGAACGTACCTGGGAGTTTAGCGCCTACAATGCCTACAACCGCCGAAACCCATTCTTTTATCAGTTGGCTACGCTACCTCAGTCCTCCACGAACCCTCAGCCCGATCTGCCACGCACTATCCTGAAACGCTACTCTGTGTTTCCGATCGTGCCTTCTGTTAGCTACAACTTCAAATTCTGATGAAAACGATTTCATATAGTACACTCGTCGTTACTCTTCTGACTTTGCTCGGATGTGGCAGCCTGGTGCAGGAAGTAGATCCGGGAAATCTGCCAACAGCGACGCCCAAGATGGTTGTGCACTGTTTCATATCACCGCAGGATACCCTTCTGGCTGTTTATGTACAGGCTCCGCGTGCTGTTTTAGGAACAAAGTTTACTGATAATGGTGGGTTTTACCTTACCTACTCCCTCCAGGGGTCGGTTGTCACGCTGTCAGATGGCACCCGAACGGTTCAACTGCCTGGCGTTGGTGGCACTATTCCGCTTTATTATGGCATTGATACCCGACAGTTCCCGATCGTAGCGGGACGTACCTACACACTAACCGTATCTAATGCATATTTTCCTACCGTAACAGCTCAATGTACGGTTCCGAAAGCGGTAAAGCCTACTGAAATTCGCGCAGACTCACTCAGTGGACGTGCAAATGGACTGCCGGGAACAACCTACTATGGCCGACTGGTGTGGCAAGACGCAGCCGGAGAGGCAAATTATTATCAGGTAAGTGGTAATTTGATAAAAACTGTGACGCGTCCGATCTACACGACTCCGAACGTACCTACACGAGATACAACGCTCACAAACATGTACCCATTATCATTTAATGGGGTAAACTTGATTACTGACCAGAACGTTGATGGACAGCGACTTATCTCGGCGCGGGGTGAGGCAAGAGAATTTAATTACAATTCTCTTGAACGCACTATTGGCCTGGTATTCACTATGACGCTCAGCAACATCGATGAGAACTATTATCGCTACCGCGAAACTGTTGACCGTCAGGGAGACGCCGATGAAAATCCATTTGCAGAACCGGTACTTGTGCCCAGTAACATTCAGGGTGGTTACGGCTGCTTCGGTGCCTATAATCAATCAACGCTGACCGTTAAGGTAAAATAAAGAGTGAAAGTGCGATAGAGTGAAAGAGCGAAGGGCTCTGCTACAGACAAATAAGTCGCGTAGCAGAGCCCTTCGCTCTTTCACTCATTTATTCTTTCGCTTATGCCACCGGTGCGCTGTTGATCACTTCGGTTTGCTTCCGGATCGATTCCATGTGGATGATTTTGTAGATCTCTTCCACGAGCTCAGGGTACAGGTTTAGCTTGGCGCCCAACTGCTTCCGTGACTCCAGAATCTCTTTCCAACGGTCAGGCTGGAACATCGACACGTTGTTGTCGCGCTTGTATTCGGCCAGTTTTTCAACCAGCGACATACGGGCAGCCAGGTGTTCAACCAACTGACGGTCAACACTGTCGATCTTCACGCGAATCTGCTCCATCGCACTCTGGAACTCCCGATCGCTCGACTCGAGCTGACGGATGTGCAGGTGCTCCAGCATTTCGCCAAACGCGGCAGGAGTCAACTGCTGGGCAGCATCGCTCCACGCTTTATCCGGATCGATGTGCGACTCAACGATCAGACCGTCGTAATTGAGGTCCATGGCCATTTGAGCCAGTTCGTTCAGGTATGCACGCTTGCCGGCCATGTGGCTTGGGTCGCCAATGATGGGCAACTGAGGGAACATGGTCCGCAGTTCGATCGCCATCTGCCACATCGGGATGTTGCGGTATTTGCTGGCTTCACCCGTTGAGAAACCGCGGTGAATGGCACCAAGCTTGGTGATACCGGCTCCGGCAATACGCTCAAAGGCACCTACCCAAAGGGCCAAATCCGGGTTGACTGGGTTTTTCACCAGCACAGGTACGTCAACACCTTTCAGGGCATCGGCAATCTCCTGTACATTGAACGGGTTAACTGTGGTACGGGCCCCTACCCAAAGAATATCAACACCATATTTCAGGGCTAATTCAATATGTTGCGGTGTGGCTACTTCAACGGCGAATGGAAGACCTGTTTCAGCCTTGGCGCGCTGAATCCAGGCAAGAGCGGGTTCGCCCATTCCTTCAAAGCTGCCCGGGCGAGTCCGGGGTTTCCAAACACCGGCACGAATGGCGTGAACCTGGCCCAGCGCAGCTAACTGGCGGGCGGTTTCAACGAGTTGTTCTTCTGTTTCTGCACTGCAAGGCCCTGCAATAATGAGGGGTTTGCCGTCGGTCTGTATCCACGAATCGAGCGGCTCTACGGCTAAATCTGGTTTCATGAGGTTACGTGTACGCTAGTTGTAAGGTTGACTATTTCGCTTGTAAAATTTCCGGGTGCAAATTTATAGTATATTTGCTGGAGCAAAAGCCTCTCACGGGGCTCATTCTCACCCAAGTCTTGTACGATTATTAGTCTGTTGAAAAAGTAGAGGATAGCTTGAAAAACCTTTTTTGGCCAAAAATACGTTTATCTTTAGGCCGTCAATCTCAAGCTACTGAACGACCGTATGGCGAACGCACCGGAAACGGCGCATTGACTATGTCGAACCGAAGTAATCTAATCACATCCCCTGTCCAACCGATTTCTGCTACGAAACCGGTATCATTCGAGGACACATCGATTGCCTTCTCTTCCCAGTCGAATTTCAAACTTCGAAAAACGTACTGGCTTTTTGCGTTGATGAACCAAGGTTGGCTCGTAAAAGTAGGGACTTTTTTTATAAAACTGGCCCTGAAGCTACAGCTTCCCATTAAAAAGCTCATCAAAAAGACTGTTTTCGAGCAGTTCTGCGGTGGCGAATCAATCCGCGATTGCGAGAGTACCATCCTTCATCTTCACACTGCTCAGGTGGGCACAATCCTCGATTATTCGATTGAGGGTGAAGAGAATGAAAAGTGCTTTGACAGTACTGTACTGGAAATCCTCCGTACCATCGAACGGGCCAGCGAATCGGCTGATATACCGTTCTCTGTATTTAAAGTAACTGGTTTAGGCGAGACGGAGCTGCTCGAAGCCGTACAAAACGGCGATGCGCTGACAGAGTCTGAACAGGCCGCCTTTGAGCGCGTTCGGGAGCGGGTAAACACCCTTTGCCGCCGCGCCTACGAGCGTAACGTCCGTATCTTCATCGACGCCGAAGAAAGCTGGATTCAGGATGCGATTGATGCGCTGGCGTACGAGATGATGGATCGTTACAATCATGAACGCTGCGTGGTTTATAATACATATCAGATGTATCGCTGGGAAATGTATGATCACCTGGTCAGTGCTACAGAATCAGCCCGTGAAAAGCACTATTTCCTGGGTGCAAAACTGGTTCGGGGAGCGTATCTGGAAAAAGAACGCATCCGTTCACACGAAGAAGAGTATCAGGATCCGATCCAGGCTACCAAAGAAGATACCGACCGTGATTTCAACCGGGCTATCGATTTCTGCCTGTCGAATCGCGACGAGGTATCGATCTGCTTAGGAACACACAACGAGTATAGCTGCCAGTACACGATTGCGCAGATGAAACGGATGGGCATTGCGCCAAATGATCCGCATATTTACTTTGCGCAGTTGCTCGGTATGAGCGATAATATCTCGTATAACCTGGCCAATTCGGGCTTCAATGTAGCTAAGTATGTGCCTTATGGCCCCGTAGAGGCAGTAATGCCTTATTTATTCCGGCGTGCCGAAGAGAATAAATCAATCGCCGGCCAGAGCAGCCGTGAATTTACCCTTGTCAAAAGCGAGCTGGAACGCCGTAAAGGCTGCAACAAATAAAAGGAGAAAGGAGGAGGGAGGAATGGAAGAAAGGGGCTTTGCTATATCAATTTTGAACAGCGCAGCGCCCCTTTCTTCCATTCCTCCCTCTTCCTTTCTCCTTATTTTCTTATGATTCAGAAAAACCCGATCCGTTTTTTTTTGCTGGCGTTGTTGCTGATAGGTATTGATCAGGCGTCGAAACTTTGGATCCTGCAGTATATGCAGGAACATCTGTACATGCCGATCAACGTTATTGGTGACTGGTTCAAGTTTCAATATGTCTTGAACCCCGGCATGGCATTCGGGATGGAACTGAATCATCAGTATGGTAAGTTGGTGCTGAGCATATTCCGTTTGTTTGCCATGGTTGGCATCGGCTGGTATCTGGTTTATCTGGCCAAACACGGAGCCCCAAACGGATTGCTGTATGCAATGGCCTTGATCTTAGCAGGTGCTATCGGCAATGTCATCGATAGTACATTTTATGGCGTTTATCTGCACAATTCACCTTACGGTGCACCCACGCCCTGGTTTCACGGGCAGGTCATTGATTTTATCTTCTTTGATTTGTGGGAAGGAATTCTGCCCCGATGGATACCGATCTGGGGAGGAAGCTATTTTTCCATGCCGATTTTCAACTTCGCTGACTCGTGCATTTTCGTCGGTGTCTGTTTGATCCTGTTCTTCCAGCGCCGTTTTTACCAACTGCAAGCCGAACGGGAGGGGTTGCTCCCCGACGATCCCGACGCAACTAACGCTGCCGTTTTGCCAATGTCGGAAGCAGCTGAAGAGCTTGGTATTTCCGAAACGGAAATGCCATCCGAAAAGAGAAATACCCCGGAATCAGAGTTGATTAAACCGGAACAAAATGAGCCCGAACAGGCCGATCAGCCCCTTCCGGTTTCTGATGGACCGTTGAAAGAAAAAGAAGCATAACTAGCTGAAATTGATACAGAAAGAGGGTCATTGCCGCGTGGTGATGACCCTCTTTCTGTTGTGGTGGTGAAGTCCCCTTCAAGGAGGTAGGCTACGCCATTAATCTACTTTAACACCGTCAATTTCACCGATGAATCAGTGCCGATACGGATCGTGTTTTTCTGGAAATCGGTTTCGGAGGCGGTGCTGATAGTCACGAACGTTTGCGGGTTACGATCGACCAGCGGGAACCACGACGACTGTACCTGAATCATAAGCCGATGCCCTTTTCTGAACGTGTGCAGCGCATCATTGAGGGTGAAGGAAACCGGCGTTGGTTGTCCCGGCACAAAGGCTTCCGGATTTTCCATCGACTTCCGGAATTTTCCCCGCATTACATCACCGCGTACCAGCCGCTGATAGCCACCCAGCGTTATGTTTTTCGGATTTGGACGAGGAGAACTCGATGTATCGGGCAATACGTCGATGAGTTTAACAATGAAGTCAGCGTCGCTGCCTGTCATAGCTACACGAAGATCAACGGTAATCGGACCGGCCAGCGTCAGGTCGTTTTGTATCGGTTCTGTCTGAAACACCAGTACGTCGGGGCGGCGGGCGGCAAATCGTTGGTCTTCAATCATGTAAGCATTGTTGCGCCGCGCCCAGGTACCATCCGTATAAGGCACTGGTTTCGCCGGATCGCTAACGTATTCTGTAGGTACGTTGCCAGCCGGAGCGGCGGCCAATTGGTTGCCCGCCGCCAGAAAAAAGGTCTGTTCCGTAGCTGCTTTGGGGGGCCAGGCAGCAAACGATTGCCATTGGTTAGTGCCCGTATTGAACAGGCGGGCTTCGGTAGGTACGTATCGGCCTTTATCTTTCAGGTGATACAGAAAGAAAGGTGTTTCCACTGAGTCGCGGTATGCCTGAGCCGTGTTGCTGCCAAACTGAAAATCACCAAAAACCGACCAGTCGCGGCGGGCCCAGGCCCCGTGTGTCCACGGCCCCATTACCAGCTGGTTTTGGTTGTTGGCGTTCTTTTCCAGCGTCTTGTAGGTGTTCAGGGCACCAAACAGATCTTCGGCGTCGTACCAGCCGCCCACGACCAGCGTTGCCGGTGGCGTTGCGCCGGAACGTACCTGACCCAGATGCCGCCTGATGTCGCGGCTTTGCCAGTAAGCATCGTATGTTTCATGGGCCAGGTACTCATTCCATATCTTACCCTTGTTGTTATAATACGCCGGCCCGTTCGCGTTTTTCAACGGACCAAGGTCCAGAAAGAACTGATAAGCATCTTTAGCCTTATAGCTGAACATTTCCGGGTAATCGTCAACGGGGCCTTTGCGGGGCGCGTCGAAGTAATTCATGAACGAGAAATTGTCGAGCAGGAAGAATGCGCCGTTGTGGCGGGCATCATCGCCCATAAACTCGTCGGTGACCGGTGCCTGGGGCGATACGGCCTTGATGGCCGGGTGCGCGTTGGGCAGCGCCGCCGTGGCGTAGAAACCGGGATACGAAATACCCATGATGCCCACACGCCCATTGTTGCCAGGTACGTTCTTGAGCAGCCATTCCACCGTATCGTAGGTATCTGTACTCTCGTCGGTAGAGACTGTAGGTACGTTCGCTGCGGTTGCCGATTTTTTGGCCGAGCGAGCTGGGCGGGGCATCTGGTGAGGCGATGGACCAACTGATTTAAGGCCGGGCGTCATTTCCTCGAACTGTCCTTCGCTCATGTAGCGGCCACGTACGTCCTGATTCACGAAGATGAACTTCTCCCGTGAGAGTTCGACCGACGGGCCGGGGCCCTGCTTCGGGTAATTCGTTTCGCCGTATGGGCTGGCCGAGTAGGGGGTACGTTCCATCAGGAACGGGTATCGGTTTGTCGCTGACGCATCCTTTGGCACGTAAATAACCGTATAGAGTTTGGTGCCGTCGCGCATCGGAATCTGCCGGTCAATCTTCGTGTAATTCGTTCGCACAAAGGCGGTATCGATAGGGGTTTGAGCAAACGTTGATTGGGTAAGCAGACAAAGTGCCAACCCGGTAAGTAAGCGGATAGTCATGTGATGAGCGTATGTTGCGGGAGCAAAACTACAAGGAATAGCTTGTATCTAAACCCTGAAAACTATCCTGTTAAATCAGAGAAATATGCAAAGCGGGTGACGAAACGAATTAAAAAATGGTCTACATACTTGAGTGAATCCAATTTTTTCGTTAGTTGGTAAATCGAACCAGTTCAAACCACTTGATAACCCCGCCGTATACCTTACTAATCGACCTGCACTACTTTCCTTGCCTTGATGTGATGCGTGGCATGGCTCTCGCCGATGAGGTATTGATCGAGGCCCACGAGAACTATCAGAAGCAGAGTTACCGCAACCGTTGTTACGTACTGACCAGTAATAAAGTCGACTGTCTGACTGTCCCGGTTCTGAACAGCACCCGTCGGCAACCCGTACGTGATGTACAGATTGACTATAGCCAAAACTGGATTGACCGACATCTTCGTTGTTTGCAATCGGCCTACGCTAAATCACCGTATTTTGAGTACTTAATGCCGGAGATAGAAGTTATTCTGAACCAGCATCCGCCTTTTTTATTCGATCTGAACTGGTCAGTGCTGACATTATGTCGGAAATGGCTGCGACTAAGTAACCCGATTCGCCTGACAGAATGGTATGAGAAGACGCCCGGAACCGGCGTTTTTGACGCCCGTTCCCGAATTGAACCGGGTCAATATGCCGAAATTGGACTGTTTGGTCCAATACCGGGTTATCAGCAAAACTTTGGTGCTGAATTTGTGTCTAACCTCAGTGTTATCGACCTATTATTTGCGGGAGAGGATATGAGAACGTTAGGCCGAACAAACCCAAATTAAAATACGTTATTTCAGTAAGACGCTAATACGATTAGGAACCCCAAGCGAATGGAAGCAAAATTCTCAAACCGCGTAAAAGAAGTCATTTCCCTCAGCCGGGAAGAGGCTTTGCGGCTCGGTCACGATTACATCGGCACCGAACACTTGCTGCTGGGCATGATTCGCGAGGGCGAAGGCGTGGCGGTGGGACTGCTTAAAAAACTGTCGATTTCACTCGACGAACTGCGCATCACCATCGAACAAGCCACGAAAGGAACCGCAACCAATAACGTTAAAAATCTGGCCAATATCCCCCTGACCCGTCAGTCGGAGAAAACCCTGAAGATTACGTATTTAGAAGCGAAGATTTTCAAGAGCCCGCTGATCGGCACAGAACACTTGTTACTGTCGATTCTGCGCGACGAAGACAACGTTGCCACGCAGATTCTGCACAAATTCAACGTCAACTACGAAGTGATTAAGGAGATGCTGGAATATCAATCAACCGGAACTCAGCCCAATATGGCGCATGATACCGACGACGACGACGACGCCTCGCGCGGTATGTTCGGCGGCAGTGGTAGCGGCACCGGGCAGGGCAAAGACAAAGGCTCTGAAAAATCGCGTACACCCGTACTCGATAATTTCGGCCGTGACCTGACCAAACTTGCCGAAGTTGGCAAGCTCGACCCGATTGTTGGTCGTGAGAAAGAGATCGAACGGGTAGCCCAGATTCTGAGCCGCCGTAAGAAAAATAACCCGATCCTGATCGGTGAACCTGGTGTTGGTAAGACAGCCATCGCCGAAGGGCTTGCCCTGCGGATCGTACAGAAAAAAGTGTCGCGGGTGCTGTTTGGCAAGCGCGTTGTTACCCTTGATCTTGCCTCGCTGGTGGCTGGTACCAAATACCGTGGTCAGTTCGAGGAGCGGATGAAGGCCGTGATGAACGAGCTGGAAAAATCGCCCGAAGTGATTCTGTTCATTGATGAGCTGCACACGATCGTGGGTGCGGGTGGTGCCTCTGGCTCGCTCGATGCCTCGAATATGTTCAAGCCAGCCCTGGCTCGCGGCGATATTCAATGCATCGGGGCCACCACGCTTGATGAATACCGTCAGTACATTGAGAAAGATGGTGCCCTGGCCCGTCGTTTCCAGATGGTGATGGTCGATGCTACGTCGATTGACGAAACCATCGAGATCCTGAACAACATCAAGGACAAGTACGAAGATCACCACCACGTGAACTACACGCCGGAGGCAATCGAGGCATCGGTGAAACTGTCGGAGCGTTATATCTCTGACCGCTTCCTGCCCGATAAAGCCATCGACGTAATGGACGAAGTAGGTGCCCGCGTACACATCAGTAACATCACCGTTCCCGAGGATATTCTGAAGCTCGAAGAGTCGATCGAGAATATTAAGAAGGAAAAGAATCAGGTGGTGAAAAGCCAGAAATACGAAGAGGCTGCTCAACTCCGTGATAAAGAGAAGCGCCTGATCGATCAGCTGGATCGTGCCAAGCAGGCTTGGGAAGAAGATACCAAGAAGCGCCGTTATACGGTGACCGAAGAAAACGTGGCCGAAGTAGTGGCCATGATGACCGGTATTCCCGTAACGAGCGTATCCAACGACGAGGGTAAAAAACTCGTCAGGATGGGCGATGAACTGAAAGGCAAAGTGATCGGGCAGCAGTCGGCCATCGACAAACTCGTGAAAGCCATTCAACGTACCCGCGTTGGTCTGAAAGATCCCAAGAAGCCAATCGGTTCGTTTATTTTCCTCGGCCCAACGGGTGTAGGGAAGACCGAACTGGCGAAGGTGCTGGCAACGTACCTGTTCGACAAAGACGATGCGCTGGTTCGTATCGACATGTCGGAGTACATGGAGAAATTCAGCGTATCGCGGCTGGTTGGTGCACCTCCGGGCTACGTAGGTTACGAAGAAGGCGGTCAGTTGACTGAGAAGATTCGTCGGAAGCCGTACTCAGTTGTGTTGCTTGACGAGATCGAGAAAGCCCACCCGGATGTGTTCAACATCCTGCTGCAGGTGCTCGACGATGGTATCCTGACCGATGGTCTGGGTCGCCGTGTTGACTTCCGGAATACGATCATTATCATGACCTCGAACATCGGGGTACGTGACCTGAAAGATTTCGGTGCCGGTATCGGTTTTGCGTCGAAGCGCAGTGCTGAGAATCAGGACGACCTGATGAAGTCGACCATCCAGTCGGCCCTTCGGAAGGCGTTCTCGCCTGAGTTCCTGAACCGTTTGGATGATGTGATCGTGTTTAACTCGCTGCAACGCGAAGACATTCACCACATTATTGACCTGATGCTGGGTAAACTGCTGGGTCGCGTACTGAACTTGGGTTATAACGTAGAACTCACCGAGAAGGCGAAAGACTTCCTGGCCGAGAAAGGATACGATCCGCAGTATGGTGCCCGTCCGTTGGCCCGTGCCATTCAGCGTTATCTTGAAGATCCCGTGGCAGAAGAGATTCTGAAAGGCGAGCTGAAAGAAGGTGATGTGATCCTGGCCGACTACAGTGGCGAAGGCGAAGCGCTGACGATTACGGTGAAAAAGCCTGAAGCTGTAACCGAGTAATCGGATTCCCGTTTCATAAACAAAACCCCGGATGGTGCATTACCATCCGGGGTTTTTCGTTGTAAGGGTACGCTTTTTATTTACCCAACGAATGTGAAAAATGAAACACGCTATACATTTCGCCGGTTTTTTACTGGTAACAAGCTACCTGGGTACGTTCCAGTCTGTGCAGGCTCAAACAGAAAGAGGCGTTAGTTGGCTATCAGGGAATGCGGGCTGGCAGAAAGGAAATACGAGCCTATTCCAGAATAACGAAGACCTGTCTACACTTACCATTTCCCTAACGCAAGGGACTTTCCTGCGCGACAATGTGCTGGTTGGTGCCGATCTCCGCCTGAGCCGGGTACGTACCCTGACGCGGCAAGGATTCAACTTTGATGCTGTCAGTGACTCCCGCCAAACCATCTTTGGCGCTACACCGTTTATACGCCGTTTCTGGGGGAAAAATGCGTTGCGTGGGTACGTTGGTGGCGGACTGGCGGTATCATACGGGCGAAACCGCCTATTGACTACCAACACACAGCAAAGCGTATCTGAACAGGAGTCGTCGCAGTGGCGACTAACACCGGAGTTTCAGGCAGGATTGTTTTATGCCATTGACACCCACTGGGGACTTGATCTGAGTGCCCGCTCTGGCCTGTTCCCTGTTTCGTTCACTAATCTGAATCTGGGACTGGTTGTGTTAACTGATGTTAAAGGAAAGCGATCTGTGCTTACTTCGAAACAAACACCTGCTCAATTGCTGACAGGCAACTGGGTATTTGGCGGCACGTTTGAACTGGGAAGTAATCAGCAGCAATCTATTTCTGGCTCAGAGAAAATTACAACCATTCAGCGGCAGGTGACGCAACAGTACGCTATTAGTCCGTCGATCGGGTATATTCCCGGTAAGCGGTGGGTTATAGGCGTGGCTGTTCCTATTCGGCAGCAGCAATTAACCAATCAATTCGATCGGTCATCTACAGAGGTGCAGACGGGTACAGTCCTGACCAAGTCGATAGGTGTTGAACCGTTTGCCAAAAAATACCTGTCGAAAAGTCAGTTTGGACCCTACGTGGCGGGGCGCGTTGGCTGGAGCGATGAGCGCGTGTCGGGTGATGGAGTGCTACAGTCGCACGCGGCAGCCTACAATTGGCGAATCAGCGCTGGGCTGGCTTACCTGTTGGGTACGCGCTTTATTGTTGAAGGAGAATTAGCCGGACTAGGCCATGACTGGAGCAACGACCAGCAAACTGGTGACGCGCACACCAACACGGATGTCAGTTTGTCATTACGCCCGGCCCTGACGATGACCTACGTGTTTTTATAATTTTTGCTATAATTAACGTATATTAATTCATAATTTGTCAAATAAAGGGTAGGTTTGGTTGCGTTAGAACACAACTAAACTTACCCGTCATGAAAAAGCTTTACGCCCTCCTTTTAGCCAGTTCCCTCGCAATCCCCTCATTGGCCCAAACGCAGAAAGGCCAATCCATTACGTCGGGCAGCGTTAACTTGTCGCTTAATAGGACACTGACTTCGTTTGATGACTCTAAATACACCAGTTATTCAGCTGGCCTCCAGCTAAATAGAGGGGTATTTGTTAAGGATAATTGGCTGCTGGGCTACAGTGTAGGCGCGAATTACCAGCGTACGGATAGTAAAACGGCCACACAGTTAACCACATTCATCGGGGAAGGGATGGATCTATCGGCAGGCTTGATCCTGCGCCGCTACTGGCCTGTTCTAGATCGGCTTTTTGTTTACGCGGGTGGTGGGCTGGGTGCTGGCCGTCAGGCGTATAACAATCAATCGTTTTATAATAATTTGTATTCAACCTCTGGTTTAAACTGGCAATTAACAGCTGTAGGTCAGGTGGGGGCACTGTACACGCTATCAAACCGGATTGCCGTGGAAGCCTCCATCAGCAATAGTTTCCCGACAGCCTTGAGTAATGCCAGTTTTGGTGTTGCCATTCTAACTGGCAACGGAAACCAGTCGCAGCCTGCCGACGGTGGCTTCGACGCACCACAAACACGGGCGGGGCGTTGGTTACTGGGTGCTTTGGCTAATGTATCCTCAACACGCCAGAGCAGTAGTGGTACAGAGCAGAATCAAAAAGTGGCAACGGCGGGTATTTCTGTAGGTCGATTCATCAAAAACAATCTACTGTTAGGAATAGCGCTGGACTATTCAGCCAACCGTCCACAAAGTGGTAACGAATATGTCGAGTATTCGCCCTCGGCCCAGGCATTTGTACGGTCTTATATGGGTACGTCGCGTCTACGGCCATTCATTCAGGGCAGTGTAGGTTACGGCTTTAATAAAACGAGTGATTCTCCTGTTTATCAGCGTAACGTTCGAGCAGGCATTAGCGCAGGCCTGGCGTATATGGCTGGAGACCGATTTATCATTCAAACAACGTTGGGCTCTCTTGCTGGTCAGTATTTCTGGGCTCTTGATACTGTCCTTGATCCTGGCTATTCATACTACAATGTGCAGGCAACTGCCACTACACTTTCAAATATCTCAGTGGCGTATTCGCTGTAGCTATTTCATCACCTGGGCGCACTCGGCTACTTTATCGGTGTTGATAACGTCAATGCCGAGTTTATAAAGTTTTTTCCAGGCGTCGGGGGTGTCGGGGGCATTCCAGAAACGGATGGGGCAACCCGTGTCGTGGGCGCGTTTGATGATTCGCTTTAGCTTCGCCTTATCATCTTCAGGTACATCGCCGGTACCGTCCCAGCGGGCATATGATCGGAAGTTATCGGAGATCAATGCTACGCGTTTGGCTGTTTCGTCGTCATACAGTTCGCTGGGCCGCCCGTCGAAGAACAGGTACGTCGGCTGATCGAGGTAGAATTCGGGGCGGGGGCGATTGCCGGTGATAACGATCCGAACGGCCATCGGCGAAACTGACCGGCTGAACGCAGCCAGGTTATTTTCGAGGAGCGGCAGTAACTTGGGCAGTACGTCTTCTACTTTGTCTTTTACGTCGAATACCAGCGAAGGGGCATATTTTCGATCAGAGCTGATGCGTCCCTTATTTTGTTCGAACAGGGCGATAATTGGCTTCAGGTACAAGTTTTCCAGCGTACGGGTGGCGGTATCAGCCTCTTTGGGCATGTGCGCCACAATCAACTGCCCATTGCGGAGATAAATGTCGGCTTCAATGAAATCGGCACGCGCTTCAATCGCCTTCGTCAATGGTTGCGGCTTTTCGTAGTCATTATGCGCGAAGATTTTCTGAGCATATGCGCCTGTTGATAGCAACGAAATAAGCAGGAGTGATTGAAATAGGGAATATCGCATGTGCTGGATATGAAACAGACCGTGAAGATTACTATCAAGGTACATTGCTTAATCGGTAAACTGGTTGGTTATATAAATGTAGAGCTAACCGAGTTATGTCTAATCAATCCGAAAATAAGAGATCAGAAACCGCAAACTAATTCAGCCAACGTAGTAGTCTCTCGTTATCGCACTGACGTGGGTACGTTGCCAGCAAGGAACTTCGTCAACTCGTCCATCCGAACATCCCGGCGAATTATTTTTCCTTGCTGATCGAGCAGAAAATTGCTGGGGAATGCATTGATTGCCAGTGTGCCGGACGTGAATTTGCCCGACTCGTCGAGGTATTGTAGCCAGGGAAGTGCATGCTGCTGAATCGTCTTTTTCCACAAGGGCACCTCCGCTTTCTTATCAATCGAGATTTGGACGACGTTAAAATCAGTTCGTCGGTACTGGCTAAACAGCGTTTTAAGGGTTGGAAACTGATCGATACAGGCACCACAGCGGCTAAACCAGAAATCGACCAGCGTGTAGCGTGCCTTTTGGGGGTTCGTTAGTTGTGCCGGTTTGTCATCAACCGTACCTGACGGGGTAACTAACAAAAGCCCCCTCAGCTCAGTACATGGCAAGAGGGGGCTTTGTATTGACGGAATGATTGCACTACACCAGCTTCCAGCCGTCGCGGTAGTCGCGTGAGACAAACTGATTAGCTTCGTCGAAGTTGGTGATTTTCATATTCTTACCATCCCAGGTCAACTGCTTGCGGCCTGGGTAATTAAAGCCTTTGCCATCGGCTTTGGGCGTGCGGAGTGTGTAGCTGCGAATAGCCAGATTGCCCATCAGTACCGACTCGGTCAGCGGACCGGCAAAGTCGAATGATGAGGTAAGCGCCTTGTGCTCTTTGCTGTTGAAACCCGCTTTGCACGCTTCTGTCCAGAACACCTGATGGCCATTTTCGGCGAGCGATACCGTGCCTGCCGTTCCTGCTTTTGGTTTGGGAGCCGCTTCCCGCTTATCGCCGCTTTTGGTGTACAGTTTTGGATTGTCGCCGTACATACCGCAGGCAATCATGCCTTTATCGCCAATCAGGAAAACGCCGTTCTCGCCGTTTTCGGGGAAGGGCTCACCGGCTGGCAACATTTCTGGCCGGAATGGACGTAGCCCGCCGTCGAGCCAGACCATCTTCACCGCCGACTTGTTCTTGCTCGACTGGGGGAATTGCAACTCGACATGCGATGAGGGGGGGCATCCTTCCGGAATGTATTCGGGGGTCCAGTCTTTCAGGAATACCGAGCCAATGCTGCTTTCTACCTGAGTGGGGTAACCCAGTCCTAATACCCGGAATGGAACGTCCATGATGTGACAGCCGATGTCGCCCAGTGCGCCGGCACCGAAGTTCCACCAGCCCCGCCATTTGAACGGATGGTAAGCAGGCGTGTAACCCACCTTCTGCGCTGGCCCGAGCCAGAGATCCCAGTCGAGGTCGACGGGTGTTTCAGACGCTGGCTGTGGTACCGGAATGCCCTGGGGCCACACAGGGCGGTTGGTCCAGAGGTACACCGTATGCACGTTGCCAACCAGCCCTTTATCAAACCAGTCAACCATTTCCTTCTGTTGCGGGTTCGACGACCCCTGGTTGCCCATCTGCGTAACAACCTTGTATTTACGGGCAGCTTCGGTCAGCATCCGGGCTTCATGGATGTTGTGTGTCAGGGGTTTCTGTACATATACGTGCTTTCCGCGCTGCATGGCGGCCATGGCCACAACGGCGTGCGTATGGTCGGCGGTCGATACCGTTACGGCATCAATGGTTTTGCCTTCCTTATCGAGCATTTCGCGAAAATCCTTGTACCGTTTGGCGTTCGGGAATTTGGTAAAATTCTCTTTCACCCGTTGTAACCCCCAGTCTACGTCGCAAAGAGCAACCACGTTATTGGCGCCGTTATTAAACGAGTTGTTGAGGTCGCTGGCGCCCTTGCCGCCGAAGCCTACGCTGGCAATGTTTAGTTTATCAGAAGGAGCAATGAAGCCTTTCCCCAATACGTGGCGGGGTACAATGAAGAACGAACCAGCGGCCAGGGCGCCGGTTTGTAGAAACTTCCGGCGCGACGCGTCGTTCGGTTGGTTGGTCTGACTCATGAATCCGTGTTGTTGATATCAATTAGTGAACACAATCAGTAAAGGCGCAAACGCCATTCCCTTACCTGACCAAAGCAGCAAATTCACTTCAGTATCGCAGTAAGCCCTGAAAAAAGCCATTCGTTCGGCACCTTAACGTACCTGAATCAGGCTGGCTGAGTCTATTTTTTGTTATGCTTCTACTCTACTTTTGCTTTCAGCACATACTTTACCTAAGCCGCGTACATGAATTCAGTAACCAAGCCCAAAAACACGGACACCCTTGACCGGAAAAATGCCGAAGCCCTGCTAGGGGGAGGCCAGAAACGTATCGACGCTCAGCACGCGAAAGGAAAGCTAACCGCCCGCGAACGCATTGCGCTCCTGGTCGACGAAGGTTCATTTGAAGAGATCGGGAAGTTTGTAATGCACCGTACCAAAGATTTTGGACTCGATAAAGAATACTATCTGGGCGATGGTGTGGTCACGGGCTACGGCACCGTAAATGGCCGATTGGTCTACGTGTTTGCGCAGGATTTTACCGTGTTTGGCGGTGCCCTCTCGGAAACGCATGCAGAGAAGATATGTAAGTTGATGGACCTTGCCCTGCAAAATGGAGCACCGGTTATTGGGCTTAATGATTCAGGCGGGGCCCGTATCCAGGAAGGTGTATTGTCGCTGGCTGGCTATGCTGATATTTTCTACCGGAATACACGTGCATCGGGCGTTATTCCGCAGTTATCGGCCATTATGGGGCCGTGTGCGGGTGGAGCCGTGTATAGCCCGGCAATCACGGATTTTATTTTCATGGTCGAGAACACAAGCTATATGTTCGTGACCGGGCCCAACGTCGTGAAAACCGTGACCCACGAAGAGGTGACGGCCGAAGAGTTGGGTGGTGCCAGTACGCACAGCACCAAGTCGGGCGTAACGCATTTTTCGTGCGCCAACGAACTGGCCTGTATTCAACATATCAAGCAGTTGCTGAGCTATATTCCACAGAACTGCGAAGACCAGCCGCCCATGCTGCCGTATGAGGCCTCGGAGAGCGAAAGTCGGCCGGAGCTGAACACCATTATTCCCGAAAACCCGAATCAGCCGTACGACATGCGCGAAGTGATTGACGCGCTGGTGGATGCTGATTCGTTCATGGAGGTGCACAAGAACTTCGCCGAAAATATTGTGGTAGGTTTTGCCCGTATCGGCGGGCGGAGTATTGGGGTGGTGGGCAACCAGCCAGCCGTTCTGGCGGGGGTACTCGATATTCAGGCGAGCACCAAAGCCGCTCGATTTGTCCGCTTTTGCGACTGCTTCAACGTACCTATTCTTGTGCTGGAAGACGTACCTGGCTTTTTGCCCGGCACCGATCAGGAGTGGAACGGCATCATTACCAACGGCGCTAAACTATTGTATGCCTTCTGCGAAGCCACCGTGCCACGCGTAACAGTCATTACGCGTAAAGCCTACGGAGGAGCCTACGACGTCATGAATTCAAAGCATATTGGGGCTGATCTGAACTACGCCTGGCCATCGGCTGAGATTGCCGTAATGGGCGCCAGTGGGGCGGCCGAAATTATTTTCAAGCGGGAAATTGCTGAAGCCGCTGACCCACAGGCTAAACTTCAGGAGAAAGTGCAGGAGTACACTGAGAAGTTCGCCAATCCGTATCGGGCCGCCCACCGTGGCTACGTCGACGAGGTAATTTACCCCGAAGAGACCCGACAAAAGTTGATGCGGGCGTTTCAAATGCTGGAAAACAAAGTGGCCACGCTACCGCGCAAAAAGCACGGAAATATACCGCTGTAAGGAGTTTACTGTTTGCTGTTTACTGTCTTCTGTTGCTTTGCTTAGTTACAGCATCGTTATATAGCAGCGCAACAGAAGACGGTAAACGGCAAACAGTAAACTCCCTTTTAGAGTCATATCTTTTTGACGGTCAAAATCGTTCATTAGTAAAACGACTACCCATATATATGAGATCGAGTTATACTGGCTGGCTGCTGGCCATGTTGCTGGGTATTGGCCTGTTGCTGCCTAATGTGGTACAGGCTACCCACGTACGGGCTGGTGAGATTACCACGAGGCGTATACCGAGTGCTAATGGCATTACATATGAGATTACCCTCACTGCCTATTACGATATTATAGGTGGAGCGGGAGCAGCACAGGCTGCCGACAACGCCTTGTTTTGTTTTGGTGATGGAACCAGTCGGGAAGTTCCGCGTATTTTACCCATTCGATCCTTGAACAGGGGTACGTCGATCAACATATACCGGACAACGTATACATACCCGGGTCCGGGTGTGTATTCAATCTCGGCCAGGGTTGTAAACCGGAATGACGGCACGCGAAACATACAGAATGGCGCGTCGCAGAATGTTAGCTTTTTCGTCACAACCACTATCTCGGCCAACGCAGCGCTGGGCTTCAATACCAATCCGATTCTGCTCAACCCACCGGTCGACTCGGCCCGTATTGGCCAGAAATACTGCCATAACCCGGCGGCCTATGACCCAGATGGCGATAGCCTCTCATACCGCATTTCCATTCCACAATACTCGGGTGATGGTGCACCCTGTCGGTCGTTCGCTGTACCACAATACCAG
>NZ_JAFMYW010000012.1 GCF_017353175.1 Fibrella forsythiae | reverse complement strand
AGTAGTACCATTACGCTGAAGTAAATAAAGGGGCTTATAAGCCCCTTTTTTGTGTAATTGTATCGATTTGCCTCTGGCTGTATTACCTTCTCAATCAGGCAGTTAGTTGATGCTTTTTGGCTCCACTTTGGGCTGAGCATTCATCTTGTGCCGATACTGGCTGGAGGTTTCGTATGCCAACTGTCGCGCCCGCATGATGCTGCCTAATGGGCGATGCTCTAGTAAACAGTGAAACGGATTAAACGTCAGAACATCGTCGGCATATACACGTCGGGCGGGACTATACGCGTTTTGGGCTAGAATGATAATTTTACCAATGGGCCGGTACGGACTCTTTTCCTGAGGCCATTCAACGGATCCATCTTCGACAGGCATCGTTTCCAAATCGGTGCATAGCTGCGCCTGAAGTTCGTATTCGGCTCCGTCACGTACGAAAAAATCTACAACAAGACCGCGTAGAGCGGAATCATTCGATTGGTCAATCTCTTTACCCGTAAGCACTTTCACGTTATCAGTGAGTGGCGTAACGGATAGTTTGGCGATGTAGTCGCCGTAGCGAATCGCGGCCATCGTAAAAAAGGTTTCGCCCAGAATATGCGTATTCGGCTTGCCAACGCCCAAATCGTTCGGCTCCAGGTTCAAGCCAACGGCATCCAGCGCCTTGTTGACGCCCGTTATGAGTTACGACTGTATCTGTTGTACTTCTTCGGGCAAGCCCGCCTGCTTTTCCGGCTTCAATTGCTGCTCCAGGTACGTTTCCACCGTTCCTGTTGGAATGACCGGATGATTGACCAGCAAAAAATCCTGTGTTACAGTGTCGGCCTCTTCCGGTAAGTATTTCTGGCCGCTAACACCAACGACCTTGATCGCAAACCCTCGAAACGTAGGTTGTCCATCGGGCATAATGGCACCCGGAGCAGTTGACAGCCGGATAATGATCGGGTACGTTTTGGGCGTCTTGAAAAGGCCCTGTGCCAGTTCCTCCGGCAGGTTGCCGTAGATCTGTAGTTAGGCCCGAAGAATGCCGTGGCTCTTGGCATGGGCGTCGCGAATTGCGTGGCGGTGTTTGTCGAACATCATTCGATTCACGCGAGCCATCGACTCAACGACCTGGCGTGTCTATTCGTCATCGTTTGGCTGTTTAACTTCTACGTTATCCGAATAGCGGACATACGGTTGCTGGCTGATTGGCATAGCTCGTTCGCTCTTTGGTTAGTGGAAGAGTTAGCGGCCAACCAAAGTTAATGTTCTGTAGTCAAAAGAGGGAATTTGTATGGTAGTTGGGGTAAGCCATGATTGGCCAGTAATAAAAAAGGGCAGCCAAAACGGGCTGCCCTTCCTGATATATAGCTGGTTAGCTGTAAGTTGCTATTTCAGATTTAGTTCGTCGATAACCCGTTGCACTTTGGCTTTCAGGGCCGCGTAAGTATCATCGAACGCCTCTTTGCTAGGCAGTGGCTCATTCACGCTGACATAGAATTTGATCTTTGGTTCAGTACCGGATGGACGGGCTGAAACCTTCGTGCCATCAGCAGTGAAGATCTGCAATACGTTCGACGACTCGATCCCCAACGTACCTGACTCGATTTGCGTGGTCTGACCCGACGCCATATCCAGACGGGTCAGCGCATCGTAATCATCAACCCGGACTACCGGCGATCCGGCAATTTCTTTAGGTGGATTAGCCCGGAAATCGGCCATCATCTGCTGAATTTCCTCGGCACCAGCCTTCCCTTTTTTGGTCAGCGAAACCAGCGCCTCGTAATAGAAGCCGGTTTGCTGATACATTTCCATCAACAGATCGAACAGGCTCAGGCCTTTGTCTTTGGCGTCGGCGGTCAGTTCGGCAATCATCGTGCAGGAAGCGATGGCGTCTTTATCGCGCACGAAATCACCGATCAGGTACCCGTAGCTTTCTTCGCCACCACCGATAAACTGCTGCTTGCCTTCCAGTTCGCGAATGACCTGCGCAATGTATTTGAAACCCGTCAGCGTGTTGTAACAGGTTACACCATACTGCTCGCACAGTTTATCGATCAGGTCGGTGGTAACGATGGTCTTGGCGACAAACTCCTTGCCGGTCAGTTTACCCGCATCTTTCCAGGCCCGCAACAGGTAGAAAATGATCAGGCTGGCCATCTGGTTGCCATTCAGCAACTCAAATTCTCCGTGGTGATTCCGCGCGCCGGCACCAACACGGTCGGCGTCGGGGTCGGTGGCAATGATCAGATCGGCATTCTGCGCCTGCGCCTGATCGAGGGCCATTTGCATGGCCGCCCGCTCTTCCGGATTTGGCGATTTAACTGTCGGGAAATTACCGTCGGGCTTGGCTTGTTCTTCTACCACGCTCACGTTGGTAAAGCCCAGCGCTTCCAGCGCACGGGGAACCAGCGTAATACCGGTACCATGAATGGGCGTATAAACGATGTTCAGGTCGGCCTGACGGGCAATGACGCCGGGATTAACGGCATTCGATTTTACCCGCTCGATATACGGCGCGTCAACCGCTTCGTCGATGAGTTGAATCTTCGTGTCGACACCATCGAATTTGATGTCATCTACGCTCGAAATGGCGCTTACTTCATCAACGATGTTCTTGTCGTGCGGCGATACCACCTGCGATCCGTCGTTCCAGTACACTTTGTAGCCGTTGTATTCGGGCGGGTTGTGCGAGGCCGTAACCACTACGCCACCCTGACAGCCCAGTTGCCGAATAGCAAACGAGAGTTCAGGCGTTGGGCGCAGGTCTGAGAATAGATACACCTTGATGTTATTGGCCGAGAAAATATCGGCGGCAATCCGGGCAAATTCGGGGCTCATCCGGCGACTATCGTGCGCAATGGCCACGCTGATATCCTGCCCGGCAAACGACTTGTTCAGGTAGTTGGCAAAGCCCTGTGTAGCCGCGCCAACCGTGTAGCGGTTCATCCGGTTCGACCCCACGCCGATAACGCCACGAAGGCCCCCCGTTCCGAACTCAAGGCTGCGGTAAAAGGAGTCGGTCAGTTCGGTAGAATTACCGCTATCGAGTAATTGTTGGATGCTGGCTTTGGTGTCGGCGTCGTAGGCGCCGTTGAGCCAGGTATCAACGTTCTGTTGCGTCGTGGCATCAAGTTGTTGCGTAGTCATATACGTCTGAAAAGGGAAAGACTGGTTTTATACGGGCGAAGTTACACCATGCGGGTAAGTGCTGCAATTCATTGGATAACGTACCTGAATTTCTAGTTGCTTGTTTTGATAATCAGTAAATATTTATTGTTTATCAATAAATATTTACTGATGTTTGTAATACACTAAACTCTTTTACTATGAATTCTATACTACTCCCGCGCTGGCTGGCCCGGCTATTTGCCATTTTATTCTACGGTCAGATCCTTGGGTATGTTCTTTGTGCAGGTATTCTACTTTATCTGGCTGCCTTCGGCCTTCCCGAAGGGAGTAAATGGACTATTACGGCGAATATCAATGGAACTGTTTCGGCACCAGTATCGATGCCTGAGACGGGTAAAAACCTTCAGCAATGGTCTAAGCCCTCATTCGACCTTACAAATGGCCCATTAAATTCACTAAGCCTTAGTCGGGTAAGTAACTCGCTCTATCTATCGGTAAGAGGCCCTATCAACTTGGCAACGCTGCCAATGTCATTATGGCTAGCGGGCAGTACCGGACTACTTCTGGCACTGCTTGGTATATTTACCAGTTACATGTTCATGAAGCTATTTCAAAGTCTGGCCGACCGACATGTTTTTGATGAACAACAGACTACCCGGCTAACCCGAATTGGACAGGGGTTGCTGGTATTCAGCGTATTAAATGCAGGGACCAAGTGGTTTGCCGAAGCGGGAGCCTCTGGATATCTGGAGTCGTACGGGTTTATTGTCAGTGAGCCATCTGAACAGACCTATAACTTAAGTGTAAGCGCTCCTTCGTCAGACGTAATGGTGGCACTGACTGGCCTTTGCATACTGGCCCTGGCGCAGGTGTTCAAGTATGGCACGCAACTACAGCAGGAAAACGAGTTAACCATCTGATCATCATGCCCATAGTTGTAAACGTTGATGTGATGATGGCGCGGCGGAAAATGTCGCTGACCGAACTGGCCGAGAAGGTTGACTTAACCCTGGCGAACCTGTCTATTCTGAAAACGGGCAAAGCCAAAGCCATCCGGTTTAGTACGCTCGAATCTCTCTGCAACGCCCTCGACTGTCAGCCCGGCGATCTGCTCGAATACGTACCTGAAACGGCTGAAAAGCAAACGATTGGTTAAGCCCATGCAACCACGGCTTAACCAATCGGCTGGCTATTGATTCGCTGGCTGGCTCGTTCGGCTTCTTGCCTCTTCAGACAGCATGTGTTTTTGGTCGCGGGTCATGGTCTTGATAAACGCCGCCCGCCGGAAACGCAACGCCGACCAGTCGTCGTTGACCGCCACCATACGAACGGGCTCGAAACCGGCCTTACCCAGCGATGCCCAGCCCGTATCGCGGTTGAACTCGCAGCGATACTTCTTAGACGATTGCTTCGGGTACACCATCCACACAACGGTATCGCCTTCGGTATGGGTGGCTGTCCAGGCAGCGAGTTGTTCCACTTGCGCCAGTTGCTGTACGAAACCCATCACAAAATCGGCTTTCTCCAGCGATTCTGGTTGTTGTGAAACTGACATGCGCTCAGAAAACGCTGTCATCAACGTCGCTAATTCCGCAGGTACGTTCACCAGCAGCGCATGCTGCTGATTGGTGAGGTTCAGTTTTTTGAGTAGTGCATCCACTGAAACTGTAAATGGGAGTTGGGGCTGAGTTGCTTGTTGGCTTCGTGCTGGTGTGTGTTGCTTCTCGTGCGATCCCTTCGACAGGCTCGGCGCCCCCGGCTCAGGGTGACAATCTTACCCAAGTTCGTCATGAACATATGGATGTGAGTTGTCACCCTGAGCTTGTCGAAGGGCCAAGCGTCAGCAATACATCGTACTAGTCTTTCCCAGCTATACGTAACGCTCGGTGATGTGGCGTGCCCGTTCCTGCGTCTCAATCAGTAATGGGTGGCGCGGTGTGGTCAATGCCTCTTCCAGATCAGCCAGCGTGTCTTTGAACAGGAAGTAAACCGGCACTTCGTAGGTCTCCATTTTCGATTTCAGATACACCAGTTCGGGGCGTGTTTCGGCCAGGGCGGCGGCGGCGTTGTATTCCGCCTTGCCCCGGTTCCACTCTTCATCCGACGGACCGAAGTGAATGACCTGCACCGGCAAATCGGCTGTTTTACGAGCGGCCAGTTTAGCGTCCAGGTCTGTCAGCATCTGCTTCAGGCGGTGTGTATCTTTCCCTGTCCGAATCCGCTCCCGCAGTGACTGACGGATCAGGTACGTTAGTGAATCACTCAGATTCATGCCGATCTCAGCCATCTGCTTGAATATCAGCGATGTTGGCGACATGCCCGGAATGGTGTTTGGGTCATGGAAAAGCACACGTTGAGGCTCACCATCAGGACCTTCCGGCGTCAGGAAGCCGTCGATACGCGAATACACATTGATACCGAGTTTCGTAAACAGCTGCTCGATACCGACCTGAATAGCCCGGTTATTTTCCAGACTGGTACCAACCGGAATTCGCTTTTTGGCAACGCTGGTAAGGTATTTGGTCTCGTAATCAAACGCGTCGGCATTGTATATTTCGGTAGGAGGGAGCGCCACCGCCAGGCCATCATCGTCCTGAATAACGCCGCACGAAAACTCCTGGCCGCTGATAAACTCTTCAAAAAGTAGCTCGTCTTCGGCATTGACAGAAGCCAGCGTAAAAATCCGATCGGTGTCTTCGTCGGCCTCGTCGTCCAGCTTTTCAATCAGATCGGCGGGGTGCATGGCGTATTCACCCGTATTTTCGATAATCAGCGGATAGCCAATGGCAGAACTCAGGGTTGCTGTTTTCTGCGCGTAATCATGCTTGGTCTGCTCATCCATATCGGCCCAGTCGGCCAGGTGAAGCGTAGTGGTAAAGAAGCACTGACTCACAGCCCGCTGGAACGTACCCAGATTGTTCTCGCGCACGATCGCTACCCCAATCGACGAGCCCTGATGCGGTGCCTTCACCACAATCGGCAGGCCCAAATGAGTGATCAGCGACTCGAAGAAAGCACTTTGATCGGCCTGTTTCCAGGCGTCACGCGTCACGGTTGCCGTTTTCTTCTGCTGCCCGTTAACCAGCGCAATCAGGTTATTTTGCAGGATTTTGTTGATGCCCAGCCCTGATCCCAGAATGCCTGGGCCGGTATAAGGCATCTTATGCCATTCAAGCAGGCCCTGAATAGCGCCGTCTTCACAGTCGGGGCCATGCATGGCCAGAAAGGCAATGTCGAAATAATCTTCAAACCATTCTGGATCAACCTGTTCGCCAGGAATGACGTCTTCCTCTTCCAGGGATTCGTCATACACCGAAAAGCCATCCTGCTCAGGCAAAGCTGCCCGAATGGATGCGTTTTCCAGAAAGTCCGGTTCAACGATGTAGAACCGTCCCCAGCCGCTGACAAACACCAGGACGGGGTCGAATAGGGCTTTATTCAGGTTAGCCAGTGCGGTGCGTCCGCCGGCAAATGATACATCGCGCTCCCGCGAAGGGCCACCAAAGAAAATTCCGATACGCATGTTAACAGTTTACAGTTTGCTGTTTACTGTTTTCAGTTCCTCTGCTTAATGAAACGTTTGCCTGGAGGCAACGCAACAGAAAACAGTAAACTGAAAACTGTAAACTTAAAGAAGTAGCCCCGCCAGGGTGGCAGACATGTAGCTGGCTAAGGTCCCGCAGATCAGGGCTTTGAAACCGAGTTTAGCCAAGTCTTTCCGGCGGCTTGGCGCCAGTTCGCCGATGCCGCCAATTTGAATCGCGATCGACGAGAAATTGGCGAATCCGCAGAGGGCAAAACTGGTGATAGCAATGGTCTTAGGGTCGAGCGTCGACTTGATTTTTACCAGTTCAATGTAGGCTACAAATTCGTTGACTACCATTTTGGTACCCATCAGCGCCCCGGCTGCTTCAACGTCTTTACCCGGTACGCCCATGGCCCAAGCAAACACCGAAAAGAGCTTACCAAGCAGGTAGTTCAGGCTAAGAATGGGGAATCCGGCCAGGCTGCCCGCTTTACCCAGCAACATATCGATGAGTGAGATAAGCGCGATAAAGCCGATTAGCATGGCCACTACATTCAAGCCTACTTTCAACCCTTCGCTGGCACCGCTGGCGATGGCATCGACCAGGTTAGCGTGGATTTTCTTGATCTCGATTTTAACAACGCCTTGTGTACTGGATGCTTCCGTTTCCGGAAAAACGATCTTCGAGATGACTAATGCCCCGGGGGCGGCCATGATGCTGGCCGCCAGCAGGTATGGTGCCGGAACCCCTAGCGAGATATACACGGCAAGAACGCCACCGGCAATACAGGCAAAGCTACCCGCCATCGAGGCCAGCAGCTCTGAATTGGTCATGGTAGACAGATAGGGTTTGATCATGATCTGCGCTTCGACCTGCCCCACGAATGTACTGGCCACGTTTGAGAGCGCCTCGGCCCCACTGACGCCCATCAGCCACTTCATCACTCGCGCCATCAGGGCCACAATGCGCTGCATGATGCCCAGGTGATAGAAGATATTCACCAATACCGCCACGAAAATGATGGTGGGAATAACTTTAAAGAAGAAGATGAAATCGTTACCGCTGCCAAATGCCCGCGACAGAACATCCCGGTTTACCAGTGAGCCAAAAACGAACGCAGCTCCTTTGTCGGCATTCTCAAGCGTCTTGTTAACCAGAAAGCCGAGGTAGTTAAATACATTTTGCCCAACGTCGGTTTTCAAGACGAAAACAGCAAGGCTAAACTGGAGGGCCAGCCCTACACCTACTGTTCGATAATTGATGGCTTTGCGGTTGTTCGACATCGCAAAGGCGATGCCCAAGATCAAGACAATCCCGAGTAATCCGGTGAAACGCTCCATGCGGTCAGATACGGTGCAGAAAAATGGTTCTTATTGATGTTAGCGGACGAAGGTACGAAAAAACGCCCCTTTCCAGCCCGCTAGCTATTACCTTCGTATCAGGAAACGGCAGTTGCCTGTAGGTCCTTTTTCGATTAATCATATGCAAACCAACGAGATTACCGCTGAAGATATAGAAGATCTAACCCTTGCTGTGCTTTACCTGACCGCCTGGCGGCAGGAAGTGACCGATGAAAATGGGTATCCACAAGGGAAGGCGCTCATCAACTGGAAAGGCCACAGCTTCGACTCGCTCGATGCGCTGGCAGCCAAGCAACTTACTGACGGCAATCGCCGGAACAAGTCGGTTCAAATTACTGAAGCAGGTGAAGCCCGCGCGCAGGAGATCCTGAAGCGCCTGCTTGGCAAAGAGTTTACCGTCACCGCCGAGCGGATCGTGTGATCAATGCACAAGAGATAACTCAGGTACGTTATTCTGTAACGTACCTGGGTTGGTTTATAACTGGCTAAGATCTAGCATAAAATCGGGAAGAATGTCTTCACCGGATAGTGGGTGAGTTGTCTCATACACCACTACTTCCTGATTCGAACGGTATATATAGGCTGTACTGGTAGCAGGCGACAAGAGCCAGCCTAATTGACAGCCATTGGCCATCCAATCCTCCATTTTCTGTTGAGCGTCTACCAGTCGATCCGACGGGGATAGTAGTTCAAGTACGAAGTCAGGGCAGAGCGGCACAAAACGTCGGCGTTCTTTTTCCGTTAGCGCTTCCCAACGAGACTTGCTTACGCCTGCTACGTCTGGCGATATTACTGACGTGTCGGAGAGGCGGAAAGCCGTTGACGAATCGAAAAAATAGCCCCATTTTGATTGTCGGTTCCAGATGCCGAAATCGATACTTAATTCGAAATTTTGGTTGCCCGTTTCGCCCCCTGTTAAACTCATAAAGATGATATCGCCGTTTTTACGGCGTTCAAAACGCAAACCGGGATTGTCCCGACAGAAACGGAAGAGCTTATCATCGTTCATCCGTAAGTCTTCCGGGAAATGCACACGTACCGTTTCCATGGGGGCAATTTAGTTGGGTTTCATCAAATCGTAGCGATGCTTCGTTCGGTGCCTTCGGTCATGTCGGCAGGTACGTCGGTGGTGGGTGGCGCAACGGTATCTTCAAATAATTGCGCATTCATAACATCGGTTTCGCTGATGTCGAAAAAGGCGACCTGCATATCGAATGGTTCGATACCTTCGGCCGCTTCGCACTTTTTATACGTACCGTCTTCCTGCAATTCATAGGCATTTACCGTGTCGCGCAGGTTATAATCGAGAATCAGAATGGCCTGTTGACGTACCCGAACATCGGCGAGGTAGAACAGCGACTCGATCCGCCGGTCGAACGAGCGGACCATGGCATCGGCGCTGCCCCCGTAAATTTTAGGTTCTCCCGCATTGTGGAAATAGAATAACCGCGTGTGTTCCAGATAATTACCGACAATGGAACGGACCGTAATGTTTTCGCTGAGTCCCTCACGTCCCGGCCGTAAACAACAGATACCCCGTACCACCAGCCGAATAGGTACGCCTGCTTTCGAGGCAGCATAAAGTTCATCAATGATGGTCTTATCTTCCACCGAATTGATCTTGATGCATATACCACTAGGCAACCCGCGACGAGCCAGATCCGCTTCGGCCCTGATCAGGTCGATCAACTGATTCCGCATATCCCGCGGGGCGGTGATCAGGTACTGATACCCGCTCGGCAACGAATGGCCGGTGATGACGTTGAAAAACTCCGAGATGTCGCTTGTATACGTTTCGTTGGTCGTCAGCAGGCCAATATCCGTATACATCCGGGCGGTATCTTCATTATAGTTCCCGCTCGACAAGTGAGCGTACCGAACTACCCGGCTGCCTTCGTTCCGGACAACCAGCAACAGCTTGGTGTGCGTCTTGAACCGGCTGATGCCATAGATGACAAAGCAGCCTGCTTTCTGCAGCCGTTGTGCTTCGCGGATGTTATTTTCCTCGTCGAAACGGGCTTTCACCTCAAATAGCACGGATACGTGTTTGCCATTTTCGGCGGCCTTCAGCAAGGCTTCCGTAATACGTGATCGCTTGGCCAGGCGATATACCGTCAGCTTAATAGCCAGCACGTTTGGGTCTTCAGCAGCTTGTTCCAGCAACTGAAGCACCGGCTCGAAGTTATTATACGGATGATGCAGCAGAATGTCGCGTTCCCGGATAGCCTCGAAAATGTCGTTGATCTTATCGCGCTCCAAGCCAACGGGGGGAACCGGTGGGAGCGGAGCAGGCATATCATTCTTAAATTCCGGATGGCGGATGATCTGCCACAAGCTGGTAAAATCGATCAGTGACGTGGCCTCAAAGAGGTTCGTATCATCGATTTCCCAGCGCTTTTTCAACAAACTGATCATCCAGGCCGAGGCCGGCGATTCTATCTGCCCGGCTTCGATCTCGACCCGAACCACCCGGCCCAGCCGACGGTTTTTGATTTTCTGTTTAATCTCATCCAGAAAATCAGCTTCCACGTCGTCATTCTCTTCCAGCGTAAAATCACCATTCCGGGAAATGCGGAACATGTTTACCGACGAGATCTCGACGTTACGATACAATTTGCTCAGGTGCTGACGAACAACTTCTTCGATCGGTAAAAAGACGATGGCTTCATCCCGCTCGAAGGTCATAAACCGAGGCAGGTTGGCCGGAATCTGCACAAATGAAAGCCGGTGATTGTCGCTGTCGTCGTCGGGCGTTGGGTCGCGGAAATCGCCGGTGGGGGTAAAGGTAACTACCCCGAAGATCAGCACCTTGGCCAGCAGCACCGGGAATGTATGCGTGTAGTCATACAACATCGGTGTCAGCGTCGGGAAAATTGTCCGGTCAAAGTAGCTGGCTGCTTGCGCCTGCTCGTCCTCTGTCAGGTCGGCATACTTCGCCAGGGCTAACCCGTTTTCGGCAAACAGTGGCAGCAGTTGCTCCGAAAATACCGTTTGCTGATCGAGGTTGAACTGTTGCATGGCCCGGAATAGCGCCTTTTTAAACGGCACTTCGCGCAGACCGGAGTAATCGATCCGTTCTTTGTGATAATCCAGGTAATTATAAAGGCTTCCTACCCGGATGCTGAAAAATTCGTCGGCGTTAGAATCAGTGATTGCCAGGAACTTAAGCCGTTCCATGAGCGTCCGGTTTGGGTTGCGTGCCTGATCGAGCACGCGTTCGTTGAATTTCAACCAACTCAGGTCCCGGCTAATATAATCGCTTTGCTCAATTAACGTACTGGCGCGTTCGGCCGACTTTGCCGGGCTGAGGGTACTGCCAGGGTCGGTGGTAGCCGGGCGGGGGCTGGTTAGGCGAGATACCAGATGGCCGATCAGGTTACGGCCGCGTTGAGGTTGGTCAGGATTACGCATAAGGCAATGGTATAGGACGTCAATGCAAAAATAGGCTACAGGGGCAACGTACGTTTATCGTGATTCAGTCACCTGATGTATATTACCTTTTTGTTATGTAACAAAAAACCGGGCCTTTCGACCCGGTTTTCCTGCTAAACGTCTACTTTGGCGTATTTCGCATTGCGTTCGATAAAATCGCGGCGGGGTGGTACTTCATCGCCCATCAGCATGGAGAACACATGGTCGGCATCAGCGGCTGATTCGATGGTCACTCGTTTCAGGCTGCGTTGCGAGGGGTCCATCGTGGTCTCCCAGAGCTGCTCGGCGTTCATTTCACCTAAACCCTTATAGCGCTGAATGTTCACGGCCTCTTCGCGGCCGCTGCCAGCCAGTTCGCGTACAGCAATTTCGCGCTGCGCTTCCGTCCAGCAATAACGCTGTTCTTTACCTTTTTTTACCAGGTAGAACGGTGGCTGGGCAATATACAGATAGCCATTTTCGATCAGCGCACGCATGTTACGGAAGAACAACGTGAGCAGGAGAGTCCGGATGTGGCTTCCATCAACGTCGGCATCGGTCATGATAATGATCTTATGGTACCGAAGCTTTTCGAGGTTCATCTCGGTTTCGCCCGTCTCTTTGTTCTTCTCCAGACGTACCCCAAGGGCCGTCCAGATGTTTTTGATCTCTTCATTCTCGTAGATCTTGTGCTCCATGGCCTTCTCTACGTTCAGGATCTTACCCCGAAGTGGCAGAATAGCCTGATACGCCCGGTTACGACCCTGTTTGGCGGACCCTCCGGCCGAGTCACCTTCCACCAGATACAATTCGCACACGCGTGGGTCCGTATCTGAGCAGTCGGCTAGTTTACCGGGTAAGCCCATGCCGCCCATGAAGTCTTTCCGGTCGGTCATGATGCGCGAGTAGGCCAGATCGGCGGCAATACGGGCCTGTGCTGAAATCAACACTTTCCTGACAATCGCCTGCGCAATCTTAGGGTTTTCTTCAAGCCACATTTCCAGCGTTTCGCCCACGGCCTGACTAACGGCGCTGACAACGTCCTGGTTACCCAGTTTGCCTTTTGTCTGGCCTTCAAACTGGGGCTCCTGCACTTTCACCGAAATAACGGCGGTCAGGCCTTTGCGGAAGTCGCCGCCTTCAAATTTAACTTTGTTGGCGTTCTTCGGAATCAGACCTGGATTCTTCTCCAGATAGCGGCCAAATACCCGCGTAATGGCCGAGCGGAAGCCCTGTACGTGCGTACCGCCCTCGTGGGTATTGATGTTGTTTACATACGACTGCACGTTCTCGCCAGCCTCCATATTATAGAGCATGGCCACCTGTACGGGCGTCGTGTATTTCTCGTTCTCGATGTAGATCGGCGCCATGTTGTCGAGCGACTGACGAGATTCATCGAGGTACTTTACGAACTCGCTCAGGCCGCCCTCCGAGTGGAAGTCAGCGGTGAAGAGCGGGTTGCCCTGCTCATCAAGCTCGCGCATGTCGGTCAATGAGATGCGGATACCTTTGTTCAGGTACGCTAACTCGCGCAAACGGCCAGCTACGGTATCAAACCGGTATACGGTCGTTTCCGTAAAGATCGTTTCGTCGGGCTTAAAATGAACGGTCGTTCCGGTATCGGTCGATGTGCCAATCTCGCGCACGTCGTACTGCGGCTTGCCGATGCTATACTCCTGGTCATAGGCTTTGCCATCGCGGTGTACTTCTACGCGAAGCATCGTTGAGAGCGCGTTTACGCAGGATACCCCCACGCCATGCAGACCACCCGACACTTTGTAGGTGTCTTTATCGAACTTACCACCGGCGTGCAGCACGGTCATTACTACTTCGAGTGAGTTACGACCGGTTTGCTTATTGAAACCGACCGGAATGCCCCGGCCATTATCTCTGACAGTGATTGAATTATCTGGGTTGATGGTGACCTGGATGGTATCGCAATAGCCAGCCATAGCCTCATCAATGGAGTTATCGACAACTTCCCAAATAAGATGGTGAAGGCCTTTTACGCCTACGTCGCCGATATACATTGCCGGGCGTTTCCGAACGGCTTCCAGCCCTTCGAGTACCTGAATGTTATCGGAACCATACTGGCCATTGGGATTGGCAACTTCTTCCTCCATTTCGGTGTCAACAGCGTCGTTTGTCATGCGGTATTTGAATGTGTTTTAAGCGAAAGCGGGTCCCGGTAAAGCCGAAAACGGGCATTTTGCCTGCCTGTATCTAGCTTGTAAAAATACAAAATTTGTCGCTCATTTCCCAGCGAAATATCACGCTATGTCTTCCTAAAGTGAAGTTTTTGATGGAACTCAATTCGTTCGTGCGCCAGCAGTAAAATAAAGGTCTAAAGAGGCCGTAAACAGGCCTGTCTGCGCTTGGCCGAAGACTAAGAAAAAGCCAGATACAAATTATAGGCCGGTTAAAACAACGTACCCGGAAAAAAACCGGATACCTACTCCTCTGGTTTTATGGCCATTAAAGCAGATTAGTCTAATCCGTTAACAGACAGCCTTAAGTAGACGTTTAGTTGACACTGTTGAGTTGACATTTAAGGAGCAACCAACCTGTTTTCTCCAGATCCGGTTGGCAGAGATAAATGATTTCGTGTCGATATAATGAATGCAAATCCTGGCTGTCGACAAGAGAGGCCTTTTGGATTATTTCTGGCGAAGTATAAACAAAGAAAGATTGAAGAAGGTAACCAGATAGGTATCAGAAAAAACAAGCCTAGTTGTAGGTTATGTACAAAATATTGTACTATAAAAAGAATATACAGTTATAACTAACTATAAATTAGCATTTTAAAATTAGTGAAATATAATTTTGCACGAAAACCAAAACGAAATATCATATGCCTATTGCCAAGCAGTTCCTCAAAAGTAAGCCTGTTGCCAAAGTGACGTTTGAACTTCCCGCTGAAGCCGTATCCGGTGCAAAAGTGGTATCGCTCGTTGGTGATTTTAACGATTGGGATGTAAATGCGCAGCCTCTGAAGAAGCAGAAAGATGGTTCATTCAAAGCCACGGTTGAACTACCGATCGGTTCTGAATACCAATATCGTTTCATCATCGACGGCGAAACGTGGGCGAATGACTGGGCCGCTGATAAATACGTAGCCAGCCCGGTATCGGCCGAAGAAAACTCGGTTGTTGTACTGTAGTACTTTCGAATAAATCGTTAAGAAGGAAGAATGGCTCTGCCAAAGTACCCATTGGTGCTTCAGCAGAGCCATTCTTCCTTCTTAACGATTTATTCCTGTGGTTATACCGCAAAACTATCCGATTCTACGTAGGCCTTGATCAGCGCCGTTTCGCCGTCTTTTCCGGCAATGGATTTGCCGTGTTCCATTCCGAAAATAAAGGATCGGTTACTGGCTTTAGCTTTATCGTAGATGTGTTTGAAAATGTTTTTGTAGTTGATCTCGCCCGTGGTGGGTTCGTTCCGGCCGGGGTTATCACCAATCTGGAAATAGCCAATCTCGTCCCATGCCCAGTTGATATGCGGGATGATGTGGCCCTCGTTTTTCTGCATGTGATAGATATCGAACAGAATCTTGCAGGCAGGACTATTAACGGCCCGACAGATCTCATAAGTCTGGTCAGAGGTACGCAGGAACAGGTTAGGTGTGTCACTGAGCGGCTCAAGTACCATCGTCAGCCCCGCTGGCGCCAGAATCTCAGATCCCCGACGCAGCGCATCAATTACATGTCCCGTTTGAATTCCGATAGGTAGGTTTCGCTCAAAATCGCCCGGCACAACGGTCATGAATTTGGCATTGCAGCGTTTGGCGGTTTCTACAGCGCGCCGACATCCGTTAAGAAAAATGTCGAGGTGTTCTTTTTTATTGGCAGCCAGCGTGTTTTGGCCATTACCACCTTTATCAACCACAAACACCCCCATTTTCATGCCGAGCCGATCCAGCTCTTTGCCGATCTTTTCCTGCATGGCGGGTTCGCGGCCCATCATGCCATTGTCTTCAATAGCCGTAAAGCCCTGGTCGGCCATGTATTTTAGCTGGTCGATGAGGTCTTTGCCTGCACTATTCTCGAACATGCCGAAATGCGGTGCGTAGTCGAGCTTAAACTTGTTTTTGCCGACGATAGGCAACGTACCTGAGGTAGCGCGTACGGATGCCTGCGCTCCCGATAGGCCAGTCAGGGCCAGGCCCGATGCTCCAAGAGCTGTTTTTAAGAAATCCCGGCGGTGGGTCATAAATGAGAGGTTTCGGGAGTGTAGTTACGCACCCTTATTGGTTTTGGTCAGTAAGTTGTCGAGCGATGTGAGCGACGTACTCCAGGGTTACATCGGCTATATCTGCAATGTCTTCGTGGCTCAGTTTACCCTGGCGGAGCATCTTTTCAACCATAAGTTCGATGCTCCGCTCGATACCCTGTTCGATGCCCTGCTCAATGCCCTGCTTGTATCGAACATCTGTTTTGAGATCGTATACCAGTGCCATTTTTTCTGAAATTTTGATAGTTAGCTCCTGCAAGTTACGCAGATTGGAAAGTATTTCGAGCTGCTTGATATACCGCTTTAGCCTTAAGGAACGGGGTACCAATTCGCTAAGTTTCGATACGATCGCTTCCAGCACATCATCGGCTTTATCCTGTTTAAAGTCGCCAAGCACGGTTAACAACACTTCTTCCGGCACAGATGAGTTCAAAAACAAGTGATAGTCTACCTCAGAGGCATTGATCAACTCGTACCTGAACGAAAGCGTCGTGTGGAAGAGGTGGGATTTCATCTTCGACATTCCGCCGCCAATGTAGAATACGTATTGCCTGACGGGTACACCATATTTACGATAAAGCATGGCGTAGTACTCCAGCATCCGGTCAAGCATTTCATCGTCATCCTTGGTTTGAAACTCAAAGTGCAGAATGTAATTATCGGCTTCGTTGGGGTGTAGTACTTTTTTCAAAAAGTCCGGCTTACGCTCGATCGTCTGGTGGAGGTCGTCGGGAATCTCTTGTAGTGCCGGCAGGGTCAGATTGAGCAGCCGGTTGGCCAATGGCACAACCAACTGCTCAATATTCTCCCGAAAAATTCGGTCATAGGACTTACTCTTGCCCATTATTTTTTCTTCAGCGCACTCAGGTATTCCACCAGATCAACGAGCTCTGTGGTGCTCATGGCTTCCTGAAGGCCGGAAGGCATCATGGAAGTATCCAGCTTTTTCATCGACGCTACATCGGCGGTTTTGTAGTTCTGAACAAGCCCGCCGGGGAACTTCATTTGCAGGTCGGTTTCGGTTTTGCTCGAAATAATACCGGTCATGGTACTGCCATCTTTGAACTTCACCTCGTAGCCTTCGAAGCCAAAGCTGATGCCCGCGTCGGGGTAGATAATGGCCAGATATTGACCATCTTTCCCAAGCTTCGAGCCGATCTCGGACAATTTAGGCCCAAAATCCATGCCTTCACCATTGACCTGATGGCAAACCGAACAGTTGGTTTTGTAGACCGTCAGACCACGTGACGCATCACCGTTCATAGCCAGTAACTCGTTGACACCGGGCAATTTTTTAGCTGATGCCGTCGACGTACCCGACTGATTACTATCGAGGTATTTGGCCGCCTCAGTCCTGATCATCTTGCGCCAGGCCGTGGATACACCCTGATAAGCAGCCGCTTTCAGATCGCTGGTCAGTTTGCCCGACTTCAGTAACACGATAACCAGATCTTCGCCGTCCTGACTGCCGCCCAAAGACCGGGCCGCTTCGCGACGCAGCGGCATGGCGCGCTTTTCATCGAGGGCTACGCTTTTAAGCATCTCCAGCGATTCGTTGCTGCCAACCCGGCGAAGCGACGTGACCATATTGGTTGCGGCATCCGCGTTCGAGCCGTTGATGGTTTCCCAAGCCATGTCTGCCCCGTTTTGTTTTAACAGCTGCTTGGCGGCATCGCGGCCAATGTTGTCGTTTGGTTTAAGGATGGCCAGTTGGCGAAGGCGCGCATTCTCAGAAGCGGGGCTGTAGCGCTGCACTAACTCCATGTATTCGGCCGTACCGTAGGTCTGGTCGAGCAGATTTTGAAGCGCCCGAGAGGCGGAAGCACTGCTTGTAACAAAGGCCGGGTCGAGGTGGCGCAGGGCCAGTTTCGTCACGTCAGGGCTGTTCTGTTCCTGAATCAGTTGCAACAGCGCGTTTGATTTTTCGACCTTGCCAGGATTGAAATCGAACGCCCGGAAATACCGGAGTCGGCTGGCCAGCGGAACGTCTTTTTCACCCGCCAAGCGGGCCAGCATGGGCACCGAAGCAGCAGTGCGTGCCCGCCAAACTACATCACGTCCACCGGCATTGGCCAGCGGATCGTTGTTCAGCTGTTTCAGATAAGCGGCGTAATAGGTATCCCACTGATTATCAGCGCCAATACCAAGGGCTTCCAGATACCAACGGTCTTTGCCGTCGTGCTGCGCCGCCAGTTGTGCCCATAAGGCAGGGGCCTCGGGCGACGGGTTACGACGAAGGGCAATGGCACATTCGCGACGTACCTGAGCGCTCGGGTCATTGACTAACTGCTTAACGTACCCAATCACGTCCATTTTCTGTTCGCGGGCGGTACGGAGGGCTGTAATACGCAGGTCGGCGTTCTCGTCTTTCAAGGCCATTTCCACATATTTCTGACCCTTTGGTAACTGGCTCAACAGCCACAATGCCCGGGCTTTCATGCGTGGATTCGTTGCCGATTTATACAATTTCGCCAGTGGCTTCTCCGCTTTGGTACCAAGATTATGCAGCGCCGTCCAGCCCATGTACCGGATCGACATGTTGGGGCTTTGCAGGGCTGTAATAGCTCCCTCACCAGTTGTAACGTCTGTTTTCGGAACCGACCAGGCCGAATTTGGCGGAGCCAGCCGGAAAATCCGTCCCCGGTTCTGGTCGCCTGCCTGGTGACCACCCACGCCGGGGTCGTACCAGTCGGCGATCATCAGCGAGCCGTCGGGGGCCACGCAAACGTCGGATGGGCGGAACCACTGATCGCGGACACCTTCAACCAGATTGGCAATGGTAGCTTTATAGCCTGCGCCGTCTTTCTCGACCGGGTAAGCGCGCACCACATTGGGGCCAGCGTCGCAATGAATGACCTGATTCTGGAACGTACCTGGCAGCAGGGACCCTTCGTAGACGATGATACCCGTGGGTGAACCCGCCCCCGTTTGCAACAAGTTAGGCACAACCCCAGGATCGTTCAGGTGCCAGTGACGGTGTGGAATTTCTTTTTCAAGGTTAGTCCGGTTGGCGCTCCAGCCTGCGCCGGTCAGTTCGTCGGTGTAGCCATAGTTGCCGTACTCCATTACGTAATTGATCCGAACGCTCTTGTTGCCGTCATCGTCGTTGTCTGATTGCCAGAGCGTTCCGTATGAATCGATGGCCACTTCGAAGTTGTTGCGGAAGTTTTGCCCGAGTACTTCCATCTCCGATCCGTCGGGGTTACAACGGAACACCATGCCCTGCCGGTAGCTCTGTTTGTCGATGGCTTTGCCCGTATTCCGATCGAAAATAGCCTTGCCGTCTTTATCCTTGATCTGCTGGCCTTCATTGCCAAAATTGAAGTACCACTTCCCATCAGGGCCAAACACAAAAGCGTGCATGCCGTGGTCGTGCTGATCGCCGCTAAGGCCGGTGAACAGAATCTCTTTTTTGTCGGCTTTGTCATCGCCGTCTTCATCGGTAAACACCCACACATTAGGGCTGTCAGACACGATGACCTTGTTGCCCTGCACCCAGATACCCAGTGGTGATTGCAGTTCAGGCCCCTGATAAAAAACCTTGCTCACGTCGGCCGCACCGTCGCCGTTCTGGTCTTCCAGAATCACGATGCGGTCACCGGCGTCGTTTGTTGGATTGCCGTTTATAGCTGGCCGGTAGTTATAGGCTTCGCACACCCACACGCGTCCTTTCGCATCAACGTCGATGTTGGTCGGGTTTTTCAGCATGGGCTCAGCCGCAAACAGCGACGCCTGCAGACCGGGCGTGACGTTGAGGCTGGCCACCGCATTTTTGGGGTCGTGCTTGTCGTCGTCGGAAAGTGTAGCGAAGAAGCGATTCAGGAACAGATTCGAAGCGCGACTTAAGTCGGTGTTAGAGTAGGCGCCTACGAAGAAAGCGCCGGAAAGCATGGTTGCGGCACCCGCCAATCGGAGCGTTCGTGCGGTACATTGTCGAGTCATGGCTAAGGAAGACAGGATGTTGATCCAGAAAGGAAAGAAGCAGTCCGTTATAATAGGCGAGGCGTCAAAAAAGCTATAATAAGTTGATAATGAAGAAGATTAATTATCTGTAGAAACGTTGAGGTCCTGTTACTGACGTATGGTGGCCTAGATCAGGAAGCAATACAGTGTGCTCGCAACGACATGACATATCCGATTTGCACGCTAATTAAATAGGGTACCTACTTTATTATCTTAAAGATTCGGTAACATTTAGATAAAACTGGCTTGATGCAGCGCAGATAGTTTTGCGGCTTCAATAGGCTGGTCCTTTAGCAGACTGGATATCTGTAATCCTCTTTTTAACCAACTCAACCAACTATCAATGCGTTTTAGTCTACGCTATTCACAAGAATGGCGGACGGTGTGGCTTTGTGCCATAGCCTTTCTGCTACTCAATACGCCGTTGCTGGCTCAGGTGGCCATTACGGGACAGGTAACCGATTCACAAACGAACGACGGTGTACCTGGGGTCAATGTGCTGCTTAAACTGGCCGGGCCAGCGAGCCGCCAACAGGGCACAACAACCGATAAAGATGGACGCTACACACTTAACGTACCCAGCAACCAGGCCGACCTGGTGTTTTCATTTGTGGGCTATCTGTCACAAACGGTTCGGGTCGGTAATCGGTCGGTGGTCAACGTACAACTTGCCGCCGATACGCGTAGCCTGAACGAAGTGGTGGTGACGGCGCTGGGCATCAAACGGGAGGAAAAAGCGCTGGGCTATTCAACCCAGAAGCTCGACGGGGCGGCGGTGACCGATGCGCCCGCCAATAACGTGATCAACTCGTTATCGGGCAAGATTGCGGGGCTGAACCTGACCAAAACTGACGGGCCAATGGGCAGCAGCCGGGTAACATTACGTGGCGAAGGAATTCTGGATCTGAATTCTCCCGGCGCGCTTATCGTGGTGGATGGTCAGCCGATCAATACGGGGTTTCAGGGTGCGGGCCATGGCGCGTATCTGGGTGGTGATTCGCCCGTTGATTTTGGCAGCGCCCTCACCGACATTGACCCCAACAGCATTGAGTCGATCAACGTGTTGAAAGGACCGGCCGCATCGGCCCTGTACGGGTCGCGGGCCGGCGCGGGAGCCATCATCATCACGACCAAAAGCGGCAACAAAGAACAGAAAGGAATCGGCGTGACAGTCAACTCGTATGTGAGCATCGATCAGATAAACCGCTGGCCCGACTACCAATATGAGTATGGGCAGGGCACAGCCGGTCAGCCTTACTACTCGTATGGCACCACCGCCGACGGGCCGGGTACACAAAGCACTAGTTCGGCCTGGGGACCCCGTTTCGAGGGGCAGTCATTCTATCAGTACAATTCACCGCGCGATGCATCGGGTGCGTTTACAGCCCGTACGCCCTGGGTGCCTTACCCCGATAACCGGAAGAATTTTTTCCAGGAGGGTGTAACGCTGTCGAACAACGTAACGATCAGTAATACAGGCGATAAGGGTACGTCGCGGCTCAGTATTTCGCATCTGCAAAACGACTGGATTTTGCCCAATACCGGCTATCAGCGTCTGAACCTGGGCTTCTCGAACCAGTCGCAGGTGTCGCGGAAACTGTCGATGAACACGAAGATCAATTACTACAACAAGTTCAGCGATAACCTGCCAACGACTGGCTACAATAACCAGTCGATCATGTACTTCATAGCGTTTCAAAACCCGAACATCGACCTCGACTGGTACAAGTCATACTGGGTGCCGGGGCGCGAAGGTGTGGAACAAAATCACCCGTTCAGCTCGCTGATCGACAACCCGTATCTGATCAGCTACGAGATGCTGAACAAGTCGAACCGGCACAACATTACGGGCAACGTGTCAGTGACCTACAACATCATCAAAAACCTGGATCTGACCCTGCACGGCGGTCTGGACGCGGGTTACGAATTCCGGTCGCAGCAACGGCCTAAGAACACGCAGAAGTTTCAGGAAGGCATGTACCGGCAGCAGAACGTGTTCAACATGGAATCGAACACCGATTTTTTGCTCCGTTATAAGGTGCGCCCAACGGGTGATTTCCAGATGACGGCCAACGCGGGGGGGAATATCCTGATTCAGCAGCAGACGTTTACCAACCAACTTGCCGACCGGCTGGTGATTCCGGGCGTGTATAACCTGGCCAACAGCGAGCAACTGCCCCAAACCCGCAGCGACCGCGCCAAAAAACGGATCAACAGTTTGTATGGCTTCGTGAACATGTCGTACAAAAACGTGGCATTCATCGACATCACCGGCCGGAACGACTGGAGCAGCACCCTGCCCGCGCAAAACAACTCGTTCTTCTATCCCTCTGCCACGTTGAGCCTCATCGCGTCTGACATCGTAACGATGCCGAGTTGGGTGAGCTACGCCAAGTTGCGCGGGGCCTACGCCAGCGTGGGGTACGATGCCCGTCTGGGTACGTATAACCTCGAAAAAGTGTATGAGCCGGGCGTGTTTCCGGGCGAACTGGAGAATCCGAACACCATCGCCAACCCAAACTTACGACCACAGCGTAACAAATCGTGGGAGATCGGTACCGAGTGGCGTTTCTTCAAAAATCGCCTTTCGCTCGACCTGACGGCTTACCATCAACTCACTGTCGATCAGATTCTTTATGCGCCGGTCGAGTACGCATCGGGCTATAACTCGTCGCTGATCAACATGGGTAAAGTGGCCAACCGGGGCGTTGAACTCACGCTGATGGGTAGCCCGGTAAAAAATCCGCAGGGCTTCACCTGGGACGTAACCCTGAACTGGGCCATGAACCGGAACCGGGTAGAGGAACTGAACAACGGAACGGGTAACGTGGTATTGGCCAGGTACGTTGGTAGCCGCGTAACGGTAGAAGCCCGCGAAGGGCGACCCCTCGGCGAGATCTACGGCCTGGGTTACCGCCGCTCGCCGGACGGACAGATCGTCTACGACAAAACCGGCTATCCGCTGCTGAGCGAACAGTTTATAAACTTGGGTAATTCGACGCCAAGATGGCGGAGCGGCCTGACCAACAATGTCAAATACCGGGGCTGGAACATGTCGGTGCTGATTGACCGGCAGCAGGGGGGAAGCGTGTATTCGCTGACCAATTCGGTGCTGGGCGAGCAGGGTAAAATCAAGGCCACGTTGCCCGGTCGTTACGATGGCATTGTGGGTGAAGGCGTGACCCAAAATGCCGACGGCACCTACGTACCCAATACCACCAAGGCCACCAACATTGTCACGTATTACAGCAAGATTTACGGCCGCGATAACGTGGAAGCCAACCTCTTCGACGCCACCTTTACCAAACTCCGCGAGGTACGGCTGGCTTATACATTTCCGGCCAAAACGCTCAGCAAGTCCTTCCTGCGCGGTGCCAGCATCGGCATATACGGCCGTGATCTGTATAACTGGACCAGCTTCCCCGGCTTCGACCCCGAAACATCAACCCTCGATAACTCAACCATCACCCCCGGCCTCGAAATCGCCCAATTCCCATCGACCCGAACGATGGGTGTAAATCTGACTATTTCGCTGTAACCCCGTTTCCCCTCACCCCCGGCTCCTCCCGCAACGGCGGACCGCCCACGTTGGGAGAGGGGAGCTACTCTACACTAGCTCTGCTTTGTAGTGCTTTGCTCATTCCAATCAAGTGATTGTCTCACTAAGAAAGAGGCACCAATAATATAGTGCGAAGCTACTGTAGTGCGTCTCCCCTCTCCCGTAGGGGGCGGTCCGCCGTCGCGGGAGGGGCCGGGGGGGAAACCACAAACCAACAAACAATGAAGACGTTAACACAACTTATTCTAGGCTTCCTCCTCCTGACGGGAGTGAGCTGCACCAGCTCGCTGGATGGACTACTGAATGACCCGGAGGCGGTGACAACGGCCACGTCGGGTAGCTTTTTGAACACGGCCGTTCTGAACGGAGTGAACATCGGACTGAGCCGAAGTCACCGGCTGAACAACGAGATGATGCAGGTAACGGTGTCGCTGACCGACGGGCAGTTTCATCGCTACGTGCTGATTCCGAGCGAGTCAGATTATCTCTGGAATAACTATTACCTCACGCTCACGAACGTGCAGGATATGTACGAACGGGCGAAGCAGACCAACAACCGTAACCAGATGGCCGCCGCTCTGACCGTGCGGGCGTGGCTGTTTCAGAACCTGACCGATGCCTATGGCGACGTGCCTTACTCACAGGCGTTGCAGGGTTACCCAAGCTACCAGATTACGCCCAAATTCGACGCACAGGAAGCCATTTACACCGATCTGGTCAATAAACTCGATTCGGCCAACACACTGTACGAGGTGACTAAAACCATGGCGCCGGGTATCGATGCGCTGTATGGTGCCGATAAAAGTGCGGCGGGAACCGTGAAATGGCGCAAGTTCACCAACTCGTTGCGGCTGCGGCTGCTGATGCGCGGCGAAGCAAAATCGGCCGATTTCAAGCAGAAAATCCGGGATATGCTGGCCAATCCGGCAAAGTATCCGCTGATGACGGCTACCGACGAAAGTGCCACGCTGACCTTTACGGCCGTTAACCCGCTGCTGAATCCCTTCGCCGATGACCGCGATTACGATTTCAACGGGGCCAACGCCTATTCGACCTACTTCGTCAATACGCTGTCGACCTGGCAAGACCCGCGCCTCGATGTGTGGGCAACCAAAATTAGTGGCAAATTCGTGGGTGTTCCGAGTGGTTATCCGTTGGGCGACGCGGCCAAAGTAGCGGCCATTTCATCGTCACGACTGCACAAGAATCTGAAAACATCACCCATTCTGGGCAGCATCATGCAATACGCCGAAACGGAGTTTCTGCTGGCTGAAGCGGCGTTGAAAGGCTACAGCAGCGATTCACCCAAAGACCATTATGAAAAAGGCATTCGGGCCTCGATGACCTACTGGGGAGCCACCATGCCCGCCGATTTCCTGACGCGCAACGGCGTAGCCTACGCAGGTACGTTGGAGCAGTTAATGACGCAGAAATACATCGCCTTGTTCTTCACGGAAATGCAGCAGTGGGCCGAATACCGTCGGACGGGTTTTCCGGTGTTGCCGAAAGGGCCGGGTCTGGAAAATGATGGTAAAATGCCCGCCCGCATGGCTTATCCGTTATCGGTGCAGTCGCTGAATAAAGAAAATTACACCGAAGCCGCCACCCGAATGGGTGGGGATAACCTGAACGCCAAACTCTGGTGGGCTAAGTAATAAAACCAATGGTAAACAGACGATCATTTCTTAAATACCTGGGCTGGTCGGGAGCGGCCGTAACAACAGCGGCCCCCGTAGCGGTAGCCCATACGTACCCGGCAACTAACGTACCTGGAACCATTACCGGCCGTGTTCTTGGTAACGGCAAAGGAATTGCCAATGTGGCCGTGACGGATGGTTATTCGGTGGTGGTGACCGACAAGAACGGGCAGTATTCGCTACCGGCGGCTGCGGCGGCAGAGTTCGTGTATATCAGTTTGCCAGCAGGTTATGCCGTTCCGCATGAGCGTGGTGTGGCGCAGTTCTTCCAGCCCATCACCGCGAAAAATGGCGGGCTTACAGCCGATTTCAAGCTGGAAAAGCTGGCTGTCGATGACCGAAAACACCAGTTTGTGGTCTGGGCTGATACACAGATTATCTCTAAAAAAGACGGTGAGCAACTAAAAGCTCAATCGGCCCCCGACCTTCGCGATCTGGTGGCCTCGTACCCGAAAGACTCACTCTTTCACGGTATCGGCTGCGGCGATCTGGTATGGGATCATTTCGAGCTGTATGCCGACTACAAAGAGGCGATCGGCATGACCGGTGTGCCTTTCTTCAACGTCATCGGCAACCACGACCTTGACCTCGATGCGCGTTCAGACGACTACTCGGCGAAAACCTTCAAGCAGCAATTCGGCCCGACGTATTATTCGTTTAACCGGGGGCAGGTGCATTACGTGATGCTCGACGATGTATTTTTCATAGGCACAGCGAAAAAGTACATCGGCTACCTGACCGAAAACCAGCTACACTGGCTGGAGCAGGATCTAAAATTGGTGAAGCCCGGTACAACGGTGGTTGTCAGCCTGCATATTCCGACACAGACGGGCCACAAACGCCGCGAGAATCTGAAAGAAGAGGAACTGGGCGGCAGCGTGTCGAACCGGAAACAGTTGTACGAGATGCTGAAGCCGTTCAACGCACACATCATGTCGGGCCATACGCACGTGAACGAAAAGTGGGAAGAAGGCTCTGTCATGGAACACGTACACGGAACCGTTTGCGGCGCGTGGTGGACTGGCCCAATCTGTAGCGATGGTACACCGAGCGGCTACGCAGTATACGAAGTCGATGGCGGCGATATTCGCTGGTATTATAAATCGACGGGCAAGCCACGCGAGCACCAGCTTCGGCTCTACGAAAAAGGCCGCGTAAAAACGGCCCCAGACCACATGGCGGTAAACGTCTGGAACTGGGACCCCAAGTGGAAACTGGAGTGGCTCGAAGATGGCGTTATGAAAGGGACGCCCGAACAGCGCGTTGCTCATGACCCCTGGGCGGTTGAACTCTACGCGGGCCCCGATCTGCCCAAAAAGCATAAGTTCGTTGACCCCACCATGACCGATCACCTGTTTTTCTTCCAGCCATCAGTATCAGCGAAGAAAATCACGGTACGCGCAACCGACCGGTTTGGGGGAGTGTACACTGAAACAATGACATTGGCGTAAGCTTCGGCTTCAGCCCCAACCCCCTAAAGGGGGCTAATGCTCCGCGAAGGAAGACTGACGGAGCATTAGCCCCCTTTAGGGGGTTGGGGCTGAAGCCAACTAATTATTTTGCGGCCGCATTTTTCTTCCGGGTTTCTGCTGCTTTTTTGGCTGATGCAGAGCGTTCTTCGGCAGTGCGTGACGCTGAGGCTGCGCCGCCTTTCTTACCACCTGTTTCGTACGATTCTTTGTTTTCGGCATGGCCACGGCCAGAGCCACTTTTCTTGCCGCCCCCTGAAATCTTATTCACCGTTGCCCAGGCCCGACTTTCTGCTTCCTCTTCGGGCATTCCCCGTTTTTCATACCCTTCTTCAATGTGTTCAGCCTGACGGATTTGCTTGTCCGTATAAGCCGATTTATCTCCCCGTGGCATAGTCGTAGTCGATTTAGTCGATTAGCAATTTTTTCGATAGAACTACTAGATAACATAACTGTTCAACTGGCTTATCGCTCGTTTGTATACTGATATAATAAAACTTTTCGACGAAATAAAGCGATAAAACAAAGCTATTCGGCGTGCTTAACTAATTGGTTGTGAACAGCATCTATTCAGTATTTATATTTAGAATACTGCTTTTCAGGTACGTTCAACAACTTTCTTCATCACGCATTCTCTTATGCTCAAACGTGTACGATTCTTCGTTCCTTTCCTCGCCTGCTGGGTTAGTAGTTATCCAACGGTTTTTGCGCAATCGGCTGGCCCGGTCCCTAAATATGCCTTTGCCGAGCCAACAATCTCGCCCGATGGCAACGAAATCGCGTTCGTTTCAGGTGGCGATATCTGGACCGTTCCTGCCGCTGGTGGCGAAGCCCGGTTGCTGGTTGCCCACGCCGACAATGAGTCGCGACCGCTCTACTCGCCCGATGGGAAATACCTCGCCTTCGCGTCGACCCGTTCGGGCAACGGCGACATTTACCTGCTGACGCTGGAAAGCGGTGATCTTCGTCGGCTGACGTTTGACGATGGCGCCGAAAGCCTGACGGCCTGGGCCAAAGATGGGAAGATGGTGTATTTCCAGTCGACAAGCCGGGATATTTCCAGCATGAACGACATGTACCGGGTAGCCATTACGGGTGGAACGCCGATGCCCGTTACGGCCGACCGCTACGCTAGCGAATTCTTTGGCACACCGTCGCCCGATGGGTCTACGCTGGCTTTTTCAGCACGCGGTATTTCGGCGGCGCAGTGGTGGCGCAAAGGCAGCAGCCACCTGGATCAGACCGAGATCTGGACATGCAAGATCGGGGCAAAAAAGGGTGATAAACCAACCTACGAACGCCTCACCGAAGGCGGGGCCAAGGAACTCTGGCCGATCTGGAGCACCGACGGACAGACGATCTACTTCATGTCGGACCGGAACGGAAGCCAGAACCTGTGGTCGAAGCCAATGAAAGGGGCGGCTACCATGCTGACCACGTTTAAAGATGGTCGGGTGCTGTGGCCGTCGATTAGTAACAACGGGAAGTCGATCGTGTTTGAGCGTGATTTCCAGATCTGGTCGTATGATATTGCCTCGAAAAAGGCCACGCCGGTTGCCATTCGGCTGCGCGGTGCAGCGGCTGGCTCGTCTGTCGATCACCAGAAGCTGACCACGCAATTCCGGGATCTTGCCGTTTCGCCGGATGGGAAGAAAGTGGCGTTTACGGCCCACGGTGAGGTGTTTGCGGCGTCGGCCAAAGATGGTGGCGATGCCGTTCGGGTGAGTAATAGCCCCGCCGTAGAGTCGCAGGTGGCCTGGATGCCCAACAGCCGCAGTTTAATTTACGCCAGCACGCGCCATGGCATGGCCAACCTGTTCCAGTACGATTTTTCGACCAACGCCGAAACCCGCCTGACCAATTCACCGCTCGACGACAGTTCGCCCGTGGTGTCGCCAGATGGGCAGTCAGTGGCGTTTATGCGCAATGGGCAGGAATTACGCATTATGGATATGGGCACCAGGAAAGACCGGGTGCTGTACAAAGGTTATCTGGGGCGGGCACCCTTTGCCGGGTCAGGTACGTTGACCTTCTCGCCCGATGGCAAATGGCTGGCGTTTGTGGCTTATGGTACCAAAACCTTCCGCAATGTGTGGGTGGTGCCAATCGCTGGTGGTGAGGCTAAGCCGGTGAGCTTTCTGGCCAATACCTTTGGCGGCAACGTGAACTGGAGCCCCGATGGCAAGTACATTCTGTTTGGTACCAATCAGCGTACCGAAACCGCCCAGATTGCCCGCGTCGATCTGGTGCCGAAGCTGCCTAAATTCCGTGAAGATCAGTTCCGTGACCTGTTTAATGAGGAGGTGCCCCGCAACGTGAGAACCACAACGCCAACCAGCACGTCAACGGCCCCACAAGGTCGTACGCCACTCGATACAACCGCAAAGTCGAAAGGGGTGGGGAAAGAAAACACAACTGTTGTGTTCGATGGTATCCGTCAGCGGCTCAGCCTGTTGCCGGTGGGAATCGAAGTGGATCAGCAGACGATCAGTAAAGATGGAAAAACGCTGTTGCTGGTTGCCAGTGTGGCCGGTCGGCAGAATCTGTACACCTACTCACTGGACGAAACAGGTAGCGAACGACCTGTGGCACGTCAGCTGACAACCACGCCGGGGCAAAAGAGCAACGCGCAGTTCACCGCCGACGGGAAAGACGTTTACTACCTGGAGCAGGGCCGTATTCAGTCGATCTCGCTCACATCGAGGGAGCCTAAACCGTTGGCCGTGACTGCTGAGCTGGACGTTGATTTTGCGACCGAAAAACTGCAAGTGTTCCAGCAGGCGTGGGACGTGCAGAACAAAGGTTTCTACGACCCTGAGTTCCACGGCACGAACTGGAACGACATAAAAGCAAACTACGAACCCTATGCCGCAGGAGCCAGAACCCCCGACGAACTTCGCCGCTTACTAAACCTGATGGTAGGCGAATTGAATGCGTCACACTCGGGCGTATCGGGTCCGCAAGGCGCTGTTGACATTACGACCGGACGGCTGGGCCTGCGTTTTGACCGGATCACCTACGAGAATACGGGTAAGCTGATGGTTACCGAGGTAGTTAACCTGGGCCCCGCTTTCCTGTCCGGAACGATCAAAACCGGTGATTACGTGCTATCCGTTGATGGGACAACGATCGACGCCACTACCAATCTGGACCAGTTGCTGAACAACAAAATCAACCGCCGCATTACGCTGGCCGTGGCAACTGGCCCAACGGCCGCGCCTAAAGACGTAAGCGTGTTGCCGGTCAATCTGGCAACGGAGAAGGGGTTACTCTATAAACAGTGGGTTCAGCAGCAACGTGACTTCGTTGACAAAGCCAGCAACGGACGGCTCGGGTACGTTCACATGTTCGATATGTCGGCCGAGTCGCTGAACCAGTTGTACATTGACCTGGATGCCGACAATCATGCGCGCGAGGGCGTGGTCGTAGATGTGCGCAACAACAACGGTGGCTTCGTCAATCCGTACGCCATCGATGTATTCGCCCGGAAAGGCTACCTGACCATGACATCACGCGGGTTGCCCGCCGCACCGGCCCGATCACAACTGGGTCAGCGTGCATTGGAAACGCCAACGATTCTGGTCACGAACCAACATTCACTGTCTGATGCCGAGGATTTCACGGAAGGGTACCGTTCGCTGAAACTGGGAAAAGTGGTGGGCGAACCAACCGCCGGCTGGATCATCTTTACATCGGCAGCGCAACTCATCGATGGTTCGTCGATTCGACTGCCCTTCTCGAAGATTACCGATAACACAGGCAAAGACATGGAACTGGCTCCCCGCCCCGTCGACGTACCTGTGTCGCGCCCCATCGGTGAGAGCTACACCGACCAGAATCTACAGCTGAGCACGGCGGTGAAGGAATTGACGAAACAGCTCGACGAGACGAAGTCGGGTAAGGTAATGAACGGAAAGTAAGTGGTTGGTGCTGTCGCTCGACGCAATACACGCTGGCCAGTACAATAAGCAGAAACGCCCCGGAATAGCTTTATTTCGGGGCGTTTTTCGTAGGCCCAATCCACATGTATTGGCTTGATTCCCCCCTCACATTGTCATTCTTACCCACTACCGACCAGCAGCTTCTGCGTTACATTTGCTCTTCATAAACCGGTAAACAACATGCAAAAGATCACTACATTCCTGACGTTTAACAATCAAGCCGAAGAGGCCGCAACGCTGTATACGTCTGTATTCAAAAACTCAGCCATTACCCATGTAAGCCGATCCGGCGACGCTGGACCCGGCCAACCGGGAAGTGCTATGTCTGTTGTGTTTCAACTCGATGGCCAACCGTTTTATGCCCTGAACGGTGGGCCGAGTTTCAGCTTTACCAATGGTATTTCGCTTTTCATCAGCTGCGAAACGCAGGAAGAGATCGATCACTTTTGGGAGAAACTATCCGATGGGGGCGAAAAAGGGCAGTGCGGTTGGCTGAAAGATAGATTTGGGGTATCGTGGCAAGTGGTGCCCTCTGCACTAGGTAGTCTGCTTAGCCATAAAGATCCGGCCAAAGCAAAGCGAGCCATGGCCGCCATGCTGAACATGACCAAACTCGATATCGCTGCGCTGGAACAGGCCTAGCTGTAGACTATTGTTTTCGCGCTGTAGTTTCTTCGCTGGCTAGTCAGGGGACTCAACCAGCGAAGAAACTACGCTAAAAGGTAACTTCCTGCGTCAGGTACGTTGCCTGTTTGTCGCCGTTGATCTTGACTGTGGCGGTTAGCGGTTTTTTGTTCCAGTCGATCGTGATCAGGCCGTAGTTTAGTTCAGTCACCATCTCGCCAACGCGGTGTTTATTGGCTTCTACGTGTGGTTTCGATACGTGGGTCAGGCCGCTACTGGTGATGTCGAAAAGGGCATAACTGAGGCCGGGTACGGTCACTTTCGATACTTCGGCCATATGTCGGTCGCCGCTGATAAAGAGGGCACCTTTGGGCATCGTCTTGACCAGTAGCTCAAGCAGGCGCTGACGGGCGGTGGGGAAGTTAGCCCATTTTTCATAGACGTGTTCTTCGGGCAGCACCTGAACGCCGCTACCGATGACATGTACATCAGCGTCGGAGTTGGTTAGTTCCTTTTCCAGCCAACGCCATTGGGCTTCCCCCAGCATATCGCCTGATGGGTCAGGTACGTTGTCTTTCCCGTTTTTCTTCAGCGGGTCACGGAAATACCGGGCATCCAGCAAAATTACCTTTACCCGTTGCCCTTTTGGCCCATAGGTGTGGGCCGAGTATGCGCCTTCCTGCTTCCTGAGAGGGCTGGTGGCCGGTACGTCCAGAAAATCGAGCATCACCTGCTGACTTTCCTTGCGCTTCGGATACTCTTTGCCACCATCGTTCACGCCATAATCATGATCGTCCCAAACGCCGATGATCTGTGTCGACTGGCGTAGTTGCTTATAGACCGGGTTCGATTTCTGTCGATCGTACTTGGCACGCAACGTGTCCATACTTTCCGAATCGCCGTAGATATTGTCGCCAAGCCACACCCAGACGTCGGGCTTTTGCGCCACGATGTCATCCCAGAGCGGTTGTGGCCGCTTCTGGTCGCTGCATGAACCAAAGGCAATGGTGGTGACGGGTTGTTGCGAACTGGTTGTCTGGCTGGTCCGGCAGCCTGTGAATAAGGCGCAGCCTAACAGGCCAAGAGTAATGAGGTGTTTCATTCGGATTAGCTGAATCGTAGACCTGACAAAAGTAGGCGTTTAGCCCGTTGCCAGATAAGTCATCTTAATTTGTTAATGAAGGAATGTGATCGGACTGGCGCTTTCTGCTGAATGTTCAGTTTACAAAACTATATTCTGTCATATGTAGCATTTGGCTGCGAAAATATAGACCTAAAGCAGTAACGTATTGCCAAATGACTACTCACTAACGCTAAATCGTTATCTTCGGGCTACTTCCCCAACTTTACCATATTTCATGACAAACAAACTACTACTCACCGGACTGCTCGTTGGCGGTTCGTTACTTTCTTATGGCCAGGACGAGAAAATTGACATGGCTACGATGGACAAGATTCGTCAGGAAGGAATGCAAAAGTCGCAGGTAATGGATCTGGCTTTTCACCTGACCGACGTGAATGGCCCCCGGATTCAGGGCCCTGGTTATGTCAATGCGGCCAACTACGCCAAAGGAAAACTGGCTGGTTACGGCTTGCAAAACGCCCGCCTCGAATCGTGGGGCGATTGGGGAAAAGGCTGGAACGTAGAACGCTCTTATTTCGCCATGACCGCCCCGTATTACAAGTCGATGATCGCCGTTCCCCGTGCCTGGAGCGGCAGTACGAACAAGCTGCAAACGGCCGACATACTTTTCATTACGGATACCGATACGATGGCCCTGGAAAATTATAAGGGTAAGCTAAAGAATAAGATTATTCTGATGGACCAGTCGTATAAGATATCGCCTTCGTTCAAAGCTGATGCCGATCGTTACACGGATGACGAATTGCAGAAAATGGCGAGTGCAGAAGCCCCACGGGGTGGCGGTGGCCAACGCGGTGGCGCGGGTGGTGATTCGACCATGCGCCGGATGATGCAGACCATGCGGACCCGTAACGTCTTCAACCAGAAGATGCGCAAAATGGCCAAAACGGAAGGCGCCGTTGGTATCCTGAACAGTACGCAAACCAGCAAAGACGGTACGCTGTTCGTAAGCGGCGACTACGCCAACGCGGCCCTGGGTGCCGTGCCTGATGATCTGGCCGACCTGTCGATCTCGGCGGAAGATTACATGATGCTGTGCCGGTTGATGAAGGCGAACGTACCTGTGAAGCTGGAGGTCGACGTGAAAACCAAATTCTTCGCCGACGACATCAAGGGCTACAATGTACTGGCCGAAATTCCGGGTACTGATCCGAAGTTGAAAGATGAAGTGGTAATGCTCGGTGCTCACCTTGACTCGTGGCATGCCGCTACGGGTGCTACCGACAACGCCGCTGGCAGTTCGGTCATGATGGAGGCCGTTCGGATTCTGAAGGCCGTTGGCGCGAAGCCTCGCCGGACCATCCGTATTGCGCTGTGGAGCGGCGAAGAGCAGGGCCTGTTCGGCTCACGGAATTATGTGACGAACCACCTGGTCGATGCCAAGACCAGCAAGCTGACGAAAGACGGCGAGAATATTTCGGCTTACTTCAACGTCGATAACGGAACGGGTAAGATCCGGGGTATTTATCTGCAGGGCAACGTAGCTGCCGGACCAATTTTCTCGCAGTGGCTGAAGCCGTTCAACGATCTGGGCGCAACGACCGTAACGGCCCAAAACACGGGTGGTACCGATCACCAGTCGTTCGACCGGGTGGGTATTCCGGGATTCCAGTTCATTCAGGACCGGATCGAATACAACACACGTACCCACCATACGAACATGGATACCTACGATCACCTGCAACCCGATGATCTGAAACAGGCCGCTACTGTAGTGGCAGCCTTCGTGTATAACGCCGCCATGCGTGATCAGAAAATTCCTGCAAAAGAGCCTGTAGCTCCAACCGCGCAGATTCCCGCCCGGTAACGGTCAGCTGTTGCGAATTAAAAATGCCCCTGCTTAAGCTAATTCACGCTTAAGCAGGGGCATTTTTATGGTCTATTTGGTTGGATTCGTGATAGCGTGAAGCTAAACAGTCAGTCAGTCCATGACGCAGCGGAAGCCGGTATGGGAAAGGCCGGTATCAGGGCTGGATTTCATGCGGGCGGCTGAACGATAGCTGCTGCAATACGAATCGTTGCAAAGGAACGAGCCGCCGCGTTGTACCCGTTTCGGCACAGTGGGTTCGTCGGGATCGAAGCTTTGCAGGGGGCCGGTCGGGTTTTTAACAACGCCGGCTCTGGCCTGCGTCTCATAATAATCGGGGCGGTAGAAATCACTGCACCATTCCCAGACATTACCGGCCATATCGTAAAGGCCGTAGCCATTTGGCGTGAACGACTTTACGGGGGCTGTCCAGTTGAATCCGTCGCGTTTGGTATTCCTGTTCGGGAACGTCCCCTGCCAGCTATTGGCTTTAGGCTTCCCGGCGTCAACAGGTTCGTCGCCCCAGGGATAGATGGCCTGTTTTAGGCCTCCACGCGCGGCCCATTCCCATTCGGCTTCGGTTGGTAGTCGCTTGCCTGCCCACTTGGCATAGGCCTGCGCATCGTCCCAGGATACCTGCACAACGGGGTAATTGTCTTTGCCTGCAATGGAACTGCCGGGACCTTCGGGATGTCGCCAGTCGGCTCCGGCCACCCATTTCCACCACTGGCTATAATCGCTGAGCGAAACGGCCTGATCGGGCATCGTGAAGACCAGCGAACTGGCTACCAGCAAGTCATCAGCGGGTTTTGGGGTGCCGGGTGGTAGTTGCTTGCGCATCTCTTCCCAATCGGGTTTGCGTTCGGCGGTGGTTATGTAGCCGGTGGCTTTCACAAACCGGGCAAATTCCGCGTTGGTTACCTCTCCGGCATCCATCCAGAAGCCATCGAGGCAAACCGTGTGTTTCGGGTATTCGTCGGGCCGTGCCTGGTCATTATCTGCACCCATCTGAAACGTACCTGCGGGAATGGCGACCATGCCCTTGTGGTCGGCAGAATGGCCTGCCGTCAACGTCTGTGCCGACGTACCCGACGCCATTCGGGCTGGCAGGCTGGCATGGCAACTGGTAATGGCGGTATCGGCGATTGTTGAGCCGGAGGAAACCGCAGTAGCGCTTGATTGTGCGTTGTCTGACCTGTTTTGCTGACAAGCGGCAAGCCCTACCAGAACTGCTACCCCAAGACTTGCCCGACTGACTAGTCGACTGAACATACGTACCTGAATGAACTGGTTTTGATAGTCAAAGATACCTGAATTCGTTCACTTACTTTTCAGGTACGTTGCTGGTTGCTTTCGTGTACGAAGGAAGTCTTTCTTATGAAAACTGGATCGGCCCATCGGGCCACAGCATTGGTAGGAAACGGTGTGGTGCCGCCGATAAGTTACGTCCCGTCAGGGACAAAACATCGGTTTTAGCCAGGTACCAATGTTGTTTCCCTGACGGGACGTTCGGTTGGTGGGCTGTTGTATTGTCTACCAATGTTGTGGCCCGATGGGCCGACAACATTCCGCTTCACTTTTTATAAGCCCTGGCGTGTGGAGTAAGAACCCGCGAAACCACACAAAAATAACTCGCTAATTCCGCTTCGGCTGGGGTTTGGGCAGCACCTGATGCGTAGTGGCCCACTGCCGCCAAAGCCCGCTCAACTGGCGCACTTTATCCGGGTTTTGAGCGGCTACGTCCTGCGTTTCCGATTTGTCGGACGCCAGGTTGAACAGATGCCAGGTAGTGTCTTTGCTTGCCGAAACCAGTTTCCAATCACCTGAGCGGGCGTAGCGCGCACCGAAATGCTCGTTAAAGATCGTTTCGTGACCGGCTATTTTCTTTCCGGCAAATGACGGGGCCAGGCTGACGCCAGTGGTTGGGGTAATGGCGTGCCCTTTGTACGTAGTTGGGTACGTTGCTCCGGTCAGTTCGACGAACGTACGCATGAAATCCATGACGTGGCCAACCTGATGGCTGTAGCTGCCTTTCTTGGCCGTAATGCCTTTAGGCCAGAATGCCACCAGGGGCGTGTGGGTGCCACCTTCATACGACTCCGCTTTCCAGTACTGGTAGGGGGTATTGGCCACATTGGCCCACCGCTGTCCAATCGAGGCGAACGTGGTTTGTGGGCCGGGCATCACTTCTTTTTTCAGGTCGTAGACGATCTTGCGACCGTCGCGGGTTTCGCCGGGGCGGTCGAAGCCGGGGCCGTAGCCAGCCGAGCTTTCCGGGCTAGCGCCGTTGTCTGACAGAAATAGGATGAGCGTGTTGTCGAGCTGACCAGTTTCGCGGAGGGCTTTGATCATCTTGCCGATGCCCTGATCCATCCGGTCGATCATGGCGGCGTGAACGGCCATGGCGCGGGTATCCCATTCCTTGTCGGGGTTGGCTTCCCAGCTCAGGTCATTACTCCAGCGATCAGAGAGTTTGGTTTTTGCCGGATCGATCAAGCCCAGTTTAACCATCTTCTGATAGCGAGTTTTCCGGATAGCATCCCAGCCACCTTTGTAGGTGTCTTTGTATTTGGCAATATCCTCGGGTAACGCATGTAAGGGCCAGTGCGGCGCGGTTTCAGCCACGTACATGAAGAAGGGTGCCGACGATTTGGCGAACGATTTGATATAGGCTACCGTCGTGTCGCTGATGGCGTCGGTATGGTAATAGTTTTTGGGGACGTTCTGCACCGGTTTGGTACCACTTACCAGGCTAAACGGGTCGAAGAAATCGACTACGCCCCAGATGTTGCCGAAATACCGGTCGAATCCCCGACTGGTCGGGTACTGATCGAGTGGGGAGAAATCACCGCCCTCTTTTTTGTGGGTCAGCCAGGCCATCTGCTCCTGCGGATTCTTCTGAACAAACGTGTTCGAGACGTGCCACTTACCCGTCATGGCTGTCTGGTAGCCTGCCGTTTTCAGCACTTCGGCCAGCGTAACGGCGTTGTCGGTTATGTGGCCACGATACCCGGCTGTATTGTCATCTTCGGTCATTTTGCCGATACCCGCCTGGTGATTGTACAGACCGGTGAGCAAGGCCGCCCGGGTTGGGCAACAGCGCGATGTGTTGTAAAACTGGGTGTAGCGAATGCCATTGTTGGCCAGATAATCGAGGTTCGGCGTGTGAATTTCACTACCGTAGCAACCAATGTCGGAGAAACCCAGATCGTCGGCCAGGATGACAATGATGTTTGGTCGCTGGGCCGCTTCAGGCGATGAGATGTCCACTTTCTTTTTACCGAAGCCGCTGAAGAGCAGAACGGAAGAGAGGGCAGTTACGCCTACTGAAAGGCCAATGAGCCACTTTTTCATAACGATTTGTACTAACGTGAATGATATTTTTTGTCATCCCGAAGCATGAGGGATCGTGGCGTTCCTGTCAAAAGTGCCAGGCGCTATCAGAAGGGACGCCACGATCCTTCGTACCTCGGGATGACAAAAAAAGATTACTTCTTGCCGGTTACGGCTTTGATTGTCTTGATCTCGTCGGCGCTAAACGGCGTGCCATCTGGTCGGAAGATATCGTGGAACCACAGTTCAGGCTCTTTTCCGCTTGGGATAGGCGTGTCCCAGGCGAAGATCGTGTTGGTCTTGCCCGCCACGAATCCCCAGTTGATGGCACCAATATTTTCGCGCTTCAATAACGGCATAATGGTCTGGAACAGGCTCCCGTTCCGGCGCGCCATGTACTCGGTGCAGATCAGCGGTCGACCAGTCTGTTTCAGGTCGTTGATTCGATCAGCGTGTTTATCGATGTAGCCGTATTGATGGTACGTGATCACGTCTGAGTTCTCCAGTTGAAAGGCATTCAGTTCGGTAAAGCGGGGACCCCAGTTCCACAGACCGGCGCTGATGGGCTGCGATGGGTTCACGGCGCGGGCCCAGCCAAACACGGCCTTCAACAGGGGCAGGCTTTTGCTGGTGTAGCCATTGTTGCCCGGCTCGTTATAGAGGTCCCACAGCAGAATGCGGTTGTCGTTTTTAAAGGTCGTCATCACATCTTTCACGTAGGCTTCCAGCATCGGCAGGCTGTCGGGCTTGTTCAGGATCATGGTGCCGGGGTCGCGCAACCAGCCGCTATTGTGTACGCCGGGTTTCGGGGCAGGCTGTTTACCGGGGTGATATTCGTCGTTCCAGCAATCGTCGAAGAACACCAGGATTGATTTGATGCCGTGTTTATTGGCAATCTGGAGGTACTGATCCAGATTTTTTTTGAATCCCGCTTTGTCTGATGTCCAGGCGATGTGGTGGAGGTATACGCGCATGGCGTTCATACCCAGCCCTTCGGCCCAACCCAGCTCACGATCAATCGTTTGCGGATCGAACGTGGCGGTCTGGAACATTTCGAGCTGGTTAATGGCGGTGCTGGGCTGGAAATTACTGCCACTGACCCAACCCGTCTTTTTATACCAGTCATTGGCCTTTTCAGGCGTCCATCTGGATTGGGCATTCAGGCCAGTGGCTGTGAGTAACAGGCCAATACATACGATCAGTACTTTTTTCATGAATTGATTGGTAAAGGGGTTAATTGGTTGAGTGGTTCATTGGTTGACTGGTTAGCTGGGTACGTTGTCGCTTGCTTGTGGCGAGCGACTCCTAGCTAGAGGGCCTCTGGCCCGGTGGTTCGCAGTACCAGCCATTAGCTAAAAAACCGTTTCAGTAGCCACCACCGGGCCAGAGGCCCTATCGATAAAGGTTACTCGCCATAGGCAAGCGACGACGTACCTAACTAGTTAACCAGTTAACTAATCAACCAGCCAATACTACTTACTGACAAAGCACAACTCCACCCTCAATATCCCGGATTCTGAACCATCAGTCTGTTGGCGTCTACCTCTGGCTGCGGAATCGGGAACAGGACGCGCTCTGGTTTGGCATTAGTGATGCCACGCGCCTGCGCCAGTGAGATGAACGTCCCCTGCCGAATCAGGTCTTCGCGGCGCTTGCCCTCTGAGACAAATTCCCAGCCACGTTCGCGGAAAATAGCCGTGCGGAACGCCTCTTTCGTGCCGGTGTCCGTCAAGGTCAGGTTCGGAATGCCCGCCCGGGTACGTACCTGGTTGATGAGCGCGAAAGCCTCGGTCGTTGGGCCGTTCAATTCGTTCAGCGCTTCGGCGCGGGTGAGCAGGATATCGGCGTAGCGAATCACAGGTACGTCGGTGCCGCTGTTGTTCCCCACTGTGTTGTTGTCCCAATACTTAAAGCTACGCGCATTGTCGCCGGTCGATAGATCAACGGTCTGGTTGCTGTTGTTGATGTAACTGGTCAGGATTAGCTGAAGCCGCTTGTCGGTAGGGGCAAAGGTGCTGGTGAAGGCCGTGCGGAGCCGGTATTGCGTGGCGAAATTCGACATGGTCGATTTATACACGTAGTTTGGAAACTGCGGACTACTCTTATAAGCTGGTGGCAGGGCACCCGCCTGATACCAGTTGCCGAATGGGTCTTCGGTGCGGCATTGCAACACCAGGATCATCTCGCGATTGGCCGCGCCTTCGTTCTCGACCCGGAACAGGTCGACAAAGCTCGGATTCAACGAATAGTAATTGAGATCCATCACGGCTTTGGCAGCATCGGCGGCTTTCTGCCACTGTTTCGTGTTCAGGTAAAACTTAGCCAGAATACCATTGGCAACGCCCTTGTTGAACCGGCCAAAGGCTTCTTCTTTACCCGGATCGGGCAGGTCGGCAACAGATTGCGTGATCTCCGTTTCAATGAATGTTTTCAGGTCAGCGTCTGACGCCCGGGCCAGATCACCGGCCTGTGTGGTCGAGGTTCTGAGTGGAACGGGCCCAAAGAAATTGTACAGGATCGCGTAGGCCTGCGCCCGTATCACCCGCGCTTCGGCCTTAAACAGTTTTTTGTTCGTTTCCGACGTATTCACGTTGGCGATGTTCTCGATCACACCATTGGCATCGCGGATGGCGCGGTAGTTGGGCGTCCACATATCGTCGTTGAACGTACCTATGGATGGGTCCCAGGTGAAATTCACGAGCGTGATGAGTTGCCCGTTTTCGGCCCCGCCGGTGTTGAAACCCATGTCGGTCGAGACTTCCGAATCATTGATGACGTAGCGGGAGTTCGACTGGGTTTGCTGCTGCGCGTAGGCCGAGAACAACAGCGATTTGATGCCGCTTTCGGAGGTGAGTACGTTGCTGGGCGAAAACTCCGACTTGGGCGTTACATTCAGCGCTGATTCGCACGACGAGAGGGTCACCAGCAAACAAGCGAAAGCGATATAAGATAGCGTCTTTTTCATGGTAGATACAGGTTTAGTACCCGTTGTTTTCCGCGTTGGGCTTAAAACTGAAGGTTGATACCACCCGTGAAGGTTCTGGTGAGCGGATAGGTGTTGTAGTCGATCCGCAAGATGTTGTCGCCCAGGGCGTTGGCGGCTGGGTCTGAACCGCTATACTTCGTGAATGTGTACAGGTTCTGGCCATTCACGAATACCGAAGCACCGCTGACATACTTGTTCTTAGGCATCGGAATCTTATACGATAACCGAATGGCCTGTAGGCGCAGATACGAGGCGTCTTCAACCGTTTTGTTCGTGACCTGGCGTTGCCCCTGCACGTCATTGGGCAGAAATGACGGATAATCGTTCGTCGGGTTGGTCGGCGTCCAGCGGTTCAGATACGGAACGGCGAGTTTATTGCGCCGGTAATCGACCGGGTAATACGCATCGACCAGGCTGCTGTTCAGCATCTTGGCACCTTTCGATCCTTCAAAGAAAATATCAAGTACCAGGCCCTTGAACGCCACGCTCGAATTGAAACCGTAGTAGAAATCGGGCAGCGATTTGCCGAGGATGACCCGGTCGCTGGCGTTGATGATGTTGTTGCCGTCCAGGTCGCGGTATTTCAGATCGCCGGGACGTACCCCCGTTTGGGCCTTACCGAAGTCGTCGCCCGTTTGCCACACGCCATCCACAATGTAGCCGTAAAACGAACCGATCGATTCGCCCGTTTTCAGGATGCTGACCTGACCGATACTGCCTGGTCCGTTCCCAATCGACTGCGCTACGTTCCCCAGACTCAACACCTGATTTTTAAGGGTCGTAATGTTGAATCCGGCGTCGACTTTCACAGCCTTGTTGCTCGTGATCGCGCCTTTCAACGCAAACTCGAAACCGGTGTTGCGCATGCTGCCCACGTTCTCGGTACGGCTGCCAAACCCCGTGCTCGACGGCTGCGGAATGTCGTACAGCAAATTCGACGTTTTGCGGTTGTAGTAGTCAATGCTACCCGTCAGGCGCGAGTTGAAGAAGCCGAAATCGAGGCCGATGTCTGCCTGAACAGCCGATTCCCATTGCAGGTCGGGGTTGGCGCTGCGGGTGGGTTGCAATGAACTCACTTTGTTCTCGTTGAAGACCGCGTTTCGGCCAGCCGAATAGGTCGAGAAGTAGAGGTAGTTGGTCGTTGGCTGGTTGCCCGTCACGCCGTAGCTGGCCCGGAATTTAAGGTCGCTCAGTGTGTTGTTGTCTTTCAGGAAATCTTCGTCGTGAATACGCCAGGCTACCGCAGCCGACGGAAAATAACCGAACCGTTTGTTCGGGCCAAACCGGGCCGATCCGTCTGCCCGAATTGAGCCGGTCAGCAGGTATTTACCTTTGTAGCCGTAGTTTACCCGGCCCAGAAAGGAGACGAGGATGTTTTCCTGACGGCCACTGCCCACACCGTTCAGCGTGTTGTCGCCGGTACCCAGGGCATCGAACGTGAGATCAGGCAGGGCAAATGAACGTGAGTTGGCGATCAGTACGCTCGATGTATAACGTTCGTAGGTAGTACCGGCTACGGCCGAAATCCGGTGGTCGCCGATCGTCTTGTTGAAATTCAATGTGCCTTCCGTCAGGTAATAGCCCCGTTTCCCATCGCGCACGTCGGCAAAACCATTGTACGACAGGCCGGTCAGCGTGCTGGGGTCAATCCAGAAGAAGCGCTGGTTGTCGTTCAGGTCAACGCCCACCCGAACCTTGGCCGACAGCGATGGTATCAGGAAATATTCGGCGTAAATATTCCCAAACGTGCGGTACGTATCGCCGAGGCCGTATTGGCCGTTGATCACAGCCAGCGGGTTATCCATTGGTGCCATCAGCGGCGAGCGGTAGTATGACCCATCGGCGTTATACGGTGGGGCGGTGGGGTCGTAGTTCTGGGCCATGTACAGCGCGCTGGCGTTGTCGTTCAGGCCCAGACCCGTCGCGTTGTAATTGTCGCGGGTGTAGGACGTGGTCAGGCTAATGCCGACATTGTATTTCTGGGCAACACCATTCTCCAGATTCACGCGGGCGTTGTACCGGCGCGTTCCCGAGCTAAGCATGATCCCCTGCTGATCGAAGTACCCGACCGAGATGTAATATTTTGTATTACCGCCCGATCCGCTGAACGACAGGTCATGCGATTGAATGGGTGCGCTTCTGAGCAGCAGGCTCTGCCAGTCGGTGTTGGCGTTGGTACCCGTTACTTTAGGTGTACTCAGTTTTCCCAGATCAATGATGGAGTTGATGACGTTGGTGTACTCGTCGCCGGTCATAAAGCGCTGCGTGTTCGAGACTTTCTGAACGCCATACGTGCCGTTGTATTCCACGTGCAGCTTGCCATCTTTGCCCCGTTTTGTCGTGATCAGCACCACGCCATTGGCACCGCGTGACCCGTAAATAGCCGTGGCCGACGCGTCTTTTAAAATTTCAATCGACTCAATGTCAGACGGATTAAGGCTATTGAGGGGTGTTCGGTTATTGGGGTTGCTGGTAGTGCCGCCCGCGCTGGCCGACCCGATCGCTGCCGCATCGTTGACGGGTAGCCCGTCGACCACGTACAGCGGGTCGTTATTACCCGTAATCGAGGTGACACCCCGGATCTGCACGCTCATGGTAGCGCCGGGCTCTCCGCTTTTCTGGTAGATCTGTACCCCGGGCGAGCGACCAATCAGCGTTTGCTGCAGGTTGATGTTGGTGCCACGGGTCAAGTCCTGTGCTTTGAGCGACGTCACTGATCCGGTCAGATCACTCTTCCGAACGGTGCCGTAACCGACCACCACCACTTCATTCAACGCCTGACTATCCTCTTTCAGCACGATATTCACTTCTGACCGGTTTCCCACCGTCGCCTCTTGGGCCAGATAACCCACATAGGAAAACACCAGCACCTGACCGGCCGATGGTTCGGGGACACTCACCTGATAGCGACCGTTGGCGTCGGTGGCGGTGCCCCGGTTGGTACCCTTCACCACCACACTGACACCGGGCAGTGGCTCGTTATTATCGGCCGCCCGAACCACGCCGCTGATCGAGATGTCTTCGGGTGCCGACGCCATCACCGTGGTTACCGGTGCAGCCGATACATTGTTGACCTGATTGTTTTCCGAAACGGCCTGTACGCTCGGGGGCGCAACAACCGCCCTTGATTCGCTGGGAACGGGTATTGCTTTGCGCGACAGAATCACCCACGTACCTGTCTTTACCTGTTTGTAACGCAGGTTGAACGGTTTCAATAACCGGCTCAGTGAATTCTCCAGGGTCTTGCTCTCACTCAGCAAGTCGGCGGCAACGGTCAGGTTGGCAACGGTTTTATCTTCAAACAGAATATCGGTCTGGTACCGGGTCTTCAGATCGTTCAAGACATCCACCAGGCGGTAAGTAACGTTGGCAGGGGCAAGGCCGGTTGAGCGGGGCTGTTGCCGGGCCATGGCGAGCGTCTGACTACTGGCAGGTTGCGGGCCGCTGAGTAACGCACAAACGAGCAGAACCGGCAGCGCTGTAGGCGTAAAATGTGAACACATATGTCTAGATAAATAAGGGTAGTAAAGTCACTATTCGAAAAAAGTAACGGTGTTGTCCTTCTGCCGGTAGTTGATTTCCAGCAGTTCAGCCACTACCTGCAGAAACTCATCGGCATCATCGGCCTGAAACGAGCCAGTGACGCGCCGCTCGCCCAGGGCCTGATCTTTTAGCACAACCTGGAGGTTGTACGTGTCGCGGAGGAGGTTGGCGATCTCGTGAACGGGCGTACTGTTGAAGACGAACCGATGGTCGCGCCAGGCCGTGCTGATGGCGGGCTGAGTCGTGTGGCTTTCCGTAAGCTGCCCAACCGGATCCACGCTGACGGCATCGCCAGGCTTCAACCGCAACTGACGAACAGGTGCCGACGGGCTGGAATAATTCAGCTGAATGGCCCCTTTGCTCAGCACTACTTTGGTACCGCCAGGCCGGTCCGATACGTCGAACTCCGTTCCTAACACGATAACCTCTACGCCACGATTGGTATGCACCGTAAAGCGCTGATGCGTCGGCGTGTGTTTGATGGAGAAAGCCGCTTCGCCCGTTAGCCAGACGGTTCGTGTTTTATCGCCAAACCCAAATCGGGGCAATCGAAGCGCTGAGTGTGCATTGAGCGTCACCTGTGACCCGTCGGGGAGGGTTAGCTGCCGGGTTTCGCCAAAAGCGGTTTCTTCCGTCCGGTATAACAGGCTTTGTCGGCCCGCGTACAAACCCGCGGTTAGGCACAGCACAGCAGAAGCGGCTGCCAGCCAGCGCCAGCGAACGCGAAGGGGACGTACCTGGGGTTCCTCTGCCAACGTACCTGCCCGTTGCTGCTGCTCCCAGGCGTCTATCCGATTCATGAGCGTCGATAGCCCCTTGTCATCGTCGGCGGCGTATTGCAGGTTATGCCGCTCCCACTCGTCGAGCCAGACCATGTATTGAATCTGGTTAGCTGGCTGCTTCAACCAGTCGGCGATGGAGGTTCGTTGTAAGGCTGTTGACCGGCCCGCGAAGTGCTCGAACAGCATGTCTTTGGTGATGAGCTGGTTCATTCGGCAACAGACGTTTGGCCGATGCACGCAGCCATCGGTGAGGTGGATGGTTGGGTAAAGCAGGTGAGCCAGAAAAAGAGCCCCATCTGGAGCACCTGACGTAGTTTGGCCAGGGCACGGCTCAGGTGCGCTTCAATCGTTTTGGGCGAAATCTTAAGCTCGTCGGCAATTTCAAGGTGCTTCTTCCCCTCGAACCGGCTCATGACAAATACGCGTTGACACTGCGGAGGCAGCGTCCGTACGGTGTCTTCGATGCGCTGATACAATTCGGTATACTGGAGCAATTGCTCTGGATCGAGTGAACCCACCGGATCGGTCCTGTCCAGTTCAGCCTGCGACGGGGAGGCCTCCTGCTGAAATTCCTGCCGCAGGTACGTATACGCCCGGTTGCGAACAGCTGCGTACAGGTAGGCCTGATACGATGTGGTAATGTGCTGGTGCGCCTGGTTTTTCCAGAAGCTCAGAAATACCTCGCTAACGAGGTCTTCGGCCACGTCGCGTGAGTGCACAAAGCGCACTGCCTGGCTACATAACGGGCGGTAATACCGGCGGAACAGCAGTTCGCAGCCGCGCCGGGCATCTTCGGCAAACGCTTGCCGGATCAGGTAGTCGGTGTCGAGTACAACCGGATCGCCATTGGGCTGTCGGAAAGGACTGGACGTTATAGAGGTGTTGAGTATATGTTCGGCCATTAGCGGGAGAAGCTAAACGGGTCATGTATAGTAGTAAGTCCTTACAAGCCGTTCTATCCCTTAGTCAATTCCCAGATTTTTTTTTGTTATTCTGATATTTTAGGTGAAAGGGTGCCATAGTGTAAAGTAATCGCCGTTTCATCGAGTAGGCATTGCAGCTTTGCCCTGTAATGCCGGAGCGGTGCGCCGCCCGGCCCCGGCATTACAGGGTACAAATACAACGTTATGAAGAAATATCAACTGGCAGTACTCCCGTTTGTCCTTAGTTGGCTAGGTACGTTCCCTACGTGCTTTGGCTCTTCAACCATCCCCGCCGACAGTAGCCGCAACCGCGTGAACGTGGCCGTGATGACCAACGTACCCATTCGAAACGTGGCCGAACTGAACCGGTTTCTCACGTCGCCGCAAACCAACAAACGGGCGCTGCTGTCGGGTACGTACAACGTCGGTGCCAGTGGTTTACAACGAACCGGAGCCTGGAACAATGTGCTGGTAACGGCTCCGACAGGCGCAACGATCCTGACGTCGGGCAGCACGGCGTTGCTGTTTCAGGGGCCACAGGCCATGAACCGCGTGAAGCTGGATAACCTGACGTTTCGCTCCACATCAACCGGTGGGGGATACCCGATGCTGTTTTCCAATGACCTGGTGTCGTTTCACGGCTGGGAAATTGCCCGGTGTACTTTCATCGGAACCGGCACTGGCAATTACAATGCGTTTGGCATCATTCAATACAGCACGGTCAGTAAATCCGGCGGGTCGTCTTCCGACCTATACATTCACGATTGTTCGTTTCTCAATATTCCCCGGATGGGTATGGAAATCCTGTCGCAGGGGTACGATAAAGTCCGGTTGGCCAATCTGACCATCGTGCGTAATCGCTTCGAGAATAAAGCGGCGAACAGCGGCGAAAAATACCGGATGGCGACTAGTCTGTCTGGCCTGATCACGAACGTGTACCACGCCCGCAACCGGTCTGTCAATGCAAAGGACATCGCCTACGAGTTTGTGAATGTCAAGAACGCGCTCGCCGACAACAACACAGCCATAGCCTCGCTGGAAACGGCCGTGGGATACTCGATTACTGATGACGGTCATAACTCAACGGAGCGAATTACGGTCAGGGGTGGCAATTTCAACATGACCAGTCGGCCGTTTCAGGTATACGGGGCCAGAGACGTTCATTTCATTGGCGGAACGTACCTGGGCCACCGGGGCATAGATATCAATTGCCAGAATAGTACGTTTGATGGGCTCAATATCACTGTACACTCCACGACCGTTGAAAGTAGCTGGCAGTTTAGCGCTGCCTGTTCGGGTAATACGCTGGCTAACTCCGTCATCAGTTCGTTTGGGGCGGTGAAGGCAGGTTATCATCCGGCCTTCGAGTCGGTGGTGCTTCGCTCAGGTACGTCCAATAACAAAATCAGCCGCGTAACAACCCGACTGGGCAGGAAAGCTGACGGTGTTCACTACACCGATGGCTCTGTTCAAAACCAGGGAGAGTCGACCAATACGGTACAGGGCGTAGTCGTGAAGCTGGAATAAGAGCATTCTCTGCCCTGATTGATTATCGAGCAATCTCATAGGTATTTAACAGCGTAGCGTCGGTAGAACGTGACGATGCATTTCTATCCTCAGCGTGCCGTAGGTACGCCACATAACCCGGCTACGTATCTATGGCATGCTGACAATGTGGGTACATCATCGTTTCTACCGACGCAGCGCTGTATAGCCCTGACGAGGCCAAAAGATTCATTCAATTTAGGGAATCAATACAAGAACATGGCTTGATTTACTGGTAAAATTCAACCAGAAACTGCTCAACTAGCTGAATGGTTGATAATGATTACCAGCCTGTTCACGATTCGATCCGGGCAGGAATCACCCGATCGGCGCGTAGTTGGTCAAATAAATCGAAAAATGACTCGTCGGTGCGCTGATAAACCGTAAAGCCCAGCTTTCGACTTTTCGACATATCGGTCATTACTTCAATGGGGCGTCCCAGATCAAGGTCAGTATGCCAGGCCGACGCCACGACGTTCAGTCTTGGTTCAATCAACTGATACTGGCTGGCAATCTCCTGCCAAAGCGGGCCATCGTTGGCAATTTCCTCTTCCAGCGGGTGAATCGTGCCGTCAAAACCAACTGCGTCGAGACCGAAGGCGTTGGCTAGTTGCTGCCATAACCAGTTCCACCGAAAAACATCGCCGTTGACCACGTTGAACGCTTCATTGTGAGCAGCCTCGGTGGTGGCGGCCCAAACCAGGTGTTTGGCCAGCACACGAGCATCGGTTACGTCAGAGAGTCCGTTCCACTGCGCTTCTGAACCCGGCCAGCGGAAAGGACGTCCGGTTTGCTGGCATAGGGTTGCGTACACGGCCAGCGTAGTGCCCATGTTCATCATGTTTCCCACCGCTTTCCCGATGACGGTATGCGGGCGATGAACACTCCAGGTGAAGCCATCCCGGGCGGCGGCAGCATACACCTCATCTTCCTGAGCGTAATAAAAATTCTCGATGTCCAGACGGGGGTGCTCTTCCCGGACGGGCGTTTGGGGCAGAAAACCTTCCTTAGCATAAGCATCGAACGGCCCTAAGTAATGCTTCAAACCCGTAACCAGCGCCACATGCTGTACCGACTGCTTAGGGCTTAACGCGTCGAGCAGATTACGGACCATGCTGCCATTTACCCGGATATTCTCAGCCTCGGTTTCGTTCCGCATCCAACTTGTGAAGAATACATGCGTAGGTGCTATATCAGCAAGCGCTAGCCGGAGGCTCTCTGGATTCAGCAGGTCGGCGGAAATAGGGTGTAAATCGGTAATGTTGTGATTTGGGTTGCGGGCCAATCCGTAGGTTTTCCAGCCCTGACTGATCAATTCGTGGGCAAGGTTACTGCCGGTGATACCACTGGCACCAACAACCAAAGCAATGTTAGGCATACGTGTTCGTAACGTTGAGTGTACTTTATTGACGGTCGTACCGTCACTCAGTCAACGCTCCGTAGCTGGATAAGTTTCTATTGGGAACTAGTCTTACATGCGGGTACGAGGTGTGAAGCGATCTTGTGTAAGTCGAATGTCACGTTAATCAACGCGTAGAGAGTAGCCACGCAAAAAAGCCAGACGATTTGTGCAACTAGCGAGATAATAATCAATAGGGTCAGTAGAGAGGTCAGGGTTAACTTATTTATAGAATCAACAAACGTTCATTTAGTATGACCCTAATCAGGTACGTTCTCTTTGTGTTCCTTTCATGTTTTCTGGGAAGTCATTCTCATGCGCAGGTCCGGATTGATAGCCTGTTTCCGGTTCGGGGGTTCTGCATTGCGGCCCCCCAGCCTAGACAGCTCGACGCGTTCATCAAATTCATTGATGAAGAACTGGCACCCCGGCAGGTGAATACGCTGATTCTGCGGATCGATTACGGGTACCAATTTGATTCGCACCCTGAACTGCGCGATAGCGTGGCGCTCTCGAAGCGGGAGGTGAAACGGCTGGTGAAAACCTGTCAAAAACACAACATCCGTATCATCCCGCAAATCAACTTGCTGGGGCATCAGTCCTGGGCCAGCAAGATCTCTAACCTGTTGAAGGTGTATCCTCAGTTCGATGAAACGCCGCAGGTGCAACTACCCTCGACCTACGTTTGGCCCAATGCCGATGGGCTGTATTGCAAAAGTTACTGCCCGCTTCACCCGGACGTTCATGGTGTGGTGTTTGCGCTGATGGATGAAATCTGCGACGTGTTCGAAACAGACGCTTTTCATGCTGGCATGGACGAAGTTTTTTACATCGGCCACGACAAATGTCCCCGCTGTTCGGGTCGCGACAAGGCTGACCTGTTTGCGGGGGAAGTGAACGAGATCCGAAATCACCTGGCACTGAAAAACCGCAAACTGTGGATCTGGGGCGACCGGCTCATTGACGGAAAGACGACTGGAATCGGCATGTGGGAAGGGAGCTTCAACAACACCTATCGGGCCATTGACCTGATTGCCAAGGACGTGATGATTTGCGATTGGCACTACGAACGCCCTGATCAGACGGCCGTTTATTTCGCCACTAAGGGCCTGAGCGTGATTACCTGTCCCTGGCGGAAACCGAATTTTGCCGTTACCCAAACGCAGGACATGCTCAGGTTCAGAAACTCGGTAACGCCGGTGATGAAAGAGCGATTTCAGGGTATGATGCAAACCGTATGGTCGGGTGCTGGCCCATTCCTTGATGAATTTTATGGCGTGAAAGTAAATCCTGAAGCGGGTAATGATACCGCGACAAACTGCTTTAAAGCCATGTTTAGCGAGCTGAAGAAGCTAAGCGAATCAAACTGATAATCAACTCTGTTAGGTAAACGCCTGATCAGGTACGTTCGCACGTGTATGTGTTGTTGATCTGATCGGTGTTTTATTTGCCTATCGTTTCATGTAAACTAAGACCCTACAATTTTGCAAACTGCTGCTACTACGGCCGACGACGCTTTCGCCAAAACCGGCCTCTCTCTTCCGCCTGCTCCCAAGCCATTGGGAGTTTATAAGCCCTGTCTGATTGATGGAAAGTACCTGTACGTGTCTGGCCACGGCCCGGTTCAGGACGATAAAAGCCTGATCATCGGGCGTGTCGGTGCCGACATGGATATGGAGCAGGGGAAACTGGCTGCCCGGCAGGTAGGCCTGACAATTCTGGCAACGATCAAAGAAAACCTGGGTAGCCTCGACCGGGTGAAGCGGGTCATTAAAGTGCTTGGTATGGTCAATTGCACGGCCGATTTCGAGCGGCACCCCTACGTCATCAACGGTTGCAGCGAACTCTTTGCCGCCGTGTGGGGCAACGAAAACGGAATTGGTGTTCGGTCAGCCGTCGGTTTTGGGTCGCTGCCCGATAATATCCCGGTTGAAATAGAGGCCCTGTTCGAGCTAGCCTGATGACAGAGCAAACCCCCTGGTACCAGATTACCGACATCGCTCAGCTCGATAGTCCGGCGCTGGTTGTATTTCCCGATCGGGTCAGGCAAAATATCGACTACCTGATTGGCGCGATCGATGATGCGAGCCGGTTGCGGCCACACGTAAAGACGCACAAAACGCGCGAAGCCACCCAGATGATGCTGGCGGCTGGTATTCAGAAGTTTAAGTGCGCCACCATTGCCGAAGCCGAGATGCTGGCAATGGTGGGTGCTCCCGATGTACTACTGGCTTATCAACCCGTTGGTACCAAACAACACCGGTTCCTTGAGTTGATTGCTACCTATCCAGCCACACTATTTGCCTGTCTGGTCGACAACCTGACCACGGCACAACAACTGTCGGAAGGGGCCGTAGGGGCAGGGGTCGTTGTACCGGTTTATATCGACCTTAATGTGGGTATGAACCGTACAGGTACGTTTCCCGACAACCAGATTCCGGCTCTTTATGAAGCGCTCAGCCAACTGCCGGGCGTAAAACCGGTGGGACTCCATGCCTATGACGGGCACATTCGCCACCCTGATCTGGCCGAGCGCACAGTAGCCTGCGATGCCGCTTTTGCGCCGGTGAAACAACTGGCCGACACGCTGGCCGCAATGGGTTTCGATAAGCCCATTATTGTAGCCGGTGGCAGTCCCACGTTTCCGATTCATGCGCGCCGGGCAGATGTGGAATGTAGTCCGGGTACGTTCATTTACTGGGATTATGGCTACGGGACTATTTTGTCGGAACAGCCATTTCTACACGGAGCGTTGGTTATAACGCGGGTTATTTCATTGCCCGACGACACGAAGCTTTGCCTTGATTTAGGGCATAAGTCAATCGCGGCCGAATCGGAATTAGGCCAGCGGGTCAGGTTCCTGAATGCGCCCGAGTTACGGCCCGTTGGCCAAAGCGAAGAACATCTGGTCGTTGAGGCCGGGGCGGGGCACAGCTATAAGGTGGGCGATGTGCTGTATGGGCTGCCTAATCACATCTGTCCAACCTGCGCCTTATACGAACGGGCGTTTACTATCGAAAGTGGGCTGGTATCCGGCGAGTGGCGAGCCATTGCCCGCGACCGATTTATTCACCATTAACAGCAGGCCGAATGGGCATACACCCCAAGCCGGTTATAGTTTATGTTTACAATTGACGCGCATCTCGACCTGAGTATGAACGCGCTGGAATGGAATCGTGATTTGCGCCAGCCAGCGGGTTACCTGCGGGAGCGGGAGAAAGGCATGACCGATAAGCCCGACCGGGGGAAAGCAACCGTGTCGTTGCCCGACCTGCGCCGGGGCAACATCGGGTTGGTCGTTGCCACGCAGATCGGTCGCTATGTAGCCCCCGATAATCCGTTGCCGGGCTGGCACTCGCCAGAGCAGGCCTGGGCGCAAACGCAGGGGCAACGCATCTGGTACCAGATGATGGAAGAAGCGGGCGAAATGGTGCAGATTCGGGATCTGGCCGGGCTGGATAAACACCTCGCGCGCTGGCATGACGGCTCGCCAAACGACCACAAACCAGTTGGGTATATCCTAAGTCTGGAAGGAGCCGACTCGATCGTGACCCCCGCCTTTGTGGAACGGGCGTATCACGACGGCCTCCGGGCTATCGGGCCCGCTCACTATGGTCCCGGCCGTTACGCGCAGGGTACCGATGCCACCGGCTTTATGGGCGCGGCTGGGCACGAGTTACTGCACGAAATGGAACGGTTCAATATCATCCTCGACGCCACCCACCTCTGCGACGATAGTTTCTGGGAAGCGCTCGACCACTTTAACGGTCCGGTATGGGCCAGCCACAACAACTGCCGTGCGCTGGTAAACCACAACCGACAATACAGTGATGAGCAGATTAGGGCGCTTATTGCCCGCGACGCCGTGATTGGTGGTGCGCTGGATGCCTGGATGATGGTGCCGGGCTGGGTACGTGGTCAGTCAACTCCCAAAAGCACCAATTGCAATCTGGCCGTGATGATTGATCACCTCGACCATATCTGTCAGCTGGCCGGGAATGCGCGCCATGTAGGTATCGGCTCTGATCTGGATGGCGCTTTCGGGAAAGAACAATGTCCCTACGATCTGGAGACCATTGCCGATCTCCAAAAAATCCCCGATTTACTTCGGCAGCGCGGCTATACGGAAGTTGATGTAGCGGGCATCATGCACGGCAACTGGTTGCGGTTTTTGCGTAAAGCCTGGGCATAACGGGTAGGTACGTACCTAGCCGATTGTTATAATTTGTCGACCCGGACAAACTGATAGTTTTTCTGCCGAAGAACCGTGAGAAGTTCATCCAGCCGCTCATATAGTTTATCCGTTCGGGCCGGAGCCGTACCGATGTGCATAAGCAGGATAAAGCCGTTTAGTCCGGCTGGACGGTTTTGTTCGTAAGCATAAATAGACCGTAGAATGGTATCGCTGCTACGGTAATTTCGATCCTTAGGGGTGGTATAATCGGCGTGCGACAACGTACCTGGTGTGTAATTGATCAACTGAATCCCTGCGGCCTGTGTCCAGGATGCAATGCTGTCGTTGTACCATTCGTAGGGCGGCAGAAACAGCTTTGTTGCCGTAGAAAAAACGTCGCCGAACCTGGCCAGGGCTGTGTAGTTTGCCCGTAAATCATCATCGAATTGTTGCCTGCTGACCAACAAACTGTCGCGCTTCGCCCAGTCGCAGTACAGTAGATGCTGGTCGGAGTGAGGGCCCAGGTAATGGCCTTGCTGTTGCAACTGGTTTATCAGCGACGCGAAAGCCGGGTTTCTCAGAAAGCGCCCGGTCAGAAAAAAAGAAGCCCGAACCTGCTGCTGCTGCAAGGTCCGGGCAATGACTGCTCCGCCATCGGCAAATTCATCGCCGGTGAAGACCAGTGCCAGTCGGCGGGCGGTTGTGTCGCCTCTTATTTTGGCGCCTTTGATGTATGTTGACTTGCTGTCGGGGCGTGGCTTTTGTGGTTGTTGCGTAATTGGGCCCGTTGCCTTTTGGCTTGCTTTTCGGGTCAAAAGCAGCTTTTCTCCGTCTTTAGCAGCCAGCAAATAAATGAGCGACGCCGTGCCGTCCATGGTTGGTTCGTTGGTGCTGTAATCGCCATAATCGTCGTGATAAACGGCTACTTTACTCTGAAACGCCGCATACTCGTCGGGTTCATGCAGGGCTATCCCGATCAGGTTGCTATAAATACTACCACGAACCGGCCCATCCACCAGGCCACCGTCGATGGGGTAGTTTTTCAGATGCGTAAATGCCGAGTGTGGATCGGTGGGCGTATCGGCGTTGGCTGGCAGGCCGTACACAAAGCTCGTTCCCCACGGATTACACCCAAACAGCCAGTCGAAATTGGCCTGCTCGAAGGCTGCAAATTGGTCGTCGCCGGTAAGTTGTCGATACCAGAAGCATTGTGTGGCGAATGAGGTAGTGAGGTTGTTGCTGCACCAGGTAAAGGGCACTCCCCGATAAAACGCATTCTGCCGGGCTCGTTGCCAAACGGCTTCAATACCCGCTTTGTAATAGTCAGTGACGGTTTTCCGGCCCGCAACCGGCAAACGTTTGGCCAGTGCCGCATGACCCACGTTGACAAACGGATACCATTGGTAATGGCGCGCCGTATCGTTTATCATCCAGGGTGTAACTGGTTCCTGCCGGGCAAACGCCAACGCCGTTCTTCGCCAGTTGGCTGCTTGCGCGCCGGTGGCGCCGGTCGCATTTAGTTGCTCAACGGTAGCCAATTCCATGTCATCCGTGTAATTGTCTTCTTCGTAAAAATAAGGCGCGCGACCCGGTGCCGTCTGACAATTGCCGGGCTTAGCCAGTCCTAGTTTATACGCAGACTGCGATCGTTGCCAAAGTTTTTCGGCGTAGTCAGGACTGCTCTTTCTGGTCAGTTGATAGCCTAGCGAGAGGGCACTACTGACTTTCCCGGCAGTAGAGGCTACGCCGGTTGCCCGGTTTTTGTGTCTGAACAGGCCCTGCGGTTGGCCCGTTGCAAAATAAACGGGCCGTTCAGCGCCTTTACCATACATACTATCCAGCCTGGGAATTCGCATCGACGAATGATCGCGGTCGTCGCCCAACTGGTTAAACAACCACGTATCGGTCGGGTGCATCTTCAGAAGCCAGTCGAGCCCCCAGCGGGCTTCATCCAGTATATCGGGTTGGTCATTGGCACCAGCCAGTCCATTTGCCTGATGCGTGTCGGAGAAGGCACTCGGGAAATCGCGCAGGGCGGCCAACAGGTGATAAGTCGCGTTGGCCGACGTGGTTACGTACTGGAGGTAATCTGATGCGTCGTGCCAACCACCCGAAGCATCGATATGGGTGCTGTCGGGCATGGGTCCATACATGGTGTAGCCGTCATGGGTATGGCAGGAGTCGTTCAGGTACGGATTGAAACCGCTTCGTTGTTGACGCATGTACCTAAGGCAAAAGTCGGCCGCACCCTTATATACCTCATCGTCAATGCGAAAAACGGGCGAACGAGCCCCATCGCTGGTGCGCAGGTAATAGCGTCCTGGTTTTCGAAAAGCGGAGAAATTGAGCCGGTGTGTCTGTTGGAAGGGGCCGTAGGTTCCAAACGCCTGTCCGGTGGCCACTTGTTGAACAACCTGATTTGTCTGCGCATCGACCAGTGTGCACTGACCGACCGACTGATTGGTCAGGCTACCCCAAACGGCAATTTTCGGGCTGGATGGCCGGTAGCCAAGCAGGTTAATTCGAATAACAGCCGCCGGTTCCTGATGAACCGGTATGAAGGCAGTACTGATTGTGAATAAAAAAAGCAGAATCAGGCGAGTCGTCATAAAGCTATCGATCAGGCCGCAAAACTACACATGACAGCATTTGGAATAGATAAGGCGTATGAAGTGAATCACAATACGATAGGTAAGTGGCGGAAACGCCTGAACGAAGGAAAGCCACCTCTGCTTAAACGGTTTATTTTGGTTTAGTCAGACTCGTAAGGGTGGTTCCCCGACCCTTTTTGTTGCAGTAATGCGTAGGCTGATTAGTACGAACTTCATCCCATTCAATCAAATTGTCCCATTTTCATCGCAGGGTATCTGCTATTAATGAGCGTTATTTAAACAAGGTCATTGACCTTTGTTCGTTTTTATAATGCAGTAGCAAAACGAGTATTTTTTTCAGGCACCGTGTCAGAGATAACTTATGCTTCGTTGGCTCGTCTGCAACTCACTTACTTCGTGCTTGACATAATATCCGGTAAACTATCACGAAACCCCTTTACCAATCAATTATCAATGGATTATTGCTTAACCTACTTCAGTTCTGCCGTAAGTTCTACTACCGAAGAGGTCGTTATTGAGATTGTCAATCTTAGCCGGGAGAAAAATGCCCGACTTAATATTACGGGGGTGCTGCTCTACATCAACGGACGTATTGTGCAGGTACTCGAAGGCCCACAGCAGGCGGTCGAAGACTTATATGAAAGTATCCGGGCAGACCCACGCCATACCGATGTTCGAACGGTTATTAGTCAACCTATAACCAAACGGTCGTTTGATAACTGGTATATGGGATATGAAACACTAACTACCCGACAGTACGAAGAAGTACGGAACATTCTTCCTGTTGATCCGCAGAATGAATCCCTTTGGGATGCTGATCAACCGGTCATCATGAGAATGCTCAAAGGTTTTTTTGACTTAAATAGCCGTCGTCGGGTGAGCTAGATTCATAATGCGTGTGCCGGTTAGAGCCTGCAATTAATAAAACCCATTGCCAGGCTCGTTCTGTATAAACTTGAGTTAAGTCACTTTATGACTGATCAATCAACCAATTTCCCCTTCTGGTCAGGTAGTCAAGCCGAGCAGGAACGTCTGCAATACGCCATTCAGGCTGCGCAGGTAGGTACATGGAATCTCGATATCAACCAACAGCAGCTATGGTGGGACGAGCGTTGCCGGGAGTTGTTTGGCTATGAGGGGCAGAACGTGGTCAGTTATAGCCAAATGCTAATGCTGGTTGATGAGGAGGATCGGCCACGGATTGAAAAAGCCATTGAGTCAACGCTTAATCTATCCTCAACGGGCCATTACGATGTGCAGTTTCGGGTTAGTGGGGCATCATTGATCGACCCTCCCCGTTGGTTACACGCCCAGGGACGGGCCTACGTAGACATTATGGGATCGGCCTATCGTTTATCGGGAGTGGTCCGTGACATTACTGCGCAGGTGCGAACTCGGCAGCAACTCGAGATCAGTAAGGCCCGTTTCCGTAGTCTGGTCGTCAATTCGCCTACAGCCACCGTTTTCTTCGTGGGCAGAGACATCGTGATTGACACGGTCAATGCGCCCATGCTGCAAATTTGGGGTAAAGATGAGTCTGTGATGGGTCAACCGCTACAACAAGTTATGCCCCAACTGGCGGGACAACCGTTTGTGGAGTTACTACAGCGAGTATATGATACGGGGGAGTCCTACCACAACGATAAAGCGGTGGGGCAAATTATGGTCGATGGGCAGTGGCAGGAGTCCTGGTTTAATTTTTCCTGTAACCCTGTCTACGCGCAAGATGGAACCATTTTTGGCCTTATCAATACGGCTAACGATGTTACGGCGCAGGTCGTGGCCTTACGAGAGAGTGAACAACGCTATCGATTATTGTCAGAGGAGTTAGAGATACGCGTAGCGCAACGTACCCGCGAGTTGGCAGAGGCCAATGAGGACCTGAAGCGGACAAACGATAACCTCCAGCAGTTTGCTTACGTAGCCTCCCACGACTTGCAGGAACCACTGCGTAAGATTCAGCAGTTTGGGGCCTTGCTGAAGACCGAATACGCCAATCAGTCTGAGCAGGAAAATAATTACATAGACCGAATGCAGTTAGCAGCGGGCCGTATGTCTAACCTGATTCGGGATTTGCTGATCTACTCCCGCATCTCCACACGGGAGCAGGTGGTAATGAGCATACCGCTGGATAGCGTTTTAGCCCAGACATTGGTTGATTTAGAGTTAGTCATTAGTGAAAGTCAGGCGGTCATTGATGCCGAACCATTACCTGTGGTGATGGGCGATGCTCTTCAACTGGGTCAACTCTTTCAGAATTTAATCAACAATGCGCTTAAATTTAGCCGTGTTGATAACGCGGGAAACCCCGCCATTCCGCATATAACGATTCGTACGCAGCGTACCGCCTATTCGCAGTTACCACCTGCACTCAGGCCCGCCCGCCAGGCAGAGGCTTATCACCGTATTGATATAAGCGATAATGGGGTGGGGTTCGACGAAAAATACCTGGATCGCATTTTTCAAGTCTTTCAGCGACTACACAGGAAGAACGAATTTGTTGGCACGGGCATTGGTCTGGCTATTTGCCAACGGGTTGTAAATTACCACGGTGGGCTGATTACCGCCAGCAGCCAACTTGGGCAGGGGGCTACGTTTAGTGTATACCTACCCGCATAAGGTAAAGTGAGCCGTTTTAAGCACTCGCCCTTTTTTCTCTTCACATCTTGCCGCATCTGCTGATTACTATCCTAACGTGAGTTGTGGACGATTACCAGATAAGATTGCTGACGCCTAGTCGAAGGGCCACGCTGAAGACCATTAGTTTTCCAGTGCCTATTGCACCGGCCTGCAAACCAATTTTGTCCCCGAAGATAGCGGAGGAGGCTCTCTGCAAGTGTACATCCGCATCAGACCCCCTAAGTAAGTTTAAGGAGCAAGATAAGAGTTTGGGGGATGAACTTGAGGTCGTTAAAGACAAGAAGGTCATCAAAATGATGGATAAAGCCAATGCGCAGGCTGGATTTGATGCTGCTGCGAATAAAGTGTATGTACGCAAAGGAGCAACTGCCTATGAGGTAGCCCACGAAATGACCCATGCAAAACAGTGTGCAGAGTTAGGTAAAGACGCTTATGGCAAACTTTCCAGATTAAAAAAAATCATGTGTTTGATCAACTGATGAAAGATCCCGGCAAACTGACGGGGCGTGAGATAACCCACGCTACGGACTATTTAAATAGTATTAGAGACAAGGTAGGTTTAGGTCCAATTAGTAAGTAATACATCTCACGACAAATCTTACAGAACAAGACGCTATTTCTATTGCTAAAGATATTCTATTGGCTAACCAAATGGGCTACGATGAGTCTGAGGGGTTTACCGCAAAATTTTCTAGAGATATCAAGCTCAGAGATGGGCGATTAAAACCAATTTGGGTGGTTTCGTACTTGACTCTTAAAAGCTTGTTTGAGCAACATGACCATTTTATGTACATCAGCGACGACTCGAAAGAAGCGCTCTATATAATGACTCAAAGTGGCTATGTTGATGGGATAGCTCCGTAGGTGGATGCAATTGGTCTGGTGTCGGCGATTAGTAAACGGGCTGATAGAGCCAATGCGCTGTATTATCTGGCCGAGGGCAACAAGACCAGCCTAGCCTGCCCGCGCGGTGTATACACACATGGGGCGATGGGGGATCTTCGACACAACGCTTGGGTACGTACGTTGACAAGCACACAACGATGGTTTGAGACAGCTACGACCAGCAAACCAGGTACGTTCATCAAAACGGAGTTGTCATTAAACAGAAGGACCCGCTGGGCAACCGGCAGCAGTGGGTCTACAGCGACTACAACCAACTACTGGCGAAAACGGACAGCCTGGGTCAGGTTACCCAATTCCGCTACGATGAGGCGGGTAATTTAATCGCCACCCGGTACGCCGATAGTTAAACAAAGAGTACCTGCTTTAAATGACCTGTCGCCGATCGACTGTTTAACCGAGCCCTATTTGGTGAAGCGATTAAGCGAATGTCTGTTAAGAATGCTCTAACTTAACCCCTTACGTAGATTCGAGGCTTTGGATGGAGGCTGAGCCTACGGTGACCGCATCAAACCCGGCGACGGTCTAGTAGCAAATTCAGTTAAGCACACTAAACTTGGGGATTATTGGTACGGCTCAAAAGTACTCATACGCTCCCTCAAATAAGTTATATTGAAATGCTGTCCCAACCGCTCATCTGATGCTGGGTGCCCGCCTTGGTGAAAACAAAAAAGCCAGTCATTGCTGACTGGCTTCTGTGCTCTCGTAGGGACTACGAAATGGTATTGATAATCAGAATTTTAGCTAAACAATTATGGGGACTGTATCAAAACTGTATCAAGAGAAGCGGAGTTTGGTTATAATCAGACTGTTTGGGACACACAGGAATTTTGTTGTAGCAACCATCTATTCATAGATTGCTTATAACGACTAAGGTTTGGAAACACTCATTAGGAAAGCAAACTCGCTTAATCGACTGAAGCCATACGTGCAACTATGTTTCGGAGCATGATCACCTTGAATTACATTGGCAGTCTATTGGCCGAAACATAGAGCTATAGATAGGTAAGTAAATTCAGGTTTTACAGTCATTCATCGCGGTCCGGACAGGACAACTTAATACATTTAATCACCAGACGCTTATTAGATTAATTTATTCTATGTAGCAAACAGCAAGAGATGTCTATAACTACAGTCCAAGGATAATGCTTTATTACCCTCTTGGTTTAGTGCATTTATACAAATCAAATGATTATACTTCAGAGTAATCGATTCGAGCCCGCTACGTCCTACTAAAACACACAAAAACCCTCAAATCAGGCTGATTTGAGGGTTTTTGTGTGTTGTGACTTTCTCAAAAGGGAGTTTCACTGTGTGAGACGTTTTACACACATGAACACAAGCTGTTTACAAGCCTATCTTGAGTATAATAGGCCCCAGATCAAGAGACTTACTTATCAAGCCGATAGAACCCGCAACAGATGCGCTGGGGATAGTAAAAATTATGTCTCAAATAGCCCTGTTAACTATAAGTCAAAAAGCTAACGGAAACCAGTTAAGGACGAGACACTATATGTCAACTACTTTACAGACGCACTACCAACGTCATACGTTTGTAAAACTAGGGTTTATCCGCCTAATCGCTTAAATCTACCACTGGCGTTATATCTTGCCAGCTTAACGCTTTTGAGCATACCATTTGATTGTATAATAGATTATGCTTAAGACTTACAGAATTTGGTGGTTGATTCTTCTATCCCTTATTATAGCATGTTCCTGGTACATTTATACGAGTAGACCTTTAGTATTTGTGTTATTAGCTAATGGCTACTGTATGGGTGATGAAAATTCAACCGGTTGTGTTGTTTACATGGCTAAAGGTTTCTCAACTTGGCATTCCGAGGATCATTACAAACAGATTCAAGAACACGCTATAAAAAGTGTAAAGGTCGATTCAACCCAATCAACTATTTTCTACTTTAAAGATAGTGAGTGGACTAGGGAAAACGAGAAAAGCTTTGGCTCTAGCACAATGGAAGAGATGGCCGCCTGGGATAGAGATATAAACCTTCTTTTTACTCGAATGTCAAGTTCATTTATATGTCGAATTAAATTTCAGTACGATTATTCAGGTAGGATAATTACTGTTCCATTTGTAAAAAAGCAGTTTACATATTGATTCCGTTAAATTATCATACTAGCCACTTATACAACGGAAATTTAAACCCTATTAATGAGTATAGAGGACTTCGTAAGATACCATTCAAGGTTTGCAAACCTGCCACTTTTTGAATCCTTTGATTAAGAGCCACTACCTGATACTACCGACATACAAAATGTAGAAGAGATACTAGGCATGTCCCTGCCTAAAGATTATATCGATTTCTGTATAAAGTTTGGAGGTGGCTATTTTGGCTTAATAAACGTCTTCACGCTTACCCCACATAGTGATTGGTATATTGTTCAGATGTATAAATCGGCTGAAGAACATCTACCCTCTAACTTAATTCCGTTCTCTGATGACGGAACAGGTGGATTATATTGCTTTTCGTCAACGGGTAACAATCAGATCTTATATGTTGACGAAATGGGCGTGTTACGAGATACTGAATATGAAGACTTCTTCCAGTTCTTGATTGAAAATGCATATTCCGAATAATTCGGATTTACCTACTGATAGCTTAATCTTTTACATAATGGCACTTATACAACAGTTTAATGGGTCCCTTCTTTTTGAATGTACTCAATCAATATATCCAACAGATTAGAGACTTCTTCCCATTCTTGCGCTTCAGGACGGATCTGTTTTAGCACGGTTAGAAAGCTAAATACATCTCCGTGTGACGACTGATTGACGGCAGTTACAATATCAGAAATTGAGTAGTCGATAGCATATGCCGAAAAAGTCCACCCGTAAACTTCATAGGCCCATCGGTTAGCATCCTCAACAAAATGCTTAGCTTCAGAAACCATTAACTTCGTAATGTCAGTGACAGATAACAACTGCTCTTCACAAACTAGCATCAATGTAGCCTTGCTTAGATTTTGAAGGAGTTCATATTCTTCAATATTACTATCGTTTAGACTTGTTAAAGCTGCACGAATTATTTCCTTACGTTCGCGCTCGTTAGCTCTCCTAATCGCACTCGTCAATTCGGGTAGAAAACTGACAAAATCATCAAAGAACAGTTGATAACTTGTATCTAGTGGAGATGGATTTTTCTCGAACTCAAGTAGGGAGAAATGATGAATTTTTTCGATCAAAGAAACATTGCTAGGACTCATCACTTGTATTATAAGGTATTGAATGTTTTTAATTCGAGCTTGATACTCTTCTTTACTAATAATACTAGAAATTTCACATAACATAAAATGAGCTATAGAACGGAGCTTAGAAATATACAAATGCCTGACCCCAAGTTAGTTTGTATATTTTTAGGCTCCGTTCTATAGCTACACTTATGTTATGAGACTAAAATAAGAAATATTGAATTCAGCTTATTGAAGTATCATAAGATTTATTTTATCTATATTTCTTAGAAGAGGGATTTTATTATCAGTCCCAAACATATATTTGTAATATTAAACAATGAAAAATATAGAAATCTTTAATTACGCAATTTCTCAAAAGCCTTGGCTCTATCTTCAAACTGTGAATATAATCCTGCATTAATAGAATCTTTACATTTATTAATATAGCTAAAAAATTCTTGAAAAGTATATAAATTAGAGTGCCATGCAATTAGAGAAGCCTTATCAGCTATCTGTAGTTTTTTACAAGGCCAACCATACTTTCTTAAAACTTTTAAAAGTATTTTCTGATTTACCGCATCATTTATAGCAATCATACTTATAAAATATCTAAATTTTGTTGTACCAGAATTATATCTATTTAAACTGTCTCGGTATCGTTTATCTACCTGATAAATCGTATCTATTAAAGAATAACTCTCTGCTATTGAAAGTTTAGAAACATTGATTGTTGAATCTAATTCGGCTTTAGTCTTATTCGAGAACAAATAAATTATACTATTACTCTTTAATGGCTGAGAATTTGCAAAAATAGGGAAAAGTAGAGTGATGAAAGAGAATATACTGAGGAATCCGAATGGGAGTTTCATAGTGGAACAGGCTGAATTAATACTCTATATAACATCTATTTATTGATTAATAACAAATCAAGAGAATAAGTTGCCGTCTGTCTTTATAGGTTTTCATTGATTAAGGGTGTTGTATAAGTGAAGTTATGTTTAAAAGCGTTGATAGCTCAACGCTTTAGGCTTTATGAGTACCGGTCAGCCACAGCGAAGATTAACCGCCTTGTTTCTTCAGAAGCTAAGTTGTAGGAAGTGGACAAGGCCCTGAATAGCGAGGAGTACAAGAAACAAATGCCTCGCTTGCATTTGCTCACCAATACTGAATCCGGTTCAACGGTAGGTTTAGCCCCTATATCGTAATAAGAAATAAACCTTACTCCCGCTGGATTAAGTGCAGCAGGTGCTTTGGGCTTACTCTGCCATTCCGCTTCAAGTGTAGACTTTAAACGAGCATAGCTCATAAATTCATTCTTGAAACCCGGGTGGTTATAGATTTCTTCGACTAACTCTTCATGCGTTTTCATGGGCAGCTATTTTTAGCTTCGTTGTGGACATACCTTGCCCCTAACGAAACTAAAAAATCATTCAGTAAGATGCTACTATCAGTATAGTGGGATGTTCTCATTTTACAATCGTACGACGTTGATAGCACGTTTGTAAAATCGAGGCATTCAGCTATTTGTAGCCTTGCGTGAAAGTCGCTTCGTTGCCCCAAACACCAATGCCATCGTTCTCATCTATGAAATAAGCCAACACCTTTATACATCAATCAGCTATACCCTGAGCTAAAAAGTGTCCGGTTAGGTAGGCTCATGTATCAAATAGTTCCCAAAAGTACGGGCCAGAAAGTTTTCGAATGCGCCCGTGTATAGACCAGCAATCAGAATCTAAACACTCAAGCTAATGCCCTTCTGCGGGCAGGGTGTCACAATATTTTTCAGGCTAAGATTACTGACGTGGGCATTCAAATATGCACTGGATAATAGTCTTAAGCGAAACCAGAATAGATCAATTACCTGGCTGAACGGATTCATGTAAAGCGCACCAAGCCTGTACTAACTCCAGATTGATTCCTTGCCAGTCTGCTTGAGTAGCTCCACCAGGCTGTTGACGTACTTCATCGCATAAGCGCATAGCATTGGCTCGTAAGCGTCCATAAGTAGTAAAAGAACTTGCAGGCTGATTATATAAAGCTGAAGTGGTCAGTTTTAGGGCGTTCGCTAAATCAGCGTATGAGTAGCGTTCACGTTGCCGATGAACGATCCACCATTCTAACTCCAATTTGGCTACTCTCGGTACGTCGAATCGCTCTACGGTAAGCTCCTGAATAGCGCTATAATAAGCAATTAGTTCAGGCAGTGCTTGTTGGTTGGACGTACGCAAGCCACCACTCTGTTTGAAGACAAAAGCGGCCTTTGTAGCCTGGAACCCTAATTTGAATGAGCGCCAGAAAGGCGCATGAAATTGCTCACGTAACCCTTTCGCTAATTGCCAAAATAATAACACGGGCTTTTTATCGTAGTACGAGCGCCACATAGCTGTTTCCAACCGCGCCACTTCACCCGGATCGAAGTCTCGAATGCTACTTCGATGTGGCACCAGCAGATCCACACCAATCCAGACTGACAAAGCGAGTATAGCCCCCCGCCAGAGCCAGAAACTCGGTTTACGCTGGCGTGGGGAGAGTAGCTTGGTTTGCATTAGTAAACTCACAGACAGTATACAATCGTTGAAGTTTCTAAAGTAGTGAGTTAAATGAATACTAAGCAGGATACAGCGGTTTTTCAGAGTTGAATCTCCCTAGCGCTATGGTTGTGCGGTCTATCTGCTACTCAAACCTTGATTAGACACATATAAACTTATTATTACTTTACCGAAGAGTGTTTGAAGCATTTATGGTATATGAGTACCCTGAAAGCAAGATTACAGAATGTGGTATAAAAACGCTCGTTTTCTTCATCCATAAATGGGGTATACTAAGTTTCCTTACAATCCCTCGATAATTGCGTATATTTATAGGGTAAGATAGGTTAAACCCCGCGCCCATGATTTACGCCTATATCAGAGTATCTACCGACCGGCAAACGGCCGAAAACCAGAAGTACGAAATCTTGAAGAAAGCCGCTTTGGATCGGGTCTACATTGACCAGTGGCTGGAGGAAACAGTCAGCGGAACCCGGTCAGCCGAGGCCCGAGAGTTGGGGCCACTGCTGGCGTCGATGAAGGCCGGTGATATTTTGTACGTGACAGAGCTCTCACGCCTTGGCCGGTCACTGATGGAAATCATGGCCATTCTTCACCAGTGCATGGAAAAGGACGCCCGGGTCTACGCCATTAAGGAAGGGTACGAACTTGGAAACAACATCAACAGTAAAGTTTTGGCCTTTGCTTTTGGGTTGTCAGCCGAAATTGAACGACAACTAATCAGCCAGCGAACCCGGGAAGCTCTGGAGCGAAAGAAGGCGGAAGGGATGAAACTTGGCCGGCCAGTGGGCAGCCAGAATAAAGAGGTAAAGCTGACTGGAAAGGAAGACGTCATCCGGGAACTGCTGAAGTCAAAAGTATCCTACTCAGCCATTGCCCGAATTTTGGGTGTTGATAGACAAACAGTAAATTCTTTCGTTATTAGCAGAAAAATTATTTAAAACTATGTCTAGCATCATCAGTGACTTATCCGATTTAAAGAGACTTCATAGCCGTGTTATGAGCTATCCTATAGATAGGGAGAAAATATTTAAAAAAATAAGAGAATTCCTTGTTGCGATTAAATACAACAAGGGTGCATTTTACTATCGTGTACCGATGCTTTTTCGAGCTGTGTCTAATGAAAGAGAAGAGTGGTTTGATAATATAAGTAAGTTAGGTATTGCTCCGAAATGCAAGGCGCAAATGAGTCGCTGTAATTGGAGGGGTGAACCTATGTTTTATGGGTCTAGCGATAACGGCGTACCAATATTTGAAATTAGAGCGAAAGAAGGTGACTTTGTTGTGTTGTCATCTTTTGTTAATAATGACAACCCTTATAATACTAATGAAATACCTATAGTATTTAACGGAGTTGTTTTAGGAGTAAAAAAGATTCTTGAGAATTTAAAAGAGAGCGATGTGGACTTTAAAAACCTTCTTTACCAAGATGATACCTTTAAGGAGAATACGCCTAAAGTGATAAAAGAGTTAGACGATTACATGGGAGAATTGTTCACTGAAGTAGTTTCCAATAATAATAAGAACCTATATCTTATCACAAGTTCTATATGTAGAAATTTCATGGCTTATTTAAAAAATGACAGAGTTGTGGAAGGATTTATTTATCCTAGTGTAGAAAGCAACAGGACAGGGTTTAATGTAGCATTAGGAGAAGCTTATACTAAAAACCATTTGAAACTATATTCAGCTTCTATGTATAAAGTGACTAGTTATGATGTCGAAACAAAAGCTTATACCTTACAACCTGTAAAATCGTTATGTTCTGATGAAGAAGGTGGGAGGGCTAAATGGAAGCGAATTGCAGCAAGGCATGAAGGTGAAAATTGGGTACTTTCACCAAATACGCCATCTACGCGAGATATAGAAATCCCAGTTTTAAGCTTGGAAGGGGAGTGTGAATAGGTCTATATTGTCTTAAATAGCTTATCAAACACGTTAATCTTTTCTTTCTTCCGCTTCTCACTGATATGGACGTATTTCATGGTAGTTCCAATGTCACGATGACCCATGTAATCCTGAAGCGTTACAACGTCGCCACCTAGTTCGATGAACAGCGTTCCAAACGTGTGTCTAGCTGTATGAGTCTTAATCTTGAAATCCACGCCTGCCGCCTTACCGATTTTATCGAGTAACCGGTTAGTGTATTGCTCGGTGAAGGTTTCAAATAGATGACCTGCCAGTGACGTAACCAGCTTACGAGCCATTGGATGAAGTGGAACACGCACGGTCTTTTGTTTGCCTAGGGTCTTCTTAGGCATGAGCACCAACCAATCTCCTTTAATATTCTCGTGGTGAACTGATTTGACGTCGCTGATCCGCAGGCCGGTGAAGCAGGAGAAGAGAAAGTGACGCAGCACTTGCTTCCAGTTGTCAGGTGTGCCTGGATCAGTAAACAGTTTCATTAACTCCTGAAGCTGCTCTTCTATCAGCACGTCCGGCCAAGTTTCGGGCCTCGTTACCTTCACAACCTTGAACGGGTCATCAAAGACGTTCCCCTCTGCCAATGCCCGCTTAACATAGATACGAACATTCTTCATGTGGTTCTCGACGGTGCTGGGGATATTGTTTTTGTGCGCTTTAAGCCACGCCCGAAAGTTCTCCAGTAGTTTCGGCGTTAAGCCCGAAAAGGGGAGCCGATCTGAAACCTCTGTTTTCTTCCCACGCTTCTGCTCCCAGGCCCAAAACTCTATCATACTGTTGAGCGTCGATACCTGACCCTTATAACTGCCTTTCTCGATCTTTCTCCGTTTCAGCCGTTCTTTGGCGTCATTGAGATAGAAGCTGAAGAAATCCTTACGGGCCGTAAACGAATTGTAATCCCTCATCAACTGCCCAATGGTCAGTGTCTTGCTGGCCAGTCGGTATTCCTTGAAGATCTCATTCACCTTGTTCGTTTCGGTATCGATCATGATCTGATAGTCCGAATGATCTTTATCCTCCTTCCCCCGCGGCAAAATACGGCCAGCCTCCTTATCGAAAAATTCTGTCGGCCAGTACAGTTTTAAGGGGATTCGATCCCATTCGCCATCAACAGAAACATAGATGTAGAGCGCCGATCGACCATCTTTTCGGATGTAGTCATCCTTGATGATCACCTTCTTATTGGTATTCTGGGGGGTATACGTACTGTTTCCCATTAGGATGATAGTAGGAAAAAGAGGCCGAAAATTCTGTCTAGGAAAGGGGTTAGGAAACGAAAAACCCCCCATACGTTGTGTATGGGGGGTTTCGGCACTGTTTCGTGCTCTCGTAGGGATTCGAACCCCAAACCTCCTCATCCGTAGTGAGGTGCTCTATCCAGTTGAGCTACGAAAGCATTCCCGTGTTGGGATTGCAAAAGTAGTGCAAAAAAGGGCTTTGTCAAATCAGCGGCCCTGAAATCTTGCCATTTTTTTCATCAGGAACGAGCCAATACCCTCGGCTACGTCGTTGGTTTGACCTAAATAGTCCTGATTGTCAGCCTCCTGTTCCAGCTGATGAGCCAGGTTGGAATAGAGCGATTGATTCAAAACTTTTTTCATAGCACCGATCGCCAGGGTAGGCGCGGCAGCATAATAGGCCACTAATTCCCCCACGACATTGTCTAACTCACCGGCTGATACCGATCGGTTAACCAGGCCGAGCGCCGCCGCTTCGGGGCCGTAAACCCGTCTACCAGTGCTGCACAGCTCAAAGGCTTTCTGGGAACCGATCAGCCGGGGCAGAAAGAATGTTGAGCCTGCGTCGGGCATGAGGCCAATGTTGACGAAGATCTGACTAAAGTAGGCCTCATTGCTGCAAACGAGTACGTCGCAGGCCAGTGCCAGCGAGAAACCCGCACCCGCCGCCACACCATTTACCCGCCCAATAATTGGCTTAGGTACGTTACGCATGGCCATGATCATGGGGTTATAGCCGTTTCGCAGCGACTTACCCAGGGCCATACCGCCCGATGCCTGCGCGTTGGCGAATCCTTCTTTCAGATCAGCCCCCGAGCAGAACGCTTTTTCGCCCGCTCCGGTCAGCACAATGACGCGCACGGCTTCGTCGGCACCAGCGGCATTGATAGCGGCGGTCATATCGCTGATGAGGCCGGGACTGAGGGCATTGTAGACCTGGGGGCGATTAAGCGTAATGCGGCAAATGCCCTCTTCAACAGAATACAGTAGGTTCTCGAACACGGATTTTAGATGTCTTGTACTAATTAGTATGCAAGCATACTGATTTTCCAGGGAAAACCATTGGATTATACTTGGCCGTTTGCGCTGTTTTATTGCGCGCAGGTTAGTCTGGCAAGGCGAGGAGAGTACACTACACAGCAAATTGCTTCTGGCTAGCTTAGCGCAGAGTTGATGCCTATTCGTGAAAACGGCAGGTCTACTTCATCCCATTTTTAGCCCTGTTCACCCCATTTTTTCCTATTGCCTCTACGTACCTGGTATTCTTGCGGCAGGTTACTCGTGCATTCAATACATTGTAAATCCTTTCTTCATCTGAATCATGATCGGGAGCTATATCAAGACAGCGAGACGCAACCTGCTGCACAACAAGCTGTTCTCGTTTATCAATATCATTGGTCTGGCCATTAGTATGTCTGTTGGTCTATTGCTGATTGCCTTCGTGCTCGACCTGTATTCGTACGACAGGTTTCACAAGAATGGAGCGCGCATCTATCGCATTACCAGCATACTGACCGAAAACCGCCAGCGGAGCGGCAAATTTGCTACTTCCTCCCTAAGGGTCGGTAGGCTCATCCGCCAGAAAATGACCGGCACTGACCGATACGCTGGTGCAGATGTGGCTATTCTGCGCAACGACTTTTCGCAGGATGCAACAGTTGGTGACAACATTATCCCAGTAAAGGGTTTCTGGACAGATCCGTCGTTTTTCAGGGTCTTTACCTATCCGATGCTGGAAGGTAACCCCGAGACAGCCTTGAAAGAACCTTACTCGATTGTGCTTACGGAGACAGCAGCGAAACGGCTTTTCGGTAACCAATCGGCACTTGGTAAGGCCATCAGATTCGATACGCTCGATTACCAGGTGACCGGCGTTATGCAAGACGTTCCCTTTTTCTCACACATCAACTTCGACGCGCTGGTATCACTCGCCACGGTTGAGCAGCTTAACAGAAGCAATGATAAGGTCGGTAAATGGACCAGTGTGTCATCGAACTTCGTATACCTGCTGCTGCCCGAAACTGCCGACCTGACATCAATTCAGGCTCAGCTTGATGCCCTTGCCCAGGAGGAAAACCGGGCTGATGAAAGTGTGAAAATCCAACTTGAGCTTCAGCCGTTACACGAAATTGTGGTCGGCGAGAGCCTCCGCCAGTCTGAGGGTGGGCCTGGCTCGGTGGGCCCTCATATGCCTCCGATTGTACTCTGGATACTCGGCGGACTCGCCCTTGTTGTGATCTTATCGGCGTGTTTCAACTACACGAATCTGTCTATGGCCCGTGCCATACGCCGCTACAAAGAAATAGGCCTTCGGAAAGCAATCGGCGCCGGAAAGAGACAGATCGGGCAACAGTTTCTGGCCGAGGCAATCCTGATTTCCCTGGCGGCCCTTCTCCTTTCGTTCGTCTTCTTTCTGATTTTACGGCCGCAATTGATCAGTCTGGCCCCAGAGATGCAGCGTACGGTGAAGCTCGAACTTACCCCGATGATGATCATCGCCTTCATTGTTTTTTCGGTCGCGGTGGGGGTAACTGCCGGTTTGTTACCTGCTCTTTTCTTTTCAAAAGTCAGCGCAATCAGTGCGCTCAGGAATGGAGCTGCTCCGGCACTGAAAGCAGTCAAACACGTCACGCTCAGGCAGGCCCTGGTGGTGATTCAGTACACGCTCACCCTGATCTTTATAACCACAACCGCCATCGGCTACGTGCAATACAAAAACATACTTGCTTTCGACCTTGGCTTCAACACCGAAAATATTCTGAATATACCGATGCAGGGAAATAAACCCGACGCATTTGTCAGGGAACTGAGCGAGATACCAGAGGTAAAGGGCGTATCGCGGTCGCTGATCGTCACCAGCGTGGGGAATGCCTGGGGTGGATACATGACCTACACCGATTCGCGTGATTCTGCGCTAGTCATGACCAACCACGTCGATCAACAGTACATGGCGTTGCATGAGTACAAGCTCATTGCCGGGGGAAATTTCAAGGCACGCCCCGCCACAACCGCAGCGGCCACCGAAGTGATTGTTAACCGGCAGGTCTTGAAGCGATTCAACATCGGTAACAATGACCCCGAAAAGGCCATTGGGAAGGAAATCACCTTCAGGAGCTTCCACGGAACCCGCCGGATGACCATTGTTGGCGTGATGAACGACTTTCACTACGGCAAGATCGACAACCTCATTGAGCCGGTGGCCCTCATGTGCTGGACGCCCGAAGACCAGACGGTCGTCAACGCTAAAATTCAAAGCACTGACCTGCTGGCGACCAGGGCTAAGATCGAAGCGGCGTGGAAGAAGATCGATCGGGTTCATCCACTGCAGGCTGAATTTTACGATGACGCTATAGAGGAGGCATACAGCGAACTATCGGCCATGATCAAGATCATTGGCTTTCTGTCAGTACTTGCTATGTCAATTGCCTCGATGGGTTTGTTTGGGATGGTGGCCTACACAACCGAAACCAGGCTGAAGGAGATCAGCATCCGCAAAGTGATGGGCGCAAGCGCTGGTAACCTTGTCTATGGACTGAGTCGCGGTTTCCTCGTCCAACTGTCGCTGTCGGCGCTTATTGCGTTGCCAGTAACGTACCTGTTCTTCGAAAACGTGGTGCTTACCAGGTTTCCGTATCATGTACCCGTACAAGCTGCTGAGCTATTGGCCGGTCTGCTGGTTGTATGGCTGATTGCCTTTATCATGATTGGCTCGCAGACAATGAAAGCCGCCAGGAGTAACCCGGTGGACGTGCTAAAGAGCGAGTAGGGGAAAGCCGACGTTTGTCAATTGAACGAAGCTCTAAAAGCCAGGGGAGACTGATTTGTTTTTGTTTTGAACAGTTTGCTGAATGACTGTATATGCTCGAAACCCAGTGTATAGGCAATTTCACTAACTGATAAATCGGTGGTTGAGAGCTTCTCTTTTGCTTTCTCGATCAGCTTGTCGTGAATGTGCTGTTGCGTGTTTTGTCCAGTCAGCGTGCGTAACAGATTACTTAAATACTTTGGGGAAAGGTGGAGCTGATCGGCAATGGACTGAACCGTTGGTAGTCCGCCTTTATCCCAGGAATCGTTGTCGAAGTAGTCATCAAGCAGGCTTTGTAAACGGTCGAGCAGCTGATGATTCGCCTTTTCCCGCGTAATGAATTGACGCTGATAAAACCGGTCGGAATAATTCAGTAACGTTTCGAGTTGTGAAATAATGATCGGCTTGCTAAACTGGTCAATGTTAGCCTGATATTCCTGCTGAATACTCTGGATAAGGTGGTTAAGGGTGGCTTCTTCCTTTTCCGACAGGAACAGGGCTTCATGCAGGGAATAGCTCCAGAAGTCGTATTGCCTGATGGTCCTGGCCAGGGTAGTATTCCATAGAAAATCGGGATGGATGTTTAACACCCATCCCGATTGGCTAACGGATTCGTTGTCATCTATACGCGCAAGACGGATCACCTGACCGGGTGCTATAAACGATAGAACGCCTTCAGTAAAATCAAAGGGTTGCTGCCCGTAGTGCACGCTAACGTTGGATACCCGTTTCAGGGCGATACTATAAAAATCAAAGACCAGATTCGTCGGCTCATCGCGATGCAACTGCGTTACGTCGCCGACATTGATGAGGCTGATCAGCGGATGTAGTGGCCGGGGTAAATTCCTGAATGTATGAAACTCGCTGATCGTTTTAAATTGCTTCATGCCGTCTATTTTTCTTGGCGCACTTCCAGAATCAATTTGCCCCGAACATGCCAGGTTTGGCTTTCGCGGTGTGCCTGAGCCACCTGTTCCAACGGGAACACATGACTGACGAAGACGTTTACGCTGCCTGCATCAATGAGTTGGGCAATTTCGATTAACCAGTCCTGCCTGGGTTGGTTGGCAGCCAGTTCGCCTTTGGCCTGTTTTTGGGCAAGTGCCGTTAACACTGCATCATTAAACGGCAAATCGATATTGACGGTTACCAGTACGCCCCCTTCTTTCAGTAGGCTGACCGATTTCAACCGCTCTGTGTTGTTGCGAAGAGGCGACGCTTCCAGTACAACGTCAACGTCGCTAATCAATGCTGAGATTGACTGGTCCTGGTAATCAATTGCCTCGTCGGCACCGAGTTGTTTCAGGTAATCCAGGTTGCCGGCCGAAGCGGTCCCAATCACATACGCACCTTTAGCTTTGGCAAACTGTACGGCAAAACTACCAACGCCCCCCGAGGCACCCTGCACCAGCACACGTTGTCCGGGCTGCAACTTGCCGTACTCGAAGAGGGCCGTCCAGGCCGTGAGTCCAGCCAGAGGAACCCCCGCCGCTTCATTGAAGCTAATGCTTGCCGGTTTGAGCGCAAATTGGCCTGCTTTGGCTACGCAATACTCGGCGTAGCTGCCGTCGCCGGGAAAGTTGGGAACCCCATACACCGCATCGCCTTTCTTAAATCCGGTTACGTCGCTGCCAATTTCGGCAACAACACCTGCCGCATCCCATCCAGGGGTCAGCGGTAACGTCAACAAAGGTCTCAACAGATCGTTGCCGCCTTCCCGAATCGCCCAGTCTGTGGGGTTCACACCACTGGCATACACGCTCACCAGGATTTCATCAGCCGCGGGAACAGGCCGCTCCACGTCTTCCAGTTTCAGTACCTCGGGTCCACCAAACTCGTGAATTCTAACTGCCTTCATCACAAACCGTTTTTTAGTTGATTGATGCAACAAAGGTCAGCCGGCGATGGGCAGCAGATTTAGTGAGAATGCCCTTTCTTTAAGCCAAACCAGCCGTAGCCAGTAAAGAGAACGTACCCAGCCTTTGCCAACGTGCTTTTCGGACTGAGGCTGCACAAGTCATGATTACTGACTGATGACGAACGAGTAGCTTCCTGAACCTAACGGAATACGGATCTGGCCATTCGCCTGACTGACGCCTGTTAGCTGATCAATCGGTTTGCCCTTTTCGGTAATCTGACTTGTGCTGTTTGCGGGCAGGTAGAGCGTTGCTTTGGTATTGGCCGGTATCGTTGTGGTATACCTCCACTTGGCTCCTTCCCACGTCCACTCGCCACTGATTCGGCCATAGACAGAGTCGTAGTAGCCTCTGGCGAAGGTCATCTTGTGAGTCGGGTCGGGGGTGGGTTTCAGGATGATCTCTTTAAAGCCAGCTTTGTCGGGGTGGCGCTGAATGCCCAGAGAGTAGTTGTACATCCAGGCGGCAACGGCCCCAAATGAGTAATGGTTGAACGAGTTCATGCTGTTGTTGCCGCCGAATCCGTTCTCGACGGTATACGAATTCAAACGTTCCCAGATAGAGGTCGCGCCGTTCACTACCGAATAAAGCCACGACGGATATTGCTGCTGCTGTACCAACTGATAGGCATTGGCCGAACTGCCATTTTCGGAAAGCGCATCGGTGATCGACGCCGTTCCGATGAAGCCGGTCATCAGGGAATAAGCGGGGCGTTCAACACCGCCGTCGTCCTTGTTCTTCCGCTCGATCGCCGCGTTCAGGTTCCGGACAACAGCCGGTTTGCCTGCCTCATTGACCACGCCCAGCGCCAGTGGAATCGCATATGACGCCTGCGTGTCAATCAACTCGCCTTTGTCCGTTTTTTGGGTCAGCTGCTGCTCATTAGGCGCTCCCATGAAGCCCGTTTTTACGCCCGATTTAATCGTTCTGTGCGTTGTTGGGTCCAGATAAATGGTGTTCCAGGTAGCTTTTATTTCGCCCTGCCGTTTCGCGAACTGAGCTGCTTCGTCGGGTTTCCCCAGAACCGTAGCCACCTTCGCCAGAATGCCCAGGTCATAGGCGTAGTAGGCCATCCAGAACAGGGTGTTGTCGTTCTTATTTCCTTCAGGACTCAGCCAGTCGCCCAGCGGGCCTTCGTTCAGAATACCGGTTGTCTTGTCAACTTTTGTTTCCAGAAACTGGGTGTAGCGTTTCATGGCGTCGTAATGTTCCTTCAAGAGGGCCACGTCGCCATACTGGCGGTACGTTTCCCAGGCCACCACAATGCCGGCACTGCCCCAGAGCGTACCGCCAAAACCGCCACCCATCGGAGCCACGTCAGTAAACCGACCACTTTCGGCCTGGACATCGCGCATGGCCAGCAGGTGCCGACGCAGAAACAGATCGGCGTTGGTCAGGTACGTTGCACTGCGCGAGAAAACGGAAATATCGCCGCTCCAGCCCATGCGTTCGTTGCGGGCGGGCGTGTCGGTCGGAATCGATAGGAAATTGCTGCGGAGCGACCAGGTAATGTTCTGCCAAAGCTTGTTGACGAGCTTATTCGAGGTTTCGTACTGCGACGACAGCGCCGAGATTGAGCTGATAACGATGCCGTTAACGTTGGCCACCGGAATGGCCTTGTCGATGCCGGTCAGCTCCAGATAGCGGTAGCCATGAAAGGTGAATCGGGGCTGAATAACTTCGTCTCCGCCTTTCAGCGTGTAGGTGTCCTGGGTCAGTGCGGCCCGGATGTTCTCCATCATCACCATGCCCGTGTTGTCTTTGTATTCGGCCAGATTCGGGTATTTCACCTCGGCGTAGCGCATCGTGACGATCTGCCCTTTCTTGCCGTTTTTGATCAGAATCTGCGGGAAGCCCACCATATTCTGCCCCATGTCGTACACAAACACGGTCGGGCGAACTTCCGTAACGCTCAGGGCGGGCATGGTTTTTACTTTTCCCGCATTATCGCCCATCTGCCCAACCAGTTTAAAGTCAGCATAATCGAAGGTTGACGTCCGGCCCAACGGATCGGTGAACGTGCCCTGATAGGACGTACCTACCAGCGGCACTTCTACGGCGGGCTTCCAACTGGCGTCGTTATAGGCGGGCGTGGCCCAGTTCGTCACCAGCGCTTCTTTCGTGGCATCATACACTTCTCCCTGGAAAAACGAACCGTACCGAACAGGGCCATCGTTGAAAAACCGCCACTCGCCGGGGGTTGAGGTGATGATCTGTTCCGTACCATCGGCGTAGGTAATAACCAGCTTGCTCAACAGCGACTGCCGGTCGCCGAAATAATTCCAGCTTTCGCCGCTATAGGTGATGTTGCCGCTCCACCATCCTTCGCTCAGCCAGGCCCCAATCGCGTTCTTCTGCCCCTGCTTCACCGCCCCCGTAATATCGTAGGTCTGGTACATATGATGCTTGTTGTACTGGGTCAGGCCCGGATTGAAATAATCGTTGCTCACCCGATTGCCATTCAGGTACAGCTCGTAAATGCCCCGTGCCGTCACATACAGCCGCGCTTTGGCAATGCGTTTGGCCTGCGTGGTAAATGTATTTCTAAGCATTGGCGCCGCATTCCGGCTGGGGTTGGCGGTAATCAGCGCCCCGCCTTTCACCGTGTATTGTCCGTTACCAACGCTCAGGTTGCCCGATTTAAAGATGCCGCTGTATGGCTGATTACTCAGATTTTCTGCAAATAAGGCGTTAGACGGATACCGAAAGTTTCTGATCTCCACCTGCGAAAAATGGGCTGTCTGCTTCTCAGGTACGTTAAAGCCGATATCGGCCACCATCGGAAAGCTGATGAAGTTATTGCCACTACCTACCGGATTGAGGTTGATACCGCGCGCGGCGAAGGGCGACTGTGGGGCCGCGTTCTTCTCTTTCAGCTTATGGGCCTCATCGTTCCCATCGATGAACAGCTCAAACAGGCCAAAATTGCATTCGGCCCCAATGGTGTGCTTCGCGTATTTATTGGCGTTGTTGATCAGCATTTGGGGAATATCGAGGCGCTTAAACGGAACGTCAGCTTTGTCGGTGGGGGCATAGCCAACTCGGTAGATGTTCAGTCTGGCCAGACCATCCGGCGAATCCGTTACCGTCGATATGTCAAGCTCGAAGGCGATATAGCACTGGTTGTGGCTGTTCTGCATCCCCATCAGATTTAGGTTTTTGTCCATCAGTCGACGGTCATTGGCGCCTATCACAAACGCCGCTCTGGTGGAGTTGGTGGCCTGGTCTAATTGCAGACCAACCTGAAATTTGAAAACCGAGAGGTAATGCGAATAGAACACCAGATCATCGTTGCTCCCGCCAATCCATTTTGCACCCGACCAGGCGGTGATGTCGGGGTTCATCAGACCGGTCTCAAACCAGGATGCGTTGGTGGCCATTTGCCCGTTATTGTCCCAAACCGTGACGCGCCAGGTGTAGCGGGTGGTGGGCTGCAGGGCCTTACCCGCGTATTCGATGCCGTGCGACAGGTCTGAATTGACCCGTTTTGAGTCCCATACCACCTGGTTTTTCGAGTCAGTGACGACGAGCTGCCAGGCTGTCTGAACGTACCCGGTCTTAGTATCCAGTGCTTTCATTTGCCATGAAAAATGAGGCGTCGCCTGATCAATGCCCAGTGGTGTGGGCTGATAATCGACGTTCAGGTTAACGATCGAGACATTGGCGAATGCGGTACTGACAACGAAAAGCAGCAGAAGAAGAAAGGGGAGGCGTTTCATAGGTGGTGGGTACGTCATGGGATCGGTTACGGGCCGGTAGTTCTAGAATGATTGATAATCGATCTCCATAAAATCGGCCACGTTGCTTGTCCAATATTGGGCAACGAAGCGAGTATGGTCTGGGTGATTCGTGTACTGATCATAGAGCGCCTGCGTATCGAATACCATCGACAGGCCAAAGTCAAACTTGTTTTTCGGACTGATCTGTTTCAGGCAGGTAAACTGCTGTACGCCCGGGATGGCGGCTAATTCCCGGGCAGCATCGAAAAATTGGTTCGCTTCAGTAGAGTCTGACGGATGTTTCAGGGTAAAGAAAACGGTGTGGGTAATCATGGGGAATCGATACTAGAGGTTCTTTAGACGGAAGAACTGACCCAAGCCCGCCAGGAAGAAGGGTTGATTGGATGCGGAATAGCTTTTGTTGACAGCGGTTCTTACCGCTTGGCCAGTTGCGCATTTTTTTAGTAAACAATTGGTAACCAATAGATTGAATCGTTAATAGGCCTATTAGTTACCAGCTATTCCTAACTCAGCGCGTTCCGGCAAAAGGCAACACATTTCTTTACTTCTGCCACGGCGTTTGAGCCGGTCGGAATCTGGTATTCGAGTTCAACGGTGGCGGGGAAGGTGTATTTCTGGTCGCGCATGAGCTTCAGGACGTCGAATAAGGGCGTATCCCCCTGTCCCCAGGGAAGGTTTCCTTTTCCGTGAGCGGGCGTTTGGCGGTCTTTAATGTGCATACTGGCAATCCGGTCGTGTTTTTGCCGAATCAACGCCAGCGGGTCGGGCTGACCGGCGGCCAGGTAGTGCCCCAGGTCAAAATTCATGGCGTTGCCGGGCGACTGCGCCAGGGCGGTATCCCAGAAGGTAGGCGTTTGTTGTTCGTGGCCGTGGTATCCTACGCGGATGCCGTGTTTCTGCGCCATCTGCCCAAGCTTCAAGGTGTGTGCGTCATTACCCGGATGTTCGACCGTGACCTGGTTGGCACCCAGCGTTTTGGCCGCCTGCATGCCGTAGTTGATCTCGGCGTCTGAATTCTGCATCCCGAAAGCATCAGGTTTGAAACCATAGATTTTCACACCTGCCTGGTTATACATTTTCCGAACCTGCTCAAACTTGGCCATTGGTGCTGAAAGCCGCCATTTGGCCACTTCGTCGCGGTACGCTTTTGTCTGCGCATCGGCGTCGGCCAGCAGTTTTTGTTCGTCCTGGGTGAGTTCCTGCTTATCGCGCCGCTTTCGCATCAGGGGGAAGATCGCGCGCATGTCGACCGGATTTTTGGGCGCACCGGCAAAGGATTCAGCAGGCCCACCCATCAATTCAATAGCGCTGATGCCCGAATCCAGCACGTATTGCAGGGTTGCTTCGGCGCTTTGGTCGGGCATATCCCGGAATGAGTAGGTGATGACGCCAATCTGTACACCATCGATCAGCGAATTGGGTTTATCGCCGAGGCTGCGAATAAGCGCAGGTGCACCAAACAGTTTAGGGCTTCCAATGATGGCTCCCGAAATAAGAGCGGCTGTGGTTCCCAAAAAATGACGACGAGTAGACGCGTTTTTCATGGTTTGGTTGGTTATAACTGGATTTAGTTGATCAGGAATGAGACGGCTTTACTGCGCAAACGCGTTTAACCGGTCCATCTACTACCGATTGGGCGCTCCGGCTCATCAAAACAGGCTGGATGCACTGCGCCGGTATTAACCGGCCAAAGCACTGTTTTTTCGCCAGAATGTGCAACTAAATTCGATTATTCGCTCTGAAACGCCGACAGACTGAGCGTTTCAGCCGACAAACCGGGTAACGTACTAGTTGCTTTTGCGCGTGAAGCAATACACAACGACAAAGCTTACTTTACCCCGAAAAAGAGTCGTATCAGTTGAAAAGGGCGAATCAGGGCCAGGTACGTTATTGCGCAGATCGCGAGCGACGAGAAGCTGATTGTCAGGAAGCCGGTGTAGACACCCAGCGAAGTGCGGGTTAACACGTAATAACCGATCAATACGATAACGGTCTGATGGAGAATGTAGAACGGGTACACGGCCGCATTCAGTTGTGGTAGCCAGCGATGGTTTCTGTTCAGGTACGTATAACCATAGCCGATCGTCATCAATACCGAAAACCACGTAAGACTAATGCTGTTGAAACTGTATACCGTTCTCAGTAGCGCGTGCTGATCAATAACGTCGTCACTCCACACAGCGCGCGAGCCATACAAAAGGGCCGTACAAACAAGAGTCGCCACCAGATAATACCGTCGCTGATCGGCCAGGATTTGCCAGAATTCCCGGCGGCTGATGAGTACATAACCCGTCCAGAAAATAAGCAGGTTCTTCATAAAATACGCCCAGTCATCGGTAAGCCCGTGGGTTTCATTCGGGAAGAAGCCGCCCAGCACCACATCGTTTATCAGCAAGGGTACCACCAGCCACAATGCACCGCCCGGGCGATTGAGCAACGTACCCAAGCGGTTGGTGACCCGTTGACCACCGGGACTTGTCAACCACCGAAAAACCGGGATACTCAGCAACGAATAAAAAAACAGATAGCAAATAAACCAGAGGTGGTGCCAGCTGAAGGCACCACCCGTGCCGCCATCTTCGTACGACTGAAAGTGAAAAACTTCCGGATAGAAGTCGGAATAGCTGCCGGTGAATCGGCCTCGGAAAAGCCATTCGATGTAAATCTGAGGAGGCACCACAACGAACATGCCGAAAACAAGCGGAATGAACAGCCGCCAGACGCGTTCTTTGGCGTAGGCTCCGTAGCTGCGTTTCTGCAGGGCAAAGAACGTACCCGCGCCCGAAATGAAAAACAGCAGTGGCATTCGCCAGCGGTGTAGCCAGCGCATTACTTCTTCCATTGGTTGGCTGTGCGTTTCGCTTTTAATATGCCACCCCCACGACACGTAGATCATACCCGTGTGGTAAAAAAGGAGCGTAATGATGGCGATGATTCGAAGCCAGTCGAGGTCGTGGCGGCGGCCAGTGCTGGTGAATGGAGCAGGAGTCGTTGACGAAGCAGAAGTCGGTTGCATACAACGTGCGTTTGTTTACCAGCAAAAGTGCCTCCTTTCGCTACTGCAAGCCCTATTTGCCCATCGTCTCGAAGTTCGTCCCGGTCGGGACGAAGGTATGGCCACACATTAATTACGCTCGGTTTGCGCCGCATCGCGGTACTGGGCTGGCGTTTGATTGGTAATCCGCTTGAAAGCGGTGTGGAATGCCGACGGTGAGTTATAACCAACGCGTTCGGCGATCTCGTCGATTTTCAGGTAAGCCGTATTGGCATTGCGCAGAAGCTGTTGCGCCTCGGCAACGCGGTAGGTCGCCAGCCAGTCGAAGAAGCGCTGGCCAAGCCGGTCGTTGAGTAACTGCGACAGGTGATGTGGGCTGGTGCCGAGTTGAGCCGCCAGTTTCGGTAGCGACATATCGGTTTGCAGGTGAGGTTTTTCAGTAATCAGAAGCTGATCCAGTTTCCGAAGTACGGCATCCTCAACCTCTTCCGACAGCGACGACTTCTCGTATTTCTTTCTGGGCTCGTCAGGAACATCCATTTCTGGTACGTTGCCAGGGCCGCCCGGGGGCAGATCGAGTACCTGCTCAGGTACGTTCTCCCTGAAGAAATCGGAGCCGCTCATGACCAGAAAACTGGTGACGTAGATCACCCCTGTCAGGTAACAGGCCAGCAGGAAATCGCCCAGATCTTCATGGTATTGTGGTTTAACCAGGAGGATTAGCACAGGCAGCAAGGTGAACAAAAGCGTCAGATTCCGTAGCCGAACCAGCACAGTAGGAATGCCTCCCCAAAATGGATGCCCTGACTGGCGAAAAGCGCGTTTGATATGCCTGATTGCCAATAGGTTGTATAGCAGGCAGCTACTGAGGGTCAGCTCATCAATGTAACGCCGCAGGTGGAAAAAATCTTCGGGCAGGTAGGCGGCCGGTTCCTGAACGAGCGCCAGTTCTGGATGCCAGGCCTCGAGGTAATTGTTGTACTTCAGCTCAACCGGCTGGTAAAGCCAGGTAATGGCATTAACCGCCCAGAGTATCGTTGGTAGCAGATGCCAGCCCCACTGGTCAGGTAATCGACCCCGAATGCGCGAAAAGACATAGAGGAAGAATAGCGGGCCCATTGCAAAGTTGAGTGGCTCCGAAAAGTCGACCCAGGGCAACAGCTGAAACATATAATTGCTGTAACCCAGAAAGATTTCGCCAATAACGGCTGAAGTGCCGAGCATCAGCCAGCCAAGGCAACGGTTGGCCACGTTCCTTCCCCGGTTGCCGGTCAGAAAAAAGAGGCCAAGAAACAAGCCCTGGGCTACGCCAAGCAAGATAATCAGGCCAAACAGATCGAGATGGGGCGGTATAAGGCGCATACCACAAACTTACCTAAACGAGCCAAAAAACGGCGAGTCCGCTCACGAGTACGCCCAGGCCCAGGCCGGCGCTTACCTGACCGAGGGTATGGGCATTGAGTTGAAGCCGGGCGGTGGCAAGTAAGCCACTCAGAGCGATGAGGATCACAAACGGCACGAATAGCTCGGTGTCGCCATGCTTCGCCAGCATCAGCATGACGGTGCCCAGTACGCCGCCGATGCCTACGGCATGTGCGCTGATTTTCCAGACAGTATTGATCAGCCCCACAAGCAGAATAGACAGGGTAATGCTCCCCAGGATAATGGCTACTTCCGGCGACGTTTCTGAAAACAGGCTCATCCTGAACGCGAACAGGTACGTTACCACCAGATACACAATGCCGGAGAGCAGGTAGGGGAGCCGCCGATCGGTACGATCGGGCATAGTCAGATCGGTGAGAACACCCGACCGGTATAAATAATAGATAAGCAGGCTCGGAACGGCAAACGTACCGATGAAGACCAGCACGAGCAGACTGACCCGGAGATCAGGCGAGTAGGTATCAACGTTGAGGCGGGCGGGAGCAATAAAGAGCAAAAGCCCGATGAGCCACGTGGGCATCAGCAACGGATGAAAAATAACAGACAGGAAGTAAGCGAGACGGGGATGCAAAATGAGTTTTCTGTTTACTGTTCACTGTCTTCTGTTGCTCCGCTAAGTTAACAACACACTTCTGAGCGGCGGAGCAGCAGAAGACAGTGAACAGTAAACAGAAAACTCCTCAAAGCTGTTTCCTCAGCCGGGCCACGGGAATATTTAGTTGTTCGCGGTATTTGGCCACCGTGCGGCGGGCAATATTGTAACCCTTGTCGTTCAGCATTTTTTCGAGCTTATCATCCGACAGCGGATTGACTTTCGGTTCGGTGTCGATCATATCTTTGAGGATGTTCTTCACCTCGCGGCTGCTGACGTCCTCGCCCGAATCAGTCGCAATTCCTTCCGAAAAGAAGTACTTCAGGGGGTAGATGCCAAACTCAGTCTGAACGGCTTTGCTATTGGCCACCCGCGAAATCGTCGATACGTCCATGTCGATCATCTGAGCAATGTCTTTCAGGATCATTGGCCGCAGCTTGTTCTCATCGCCGGTCAGGAAGAAATCATACTGATACCGAACAATGGCGTTCATGGTTTTCAACAGGGTTTGCTGCCGCTGTTTGATGGCGTCGATAAACCACTTGGCCGCGTCGAGCTTCTGTTTCACGAAACTGACGGTCTCTTTCAGGCTTTTGTTGGTTTTGTTGCTCTTATCGTAGGTATCGAGCATATCGGCAAACGACCGGCTGATTTTCAGTTCCGGTGCGTTGCGTGAGTTTAGTGTTAGCTCCAGTTTCCCGCCGTTGTTGGTCAGCAGGAAATCAGGCATCAGGTATTGTACGGTGTTGTCGTCGCCTTCAACTGAGCCTGGCTTCGGATTCAGTTTAATGATGATCTCGACTACCCGCTTCAGGGCTTCGTCACTCACATTAAGTCGCCGCTGAATTTTGTCGTAATGTTTCTTAGAGAATTCTTCAAAAAACTCAGTGATGATCCGAATAGCCAATTGTACATACGGATCTGACGAATCTTTGCGGCGTAGCTGCAGCAGCAGGCATTCCTGCAGATCGCGGGCGGCAATGCCCGGTGGGTCAAACGTCTGAATCTTGTGCAGTACCTCTTCCACTTCGTCGGCATCAACAAAGATGTTTTGCGAAAAGGCCATGTCATTCACGATCGCCTGTAACGACCGGCGGATGTAGCCGTCGTTCTCAATGCTACCCAGTAGCTGCAGGCCAATTGCCTTCTGATCGTCAGTGAGGCGGAGGTACCCAAACTGCTGCATCATCGAATCCATCAGGCTCGACATCGTGGCAATGGGCATCTCGCGGTCTTCTTCATTATACGAACCGTCGCCCTGCATTTTATACCCCGCAAACTCATCGTTGGCCAGATAGCCATCAATGTCTAGATCGTCGCTTCGGTCTGTGTAGTCGTCTTTATCCTCATATTCTCCGCTCTCATCAAATTCGTCTTTTGTGTCGTACTCTTCGTCCATTCCCTCTTCAAGGGCTGGATTGATTTCCAACTCTTCCTCAATACGAGTTTCCAGTTCAGCCGTCGGTATCTGCAGCAACTTGATAAACTGTATCTGCTGTGGCGACAGTTTCTGTTGTAGTGACTGGCTTAGGCTAAGTTTCTGCATACGTAAAGTTGTGCCGAAGCGGAGTGGGTTAGATAAGCGAGCTAAGCATAAAAGATGCTTGGGTAAAGAGCGGCCCCTCAATTATCAGACCAATTTAGCCCTGTTTTGTTGGTACTGTCAAGAAAAATTTCGGAGCCCGGATAATACGCCGTTGACAGGGTACGTTGTAACTGATTGTTTTTGAGGAAAGAGCAGCTCTAATCCACGTTAGGCTGAGCAGGAAAAAAGTTTGTAATGCTAAAATGACACTATGTTTGTTTAAATAAAGCGTACGGACGCTTTGCTCATCGCCGGTAACCTAAGCGGCTGTTTCGGGTTAGAGATGATATGACTTCTTCTGAGCGCTTTATAGACCGGTTCGATGTGATCCTGCTCGACCTGATGGACACCCTTATGTTTGGCGGCAACCGGTTTTCTGATGAACAGGCCTATGCCCAGACTTACCGGAAATTAGGCGGTACCTATCATTCTGATAGTGAGGTACAATGGGTTATTCAGCAGGTATATGATACCATGAACGAGCATTACGCAGACCCGGCCTACCACGAGAATTTCCGGCCTGCCAGCCTCTATGTGGCCGAAACGCTGGAGACGTTGGGCCTCCCTCAAACCGATGCTCCCCGACTGCATAATGTGTTTGCCCATCACGAACTCGGACACGTACCTGACAGCCACTGCCATGCCCTGCACAAACTGGCCAAAACGCATCGGCTGGGGTTGGTCAGTAACCTCTGGTCAGAGAAGGCGCTGTTTGTGCGGTCGTTCCGGCGTTGCCACATTCATCATTTGTTCGACACGCTGGTTTTCTCTTCCGACCACAATCTGATCAAGCCATCGCCGAAGCTGTTCCAAAAGGCCCTCGACCAGTTCGATTGCCCGCCCCACCGAGTCCTGTTTATCGGCGATAGTCCCGAGCGCGACATGGCCGGTGCCGAAGCCCTCGGCCTGGGTACGTTGCTGGTAACCGCAGGCAACAAAACAACGTACCCAGGCCATACTGCCCCCGATATCTGCGCCCTGCTGGAGTAACGTAGCAATCGCCGTCAATCTATTTTCATGCATCTTTGTTCACCTTGTGCGCATACATGGGTTAGCGTAAGTGTACGTCTGTCACTCGTTCGCACTATCGCTCTGTCACTCTTTCGCTGAATGAAACTGATAAAAGTAGCCGCTGGGGTGCTGAACCAGACCCCGCTGGATTGGGACCACAACCAGCAAAATATTATCAATGCCATTGAGGCAGCCCGCCAACAAGGGGTAAGTCTGCTCTGTTTACCCGAACTCTGCATCTCCGGCTACAACTGCGAAGACATGTTCTACGCGCAGAATACCATTGATCAGTCTGTTGCGTCGCTACTCGATATTGTGGGGCATACGGCCGATATCGCGGTGTCGGTGGGATTACCCATGCGCCACAACAACCGCACGTTCAACGTAGCCTGCTTCATCGTCAACAAGCGTATTCTGGGTTTTGTAGCCAAGCAGTACTTACCCGGTAACGGCATTCATTACGAACCACGCTGGTTTCAGCCCTGGACGGTGGGCGTACGCGATGAAACCCACATCGGCGAGTTTAACTACCCCTTTGGCGACATCGTATTCGATTTGTCTGGCGTTCGGGTAGGTTTCGAGATCTGTGAAGATGCCTGGATTGCCAATCGGCCGGGCCGGGCGCTGTATGAACGCGGCGTTGACATTATTCTGAACCCGTCGGCGAGCCATTTTGCGTTTGGTAAATCGGTCACCCGCGAACGGCTGGTGGTTGATGCGTCGCGGTCGTTTGGTGTTAGCTACGTGTATACCAACCTGTTGGGCAACGAGGCGGGCCGGGCTATTTACGACGGCGACGCCATGGTGGCTTCCAACGGTGAACTGCTGGTATCGGGCCCTCGTCTGAGCTATGAGGATATGCACATTGTACCAGCAGTAGTGGACGTGGACATGACACGGCTTAACCAGACGCAGAACCGGGGAAACCTGGCCTTTGCTCTGCCTAACCTGCGCGTAACTGATCGCTTCAACTGGCCGGAGATAAGCCCGGTGGTGCAACGGGCAGAACTGGAACCCTGGGAGCGATTTGGCAGCATTAAAGAAGAAGAATTTGCCCGCGCCGTGGCGCTTGGCCTGTTCGATTACCTTCGAAAAAGCCGGTCACAAGGGTATGTCCTCAGTCTCTCGGGTGGGGCCGATTCGTCGGCCATTGCCGCTACGGTATACCTGATGGTGCGTATGGCGGTCGAAAACATTGGCCTCGATGGTGTAAAGAGAAAACTGCACCACCTGAAAGCGGTGCAGGATTGCGACAGCGCCGAAGCGATGGTGGGTAAACTGCTGACCACGATTTACCAGGGTACCTCCAACTCATCAGACGATACGTTCAACTCGGCCAAAGAGCTGGCCGAGAGTCTGGGTGCTACGTTCATGAACATCAATATCGACGGGCTGGTGGATACGTATACGGGCCTGATCGAAGGGCAGATTGGCCGTAAACTGTTGTGGGACACGGATGACCTGGCCCTGCAAAATATTCAGGCGCGGGTGCGTGCACCGGGCGTCTGGATGCTGGCTAACTTGAAAAATGCCCTCTTGCTCAGTACGTCGAACCGGTCAGAAGCCGCCGTTGGCTATGCCACAATGGATGGCGACACGGCAGGCAGTATTTCGCCCATCACCGGTATCGACAAGCATTTTCTGCGGGGCTGGCTGCGCTGGCTCGAAACAGAAGGCTTGAACGTGGTCAATACGCCAAGCCCGGATGCGCGCATTAAACTAACCGGCCTGAACCGCGTGAATAACCTGCAACCCACCGCCGAGTTACGCCCGCTCGACCGAAACCAGACCGACGAAAGCGATCTGATGCCTTACGACGTGCTGAACGAGATCGAGAACGCCGGTATCCGGGATAAGCAGGCACCGGTAGACGTGTTTAAACTGATCGAGGCAACGTTTGCAGGGCAGCACAGCCGCGAGAACCTGCTGATGTGGGTCGAGCGGTTCTTCAAGCTCTGGAGCCGCAACCAGTGGAAACGCGAACGCTACGCCCCCAGCTTCCACCTCGACGACCACAGCCTCGACCCACGTACCTGGATGCGCTTCCCGATCCTGTCGGGCGGTTTCGAGAAAGAACTAGCCTACATGCGCGAATGGGCCAATGAACAAACCGGCAAAAGTGCCCGGAAAGGCAAGATTGGTTTTTAATGTAGGCTATTACGCTGTGCGATCATTAAGTAGTCATTGATTGTCATTGCTCGTTTTCCATGAATGACCGCGTAGCATAATGACTGGTCCCCTTCTGTTGTTGTGAATTCATCCCCCCGTTCCAGCCTGGTTGTGCCGGGCCTGCTGTTTGCCATGCTGTGGGCGTCGGCGTCGGTGGCCACGAAATTTGGTGTACAATCGGCGGCGCCACTGGTGCTGGCCACGGTTCGCTTCCTCATTGCGGGAAGTAGTATGCTGCTGGTTGCCTACGTGTTCCAGAAGGGTAACCCCATGCCATCGGGCGTAGAATGGAAACGGCTTACCATCTTCGCTGCGTTGAATACAACCATTTACCTGGGGCTTTTTGTTCTGGCTCTCAAGCAGGTGTCGGCCGGTATTGGCAGCTTGTCTACGGCCACTAATCCGTTGTTTATCAGTATGATGTCGGCTATTTTTCTGCGGCGACCCTTACGCTGGCGCGAAGTGGCCGGGCTATTGCTTGGGTTGCTGGGCGTCTGTGTAGCGGCCTATCCGTTGCTGGGTCAAGCTTACGCCACCGTGGAAGGATTGCTGATTTTGCTGGTCAGTATGCTGTCGATATCTGCGGCAACGGTTTATTATGCCCGTTACGAGTGGCGGCTGCCTAACCTGGTGATCAACGGCTGGCAGGTGCTTATCGGCGGGGTTCTCATCCTGCCCGTAACCTTGCTTACGACCGACATCAGCGCGTCAACCTTCGACGGGCGATTCTGGGCATCAGTGAGTTGGCTCATCATTCCAGTGTCGGTCGTCGCTTTGCAATTGTGGTTCCGGCTGGTTCGTGCCGATGCCGTAAAAGCCTCGATGTGGCTTTTTCTATGCCCAATCTTCGGATTCGCTTACTCCTCGGTCCTCCTCGGCGAGCCTATAACCACCTACACTGTGGTAGGCACTATATTGGTTGTGGCTGGTCTGGGTCTGGGGCGGCAGACCAGCGTGGCAACAAACTAATTTATGTATATGATGAAACGAATACGTTCGTTACGGGCATAGGAAACCGCGCAGGAACGTACCTGACGTGCTACCTTTATTCATCGTTAAATCTATCAATTAGTCAGTTATGAAGCGACTTTATCGAACCTTGCTACTATCGTTGTTCTGTATGATGACCATTTGGGTGTCAGCTCAGGACAACCAGCGTTATGTAATGCTTACGCTCATCAGTAACTATATCGGTAATGGTGACGATGGTATCGGAACAATCAATCAGGCCAAAGCCAATGGGGGAAATGCCGTTCTGGTTACCATGCTCTGGAGTACAGTTAACAACTGGTATAAAGATAACCCGAACCCCTGGAAGCAGTATGACGATCAGATTGCTGCGGCGCGCCGCAACGGCATGAAGGTGGCCATTCGGCTCTGGGTCGATAACCAACGATTCGATGTGCCATCGTTCCCGGGTGATGACTTGTCTGACGGTATGAATGGATGGGATGCCGCCGACCGGATGCAGGGTTTCAACCAGTTTGGGCAGAATCTCAGGGTATTCCAGCAGTTTGATGGCCTGTATCAGGAAAAAGGTACGTTCCGGGTGCTGACCAGCTATGCCGCCCCAGCTACCATTGATAAGGCAACGTCATTTGCCACCCGTGCGGCTGAGCGCTACCGCTATCTGCTGGATTCGAATGAATTGCTCTTTATAACCGTGACTACGGTTGGGGCTGAATTTGCCTATCCAATGTACACGACACGGGGTTTGGAAGGTGATTTTGAGCGGTTGTATGATTACTCTGAGCCCATGGTACGTGGCTACCGTACCTGGCTGAAATCAAAATACAGAGGGTCGATCAGCCGGTTGAAAGCCGCCTGGAGGGGCGACGGACAGCCTAGTAACAGCTTTGATGAGATTCGCCCCAAGGCGCCCAGCGGCACCTGGAAGAGTGCGTTTGAAGGGGAAGCTGGTCAGGACTGGTATCGGTATCGCTACAGCGCTATGAAAACATTTCTGTATGAAGCGTCGGCAGCTATCAAAAACGTAGACAATCGCTATAAAGTGATTCATGAGTATGGCTCAGTTTACGATAAATTGACCGTTCGGCGGGGTACGTTCAGCTTTAAAGATCTTGGCGAAAGTCTGGATGGCATCAAGATGAACGATGGCCATTTCTCAGACTACCGCTTCTCTACCGATATGATTCGGAGCAACTCGCCGGGGAAACTCATCGTCAATGAGATTGAAGGCAACATTGGGCGGCGTAACAATCCGATTTTCAAAGATGAGTTACTTAAACAGTTCACGGAATGTTTCGAACACGGTACCCATATCGTAACCGTATTCAATTTCGACTTTACCTTCCCAGCCGACCGTGAGGCGTTCAAAGAAGCGGCTGAACGCTATACAACTAACACCAATCCGGTTATCAGACCGCCAAAACAGACGGCTACCTACACAACGTCAGGTATTTTGTATGCCGATGGATGTAGCACCAACAGAGATTCGTATGCTAATGATTGTCAGGCTTATAAGGATTGGCGAACAACGTTTGATCAGAGCGGCGGGCAACCCGTGAACTTTCTGCAACAGGATGATATACTGTTTCCGGCAACGCAGGAGGCACCCCGATATAGCCGGGTACTGGTGGTTGGCAATGCGATCACCGAAAAGAACCCGGACCCGTCAATTGGCTGGACGGGTGGCCCCTGGGGCATGGCAGCCACCAGCCGTGCCAACGATTATGTGAGTCTGCTGACAGAAAAACTAAAAGAGCAGAATGCTGACGTGTCTGTGCAACGCCTCCGGCTCGACGAGTGGGAGCAGACGTATGCCAGCAAAACATTTCCGTACAAAACGGCAGTAACCGATAAAGTAGCGGCCCTATGGGCTGGCAACAAACCCGATCTGGTGCTCATTTCACTGTCAGAAAATGTTAGTCAGACCAACTTCAACGCCGCCACGTTCAGAGACGAACTGCTGAAACTGGTTGTGTCGACCGGCCTGACAACCGGCGTTGTTGTTTTACGCAATTCCTTTTTACCTGGCCAAAGCAAGTCAAACGCTGTACTTCGTCAGGTCGCTGATGAAACGGGATGGCAATTCGTAAACCTGGCCTGTATTCGTGGCGATGCGGCATTGTCGGGGGCGGCCGACTGGCCCCGTGCCGATAGCCTGGTGAAACGGTTTCCCGGTAATGCTGGCATGAAAGCGATTGCCGATCTGTACTGTCCGCAGATTCCCGGCCTGAATTGCAACCAGACAGGGCCGGTACCGGTCGTGTCGAGGGTTCGGGTAAATTTTGGGGTAGATGCGTGCCCAACCTGTAGCGACCGGTGTCGTAGTGGACTTATACAGGGCTCGCAGGACAGCACCACCTGGACTACCCTGGCCATTCTGCACGAGCCTGCGCGGGGCTGGAACGATTTCGTTGTCAATGCCGATCAGCCGTGGCGTTATGTCAGGTACGTTGCCGCCCGGAATTGTTTTGGTGAACTAACCGAAATTGAGTTCTACATGGGCAATCGCAAGCTGAAAGGAACACCGTTCGGCAGCGGGGCCAGCACGACTAGCAACGGCTTCATGGCGGCATTGGACGGGAATCTGGCAACGGTCTGGAAAGGCGCAACGGCCGGTCCCAAAAATACGATAGGGTTTGATTTCGGCGTGCCATCGTCTGAGCCAGACCCTATTGTCTGGTGCCCCGACACCGACGAGTCGAAGACGGCCGCACTACTGGAACTGGCACCTAACCCGGCCGATGACTACGTAACGTACCTGTACCAGATGCCCACTGCCGATGCCGTTACGCTGGAGGTGGTTGATCTGGCCGGCCGATTGATCTACACACAGCACCTGGCTGGTAGCGAGGCACGTCAGCAATATGTTATGCACGTCGGAAACTGGCGCCCGGGGATGTATATCACAAAGATCAAAGCAGGTACGGCGGCTGCATCGAAGCGTTTTCTGATTGCCCGCTAGCGGGCAAACACCCCCTGACCGGATAATGGGTATCAGCTACTGCATTGCTGATACCCATTATCCGGTCAGGGCTTTATGATTCGCATCTCCACGCGCCGGTTCAGCTGACGGCTCTTCTCGTAGTTGTTGGTTGCCACCGGCCGGGTGCCACCATAGCCCTTTGTCGTGATCCGGCTGGCCGCAATGCCTTTGCCGACAAGAAATGCCTTCACGGTTTCGGCTCGCTGTCTGGATAGCGTGACATTCTGATCAAAATCACCCTGATTATCGGTGTGCCCGGCTACTTCAATACTCACCGACGGATTCTGGGTCAGGAAGGTCAGTACCCGGTCAAGGTCGGTTTGGGCTTCGGGCACCATATCCGCTGTACTCTGTACAAACTGGATGGCCTTCAGCTCAATCGTCTGATCGGTAATGGTCAGCGGCGGTTTGGCAGGCGTGCTCACCGGGTCGGCTTTTGGAGCAATCGAAACCTTTTTCGGGGAAGATGCTGCCGCCGCTACAGGCGCAGGGGGCATCACGGCTTTGTTGAGCAGAATTATTTTCCCTGTTCTTCGATTAACCCGGCCATCCGAAAAATTCATTGATTCCTCATACGGAACATAGCTCTGCGCTCTAACCACCACTCTGAACGGCTCTTTGGTGCCCAACTCTAACCGGAAACTACCATCGGTGGCCGTGAACTTGGATTGAACTGTTCGGCCGTTCACCATTACTCCCATGACGGTTGCGCTGGCAATGGGTTGCCGGGTAGCGGCGTCAAGTACAAGCCCTTCAAGCGATGCCTTATCGTTTTGGCTAAACCCAGGTAACGTACTACAAAAAAAGCCCAGAATAAGGCCTGCTTTACTGAATATGGTCATACTACCTAAGCAACGGGAAATGGAGGCTAAAAGTACGTGGAAGCCGCTGATAAACCACAAAAAAGACTTGTTATACGTGGTGAAAATGAGTGACAAAAAGGTCCAGAAAATTGTTTATAAACTATTGATTTATAGTGATTTAGCTTCGTGCGAAATGGGGTGAAAAATGAACGCGTGAGTAGCCTTCTTTGTTAATAGTGTATGAGAGAAACAACCAACGTGTCGAGGGCTTCTATGCCTACGCAGATGCCCGTGCAGCCTGCTCCGGTAGACGAAAACTGGCGGACTGACGTCCAGCGAAAGTCGATCCCGGCGCAGGTGTTTTTGAATCACTTCTTCGCCATGGATTACCACATCCAGCATCAGAACGACCTGTTCGATCTGGCTAAGTTTCCGATCTTTCGTCAATTTGGCGGCCTCGGGGCGGCCGATCGGCAGTCGGTCTTAGAGAAGTTGTTGTTGAACAGTTGGAGTGCCGAATACGCCCTGCGAATCACGCCCGTTCTTAACGATCGGTCGGCCGATTCGGAGCAATACCTGCAAAGTTCATTGCACTGGACATTCCCGCAGGCGTACTATAGCATTCTGTTTAGCGCCCGGGCTTTTTTAGCCACCCAGAACATCAATGTCAGTAACGAAGAGCTGATCCGTAAGCGGATCGGTAATATGGTTGTTCGTGGGCATTATCCGGCCTCAGTAGGCTATTACGCGCTTGGCCCCATCAATAGCTACCGTATTCAGCGCCTGCCTATGGCCAAACGAATGGCTGAAGCGGGTCGGTTAGACCTGAATCTGCCATCGCGGAACACATCGGCTCAGATTGAAGTAGCGCAGTTCCTGAAAACCACGCGCGACCAGCGGATAAAAGCTTTACGCAATGCCGTTCAGAAGAATCCGAAAACGGCTATCCGTTCGGCGCGTACGGGTGAGATCCTGCAGAAGTTTGGCCCTGAACAGTACAAAGTACTGGCCCGGCAGATTGGCTACACGACCTATTTCGACATGCTCAGCCGGCTGCGTATTTCCTCAGCCAGTCCCAACGGTGGGCCGAGGGAGATTGAACGGTTTGTCGATTCGGAAGTAGATGTGCGGCTGTTCCACCAGAGTCTGGTCAGCATTGTGGCGCATGTGAACTCGATTCACGAAGCCTACATCGCTAAAGCACTGGGCATCGACCGGTATCGCCAACTGGTAGCCAAGCTGCCAACGTACCTGCAGGAGAGCTTCGTTCGCGAACGATTGAACACGGTCATTGAACCGCTGTTAGTAGCGGCTTCTGCTGAAGAGAATTAACTTTTCGGATTACTTCCTCTATGAAAGTCAGCCCCCGATTCGGCAACGAACTGGGGGCTTTTGCTTGGCAATCAGTGTGTTTCGGTATCGTTTAATAGCCATTCATTCTGATAAAAGAAATGATAATTCAGTACGGCGAAGCCTAATGACGTGTCAGAATAGCCAGTCCAACCCCCGAATCGGCCGCTCCATAGTATACCCACCATTCGTTTGGCCCCTTGCTCACCCAGCCATTGCTGAAAACAACGTTGGGGAAGAAGCCCTCCCTTTCCCAGATGAGTTCGGGTGTCAGCAGCGGCGCGGTTGATCGATCAAGGAGTTGGCCGGGGTCGTTGATGGATAGCAGCGCCAGCGCCAGCGCATATTCGTGTTGCTCGCTGGCGCCGTGGTAAAGTACCAGCCAACCCTCGTCGGTACGTACAGGTTCAGGGCCCGCCCCAATCTTCAGATAGTCCCAGGCCGACCCGGCGGCGCCGAAGACGTACCTGTGGTTGCCCCAGTGAATGCCATCCGGCGATTCACAAATCCAGACAGACGGTTTACCAATATCCGAGACCATAGGCCGATGCAGCATCACCAGATTGCCGTCCACGCGCTCGGGGAATAGACAGGCATCCTTATTTGGCGGCGGCAACACCATGCCTACGCGCTCGACGTGGACGAAATCGGTCGTTTTGGCTAAGCCTACGCCGGGTCCGTTGGCCGATACGGCCGTATAGGTGATCCAGTAGGTATCATCAATCCGGGTGATGCGGGCATCTTCCAGCCCAAACGCCTCATCGGGTCGGGCCGGGAACATAAACGGTTTCTCATCAATCGTAAAGTGGATACCATCGTGACTTCGTGCCAGTCTGAGGTGACTAAGGGATGTCAGGTACGTTTGCCCGTCGAGCGATACCACACGGGGGTCGTAGGGCCCCTCGGGCTCAGGAAACGACTTTACCGTCAGTACTGAATTACCGTTGATCGTTTCGACAATAGGTACGTGTAACCGGCCAGCTGCTGGGCTGGGTGCTTCGGCTACCCGAAGTAGCAGTAGAATTTCATCGCCGAACCGGCAGGCTGCCGGGTTGAATGCACCCAGTACCTCGAAGCCGTCGCCGTAGGGTTTTACATCAGTTGTTGTTAAAACAGGTTGGTCACTGTAGCGTTGGAGCGTGTATTTTTGCATCGGAGTAGAAGCCCGTTGGCTCAATTCATAGTAGCTTAACTAACCAACCGCGATTCGGTCGGTTAAGTGGTTCAGAAACCTATTCAACACACACAATGGCTTACAACGAAAACCTGCTCGATGATGAGCAAGACGACGTACTGATGATGAATCCAGATCCAGATGACGACGATGCTGAATTTGGCGATGAAGGCTCCGGCGCAACAAGCGGCTACGGCGATACCATCGACGATGAATTAAGCGACGATGAAGATATAGAGGAGCCACTCGAAGTAGACCCCGACGATGACCTGCGGGGCGATGACTTTGATGATGAAGATGATGACCTTTAAGTAACGAAACGATGCCAGAGGAAGCAGAAAAACAAGCCACGGACAACTCAACAGCGCCCGATAGCGAAACCCAGTCGTCGGCAGACTCTGCCCAAGGCGAACGTAACAACCCCGAGATCAACGAAGAAAAAACCGGAAGCCGGGTAAACGAACCGGCAGAAGGCGGGCGGTAATTTTTCAGTTAACAAAAATCAACGTACCCGGCTACCCGAACAGAGAGCAGAGTTTCGGGTAGCCGGGTACGTTGATATTTGTTAGCTGTTAATTGGTCATTGTGTGAATCAGTGCCGTTACGGGTTCGTAGAGCTTGACCCAGGCTAGCCGGGCAGCGACGACGATGAAGACAACACCCGTGATTCGATTGAAAGCCAGCGCCACTTTCGGAGTGAAAAATCGCTTCAATTTGTGCGCAAAAATGGCGAGTGCTGACTCGGCCGCGGCTACGCCAAGTAACGCTGATACCATGAAAACAACCTGTTGTGTGGTGTCGTAATTGAGCGAGTGCCGTATATAGGCGGCTATAGTAACCCACGACACGAAGTTGATCGGGTTCAGCGCATTCAGGAGAAACCCCGTTGTAAAGTAGTAAGCATAATTACCAAATTTGGTTTTGGGGTAGGCAATGCGTGGGGTGCCTTTTATAATATTGAACAGCCCCAGCGCTACCAGGAACACAACACCTACGGCCGCCAGAACAGGCTCCAGCGCCGTTGAATGGGGAATAATCGACGTACCCAGTAAGGCGAACGTAACGTAGATAGCATCACCCAGCACAACGCCGAGTGTGATGGTCAACCCAGCCTTGTACCCGTTGTCGACGCTGTTCTGAATGAGGGCAAAAAAAACGGTTCCGAAGGTCAGGCACAACGCCACACCTGTCAGAAAGCCGATGAGAATAGGTAAGAACATAAAAAGGTATAGTTGGCACAAGTAGCAGCCTGCGTAGCATTGAGCTAGTGTACTCGCCTCTACAGTAACTGCACTGTTTACTGCTACTGCCAATTGAGCACTTTTGTTTTCAGATGCCGCGCAGACGGGCTAGCATCAGCAAGCCCGCCATACTGATTGAGTCGGTGATTCGGCCATCCATGACCATCTGCACGGCTTCAGACAGGGGTGTTTTCAGTAACTGCAGATCTTCGGTCTCTTCCGGCGCGTGCAGGCCGGGTGTCAGGTCTTCGGCAATGTAGATGAAGCCTTCTTCGTCAGTGGCCGAATTCGATGTGTGAATACGGGCCATCTTCGTCCATTTTGCGGCAACAAATCCGGTTTCTTCCTGCAACTCGCGCTGGGCCGATTCCAGCATGTCCGTGCCAACGGGGCAGCCACCTTCCGGTATTTCCCAGGTGTATTCATTGAGTGCATACCGGTATTGCCCTACCAGGTACGTATAGCCCTCTGCATCGATCGGAATGACGCCAACCGCTTTGTTTTTGAAACTGACTACGCCATAAATGCCGGGGGTACCGGCGGGCGTAATTACGTTTTCGTGCCTGATCGACAGCCAATTATTTTCGTACCTGACCTCTGAGTCGAGCGTTTGCCAGGGGTTTTGCGTTGCGTCCATGCGGCGAAAATACGAACGATTTGGCCGGTTAGCCGTATCTTTATGGGCTCTATGAAGCTATTACAAGATGCCAAAACCCGCTGGATGGCCCTCTCTCTGCTGGTTGGCACTATTCTGCTGGTACTCAAATTCACGGCCTTTTTCCTGACCAACTCCACGGCTATTCTTACCGATGCGCTGGAGTCGATCGTGAACGTAATTGCCAGTGGCTTTGCGCTCTACAGCCTGTATATAGCTGGTCAGCCCCGCGACCTGAACCATCCGTATGGCCACGGAAAAGTGGAGTACCTCTCGTCGGGGTTTGAGGGAGCCCTGATTCTGTCGGCCGGGCTGGTGATTATTTATGAAGCGGTTGTCAGCTTTTTTGAACCAACCACCCTCACCGACCTGGGCTGGGGGCTGGCCCTGATTGCCTCTACAACGGCCGCCAATGCCCTGATGGGGTATGCGCTGACAAAGCAGGGAAAGCAAGCCGATTCGCTGGCGCTGGTTGCCGATGGCAAACACCTGCTGGTCGATAGTGTGAGCAGTGTAGTAGTAATCGTTGGGGTTGGGCTTGTCTGGTTCACTGGCTGGATGTGGCTCGACCGGGTGCTGGCCCTGGCCCTGTCGTTGTTCATCATCTACAATGGCTGGTCGCTGGTGCGCGAATCGGTTGGTCGTTTGCTCGACGAAACCGATATGCCAACTATAGACAAGGTGGTGACTGTACTGGCCGAAAACCGCCATCGAAACTGGATTGACGTGCATAATCTGCGCGTGCAGAAATACGGTGCCGACCTGCACATCGATTGCCACCTGACACTACCCTACTATTGGGATCTGCTGAATACCCACGATGAAGTGCACCGCTTTGAAGAAACCTTGCAACAGGGTTTTTCCAGCGAAGTAGAAATTTTCGTCCATGCTGACCCCTGCCTCGAAGAATGCTGTCATTATTGTCGGGTCGCCAACTGCCCGGTTCGGGTCCACGAATTTGTACGGGATATTGTCTGGACGGCCGAGAATTTGCCGCTGAATCAGAAGCACTTTGTGCCGTTGGGGGATTTGGAATAGGGGGTATAATGTATTGGAAACCAGGTACGTGTAACGGCAAGTTCAGAAAAGTCACCAGCCCAGCACTCCTTCGTGTAATAATATGCCGTAATGATGTCGCGCCTTGGGTGGGCTACTTTCAGTTTGTGGAGCTACGCGTCTTTCCGAAAATAGTATGTGACAGACTCAGGGATGCGCCAAGCGTGCTGGGGTACACCTCTCCGCAGTCGAGCGCGATAGCGGTTTGCAACCAAGTTTTGCTGAGTTTACCCAGTCCTGTCCGGGTGGATAGCAAAAACGAATATTGAGTCAGCGCACGATCGAACTGTTCAGCATACGTACCATAGTGCCAACTGTATGCTAGCTTGATTGTCCAGCGCAGTTTGTTTATTAATCGCCCTTCGGCACCCGCATAATACACCTCTACCCGGTTGTCGGCGAAAAAAACGGACCGATTGATTGCTGAACGAAGTTCGGTTTGGGGCGCAATAAATGGTGTGCCAATTGCCCGGCCATGGTAGCTCCATCCTTCACGGTACTGAGCATGGTTGAAATAATTGTCGGCTCCCTGATAAGCCGAATTGGGCACCCAGAATGTGGAACCGCTCTGATCCAGAGTGGTCAGGTACTCAAGCACGAAGTGATCAAGTTGACCGGCAGCCAATCTGTCGATGACCAGTCGTCGCCACGAAAAGCCGATTAGTCCGTCGGGAAGGTTCTGCCAAAGCAGGCCCGACACATCCTCGAACGGGTGCTGGAAATAGAGCAGTATTGTTTCGCGCGTGGTTGTTAATTGGATGCCCAGGTCGTGCCCGCCAACGTGATTGCCAATCCGGTAGGCTCCATCGAAACTGTTATAATCATCATTCTCGATATCGTTGGGCCGGGTAGCCATGATGATGTTGCCATAATATGAAAAGGAAGCCGGTAAACGTCCGTTCAACGCATAGGGTGAGGTTAGCAGATAATCGGCCTGCCCGCCCCACTGCACCTGATGGTTGAGACCCAGGTGTACTTTCAAGAATGATTTTGGTTTACCAAATCGCCAGTACAGGTATTTCTGATGCAGGTATGATCCCTGAATGTAAGCATTGGTAAACCAGCCGTGGGCGTAGCCTGCATTGATTGCTACGAAACGCTTCAGAAATTTCAGCGGTACGTAGCCCCGCGTAGCCAACTGAATTTTAGGGATTGGCAGTGCATTTCCAGAGCCAATGACAAAGCCGGAAGAAAGCAGCGAGTCGCCCAATCCGATTAATTCGCGCCGACGTCCGGCCCACATCTCAAACGTATTACTGCGCACGGTCACGTAGACTTCTGGCAGTAAAAGCTGGTTTCGGCTCCCCAGATTCAGCACCGGATTCAGCGCAAATCCCCAGCCAAACCGGTTAGTCTGGTGTGTTGCAGTATCTACTGCATTGTCTGTTCTCGACACCCGAACACGGACCATAGCCAGGGGTGCCGCTTGCGGAATAATTCCAAACTGATTCACTCGTAACCAGAACGGCGTTTCGCCGCAAGATGAGGTAATGCCCCCCGTTTCAATTTGAGCGTGAAGTGGGTGGGCTACCTGACCCCGAACAGCCTGGCTGAACAGGCCGGTTACCACCAGGCCAATGACGTTGGTGGCGATAAACTGCCTGTAGCGCATCCCTAAAATCATTGGCAGTTATTCGTTTGCTGACACAGGCTTAACGCAGTCGATGCTCTACTTTTTTCTGTGTTGGCCGCCCTGCTTTGGTCAAATAGGGGAGGAAGAATTACATTTTGTTCGGCAGTAAGATCTTTAAGAAGTTCTCTGGCCGCCTGTTCGAGCGTAGTTGCCGTAAACCGCGAGGTCACGCAGTTGGAGGTTGCGTTGGCAAAAGGGCACGATGTATTGTTGAATTGCTGTAAGGACTTGTGGGCAGCGTCGGCGGCAGTTTGCGCCCCTGATATGGCTGCAATTATGCCCGTTTCGTCATTCAGTTTATCCGACGCTAGATCAGCCGCCAGCGTAGCAAGCTTATTGGTATTTTTTGATCCCTGGCAACACGTCAGGTTGATGGGGCAGGTCAGATTACAGGCAAATAGCGCTGCTTCGGCCGCATTTTTTGTTGCTTGCCTGGCGTATTTGGTGGCAAGTGCTGTCCTTAGTGGTGCCAGCGCGCTGTTATACGCTCTTGTGAATTACATTAGAAGATAAGAAATTACAAAAGCACATGAGAATCGTTTAGGTTTACCACCGTAACTTGGGGAAGATGCACAACTATACAATTACAGAATTTCCAGACGATGGTGAATATTGGCTACTCTCTTGGGTAGGTCCAGTGGGGATCTATGAGAGCGATCACCGGATTGAGGTTGATCTGGTTGCCATCGACTACGAGCGATATGAAAAAGACCCCACCATCATTAGTTATATAAAAAAGACCGATCAGAATTTCGTAAAACGGAAAACGATAAAGTCAATAGGTATTGAGTGTCTGGTTGTTATTAACGTCGGAAGCGTTTGGAGAAATAAAAAGCTGGTAAGTACACCGCTTCGCAATTCTAAATTCAACGATCTGACGGTAAAACTGCGCCAAGCTGAGATGTCTACGATAAAACCGGTAAATTCTATCGTAGAGTTGCCATATAAGTACCACCCATTCTCAGGAGAGCACTGTAATTCAGATTGTTTAGTTATCGACAGTCCTTTTTTCACTGTCGAAAGCGGAAATCACAAGATTACCAAGATACTTATCCCGCCTTCTGAGTTAATGAAGTTTTATTACTGCGGGTCAAGCTATGTGATAAAACATCTAATTGGTACCGGGATACAGGACGACCAATTATTCACAAAGGCTGATACTAGGATTAATGATGAGACTAAAGAGGCCTATATCAATATGCGGAAAGGCACGGTCGATAACGATTGTCTTATTCTTGGTCGAATAGCCGTATGCTCTGTAGCCTTACAGAATGCAACAGATATTGGACGTCAAATTCGTTACGCGTTCTACAGCAAAAAGAAACCATATCTAAACGCAAAATTTCCCTTTAATGGAGCCACCACGCTTTCTGTTAAAGGCAAAGTTATTTGTCTGAAAGAAGGCATAGACAACCCTGAATATGGCTTCTTAGTGTACGCTATATTGTTGTGTACTGCTCCCTTTCCCTTTGAGAAACTGTTTTTTGACCGGGATAACAATAATCAGCAAACGGAAGATGCATTAGAGGAAAAAAAGGCGTCTCCTTCAGCTTTAAAAAAGCCAGCTGATCCAACCCCTAATGCATCTATAAGTTCAACTGAATCAGCCGATAGCCACTTCAGCAACGTGCTGACTCCTATACCTATCGATGATCGATTTGGCCATGTGCCACCCGCCGAGCGTGTTCAAAAGGATCAGCAAAAAGTGCGAACAATCGGACGAGTCCCTATATATACGATTGATACAGAGACTTATACCACTTCAGGTCTTCCTTCAGATACTACCGGTATTGCGCCTACTACTTTAACCACAGAAGACAATCAAGACCTTGGTAACACCGATTACACTGCTTTACAACGCATTGTATCGTGTCTCCGGTGGTTCAATCTCTACTGTTTATATTATAATTGGTACGAATGGAAGTACTCTCCTTCTTTTATTGATTTCCCATTTCCCGCTTATCTGGGCACCAATCAATCAGTCAAAAACTGGCGTTTAATAAATTCAGTAAGAGGTAAAAGTAAAGTACCACTTAAAGTTCGGCGTTTGACTATTGTGAAAATCATTCATGGCGGAACCGGTTTTTATCTGGTCGACTGTGAAGCCAGAACCAGCGAACGATTCAGTCGCGTTCTTTTACATACACCTGGCCGATTCAACATAGATCATTTACTTATGGCAAAAACCATCAGTTTATTAATGGACAACAAAGGCATTTGGAGTAAGTGTGATTTAACGTCCTTCAATATCATAAAACAGCCCTTTGACCATTTGAAAAAAGATAGTCCGTCTGCTGTTGCAGAACGACTTGTACGATATATCAATCGTTTTTAGATAGTAACCAGCATCCAGATTTTCCCTGTTCTATATATAATGCTTGCTAAAACGTTCGGTGCCGCAGTTTATGGTGTAAATGCAAGGCTACTAACTGTAGAGGTTAGTGTCAGTCAAGGCGTTGGTACTTCTGTCCTCGGTCTTTCCGAGAATGCCGCTAAGGAAAGTCTACAACGCATTGATGAGGCGCTTCAAAATGGAGGATATCAACAAAGTCATCAGAAAACGGTAATCAACTTATCCCCCGCTGACATTCGAAAGGAGTGCTCATCCTATGATCTGCCGATTGCACTTTGTTTAATGGCTACTTCTGGCAAGCTTTCTTACCAAAAAAACCTTGACGATTATGTGATCCTAGGTGAGCTTGCTCTAGATGGCAAGCTACGTCCAATAAAGGGTGTACTTCCTATTGCCATTGAAGCACGACGTCAAGGGTTTAAAGGATTCATTTTACCCACTGAAAATGCTCTAGAGGCCTCTATTGTCAACATGTTAGATGTTATTGGTGTAGATACGCTGACAGAAGCCATAGAATTCTTACAGAATGAGCGAGTTATTGAGCCGTTGATAACGGACACACGGGACCGGTTTTTACACAGTATTGGTGAGCCTGAGGCCGACTTTTCGCACGTGCAAGGCCATGAGACGATAAAACGATCTTTAGAAATTGCCGCTGCTGGGGGGCATAATGTCATTTTGATTGGTCCACCTGCAGCAGGTAAAACCATGTTAGTCAAACGACTCTCTTCAATTCTACCCCCCTTAACACTAATGGAAGCGCTGGAAACGACTAAAATCCACTCAATAGCCGGCAAATTGGGCGTCAATTCAACATTGTTAGCTAGACGCCCGTACCGAAATCCACACCATTCGATTAGTGACGTTGCTTTTGTAGGGGGTGGTAGTATACCTCTGCCTGGTGAAGTATCTCTGGCACACAATGGGGTATTATTCCTCGATGAACTTCCAGAGTTTAATCCAACCGTATTAGGAGGGCTTGGACAGCCTTTGGACGATCATAAAGTGGTTATTTCATCAACACCCCAAGCTGTAGAGCTCCCGGCTAGCTTTATGCTTATTGCTTCCATGAACTCTTGTCCTTGTGGAGCTTATAGTCACCTAGAAAAAAGATGTAGTTGTACTTCCGAATCTATTCAGAAGTACCTGAACATGGTTCCAGGACCACTTTACGACCGAATTGACATTCACGTGGAAGTTGACCCTATAAACTCTGAGTCAACAGCATCTAATCGTAAAATTGAATCATCAGAACAGATCCGAGAGCGAGTTATACAGGCACGTGAAAAGCAATCCAAGCGGTTTGAAGGGTCAAACATCATTCACAAGAATGCGATGATGACTGCCGAGATGGTGCAAGAGGTATGTATAATTAATGACGCCAGTAAGGCATTACTTAAGAGAGCTATTGATCGCCTTGGTTTGTCACCTAAAGCCTATAACCCTATATTGAAGGTGGCAAGAACTATCGCTGACTTAGCTGATTCGACAAATATTGGCTTCGATCATTTAGCTGAAGCAATTCAATACCGTAGCTTGGATAAAGATAAATGGGGAACTAAGTAGCGTGTAGATTTCCATTCAAACTTGTGAAAACTTGCTAATTATGCCTTTCTAAAATGTCTTTAGATAGATAATTTAAAGTGTTGATTAAGCATATTCTACTTAACTCCCAATCTGTACTCCAACCGAATTTCAAGTAAAGGCTTAACTAAATGAAAAATTGATCGATTTACTAAATTGTTTAATATTGAAAGTGTGTATACAGATGGAGCTTTAAATAAATTTCTTCCAACAATTTCATAAGAAAACTTACCAGATGTTGGCTTGTATAACACCCACAAATCAGCAAATAGTGCTGATGACTTGATATCATTAATATAATAATTGTTTTGTTCAACTTTAAAGTTGCCCTGAAACTTATTATTTGATGCACTTATTCGTAAATTTCCATAAAACGAGAGATCATAAAACTTATTTGAAATTTGATAAGATGATAGAGTCGCCATATTAATTTTTGAGTTAGTGAGTCCAAAATCCACGTTAAAGGGAAATTTGAAGGCACTACTCATTATTAATTTAAATTCACTTTTATCGATTTTATTTTGAAATAATTGATTCTCATTAAATCCTAAATAACTACTTGCATGTGCAAACGAGCCAGACAGATTGATTCTTGTTCGAATAAAATGAAAGTATTTATCAAAATTAGTGGCTATCTGATATGTCTCAGATGGATAACTTACTGGTTTTAATTGCAAATATGATATTCCATTCTGCAAACTATTGAAATTTGTATAAGGCTTATTTGTTACTGAATAAAGTACTTGAGTATTTGATGTTAAAAAAACGTATGGATTAGAGATAACAAAATTAAATAAAGCTATATGATCTCGGCGCATATTAAATGAACCAATACTCTCAGAGAATGTCCTATAGTTAGACATATATATACCTTGAGATATTTCAGTAATATTTGGGGGTACCCCAATCGAGGTTAGTAGTAAATTCGTTGAAATACCATCCTTGATTTTATATTTAACTTCGCCGTATAAGTTTGTTAATGGTATTCGATTCAACTGATAATGTTCTCCATTTAATAGTATAGGAGAAAAATTACTCACACTTACTAGTTGATTTGAGACGCCGCTAGCCAATGTCCATTTTTTTGAAAACCATGTAAAAGTAGTTTCAAAGGCGTATGTTTTATTATTATAAATCGAATTCCTACTTAAAGAATCGTTTGTCAAATATTCTATTCCATTTGAGATAATTCTCAGTTTGGATGAAAGATTATTATCAATTGAAGAATAATTAGCAGCAAAAGACAAGAGAAGTGATTTATAATGCGTCAAATATTTAACTCTAAATATCTTTACTGACTCTTCTAAATTAGTATATTGCCTAAATCCGTTGATCGTATCAGTAATACTCAAAGGAATATAACTATACAAATAAGAATTAGCTAGATAATTATCAAGATAATTCTTATTTGAGAAATATAAAGACACCTGAAATGCTTGGTTTTTCGTAAGCCTGTTTGTAAGATCTACAGAATGAGTATATGCATTTCCGTTTTGATTATAGAAAGATGAAGATTTCCCAGAATTAATACTAGAACTAGCATAGAAACTATTACTGTTGCAATTAAAACCAAAAGAAGACCTGATTTTAACTTCGCAACTATCTGTAATCAGGTAATCTAATTCTAGATTACTTTTTAGTTGTGTAGGGTTTCTACTGTAAAAAACATTCTCTGAGTTATTTACTTCTTGTACAGTTTTTAAAAGGGAAAAATTATTGGAATACGATTGAGATAGTTGATCCTTATATGCATATACCCAGCTTCTGAATTTAAACTTTGATAATGTTTTTGAAACATTTACAGCTCCCATTCGCGCTTTATTTGAAACAAATCGTTGCTGTGGTATACGTGGAGTATTTATTATTTCATTAATACCAAATCTTACAGGATTTATCAAAATTTTACTTAGGTCAGTAGATGCAGGGTTATTAACTAGTCCTTCAACTTCAGAGCCAGGATTATTACCTACGTCATTAAAATTTGAGAATTGACCAATTTTAAACTTTGAATTTATAAGAAAAAACGAGTTTGTTAATTCATACTGACTATTATTGCTCGTTCCAAGTTTAAAATCACCAAAAGGCAATCCTTTAACGTCACTTCGTAGCCTTAAATTTAAGATTGTTTTATCTGAACGTGTAATCCCCTGTAGTAATCGATTATCATTATAATTTTCAATTGCATCAACTTTATCAATTACATACTCAGACATATTTTTCGTTATCAACTTATAGTTGGTTGAAAAGAAATCATCACTTTCTATAGTTATTTTATCAACTACTTTTCCATTAAATGATACAGTTCCATTACTTGATACTTGGACCCCTGGTAACTTTTTTAATAGATCTTCAACGCTACGCTCTGAGCCGTCCCTAAAATTTGATGCTACAAACGTTGTAGAATCTTTATTTACTTGAAAAGGAATTACCTTTCTTATAATAACCTCATTCAATAATGTTTCAGATTCATAAAGTATAATACTAATTTCTTTTTGTGCTCTAAGATAAGTTTTATCTAGCCTATCTTCGTAAGATTTATATCCTAACCGGCTAACGGATATAGTTAAGGAATCAGGACTTTCTGTTGGAATTACATATATACCTTTTACATCTGTAGAGCCATAGGCTATAATTTGAGTAGATGGCAACGACAACTTAACAATAGCAAATGGTACTGGAATTAAATCCTTAGAAATAACTTTAATTTTTACGCTCTGTTGCGCAATAGCTGTAAATGATAATTTTAACACAATAACTTGTGTTAAAATTACATACATATTAATTCTCTTCCAGTTCAAGGCCTTGACTAACAGTGTTAAATGAAAATTTTACTCCCATAGACTCAGCTTGCGCTTGAACTTTTTGAAGATTAGTTTCTGCTTGTTTTGAAAAGGTTTTTAAATCAAGAGCTTTTTTAATTAAATCTTCTTGTCCATAATATTTTAATACTTTATCATCTATTTTAATTGATACAAGTTGAAAAGCTACTAAATTATTTTCATCAAATGCCTCAATCACTAGACCCGGAAGACCATATAACTTCCACGGACCAGAGCTAATAGGAATTTGGTTAGTATACCATACCTTATAGTTCCTTCCTGCTACTTTTCCTACAGCTGAATTACAAACGAAATTACCGATTGTTTTTGTTTCTTTTTGTAGATTCCATTTAATAATATGAACTGTGTCTTTTACTAGCTTCCTTACCATAAAAGCCCTTTTATGGTACACATGAATATTTTTATATAAATCACGATATACAACAAGTGAATCAGTAATCTGACTATTCTTGGTATTAGTTGTACCTTCAGTCGAATTAGTATTAGTCCGTTTAGTTACCGTTATAAGATCTGTTTTATAGTATGACTCGCCCGCACTGTTAAAGTATAAATCACCAGTAAGTGTATCATTAACAGAGGATGGGAAGTTAAACTTGTATTTATATGTTGCTTTACCATACAAAACTGCAGGTGCCTGACCATAGGTCAATGTCGCTACGGCGAAAAATACCAATATTATATAACTTTTCATTGTTTTAGTGTGCTTAGTTTGATTAGAGGTTAACATAATTCGTTAACCTCTAATCAAGCGGGGACGAATTTGACTGATTTAACTATTAATCGCAAGCCTGCGTACCACCACTCATGTATTCTATTACACTACATATTATATCCATTTTACTACCGGCTTCGGCACATGTTGCTCCTGTTGTAATGATAAGTTCATTTACCGCGTACCCTTGTGAATCCACAGATTCGACTACAGTAGATAGCTGGCAATAAAATACCTTCATCTGAGCCTCAAAGCTAGATTTTTGCTTCTTACTAGATGGGTTTTCCTTTAAAGTAGTTTCTTCAACTCCTGAAGTTTTGGGTGTTGAGGCATTGGTGACAAAAGGAGTGCCCACAAAAAAAAGAGAAACGAGAACGAGTTTTACAAATTTCATGTGTTTAGTGTTTAAGCATTTTGGGATTAGAGAGTAATTGCATTACTGAAGTATACCGAAGTACCACATTACAGCTTTGAGCCCGTCAACCATATTACCTGCCTCTTCGCAAGTAGCTGCAGTTGCATTTATAGCCAGGTCCACGCAGTTTCCATCACTATTACGAACTTGGACAATTGTTTGTACAGAACACTGCACTGTAGGTTTGCTTTTCACCTCAGTATGTGATTTTATGCCATGATCCTTCTTGTCACTTGCAAGACACGGTTTGCTTAGCCAAGCACTTAGCATTGTACTTAGTAAAAGTACCTTGATAGATGTTTTCATGAAAGTTTGTGTTTAATTAGAAATAGATGTACTTAGTAATATTACTAACGCTATTTACTCAACAAATAGATACGTTTGATAAGTAACTAAATCGATTTATTAAACGGCTTATATGTAGTATTACTCATATATAAGTTACAAATATTCAATGCTTACTTTCCGTGACTTTACAATTAACGTGTTGTATATACTATAAACAACATGTTGATAGTATACCATTGTTAAGCGTCTATTCACGGCTATCAGAAAACAATAGAACACTTAGTGAACATCTCAATTATGGTCCTGAAAAATAGAATGAGTCCTTGCTTAACTACGGGTATTCTAGCAAGTCCCAACTGAAATACTACCCAATATTCAGACAGTGGTTACAATGTGATACTGATGCATATTTTGTCACACAAATCATCGCCCTCATGGGACGTGCCCATCGCACATTTAGTACTCAACAAAAAAGTCAGATTGCTTTGGAGGCGATCCGCGAACGCAAAACGCTAAGTGAGATTGCCCAGCAACATGACGTCTACCCCACACAGATTAAGGTCTGTAAAAAGTAAGTTACCGAAGGCATGATCACCCTTTTTGAGCAGTCCAACAAAAAGCTGACCGACGACACAGAGGCCAAGATCGCACTACTCTATCAACAGATTGGGCAGTTCCAGTTCGAGTTAGATTGGCTCAAAAAAACACAAAACTATGACCTGAGCCAAAGTAAAAAATGCATCGATCCAGCCAGTAAGTTAAGTATCGAGCGGCAATGCGCCCTGTTGGGGCTGGCTCGATCCAGTTTCTACTATACGCCGCGTGGCGAGTCGGCTTACAACCTCGAACTTATGAAACTCATTGACAAACAGTATCTGAATACTTCCTTTTTCGGGGTGGGGCAGTTCACCGACTGGCTTCACCAACAGGGGCATAAAGTCAATCCTAAACGAGTACGGCGACTGCTGCGGCAATGGGTTTGTGGGACGTTTGTCCGTGGCCACACTCCGAAAGCGGTCTTTGAATCATAGCCTGGGGCGGTTAATTTTGCGCCTCCCAATCGGCTTCTAACGACAGGACTGTTCGTCCGTCCTTTGTTTCAAGCAAGGCAGAACAGTACGAAACGGTCTGAAAATCGCCCCTTCACCAAGTGGCATCTATTTATAACTCGCCCATTTTTTGTCCAATCAATGGGGAGTACCTCAGCTGTACCACCTCGAGGCATGTTTAACGACACAACTGTATGAACTGGAACCCTCTTGGTCACCTGGATCGAATCGAACGCAGAACGCAGGATAGGTAAAATCGAAAACAGCCTGAAATAGCAGCGTTTCGTCACGGCTGGAATTGTGCTTTCCCGAGTCAGGCCGGTATATAACACTAATTATACAGGTTAGATACCATTTTTCTGATAGCAGTTTATACGTTAAGATCTACTTATCCAACTATTGATATGAACAGATTCTTAAATAAAATTCAACGAATGTTTCTTCAAAAGTTAGCCGAGGAAGAGACTCAGGAGCTAATTACGGCCTTGAACACAGTACTTAGTCAACCGATGCAAGTGCCTGAGTATATTACTGAAGCCGGAGAGCTATTAAAGTAGGCTACTGTAATAGCCAATTCAGGTGACTACGAGAGCGCGTTATCTACATATGAGCAAGCAGTTGACATTTACTCACGACATAATGACACTCCTTCACTGAGTATCCTTTTTAGAAAGTCGAATTATCTCTATAAATCAGGGCGCAAGAACGAAGCCTGGCAGCATCTCAAACAGTTAAACACGCTCCAAAATGGCCAGATTGGCGATATTTTAGACAAAATGCGTCTATTTCAACAAAGGGAGGGTAATATAGAGCTAGTACTTGTGTACGCCTCAATGGCCCATTTAGCTTATGCAAAGGCAAGTCAGCAGAGAGCCATAGATCATTGTAACGATGATTTTAGAATGATATGGCCTGAAAGTACCTTAGCTGTAATACTTAATAAGCCTATTTATCAGCGGTTTGAAACGACAGTAAGAGCGTTTATTATGTCTAAAGAGCCTGTACTGCAACGTCTTGATATACTGAGCACAGAAGCCGATTTACTCGCTTTATTGTCTAAATAATTAACAATTCTTACACACCATAGCCATTTGCGGTCAATCTTGTCGTTGACCTTGTAGGGGGTAAACAGCCGTTCAAGGATACCATTGTAAAACCGCTTTTCATCCGGTACAGGTGGTGCCTGCACCATGAGTACGGGCATCCGCACATGGTCTTCGCCGGGCAGTACATAAGCGGGGTGCTGTTGGAGAAACCGGTCAGCTATGACCGTTTTTCCATTGTTAGTGTGCCCCACCAGCAATAAGTTTGGCATGCGGTGGGTAGGAGGGTGGACCAACAGGTCTTCCATACAGTCCATGGCTCTTTTAGCCAACGGGTAGCCTATAATAGGGCCAGTGGCCAAATCGCGCACCCGTTGAGGGGCCGCCTTGTCCAATGTTACCAATAAATCGGGGTTTAGGTGGTCCATGTAGTTAGAGTGAATCAAATGGATCAAACTGACGGTGTTCAGCTGCCAGGGAAGGCTGGGCGGGTGATTTGGTTAAGGCTGCTAGCCGAGCTTCATGCACTGGTTGGCGCTGCCCCTTGCGGCGCACCTGTTTGGTGAGCTTTCCCGCTGCCTCCTCGATTTGGCGCATAGCCTCATAAGCGGCAAAAATACTGTCTTCATTGATGGTCACTTGCTGTTCCCTAGCTCGTTTGAGCGCCTCTCGGTGCTCCCAGATGCTCATCGGTGGCCGGGAGGTGTCCCGGTAGGGGATGGGGAAGTAGGCCTTGAGTTCGGGATCATAGAAATAGATAATGCTTACATCGCGCGGGTCACGTTTAAACAGCATCTTGAGGCGGTGCTTATACTTTGTTGGGTCTGTGGTTTTAATCCACCGTCGCAACACATCAGCATAGTAGTAGATATGGTCGATCAATACGCCGTACTCCTGCACGGTACGCTCCTCAAAGGGCATAAAATCGAGCCGCACTTTTTCGGGGTTGTATGTTCGAAAGGGCAAACCTGTCCCAGATTGGCCATCGCGTCCCAATAGGCCCTGCCGGAAATACTCCAGCGGGCTCGTTCCCAGGCTACTGTGTATGCGCTTATGATACACTTCAGTCACGTAGGTCAGCAGCCACTTTTCCAGCTCGTCTAGTGTCATCGTCGCCTTTTGCTCGGAAGGATAACGCCCTCGTTCTCTGGTATTGGAAAAGGTGGTACCCGGTAGGGTATGCATCTCCCGGGCGACAGTCCCCAAGAGCCGTTCAATATGACCTCCATATTGGGGCCGGGCAACGGGACGCCAATTCAATTCGATTCCATATTCTTCGCAGGCCCGTTTAATCATGGTTCCCCGAAACTCTTTGGCGTTGTCCAGGTGTATCATTCGCATAACGCCCCAGCAGGGCCATTCACCACCCAGGTTGTGACTGGCTAACAGGGTCTCTTTGGGCAAAATTGCGTTAGCGATGCAGAGTCCGGTACCCATTGCGCCAGGTGGATCGAAGGAAACGTAGAAGCCCACCACCATGCGGCTGAACACATCGATCGCCAGCGTAATCCAGGGCCGCCCCAAGGGTTGCCGATGGAGGTTATCGACAAGTATCAAGTCCAGTTTGGTGTGATCAATCTGCACCACTGCCAGAGGAAAATCAGCCCCGGGGAAATTGCCTCTCAGGGGGGCCAGTTGTTCATCGGCAATTGGTTTACCGTACCGGAACCTTAACCGTGTATACTCGGTGAGTTGCCTCACCCGGTTTCGAACGGTGTTTGGATGAGGCTCTTCCAGACCTGCCTGCCGGCATTGGCTAACCAGCGATTGGTAGACTTTAGAAATTGGCTTGCGTTGAACCGATAGGTATTCCTGCCGGATTGTCTCCTCGATGAGCACCTCAACTTCCGGACTAAGTCTATTTTTACCTTTTCCTCCATCCCTAGGGTAATCCATCAAAGCCGATACAAGCCCTGTACGCTCATAGCGCTCCAGCCATCGGTAAAGCGTACTGACGCTGACCCGGTTTTCTTTGGCAATCGCTTTGACCAATGCACCATCACTTCGATTGGCTAAAATGGGCTTTATCAGGTTATACCGACGGGTCGCTAAAGCCCACGCCTCTTCGTCAGCCAACTGAATTTCAGGGCCAACCGGGGCTGCTTGAACCGAAGGTGTCAAACCAGTTACCTGTAGCACAGCAATGTGGTCATCAATAACCCGGTGGGCCAGTATCCGACGATCATCCAAAATGGCTTTCACCTGATACGTATCTCCTTCAAAATCGACTGCAGCTCCTGGTGTGATATATATTTGGTTGACAATCTGAGGATTCATAGTCTTCGGCGCGGTTTACTAAAGTGGGGCATCGGCCCGTCGAGTGACCAGATGGGCGTTTTCATGCTTAATTTATGGGTTAATTCGATGCCAACCATTTCCAGACTCACCATGTGCCAGAGGACATACAAATAGTGAGCCTGGTGAACTAGATCGCGGGCGGCCAGCTGAATAATCTCTTGCGGCGTCGTCTGTGGCACCTGTTTTAGAATCATCTCTAGCCGTTCGACGTAACCCGGCTCAATGAGTACTGTCCGATAGCGGTTCAAGAATCGGGCATTCTCCAGGTACTCCGTCCGAATCTCTTTTTCGGTTAGAATCTTGAATTCCATTCCGTTTTCAGCGGCAAACTGGACCGCCGCACGAAACTTTGGTTTCAACTCGTGCCATTTTGCCCACAGGTCGACGCGGTACTTTACCTCGCACAACCGGGGTTTTAGCCAACAACCTGGTGCTCGCTCCTGCCGGTAACGAATAAGCATATCTGGCGTGTACGTACGCGGTTTACCGGCCTGATCTATGTAATGGATACAGACAGGTTGCTCCTCGTATGATTCTACGTTGGTGTCGAATTCAAGTAGGCTTATCAAGTCCCTCTCTAGTGTTGATTCAAATTCATGGAGTCGATCATTCTTCTGACTAGGCGCTACACCTGATACGGAGGAATAACGAAGGGGTATTTTACGGACGGGCATACAAAGGGTTCTTGTTATCTCTTGTAATAAGCCAAAACACTCTCACTCTCTTCTGTCAATATTCTCATTAAGTTGTAGTAAATCAGGCCAAAAACTGGTCTAATTTTCGCACAATTTAATGTATTTGACACGCCGCCTGATCATACGCTTTTTGCGCTTTGTCTAAATTGGCTTTCTCCGGCACGCAGCAGTGATCCTCTAGCATTCGGCTGAGGTCGATGCAGCTAAAGGGTAATCCGGTTGCTACTAACAGGCAACAGATTGCCAGCAGTCGATTGACAGGTACATGCTTCATGGCTAACTCATTTAGGGTGTCTAGGATATGAGTAGCACAAAGGGGGGAAACGTCCGGCTGGCGGCTAGTACGCTGTCTTACGATTGATTCAACGGTAATTTATCGGTCTCGTCAGACTGCTGGTAAAGATTCGGTTTCAGAAACGTTGCCTGTCTCAACATGGACGTGCAGCGCCAGTTCTCTCAGCCTGCTTAAACAGTCGCATTTTCGCTTACGAGCAGATTCGGCACTATTTAACCCCACCCGGATCGCTACGGTGCTCATGGGCAGTTTGTCAAAATAATACAGCCTCAAAATCAGACGGCATCGTTCATCGAGTATGCTCATGAGCCGTTCCAGCAACACATCTTCACTGGCTGTATCTGTCGATGGCTCTGATGCGTAATCAGCTAACGTGGAAGCACCCCGTAACGGCTCATGCCTACGTAGCCGGGAGCGCCAGAGATTCTGGGTTAGTTTATACAGGTACGTACTGAGCTTTCCTTGCAGGCAGGTCAGTTTGCCTGATGTAACATTGGTGAGGAGAGCCAGCATCACATCCTGATATACATCCTGAGCGTCCTGGCGGTTGCCTCCGTTCAGCAGAATGTAATGCTGGATGAATAATCGATACTTTTTGTAAATCCATATCATTACTACTGGATCACCTTCCAGCATAAAATCAATCAGACGTTGATCCGTATAAACTGGTTTCATGCCGATTTATCGGTGTATAACATCGATATAGTTAATTTTTTACTTTGAAAAATACAAATAATCTAAAAATTAAGTTAAGTATTATAAACTAGTTATTATACGGAATAAATAGATGGGTCCGTGAATTTGCTTAGGTACGTGACTCGGTAAAATCTTTATTTATTACACACTATTCATTAGATAACTTGACATATTCGCGGAAAAAATTGTACCTTTCGAGTGTATCATTTCACTGATGCTACCGGGTTGGTTCACCACAAAAATGATATTCAGGTTGTATTCTGAACTGGAAAGACGGGCTGCCCTACAGCCCGCCTTTTTTTTTGCCGTAGATTCGGGTGGTATTTACCTTATACGTTGACAAACTAACTCAAACGAGATAGCCGCTATGACTAACCTGAATCGCCGGTCGTTCCTGCAAGGAGCTGGCGCACTTGCTGCCACAGCCGTATTACCTACCTGGGCCGAAGCCGCTCCAACGAAGCTGTCGTTCGACATTTCGTTGGCTGAATGGTCGCTGCACAAGGCTTTGTTCGGAAAGCAGATAACTAACCTCGATTTCCCTGGTATTGCCAAGAAAGAGTTTGGCATCAGCATTGTCGAGTATGTCAACCAGTTCTTTAAAGATAAAGCGCAGGACAAAACCTATCTGGACGAACTACTGATGCGTTGCAAAGACAACGGCGTAACCAATCACCTGATCATGATCGATGGCGAAGGTCCGCTGGCCGATCTGGACGCTGCGAAGCGTAACCAGACCGTTGAAAATCATAAAAAGTGGATTGAATGCGCCAAGTATCTGGGCTGCAAAACCATCCGCGTCAATGCGCAGGGTAGCGGCTCGCCCGAAGACGTAGCTAAAGCAGCCGTAGAAGGCCTCAGCAAGTTAGGTGAAGTAGGTAAGGCGTCGGGTATTAACGTGATTGTTGAGAACCACGGGGGTATTACCTCAAACGGTGCCTGGCTGGCCGGCGTAATCAAGCAGGTAGGGATGAAGAACGTAGGTACGTTGCCCGATTTTGGTAACTTCTGTATAAAGCGCAGTGCCACCGGCTGCGATGATTCGTATGACCGTTATAAAGGCACGCAGGAACTAATTCCATATGCCAAAGGGCTGTCGGCTAAAACGTATGATTTCGACGAAAAAGGTAATTGCGTGGAGACCGACTATACTCAGATCATGAAGATCGTGAAGGAGAGCAAGTTCAAAGGGATCATCGGGATCGAATACGAAGGCAGCAAGTTAGACGAGTACGCCGGTATCCGCAAAACCAAGGAATTGCTGGAGCGGGTGGGGTAAACTGATTTTGGATTGGGGATTTTGGATTTATGGCTAACGCGCAATCTGTCTCAAGAACAGGCAGACGCGTTGGCCGTAAATCCAAAATCCCCAATCCAAAATCAGTTTACGCTTTCTCGCAGAATTCTTCGAGAGCCATTTCGAGGTGCTGGGCGATCATTTGAGCCGACCGGCCTTCGATGTGGTGCCGCTCGATAAAGTGCACCAAATCACCATCTTTAAAAATACCAATGGCTGGCGACGATGGAGGGTAGGGGAGCAGATACTCACGCATTTTCGCCGTAGCGTCGAGGTCAGCACCGGCAAATACCGTCACCAGGTTATCTGGTTTTACATCGGTTGTTGCCAGGGCCATTTTCACACCCGGCCGGGCCGCGCCGGCAGCACAACCACAAACTGAGTTTACAACAACGAGCGTGGTGCCTTCAGCCGCCATAGCAGCGTCAACGTCGGCAGCAGTCGTCAATTCCTGGAAACCTACGCTAGTAAGGTCTTCCCGCATGGGGGCAACTAAATGAGGAGGATACATAGTGATTTACAAAGTATGATTTACGAATGACGATTCATGTGATAGTTGCGAACTACGCCGCAGGGCCTACAAAGCGTAAGTCCTGCGGCGTAGTTCCTACATAAATCCGAGTTCAAATTTGGCTACTTCCGACATCATATCGGATGAGTAGGCCGGGTCGAAGGTAAGTTCAACACTGACATCGTTCACCCCTTCTACGTTGCGCACCGCCTGCTCAATTTCGCCCGGAATAGATCCGGCAGAAGGGCAGGAAGGAGACGTTAACGTCATCAGGATGTAGACGTTATTGACGGGGAATATCTTGATCTCGTAGATCAGGCCAAGCTCATACACGTCCACCGGAATTTCGGGGTCATACACGGTCTTAAGGGCCAGAACGACCTGTTCTTTCAATTCAGTTTCTGACATAATTGTCGCATTCATAAGGTGTCAGGCGTTTGCCATAGCAAACGATTTCATGCGTTGGATCATTGAGGCCATGCCGCCTGCCCGCCGCGAGGTAACCAGGTTGCTGAGGCCGATACGGTCAATGAAATACAAATCAGCAGTGGCCACGTCGTCCGGTTTCTGATCAGACAGCACCCGTATGAGTAAGCTTACCAAGCCCCGGCTAATCTGGGCAGTGGGTTCGGCGTCTGCTTCAAAATGCACCAGGTCATTATTTAGTTCGCTGTTCAGCCACACCTTCGACTGGCAACCGGGAATCAGGTTCTCAGGTACGTGCAATGAATCAGGGAGCGGCGGCAGCTTTTTGCCGAGGTCAATGATGTACTGGGTTTTATCTAACTGATCATCGAACAGGTCAAATTCCTCAATGATCTCGTCTTGCTTCTCGTTTATCGTCATGCTTTGCTTACGCCATCATCGCTTTTACACGGTGGAGCCCTTTCACGAGCTTATCGATTTCGTCGGTTGTGTTGTAAACGGAAAACGACGCCCGCGTGGTTCCGGCAATACCAAGGCGGCGCATTAGCGGCTGGGTGCAGTGGTGCCCCGTTCTGACGGCAATGCCCTGCTGATCCAGAATAACGCCCGTGTCTTCGTGGTGAATACCGTCCAGTACAAACGAGATCACGCTGACTTTTTCTTTCGCATTTCCTATAATACGCAGACCATCAATGCTTCGTAGCGCGTCGGTAGCATAAGACAGCAACTCGTGTTCGTAGGCGGCGATATTTTCTTTTCCCAGCGAATCAACGTATTCGATTGCATTTTTAACCGCAATCACATCGGCGATATTAGGCGTACCTGCTTCGAACTTGTACGGAATATCGTTGTAGGTCGTCTTCTCGAAGGTTACTTCCTTGATCATCTCGCCACCGCCACGGAAGGGGGGCATAGCTTCTAGGATGGCGCGTTTGCCATACAATACGCCCATACCGGTTGGGCCAAACAGTTTGTGGGCCGAGAAGACGTAAAAATCACAATCGAGCGCCTGTACATCAATATCAATGTGCGAGGTCGCCTGTGCCCCGTCGATCAACACCACCGCGCCAACTCCGTGAGCTTTGTCGATGATCGTTTTGATCGGGTTGATGGTGCCCAGTGCGTTGGATACGTGAACGACCGATACGATTTTAGTGCGTTCGGTGAGCAGTTTTTCGTACTCATCCATCAGCAGTTCGCCCTCATCATTGATCGGAATGACTTTCAGTACGCAACCACGCGCTTCGCAGAGCATCTGCCAGGGCACAATATTCGAGTGGTGTTCGAGCGTCGAGATAATGATCTCATCGCCAGGTCCCAGGTACGTTTGTCCGTAGGTTTTAGCGACGAGGTTAATTCCGTCGGTGGTACCGTAGGTGAAGATGATCTCCTCGGCCTCTCGGGCGTTCATGAACGTTTGAATAGCCCGCCGCGTGGCTTCAAAATTAGCCGTAGCCCGTTCGGCCAGCGCGTGGATACCCCGGTGAATATTGGCGTTATCGTGTTCGTAGTAGCGGGTAAGCGCATCGAGCACGGTGCGGGGCTTCTGCGTGGTGGCGGCGTTATCGAAATAAACGAGCGGCCGCCCGTTGACGAGTTGGTCAAGTACCGGAAAATCGGCCCGTATCTTCTGAATGTCGAGCGGTGTCTGCGTAATGGCTTGCATGCTTATAGAACACTGGAACAGGGCTAAAAAGTTGGCCTGACCGCCATGAATATGGGCGGTATCGGTGAGTCCATCTGTCTTTCCGGACTAGCTGATGCGAACTTCCGCTGTGGATTCAAACGTACCCATGATGCAACAGGCATCTGTTTTGACCAAAGTATTGTGTGGGGATAATGCCGCGCAACCAGGCTTAGACATCCAATATATGCCGACCTTTTTCGCCAATCCGCTGTAAGGTTTCCTGAGTGATATACTTTCTCTGGTCGATCTGTTGTGGCTGGTCTCTGGTGCAAAAATAGCTATGGATGCTTCTACGGTCCCGGCCTGTCTGATTAGTTGTTCCGCCGTGCCACACATGCGAGTTGAAAATAAAGACAGATCCGGCGGGGGCAATGATATAAATCTCGTCAGGATGCCTGTCATTCGTATCCGTCATCGCTTCGCTGGGTAAGCTGGCTAATTTATGCGATTCAGGAACAATACGCGTAGCACCATTATGTTCGGTGAAATCGTCTAAAAGCCATATGCTATTACAGACTTTGTACGCGCCATGTACCACCGTGTTTTTCCAGTCTACATGAAGTTGCTGCAGGCCTTTACCGGGTTTGGCGGCCCTGTAATTCAAGGAAGATAATTTGTACTGCTGCCCTAAAACCGCTTCAATACCTGCCAGTACACGTGGATGTGTGTAGAATACGTCGAAAATCTGCCCCTTATTGACCAAGTCAGCTAACCGGTCTGCTCCCTCTTCTTTTGGGTGACGGATGTATTTCGATTCGGCTAGTTCTGCGCCAGCCTTCTCTCCTTCTGTTTGGATTAATTCAGCAAGACGGTCATTGATTTGATTAACTTGTTCTGGCGTTAATAATTGACCCAAGTTGAGATACCCGTATGTATCTAAAAACTCAATTTCCTGATTTGTAAGCATGTCGAAGTAACGTACCGATAGAGAAGCTGATCGAAAGACAAAACACCAGATATCAGGATTCTACCTGATAGGTAGCTACTTTTTTGCGTTATAAGTTTTTAGGCAATATAAATATAATGGGCTGATGTGTTGTTACTTATGACTTTCATAGAATGGCATTATCAGGTTTAGTTATTTATTGATTTAGGCGTGGTTGACGTAGCCTGCTGCCGTGAAATAATTAACTACTTTTTCGATCGAAAAAAGACATGAAAAAAATATAAAATCAGTTGCGTTCGGTATGCTGGAACGTAGTACGTTTTTGCCCTGGCTAATAGGACAGGCAGGGCTTTCTCATAAAAAGTGGAACAGTGTGGTGCCGGTCCATCGTAACCTGGGTTGCAACTAGAATAGGCCAGCAAACGAACGCCCCCGTCCGCGCCATGATACTGGTACCTGGGTGAGCTAAAACCGATGTTGTGTCTCTGGCGGGACGTAAAGGGCCAGAGCGGCCGACCCTTATTTACTCAGGGTATGGCCCGATGGGCCGACACCGTATCGCTCCGATTTTCTATGAGAAAGCCCTGATATGGTAGGTACGTTGATTGACCCAGTGTAAACAGATTCTCACGTTAATCAGAATAAGTAGTGGCACAACATCTGATAATTACTGTAACACTATACAGTCTGTATAAAAAAGTGATAGAGTAACTTGTGTCGAGTAACGTCTTGAGTAATGCGGTTGGTTTATGCTGACCATTATTTAGTCCGCTGATCGATGAATACTACGAATCCTGAAGTTGATTTTTATTTTGATAAAGCTGGCAGAATGAATTGGTGATGTTAAGACGGATTGTTCTCAACTGTGGCCTGACCGAAGAATTGAAGTGGGGTGTTCTCTGCTACACTGTTCAGAAAAAGAATATTCTTTTGCTGCATATAGTCAAAGAATACTGCGCGATTTCATTTTTCAAAGGTGCCCTGTTACACGATGCCAATGGCCTTCTGGTTCAGCAGACAGAAAATACGCAGGCAACCCGTCAGATACGTTTTACATCAACTAATGTTATTAGTTCGGTAGCAGCGATAGTAAAGGCTTCTATCTACGAAGCGATCGAAGTGGAAAAGGCGGGCTTATCAATATCCTTCAAGTCAACTTCTGCATTCACCCTTCCTGATGAGTTCCGGCAAGTACTGACTGATTGACGTACGATGCTTGCTCTGGCCAGGCAGCTTTGGCAGCCGGTTACTTATGTATTATAGATATTGTTAATGGTACTATAGATAATATCAATTTGTTCTATACATCGATAAGTATCAGCTTTGCATAAGAAGTCTTTAGTAGAACACATAAACGAATAACCACATGAACCCTTCCGAAACTACGGCTAGTTATCAGGTGAATGGTCATCACGGTGCCCTCGAGGCAAATGATCCCGGCGCTATTGCTAAATGCCCCTTCATGAGTGGCACGCTAAACCACGCTTCGGGTGGTGGCACCCGCAATCGTGACTGGTGGCCGAATCAACTGAAGCTGAATATACTGCGTCAGCATTCTGAACTGTCGAACCCGATGGGGCAGTCGTTCAATTACGCTGAAGCGTTCAAAAGCCTGGATTTCAACGCGGTGAAGCAGGACCTTCATACGCTCATGACCGACTCGCAGGACTGGTGGCCTGCCGATTTTGGCCATTATGGTGGTTTGTTCATCCGTATGGCCTGGCACAGTGCAGGTACGTACCGGATTGGCGACGGTAGGGGTGGCGCCGGTGCCGGGATGCAACGCTTTGCACCACTCAATAGCTGGCCCGACAATGTCAATCTCGATAAAGCACGTCAGTTGCTGTGGCCGATCAAACAAAAATATGGTCAGAAGATTTCATGGGCCGATCTGATGATTCTGGCGGGCAACGTTGCCATGGAGTCGATGGGCTTCAAGACCTTTGGTTTTGGCGGTGGCCGCGCCGACGTTTGGGAGCCACAGGAAGATGTATACTGGGGGTCAGAAACGACCTGGCTTGGCAACGATCAACGCTACGGCAAGGGTTCGGCGGGTGTAGCGGCACACGGCGTGGTATCGTCGGATGAAGATCCGGGCCGCCCTGTTCATTCCCGTACACTGGAGGATCCGCTTGGCGCAGCCCACATGGGTCTGATCTATGTAAATCCCGAAGGCCCAGATGGCAATCCTGACCCGCTGGCGGCAGCTCGTGACATTCGTGAAACGTTTGGACGGATGGCGATGAACGACGAAGAAACCGTTGCTCTCATAGCTGGTGGGCACACGTTTGGTAAAACACACGGGGCTGCTTCGTCAGACCACGTGGGCAATGAGCCGGAAGCTGCCAGTATCGAAGAGCAGGGTTTTGGCTGGAAAAATAGCTACGGCACCGGCAAAGGCGCTGATACGATCACGAGTGGCCTGGAAGTGATCTGGACAACAACGCCAACTCAGTGGAGTAACAATTACTTCGAAAACCTCTTTGGTTTTGAATGGGAACTGACCAAAAGCCCGGCCGGAGCGCATCAGTGGGTAGCCAAAGGAGCCGATGACATTATTCCGGATGCCTTCGATCCTAACAAGCGCCATAAGCCAACGATGCTGACCACCGACTTATCGTTACGGGTTGATCCGGCTTACGAGATCATTTCGCGTCGTTTTCTGGAAAACCCCGATCAGTTTGCTGATGCGTTTGCCAGAGCGTGGTTCAAATTAACGCACCGCGACATGGGCCCACGGGCTCGTTACCTTGGCCCCGAAGTGCCTGAAGAGGTACTGATCTGGCAAGATCCGCTTCCAGCCGTTTCGCACAAGCTGATCGACGAGGCTGATGTAGCCGCCCTCAAGGGCAAGCTGCTCGAGGCCGGTCTGACCACGGCTCAACTGGTGTCAACGGCCTGGGCGTCGGCGTCAACGTTCCGGGGTTCCGACAAGCGGGGTGGGGCCAATGGTGCTCGTGTCCGGCTGGCACCCCAGAAAGACTGGGCGGTGAATAACCCTGCGCAATTAGCCACTGTGCTCGCTAAACTGGAAGCCATTCAGACTGAATTCAATAACGCGCAGGCCGATGGCAAACAGGTATCACTGGCCGATCTGATCGTGCTGGGTGGTTGTGCAGGCGTTGAACAGGCGGCTAAAAAAGCGGGCTTCGACGTAGTGGTTCCGTTTACTGCGGGTCGGGCTGATGCGTCTGCCGAAGATACTGATGTTGAGTCGTTTGCGGCCCTTGAGCCGATTGCCGATGGTTTCCGCAACTACGTAAAAAACCGGTATAAAGTAACGGCCGAAAACCTGCTGATCGACAAGGCGCAACTGCTGACCCTGACGGCACCGGAATTGACGGTTCTGCTGGGCGGTATGCGGGTGCTGAACACCAACTATAATGGATCGAAACTTGGTGTGTTCACTGACCGGCCGGAGGTGCTGACGAACGATTTCTTCGTCAATCTGCTCGATATGAGAACTACCTGGCAATCGACCTCCGATGTGCAGGATCAGTTTGAGGGAAGAGACCGTACCACCGGTGAACTGAAATGGACGGGTACTCGGGTGGATCTGATCCTCGGTTCGAACTCCGAGTTGCGCGCCCTGGCCGAAGTATATGGCTGTTCAGATTCGCAGGAGAAGTTTGTCAACGACTTCGTTGCGGCCTGGAGCAAAGTGATGAACCTTGACCGGTTCGATCTGCAATAGATCAATTTTGTTAAGGACTGAATAGAAAAAAGGGCTGCTACGAATTCGTAGCAGCCCTTTTTAGTGAGAAAGAGACTAAGATTACAGCGCCAGTTTCTCGCGAATGATACCTTCAAGATACTCGCGTATGGGCTGTATCTTGATATTGCTGACCACTTCTTCAGCGAAGGCGTAGAGCAACAGCGTCCGGGCGGCATCTTTCGGAATACCCCGTGATTGCAGATAGAAGAGGGCGTCTTCATTCATCTTGCCGGTGGTGGTACCGTGCGAGCATTTTACGTCGTCGGCGTAAATTTCCAGCTGCGGTTTGGTATTCATGCTGGCATCGGGCGACAGCACCACGTTTTTGCACGACTGGTAAGCATTGGTCTTTTGCGCGTCGGGGCGAACGTAGATCTTGCCGTTGAAAACGCCGGTGCCTTTATCGTCCAGAATGCCTTTGTACAACTCGTTGCTGTAGCAGTTCGGCATGGCGTGATCAACCAGGGTATGGTTATCAACGTGCTGCCTGCCGTTTGGCATATACAGGCCGTACATGAACGATTCGCAGTGCTGACCGTTCAACACGATGTTCAGGTCATTCCGCACGAAACCGCCGTTGAGCGTGATCGTGGCGTTGTAATAATGGCTGTTATCGGCCTGGCTGACCTGGGTACGTCCGATGTGGTAGGCACGTTCCGAATCATTCTGAATGCGGTAATGCTCAACGCGGGCGTCGGCGGCAACAACCACTTCCGTTACTACGTTGGTGAAACCCGCGCCGTCGCCGAGTGTCCGGTACGATTCGGCCACTTTCACTTCGGCATTCCGGCCAACCACAATCAGGTTACGCGGCTGAACGGCTACGTTTTTATGCCGAGCATCGGTGATGAATCGCAGAATGACGGGTTCTTCCACCACTTTGTTGTCGGGGATGCGGATAAACACACCATCCTGCGCAAAAGCCGTATTCAGCGCCGTAAACGCACTATCCTGAAAATCGGCGTACCGACTAAAGTGCAGGCCAATTGTCTCGGCGTCGGTTTGCTGGGCCTCAGCAAAGCTCTTGATTTGCAGGTGTGTAGCCGGACTAACAATCTGCGAGAGATCAGCGCGGTAGTGGCCGTTCACGAAAAAGAGAATGTTACCCTCTAAATTCGGAATTTGCAGCGGAGCCATATCTTCGACGGTAAGGGCGGTGCCTTCGTCGAACGAATACTGCTCGCCGATCATCGTTTTCACATTCGAGTATTTCCACTCTTCGTGCCTGATGGTGGGGAAACCCAGCGTTTCGAACGATTGCAGAGCCGACCGACGTACCTGATGAAAGGCTGATTTACTTTCGCCGTTCATGCGTTCCTCACCCTCGCGGAATGCCGCAATGAGCTGGTCTTTGAAAGACGTATATTCTTGGTTTGGAGTCATTGCAAAACAGTTTACAGTTTGCAGTTTACCGTTTTCAGTTGCGCTGCTCAGGTACGTTAACTTAACGCAGTGAAGCAACAGTAAACCGAAGACAGTAAACAGTAAACTCTTTTAGACGCTTTCGACTTCGGCTTTGATCCAGTCGTAGCCTTTTTCTTCGAGTTCGTAGGCCAGTTCTTTAGTGCCAGATTTCACGATCCGGCCTTTGTAGAGCACATGCACGTAATCGGGCACGATATAGTCGAGTAGGCGCTGGTAGTGGGTTACCACAATGGCCGACCGTTCCGGAGAGCGGAGTTTATTTACGCCTTCGGCTACGATGCGGAGGGCGTCGATGTCAAGGCCGGAATCGGTTTCGTCGAGGATAGCCAGCTTTGGTTCGAGCATGGCCATCTGGAAAATTTCATTCCGCTTTTTTTCGCCACCTGAGAACCCTTCGTTCAACGACCGGCTCAACAGCGACTGGTCGATGTTGACGAACTTCATACGCTCTTTCATCAGCTTGAGAAACTGAACGGCATCGAGTGGGTCCAGGCCGCGGTACTTACGGATTTCATTGAGGGCTGTTTTGAGGAAGTTCGTAGTGCTTACTCCCGGAATTTCGATGGGGTATTGAAACGCCAGAAATATGCCTTCTGCCGCCCGCACTTCTGCCGACATGTCTAACAAATCTTTGCCGTCGAAATCAACGTGACCACCGGTGACCTCGTAATCTTCGCGCCCGGCCAAAACGGACGCCAATGTACTTTTACCCGAACCGTTTGGTCCCATGATGGCGTGCACTTCACCCGGCTTAATTTCCAGGTTAATGCCTTTCAGGATCTGCTTATCGCCAATGGAGGCCTGTAAGTTACTGATGGATAGCATATTATCTTATATGTGTCAGCTAAAATGAAGGGGCAAAGGTACGCTTTTAGCCCCAATGTGTCTGTATGGCTAACAAACAATTCCGGGTAAAAGTTGATGGGTATCAGGGGATATACACCCACAAAAAAGCCGCCTGCTGTGCGGCAGGCGGCTTTTGGCAAGCTACTGAAAATCAGTCGGCCCAATTACCTGATCTTCCGAACCATGATCGGTACGCAACCCGGTGCGGGGCAGGTGCAGGCCGCTGGGTCGAGCGTTACGGTTACTGTGCTGGTGCAACCGCCAGCAACACCGTAGAGGCGGATCAGGTACGTTACCCGTTGGGCTGGGTTTGGCAGGTTCGTGAACGTGAAGGCTCCACCCGTTACCGGCGACGCACTGGCGAAGTCAGGCAGGGTTGTGCCGTCGGCCGCTGAGATGCTTACCCGCACCGTGTTCTGCAGGCCGGTCAGGGCAATGCTGGCGTCGTTATTTGCCGTTGCTCCGTTACACGTTGCCCGCGTTGCTACCACGTTCTGTGCCTGTACGGTTGGCGCTGGCGTAACGGTTACCGTTGTGGTAATCGTAGCTGAGCAGCCCGTCGTGAGCACACAGGTAGCTGAGTAGGTCGTCGTTTGCAGCGGTGTCACTTCCAGCGTGGCTCCCGTAGTACCTGTTGACCAGGTAACGTTGCCCGCGCAACCGGTCAGGCTCAGGATCGCCGTTGACTCCTGGCAGATCGTTGGGCTGTTGACCGTCAGCACTGGCGTTGGGTTCACCGTGATCGTTGTTGAGGCGATACCTGCGCAGCTTGTCTCCGTATTGCTCACCGTTACCGAGTAAACCGTAGTGACAGCTGGCGTAACGGAGATCGCCTGCGTAACAGCACCCGTCGACCACAGATAGCTGTAGGTAGAACCGCCGGTTCCGGAGGCCGTCAGCTGAACGGTTGTGCCCTGGCAGATTGTCTGGCTTGGTACAACGCCGATGGTTGCTGACGTAGCTGGGTTCACCGTTACCGTAGCTGTAGTGACGGCCGAACAACCGTTGCTGTTGGTTACCGTTACCGAATAGAGCGTAGTGATGACTGGCGATACAATTACCGACTGGGTAGCGCCCGTGCCAACTGGCGACCAGGCGTAGGTAAAGCCGGTGCCGCCCGCTGCGGTGGCCGTTAGCGTGGTTGAAGTGCCGAAGCAGATTGTCTGGCTGGCTACGGTGGCGGTCACTGCTGGATTCACCGTCACGATACCCGTCGCTATTGCAGAGCAGCCGAATACGTTGGTCACCGTTACGCTGTAAGGCGTAGTCGTTGACGGCGATGCCGTGAAGATACCCGTGCCATTGACCGTGCCGTCGCTGAAAGCGTACACTGTACCACCTCTGGCTGTTAACGTCGCAACGGTTCCGTCGCAGATCGTTGCGCTGCTGAGCGTAGCCGTTACCGATGGGTTCACCGTCACCGTTGCCGTGGCTGTTGTTGAGCACAGATTGCTATTCGTTACTGTAACCGTGTAAACAGTGGTTACCGTTGGCGACACCGTCACGGTCGGGGTGGTGCCCGTACCGGCTGGTGACCAGGCGTAGGTGAAGCCCGTGCCGCCCGAGGCCGTTACTGACAAGACCGCCGAGGTGCCGTCGCAGATAATCTGATCCGCTACGGTAGCTGTTACGGCTGGATTCACCGTTACCGTGGCCGCCGTTACGGCCGAACAACCAAAGCTGTTGGTTACCGTTACTGAGTAAGTCGTGGTCACCAGCGGTGAAACCGTCACGGTCGGGGTGGTGCCTGTACCGGCTGGCGACCAGGCGTAGGTGAAGCCCGTGCCGCCCGCTGCCGTTACTGATAGCACCGCCGATGTACCGTAGCAAATCGTGCTGTTGGCTACCGTTGCCGTTACGGCCGGGTTCACCGTCACGGTGGCTGAAGCAATGCCGGTACAGCCGCTGCTGTTGGCAACCGTTACGCTATAAGCCGTTGTTACGGCTGGCGACACAACCAGTAAGCCATTCGTGTTGACCGTACCGTCGCTGAAGGTATACGAGGTGCCCCCCGTTGCTACCAGTGTTGCGGTTGTCGTGTTACAGATCGTTGTGCTGCCAAGCGTTGCCGTTACGGCCGGGTTTACCGTTACCGTGGCTGTAGCAACCACTGAACAACCCGTGCTGTTGGTCACCGTTACCGAGTAATTCGTCGTAATCGATGGTGACACGGTCACGGTCTGGGTGGTGCCCGTACCGGCCGGCGACCAGGCGTAGGTGAAGCCCGTGCCGCCCGAGGCTGTAACGCTAAGCGTTGCCGTGGTTTCGTTACAGATCGTCTGGCTGGCTACGGTGGCCGTTACGGCTGGATTCACCGTTACCGTGGCCGCCGTTACGGCCGAACAACCAAAGCTGTTGGTTACCGTTACTGAGTAAGTCGTGGTCACCAGCGGTGAAACCGTCACGGTCGGGGTGGTGCCCGTACCGGCTGGCGACCAGGCGTAGGTGAAGCCCGTGCCGCCCGCTGCCGTTACTGATAGCACCGCCGATGTACCGTAGCAAATCGTGCTGTTGGCTACCGTTGCCGTTACGGCCGGGTTCACCGTGATTGTGCCCGTAGCAACACCCGTACAGCCAAACGTATTGGTTACTGTTACCGAATACGTCGTTGTTATCACAGGTGAAATGGCCAGTATGCCAGTATTGTTTACGGTGCCGTCGCTGAACCGATAAGAGGCGCCTCCCGTAGCTGTCAGCGTGGCGGTTGTGCCGTCACAGATGGTAGCGCTGCTCAGTGTGGCCGTTACCGACGGGTTTACTGTTACCGTGGCTGTAGCTGAAGCCGGACAGGCGTTATCGGCTGTTGGCGAACAGGTTACCGAGTAGGTCGTTGTCACCAGCGGCGAAACGGTGATGCTTGTTGTGGTTTCGTTCGTATTCCAGGCCAGCGTTCCTGCGCAACCGGTAGCTGTTAACTGAGTTGATTGGCCCGCGCAGATAGACGTGCTCGCCAGCGTAACGTTCAGGTTTGGTAGTGCGCCGTTATAGATAATGATCGGGCAGCAGCTACTGGCCTGGCAATTACTGCCTACCGTGGTTGAGGTGTAGCTATACGTACCTGCGGTGGCAATGGTCAGGCTGTTGCCGGTGCCAACCGAAGTGCCATCCCGGAACCACTCTACATTGGTCAGGTTTGCCGAAAGGCTGGTCACGTAGGTATCACCCGCACACAGTTTGACCGGTACCGTAAAGCAGGTCCGGGCAATATTGTTGCGCGGTGTGCCATCAGCCGACGCAGCGGTAACGGCCGCCACATTCGAGATTACACCGTCCGCAATGGCGCGGGTCGTTACAGAATAAACAACCGAAGCCCCTGCTGCCAGCGTACCTACGGTCCAGGTGACCTGAACCTGACCTGAACCAAGCAGGGCCGTTGTGCCGGCAGGCGATGAAGACACGTATTCAGCACCTGCATCGAGTGTATCGCGGATGACGACACCCGTAGCCGTACTGGCTCCTGCGTTAATCACCGTAATGCTGCAGGTGGCCGTTGCTCCCTTAGCTACGCTATAACTATCACTGGTGTTGGTGAGCACCAGATCAGGGTCACCGGCGGCGTATCCGAAACCAAAATTGTTGGCCAACGTACCTGTAGGGCTACTCTGCGCTACAATGACCGCTGTGTTGCCAATCAGGCTGGCGTCACTGTCGGCAAAATCATCGCTGCCCTGATTGGCCAGCACGAGCCTGCGATTAACGGGAGCATTGGCCCCGGTAATTCGAATGTCGTAGCTGGTATTTGGCTGAATGGTGCTGGTAAACGAGAACTGACCAGTTGAGGTCGTCAGCGTTGTTTCGCGCAGAACACCGTCGCTGGTATACAGATTCACCTGTACGTTGGGAATACCGGGCTCCGCCGCATCGAAAATATTGTTCTGGTTATCGTCGCGGAAGACGTAGTTCCCCGGTGGGGTAGGCCCGGCCAGATGGGCCGGATGGCGGGGAGGGGCAGCAAAAGCACCTGAGTAACTACTCAGAAGCCCCAGCAGCATCAGCAGGCAGAACGGCCAGCGGATCGGATAAGTAGTGGTTTTCATATGCGGTAATCGGTTGGTAATAAGAAGATTAATTATTGTTTTAGAATGCGGGCCAGTTGGCATAAAGGTGGTAAGCACGAAGAGCACGGGCTCACCTGACCAGTAAGGCGAGTACTACGACAGCCAGCGTTCGAACTGGTATTGTTGCTGTCGCGTATAGAGAGCGAGTAGATTGAGGAGTTATTGGCGAGAAAGCCTTTGGCATTGGGTTGCCCCACACCACCCACCGTCACCGTGGTGCCGTAGAGGGTTCCGCCGGGGTTAAGCACCGTGCCGCCCAGACCATTCGCATCGGCGCCCAGTACTACGTCGTAGCGCCCGGAAACACCCGGCGTGCTGTTCGTGGCCTGGACCGTTACCGTGAAATAGTCGTCGGTGGTAGTTGCGTCTGTTCCGTTGTTGAGGCAATTGCTCTGCGTGAACAGGGTGACCTCCACACCAGCCAGCTGACTGACCGTTGTGGTGATGGTAGACGAACAGCCCGTCTGCGGATTGGTCGAGATAATCGTATACGTACCCGGCGTGCTGACCGTCACCGTGGCGGTTGTTGCGGAGAAACTGATCGGGCCCCGCCACTGGTAAGTGGTTCCCGGCAGGTTGCTGCTGGCCGTGATGGTGGCTGTTGGTGACTGACAGGTCAGCGTAGCGCTGGTTGCCGTGGTAACGGGTGCCGTCAAATTCTGGCTTACGGTGGCCACGGCGGTGCCCGAACAACCCGTTTGCAGATTAGTGGTCACGACCGTATACGTACCCGCCGATGTGACCGTAACACTTTGCGTGGTGGCAGTGAAACCAGCCGGTCCGCGCCATTGATAGGTCAGGCCCGTCTGGGTGCTGGTAGCTGTTAGCGTGGCCGATGTGGCCTGACAGGTCAACGTGGCACTGTTGACTGTTGCGGTTACGGCTGCATTCACCGTAACGGTGGCCAACGCGACGGCCGAACAGCCATTGCTATTGGTAATGGTTACTGAATAGGTGGTTGTTATGGATGGCGACACCACCACGCTTTGCGACGTACCTGTACCCGCTGGTGACCAGGTGTACGAAAACCCTGTTCCCCCTGATGCGTTAGCTGTTAGTGTAGCAGACGTGCCGTTACAAATGCTCTGATTTGCCACCGTGGCCGTTACCGCCGGATTCACCGTAACGGTAGCCGCAGTTATCACTGAACAGCCGTTCCCATTCGTTATGGTGACACTATAGGTTGTTGTTACGGATGGAGCAACCACAACCGACTGCGTTGCTCCGGTGCCAGCCGGTGACCAGGTGTACGTAAAGCCTGATCCACCCGATGCAGTAGCCGTTAGCGTCGTCGAGGCGCCGTTACAAATTGTCTGACTGGCCACCGTAGCCGTTACGGCTGGATTCACCGTGACAGTAGCTGTCGCGACACCCGAGCAATTGGTCGCGTTGGTGACTGTTACGCTGTAGACAGTGGTGCTCGTCGGTGATACAGTAATGGTAGCTGTTGTCGCCCCCGTCGACCAGCGATAGGCACTTCCGCCCGATGCCGTCAGCGTGGCCGTTGTTCCCTGGCAAATGGTATTGCCCGGACTGGCCGTGATCACTGCCGTCACCGCCGGATTCACCGTGACAGTAGCGGTGGCCGTTCCCGAACAACCGTTGCTGTTGGTTACCGTTACGGTATAGGGCGTGGTACTGCCGGGCGACACCGCGATGGCCGATGTGCTGGCCCCGGTAGACCAAGCATAAGTATATCCTGTTCCGCCACTGGCGTTGGCCGTCAGTGTAGCCGATGTGCCGTTACAGATTGTCTGACTGGCTACCGTGGCCGTTACCGCCGGATTCACCGTGATCGTTGCCGACGTTACTGCCGAACAATTCGTTGCATTCGTCACCGTCACGGAATAAGTGGTCGTGATCGTTGGCGACACAATCACGGATTGGGACGTACCTGTACCCGCTGGTGACCAGTTGTAGGTAAAGCCCGTTCCGCCGCTGGCATTGGCCGTCAGCGTGACAGGCGTTCCCTGGCAAATCGTGGTAGCGGGCAGGGCCGAGACCGTTGCCGTAACCGAAGGGTTCTGCGTGACCGTGGCCGTTGTCGTGCTTGAACAACCCGTTTGTGGGTTCGTGCTAACCACGGTGTACGTACCTGTTGCTATTACGGTAACGCTCTGCGTGTTGGCCGTAAAGCTGTTAGGGCCAGACCAGGCGTAGGCCAGCCCGGTTTGGCTGCTGGTGGCTGTCAGAGTAGTTGATGTGGCCTGGCAGGCGATCGTTGCACTACTGACGGTCGTGACCGGAATCGCCGCACAGTCATTTACTACACCCAGTCGCAGATTAACGGCCAGGTCGGAAGGCGGGGTAATAAGCCAGTTGAAGGTGATTGTCCCTGTCAGTACGAAGGCCTGGTTGAGCTGAGCCGAACGCAGGATAATATTGTCGCTATCGGTGAATGTAAGGGTGCTGGTTGCCGATAAACCCTGATTAAGCGGAGTCCCATTCAAGGCCAGACCAGAGACCTGCCCGGTCGACGAAAGCAGGTTATTGGCCTGAACCGTTAGTTGGATGGCATTGAACTGAAGCGGAATAGGCAGGCCATCGGGAGGCGTCTGCGGATTGATCTGAATACTAACCGTTTGCGCTGCTCCCGACGAGAGCGTGAAAACGGTCCGGTTGTCGCCCGTCAACGCCGGATTATACGCAAGTGTAAAGGAGTTTGGCGTGTTGTTGCTCCAGTTATACTGCCCGTTGACAAGCGTAGTGGCCGTAGGTGTGGTTCGGAAAAAGTCGAGTTCATACGTACCTGTATTGACGCCATTTCCATAGCGTACCTCGGTTCCCAGACCAACGTACCTGAACTGTGCGTTGGCGTTGGCCGTCGATGTATACCGGGCGACGGCAATGGTGCTGCAACTGGAGGCGCAGGCGACAAAACAGGCCGCCGGACTGGCCACCGTTGTCGAAGCCGTTCCGCAACTGGCCAGTGAGGTCGAGATTGTTCGTGATATACCATCCGACTCGGCCACGAACGTGAACGATACCGCCGTTGTCGACGTGGTGACGGCAAACGTCTGGGTGTAGGTGCCGTTGCTCACCGACAACGTACCTGCGGCAGGTACGTTGCTCAACCGAACGATACCCGTCGTGTTGAACTGGTTAGTGGTTGTGTTGCAGGCACCCGCCGCAACGTTGGTCAGCGAAATACCGCAGCAGGTAACCGCCGGTATGGTAATTACATAATCCTGAAAGCAGTTTGTAGCCCCGTTGAAGAGCCGAACGGTATAGGTTGTTCCACCCGACAATCCGGAGAAGGACACGGCGGCACCGGTCACCGTCTGGTTGGTCGGGTCATTGAAGCCAGCTGCCAGCGTGTAGGTACTTCCGGGCGAAATATTGGCCTGTGTGGCGTTGGTAATGCCCGTGACAGCAATGCGGGCAATTGGCTGGGCAACACCATTGAAGCAGGTTGCGTTGGTAAACGAGGTGGTGCCGGTCGGCGTTGTACAGACGAACACACCAATGTCGTAGGTATGGTTATTCTCGCCGTAATCACCGGTTGTCAGCGAGATAACGCCCGTAGCACTGGCATCTGAATCGATCGAGGCATTGGCACCTGTTGTTGTAGACGTGACAAGCAGCGACGTACTGGTTGGAATCACCAGCCTGACCTGGTACGCCGTATTGGGCAGAATGGCCGGTATGGCTGCACTGCTGAACAGGTACGTACCCGTGGCCGAAACGGTTGTGGTGCCAATGACGGTGGCTCCCTGAAGTAGTTGCACCGTTAAACCCGAAACAGCCGCATAATTGGTCTCGCCCGGATCCTGAATGCCGTCTTTGTTGAGGTCGTTCCAGACGCGGTTCCCAATTTCGATTGGTGCCGGGTCGAATAATAACTCAATGTCGCCCAGGCCATTGGCTTTTCCGTACGTTGCTACGTCGGTACTCTGGTAAACCTGAACGCTGGTGGCCGGGCTGGATGAGCCGTCGGAATTCCTGAAGCGCCGAATCCCGCCCGCGTCGATCTGGTCAGTTGGGTCAATAACGATCGACGAGACATCGCCGCTGCCCATCAGCAGGGCCAGCGCCCCTTCACTCATTTCCGTATGAAAAGGAGAAGTTGTGTTAGGCTGAGAAATGGCGTCGCTGTAATAATATTCACCGTTACCAAACCCCTGACCGTTACCCGCCCCACTCAGCGACGTTACACCGCACACCGTCGCGTTCGATTCCATCGTCCACTGTGTAGCGGTTGGGCTGCACTTACCCGCCCGCAGAATGTCGCCGGGCGCAATAACCCGGTACAGCGTGGTGTTGGCGGGGCCGTAGTTATTGTTGCCGAACTGATCGCCGGTCCGATCGCGAATGCTCAGGATCATGGCTCCGTCAACGTCGAACTCAATACCTGTTAGCCAGGGCTGTGGGTACGTTGCATTGGGCAGATCGGCCCGGGCAAAGCGCGATGGAACAGTTGTACTACCGGGCACCACGTCGGTCCAGGGGAGCCAGTAGGTAGCCCGGTCAACGCCTGTTTTGTCGTTGTTGGTTGCTCCTTTTTTATAGGTCAGCGGAAATGCCAGTACTGACGTGAAGGCATTGGTAGCCGGGTCAAATTCGTAGACTACGGCCTTCATGCCGGTCGTATCGCGGGTGTATAAATTGCCCCCTATCGATCCCGACCCGAAGTTGATCGTCGTTGACGTAGGAACGCTTTCATTGGTACAAACGCCCCCGATATACATCTTGTCGCGGTAGCCTTTCAGGGCAAAAGGCCGAAACGTACTGCCCGTTCGGCAAACTGATGATGACCCCGTGATGCTGAAGCTGGTAATGCCGGCGGTATTGGCCGTTGGGTTGGCCGATGTGGGGTTGTTGATCGGAATCCGGTAGAGTTTCTGATCCGACAGGTTTACGGCGTAGAGCTGCGAGCCGTCTTCCGAGATTTCAAGATCACCCAGGCCGGTTTTCCCCACCTGACCAAAAACCGATGGATCCTGATTCAGTGCCGTTGTGCTGCCCGGAAGCGATCGCGCGCTATTTGTGGCTACCGTAACGGCCATGGGCAGGGTGGTAAACACCGTCGACGTAAACGAGGTGAAGGCTGCATTGGTCGGTCTGGTCAGGTAGATGGCACCCGCCCCGCCCGGCCCCAGCCCGGAATGGCGTTTAACAAACGCGGCCGTATACGCATGTTTGACCACACGCTGGTAGGCAATGCCGAAAACGGTACCAATCTGATTGTTCAGCGAGATGGCAAACTCGGCGGGTGCATTGCCCGTGCTGCTATACGGAAGAGCCACCAGCACACCCTGCGAACCCGAGTTGCCCGTTGTGCTGGAGGGGTCGCCATTTACGTAGCAGGGCACCAGGTAGTAGGGGTTCGCCTGACTATAATCGGCCGGATAATTAATGCCGAGGTTGATGTTGGTAGCTGTAGCCGTGGCCACAAACTGGATGGCCGAACCGCTGCCGCTGCTGACAGGGCCGCTGAAATAGCCAGGTGGCAGGTTCGAGAACTGGACCCGATACGGGGCCGTTCCGGTTGGCGTGATGCTATAGGTACCCAGGCTGGCCGTGACCGTGCTGGAAGTTGCCGTATTGATAACCCCGTTTGCGCCAGTGATGGTAATCGTAACGCCGCTCACCCCAATTTCACCGGGCGTTTCGCGGGTTCCCGAGGCGTTGAAGTCTCTAAAAACCGTGCCAGAAATCTGAGCGGAAGCCGCTCCTGCAAGTAAACAGAGTAGTAGTACCGGTAAATGATAGCGTAGTATTTTTGCGTATTTTTGTAAAATTATATTCATATGTTGATGTAAATGGTTGGATATCAGGGCGCGTAATCAACATATGCTTGTGCCGCTGCTCATTGGTAAAGCCAATAAAAAAAGCGTAGCCCCCGCCTGTGTCGGAGTGCTACGCTTATACCTGCAAAAAGCAGACTATTAATCTATGAAATAAAAATAGTAATGTGTTTTATGTAAAAAATCAAAATGTGTTCGTTTGCAAGCAAATAGTTACTATTTTGTGTATGTATTGGCTGAATTAATTAGTTGGTTTGTCAGCCACAGGCATGGAAGCGTGAACACTTCCTTTAATGCGAACAATGTAGTCGTCGAGCAGGGTACGTATCCGCTCCGGGGCCTCGGCCTGAACGATGAATCCGATGTGGTGTTCACGGTTCATACGCCACACAATTTCGGGGTCTGTAAAGGCAGAGGTGTCGGGTTGTGCCTCATTGGCGAGCGACGCAATCAGACCTGCATGGCGGCCGGTATCAACGGGGGGAGTGTAGGTTTCGTTGAGCGCGGCGGCTGTTTCGAGCCTGGCCCACTCGGCCCAAAGGTTCACGCCCGATGCAGCCTCAACCATTTCGGCGATGTGGGCCCCGCCAACCCGCGAGGCTGTTTCCAGAAAGTACAGTTCGCCGTCGTGGTTTCCCCGGATGTACTCAGAATGCGACGCGCTATGGCGCATACCAAACGCTGCCATTACAGCATCATTGATGGCCATCAGATCGGCCACCAGCGCGCTGTCGAGCGGCAGGGTCTGCGTGCGGAACACGCCACCCCCATGCGCTACTTCCATCGGCGTGGCCAGGTATTCGCTGGCCCGGGTAAACACCGCCCTGGAGTTATACGAAAGCGAGTCGACGTGGAAAACGGTGCCGGGCTTGAACTCTTCGATCAGGAACTGGTGGCGATTATCACCCAGACTATGCACCACCTGCCAGGCTTCATCAAGCGAATGCACCTTCCGAATACCGGTGGTCGATGCTTCCGAACGTGGCTTGATGAGCCAGGGGCCTTCGCTTTCGCGCAGGTACGTTGTCAACTGCTCGTCATTGAAGAGCGAACTGAACCGGGGCACACGAATACCTTCGGCCTGGGCCCGCATCCGCATGGCCAGTTTATCGCGGAAGAACCGGGCGGTAGTTTGCCCCATACCCGGCAGCCGGAACGTTTCGCGAACCAGCGCGCCTTTCTCCACATCGAAATCATCCAGCGAAATCACCCGGTCTATGTGTCGTGAGCGCATGGTATGCGCCAGACCTATAATCATGGTGTCGAGATTCTGGCTATCGTTACTTTCGGATGGAAGGTAAAAAATTTCGTCGATGGCCTCATGTGGCCAGGCTTTGTCGCGGTGGCGCTCTTCGGTGAGCAGATAGACCGTATGGCCAAGGGCTTTACTGGCCCGCATAAAGGCTTCGCCTTTGAAAAATGTAGCGATGCACAGAAAGGAGAGGGGAGTATGGGCGGGCATTATCCGGTGTCGAATAGGTTGAAGAAGGACGTACAGAGACTATGGAGTTGGAAATTACCCGAAACTCATACACGACGGTTCGTTTTCTCAATCAAATTTCGCTGATACACTTAAAATGGGCCGTAATCCTATTGTATGACGCAGGCGGGTTGGCGAACGCGCGGGGCCTGGCTCACGAAGCTAAGTCCAGCGCGTTTGCCAACCGCTGCCGTTTATTGCGCTCCAAAACTTGATCGTTGAGCGTTGTACCACGGGTTAAATGGCTTTTGCCTGCTTGTTCTTGCCGGCTACACGCAGGGTTTAGGGATCAGGCCAGGATTCTCCGGAGGTTTGTGAGGCTCGTGGTAATGCTCTCAATGCCACCGGGTGCCATGTCCTGTTCCACGAAAAAATACTGCATACCAGCCACTTTAGCGGCGGCAAAGATCCGTTTGAAATCCACGATGCCGTTACCCACTTCGGTAATCGAATTCTTGTCGGCCTTGATGTCTTTCACGTGCCAAAGCGGGAACCGACCGGGTTGTTCGTTGAACAGCGCCACGGGATCTTTACCAGCTTTCGTGGCCCAGGCAAGGTCCAGTTCCATCTTCACCAGCTCTTTGTCTGTCTGCGACAGGATCAGTTCATAGGGTGTTTTGCCACCGTCAACGGCGTCGAATTCAGTGGAGTGGTTGTGGTAGGCAAATCCGATACCGGCCTTTTTACACGCTTCACCCGTTTTCTGGAACACCTCGATCGACTTGTTGATCTCGTCAAGAGTTGCCACGGGGGTGCTGGCACAAACCAGGTACGTTAGTCCACCCTCGGCTGCCTGATCCACCAGTTGCTGGTAATTGTCGCGGAGGTTCAGCATGGGCGGCATCTTCGAGAAATCCATGGCCGGCCGGGCGGGGGCACCTGCAGGTGGCGGTCCGGCAGGGGGTGAACCCGCTGGGGCTGCGCCGCCCGGAGGTGGACCACCAGCCGCCGGACGAGGCCGAAACGGAGCACCGCCCGCATGGTGTGCCCGCCAGTGCATGCCCAGATCCGACACGATCTTTTTAAACTCCGTCGCCGTGTACCCGTAATACCCACCGCGCAGGCTGAACGCCGATTCGATCTCTTTGTAACCGGCTCCCGCTACTTTCGCCAGCGTGCCTTTAGGGTCTTCGTTCATTGGTCCGAAGAGGGTAAAAAGCTGAATACCAATCGGCCGGGCCGGCGCATTGGCAAAGGTTGGCAGAGCTAATGAGCCCAGGGTAAGGGCTCCGGCCGTGCGCAGGAAGTCACGTCTTGTTGTCATGTAAGTAAAGGGGGGTAAAGGTTGATATTGAAAGGGTATATAATGCTTATAGTTGCTTCGCGCAGTGGGTTGCTGTTGCTGTCGAAGAGCGCGAAGCCAGCAATGCGTTAGCTGAAACGCAATCAGGTACGTTACCTCATTCAGCAACGTACCTGAAAGGCTGGTTACCGTGGGCGGCCACCACCGGCCGGGGCTGCGGCTGGGGCGGCTTGCTGGCCACCACCTTCACCGCCTTCGCTTTTCACGTCGTCGTTATTGACGGATTTGCTTTTCCGGCGTTCTTCAAATGTCATTTTACCGATGCGGTAAGTGAAAGTTACTTTCACGTTGGCATTGTACAGGTGCGTGGTGCTGACCTGTGAGAGCAGAGGCGAATTCAGGTTGGTACGCATCGTGACGCCGTTGCCCAGGAAGTTTTCTGCCGCCAGGCCAATGCTGCCACGCTTCTCGGCAATGTCTTTCCGCAGGCCCAGCGAATACATATAGAAGCTGCCCATCGTACCCTGCAGTTGCGGATTCGGGCCGCGCCAGAAGCTGAACACCTGCGCGCTCCAGCCTTTGTTGAGCTGCAACTGGCTCATCAGCCGACCGCCGATGCTGACACCCGAATTGCTGATCGTGACAGAGCGGCCATCAACCCCCGGCGTTGCGCCCTGCATGTACACGTAGTAGCCATCGAGCCCACCGTTGACGCTCCATTTCGAGGTGAGCGTGGCGTTGAAGAAAACATTGGCCCCGTAGGTACGTTGCACACCGATATTCTGGAAGGTGGTGATGATACCCCCCGCCAGTGTATCCGACGGAATCCGGATCTGCGTAATGGCATTGTCGGTGAGGCGGCCAAAGAGCGAGGCGTTCAGGTACGTCTTCTTGATGGTTGTGCTTAGGCTCAGTTCTACATTGTCGGTCAATTCTGGTTTCAGCGTAGGGTTACCAACCGAGATCATCTGCGGGTTGGCCGCGTTGGGGTTGGGGTTCAGCTGTTGCAGCCCCGGCCGTTGGATACGCCGGTTGTAGGCCGCTTTCAACGTAGTGGTGCTGTTCAGGCTTTTTGATACGTTGAGGCTTGGCACCAGGTTACTGTAATTGGGAATGGCCAGTGTGCTGTTCTCCGTTTTTGCCGAAATGCCCGTGAACTCGTAGCGCGTGCCCACTTTGAACGTGTACTTGCTGGGCGTTACATAGGTATAGGAAATGTAGCCCGCTCCGATATTCTGATTGTACGACAGGGCCCCTGATGGGTTCGTTGGATCGTTGGCTAATGTACCTTCGCCCCGGCTGATCAGGTAGCGGTAGTCGCTGTCGACGGTCCGCATGATGGCTTTGCCGCCGAATTCCAGCAACTGGTTTTTCCGGATCGGCGTCTGATAATCCGTCTGGATCGTCATCTCCTGATTCCTGTTATTATTGATATTCTGCTGGCGACCTGTTAGTATGTTGCTCATATTCAGCAGGTCGGCCGAAAAGTTGTTGACCAGTCCCGTGCGGCTATACTGGGTAGAGATGCTCCATTCCTGCTGCGGCTTGAACGTGCGGACATAATCCAGGTTCATGTCGATTGAGTTCGACAGGTCTTTCCGGTTCACATCGCGGTTGGTCATGCTCAGGATCGAATCGGCGATGGATGCGCTGGTTAGCTGGGTCTGTTGCTGAATGAAGTTCCGGGTGCCGTAGCGGATGTTGGCCGAGAGCGCCTGGTCTTTAGATAGTTCATAATCGAAGCCCATCGTATACTGACCGAAGATCGGATTGTCGAAAGCCGTACCCTGCTGACTTGTTTTCTGCAACTGCGTGCCTACCAGCGTAGTTTGGTCCAGTGAAGACGAAGCCCGGTTGTAGCCCGCCCGGCCAAAACCGCCGAGCGTGATGCCCAGTTTCCCCTGCCGGTATGATCCGTTCAGGCCCAGGTTCGACGCCCGTAAGCCCGCGCCGGCATCTACGTTCAGTGTCAGGCCGTGCAGCGTATTCTTTTTTGTTACAATGTTGATGATCCCGGCGGCCCCTTCGGCATCGTATTTGGCCGATGGGCTGGTGATCACCTCCACCGTTTTGATCATGTCGGCCGGGATCTGCTTTAACGCATCAGCAATGCTCGACGCTACAATGGTGGATGGTTTGTTGTTGATCAGCACGCGGATGTTGCTGCTGCCACGCAGGCTCACGTTCCCGTCCAGATCGACCGAAAGCATCGGCACCCGTTTCAACACGTCCGATGCATCACCGCCTTTGGTCGCAATGTCTTTGTCGGCGTTGAACACCAGCCGGTCGACTTTTTCCTCGATCAGCGCCGCCTGACCCGTTACGACCACTTCGCCCAGCAGCCGTATGTCGGCGGGTAATCGAACAGCACCCACTTTAAGATCAGTGCCTTTGGCAATGGTGAACGGTTGCGACAGCAGGTTTTTATAGCCGATGAATGAATACTGCAGCCGGTACTCGCCCGGTGCCAGTTTGGTCATCGAGAAGTTGCCCTTGTCGTCAGATGTGGTACCGTCGATGGGTTTGTTTGTTTTGATGTTCATGAGGGCCACGGTCGCGAACTCAACCGGTTTACCCGACAGAGAATCGACAAGCTGGCCGCTGATTTTGCCGTTACCTTTCGGCGTATCGTCAGAAACACCGGTAAACTCGGCCTTTTTGCGACCGTCCTGACCGCCAAAGCCGGGAGGCCCCCCGCCCGGAGGACCGCCAAACTGGGCGTATGCCGACTGGACCGCCAGGCCACTCCAGATGCTGATTGATAGTAATAGGGTGAGTAAGAAGTGCTTTTTCATAGCTGCATTACGTTCGACGTATACTCAAAGCAACGAGGGGATGGGCAGGCACAAAAACGCAATAGACGGGGTAGGGTAGAACGTCGGCAGATGGTCTGTTTTACCCGATGAACTGCAGGTTGCCGGAAGGTCAATCCGGAAAAAGCCGTTTCGTCGGCAGAAAGGGATAACTCATCGGCAAATTTGGTGTGGCGGCCGATTGCTAGCCGTGGAGACAGATAGTTCACGTAAACTTGTATTTCCCCAACTGCTTATGGCCGCTCTTCTTTTTTCCCGTCGCTACGTTCCGATCCTGAGCCACCTGCTTGGCTGGGGGCTGATGGGCTACCTGCTGTTTTTTGCCCAGTTGCACAACATGGACCTGCATTTCCCGGATCTGTTCTGGGTTCGGCAAGGCATATTCTTCATATTGGTGGTGGGCCTTTTCTACCTGAACGCGCAGGTGCTGATTCCACGGCTGCTCCTTCGCGAAGAAACCAGTCGCTATTTGTTGACCATGCTCGGAGTCGTCACCCTCGTGATGCTTATCGTATGGGGCATCGAAACCTGGTTCGATCTTCCCCGACTGGTGCACCTCGTTTTCCATCCCGACGGTACAGGTACTCCCCGGCTATATGGCTGGGTGCAGCCCAACCTGGTTACTATTATTTTGGTGCTGGGCGTGAGTACCAGTATCGCCGTGGTACAAAAGTGGCAGACCGATGCCAACCTGAGGCTGGCGCTCGAACAGGCCAAGACCACCTCTGAACTCTCGTTTCTGAAGGCACAGATCAACCCGCATTTCTTTTTCAATACCCTCAACAATATCTACGCACTGACGCTGCTCAACGCCGACACTGCCCGCGAGGCGCTGCACCGGCTCTCGCGGATGATGCGCTATGTGCTCTACGAAACCCAGACCACCACGACCCAACTCAGCAAAGAGATCGCCTTTGTAAGTGACTACATTCAGTTGATGCAACTCCGGCTTACCGATAAGGTCACCGTCAGGCTGATTACCCCGCCAAGCCTGCGCGATCAATCCATTGCACCGATGCTGCTGTTGCCGTTCGTAGAAAACGCGTTTAAGCATGGCGTAAGCGCCACGGAGCTCAGCCAGATTCATATCGAGATTCAGCAGCAACAGAACCAGTTACTGATGGACGTTCGGAATACACTGTTTACGGCTAAATTGCCCTCGCTGGAAACGGGTGGCATTGGCCTGACCAACACCCGTCGGCGGCTCGATCTGCTCTACCCGGAGCAATATGTTTTGCAGATCAATGAACATACTGACGACCACGAATACCAGGTACGTTTAACCCTGACCTTGTCATGAACCTGACCTGCATTGCCGTCGACGATGAACCGCTGGCCCTGGGGCTGGTGTGCGCCTTCATCGAAAAAACGCCTTTTCTCCGGTTGGTTGGCCGATACAGCAGTGCCGTTGAGGCTTTGCAGGGCCTGTTGATCAATCCTGTCGACGTAATTTTTCTGGATATCCAGATGCCCGACCTGACGGGGCTGGAACTGGCACGTGTGCTGGACCGAAGCGGCCGCGGCGCACATACGAGCCGCATTATTTTCACGACGGCCTTCAATCAGTTTGCCCTTGATGGCTACCGAGTCGATGCGCTGGATTACCTCCTGAAACCGTTCAACTACGAGGAATTCCTACGGGCATCGGGCAAGGCATTACACTACTTCGAGTTGGTACGTCGACCAGAAGCGCCGCTTGGTCTTGAACAGCCCCTGTTGCCCGTTGAGGTTACGGACGATTACTTGTTTTTGAAGGTAGAATACCAACTGGTGCGGGTGGCATACAGTGATATTCTGTATATCGAAGGGCTAAAAGACTACGTGAAAGTGTACCGTAACAGCGATCCGGCCAAGCCATTATTATCGCTAACGAGCCTAAAAACACTCGAAGAGAAACTGCCCGCCCGCCAGTTCATGCGGGTGCACCGCTCGTTCATCGTTGCCCTCGACCGAATTGATGCCGTTACACGCAATTCCGTGCAAATCGGCACCACGACAATTCCCGTTAGCGATCAATACAAAGAGTCGTTCAGCCAGTTTATCAGCCGGTGGCTGTGAATGATCATTACGCTGTGCCCCGGCGTATCGGTCATTAGCCTTCATCGTCACTACAATTCCCTATTATCGCTCGCCAAAGGCAAACGACAACGGGAGAGATTACCAGTGTCTTTCCGATAGGAGTAAACCACTTAGGCTTCCGGTGCACGCAACAGCCAGTCACGCGCCTCCTGATCACTCAGAAAATACCGACTCGACAGGGCCGGGTTCTGGTTCGTAGAGGCTCGTAATAACAGATCGGCACCTAGTTTGCCAAACTGGTTGTACTCATTGAGCAAAATAGCGACCCGCCCGTTTTGGGGCAGGTCGTGCACCGCTTCGGGAAGCCAGCTTTTTACAAACCACTGTAGATCAATCGGATTGAACAGTCGTAGCGTTCGCAGATCGACGAGCCAGCGTTTAATGTGGTGCCGTTTGGCCAACGTCAACGAGGCTATCGAACCGTCTCTGAAATTCTCGCTGGATGGTACACCTGTCCAAACCTGCTGGATCAAGTGTACCCCGCCGTCGACCAGTATGACGGCGTGTTCATTCCGGTAGGTTTTCATGCAGGCAATGGCTACGCGCTTTTTTCTGAATACAACCGACGCAGTTCCGCCTCGGCAAACCGGTAGGCATAGGCAAACTTGTCGTTGTTGTCATGGATAATTCCCATGTCTTCGAGCTGCACGACGTTGTTCCAGATTCGCTGGAGACTGCCATAAAATTCGTCTTCCGAGCTAGATAGCAGGGCGCTGAGGGGTTGCTGGCTGGCCAGGACTGGCTGGGCGTTTTGGGCAGATGGGCATGTACGTAGCATAAATTGAGGGAGTCAGGTTGACCGCTGTTTCTCGGTTTACGGGGAAAACGTACAGATAGGGCATCTACTAAAGGGTTTGTGGGAATTCTTAAGGTCTTTTAACGACCCCGTTTCCCCGTTGCGTTTCCCTTTCTTTTACCGCCGAATGTATCCAGGCGTTGCCCGAAATCGCCCTTGTGTAGAGCAACAGTCGGTTTCCTGCGACGAAGCCCATCAACTCGTCGTTGGTCAATACCCGTACCACTCGCCCCACCAGGCTTTCAGGCTACGCAGAATATCCTGCTCCCGCGGGTTCTGACCCGGCTCATACAATTTATGGCCTTCCAACTCATCGGGCAGGTAATTCTGCTGACTGAAGTTGCCGTTGTAATTATGCGAATACTCATACGACTTCCCGTAGCCTAATTGCTTCATCAGCTTGGTGGGCGCATTCCGCAGGTGTAGCGGTACGGGTAGATGGGCTGTCTTTTCGGCCAGTGCCATTGCCGCGTCAATAGCCACGTAGCTGGCATTGCTTTTCGGCGACGTAGCCAGATATACCGCTACCTGCGACAGAATGATCCGGCCTTCGGGCATGCCGATTACGCGGATAGCCTGCATAGCTTCGGTGGCCATAATCAAGGCGGTGGGGTTGGCGTTGCCAATATCTTCCGAGGCCATGATCAGCATCCGGCGGGCAATAAACACGGGGTCTTCACCCGCCACCAGCATCCGGGCCATCCAGTACAACGCCCCGTTCGGGTCAGAGCCGCGCAGTGATTTGATAAACGCCGAAATGATGTCGTAATGCTGCTCCCCCGATTTATCGTAGCGGGCAATGTTCTGTTGCGCTACGCTCGTCACGTAATCGTCGGTCACCACCAGCTCATCGGCCGATACATGGTTGGTCACAACCAGTTCGAGCAGGTTCAGCAATTTCCGGCCATCACCCCCCGACAGTCGAAGCAGCGCATCGTATTCGGCGACACGTACCTGGCGTTGCTTCAAAATAACATCAGTCGTCAGCGCCCGGTCGATGAGCTGGACCAGGTCGTCGCGGTCGAGTGCTTCCAGGACATATACCTGACAGCGCGAGAGTAATGCGCCGTTTACCTCAAACGACGGATTTTCGGTGGTAGCGCCAATCAGGGTGATCTGTCCTTTTTCTACGGCTCCCAGCAATGCATCCTGCTGGCTTTTGTTGAAGCGGTGAATCTCGTCGATGAATACCACCGGCGGAAACATCCCGGCGGGGCGGGCCAGCACGTCGCGTACTTCTTTAACCCCTGAATTGATGGCGCTCAGGGCCACAAACGGTCTTTTTACTGCTTCTGCCAGCAGTAGTGCCAGCGTTGTTTTCCCCACCCCCGGCGGTCCCCATAAGATCATGGAAGGCAGTCGGCCCGAAGCCACGGCTCGGCGCAATGAACCGCTGGGACCAATCAATTTCGATTGACCAATGACGTCATCAAGGGTACGTGGACGGATGCGTTCGGGGAGGGGCGTTGAGGACATGTTCATTCCACAAAGCTACAAAAACCGTGAAGGTCATTTCTGGGAAAGCAGGGTACCGGTATAGTGGTCCCCAAAAACTGGACAGGTAGTGTAACTTGAATCGTCAAGCACCTATCTGCAAAATGTCCAAATATGACCAAGTCAATCCGTCGTGTTCACGACGCGGCTTTCAAAACCAAAGTCGTCTTAGAAGCCCTCAAAGGGCTCAAAACGCTTCCCCAACTCGCCAGCAAATTTGGTATTCACGCCCAGCAGATCACCGACTGGAAGAAACAGACGCTCGACAAGTTCCCCGTCCTCGTCTAGGGCTCCTCGCCCAAATCCCCCCGTTCCGAACACCAACGCGAAGAGATCGAAGCGCCTCTGTTTCAGTCAATAGGGCAACTGAAAGTGGAGAACGATTGGCTCAAAAAAAATTGCGGACCAACTGAGTCCTGACCGGCGGGCTCTTATCGACCCAGCTGATAAGCACTTCTCCATCGCCCAACAATGGGCCCTCTTAGACCGGCCTCGTTCCTGTTACTACTATCAACCAGTGGGGGAATCACTGGAAAAGTTGGCTTTGATGGAGCGCATCGATAAGCTGTTTACAACCCGTCCTGAAATGAGCCGCGCCGGCGTACCGGTCAGACGGATGGATCACGAGTTGACCACGCCAGATAACCCGGTCAATATCAAGAGGGGTACGTCGGTTAATGCGCTCAATGGGGCTAGCGGCTATTGGGCCGAAACATAACCAGTCCATGCCCCAACAGGGCCATACGATTTATCCCTACTTACTAAAAGGGCTAGTAGTGGATCGCCCTAATTATGTCTGGTCAACCCATATCACTTATCTACCCGTGGCTACTGGTTTTTTGTATCTCTGTGCTATTATTGATCCGCCGGTGCGGGACCATTAAGTATGAGCATCTTTATCTACGGGCGGGCCTACGCTAGACGGGCACAGCCTGCATCAGGGACTACCCGAGTATGTCCACTTCTACAACCACGAGCGTAAGCACCAATCGTTGGGCTGTCAACCTCCTGTAATAGGGTATGAGAGCAGAAGGGGAAGAAAAAGTACAACTTTCGAGCTTAGTTCAGCAAGTTTGAAAACGCCAAAATCCTGTCCAGTAACTGGGGTGCACCATACAGTATACTGGTTGTAAGTCCAATTGGCAATAGCAGAGGTGAAGTGTGAAAAAGTCTATATGAACTGAATTAACTTATCACGGAGCTAAACCAGCCTTTTTTTCAATAGTAAGCCGAGCCAACTGACTGACTACCGGAATGACTAGGGGCTGTTGATTTTCTTCTGGGTTTCCGTATGGCCAGTCAAAGTACAATAGTCTTCGCCACCCCTGCATTGCTAGCCACCTTTATTGATAGAAACGTTTCATTGCCATCCTTTGCAGGTCCGTCTATAATTTTGATGGTTTCACTGATATAACGTTGGCTCGAGGGGCTCAATAGGATAGTTTTACGTTATAACCTTTTAAGCCTTGCCCCTGCGCTATGAACGTATTCATCATCGAAGACGAAGAACTAGCTGTCCGTAAGTTGACCAAGCTACTCCAAGATGTCGACCCTACCATCCAGATCGTTGGCACAGCCGCCAGCGTCCGGGCTTCGGTTAGCTGGCTGGAAGCCAATTCGCCGGGGCAACCCTCAGCGCCTGACCTGATTCTGATGGATATCGAATTGGCTGACGGACAGAGTTTTGAGATTTTCGAGCAGACCACGGTAACGGCCCCGGTAATTTTTACAACCTCCTACGATGAGTACGCACTGCGGGCTTTTAAGGTAAACAGCATCGATTATTTGCTCAAGCCCATCAAACGCCACGAACTCGAAGCCAGCCTGCAAAAACACCGCCGCCTGAATGCCGCAGCCCCCCCGGAGACAGGTTCGCCCATGTCGATTGACGCGCTGGTACAACAACTCCGGCAACAGGTAGCACCCGCCGAACATCGGCGTCGGTTTCTGGTACGACACCTTTCGCAGTGGGTACCTGTCGACGTGAGCGACATTGCCTATTTCTATTCAGAAGAAGGTGTCAGTTTATTTCGGACCCGCAGCAATCAAAAATATCCGGTCGATTATACCCTCGATGAACTGGAAGCCATGCTCAATCCGAACCAGTTCTTCCGCGCTAACCGCCAGTTCATCATCGACATCAACTCGGTGCAGCAAATTCACCCGTATTTTAATAATAAGCTCAAACTGACCTTGAAGCCCGCCCCCGACGACGAAGTACTGGTAAGCCGGGAACGCGCTACGGAATTCAAGAAGTGGATGGGAAAATAACCGCTTACATCCAAATCAGTTCAACTGCTGACCGGGCGCATGTACGTCCTCCGGGCTACGTGCTGGCCTGATCAGCTGGCCGGGTCGCTCCCCATTACAGTTCCCCCTATAGGAGTGCCTGCCTACGTTGACAGCAGGTTAGGTTGGGGCGCAATCAGCGGAATACCCACCCGGAACGTTTCATCGTTGTGATGTATCAGCACCGATGAATGATCGAGCAGTTTATACTTCATGATGACGTTTTCCAGGCCAACCTGATGGGTAGGGACAGTGACTTTCCTTACCTGGAGGTTATTCTCGATATACAGCATCCCGTCCCTACTATAAATCTGTATTGTTAGCGGGCAACTGGCCGAAATAATGTTGTGCTTAATGGCATTCTCGAACAGAATCTGGAGCGTAAGCGGTGGTATCAGGTACGTCATAAAGTGCGTATCGATGGCCATTTTCAGGGAGATGCCATCGCCATACCGGGTTTTGATCAGGTGAAAATAGGCATCCAGAAACGCCAGTTCATCAGTAAGCGGGCATAGTGATCGGCTATTCTGTTGAAGCAGATACCGATACACCGTTGATAGCTCGTCGAGAAACCGCTCGGCTTCAACAGCATCGCTGGCAATCAGAGCAGATAACGAGTTCAGATTATTGAACAGAAAATGAGGGTTGAGCTGTGTCTTCAGCGAATCGAGCTGGCTTTGCAGGGTTACCTTCTTCAATTCCTGTGTTTCAATATACATCATCTGCCAGCGCTGGTAGAGGTAAATGCCCTCCAGAACAGCAGCAACCTGAATGGTACCAACAACCGAAACAAGGGTATTGAAAAAGTAGGGCTGAAATGAGGACTCGCCGACAGCTTGCCAGAGGCCGATGAGTTGGTATACGAATGTCTGAGTGATTCGGATCAGGCTACAAAACAAAACAAACCAACCAAGCTGGTACAACACCCGCTTCAGGGTCTGCGCCAGTTCGGGGTATCGCCGTCGCGAGAAGATGATGCCCACCCGGTTGAATTCCCAAACCAGTATGGCGCCTATCATAAAAAAAAAGGGAATTCGCCAGTCGTTGGGATACGGGGTATTAGTGTACCCATACATCATCCATTGACCCATGAGCGCCAGCAAGGGTACACCAGCGAGCCGCATCCAGGTATCATTCAATCGCTGCATAGTGTACTTTCCTCATCGTAGCTTTAAGCCAGGTCATCAAAGGTTCTTAATGTACAGCGACCCTAACACATGACAAAGAAGCACGTGCCTGGAGAGGAATGAATCGGCTGTGAACCGTCACTTTTTTAGGTTGAACCGGTTGCCGATACTAGGTAGGCCGATAGCCGGCTACATACATCGACGTATGTAGCCGGCTATCGGCCTGATTTTAGTTATGTCCGGTAATCTGAGCGGATCCGACTGGGGATCCGACAACGGCCTGTTGAGACAGCACGTTGATCGATTATTTATCAATCAGTACATTCGCCTGGGTGTTTTTCTCGAATGTATTGGCGGTGCTGATATCCGTGTTGACAGACGAGCCATAGCCAACGAACACACCGTAGCCGCCACTGCCGCTGATGCGCGTTTTGGTAACGTTTATAGTGGACCGGGTGCCCCAAGTGGCGATGTTGGCTTTCTTACCCGATACAATCGAACTACTGCCTGCGTTATTAACTTCGGCATTTTCCAGTTCATTTTTAGCGTCGGCCGAGTAACTGATGATTCCACGCCAGTACGCAGCCGTATTGTCGGCGCTGGTAAAAATAACTTTTTGCGTGGGTGTTCCTTTGGCGCTCAGGTAACCCGTCGCATTGATCTGAATTACCGCGTCGCGATTCATCTCCATTGTTACCCCCGGCGCCAGTTTAAAGCCTGCATCAATCCCGAACGAGCCGTTGATCCGGTACGGTGTTTTGTCGGCAAAGCCAGCCCAGACTACCTCACTTTTGCCGGTAATAGCTGATGGCGTTACCTCGACCACGTTGCGTCCGTTACCACCGGTGAAGGTGGAAGCCGGGTCCAGTTTCACCACGTTCAGGGCATCGAGTAAGATACCAGCCTCTGTGTTGGCGGTGAAGGCGTTCTGGCTGAACTCCCGGATAATTGCACCTTCGTATACGTAGACGCCGTACCCGTCATTCTGAGTGAATAGGCAGTTTTTCAGACCGATCTGCGCTTTGGTGCTACCCGCCACGAACAGGGCCGCTTTGGTGGTGCTAAATGCCGTTCGGCTACCCGCATTCCTCACCTCCACGTATTCCATCGTATTGGCATTACTGCCCGAATAGAGCGTAAGGCCCGCCCAGTACCCTTTGGTGTTCTGAACGCCAACCAGTTTGATTTTCTGATCGGCGGTGCCTTTGGCAATTAACAGCCCTCCGCCATCATTGATATTCATCCGAACGTCGCGCTCGAATGCAATCACAACGCCAGGGTTAATGGTTAACTCGTGCGTTACGTCGATAGACTTCGTTACGATATAATCTGGCAGGTCAGGGTTCGCAATCCGGTCAACGAGTGTGGTCTTAACGGTAATATTGGCGGTGATAGCCAGGGGTTCGGCAACTGATGCCGCTACGACTACCCGGTCGGTGCTTTTACCATTGGGGCTGGTCACCATCAGCTCGAACTCGTACTCACCTACTTCGTCGGCTTTGAAGGTCGGTTTAAACGAGGTAGGGTCCGAGAGCACGGCCGTGCTCTTGGCGGGTTTACGGACAACGGTCCACAGGTACGTTAGTGGCTTTCCGTCGCTATCGACCGAGGCTGATCCATCGAGCGTAACTGTCTGCCCAACCTGCACGGGCTGGTCTGGACCGGCTTTGGCGATAACGGTTCCGGCTGGTGTTACGTCGGTTTCTTTTTTACAGCCTGTCATCAGAAAAAGGCTGGCCAGCAGCAGAAGAGTGACCCACCTGGCAGCAGCCAGATTGACGGTTGGAAGCGATTGAACAGGGAGGGTCGCAATGCGTAATACTGGTTTCATAAGAGTCGGTGTGCAGAGAAGCCCGCACGGCTTTAAGGGGTGTTGTTTACTGAACCAAAGGTATTTGAGGCCGTCGAGGGGGGAAGGACCTAACCTGATGAAACGGAAAAAGCCGCTTGTGAAGCGGCTTTAGGTACGTGATTTGGCGAATGATCTGAGGGAAGGTTTAGCTTATTGCTTCGCGAGCTTGTCGAAGGGCCTAGCTCGCGAAGCAGTACGCGAAAGCAAACTAGAATTTCCCCGTAGTGGTATCCCAGGTTAATTGAATAGTCTGCCCCCAGTTGATCGAATCGTCGAAGTCGTAGTGCAGGTAGCAATTGATACCCGTTTCGTGTATGGCAGACTTACCTCCTTTCAGTGTATTCCCGCTGAACAGCAACGGGAAACGCTCTTCGTGAAACTCACTTGGAAAGCTGATCGTATGAGGCCGATTGCTCCGAATCGTATTGCCTTCACAGTCTGTTGACACGTGATTAGACGGTACCGCATCCTTGGATTGATACCTGAAACTGACAGTAAACCCTTTGCCCGGCAGGTGATACAGATTTACGTTGAAATATTGTTTATCAGTAGGGCTGACCATATACGTCAGGTCAATGTCGCCCGCGCTTTTGGTCCATACCTCCTTTTCGGTACCGCAGAACTCGGCGTTTCTCATCGTGGAGAAGCCTTCGCCCTGCGCCTCCCAACGTACGTAGGACTTGAAGGCTGCCGTATTTTGCGAATCTTCATCGTAGATGAGTGTCAGGTCGGGCGGGACGGGCGAGGCGTCGCCACGAATACGCAGGTAAATGGTGGCTGCTTCATTCATACTTTGGCCTACGCGGGCGCTGGGCCGACTGATGCGCATCGGCACAGTCCATTCGTTCAACAAGTGCGGTTCAGTCATGGCACCTGATGCTGTTTTTACCCGTACTGGTCCCGACGAACCGGGGCCGATCATCGGAATCCGGCAGATAATAAGGTTGTCTCCCCACACCGAAATGTCCTGTGCGCCAATCACCTGACCGTCGATTGTAACGCTCGATTTGGCTTTGTCCTGGGCACCGAAGTTACTGCCGTAGATGATCAGTTCGCTATCTCGACCACCTCCGGGTCCGTTCTTCTCAGCCACTTGTAGGTATGCTACCTCGAAGCCCATCACCGTGATGTTCGACACCAGCAGGTTCTGCCCGGTAAACGTGGAAAAAAGGCCTTTCAACTCCAGGCTAACCGCGGCTGTCGACGTTTTCTGAACCTGAGCCGGCGCTGAATAGACCGCCTGGTTTGTTGCCGGCGAAACGTTCAGCGAACCCACGCCCCCCAGCGACCATTTCTTGATGTATTTGGGATCGAGCGGCTCCGGCTCAGCTATCGGGTAGCCATTCTCGTATTCGGCCACTGATTGGAGCACCAGCCCGTCTTCTGATAAAGAAGGGGTAATGTACTTAAGGGCTTTGAGGGTTACCTGTTGCTTTTCGCCAACCCGGGCTGAGAGGGGCGAGAGGGTCATCCACTGCACCACAACCCAATCGCTGAAGTGCGTCGTCTGCAGGGTCAGTGTGTGGGTACTGGCGTTAACACTACTGTTGCCCACAAACCGCCAGACGCCCTTGCTATCCTGATAAGCAAGGCCCAGCGCCTGAGGCAGGCTAACGCTGTCTTTTCGGGCAGCATAGTTCAGCTTGATTTCTACGGGTTTGGCGAACGCCTTGCCGTGGGGAGTGAGCCGCCAGCCATCGCCAATGCCACCAGGGCAGGTGCTGGTAATAGGCTCAATGCCCACCTCAGTCAGGGCGGTGAGTGCTCCGGCGGGTACGGTGATCGTTAGCGTACCATCGCCAGACTGAAGACTTCCCCCGGCGGGGCCGATCTGTTTTGTTTCCCGCTCTCCCAGTGGTTCTCCGGTGGGTCGTTGGGTACCGTTGCCACCCGGGGAGCCGGGAATTACAGCATCGGGGTCGTGTTTGCAGGATATAGTACCCAGCGTAAGAATGGTAAGCAGGAGATAGAGGAAGGATTTCATCGTGTTGTTGTTTACTGATCGAACAGGAGTTGCAGACGCACTTGCGTACTGACGACTCAAAATTGGCAGGTACCCACAACGTACCCAGCCGCCAGTTTGATGAAACGGAAAAAGCCGCTTGTGAAGCGGCTTTTGGTATTGGTCATGGAAGAAACATGGCTGCCAGCACTGGCCAACAGTCTGGCATACACGCTGTATCCTGCTTACTTGATGTCGGGCAGGGCGGCTATTCGCTGCTTGGCTTCTGAACTCAGTATACCCTCTCGGGCGATGTCTTCAGCGGCTAGCTGCCCCGCCACGAATGCCTCGGTGAAGGCTTTTACGTCACCATTCTGGATGTTGATACCATAATCGACAAAGTCTACTTTTTTAGTCGCTACCAACTGTACCAGTTCGTCCAGACCGGGGTGGTTACTGATGATGGGCTGGCTTTGATACTGCTCGCCAAGACCGGTCGGGGAGCGGGATGGATTGATGCAAAACGCATTGATGTGACATACCAGCACGCTTTGGGCCGGCACCACTAGTCTGATCCACTTGAGGTTGATTCCGTTCTGCATGCTCAGATTCTCGGCAATCCAGATGGTCTTTGGCGGAAATTCCAGTTTAATGGGCCCGTTTGTCGTGTTCTGAAACGAGACACAGAACTGCACCATTCCCCCGCCACCCAGTCGGGTGTTTTTTTCGACAGATTCCTGCCAGCAGGCATACTCATGCCTGGGTTTATCGACCACCCTGATACCTGCCGGATAAACAAAGGGCGTACCCAGTGGCCGGGCTTTCGAATCACCAAAGCCTGGAGCCGAACTTTGGGGACGTAAACCTATGTCGGTCGAGTCAGACCCGTCTATCAGGTCAATGTCTGTATGTTGCTTGCACGAAGGCAGGGCAATTGTGCTCAACGTGAGCAGGAAATAAAGGAGCCGTTTCATGATGGCCAGTGGTTTATTGATTGGTGAATGACCACGTTGGCTTATTTCCAGGTAATCGTACGCTTGCGGATGCAGTGGTTGTATTTGTCCAGCGTAAACAGCTCGCCCTTCGAGTTGACAGCCAGGCTATAATTGGCATGGCTCGTTCCAGGACTGGTATCGGCGTAATCATGCGCTAGCAGGCGATCCAAGCTATGTACATAGTCGTCGGGTGTGACCATAATCATGTATGACCCGGTATCGACGATCACGAATAGTCGTTTATTGATTGGATCGTACTGCACACGGTAGGGTTGGTAGACGCCACTTTTGCTGCGCGGCTTGTCGGCCGAATAGCCGGTGCTTAGCCCCAGGTACGTTGATACGGTGCCGTCGGGGGTGATTTGCCGGACAGCGTGGTTGCCCCAATCCGGCACGTATAGATTGCCGGCATCATCGAGGGTCAGGTCTTCGACGGTGCAGAACCGGGCATCAGTTCCTTTTCCATCCACCAGTTTACAGGTCGAACTATTTTCCTCCGGTTTGCCCGCCAGCGTCGAGACCATACCCGTGCTGAGGTTCACTTTTCGAATACAGTGGTTCAGTCCGTCGCCGATGTAGAGCATACCCGCTTTGTCCATGACAATGCTCCAGGGATTACTGAACTTGGCTTGGGCAAGGGGACCATCGCGGTACCCGAAGCTATAGCCGCCGCTGGCATCCGGGCCACCGCTCAGGCGGGTCACCTCGCCATTGCTGCTGATGCGGAAGATGCCGTTATAGACCCCAACGGCATCACCACTTTCAATGGCGTAGAGCGTAACACCATCGCGGGGGTCCACGCAGATGTCGGTAACCGAACCCAGTCCTCGGGCAAATGTGGTCACGTTACCGGCCGGGTCTACTCTACGGATGACACTTCCCCCGTAATAGCTTTTGCGCTGGTCGATGACGTAGAGGTTGTCATTTCGATCGAACGTCATCTGGGCGGGGTAGTCAAACTGAGCCGATGTGCCCTTGCCATCCACGAAGCCTTTCTTCGTGTCGGACCCTGCAATGGTTGTGATGGTCACATAGGGTAGTTTACCGGCATTGACATCTGTACCGCCGGGGTTGGGGGTAACGACATTGGGGTCTGGGGTGGTGCAGGCGATCGATGCCATCAGTAGCAGGAGCACCAGCATTGGCTTTTTCATGGTAGTTGTTGTTTAGCTGAGTCAAAGCTAGCCGGGCCCAAGCCGGGGGAGAATCGCGAATAGGCTGAAACGGAAAAAGCCGCTGTCGAAACGAAGTTTCAAGCGGCTTTTCATGGACAACGTACCCGGAAGGGGCTATTGGAGCACTGCCAACTGGCTACTGGTAGGTAACGGTTCCGGTGCGTTCTTGAAATGCGTGTACTTGCCCAGCAACCGCCCGATCTGATATGTGACGGGTATAATAACGGTACGTACAAAGCGGGGGATCTCCACCATATCGAATTCGGCTGCGTACCGCGTTAGCAGAAAAGCAGCGTCGAACACCTCCGGCTGCGCCTTACCCGATTTGTTCTGCGCGGCGTAAATAGCCGACAGAAAAAAGACGACCGAGTTTGCCGGATTGATCCAGCCAGTACAATGAAGCGTCTGTGTCCCGGCGTTCCAGAATCGGTGCGGTACACCACGCTCGAATACAACCGTTTCGCCTTCTTCAGCAAATTGTTCGGATTGTCCCTGAATCTGATAACCGATCCGGCCGCTGATGACCGTCAGTCCTTCGTCCTGTAGCCGGTGTACGTGCATAGGCGGGCCGCTGCCCGGCGCTACAAAGTTCTCTACAATCACCCGGTCGCCGTCGGCCTCTCGGCGGACTTCCCGAAAGATTAGTTTTTCGCCAATGCAATTCTCAATCGTATGCGGATACGTGATGTTCATGGTAGTTGTGCTCCTAATGATGCTGGTAGTAAAAGTTGATTGGATCAAAGGTTCGCATTCACCGAGGGGTAACCAACGGACAAACCGACGAAGCGTTAAAAGCCGGGGGTGAACTGAAGTTTGAAACGGATGTAAGAACTGTATGCGGGTAAAGCATTACGAACAATGTAAGCGGAGTGTATAGATGTATATAAATTATATAGTTTTGAGTGGCTTAGCCAGATTCACTTACACCCATGACGTTGAAAACACCTGCCCGGTATCTGGTTCTGCTGCAGTTCATCATTATTCCGCTGTACATAGGCCTGTTCAACTGGATTCTGATTGGCAATACGTATTGGCAAAACTGGATCACTTTTGGGGTGGCAACGGGCGTGCTGCTCCTTCTGGCCGTCATTAATTTCAATACTAATAAGCTGTTTGTGAAGCGGATGCGCCGGACAGTTATTGAACCTGAGCAGTATATGGCTAAAACGCTCAGGAAGTTTATCGTTACAGCCACCTGTTCGAGTCTGTTTTTTGGTACGGCGTTTTTTATCTACCAGTGGATACATCTGCCCGGTTACGTACCCGATCCATTGCGTCTGGCGCTGGGCGTGCTTTTCACCATTATTGTTGACGCCGTGATTACGGTATCGTACGAAAGCATCGATAATTTCGGCCAATGGCAACAGTCTCGACAAGAAGTTGAGACACTCAGCAAAGCCCAGCTACAGGCCCAACTCGACGCGTTACGCCAACAGGTTAATCCCCACTTTCTTTTTAACAGCCTGAACTCGTTGATCTCCCTAATCGATGAGGACCCTAGGCAGGCCAGCACCTTCGCAGAAGAATTAAGTACAGTATATCGGTATCTGCTTCGTAGTAACGACTCTATCCTAACCTCGTTGGCTAGTGAACTGGAGTTTATTCAGTCGTACTACCACTTGCTCAAAACACGGCACGGCGATGCCCTGACGCTGGAAACCCAAATACAACCTGGTGCGGAGGGTTATCAACTACCCCCGTTGACGTTACAACTGCTTATTGAGAATGCTGTCAAACATAATGTGGCGTTGCCAGACCAGCCACTCACCATCTCACTAACTTCGAACGGAAATCAGTTGATCGTCAGTAACAATCTGCAACGTAAACCGCAACGGGTGCTCTCCAACGGGGTAGGTCTGAGCAATATCCTGACCCGCTATCAAGCACTAGGCGACCTCCAGCCAATGATAGAAGACGACGGGCGAGAATTTCGGGTAACACTACCCTTGCTTTGAGGATTTCGTCTGCTCCGCTGTTCCAGATAACGATAAATTATACTAGGTAGATTTGGTGGAACTGCAACGAGTTGAAGCAATCACGAAGCCATGGGGAATTGAATGTCTAGTACTACTTTCGCCTTCTATTTAGCATAGACTATGTGGCGAAAGTAGTAACCAACGCTCATCATATCAATCAAATACTAGCCTATATATAAAGTTAATTACTTGCCAATTAACCTAAAATGAATAGCTGCAGTTACCGATAAATCATCAGGTATTACAAGCTGTAACTTGAGTGGGTAGAAATTTATAACTTTGATTGCCTACCCGTTCTACTTATAGTATGAAGTTACCGGCTTATTCCCGTTACGACTCGTTGTTGCAGGCCGTTGTGTTGCCATTGCACATCGGTTCGTTAAACTGGATATTTATTGGCAACGAGTACTGGAGTAATGAGACAACCTTTGGTTTTGCTACCTTCATTACACTCGTCATCACGTTTGTTAACTGGCTGGTAAATAACACGATTTCGCTACGGCTACACGGTTGGTATCCTGAACCCGGACAATACTTTGCCCGAATAGGCAGGCAAACAGTTGCCTGCCTGTTTAGCTCCTGCACACATAGTTGTCTTATCTTCAGTCTGTATAAACTCATAAACCTGCCTGGTTTCATCCCAAATGTCTATCGGCTGGGTTTTGGTGTCTTATCTACGGCTGCTTTTGTGCTGCTGGTTGTTGCCATTTACGAGGGTATTCATAATTTTAGTTACTGGCAACAATCTCGTCGAGAAGTTGATACCCTGAGCCGAGCCCAGTTACAAGCCCAACTGGACACCATGCGCCAACAGGTCAATCCCCACTTTCTCTTCAACAGCCTGACCTCGTTGATCTCCCTAATTGATGAAGATCCCCGGCAAGCCAGCACGTTTGCCGAAGAACTGAGCACAGTATATCGCTATCTGCTTCGCAGTAACGAATGTAGCCTGACCTCGCTGGCAAATGAATTGGAGTTCATTCAATCGTACTACCACCTGTTAAAAACCCGCCATGGCGATGCGCTTACCCTGGTGACGCGCGTTCAACCTGGTGCAGAGCTGTACCAATTACCCCCGCTAACCTTGCAATTGTTGATCGAGAATGCCGTCAAACATAATGTTGTCCTGCCCGACCAACCGCTCACTGTTAGCTTAACGGCAATTGGGCAACAACTGATCGTGAGTAATAACCTGCAACGAAAACAGAGCCGTATTCTCTCTACGGGTATTGGCCTAAGCAATATCCTAGCCCGCTACCAGGCACTAGGGGACATTCAGCCAGTTGTTGAAGAGGACGGACAGGAGTTTAAGGTAACGCTGCCACTACTCTAATGATGCCTGAGTTACGCTGCGGCCTCATTTGTTAACCAAATGTAGTGCCGTTGTTTTCTGCGCAATGTCGTTGTGAATCTTCGGTACCGTTTTCAAGTAGTCGTAAATAGCACCGACCTCCCGATCTGACAGGACCATTTTGGGTTCCATTGGTAATTTGAGGATACTCCCATCAGACCGGACTCCCGTTTTCACTGTCTTGATAAACGGCTCTCTGGAATACTTTTTAGCAATACCAGTCTGCTCATCGAACATCAAATTTTGGGCGGTAACCTTGTTACCGTCTTCACCCACCATCTCGATGCCACCGCCGTAATACCTTTAGGTGCGGTGTGGATGAATCTTGTCCTGATCGACCAGGTCGGAAGAATGACATGCACAGCAATCGCCAATGGCATCGGCGGTGTATCGGCCAAACGCTACCTGATCGGTTGTGTCGGGGAAGGTAATGAACTGTTGCGGATAGGGGAGCGGTTTGAGCAACACGTGCGTCAGCAGTTTGGTCACAAGGCTGAACTCCGAGGCCTGTGGCTCCGGCTTCGACGCCTGCACCGGAAACCGATCAGAACGCAGCCAGGCTACCACCGATTGCAGGTCTTCGTCGACCATATTGGGGTATTGTGGCATGATGAGTGCATAGCTACCGTCGCGCCGGATACCCGTGCGTAGAAAATAGATGAGTTCTCCATCTGTCCAGTTGCCAATGCCCTTCTCCCAGTCCTGAGTAGTGTTTTTCGAGTACACCATACCAAAGATGGCGGGTACCTCGGCCATGCGTTTTCCCGTTAGTCGGTTCTCATTATCCGCATGGCAGGACATACACTGAATGTTCTCAATGACTTCGCCACGCGCTACCGGGGTGGGAGTAATTAGGAACCGCAGACGGGTCACAGCTTGGTACGCCTACCGTAGCCACATAGCCACAGAAGCTGACTAGCAGCGATACCAGACTAACGACTACAATGGAGACGAATCTCAGCATTTTTTCATGATAATGATGGCGTTAGATGTGATTGAGAGGAAGATATTTAGCTGCCAGGTACGTTGTAAAGTTGCATGTAGGGGCCGCCGCGCTCAAGATAGGTGCCGTTGAAACGGAAGAAATCCGGCCTGAAGCCGCAGCAGAACCGGCTGGTTATCAGCCAGCATGCTGATGTAGGGGTTCAATGTCCCGTTTATGAGTAGAGCAATGCCTTATGGCCCATTGCTTACAGGAGGTAGGATATAGCGGTCCATCTCGGTTCACCAGGTACGGTCTGTGCGAACGGTCCTATTGCAGTGACCGACCAATAAAAAATCCCCGATACATCGTGTGCACCGGGGATTCTACTTGGCTAAACGAATGACATGTGTCTGTGCCAGATACCGAAAATTCAAGCCGTTAAGCGCGTGTGCCGTACGTAATTTGATTTACCTATTTGGTAGCACTAATACCGAATGGCACATTGGCGTCATCTTCGCCATTAATGGTGAGCTTGTTGGCCTTCAGTATACCAACCTTACTGCCCTGATACATAAAGCTGACCTCACCACCCGTTTCAGTTACCTGGACATCATCAGCAGACAGTACTAAAAACTCCTCACCAGATGACTTTATACGAAAATCGAGTACCATGTTAACGGTTGTTGCCGTTTTACGGGTTACCACAATACTGCCTTTCATGTCAGTTTGGTCAGCGGGCCGCGTTTTGCCGCCGTACGACAGTTCAGAGTAAGTGTACTGACCTGCTATACGGGTAGCAAGGTCGGCCATGGGTGATGGTGTCGTATCGTTATCCTTTTTGCAGGAAGTGAACATCAGGATACCCAGCATAAAAGCGAGCATCATTCTGGAGAATGTAGGTACTGTTTTCATCGTATTGTGTTGTTTAGTGCTGAAATAGACGGTTAACCGTGATCTAAAATTTCCTTTCGTCTCTGTCGCTGATTGACGGAACAAAGGTGGCTGGTAGGCGTAGGATGATGAACAACCGATCAAGTCAACCGGTAAAACGCCTCGTTGAAATGGTGAATAGTCGAGACGAATCGGAATACCTTGCCCTCTTATTGTAGCAGTTTGCAGGTGCATAGCTACGACTGTCGCCGTGACACGCCGCTCCTATGTGAACTTGCAACAGTACGCTGGAGATTTTTCTCAGGCAGCTATAGAGGTGGCGTAAAAACTAGATTCTTGTTGAAAGTGCCTATTCAGACGATGGTTATTCCTACCTCTCAAGTAATTGACCGGTTGGAGTTACCGCGACTTCAAGGTCATGATGTCTTTATACGTGATACCTCTTCAACTACTGCCGTTTGCACTGTCAACTGGTTTGCTGTGGCGTTGAGCACCTTCCACTCTGATACAGCCATCTTATCAGTGGAAGAAGTGATTCGAAACAGTTGGGAAGGTTCGTCGAAGGCAGCGCGTAGAGCAGGATACTGGGTTGCACGGAGTCAGTCCCTTCTTTTTTGCGGGCGGCGAAAAGCGAATAGGCAAGCAAACCAGGAGCGAGTCAACGGGTAATTCGGGCAATTTTCATAGGCATTTCGTTATTTGGGTTGAACAGGAAACGTTCTGCCATGTTGGCGGTGTAAAGCTGACCTTGGGCCAGGGCAGAGCAAACGGCCTGTCTCACCAGCCGTCAAAACAGGCGAGTGAAACAGGCCGTTTGCTGGAAATAGACTGATTGACGCTTACCACTCTGACCGGGGCTATGTCTGCCGTATGAGGGGAAGCGTGACGGTGAAGAATTGGTCATCTTCTTCCACGCGGATATCCCCGCCGCCCAGCAGCCTGTACTGCGTGGCAATGTTGGTAAGTCCTACCTGATTGCTCAGGATACGGGCCTTCTTTCGTTGCAGGTTATTGCGCACCACCAGTTGATTGCCGGCCTCGGTGCGAATGCTAATGTGCAGGGGCTGTTCGGGCAAGATGACGTTGTGCTTCACTGCGTTTTCCAGCAATAATTGCAATGTCAGTGGAGGCAGTAGATAGTTGTAGAAGCGTTCGTCAATGATCTGTTCCAAGTGGATATTGGACCCGTAACGGGTATGAAGCAGGTGGAAATACGATTGTGCGAAGGTCAGCTCGTTATCCAGCGCTGCCAACAGTGTTTCGTTAGCGCGGAGCAGATAGCGGTACACGCTCGCCATCTCTCCCACAAACTGCTCGGCCTGCATGGGGTCTTCTTCAATCAGCGACGACAGTGTATTAAGGCTGTTGAACAAAAAGTGGGGGTTAATCTGACTTCTGAGGCTGTCGAATTGGCTTTGCAGGTTCGCTTTTTTCAGTTCTTCTGTCTCGCGGAGGGCGCGTTCCCAGCGTTCAAACGCCCGAATGCCCTCGTAAAGCGTAATTACCATGAGCACCACCAGCAGGTTGAATAGTAGTACCCAGGGTAGCCGACTCGGTTGCATGGGCAGGCTGGGCGAGTTGATCAGGTGGTAACAACCATAGAGAAACACGCAGCACAACCAGCCCACCAGCGCGCACCAGACCAGCAGCCACAGCAGACGCGTAATGGTCTGATCTATGCCTGGAAACAGCCTGTTCAAATAAAGCCCGGCGGCATTGTTGCCAAACCAGGCCGCCAACGACACCGCCAGCGTCAGCAAAGTGGCGATTATAAACACCCATCCGTTACGCCAGTACTGGTTACCCAGCAGTATCCAGTTTAGCACGCCAACGTAGACCGGGACTATCAGCCCCTGCATTACCTCATCCTGATTCGAGTAGCGTTCAAGCTTCATAGGCTAGATGCATGACCTGGCGTATCGATAGGTACGTCGGGAATCTGCTCTTTTGGCGTTAGTGGCAGTCGCACGGTGAACTGGTCACCGTCGTCTTCAATAACCGGCGCGGGCAACCCCAGCGAAACGTAGCGTTTGGCCAGCATCGTTAACCCACCTTGTTGCCCCAGCACCGCCACTTTCTTCCGCTGAATTGTGTTGCAAACAGCTAATGTACCTGGAGACGGAATGGTAATGTGGAGCGTGAGGGGACATTCGGGCAAGGCTATATTCAGGCGCAGCGCATTTTCCACCAGCGTCTGAATGGTGAGCGGCGGAAGCCAGTAGTCCATGTATGACTCATCCAGACGTATCTCCCAGCGAAGTGCCTCGCCGAACCGCATATCGAGCAAATACCGGTAGGCGTCCAGAAAGGCGACTTCATCTGTCAAGATCACGAGCGGTCGTTGGCTGGCCTGCAACAGGTAGCGATATACGCTGGATAGTTCGTCGAGGAACATACCTGCCTTTTCCCGGTCTTCGCTGATAAGCGCATTGAGCGAGTTGAGGCTGTTGAACAGGAAATGTGGATTAACCTGGTTCTTCAGGCTGTCATACTGGCTTTGTAAGCCCGCTTTTTTCATGTTTTCCGACTCCTGAATGGCCTCGCGGTAACGAGCCATGTAATACTTAAACTCAAGTGCCGATCCGACAAGCAGTAAACTAAACAGGCCAATACCAAAACTTTTCAAATACATGGCAGCCGTTATCGGTACGGCGTTCAAGTTAGCAACCTTGACTAGTTGAATATATGCTGATTGGCAGGCAACGACAATAAGCATGTAGCCGATGAAAGTGGTCATCACCCGTTGGCGCGTCTGTTCAATTCGGTTGTGGCGACGCCGAACAAAAAGCAACCACTGCATGGACACCTCCCACATAACTAAGCCAAACAGGCTGTTTGCAATCCACCAGGCTACCGCCTGTATCCAGTCCAGTGTTAAACTATCCGAATAGCTAATAACGACGAACACCAGTGCAATCAGTGGAATGAACACACTACGTAGCCATTTGTCGTTGGGGCGTTCCAAAGCGAGGACGGATTGAGTGAACGAGGATTACACAAACGTATTTCTTTTTTTGCAGGAATAAATGTGCATGGGCTGCTGATAAACACCTAGCCCACGTACTCCCGAAACGGAAAAACCGCTGGTGAGGCGGCTTTTGGCGGTTGAATGGATAAATCTTTTTATCTATTCATTTACACCACGTTCGCTTATGTGTTGGCGTTATTGACGTACCGCAGTCTACGAATACGCCATCCACCGCCGTTGCTACTGCGACTTTCGGTGATGCTGATAGTCGATTGAGAACCAATAGCCCGAACGGAATGAGTCATAAGCCCCAAAACAACTGCACAATGGTGATACTTTAGCCGCATATGTTCAAGAAAACCGCATTACCTATTGTTTGTGGCTGGTAGGGAACGAATGCAGCACGTGGCCTTTCGCCACCTTGAATCCGAACATTTCCAGTATGAATCTACACCAGAGCCAGCATAGCCTTTGAACACGCCGCGCGACGTATGAGTACTCTACGGATCGGTATGGTCAGCGTTCGGCAACCTCCAGTACGGAGTTTGTAAATAAACCTTCTCCTTCGGTAAGAGGGTTAGCGGGATCAGTCATCCATTGGCCATCTACCACAAATTTGTAGCTCACTTTACCGGGTTCCACTTCGGCCTCAACGACCCATTCGTTACCCCGGCGCACCATCCGATTCGCCCTGGTCGACCAGCCGTTAAATGACCCTACCAGTTGCACTACCTTTGCCTGAGCATGACCACGCAACGTAAAGGTGCGCCGGACAAAATGGGGGGCGTTGCGGTTCAGCTCAGCCAGAATACCCGTCAGATAGTGGCGATCATCGGCGGTCAGATCCGGTTTGTCCAAGACCCGCTGGATGGCCAGTCGCTGTGCTACGTATAGTGCTCTGCTGGCGCTCACCAGTGTATCTGGGGCCACGCCCACACCCTCCCAATTGGCTTTGGTGATGGGGTTGATGGCCCGGCCCGCAGGTACAAAGGCGGCAAAGTGCTCATTAACCTGCAGCGTGCCCCCACCGTTGGCGCCCCCACCGGTGGTATCGCCCACCAGTGTAGCCCGTTTCAGGTTTTTTAGGTCGTAAGCCAGCTCTTCGCCCCCCGAAAAAGTGGCTGAACTGGTCAGCACGAAGATCGGTTTGTTACCATAATGTTGTCCCTGTACCTGTGCGTACGTCCACGATTGGCTTGTCCTGTTGCCATCGCGCCAGTAGAGATCGTTCAGGTGCGTGGGTTGGGCAAAAAAATAGCTGCACAGTAGCGGTATAGCATGTTCCGATAGGGCTCCGTTACACTGTCGCAGGTCGATGATAAGGGCATCGGTCTGGGCCAGGTAGTTCATCGCTGCTACGTAAGAAGGCCCGGCGAGTTCGGGTGGGGCCAATACCTTGAAGCTGATGTAGCCCAGATTACCTTTCAATACAGACAGGTTTAGGATACCGAAGTTTTCGCGCAACATCCACTTGTTCAGGAAGGCGCGCTGCACGGCCTGCTGAGCGGGGCTGGGGTTTTTGTTCCATAACTCCGCCGTAGGTACCCCGCTGGCGAAATAATTGACGCGCAGGTGTTTATCATTACTGACAGCCTGCAAGTCGATGGTCAACCTACGGGCAAGCCGTTGGCTGTCCGTGATGGTGTCGTAGCAGGTGCTAAGCCGACTTCGCACGTATTGGCGCATGGTATCAACTTTGTCGGGAAACACGTACTCCTTGTCGAGCAGTGTTAACGTAGCGTCAATGGTTTGCTGGCGGTCAGCCGGGGTGAGCTGCTGCGCTGATAGCGACCCTGTCAGGATCAGCAGACTCAGAAGGAGAGGTAGCTTACTCATTGTCTGGTTCTGATTGGTGCACCGCTTAATACCGGCTACGTGTCCATCTGTGCTCAGCGTCGACCCGTCGGTGATAAGCACAGATGGACAAATAGCCAGCTAAAAGAGGGTTGCTTCGAAAAGCGATGTACAGGTTGGTCGTTCACGTACCTGACACTCAAGGTAAGGCCTGTGAAGCTGTTACGGCAAAGGGCTGAGCAGGCCCAGAGACATGACAACAAAGATGGGGCCGTTCATCAGCCCGTGTATGACCAAGCCGGTGGTGGTGTTGCGCGTTCGCTGAAACACATAAGGCACAACCACAAACGCAGGTAGGCCTGCCAAACAGCAGGAACCTACCGGGCCACGAGAGTTTAGGCGGCCTTGGGGAGGTGATCATGATAATGAGAACTATCAGTTTGTTTGCCTGTCGGCAGGGAGGCGCTATTTCGTGCGTGTGACTCGGAAAAAACCATCTATCACTGCGGTGGTCGAGAAATCATCTTTCTGACCTGGTCGATTTCTACCTGCTTTTTCCAATAGAAACGTACCTATAATTGGCTCACCAACTTTCCCGAACTGACTGAATACGAGTGAGCCGGGGCTGTCGAAAGTTTGCTCAACTATGTTATAATAGTTCACATAGACATAGGGTCCACTATTATCAGAGAGCAAAAATTTTGGTCCTGACCCGTTTTTCGACCAATTCTGTTCATAGGTTCCGCTAGTGCCTTCAGTCATACCGCCATCCGGAATAGGTATGTTCATGTTGGAGATGGTAATGCCGGTCGTTATCGATGCGCCAACCATCAAAAAAACTCGCCCGTTATCGGTCATTTGAATTTGGCCACCCTGCGACACGGATGTTTTGACCCAGGGGCCACCGTTGATGCGGTAGGTAATGCCTTCGTCGGCTACGTATATGTTAGACACCAGCCAGATCTCGTTGACCGTGTTGCCGTCGATCACGGTCGGGCCTTTCAGCTTCACGCTGACAGAAACGGGGTTACGGGCAGGTGGCGTCGCTGGAGCCGTATAGGTCGCGGTAGTGATCGCGGGTTTCAACTGTCCTGCGCCCGAATACTTCCAACTTGTTTCATCAACTAACGTAACCGTTTCTGGCTCCGGTATATCCACGTCAGTCCCTGATGCCCCTCCTGGATATGGAATATCAAGCTCATTAGGATAACCTCGAGCGTGTAATATGAGGCTGGCCCCCGGCTTCAGCGCAGTTGTTGCCGGTACCAGTACGACGCGCTGCATCACTGCCCAGTCGCTGAAGTGCGTGGTTTCAATGTTCACGGTGTGGGCGGTTGTATCAACCCACCGCTTGGTACTGGGAATTCGCCAGATGCCTTTGTCGCTTTGGTAGGCCATTACTAAGGCTTGGGGAAACGTACCGCTCAGATTTTTTGGGTTGTAACGAACGCTGATCGTAACTGGCTTTTTGAAGGTGATGCCATGTGGTGCCAGCCGGAAGCCCAAACCTAATCCTTGCGGGACAGTATTCGTAATTGCCTCCGCGCTAAACGTTTGGGTGCTTTCAACAGCCCCCGCTGGTACGTTGATGGTCAGGCCTAAATTGGTTGACGTGAGTTTACCACCCGCCGGGCCGATGGTGGTTCCAACAAAGGAATCGTCGCCCAGCGGAGTGCCGACCGGACAAACTTTGCCGGGGCGGGGTTCGCCGGGCGTGGGTACGTCGATCGGGTCTTCTGGAGTGGGCGTAAGAATATCGACATCTTTTTTACAGCCTACCGACAGAGCGGTGAGTGTCAGGCTTAACAAGAGGGCATATAATTTAGTCATGGCTCATTTTTGTTTGTCGTTTATGACGCCAAAGTTGGTTGGTGGCAGGTACGTCGGAAATGGCTGGCCGGATGAAACGGAAAAAGCCGCTGTCGAAGCGGCTTTTTCGAAGACTACACAATGTGACTAACGGGTAGATGAGGCTGTTCATAGAGTTCCGGTAAGAACTGCTCGAAATTACCAACCTCTTCAATGTTGTGTTTGAGCCAGGCATTCCCCATATCACGGGTGAACAGAAAGCGTTGCAGCAACGGGTTCAGTATGTACTGACCGACTAGATTTTCTGCGCCGACCTGCATGCGTGAACGATACAACGTACCATCCGGCGTAGCCTCAAACCAATGCTGTAGACTAAATACTTCCTGCCCCAGTTCGCGCCGCACAAGCCGGATACCTTCCTCGTCTAACTTCACTACGGTTTCAACGCTGTCTACGTAGCAGGCCGCATTACGGCCAAATGCTTCCACAATGCGAAAGCGCGAGCCTACCTGCGCGGCACCGTTGGGACCAGGGTTTGTCATTGACCAATGGATGTGGTCGAGGGGGTGCCATACCCGATAACGACTATACGTCTCGCCCCGGTACGTTATGGTTCCGCCGATGTGCCGAAACCACCAAAGCAGCATATCAGGGGTTACGCCCCGGATGAGGTCATGCTCAATGGTCAGCTCGAAACTACCGAAAGGCAGCACAGAGAACGTCGTTCGCGCTGAAGCCAGTGGCTTCATAGTCCATTGGATGGGCAGTGGAAGAGGGAGTTGTCTGTTCATTTTAGTTGTGAGTTGATCAATGGGTAAGTAAGCTCGCTCGTGATGGCCGCGCCGATACTGCCGACCAGCCCATACTTGCCAAACAGATCGGTCCGCATCGACCAGCTATTGGCAGGTACGTTGAGGTTGAGCACGTGAAGCGGTAGCTTACCACGACGTGGGCAGGAAGGTGCTAGTATTGGTATCGGCTTTGTTGAACCGCACCACAATGGCAGGCTTGCCGTTGCTGCCTGTTTGTAGCTCGTAGTAATACGTCTGGATCTTCAACTCCGATTTTTCCATAGGGCGGTTGATATTCTTGCTGGGAATGCATGAGTAGTAGCCCCGGTACTGGCCCTCGGTGGGCGTGGTCGTGAAGGTTCCGTCGGCCTTATTGAAATCGACGCGGCCTTTTTCGTAGCTGAAGGCCTCGGTTCGGCAACTGCTGTAATCCTGAGCGGCGGCTACAAAATACTTTTCGTAGGTACCGTTGGACTTGAAGTCGAAGACCACCGCCAGTTCAAAAGGTTTGCCCAGATTTCGGCCGTCGTACGACCAGAAATCGCTCATTGAAAATGAGCCATACATCCACTTGCCAACGGCCTGTGCGTCTACGCTGCCACCGGGCAGCACATCAGTGTTACTGTTTTTACAACTTGTGCTGAGTGCGGCCACGACCAGCAGCACAACGAATAACGTTTTCATGGTATTAACTTGGTTTTAGAGGTGCGCCAGGGCGCGTTGTTGTTTACGAATCAAAATTGGCGTGACCTGGTCACTCCCGAAACCGCCGGCAAGCTGAAACGGAAAAAGCTGCTCATGAAACGGCACATTAATAGTATGAAAAACGCGCTACTATTTGATTGTCAGCGCGTTATGGGCGACTGACTTGATACGTCAGCAAATGCCCGGAAATCGTCAAAGCTGGTAGATGATGGGTATGATTACTCCCCTGACATACATGGGTATGGCCAGCATGTATTACCTGCTCGCATTAAGGGATCTGGCAAAAGCCACCCTTGACATGAATTTTACAACGACGGCTGACAAAACCGATGACTCAGCGACAGCCAAACCGGACGTGCTTACCGCCCCGTAGAATCAGGTACATACTCAATGGTATGCTACATACTAATCCCGTAGAATTCTTTAGTTTTGACTACGTACTTGTTGCCTTACCTCTTCCCATGAGTTCATTGAACTACTCCCGCTACGACTGGCTAATGCAATTGATCGTGTTGCCCGCGTACATCGGCCTGCTCAACTGGATTATGATTGGCGATCCCTACTGGCACAGCTGGACTACGTTCGGCCTGGCAACGAGTATTGCCTTTGTGGAATCATTCGGTAACTGGCTTATCAATAACCAGATAGCTCTTTATATAAACCGGCAGTTTACTAATCCAAAACAATATATCCAGCGTCTTATTATTCGATTTGTCAGCACGGGTACGTCTTCGAGCCTCCTGGCTATGCTGTTGTATGGCCTGTTCTGGGCCATTGAGCTACCCGGTTTCGAACCGAGTATTGTCCGTTTAGGATTCGCCATACTGTATACCCTCGTCATCGTGGCAATTGTGGTGATCACCTACGAAGGCATAGACGCTTTCACCTACTGGCAGCGGTCGACACGGGAGGTAGAAACGCTCAGCAAGGCGCAGCTCCAGGCGCAACTAGATGCGCTGCGTCAGCAGGTAAACCCACATTTTCTCTTTAATAGTCTCAACTCGCTAAGTGTTCTGATCGAGGAAGATTCCAAACAGGCCGGGGCCTATGCTGAAGAACTTAGTTCGGTCTACCGCTACCTGCTGCGTGCTAATGAAACGCCGCTGGTTACGCTAGCGACTGAACTCGACTTTGTCGACTCGTATTACCACCTGCTGAAAACCCGCCACGGTGAAGCACTGACCCTGGTGACGCACATTCTGCCGGGCATGGAAGACCGCAAGCTTCCCCCACTAACGTTGCAACTGTTGATCGAGAATGCGGTGAAGCACAATGTCGTCCTGCCCGAACAGCCCCTCACAATTAATCTGCTGACCGACGAGGCAAACCACCTGATTGTGCGCAACAATGTGCAACGCAAAGTTACACGGGTGCTAAGCACCGGGGTGGGCCTGAGCAACATCCTCAGCAAATACCAGATGCTGGGTCAACCCGCGCCCATCATCGAAGACGACGGGCGCGAATTCAGTGTGTTGCTGCCTTTGGTGTAGGCTACTAGTAGGCGATGTCACTTATGGCTTCGAAAAAGTAGGCATTAGGCAAGGCCCGTAATGTGTCAGGTTGCGTGTACCCCCAGCTAACGCCCCCAAATGCCAAACCTTCAGATCGGGCCGCTTCATAATCCCGGATTTCATCACCAATGCACAACGCCTCGGATGAGCTGACCCCAGCCCGTCGAATCACCTGCCTAAAGGCCCGAGCTTTGCCAAAAAGGGCTGTACCACACTGGTAATGGCTAACCAATGAGGCCAACTCCGGCCCCAGCACCCGCCGAACGTTGGCTTCGCTATTCGAACTGACAATTGCCACTTGCTTATGCGCCTCAATGGCTGTTCGTAACAGGTCAGGTACGCCCTTGAACAGATATACCTCCTCAAGGCCGCGCGTCATTAACCGACGAACCGAATAGGCAACCAACGGTACTTTCCAGGCCGAAATATGCAGTTGCTGCATCAGTTGCCGGGAGCCTAACGTTCGTAACTGATCGAGTTCGGCCAGGTTCATGGGTTTAATGCCATATCCCCCGGCTACGGCATTAAACGACCGTACAAACAGCGGAAAGGAGTCGGCCAATGTACCGTCGAAGTCAAAGATGAAAAGTTGATATGGCGTAGCCATTGGCAATAGTATTTATGTATGTGGTGCGATAGCCAGACAAACGCACAATGAGTGTCAGAATGATGACTGAACACCGTGTTCCTGCACAGCTACAGACGGGTTGGTTCCCAGAAAGACGGTGTTTAGCATAGTTTATCCTCCTGGTTGTCAGCAGATTGATCAGTCGGTGCCAGCTTACAATCGGCTGCGATTACCTGCCTATTTCTGCGTCAGTTGCAATTCGACGGTTCTTTTGGCAATGTCGTTATTAATCTTGGGTACCGTTTTCAGGTATTCGTAAATGGCACCCACCTCCCGGTCCGACAGCGCCATTTTGGGAGCCATCGGGTAGCGCAGGACACTACCATCGGGCCGTACACCGCCTTTCACGGCCCGGATGAACTGATCTTTGGTGTACTTTCTGGCGATGCCCGTCTGCTCGTCGAAGGTAAGATTGGGTGTGATAATTTTTTGTCCCTTTTCATCCATCAGTTCAATCCCGCCGCCGTAATAGCCTTCAGTTTTTTCGGTATGCACTTTATCTTGCTTTACCAGGTCGCCGGAGTGGCAGGCGAAGCAGTCGCCGAACGCATCAGCGGTGTATTTGCCCAGGGCCACCATGTTATTGGTGTCGGGCATGGCAATAAACGAGGTTGGATAAGCCTCCGGCTTCATCATCGTGTGGGTTAGTAGTTTAGACACGAAGCTCAACTCCGATGGCTTCGGCTCTGCTTTGGCCGCCTGCACCGGAAACCGGTCTGACTTTAGCCACGCCACCACGGCCATCAGGTCTTCGTCGGACAGGTTAGGATACTGTGGCATGATGAAGGCATAGGAACCGTCGCGGCGTACGCCCGTGCGCAGGAAGTAGAGTAGTTCGCCGTCAGTCCAGTTGCCGATTCCTTTTTCTTTATCCTGCGTAATATTTTTGGTATAGATAGTGCCAAACATGGAGGGTACGTCGGTCATGTGTTTGCCTGTGACCCGGTTGTCTTTGTCGGCATGGCAGGCCATACACTGGATCTGGGCGATGACCTCACCCCGCGCCACGCGGGCGGGTGTAACGTCGACGGTGATCTTAGGCAGGGCGGGTGGGTCGTAGGTGGGTACCCCCACGGCGGCAACGTACCCGCAGAAGCCGGCCAAAAGCAGCACTACGCTGCCAAGCACGAGGCCGAGGATTTTCATGACTTTTTTCATGGTTGTGAATTGATTAAAAAGAGGTTGGACAGTCTGAGCAGGTTGATTGTAACAAAGTTGCCCGCCTGCCTGTATTCCTTCAAGACTTGGTCAGCTGAACCGGAAAAAGCCGCCTATGAAGCGGCTTTTAGTCGTCTTGTACAAGGGTGGATTCAGTGTCCAACTCCCGACTAGTAAGAGGATTACGCACTAGCCTGCGTTCCCACAGGCTAGTGTGATAGAAGTAACAGTCAAGTTTTGGCCATCACTCCACCTCGCCTTTGGCACGCTCCAGTTCTACCTGTGCCACCTGGTAATCATAGATGGCTTGAAGGCGGTTGGTCTGCGCCTGGCGGAGAGCCAGTTCGGCATCGGTGAGGTCGCCTAGTTTAGCGATGCCCTGCCGGTAGCGGCTCTCGGTGCGGCTATAACTCCGTTCGGCAGCCCGGACCACGCCCGCCTGAGACAGGATGCGGTCGCGGGCTTCAGCAAGGGCGTACAGGCACGAACGTACCTCGTTGGCAATGGCCGTTTTGGTATAGCGAAGTTGCTCCTGCGCCTGCTGTTGCGCCAGCCGCGCCTGTTGTAGTTTAGGAGCAGTGGCGGCGTTGAAAATGGGTACGTTCAGTTGCAACCCCACGAAGCTCACTACCGGCCAGCGACTGTCGGAAAACCGGAAATTGCTGGTTTGTGACAACGTACCCACTTGCCCAAACGCATTCAGCGTGAGCCGACGACGTACCTGCTCCAGCTGCGCCTGCAACTCATTAGCGGCAACCCCCAACGCCAGTTGACGAAGTTCGGGACGCTGGTTATAGGCTCCCTCAATGCTGCTTTCTTCGGCCAGGACAACCGCATCCGGGTACGTCAGCGAGTCGGTCAGCACCAGGTCGGTATTGGCGGGGAGGCCCGTGAGCACCAGAAGTTGACCCTTTAACAGCCGCCCCAACCGGTCGAGTTTAGACAAAGTAGGTCTCAGGTTTTCAACCTCCACAAAGGCCCGTAGTGTGTCGGCATCGGTGACCAGCTGCGCCCGGTAGAGGTTACGTACTTCGCGCAGCGCCTGCTCGGCGCGGCCAATACTTTGTGCTAGCAGCACCCGTTGCTCTTTGGCCAGCAAAGTATTGAGGTACAGCTTCTTAATATCAGTTACCTGCCGATTCGTGACAGCACGTACCTGCTCAAAGGCCACCTTTTGCCCAACCACGGCCTGCTGCCGGGCCACCCGGAGGCTGGGCTGTAGCAGGGGCACGGCAACGGTCAGGCCCGCATTATATTGGTTTTGAAGGGCCGCCGTAACGGGGGTCATGTGGGTATTGTCGAGCGAAAAACCACCGTCGGGCGTAATAGAGAAGGCGGGGAAGAAAAACACGGGTGCGCTGATATTGCGTTGGTATTGAACCGATCCGTTTACCGTGGGCAGGCTCAGGCGGCGGGTTTCGTCGGTCAGCGACTCAGCTTTTTGCACACCCAGTCGGGCCACCCGCACCTCGCCGTTCTGCTGTCGAACCAAGTTAGCGGCGTCTTGCAACGAAAGGGAAAAAGAAGAGGGTGAAGAAGCAGGAAAGGCAGGAACAGGTTGCGCTAGGGTATTGCCACCGAGCAGCAACAGAACCACCACCGCCAATGGGGCCAACGCGAGCCGTCTTTTTTTCGCCAGCGGAGCCACATCGTCTCCACGTCTCTCTCCTCCATGCTTCTTTTTTTTCGCCCCAATCAGTCTTGCTATATAGTAATACACTACCGGCACGAAGATCAGCGTGAGGAACATGGAACTGCTGAGGCCACCGATAAGCGCCCAGGCGAGGCCCGTTTTTTGTTCGGCCCCAGGGCCGGTGGCCAGCGCAATGGGCAGCATTCCGATCACCATTGCCAGCGTAGTCATCAGGATGGGACGCAGCCGCACGTGACCCGCGTCGAGCAGAGCGTCGACCACCGTAAGGCCCCGTTCGCGGTTTTCGTTGGTACGTTCCACCAGCAGGATAGCGTTTTTGGCCACCAAACCCAGCATCATGATCAGGCCCAGGATGGTGAACACATTGAGCGAGTTCATACTCAGCGCCAGGGCAAACAGGGCACCGAAAAGGGCCACCGGTATGGAAAAGAGCACCACAAACGGGTAGGCCCACGAGTTGTAGAGCGCCACCATCACGAGGTACATGAACACGATGGCCGCCAGGAACATCAGCCCTAGTTTGCCGAATGAATCGTCCTGCATTTCGAGGTCGCCACCGTAAGTGATCTGCACCGACGGGTCGATCTTCAGGTAGGCCACGGCCTTCTGAATATCGACGCCAATGTCGCCTGAGGGTCGGCCCACGGCTTGCGAGGTGATGGTCATAGAGTTCTCGCGGTCTTTGCGCTCCAGAATAGCCGGGTCGAATGTTTCGCGAATGGTGGCTACCTGCCGCAGCTCAACGGGCTGCCCGTAGGCATTTGTCAGGGTGAGCTGGCCCATCTGTTGGGTATGGTTCCGGAACGCCTCGGCAAATCGTACCCGCATGGTCACAATTTGGTTATCCTGTTGCATGCTAAGGTCGTCGAAGCCCGCCAGTGCCGTGCGGATAGCCATGCCCACGGCTTCAGTGGTGAGGCCATAGCGCGCCAGCTTTTCCTGGTCGACGGCAATAGCCAGTTCTGGCTTGCGCACGTTGCCCGAAAAACGCACGTCGGCGGTGCCGGGAATCTGCCGCATAGCCTCGGTGAGGCGGGTGGTTTCGCGGCGAAGCACGTCTCGGTTACTGCCGCTTACCATCAGCACAATGGGAGCGGCACCGTCGCTACCCAGCAGCCCCAGCGGGTAAGCCCTCACCCGCGCACCGGGTATTTGCACCGCCAGTTCTTTTACCTCGCGCGTCAGGGCGTTCAGGTCTTTATCGCGCTCGTTGCGGGGCGCGAAAGCCACTGCGAATTCTACGGCGTTTTTGCTGGTGGGTAGCCCCGACCAGCCTTCTGGGTTGGCTCCCACGTTGGTAAACACGCGCCGCACCTCGGGCAGGCGGTACAGTTTCTTCTCGAACAGCTTCGCCATCGCGTCGGTCTGCTCGAGCTTATAGCCTTCGGGAAATTGCAGTACCACATTGATCTCACCTTTGTCGGCGGGGGCCATAAACTCCCCACCGATGAAGCCCGCGCCGGGAAGCATGAGGGCTATCATAAACAGCCCAAATGTGATCAGAACGGTGGTTTTTCGGTAGTGTAGCGTGTATTTCAGCAATTGCATGTAGGCCGCCGACAGTCGTGCAAATTGCCGTTCGAAACCCAGGCCAAACCGGCCCATGAGGGTGTTGCGGGTCAGGTGTTCGACCTTACCAAAGCGCGAGGCGATCATGGGCGTGAGCGTGAACGATACCAGCAGGCTGAAAAGCGTGGAGATGACCACCACGAGCGAAAACTCGCGTACCAGATCACCCACCAGCCCCGGCGAGAACGACAGCGGGACAAACACGACCACGTCGACGAGCGTAATGGCGATGGCCGCAAAGCCAATGTCGCTACGCCCGTTCAGCGCCGCCGCCTTTCGGCCTTCATCCGACGAAGCACCGTCTTTTTCCATGCGCTGGTAAATGCTTTCGAGCACCACGATGGAGTCGTCGACCAGGATACCGATCACCAGTGAGAGGGCCAACAGCGTAAGCAGGTTAAGCGAGAAGCCCAGCAGGTTCATGAAAATGAACGTTGACAGCAGCGAGGCGGGAATAGCCACCATTACTATCAGCGACGATCGCAGGCTGTGTAAAAAGACAAACATCACCAGCGCCACCAGTCCAATGGCCAGCATCAGGTCGTGGTTAACGGCCGTTGCCGCCGCCAGTGTAAACTCTGAACCGTCCTGCGCAATGGTGAAGCGCAGGCCCGACGACGCGTAGTCCTGTTCGAGTTGGGTCAGCGTCTTGCGTACGGCGGCACTTACGTCGACGTTGTTGGCACCCGCTTGTTTTTTCACCAGAATACCCACGGCGGCGTGGCTTTCGGGTTGGGCGGTGTCGGAGGCCACCATGTATCGGCTCTTGTTTTCCAGTTCTTTGGGTGTCAACGAAATAGACGCCACATCGCCCAGAAGTACTTTTTGGCCCGCTGGACTTCGATATACCACAATGTCGCGGAGGTGATCGAGGGCATCGGATTTACCCACAACGCGCACCGAATAGGCCGCGTCGGTATCGCGAACGCTCCCCGACGGTACATTTAGGTTTGCTGTACGAATGGCTCCGACCACCTGTATCGTAGACAGGTTAAGTGCGCGTAGTCTGGCGGCGTCGAGGGCAATACTCACCTCAGCTTCGGGCAGGCCTACAAACTGCACCTGACCCACGCCCGCCACCTGCGATAGCCGGGGCTTGATCTGTGTTTTGAGTAACGTACCCAATTCCAGATCTGACAGGTTACTGTTGGCTGCTACCTGCACGACGGGCCGTTCGGTGAGTGAAAACCGGTCGAGGGTGGGCGTTTTAGCCCCCGTCGGCAACGTACCCGTTACGGTGTTGACCTTACGCTGCACATCCTGCTGCGCCTTGTCGACGTCTACATCGTGCTTGAATTCGACCATAACGACCGAGACGTTCTCGAGGGACAACGACGTTACGCGCTTGATCCGATCAGCCGACGAAACGGCATCTTCAATGGGCTTGGTCAGCCCGAGTTCAACCTCCGTCGGCGATGCACCCGGATAGGGCGTTGTGACGATAATAAACGGAATCGACATGTTTGGCAGGAGTTCGTACCGCATCTGCGTGTACGAATACAGCCCCAGAATGCCCAGTACTACAAACAGGACAATCACCAAAATGGGGCGGGTGATGGAAAGGAGAGTAAGTTTCATAATTCTTATTGGCTTACGACTACAGTTTGTCCTTCTTTCAACCCTTCCGTGCCGCTGATAATAACTTGTTCACCAGCTTGTAAGCCTTTGTTAACCAGCAGTGTAGTGCCGAAGGTGTGGCCGGGCTGGATAGAGCGCAGGCTGAGATGTTTGCCCTGTATGACGTATACGGCGGGCGTGGCGCTGGTGGTAACAAGGGCCGTGCGGGGGATCGCCAGGCCACTGGCCCGGCTGGCGTTGGGCACTGAAATGCTGGCTGTCATCCCCACCCGAAGTGGAACGTTGGGGGTATTGTTAACCCGAATTTCGACCGGAAACTTACCCGTATCGCCACCTTTCAACCGGATCTGTCGCACTATGCCCGTTACCGACTGACCGGGGTACATGTCGAACTGCACCACCACCTGTCGACCGGGCCGAAACTGACCAACTTCAGCTTCGGGAACGCCCACCACCAATTTCACCGCTGACATGTCGGTGATGGTCATTAAGGGAGAACCGGGCGCTATAAACATGCCAGGTTCAACCAGTTTGGTGGTCACTATGCCACTGATGGGGGATTTCACGACCGCCTCGCGGAGTTGCTTACGAAGGGTAAGCCGTTGAGTCTCCAGGGTACGTACCTGCAATCGGGCGTTTTCCACGTCGGTGGTGGGTACGTTGTTTTCGCGATGCAGCGTTTCGTAGCGGGCCAGATCGGTCTGGGCTTTGTGTAGTTGCGCGTCGGCCTGGGCTAGGGCAATGTTGGTTAGTTCAGTATCTACCGTGAGCAGAGGCTGCCCTTCGCGCACAGGTCCGTCGAGGTGGGCGGTAAGGGTGCGGATGGTACCCTGTGTGGTGGCGTTCATGGTCACTTCGCGCCAGCACTCGGTTTTGCCCACGTACTGCGCTGCCTCCGAAAAGGATTGCTGGGTGACAGGGGCTGTAGACACGGTTGTGACAAGGGGTTTCTGCGCATCACGAATCTGTCCTGCCTGTTTCTGCTTGTTGCTCATCAGCAAGGAGGTCGTGCCCCCCATGCAGGCCAGGATAACGATGATAGTGCCTAACTTTTTCATGTGTAGTTGTCCAGATGTGGTCATCGTCGGCCTGTCATCACTGGGCAGGTCGGTAGGTGGCCGGTTTAAAAAGAGGTTGGCTCCGAAAAGCGATGTAAAGGTTGGGAGGCTACGTATCTGGCACCACAGCAAGCGTTATGAATGTGGACAAAGTCAGGCTGAAACGTAAAAAAGCCGCTGTTGAAACGGAGCGAAAAACGGCTTTGGGAACGGAGGCCAGATGGCGCTGGCGTGTCACGGCCCGACCTCAACCTACGGCGTTAAGTCATGTACAACTCGGCCAAGATGCCCGTTTACCACTGTTTCACCTAGGCCAAAAAGGAGCCATGAACCAGCGTTTTTCCTGGTGGTTGTAGGTCGCAGCCATTGAGGCCTACTTCTCTCTTCAATAGCCTGTTTCGCCGGTTCGACCCGTGAATACGTCAATTCATTCGAAACGAGCGATGTAATAGGGAAAAAGTCTATCAGTTTTGCGGTAGATGTACTGCTGCTTTTTAACCCATTGATAAACAGCGCAGTAAAAAGTAGCAGTTTGTGTGGGTCTGTTCGTGAGCGAACACGATAGTAGTTGAGCGTGGCGATGAAAGCCGGTCTGGCATCCTTCAGGTCAAGGCTCGCGGCACGTACCTAAAAACGAGCAACGGCAACACCAGCCTTCAGAATGCGAAACGTTCGGTTGCCTACCTGCTGCCACTAGTCGCCTGTTACCTCCCGCAGACCTTAAACAGCCATATTGCTCTTAAACCAAACATAGTATGATCACTTGTCAAGTTACCGAACTGATAAACCGGCCCGTTGCCGAGGTATTCGCACTGGCCGGCAACCTAGAAAATGACCTGCTCTGGCGAATGAACCTCTCGCGTAAGCAGACTACACCGGGCCTCCCCTATGTAGGGATGACCTTTCAGGAAGCCATGAGTTACCAGGGAAACTATTTTACGATGACAGCCGTCATTGAGGCCGTAGAGCCCAACTGCCGACTGGCTTTCCGCACTGTAAACACGGCTATGAGCATACAGGGAAAACGGCTGTTCGAGGCAGTAGCTCCCAACCAAACCAGGTTTACCTACGAACTGACGATTGAGCCCACGGGTCTTTATAAACTGCTGCCTGCCCTTACCCACGAACTGTTCAGTCAGCAAATTCAGCGCGATCTGCTTACCCTGAGGCGAATCGCCACCGTACGCCCCCGCACAGCGCTAACCACGGTCGCAGCCTAAACATCCACCAGCCGGTTTTGAAGCACCTAACAACCTAGCCAACCAGCTTTTTCTGAGCGGTTGCCAGTGTTGTTAGGTGCTGTTTTATAGTGAAGTATGGCTGATCAGCAGCAATCAGTATCAGTGAACATAGGTTTTTATCACCACTACCCAAGGCCATGAAACGACGCAGGTAGTGGAGAACCCATAAGCTTTTTGAACGCTATAACGATGACTCAAAGCGTGGCGCGATTGCTTTAAACGGATTATTGCCGTTATCCACGGAGAAGCCACACATGGATAATCAGCATCGGGACGCTACGCATACTGACCGCCCAAATCACTAAAGGGCTTCTCCAAGTTATAATCGTGATTGGCTGAGTCAGCAGGCTTGGCGACATATGAAACTGATACTAGTAAGTTGCTCGCCAGCCTCGACACACTCATGCCGTGATGGCCAAGGTCTTTTTGCGCAATCGGCAGGCTTACTATTGGCTCACCATATAAAGCCTCTGCTCAGGTTAGAGTTCATGCTGACGTTCGTAGACTGACCATTGGTGCTGTTGCCTTACCAGTACAGGGCTTTCACAAAAAAGGACTAACAGCTGGCTGTTAGTCCTTTTTTGTGAAAGCCCTGTAGGTACGTGTACAAGGGGTGCTGAAGGTTACTGCTGATAAATCAGTTCTGTTAGTCTACAGGGCTACTAACACCAGCCAATATAGGGTTCGATTGGCTCATCATTAAGGCGTGAATGTGGCCTGCAGCCAGTTCGTTGGGCTGATATTGGCTAAATTCATGGCTCAATTGGCGCACCTGATTTTTAAAGAGGGGATCAGCCAGGACGCGCCTAACCGCCCGTTGAATTTGGACGGGTTTAGGTGTCTCGGTTTTAAGGTTAATACCGACGCGGCAGTACGCGATGCGGGCGGCAATCTCGTTTTTGCCCTCGTGAATACCCGCAACTACAATAGGTAGTTTGTGCTGTATTGCCATCATAACGCCTCCGTAGCCACCGTTGGTTACATACACGCTCACGTAGGGCATAACAACATTGAAATCGATGAAGTCTTCGATTATAATATGAGTTTGCGGATAACGATGACGTAACTCCGCCGTGCCTGAACTACCTGTCGTTACAATCACCATTGTATCAGGGTCGTTTTTAAAGACTTCCAATGTTGGCACAATGATTTTTTCCGGGTCACACTCAAACGTGCCCTGCGTTACCAGCACTACATGTTTGTAGTGTAGCGTGCACTCGGCCAGCCCGAATGAACCTACCTTGCCGGACCGATGGGGTAACAATGACCCTACATACCGAATGGTAGGGCTGATTTGTTGGCGTGGAAACTCGAAACCGGGCACACCACTCTGCAAATACAAATCGGCTTTTCTGATTAGCGAATCAAAGACGAAGCCTTGCTCTGGCGGCAAGCCTAACTGCAGGCGAAGTTGGTTATAAAGCTTGTTAGAGGGCTTGAACAACACATTTTGCACAAACCGGCGAACCAATCCCTGTATTATCTGCCCCAGCGCGGAAGTAGCCGGTTGAAGTCCCAACCCACTAACGGGTACGTAGTCATCCGATTCGGACAGGGGGATAATTCCCATACTGACCCCCTTCACACTCAGTAACTGCTGAACAAGCAACCCTCCAACGCAGGCGCAGTCATAAACGATCAGATCGAATGGCCATTCCAGGTAAATAGCCCGGATATCTTCAACGTATTCGGGTCCACGGCGCAGGAAAAACTGATCGATGTCGAAGCGAAGTCGGGCTATCGGGTTTTTCAAAACAGTTCGTTCGGGGAAAATTTCGTCGATGTTGGTTTGATTGACAAACTGGGCTTTGACGATCGGGTAATGATGCAGCCCTAGATTTCGGACTCGGTCGCCATAGGGGCCACCTACATACCACCGTACATCGTGGCCGAGTTGCTGTAAATGAACAGCCAGGCCGGTTAATGGGTTGAAATGGCCGTCGAGGGGCATGGTAGCAAAGAGGATTCGCTGAGGTGTCATAAGTGTTATTGTTTACGATTGATGACGAAATTACCGTTGCCTCTTTTGCTTATATACTCAATACCTATTGAACCGGAAAAAGTAGCGGCTAAAGCGATAATTACCTAGTTTCGTCTATATCCAGCCCTTCGACATATGCCCTCTTTTTTCCCTACCTACGCCGAATGGATATTGCTATTCATAGGAGCCACTACTGTTATTCTGATTGCTAACCTCATTCAATGGATGGTGCGGCGGGAGCGGATCTACGGTTTGTATACCCTGTACATTTTATTGTGGCTACTCGCTTTTGGCCTGGATAACGTTCCAGTATCTCCGGTAAAAGCGTTTATCCACACCGTTAACGTACACATGTTCGCTTGGCTCTACCTCGAAATAGCCATTACCTTTTTACAGTTGAAAACCCGCCCTGCTCTGTTGCGCTGGTACCGGATTATACAGAAAGGCATACTGATTGTAGCTCTGCCCGAAGTGTATTTTAATTTGTTCTCGTCGGCCTGGCAAACCCAGTGGCACGAAACACAACTCAATGGTATGAGGGTGCTTGTAGTTTCAATGGCGTACCTGACGATTCTTTACACGGTGATCATACACGTCCGGTCTACAGATCTGCTGGCCCGCTTTTTTATAGCGGGAACCTTGGCCCTGTGGATTACCCAACTCATCGGCATTTTCATCATCAGCCACTATGCCAATGCCGAGCGATTAGTAACTTTTTCTGATTTACCGTCACCGATTCATCCCGGTTTTCTTATCCAGTTCGGTATCCTTCTCGACATGGCAAGCGTGTCGCTGGGTCTCTCGTATCGGCAACAGCAGCGTGCCCTGCAACAAGTGCGGATCGAACAGGGACTCATCCGCGAACGGGAGCAACACCTGCGCCAGCAACTTCAATCCGATCTTGCGCTTCAACACCTCAAACAGCAACGTACCGAAGCTCAGATGCGCGCCCTGCAAAGTCAGGTCAACCCGCATTTCTTGTTTAATGCCCTTAATACGCTCTCCGCGCTCATTGACGAAAACCCGCGTCAGGCCACAGAATACGTAGACGAGCTAAGCAGTGTGTACCGCTACTTGCTGCGGTCAGCCGATCAGGAGCTGACGCCCCTAAACGCTGAAATGGCATTTATTAAATCGTATTTTTTCCTGCTTACGATTCGCTTCGGTGACAGCGTCTGCCCCGAACTGAACATTGCCTCTAACCACTACGACGCCTTAATTCCGCCGCTGACCCTACAACTGCTGGTAGAAAACGCCGTCAAACACAATAGGGTCCTGCCCAATGAACCTCTGACCATACGCATTCGCACAACAGGGCAAGGGTACTTAGTGGTTGAAAACAATATGCAGCGCCGAAACGTCCGAGTTGAATCAAATGGGGTGGGGCTGAACAACATCGCCGACAAGTACCGGCTATTGGGCAGCTCCCTACCCTTGATTGAGGAGAAGGAAGGTTGGTTTCGGGTAACACTGCCCCTTTTGCCAGCGACTCAACTAATCGACAATGACGGTGGCTGCTGATTGCATGGATAGGCATTCGGCTATTAGCAATGGAAGGGACTAACTTACTACGTTTCCGTGAGTCGTTTGGCCTTTTGCAGGTGAAGCCTCAGTACGGCGGCCCCTGAAATCCTGCGCACCAGATACAACATACAGCTGATACGAACCGCTGGACTTGACGTCGAAGCCAACAGCAAATTCAAAAGGCTTGCCCGGGTTGCATCCGTCGTAGCTCAAGAAATTACTTTGGCATAACGAATAACATTAACTTGATGCCTGTAACGAAAAAGCCGCTTCATCAGCGGGCTTTGCGTTGTCTGGTAAACACACTGGTGAAAGGAAAAGGCTGGCTAAGTGGGCAGCAGCGCGTTTTCGAGCTCGCGTACCAGGGGCAGGCTAACTACAAACCAACCGGCCGTTTCGTTGATGGCGAGTTGCCCATAGTTCGTCAGTTTGTAGCGCATCGCCAGGTTGGTCAGGCCCGAACCAGCCATGGCTACGCGCAGGGTTTTGCGTTGCAGGGTATTGGCAACAAACAGCCGCCCCTGTTCGGTGTAAATGCGGATACGAAGCGGCTGTTCGGGCAGTATAACGTTGTAGCGAATGACATTCTCGATCAGGGTCTGCAACGTCAGCGGAACTAGGTACGCTTCCTCTTGTGACGCATCGACGGCCACATCTAATTGTAACCCGGTGTCGTAGCGGGCCTGTAAGAGGTGGATATAGGCCCGCACGAATGCCAGTTCTTCGCCGAGTGTTACCGACGATCGACTGCTGGCCTGCAACAGGTAACGGAATACGGTAGTCAACTCATCCAGAAACAACTCGGCACGATTTGGATCGTCGGCGATCAGGGCGGAGAGTGAATTGAGGCTGTTGAACAAAAAATGGGGATTTACCTGATGTTGCAGCGATAAAATCTGGCTCTGCAACGACGCATTCTCCAGCGCGTTGACCTCCACGGTTTCGTGCTGCCACTGCCGGAGAATGTACCAGCCTTCGTAGATCGTGAAGTAAATGAAATGGTAAAAGAGCTGGATGCCGATGGTACGGCTCAGTTCAACCGCGCTGCCGAAGTAAAAAAAATGCCCATCCAGCAGAAAACGCGTAGCGTGGCGCAGAAACCAGGCCAGACAAACCAACGCCGGCAAACATGCTAACAACCACAATAGCCGTGTGTGCGTGTTAGACAATCCCGGATACCGCGCCTGAATTTTCAATACCACCCAGCGGGCTAGCTGCCAGCACACCAGTCCCCAAAATAGGGCAATGGGGTCGTTGATAAGCAGTTTGTCGAGCGGGAGTGTGAGGTACCAGTCGAGCCGAAAAAAAACGGCTACAAACAGGTATAGCCCAATTGGCCCCAGCAGGCGCAGTCGCGTGTCGTTGAGGGGTTTCATGGTTCGTTGACGGGGGTGAGCTGGGTGGGCAGTAACGGCAGTTTCACCACAAAGTATCCCGCTTCTTCGCAGATACTGATAGCGAATGACCCCAGTAACCGGTATTTCATGGCAATACTGTTCAGTCCGATTTTCGTGGAATGGACAGCAGAATTTTTCCGTTGCAGGTTGTTCTGAATGACCAGCTGGAGGCCTTCGGTGAAGATGACTACCCGCAACGGGCTGTCGGACAAAATGACATTGTGCTTCACGGCGTTCTCGACCAGCAGTTGCAGCGTCAGCGGCGGAATTTGGTGGTTCAGGTACCGACAATCAACGTCGATGTGTAAGTCGATACCCTTTCCATAGCGAATCGTTAATAGCTCGAAATACGACCGGATAAACTGTAGCTCCTGCTCCAGCGTCGTGAGTTCGGGGGCTTCCTCGTTGTGGTTATTGGATCGTAACACGTAGCGGTACACACTACTGAGTTCATCTACGAAGGCTTCAGCCTGCCGGGGGTTCTCATGAATCAGCATCGACAGCGAGTTAAGGCTGTTGAACAGGAAGTGCGGGTTCAATTGGGTGCGCAACTGATTTAATTGGTGGGTCAGGCGGTTCTTTTTCAACTGTTCGTTGTTGTTGTATGTCTGCCGCCATGCCTGTAACACGTAGCCGCCCTCATAGACAACATAATACACGCAGTGGTAAAAAAGCTGAATCCCCAGGCCATAGGTATAATTGGGTAGGGGAACCATAAACCTATCGTCTGTTGCCAGGAGCACATAACCCAATCGCCGCATGGCCCAGGCCACATTGGCCAATGTAAACAACAACAGGACCATCCAGCGCAACCGCCGACGGGTGTTGAGGAGATTAGGATATCGGGCCTGCAACTGATGGATCATCCAGCGTGCCAATTCCCAGCAAACGTAGCCCGCCACCAGGCTAATCAGGTCCGAAATGGCCAGGTCAGAGAGCGATAACTCGAAGTACCAGTTCAACCGAAAAAACAACGTCCCGATCAGAAACAGCACAAACGGGCCGTATATGCGTAGCTTTTGATCGCTGAAGGTATCCACTTTCAGTCAGTTAGGGTGACGACAAAAATACAAGTACCGGTGAAAAATAGGGTGGCACCAGACGGTATAGACGTTGGTTTGTATTTTATGGTTACGACGTGCTAACTTGAGAGTATAGAAATCATTTCCTTTGTCGCCGCCCATGCCCGTATACTAAAGCTCGTGCAATGGTGGCCGCACCTTTGCTCATCGGTTTTCAAAACTGGGGACTGCTTAGGTCAGCTTACTATCAAAACAGATTAACGTTCGCGACAGCCAGTACTTCTGATACCATCTCCTGCCAACTCATCACGGCGACGCGCTCATGCTGGTAGACTACGTACTGCCTGTCACCGAAGTGCGTCGGTTACCTTCGCTTTACCTTCAACTGTTGATCAAAAATGCCCGCAGCGGCGTACCGTGTCAGGCAAAACGTGATTCTGACCGAACAGCTATTGGTCATTTAGTCAAGCATAGGTGATGTCAAACAACTGATTATCAGCAATCGTGTTACTTAAGCCCACGCGACCGTTGAGCAACGGATTGGGCTTAAGTAACATGATGAGTAGTTACTAGATTTTTGTGGTTTATGTTCGGGTTTCTATTGTCGGGTGGGGTGTGGTACTGCCCGAGATCATGGTAACGCGGTCAGCCACTCCTGCGCGAACTGACGGGCGGCAATCGTCGGAACTTTGCCCATACGGAAAAGCAACTTCCACGCGTCGGGCTTGCGCTCGTAGGCTGGGTTCACGAAGTGCTGTTTCGAACCGCTAGCGTAGAGCTGTGCTCCGAAATCAACCTCATCGCAGAGAGCAACGAAGGCCCGGAGTTGTTTCCGAAGCGGTGAGCGCACATCGCTGGCAGCGTCGAGGGCAGCTTTCTGTTTACGGTATTCCGCGTTGTGAATTTTGGCAGCAGCGAGTTCCTGGCTGGCGTTTGCCTCGTACTGCTTACCGCCTTTGCGGAGCCGCTGTTCCTGGTAGGCCACATACTGCTTCTTGAACTCGGCGGGCTTGCCGGCGTTGGCTGCGAGCATCCGCTTCAGGTCGGCTACCTCTTGTGTGAGCTGGGTACGTTCGGTGCTGGTGGCGGCTGCGGCTTGTGCTTCCAGTTGCGGCACCTGCGCCTTGAACATGGTGTAGAACATAGCCGGGTCTACGGCGCTCATCGTTTGGCGGAGGGCGACGGTCTGAGCGTCAACTGTCTCATCAACCATGCCCACTTCAGCCTCGCGACGGGCAATTTTTTCATCGCTGTAGGTCTCATCGACGTTGTGTTCTGCACTCAGCGACTGCCGGTAGGCCTGCCTGAACGCGTCAGACTCTACGTAGGTACGTACCACCTTGCCGAGTGCCCGCACAGTGGCGGCTTGCACGTCGGTAGGGATACGCCGGGCCATCCGGCGCATGAGGGCGGAGGGTTCGACATATAATGAGCCGTCAGCTTTAAGATTGACAAGGGCGGCCTGTTCGATGTTGGCCATCGTAACGCCAGTGTCGGTCAGTACGTCGGCGGGGCGCAGGGCTACCAGCGAAGCAGCGAGCGCGGCCACGAGGGCAAGGTAAATAAGGGGCTTGGCCATGGGGTTGTTGTTTACTGTTCGTTTTACCAAAATTGGCGCGCAACCCAGCGGTAGTATAGACAAGGCCCGATGAACCGGAAGTATAGATTGATGAAGCATCACAAAGCCGCTTTAATGACTCAAAACGACAGTTCATCAATCAGATTAATACGATCGGGATCAGGCCGACGCGTCTTTTCTTTGTCAGCCTGGAGATCCGGCTTTAAGCCATGTTTTCAGGCCTAAAAGATTATGAATACGGAAATAGTAACCGTTTCCGAACCAGTCACATCGCCTGGTAAAACGCTCTGGTTTCTGGCTCGCTCGTCACCGCCCTAATCATACGGGAGCCAAACCGGGGGCGCTACGCACAAGTGGCCATAAGCCTGCAACCCTGCCGCAAACCAAGTGCCCACACTCATGCCCGCGGAGACGAACCGTTCTATACACTCGAAGGGTCGGTCCGGTTCACCATCGGCGAACATGTCTGTACGGCCAGTGCGGGCGACTACAGCTGTATGCCCAAGAAAAGCTGCCACCAGTCCGAGGTAACCACGCTGCTGCCAAATCCGTTTTTACCACCGCACTACCTACGGATGCACTGTGCCCATCATCGGGCCTGCTGGATCAATATTGACGGTACGGCACTGATAGCCAGACCATAGAACACACCCGGCGCGCGGACAGCTAGTGTGTTCATGCGTATGTGTTATCTAGTTGCTTCGGTAAATCCAGGCTAGTTGCCCTACGCAGCCGAGATTATCTCCGCCAAACTGCCAGATTCGACGGATCAACTATAGGAATCGGCTGATGCCGGTTTATTGTCACGCTTCAGCCATACACCAGCATCAACCAATTCCTGTTGGTATGCCAGTTTTCCCGGTTCATACATCACTTCCGACGACTCACACAGTACGTAGCTGGGTAGTGAAGTAGAAGCTCTCAACTTTGTCATGGTCATCGCAGACCAATCCAATGAACACTCAGAATAGTAAACAACAAATCGCCTTTTTGCACTTTCTCAAATGAAACAGATCGTTACTTTTCTCGCTTTGGCAGTGCTTCCGCTGAGCTTATCAGCCCAGTCAAAATCATCGGTTCGAAAACCGACCACCTCGGCCCATCGCTCCGCCGCTGGCCCATCGACTAGCCGGTTGGGGACGCGCCCGGCGACGTCAAACACCATGATGACGGCCAAACCCGCCGAATCGGTCCATACCACAGCCAACGTACCTGCCACACCTGTAGCGACCCCGGCCCCTGAACCAACGCCGCCGAAAGCTACTGAACAGCCCATCGTGGCGGCGTCGGCAAAACCTGCGAAAGCCACCCGCGCTGCCAAACCCGCCCCGCGCGTTGAGGCCAAGTCAATTGGTAATGGCGAGAGTGGTTTACGTGTTGGATTCCGCGTTGGTGGCAGCGGGTCAACCGCTACCGGTCTTTCCGAGGCCGACCTTGGTGGTGCGAAGGTAGAGTCCGCAATGGGCTTCCATGCGGGCGTCGTGTTCAGCATTGGCAAACGCGCGTTCACGATTCAGCCCGAAATTTTGTACTCGCAATATGGTTTCAAACTTGCCGCCGGGTCCGATTACCTGCAACTAAAAACTAACACGGTTGAAGTGCCGCTAATGTTGAAATACACGTTTGGCCAAACCAACACGCGCTTCTTTATCAATGCTGGCCCAACGGCAACGTACCTGCTGGGCGGCAAGATCTCATTTAAAGAAGCAGGCGAATCGGGCGAAGCCGATATGGAGATTGGCCCAAACGACGGGCGGCTTAACTACGGCGGTTCGCTGGGCCTGGGTGTTGCGCTGAAAGCCGGGCCGGGTAGCCTGCACATCGAGGCGAGGGGTACGTATTTGGTCACAGATCAAGCCAACGTCAGCCTGCAAAACGGCAAGCTCTCGGTCGCCTACCTGATCCCGCTGGGTGGCCGCTAAGTCATTGTCCACTCAGTATACAAACGTCACCTACGCTCTACTAGGACAGCATAGGTGACGTTCGTTTGTTACTACTCAACAACAGGCTGCTTTAAATTGGCTTACCTCTTTCATCTTTCAGCTCGATACGCCGCCGTAGTAGCCTCCGGTCTTCTCGGTATATACCTGTCCTGCTTCAGCAAAGTAGCCGAATGGCAGGTAAAACAGTCGCCAAAGGCATTCGCGATCTACTGACCCAGCGCGACGAGGTCGTTGGTGTCCGGCTCAGCGATGATGTATTGTGGGTACGGCAGTGGCTTCAGGCTGGTTTGCGTCAGCAGCTCACCAACCTGCCGCTCGTACCAGCTCGGCTTTGGCTACTAAATACGTCAAGATTTGCGGCAACCATAGTCCGTACAAAAGCCTAAACATCACCATCGCGACCAAGTCAACTGCTGTTTGGGTGGGTTCATCGGGTTGAGATGAAGCTTCAGCCGAAAACAAAATAGCCGCTAAGCCACGTAGAGCCAATTTTGAACAGTTGAATACGACATTTTTCTCAAATCAACCAAAGGCTCTAAATAACAGATCAAATGACACGTGTATGCAATCTCCGCCTCTGTGCCGCTTTGTTCGGCATGATCGCTCTGACCACCTCCTGCAAAAAAGACAGCGATGTAGTAACACCCGACCCGACTGAACCGAGTATTGTCGCCTCATTCATGAATGTCCGTTTCCAGATGGCGGCCTTTGAACTGACTCCACCGATGGACCTCGACGAAGATGGCAAACCTGACTCCGACCTGATGCGCTTCATGCGCCCCTGCGACCTCGATAATACCATTGTGTTTGAGAAAACCGGCAAAATGTTGGGCGATTTTGGCAAGCAACGTTGCGACGACGATGTGGACCCCAACCCGTCTAAGCCTGACACCTGGACTTACGACAACGGTACCAAAAGACTTCGAATTATCGACGGTGAAAGTAAAGAAGTGAGCGAAATGGATGTGGTGGAAGCTTCGGCCAAAACTATGAAAGTCAAGATGACTATGACCGAAGACGGCCATACGATGACGGCGCTGCTGACCTGGAAAGCGGTCTAAACCTGTAAACAGCAAATCGGCCACCTTCCCATGAAAACGAATATTGCTATTCCCCTGAATAACCGCGTTTTGATTCCGTCAACCGGGTCATTGCTATTACTGCTGGCTTTCCTACTGATGTTAACAGGCTGCGAAATGGAAATCGAAATAACACCAGCCGGTACCGCTACAGCCAAAGCCGGTCCGGATCAGTCGGTACAGGTTGGCCAGACAATTACTCTCGATGCATCGGCCTCCGCCGATAGTGACGGAAATCCCCTGACCTACCAGTGGACCATTCTCCGCAAACCCGCCAAAAGTACGGCCACTCTCTTCTATTCGGCCTCGCTTAAACCTACGGTTAAAATCGACGAAGTAGGTGAGTACGAATTCGAGTTGACCGTGTCTAGTGCCAACGGTAAAAGTACCGACCGGGTGGTGGTGACGGCCTCGGCGGCCGAGCCTCTGGCCATTATCACTAACATCATCGTTAAGACTACGCTCCTTGACCGGATTACATCGTGACAAAGACCATCGACGTCACTCACGAGTTAACCATTAACCCCGGTGTTGTTATTGCGTTCGAGCGCGATGTCCGGATGACGATCACTGATGGTGAGGGCGTATTGATGGTCAAAGGCACCCATCATCAGAGAATTAAACTGATTGGTGTTCAGAATAGCAAAGGGTTTTGGGCGCGTCTTACCCTTTATTCCGGCAGCAACGCCAATACCATGGAATACGTAGAGGTGAGGAATACAGGTAATCGGACAGCTTACAGCACCACCAAAGCGGCACTCTTTGTAGCTGGCAGCAGCAAAGCGCAGATCAGTCAATAAAAAACTGTTTGTTCACTAAGAATGACGGGTACGGAATCTATGTGTATGAGGGAGGCATTCTCCGCGAGTTCAGTCAAAACGACTTTTCGGCCAATAACGAGCCGGTATTTTACTTGATGCCCTGAACGTACCGAAGTTAGATGCGGCCTCGACCTTCACCGCCGGTAATGGACTTAACAACGAACGCAATGTGGTCGAGGTAACGCCATCACCCATCACTGGTAAAAATGAATTGGTTTGGGCAGGCTTTGCTGACAAAACCACTTACCGGATCAATGGCGTGCTAGGGATTGCCACAGGCTTCAAACTGGCACCGGGTGTAATTATGGAAATGAACCGCGATGCGCTGATTCAAATTAACGAAACCCAAAGGTACACTCACGCAAAAGTGATCTTTACCAGTGCTGATCGTACGTCTGCTTATTGTCGTGGAATCATCAGTTACTCGCCGGACGCTGAAAATGAGCTGGAAAACACTGAAGTTAATGAAGCAGGCAGTAGTTCGATTGTTCGGGCAGGAAAGCCAATATCGCGGTTTGGGGACCCCACTCCACCATAAACGTCACGAAAGCGCGCATTAGCGGCAGCGGTGGTCATGGTGTATTCATTGGCTATGGATCGTCCAATAATTCCGATCTCAGTACCGCAAATACATTTGACAACAATGCATTAGCTAATGAACTGACTGATAAATAAGTATAGAGGGCGTTGCTGACGTGCGTGTCGGCAACGCCCCTGAAACTCGTAACGCTATGTCTTTCCAGCTCTGGTGCGCGGTCTTTACGGGAATGATCCTGTCTATTCTTCTACTCAACATAGTGCAGTGGTTGACCTACCGCGACCGGAGTTATGGATTCTACACCGGTTACATGCTGGCGTGGCTGTGCTACTTCGGCTTGCGCGTCTACACCTTCCGCGATTGGGTGTCGTTAGAAACGAACTTGTTTGTACGGGCCGTCGCGCCGATGGGGGCTTACTACGTCTACTTCGATTTTGCCGACGCCATCCTCGACCTGCGCCACCGCGTCCCCCGGTTCTACCGCCAACTCAAGAGTACCCAGATTGGCCTGTTGCTGTACGTTCTGACGCAGTCCGTTATCTGTTACTCGGCTCCTGTTCCGCTGGCCCTCTACGAAACCTCGTTTGTGGCCATGCGGCTGGCAATGGCTGTTTTGGGTGTATACGGCATCTGGCAGATGGGTAAACTGGGCGATGTTGTGTCGCGGGCTTATGCTATCGGCACGGCATTTTTGCTGATTGGGGGGTTGACGGCCATGTTTTTATCGATGGACCGGCCTGGCGAAGACTGGAACGGCCCGTTCTGGCGGGTGTCGCTCACCTACATGCAGGCGGGTATCATTGCCGAACTAATCTGTTTTTCGCTTGGCCTCAGTTACCGCCAACGGCGCGCTTCCATTCGGAGCGCGATGGTCGAGCAGGAACTGGTGCGGGAACGGGAACGCCACCATCGCGATCAACTTGAGGCCGAATTAACGCAGCAACGGCTTGAACAGGAGAAGGTCGAGATACAGATTCGGGGTTTGCAGGCGCAGGTCAACCCGCACTTTCTGTTCAACAGCCTCAACTCACTTAGTGCTCTCATCGACGACAAAGACCCGCAACGCGCCAACCGCTTTCTCGACGAGCTGAGCAGCGTGTACCGCTACCTGCTTCGCTCCAACGACCGGATACTGATTTCGCTGAGAGCCGAACTGGATTTTATTAAATCCTACGGGCATTTGCTGCAAACCCGGCACGGCAACGCTCTCCTCATTGACTCACAGATAGCTCCCCATCTGCTCGACTGCCAACTACCACCGCTGACGCTGCAATTGCTCGTCGAGAACGCGGTCAAGCATAACATTGCCCTGCCCGAACAGCCCCTGCACATCCAGATTCGTACCAACGGGCGCGGTACGTTGCAAGTCCGGAATAACATTCAGCGGAAGCCGGGCCGGGTAATTTCCAACGGCGTTGGCCTGACCAACATTTATACGAAGTATCAGATGCTAAACCAGCCACGGCCCCTAGTGCAAGAGCAGTCAGGGCAGTTTGTGGTTAGCCTACCCCTTATTTTAGCAGACGTACCTGCGGTGTGTTAATGAAATAAAGCATTATCGTTTCACCCAACTTTTATACCGGCTCATCCTCTCCCGGCTATAATTCGACCTGATTGTCAGCTTAAAACTAGTAGTTAAATTATTGTTTTTCAGTTAGTTAGCGTATCCGTATCTATGAGATATTTTCTGAAATACTTACGTTTGTGAACATCTCCTTTTACTCAACTCACATCCTGGGAACACGCCCCAACGACAAAGGCCGGATGAGTGCGGGCATTGGCTTGATGAATTTGTCGACCTAGTTCACTGATGGCAGGAGTGAGGTTAGGGGTGCCCAATTTGTACCCCTGGGCTTTCTTAGCCTGCAAGGCCGCTCGGGTACGTTCTCCGATGAGCTCCCGTTCGTGCTGTGCTAGTACGGCCATGATGCCTACAGTTAAGGTATTGGCATCGGGAATATCGCAGGCCACGAAGTCGACTTCTGAAGTACGTAATGAGAAGATGAAAGAGACATTACGGCTAAGCCGGTCGAGTTTGGCAATCAGAAGACGGGCACCCTGTTGTTTGGCGAAGGCAGTGGCGGCCTCTAGCTGCGGTCGATCTGCCCGCTTACCCGATTCAATTTCGACGAATTCTTCAAGAAGTTCGTCTCCCTGTTTGACGAAGCGGTTGACAATCTCACGTTGAGCCGACAGGCCCAGTCCGCTTTTACCCTGACTGGCGGTGGAAACCCGGTAATAGGGAACGTACTTCATATCTCAAATAGAGGAATGACGGAAGGGGAGAGAGGACTTCACCTAATGCCTTCACTTATCCATCTCTGGAAAGGCATTAGGTGATAGGGGCTCCACGGGCGAAGATAAGGTAGTCTGGGTGTTTATAACGTTATAAGAACGGACGTTCATGTAAAGAGATCGACAGCGTTTAGAGTTGACGCAGCGATGATTCTCAGGGACTTCTTTAACCAGCCAGCAAACGCCTCCTTTAGAGCCTTGAAGGGCTAGTGGCCACTATTAGTTGGGTGGCGACAGCGTTCGACCGGCACCCTCTCAATCGACTCCCGCTCGAAGGTCAGGTTCACCAACAGCTCGCCTACAGACCGGATCCGTTGAACCGTGTTTTCGGGAATCGCCATCAGCTGTGCGGGCTATACCTCAACCGTTTCTGTTTCCAGCTCAAGTATCAAGACGCCTTCCAGGACTAGAAAGGTTTCATCTGAATTAAGGTAATAGTGCCGGAAGTAGTGCCGGGTCATACGCTCGCTCACCCTCACCAGGTGATCATTGACCGTAGCTATGGTAAAATTGGCATAGCTGGCCGTGATGGCCCGCGTCAGCTGGCCAATATCAAGGCTAGGTAATGGGCTCATACCAGGTCCAACGCCTTGACTGCTCATTCTGGTTTCCTCAACGTATTGCCAGCAGCCCCTCAATAGAGAAGGGGAGATGACCGTTATGGTCATCTCCCCTTCATCTAGATAGCGCTCCTTGGCTGATTAGTCAACCTTCAGCACCCGGATAGTCCGGCGCTGAGTTGGGCTGCTGACATCCAGCAGGTACACGCCTGCGCTTTGCCCCGCTAGTGACAGCTGCTGCCGCTCCTGGGCCTGAGCACTGGCTACTTGTTGGCGGGTAATTACCCCTCCCTGAGTGGTGACCAGTTGAATGTGCAACGGTTGGGAGTCCGCCCCTTTGATGGCAACAGACAACACATCACCCCGCACGGGGTTATCCATAACCGTCACCTCCAGCTGAGGCATCTGCTCTGGCACTGCCTGTCGGGCTGCGCCACCTGGATCAGCGCCCCATACCCGCTCAGTGCCCACGTAGAGCGTCACCCGGTTGTTGGAACTCGGCTCGGCGGGCTGCTCCTGATAGGAGTAGTCATTGACCTGATCAAAGCGGCCACCATCGGGCTTACTAATGCGGTAACGAATCTGGCTTGTGCTGGCCCCCGGAGCTAACTGACCACCTTGGTTGAAGCGAACCTCCAGGTAGTAGTTGGCCCCACCTACGGCCGGACTTAAGGCAACGAGTTGGGTGCTTACCTGCCCCTCGTCGACTTCTACCAGTAGCCGCTCAGGGCCATCGGAAGTGAAATAATACCGTGCCTTCAGCTCACTATAATTAACAGGTACGTTGCCCTCATTGCGAATAGTCAGGTACGTACTGATCTGGGTAGCCGAGGGGCCATTCTTGCTCTCGGTCAGGGCTCGCAGCGCCCGGAAAGGGTTGGTATTACCCGGTTCTACTCCCCAGATTAGTGCCCCGTTGTAGTAGGCCGTGATGCGCGGGTTGCCCACCAGTTGATCGCGTACGACTGCATATGAGTAGTCGTCCAGTTCGTTGAGACCTGAATAGTCGCTTTTGGCAAAGTAACTCTGGATGCTGCCTGAGTTGGCCCCGGCGGTCAGACTGCCCGCGTCGGGCGAGAAGCTGTACTCCACATAGCCTGAAGCACCCTGTTGGGCCGGGTTCAGGGGCACGTAGCGCAGCCGCACGTTCTGGTTGCCCACCTGAGCGTAGTTGATCGAGAGGTTGCTCAGGGCGGCGGCGCCCTCAACGGTCAGGTAGTAGCGCAGGGTGATGGCTGACAGGGTCAGCGATCCCGCGCTGGTATTTAGGAGTTGGATCATTGGTTGTATGGCATTGTTGTTAGCGTAATTGTCCACATCCCGGTGCAGCACCATCAGGCTACTGGCCGGGCGAGCAGCCACGTTTACCGTCACGCTGGCTGGCGGACTGGTGCAGCTACCTTGCTGGCAGACCGCCTGATAGATTAGCGTACCGGGCTGGGTAGTGGGCACTAAAATAGTTGTGCCCGTACCCCCCGTGTTGTTAGAGCCCGTCCAGCTGATGGTACCGGCGCAGCCACTGGCCAGCAGAGTAACCGGAGTGCTGTTGAGTTCTACGGTGATGTTCGCTTGGCCACTCTGAGTGACTAGTGTCGGCGCGCCCAGAGTGGTACTGCTCTCGACATTGACCCAGGCCGTTGCCGTACAGCCATTGACAGCGGTCAGTTTCACCGAATACAAGCCTGCCGTGGAAACAGTGATTTGATTCTGGGTCGAACCCGTGCTCCAGCGAAAGGGGCCAGATCCCGAAGCCGTCAGGGTAATCGACGGATTAAGGCAGGTCAAGACGGTGCTGGACGCCGTGATACTGACCTGGGGGGCGGTTTGATCAGTCCCTATTGTCACACTGGCCGAAGCTGTGCAGCCCCCCGGTGAGGCCAGGGTTACGGAGTACGTACCTGATACACTCACGCTAAGCTGATTTTCCGTTGAGCCCGTGCTCCAGCGCACAATGCCTGTACCAGTAGCGGTCAGGGTAACCGACGGACTGACACAAGTCAGGACGGTACTTGACGCGCTGATGCTCACTTGAGGGGCAGTCTGGTTGGCGTTGATCGTCACACTGGCTGAAGCCGTGCAGCCATTAGGCGAAGTAAGTGTTGCTGAATAGATACCGGATGCATTCACGCTAATTTGGGGATCGGTCGATCCAGTACTCCACCGAACAGCTCCTGTACCATTGGCCGTCAACGTAGCCGACGGATTGGCGCAGGTGAGGACGGTAGTAGAGGCGCTGATGCTCACCTGAGGGAGCGTCGTGTTGGCATTGATTGTTACACTAGTGCTCGCCGTGCATCCATTAGCAGCCGTCAAGGTCACTGAGTAAACGCTCGCTGTATTGACGTTAATCTGTCTATCGGTCGAGCCCGTGCTCCAACGAATTGAGCCAGATCCCGAAACCGTCAGGGTAATCGACGGATTAATGCAGGTCAAGACGGTGCTGGACGCTGTAATACCGACCTGAGGGGCTGTCTGATCCGCGTTCACCGTTACACTGGCCGATGCCGTACAACCACCAGGAGCCGTCAGCGTTACTGAATACAGTCCTGCCGTAGCTATCGTGATCTGGCTATCGGCCGAGCCCGTGTTCCAGCGAACACTGCCCGTGCCCACCGCCGTTAAGGTGACTGTTGGACTGACACAAGTCAGGACGGTACTTGACGCGCTGATGCTTACCTGAGGGGCTGCCTGGTTGGCGTTGATCGTCACGCTAGCTGAAGCCGTGCAGCCATTAGGCGAAGTAAGTGTTGCTGAATAGATACCGGATGCACCCACGCTAATTTGGTTAGCGGTTGAACCGGTATTCCAGCGAACACTGCCAGACCCAGTAGCCGTCAACGTAGCCGACGGATTGGCGCAGGTGAGGACGGTAGTAGAGGCGCTGATGCTCACCTGAGGGACTATCTGGTTAGCGTCAATCGTCACGCTGGCACTCGCCGTACAGCCACCAGGTGAGGTAACCGTCACCGAGTAGATACCCGAGGTGCTTACCGCCTTGGTGGGCGAGCTGGTGTTATCATTCCAGCGGTAGGTGCCCCCACCCGTGGCCGTCAGGCTCAGGCTGGGTGTCGTACAGCTCAGCGTGCTGCTGGCCGGGGTCAGGATGCTGGCCACCGGCGGAAGGGGGACGGCGTCGATGGACAGGCTCAGGCTGCGGGTACAGCCTGGATAGGCCACCGATTGAGTCAGAATCGTATACGCCTGGTTGGGCGGTAGGTTGGCAAAGATGCCTGACGCCTGCCAGGTGGCACCGTTATCGCGCGAGTATTCGACCGCACCGTTGCCGATGGCGCTCAGGCTGATAGTCCCCGTTGGGTTGACGCAGGTAGGCTGAGTCACGCCCGGGAAGCCACCGCCAAAGACAAAAGTGGGGGCCGCAGTAATGGTGATGGAGGCGGTGGCTATTACAGCCGGACAGCTTTCCTGAGCGGGTAGGGTGTAGCTGACGGTGTAGCTGCCTGGCTGGCTAAAAATGGGGAAGACCGTACCCCCGCTATTGATGCTCAGCCCCACTGGGCTGCTGCTGAAACTGCCGCCCGAAAGGCCGCTCCGGGTGGGAGCGTAGGTCGTCGAAGCGTTCTGGCAGTAGGGGCCGGCCGGATAGCTGATGCTGGCCGTACGGGTAGGCACCGGATCGATCGTGAGGTTGCTGATCGTTCTGATGCAGGCGGCAGCGCTCTGTACCCGCGCCTGTATGGTGTAAGTGCCTGGTAGCAGGCCACTGAACACACCGCTGAGTTGCCAGGTGATGCCATCTTTAGAATACTCGATGGTGCCTTGCGCAGGCGCAGCATTCACACTGATGGTACCTGTGGGCACAGCGCAGGTGGGTTGGGTCAGCTGGATGCTGCCCAACGTTGGCGGACTGGCGATGGTCAAAGAGGCGGTGGCCACCACGGCCGGACAACCTCCCTGAGGGGGTAGGGTATAGCTAACGGTGTAACTGCCCGGCTGACTGGTATTGGTAACGAACTGACCGGTGGTGCTGTTCAGGCTAAGCCCGGATGGAACGCTGCTGTAAGAGCCACCCGAGGTCCCCGTGAAGGTGGGCGAGGGTGCCTCACTGCTGAGGGTGCAGTATAACGTACCTGGGTAGGTGATGCTGGCGATAGCCGGTTGGGTGACGGTCGCCAGGGTAGTGGCCCTGGCTAGCTGGCCACTGCTGCTCACCGTCAGCGTAAAGGTCTGTACGCCTGATCCGCTGGCCGTCAGTAGCTGACTGAATGTAGAGGTACTGGCCGTTCCAGTCAGCGGATTACTGCCATTGGTAAGCGTGTACGTGTAGCTGCCCGTGAAATTGCCTACGCTAGCGGTAAAGCTGAGTGGACTACCCGCGCATACCGGGCTGGGGCTAACGGCAAACCCAGTCAGGGTGGGCGTAGCACTATTGATCATCAGGGTGTAGATAGCACTTACGCCTAAACAGCCGTTGGCATCAGTGGCCTGTACGGTGAACGGAAAGTTACCAGTCTGGGTGGGGGTGCCCGACAAGACACCTGTGGCCGTATTTAAACTCAAACCCGTTGGCAAGCTACCGCTGGCCAGGGAGAAACTGCGGGGTACTACTCCGCCCGAAGCGGTAAAGGTCTGATTAAAGGCGGTGTTCAGCGTACCAGTAACCGTGGCCGGATTGCTGACCGTAATAACAGCCGTATTGCTGTATACGGTGGTCGTTGCTGTGCTCCTGCAGCCTGTATTGCTGTTAGTAACCGTGACCGAATAGACACCGCTGGCATTAACGATGGCAAAGCCGTCACGCAATACGCCATCCGGAATCGCACCACTCATACCGAGGATCCCCCCCCCTCCCTGGCGGGCAAACTCATAATGGGTACCGCCCGAACTCGTCAAGGTCAGGCTGGTCTGTCCGCAGGTTAAGGTCCCCCCGAAGTTAGGCGTTAAGATAGCAACTGGTAGCGCGTTGACCGTTACAATGGTAGTGGCGCTGGCCAACTGGCTGTTGTCATTGATGGTCAGGGTGAAGGTTTGATTCCCCGTGCCTGAAGCGATCAGATTCTGACTGAAGTTTGTACTGGCGGACGTACCCGTGGTGGTGCTGCTGCCATTGGTTACCGTAAAGTTATAACTCCCCGTCACGTTGCCCACCGTGGCCGCGAAGGCAATGGGACTGCCCACACAGACGGTATTATCCAGCGTCGTGAAGTCATTGATGGTGGGTCTGTTGTCCACAATGGTCAATACGTAAGCACTGCCCGTCGCCGAACAACCGTTGGCGTCGGTGACCTGCACAGTGATGGTAAAGCTGCCGCTCTGGGTGGGGATACCCGACAAGATGCCCGCAGCCGACAAGGTCAGCCCGGTAGGCAAACTGCCGCTAGCCACACTGAAACTGCGGGGCGACGTTCCACCCGAGGCGCTGAAGGTCTGACTGAAGAACACGTTTACCGATCCGTTTCTGGTGGTGGGGTTGGTGAGCGAAACGGTGGCCGTAGTGCTGGTAACGGTGGTGCTGGTCGTGCTCACGCAACCACTGGCGGTGGCTACCCGCACCTGGTAAGTGCCCGCAATAGAAACGGTTCGTGTGTTACCCATTCCGGCCAGTACATCACCGTTATTGTTAGTAAAGGTATAGGAGCTTCCCCCCGTAGCAGTCAAGGTTACACTGGTATTGGTGCAGCTGAGTGGACCACTGTTGCTCAGGCCAGCCATGGGCAGCGGGCTCACCGTTACTTCGGTTGTGGCCCGAGCAGATAGGCCATTACCCGTAATAATCAGGCTGAAACTTTGGGTGCCAGACCCTGAAGCCAGCACATTCTGACTAAAGTTGCTCGCTACCTTGACACCAATGGTAGGTGTGTTGATGCCATTGGTGAGGGTGAAGTTGTAGCTGCCCGATACGTTGCCCACCGTGGCGGTGAAGGTGACGAGCCCACCCACGCAAACTGTAGGGTTGACGGGGGCAAAATTCTCAATGGCGGGTCTGTTGTCCACGATCGTTAGCACGTAAGCACTGCCCGTATCTGAACAGCCGTTGGCGTCGGTGACCTGTACAGTAATGGGGAAGTTGCCGGCCTGGGTGGGAGTACCCGACAATACGCCCGCAGCCGACAAGGTCAACCCGGTAGGCAAAGTGCCGCTGGCCACACTGAAACTGCGGGGAGTTGTCCCGCCCGAAGCGCTGAAGGTCTGACTGAAGAACACGTTCACCGTTCCGCTTCTGGTGGTGGGGTTGGTAACGGCAACGGTGGCCGTAGTACTGGTGACGGTGGTACTGGTCGTGCTGACGCAGCCGCTGGCGCTGGCCACCCGCACCGAGTAGGTACCTGACTCGGTTACCTCCACGGTACTCAACGAGCCCGGTGTACCAATCACTACTCCACCCCGGGTGAAGGTGTAAGAGGTTCCGCCAGCAGCAGTCAGCGTCACACTGGCATTGGTGCAACTGAGGGGACCACTGCTGGTCAGGCTGGCGATGGGCAGTGGGTTCACCGTTACCTGGGTGACTACCTGTGTCGATTGGCTATTATCACTGATAGTCAACGTAAAGCTCTGCGTACCATCACCTGAAGATGTCAAGTTTTGGCTAAAGCTAGCCCCTACCCTGGTACCGGTGAAAGAAGTGGAGATCCCGTTGGTCAGGGTGAAGTTGTAGCTGCCCGATATGTTGCTTACCGTGGCGGTAAACGTGAGGGGATTGCCCGCACAAACCGTGGGGTTGACGGCGGCATAGTTCTCAATGACGGGCCTGTTGTCCACAATGGTGAGCACATAAGCACTGCCCGTCGCCGAACAGCCGTTGGCGTCGGTGGCCCGTACGGTGATAGTGAAGCTGCCGTCTTGGGTGGGTGTTCCCGACAAGACGCCCGCAGCTGACAAGGTCAGCCCGGCAGGTAAGCTGCCGCTGGCCACGCTGAAACTGCGGGGCGATGTCCCGCCAGAGGCGCTGAAGGGCTGACTAAAGAAAACGTTCACTTCGCCGCTTCTGATAGTGGGATTGGTGAGCGAAATATTTGCAGAAGCTGCCTGAAACTCATAAGCTCCCATGTCTATCGGCCCGCTGTTATAGGAACGGGGATTACCCGCCAGATCGGTAGTTGGCCCACCAGCCGTCGTGTACGCGCTGAGGTTTCCGGCGTCGATAGCGGGCGCACAACCGTTAAGCTGGGTGGAGGTCGTAGACACAAAGGGCGAGACGGTAGCGGTCAGGTTACTTCCCCCATTGGTATAACCGGTTTCCGACGCCTCGATCAGGCTGTAGCGCAGCGTCACTGTTCCTCGGCCCGCCGTAGTCAGGGTGTTGGCGCCGCCATTGCCAAACAGCACACAGTTGGTGAGCGAGCAGGTATTCTCTGCATAAACGGCACCACCATCGCTAGCCGAGTTGCCCTGGAAAGAGCAGTTGATCAGGTTGGCAGTGCTGCTGGGGTTGGTAAAGAGTCCGCCCCCATTATTAGCCGTGTTGCTTTGGAAGGAACAGTTAAGTAGGATAGAACTACTGCTGCCCTCATTGTCTATTCCCCCGCCAATCCCGGCGGTATTAGCCTGGAAGCTACAGTTGGTCAGGCGGACGTTTGCACCACTATTGTACATCCCCCCGCCACTGTCATTACCGGTATTGGCCTGGAAGCCACAATTGGTCAGAATGGGATTACCGCCAATAGTACACATCCCCCCGCCAACAACAGCGATATTAGCCTGGAAGCTACAGTTGGTCAAGCGGGGATTGGCATCACCATTGTACATCCCCCCGCCACTGGTAGTAGCAGTATTGGCCTGGAAGCTACAGTTGCGTACTGTTGGACTGGTCAGTACGTTAAGCATACCCCCACCCGCTCTGGCATTACCATTCTCCCCAGCAGCATTCCCCCCCGTAATAACAAATCCATCCAGCACCGCCGTATTGTCAATACCCGTCTGATCGTTGTTGACTACGTGGTAACTGTTATCAGTGGTACCGGCGCTACCAATCTCCCCGGAGAGGGTCGTGCTAGAGGGCTGCCCAGTGATCGGGTTGATAACTGGACGCTGAGTCAGGAGCGTCTCGTTGCCCACAAAGCCGCCATAGATGGCCACTCCGTTCTTCATCACAAAGCTGATGCTTCGATTGGTGTTGGCGCTACCTCCCGGTTTGTAGATACCGGCTGCTACCCACACCTGATCGCTTGATGCGCTGGCATCGATCATGGCCTGCAAGTTGCCACTGGCGTTGGTCCAGCTAGTGCCGCTACCGTTGCCGCTGGAAGTTGGCCTAACATAGCGAATTGTCTGAGCCTGGGTCTTCAGGCTTAGGCTGAGCAGCCCCATCAGCAGTATAACAACCCGCAGGCCGGTGATGCGTTGGAAGAAACGTAAACGTGCGTTCATAAAGAAGATAGAGAAGTAGCTAGATGAAGAGGTCTCGTATGGATACGGAGCGACTGCCTGTCGCCAGATTGTATCTGGCGAAACAGGTAGAAAGTAGATGTGTGTGAAGCGGAAAGCGGTCAGCGGTTGGTGAACCCGTCAGGTGCTGCAACCTGGTTTGATCCGCAGGCTATCAGGTGGGTCAAGCAGGATAAGCGCAAGTAGTTCGGCCAGAAGAGTTGCCCTATGAGCCGATGCATCATCGTGGCGGGTAACCGAACAGGTGTATTCCCGAACACGCCTGTGTAGTATGGCGTGAAGCCGATTGATGCCAAAAAAGAGAGCAGATAAACGTCGTTTTTCATAACGGAGCAGCAACCCGGAAGCAGACGAACTGAAGTGAGCATCCGCTCCGGTTGATGGGGGTAAAATTGCCCGATTTCAGTCGGCACGCGTTAGCTCATTTTCGGCATTCTGTTGCTCGTTTTCGCCATTTACCTGCTCCCAGGTACGTCAATAGCCTACACAGGCTCGAGTTGAGCCCGTATAGGCTATTGATTATACAGATTAGTGACTTATTGATTAGCGTCTGTCCGGCTGGACGTGGGAATCATAGGCTGAGGCTGTGACGCCGAATTTATCCTGGAAAACCCGGCTGAAATAAGACAGACTCTCGAAACCCACCTGATAGGCTACCTCCGAAACGCTCTCTCCTTGCCGCAACCGCTCGGCGGCCACGTCGAGTCGGATGGTACGAATGTATTCCACGGCCGTCTGCCCCGTCAGTGCTTTTAGTTTGCGCACCAGCTGACTCTGGCTCATGTTCATCTGCTGGCTGAAGGGCTCCACACCAAAGCCGCTATCAGCTAGCTGGCTCATCACCAACGCCCGTGCTTTGCGTAAAAAGGCTTCTTCTTTCGCCGAGTGCATGGGTACGTTGGGTACGTTGTTTACTACATCCAGCTTACCGGTATAGTATTGCTGCAACCGGGCCTGTTTCTGCATCAGATTGCGCACGCGGACTTCCAGCTCGGCCTGGTTGAAGGGCTTGGTCAGGTAATCATCAGCACCTACCTCGAGCCCCTCGATCCGGTCTTCTACGGTTGCTTTGGCTGTCAGCATGATGACGGGGATGTGACTGGTAGTTTCCTGATTTTTGAGCAGCCGACAGAAGCCCAGACCATCGAGCCGGGGCATCATCAGATCGCAGATAATGATAGTAGGCAGGGAGGCGGTTGCCTGTTCCAGCCCATCCTGCCCGTCGCGGGCTTCGATAATGTGATAGTCCGCCTGAAAAACGCTGCGTACGTACGCCCGGATATCGGCGTTGTCATCGATGATCAGTAGCACATTCTCCGTGGCCGGAGCTGGCAAGGACGTACCACTCAGTGCTGTCTGGGTACGTTGTAAGGACAGAACTGGCTCGTCGCTCTCAATGTATGTCTCGCCAGGCATCTGCTCATGGAGGCTAACCACTGGCAGACAAACGGTAAACGTAGTACCAACGCCTTCTGTACTGGCAACAGTAATCTTACCGCCTAATACCTTCACCAGTTCATTGACCAACGACAGCCCGATACCCGTGCCTTCGTACATTCGGCTGGCTTTACTGTCGACCTGATAGAAACGCTCAAATACGCTGGCCAGATTAGCCGGGGCAATGCCAATGCCGGTATCGGCTACCGTAATAACGACCTCCTGGTTTTCGCCCGGGAAAGGGTAATCGATACGTAGGTGCACCTGTTGGCCGGCGGGCGTAAACTTGAAGGCGTTCGAAAGCAGATTCGTAACTATTTTTTCAATCTTGTCCCGGTCGAAACTGGCCCAGAAATGGGTAGGCGGCTGCGTAAAGGAAAATTCTATCTGACGAGTTTGAGCCAGCGAACTAAACGAACTGGCCAACGTACGGAAGAAAACCGCCATATCGCCCGGTTGCGGTTCGGCTTTGAGTTGGTTGGCCTCCAGTTTGCTCAGATCCAGCAGCTGATTGATCAGACTTAAAAGCCGATTACTATTTTGCTCCATCAGCGTCACGACCGGCTCGGTCAACATAACCACTTTTTCGGTCAGGAATCGTCGTTTCAAATCCGTAAGGGGGCCTAAAATCAAGGTCAGCGGAGTGCGGAATTCATGGGAAATGTTGGTAAAAAACTGCGTTTTCAAGGTGTCAAGCTCCGCCAGTCGGCTGGCCTCTTTCTGCTCAAAGCGTACCTGCTGCTGAAGTAACCACCGTTGTTTCTGGAATTTATAGGCTTGCCAGCCAAGTAACACCAGGATACAGCCATAAAGCACGTACGCCCACCAGGTTCGGTAAAAAGGCGGATGAATCCGTATAATTAATGGGACGGATCTGCTCCAGACGTCACCATTGGCCGACCCTTCAACCTCAAAGGTATACGTACCACTGGGTAGCTGCGCGTAGTTGGCGAATCGGTTAGTGCCCGCTTCTACCCAATCCTGATCGATTCCACTCAGCCGGAAGCGGAACTGGTTTTTGGTTGAGTTAGCATAATCCATGAGGGCAAACTCGAGCGTCACCAGGTTTTGGGTGTGCGACAGATCGAGTCGAGTCGTCTGCTCGATGCTTTGGGGTAACATACCCTCGGCATCCCCCACGGCAAGGGCTTCATTGTTGATTTTAAGCCCGATTACATGAACCAGCGGTGCGGAGCCCGACGTAAGCGTTACGACGTCTTTGGGTCTAAAGGAGGTCAACCCGTTTACGCCCCCGAAGAGCAGTTCGCCCGATGCGGTTGTAAGAAATGAACCCGTATTGAATTCGTCGTCCTGAAGCCCGTCGGCTTTTGTATACTTACGAAACGTGAAAGTTCGGGGATTAAACTGCGCCAGGCCCCGATTAGTACTCATCCAGAGACGCTTAAACTCATCCGTCAGAATGCCATAAACGACTTTGTTGGGTAGGCCCTGGGCTTCGGTGAAGTGCCGGAACTGGCCCGTCTGCTTGTTGAGCCGCTCCAGCCCTCCTCCTTTGGTGCTGACCCACAAATAGTTTTGGGGCTGATCTGGATCATCGATGGTACTCGACACAAAATCGTTGCTCAGGCTTCCTGATTGAGCCACATCATTTCTGTAGAGTGAAAAAGCAGGCGTTGTCTGCGGGTGATCGACCCGGATAAGACCGCTCTGCGTACCAATCCAGCCCGTACCGGTCCCGTCGAAATACAGGGAGTAGGTTTCTACTTCGGCAGCCTGCCTTGGCAGCAAATGCTGGTAGGAAAACTGCGTAAATGTCTCGGTAGCAGGATCAAACCGGAGAAGTTTGCCGTTCATGGCTCCGATCCACAGGTGTCCGGTTCTGTCTTCCCGGGTTTGATTGCCATACAGGCCAAAAGCAGTACCGGCCGGAAGCGGGTAAGTTTTCAGACGCTGCCAGCTCTCCGAAAACTTAACCAACTGATGCGAAGCCACATTGGGCTGAGCGCTATTCATGGAAGCCCAGAAAAACCCCTGGCGATCCTGCATGAAATAAAGTGCCTTGTCATGCCGACCGATCTTGTCATTACCTCGAAACGGTATCTTAAACCGCCGGTTGCCGGAGCGGTCTAATTGCCCATAGTCGAACTGATCCCGAACATACGTCTGGCCTTGTCTATCCTCAAACAAGTAAGAGAGTGAACTACTGGGCAGGTACGTCCTGAACTGCTTGATACGTGGACTGAACCGGCGCAGGCCATAGCCTCCCGTGCCCACCCAGATATTACCAGTTTTGTCGATCAGCAGTTTAGAGACGGCAAACACATTCGGGGGCATCACAGCAAATGCATTGCGAGCCGATAGGCTACCCTGTGCGTAAAGTTGGGCAGGCGACATGAGCCACAAGTAGTCGGGGGTAGCCACGGCAATTGTCTGGTCATCCAGTGCGGCCAGATACACATTGTAGTTTTTGATGGGCGGCAAGGCAATCACCCTGCGTTTAGCCCCCTGCCAGCCAACGAGCGTATCGGAACTGAAGCCAAACCAGTAATCAGACCGGGTAGTCTTGGGGGAGGGATGAACCAGGGAAGCCATGCCGCTAAATGCAGCGATCTGGCTAATCCCGCTGGGCTGTTTCCAATTAAGCGCAAACAGTCCTTTGGCCGCACTAACCATCGCTTGGCCATCGGCCAGAAAAACAATATGCGAGGGAGCGTTGCGGGCGTCGGAACCAAACAGCGGAAATAAAAACCGGCTGAACTGGACCTGTCCGGTTGCATTAGCCTGAGTGGGGAAGCCGGTTTTTAGCGAGTCAGATAGCGTGATTTTAACGAGTTTATTCTGGCTGGTCCCTGCCCAGATATTTCCTTCAGGGTCTTCGTTTAGTGAGACGATCTCATTATTGCCAGAGGCGGGCGAAGCCGGATCACTCATATCGATGTGATAGAACCGCTGCGTTCGGTCATCATACAAGTTTAGCCCCCGGGTCAGCGTACCCACCCATAATCGACCGTTGTGATCCACCAATAAGGTCGAACAGGTATTGGCCGACAAACTGTACTCATTGTAAGCAGTATGCGTGAAAACCGTGAAATTATAGCCGTCGTACCGATTTAAGCCATCTTTGGTAGCTGCCCATATAAAGCCCTTATGATCCTGTTTCAGATCATAAATCATGCCTTGCGATAAGCCGTCAGATATAGTGAGTTCCTGCCAGCCTTTAAACTGGGCGAAAATTGACGATGGCCAGAGACAGACGAACAGGCAAAAAAGACGCATTCAACTTATTTTTATCCGAAAACCTACGTAAAATCGTGCCAATCTAGTTTATTCTCTAGATTAAGTAGGTCTTACCTGGCGCGGAAGCGTTGGAAGCAGGCTGCTTCCCAGCAGCAGGTAAACCAGAGTCCAGACCACCGTTGACGAAGGAGAAAGCAAATACACGAAGACTCCTTCTTTTGCCGTTCTCTTTGAGAACGAGCAGGGTTACGTACCACACCGCTTCTAGCAGTCGGAGGCCGGTATGCCCACCATCATCAGCTTGTTTAAAGAGGCAGGCATTGAGGCTCAGTCTGAGAAGGAACCGAATACCAAGCAGCTTATAGACAAGCAGCTCACCATCGAGATGGGCGAACGGGCCTACAATGACCGATAGGTGGGTAATGAGCGTACGCTCAAACAGGCCGTCGTTTTTCAGGCCAGTTAAGGCAGGCTGCGGCGGGTAGTCGGGCCAGTGGCCAACAGGCGGGGGGCGTAACGCCGAATCAGAAACGAGCCCGCCATCGCTGTTACCAGCGTTGCCAGCAGCACCAGGGGCCAAAATTGACCCACTGGCAGGTCTCGGGTAAGGGTTTCCGACCAGAAGGCTGCGAACAGACCCACCACTGACCAACTCATGAAGTAGTAGTGCCAGTAGATCCAGCTGTTGATCCGGCTCCGGAGCAGGGCCGGGACCATACCGCCCGTTAGGCAGAGCAAACCCAGGACCGCTAGCCAGTGAAAGGGACCAAAGCGGCCAAACAGGTGATAGATCAGCAGAGCGGTCAGATTCAGCAGCATACTGGTTAGGTGGACGTACCCGGCCCGCTTGTGGAAACGGCCCCTTTTGGGTCTTAGCAGCACAGTGCTGCCGCTGACCAGGGCCACCAAGGCTGCCAGCAGGTGAACCAGTCCGGTGGTGGAATGAAACATAGGCGTGGGTGATTGAATGTGTTCAGGTCCCAAACCTAAAGCGGGCCAGTGGACCAGGCATCTTCTTTTGGACTAACATATCGGAGGAGGACCTATGTTGGATGCATGCATACCTACCAATAAATAATCGCTTCGCTAACGTACTGACACGCAAAGCACTGTATAGTTTTATGCGTTTTAGGACTAGTTTAACTACTTTTTCCACTGGTATACCAACACTATCGGCAAGCTTCTTGATCATACTTCTTAAGAGTTTTAGTGGCAACCCAATAATCACCCTTAGTCCATTAGCCAGCGACTAAGCACTACTTGGTTGCACAATCAGACTTATGAGCATTCAGTTAAACTTCCTCATTGTCAGTTCGTGCCCTGAGCCTTGGGGCGGCAGTGAGGAGTTGTGGGCGCAGGCGGCTATTCAACTCCGGCAGGCGAATCATCAGGTCCATGTGGCCAAAACCAACGTTGATCACCGTCATCCACGCATTAAAGCCTTGGTAGCGGCAGGGTGCACGTTGACCGACCTGCACCAGCTTCCGCCGTTGCTGATGCGTTTACGCAACCGTCTGCTGCCCGTTCGGTGGCAAGCTCACGCCCAGCAACGTGGGCAACAACTTCTGATGCAGGTGCTCAAATCTTTTCGGCCTGACTTGACGCTGGTAGCTCAGGGCAATAATTTCGATGGTGTAGGTTTTGCCGATGTGTGCCGTCGGAGTGGGTACGTCTACGCGCTGGTAGCTCAGAAAGCAGTTCATTTCTTGTTTCCTTACGACTGGGAGAGGCCCCGTATTCAGGCCGTCTATGCAGCGGCGCAAATATGCTTTTTCGTTTCCCGCCATAATCTGGAATTAACTCAGCAGCAAATTGGCCGGGAGCTTCCGCAGGCGATAGTGGTCTGGAATCCAGTTAACAGCCTTTTACTGAGCGCGTTTAATTCCCCCGAATTACCATTGTCTGCTTCTTTGCATCCCATCCGGCTTGCCTGCGTAGCCCGGCTTGATTTGTTTGACAAAGGGCAGGACTTGTTGTTGACCGTGCTGGCTCGCCCTAAGTGGCGGAGTCGCCCTATTCAGCTTACGCTTTACGGGAAGGGACCACACCAGCAGGGAATCCTGGAGTTAATACAATTATTGCGCCTCAATGGCCGGGTGGAACTAGGTGGCTACGCAGCCGATCCCTTGACTATCTGGAAAACTCACCAAGCCTTAATTCTGCCTTCCCGTAGTGAAGGACTGCCTCTGGCGCTGATTGAGGCCATGCTGTGCGGGCGTCCGGCGATTGCCACCGACGCTGGGGGAGTTGCCGAGTTGCTGGTAGATAACGTGACCGGTTTTCTAGCGGCTGGCGCCACAGCCGACGCCATTGACCAGGCACTGGAGCGCGCCTGGAATCGGCGAGCCGAGTGGGGGCTCATCGGACAGGCGGCCGCCCGGCACGTACGAGCCACAGTGCCTGCCGATGCCGCTGTCCTCTTTAGTACTCAACTGATTGAACTGGCCCATTGCGCCGTAACCGACAACACTGTGATTGTATGACTGAACCGTTAGTGTCAATTATTATCCCTACCTATAATCGTAGCCACCTGATTGAGAAAGCCATTCGTAGCGTACAGGCGCAGCGCTACACCAACTGGCAGCTTATCATTATTGACGATGGCTCAACTGACGATACGCGGGCACGGCTATCCAGCTACAACTGCCTCGAATTTTATACTCAGCCTAATCAGGGGCAGGCCGCAGCCCGCAACCGGGGCCTTGAGTTTTGCCGGGGTGAATTCATTACCTCCCTTGATTCCGACGATGAATGGCATCCTGCTTTTTTGTTCGACGGTGTGGCCATGCTTCGTAAGCATCAGTTGGATTTTGTGTTTATGAACTGGGTGACCAGCAAAAGCGAAGATGGCTATACCTCTTACTTCGCCCAGCACCGCAAACGCTACTGCACCCAACTGGATGCCAATTGGTGGTTACTCAACCCAAAGCAAAACCGGCGGCTGTTTGTGGAAACCTGCCCGTCGCCTTCCTCCTCCCTGATTATACGCCGCCAGTCGTTCCCCAATGGCTGGAACCCACAGATGCGCATTGCCGATGACTGGTGTATGATGCTGGATATGGTGATGACCCAGGATTGTTATTCCGCTTTCTCACCGCATCACTACTGGACCAAACACATCGGTAGCGACAACATCTGGGATTGTCGGGACAGTACGCTTGTGATTCCAGACGTGGGATTTCACGACGAACGGGTACTGATGCAGCGATTCAGACACTTGCTTACGGCCCGTGAGCGGCGCATTTTTCGGCGGCGCATGGCCATTCACCATTTCCACTTTGCGTATTTTAGCTGGCGGCAGGCGGTTGCTTCTTCGGCCACTGTCTGCCGCCACTTGGCCACCGCTTTCGGCTTATCGCCTACGGCCGTCAGTCAGATTGTGCTGACCTGGAGCCACGAGCACATGCAAAAGCGTTGGCAACGGTTTAGCCTGGTCAGGAGGCCCGTGGTCGAAAAAAGTGACCTTTTAGCTCCCTTACATTCCGAAACAAAGCCGCAAAATGACCGCCAAACAGCAGAAGATGAACCAGTAATACAATTCCATCCAGCGCATACTGGCTCAGTTGAGTCAGCAGCAGAGCCAGAGGATAAAAAGTAATGTAATACTCATTCAGCAGGATGCGCTGATGAGGAGTCAGTACCTGTGGACGTTGCGCCCAGCAACGCCAGCGTAATCCTTCCAGCAGTACATAGACGCCCAGCGATAGCCACAGAAGTGGCAGATTCAATAAAGCAAACATGACACCCAGACAAGCTACTTCAACCGGAAAAAATACCCACAGCCCCAGTCGGCGGGCGGGATAAGCCCCGACGTGGGTAACAAACGTACGGATTCCCGCCTGCCGGTCAGCGCCCTCATCGCTCAGTTGATGCCAGAGAATGTTGCGAATACCGCAGGTCAGCGACCAGCCACCAACAGCCCACCAGAACGGTAGCGATGGCGTATAGCCAGACCAGTAGCCTACCAGCCCAACGGTGAAAAGTTGGGGACACAGGTGCGCGCCGGTGGCGTCTGCCAATATGCCCCAGAACGCTTTCTCTTTTAACCGGGCTGGGGGCAGTGAATAGAGCGAGTAAACAATCCAGGCGAGCCCATACCATAGGCCAACGGGGGGGGATAATATCCAGAAGTAGGCGCTAAGCAGCAGGCCCGTTAGCAGGCAAAGCCCCAGGATCAGAGCCGCAAACTGCGGTGAACGGCCTGCCAGCCGGTTGGGTTTACCCGCAGCTAGATCAACCGCCCGGTCGGTCCAGTCGTTGAGCAGGCTAACATAAACGGCCCCCACGGTTAACCCCAGCAACTGGAGCAGGAAGACAGGCAGTAATGGCCAGAGAGGAATGGCGCTCAGGCTGGCTGTAGCGTAGGCCGTGGCCAACAGCGGCGAAAATTTGTGGCCCCACCACTCGCTGGCGCGAACAAACGTTTTCAACTGGCGAACAAACCGGCGCAGCGTCGGCGAAACAGGCAGGGAAGACATAAAGGACAAAACGAATGATAAGGCGAAAGCAACGAAATAACGAACAACCAACCACCGGCCCTGAAATTATTTATTCGGCGAACTCGCCTCTGCAAACCCCCGGCCGGTTTTTGCGTGACATCCGCGACGATGGGCGTGTGGTTTATCACGTAGGAAGGCAACTGTTTATTCGCCAGCTAACAGTGCAGATGCGGCAGAATTTGCTGGGTTATGTCTGGATGTTACTGCCTCCGGTGGTGACGGGACTGGTCTGGATTTATTTAGGGAAAACGCGAATCTTCGGTGGCGTAAACCCGGCCATTCCTTACCCTGTTTATGTCTTGACCGGCCTGTTCTTCTGGCAGAGTTTTGTCGAGGCGTTGAGCTGCCCACTGCAACAGTTGCAACAGGCCCGCCCCACCATTGCCAAGGTGCGTGTGCCGCACGAGGCCTTTGTGGTAGCAGGGTTAGGCACGGTGGTGTTCAATACCTTAATTCGATTGCTGCTGCTGGGGATGGTGCTGGCCTTTTTTCAGATACCCTTACACCTCACCCTGATGCTGGTGCCCTTGGGCATAGGCTTGCTGATTGTGTTTGGCCTGGGCCTGGGCTATCTGCTGGCCCCCGCCGGACTGCTCTACGCCGATATTGCCAGTGCGCTACCGGTAGTGCTTAACCTTTGGTTTCTGATCACTCCCGTAGTCTACGAACCGCCCGCCTCAGTCGCTTGGCTGATTGCCTGGAATCCCGTCACGCCCCTGCTCACCACCACCCGAAACTGGCTGCTAACGGGTACGTTAGTTCCAACGCCGGGTTTCATCGTGGTTACCGCTGGGGCCTGTCTGCTGCTGCTGCTAAGCTGGCTACTTTATCGACTGGCCCGGCCCCACCTGATCGTTCGTTTATAAGCGCAGTTGTTTCGCTTAGCAATGAAGCTGTCTGCATTTCGTGGGCGCCTTGGTCTATAGCCGGAAATGAGTAGTGTATAAACACGAATCTACTCTTCGCCTATCCGGCCACAAACGTTACTAACAGATCTAAGCGCTCTAAATCTTTATCGGCAATGCCGACTCTGACTTTTTGCCAACGACCGTCAAAGGTCGTTGGCCCTATCTTAAAACAGCTTCGACACGTTATGTCGCCTATTCTGCATGCAGACAGCACCTATTCTTTCGGTTGATCAGCTCGCCAAAAAATTCAGCACGTCATTTCGGCGGTCGCTTTGGTACGGCGTCAAAGACATCGCCCGTGACCTGAATCCGTCGGGGTTGCGTCATTCACAGACCGGCAATGACCTGCGAAAAACCGAATTCTGGGGATTGCAGGATGTTTCTTTCTCGCTGAACCGAGGCGAGTCTCTAGCCATTATCGGCGATAACGGCGCTGGTAAAAGTACCCTGCTCAAAGTCCTGAATGGGTTGATCAAACCCGACGTGGGGCAAGTCCGTATTCAAGGGCGGGTGGGGGCTCTGATCGAACTGGGCGTTGGGCTCGACCCCGTGCTGTCGGGGCGCGAAAACATTTTTGTGCGAGCGGCACTACTGGGTATGTCCCGTCGGCAGGTTGCCCCGTTGGTCGACCAGATTATTGACTTCACCGGGCTGGGAGAGGCCATTCATATGCCTGTACAATTTTACAGTTCGGGCATGACCGCCCGGCTAGCCTATGCGGTGGCTGCTCACCTGAACCCGGATTTATTGCTGGTCGACGAAGTGATGGCAGTAGGTGACCTGGACTTTCAGCGTAAATGTATCCGGCATATGCAACAATACCTGGCCGAGGGTGGGTCGATCATTTTGGTATCACACGTCCCGTACCACATTCAGGCTGTTTGTGGGCGGGGCCTGTTGCTGGAAAAAGGCCGCGTGCTTTTTGCCGGAACGGCTACCGAAACGCTGGACCGTTATTTCACCCGACAGCACGAGTCGGTAACCAGCCTAGTCGAACGGTCCTCAACACGTCTAGGCCCCGACCGGCCTGTGGTTATTGGTAGCCTAACAGTAAAAACGGCGCAGGGCACCGCCGCCAAATCAGGCGGCGACGTGTGCGTAACGCTGACCTGCGAATCGCTGACCTCGGTTGATAACGTGGGATGGTCCTTTTTCATCTGGACAAATGATGGGGCAACCTGCATTACGAGTGCCATCAATGAAGTTCCTCTCACCTTGAAAGCAGGTCGGAATGAGCTGGTTTGCCGTTTACCACGTTTGCCGCTTATGGCGGGTGGCTACCAGTTAAAAGCCGCTGTTTTCGAGATCGGGTCAATGCAAGTACTGGCTCATCTGGGCTGGGAAGATGCGCCGGAGCGACTGCTGGTAGAAGAAGATCAAGTCAGTACTATGAAAAATATGCAAGCCACAGTGCAGCAACTTATTACGCTCGATGTAGAATGGACGTTCGCCCGTTAACCGAACCTGAGGGACCTGCCCCCGAACAAATCGGCAAGGCCCTTGAGCGGGGCCTAACGTACCTGCAGAATCACCAGTATCCTAACGGCGAATTTTGTTGCTACATCGCCGCTGATAAACTAATGCAGGGTCCATGCGTACCCGATCATACGGTGTTGCCCACGGCGGCCATCGCCAGTGCGCTGCTGGCCTTAGCTGATCATCCTAAAGCCGTCGCCATTCTGACGCGTACAATCCCCTTTTTCGACTATCAGATGATGCGCGGCGGGGTAGTTAATTTTTTTGCCCTGCGCAACCCGCTGTTTCAGCTTAATCCACCTGACGCCGACAGTACTGCCTGCGTGGCGGCCTTTCTGGATGCTTGGGGCGTCATCTATCCACGCAACAGTGTCAGAGCCCTATTACTAGCTAATCAACGGGGCGGCGCGGGGATAGGCAATTGGTTTGTGCTACGGCCTCGCCTAATGCGGCAGCGGACTTACTGGCGAACTGGACTGCGCGCCCTAAAAGCACCGCTGGCCAGCTGGCGCTTCTGGCAGCAGCACGGTTACAGCCGAAACGACCGGGGCGGAGTCGCCAATGCCAATGTGCTGCATTACCTGTCCGTTGACGGATCTTCTCTGCATATTCTGGATTACTTAGTTGCGCTTGTCAGAAACCGGAAGGAAACCGATCGAGATCCCCGCTACCGAACGCCTATCACATTTTATTACGCACTGGGACGCTGCTACCGCGCCAATCCCACACCGTTTGAAGGGGTTCGCTCCCTAGTACTCGAACGCCTGATGACCTTCCGTCAACCTAACGGTGGTTTCGGAGAAAGTCTGTTGGAGACGGCTCAGGCGCTGAGCGCCCTGAGCGCCTGGGGGGGGAAGCCGGAAATAATCCGGCAAGCGGCTAATGTCCTGTTAGCTGGCCAGCAGTATTACGGAGAATGGCCTCGTGCACTTCACTTTTACGCGAGCCTTGGCAGCCCTCTAGGCTGGGGGTCTGAAGAACTAACGACGGGTTTTTGTTTAGAAGCAATTATGGCCTATCAGCGGTGGGAACAGCAAGAAATGGCTAACACCTAATACGACAATGACGAGTAAATTAAGCCAACTAGATGAGTCTATCGCGAGCGGAATTGCATACTTGGAGGAACACCAATATCCAAGCGGCGAATTTTGCTGCTACATCGCCGCTGACGAGCCAATGCAGGGGTGGTGCATCACAGATAGCACTGTCTTTGCTACCATGGTAGTAGCGTCCTGCTTATTACCTCTAACTGATCAGCCACTAGTGGATGGTATCGTGACCCGCGCTACAGACTACGTTACCAGCCAAATGCATCATGGTGGTGTGTGGCCTGTATTTTCTGAACGGCATCCCTGGCAGCATATAGTCCCTTACGATGCAGATAGTTTGGCCTATGCTTCCGCCTTGCTGACGGATAGAGGCTCAGGTGATCTTGTGATCAGTAGCACGCCCCTTCTGCTGGCCAACCGGAATGAGCAGGATCTGTTCTACACCTGGTTTGTTCTTCGCGCTCGCTGGCCTGCCAACCAAGCTTACTGGCAAGTGGCCATTAAGGAGCTGCGGCAGCCGATCACTAGCTTTTTGTTCTGGCGTGCCAATGAATGTACCCGCGCCGATATCGATTTGGGGATTAACATTAACGTACTGTACTATCTGGGCGATACCGTGCAGACACAGCCTCTCATCACCGCCTTAATTCAGATGATTGAAGAAGGGCGGGAAGGAGATTGCGACAAGTGGTACCGCAATCCTTATAACATCTATTATTTGTTGTCGCGTGCCTACAAGCGGGGCGTGACGAAGCTGGCTCCTGTGATTAGCCCCATTGTCACACGTCTTTTGTCCGTCGTGCAAGCAGATGGTCAAGTAGGCCGCTCTGTTTTAGACACGGCGTTCACGATCACAACGCTGCTCAATTTTGGCGTTGACCTTCCTCTGCTATCCCCGGCCGTTTCTTTCCTTTTAAGCAAGCAGAGTAAGACCGGCGAGTGGCCACGCTGGTTATTTTATTACGGTGGTCCCAAGTTATTACAGGGTTGGGGGTCCGAAGAGTTGACCACGGGCTTCTGTCTTGAAGCATTGGCGTTATACCGGCAGCACCAGTAAGTTGATATATGGGTATTTCGACAGAATCGTGCATAAAACAGCATAGAGGTCGCCATTCGTACGATTCTGTCGAAATACCCAATTTAGCCAGAGATCTGAATAACTACTTCGTTAGAGATTCAGATCAACTAGCCTGATGCCTGGTACTGGCGTAGCCCAAACTGATGCTGATCTATCCGTCATAGCCTGAACTTATGTAGTGCTGACAGATAATCTACTCAGAATCAGTCAAGGGCGATTTGATAATGGCCTACGAATGCGTGCCGCTCGAAGGACAGGATCCACAGATTCAGTTTGCCGTTTTTGTCGAGGTGCATGCTGGTGCCGTCGATACCCACTTTATGGCTGTCGAGCCAGTTGCCGTGCTGATCGAGCAGGAACGAATAGAATGGATTGGTGCGGACGGGGTGCTGCTGCTGGTAGTCGAACGTTTCGTAGAACGAGTGATTGCCCACGCCCATCGACATTTGCCAGCCGCTCTCATTGACCCGTTCGGGGGGCAGCACGGGTAAGTCGCTCGGGTTGAAACCGCCCACCACCAGGCGCGTTTGCAGACCCGGTTTCGTCGGGCTGGCGAACACCAGTTCCAGCTCGGTCAGGGGTTGTCTCGCCATCCCGATCGTCTGCCGACGAATCACCCGCTGGAGTTTCCCCAGTCGACCCAGTTCGGTTTTGCGCGGGTCGGCGGTGTTGTAATAGCCCGGTATCGAGAAGGTGGCGAAGGTAGTCGAGTCGGTCAGCAGGTCGTTGATAGAATTGACCTGTCGGGGGCAGATGATGTTCTTTCGTTTGCGCTCGCGTTCGCCCGTGAGCGGGTACATCGCCTCGTTTTGACTCTCGAATACGGCATCGGTCTCTGCCGTTACCTGCCGTAGGGTACCGAGGGCGATGGGTCTCGAGGGTGGATCGATCCAGTTTTCCATCCCCTCGCGGAAGGTGTCGAACGGAAGATTGTTCCGCGCTTCAAAGAGTCGGGCGTAGAGCGTGTGCGGAAAATCGAACCAGCCTTGCCAGTACAGTTTTTCCTTGCCGTCGGTGTCTTTAACGTAGACAAGCGCTTCCCACAAATAGGCGTTGAGGCAGTTCTGGGCCAGATCGACCCGCGTGATGGGCACACCCGACGTACCCGAAACCGTAAACTGCCCTGGCTTAAACTGGATCTGCTGCCGGTTCCACTCCTGATTGATCACCCCAATGTAGGTCAGGTACGCGTCCGACTTGATGGGCTCCGAGGCCGTTGGTATCCATTCTAGCAAGGGTACGTTGGGGAGGGTGATCGTGCAATAATCGGCCTCATGCGAACGCAGGGCGAAATCGAACTGATTATTTTGGCCTTCGTTAATGGTGACCGTGCTGAACAACTGCTGTTTAGCGCCCGAATGCCGCGATTCCAGATTCGGATTGTCGGGATATTGCGCGTCGGTCATCTCCGTGAGCGCAACCGAGTACCTTGTGGGATTCCAGAAGAACGCCAGCAAGCCCCCAATGAGGGCTATGCCGGCGATGATGATTCCATATTTTTTCATCGACATGAAGGTGTTATACTCGTGGTTATTGCCCAATCAGTCGGTTGGTCGAGAGTTCGCCACTCGGCAGGGGCCAAATGTAGTTGCTGGCCGTAGGCAAGACGGTCGGGGCCGTTCCGATTGATCCCACTTTGGCCGGTAGCGCCTGACCAGTTCGTTGTAGGTCGCCCAGTCGGAAGCCTTCGCCCACGAGTTCAATGCGCCGTTCCGTCAGAATGGTCGATAACAGCGCGTCTTTGGTACCGATTTCGGCAGGGGTGAAGACAGACGACGGGTTAGCCCGTTGCCGAACGGCCCGTAGCAGCGACGTACCCAGCGCGAGGTTACCCGTTTGAGCGGCCGCTTCGGCGTAGTTGAGCAACACCTCGGCGTACCGGATCACGGGTACGTAGTCGCGGAAGGGGGCGGTGGTGGTGGTGAATTTGCGCAGGATTTTCTGCTTCGCGGCATTGGTGCCGATCAGGCCGGCGCGGGCATCAGCGGTGGTATTCAGGGCCGGATGGGCCGAAATACCCGCCGTGGTCAGGAATAGAATGGGCTGGGTCACGTAGTTGAACGCCAGCGCACTCTGCGTGGGTGGCGTCTCGGTAGTGCTGTTGGCGAACGGAATGGTAAAGATGGCTTCGGGACCCACGTAACTCCCCCCGAATACCGTGGCGATGCTCGATTCCAGCCGGTGGGTCAACGTACCGGCCGTGTACTGGTAAGGAGCCGCGTCCGGGACGAGTTTGGCCGCTTCGATGACGACGTTTCGGAAATCATTCTGATGCAGATACACCCTCGTTTTCAGCGCAATCGCCGTGCTTTTCTTGGCCCGCGAGGCATTCAGCAGGGCGGTCGGGTAGCTGGTCGGCAAATCGCGCTCAGCTTCGTTCAGGTCGTTCAGGATTTGGCCATACACGTCGCCAACGCTGCTCCGGGCCAAATCGTTGTTGCCCGCCGTGGTGATGGCTGTCAGGCGGAGGGGCAGACCGGGCGCGTTTTTGTCGAGGTTATACGGTTTGGCGTAGGTCTGCACCAGGCTGAGGTAGGAAAGTGCCCGCACAAATTTCGCTTCGGCAACATACTGCCGGGCTACCGAATCCGGCACCAGGGTCGTACCGGCTAATCTACCCATCAGGATATTGGCCGCGTTGATGGCCGTGTACCCCGCCGACCAGACGTTGTTGATGTACTCGCTTGTAGACGCCACGTTCTGGTTCCAGATAGCCGAGCCAGTGGCCGCATTCCCATCATTCTGCCCGAATTCGTCGGCGCGTTGCTCATTGAAAATAATGAAGCGCCCGCCGTAGAACGTAGGGGCCTGTACCTGGCCGTACAGGTTATTGACCTGCGCCAGTAGCTTCCCCGACGTACTGTAGGCATCGGCTTCCGCAATCGCTGTCTGGGGGCGCGTGTCCAGCACCGAATCCTGACAGGAAAGCAGCGTGGTGGCCAGCAAAAGAAATGAACTAACTATATACCGGATTGTCATGATTGTCTTATGGTTTGGGAGCAATTAAAAACCAACGTTTAAGCCGAGCGTCAGGACCTGCGCGTTGGGCGGTACGTTCTGATCTTTACCGGAATTGATGGAGTTGCCATTGATAGACACCTCCGGGTCGGACCCCCGGTAGCGGGTGAGGGTGAATAGGTTACCGCCCTGCGCGTAGAGATAGGCCGACGACACCCGGCCGTTCAGAAACGTATTCTTGACCGGTACGTGATAGCCGAGTGAGAGCGTCCGCAGTTTAATGTACGAGCCGTCTTCCACCTTTGAGGTGGCCGCAAATGAGAACCCCGCCGACACGTTATCCCCGTAGTACAGCTTCTGAATCTCCGTTATCTGCCCCGGCGTGGTCCAGCGGTCTTTGATAAACTCCCCGTTGTTGAAATACCGCTGATCGCTGTTGGTGGCGCGGGTTCCGTTGTAAAGTTTATTGCCGCCCACGAAGGTCAGCAGCAGCGTCAAGTCGAAGTTTTTATATTGGAACGTGTTGTTGAACCCGCCAAAAATCGTGGGTAATGAAGGCCCCTGCATTACCCCATCCTGGTAATTATCAATGGCCGGGGCCGCGCTGCCGTCGGATACGTAGGTCCACCGGGGCGAGCCAACGTGATTGTACTGCACATCGCGACCGGCTGCGTTCGTGAACACCATCAGCCCGTTAGCCGGGTTGACTCCAACGCAGGGAACGGCAAAGATCGACCCGACGGAATAGCCCACACGGGTCATGTTCTGCACCCCGAATACCGACGGGACAAACACATCGTTGACCAGCGACGTAACCCGGTTCTTCAGCGTCGATACATTCAAGCTGCTGTTCCACTTGAAATCTTTGTAGTTCGTCACCAGCGCATTGACACCCAGCTCGATTCCCTCGTTGTACAGGCTCCCGACGTTGGCGTTGATGTAGTTGCCCGGCAACCCCGCCGACAGGGCCTGCGGTGCTTTCAAAATCAACCCATCGACCTGATTTCGGTAGTAATCGAACTCGACATTGATCCGGTTGGCCAGTAGCGACAAATTCAGCCCGACGTCCACTTTTCGGCTGGTTTCCCAGCGCAGATCGGGGTTGGCGGCCTGGGCATACGCCAGTGTCGGTACGCCCCCGTAAGTGTTCGAGACGTACGTACCCACCGCCGGATAATCGCCGATTTCGCTGTTGCCGACAACGCCGTAACTAGCCCGGATTTTCAGGTTGTCTACCCAGCGCGACAGCCCGGCGTTTTTATAGAAACCCTCTTCCGAAATGGCCCAGCCGACCGAGCCACCACCAAAGTTACCCCACTTGTTCCCATCGGCCAGGGCCGACAGTCCATCCCGGCGCAGGTTGACACTCAGCAAATAGCGTTTGCGGTAGTCGTAATTGACGTTACCGAAATACGACAGCAGCGCATTTTGCGAATACACATTACCATACGGGGAGATGTTTACATACCCACCCTGAAAATTCGTGTACGAGGGATCCGTAACGTTGCTTTGGGCGGCTCCCCAGCCGTCGGTCGTGGTTTTGATGACCTCCTGACCCAGCAACACCGACAGGTTGTGCCTTTCGTTGATCGTTTTCGTATACAGGAACGTATTGACCCAATCGGTGCGGTACAGTCGCGTCTCGGTGTTCCGGGCAATCCCGTTCGAGGAGGCCCCACCGCCGTGTACCGGGTTGAAGAACGACTTGTTGGTCACGCCGAGGTTATTCAGGCCGTAGCTCGTGCGGAAGGTCAGGTTGGGCAGCAGTTCCCACTCCCCGAATACGTTGCCGATGACCGTATTATTCTCCGAAGAATTCAAGTCGAGCGCCTGCACCATCGCCAAATTATAGGCATTGATGGTACCGACCGTACCCGGTACGTTGGCCCCGTAGCCAACCGAAATGCCGTTCTGAATGCTGTACGAGCCGTCTGGGCGATACACAGGTACGTTGGGCGGTAACACGTAGGTCATCCGGGCCAGTGGCTCATTGGTAATGTACTCCGTGTTGTACGACGAGGACGCCATCGAATTACTGGGAATGGCACCCGTATTCGTGCCCACGTTTTTACCGTTGCTGACCGTGATGTTCGCGCCGACCTTCACGGTTTTCCCCACCTGATGGTCAATGTTCAGCCGGGCCGCCATCCGCTCGAACGTATTGTTTTTAATGTATGCGTTCTGGTTGGTGTAGCCCGCCGAGAAGTAGTAGGTCGTGGCTTCGTTGCCGCCCGAAATGCTCAGGTTATGGTTGTGCGAGATGCCGGGCCGGAACGCCACGTCGTACCAGTTCGTGTTGATCAAGCTACCGTCCGGGTTGTAGCTGGGGAAGTAGCCCGCCGTTCGGCCCGCGTTGGTGAGTGCCTCGTTTTTAATCGTCATGTAGTCTTCAGCACTCAGTAGTTTGGGCAAATTGTAGGGCGTGCTGCGGCTCACCCAGGTGTCGTAGTTGACCTTCGGCTTGCCGGTGCGGCTTCCTTTTTTAGTCGTAATGACCATGACCCCGTTGGCGGCCCGCGAACCGTAGATGGCGGCCGCCGAGGCATCTTTCAGCACATCAATCGACTGAATATCATTGGGGTTGATGTCGGACAGCGGGTTGTTGCCGACCAGCCCGCCGATGGACCCGACGAATACCGTAACCCCATCCACGACGACGAGCGGAAACAGCCCCGAGGTGATGGTGTTGATGCCCCGCACGCGCATCACGGGCGTGTTGTTGAGGATGTTGCTCGGCTGAATGATGTCGATACCAGTGGCCTGCCCGCCCAGCAACTGATCGAAACTGACCGCCGGTCGATTACTCAACTGCTTCGCCGAAATACTCGAGACCGCCCCCGACGCTTCCGATTTTGGCTGCAACGTGTAGCCGCTGGAAATAACCACCTCCTGCAAGGCCGTCACGCTCTGCTTGAGCCGGATGGTCAGAAAGGCGGCTGATTGAACCGGTAACCCGACGGGTTCATAACCAATGGTATTAACCTGGATAACCACTGATTTGCGCGTATCGATTGGCAAGTCGAACTCCCCTTTTTGGTCGGTAACGGCAACCGTTTTTGTGTATTTGACCTTCACCGGTACACCACTCAACGGTGCGCCTGTTCGGTCATCCAGTATCGCTCCTTTTAGACCGGTCTGCGCCATAGCGGGAAGCGTGAACAGCATTGACAGGGCAATAAGAAGCTGAAGACCGAGGGTCTTCGGTAGATTTATGTTCATGAAATTGATCGAGTGAAAGGATTAGTAGAAACTTCTGCGTAGGCGGAGACGTACTGCTTCATCTGAACGATTAGTACAGTAACAACCCGGCAACTGGCAGAAAACAGGCGTTTCAGCCCCGTGGCGGGGGCGCTATCACCGCCAGCGCGCGGGTGAATAGCCCGGCAGGCGCGTCGGCAATGCGAACAACGACAAGCCAAGTGAGTAAGTGAGGGGTAAGCGTAAATCGACTGGTAAGGTGATATTCTTTCAGCAGCAGTTTCAGGAGCATTTCGGCTTTCTTTTGGGTATCATTTGGCGTATGCCTGCTGAGGGTCTGCTTGATAAACGAAAGCAGGTCCTGGTGCCACAACCCTGCTCCTCTGTCTTCCAGCCCGGCAATGTAGAGGGTATCTCCCCGGAATTCGACGCTTACCACGTCGTATACTTTGCCATGATAAGCAAACTCCTCCTGACTGGCTCGCTTTGCCAGTTCCTCTATCTGCCCTTTGCCTAGCACAACCTGAAACTCGACAATGCTATCCACGGACGAGTAAACCCTGAGACTTTGAGTCAGGTCGTGCTGCTCTTGCCACCATACCCCTACCGATACCCACACCGTTGCCAGCGCATGGCAAAACAATAGGGTCAGGAAGGTGATACTAAGTAGACGTTTCATGACTGGTAGACAGGTTCTGAGTAGAGATGTCAACTGGTACGCCAATGGCCAAACTAAACAGAAACGATAAAGAACCTGCCTTCGGCCAGGCGACATCAGGTGTGCTTGACTATGGCGTTAAGTACCCACAAGGGGTGCGAGTACCAGGCAAGTTATGTGTTTAACTTAAATAAATAGTAGTGGACTTGTAACACTATACTGGAGATTTGTCTCAGGCAGCCATCGGGGCGGTGTGAAAATAGGATTCTTGTTGACTGGGGGGCTGATACTTCAGGCCTGAATGTTTCCGCCGACGATTATACCGCAGCGGCGGACCGTCAGCCCCCGATATACTCAAAGGTGGCCAACCGGGCTACGCTCCGGAAAATCAGCATGGTTTACCAGTTCACTTTTGAACGTCTTGAAAAAGCTCCCGGCCAGGGCATTGCCCCAGCAGTTGCCTTTGCGGCTCATGCTCTGCACGACGGGCAAGCCCTTCAACTGATCCCGAAATGCAGTGCAAGCGTACTGGATGCCGCGATCCGACCGGGGCGCCGGAGCGAAGAAAGAGACGTTCGCCCTCCATCCGTCTGTTCTTGAGAACCATACGCCACGCGGCCACGCTCGTATCAACAGCTCGGTGATGTCTTCACGCCCCGCTCCCGCAATTCATCAGCGATCCGGGGGCTACCGTACCGAGACTCGCTCTGGGCATGTAGCGGTCGAATGTCGTCCAGCAACTGAGCTTGTTTTAGTTGCCTAATGCCAATCGGATGCTTACGCCAGTAATAGTACCCACTGCTACTGACTTTCAGTGCCTTACACATTTTCTCAACCGCAGCGGCGGACGGTAGGAAACTGATTGGCATGTTCCGCAATAAATCGGAAAATTTCCCCGGTCCGCCGCTGCGGTCTCCCCTGGCGAAGAGGCCGACTGCCGGGGTATATCGCGCTCAAGCTGATCGTCTTTCAGTTCGTTCTGTACTCGTCGGATCAGTTTCTGCTCCTCGCTTAGCCCGGTGGCCGCAGTTGCAAACTGACCAGGGCTTTTGTGGCTTTGTCGCCATTTAGTGACCCGACTGGAGTCAATGCCGAGCTCCTGGGCAGCTTCCTGCACGGAACCTTTGGGGTGGGACAACTCGACAGCCATCCGCTTGAAGGCCTCGTCAAAAAGACGTCTAATCTTCAGGGGAACTTGCGGACTTCCCCCAAAGTGCTTAAAATCCGTCTCCAGGCAAATGTAGCAAGTCCACCACCAGTCCACTAAGCCTAAAGAATCAGACTACTCTGGGTCGATCAGCAAGAGCGCTTTGACCTCCGCCACCTGCCTATTCGGGACCGATCCTGCCCGCAACAGAATTCGGTGATGGCCCTTGGGTAGCTTAAGCTTGCCCATCCTCAGCCAAGCCCAGGGCTTTTCATAGACTTCTTTACGGGGAATTCGGTCGGGGCTGAGTTTGAGGGGTGGGTCGTAACTGGTTCGTAACGTTTGGTGTAGCCGCTCGTTTGCGGCCGTAAGAAGCAGGGTCGTTCCAAGCGCGGCATTCCGGGCAGTGTATTGTAGACTAAATTGATAGACCCCTGGCCGTTCTACGGCCACATCCCACCAAATTGAATCGGCGGGTGACTGCCAGTTAATGAGCCAGTCATTAGCCCAGCCGCTGCCCTGTTTGTAACGTACCTGACCCGAAAAATGAGCTTCCGGTGCCTGCAATAAGACCCGTCGACTCGCCACTGGCACCGGCCTGGAAGAGCTTAAGGATTGAGATACGTCCCGGAACCAGCCATCGTAGGCGACTTGTAGCGTTCGCACCTGTTGGGGTTGTTCAGTGGCCAGATCTGTTAACTGCGACGGATCGCGAAGCATATCGTACAAGTGGAGCTGCTCCTTTTGTCGCACCAAACGGTACTGCGCCGTGCGAACAGCCCCTGGCTCGGCCGGGAGGCCACTCTGGCTCATTCCGCCAACGTGCGTGAACAGCATCCGATCAGCCAGCGTATCGGTCCGGCCCAGCAACAGGTCCGCCAGGCTGCGGCCATCGATGGGGTTGGTGGCCACAAAGCGCAGCCCACACAAGCTGACTAGCGTCGGTAGCAGATCGATGTGAGCTGTATTAGGTCGAATCCGGCTTTGGGGGCGTATCTTTCCTGGCCATCGCACGAATAGCGGCACTCGCACACCCCCTTCGTCGACCGCCCCTTTAATTCCCTTCATCGCCCCATTGAAGCGGTGGCCATTGGGGCCATTATCGGTCGCAAATACCACAATTGTGTTTTGAGCTAAACTTAGCTGGTCCAGCCTCGCCAATAGCCGCCCCACGTTATCATCTACGTTCTCAACCATGCCATAGATACTGGCTAGCTCATCGTCCAGGCCCTTGGCTTTGTACTTATCAAAATACCGGTCAGCTACCTGGTGGGGGCTGTGGGGGGCATTAAACGGCACATAACAGAAAAAAGGCTGGGTTTTGTGCGTACTGATAAAGTTTAACGCCGCATCGGTCAGTACATCAGTGATAAATCCTTGGGTGGCGACCATCCGGTCATTGTGCTGCAAGTCGGTATCGAAGTAATTATTCCAGTGGCCTGCACAAAAGCCCAGGAATTCATCAAAGCCCTGCCCGTTGGGATCTTCGGGGGCATGTTCGCCATTGTGCCATTTGCCAAAACAGCCTGTGGCATAGCCGTTCTGGCGGAATACCTCGGCCAGGGTGAGTTCCGTACTACGCATGCGTTCCCACCCCTGAGTAACCGAAACCGTACCTGTACGCAGGTGGTAGCGGCCCGTAAGCAGGCTGGCACGGGTGGGAGCACAGAGCGGGCTGACGAAAAAGTGCTCGAACTGGGCTCCGTTGCGGGCGAGCCGGTCGAGATTGGGCGTTTCTACCAAGTGGTTCCCATGAAGGCTTAGGTCGCCCCAGCCCTGGTCGTCTGTTAAGATGAACACTACGTTGGGCCTGGGGACGGGAGCTGGCCCCCTTGCTATCCATGCACCGATGACCAGCGCAGTCATAGCTATCCAAAGAGGAGTTTTCATCGCTAACTAGTAGTTGGTTGATTCAAGTCTATTCACAACGACTCTGCGGGCAATTTCGTAATTAAGACTTACTTTAGACGCCCATTTTTGCCTTACGGTTGGCTTATTTATATCGTTTAGGATAGAGACTTTTACTAGTCCTAAGGGGATTGCCACCAAGTCGAATGTAAGATAACAGCTGACTTAATTGGTCAGGCAGTCTAAAGCCTGGCATTTTGAAAAGGATCCTAAGAATTGGGCTAGCGAATCAAGGTAACGAAGCTAGCATAGCGCTCGAACTTTCTATCATCCGAAATCAGCGTTAGTTGCTCGGCTTGGGCTGTGGCCAGTAATAAGCGATCGAATGGATCTCGGTGTATAGTGGTCCCCAAAAACTGGACAGGTAGTGTAACCTGAATCGTCAAGCACCTATCTGCAAAATGTCCAAATATGACCAAGTCAATCCGTCGTGTTCCCTACGCGGCTTTCTAAACCAAGAGTGGCAACAGGAGCACTTACCCGCGCTTAAAAAAAGCTAGGGCAGAGGGCCGTGTCATTGCCTTGATGAGTCTGCTTGTTACTTACTGCCCTTGCTAGCCAATACATGGGTACCGAAAGGCTAAACCCCACTTATAATGGAGCAAGCAGGACGCACTCACCCGAGCCTGATTGCAGCCATTGCCCCCAATGGACGGATCTACCTGGGTGGCCAAGACCGGTCCTTCACTAGCCAAGACATCGTCTGGTTTTTGGATCGCTTGTGTAGCCGCTACCGCAAACGAAACTTGTTGGTGATTTGGCCGGGCCGCCGTTGCGGATGGGGCAGCCATTCATCGTAGTCAAATGGTCAAAGACTGGCTCAGCCAGCGGGCGGGTAGAGTCCATTTAGAACGCTTACCAGCCTATAGTCCAGAGCGGTCCGCCGCCGCGGTTGAATCCGGTCGAATTGCTATGGAGCCACCTGAAGCGAAGCCTAAAAAACCAAGTCTTTATCAACTTGGAGCAACTGACTAAAGCGGTGATCGTTCAGTTAACTCAGTTGCGAGCTAATCCCCAACTCATTACTGCCTTCTTTCGTAAAAGAGAGGTAGCTTTCTTTACAGACTAATTCACGTGTCAATAATGGTTTGGGGCAGATTAATATGAAGATCTACTATTCTGTACGCGTCATTTCTGGTAGATATACTAATATTGACCATCTATGTCTGGAAATAGCCAGGTCACTTAGTATTCCAACAGGTCTGTACAAACTAGTCGGAATAGCTGATTCCCCTTCACTTTACATACGTTAAACGTCCGTTTAAGAGGTGTAAATTAACTGATCATACCTATAAAATCGTTCACACGGTTTGTAGGTAAATGGCTTCGAGTTCGTTGGCCGTTAGGTCACGAGCTTCCAGGGATTCTACCAGATGACCCGCCCGCATGATGCCGATGCGAGTCCCCACTTCGCGCGCCCGGAAAATGTCGTGGGTCGCCATCAAAATAGCCGTGCCGCCCTGGGCCAGGCCCATCAGAATGTCCGAAAACTCGTTGCTGGCTTTGGGGTCGAGGCCGCTCGTGGGTTCGTCGAGCAGCAGGGCTTTGGCTTGTTTGGCCAGGGCAATGGCGATACCTACTTTCTGGCGCATCCCTTTCGAATACGTACCCACCCGTCTGTTGTGGGCGTCGGTTTGCAGTCCGGCGCGGCTCAACAGGCTGTGCAGTTCGTCGGACGTGTGGCGAAAACCGGCCAGCTGGGAAAAAAAATCGAGGTTTTCCGTTCCCGTCAGGTTGGAGTATAGCATGACCGTTTCAGGTAGGTAGGCCAGAAACTTCTTAGTCTCCTGCGGATGGTCGGCCACGTTGAGCCTGTTGATCAGTGCCTGACCCGAGGTGGGTTGCAGGAAGCCCAGGAATAGATTGATGGTGGTGGTTTTACCCGCCCCGTTCTGGCCGAGCAAACAATAGATTTCTCCCGGCTGAACGCTCAGGTTCAGGGTATCGAGCGAAGGTGGCTGACCCGGAACGTACTGCTTGGTTAAGTTAATAGCTTGTAACATAGGATGTTTCGGTGTTTATAGGTGATAGATCGTTTGGCGGAACCGGAACCACCCCAGACCCGCAACCAGCGCGATGAACAGCATCAATGGCCCTAAAGTCGATAGCGGATGAATCGGTGCCTCATCGGTAAAGGTGTCGACCTGGAAAGCTGTCCATTTCTCGGTCAGAACCGGGGCATTCGTAAAGATTTTGGGGTAGAAATAGAGCCGCATTTTCTCGTGAAACTGACCGGTGTAGTCCATGAACCGAAGCTGATTGCCCAATCCCGACCGGGCCAGCTCGCCGAGCTGAAGTTGGGTGTGCAGGCTTGGTATGAACTGAGCGATAGTCCGGCTGGCCCTTTCGCGTTGCTCCAGTTTTTGTCGCAGTTCGCGCGCCTGTCCGGCCGATTCATCGTCGCCCAGTTGTTGCATGGCGTAATACCATCGCCAGTCGGTAGGCATTTGGGCGGTCGGCACCTGCCTGAACTGCGGGTAATGGGCATAAAACTTCTCGACCGTTTCCGTTTTGTCGGTATCCCATTTTTCGTGGTAGCCTTTGCGCTGGGCCAGGGTGGTAGCTTGGGCTTCAGGTACGGGATAGCGGACGGTAATGTAGTTGTTGACGCCCGCCGGTAACACAATGAGCAGCCCCAGCCAGATACCGAGCAGCAAAATGGCGTTGGTGCTGGACCGGCGTTGCAACGAAGCGACCCAAAAACAAATGCTAAACCAGAGCAGTATGTAGCCCACCGACGTACCCAGGAAAAGCCTCAATGAACCATCCAGCGGAATATCTAACAGGGCGATAGCCAGTGCGATAAGGAGCAACAGCATGGCCATGACCACCGCCAGCCGGAGTAAAAAAAGCCCACCAACAAACCCCAGCAGGTGTCGACTTTGAACGGCGACGATCGACCAGGTGCCGTTTTCTTTTTCGTTCGAAATAATCGAGTACGTGAAAGCAATAATCAGCAGGGGAAACAGATAGACCAGTACGAAACTGAAATCGACATTGCCCAAGAGCAGATTGGCAGGGTTGGTCAGATCGGCATCGTATTTTTGGCCCTCCAGCCCCCGAATAGTTACGCTCTGCACCGACCCATTCACGTCGCGCTGCCCGATAGCCAGGGCCGTCAGGGGGCGGGCTTCATTGATGACTGAGAATTTAAGGTAATACAGCAACAGCCCCATATCATCGCGGTGCTGAGCCGCTTGACGGGGAAAGTCGGTTTGCTGAAACTGGATCACGTCGGCAATGCCTTGCTGCTGCCGCTGCGCGAATTGTTTCCCCACAAACAGGGAGGTGACACCGATTGCCAGCAAAAAAACTAGCCCGATGCGAATGCCGCCTGAACGAATAAACTGGATGAACGCAAGTCGGATCATATCAAATAGCGGTTAAGGTTTTGGTGAATCGCCAGGCTATGAGTCCCAGCAGCCCCGCCCAGAAAGCAAATGCCAGCAGCGAGATGGCTTCGTGCTCAAACACGCGCGCGACGCCGGGCGACAGGTACGTAAAGTCGGGGATTTCCTCCCAGTGGTGCCTATCGATTTGATACGGTTTATCAGTTGGCCCCGGCTTCTTATTACTGATCAGTTCGATCTGTAAGCCATTGAGCTTCTGGGCCATATCGTAGCGGTATTGCTCGGCCTGCCGTTGAAAATCGACGTAACTGGCAAAGTCCGTTCCCGACAGGGCCATCGACAAGTTGCGGACGGCCAGGTAGGGGTTCACAATTGCCATCGCTTTCGAGAAGCGGTTTTGCTGGTTGTAAATCGTCAGCAAGCGCCCAAAATGGTCATTGTAAAGACGGGCGCTTATTCTCTCGCCCTCGGTCATCACAAACCCGCTGTAGTTGAACGGCAGCTTCTGCACCGAATCGACCCCATAGGCCGTGAGGAGTGAATCTCTGAGCCCTTTATAATGCGGGTCGCCCGGGTTGTGGCTGTCGCCTTCTTTCAGCACATCGGCCTGAATATCGGCCAGAAACTTCGCCTTCGACGGGGCCGGGTACAGGTACGACCCCAGAGCCTGGGAGGCTCTGGGCAACACTAGGGTGAGCATCAGCCAAAGGCCAATCAGCGACACCAGGGCGGTTTTAGCCGTTTTGCTGCGGGCCGACACCAGTACGGCGATGACACAGAACAGGTTCAGGTACAGGAAATAAGCAACCATCAGCAGTAGCAGCCGGATGGTCTGATCGGCGCTGACTTGCCCACTCTGTAATCCAAACCACAGCAAACCGGTGACCACCATCGCCGGGCCGTAGAGGCTCAGCATCACGGCCAGTAATCCCAGGCTTTTACCCACCAGCAGTCGCTGCCAACTGACGCCTTGACTCAGTAGCAGCTTCAACGTACCCGTTTCGCGGTCGGTGGCTACCGTTCCGAAGCCCACGAAAAACAGCAGCAGGGGCAGCAGCAGTTGCAGCACCATCGCCATACTGATCTCGCCAAACCGGAGCAGGCCCGTGGAGAAGCCTGCTTCCGAAAAGTTGACGCTGTTTTGCTTGTGGGCTTCCAGAAAAATAGTGTTGCCCAAAAAGCTCTCCATCCCGAAATCGAACATACTCAGTGGGGCTTTGGGCCGGAACGCAAAATGGCCGTAGTGCGCCATACGGTGCGGGTGCTTGTCGGGGTTAGAAAGCCAGTCCTGCCGGGCCTGTTGCTGGTACCGTCGGCCCGTCTCGTTCTGCTGCCGAAAGCTTACCCAGCCCGTCACGGCTGCGTAGGCGAGCAACAGACCGATCCCGATCAGTAGGCCAAAAACGGCCCGATTTTTAAAAGCCGTTGCCCAGACCTGCCGGGCAATCAGTCGTTGAGTTCGTAGCATGGTCACTTAAAATCGATACGTCAGGGTCAGCATCGTGTTGCGGGGCGCACCGGGGAACAATCGAAGGTAGTTTTGGGCACCGACCCAATATGTCTGGTTGGTCAGGTTGTTGATATTCAGAGCCACCTGCACACTGCTTTTGGCGGGGGTATAGTAGAGCGCCATGTCCAGGAGGGTGTAGGCGGGCACGTCGAACGCACGCGAGAACCAGGGAATCTTGCTGCCGCTATGCTGCACGCCAAACCCGATGCCCAAATCGCTCAGCGCCGAGTTGGGTGCGAAGTTGTAGCGCATCCAGAGATTACTGCTGTGGCGGGGCGTGTTCTGCTTCCGCGCCCCAACCAGACTCGCCTCGTTGTCGCTGACAATGATGGCGTCGATGTAGCTGTACGACGCATTGATTTGCCAGTTGGGCAGCAGATACCCGGCCACGTCCATCTCGAAGCCCCGGCTGCGCTCAGCCCCGCGCGTCACCAGCGAATCGGGGAAAGTGGGCAGGTTGGCGTTGAGCAGTAGGTTGAGCTGATTGATCTCGTAGACAGCCGCGTTCAGGCTGATGCGCCCGCCGAAAAATTGAGCTTTGGCCCCGATTTCTTTTAGGTCGCTGCGCAAGGGCTCGAACAGGTTGGCCGATTTGGCTGTATTGAAAAAGCTGCTCGTGTTGGGGAGCAGCGTCACCGTATTCGACTGTCCCTGAAAACCTTCCAGGTATGTGCCGTAGAGGTTCAGGTTAGGCGTGAGCGAATAAGTCAGGCCCAAACGGGGCAGCAGGGCGGTTTTGGTAAACGACGTTTCGCCGGGCGACTGGTAATTGGTGATGTCTTGGAACGACTCGTAACGCAGCCCCAACAGCAGCCGAATCTTGTTCCAGCGGAATTGCTCCTGGGCGTAAACGGCCTGGGTGGTAGTGAGTGCAGCCGGGAGCGGTGTCCGAGCATTGATCACGTAATCGTTGATATTACGAATTGTATAGTTGGGGTTATTCAGGTCGAAGTAGGTCACGTTGGGGCGCGGCAAGGTGACGCCGCTAGCGGTAATGGTCTGGTAGTTAGCTGCGTTGGCCAGTACGAACGAACCGGCTACCGAGCCATCTTTCAGTAGGAACCCCCGGGCGGCATTTTGCCCGCCCCCTTTCAGCTTTTGCCAGTCCGAGAGGTCGTAGCCGACCAGCAGGTTGTGGGTTGCCCCACCGGTATTAAAGTTGACATTAACGTAGGCATTCAGGTTGTCGACGTTCCAGTACTGCTTTCGCTGCACAAACTGCATGGCGGCCAGCGAGGTAACCGGTTTACCCGTCATGTCGCTGGCGAAGGCATTGGTGGTGCGGTGTTCCTGCAAATCTTCTTCCCAGGACTGCTTCATGTATGACACGTTGACGCTGATGCGGTCGGTGAATTTATGGGCCAGGTTACCGGTGATGATCAGTTCTTTCGAGGCGAAAAAGTCATTGCCGGCCCCCAGATTCAGGCTGATAGGCGTGCTGTTCAGGGTTGTTACGCCCGCTACCGCTCCAAAAATGGGTTGTCCCCGGTCAAGATTACCGTTGGCCCGGCTCAGGATCAGCTCGGCGTTGAGGGCCGTTTTTGGGTTGGGAATGTAGGAGAACGAGGGCGAGAACAGCAAGGCATTGTTGCGCACCAGATCGCGGTAGCTGCGGGCTTCCTGATAGGTTCCGTTGACGCGGTAGAGCAGGGTTTTGCTCGCGTTGAGTGGGCCCGTAAAATCGAGCGTACCGCGCATGGTGCTGAAGCTACCCGCGCTCAGGCTCACCTCTTTCCGGTCGACGGTCAGCGGTTTTTTGGTTACCAGATTGATACTGCCACCCGGATCGGCCGACGAAAACGACGCACTAGCCGGACCTTTGAGCACCTCGACCCGCTCGACGTTGGTGGTCAGCGGCTGCAAAAAATAATACTGCCGGGTGCGCATGCCGTTGATAATCTGGCCTTCTTCGTTCTGGCTGATGCCCCGAATGGCGTACTGATTGTAGAAGCTTGAGGGCGTTACGCCACTCACAATTTTCACCGCATCGGCCAGCTGAAAGGCTTGCCGGTCGGCCATCAGTTCTTTAGTGACCGTGCCAATCGACTGTGGAATGTCTTTGTTTAGCGTAGCTGTTTTGGTGGCCGAAAAGGAGTAGTCGCTGTTGTAATCTTTCGCTACGCGCCCCACGACTTCCACGGTCTGAAGCTGGGCGACTTCGGGCATGAGTTCAATCGTAAAAAATCGCTCCCGTGCCTTCACCGTCGTGGTTCTGAACCCGATAAACGAGACTTGCAACGTACCTGTAGGGGTAGCATCGAGGGTGAATTTTCCCAGGCTATCGGTGGCCGTGCCTGTATTTGTGCCAAGGAACTTCACGGTCGCCCCCGGCACGGGCGTACCCGATTGGGCGTCGATAACAAGGCCGGTGATGGTTTGCGCCTGGAGCGTATACATGGCCAGCGCAAAAAAGAGGGTAAAGAGGTGTTTCATTTTTTGAATATTATGGTGATTAAAACGGCCATAGCTTTCCCGGCCACACGATTTTCGTGCAGGAGCAGTTGGCCAGCTAGGGTGTTTGATTAAATTGGTTTCGTTACGGTTTCCAGACGGGACTGGATCTGTTTGATGGCGTTAAGCGTTTCGCGTTGCAGGTCGCGCATCTGGTCAGCGGGTAAGTCTTTCAGGGTAGCGTCCGCGTGTTTGTGTTTACCGTGATGCGGTCCGCCGGTGCGGTGAGTGTGGTTATGCGGCATCCCCGGCACTTCAACCAGATTCGCCTCCCATTCTTCAAAAGCTGATTTTAGGCTGTCGAGCGTAGCCATTCTGGCTTCCGTAGCGGGCATTTTAGCGACCATCATCACCGTTTTCAGCGAGTCTATCTGCTCGATCTTTGGCTCAATGTCGGCCTGAATGGCTGTGGCCTGTTCGTGGTAACGCGCCGCTTCTTCCAGCGCCGGGTCTTTTTTGTCGGTCGACGAACAGGCCAATAGCAAGCCGGTCAGTACGAGTGCGTAAGCGGAATAGGTAATGGGCATAGCCTGGATGAATTTTCAGGTAAATTAACGCTTATGCAACTACGTTGCAAATATTGATTGAATTAGGTGATTTATCTTAGATTCGTCATAGGCTGTTTGTCAGTTAATATCGAACGTACCTGTTGGTCAGGCCCCTGTAACCTGAACGCGTCGCTTCAGGTCTTCGGTGAGCAATTCCCGATTGATCCAGGCGGCGGCTTTAGAACCGTTGGCAACAGCTACTGCCACCTGCCGGAACGGCGTGGTGATATCACCGGCGGCAACTAGGCCAGGTACGTTGGTCTCGCCAAATTCAGTCGCCTGAACGAAGTTAGTTTCGGTTAATACGCACCCTAACTGGGCGGCAATGTTGGTATGGTGCCCGAAGAGAACACGCGAGAAAATCGCTATTGGATACGCCCGCGTTTGGTCGGTGAAGAGCAGCGCTGTTAACTGACCCGCATCGTGTTCAATGGCTTTGAGGGGAGTTTCTATCAGGGGAATCTGGAGCTGAACCAGCGTTTGCCGTTGCGCATCAGTCAGCGTCGATGGGCCGTTGGTGTACAGGGTCAGCTGATTCGTCCAGTGTTGAATCAGGGTGGCCATTTCGTAGCCCATTTCGCCATTGGCCAGTACACCCAGCGGCTGACTATGCACTTCGTAGCCGTGGCAGTAGTGGCAGTGCAACACTGAACGGCCCCAGCACTCGGCGAAGCCCGGCAGGTTGGGCATGATGTCGGCCACCCCCGTTGCCAGTAGTAGTTTCCGGGACGAAAAAACGACGCCATCAGCTGTTGTAACTGTAAATCCGTTGGGCGTTTGCGTGGCAGAAACCACGGTATCGCTCCAAAACTGAATGCTTGGGTAGTAGCTCACCTGCTTGCGGGCGACGGCCAGAAGCTGAGTCGGCGTTTCGGCATTGCGGGTCAGGAAACCATGCGAATGAAGCGTTTGGCGATTGCAGGGTTTGCCTGCGTCGATCACGAGCACCCGGCGTAAGGAGCGACCAAGCAGCATGGCTGCACTAAGCCCGGCATTGCTGCCACCCACAATGATGACATCATATGGTTGGTTCACGTTCATGCTGTTTTAGAATCACTATTTATTCCCAGACGGGGAAGGGGTCTTTAAAAGGGCCTTTGTTGTCCATATGCGCTAGTTCCATATCCGTACACAGACAGTCCTGTAACTCGGCCAGAATTTGCGCCTGTTGCAGGTCCTGCCCAATAATGACCAGCTCATTTTGCCGGTCGCCGTAGCGTTTGTGCCAGCGCGATTCTATGCTTTTCTGATTCTCCTGAAAGGAAGCATACTGGGTACGTTGCCCGAAAGGCATAGACGCCCACCAAACACCCGCCCGCTCGGCCCGCAGGCTCCCCCCGGCCTGACTGAAGTTCAGGGCATCGTTGGGGCGCGAAGCCAGCCAGAACAGGCCCTTGCTGCGAATGATGCCCGCCGGAAAGTGTTCGCGTAGGTACCGCCAGAACCGAACCGGATGAAACGGCCGACGGTCGCGGAAAACAAACGAAGTAATGCCATATTCTTCCGTTTCGGGCGTGTGGGCAATGCCGTTGGCGTGGTTCTGGAGTTCCTGAATCCAGCCCGCCGATTGTGAGGCTTCCTCAAAATCAAACAAATGGGTATTAAGAATCTGAGCCGGGTCGACCTTCGAGAACGTAGATTCGATGAGCCGCGCTTTTGGATTCAGCTTGTGCAAAATGGCTTTCAGTTCACCCACCCGGTGACGGCTCAGCAGATCGGTTTTGTTGATGATGATGACGTTGGCAAACTCGATCTGCTCGGTCAGCAGGTTTACGATCGTGCGCGTGTCGGCCGGGTCACTATTGAGCTCACGGTCAAACACGTTGTCGGTTGAGCCAAAGTCGGCGGGAAAGTTAAACGCGTCGACTACCGTCACCAGCGTATCGAGCCGGGAGAACCGGGAAAGGTCGATGCCCTTTTCGTCGTCGACAAAGCTGAAGGTCTGGGCTACGGGTAATGGTTCCGAAATGCCGGATGACTCGATCAGCAGGTAATCGAAGCGATTTTCCAGCGCCAGCTTTTCCACTTCCAGCATCAGGTCTTCGCGCAGGGTGCAGCAAATACAGCCGTTGCTCATCTCGACCAGTTTCTCTTCAGTTCTTGACAGCATGTTCTGGTCTTTCACCAGTTGCGCGTCTACGTTTACCTCACTTAGGTCGTTGACAATCACGGCTACTTTCAGACCGGCTTTGTTGTGCAGAATATGATTGAGCAATGTTGTTTTCCCCGCGCCCAGAAAGCCGCTGAGCACAGTTACGGGTAGTTTTTTGGGCAGTTTCATTGGTCAAAGACTGTTAGTGAGCGTGGTGATTACGGCAGTGGTAAATATTGGCAAGGTGGGCTATCACTAACCCGACAGATGCCCCGTAGGCCATATACTCGAAGCGCGGGTCAAGGTCTTCCAGTACTAAGCCAGCGGCAAACAGAGTCAACAAACTCCACAGAGCAAACCGGATCGGGCGAGACGTATGGCGCGTGGCCGACCAGACAGCCACAATGTTGATGGCTATGAAGAGATAATCCAGGCTTAGAAATCCGATCCTCAGCGATTCGTGGTTCAGTAACGTAGAGGTCATCACCAGAACAGGCGTGATGAGGCAATGAATGATGCATAGTATTGAGCCGGTAATGCCAACATAATCTGCTTTTTGCCTGAGTATAGAAGTTTTCATCGCCTGCAAGGGTCTCCTGGTTAAGGTGAGGAACCAGTTATGTGTGCTAAATGCAACAACGTTGCAAATATCGTAAATTTTCAGAAATCAACAAGGTGGCTCGGCCTTATCGGTAATAGTGTTGCACAAGTGATCATTGCTTTTGCACTAACTGCACTAGGAATTAGACAAGCTTTCGGATGGAAGTTGTGATTTGTGCTAACGCCTATCCTGTTGGCTTGATGCCGTAAAAAAGCCTACCCTTAACCGATGGCAAGCAAGTGATTTCGACAGTACAATACCGCTTGACTACCTGGTGAGGAAAAGAGTCAAATTGGCCTTGAGATGCAGTTGTTGAGGAAGTTTGCTGGGTAATCAAATGATTCTTTAGTATACCCTATTGCTGGGATTAGTTGTATGGTGGCACTTCGAGCCTATGAGGTTCACTATAATGATTCTCCCCAACTGAGATCAGAACTTTGAAGCATGCCCCCAATCGATGGATCGAGCACAGACTATTTATTTAATCATACCCACTATTATGCGTGGTTTAAACGCCCGTTTTCCGGGCAACTACCTTGCCTTGCTCGGCTGCGCTGGTTTGCTTCAGTCAAGCGTTTCAGATGGCCATTCCACAGATCAACGTTCTTGTTCAGCGTTACCCTTGAGTTCGTGAGACGATTTCACAACCGTACGGCATTGGTCGCTCGTTTGTAAAATGGCTTCTCCGGCTTAACAAGCCAGCCAGTCCTGTGATAAGCCAGCTTAAAAAGGTAGACCAACTAAGTGTTCGATCAGGCCAGCGCCTCTACCAGCAGCGGGTCTAGTAAACGGATCAGGCGCGCACGCCATCAGGACCAGGATCCTGGCCCCGGCTTTCAGCCCCACCTGGTCTACCAGCAAGGCTACTGGAACCGCGCGGCGAGCCCTTTCATGGAGCTGTTCTTCGAGGCGGACCTCAATAACCTGGTCTGGCACGAGGGAAGCCACATCTACATCAATCCACTGCTGAGTCGGTACCGCGCCCAGATCGACTCGCTGGTGCACTTAGTGCCCGCCAGTGAGGTGCTCACCCGGCAGAACATCACTGACTGGCCCCATTTTGTGGATGAATCGCTGGTGCGCGCTATCTCGCTGGCCCTGCACCGGGTGCACCTGCCCGCCCAGGCCGTCCAGCAGCTGCTGCGGGAGCAGAAGGGTGGTTTTGTCTACACCGATGCGCTGGCGGAACTTATTGTGGCTGACTACGTGCAGACGAGGCGTTACCCGACGTTTGAGGCCTACTTTCCGGTGCTACTTACCAAGTGGGCTGGCCAAAAGCGGACCAATTAGCCGCGCCGGTTTGGCGTGTTTTGAACCGGTTACACCCGTCGTTTCCCGGCAAACAAAGGATAGTTCAAGCGCGATTACTAGGTATAATATTATTTTGATTGACTGCTTATTGGCCAAATAGTCTTCGCTTTAGTTGATTATATTGATTGGTTGAGTATAATTTATTGGCAGGTAAGCCAAATTTATGCAATCCGACATTGAGTGCTTTCCGTAGGTTGGGTTAAAACCGGGTTAATGCGTCTGCGCTCAGTAGCAGGCTCACCGGTCCACTTGTCCAACTTACTGTTCTATGTTCAACAACTCCATTAACAAATTAGTGGTTGCCGCCCTGCTCAGCCTGGGTACGCGACTCTCCTTTGCTCAGGCCACCGTTGATCCTGAGTTGACAGACGCCCTGAAAACAATGCCTCTGGTTCAGGCCGTCGTTACGTTTTACGGGGATGGGGCACCGCAACCCGCCCACGTCGGGCTGCTGCAACTGGTCGGAATTACCAAGGGCATCACCTTGCAGGCCATGCCCATAGCGGGCGTACTGGCGACTGCCGCGCAGATCGACGAGCTGGCCAAACGCCCCGAAGTGAAGTCGATTTTCCTGAACAAAAAACTGGTTTACTTTAACAACGACGCTACCCACCTGACCGGCGTAAAACGGTTGCGGGCCGACAAGGACGTGACCGCCCGTAATAACGGCACGCCCGTATCAGGCCGGGGCATCGGGGTGCTCATCAATGACAGCGGCGTAGACGGCACGCACGACGACATTAAGCTGGGTACGCACCTGGTACAGAACACGCTGGGCACAACCAACCTGAACTCGGTGAACTCGATGCTGCCCGTTACCTACGTTGAGGGCGTACCCAACACCGACAACAACTCGGGCCACGGCACGCATTGCGCCGGTACGGTGGGTGGCAACGGGGCTAGATCGAGCGGTAAGTTCGAAGGGGTGGCCCCCGGTGCGTCGCTGCTGGGCTACGGCTCGGGCGGGGCGCTGCTGGTGCTGGACGCCATGGGTGGCTTCGACTACGCCCTGACGCATCAGTACCAGTACAACATTCGGGTAATCAGCAATTCGTTCGGGTCGAGTGGTACATTTAACCCCAATCACCCGCTGTCGATTATTACCAAGAAATGCTATGACCGGGGGATGGTCGTAGTCTTTGCGGCTGGTAATTCAGGTCCCGGCTCGAATACGCACAACCCCTACGCTGTGGCCCCCTGGACAATCTCGGTGGGCGCAGGCGACAAGTTCGGCAAACTGGCCAGCTTCTCGTCGCGGGGCGTGAAAGGTGAAAAAGGTACGTTCACCATCGACGGCGAATCCTGGACGTTCAAGAATGAACCGACCATCGTAGCCCCCGGCGTCGATATCATTTCGACGCGTGTAATTGGGCCGGTAGCGGCGCTGGGGCTGGCCGATAAAGACCAGACGCTGGCTCCCGCCGAGTTGCCGTTTTACACGTACATGAGCGGAACCTCGATGGCGACTCCGCACGTAGCGGGCGTTATCGCCCTGATACTGGAAGCCAAACCATCGCTGTCGCCCGCCCAGGTGAAGCAGCTTATTGAGCGCACGGCCACCAACATGCCCAGCCGCGAATCCTGGGAAGTAGGGGCCGGTTACATAAACGCCTATGCTGCCGTCGATCAGGCGTTCCGGAGTACGGCGTTCGGTGGCACGGTCAACAGTAGCCGCACCTTCAGCAGCAGCGTCAACAGCGTCATCAAGCGGCAATCGGTGACGGTCAACTACAATCCGGCCACGGCGGCCAGCAACCAGACCACATTTACGGTAGCCCCCGGCGTGGGCAGCCTCGAAGCCCAGATGACCGCTACGGGCCTGCTCGGCGAAACGGGCAATCCGGTCACCATTACGCTGGTTGATCCAAACGGGGCCCAGTACCGGGCGGGTATCCCTGTTACCTTCGCCATCGCAGGCGACCGCAGCGTCGCCGTGGCCAGCCCGGTGGCGGGTACTTGGACACTGAAAGTCGAGGGGCTGCGGGGCGTTGCGTTCCCCGAAAACCTGACGATTAATCTCTCGCAGCAGACGGCAGCTGGCACCAGCGGCCTGAATGACATCAACGGGCATCCGGCGCAGGAATCGATCAATCTGGCCATCAGCAAACGCCTGATGGACGGTATTAATGGCGAGTTTCGGCCCAACGAGATCCTCAAGCGCATCCACTTTGCCGATTACCTGATGATGGGGCAGGCCTTTCGGCAGTACGTACCCACGAACGGCACAAAAACGTACTTTGACGTGGAAGGCAACGAGGCGCTGATTGCCGAGTCGATCTCGGCCAAAGGCGGTGCCCTGCGTGATATGACGCAGGTGCAGGGTCCGGCGATGTCGGGCGTATATGCGGGCCGGTTCAACCCCAACAGTGAAGTTGACCGCCTGACGGTGGTGTATGCACTGGTGCAGGGCCTGGGACTGCAGCAGCAGGCGCTCGATCGGAAAGGGAAGCCCGTTACAGTGCAGGTAAACGGTAAAACCGTTGCCATTGACGACGCTGCGCAGATTCCGGCGGGGATGGAAGGGTACGTCAGCGTGGCGCTTGATCTGAACCTGATCAATGCGTTCTACAGTGTCACCCAGGGGCAGTATGACCTGGCTCCCCTCATTCGGGCCGAGTTCCGACCGAAGGCTACGGTAAGCCGCGCCGAGTTTGCCGTCATCGTGACCCGCACCTTTCCGAAGTGGGACGCCGTCACTCAGCCGTCGTCGGCCCGCCGGGCAGCCGAGCCAGCCATGACCGAAGACGCAATGGCCTATCCTAACCCGTTTGTGCAGTCGACTACCATTCGCTACAACGTACTGGAGCAGGGCAACACCACGGTTGAGGTCTACAATATTATGGGTCAGAAAGTAAAAACGCTGGCTAACGGCTGGCACGAGCCGGGTACGCATCAGGTCAAGTTCGACGGCCATGAATTAGCCAAGGGAACGTACGTGTTCAAAGTGAACACCGGCACCCGCAGCACGTCGAAGCCGATGATTTTGCACTAGGAGTCCAAGCCTAGGCTGACCACCCGTAGAGCGTAAACAACGAAGCTCCGCTACCAGTAGCGGAGCTTCGTTGTTTACGCTCTACGGGTGGTCAGTTAATCGAACGGCTACCCCTTTCAATTGAATGTCTGTAGATAGACTAGTGCGCCATCCACTTTACCGTCATCTCTAAAAAATAAGTAGGACAAAATCCGTTGGAGTATCGGAAAAAAGGGCGAAAAGGTAAAGCAGATACAAAAGGTTAAATGCGTTCTATTTCTCGGATAACAACCAGCGTATCCTTGTCTTTAAAAAGATACGACCTTGTTAAACGTAATGAATGTGGTAAGAATACGTGTATTACACTGAAATAGCCTGACACAAACCGTGTAAGGTTATGAAGGTGAGTAGGTTTATCGACCTCAAGAAAAAGTACAGAGCTAGTGCCTTCCGCTGGCACATGGTCGAGCTCTATCGACTCGAACTGGTGAGCGAAAAACAGATTTTGGTTGAGCTCAATATTTCCCCAAATTCACTTCGGATCTGGAATCGAGCCTACCAGCGCTATCGACTCCGACCTTATTATCCCCCTCCCAAACAGGCCCGACTCATGAAAAGTAAAACTGACGAAGTGGCGCTGCTTAAAAAGCAGTTAGCCGATACCCAGAAACTACTCAAACGGGAAGCGCTGGAGATCATGATTAACGCTGCCGAAAAAGAACTCAAGATCCCGATCCGAAAAAAGCCTGGCCGCGGTGGCGGACCACCCAACCAGTAAATCAACTCAGCCTGCATCACCCACTGGTGAGCATGGAAACACTCTGCGGGCTGTTTGACGGTCCGCCGCTGCGGGGTAAGCCGTCAGGCTTGGTATGAGAAGCAGAAACGATCTCAGAAAGCGGATCTTAAAAGTGCAATGGTGTTAGCCGAAGTACGCCGGTTACGCCTTGACCTGCCCTCGGTTGGCGCGGAGATCCTGCACCACCAATTAGCCGACTTTCGTCAGCGGCATGGGATTAAACTGGGTCGGGATAAATTGGCTAAGTTACTCAGGGAGAATGGCTTATTAGTAAGGCGTAGAACTCGACGGGCGCGGACTACTTGGTCGAATCACCCTTTTCGCAAGTAGCCTACTCTGGTGAAAGAGAAAAAAGTAGATGCGCCTAATGAGTTATGGGTAAGCCATATCACGTACTTGCCTTTGCCCCGTGGGTTCGCTTATCTGAGCGGTCCGCCGCTGCGGTCTGATGACCGATGCCTATTCTCGAAAGATTGTGGCGGTCCCGCGTCCGGGTTGGGCACTACATCCTACTTTGGAAATGGAAGGTCCTTTAACCGCCTTGAAGATGGCTTTGAAAGCAAATAAGGTTAGCGAAGAGCTAATCCACCACTCAGACCGGGACGGTCCGCCGCTGCGGCGTTCAATACGGCTGTCATGCGTATACTGGTCTGCTGCGAAAAAACAACATTGCTATCAGCATGACCGAACAGGGCGACCCTTATGAAAATGCCTTGGCTGAAGGCGTCAACCGGACAATAAAAGGGGATATGTTGCAGAACCGTGGCTTTATCAGTTACGCGGCTGCCGAAGAAGGGGTTCAGCGAGCGATTGAGAATTACAATCAGTTACGACCGCATCGAAGTTGCGCTTATTTTACCGCAGCGGCGGACCGTCCCTAATCAAGCGCATCGAATGGAGGGCGAGTTGGTCAAGAAATGGCGGGTATCGAAACATCGTCAAAAGGCTAAAGTGCAATTGATGGAGTCAATGTTTTCAGCATAAAAATGAATGTAAATCTGTCAAGTAAAACCAGGGTAATACACCCATACCCGCCCCGAGATACGCCTGACACGTAACGCCGTTGGGCATCAATCGAAAACGTCTTGTCCAGCGAACGAATGGCCTCAATGGCCAGGGGGGCTACAGAAGGGGTATTGGCCACGCCGCCCCAGCCGGTATGCGGTGGACAGCGGGGCACAAAGACAAAAGCAGCATACTGTCGCCTGTTTTCATCCGTGGCTAACCATTTGGCGATAGGACAAGCATCGATCTGGCGGGTATTGTCTGACCAGCAGGTATAAGGTAGACCAACCACCAGTGGGTAGCGTTTCCGGGGATCGTAATGAAGCGGCTTCATGATCCGGTAGCGCAACGTATCGCCCTGGGAACCGATATAGCGCCCCTCCGCAAAAGGCTGCGCCAGGGCCCTCTCCCGGGGAGACACATGAGTATAGTTATAATTGTCTCCCGTTAACTGAATGGCGAGTACCGAGCTACAAATGGCCAGGATCGCAACCGTTGCTCTGGCCACCAGTAGATTAGTGGGTAAGTTGACAGGCTCCGTATCGCTGGAAACGCGAGTTAATTCATCGATGAAATTACCCAGTAGGAGAAGCGGAACGAGCCGGTCAGCCAGGGCCAGGTACTGCTGAATCAAATCCAGGGTGGCGGAGGGGGATAAGGGGGGATATCGTTAAACCACACCAGGGCTGCCAACTGAATCCCGTACAGGATGGCCACAACATAACCTGCCCATCTAAGCCAGGGTCTACTCCTCGCCCCAGACGTAGCCAAGGTGACCCCGTACACCAGAAAAGCGAACGTACCCATCCCGGTAGCCACCCGGAGATACTGACCCAGCAGCGGGTATAGGCTTGCCAGCAGCAGATAAAAAAACGTCGCCAGGGAGATGAGGGTCGCTACCAACCCAGCCCAAAAAGCCGCTTTAAAGTGTTTGTGGTCGTAATAGGTTAGCAGCAAACTAGCTGTGATGAGGGCAATGAAGTTGCCTATTACAAACCAACTCTGAAACGAGGCTAGCCCGTATAGATCGACGCCCCGCTGAAAATGGAGCCAGCTTTGAAACAAGCCAGCAGCCAGGGAAAGCCCTAAGCTGGCGCAAAGGGTTTGATAGAAGGGTTTTGTCATAAAGCCAGGTGTTGACCCACAAAGTCGTTACACCAACGGCTTTACCAGGACTGCCTTGATAAACGAATAGAGCACGAGCGGGTATAGCGGTCATGGCTGGTTGCTCGCCCCTACGAACTGGCTGCTGTGCCATTAGCTATCGCTCGCTTTATTACTCTATACCAGATCGACTAACGTAGCTAATGAAAAGCCCATTAAATCTGGTGGCGAGTGCGTTTTATTGAGACAAGGTTTTTAAATCTATGTCCCACACTATCCGTCGCATACGACTATTGCATTTTCTTACCTCGGCTTAAGGTTAACGAGATCTGTCCGGCATGATGGGCATTGTGAAACAGCACATGACTAAATAAGCGCGCTCGGGAAACAGTGCCAAAAAAAGGCGTCTCGATAGGATCATGCCAAGCCTCATCATCGGTCGTTTTGACATAAGCCTCAAACATGGCGTAGCCAGCTGCAACTAACGCTTGACTAACACTCCTATTTTGGCCTTGTCCCGTATCGATTTGGCCTAGGGTAGTATTCTGAGGCTCTACGGGCAGATTGAAGAACAAGCCAAACAAATTCATCATTTCACCCACATGCCGATAAATGAACCCGATAGAAGCCGTTTCTTCATTGAGTCGAAGATGTACGTTCTCTTCTGTAACTTGATCGAACGCAAAGGAACAGGTTGTTCGGTTTTGGGCTAACATATCTAATAGTACTATTTTCTGCATCGTTCGTATCAAGGTAGGGGTGACTATCAGGGCAAAGCTACTCGTCTTTAGGTGATTAAAAGGGAAGAGTAGTAACAGGCTACTCAGAACGTTCTAATCGTGTAGAAGTGGCATTTTTAGTACTTGTGTATCTAAGCACAGCAGACTAAAGCCGCTACACTGGCCGGGGGGGAGGGTAGGGCCCACGTATACGAGCGTTTTACGAACCAGGTACATGAAGATTCGTACGTCTCACTTAGAAGCGTTCATATGAAGCGAAGTATTTGTGGCTTCAGGGAAAGGATCAACTGTCAGGTGAAAAGGTGACGAACACTGGTACGTTTACTGACCAATCACCCTAACAGTTGGATGGTCGGCAATGATGGTCATGATAGCGTCAAAATACGTTTCGCCCCTGCCACTCTCCAGTGCTACCAACTTTTCCTCAAACAGTTTTTTGTTGTAGGGCGAGCCAGGGCTAAGCTTATCTAAGTAGTACTCACGGGTCGTCTGATAGCCTAGCGCTTTGCGGCTATGGTCCATATTGTGCCAGAGCAGATCAACCGATTGGGCTCCTTGCAGGGCTCCATAGCCACCAAAAAGTAAATCATTGAACGCGTCGAGACTAGGACCAATCATCCAGCTTTCGCCGACCATAAATACCCGGTTGATCTCCTGATAGAAGGAGGCGATGTCGTTGATCCGGTTTCCGTCAATGGCAATCTGTTTGACCATAAGTCAATATACCTGAGTTTGCGATACATTTGTAGGGTGCGCTCTTGAATAGTCCGCCATCTACTTGCTCATAAGTAGAGCTAACTAAGAGTTATGGCGTTTTATCAACGTCCGTTTGTAAAACGCCATAAACAGAAAAGCCGGGCTACATGCCCGTCGCTAGCAGCCTTGGCTAAGCTATAGAATTACCTGACCTTCTACCTACCATCCCCGGCGGCCACCACCTAAGATACCGCCCAGCAGATTACCCAGGCCGCCCGAGCCCATCCCGCCGTAGTGGGGCCGTCCCCCCAGTCCGCCCAGCACAGAGATCAAGGAGCCCAGCCCGCCGCCCCGGCCCGACGACATGCCACCGCCTAAAAGGCTTCCCAGCAGACCACCGCCAAAGCCGCCCCGGCGGCCACCGAACAGCCGTGAGAGAACCATAGGGGCCAGCATGCCCAGTACTCCCTGGATCATGCCCGGGGAGATGTTCAGGTTTGTGAAGCGGTCGGCAAACCCGCTTTGCTGGAGAAACGAGGGGGAGGAGGGATCCTGCCCCTGCTGCTGGGCGGCTCCGGCGCTGTCGACAAACTCATCCAGGCTGCGGAACTGCTCAGGGTTGATATCCAGGTAAGCGGCCATCTCCTGAATTCGCTGCTGCTCTTGAGGGGAATACTGCCCGTCGGCCTTGGCAAAGCTGATGATATCGGTGATAAAGGAAAAGCGGAGCTGGCTGCCCTTGAGTTGATCCAAACACGCCTGCAAACTTACCTGGGAGGGATTGCGGGCAATTTGCAGGACTTCCTCCTGATTCTCCTGGGGTAATTCGGCGGCTTGCCCCAGCAGGCTAAGAAACTCAAGCTCTTCGCTGGAGGCCGTGCCATCAGCCGCCGCCATGGTAGCCAAAGCACTCAGATAGGCACTTTTTTCAGGTAACGAATAATCGGTCAGTAACGTGGTTTGTTGTTCCATACTGGATTTTATTGGGGTTGAGAGGGCCCTGACCTGGGGTAAGGGGCCTGAGGGATAACTAAAAGGAAGCAGGCTGCGCTTACGCAGCTCACAAATTCTTATCCAGCCGGAACAGTAGTACTGTAAAGCCGAGTGGTTGCTCTCTGATTACGCCTGCTGTCTTTAGGCCAGCTGCGCTGGCAGCGTCAGGCGATAGCCATACATTTTTCGTACCCTGCCAGACTATAGACCAGGAAAGCCTGCCAGTCAGACACGGCTATCGCCTGACGTACCCTGGCGGCTCGCCCAGGCTGGCAATTACGTTACTAAACGTAGAACATTGACTACCTGATTGACGCTGACCGACATATGAATGCATTAACATATTAGTTTTTGTAAATAAAAGTGCAGCCTTACCGGGCAGACCGTTTTGTTTTAGCCAGCTAGCCCCTAGATTCGGGGCGAAGACAACAACGTTCACCTTTTCCCGCACTTGACGCCTCATGAGGACAGCCATAGCGTGTTTGATTCTTACTTGTTGGATCCTATCCCCTCAGGCCCAGGCCTAAACAAAGAAACCGCTGCCCAGGCCAGCCAGCCCCCAAGCAGGGGCCCCTCAAGCCAGAAGACTATCCATATTACTTGTTGGTAGACAGGTGACTGGACGAGCGGGACGAGAACGCCAAACCCTACTATTCGCTGAGTAGAGGAACCGAGTTCCTTACCAACGTGACCAACTACCAGGGCGGATGGATTGTCTTGGATGTACGTACGTGTAAGGAGGTGGCCTGGTGGCCAACGGCCTCCAACACGTATTTCTCGCCCAAAATACCAGCAGCTCTACACCCGCTTTAACCAGCACGCTTTAACCAGCACGATCTCCTTGTAGCCCACACGGCGAGCGGGCTGCCAGTGTACGAACTGCCCATGAACATGCCTGCCACTTCGCCCTACAAGGACGTTAAGTTTGAGCTATCAATGGACTGGAAGAGAGCCGTCTACATCTTTAACCAGGATATCGGCGTGGCTGATTTTGACCTGAAGACGGGCAAAGTAAGTAACCCCAATCAGGTCACCTTTGCTGGCGTGTTCGGCCATCACCAAGGCATGTTCATAAACGGTGAGGTTATGGTGACCGGCGGTCCAGATTTTATCGTCGACCTGAAAACCGGTAAGTATGCCACTTGTAGCCCGTGGATGAATTTCAATAGCTACATAACCAATCTTTTCTTCTCGCAGGATTATTCAGTAGGCCATTGGTCGGCCAGAGATCAGAAACCAATGGTGCGCGCCCCGGGCTTTTTCCACGTAGGCTGGGCCGATAAACGGCAGACAAAATACATTGGCGGCTACCAACGAAGTAAAGACGACGATGTAACCTACATGTACGTCGTCGATGAGGCAAAGAAGGATATCCGGGCTATGAACTGGCCGTACGCCAGTAAAACTCAGCCCAGCGTATGGGGCAATCTCAATCGCCAAGATTGTACGTTTTTAGAAGCGTCTCCATAGTCAGTGTTTCGTACGGTATGTTCAACTGCTTGGCATTCTCTTTTACACTCCAGCGCGCTAAGGTGCGCCTGGTGGCGGCTTCGAAATACATAAAATGGCATAGTAATATACCCCTATAAACTGCTTTTGAACGTCCATTAGCAGCCTAGTCTTGTCAATTCAAAAGCAGTTTCTCTTCTGTGTTGTCGGCTTTTTCCAATCTGGTTATCTGTTCGACCTGCTGGCGAATATTCAGTGACTGGAGAATAAGCCAGGAAACGGCGATCAGAGCCACAAACGCAGCGAACGCAATGCCCCAGCTAACGTGCTCCTTCACCGGTCCAATCAGCGTCGCTCCGACCATCGATCCTACGGCCCCGATTGTCATGTAGAATGTGAACTGACTGGCCGATACTTTCCTGGAACAGCATTCCATGGCGATAGCGTAAACGCCAATCTTGGCAAACGCATTCAGCCATCGGTAGACGATGATAAAGCCGTGGACAAAGACGCGGTCAGTCCAGTAGTCTGTCAGCAGGGCAAAGGCGGTGGCGATGCCCATGATTCCGAGGAAGTAAAGGCCGATCATGCGCTTTTTCCCGAATCGCTCAATCAATACGCCGCCCAGCAGAATGCCGCTAATACCCCCAATCAGATCGGCCGAGGCAAAGGCCTGCGAGTAGGAGACGTTGGTCCAGCCCGAGACGTTAACCGCAAAGATCGGCAGCAGGGTTTCGAAGTAATTGTATGACCCCATCGTGATAAACATTAACAGCGAGACAAGCAGCGAGTTTTTCAGCCTGAACAGACTAAACAGCGACCGGACAATCGTCCTCCAGTTGCTGACCTGTAGGTTCCGGGATTCGGGAGAGGCAATGCCATCCGTCCAGGGAAAAAACTTCTCGCTCTCGGCCTCTCGTAGTAAGATGGGTACCACCGTGAGCAGACCAACGGTAAAGGCTACGGCAAGGGCAGCTACGGTGAAGCTATACTGATTCAATAGCCAGCTGCCACCGGCCAGCGCCAGCGAACTGCCGATCATGCGGGCACCCCCCATAAACCCGTTGGCACGCGCCTGCTGGTCACCGGGGATCACATCGACGGCCATACCATCAACGGCGGCATCCTGAAGAGCTCCAAACGTAGACACCAGAAAGGCGGCCCCGGCAAACAGCTGTAAATTGCCAAGCGGATCAGGTACGTAGGCCATGACGATCAGACTAGCCACCAAACCAAACTGTCCAAACAGTACCCAGGGGCGTTTGCGCCCCATAGGCAGGTAGGTGTATCGGTCCATAAGCGGGGCTACCACGAATTTGAACGTCCAGGGCAGGGCACAGGCCGTGGCAAACTGCCCGATCTCTGTGGGCGTTTTAGCGTTCTGTGCCATCCAGGCAGGAATGCCGACAAACAACAGCCCCATTTGCAAGCCTTCTGCGAAATATAGCGCCGTAAAGGCGAAGTAGCGCCAGAACGTACTATTTGCCAGGGCGGGTAACCGGGTATAGCTGGTCATTGAGGTTATTGATACACAGGTAGTTTGGTGAACTGATCGGGTAACGGCCTGGGTACGTTGGGGTTGGTATTGATTTCCCCCTGCGGATAGATAAACCGTTGGGGTCGCTGGGTTCCCGCGTATAAGGGAATAGGCAACTGCACAACCGGCGTCGCCTTGGCCAGCCGCCGGTAATCATTAAACGCCTCGTACTGCATCAGCAGCAGAATAAACCGTTGACTAATGATTTCGTACAGAAGAGCTGTTTGCACGCTTCCCAACCTGGTGGGGTTAGCCAGTCCGGTGGGATCGAAATCAGTCAGGGTATAGGCCTCGTATTTACGGCCCGTAGCGGCGATGGTTTTACCGTTGACGTAGCCCGTTGCCAGGGCAGCTCTGAGGGTGTTGAGCGCTTCCAGTGCCTTGTCTGTTGCGCCTAACCGGGCCTGTGCTTCGGCCAGAATGAGCTGATTTTCGTAGTACGTCAGCATGGGGTGCGGCGCGTTGGCCGTGAAGGCACCGTCCGTTGTGTTGGGGTCCAGCGCACCAGTAGCCGTGATGCCCACCTTGATGAAGTGGTTATACAGCGCCGTTTCATCGGTCTTGGTGTTAGCCGACCGGATGCGCGACTGCAGCAACACGGGCAGATAGGCCCCATCGAAGCCCGTATCCCCAGCCCGGTTGACCCGGAAAAAATCGTAATTCTGGTTGATATCGACGCCCAGACTCGTACCATGTGGCACCAGCGCATCGCCCGCCGTACTGCTGATGCCCGAGCTGGCACTGGCTACGGCTTTGGCATAGTCGCCGGTGTGTAAATAGAGACGTGCTTTCAACGTGTTGGCTGCCGCCCGCCATTTCGCAACGTCTCCTTTGTAGATAAAGTCCTGCGCTGTAAAGGCCAGTCCCGATGGGGCTGTCAGGTTCTGAATGGCGTTGTCGAGCGTTGTGTGCAGGGCCGCATACACATCCGCCTGTTTGTCGAATACCGGCGTGGGGTAAGTCACATCGTCGAAGGCCTGGCTGTAGGGAATATCTCCGTAGAGATCAGTGGCTTTGGCAATGACCAGCGCCTCGAGTACCTGGCCTACGCCCTTTGTCCACCGGTCGCCCACGGCATCGGCTTTGATCTGAATAAGCCGGGCCTGCCCCGCCACCGGATAGAGCGGACTCCAGGCAAAACTCTGCGAAGAGACAATGTACTGCGCAAACCCCTGATGTGCCCTTGAGAGGCCGTTCAGCTCACCCGCCCACATAGAAGCAATGCGCACGTCGGTGTCTTCATGCAGGAATGCGACTCCCAGCAACGTACCTGCCAGCAACGTCGACACATCGACATCGGTCACGGCATTGGGGTTGCTCTGAATCGTGGGCTCGTCAAACAGGCGTCGGCAACCGCTCAGCAATAGAACGGCCAGCAACGCGATACAGACTTTATAAGAAACAAGTTTTTTCATAACCGTAAACGCCTACCTCCGGCATCTTCCCCGTCAGAGAAAAGGCCGTGTGGGGGCAGCTTTTAATACGAGATTTTGACCGAAAAGAGAAGTGACTTTGTATTCGGGTTGGTGAACCAGTCCTGCCCGCGCGACAGACCTGCGCCCGTGATGTTTACCTCAGGATCAGTGCCTGTGTATTTTGTCCACAGCACCAGGTTACGTCCCGTTAGGCTGAAATCAATGCTTGAAAGCCGCGTGAGCCGCCGAAAACCAACGCTGCGCAGGCTGTACGTGAGTGTGATTTCGCGCAGCCGCGTCACGCTGGCGTCTTCTACGAACTGCTTGTAGGAAGCCGAGTTGGATGCTGATCCGCGTCCCTGCCACCAGGCCTGATTGATGGCAACGGGACCGGCTCCAAAGTCCCGAATCTGCCCCTGAAAGGACGTACCTGCCGCAATGAGTGTCCCGTTTACATCTCGTAGCCCACCCGCCGGGGCAATGGCTGTGGATCCCTGATCGGCGTGAACGCCAAAGTTGTAGAGCGACCCACGGGTGCCGTTGAAGAAGTCGTTCCCCGCCACCCGGTCGAACAATACGTAGAGCGACAGCCCTTTGTAGCCAAGGGTGCTCCCCAGGCCGCCCCGCCAGTTAGGGTTAGGATCGCCAATGATCTCATTGCTGATGCCCGCCTGTGGAAAGCCGTTGGCATCGAGAAGGTACTTGCCGGTCTCGTCTTTGCGGAAATCGGTTGAATAGAAAATGCCAAACGGCTGGCCCGGTATCAGCGACGAATTCTGCATGTAGCTGTCGGGTAGCGTATACACCGACGCGCCCGCCAATGACACCACCTTATTGCGGTTCATGGAATAATTGGCCGACAGAGTCCAGCTAAAATCGCCCGGAGGCAACAGGCTGGCGCTTGCTTCTATTTCAAGCCCTTTGTTGGCCAGTTCCGCAGCGTTGGTGTTGCGGATGGTGTAACCCGTTTCGGCAGGTACGTTCAATGATAAGATGACATCGCGGGTGTAATTGCTGTAGGCCGTAGCCGATAGGCTGAACCGATTTTTGAGGAAACGCAGATCAAATCCGATTTCCGCTTCAGTTTTACGTTCGGGGCGCAGGAAATCATTGCCCGCCGTGGTGTTGCGAATGTAGCCACCGCCGTAGAGTGCACTCGTTCCAGTAAGGCCCCGCGTAAACATATCGGCATAACCGGCCGGGCCGAAGGTGGTGAAGTTGAGGTAAGGCTGCGGCTGAATACCAACCTGCCCCCAGGTAAGCCGAATTTTGCCGAAGCTAAGCCACGAGCTATTCTCCAGTTCCTTTAACCGGCTGAACTGCCAGGCCAGCGCTGCCGAGGGGAAGAAGAAACTTGATGCGGTGCGCGAACCGAAGCTCGACGCGCTTTCGTTACGCCCGGTCAGGGTCAGAAACACCTGGTCATAGGCCTGCACGTCTGCCTGTGCGTAGTAAGCGTAGGTACGTATCAGCGAATTATAGTTGCCCGCCGTCAGGTTCGAATTAAGCGCGTTGGTCAGAATGTCGGGGGCCGTTGGCACAATCAGGTTGGTGATGGCGTCGGAGAGTGTTGCCCGGCTGCGGCTGTTGTAATTGAGGCCCAGCAGCAGCGACCCGCTCAGGTTGGTATTGACCGTTTTGCTGGCGGTGGCAAAGAGATCGGTGTTGAACTGCTTCTCCGTAATCCAGTTTTTCGACAGGTAGCCAGTCGGTTGCAGAGCCGAGTTGCGGGCAAAGCGTTCCAGGCGGTTATCGGTAAAATTGTCGATGCCCGTGCGACCCGTAATGCTCAGCCAGGACGCAGGTGTAAGGTCAAGCTCCACGTTGCCGGTCAGCCGGTCGACGTCGCTGGTGTTGCGGTTATTATTGATGTTCCAGAGTGGGTTGGAATAGATCGTGCTCAGATCTTTGCCCAGCGGGTTACGGTATGACACGTGCGCGTTGTTGAACACCTGCCCGGCGGGGTTAGTGAACGTACCTGTGAAATAACCGTTGTCAAAATCGGGCGGGGTACGCAGTGCCCCCAGCATAATACCGTCGACATTATCGCCTTCCTGCACTCGGGACGAATACGTGCTGGTGTAGCCCACGTTGGCCGACGCCCTAAACCACTCAGTAAACTGACTCGACACGTTCAGGCGGGCAGTGTTGCGCTGGTAATTGCTGTAGGCTTTGATAACCCCTTCCTGACGGAGGTTGCCGTAGCTGACCATAAAATTCGTTCGCCCATTGCCGCCGCTGATACTGAGGCTGTTATCGGTAAAGTGTCCCGTTTGAAACGCATCGGTGGTGTGATCGTATGTGTCGCGGGCATTTTTACCCCCGTGCGGATTAGCCGCCGTTCCTGAGGCGATAGCGTAGCGCCGGGTGCCGTCTGGAAACGTGACATATCCCTGATAACCAGCTGCTGCCGGGTCGCTGATGTAGGTGTCAGCGGCGCCCGTCCGGTCGGCAATCAAGTCGCCAAATGTATTCCGGTTGCCCTGTTGATAGAGCCCGCCAGATCCCTGGCCGTAGGTACGTTGTAGCCCCGGCATCTTGTTTACCTGATCGATGGAAAGGGCCGATTTAAAGGTGATCGCCACTTTCCCATTAGTATCGCGCCCTTTTTTGGTGGTAATGACAACGACGCCATTGGCCGCTCGCGCTCCCCACAGGGCTGCCGCTGATGCCCCTTTTAATACCTCCAGGCTCTGTATGTCTTCGGGGTTGATGTCATTAATGCGCGACTGCTGCACAATGCCATTGCCCGCTGCCGTGCCGATGTTATCGCTGGCATTGCTGACCGGCATGCCGTCGACAATGAACAGGGGTTGAATGTTACCGTTGATGGTGTTCTGCCCCCGAATCTGGATGTAGGCCCCCGCGCCGGGATCACCTCCATTTCGGGTAATGAGAACACCCGCCGCCTTACCGCTTAACCCCGTCAGCAAACTCGTTTCGCCTGTTTTGGCAATATCCTTGCCAGCTACTGTTGTAATGGAGGAAGCGTACTGGTCGCGCTGGGCCTTTGTTCCGATGGCCGTGATAACCACCTCATTCAGTAGGCGGGTATCAGCCTGGAGCCTGATAGTAAGGGTGGTACGAGTGCCGATCGGCTCTTCCTGAGTCTGCATCCCGACGGCAGAGAAAATCAGGGCTGTGGCTGAGGCGGGGATAGTTAGTCGAAATTCCCCTTTTGTGTCGGTGACTGTGCCAATGGTGGTGGCCCCTTTCACCAGGATCGTTGCTCCTGTAAGTCCACCCGTATTTTCGTCGGTGGTGACAATACCTTTTACTTCACGGTTCTGGGCACAAAGCAGTGAAGAAGGCAAAACCATTACTAATAAAGTCAGTAGTGTTTTGTTCATCAGATCAAGAAAAGATAAACACGAAGATAGCTCAACATGCCCAACGGATAAGTTGATTGGCTGAATAAACGTTATTTCTTAACCTTGATTAATGCAGCAGATCAAGTTATCGGCCCTAAAGCCCGGACACCATTATCTGCGTTGATTGGTCGTTTTGCCAGATAACGAGGCTGCGATACCTTGAGGTGGCAGACGCGCGGGCCATACTGATCAGCCCTTTACGCGCGTACGAACCGGTTAAGGACAGAAGCGAAATAGGGCGTTTGAACAAGGTAGCGGATAGCTGCACCGTAAGATGATCACCCCAGGTGGCCGCACTAATACGGATGGGGCGAAACACTGCTTTCCAACTGGCTATCAGTAGGTTTCTGCCTGACGATGATCTTGCCTGCTTGATCGATTTCTATCAGGCCCATGCCTTCAAATGCGGTCAACCAGCGCTGCATGGGCAAAACTTGCCATTTTTGCTGGTAGCGTGAGGCGTTCGCAATAATCGAATCAAAATAATTTAGCGGTGGATCATATTTATCGTGGTACTGGTGTAATACGTAATCGCTTACAAATAGCTGCTTGATGCCCGCCCGGTGAAACATCATGGCAAAATCGGTATCTTCTGCCCCATATCCGGTAAAAGATTCGTCGAAGCCACCAATTGTGTCAAACGTTTGCTTTTGAATAGCGAATAGTAAAGACCAGAATTGCAGATGGTCAACCGGCTGGCCGACCGGTATGCGCTCTCGGGCGGGATGCCCCACCGCTTTGTGCTTCAACTCACCATACTTCCCCGTGTCCGGCACCATCGGCAGATACAGAGGATAAGCAGCAATTATAGTGTCGGGTGCCAAACCCGGCAGCATGTTGGCAAACAGGGTTGGCGACACGATGCAGTCTACATCTATAAAAATGACGTTCCCCGTTTTCGCGGCGGCAATTCCCCTATTCCGGGCGGCAGCTAGTGGCAGCTCATGCGTATCCTGCATTGCATGGATGCTCACAGGCAAGCCTTCAGGAATGGAAATACCGTCCGGATCGTCCATGCAAATGACCTGCATATCATAGGGAAGACTCGTCGATGCACTTATGGAATAAAGAAGGTTGGCTAGTTGCTTTCGTCTTCCCTTAACGATGGTGACAATACTGAATTCAGGCATACCAGTTTCTCATTTTCTGCGCCACCGCTTCGGGGGCTGACGCATTCACCAGACCTTCGTAGGAAGGTGTAAAGAGGTTCGCTTTTTGCAGAACGTTCTGCCACTGCTCAACGCTGAATGTTTCCTCCGCCAGCAGCGTAATCTGTTGATCAGCTAACGCAGTTGCATGTACGGCCTGCTCGTCATAGGGTCTGGGCTCCGGAAGAAGGATTAGCCGTTTGTTAAGCGACAAAAGCTCAGCAATAGTGTTTTGACCGGCTGCAGCAATCACCACCTGGCCAGCAATCGCTTCGCTGATGTCTTTTACCGGGCCCAGCATCAGACAATTTTTACCTAACTTATAAGCCCGCTTATTACCGATAATGGTAAACTGGGTGGTTTGATCGTTGGTGATCCTTTCAAGCACCAATGCCTCGTAATTATCATACCCTAAAAGAATTGTTACGTTAGTGCTATTCGAATGATTGTTTCGCAACGACTCACGGCCAGCATACTGAGACATATACCCACTGTAGTATGTCTTGGAGGCGAATTGGTAGTTTGCCTGTTCCAGTGAAGCTGGAAAATGAGCAACGATATGATCCGCCAGTTCATGCGCGAAGACCTGCGTCGGATCGGTCGTCACGTTGCCGGGCAAATGAACCAGAACAACGGGGACACCCATGCCCCGAGCCATGATAGCCAACTCCGGAACACCATCGCAGTAGAAAGCTTTTGGCTGGTAGCGCTCTATTGCTCCAGCCAGCGCTTTTGCTCTCCCTGCGGGCTCAAGCGCGTACGGCGTCACTTCGAACGCTTTTGAAAACGTATGCACTGGTATGTCGTAGCCAGCTGGATACTTTGGCGGGAGTTCCAGTACGTCGAGGCCAGGCTTTTTGCGCAAATACTCCGTTATTTCGTTGTTCGTCGTTAGGGCTATCACCTTAAAAAAGATGGATAAGGCAGGGTACAACATATTGAATGTTGCCCGGTGGCCATACCCGTGCGCATGGACAAAATAAAATATCGATGGCTTCTTCATTCCCTGGCCTCTTTGACTAGGCGTTCATAGACGCTTACGTAAGCGGCGGCCGTTTTTTTCAGATCGAACGAGGCGGCAAAATCCCTGCACGCTTCCGGTTCCGACTTTCTGGCGATGGCTAAGGGCTCTATCAGATCCCGCCAGTCCTGTGAATCAACGGCGATTGATACGGCTCCGCTGCGCAGGTCCGGTGGTATGGCGGAATTAAAGCCTACAACGGGCAAACCGCTTGCCAGCATCTCCAGGGTGCTCAAGCCGAAAGGTTCTTCCCAGGTAGCAGTTGCCAGATACGCCGAAGCGCCTGCCGCCAGATTACTTAACTGCGGCTGGGTCAGGTGAGCAATATATTCGATACGTTCGTTTAGCTGCGGCTGAATGTGGTCCTGAAAATAAGGCTTGTCAAACAGGGCGCCGACAATCTTGAGCGGCTGTTTTAAATGATTGGCCAGATGGATAGCGGCTTCAACGTTCTTTTCTTTTGCAATTCGCCCGCTCCATAATAAATACCTGTCCGTATTTCGCGCGCGTAGCTTCCACTTATGGAGTGCTATTCCATTTAAGATTACCGCTACGTCACTACCCAGTGCTGCCTTCCACTGCTGGCTCATTCGGTGCGAAATACCGATTGGTAAGACAGGCGCGTGCTTCATGAAAAATTTATACATCAGAACAAATTTTTCGGTTGGCGGCAGATGCAGCGTTAGTACGCTTGGCGTTTTGAAGAGTGCGCCGACTGCATAGATTTCGGGTATAAATGAATTATAGTGGATGACCTCGTAGCGACTAACGTCTAACAGGCCATACTGCAGCGTCTGGTAATGCTGCTGACCGAGCCATTCCGGACAGGCCCGGTAGGAGTCATCTTTCATACTCAACGGGCTCTCGTGAAATTCAATCACCTGAAACAGATTTGTCTCATCGGCATCCTTTGCCAGTACATCGACAGTATGCCCCAGGCGCACTAATTCGTTGGCAAGCTCAACGATGAATGCTTCCGTGCCTCCATTATAAGGCTCGCGCAGCGAGATGAACGGGCCGGCCACCAGGAGTATCTTCATCGTACTTTCTCGAAATACGCTATATAACGTTCAGCCATCGTTCGCAACGAAAATGTTTCTGCGTGACGCCTTACGTTGTCACTCTCAAGTGGTATCGCAGCTGCGATTGCCGTGGCGAGCGATTTTACGTTTTTTTGCGCCGCAACTACGCCACTTTCGCCATCTATCAATTCTGAAAAAGCACCCCGGTCAAACCCGGCTATCGGCACTCCTGACGACATAGCTTCTATGTTAGTTAGGCCGAATGGTTCTTCCCAGCGGACAGCATTTACCATCGCGGCTGCACCTGCCAGATGCAGGCGTATGTCAGCTTGTTTCAAATGACCCAGGTACGTATCCTTCTCCGTCATGCGAGGCCTGATCTGTTCATCAAAATACCGCCTATCATCGAGCGGTCCGGCAAACTTTAAGGGCATATGTAGTTCGTGGGCCGCGTCTATGACGATATCCAATCCTTTAGCATGCACCATCCGGCCAAACCAAAACAGATAATCTCGACTTTTGCGGACTAGCGGCCACTCAGCCAGGTCAACACCGTTATAAATGACACTTGAGCCATTATTCATGTATGGCTGCCACGTAGCGTCAAATGATTTTGAAGGCATAATGAAATGAAGATTGTCGGAACCCGAGCAAATCTTGATCGCTGCTTTTAATTTGCTGATCGGCGGCGTATGGATTGTCGTGACCACCGGCATTAGCGCCTTCACACCCCATAGTATGGGTAGTTCGTGGGTCGAATTATTATGAACGACATCAAAGTCATGTTGTTCAATGTCCTCAAGTATGGATAGGTATTCATCGGTTTCGTATAGCTCGAATAGCTTATTTTCCCGGTACTGATCACCGTAAAAGCCCTTCACATTCAGCTCTGGGTCACTATCCGCATGTGCATACAAAATAATTTTGTGACCCAGACGTATGTACTCTTTACATAATGCGTGGATGAACGCTTCTAGACCGCCTCGAAATGGCTCAGCGATCGGCAGTCTGGTTTTGGCTATAACAGCAATTTTCATAGACCAAAGCTACTCTACTATTGGCGGTTGCTTGGAAGCTATCTGTACTGCACGGTCGTCTGCAAAAACGGCGTTTTCACCCGTTCCTTGCCGCTGCAGTACGCCTCTATACAACTTTACGTAGTTCGAAGTCATTTTTTGGCTATTCATATTGGCTGCAAATTCGTTGCAGCTACTCGGACTAATAGCCTCACTCTTTTTAACCAACTCTACCAGGTCTTGCCACCGGAGCGACGTCGTTGTGGCTACACTTTCATGCGCCCAGTTGGGCGGAACAGCCGTATCAAAACCGACGACTGGCACGCCGCTCGCCAGCATCTCCAAAGCAGCCAGCCCAAACGGCTCTTGCCAGGTTGCCGTTGCCAGATAAGCAACCGCTTTTTTGGCCAGGCTGCTCAACTCACGTTGCGTCAGATGCCCAACATACTCAATTTGCTTGTTGAGATGGGGTTTAACCTTTTTCTCAAAATAGGGCTGGTCAGCAATTCGGCCGGCGATCTTCAGCGGCAGTTGCATCTGTTTTGCTACAAAAATGGCAGATTCAACATTCTTTTCTTCGTTGATTCGTGCCGACCATAGCAGGTACTCACGGCTTCTTGAGCCGCTGGCAGGCCAGAGATTCATGTCTATACCGTTGTTGATGAGCGGTATATCTATAGCGAGCGCTTGATCCCACTGATGTTTGATTCTTTCCGATACCGCTACAAATGTTATGTCGCTACGCCGAGAAAGTTTTTTATACGCTGCTATTCGTTTTTTGTCAGCCGGTGAGTGCAGCGTTAAAAACGAAGTTTTATTGAAATGCAATCCTGCCTCTACCAGATGCGGATAAAACATGTTGTAATGAATGACATCATATGAATCGACATCCAGCTTTTTGAACTGACGCTTCTGGTTGAACCGTTCAAAAAAATCAGGTTTTTCTGAGGCAAAGGCAGTGAAGGGGTTTACGAGTCTAAATTTAGCGCCTACTTCCGCCCCCTCCGCCACAACTGCTACTCCATGCCCTTCATCAACAAGTTGGTTGGCCAAGGAGACGATAAATGCTTCTATACCACTGTTGTAAGGTTCTTTCAGTGATATACCAGGCCCTGACACAAGTAAAATATTCATAATAAAAACAGCACTGCAGGCTTCACCTAGCTTGTACGAGTTAAAAGTAAACAGATTCAGTTGATTGAATGTCTTATTGTGTTGGCGTGGACCAGGTAGCGGAGGCGTAGCAAAATAGCCCACTCCAACTATAGCGTTTTACTGCCGGTAGGTGTGGCGTGATAGCCGCTATACTACATCATGGTGGCTCAATCTTATTGTTGTCCTCTCGCCTGCTAGTCGTAGGTACGCCCCTTCTCTCTTTCAGGTCAATATACCCGTTAGGTAGGTGTTGTCGAACCTGTCAAAACCGGCCTGATCAGTGGGTCAAAAACTTGGTTGGGCATAGCTTTCGCTCCTTCTCTTTTACGCTACAACGGGTAGCTACGCCGGAATTGTAATAAACCAGCCTTGTCGTCCGGGTGACATAGACTATTCGCCGTTCCTACTATGTTATATAGATAACTAGAGCCAAGTTTAACTCCATTTAGCACCTAAGCGGCCAAAAAAAAGCCTGACTCTTGGGCCAGGCATAGTGCTAACGAGCATCTACTCTACTGATCGGCGGCGTCTCCCTTTTCAACGGTTTCGGTCTCCTCGGTCTGGGGTGAATCAGATCCTTCCTGGGTAGTAGTCTTGGTAACAGTGGTCTTGGTCACCTCAGTGGTTGAGGGCTCTGGGTTTTGATCTGCCATAGGTCTTAACTGGTTATTTACAAGGTAAACCTAATGGAGAAGCCAATGTTTCCCCGGCGATCAGACCCAAAGCGCCCACCGGTGAGCGGTCCGCTAATTGCCAGACCTGGCTTACCGCTGGCCAGCGCAGGGACTATACCTGTTCTACTCAGCCCATTAGCGCGCCCTGAGCAGCCCGGTGCCGATGCTGTTTGACTAATCGGCGCGTGGCTGGTAGCCGCCGCCGCGCTATAGCAATCGGCTCACCACTAATCAGAAAGAGATGAGGCGGGTTATCGAATGTAATTTTGGTGAGGTACTCCAGATTAACAATGCTTGACTTGTGGATACGGCAAAAAGTAGAACCTGGTAACATGGGTTCCAGGCGCTTGAGCGTCTTGGATGACAGGTAGCGGCGCTGATCACGAGTATGGATATAGGTGTAATTTCCCGCCCCTTCCAGGCGGACAATATCAGTCAGTGCCAGCCTGATGAGTTGGTTACCATAGGGCAGTTTAAGGCACATGACCGCAGGTGAGTTTGCCATTGATCGAAAGGGAAGCGGAGCCGTAGTTGGCACGCGGCAAACAGTAAGCATAACGATTGTAGGTTTATCCTTTAGGGAACTGGGGCAAAAGTAGAGTCCCCTCCACGCAGTTGGGTGGCCGCATCTGCCGAAACCGGCAAAACGGATCGTCAATTGGCAAATCAGCTGACTGAGTTGTGTAGCTGCCGTAAGCGGACGCTGGCTGTTCATTTGGACTTTAGGGGGAATATGGTCGCTTAAAGCAGCCGATCATCCCAGAAATAGTCCTCGGTGTGCACTGGCTGAACGTGCTGGTCAAAGTCAGGATGCTCAGTGTTGTTCAAATAGTTGTACTCATAGGGGATAACGGCCGAGGGCACCTTGAGCACCAGCGTCTCCTGGGCCACATACCAGGCCGAGCCTAATCGCTGCAGGGCGGGGTAGTCCGCCACCCGTGTCAGGGGGGCAACTCTACGATGGGTCAATTAGCTATCCTCTTTTGCCAGTTCAGGCGGCAAATAATTCAACTCGTACAAACCAGGCTTTAGGGAAGGGGATCGGGCTGGTAGGTTTGCCTAACAATTAACCTCAAGCGCATTTTACGCGGCCGATACAATGAAAAAGATGATACTCTTCCTGGTCTTTGTGCTCACCCTGACCGCCTGCAAAAAAGAGACTGATATTAAGCCCATCCCTGCGCTGGCCGACAAATTCGCCGGTAGTTACCAGCTTAACTCGTTTCGCTTCACGGATGGCCAAACCGAACTTGACCTGCCAACCCTGCCCGTAAGTGGTAATGGGCAAAGCGTTTCGGGCACGGTTACGCTGGTTAAGGTAGCCGGGGCAACCTTGAACCTGGAGCTGGTCATAAAAGCCACCGGCGTGCAGGATTACAGGGAGCGTATCGAGAACGTAGAGGTTAAACAGGTCGGCTCGGAATACGGGCTTTTTTCTGGCACCCTGCGCATTGCCGATGTAGACGGCGCGATGCTCATTTTCAACGTAGCCCAGACGGATCCTACCACCAGCAAAACGATTACTATGGCTTTTGTGGCCAAGCGCTAAGAAGCCGCGCCCGTGATGCCTTCCGGCGGATACTGCTTATGCCGCCTCTCCACCACACTCCTGTTGTCGACAATGCGATACCTTCGATTCATTTCCCTGCTGGCGCTCAGCAGCCTATTGGCCTGCCAAAAGCTAGCTGACCCCGTTACCCCTCCCGTAAGCCCACCTACTGAGCCAGGCGTCGTCTATGAGAAAGGCAAGCCAGTGGGGCCAGCTGTCCAGAAAACGATTGGCCCCGAAGGGGGCAGTCTGACCTCCGGCGACGGCACCTTGAGTCTGCGCATTCCGGCGGGGGCCGTCGCCAGCGCTACAACCTTCAGCGTGCAGCCCATTACCGCCACCCTGCCCGGTCTGGTGGGAGAACAGGCCTACCGACTACTTCCCGAGGGGCAAACCTTTGCCCGGCCCGTGGAGCTTCAGTATCACTATCAGCAGCAAGACCTGGAGAGCACCGCTGCTCAACTGCTCTTTATGGCCTACCAGGGACATGACGGCATCTGGAAGGCCCTGATGGATACCGAGCTCGACGAAGCGACCCGCACGCTGACAATAACCACTACGCATTTTAGCGACTGGGGGGCCTTTGCCCGCTTTGAGCTGGAGGCCCAGCCCGAAGTGGTTCTGCCAGGCGCCTCAAGTAACCTTACCCTAACAGGTTATTTTACCGGCTGGAACGTTCCGGTGGATGAGCTGAGCGGGGAAGTAGCGCTGACCCAGCCCACGGTGCTGGCAGACCCCCAAAACATAAAGAACTGGAAAGTAAGCGGAGTAGGTAGCCTCCAGGTAGCGGCCAGCCAGTCGCAGGCGACCTACACCGCGCCCGGCCACGCGGCCACCAGCTCGACCCTGGTTTCCGTAGAGGTTTATAATTTTTTGCCCCCAAAGTATCGTCCGCGTAAGGGAGCGGCGGGCAAAGCCGTGATGCTGAAGACGATTCAGATCGATGGCGGTAACCTCTTTGAGGCTACCTTAGATGGTCAGGTGTACCCCAACTGCACGGCTGCTGGATTCATCGACGGGCTGGGCATTGTGATCTCGGCTGCCATCGGTGATGCTAATCGCCCTTTCTGGCTGCGCATTCGTAGCCAGAAAATCAGGGCATCGACTACGATTCCCTATAAGTATTATGCCACAGGACTGGACGGGACGGCCGAAGCTTCTCTCAGCGAAGGGCTAAACGGGAGCTGGGTCAGCTACGTTGATCCCTGCGATGCCCAGGAGGTGCTTGATTCCCCGGGCGGGGTACGCATCGATAGCGTCGAGCTGGATGGGCGCACGGTGAGTGGCTCGTTGACCCTCACACTTTACAATAAAGAAGACTGTGAGATTTCTAAGCGCCAGTTTAGCGCCAAGTTCAAGCTCACCCTGACCGACGGGTAAGCAGCCCCGACCAATCCTATCAGCCATCTGTTCTCTACCAATTTGCACTAGGTAACAGATGGCCCATTTGTTAACAAGCCCTAGGCAGGAACTAAAACCAGGAGACCCGCTAGACCAATGAAGAGACGTATGGCAACTCGTTAGCTGGCGGCTTTTTCAGCCCTATTCTTTGTCCTGCATGAACTGCACGAACAGGCGCACACGGGCACGGGCCGCCTGCTGTGCGGGGCGTGGGGACGGCGCGATTTTAACGCTTGGGTGCTCGCCTGCCCGGGGCACCAGGTGCAGGTTCTGGCCCTGCCGATGGGCCCTTTGTTTAGCTACGCCCTGGCTGGGCTTTTACTGGCTGGGGCGAGGCGATAGCCGCCTGCGGTCGGTTGGCTTCTCGCTGGTGCTGGGCACGGCTATGCAGGCCCGCCTGTAGACCAGCTTGCTGGGCGGAGGCGATGAACTGGCTCTGCTTAAGCAGTTAATTAGTCGACCCTGGTTGGGCCATTGCCTGGGTCTGGCGCTGTCGGCAGTGCTGGCCATTCCGCCCCTGTTGCGAGCCTACCACGCCCTGCCAATAAGCAACCGGCAAGGCGTGTTTTGGGCACTGGCAATCCTATCCCTGCTGCTGGAATGGGCCCTGGCCTTCCAGGGACTCAACCGCCTGCTTGCCCACGGTATTGGTAGCGCTGCGGGCCTGCTGGGCATGCCCCTGCTGGTTACCCTGTGGACGGGAACGACGGGCCTGCTGCTGCTGATTTGCGGCCGCTGGCTTACCGGCCTGTTTTACACTTTCCCCACAGCAGCCGATGCTTAATTAGTAATAGCAGCAGCAGGACCTGCTCTTTGACGTTTTCTTTAAAGGCGTTCTGATGCTTTTTGTATTCCCCAAACGTCTTGACGCTTACGTTGAGCCAGTCGGAGATGACCTGATCGTTGAACTCGGTCAGGTTTCTGCTGGCGTTGACATGCTGCCAGTTTACCTCCTTAGTGAAGAGGAAGGGCAGGATCTCCCCATCGTTGAAGTGGCTGGATACCTGCCTGAGGCGTGCAATTTGGGTCAATGTTCCCTAACCGCGCCAGAGCGGTAGGTTTTACGTATAGCGTCAAATTAGGAACTTTTGCCTTTGGAGTAGAGAATTATTTCCTATTCTACAAAGCAGCTGGCCACGCCTTTTCTCGCCCTGATCAAAGGGCAGCCATGGTCCCAACGGGGCCGCCAGGCGGACCAGTTGATTCACCAGTAGTTTTAACCGTGCTGTTGAGGAGACGTACGGGGGGCTTTATTTTCCCATCCAGACCTTAAAGTCGCTAACCTTCTCGCGGCTCACAAGGGCTTCTTTATCGAATACCGGTTTGAGCGTCAAGGCCAGACGGTTACCGAAATAGGGCTGGATCTGCTCAACGGCCTGGTGGGTAATGATCAGGCCCCGGTTCACCCTGAAGAAACTGGCCGGATCCAGCGAATCGGCCAGCTCATCGAGCGTATAATCAACCAGAAACCTCTGGCCGCTTCGCGTTTTGAAAAAACTGAACCGCTCGTCGGTATAGAAATACAGAATCTCGCCGGTCTCCACCGATAGGAGTTTTTGCCCCTGTTTGACCAAAAACCGCTTGCGGTACTCGTTGGCCGGGGCGCCCGGACCCTGCAGCTCCCGCAGCAGCTTTTCGATGCTCAGCGTTAGGGGCTGGATGGGGGCTGGCTCCTGCGCCGTCAGATCGCGGAGCTTTTTCAGACTTCGCTGCAAGTCTTCCTTCTGGATCGGCTTGAGCAGGTAATCGATGCTGTTAACCCGGAAAGCCTGCAGGGCGTATTCATCGTAGGAGGTCGTGAAAATCACCCGGCTGCGGACCTCTACCTGCTCAAAAATCTCGAAGCTCTGCCCATCGGCCAGTTCGATGTCCATAAAAATCAAGTCGGGGGCCGGATGCTGTTGTAGCCAGCCGACGGATTCCTCAATGCTGCCGGTAACGCCTTGCACCTGCAGGGCGGGCTCGACCGCGTCTATCAATTTGCGGAGTTTGCGAACGGCTAGCTCTTCGTCTTCTACAATCAGTACGTTCATGATGCGTCGGGATTTATAAGCGGGAGAATTACGGTAAAATAGGCGTCAGTTTGGGCTACGGTAAAACCAGCAGGATCCAGATTGGGACGATGCCCGGCCAGTAGCCTGTATTTGGCCGTTATATTGCTCAACCCTACCTGATTGCTCAGCCCACGGGTTGTCTTCCGCTGGAGGTTGTTTTGTATCAACAATCGGCCACCCGGGGCAGACCTGATCTCGATAATCAGCGGTTTGTGGACGTGGATGACATTATGCTTAACTGCGTTTTCGACCAGCATTTGCAGCGTTATCGGGGGAAGCAGGTAGTCCAGATCGGACTCGTCGAGTGCTACCTCAAGCCGGATGCCCGGACCGTAGCGCGTCTTGAGAAGGTGGAAATAGGACCGGATAAAACTCATCTCAGTAGCTAGCGTGGTCAGCTCACCCGCCCCATCGGTTTGCCGGTTAGTTTGCAGCAGATACCGGTACACCTTTGCCATTTCGTCCACGAATTCTTCAGCCCGTTCGGGTTCGTCAGCAATCAGGGAGGAGAGCGAATTAAGCGTGTTGAACAGAAAGTGTGGGTTCACCTGCTGCTTGAGGCTTTCGTACTGGCTTTGCAGGTTAATTTTCTTTAGTTGCTCTTTCTCAACCGTGCTGGCCCGCCACCTTCCCAGCGAGTAACTGCTCTCAAAGACGCCTACCGCCAGCAGATTAATAATCAAATTCAGTAACAACAAACGCGTGGCACTGCCCGGTTGATAGACGTAGGCGAACCAGCGCCAGTGTAGATATCCCCACAGAGTCACCGAAAGAAAGCTCGTGGTAATGAGCATGTAGCTCAACAGCAGCAGCGTTACGCGGGGAAATGTTTGGCTTAGATCAGGGTACCGCCTAACGATATAGCGTCTAACCAGAGCGAGCAGGAGGTAGCAGCCCAGGCCCACGCTGAGACTACTCAGCGTAACCCCCGCGAAAATAGACCAGTGACTCAGGTAACCTGGTCCCAGCAGAACATAGCTTATCGTCGAAGTTATCCAGAAAAGCAGTAGTAACGCCGGCCAGCCAAGTTGTCTGGCGGGCCGGTAGGCGTGAAGGCGCTCAGGTAAAAGGTGAGTCAGGATCATGGTAAATCAGTTGATAGATACCCTCCGATGGAGCGATAGCAGGCGCAGGTCAAGACCAGCCGTCAAGTGATACTGGTGGAGCTAGTGGTGGCCGGAAGTGGAATCAGTGGTAGCCAGATCCGCTCGTCATGCTGACCGGTTTCCCGCTGAGGTGGGCAGATGCCCATCAGGTAGTATACATTGACAACCTGGTCAAACCCGGCGCTTGGAGCCTGTACCCGCAGACGGCGCGGCTGACGATTGTAGCGGATCAAAAGCTGGTTCTGGCCCCCTGTTTCAATCTTGACTTGCAAGGGTTTGGTGGCCTGGGCAACCTGGTGGTAGAGAATATCGTCCAACAAATTGCGAAACGTCAGCGGGGGAACGCCCAGCAGCTCCTGGTTCTCAGCTACGTCAAATTGGATGAGCAGGGCGGGACCATAGCGGACCATCAGTAGCTGGGCGTAAGAGCGGGCAAACTGAATCTCCTGGCCCAGCGGGACCCAGATCCGGGTGTGCGCCTGCAACATGTAGCGGTACACTTTGGCCAGCTCGTCAACAAACGCCTCGGCCTTCTGGGGTTCTTGCGCAATCAAGGAGGAGATCGAGTTAAGCGAGTTAAACAAAAAGTGGGGGTTTATCTGCCCCTTCAGCGCGTCGAGTTGCTGTTGCATGGCCAGCTGCAGCAGCTCTTCTTTTTCCGTCTGTATGGCCTGCCAGCGTCCGTATGTATCCGTCACAATTAGCACGTAGCCCATCAGCAGGGCACTAATGCCCCCCACGCCAGCCAAGTACAGCGCCAGACTAGCAGAGAAAGGGGTACCCAGTATGGGCACCCGGCTACAGATCCACACAGTCCCCACCGACATCAGGGAGGCCAGTAGTGTACCTACTCCCAGGGCCATCAGGTTACGCCGCTGGATATGCTGCGCATCGGTATAGTAGGCAATAATGCCCCTGACCAGTACCGTTAACAGCAACAGATCAACGGCATGTATTCCCAGCATCGTTAGCGTACCGACGATAAACACGTCAAATTGCCGAAAATACCGCTCGCCGAACAGCAGCCCACCGGCGACCGGATAAACAACCGGAAGCCAGAGCAAATGGAACCACGCCTCGGGGCGGTTGAACAACGGGCGGGGCAGTTTGAAGGGAAGCAAACGAGACATATATGCAGTCGGGCGGCAGAAAGCACGTATTCACAAAGTTAGGAAGTGGTCAGTATCAACCCATGCAAGTGAGCTACAGTCTGCTTGAGCTAAGGGATGAACTGTCGAAAGCGGCGGACAAACTGTAAAAGGGATAAGAATGAATTAGGGGGGTATTCCGTATGTATACGTACTATACGCCATTCAGATCTGGCCAGTGTCTTACTGATAGTCAGCTTGGTAAGCTTGCTCCTCAGGTGGCGAGGTTGCGTCGGCCAGCAACGAAAGCCGGACAGCAAATTGGCTCGCTGTCTCTTCGATGAGCGGCGGAGGAAGATTCAGTATCTGATACTTGGCTACGATGTTATTCAGCCCCACGCCGTTGGAAAGGGCACGGGTCGTTTTGGGTTGCCGGTTATTGGCCACTAGCAACTGCCCCATCTCATCCGTACAAATATGGATGGCGAGCGGTCGTTTAGACGACACCACATTATGCTTGACCGCATTCTCGACCAGTAGTTGCAGCGTTAGCGGGGGGAGCCGGCAGTTATATCGCGCCTGGTCGACGGCAATCCGCAGGCTAAGCCCAGCGTCGTGACGGGTTTGGAGCAGATGAAAATAATCGTCTATAAAGTCCAGTTCGGCTGCCAGCGTAGTGAGTAGCTCACTGTTGGCCCGCAGGATGTACCGGTAGACGCCACTGAGCTTATCCACGAACAGCTCCGCCCGCTGGGGATCTTCGCTGATGAGCGCGGAAAGTGAGTTGAGGGCATTGAACAGAAAATGGGGGTTGACCTGCTGTTTGAGCACATCGAACTGACTTTGCAGGTTGGCTACCTGCAGCTTCTCGCGCTCCTGCTCTGAGCGGGCCAGCTCGCTCTGGAAGCGCGAGGAGTCTAGCCGGTAAAAAAATAGCTCGTAGATAGTTAAACAGCAAACGGTGTAGAAAAAGGCATGGAACAGCTCTACGGTGAACGTATTCATTTCAACCCTTAAACTGCCGAAATTCAAGTAAATATGCTTGTTATCGAGAAGGGAATGGATCATCGCATTTTCCTTACCCGCCAACCACAGTAAATCAACCCCCCATAGTAGCAGCGTAGTTGCGCCGTAACAGGCCAAGAATGATACGGCAAATCGATCACTGAACCTGCTCCGTCGGGTAGTCCCGTACCGAAACCAAGTGGTAATAGCCCGGTTTACGTGCCATAGAGCGGCAGCGCGTCCGGTAGTGAATAAAACTAGAATCAGGTGCAGCAGGGAGGGAGGCTGCCAGAAAGCCTCACTAGTGGTAGTTGACAGAATACTCAGCAGACAAATGCCAGTCAATCGTAGCCAAAAATCAGGGATGCGCTGGGTCATGGGTCAAGAGAAATGGGCGAAGCCTTTAGCCTTTCCTCCGACCAAACATCGGCCATTCCACGCTGGCTGCCGCGCTGAAAGCGCGTCAATTGCCAGGATTAACGCCTGAAGTGTGTAAACACGTGAATGGCTTGTAACGACCCGGTCAGCGCCTACGACTACCGGCCAGCGAACAATCGATCCATCCATTAAGCTGTTTGACCGTTCTAGGGCGGGGAATCTGGCAAAGCTTAAAGAGACCGCTTGGATCGACTGCCCGAAAGCTTGCTTACAACAACGCAGCGGCTGGCTTACAAGCCAAAGCGCAGGGTATTTTTTTCTTCCTGACTGCGCGCCCACCACAGCAGCAAGGCCAGGATACCGATGCTGCTCTCAATGAGCAGCCACTGGCGGCCAAAAGCACCCAGTGGCCCCTCGATCTGACTGGTAGCGATTCGTGATAAGGCATAAAAACCGCATAAGATCGCCGTCAGCAGCAGGCCTTTGCTTACATCGGTGATGGCCAGAAAAAGTAGCACGGTAACAATCGTTAGCCCGGCTCCACCGTACACGCCCCGGATCGAACTATAAGCATCGGTGTTGGGCAGTTTAACCTGCACCAGGTTCATTACGGCTTGCGGGTCCATGAAGGCCATCAGAGCTACCAGCCCGATACCCGCCGCCACCACGCCAATCAGCGTGATCGATAAAAAACGGATCATAGTACAATCAATGGTAAGGTTTGGTCATTGCAGTCGACAGGTACGTTACGGCAATGACAGGTAAATAAATCTACAGTTAGTGAGCCGCAACCAACTCCTGGCGTAGGTTAAGGAGATTGGGTCTGGCAGGATATGCCAGCTCAATCAAGCCTGGATGACCAGTGGGTCCGGCTGAGCTTCCAGGTGCGGGATGGGCGCGCTTTTACCCCCCGCCACCGGTCCGAAACTTGCCCGCTACCTGCAAGGATTTGTATTTCTTGGTTTCCGAGTTATAGTGATGCAGGGTGGCCGAAAACGAACCCGCCACTGTTTGATCCTGCACATTATAGTCGCTAATCGTTATGTTTCCGGGGCCAAATACCTCGTTTTTCATCTCGGAATAATACCTCCAGGAATAACCAGTCAAGTCATGATCAGTACCGCGTACATTGAGTATATCCTTGTTTTCTTTGGTAAGATTGTAGCTACCTGGCCCTTGAATGCCAGTAATCTGAATCAAAACCCCGGCCTGGTTGCTGTTGTCTCGAGGTTTGGTAGTCATGTAGAGCACCAGGGCCCCCTTTGTTACGCCTGCCTCGACATAGACCTGATCCTGCTTGGTCCCCCCTATATAAAGCTCATTGTCCGCCTCGATGGTCAGGTTACTGATCAATAGTAGTTTTCCTTTGCCAGGCGTAATGACCTCGACGCTGACGGCCACTGGATTTGCCTCCGGGGCTTTAGCGGGCGCTTTGTAGAGGACGGACTTACCTTCGTGATTGCTTAAAAAGCCGGTCGGCGAGTCTATTTTGCCAAAGACATCCAGCCCGTTGACCTGCCAGTTTTTTACCTGGTCCGCTTTGAGAAGCTGTACTTTTGAAGCGAGTGGTATTAAATGAGACGATATTGGATCGCCCGGAATCGTGTAATCGGTTGTGTCAACTTCAGCTCCTGTCCCCCCTTCCTGGGCGTGGTTTCTCTGATAGAACACCTTCAATTCGACTGTCTGTTTTGGTGCCAGGTTTTTCGCAAGCGGCTCCAGCCAGTAGTTTTCGTAGAACGAGTAGCGGCTAAAGTGGTACAAGGGGGCAACCACCCGGTGCTGATTGGCGATCACGACCAGGTTAGTCCGCCCCTGCCAGATGCCCTTCTCATCCTGGTAGGCAATGCCCAGGGCGTGGGGAGACGAACCCTGCAGGTCTTCATCCTTATAGGTCCAGCTCAGGGTAACGGGTTTTTTGAACTGGGTGCCGTGAGGACTAAACTCATAGCCCACACCCGCCCCACCAAACGCCGTGTTCTCAACGGGCTGGGCGGTGATGAGCGTCTCTTGGGTGAGTGCACCGGCCGGAAACCGCAGCGTCATGCTGCCGTCGGCGCTGCTGAGGGTGCCGCCCGCCGGGCCGATGGTTTTGCTGATGGCGGCGCCCAGGGGTTTGCCTACGGCGGTGGGTTCCCCGGGCATAATTGGTTCAGGGGGCGTAACCGTATCGCCCCCGGGTTTACAGGCGAGAGCCAGGCCCAGCAGGCTCAGGGCGTAGCCCGTTTTACGTAGGATGGAGAGAAACATAAATGAAATAGACATTGAAAGAGATAATGTTAAGCAACGATCTTACTGGCTACTGACAAAGCGGACCGTGTAGCGAACCGATGGATCATTGTCGTTGCTGTAAAAGCGTAGCAGGTGATTGCTTTGGCTACTTTCCTGAATACTCATCGACACGCCACCAGTTGCCCAGAACTCGGCGATATCGCCATCCTGCGGAGGCGAATTATTGGTACTATAGCCCGCCGGGTGGGCGTCGAAACCCGAGGCGTTGGTGCCCGGCAAACTGCGCCAGTTGGTGGTCGACAAGAGTTTTTTGACCGCTTCCTGCTTTCTGGCCGTGTTCTGCTCCAGCACAACGCCCTGGCTCTGCACCAGCGTTACCCAGTCGGCCTCCGTGGGTAAGCGCCAGCCCACAGGCAACGTAATCGCGTTGATTTCGGCGTAGGTGTAATAGCGGCCGTAGATGGGCTTCTCCGTGCCCGTGCCGTAGGCCATACCGCCCGATCCCCGGTAGTTGATCGTTGTCCATCGCTGAGAGCCGATAAGCCGGGTCGGGTAAGTATGGCCATTGATGCGAACCGAATCAGGCGATAGGGGCGGCGCTGGCTTGGGATCAGTGCTACCGGCCGACCTGGTGCAGGACAGGCTAATACTGGTCATCACACCTAGCAGCAGGTAACGCAGGGCGCTTTTCTGGCCAAAGCCGAGCAGAGTTGTATGCATGGTCAGAAAGGATTGGGTGTGGCTCATGCCTTATTGACTGATGGAGAATTCACCGCTGAAGGGCGTGCCCTGTTTGTTGCAATTGTCGGCATCCTGATCGCTCATTAGAGCACCGCTGAAGGTACCTTTGGCGGCTTTGCCGTTGCTGTACTGAGTGACGGTGACCCTACCCTGAGGGGCATAGTATCCCGCGTTGTCGGGGCACACCAGGGCGGCGTAACTGGCCAGCATCCCGTTTTTGGTGCGGTATTCAAGCTGGCTGACCTGATTGAAGGAAGTAACGGTCGGTTTATAGGGGTAGGCTCCCGTTCCGCTTCCCCACATAGACACGGATAAAAAGTCATCCTCGCTGGCGGTGGCCTGAATGGTCCAGAGCCGGATCGAACCGACGACGCCCTCCTCATCGAGCTTGACGTTGGTGTAGGTTTTGGTCTGGCCGTTGAGGGTCACTTTGACGTAGTTGCCACCGCCCGGCGCGGGCGTAGTCTGGGGCGAGGAACAGGCCACCAGGCCGATGGTCAGCAATCCGGCCGCGTGCCGCAGCGTGCGGGTGAGAAGAGAGGAAGTACGTGCTTGATTCGTTGCCATTGGAATACAGTATAAGGTGATTGAAAAGGGGACACAGGGCCAAGACAAGTCAGGCGTTTATAGACCTGATTTTTTGGTTCTGACGACTCAAAATTGGGCCAGTGGGCTAGTCAGGCATAGCTGATTTGTCCTCAATTGCGCATTATTCCTACTGGATTGCGCCAATCACTACCCGTATTGATTGGCCAGTCGACTCAATTGACACCTACCCGGTCGAAATACTGCCGCTGGCAATTGGGCACCCTGAAAAGAGATTGATGAGGGTGGCCTTCTAGGTCGAAGGACACTGCCGAAATGCCTTTGGATAGGCACTACTTTGCTGCAACAAGTGGGGTACGCGGCCGGTCAGATTCGGTAGATGGCGGCACTAATGCCAGCGACCGGACGGGGAATAGCCTTTGGCCGGGATTGGTTCGAAGCAGGTTAATCGCAAGGACTATACAGACGCCTAAGCGGAAGGGGACGGGTCAACTATCGATTCAGGTAGCTGATCAAGATGGGGGAAATCGCTGGCAGACCGGCGTAAGGCTTCCACTTCAGGGCCGTAACCAAGCAGTTCAGGTAGCCAAAGCAGCAGCTCATCATCGGTTTGTTTGCCATGGGCTATCAGGCCGATCAACTTTGAGGGCTAATCAACTAAATCGCTATAAAACCAGGCAACTCGGCGAAGCTGCTCAGGCAGTAGCGCGCCGTGGAATTGGTCAGTAGTAAATCGAGCGTAACCCTTCCCGTAAGCCCATGCATCGCAACCACCGCCTCCTGATGGCGTCTCTACTGGCAGTAGGGATTCACCTGACTACGCTGGCTCAATCTACCCGGCTCCCATTACAGCTGTTTGCCTACGACCGGGCGGCAGCTCTATCCTACACGGATTCCCTCATCGGGACCCAGCAGGGCATTCGTATTCATCAACTCAGTTACGATAGCCCCGCAGGGGGGCGGGTCACCGGTATGCTGCTGGTTCCCCCGGGGAAGGGCCCTTTCGCCGGTCTCCTGTTACAGCCCGGCATGCCGGGCAAGGCCCTGGCTCAGCTGCCGCGCGCCCTGTACCTGGCCCGGCATGGCGCGGTTGTCCTCTCCATCAATGCGCCGTTTACCTTGCGCAGTGGGAATCCCATCCAGCTGACGCCCGCCGACAGTATCGAACAGGTTCATTACGTTATCAACCTGCAACGGGCCGTTGACGTGTTACGGGCTCTGCCTGAGGTCGATTCGACCCGGTTGGGGTACGTGGGGCGCAGTCACGGCGGGGCTATAGGCGGCTTGCTGGCGGGCATTGAGCGCCGACTGAAAACCTATATTTTGGTGGTGGCTGACGGGGGCCTGGTGGCTCATTACAGTTCGGGCAACGGCGAACCAGGTGATCAGTTACCGATCACAGGCCAGCAACGGGCCCGCTGGCTGGCCGCCATGCAGCCCATCGAGCCCATTCGTTACGTAGGCCGGTCGGCCCCGGCCTCGCTGCTGCTGCAATCGGCCTACCAGGACGAAGCCGTACCGGTAGCCTCCGCCAGAGAGTTCCAGCGGGCGGCACCGGCGAGTGCAACCGTAAAGTGGTACCAAGCCACTCACCAGCTCAATGCCCAGGCCTACGTTGACCAGCTTACCTGGCTACACGCTACGGTAGGGACGACCCCGCCCGGACCCGAAGACCAACCAGGTCCCGATTTTAGTGTTCAGTTGACCACCCCGCCAGCAAGCTCGTCAGCCATATCCAACTTAGAGGTAACAGCACAGGCTCTGGCCACCTACGTGGGCACCTACGAGATAGCGCCCGGTCAACAACTGAGCGTGAGCTTTGCAAACGGTAAACTGGCGATCACGCCGCCTGGTGAAACCACAAAGGTTGACTTAAAACCCGTTCGTGAAGCAGAATTTGAGGTGGTTGGCCAGCCCGCTCACCTGGTATTCAGGAAAGACGCGGCCGGTAAAGTCCTGGCCGTCGAGGTACGCTTTGGCAATGGCGGCTCGGCAACGGCCAAAAAACTGTAGGGGGGCGTAAGGCCAGCCTACGCCCCCCTACAGGGACCGATCAGGGTCCAATCACCCGTTTGCAAACCGGCTCACCATCAGGCCAGGCCCCCGGCCGCGCGTAGTTAGCCCGCTATTAAGGCGGATTAGCCCTTTTTGCTCCAGTCTCAGTAGGTAAGACCGAGCGAGACCTTACCAGTACGAGAGAAGCCCCGGGTTTGCCCTCAGCGCCAGGGGCTTCCGTTTTGCTGACGTTTCTGCCTATGCCAACCCGTTCACCTGCTTTGCCTACCCCCCTGACTGAGGTGCCCCGGCGGGTAAGGGCCATTGATCTACTGCGGGGCCTGACAATGGTGCTGATGATTTTTGTCAACGACCTGTGGTCCCTAACAGCCATCCCTGCCTGGCTGGAACATGTGCCGCCGGGCGTGGACGGCATTGGCCTGGCGGACACCATCTTTCCGGCTTTCCTCTTCATTGTAGGCCTGTCGCTGCCTTACGCCCTGGACGCCCGCCGCCAGCGGGGCGCTACGCTGGTGGCCCTGCTGGCGCATGTCATCAGCCGGTCGGTGGCCCTGCTGATCATGGGCGTTTTTCTGGTCAACGGCGAGTCGATCAACCCGGCGGCAACGGGTTTGTCCCGGGGCGGCTGGAATACACTTTGTTGCCTGTCGTTTATCCTGATCTGGACAACATACCCTAAAACGTTATCTCCCTGGCTTGCCCGCGCTTCCAAAGCGGTGGGCGTGCTTGTATTGCTGTTATTGGCCCTATTTTACCGGGGCGGCGAGCAACCACTGGGCCTGTTTGCTCCCCAGTGGTGGGGCATTTTGGGCCTGATTGGCTGGTCGTACCTGGCAGCGGGATTAGTGACGGTGCTGGCCAGGAACCGATTGTCCGTCCTGGTGCTGAGCTGGCTGGGGTTTGTACTCATTAGCCTGGCCCATCAGGCTGATTTACTGCCCGGGGCGATCCGGTGGCTGCCCAGCGCCATTGGCGGGGGCACCCTGGCGGGACTGGCCGTGGGCGGCGTGGTGATCGCCAGGCTGTTTCAGGTTTACGCCCAAAGGGGAGATGCGGCCAGGATGACCCTGGTCTTTGGACTGATTGCCGCCGGACTGATCGGCTTATCGATCTTTACCAGACCCCTGGGTGGACTGAGCAAACTGGAAGCTACGCCCGCCTGGTCATTTCTTTGCAGCGCCCTGACGCTACTGGCCTTTACGGGCCTCTACTGGCTGGGCGACGTGGGCGGCAGGGCCAACTGGTTTTCGCTCATCAAGCCCGCCGGGACCGATACGCTGCTGTGTTATTTGCTGCCCTACCTGGCCTATGCCCTGGTAACGCTGCTACCTTTCTCCCTGCCAGCGGTCCTGCTGAGGGGAAGCCTTGGCCTGCTCAAATCATTTCTGTTTGCACTCGGGTGTGCCTGGATCACGGGCTGGCTGAATAGGGCGGGTGTGCGCCTGAAGCTATAACCCCCGGCCAGTATGGGTTCGGGCTCGACAGGTAAGGGGGGGGGGGAGAATGAGCCACCGCTTATAGTAGCCTGTCCTCCCCCTTACCCCCTCAAAGCAGGGCTAATAACCCCTGGCCACTACCGATCGCGGACCAGG
>NZ_JAFMYW010000011.1 GCF_017353175.1 Fibrella forsythiae | reverse complement strand
GTTCACACCCGTCACGCTGATCGGCGTTGCGGTGGTACAGCCCAGCGGATTGGTTGAAACAACATTGAACAGGTTCACTCCTGCACCAATGCTTACCGAGGTTGGCGTACCCAGCAACGTACCCAGACCAAGAGCGCTACCGGTCCGGAACACGTTGGTCAGGCCTGTTAAGCCAGTAAAACTCGTTAAATTCAGATTTGTCCCTACACAGACCGAAAGCGCAATTGGGCTGACCGTAGGACCTGGAACGCCCGTTACACTAATCGGTGTAGCCGCCGTACAGCCGAACGGATTGGTTGAAACAACATTGAATAAATTCACTCCTGCACCAATGCTTACAGATGTAGGCGTACTCAGCAACGTACCCAGACCAAGCGTATTTCCTAGCCGGAACACATTGGTCAGACCCGTTAAGCCGCTTAAGCTGGTCAAGTCCAGGTTGGTACCTACACATACTGACAGGTTCAACGGAGACAGCGCAGGGGCAGCTACGCCCGTAATCGTTACCGGCGTAACAGCCGTACAACCACTGGCATTTGTAGACAGCACGTTAAACAGGTTCACACCCGCCCCTACCGTAAGGTTGGTAGGTATCGTACCCACGCCCAGCAAGGTATTGGTCAGGCCGGTAAGAATGTTGTTCTGGGCCAGTACGCTGGTCAGGTTTAGCGGAGAACCTACGCACAGCGATGTACTCACCGCCGTAAGCGCAGGCGGCTGATTGACAATTACGGTTATCGGACAACTGGAAACCAGCCCGCCTAATATAGGTACCTGGGCCAGGAAAGTAGTGGTAGCCGTTGGACTTAGTATGTTTGACGTAACTGGCGTCAGCAGCCCCAGCGCGCCTACGGTGTTGACAACAACCGATCCAAGCGGAACAAGTCCACCTAACGAAGTAGATAACGTAACGGCCTGACCGACGCAGATCGCCGAAGTTGAGGCCGTTAAACCAAGTAATGAAGCCGCCGTAGCCGTTATTGACACTACATTGGTCGTTACGCAGTTAGGGCCGCTGCTGATCGTTACCGTAAAATTATTAACGCCGCTGGCCAGATTCGATACAGTGGCTGTGCCGGTGGTTCCGCCTGTGATGGTCGTACCGGCCGGGCCCGTCACTGCATACGTATAACTGCCAGCCGGCGTCACCTGGGTGGTCAGCACAACGGGCTGACCTAAACAAACGGCATTGCTACTGGCGGTAGTGACCGCCGTAAAGCAGGAAACGAAACCAACGTCGAATGAGAGATTATTGACACCCGCCTGACCGAGCGTAAATACGATCCGACCGGCCGCATCAGCATCCGAGTCAATCCGGGTTGCGTTGGTACCCGTTGCCGAGAGCGGCTTCGTACTGATCGTCGTGGCACTGACGTTTGTCGGAAAACTCAATGTATACGAACTGCCCGACGTTAGGGCTAACCCATACGTAAAGCCCGAAACGTTTGTTCCGGCTGCGTTGGTGAAGTAATAGTTACCATTCGCGTTGGTAGTGGCTGTTGCGCTGAAATTGTTGGGGCCACGTAGAATGACCTGTACCCCTGCCATAACAGGTTCGCCCGGATCCTGAATGCCATTATCATTGGTGTCGCGCCAAACCCGGTTACCGATCTGAACGGGTGCCGGGTAACAAACCGGCGTAACACCACCTAACCCATTAGCTTTACCCGACGTTGGAGCAGCGGTTCCGGTAGGAGCTACGTAAATCTGATATCGTTTATCATCATCCCCGGTTGTGTTATTGAACCAGCTGAACCCACCCGAAAAAACGGTGAGCGGATCCATCACCGTTGTGACCACCTGGTTGGTACCCGGTACCACGGCCGTTCCCCCCTGCGACGTTTCCTGGTGGGTTGTCGCGTTATTATACTCCTCCGTGAAGTAGAATTCGCCATTGCCTGGCCCCTGCGATGTACTCGCCCCGGCAGTAGTCAACGTACCCAGCGCTGTCGACGTTACGCTACCGTTATTCTCCAGCGTCCAGGTTGTTCCATTCAGGCGAGCCCGTAAAATATCACCACCAACGTAGCCGCTATAGATCGATGTGGCTGTTGGCCCGGTGTCGGTTGGCGAGCGTTGACGATACCCCAACTGATGACCGCCCCGGTCCATAAAGCCAACAATCATATCGCCATTATCAGCGAAGGAGATAGCCGAGAGAATCGGCTGTGGCAAGGCCGCACGAACAGCCAGATTGTTGGTGCCCGTGCCTGTGTTGGTTGCATTAATATTGAATTCAGCGAATGAATCTGACCACGGATTCCAGGTGCTGCCCAGGTTCGGATAACTGGCATGAACAAGCCCCTTCGGATACGTGAGCGGGAAAGTCAGTACCGGCGTTGTGCTGAAGGTTTGCGTAGCCACATCCAGTGCATACACGTTGGCCTGTAAGTTGGCCGCTACACCTGCCGCCGCTTCGCCTGTACAAACAACGCCAACATATACTTTCCCCTGATAGACAGTAATGCCAAAGGGCCTGGCCGTTCCATTTGTACAAACAGCAGTGGCCGGTAAAGCCACCGTCTGAACGTCGGCAGCTGTAAGCGACGCTTTGGCCGGACTACCAACATTGAGAACAACGAGCTGCCGGCCAGATAAATCGATCACGTATAGCTTCGTCTCATCGTCTGAAAATGCCATTCCCCCTAAACCAGCTTTACCGACCAGCGAAAACGAATTCGGGTCGGCACTGGAAACGGTTCCACTCGATGGCAGGGTACGGGTGCCTAATGCCGTAGCCCCCAGATTAAGGCCCAGTGTGGCCAGATTGGCATATGAGGCACTAGTTGGCGCCGTTGCGGTAAACGATACGTTTGTTGTTACATAAATACCACCCAGACCGAGCGGGCCAAGACCAACGTGCCGTTTCAGAAAGGCAGCCGAAAATAATTTGCCGGATGAACGCTGATAGGCCGAGCCCCAAACACTGCCTACCTGAGCAGCAGAACCCAAGTCGGTAGCCATCGCAGGCGTTACACTTACAGACGTGTAAGGCGTTATAACAATAGATTCCGCAGCCGCCACGTCGCTACCCGTTGCCAGCGGGTTACCACTGACGAAGCAGGGTACAACCACATCAGGGTTTGCCTGGCAATAGTCGCGGGGGTAGTTAACCCCAAAATTGACCGTAGCGGTACCAGTGCTCACAAACTGCACGGAACTACCCGAACTAGTCGCCAACGTTCCGGAAGGGCCGCTGTTATAAACGCTTAAACTGGTCGGAATAGTGAATTCAACGCGAAAGGGGCCCGTGCCTGTAGGCGTTACGGTATACGCCCCGGTAATGCCAGTCGTTTGAACGGTTCCGTTGGTTACGTTGGCACCCGCCGCATTATAGACCCGTACTTCCACCCCGGCCAACCCTAATTCGGTAAACGTTGTGGAGGCTGGCGCCGTATCAAAGGTGCCATTGGCGTTGAAATCCCGGAAAACAGTTCCCGAAATCTGAGCCTGCACAGAAGTGCTTAGTAAAAGCAGTACGCCTAGTAATGTTGGATACAACGCTTTAACTAAAAAAGAAGCCATTGGTCGTTGTGTAAACCGGTATGCGCCCCTCGAAAATGTTGGCAGGAAGAAGTATTTCATATGCAGCCGCTGAATAGATCGTGCGACTGAGCACTTGCCAAAACTATGCCATGTTTATAAAATCTATATACTTGGAGAGTTAATACTTATTATCATACGTACAAGTATAAGGTAAATTTACTAATCTATTAAAGTATAAATACAACATATATTCAATTAAACTAAAAAGTTAGCCAGAGGTCATTTCGTTTGTCAGCAGCTCAGCGCATTTAGGCATAATTATTGTCTATCTAAACAATCCCTCAAAATGAGCCAGATTTCTATGCCAGATACTGCGTACCTGGCTAATAGAACCATATACAGAGTTGCACAACAAGCTGCTCAATGGCTTGTTGACCCTACAAACCTGATTTGGAACAGTAGCTATCCCGGGATGCTCAACCCGTAGTATCGCCTATTTTTCAGAAAAGCTACACACGTATCACTTATCAGCAAGCCTCAACGCTTGCCAAATGATTTCTTCATTATTAACACGTTCTCCTAAATTGTCGGTATAATCAATGGCGGCTCCGTCATCGTCATTCAGCAGGCCCAGGGTGTAGCGTATAGCCGAACGGCTAGTTGGTTTGCCACCGACCAGTGTCCAGGGAACAGCCAGTTCGGCAACGTACCCAGCACTCGTTTTTCTCAGCACAAGTCTGATCTCCCTACCCAATCCAGCATAAGGTACCCAGTCGGTAACGGCCCCTTTCCGAACGAGCAGCCGCCCATCGGCCGAGATTAGTAACTGAATTTTTTGACTCCCGGACGCTGTAGTCAACGTATTGATTACGTCTAGACCCAACCAGATGCCATCGTCGTCGAGTGGAGTAGGCGAGTCGGTTTTTAGCAGCCTGTCAGCCACCTGCACACCCACAAATAGGTAGGTATCAGTATACGCAAAGCCAGCCCGAAGTTGAGCAGGCCCCCGGTGGCCAATAAAAATGGGAAGGGTTGCCGGCCACTCAGCCCGACCCAATTCACCATCAACGGTAACGCTCGAAAACGAGGCTACCTGCTCGGGAATAACGTAGCCTTTAATCATCCAGACCTCGGGGTTAGCCCCCCCATACGACTTGGTACTGGTCAGCGCAACAACCGTATCGCCACGTAGTACACTCAACGAATTCCATAGCCCACTGTGCGTAGGCTGAATGAGAAATGGCTCTGTCGGCTGCTTGAAATTCCGGGCGTCGCGGTCGCCCACGTAAACAACCAGCCTCGATACCGCCAGTCGATTATTAATCCGATTTTCGGTGCTCTGAACGCCAAGGATCGTTGCGCCCGACTGCAACTGGCGCAGATACGGAGCACCCGCATAAACCGTTTCACTCAACGGCTGGCTCAGCGCGTAGGTCCGGTTTGGGTTATCGCCGCCAACAGGTCCGCTTTGCCAGTTGTCGGCAATGCTGTTCCTTATTATATAGGGCTTAAATGCTGTTTGAACATTATCTTCAATGGAGAAGGCTACGTCGGTCCCGTTCAGCACAATCGGAACGGGCATTCCATCGCGTTTTCCAGCCCGAAACGAGACAATCTCAGGTCTGGCTGTCCACGTCAGGCCACCGTCGGCAGAGCGCATCAATGAAATATTCTGCTCGTTGGAAGTGGTATAAACACCTTCATCAGAAAAGTAAAGCTGAACCTCTCCCGAAGGCAGTTGCATGGCTACAGGTTCCCAGCAACCATTGTCGAAACTGACACCTGCTTCGTAAACCAGCCGCCTATCTGTCCAGCTAGCGCCACCGTCGTAGCTCTTTATGGTGCGAATACCGAAGCGTTTGCCCGTTGCGGTACGGCCCGGGCGGGGGTTATACGAAACCAGCAACGACTGGTCGGCCAGTTCCACAATCTCAGGAACCGCCATACTGACGCCCGGTTCTCTGGCTGCCACCACCACCCTACCCGACCACGTATTGCCCCCATCAGTACTGCGTACAAGTTCCACGCTTCCACTGGCTTCATACACACAGAGCAGCGTATGATCCGCACGTTGTATGAGTCGGGCATAGCCACAGTACCCAGCCGCCTGGCCGGGCAAGGGCGCAATTTTCCGCAACGTAGTATAGTCCCACGCAATGTGGGGGCTGTCGACCGGCGGTTCGGTCAGGTACGTTCCGGTCATGTTTATCGGCAACGTAACGGGTTTGGCGCAGGCAACGAATAGCCCGATCACCGTAGAAAGAAGCAGGGTCCCTTTCATAGATAGTATGCTTACCTGTAGAAACAGAAAGCTACCGATTAATAGGCCTCTCCGGATCAGATTTAGCCAGTTATGAACCGGCCAATAGCCGGGCAGCTCTGGGAACAGGCTCCTTCGCATCCCCTCTTTATGTGATTGCCTGCCCTCTACGTACCTGCCAACTTTGCCCCTATCGATTCACACGTAGCTGTAATTCAGCGGAAAAGTTCTTTACTCTATCCACACCATATGAAAACTACCTTCAACACCCGCTTCCTGCTGAGCGTCAGCATGGCCCTGCTCATCGCGCTGGTTGCTGCCTGCAAAAAAGACACTGATACGGTACCCAGAAGTTCGGCCAAAGCCATTACCTCGTTTACGTTTGGCTCGGTTAGCCCCGACGTGGTGGCCACCGTAAGTGGCAATACCATCATAGGTACGTTGCCGCTCGGTACAAGCCTGAGCAGCCTGGCACCGACCATTGTGGTGTCTGACAAGGCCACTGTTTCGCCCGCATCGGGCGTAGCGCAGGATTTCAGCAAGCCGGTCATCTATACCGTTACAGCCGAAGATGGCACCACACAGGCGTATACGGCTACAATGACCGTAGCACAATCAGTGCATAACGGGTTGGTATATGTCGGAAACCTAGACGGTTTACTGGTAGCTATCGATGCCGCAACTGGTGCAAAAAAGTGGGAGTTCAAGGCCGGCGATGCCATTAACGCCACGCCACACCGACAGCAAAGACGATCGCGGACCAGCTTCAGCCCCAACCTATTTTATTGCCAGTATGCCTAACCTCAAAGCGGGCACCACTTACTATTAACGGGCGTATGCTATCAACAGCGCAGGCACGGGTTACGGCGAGGCGAAAACACTCACCACCAGGCCCTATACACCGCCTGTATTCACAACGAACGCCGCCCAATGGCATAACTCTGAGATGGAAGTCATTTTCAAATTCGGGGTTGGATCAAATATCGAGTTGATCAATACTTATGGGGTAGTCGAGAATAATAGTACTGACAAGAACATGCCCGACCCTGCCATTGAAAATGTCAGTAGCTTCTTCTACAAAGCCCAGCGCGACATTAATGCCACCGAACGGAACAGTTTAAATGCCAATCAGGCGCTGGAACTACACTTGTTCGTTAGAAAAGGAGGAACTGATGCCAACCCCACCGGCTCAGATTCGGGACTAACCGTTACCAATGGCAATTCGACTAAAGCGATTTACAAGAAATTGCGGGCCTACGTTATAGGGGCTTCCGGGGCAATCTACTATGCACCAGTTATCAAAAACTTCTGATCATGTATAAGCATCCTCTTTCGCTGATACTGCTGTGTATGGTATCAATGGCTTCATTCTCCTGCGGATCTACGCTCCTGTTCGACAACTTTTCGGGCGAAGTCGTATCGAACTTACCACCCCACGACATACCCGGCGCGCCTATTGGCGACACATTGACGTATGACTCAGCCATTACCCCTAAGCTAAAAGTCATTCAGGATGGCACCAGCAGAGCACTGTCTTTCTCAGACGAAGCGACAGCCACACGTGGCATGCATAAAGACTGGTTGTCATTTGTAGGCGTCGAGACTGACCCGGATAAACCCATATTAGTTGCATGGACGGCTAAATTGAGCCGGGGCACAAACGATCTGTTATTATTCATCTCAGATGGATACGGAAATTACATTTCCCGCCTGACTCTGCTGAAAAACGGCGAAATAAGAGCGGCTACTGATTTGGTCGACTACGAGAACTATCCCAAACTGATAGGCCGAATTAACTTCGACAAGTATCATATCTTCACCGTTCGTCTCGACCCGCTGACAAACACATGCAACATTGGCGTGGTTGGCGTTGGCGTAACCAGCATCTCAGACGACGATCCGCGCATGCCAGTCAATGTGACAATGGAAAGTCTGTCCAATTTAGCTAGTGAAGACAGGAAGCTTCAGGTTTTGCCCAGGCCAATGCTGTCTTTGAACTGGACTTCCGGACCGATTCGCCATCAGCAGTAGACCAACTCACTGGTTAGTATCAAGAGAGCATAGTTTCGGCCAACTCGGTTGGTAAAGACAGGACGGGGTGTATTTCCCGGACGCCCTATCGCTCGACTGCCAACGTACCTACGCACAAGAAAGGCCACCGGTTAGTCACCGGTGGCCTTTCTTGTGCGTAGGTACGTTGACTCTAAGCTGGCAAGTCTGTTTCGGGCTTTTTGCCCAGTACGTCGTCGATGGCCTGTTCAGCGTTGGGGAAATTCGTTTTCAGAAGCTCAGACAGTTGGCTTTTCAGTTTCTCGAAATACTCGGGGGCATTGTCGATCGCGCCTTCAGCTTCTGATTTCAGTTGAGTGCCCTTCTCTTTCAGATCGGCCATCATTTTCTCGCCATCTTCAGTTTGCAGGTATTTATTGAGCGCTACGCCCGCGGCGGCACCAAGAATGAATGTAGCCAGATGTTTTGCGTTCACTGCCATTGTTTTGCGTTGTTTAGTGAAGCACGAACGTACCGCTTTAAATCAACGAGTGAAAGAGATTCTGAGCGAAAGAGTGACAAGTGGTGCTAAACCGGGATTCGTGGAGGCATCGGCGTGATTACTCGTTCGCCCTTTCATTCGTTCGCTCTTTACCTTTGCCCTATGAAACGGCGTATTTTTCTGGGTTTTTTAGTCATTCTGCTGGCCCTAGGTGTTTGGCAACGTGAATGGGTGAGTTACGGGTACATGCAGGCGAAGGGTCAGTTACATATCATGCTCAACACCCGCCCCATAGCCGAGGTACTGACCGACCCAACCTATCCAGATTCGCTCAAGGCCAAGATTCGGCTTATTCAGGACATCAAGCAATTCGCACAGGATTCGCTGGGCCTCGATCCGTCTGATAATTTTACCACCTTCCACGATCAACAGGGAAAACCGCTGATGTGGGTGCTTGTTGGGGCAGATCGATACGCGCTGAAGCCGGTTTCGTATGATATTCCGCTGCTGGGTACATTTTCTTATAAGGGCTATTTCGATCGTGAACGACTGCTGCAAGCCGACAGCCTGTTGCAACGGCAGGGCTACGATACTCGTATCAACGAAGTAGCCGCGTATTCAACCCTGGGTTTTTTCAAAGACCCGATTCTGTCGAGTATGCTGAAGCGAACCGAGGGTAGCCTGGCCGAACTGATCATTCATGAGCTGACCCACGGCACGCTGTTTGTTAAAGACCAGCTTGAATACAACGAAAACCTGGCCGATTTTGTGGGCGAATATGGGGCAGAACGGTATATGGCGCAGAAATACGGGCGAGATTCGCTCCCCTACCTAAACTATGTGGCAACCAATGCCTACTATGAGCGCTTCACCGACCACATCCTGCGGGGTACTCAAAAACTCGATAGTGTGTACCGATTGCTTAAACCATCAACAGCTGCAGCCATCAAAGAAGCAATGAAGTGGCAAACGATTGAAACGGTCATGACCTCGACAGATACGATCACCGATGGCCGCTTAAACCATTCCGGGAAAAGGCGGGTCTGGTTGAAAACTGACTTACCCAACAATGCGTACTTTGTAGGGTTTCTAACGTATCGGAAGCAACAGAACCGGTTCAAAACAGAGTTTGTTATTCAATTTAATAGCGATTTTAAGCGTTATTTAACACACCTTAAAAAAACCTATCCGTCATTATAAAGGACAGATTGCCATGAAGAAAACAGGTATAACGCTGGGCATCCTGGTCATTCTGACGGCAGCTTTTACAGCTGCCAATACCTATCGGCGCGTCGTGAATACAAGCTTCGGGCCAGGCGAACATATTGAGTACCGGGTTCATTACGGCATCATCAACGCCGCCGAAGCACGGGTCGACGTAGCTCAGTCGCTGTATGCAGTGAACGGTAGGCCCTGCTATCAAGTGAATGTGTTTGGCCGCACCACCGGCGCGTTTGACCTGGTCACGAAGGTGCGCGATACATGGCGTTCGTATATCGATACGGCGGCGATTCTCCCCCAGAAGTTTTACACCAACATTCAGGAGAACAGCTACCGAAAAGAAGAGAACATGACGTTCAACCATGCGGCCAACACGGTCAAGGCAGAAGAGCGAAAAGAGAAAGACCTCTTCAAAGTACCTGATAATGTGCACGATGTGGTCAGCAGCTATTATTTCCTCCGCACAATCGATTTCAACCGGCTTGGCGTTGGCACCGTGATCGAACTCCCTGCTTTTTACGACGACACGGTGTATAACATGAAGGTTAAGTACCGGGGAAAAGAAGCGATCAAAACCAAATTCGGCATGATCAACGTCATCAAACTAAGCCCTATTCTGTCGTCAAATGGTTTCTTCAAGGGTGAAGATGCGCTGCTGATGTGGGTCTCTGATGACGCGAACAAGGTGCCGGTGAAAGTTGAAGTTGAGCTAGCCATCGGTTCGCTCGATATGGACATTAAGTCATTTTCTGGCCTGAAGCAGCCACTTGCTTTCAGGAAATAAGCCGTTTGAGCTGTTTCAAGCCAGTCAGCGCGGCTCGCTCCAGCCAGCCTAACCGGCTCCACGTTAGGGTGATATACGGTTGTGGCTCGGCCCCGAAACTTTCATAGAACGAGACGACCCCCGGTTTGGCGGGGCTTTCAAAATCAAGCAACTGTGCAGACATGGTTGCTTTTTTTTGTTCGTCCCGAATCAGCCTGTCGAGCAGTATCGACCGGGCATTGAGTTGGCGCCCTTCGGCATTGGCGGCATTGAACAGATAAATGATCCGGCCATGCTGCTCTACGAATAGCGCCCCTGCCACAAGTTGGCCCGCCACATAGGCATAGTGCAACGTACCCAGCCCCTGCTGCCGAATAACGGTAAAAACGCCCCGAAACAGGTCGTATGCCCACTCCCCTACCCCAATTTCGGTGGCGTGATTTTCCCGGAAAAGAGCAAGCAACGGCTCAATATCTGTTGATCGGCGTAGCTGCCAGTCAGGTACGTTCCCGATTCGGCGGGCTGCGCGGCGCAAATTCATCCGCCGGTCAGCCGTATAGGCGTTCGTACCTTTTCGGAATGGCAACACATGGGTGTATCGCACCTGCTGACGTACCTGATCGGGCAAACCAAACGCTGGTTTTTCCAGCAGCAAATTCCAGGTCGAAGCGTGGTTGTAGCGGTCAAAAACGGCTCGCAGAAACGGTTCTGCATCGACCGGTTGCGGCGAGAAAATGGCCAGAAACTGGCAGAAAAGCGGCTGATACACAACCCAACGGCCCCAACGGCGTCGGAGCGGAATGGGCAATACGGCCTTGTATTGACCCGTTCTTTCATAACCCACAACTGGTTCAGGGACGTTGCCCAGCACAAGCCCTTCCCATCTCCAGTCAGGTACGTTGGTTACGGCATCCAGATACCACGTATGCCCATATAGCAACGCATTATGCGCCGTTGACACGCACTGATTCCAGGCAACATCATCGATCTGGCGGCGGGTTAGAAAGCGAAGCAAAGGCTATTGCGAATAGGAGGTCAAGAATGCCGTTACCTGCTCATGGAAATGACAGAAGCTACGCGACTGTTTGGCCAGTTCGTCAAAATCAGCTTGCTCCGCAATTTCTTTCGCTACTTTTTCCATCGTAAACTCATCTTCTTTTCCCCGATATAAAAACTTTTTTAGCTCGGTCTGCGGCCTACTTTCAATACCATTAGCTGGAATTGGATCAAGGGAACTTTATTGTACACAAGAAATATTTTTTTGATTAATAGGCTAACTTTCTTCAACCAACTCTATTCTTATTTCCTAAAATTTATCTTAATTAAAAAAACAAATTTTTATAATCTAACTCGACAGTGTTCGCGTTAAATTTAGTCATATACTCCAACGCCTTCAGAAAATTACTTTCCCTGAATTATTCGGACCGATTTGCAGATTGACTTTCTGTAAATCGAGCATTACGTCTTTCAGGCTTTTGAAATTTTGGATGGAGACGCGTTTGAGTATAACGAACGGATGTCAGTGTACGCAATAGTACGAACTTTTAGCGCAGCGTGAACTAAGCAGGTACGTTACCAACCCCAGTTGGCAGGCAGAAACAACTTGAACCAGGGCTTTCTTACCAAAACTGGAGCGGCTCATCGGGCCATAACATGGGTAGAAACGGTAGGCGCAGCAGGCAGTTTACGCCCCGTCAGGGACACAACATCGGTTTTAGCTTGCTCATGTACCAATGTTGTGTCCCTGACGGGGCGTCTTTTTAGCGGCTTGTTACATGCGCTGCCCATGTTATGGCCCGATGGGCCGACAACGTCTGGTTCTGTTTTTTACAAGAATGCAATGCTATTTGAAATACCCCTTTAGCTTGGCTACCTGTTCTTTGGTTTCGGGGTTCTCCTTCAGCAGATCGTTGACGAGTTGAATGGCGTGGATGACGGTGCTATGATCGCGTCCGCCGAAATGGTAGCCAATGGATTTCAGTGAGAGTTCGGTCAGCTCTTTAGCCAGATACATCGCTATCTGACGTGGATAGACGATCTCGCGCTTACGGCTCTTCGATTTCAGATCGGCGATGGTGGTGTTGTAGAAATCGGCGACCAGTTCCTGCACCGTATCGATGTTGATCTCTTTCTCGTCGTTGACAACAATATTACGCAATGTGGCTTTGGCCAGATCAAGGTCAATCTCACGCCGGTTCAGCGACGCCTGCGCCATCAGCGAGACCACCACGCCTTCGAGCTCGCGAACGTTGGTGTTGATGCTGTGAGCCAGGTATTCGATCACACCGTCGTCGATGTAAACGCCTTCGGCCTGCAGTTTTTTCTGAATAATGGCGATGCGCGTCTCCAGGTCAGGCGTTTGCAGGTCAGTAGTCAGGCCCCATTTGAAGCGCGACAGCAGGCGATCTTCCAGCCCGTCGAGGGCGCGCGGCGACCGGTCAGACGTCATGATGATCTGCTTGCCCGATTGGTGCAGGTGGTTGAAGATGTGGAAGAATATTTCCTGCGTTTTCTCTTTCTTCTGCAAAAACTGAACGTCATCGATCACCAGCACATCCACCTGCATGTAGAAACTGGTGAAATCGCGGATACCATCGGTTCGGATGGCGTTCAGGAACTGATTCGTGAACTTCTCGGAGGTGACGTACAGGACGAATTTATCCTGGTTGTTATTCTTGATAAAGTTACCAATAGCCTGCACCAGGTGTGTTTTACCTAGTCCCACGCCACCGTAGATCATCAGCGGGTTGAACGAGGTAACACCTGGCCGTGATGCCACGGCGAAACCAGCATTCCGGGCCAGCCGGTTGCAATCGCCTTCCACGTAGTTATCAAACGTGTAGGTGGGGTTTAGGTACGAATCGAGGGTGAGCGAGTCAAGGTCTTTCAGGGCAAAGGGTGACCGAAGTACCGGGCTCACGTTGTCGGGCTTGGCCGACTGTGGGCTTTTGGTTGTCGGCATGTTCACCGCAATGGGCCGGTTCTGCGCGTCGCCCTGGTCAACCACAATGGAGTATTCAAGCTGCCCGTCGCGCCCGATGGCATAATCGAGGGCCTTTCTGAGGGCGTGAATGAAGTTTTCTTCCAGCCACTCGTAAAAGAATTCGCTTGGCACCTGGATCGTCAGCACCTTCCCGTTGAGCCGTACAGGCACGATCGGCTCAAACCAGGTTTTGAAGCTTGGTTCGGGCACAATTTCCTGAATAACACGCAGACAATTGTTCCAGACAATTTGTACTTCGCGTTGCATGGATCCGGGTGGTACGGGGTGGGTCACTGAATGAACGTTAAGTGGTGCGGCGGTTACGGTCGCCAAAAGGGAGACAAAAGTAGCACAATTTACGAATTACGGACTGAGAAAAAACAGTGCGTACCTTTAGCCTGTTCTGTGACTCAGTTAACGCCTATGCCCACTTCATTTTCGCCCCCCTTCCCCCCTGCGACGCGCGCAGACTGGCTCTCTCAGGTACAAAAAGACCTGAAAGACAGTAACGTATACGAAGGATTGCGCTGGCCATCGCCCGAAGGATTCACCGTTGAACCTTATTATACGGCCGACCAGCTGGAGGCAACTACGGCGGCCTCACTTCAGCAGGCGCAAAAAATAGTGCCCGGCTGGCTAAATGCGCCGGCCTATTTTTTTACGACCGGCCACGAAAAAGCGCTGAATGCCTCGTTGCGTGATGCCATTACAAACGGTGCAGAGGCGCTGGTGCTGAACGTAACTGTCGGTGAAATTGCGTTGCCGCGACTGCTCGATGGCATCAAGTTGAGCAATACACCTGTTTTTTTTCAACTGGCCACAGACGTAGATGCGTCGCATTTTGTACAACTGTTGCGGCAGGTAGCCCCCTACCAACTGCGTGGCGGCATTTTATCAGACTCAGGTACGTTACCAGTGGCTACGCTCACTGATCTGATCGGTCAACATAGCGAATCGCCTAATTTCCGTACTATCGGTATCAGCAGTCACGACGTTCACACTGCCGGGGCCACGGCCACTCAGGAACTCGCTTTCACACTGGCCCGATTAGCGGAAACGTGCAATCAACTCAAAGAAACCGGTCTGACCGTTGAGCAACTTATAGCGAAGACCATGCTTTCAGTTTCTGTCGGCACCAGTTATTTCATCGAAATGGCCAAGCTTCGGGCATTGCGGGTGCTGGTTGCCCGTTTGTATACGGTGGCAGCCGGCCAGTCTATCTTGTTACATTGCCAGACCTCTACCTTCTATGAATCAACGGCAACGCCTTACACGAATCTGCTCAGAGCGACTACCGAGGCGATGGCTGCTGTTATTGGCGGGGCTGATGTGCTGACGGTTCGGCCATACGACGCCGTACTGGCGGTCCCGCGTTCGGGTACGTCGACCGAATTCAGCGAGCGCATCGCCCGCAACGTATCGACGATGCTGAAAGCAGAAAGCTACCTCGACAAAGTGGCCGATCCGGCCGCAGGTAGTTATTACATCGAGAACCTGACGCAGCAACTGGCAGAGGCCGCCTGGACGTTGTTTCAAGAGGTTCAGGAGATGGGTGGTTTCGCGAAGGCAACCGAAGCCGGGTACGTTCAACAGGCGCTAACAACGTCGTATAATGCTAAAGTAGAAGCTGTTCGTGACGGTCGAGTACTCGTTGGCGTGACTAAGTTCAGGCATGATGAAGAGGGGGCAGACATCAGCCCTAAGCCAGAAGAAGACGCTCCAGGGTTAACAAATCGGCGATTGGCCTCGGCCTTTGAATAGCAGTACCCCGTACGAAAACCGTTAACGATCCATGCAACCAACTTCATCCAATAAAGCAAAAACCGACACTACGGCTTCTACTGGTCAAGTGTATACCACGTCTGAAGGCATCAAGCTAAAACCGCGATTCACGTTGGCAGACGTTCCTGCCAGTGCTGCCAACTGGCAGGCGGGTATTCCTCCCTTTTTGCGGGGGCCATACAGCAGTATGTATGTTCGGCAACCCTGGACGATTCGCCAGTACGCGGGCTTTTCAACCGCCGAGGCGTCGAATGCATTCTATCGGCGCAACCTGGCTGGGGGGCAAAAAGGCTTGTCGGTAGCGTTTGATCTGGCTACCCACCGCGGCTACGATTCTGACCATCCGCGCGTCGTGGGCGACGTGGGCAAGGCGGGGGTGGCCATCGATTCGGTCGAAGACATGAAAATTCTCTTCGACCAGATTCCGCTCGATCAGATGTCGGTCTCGATGACCATGAACGGGGCTGTATTGCCCATTATGGCGTTTTTTATCGTGGCCGCCGAAGAGCAGGGTGTATTGCCGGAGCAGTTGTCGGGCACCATTCAGAACGACATCCTGAAGGAGTTCATGGTTCGGAACACCTACATCTACCCCCCTGCCCCGTCGATGCGGCTGATTGGCGATATTTTCTCGTATACCAGCCAGCATATGCCGAAGTTCAATTCCATCAGTATCAGCGGCTACCATATGCACGAAGCGGGTGCACCGGCTCACCTCGAACTGGCCTATACTCTGGCCGACGGGCTGGAATACATCCGCACCGGTCTGGCGGCGGGCATGGGCATCGATCAGTTTGCACCGCGCCTGTCGTTTTTCTGGGGAATCGGCATGAACCACTTCATGGAGATTGCCAAACTCCGGGCTGGCCGGTTGCTCTGGGCTACGCTCGTGAACCAGTTTGGCCCCAAAAATGCTAAATCGCTGGCGCTACGTACCCACTGCCAAACGTCGGGCTACAGCCTTACCGAACAAGACCCCTTCAACAACGTAGCCCGAACGGCCATTGAAGCCCTGGCGGCGGTGCTGGGTGGCACGCAGAGCCTGCATACCAACTCGCTCGACGAAGCCATTGCGCTCCCCACCGATTTCTCGGCACGCATTGCCCGGAATACGCAGCTCTACCTGCAACATGAAACCGATATCACCCGCGCCGTTGACCCCTGGGGCGGCTCCTATTACGTCGAATACCTAACCAATGAACTCGTTGAGAAAGCACGGGTATTGATCGACGAAGTGGAGCAGCTTGGCGGTATGACCAAAGCCATTGAAACAGGCCTACCCAAACTGCGCATCGAAGAGGCCGCCGCCCGCAAACAGGCCCGCATCGATGCTGGAAAAGACGTGATCGTAGGCGTGAACCGTTACAAACCCGCCACCGATACGGTCATCGAGTTACTGGACATCGACAATCAGGCCGTGCGCGGATCGCAGCTGGCGCGGCTGGCGCAGGTACGTGCCGAGCGCGATCAGGCGAAGGTAGACGAAGCCCTGGCGCAACTGACAGCGGCGGCCAGCGGTAACGAAAACCTGCTTGCGCTGGCGGTCAATGCGGCCCGGCACCGGGCAACGCTGGGCGAAATTTCGGACGCCCTCGAAAAAGTATTCGGTCGCCACAAGGCCACGATCCGGTCGGTATCGGGTGTATATTCGGCAGAGGTGTCTGACGACGAAAACTTCAGGCTGGCGCGGGAAATGACCAATCAGTTTGCCACTGAGGAAGGTCGCCGTCCGCGCATTCTGGTAGCCAAAATGGGGCAGGATGGGCACGACCGGGGTGCCAAGATCATCGCTACCAGCTTTGCCGACCTGGGCTTCGACGTAGACATGGGGCCCCTCTTCCAGACGCCTGCCGAAGTGGCGCGCCAGGCTGCCGAAAACGACGTTCATATCGTGGGGGTATCGAGTCTGGCGGCAGGACACAAAACGCTGGTTCCGCAATTGATCAACGAATTGAAAGCCATTGACCGCGATGATATTATGGTCATTGCCGGGGGCGTTATACCCGCTGGCGACTATCAGTTCCTCTACGACGCGGGCGTAAAAGGCGTTTTTGGCCCCGGCACTATCATCTCCATCGCCGCCCAGAAAATCCTGGTCGAACTGATGGGGCCAACGCCTCAACTACCTGATTAAAAGTAAGCTCAACATGATTTGATTTTTGGAACGTACCCGGATGACGAAGAGTTGAGTTGGTACAACAAATCGACATAACTATGCTGACTCCATTGCAATTAGAACTGCTTAAAACGTTTTCACGGCCAATTCCTGATGAACAAGTTCGGGAGATCAAGCAATTGCTAGCCGATTACTTTGCTCGGAAAGTAGAGGATGACGTTGATGCTCTGTTTATAGAAAAGGGATGGGATGTGAGCACCATTGAAAACTGGGCTCAGGAGCATAACCGTACTCCATACACCCACAATTGATGCGCATTGTCATTGATACAAACTGTTTTCTGGCGATTATTCCAAAGCTATCCCCATACCGTTCTGTTTTTGATGCCTATCGTGCAGGAACGTTTGAACTGGCTGTCAGTACTGAGGTTTTGGAAGAATATACTGAGATTTTCGGGTCTCGTATGACACCCGCTATTGCAGAAAACCTACTTGAGCTGATTGACAGGCAGGCTAACACGGTTAGAACCGAAATCTTTTACCGATGGGACCTAATCGCCGCCGATTACGATGACAATAAATTCGTCGATTGCGCACTATCGTCCGGAGCTGATTTTATCATTACGAATGACCATCACTTCGACGTGCTTAAGTCAATGGATTTCCCAAAAGTTAACTGTCTCACACTCTCTTATTTTGCAACCCTGATGCCACTTCTCTAGCAGAGGCGTTTTTGGCCCCGGCACTATCATCTCCATCGCCGCCCAGAAAATCCTGGCTGAACTGATGGGGCCAGGCGTTTCGGGTAGTTGAGCAGCGAATCAATCTACCTACGTTAAGACTTTTTAGGAGAAGCCACTGCCAACCCCTGGTCAGTGGCTTTGGTCTTTATAGTGAATCTCGACTTTCTTCCCCATGCGCTACATTATTCTACTGTGTTTAACCGCCGCCACTTCACTGGCCCAACCTGTAACCGAAACCCAGAAGCTAACGTCGCTCTGTAAGGTCTGGGGTTTTCTGAAATATTATCATCCCAGCGTAGCGTCGGGCAAACAGGACTGGGATCAGCGGTTGATCCAACTACTTCCTGTTGTACAGCAAGCCAGGGATAAGCAACAGCTCAATGCGATTTACACCCGGTTGATTGATAGTCTGGGGACGGTCAGGCGCTGTAAAACATGCCAGCAGTCAGCGACTTCTCCAACGCTTGGGCGGCATAATCTGGACCTGTCTTTTCTGACCGATTCTCTGCTGTTTACGGAAGACGTTCAACGCAGATTAACGTACCTGAAAGACAACCGACATCAGGGCAGCAATTATTATGTACAGCAACCAAATGAAATTGGTAACACAGTATATGACAACGAAAAGCTCTACGCCGATATGCCAATTCCAGACGAGTCTTATCGACTTTTAGCGCTATTCCGGTACTGGAACATCATTCATTATTTCTTCCCGTACAAATATGCCATTGATGGCAGTTGGGATGAGGTAATACGTACCATGATCCCTGTTTTTCAACAGGCAAAAAGCCCGGAAACCTATCAGAAAGCACTTTTTCAGCTGGTTGCGAGCATCAAAGACAGTCATGGTTTTCTAACCTCAACCGATAAATCGCGCTGTCTGCGCTGCGACCTGGGTACGTTGTGGCTTCCTCTGGAGCTTAAGCTCATCGACGACAAAGCCGTTATAACCCGGATTTACAACGACTCGCTCATCAACTCAGGTACGTTGCCGATTGGTACCGTGATCAGCGCCATCGACGGGCAATCCATTCGGTCTCATGTTGATCGAATTCGGCCTTACGTTTCTGCTTCCAGCGAAGCGGATATGCTCCGCGATGTTCGGGGCCTTATTGGCGTAAGCTCGGAAAAGCAGGCGACATTAACGATTGACCGACAGGGGCAAAACGAAACCGTACTGACATCGCGCTACCCTTACCATTCGTTTCGCAGCACCGCCTCCCAATCAATTAATGCACGGTACCCAGTCAGTAAATGGCTGACCGACAGTATTGGTTACGTCAATCTGGGGCATCTTACTTCCCGTCAGGTAGATAGCGTGCTGGTGCCGCTGATAACGGCAAAGGCTCTTATCTTCGATTTGCGCAACTATCCGCAGGGTACTTTTTGGCTTATTGGGCGTTACCTCACTCACAATTGGGTACCATTTGCCCGGTTTACAGGGCCAGATATGCGATTCCCGGGTACGTTTAAAGGAATTAGCTCAGCCTGGCTACCACGCTTCAAAAGGAGTTTATACACTGGTAAAGTCATCGTTCTAATCGATGAAGAAACGCAAAGTCATGCGGAATATACGGCGATGGCTTTCCGTACAGTTCCCAATGTCGTTCTTGTTGGCAGCGCAACCGCCGGAGCTGACGGTAATATATCATGGGTGCCGTTGCCGGGAGGCTATCGAACTGCTTTCAGCGGAATTGGCGTTTTCTACCCCGACGGCCGGGAAACGCAGCGCGTTGGCATCGTGCCTGATGTTTTGGTGCAGCCCACGATTGACGGTATCCGCGCAGGGCGTGACGAGGTACTGGAACGGGCTATTGAGGTCAGCCGTGGCAACTAGTAGTGTCTACTCGATCACTGGCCAGCGCATGATGAACGTGGCTCCTTCGCCAGGTTTGCCAACGGCCTCGATGGTGCCGCCAAGGTTTTGCATTACGCGGTTGCAAATGGCCAGCCCAATACCAGTGCCTATATACTGGTGGTGACTATGTAATCGTTGAAATAGCTTAAAAATGCGTTCGCTGTACACAGGTTCGAAGCCGATTCCCCGGTCGGCGATTGTCAGTTGATGCTGCTCAGGTACGTTCCGCTGATAGCTGATTGTAATGTGAGGCGGGCAATCGGGCCGACAGTATTTCAGTGCGTTACTAATCAAATTATCAATGAGTTGCCGGAAGGCAAATCTGGCTACTTGCACCACAGGTAATGGCTCCACGTTGATCTCGGCCCGCCTGGCAGTAATTACATCGTAGTGGTCCTGACACACCTGATCGGCCAGTTCATTTAGGTCAACGGGTTCAGTTTCCGGTTCAGTTGAGTTTATCTGTGAGTAAGTGACCAGATCTCGAATAAGTTGCTGCATTCGGACCGCAGCGGCATTGGATCGGCGAAAAAACTCTTTACCCTGCTCCGACAATCGGTCAGCTTCTTTTTCAAGAATGAGCTGGTTGAAGCTCTTTATTTTGCGCAATGGCTCCTGTAAATCATGGCTCGCAATGTAGGTGAATGCACTTGACTCGGCTACCAGTTGCTCCAGTTTCTGATTTTTCTCTTCGAGTTGCCGGTTCAGGTCAAGCAGGTGTTGCTCCTGCTGTTTTCTCCTGGTAATATCCATATCGATCCCGAACACGCCAATTGCTTCACCCGCCTCGTTCCGAATGATCTGTCCGTTGGTGTAGATATAAATCTCGCGGCCCAGTCTGTCGTATCGCCGGTATTCCATCTCCACATCATCACCCTGAAGTAGCCGACTTACTGCCGTTTCCAGAATAGGCAGGTCATCTACATGGGTTGATTTGGCTACGCTGTCTAAATCAACGCTTACTTCATCGGGCTGATAACCCCAGAATCGGTACATTTCAGGGCTCCATCGAATTTCAGTTCCCCCGAAATACCATTCCCAACTAGCCATTCCTGCCATTCGTTGTGCCTGACTTAACTGGGCTTCGCGCAGGAGTAATTTCTCGCGCAAGGTTAGTTCAGGCTCTGCTGGAACGGTGCTCTGGTCTGCGGATGCTGTTGACTTTTGTGGAAAAACAGGCATAGTTGATAAGGTAAACGGAAGGTGGCTATGTAGCGTTAAGGTGGATAGGCCATGAAGGTACTGAATTTGTACCCGTACGACGTATATATATCCATAACGCCTGACTCACGATGAGCGTGTAAAAAATCAGTATCGGCTAAAAACAAAATTGGCGTAGAGCCGGGCCAAACCAGATAAGCGGTTTGCCCCGGCTCTACGCCAATTTTGTTTTTTGACTACCTGTTCCTAGTTCCGGGTTATCACCGAATCGGGCAGGAAACGGACATCCAGCCCGGTGGCTTTCTTCAGGGCTGCATAGTTATTTTTGCCATCCTGATAAGCCGGGTTTACTTCCATCGACTTATTGTAGTAGTACGACGCGAGCTGGTATTTACCCTCGTTCTGGTAAATCACACCCAGATTATTATAAGCTGGTGCATATGATGAAGCCGCCCGGATCGTCTGCTTGTAGTAATGCTTAGCCGAGTCGACATTGGGCGTAATCCGCTGAAATACATAGGCCATTGAGAAGTACGATTCACCGAAATTCGGGTAAATCTTACATGACTCCTGCAGATGGTCGAGTGCCAGGCGAGCATACTTGCCAGCTTCTTTGTTGTATTCGGGCAACATGGCCTGATACTTCTTGATCGAATCGGCTTTGGTTTTGTAGCGCATCATCCGCACGTTGGCCGAATCGATCTTGGCACGTTCTTTCAGGCCCTTTTCGATCCATTCGTTGGCTACGTGGCGTTGCACCTGGCAACTGGTTGGCGCATAGGGCAGCGCCGAGTTGAACAGCACAAAATTGTTTTCCCAATCGGGGTTACGCGTAATGGTTTTGAACGAGTACAGGCCACAGGCGAGCCCAACCACCACAGCCAGCGGCAGGTAGTTGATAGCCATCTGCGCCAGGGCGGGCTTCGGTGAACGGAACGAATCAATCACCGACTGGCTATCCGAGACGGCGGCCTCTTCAGGTACGTTCGTTTTGGCTTTATCCAGCCCAAACCGGGCCACTGCAGCCTGAACAGCCCAAACCAGCACAAAAGCGAAGCCCATTACGGCGGCATACAGGAAACGTTCGGCCAGAATACCACCCCGACTGTAGATAAAGCCCAGACCTGGCATCATGGTAACGAAGAACCAGAACAGGCCAAAACCCCAGAGTGTGCGCCGACGGAAACCGATCCAGGTTAAAACAATCATCCCCACCATCGAGAAAAAGCCCAGCCACGACATGATATCGCCTTTACCGCCCGTCGGAATCACGTTGAACGAATAATCGTATACCAGCGGATGCGGCAACACCAGCAGTTTCAGGTAATACATGAAGAACTTGAACATGGTCGACGTCTTCGTGTTCAGAATCGCGTACGGATAGTTGGCCCAGTCGACAGGTGGGGTACCGGCGAGGGTACCGATCATCTTCTGTTTCTGGTAGAAGAACAAGGCCGAAACAATCAGGAACGGCCACAGGCTGATCATCGAGTTGAACACGTTACGACGGGCAAACCAGTATTGCATGGCCGGAATCAGCGCAAGGCTAACGATCGACGATTCTTTTGACAGGAACGCGAAGTAGAGTGAGGCACAGGCCAGACCAACCCAGCTTGTCGACAAAGCGCCCATGATCACCACGCCGATGATACCACCAGCCGTGGCACCAAACGCGTTGACCAGCAAACTGCTACCGATTACCCAACCCGCTACTACTGAGAATACCGTAAGCAAACCACCCAGCGCAATATCGGCAGCAGGGCCCTGATACCAGAATGACGTTTTGGCTTCAAGGTGCTTCCAGTAGGTCAGCAGCATCAGCGAAATGAACAGGAAACTCAGCAGTTCATCGCGGCCTTTAATGTTGGCAACAATCTCGGTATGAAGCGGGTGTGTAATAAAAACCAGACCAATCAGGAAAGCGACGATCGTTTTACCAGGCAGCCATTTCTGGAGCAGCACACCAATGCTTAGTCCGGTAAGTCCATATAAGCCGGCGTTGATCATGTGGCTATATTCAGGATGCTTATCGCCGAAAAATTCCTGTTCGAGCGCAAACGTAATCAGCGACAGCGGCCGGTAGTACCCCAGCGAGATATTGCTAAAGTGCCAGAATTCTGTCCGCATCAGGTCGGGTAATCCTTTTAGCCCCTGTTTTACGAACAGGTTTTGGCCAATAGCGGCAATATCATCGAGCGCATACTGGTGGCCGAACGTGTTGGCATACAGCAACACGCCGATGGCAGCCAGTGCCAACATGGGCCACCATACCACGGGGCTGCGTTCAATCGGTAAGTCAGAGACAGTTGGTGTTGACGGACGCGGTGCCGCTACGGGTTGCGGTCGCGGTGAAGCAGCCACCGCCGGGCGGGGTGCGGCAGCCTGTGGGGCTGCATAGCCGGTACGTTGCGGTACGGCCGGTTTCTTTTTACTCATACGTATGGGTTATGATACTAAAAATGCCCTAAAACAGGCTAAATTGTGGTTTCTGGTCTGTTTTCAGCAAACCTGAGTTTACTGGTAGCTTAGTCAAGTAAAGTTCCGCAAGTATGCTAACAAAATCAACGTTCCTGCCAAATCGACTACTGACAAATCTGTTTATCAGTAGTTTATTGTTCACGCTCAACGGCTGTCTGCCCGTTCCCCAAGGTCCTAAACCGGGTAGTAGACCAGCGCAGCCAACCAGTGAACACCTAACGCTGGGTAATCCGAGCCTGGCCACAACGATCGATCCCGACAATTACCTGATCGAAAAGCATCAGTTTTCGCTCAGTTTCAACCGCAGCCGGGGCATTGCCAACTGGGTAAGCTGGCACCTGAGCCCGGAATGGCGGGGAGATGCCGCCAGAACCAAGACCTTCCGCCCCGACCCGGACCTACCCGCTGGTTATTCAACGATCAGATCGAGCGATTATGAGAAGACCGGTTTCGATCGGGGTCATTTGTGCCCATCGGAAGACCGGGACAGTAACCCCACCGACAACGCTGCCACGTTCGTCCTATCAAACGTCGTGCCGCAAGCACCAAAATTCAACCGCGAAACGTGGAAGTACCTGGAAGAATATGCCCGCAAGCTGGTCGACAACGGCAACGAAGTGTATTTGGTGGCAGGAACCGGGGGCTCGGGAGGCACCGGCGAACAGGGGGAAGCCAAGAGCTTAGCCGCCGGGAAAATTACGGTCCCTGCTGCGATGTGGAAGGTGCTGCTGGTGTTGCCAAACGGTACCGATGACCTGAATCGCATTGGCCCCAATACACAGGTGATAGCCGTATATATTCCCAATCAGCAATCGGCAGCTGAGCGCAAGTGGGAAAGCTATCGTCTGTCGGTTGACGAATTGGAGCAACGAACCGGGTTTCGTTTCTTCACAAACTTGCCAATTGATATTCAGGCAGCACTCAAAAAGCAAACGGGGAGCAACTACTGAGGCACTTTGAAGGACTACCATTATTTGCCTCGGAATTATACCTCATGTGTAGGTACGTTGCCCGTGCGGTAGCAACGTACCTACAGCGATTTACGAACGGTGAGCTGGAACGGGTTTTTGATCTGTCCGTTCACTTTTCCGGTTACCAGTTGAGCGGCAGTGCGGCCCATTTGGGCGAAATCGGTTGAGATTACCGTAATGCCATCGAGTAGCAGTTCTTTCAATGGGGTTTCGTTGTAGGATAGAATCCCGACTTCCCGCCCTACCTGATACGGCGTTTCTTTTATCTTCTTGATCAGCGTGACCAGATCCTCTTCCATCAGATTGATATACGCGCAATCAGGCAGGATATCGGCCGATGTAATGTCGGGCGTTACAAGCGCCTTAAATCCATAATCCGTGCAGAACCGGTGAAAGCCGGCTACTATTCCTTCGGGATGATAGGTGTATTCGGGGAACAGTAGATTCAGGGTAGCATACTTTCGCAGTAACGGCAATGCACTTACCAGCGCCTGCACAAGGTCATTTTCAAAATCCTGATAAACAGCCGAATACTTGCCTGTCAGGCCGTTAATGAGCTTGTCCATTACCACGAGTTTATGCTTTGGCAACGTGTTGATCAGATCAACAGCCCGCTCACCGCCTTCATAAAAATGCGGAATGATTACGTAGTGCGTGTAGCCGTGGGCGTGGTTTGGCAGAATGGTTTTAAACAGCCGGAAATCGTTGTTGTAGATAAAAAAATCGATAGGCACGTCAGGGCCTAGTTCGTCGGTGAAGGCGTCGTAGATGATTTTTTTATGGGCGCTGAGTTTATTGAACAGCAGAAAAACCTTCAACGCCCGGTTTATTTCCAGATCGCTGATATACGAGCCTTTACCCTTCGTCGACTCAATTACTTTCTTTTCTTTCAGCAGATCATAGGCCCGCTCTACCGTTCGCTTCGAGACGTCGAATTCAGCACATACCTCGAAAATTGACGGCAGTTTATCGCCCGGCAGAATATCCTTGTTCCGAATACCTTCAGTGATGGAATTGTAAATCTGAAGGTACTTGGGCGTACTCGAAAAGTCGTTGATCGCTATTTGCTGAAGCATTGGGGCCGTAATGCCGAACCGGGCGGGCGTTTCCAATCCAGTTTCGGTCAAATGAATAGGTAGTAAGCGCAGTTGCCAAAGCTTTCGCTTCGGCCAGACCACAAAAGTACCGTATTGATCACGTACCCCGGCGAACCGGTGCATTATTCCTTTAGTATAAACACAGTCAGGCCGCGTGCGCCGTGGGCGCCAATCACCAGACTCTGCTCAATATCAGCGGTTTTGGAGGGGCCGGAAATAAATGTACCAAACCCTGTTGCTGCCACATCAATACGGCGGTAAGCCTCGTGCATGTTTGATACCAGATCGACCTCGCGGATAATTATTGCCAGATACTGCGTGATCATGGGCATTGCCCGGAAATGCGACGGGATATGCTGCTCATCAACCCAGATAGCCGCATTTTCAGCTACGCCCAATTGGCCACCGATGATAGCCAGATTGAGCCCGACCAGATCGTGCGGGACCGTGATCAGGGTTAAATCAAGATCAGCCACGTCGGCCAGTTCAGGAATGGTCGTACCAATGCTCAGCACATCGGCGTAGGTCTGGCGCAGGTACGTGGCAATAGCCGCATAGTCAGGTACGTTCACCGCCTGTCCCCCAACAAACGCCAGTACCTCGGCAAACTGAGCGGCCAGGTCCGGGTAGGTTGTCTCAAAAGTAAACTGCTCTGGCAGCGGCAACCGATCCGGCTGATTAGCCCGAATAGCGGCCAATATGGTGTCGCGTGAAGTCATTTTTCAGTGATCAGTGAACAGCTACCAAGTACCAGCGCTGCTTATGAGAGCCCTTCCCGGCGAATGGGCTATACATATAAGCAGCGCTGGTACTTGATGGCTATTTACTGTTTATTATTTATGTACCAATCCCGAAAGCTTTCTGCTGGTGGCTCGGGCATTTCGCGGTGAGTATACCAGGGATTCAGTCCATTTTCGGCTACGACGGGGGCAAATCGTAACACGCCGCGCCCCACCTTTCCAGCCATCCGGTATAACCGGGGCGATTCCAGTACACTGGCCATGGTCTTCATCGCCAGCGTTTTAGCTGTTGGTCCATGCCCTTCCTGCATTAATACCTGCCGCCACTTGTACAATTGTTCGTGGATGTCAATTTTCACCGGACAAACATTACTGCATGAGCCGCAAAGGGTACTGGCAAAAGGCAAATCAACATTCTGGCGCATATCCAGATTAGGGGCCAGGATAGACCCGATCGGACCGGCAATGGCCGTGTGGTAACTATGTCCGCCACTCCGACGGTATACCGGACAGGTGTTGAAACAGGCTGCACATCGGATGCACTTCAAGGAATTTCGGAAGTCAGCGCGACCCAACTGACGGCTTCGGCCATTATCAACAATGACCAGGTGCATCTGTTGCCCTTTTCTGGGTTTGTGAAAATGGCTCGAAAACGTGGTAATGGGCTGACCAGTGGCCGAACGGGCCAGCAGTCGTAGAAACACACCAAGATGTTCTGCACGAGGAATAACTTTTTCAAAGCCCATACAGGCGATGTGCACATCGGCCAGGTGCACGCCCATATCGGCGTTGCCTTCATTGGTGCAAACTACAAAACCACCCGTTTCGGCAATGGCGAAGTTCACCCCGGTGAGGGCCACTTTACGCGTCAGAAACGTGTCGCGCAGGTGTTGGCGGGCGGCTTCGGTCAGGTATTGCGGGTCAGTTGCGCCCGCATCAGTGCCCAGGTGTTTGTGGAAGGTATCGCCCACATCGCCCCGCTTCAGGTGAATGGCGGGCAACACAATATGGCTGGGCGCCTCGCCGCGCATCTGCACGATCCGCTCGCCGAGATCAGAGTCAATTACGTCAACGCCGTGCTCTTTCAGGTATTCGTTCAGGTGGCATTCTTCCGTCAGCATCGACTTCGATTTCACCAGCTGATTCACTTTATTATCAGCCAGAATCTGACGGATAATGGCGTTATGCTCGGCGGCATCGGCAGCCCAATGCACCATGATGCCGTTTGCAATGGCCTTTTGCTCAAACTGCGTCAGCAGGTCGTGCATGTTGGAGAGCACATGATTCTTTATCTGCGAGGCGGCTTCGCGCAACCCCTCCCACTCGGGTATCGACTGCGCGGCTCGGTCGCGTTTACTCCGCACAAACCAAAGGGTTTCGTCATGCCAGTCAACTCGGGCCTCGTCTTTATTGAAGACAGCCGCCGCCTCAGCGTGCGATAGGTTGCTCATACTTAGTTTACTAACAACTCTGAGATGTGCTTTACTTCGACTTTACTTTCCTGACGGCGCAGAATTCCCTGCATGTGCATCAGACACGATACATCTACGCCCGTAATGACGTCTACGTTGTGCCGCAGGTGATCGGCAACCCGGTCTTTCCCCATCTTGGCCGAAATGGCTTCTTCGGTGACGCAGAAAGTGCCACCAAAGCCACAACACTCATCGCGGCGATCGAGGTCCACTAATTCCACCCCATTCACCATCTTCAGAAGCCGGGCTGGTTTAGAAACACCCTGGTTCCCGACCAGTTCAGACATAGGCGAGAGATGCAGTCCGCGCTGCCCGTGGCAACTCTGGTGCAGACCTACACGCAACGGACGTACCCGGTGTGGATGTACCTGATTTTTAGCCGGTAACGATTCCACCTTCAGCACGTCAGTAATGAACTCGGTCAGTTCGTATACCCGGCCGCGAATAGCTGATGCGTCATTGTCAGTAGCCGCATTGTGGCCGTGCAAATGCTGTTTAATGTGCAGCGTGCAACTGCCCGATGGCGACACGACATAGTCGTACCCGGCAAAGTTGCGAATGAAATTATCGTCGCAGCCCCCGGCCAGATGAGCGTAACCGGAGTTGGCCATCGGCTGTCCGCAGCAGGTTTGATTGAGCGGATAATCAACGGTACAGCCCAGTTGTTCGAGCAGCGTCAGTGTTGCTTTGGCTACCTGCGGATAGAACTGATCAACGTAACAGGGGATAAATAAGCCTATCTTCATGTGAGTCCCTACCAAAAGGGTATGTTAACTCTCGGGCTCGATCTGTGGAGCCGGATAATACGTTAAGTCGATCAAATCAGCGGAAATCGGTTCTGGATTCCAGTGTTCATGAATAGCCAGGGCCGCCCCCAATGCTGTTGCCTGCGCAACCGAAGCCGCCCATATATCGATTTCGGGGAAAGCCGCGGCCAGCAGATTCATGTAAATTGAGTTGTGGCTAAACCCGCCATCCACGAAAATACGGCTAATCGGGCCAACTGAGTTACCCGGAATAACCAGCGCCGTTGAAATCAATTGCTGCGCCATCAGATCGAGCATCAATTGGTGGTAGGCCGTTTCGTAATCATCAAACTCAGTCAGATCGCGCCGCACAAAAGCTGATTGCGTAAAGGGCGGAATGGTTGCCGGTGGGGTCATGCCCAGCCAGTCACCGACTGCTTCATGATCAACCGGCTGGGTACGTTGCAATTTAGCAATGATATCAGCGTCATATTGTACCCGTTTATAGTACGACTCAGGTACGTTGAAGTGAGCTGCCAACCGTTTTATCTGCTGCTCGTGCTCGTTTCCGGCGAAAAGCCGCGATGCTTTAACGGGTTGTCCTTTGTAGGTCAGGTAGCACAGGCAATCGTATTGTAACTCTTCAGCCGTCAGCGGGTCATTGTTGAACGGATTCATACTGATGCACCAGGTGCCCGTAGATATCAGCACGAATGGCTCACGAAATGAGGCCAGATACGGAATCAGAGCCGATGATGAATCGTGGAGACCCACACCGACCTTCAGTTCCTTTCCACCCACCGAGACAGTTTTGACGCTGTCGGACGGGGCAAGCACAGACAGACACGAGTCTAACTGCTCCTGTTTTACCCAGTCATGGTATTCGGCACGCTGGAAATCCCAGAGCATGGTATGGCAGCCTAGGCTGGTCATTTCGGCAACGGGCTTGCGGGTGATCAGGTAGCTCATGTACTGCGGGAGATGCAGCGCGTAGGCCACCTGGGCAAACAAATCGGCCCGCTCATGTTTGAGGCGGTAGAGTTGCAGCCCGGAGTTCAGGCTATCGAGGGCAGGCGAGGCGGTTCCAACCGAGAGCCGATCTGACGGGCCATACTGATCATAGAACTGCTCGCGCAGATCGTCCGGGTATGGCTTAAGGTAATTAGTCAGACAACCTACGGGCCTACCATCTTTATCGACGTAAACAAAACTGGCCCCGTAGGTTGTGAAATTCAGCGCTTTTACGTCATAGTCAGGCAGTTTCATCACATCCTCTACAGTACCTGATGCCCATTCGATCAGCAGTTCCAGGTCTTCGCAGGGATCGCCGTCTTCGTCAACAGTCTCAGGCAATTGCGCTGATTTCTCCCAGACAAGTTGATAATGGCGATCAAAAAGGAACACCTTCTTGTTTGTTTTGCCAACATCAACGATAGCAATTACGGGCGTTTTCAAAGAATGAAAGAGATAAAAAGTTAAGCATTGAGAGTTACTAGTTAAGAGTTGCTCCGCTGAAGTCCCGTATGGTAACCACAGCGGAGCAACTCTTAACTAGTAACTTTTAACTCCTTTATAGTCCTGTTGCTACGGTTTTCAAGCCGCGTTCGCCAATGAGCTGGCCACGCACGTCAAGTTGGCGGAATAGCGCCAGCGGATTCAGCGCACCACCGGCCCGCAAACGCGCTTCGGCTACCAGCGGACGAACATCGGTACGGAAGGCGTCCTGAAGAATTTCCTGAGCGCGTACTACATCGTTGGCTTCGCGGGCTTCTTCGAGCGCCGCACGGTCAACCAGCAGCGCCTGAGCGTAGGCCAGTTGAATGGCTTCTACCGACTGCAACAGATCTTCGAGCGGGTCTTTCACATTGTGGCTCGCGTCGATCATCCAGCCGAGGTCGTCGGCGTGGTTCATACCGCGTGCATCCATTCCTTCGATCAGTTCGCAGAAAATCAGGAACAACTGGTATGGCCGAATGCTACCCACGGTCAGGTCATCGTCACCGTATTTCGAGTCGTTGAAGTGAAAACCGCCGAGTTTCCCTTCCTGCAGCAGAATAGCCACGATCTGCTCGATGTTGGCGTTGGGCAGATGGTGGCCCAGGTCAACAAGTGTATAAGCTTTCGGCCCTAGCTTACTGGCGTACAGATAGCTGCTTCCCCAGTCGCCAACGGTCATTGAATAGAAATTCGGCTCGAACGCTTTGTATTCAACGAATACCTTCCAATCCTCGGGCAGAGCCGCATAGATGGCTTGCAGACTTTCGAGCGTCCGCGAAAACGCTTTGCGGAAATTAAGCTGACCCGGAAAACAGGATCCGTCTGATAGCCAGACCGTCAGCGATTTTGAGCCAAGCGCTACACCGTGCCTGATAACCTCAATATTATGGTCGATCGCCTGTTGCCGAACGGCCGCATCGGCGTGTTGCAATGAACCAAATTTGTAGCTAAGGGCTTGGTCGGGCTGGTCCTGAAACGTGTTGGAGTTTACGGCGTCGAAACGTAGTCCAAGCTGAGAAGCCCGTTGCTGAATAGCCGCCACATCGCTGGGTACGTCCCACGGAATGTGGAGCGAGATAGCGCCGCTACTCCGGTTTAGGGCATGCAGCAGACCAACATCGTCCATTTTCTCTTCCAGCGAGCGGGGTTCACCGCCACCGGGGAAACGGCCAAAGCGCGTTCCGCCCGTGCCTAATGCCCAGCTGGGAATGGCAATCTGAAAATCGACCAGTTTTTGAATGACTTCTTCCGCATTCTCCAGCTCACCCGTCCAGGGAGCCAGTTTGCGTTGGTGTCTGGCCAGCAGGCTGGCGTTGTGGTTTTGTAGTTGGTTCTGATTCAGGTTCATGGAGAGGGGGCAGTTAGCAGTAACCAGTTATCAATGAACAAAGCCGCGCGAGGGCAACGTACCTGAACAAAGGTGATAACCGATTACTGTTCATTGTGTTACCGTACAAATGCCATTGCTACGCCGCCGTCGACATTCAGCACGTTGCCGGTTGATTTACTAAGCAGGCCACCCACGAAGGCAAAACAGGCATTGGCAATATCATCGGGCAGAATAATCTCGTTCAGCAAGGTACGCTTGGCGTAATAGGCAGGTAATTCAGCTACCGTAATGCCATAGGCTTTGGCGCGGCCTTCGGCCCAACCGCCGGCCCAGATGTTTGAATCGGAAATAACCGCGTCGGGATTCACGGTATTCACCCGGATATGATCGCCCCCCAATTCAGCTGCGTTCAGGCGACTCAGGTGCAATTGCGCTGCCTTGGCTGAGCCATAACCAGCGTTATTCGGGCCAGCTACCAGCGCGTTTTTCGACACGATATTGATCACATCGCCGCCCAGTTTCTGCTTACGCATTACGGTTACAGCAGCCTGCGTAACCATAAACTGGCCTTTCACCAGAATATCATACAGACGGTCCCACTCTTCGATTGTATGCTCGGCAATAGGCCGGGAAATGCTGATTCCCGCGTTGTTGACCACAATATCAACGCCACCAAAAGCCAGGCAAGCTGCTTTGTAGGCGTCGCTAATGCTGGCGGCATTTGTTACGTTCAGCGTTGTTGTCGCCACAGCATCAGCCCCGAACGCCTTCACAAATTCCGCTTTCGATGAATCGAGTCGGCCTTCGTCAATATCGTTCAGAATGACACAGGCGCCTTCCTGCGCAAATTTCTTGGCGATCGCTTTTCCGATACCGCCGCCGCTACCTGTCACAAGCGCAATTTTGCCCGACAGTGGCTTTGGCTTGGGCATCCGCTGGAGTTTTGCTTCTTCCAGCAACCAGTATTCAATATTGAATGCCTCCTGGCGGGGCAATGAGGTATATTCTGAAATGGCCTCGGCACCACGCATCACGTTGATAGCGTTGATGTAGAATTCGGCGGCTACGCGGGCTGTCTGTTTGTCTTTGGCAAAGGTGAACATACCCACCCCCGGCCATAGCAGCACCACCGGATTCTTATCACGGATCGCTGGGCTATTCGGGTGTTTGCAGGTGTCGTAGTAGTTCTGATACATGGCCCGGTAAGCGTCGAATGCGGGCGTAAGCCGGGCCTGAATGGCAGCCGTACCGCTTATGTCTTCGTCGGGTGCCAGTTCCAGCACCAAGGGGCTGATCTTCGTGCGGAGGAAGTGGTCAGGGCAGGACGTACCCAGTGGTGCCAGACGCGACAGATCGTTTGAATTGGTAAAGGCCAGCACGCGCTCATCATCAGTAAAATGGCCGATCATGTGGCGTTCGCTGCTGCACAGGCCACGCAGAATAGGTGCCAATTGAGCGGCCTGTTCTTTACGAGCCTCGGGCGCGGCGCTTTCAATGCGTTGGCCGCCAAATACCGGTCCTTTTTTCCCCGTATTTGCTTCAATGTATTCGGCGCAGCGTTCAACTACTTCGAGCGTATTGATATAGCTCTCATAAGCCGTATCGCCCCAGGTGAAGAGGCCATGTGAGCCTAGCATGATGCCCCGTAGCTGAATGCCATTGGCGGCATTTTCTTCCAGGCAATTGCGTAGTTGCAGCCCCAGATCGAAACCTGGTTTCTGCCAGTCTACCCAGCCAATCTGGCCATTGAAGAGTTCCTGCGTGATCCGTTTACCGTCTTTAGCTGCCGCAATGGCAATAGCCGCATCGGGATGTAAGTGATCGATGTGGGCAAACGGCAGGAAGCCGTGTAACGGCGTATCGATAGAGGGGGCTTTGGAGGCCAGGTCATAGAGGCAATAGTTGAAGAGCTCAACCATTTCATCCTCCTGCTCAATGCCTTTGTAGATACCTTCCAGACTGCGCAGACGGTCAACGTACAGTGCAGCCAGCCCGGAGCGGGTAAGCGTACCAATATCACCGCCTGAGCCTTTCACCCACATTACTTCGGTGGGTTGGCCCGTCAATGGATCGTTGGCCATCGCTTTGCACGATGTATTCCCCCCACCGTAGTTGGTGAGCCGAAGATCGGCACCCAGCAGGTTTGAGCGATATATGAGCAAGGCCACCTCACGATCGTGGGGTTCACCAGTGGCTAATTCGGCAGCTTTTGCCTCGTCCCAGAGGTAACTGACGTGATTGAAAACGTGAGTTTGGTTTAGCATACAACTAACTCGATGTGTTGCTTTTAAGAAGATTCAACACAAACGTACCTACTGCCACCAGACTTAGTTTCATCCTCCTCCCTACCGTTACAATGCAAAAAAGCCGACTTCTATAGCAGAAGCCGGCTTTTTCAGGTACGTTCTAATCAGATTATAATTGCGGAATACGCAGAACCTGACCAGGATAAATAAGATCGGGGCTTTTCAGCATCGGCTTATTTGCTTCGAAAATGACGCCATATTTCATTGGGTCACCATACACTTTCTTAGAGATGGCCGACAGCGTATCACCTTCTTCAACCGTGTGGAAGTTAGCCTCAGGCTCCGGGCTATCAACAACCAACTGGTTATCAACGACCGTTACCCCTTCAACGTTACCAACAGCCAATGCGATTTTCTCGGCATCTTCCTGCTTGGCTACCTGGCCTTCGATGGTCACCGTATCGCCTTTCGTTTTGATTGTCAGCGTCTTATAAGCGAGACCAAGCTGCTTAACGTGATTTAATAACGCACCAGCTTTCAGTGGTTCCGGATCAGCAGCGGCAGGAGTTGCGGCGGGTGTTTCTTCGCTTTTACCGAAGACTTTTTCACCAACACCTTTGAAGAAACTTAATAGGCCCATGTGTGTACAAAAAGATTAAGTGTGAAACATTGGTTTAATACAAGCACAAACAACGCGTTTTCGCTAAACAAACCAACACGTAGACGCAGTTATTGTTCGGATGTCACATCGGTCAGATTAACAGATTCCCAAAAAAACCAGGGTAAATACTATTCAACGCACCTAAGACGGTCTGCAGGCCTATTATATTTGCGTGAACACCAACCAGGTGAGTTCCTATAATCATCACAATGCTTATGCAATTTCGCTTTACTCATCCCCTGCGCTGGATGGCCCTCGTGGGCCTCATGGTCAGTACGGCAGGGTGCTATGAAAATGATCAGGCTGGTCTTATTGATCCCCTGTCTCCCGGTACAGCTAACTTTACCAAGTACGTTGCCGTTGGCAATTCGCTCACGGCTGGATATGCCGACAACGGATTATACCGTGAAGGACAACTTAACTCATATCCCAGCATTTTAGCGCAACAGTTTCGGCTCGTGTATGGCGGTGCATTTATCCAGCCCCTGTTCACGCCGGAACAAGCTGCCGGAACAGGGTACCTTAAGCTCACGAGCTTACCTACTACTACCTCTGGTGGGTTGCCTGTTACGGCTCAGGTAGCTCCTCAGGCAGTGCGCGGGTTGGTTAGTGGAAGGCCTTTATTCACCAAATACACTGGTCCCCTCAATAATCTGGGTGTACCTGGTATCCGGATGAGCGACTTGCAAACGCCTGGTTACGGATCAGCCGCAGGTAACCCTTACTTCGAACGGTTACTCCCTGATGTTACGCCATTGCGTACGTATCAGCAATTTGTTACTGATAACGTGTCTGATGCTACGTTCTTCTCGTGCTTCATGGGCAACAACGATGCACTTGGCTATGCTACCACAGGTGGTGTTACACCATTTACGTCAACGGCCTTGTTTACGACCAACTACACGGCACTGCTTAACACGCTGAATGCCAATGGCCGGAAAGGCGTAGTGATTGGTATTCCTAAGGTAACCACCGCTGCTTTCTTCCAGACGATCACCTTAACACAGGTGCTGGCCAGTGTAACGGCGGCTGTTCGGGCGGCCAATCCAGCTGCTCCTGCCGTTACCGCTCTTGTCATTCAATCACCTCTGGCTGCCGGAGGTATCCGGGCAACTAAAGCAGGTGATCTGCTGCTGCTGGCTCAGCAGGCAGCTTACGGCACCATCGGTCGTACGGATGTTGGCACGAAAGTTGGCCCTTATGGCCTGTCGCTGACAAACCCGCTGGCCAATGAACTGGTACTCGATGCCGAAGAAGTCACCGCCCTGAATGCGAAGATCGATGAATACAATGGCATCATGAAAGCGCAGGCAGACACCCGTGGCCTTGCCTGGGTTGACGTAAGTACACTGACGAACCAGTTGTCATCTACCGGCGTCGCGCAGAATGGTGTAACATTCACACTGGGCTATATCCTTGGCGGCGTGATGAGCCTGGATGGTATTCACTTTACGCCCGCTGGCTATGCCCTGCTGGCCAACGAGATCATCAAAAGTATCAACGCCAAGTATAGCGCCACTATTCCGCTGGTCGACGCTACCCGCTACCGTAAAGTTCTGGTTCAACCGTAAGCATTGATGTTAGACATCGGCTGTTGGCAACAGATTAGCTTTTGTCTCCAGTAGCCAGTATCCAACGTCCAACATCTATTGACCAACATGACATATCCATTATACACTATAGCTGCTGCCCTACTATTGACCTCAACAGCGGCACTGGCACAATCTCCAACTACATCATCAATACGGGCTATTGAGGTGGGGGTAAAAGGTGGCCCTACCTTTGTGCATGGCTACACAACTATTCCGGCTCAGCCAACCGGCATTGCAGGCGTAACGGTCCCGCAAATCGATAACAAACGAAACGGTACAGGCGTTGGCTACACAGGTGGTGCTTTCGTGCGTTTTAACAACTACCGTCGGAAAGGATATGTACAGATCGAACTGACGTACAACCGGTACTTGCTGAAACAGAAAACAAACCTGACGCTCGATGTGAATGCTAGTCCGGATCTGGCGGCACAGCTGCCGATCAGTTTTGCACCGGGCCTACTGAACGCTACTGTCGATATAACGTCAGAATCGTCTATCGAGTCGTTCAACGTACCTGTCCTCTTCGGTCGGCGGCTGATAAAAGACAAGCTACGCGCCTACATGGGCCCAACGCTTATCTTCGTTAATAAATCACAGGCGGTTCGCAGTACGCAGGGGCAGGTTAATCCGAACCCGGCTATTGGTTTTTCAGCCGCTGTTGCTATTCCGGCCACACCAGAAACCACTAACCTGCTGAGTAGCCGTGACGCGGCAAACCTGGAGGTGAAACGGTTCACCTGGGCGCTGGAAGTGGGTCTGGGCGTATCACCGCTCAAGTGGCTGGATCTCGACGTTCGCTACGCCGTTCCGGCCGGTGGTGTTTACAAAGACACAAACATCAAAGGATTTCTGGGTATTGCCAGCGTTACGGCAGGGATTAAGCTCCCTTAACGTTCCTTCTCTAGCGCTAGTCTGGCATTAAAAAAGCCGCTTCTGACGTTCAGAAGCGGCTTTTTTAATGCCCTCGTTTGACCGGCTATAAATCAGAGAAATCGAATGTCTCCAGAAAAGCAGTTGTGAAATGTCCCGACTGGAAACCGGGATCGTCCATCAACTTAATATGAAATGGAATCGTGGTTTTGATGCCTTCAATCACGAACTCCTGCAAGGCCCGCTTCATACGCGTCAGTACTTCAGCCCGCGACTGGCCCGACACGATCAACTTAGCGATCATCGAGTCATAGTTGGGCGGAATAACGTACCCGGTGTACACGTGGCTATCGATACGGATGCCGTGGCCACCGGGAAAGTGCAGGTTGGTGATCTTACCCGGCGACGGACGGAAATTATTGGCTGGATCTTCGGCGTTAATCCGGCACTCAAGGGCAAACAGTTTTGGCGTGTAGTTAGCTCCAGAGATCGGAACGCCCGCCGCCACTTTGATTTGCTCCTTGATCAGATCAAAATCGGTTACCTCTTCCGTAATCGGGTGTTCGACCTGAATCCGGGTATTCATTTCCATGAAATAGAATTCGCCGTGTTTATCAACCAGGAACTCAACCGTTCCGGCACCTTCGTACCCGATTGATTGAGCACCACGAATGGCTGCCTCGCCCATTCGTGCCCGAAGGTCGTCGGTCATGATTGGCGATGGTGTTTCTTCCAGTAGTTTCTGGTGACGACGCTGAATCGAGCAGTCGCGCTCTGATAAGTGGCACACTTTACCGTACTGATCTCCCACAATCTGGATTTCAATGTGGCGGGGCTCCTCAACGAATTTTTCGAGATAGAGGCCATCATTGCCAAAAGCGGCACCGGCTTCGGTACGGGCGTCATTCCAGGCTTTTTCGAAGTCAGCTTCGGATTTGATGATGCGCATGCCACGGCCACCACCACCAGCCGTAGCCTTGATGATCACCGGATAGCCCATTCCTGCTGCCAGTTCTTTACCCTGCTCAATGGATTCAAGCAGACCCTCTGAGCCAGGAATTACCGGCACCCCAGCCGCACGCATGCTGGCTTTTGCCGTGGCCTTGTCGCCCATGCTGTTTATCTGTTCGGCCGTAGCACCAATAAACTTGATACCATAATCAGCGCAGATTTGCGAGAACTCTGCATTTTCCGACAGGAAACCGTAACCCGGGTGAATAGCGTCAGCCCCCGTTACTTCTGCGGCAGAAATAATGCTCGGAATATTCAGATAAGACTGCCGACTTGCCGGAGGGCCAATGCAGACCGCCTCGTCGGCAAAGCGAACGTGCAGGCTGTCGCGGTCGGCTGTTGAGTAAACGGCCACCGTACGAATGCCCATTTCGCGGCAGGTACGTATGATCCGCAACGCAATCTCGCCCCGGTTAGCAATTAGGATTTTCTTGAACATAAGGTTAAGTCGATAGTCGATAGTCTTTAGTCGATAGTGGGCTACCGCGTCAGCTAGTCGTGCATTAGCCCACTATCGACTAAAGACTATCGACTATCGACTCTTTATATTGGTTCGACAATAAACAACGGCTGATCGTACTCGACAGGTGTAGCGTTTTCGACAAGCACTTTCACAATCCGGCCCGATATCTCAGCTTCGATCTCGTTGAAAAGCTTCATGGCTTCGATGATACATACCACTTTGCCGGGCTTGATCTCGTCACCTACCTCCGCAAACATGGGCGACTCGGGGTTCGCCGACCGGTAGAACGTACCAATCATTGGCGACTTGATCGTGATATGGTTGGCGGCCGGAGCAGGCGCTGCAGTTGCGGCGGGTGCTGCAGAAATAGCCGGGGCAGCCGCTGGCTGGGCCACGGGAGCGGCTACAGGTGCCGGAGCAGGTGATGCCGCTGGTGCAGCCGCTGCAACAACTGGTTGCGTTGCCGAACGTTTTACGTTGATTTTCAGCTCGCTGGTCTCAATTTTCACCTCATCGAGACCCGATTTCGCGATAAAATCAATTAGTTGTTGAATGTCTTGTGTGCTCATATTAAAAAAAGGGTTTACAGTTTTCAGTTTGCCGTTTTACAGTTGCTGCGCTAGTGAACCAGTTGGCATATTAGCGCAGCAACTGTAAACGGCAAACTGAAAACTGTAAACTTTCTCTATTTCACTCGTTCCTGATATTCCCGGGTACGTGTATCAACCCGAATTTTATCGCCTTGGTTAATAAAAAGGGGTACGTTGATCATTGCGCCCGATTCTACTTCAACACGCTTCTTGGCGCCACTTGAAGTATCTCCTTTCAGGCCGGGTTCGGCGTAAGTTACTTCCAATTCAACCGAAACGGGTAATTCACAAGTCAGTGGTGTATCATTTTCGGCATTCATTAATATCTCTACCTCCTGCCCTTCGCGCATCAAATCGGCCTGATCCAGAATTTTTCCGTCGATGTTGATCTGATCGAATGTTTCCTGGTCCATGAAATTGTAGCCAGCCTCATCTTTATAGAGGTACTGGAACTTCCGGCGTTCAACCCGAACCGGAATAATAGTTACCCCTGAGTTGAATGTATTGTCGATAACCCGGCCAGTGGTCAGGCTTTTCAGTTTCGTCCGAACGAAAGCTGCGCCTTTTCCGGGCTTAACATGTTGAAATTCAACAATCTGAAAAAGGTCGTAGTTGTGATTGATAACTAAGCCGTTCCGAATGTCTGCGGTCGTTGCCATTCTGATAGTTTTCTGTTTTCTGGTTACAGTCTTCTGTTTGTTGATGTAATAAAGATGAATTTGCAGCGCAACTGAAGACTGTAAACAGACAACTGCAAACTCCTTAGTAAGCCCACTTCACGTATACTGCTGCCCAAGTGAACCCGCCACCGAACGCTGCCAGCACCAGATTATCGCCTTTCTTCAGTCTCGATTCGTAGTCGAACAGGCAGAGAGGAATCGTTGCGGCAGTGGTATTACCATATTTATGGATATTGAGCATCACCTTATCCGAGCCAATTCCCATACGGTTGGCGGTAGCATCGATGATCCGTTTATTAGCCTGGTGCGGTACTAACCACGCTACATCGCCACCATCCAGGTGGTTTCGCTGCATAATTTCAGCCGACACATCCGCCATATTTTTTACGGCAAATTTAAAGACCGACGGGCCATCCTGATAAACGTAGTGCCAGCGTTTCTCAACGGTCTCGTGGCTGGGTGGGTATCGGCTACCACCCGCTTTCTGAAACAGATGGTACTGCCCTACGCCGTCAGAACGGATGATTGAGTCAAGAATGCCTAAACCGGGTTCGGCAGCTTCGAGTAAGACGGCGCCGGCCCCATCGCCAAACAGAACGCAGGTTGTCCGATCCGTGTAATCGGTAATGGCCGACATTTTATCGGCTCCAACTACGATTACTTTCTTGTACTTGCCGCTTTCGATAAACTGGGTGCCTACCGTCAGCGCGTACAAAAAACCTGAGCAGGCGGCCTGAATATCGAAACTACCCACATTACGTATACCCACCATATCGCAGATGAGGTTGGCTGTAGCCGGAAATACATAATCAGGGGTAACAGTAGCGCAGATGAGCAGGTCAATCTCTTCAGGAGCGGTGTTCGTTTTAGCTAATAACCCGCGTACGGCTTCGGCACCCATGTGTGAACTGCCCATGCCTTCGCCTTTCAGTATGTGCCGTTCTTTGATGCCCGTGCGCGAGGTAATCCATTCGTCATTGGTATCAACCATGCGCTCCAGTTCAGCGTTGGTCAATACGTAATCAGGTACGTAGCCGTGAACACCGGTAATTGCTGCTTTCATCATAAATTCTGTTACGGGATACTCACTTGAGCGCCTGGGCAATTTTAGTGTGGGCATCTGCCTGCACCTGCCTGATGGCCAGATTGAGCATGTTTTGTATAGCTGTAGCCGACGAAATACCGTGGGCAATAATTACGTTTCCGTTCACACCGATAATTGGGCTACCACCAACGGATGCATAGTTGGTCTTATCGAAGAACTCATCCTTCAGGCCACGTTGTGTAGCCACTTCATAAAATGATTCCCCAAGTTTAAACAGTGCATTTCCCGTAAAACCGTCAGTGACGATCACATCGGCCCGGTTCATGAACATATCTTTTCCCTCGATGTTGCCAACGAAGTTGATTCGACGTGAATCTTTCAGCAATTGATGGGCGGCCTGCGCCACCAACGAGCCTTTCTGCTCTTCTTCGCCAATGTTCATGAGGGCCACGCGGGGCGTGTCGATACCAAACATGTGTTTGGCATAAATAGAGCCTAGTTCACCAAACTGAGCCAGCATCTCGGGCTTACAGTCGGCATTGGCGCCTATATCCAGCATAATAGCCGTACCTCCATTCAGTTGCGGCACAAACCCGGCAATGCATGGGCGGATGACACCTTCGATGGCCTTAATGCTAAACAGGGCGCCTACATGCATAGCCCCTGTATTGCCGGCGCTGCAAAACGCATCGATCTGACGTTCCTTCAGGAGTTTGAAACCAACGCTGATGGTTGAATTGGGTTTTTGCGACAGTGCTTTGGTAGGGTGTTCGCCCATTCCTATCACTTCGTCGGCATGAACAAGCTCTATGGCAGCATGTCCGGCAATACCCTGCGCTACTAATTGCGTGCTTAGTACAGACTCAGGACCAATCAGCACGACGGTGACGTCTTCGGGCAAACCGGCTTTCACAGCGGCGGCAACGCCTTCGATAATCGCTTCTGGTGCAAAATCGCCACCAAGGGCATCCACGGCAATCTTCATTTTATCGAGCAGCTTAATGAGCCAACAACCGGCAGAGTTTCGGTATTGGGCGCGTAAAATTAGTAGCCGGGGGGCAATAAAAAAGTATTCCGCGTTCATCTTAAACCCGATGTCGGCGAAATACTCTTTTACTTCATCTGATGAATGTACCGCAGGAACGTACTTTTTTCGGCAAAGAAACCTCCCCGGCAGAGTCGGGAACCAACTGTATTTAGACCGTTGGTCTGTACCCTTCAATAATCATTTTACCACGGTAGAAGAGGTTCCCCTCGAATACGTGAGCGTGGTGACGTTCGTGAACTTCACCCGTTGTTGAATCAGTGGCCAGCGTTACGGCTTCTACTTTGTAATGCGTCCGGCGTTTATCGCGGCGGGTGGTCGAGTGGCGGCGTTTGGGGTGTGCCATAATTAGTTATCAGTTTGACGGTTGATGTTTGGGGTTTCCATCGGTTGTATTCCTGGTTGCTTTGCAGCACTAAGATGAACCTCACCGGCGGACCGGCAAACGCCAAACAGTTTATTTAGTTATTACTCAATTTACGCAGGGCCTCCCATCGGGGATCCACTGCGGGTTTTTCTTCAGTATCCTCATCAGCCGCCTGTGCGTTTTCAGCAGCATCTGATGAGTAAATCAATTTGCCATCTGACAGTTCGTCATCGTCTTCATCGCGAAAACGCGGGTGAAGCCCTCTCATTGGCATCGATAAGACAATGTAATCGAATATGTAGCGGGCCACGTTGATCGTAGCCGTATTACGCTCGATCAATTCGATTTCATCGGTCAATTCCTCGTTACGATCAGCGAACTTGAGGAAGAGCGTTTGGCGCGTATCCACCGGTTCGTCATACAGATCAAGGCAACGGTCGCAGGTACGTTCCACCAACCCGGCAATCGAGAAGTCAAGACGAATCATCGTCTCCGACTTGTCGAGAAGCAAGTGTGTTTTCACATTACCCTTCGTAATCAACTGTTGCTCAAGCGCTTTGAAGAACGATTCACCCGACTCAAAGTCGAATGCATATCGTTTTTCTTCCAGACCAACAATGTTGATATCGTATTGACGCAGTTCGTTCACCTCAGTCATTCGCTAACAAGGCCGCAAAGATACGAATCGTTTGCGAATTGGGGAAGGTGAATTCAGGAATTTACGTCTATACCGCCTTACTTGTCAGCTTCTGCTTAACGAACTGCACAACGATTGGCAGTAGTGACAGGCCAACGATACCAAACACGACGATCTCGAAGTTCTTCTGCACAATTTCCAGATTGCCAAAAAAGTAGCCGAGTAACGTAATGCTTACCACCCATAGAACCGCTCCGATGATACAGTTCTTTATATAGGTAGCGTAATTCATGCTCCCGGCACCGGCAACGAATGGGGCTATCGTACGAACGATCGGGATGAATCGGGCAATGATGACGGTACGACCGCCATGCTTGGCGTAGAATTTCTCGGTTTCGGTAATGTATTCGCGCTTGAAGAACAAGATTCGCTCCCTCGATTTGATCTGCGTGCCCAGTTTGCGACCCACAAAGTAGTTGACGTTATCGCCCAGCAGGGCGGCTACGATCAGCAGGGGGATAATGACCGCTACGCTCAGTTCATTGGTATCGCGGGCAGCCAGTGCACCAGCCGCAAACAACAGCGAATCGCCCGGCAGCAGCGGCATAACGATCAGGCCCGTTTCCGTAAAAACGATCAGAAACAGAATGGCATACAGCAGTACACCATACTCATTGGCCCACAAATCGAGGAATTTGTCGAGATGCAGCAGAAAGTCGAGAAGCGATTTTATGATTTCCATAAGGAGTGGAGTCTGAAGTCCGTTTATTTCTTATCCAGGAAGAAGCTGAACGTATCACCACGAAGGCCTAACCGGATGGTTTCAAGCGGAATAACTTCGTTTGGTGCAATGTTGCCAACGTTGACGTTAGACCCTAACAGCTTCACGAACCACACCTGTTGTTCTTTTTGTGGTGCCTCCCAGATAATCTTTTCCGATGGGATTTGGGTCAGGATTTCTTCAACAAGGCCCTGGCGGACTTCACCACTGGCGCGGAACAGACCAACAGTTCCTCCTTCACGGGCTTCGCCAATCACTTTCCAGGCACCCGCTTCGAGTTCGGTAGTCATCAGTTTGATCCATTTGTAGGGAGGGATAATCTTGGCTTCATCCTTCGACCCCACTTCCGACAATACCGTCACCTGTTTAGCCAGGGTGCGAATGTACTCGCATTTCTCATCGGGATCCATTTCCAGCGAACCATCAGATACTTCAGCGAATTTCAGGTCATATTTATCGAGCAGCCTGCGGTAATCGTCAAACTGGTTTCGCACCACAAAAGCTTCGAAAAGCGTACCGCCGAAGTAAACGGGAACACCCGCTGCTTTGTAGGCATCAAGTTTCTGTTGCAGATTAGGGGTGACGAAGGAAGTGGCCCAGCCAAGTTTAACGATATCGATATAATCAGCCGACATGGACAGCATATCTTCTACTTCGCGCAGGCTTAGGCCTTTGTCCATAACCATTGTAAAACCGCTGTGACGTGGTTTTGCCGTGCGTTCTGGGATCTGGGTTAACGTATAATTCATTCTAGCTTGTACGGATACATGTTATCGTAAGTCGCGCAAAAGTAGCAAGGTTACCAGAAACTCACAATTAAACACACAAATACGCGCCGTTTTAGACGGTACAGCTTAGTTAAGTGCTATTTTAGCGACATGGAAATAAACCCCAGACTGGCCACATTTCAATCACTTATAGGGCAACCAATGACGCAAAGTCTGTCGGGAATTAGCCGGTGGCTAGACGGCATTTTGCTGGAAATTGAGGAAGGCCGAACAGTAGCCAGGTACGTTGTCCGTGACGACATGGTCAATCCAATGCAGGTATTACATGGAGGCACAGCTTCGGCCATTTTAGATGACCTATGTGGTCTGACAGTCTTTGCAATGGGTCGCGAGTTTGGCTACACCTCGGTAAATCTGGCTGTAGACTTTCTGAATGCCGCCCGACTTGGTGAAACGATCGTAGCAGAAGCCCATATCCTCCGGGCGGGTCGAAACATTATTCATGTGGCAGGCAAAATCACTAATGCCGAAGGTAAGTTGATTGCCAAATGCAGTACTAATCTGATTCAGACATCAGTGAAACTGTAATTGAGTTTGCGCGAATCCAGCCTGTACCGTGCACTTTTTCTGTGCGCTGCTGCTATAAACCGCTACTTTTTACTACCTTTGCACCCTCATTTTCAATATACACAAAGATCATGTACGCAATCGTAGAGATCGCAGGGCAGCAATTTAAAATCGAGAAGGGCCGCTTCATCTATACCCACAGACTGGGTGGTGACGTGGACGCTGCACTTGCCTCCGACCAGATTAAAGTTCTTCTGGTTGACAACGAAGGTGCTATTACCGTTGGCGCTCCTACTGTAGCAGGCGCAACCGTATCGGCAACTATCCTCGAGCACCTGAAAGGCGAAAAGGTTATCGTCTTCAAAAAGAAACGTCGGAAAGGCTATAAGAAGAAAAACGGCCACCGTCAGTATCTGACCAAAGTTCAAATCAACGACATCACCGTCTAAATCAGTTTACCGTTTACCGGTTACCGTTTACTGTTGCTCCGCTTTTGTACTCTATGGTCTGACAAGCAGCGCAACTGAAAACAGCAAACTGAAAACTGTAAACCATTTACAAAAATGGCACACAAGAAAGGCGTCGGTAGTTCAAGGAACGGCCGTGACAGCATCAGCAAGCGACTGGGCGTCAAATTATTCGGTGGTCAGAAGGCCATCGCTGGTAACATCATCATCCGTCAGCGCGGTACCAAGCACCACCCCGGCAAAAACGTGGGTATGGGCAAAGACCACACGCTGTTCGCACTTGTGGATGGTACGGTTCTCTTCACGAAAGGCCGGGCCGACCGTTCAATGGTGAACATCGTTCCTGCCGAAGTAGCAGCTCCGGTAGCCGTTGCTGCTGAATAATTTCAGAGACTTATTGACGAAACGACCGCTTGTTGACTCAACAGGCGGTTTTTTCATGCCCTCCCATTACCATCCGCCTCACAAACCTTTCATAGGCGTAGGGGTTCATTTCTGTAATTCGGTTGCACCACTCCTGCGGCACCGGTAACTTCGGGGCTTCATACTACCACTCTTTATGGATCAACTGTTTACAGCAGAAGCCATTGTCAGCCTGCTTACCCTTACATTCCTGGAAATCGTACTGGGCATCGACAATATCATCTTTATTTCTATTGCAGCCAATAAGCTGGCCCCCGCCGACCAGCCCAAAGCCCGTAACATTGGTTTACTGCTGGCCATGATTTTCCGGGTAGGTTTACTATTCGGTATTTCAATCCTGATTTCACTAAGCAAACCATTTACCCACATTGATACGGGCTGGCTCGTGGCTGCGCCAACCGGTCAGAGCATTATTCTGCTGGTAGGTGGGTTATTCCTTTTATACAAAGCAACATCTGAAATCCATCACAAGCTGGAGGGCGATCCGACGGGCGATGAAGTGGGGCCTGATGATAAAAAAACGGGCAAGTCAACCGTGTCTAGCGTAGTGACGCAGATTGCCATTATCAATGTGGTCTTCTCTATCGACTCTATCCTGACGGCCGTTGGCCTCACGCAGAACGTACCTGTCATGATTATCGCCGTTGTCTTATCGGTACTGATCATGATGTTTTTCTCTGGGCCTGTTGGTCGTTTCGTAAACGAACACCCAAGTATTCAGATGCTCGGCCTGTCGTTCCTGATCATGATCGGCTTTATGCTTATTGCCGAAGGGGCGCACCTGTCGGAGGTATCGTTTTTCAATTCGCCGGTTGGCACTGTGCCGAAAGGCTACCTCTATTTTGCCATTGCCTTCTCGCTGATGGTTGAAGTGTTGAACATCAAACTTCGCAAAAACCAGAAGCCAATTCAGATGCGTGGCTACGAAGAACAAGCCGAGCGCGAAGGATTAATCTAATGAATCAAGAGCGGTCCGCCGCTGCAGTTAAGAAGTAAGCATGGCGTTGCTGGAGACTATCCGTAGACTTGCAACACTATTCCTAACGCTTAATTCATCAACTAACTACCCCTTGCCGCTCACCGATCAACTACAGAATATTCTTGACAGCCTTAGCGGCGTTGGCGCTGAAGGCTGGCTCGCGCTGGCTTTTTGTGGCCTGCTGATTGCAGAGTTAGTATTACTCCGGCGAGGTAATGAACAACAGACCCGCCCCTGGCTTACGGGCCTAACCGTGTTTGGGTTACTGATTGCCGGCGTTATCACGATAGGTGAACCGTTCAGGGGGCCCCTGTTCCTGAACCTGCTGTTCCTCGACAACCAGGCTATTCTGATCAAGGGCGTTGTTGCCGCAGGAGCCATTGCCGTAGTGCTCTGGGAAACGGGTATCTGGCAAGGCAACGATCAGCAGCAGGCCACAGCAAAACGGCAATTACCTACCGAGTGGTACGCCGTGCTTATGGCGCTGGTACTGGGCCTGTTCCTGCTATCGATGGCTGTCAACCTGCTATCGATTTACCTGAGCCTCGAACTCGTTTCGATCAGCTCATACCTGCTAACCGGCCTCGTTGGTGATCGGAAGGCATCGGAAGGGGGCTTGAAATACCTGCTCTTTGGGGCGGTAAGCTCGGCCGTTATGCTCTATGGCATGTCGTTGCTCTACGGGCTGACCGGAACACTGGATATTACCAGCGCTGTATTTGGTATAGAACTGGCAAAAAACGGAAGCATTGCCCTGGTGGCAGGTCTGCTAACCATGGCGGGGTTGCTTTTTAAGCTGTCGGCGGTGCCGTTCCAGATCTGGACGCCCGATGCCTACGAAGCGGCTCCAGTCCCGGTGGCCGCCTTTTTCTCGATCGGCCCCAAAGCAGCGGCGTTACTGGTACTCATGCGTTTGCTATCGGCCATGCCGGTAGCTGGGTTGCAAACGCCGTTGGCCATTGTGGCCATGGCGGGTATTCTGATCGGGAACCTATCGGCTCTTCGCCAGACCGACGCTAAACGCCTTCTGGCCTATTCAACTATTGCCCAAGCCGGTTTTCTGCTGGTCGGCGTGGTTGCGTTATCAGATGCAGGCTTTCAGGCTGCTATATTCTATATGGCAACGTACCTGTTCATCTCACTGGCGGCTTTCTTTCTCATCGATGCGCTGGCCCCGGCCGGTTCCCTTCGAATCGCTGATTTTGCCGGTCGAATGAGCGCCTCTCCCCTGCTCACCGTTTGCCTGGTTGTGGTTGCGATAGCCCTCACCGGCTTACCGCCAACCGTTGGCTTTACAGCGAAAGTATTGTCATTTTCGGCCCTGTTCAACGCATACCAGTCAACGGATAATCCGTGGCTGATCTGGCTATTTGGTTTAGGACTGGCCAATGCCGTTGTTTCCCTGTTTTATTACATCCGGATTCCGTTCCTACTGATCTTCCGACCACTACCCGATAACGTACCTGTAGTACCTGTACGATTGACCGTAGCGCAGTGGGTTGCGCTGGCTATCACTGTGCCGCCCGTGGTGCTGCTGTTTGTCAAGCCCGATCTGATCATGCGGCTGATTGCCACTTTTTAAGCTAGACCATGCTCCATTACTTTATCGAAACCCTGGGTTGGGTCGCGTCTGTCCTGATCGTCGGGGCTTATTTCCTTAATATTCAGGGGCGTTTAGATGCCAAAGATCCCAGGTATGTCTGGGCTAATCTGATCGGCGGGCTGTTTTTTGTGGTCAATACGTACTACCACGGCGCTTATCCGTCGGCGTTGGTCAACGTGGTTTGGGTGCTTATTGCGGTATTTTCCCTGACAAGGCGCAGAACCATTTAGCATCAAAAAGGGCGACCAGTTACGGTCGCCCTTTTTGATGTGTTCAACTGACTGTCAGTGCGAATGAACGAGTCTATGATGCCGTAGATTAACCAGGTGCGAAATTACCAGCCCCGTTGAGGCGGCATAGGCAAGGTATTCAAACACAGGATTGACATCTTCCAGTAAAAGACCCACCGCGAATAGGAACAGGAAGCTCCAAAGCGCCGTACGAATCGCGGATGAGGTATGATTGCGAGCCGCAAAATAAACGGCCACGATATTGACGGCGATAAATACGTAATCGAGGCCCAGAAAACTGGCCCGTAGTGTATCATCACGAAACAGACTCGATGTCATTACCAGCACGGGTGCAGCCAGGCAATGAATCAGGCAAAGCACCGACCCCGTAATACCAATATAATCCGCTTTCTTCTCAACAACGTCGTCCAACTTCATGACTAACTTAAATTCTGCAGTGCAAAAGTAAGAGGTTAACCCCCGTAGATGCAATAAGGTTGCAAATTAATTTGCAACAACGTTGCGTTTAGGTATGTTTGTAGCATGAAACTCAACAGCACTATGATGCAGCACGCATACAGGAGGCATATCGCCTACACAGGTTCAGTTCTGGCACTAGGTAGCCTACTCATGTTAGCCGGTTGTAATAAGGCAACGGAGCCGCAACCAGCCGACGAAAACGAACTGATCACCACCGTGACACTTCGCTTCACAGAACAAGGTACAACCAACACGCAGGCATTCACCTTCCAGGATAAAGACGGCGACGGTGGTGCTGCCCCGACTCGCTTCGATTCGGTAACGCTGACGGCCAATAAGAGCTACAGCCTGACGGTTGAGGTCCTGGATGAAAGCAAAACACCCACTGACAATATTACGAACGAGATCAAAGACAAGCAGGATGAACACCTGTTTGTTTACACAGCTACGCCGGGTACGTTGCTGGCATATACCTACGGCGATAAAGACAGCCGCAACTTCCCCATTGGCTTGGCTGGCACCGCCACAACAGGCTCGGCCGGAACAGGACTGTTAAACGTACGATTACGGCATCAGCCACCCATCAATGGTGTAGCCGTTAAAAATGGCACAGTAACGCCCGGTTCAGATGACGTCAACCTTAACTTTCCGCTGACAGTTCGATAATCTTTCTTAGCATAAAAAGAGGCTCGTCAATAACTGACGGGCCTCTTTTTAGGTAGATAGGCGATGGGTCCATTACTTGATCAGATCGCCGAGAATATCTTCACAGCGGTAGAGCTGAAAAGTTCGGTTATCGCTCATGGCAATGAACAAACCATGCTTGAATTGTTTGTTCAGAGGCTGGGCAATGGTTTCTGAGCCATCGCTCTGGTGTGCCAGCACACGTATGGTACGTACCCAGCGATGCGCATACGGCTGCCCCGCCTGCCCCTCGCGCCGGAAAACCTGGAATCGGTCGCCGCCCTGGTCAGACACCAGCAGATAGCCCGTGCTGTCGGATGTAGCATAAATCGAAATCCCTTCATGGTCCTCAGCAAAACCGGATGTAGCAAATAGCGACAGCTGTTTATTTCCCCGCGCCGGATCAGCGAAATATTGGCGGACACCCATGCCCTCGTCGGAATAGTAAACGTACCCAAGCTGGTCATCAACGGCAATCGATTCAATCTCTTTCCGGCCGCTGTATTCACCAAACTTCCGTAGCAAGGTGGCTTTCACCTGCCCGTTGCCAGCATCGGCCAGTCGATACTGCCACAGGTACGTCCCATCGGTTGGTCCACTTTTCCGGCCAACGATTGCGTCGATCGCACCATCCTTATTTTTGTACAGGGCGATGCCCATCAGGTCGCGATAACCTGTTCCGGTTTCACCTTCAAACACAGGAATACCCCCGCCGTCGACAGGCTTCATATCGGGTAGCGAAAAAATGCGAAGGTTATGCGTCTCTCGTTCAGTGGTGACCACAATGTCGGTAGGCTTCCCGCTGAGTATCAGGCCATACTCTACATCAACGTTGTTAGGTCGTTTCAGGCCATATACCGTCTTGTCGGCCTGTAAATGACCAGCTAAATCATACACATACAGCCCACCATCCGAATCTTTATCGGTACCGATGACCAGGCTTTTGGCTGGATTGGCCGGATTGATCCATACAGCCGGATCATCGGAATCGTGCCGGACAGAATCGGTGACAACGACGGGGTGTACTACCTGAGTTGTGTCGGCAGTAGCCTGCCCAATCCGATGCGCAGGTTGTTGACAAGCCACTGCGGTTAATCCGATAAACAGCGTTACGCAAAGTCGATACATAGACACTAGTTGGTTCCGTAAGCGCCTACGTAGGTAGCCGGGGCGGGCGATTGGTACAGTACACCACCAACCGTAATACCATCGGCATACAAGCGGGTAAACGTGATGTTGCCCTTACCCAACGCCGGCGAACCAGCTTGTAGTTTAAAATTCCAGGCCGTATTAAACGTCTGATTCAGCGATGGGTTGTCGAGCGGGAAGTTTACGAATTTCGGGTCATTCGCTCCAGCCGTTTTAGCAATGACGTCGCTAGTGCCAGCAATAATCTCGGCTGATGGCTGAAATTGATCGACCCCTTGCTGCGTGTAGCCATAATAGTAGTTATTGCCCATTACGCTACGGGCGTCTTCGGTAAGCTTGGTATCGCGCTTAACGCCAAAGCGGTCATTGACAAACAGATTGTTATAGATTGTAGCCCGAACGGCAGCCTCAACCCAGATTGAACCACCCTTGATGCTCGGACGGCGCCAGCCTGCATTCACGATCGTGTTATTGTAGGCAACAACATATGCCTGTGGTGTGCGGTCACCCGTGCTCGACAGTTTCATGGCGTTGGTATTGGGGCTGTAAACCAGGTTATAGGCTACGTCGGCTTGTACGCCCGATTTAATATTGATAGCATCACCGCCCGATACGCCCTGCGTGTAGATCATATTATTGGCAATAATGACCTTGCCGCCTTCCAGATAAATGCCGTCTTCGTTCTGATTGCTCAGCCGACTGTTGATGATCACGACCTTACCGTTTACGTTGGTGAAATTAACCGCAGGTACGTGCTGGCCGGCAGCCGCTTTATACAAACCAGCTTTTACGGATGGTGAGCTCTCCGTTGTAACGGCACCACCATACTCCATAATGACGTTTTTCAGCACCAGTTCTTCTGACTTAGGACTGGCAATAATACCGCCCCACAGATTACCAAACTCATTCTTCACCGTTTTCCAGGCGTCGGGAACGGTGAATTTGACGGGATTTTGATCAGTCCCCAGCACATACAGGTTGCCTTTTACGATAAACTCAGGCTTCACGGTCGAGTCGCTGAAAATAACGGTGGCCCCTTCCTGAATGGTCAGTGATTTTCCTTCCGAAATCTGAAGGTGGTTTGTGATCTTGTACGTGCCTCCTTTGGTCCATACACCCGACACATCCCCCCCCACGTTTTCCTGCACCACGGGCGGAACAACGGGCGTTACAGAACCATCGTCCGACTTCTTACAGCCAACCATTACGGTGGCCAGTGCTGCGGCCAATACGAATACGTTTTTCATGTGTTTTTTTGTTAGTAAACTACTGTCAGTTAGCCGGTTACAGCTTATACCGAAGACCGATCAGATACGACTGCTGATAATAATCTCGGCGGATCAGCGTCTGGCCTGAGGCTAAATTTTGGCCGGGTACACCTGCATTTTTGGAATTGGTATTCTTGATGAAAATCTCGGTTGGCGTATTCAGCAGGTTATTGGCTTTTGCGAACAGAATGAACCCGCCCGTTGCGCTGCCGGAGCCGGAAGCACCCAACCGCTTTTCAAGCGATGCATCCATTTGCACGAAGCCTTTCTGCCACAAATCATTATCGACGAACTGAGCCACCGTACTGATTCGCTCACCGGTATAGCTGGCGGCCAGTTGCACATCCAGCCCATGATCGCCGTCTTTATAAAGCAGCGACACGTTACCAACGTGGGCCGACTGCCCGTAGAGTGGCCGCGTCTGGCTTACGGTAATCGTCTCCAGATCGCCCTGTGCGTTTCGAATCCGCTTCGACTTTGGCGTAGTAATGCGTGAGTTGGTATACGTATAGTTGGCCTTCAGCCCCCATTTTCGGATGTATTTGATGGCGTCGACCTCAATGCCGAGGTTGCGGGCGGTTCCGAAATTGCCTGGTGAGTAGTAGATGTCCTGCCCCCGAATGGCGTCTTTCTGAAGCGTATATTCTATCGGGTCCTGAATATGCTTGTAAAAAAGCCCGACCATGAACTGCTCCAGTGGGCGCGGGAAAAGCTCGTAGCGTAGGTCAATGTTATCGGCAATGGCCCGTTTCAGATTCGGATTTCCCCGCTCCTGATACTCTTCATTGACAATGCGATACGGAACAATCTCGAAGAAGCCTGGGCGATTCAGTGACCGGAAATACGAGGCTCGCCAGTTGGCATTACCCCGTTGCAACCGGGCGTGCAGGCTGGGCAGAAAATCGGTGTAAACCTGTTTGCCAACGGGGTAATCTTCCCCAATCGGAAACTTCATGGTGTAGCCCTGATCGGTGTGTTCAACCCGCAGACCGCCAACGAGTTCGAGTGGCTGGCCGGTGGTCCGGAATTGCAGATAACCCGATGATGTTTGCTCAGTGGCATCATAATTCAGGGCCGACGCTACTGAGCCTAGCGGGTTCTGAATAGTCCAGTTTATCTGGCTGTAGTTGGTGAAGTCGACCCCGTATTGGGCAAATACATTGGCTGGGCGAACGGTGTAGTTGTTATAAAAATTCGTACGGGTTTTGTCACGAAACAAGCCGCCGATCATCCACTCGACGGGTACATTTCCGATGGAGCGGTTCCAGGTTACGTTCAGGTAGCCCGCCATATCCTGATCGGAATTGTGTTCCCACCGCCGATACCCGTCATTCACCGTTGTACGGGTGTCGACAAACGCTTTCCGAACACCCAGTAGCGGAATGTTGGTCTGGTCGGGCACGGCATTGGTGGCATTGGAATAAACCGCCGACCAGTTGACGGTCAGGCTAGCTGGTAGCTTATGCGTTCCCTGTAGCGTGCTGGTAAAAATCGACTGCTGCGTCAGGCGTGTGCGGGTTGCATAAGTAAGCGACGCGTTGCCTAGCTCAGGGTTGTAGCCGCCAATGGCCAATTCGGTGGTTTTAGTTTCTCGGACCTGCGCATTGGTCAGGTTGATATACGCATTGTACCACTGCAGCTTGGTGCGCGGATTCAGGCGAAAATCCAGTTTGCTGTGCAGGCCGTAGCGCGTTTGCTGTTCTGAATACAGGCGTTCGCTTTGCTTCGTCAACACAAGGCCACGCAGGGTGTCGGCCACATCGCCATCGGCAAAGAGGCTGTTGCTTCCCCGATATGTATTCTGAAAACTACCCGCCAGCATAACGCCCAGCTTTTGACTCAGAAACCGGTTACCAATGGCAAATCCGCCAATCAGATTAGGCGCCGGATGACCGGTTGTATAAGTCGCCGATGCCTTGTTGAAGTCGTTGGGCGTGGCACTGTACTGATTACCCAGCCGCTCGTAAGGCGATTGCGCGGCTATGTTTCGTGTATCGAAGCTGGTGAAGTCACGGTTGATAAACAGGCCGGAATAGCCCGTTGCCAAGTTCGCCTGCATGTATCGCTGGCTCGGTGCATCGCGCATAATCATGTTCACGGCACCGCCAATCGCATCGCCTTCCTGGCTAGGCAACAGGGCTTTGTAGACCTCAAGCCGTTCCAGTAATTCAGACGGGAAAATATCGAGGGGAACGTACCTGTACCGGTTGTCGGGGCTGGGGATCTTCACCCCGTTGACCAGCGTGTAATTGTACCGCTTATCCATACCCCGTACAATGGCATACTGACCGTCGCCGTTGCTGTTCCGTTCAACCGATATACCCGAAACCCGCTGAATGACGTTGGCCACGGTCAGATCGGGCGACAACTCGATGGTTCGCCCCGAAACAATGTTGGTTACCTGCAACGCATTCCGCTCCAGGGTCCGGGCGGTGTTATCGCTGAATCCGTCCCGTTTTTGTGTAACCACTATTTCGCTGAGCGTCTGCTTATCGTCTGATTCCAGCGCGAGCGTAAGCGTAAGGGGCTCGTTGCCGCCCACCACCACCGTATGGGTGCTTGTCTTATAGCTGATATAACTGACAATCAGTTGATAACTCCCTTCAGGTACGTTCCGAAACTGAAACGACCCGTCGAGTTCGGATACGGCGTTGAATTTGGTATTCTCAAGGTGAACTACCGCACCAATCAGTTGTTCGCCCGTCGTCGCGTCGATGGTTTTTCCCCGAATAGTGCCAGCCGAGGCAGGTAGTGCCAGCAAACAGCCGGATAGAAAAAAGTAAAGAAATCTCAACATACATGGACGCTGTAACACAACGTATGACGACAATTATCGTCGGCATACGATCGTGTTTAGACCCACAAAATTGAGGTAGCGCCCTCGTTCCTGACCAATCAGACTGATTATGAAAATGCGAAGAAACAAGTAGGCATCTTAACAAAATGGCCATTTTCTGATGCCGACCGGCCGATTACCGGCTGGTTAGTTTTGCTCCGCAACCTCAGGAACGCCTGTCAGACTCTAGCAATTAGTAATAGTTAGCTAACAGCCCGGCCTGAGACCGGTGGTCACTTGATGACTAAGCCTCCTGGTTAGCTCTGGCATTAACCGGTAACGTCTGTTCGGGGCGGTAGGCGATGACTGCTTTCAGGCAATAAAACAGGGAAAGCAGCGCCACAATGGGCGGCAGGCTTAACTGGTAGGAAAGCCCCGATGCCACGATCACTGCCACCACAAGTGGGAGGTAAAGTGGTACACGGGAGACTAACCAGAAGGCCATACCGGCGAATAGGTGAAGCTCCACCAGCAATAACATGGGCTGGTTGAAGACAAGCACCAGAACAACGGGTTGCCAGGCCATGCTAGCCAGGGCTATCAATCGCATTTCGAGCGGGAGCCGGGCCCAGTACTGGTGATTAGCCCGCGTAAGGTGAGCCAGACTTCCACCCGCTATATCCCACAGAAGCCACATGACCACCTGCGCCAGCTCAGGGACTTGCAGAATAGGGTCGTTACGAAAAAACCACCAGAGCAAACCTGTCAATAATAACGTACCTCCATGAATGAACACCAGCGATGCGTAACTGACTGTTTCTCCGTAAACTGTCTTCAATATAAACGGAACAGGTCGGTTCATTTGCCATAAGGTAAGGGTAGTCATAAGTAATTGAGTGGTAGATACGTTTGGTAAAGGTGAAATGATTTAGGCAAATTTTTAGCCAACGTCGACGTTGTACGGCTTAAGAGACGTTACTTTTACATAGCCGACCCCAACGTTCTCCTCGCAGAAAATGGCCCAATCCACTACCGCCCAAGCCCGCCAGAATACCCGCCGCTCCGAAGGTACTACCGAGGGAGCACGTCGCAGTTCCTCTAAACGAGACAAAGCAGCTGACGTACCCAGCCGTAACTGGACATTACCGTTTGAGCGCGTACGTGCCGACGGCCGGACCAATCTGGCGGTTGGCGTTTTGTTGATGTTGCTCAGTGTTGGGTTAATGGTGGCCTTTGTATCGTATCTGTTCAGCGGCCCTGCAGACCAGAGCTTGATCGGTTCAGACGAATCGGTGAAAGAGGCGGGCAAAGATGTACAGAACTGGGTAGGGTTACTGGGCGCCCATATTGCCCATGTATTTATGTTCCGCTGGTTCGGTGTTGGCGCGCTTGGAATTCCGGTAGTTGTGTTTCTTGCCGGCTTTAAGCTTACTTCGGGCAGAGAGTTACTTTCCCTGGCACGAACTACGCAGGTCGCTCTTTTCCTGGCCGTTTGGCTTAGTCTGGTGCTTGGGTACGTTGTTATGGCTACCGGAACCGTCAGTACGGGTAGTGTCTGGTGCGGGGGCCTCGGCTATGAAATGAACCGGCTGTTATATGGCCTGCTGGGGTTTGGCAGCATCGTGCTGATCGGCTTTCTGGGCTTTGTTTTTGCGCTGTTCTTTTTCAACATCACGAGTCTGTCTGTCTTTAATCGTGTTGAACAGAGTGATGATGAACCTGACACGGCTACGGCCCAATCACCTCTGTCAGGTACGTATGGGCATGAAACCGATGGCTACGACGAACCGGCTCCGATAGAGAAATCGTATACATCTGCCAGAGCAGACGATAGCGCGAATGAACCTGCATTTTCACTCACGCCCGACTATGCGCCAACAACCGATCTGCCCTCCGCTACTCTGGATTTACTGACCCCTTATTCTACCCCTAAGCCGGCCGTAGGAACTAGTACAGGGAGTCTGGTGCTGACTGTTGCCGAAAGTGCCGCTCTGGCCGAAGCTGAACTCGCCGAAGCCCCGCCCGTGGTAACGCCACCTTTCGAGCCTGATATGTTTGTAGATGGCGATCTGGTGGCAAAACATGGGCTGTATGACCCAACGCTCGACCTTCCGCACTACCAGTATCCCACGGTTGATCTGTTGACAAACTACCCTGAAAATAGCAAAGCACAGGTCTCTGCCGATGAGCTGGAAGCCAATAAAGACCGTATTGTTGATACGCTGGCAAAGTTTAATATCGGTATTCAGCGGATTCACGCCACGATTGGCCCAACGGTAACACTCTACGAAATTGTTCCGGCCGATGGGGTACGTATCTCGAAGATCAAAAGCCTGGAAGACGACATAGCCCTGAACCTGGCCGCATTGGGCATTCGGATCATTGCCCCCATGCCCGGTAAAGGCACCATTGGTATCGAAGTGCCCAATAAGAACCGCGAAATGGTATCGATGCGGTCAATGATGGTGTCGGAGAAATTTCAGAAAGCCAGCATGGATTTGCCCGTTGTACTGGGGAAAACCATCTCAAACGAAATTCTGGTGGTCGATCTGGCCAAAATGCCCCACTTGCTGATGGCCGGTGCCACAGGCCAGGGCAAATCGGTTGGCCTAAACGTATTGCTGACCAGCCTGTTGTACAAGAAGCACCCGGCCCAACTCAAATTCGTTCTGGTTGACCCGAAGAAAGTAGAACTGACTTTGTTCAATAAGATTGAACGGCATTTTCTGGCTAAACTCCCCGATGCGGAAGAGGCGATTATCACTGATACCAAGAAAGTGGTCAACACGCTCAATTCGCTCTGTATCGAGATGGACAACCGCTACGATCTGCTGAAGGATGCCGAAGTGCGAAACATCAAGGAATATAATACCAAGTTCACGCACCGTCGGTTGAACCCCGAAAAAGGCCACCGGTATTTACCCTATATCGTGCTGATCATCGATGAGTTGGCCGATCTGATGATGACTGCCGGCAAGGAGGTAGAACAACCCATTGCCCGTCTGGCTCAATTGGCGCGGGCCATCGGTATTCACCTGGTCGTGGCTACGCAACGGCCTTCGGTTAACGTGATTACGGGCCTGATCAAAGCCAACTTTCCGGCGCGGTTATCATTTAAGGTAACCTCGAAAATTGACTCCCGAACCATTCTCGATGCAGGCGGTGCCGAGCAGCTTGTGGGCATGGGCGACATGCTGCTGTCGTCGAATTCCGATATTATCCGGTTACAGTGTCCGTTTGTTGATACCAACGAAATTGAGGAAATCTGCGGATTTGTGGGTGGGCAGCACGGTTACGATGATGCCTATCCACTACCTGAATTCTACGGGGAAGATGGCGGCGGTTCAACCGAAGACAAAGACGTCGACCTGGCCAACCGCGATGCTATGTTCGACGAGGCAGCCCGCCTGATCGTAACGCATCAGCAAGGTAGTACGTCGCTCATTCAACGACGCCTAAAACTCGGTTATAACCGTGCTGGCCGGCTCATCGATCAGTTAGAGAAAGCGGGTATTGTTGGTCCTTTTGAGGGAAGTAAAGCCCGTGACGTACTCATTCACGATATGGTTCATCTCGAAGAATTATTGAAGCACTTAGGTTAGCAGAACGGGAGCCAACAGCGGATTGGCTCCCGTTCTGTTTATCGAACAACAATGTGCTTCACCACCGACACACCATTCTGATTAATTGATAACAGGTAGCTACCGGCCGGCAATACGCTGGCAGGCTGTACGGTTAGCTTGGCAGGTTCAGTCTGATGGCTGGTAACCGTAATATTCCGCCCCAGCAAATCGAACAGGCGGACACTGGCGGGTTCACTCGCGGCCAGTTCTACACGTATATAATCACCAGCCCCGGGATTCGGGAAAACAGCCACGAAATTATCGGGAATATACGTGATGGGTAGCCACCGAAAGACTTCCGATTGTCCGTCTCGATCAATCTGCTTTATACGGTAATAGGAAACACCTGACAACGGTGCTTTATCATAAGCAACATACGATTTTCGGCCTTGCATAGTACCCGACGCATCTACATCGGCCACATCGTCGATGTTGATCAGATCCCTGCTTCGTTCAATGGTAAAACGGCTGCTGTTTAATTCAGATGCCGTCTCCCAGTCGATACGTACCTGGCTGGAAGGGGTCAGCGATACCTTAAATGAAAGTAGTTCGACAGGTAAGGGCGGTGATGAGAGATTGTACGTGCAACCGTTAGCTGTAGCATTTGCGCTTGATACAGGGTCCATGATCATCAATACAACAACATCTACGCTTGGAAATCCGGCTCCGAAGTACGGGTAACTTCCATCTGTAGCCCCTGCTGTGGCAATATTGACGAAGCCTTCGGAGCCAGATGAGCCATAATTATTCTTGAACCCGTAGAGCGAGTTGTTGTTGGCCAGATCTTTATCCTGCAAGAGACACGCCTCCCGATGCCCCCATGATGAACTGGCGTCATCGTATATCCAGTTGTAAACGGCCCGTTCAATGATCATCGGATTACCCGACGAACCACTACTACCGAAGATAGCGATATTTTCAGCCCTTGACAGGAATTCACTACAGGCTGGTGTTGTCTGTGGGTACACGGCCTTGATCCGGTCGAATGGTGTTGTACCACCGGCGCCTGTGTGCGTAAACAGGTTGTTGGTTTTCAGATAGTTGGCGTGTGCTTGCGCAATAGCACCCAGGTTTACATCGCTGGCTTCAAAAGGCAAACCCAGCACGGTACCAGACGCATAGGTAATACCAGCCCGGGCAGTGCGCTCGGCGTTCAGCAAGGTGTAGGCTTTTTCATTGTTTGTATAACCAGACCAACCACTGGGCAATACCAGATTACCCAGCACATTAGTGGGTAACCCCAACTGGATTTCTTCCTGCCGCCGGGCGTTGGTAAATGCGTTTTGAATGGCCGTTGTCCCTGAAAAAGTTATCTGCTGACCAGCGGTACCGGCATCTTCATCCCATGGAGCGTTTGCAGTCAAGTTGGATGGGGATTGGGCCGCCGCCGACAAGGCAATAAGCAGTCCCAGCGCGATCAATACGAATCGATCTGCGCACGTATCTAGTCGAATCATTTTATACTATTAGCTTAAACAGGCCAATAGTACAAAATGATTCGACTATATTAAGTATATACTATCAAGTAAAATCAACTATCTCCCCGAATCACAGGTTGTTTTCCCCTCTGAAATCAGCCGGGCCAGCTGATCAACAGACGGAGGCTTCACCAAAAATGCACAGGCCCCCATAGCCTCACTACGGGTCTGGTCGTCAATGTTACTCGATGTGCTCAGAATGACAACGGGTACTTTTTTCCACTTGCTATGCCGTTTAAGGATAGTCAGCGTTTCATAACCGGTTAAGCGGGGCATGTTCAGGTCCAGAATAAGCAGATCAGGCAAGGGGCTCTCAGGGTGGGTAGCCAAATGGTCAATTAAGGCCTGCCCATCTTCAAAACTGGTAAGCGTCCACTCAGGAAAATGCGCTGAAAAAGTCAGGCGGGCCAGGTAAACATCATCATCATCATCATCGACCAGAAAAATTGCTGGCTCCTTCATCGTCTAAAATTTTCAGGTCGTTACGGTACATTTCAATAATGCTAATATACGCATCTATTTGATCTGAGTAAGGAGATTAATTAGGGTAAGGGGCTCTACACCCGAGGCTGCTCATCCATGACACTATTAAACTTTTAAGTAGGTTCGCACGTCTAATCAATAGATTGATTGATCAACTTTGTGATTTATTTGCTTAACCAATTAGAATTGACGCCCCAACGAATGAAACAATTAGCACTTATCAGCCTCCTACTGCTTGGAACAATCGGATCGCTGATGGCTCAGAAAGATAAGCGTGCCGAAACCATACTTGACGCCATGAGCGCCAGATATAAAGCGCTGACCAGCTATCAGGCCGCTTTTAGTTATAGCGCGGACCGCGAAACGTATAAAGGTGACATTGCCGTGAAAGGGAAAATGTTTCGCTTAAAAACGGCTGGCCAGGAAGTATTCACCGACGGTAAAGTGATGTCGACTTACGTCAAAGAATCGAATGAAGTCAACATTCAGGATTATGACGCCAGCGCATCGGGCGATTTTAACCCGACCAAAATCTATTCGATGTACAAAAAGGGCTTTAATTACACCTATGTTCGGGAGCAGAAAACAGCAGGACGAGTACTGGATGTGATTGAGTTAAAACCTGAAAAGAAGAATACGCAGATTGCAAACGTTCAGATCAGTGTTGACCGGGCCGATAAGTCAGTGCGCAGTTGGTTGATTACCGACAAAAACGGGAAACGCACCTCGTACACAATCAGCAAGTTTACACCTAACCCTAACCTGGCCGATTCCTACTTCATTTTTGATAAATCGAAGTATCCAGGGGTTGAAGTGGTTGATCTGCGGTAGGCCGATCTGCTCAGAATCCCCATTTAAGTCGGATTGCCACGTTACGCCCCATATCATTGGCGTAATAACGGAATCGATTCAGGTAATCGCGGTACTGTATATCAAATAGGTTGGTCGCTGTTAGGCTAATGTCAATGCTTTGTTTATCAGACACAGCCATTGTACTACCTACGGCGGCGGTCCAGAGACTGTAGGCCGGTGGCGGTGGTGCAAAATCACTGTTCACCGGCACGCGGTTCTGCCGGGCAACCAGTAGGTTACCAACGCTGATGTATGGCTCACGCCAACGCCCTGCTTTGTTTGGCTGCACAAGGGTATACCGAAGGCTGTTATCCCACCTGTTGGGTGGAATCATAACTATAGGCTGATTGACCTTCATATCCTGCACATACAAGTATGAAGGCTTGGTAGTCCAATTCCAGCGGACGCCCAGTTTCAGGTCGACAGTGGCATCGATACCCGTGTAAATTGCATTGGTCTGCGTATATTTAAAGTAGGGAAACGCGCCACGCACCGTTAAAATTGGCTCAGACTGCGGCCGAAGGTAGATGTAATTCTGAATGTGATTGTAGTATAGCTCTACCTCTGCCTGTACCCGATCACTTCGCCATTCGGTAGCCAGGTTCAAACTGATATTGGTTTCAGGCCGTAGCCCTGCATCACCCTGCTCATAGGCGGCAGCACCGTGGTGAACGCCATCACTGAAAAGTTCACTGATATTGGGCGGGCGCCAGGCTGTTCCCAGATTGAGTCGGGTGATCCAGTGATCATTATGGTAATGGGTAGCTCCCAACGTACCTGATGGGCTGGCATAGATGAACGTGGGTGAATCGTAGACCCTGTTAACGTACCTGAAGATTTGCAGATGCCGCCAGTCTATCCGCATACCAAGCTCATATTCCCAGGAACCCCGTCGTTCTTTACCAATCCAGAACGTACCCAGCGTAGCCAGTTGAAAGTTCGGAATCAATGGCCGCCCCGTCATGATATTATACTGGTATAATCCGCTGACCCCCATCGTGCTGCTACGGTTAGTCCTGGTCTGACTTTCACGAATCAATTCAGCGCTATAGGTTGTTAGCTGAAAGCGCAGTTCCGGGCGATTCAGTGAGGCCAGTGAGTCGTTACGCGGCAGATGCAGGTCATACTCCATCCGGTCGTCGGTTTGCCGGGCCAGCGTTAGATGCCAGTTTGCGCCAGTCATTGCGGTATAGGCCGTACGCCATTTCAGCAGGTCATGTACAATAGCCTGACTCGGCCGCCCGATAGCATAGCTAAAGCCTGATTTAACCAACGGTTCACCACTATCGAGCACCTGTTGCAGATCGGTCAGACTACCGATATGGGAGCCGGAGAAAATACCGATCTCAGAAGAGAATCGGCTATAAAAAACCTCTGAGTGCCAACGCTCACCTCGGTAAATAAAAGCCGCAGAGCCGTTTCGTTCCCGAACACCGGTATTATCCAGGAAGTATGTGGGCGTTTTCATATTGCCGCCGGTTTTCACGGTTCCCTGCACCCGCCAGCCAAAGCGGGCGGCCCCTGAGGCAAGCTGCCGGCCAACGCTGCCTTCGGTTTGCGCCGATACAACACCCTGCTGCCCGTTGCTGAAACCTGCCAGATTCAGCTGTCCATGCAGTTTTCCGGCTGTTGGCAACAGGGCCGGCTCAACCAGAATAACGCCTCCAATGGCATCAGAACCATACCGAACACCCGCTGCGCCTTTGATGACCGATAATCGAGTGGCCACAAATGGGTCAATCTCAGGCCCATGCTCAGATCCCCATTGCTGCCCCTCCTGCCGAATACCGTTATTCAGAATCAACACCCGGCTACTGTGCATACCATGAATAACCGGTTTCACCACCGATGAACCGGTTTGTAGCGTCGTAACGCCAGGTACGTTCCGCAGTGCGTCGCCCAACGTCAGGCCCCGGGTTTGATCGAGAGTACGGCCCTGCAACGCCATTACCGATTGACTGGTAAGCGCATCCGTTTTCTGCGCAGTCACTGTTACATTCTGTAAATGGTGAACATCTTCTGAAAGCAGCACATCCCGGCTGGCTTCGGCTACATCGTGTTTAAGTGTAAGCGTCTGTTGCACCTCGCGGTACCCAACAATCCGCGCCACCAGGGTATAGGTACCTTCGCAAAGGCGATCTATCCGGTATTGCCCCACCGTATTTGTGGTCATTCCCTGTCCAGTTTCTTTGATCAGAATAGTGGCGCCGGGAATAGGCTGATGCGTTTCGCGGTCGAACACCTGACCTTTCACAAAGCACAGACAAACGGGTTGGACTTGAATGGGGAACGCATTACCCACTACACTCAGAAGTAAGCTGATAATGAGCCATATCTGAGGAATAAACAAAACTCGCAACACACGACGTAGCATCTCGATTCTTTTTCGCAACAAAGTTGCAACAAAAAGATAACGCTATTTTGAGTCAACAGGCCGGGTTTTACGCGTTTTTTTCACAGAAACTTTTTTTTGTTTAATCTTTGCCATACAATTGTTAAACAAAATCAGCAGGTGAGATTCCACAAACTGGGGAATTATATACCCATCGCCCCAAGTCGAACTAGCATAAAACTATTTTGGCACGATCTTACAACTAGTTTTAAGTACCTATCTATCAATTCGTTATGCAAACCAACCACTGAATTTCAATTCACATGTCAAACTTGGTCAAGAATTTGTCTAAGGGTAAGCAAGATTGATTCAACAAAACTTTTCGTACTCATGACTGCGCTCGAATTCACATATCACATTGGCAAAGTATCAAAATCACTGCGCCCTTTCGCGCTCCGTTTGACGAAAGACTCGGAAGACGCAAATGATCTGTTGCAGGACACGCTGTTGAAAGCGTACACCAATCGCGACAAGTACACAGATGGTACAAACCTGAAGGCGTGGTTATACACGATCATGAAAAATACGTTTATCACAAATTATCAGCGTATGGTTCGCAAGAACACGTTCATCGATACGACAGATAATCTGCATTATATAAATTCAACTGACAGCAGCACCGACAACCTTGCCTATTCATCATTTGCACAGGAAGACATCGCTCGGGCAGTAAACAACCTTGATGATACATACCGGACGCCATTTATGATGCACTTCCGGGGTTTCAAATACCACGAAATCGCGGCCAAACTTGACATCCCCATCGGAACTGTCAAGAACCGTATCCACATTGCCCGTAAGGAGCTGAAAAGCAAACTGCACGTCTACGCTCACTTCGCGTCGTAAGGTGTCGTAATCCATTTCATCATCAGGGAATGTAGTTTCCATTTCCCAAAGATTAAAATTGATTGAGTAGTTTTTGGTTAAAAAAGAGGAAGGTTCCGAAAAGTTAGATGCATTGCATCTAACTTTTTTTGTGCTTTACAGAAGAAGTTTGCAGTTTACCGTTTACTGTTTTCAGTTGCTTTGACCAGCGTAGTCTTTTCTATTCCGGCAAAACAACCGCCATCAGTAAACGGTAAACTTTTTAACTGTTATTATGCCCCCACGTGTACTTGTCATCGGCGCCGGCTTTTCCGGCTTGTCTGTGGCGACCAGTTTAGCCCAAAAGGGCTACGATGTTACGATTGTTGAGAAAAACGACATGGCCGGTGGACGGGCGCGTGTGTTTCAGGCCAACGGGTTTACATTCGATATGGGCCCCAGCTGGTACTGGATGCCCGACGTATTCGAGACGTATTTTTCCCGATTTGGGAAGAAACCAGGCGACTATTATGATCTCGTCCGCCTCGACCCCTCCTACAAAGTAGTATTCAGCCCTACCGAAGCCGTTGATTTACCAGCCAACCTGGATGAACTGACGGCGCTGTTCGACAGCATCGAACCCGGTAGTGGGGCACAATTAACTGAGTTTCTCAGGCAGGCCGCGTATAAATACGATGTAGGCATTCACAACTTCGTCTGGAAACCAAGCCGGTCGGTATCGGAATTTATGAGCCTGAAGCTTCTTTATGACGTTACCAGACTCGATGTGTTCCAGTCGTTTGCCAGTCATGCCCGGAAATTTTTTACGCACCCGCGCCTGCTGCAACTAATCGAGTTTCCGATTCTGTTTCTGGGAGCTACACCGCAGAACACGCCAGCTATGTATAGTTTGATGAACTATGCCGAGATGGCTCTGGGTACGTGGTATCCCATGGGTGGTATGCACAAGATCATCGAAGGCATGGTCACACTGGCCAGAGAGAAGGGAGTGAAAATCCTGCTGGGCCACACCGTTGAACACATTGAAACAGTAAAAAACACGGTCAAGCGGGTACGTACCGATAAAGGAATTTTTGAAACAGACGTAGTTGTAGGTAGTGCTGATTACAACCATATTGAAACTGCCCTCGTTAACCCGGCCGATCGAAATTATAACGATGCCTACTGGGCCAAGCGGGTGATGGCCCCGTCTTCCCTGCTGTTCTACCTAGGCGTTAATAAACGGATTCCGAAACTCGAACATCATAATCTGTTCTTTGATGAAGATTTCGGCCTACATGCGCAGGAGATTTATGAAACGCCAAAGTGGCCCAGTAAACCCCTCTTCTACGCGTCGGCCCCATCGAAAACCGACCCGAGCGTTGCCCCGGAAGGATCGGAGAATTTATTCCTGCTGATCCCGGTTGCTCCTGACCTTGCCGACGATGACGCCACTCGTGAACATTATTATGAGCTACTAATGGATCGTTTAGAAGCATACGTAGGTGAATCCGTCCGCGATTGTGTAGTTTACAAACGCAGTTACGCCCATCGTGATTTCAAATCCGATTATAACGCATTCAGAGGAAACGCGTATGGATTGGCCAATACGCTCATGCAAACCGCTATTCTGAAGCCGTCGCTTAAAAACAAAAAAGTTCAGAACCTGTTCTACACTGGACAGCTAACGGTTCCCGGACCAGGGGTTCCGCCCTCGCTGATTTCTGGTTTAGTAGTAGCCGACGAAGTTGCCAACGAGTACCCGGTAGTTTAACCGACCCGATTCCTAACCCTGACAGTATCTAAACCCTTTTGGTTATGATGTCCCTTTTCAATCAGACTGCGCTGGAGTGCAGTAAACTCATTACAGAGCGTTACAGCACCTCGTTTACGCTGGGAATCAAAACGTTAGACAAGAAATACCACCTGCCAATCTACGCTATTTACGGCTTCGTTCGCTACGCTGATGAGATCGTCGATACGTTTCATGACTACGATAAACAGGCACTCCTGGACCGATTTCGGGCCGATACGTACCTGGCTATTGAAGAGGGCATCAGTCTGAATCCTGTACTCCATTCATTTCAGCTAATCGTACGTCAATACAATATTGAACGCGATCTGATCGACGCTTTTCTGCGGAGCATGGAGATGGATCTTCATCAGCACGATTACGACGCAGCAGGCTACTCGCAATACATCTACGGGTCGGCCGAGGTTGTTGGGCTGATGTGCCTGCGTGTTTTCTGCGAAGGTGATTGTAAAGAGTTTGATCGCCTGCGCGAACCGGCCCGCAAGCTCGGTTCAGCGTTCCAGAAAGTGAATTTCCTGCGCGACATCAAAAGCGATTATCAGGAACGGGGACGTACCTACTTCCCCGGCGTTGATTTCACCGATTTCTCGCGCGATGCCAAGCAACTGATCGAAGAAGACATTCAACGCGACTTCGACGATGCGTATCAAGGCATTTTGAACCTACCCAAAGGCGCGCGGATGGGTGTTCACTTGGCCTACATTTACTACCTGAAGCTGTTCTGCAAGATCAAAGACATGCCTGCTTCCCGCATCCAGGAAGAGCGTATACGTGTGCCTGACCCGCAAAAGCTGGTGCTATTGGCCAAAACAATGGTGCAATACCGATTCAATCTGATCTAGCGAAACCAGTAAAATGCCACGGCATTAGAAAAGGCTACTACTCTCCCAGTTGGGTATGATTAGTAGCCTTTTCTACGTACACGGAAGTAAGACGGCCCTCGTTTCTAAACGCTTGTACTTCTTTTATCTGTTGTTGTATCAACCTACCAGACTTGTTTACCAGACGTCATATATCGGGAATGAAGCAAGCATTCAGTACGTCTGTTTACCCAAATGGCGTTACTTTAGCGTAACAGTTCAGGCGCAGTCACGAACGATTTAGCGCAATGCCTGCGTTAGCCTGTTGTTACGCATACACTTCCAACCGCGCTGGTCTTGCCGGTGCTTAACTGGTAAACGCTGCTCATGAGCGACGCTATTAAACACGAATGTGGCATTGTGCTGCTACGCCTTCGTAAGCCCTACCAATACTACATCGACAAGTACGGCACACCCCTCTACGCCGCCAACAAACTGTTTTTGCTGATGGAAAAGCAGGTGAACCGGGGTCAGGATGGGGCCGGGGTAGCCAACATCAAACTCGATGTTCCACCGGGCCATCGTTATATTAGCCGGTATCGCTCCGTAGAACAACAGCCCGTGGCCGACGTGTTTGGCAAGATCAACAAGAAATTTGCCAAGGCGCTTAAGAAAAATAAAGACAAAGCCCGCGATGCCGATTGGCTCCAGCAGAATGTAGCCTTTACCGGTGAGGTCTGGATGGGCCACCTTCGGTACGGCACCCACGGCAACAACGACATTGAGAATTGCCACCCGATGCTCCGCCAAAGTAACTGGCGCAGCCGGAATCTGGTGATGGCGGGCAACTTCAACATGACCAACGTTGATCAACTGTTCAACAAACTGGTTTCGCTGGGGCAACATCCCAAAGATTTCGTTGATACAGTGACGGTTATGGAAAAGATCGGCCACTTTCTCGACGAAGAAAATCAGCGTGTATTCGACCGGTTCAAGGGCATTTACGAGAACCCGGACCTGTCTGATATCATTGAAGATAACCTCGATCTGCAACGGGTACTGTACCGCTCCTGCCGTGATTTCGACGGTGGGTACGCTATGGTGGGTATGACTGGCTACGGCGCTTCATTTGTGGCACGCGACCCAGCCGGTATTCGTCCCGCTTATTATTACGCCGACGATGAAGTAGTGGTTGTCGCCTCTGAAAAGCCAGCCATCAAAACAGCGTTCAACGTTGAATACAGTCAGATTCAAGAAGTTCAACCCGGCCATGCGCTGATTATCGATAAATACGGCGAGTACGGCGAATACGAATTCATTCAGCCTATCGAAAAACGGTCGTGTAGCTTCGAGCGCATCTATTTCTCACGCGCCACCGACCCCGATATTTACAACGAACGGAAGATGCTGGGCCGCCTGCTGGTGCCTCAGATTCTGAAAGAAGTTAACTACGACCTCGAAAACACGGTCTTCAGCTATATTCCGAATACAGCCGAAACGGCCTTCTTCGGTATGGTTGAAGGGCTGGAAGATTACCTGGCCAAACAACGAAAGAAAGCCATTATGGAGGGCATCCTCTTCGAGCAGGACCTCGACAAGGTATTATCCTTCCGCCCGCGCATTGAAAAGCTGGTATCGAAAGACGTTAAACTCCGCACGTTTATCACTGATGACGCCCACCGCGACGAAATGGTGGCCAATGTATACGATACCACCTACGAAGTAATCCGGAAAGGTATTGACACGATCGTTGTTGTTGATGATTCCATCGTTCGCGGAACAACGTTGGAAAAGAGTATTCTACGAATGCTCGACCGGCTTGGACCAAAGAAGATTGTCATCGTTTCGTCGGCGCCGCAGATCCGTTTTCCCGACTGTTACGGCATCGATATGTCGAAAGTAAAGGATTTCGTGGCGTTCCGGGCGGTATTGCAGTTGCTTAACGAGCGTGGCCTGAACCACATTGCTGATGAAGTGTATGCCCAGGCAGTCGTAGCTATCGAGTCAGGTAACGCAGTACAGGAAAACTACGTGAAAGCCCTGTTTGCGCCCTTTACGCACGACGAAATTTCGCGCAAAGTAGCCGATATCATCACCCCCCGCCGCAACGACGTGGTTGATCTGAACGCCGAAGTAGCGGTGATTTACCAGACTGTAGAAAACCTGCACGTTGCCTGCCCCAACCATTCGGGCGACTGGTACTTTACGGGTAACTACCCAACCCCGGGCGGTAATAAAGTGGTAAATAAAGCCTTTGTCAATTTCATGGAAGGCAAAGTAGTGCGGGCTTACTAACGTACCCGTATCAACAATAACACTGATCATGAACGGCTTGCCAAACGGCAGGCCGTTTGTTTTTAAGCCCTGGAACCGTACAAACAGCCGATTCAGCCAACTAGCTGCAAAAAGTTTGGTAAGGTATAGGTCAATTTAAGCTATTTACTCCTTTTCACTGGTATTGACCTACGTTACTCATTGCCCGGTGGCACAACCCTATACGCATGAAAAACCCATTACTAAGTCTATTGCTGGCGACAGCAACTGTATGTCTCACCACAACCGGTTACGCTCAGTCAGCTTCGCGCAGTAACGTACCTGACCTTGTTGAACTGGTTAATCCGCTGATTGGCACCGATTCGAAACCGAGCCTATCCAACGGTAATACGTACCCAGCCATTGCTATGCCCTGGGGTATGAACTTCTGGCTGCCACAAACCGGAAAAATGGGCAACGGATGGGCCTACACCTATTCGGCCGATAAGATCCGGGGCTTTAAACAGACACACCAGCCGTCGCCCTGGATGAACGACTATGGCCAGTTTTCGCTCATGCCTATGACCGGCAAGCTGCGCATCGATGAAGACGAACGGGCCAGTTGGTATTCGCACAAGGCAGAGATTGCCAAACCGTATTATTACAGCGTTTACCTGGCCGACCATAACGTAACGACTGAAATTGCCCCCACCGAGCGGGCGGCCATATTCCGGTTTACCTTCCCCAAAACCGACAGTTCCTTTGTAGTACTCGATGCGTTCGACAAAGCGTCGTACGTAAAGATTTTCCCGAAAGAGCGGAAGATCATCGGGTACACCACCCGTAACAGCGGCGGTGTACCGGCCAATTTCAAAAACTATTTCGTCGCCTATTTCGACAAGCCATTCACGACGGCCCAGGCCTGGCACGGAAAGACATTTGCCAAAGACACGATTGAACTACAGGCGGCACATGCCGGAGCAGCGGTTGGTTTTAAAACCACCAAAGGCGAGCAGGTGCATGTGCGCATTGCCTCGTCGTTTATCAGCTATGATCAGGCCGAACTGAACCTGAACGAGTTGGGTACCGACTCCTTCAATAGAATAAAGGAGAAAGGAAAAACCGCCTGGAACAAAGAACTGAGCCGGATTAAGGTGGAAGGCGGCTCACTGGCGCAGATGCAGACGTTTTATTCGTGCCTGTACCGGTCGCTGCTTTTTCCCCGGAAGTTTTTCGAGTTCGATGCTGCCAGGAAAGTGGTGCATTACAGCCCTTATAATGGCAAGGTGCTCCCTGGCTATATGTTTACCGACACCGGTTTCTGGGACACCTTCCGGTCGATGTTTCCGTTCCTGAACCTGATGTATCCGTCGTTGAACGCACAGATGCAGGAAGGGCTGGCCAATGCGTATAAAGAAGGCGGCTGGTTACCCGAGTGGGCCAGTCCGGGTTTGCGGAGTGTGATGGTCGGCTCCAACTCGGCCTCTGTCATTGCCGACGCATACCTGAAAGGCGGCCGTGGTTACGACATAAACACATTATATGAAGCGGTTCTGAAAAACTCAGAAAATGAAGGACCGATGGATGCCGTTGGCCGGAAAGGAGTGGCGTATTACAACCAGCTTGGGTACGTTCCGTATGACGTAAAGATTAATGAAAACGCCGCCCGAACGCTGGAATACGCTTACGACGACTTCGCCATTTACCAGTTGGCTAAAGCCCTGAAGCGCCCACAGGCCGAAATCGACCGCTTCGCCAAACGCAGCCAGAATTACCGCAACCTGTTCGATCCCAAAACCGGGCTGATGCGGGGTAAGAATAAGGATGGTCAATTTCAGACACCATTCAACCCGTTTAAATGGGGTGATGCCTTCACGGAGGGAAATAGCTGGCACTATACCTGGTCGGTCTTTCACGACGTGCAGGGTCTGGTTGATCTGATGGGCGGCCGCCAGAAATTCGTGGCCAAACTGGATTCTGTGTTCAGTATTGCGCCGGTTTATGACGAAAGCTATTACGGCGGCGTAATCCACGAAATCAGGGAGATGCAGATCGCCAATATGGGTCAGTATGCCCACGGCAACCAGCCTATTCAGCACATGATCTACCTCTACAATTTCGCTGGTGAACCCTGGAAAGCCCAGTACTGGCTCCGCGAAGTACTGAACCGCATGTATCTGCCCACGCCCGACGGCTACTGCGGCGATGAAGACAACGGCCAAACCTCGGCCTGGTATGTGTTTACGGCGATGGGCTTCTATCCGGTTTGCCCGGCCACCGATCAGTACGTTGTTGGCGCGCCACTGTTCAAAAAAGTTACGGCAACGCTGGAGAACGGAAAGACGGTTGTTATCAATGCCCCCAACAACAGCGAGCAGAATCGGTACATCAACACAATGCAGGTGAACCAAAAACCGTACACCAAAAACTGGTTGAGCCACCAGGAACTCCTCCAGGGTGCCACGATCAACGTTAACATGTCGGCCACGCCAAATAAACAGCGAGGCACAGCCACCAGCGATTTTCCGTATTCGTTCTCGACCGACAAGACCAAATAACCCATTGGTTGCAATCCATAAAAAAACCGACGCCTGTTCATGGGTCGGTTTTTTTTATGGGTTAATTTCTAGTCTTATCTGCCTTGTGGCAGCGGTGACGTTACTTGCTGCGTGGCTTTCAGGCGTTCTATTTCCTGTTCCAGGCTGTTCGATTTGAAGTATTGATACAGGCCAAACGCCAGGAAAATCTTTGATAGCACGAATACGGCAATGAAGGCCGCCCGCCAGTATTTGTGCACCCGAATGTGGGAGGGGTCACCTACTTCAACATCAACAAACTCATTCGAGCGGGCAGGTTCTGGGCGGGGCGGCTCCGGCATAGATTGCTCTTCCCACTTCTGAATCTCAGCCCCCACCAGCCGATGCTGCAGCGCGGTTTTTATGGATGGTGGGGGTGGAACGGCATTCTGCAGAAAGTACTGCTCCATACCCACTTCAAGCTCCTCTAATTGCAGCGCCAAATCCGGGTCTGTCGTTAGTAAATGTTCGGCTTCTTTCCGATCGTCGTCAGATAAAACCCCCAGCATATACGACTCCAGAAGTCCATCAGTCAGATATTGATAATTTTTCACAATCAGTATGGTTAGGACGGAAGGATATGTGCAAAAAACTCGCGAACTGCACCGAACACGGCCGAACGTTGAATCTGTAACCGATCTGCCACCGCATCAGGCGTCTGATTCTGATAAAATAAAAGGTTAAAGATAAGTTCAGATTGCTTAGCCGGCTCTGGCAGTACAGAAACAGGCAGTTGTTGTTGTTGCCGGTGGTGCAGCGCTTTGAGCCGGGCCAGCCGGACAATCAGGCAGGTAGTATTGGCTGACGCCGACAGTTTAGCCTGCAATTCCGGCGAAGCAAATAGTTCAACAAGCACCTCCTGAGCCTGTTGCGGCTGCGGAATAATCTGTAAAATCACGCCGTACGCTACCGCTCCATACTGTTCGTACAACAAGAGTCGGCTGTCGTTACTGACAGGGTTAAGCGTCACAGACTTACTCGTAGACAGGTTCATTACACTTGTATTCATCAAACCGCCGTTTTATCATTCACCTGTCTGCTTTTAACACAAACTGTATGCCCGATAGGCACTACAGACGCTAAGTTACTCACAGACAGATAACGTTAAGTCAAAAATAATATAGTAAGACTATATATCAACAAATTCAATGCCGTGTTCTTTCCCTTAAGCATAGACTATTTCTTTTGTTGAGCGCGATAGCTTCTATCCTGCCCCAGAAACCGTGTGGATTTGGCGAAACCTGCCACAACCGCGCAACCTGAAGCAAGTTGTACGCCAATCCGAAGTATGGGGCGGTCATAACCGAGGCGCACATGGAAAAGAACTCACCCGCCTTTACCCGCATTGGCCTGGCTTTTTCGCTGTTTAAACCGGGCTCGTTGTACCCAGGCATACCGAACTAAGGCTTCGGGAAAACCAGGGTTATGGAATAGAAGCCGGTTGAGCATCATGTAAGTTGACGTCAACCTGTTCCCAACAGCGTTCTATGAAAGGAATTATCCTGCTGTTCGCCCTTGCATCCTGCCTTGCCTGTTCACGACCTCCCACAACGTTCAACAACCCATACGGCGTAACCGCCCTACTGAACGACTCGACCTGGTTTGGCCGGGCTTACGCGGCAGAGGCTGCCGCATTAAATAATAACCCATGCGCCACCGGACGGTTTACGGTCTTCCTCGATTCCAATGTTGGCTACCCTGGTGATCAACTACGACTGTCACCTCAACAAATGGCTCTGCAGGCAGGTGAATTTGTGGCCAGGCAACGATTGACATTTTATAATATACCAGCCCGAAAAGGCAGTTACCGTATCAACGAGTTGAATCAGTGCGGAGGCATTGTGGCGAGCCAGGGTAATTTCGCCTTACTGGGAAACGGGTCGGCCCTGATGGAGCCCTATTTTTTACAGCCTACACAAACTGGCCGGGTCCGTATTATGAAGATTGATTCAGCTGCCAGAACAGTTACGGGCAAGTTCAAGGTTACATTAACGGCTCCTGGCGGTCGTGTAGCCCGGTTTCGGCAGGGATGGTTTATCGCCAGATTACCGAAAAAGTGATGCATTTGTTGGCAGAAACAACGTAGCTGGAACGTACCTGCATTCACGCATTGCCACTCTGGTTATCCTTGCCTAATTTTGCGCGTTCTTCTGAACGGCCGATGCTACCTGGCCGTTCGGTTTGTAAGAAGATTACAACGCACTGATCCATGAGAGAAATACAATTCCGCGAAGCCCTACGGGAAGCTATGGTGGAAGAAATGCGCCTTGACCCGAAGGTCTACCTGATGGGCGAAGAAGTGGCCGAGTATAACGGAGCCTATAAAGTCAGTCAGGGAATGCTGGACGAGTTCGGCGCGGAACGGGTGATCGATACGCCCATTGCCGAGCTTGGTTTCGCTGGTATCGGGGTTGGTTCGGCCATCAACGGGCTGCGTCCAATCATCGAATTCATGACCTTCAACTTCTCGTTAGTGGCTATCGATCAGGTCATTAACTCAGCGGCCAAAATCATGTCGATGTCGGGCGGGCAATATTCATGTCCGATCGTATTCCGTGGGCCAACGGGTAACGCCGGGATGCTGTCGAGCCAGCACTCGCAGAACTTTGAGAACTGGTTCGCCAACACGCCCGGCCTGAAAGTGGTGGTTCCCTCGAACCCATACGACGCCAAAGGCCTGCTAAAAAGCTCGATCCGCGACAATGACCCAGTCATCTTCATGGAGTCGGAATTGATGTATGGCGACAAAGGGCAGGTTCCCGAAGAAGAGTATCTGATTCCGATCGGTCAGGCGAAGATCGTACGCGAAGGCAACGATGTCACGATCGTCTCATTCGGTAAAATCATGAAAGTGGCTTTAGCCGCTGCCGATGAGCTGGCGAAGAAAGGCGTATCGGCCGAAGTAATCGACCTGCGCACGGTTCGCCCCATCGACTACGCCACGATCATTAATTCGGTGAAGAAAACTAATCGTTGTGTCATTGTTGAAGAAGCCTGGCCACTGTCGGCCATCTCGTCTGAGTTGACCTACAACATCCAACGGAACGCTTTCGATTATCTGGATTCGCCGGTGATCCGGGTCAACAGCCTTGACCTGCCCCTCCCCTACGCACCAACGCTGATCGAAGCCATCCTGCCAAGCCTGAAACGCACGCTGGAAGCCGTTGATACGGTGATGTATAAGAAGTAATCGATAATCGATTTTACATAAAAATAGCCAGCCTGAATCTCCAGGCTGGCTATTTTTATGGTTGTCATCCCGAAGCATGCGGGATCGTGGCATTCTTTGCCGAAGTGCTTGGCGCCTTCTTCTGGAACGCCACGATCCCGCATGCTTCGGGATGACAAAATCCAGGTTGTTACTCTTAATATTGAGCGTCAGCCACACACACCGATTACTGCTTCAATCCTTTCAAATACGCGATGCTTTGCGGCACCTGCGTGTCTTCGTGGTTGCTTTCGTCTTCGATATAGTAGTGTTTCACACCTACTTTCTTGGCAAGTTTCAGCACCGCTGGCATATCGATCTGCCCTTCGCCGAGTACGACGTCATTTTCAGGAGGTGTACCGCCGGTCAAATCACCCTTGATACCTTTTTTGAGGTCTTTCAGGTGCATCAATTTCCAACGGCTGCCGTATTTTTTCAGTAACGCTACCGGGTCAGCACCACCATGTTGCGCCCACAGAATATCCATTTCGAACGAGACATAATCTGGGTTGGTGTTCTTCACAATATAGTCGAACAGCGTACCGTCTTCGTAAGGCTGGAATTCGTAGCCATGATTGTGGTAGCAGAACGTGATACCGTTGTCTTTCAACACTTTACCCACCCGGTTAAAATCGGCGACAGCCTGTTTGGCGTTCTCGAGAGAGAAATTCCCTTTCTGATGAGGAATCCAGGCAACCATCACGAACGAAGCCCCAAGCGCTTTGGCCTGCTTTATGGTTGCCTCCGGGTCTTTCACGATCTGCTCATAACCTGCCCCCGTAGAGGTAACCTTGATGCCCCGCTCGTCGAGCAGTTTTTTAAACTCTTCAGCCGTCATTCCCTTTGGCGGTCCGCCTTCAATCTCTTTAAAACCCAGCGATTTGATCAGATCCAACGTACCTACCGCATCTTTCGGGAAGCTATTTCGGTACGTATAGGTCTGAAGGCCAAGCGGAAACGTGTATACCGGTTTACCCGATTGGGCAACGGCCTGACCAGCCTCGATGGAAGCAAGACCAAGCGACAAAAAAGCGGCTGCCAGGAGCCTGAATGTGGTTTTGTGATACATGGGATTCGTTAAAGGTTTTTCTTTTTAAGTTCTTTTACCGCATAATCGGCCGCGCGTGCCGTCAGCGCCATATAGGTCAGCGACGGATTTTGCGTGGCTGTCGAGGTCATACAGGCACCATCAGTTACGAATACATTTTTGCAGTGGTGCAGCTGATTCCACTTGTTAAGCAGCGACGTTTTCGGATCTTTCCCCATCCTGACACCGCCCATCTCATGAATATCTGACCCTGGGTTGGCATGGGTATCCACCGCGTTGATGTTCTTGAAGCCCGCCAGGGTAAACATCTCCGTCATTTGCTCGATGTAATCGTCCACCATCTTATCATCGTTCTCCGTCCATTTGGCCGACGTGATAAGCTGCGGAATTCCATACTTATCTGTCAGGGTTGGGTCGAGGCGTACGTGGTTGGCTTCAATGGGGATAGTCTCACCCATCATCCAGCCGCTTATGTTCCAAGGCCCCAATTTCGGGTGAAGCAGTTGCTCTTTCAGAGCCAGGCCCATGCCTTCGCGGTTTTGGGCAAATCCACGACCTCCACCTACGCCTGTGGCATAGCCCCGCATAAACCGCGACGCCGGACCGCTCGTTTCCTGCTTGTACACGTTCCGGAAACGGGGAATGTAGCCGTTGCTGGGATTTTTGCCGTCGGTTGTTTTATCAGCAAAGCCATCATACTGCGCCGAGATTTTGCCCCGGTAGTTGTGCCAGGCAATGTATTTACCAAGCAGGCCGCTATCATTACCAAGCCCATTCGGAAAACGGCTTGAGATAGAGTTGAGCAGAATCTGGTTGCTGTTCAGCGCCGAACCGTTCACGAAGATGATCCTGGCGAAGAACTCCATCATCTGCATCGTGTTCGCATCAACAACCCGCACACCAGTGGCCCTGCCTTTCTTATCATCATAAATGATCGAATGAACCACCGAATGGGGGCGCAGCGTCATGTTTTCGGTGCGCTCTGCCCACGGCAATGTTGAGGCATTGCTGCTGAAATACCCTCCGAACGGACAGCCACGAACGCACAGGTTCCGATGCTGGCACTGCGCCCGCCCCTGTGCCGTATGCACGGGCTGCGGCTTGGTGATATGCGCACACCGGCCCTGAATGAGCTGACGGTCTTTGTAGTTCTGAGCAATGACGCCCTGCAAGTGCGACTCCACGCAGTTCAGTTCGATCGGTGGTAGAAATTCACCGTCGGGCAGATGAGGCAGGCCATCTTTGTTTCCCGAAATACCCGCAAACTTTTCAACGTAACTATACCAGTGGGCAATGTCGGCGTAGCGGATAGGCCAGTCAACAGCAAAACCATCCCGCGCGGGGCCGTCGAAATCAAAATCGCTTAGTCGCTGCGTTTGCCGGGCCCAAAGCAGCGATTTTCCGCCAACGTGGTAGCCGCGTGTCCAGGTGAAGGGCTGTTCTTCCACGAACGGCTGCTCATCGGGTTTGATAGCCCAGTGAAGGGTTTCCTCGCGCATGAACGACCGGATGTTGCCATACTGCTCCTTAATGGCCAGTGGTACCTGCCCTCGGTGTTCAAACTCCCAGGGGTTCAAATTGGCCGTTGGGTAGTCGGTCACGTGTTTTACATCCCGACCGCGCTCAAGCACCAGTGTTTTCAGGCCCTTCCCGGTCAGTTCTTTCGCCGCCCATCCTCCACTTATGCCCGACCCAATGACAATGGCGTCGTAGGTCATGCTGGGGGCGGCGTCAATCGCAAAATTTGCCATGGTCTCGAGTTATTTAGCCGCCAGGGGTGCCAATACACAGCCGTAGTAGTGGCCGGGTATCATGCTATAATTGAGATACTTCGTCATCACGTACTCTGAGGTCGTATATCCCTGAATCGTCAAATTCTTGATCAGACCATAAAACTCCTTTCGGTTCTGGTCAGGGGAAACTTCAAGTTGCTTCAGTACGTCGAGGCGCTGCGGAGTATCACAGGTGGAAAACGAGCTACCGAAGCTGACCTTCGCTACCGCATCAACCGCCAGCAATCCGTCTTTAACCTGTTGCTGTACAGCAGGTTCGTAGCAATCGATCACCATTTTCTGTACAAAGTCAGGTACGTTCAGCGCTTTGGCCCCCGGTGTATCAGACGCCGGAATCAGCGTGTCTACTAGTTCGGTCAGAATTTCTGCCTGCGTTGGGTCCAGTAGCGCGTGATTGGCCGCTACCGTCGACCTCGTCCAGGCGTTGGCCCAGGCTGGCAGGGCCAGCAAACCGCCAGCGAGCAACGCCATTTGTTTAACTGCTATTCGTCGTTCCATACCGATCAGTTGGTTAGCCGTGTTGGTTATTCCATAAAGAAGCAGGCCAAAGCAGATTACTGTCGATTACCGACCGGGTATCAGTTTCTGACAGATAAGTATTGACTATTAACCCGCAGAGAAGACTTTATGGCGTAGCCATACCAAAAAGCCCGTCTATCTACGTGATAGACGGGCCTGGGTACGTCCTGCCATTGCAGGTTAACTTTTGGATTAGTTATTTTTCGAAAAAATTTAGTTGTTCAACGTTCACCCATTTCCACCCTTGCCATGCGCAGTCAGGCCCTCACGATTTATGAAGTGACCGTTTTGCCGGTCGGTTCGCTCAATACCGTACGTCAACGCGAGCCGACAGTGGTCTTCTTCTCGAACCTGCGCAAAGCCGTTGACGCCATTACCGGCGAACTGGCCATGAACGGATGGCCAGCCAAAGTGAACTACACCGCCGTGTACCGGGGCGTGAAAGAGCGCGGCTATTACAGTTGTGATTTCGAAGTGGGAGGCACCCGGGTTTTTCGGGTGAAGGTGTTGCCCAAACTGCTGAACCCACCCCTCCCCCGACTTGGTATGGACGAAAACCCGGTGCCCAATTAAGGCTCGGCTGTGCGGGTTGCCACTACGGGTACGTCGGTTTTCCTGATAGCCGCCATGCCACCGTCGACATTCACGATCTGATCGAAACCGCGGGCTTTCAGAATGGAGTTGGCCACCATTGACCGGTACCCTCCGGCGCAGTGTACATAAACGGTTTGATTACGGGGAATCTGGGCCAGATGCTCGTTGAGAGTATCCAGCGGTAGGTTTTCGGCCCCCTGAACGTGTTCCGGTTCAAATTCAATCGGTTTCCGAACATCAACGACGAACGCATCGGGGTCTTTTTTCAAGGCATCCGCAAAGGCATCGGCCGAGATCGACCCGATCGAATCCGTTTCGTTACCTGCCTGCAGCCAGGCATCAAAACCGCCTTCCAGATAACCAATGCACTGATCGTAGCCAACGCGGGCCAACCGAACAATGGTATCGCGCTCCAGACCGGCCGGGGTTATCAGGGCTATGGGTTGCTTTAGATCGGGAATCAGGGCACCTACCCAGGGGGCAAACTGGCCATTCAACCCGATATTGATGCTGTTTGGAATGAAGCCCTGGCCAAACTCAGCCGCTTCGCGCACATCGAGCATAACGGCGCCGGTTTCGTTTACGGCGGCTTCAAACGCGCCCGGCGATAAGGCCTGCGTTCCGCGCTGCATCACCTGATCAATGGGCTCGTAACCTTCCTTATTGAGACGCGCATTCTGGGCGAAATAGGCCGGAGCTTTACTCAGGCCTTCCAGTACCTGTTCAATAAACTCTTCCTTCGATTTTGCCCGCAGCGCGTAGTTGAACATTTTCTGATTGCCCAGCGTGTCGGTAGTCTCTTTGCTCATATTCTTTCCACAGGCCGAGCCCGCTCCGTGGGCCGGATACACGATTACGTCGTCGGCAAGCGGCATAATCTTGGTGTGCAGGCTGTCGTAGAGCATTCCGGCCAGATCTCTTTCTGTCAGGTCGCCCTTTATGGCCAGATCGGGGCGGCCAACATCGCCGATGAATAGCGTATCGCCGGTGAAAATGGCGTGGTCTTTTCCGGTCTCATCAACAAGTAGGTAGGTGGCCGATTCGAGCGTATGGCCGGGCGTGTGCAGCACTTTGATCCAGACATTACCGAGCTTGAATACTTCCCCATCGGTAGCTTTGTGCACTTCGTAGGCGGTGTTGGCATTGGGTCCGTAAACGATGGTGGCGCCCGTTTTCTTCGCCAGGTCGAGATGGCCCGACACGAAATCGGCGTGGAAATGGGTCTCAAAAATGTATTTGATTTTCGCGCCGGCTTTTTCGGCTCTACGCGTGTAGGGCGTTGTTTCGCGCAGCGGATCTATAATGGCCGCTTCGCCTTCGCTTTCGATGTAATAGGCTCCCTGCGCCAGGCAACCGGTATACAGTTGTTCAACAATCATAAATAGTCTGCTTAACGTACATGCTCCAACCGCCGCAAAACACGGCTGAACGGTCTTTAGGGTCCGTTGGCAATATGCTTTCGGCTATAAGTTTAAAGTAACTCGCGCGCAATCATATAGGTTGCGACGGCCAGCACGAACCAGCCGAACCCTTTACGCAACGCGTTTGGGGGAACGTACCTGGCCAGATACAGGCCAAGGAAAATTCCACTGATAGATAAACCCGTGAAGGGCAACAGGAAATTCCAGTTTAGCTGAATATGCTGCACATCGCCCAGAAAGCCGATAAACGAATTGACGGCAATGATCAGTACCGACGTGGCAACGGCCCGCTGAATGGGCAAACCTGCCAGCAATACGAGCATCGGCACGATCAGAAACCCGCCACCCGCGCCGATGATACCGGTCAGTAACCCAACGGCCAGCCCATCGAGCGCCAGCGTTCCGTAGCGCGGACGACCATCGGCGGCAATGCCTTCGCTGGGGCGTTTGTCGCGAATCATGGCGCGGGCAGCCAGTATCATCACCATAGCGAAGAAAAAAAGGATGGCATCACTTTTGGGAATGTTGACATTGCCCAGGCGCAGCAACGGATCGGGCAGCGCGGGAACGAGATAGCGGCGACTCAGATACACCGAAATAAATGACGGTGCAGCAAACGTACCCGTAACCCGCAGATCGACGCGCTTTTTCCAGATGTGATTCAGAGAGCCAACCAGCGACGTTGTGCCTACGACAAACAGCGAGTAGGACGTGGCCAGCATGGTTGGAATACCGAAGATATACACGAAGATAGGCACGGTCAGAATACTACCGCCGCCACCAGCCAGACCAATTACCAGCCCAACCAGCACTGCCGCTGCATATCCGAAAAGCTCCTGTACTGCCATTATTCTGCAAAACTACACCGCAGCGCCACACTGTTCTGTGACAAATAGCACATATGTGCTCTGGTTACCGAATACCAAAGCCGATCTGAGCGAAGAAACTTCCCATATTCTGGTTAGGACCGTTTGGCAGGGCCACGTTATTAGCCCAGTACCAGTTCTGCCCATCGAGCGGCAGCATATACCCACCCGAGAGCGCGAAGCCCTGCCGTTTATACTGCTTCGTGGTGCTATTCCTTATACGTACCCACATCCGGGCACCGAAGATCAGCGGAAACGTGAGGTGATTCAGGGAAATAGCCCGCGCATTTCCCGAGACGTATCCATTGAAACTTCCCACCTGATTATCCTTCGATGCATCGATTGTAGACGTTAGTACGCCAACGCCAATCATAGGCCCAGCCAGGAAAGCTCCTTTGTTGACAGCATCGACTTCAAGGGAAAATTGCATGTTCAGGCTACTGATCGAGGTCCGGTTGTTGCCCGCGATGTTATCATTCTGATTCATCATGGCCTGCAAGCCAACGCGAACCGGAAACTTTCCAGTTAGCGGGCCACACAATGCACCGCCTACACCAAAACGTGCGCTATTGTTTTTCAGAGGGTTATAGCCGTTGGCAGTCAACACGGCGTTGATGGGCGAATAATCAGCGAATAATCCGCCCGCAAATGCATCTAAACCGGCTTTCACAGTAGCATCGGCATTTTGCCCGTTGGTTGGCGTTGCGAAGGCGAAAAAGAGAAAAAAAGGAAGGATGAGTAGCGATAAGCGCATAAGGTAGTCCGAGTTGTCTACAATACTACTTATTTCTACGCGATATAAATCGTTTTTGTGGTACAGAACTCACGAATACCTACAGCACTTAATTCGCGTCCGAAACCGGACTTCTTTACCCCACCAATAGGTAACCGGCTGTCGGAACGCACAACGGCATTGATAAATACGCTGCCCACCCTTAGCTGACACGCCAGGTACGTTGCCCGATCTGTATCGGTTGTCCATAGCGCTGCGCTGAGGCCATAACGCGATTCATTGGCGTACCGGATTGCTTCGTTGGCATCACGTACTACCGTGAGCGCCGCAACCGGCCCAAAGGTTTCTTGCTGAAAAACAATATTACCGGGACGTACATTGGTAAGCAGGGTTGGTGTGAATGAGGTGCCATTGCTTTGACCGCCCACGAGTGTCAAGGCACCCTGTTGTTGGGCCGTAGCGACCTGTTCCCGAAGCGTATCAGCCAGATCGAGACGGGCAATGGGGCCCATCTGCACGTTAGGGTCCAGCGGGTTTCCCTGCTTGATGGCCCGGATCAGGTCTGCCACAAGGCCGGTAAATTCGGCTGCAACTGCCGCTTCAACCAGCCAGCGTTTAGCGGCAATACAAACCTGCCCGGCGTTGCCCATTCGTGACGCAACAGCTGCTTTGGCGGCGGCGTCCAGGTCAGCGTCAGCCAGGACGATCAGCGGGTCAGAACCACCTAGTTCGAGCACGCATTTTTTGACGTTTGCCCCAGCTATTGCCGCTACCGATGTGCCAGCCCGCTCGCTGCCAGTGAGGGTGATCATCCCAATCCGCTCGTCAGCAATGATGGCTTTCAGTTCAGGTACGTCGACGAGCAGGCAGGTCATGATTCCATCGGGGAAACCTGCTTCGCGAAAGGCCTGCTCAATGGCCAACCCGCAGCCAGGTACGTTCGGGGCAGGCTTCAAAACTGTCACGTTACCCGCCATCAGGGCCGGCACAGCATAACGGAAGAACTGCCAGAACGGGAAATTCCAGGGCATGATCCCCAGCACAATACCCACCGGTTCGTAACCGACCCCGCTGTATTGCGCTTCAGTAGGTATGTCTTCAGGTTGAAGCAACGCCTCGGCCCGATCAGCATAGTAGACACACTGCCCGGCGCACTTCTCAATTTCAGCGCGCGATTCGGCCAGCGTTTTCCCCATTTCATGGGTCATCAGCAAAGCCAGTTCATCTAGTTTTTGCCGCAACACATCAGCCAGTTGCTTAAAGCAATCGGCCCGGTAGGCAAACGGCCGCATAGACCAATCGGCGAACGCATGGTCGGCTGTGCGCAGCTTTTTTTCAGTCTGCGCTTCTGTGTGTGCCGGATAGTGGGCAAGCGGCTCGGCAGTGTACGGGTTGATGGATGTGAAGATCATGGCTTTATAACACGCTGGCCTAAAAAAAAGCGCAGGTTCAGAGCTTTTGGCCCAAACCTGCGCTTTATATTCTGACAATAGGTACGTTACAGATCGTTCAGGTTACTGTTCCGACGACCGTATAGGAAGTAAACGACCAAACCCAGCAACAGCCAGACAAATGCAGCTACCTGCGCATCTTTGCTAAGGTTCACAATCAGATACAGGTTGATCAGCATGCCCAGTGGCGCAATCACACTCAGAGCTGGCGCACGGAATGGCCGCTCGCGGTTAGGCTCGCGACGACGCAACAGCAATACGGCCAGGCAAACCATGGCGAAGGCAAACAGGGTGCCGAATGAACACATGTCGCCCAGGATACTGATCGGCGTGAACGCAGCCACTACTGATACGATCAGACCCACCAGTAAGGTGCTTTTGTGTGGCGTTTTCAGTGTAGGGTGAATCACACGGAAGAAATTAGGCAGCAGACCATCTTTAGCCATTCCCAGGAAGATCCGGGTCTGGCCCAGCATCATCACCAGCATGACCGAAATCAGACCGGCTGTAGCGGCGGCTGTAATAATAAACACGGCCCAGGGCTTACCTGCTTTTTCAAAAGCTGCCGCAACCGGTGCTTTGAGTGCGTCGCCAACGATCTCGTTGTAGTTGATCATCCCGGTCAATACCAACGACACGGCGATGTACAGGATGGTACACACCAGCAGCGATGTTACAATCGCGAAGGGCATATCACGCCGTGGATTGATGGCTTCACCCGCTTGTGTAGATACCGCATCGAAACCGATATAAGCGAAGAAAATCGCTGATGCGCCTGATACGATACCACCCCAGCCGTAAGCGGCATGTGGTGCGCCTGTTTCGCCAACAATCATGCGCTCGGCAGGAATAAACGGCTCCCAGTTGGCCGGAACAACCGAAAATACGCCGACGATGATCACGAATAAAACGGCTGCTACTTTTAACAGAACGATTACGTTGTTAGCACCGGCTGCTTCTTTGATACCACGCACAAGAACGGCCGTTACTACCCAAACGATGATGAAAGCAGGCAGGTTGAAGGCAAATCCTGGTGCAGCCAAGCCATTATCAGTAGCATACTTAGCGGCTGAAACGGGGTCGTTACGAAGCCAGAAGGGGATATCGAACCCAAACAGATGGACAAGCTTGTTGAAATAACCCGACCAGCTAACGGCTACCGTCATAGCGCCCATCGCGTATTCGAGAATCAATCCCCAACCGATAGCCCAGGCAAACAATTCACCGATGGTACCGTAGGCATAGGCATATGCTGAACCTTCAACGGGTAGCATGGCTGCAAATTCAGCGTAACAAAGGGCGGCGAAAATACAGCCGATACCCGCAATAACGAACGAAAGCGCCAGGGCCGGACCAGCATGGTAATGAGCAGCAGTACCGGTCAATACGAATATACCGCCCCCGATAATAGCTCCGATACCGATTGCCGTTAGGCTCCATTTTCCCAGCACCCGCTTCAGTTCGCTTTTCTTCATGTCCCGCTCATAGAGGTACATGGGCTTGCGGCGCCAGACGCTGGTGGTATCGGAATAGTTAGTTTCTGTTTCCATGCAGGAAAATAAAGTTTGGTGATTTAAGCTTTCTGTGAAGTATTAATTGGCAATTCTAGCAGAAATATACCGACTTTACACATACTACGTGTAAAAAGCCGAATGAGGTCTGTCCTCATTCGGCTTTTTGGGTACTATTCAACTTATTTCTGCGACGGCTTGATCAGCGGCGTCTTCACTTTCTTCTCTTTAGCAGCAGCCGTTTGCGAGAACTCCTCAGGCGTAGCAGCTTCCTTGTCCGTAAAATCAGCAGGAATTGCGCTATAGCCTGTTTTAGGAGCTAATGAAGTAGCTGGCTTGTCGGCGTCGAGCGTGTCTTTGCTCAGCGTATCAACCACGATAGGCGTGGCTACAAACAGCGACGAATACGTACCTACGATGACACCGATCAGCATGGCGAACGAGAAACCACGGATGGTTGCGCCACCGAAAATAAACAATACCAGCAGTACCAGCATCGTAGACAGACCCGTTACGGCCGTACGGCTCAGTGTGCTGTTAAGGGCGTTGTTGATAATTGTGGCAATATCTTCTTTTTTGCCTTTGTTCTCATTCAGGTATTCGCGAACCCGGTCAAATACCACCACGGTATCATTCATTGAGTAACCCATGATCGTCAGCAGGGCGCCAACAAACGCCTGGTCAATATCGAGCGAGAATGGCAACCAGCCGTTACCGATCGAGAAGATCGCGAGGATGATCAGTACGTCGTGGAACAGAGCCACAACCGCACCATACCCAAAGGCCAGCCGCTTGAAGCGAATCAGGATATAGCCGAACACCACCGCTACCGCCAGCAGGATCGACCAGATAGCCGAATAGATCAGGTCTTTGGCAATCGTTGGGCCTACTTTCTGCGAACTCTCGATGGTTGCTTTGTTTCCGCTAATGCTCGACAAACCTTTCAGTACCGCTTGAGAAACCTGCTTGTCAGCGTCGGGAGCGGTATTGTCGATATCATAACTGGTGGTCATTTTCACCTGGTCGGCGTTGATACCGGCACCACCGTAGGTTTTCACTTCCGGCTCGATACCACCCAGCGACGGTGTCACAGCGGCACGTACCTGATCCGTTGTGATCGGCTGTTCGAACTTGATGACGTATGACCGGCCACCTTTGAAATCGACTCCCAGACCGAAGCCTTTGAACAGTACCGATACGATACCGGCAATGATGATGGCCGACGAGATAATGTAATATGTACGACGGTGCGATACGAAATCGAAATCAGACCCTTTGAACAGGTTTTTCGACCAGGGCGATGAGAAGCTCAGCGTACGACCACTGCTCACGTACCATTCGATCATCAGACGGGTGATGAGCAGGGCGGCGAACAGCGACGTCAGGATACCGATGATCAACGTCGTGGCGAAACCTTTGATCAGACCTGTACCGAACAGGAACAGAATGATACCCGTCAGGAAGGTCGTTACGTTCGAGTCAAGGATTGACGACAGGGCGTTTTTGAAACCGTCAGAGATCGCCTGCCGCAGGGTCTTACCCAACTCTAGTTCTTCTTTGATCCGTTCGTAGATCAGTACGTTGGCATCTACAGCCATACCGATCGTCAGGACGATACCGGCAATACCGGGCATGGTCAGCACGGTACCAGGCACCGCTGCCATTACCCCCATCAGGAAGAACAGGTTGACGAACAGCGTGATATCGGCGATCAGACCGGCGCGGCTGTAGTACATGGCTACGAAAATCAGGACGATCAGCAGACCAACCAACGACGACACAATACCCGCCTGAATGGCTTGCGAACCGAGGGTAGCCCCTACGATGTTTTCTTCAACGATGTTGGCGGGCGCATCCAGCTTACCAGCTTTCAGTACGTTGGCCATATCCTTGGTTTCTTCAACGGTGAAGTTACCCGTGATGCTTGAGCTACCGTTCGGGATCTCGTTCTGTACGTTTGGTGCTGTATATACCAGCCCGTCGAGCAGGATAGCTACGGGGCGGTTCACGTTGGCAGCCGTCAGAGCACGCCATTTTTTCGCACCCTCAGCATTCATACGCATCGTTACTTCTGGCCGACCGCGCTCATCATAATCGTTACCGGCGTCAGAGATTACACTCCCTTCCAGGGGCGCTTTTCCACCTGTTTTTTTCACGAAATACAAGGGCAGCAGTTCGCGGCGTGGGTTATTGCCCTGCGCAGCGATTTCGGTGGCTTTTCGGTCCCAGGCAAATACAAGATCGTTCGGGAAAACGGCCCGCACTTCCGGATCGTTAAAAATGGCATTGGCGCGAGCCGTGTCTTTCAGATCAACCGCCAGTTGGTCTTGCGAAATCGGAATAAACAGGTTAGTCAGGGCAGCCTGCGTCTGGGCCGAATCGGCCTGTGTTTTGGCCGTGTCGGCTGTTGCGGCTTTTTTAGCACCACCCAATTGGGCAGCCAAATCGCCTGTGCTGGCAGTCCCAGATACAGTAGCCGATGGTTTTGCTTTGGCAGCGGCCAGCTTACGCTCCGCTTCGGCTTTGGCCAGGTACGTTCCCAGTGCTTCCAGACCCGGCGAAATTTCGTTCAATTTGTACACTTCGGTAAACTCCAGCTTGGCAGCACCTGTCAGCAGGCGACGAATCCGATCTGGATTATCAACACCAGGCAATTCAATCAGGATGCGGCCCGTACCTGGCAGGCGTTGTACGTTCGGGTTTGTTACACCGAATTTATCGACCCGCGCCTGGATAACCCGGAACGACCGGTCAATGGCACCGCTCACTTCGTCGTTCAGGAAGCGTTTCACTTCAGCATCCGACGTTTGGTAGTTGATCCGGGCCCGGTTAGCGCTCGTTGCAAATACGCTGGCCAGTTTAGCACCGGGCACTACCTCTTTGTAGTTGTTTACGAACAGATCGACAAAGCTCGACTGGCTTGTCTGCTGATCTTTGGTTGCCCGTTTGATGGCTTCGTTGAACTGTGGATCGCGGGTATTACCGGCCAGCCCGCGCAGTACTTCACCCGGCGACACCTCCAATACCACGTGCATACCACCTTGTAGATCAAGGCCCAGCCCTAATTCACGCTCAGTTACTTCCTGGAGGGTATTGCCCAGATAAACAGGCTGCTTCCAGAGTGAGTCAATATAGTGTTGCTTCTTTTTGATATCTACCTCGCCTTTGCTGGTAGCATACTGCTCGGCATCTTTCTTGATGTTGCGCGAGACGAAGGTAAACGACAGGTAATAGAGGCATAGTACCGCTATGATACCCGTCAGAACCAAAACGACGGTTCTGTTTTGCATGATGTTACGAATTGGAAATTGGATGAAAAAGAAAGAAAAAGGAGTTTACAGTTTTCTGTTTACCCTCTTCTGTTGGGCGGCTACATCACGTTTCTCGTATTAGCAGCGCAACAGAAGAGGGTAAACAGAAAACTGTAAACTCCTTAGGGTGCATTCGGCGCAATGAGGTGGCCGAAGACCTGCCGCAAATACGACGAGTAGTATTGAGGAACATCAAACACCCGACGCAACAGAGGGCGATCGAGGGTGAGGAGCCGGATGTCATTGGCAAACAGCAGGTATGTTACCTGCGAGAAATCAAACGATAAGGCAGGCGACACCACCGCTTCATCAAGAGCCGCTTTAACAATTGTCTCTTCTTTCTGCTCGGTTGCCTTCCGTGGTTTCGAAGCTGAGGCCGCCGTTTTTACTGGTTGCCTGGCCGCACGCAACGAGGGGCCAATTCCGCTATGAAGCAGAAAAAGCAACCCGGCTAACGAGAGGGTTAAGAAACGATGTAACAGACGATTCGGCATGTGTATTGACAACGCGGATTACAAATTTCGCACCAAAATTGACTGCAAGCAAGAGAAAGTTGGGGCAACCGCTGATAAAAATCCGTTTATCAAGCTTGTCAAGACAAACAGAACCTGCTATTCAGAATAAAAAAAGTCCTATTTGTCAGTTTCATCGAGCCTTAACAGCGTAGGATGCAGTAGGGCCGGTTAGGCGGAAATTGGGCTCATCCAGGTCAGTTGGGCCTGAAGTACCGACCTTTGCAGCATGGACTTTTCAAAAATAATTTCATTACTCTACACCGAATTGGCCGGTTGGGCGAGGTATGGCGTCCGTCTTATTCCCAGGCTGGCCCTGGCGCTGATTATCCTGATCGCAGCCGTCATCATTGCCAGATGGGTCAGCCGCTGGGTACGTGCCGGCCTGAATCGGGTAAGCAGAAACGAGTCATTGGCCACCCTTACCGGATCTGTTGTTCGGGTTATTGTCGTGGCCGTTGGCCTGTTCATGGCCCTTGGCGTTTTAGGGTTAGAAAAAACGGTAACGTCGCTGCTGGCTGGGGCAGGCGTTATTGCGCTGGCCGTGGGTTTTGCTTTTCAGGACCTGACCGCCAACTTCATTTCGGGAACGATGATCGCCCTGGCACGCCCTATTCAGGTGGGCGATACCATTGAAACCAACGGGTTTACCGGCAAAGTGCTGTATGTCAGGATCCGCTCTATCCTGCTCGATAACGGACAGGGACAGACTGTAGAAATTCCCAGCAAAGACGTTTTTCAGAAACCAATCATCAACCATTCGCGGAACGGACTGCGACGCATCGAGGTAGCCGCCGGCGTTTCGTATCTGGATGATCTGGCGAAAGCCAAACGCATCGCTCAGGACGCCGTAAAAGCGCTTCCCTTCATTGTGAAGGGGCAATCGGTAGAACTTCACTACCGTGCTTTCGGCGATAACAATATTCAGTTTATGCTCTGGTTCTGGATCGATCCGTTAACGACAAACGCAGCGGCAGCGCAAAGCGAGGCAATTATGGCCATCCGAAACGCGTATACCCGGAACCAGATCCTGATGGTCTTCGCCGGCCACACGTTTGATCTGAAACAGAAGTTGTTCGGTAACGCAGAAGAGAAAGAGTAGCCGCTCCAGGTACGTTGTCCGGGCGGGCGGTGTGCGCTTCGATCCGCGTTACAGTTCGAACTGATAAGGGAGCAACGCTTTGTATACACGGTGTGTAGGTAGCCCCATCACGGTATAGAACGAACCTTCGAGCCGGTGTACGCCCACTAATCCGATAAAATCCTGAGCGCCATACGCCCCTGCTTTGTCGAAAGGCTTGCAAACACGGATGTAGTAGTCAATCTCCTCATCCGTCAATTCGGTGAAATAAACCGTTGCCTCATCGGTAAAGGATATTGTACCCTCAGGAGCGAGCAGACAGACACCTGTTCGTACCCGGTGGGCTCTGCCGCTTAGGCTCCGCAACATCCGGTGTGCATCTGCTGCATCAACCGGTTTATTCAGAATCTGGTTGTCGAGAATAACTACCGTGTCGGCGCAAAGCACAAGCCGCTGCCCCAGATCGGCTGTGAATTCTGCCGCTTTCTGACGCGCCAAAAATTCGGCAACTTCATCAACGGGCATATCAGCGGGAAATGCTTCGTCGGTTGGGCGGGTCTCAACGGTGAAGGCAAAACCGGTATCAGCCAAAAGCTGCCGACGGCGGGGCGAACCCGACGCCAGCACTAATGGGTATTTCAGAGGGAACATACGCAATAAGTCGTTCTTTCGCCCCGCTGTCAGTGAGTGTACACCAACAGTTCACAGCGGGGCGAAAGGGTAGTTCTAGTTAGAAGCTAAATTCAATGCCGCCTTTGATAACAAAGCGGTCGACACCGGGGCCAAGGTAGTTTAGACGATGAACGACCTGAATGCGGAACAGTTTGAAGATGTTACTAATGCCATACCCAGCTTCGATATATGGGATTTTCGGGTCCAGCGAGCCAAATACGGTTGGGCGCACGCCAGGCCGAACATCCTGCGGAGCATCGACACGCCGGTTTGGCTCACGCCGACTCCCCCAAAGGATGTCGGTGTTGGCCCACAGACGCCAGTTCAGCTTTTTGATCAGCGGAATACGGTTGAACACAAACCCATCAAAACCATGCTGCCAATGCAGTGTTACGAACTGGTCGCTAACGAATTCGTAGAACTGCATCCGGTTAAAGGTATTCGGAGCAAAGAAAAACGTAGGGTTACCGGTGTGCGTAAATAGCAATGGAGCGGGTAGCCGTGACGGTGTGTAACCCGCCTGCAATACATACGATGACCGGCCCAGTTTACCAAATTTCAGTGTCTGGAACGCCCGTAAAGAGTACCGATCGTAGCTAAAGTCACCACCAAATGCACGGTGCCCGCGCGTATATTTCAACCAGATAACAGGGGTACGTTTGGTTGCAATCGGAATACGTTCATTTCCGTCCATAATGTACGTTTCCTTTCGGGCCAGACGGGCTTCAAACGACCAGTACGAATCGTTAAAGTCGGGGCGGGTAGGCGAGTTATTATCCAGGTCAGGCTGGGTACGGTAATGGAATGGGAAGGTCGGCATGAATGTCCGATCACCAATGGCAACCGTAAACATCATTCCTTTCAGGGGTTCAGTACGGAAATATAGCTCCTGGCTATTGCTATAATAGCCCCCCCGATACTGACCAAACCGGCTAAATGCATAAAATACCTTATTGCCATTGATCAACTCAGGCGTAAAACCCAGCCGTTCAAGGTCATAGGCCAGTTTGGCACCAATGACGGTCCATTTCCGGCGCGAGAGGATGTAATCATATTCTATTCCGCCCTTGAACCGGGCATCGCCGGTACCATAGGCGGCATAAGCCCGCAACACCATCGATTTACTGAAATTACCGTTAGTACGAAAGCCGGCTCGTAAGCGCAGCCCTTCAATGTTATTGACCGCCAGCGCATACGGATAGGGCCCCCAGTCGATTGGCCCACGGCGGTACCAGCCAGTGGTGGCAATCCGGGTGAGTATCTCGGTTGTTCGTACCAACGGTACTGCCCGCAGGGTATCGATCAACTCCTGAACTTTACGGTCGGCCGTACTCAGCGAATCGCCGGCGCCCAGGTTCTTACGAACATTTGTCCAGTACAGATCTTCGGCTATGGCATCCTCTTTCGCGTCTCCTTCCAGTTCCTCGATAGGAACAGTATTTGTTTTCGCGGTATCTGCCACCGAAACGGTTCGATCGTAGAAACTGAGGGGCTTGGGTTTGTTGAGTACAAATCCGCCGTTGCGCGTTACCTGTTGGGCCATAGCACCAATTGAGTTTTTGCCGATCCCATACAACTCAGCAGTCGTTCGCATGGCTACAGGCATCCAGCCAATTTTATTACCAGCCGAATCAAGCGCAGGCTCCAGTTCCTGCTCAATCTCCAGGCGCCGCACATAGTTTAGGTTTGCCTCAGGGCCAACCTTTGCTTCGAGCATCGTTAACGCGAATGTGGTCGTGTCGATCCACATTTTACCGGTAAAAAGCAGATCCTGTTTATTCTTCGGGTCGAACTGAATTTCGTAGCAGATAAACTCACCAACTTTAGTTGTGTCGGCCAGATACATTGAATACCACCCCTTCCAGTCGGCACCTACGGGCGAGGCAAAATCTTTCCCCAGAACACGGATGTAGTTCTGGTAAAAGTTATAACTGAGTGCATTACCGCCCACAAATTGCGAAATAATTTCCGGCTCAACCACGTCCATTCCCTTCAGACGGGTTTTCAGAATATCTTCATGCCGACGCTCGGGCGATTCGCGGTAGTAATATTTACTGACAGACTCGGTCATCATCAGGGGCATCATTTTGCGCCCCAGGTCGTCGGTAACGGAATCTTTTTTATCCATTGCCGCCAGCACCTTTTTAATCAGCGGATTACTGCGAAGCTTATCAGAAATATGGGTCAGCGAGATACTGGTTTTGGCGTAGCTATCATATTCATACGCTCTGATACGGCTCCGGTCATTTTTGTCCAAATTCCTGCGGACGTTGCGCAGAATGCCCCAGGCAGGATTTTCGCCAGCACGCACTACCACCTCCTGCAACACTTTGCCAGCAGGAGGCAACTTTAGCAGTACTTGCTGAACCAGTTTAGTCTTGTCGATCCAGAACCGCTTCACGCCAAAGCCCATCGAACTTACGTAAATCGAATCAGTTAACCGTATTGTTTTCAGCGTGAAAAGCCCGTTCTCATCCGATGTGACACCCGCATTACGGCCAACCAGCGCAACACTGGCAAACGGTATACCCGCTCCTGAGCGGGCGTCAACAACTGTACCACTCACAACATAAGTTGCCGTCTGAGCAGTTACTGAATGACCAGTCAAGCTTGTAATTGCCAGGAAAAGCAGAAAAAGCCAAAACTTAGTAAAGTACAATTTAGTCATGTATGATGCGAGTGCTTGCACAAATATACGGTAAGGCAAAAGATACCGATGAGTACATTCTACTAAAGTGGCAATTAGCAAGTCTGAAGTGAGTAAATGACAGGTTGAATTGACAGACCAATATGCACTTTACTTAGGGTAAGTTCTCTGGAATTAATTGACTAAATTACGAATGGTTACACAAGAAAACGTCATTAAAAAAACAGAAAAAGCAAAATTAATTACGCTCTTTTAAACAGAAAAAAGGGAACTGTTTACAAATACTATTTGCTTCCGGCCAATAAACCAACTACTTGCCCTAAATGAACACCTGGTACTGGAGCGTAAGCTGCCCCAAACGGCCAACAGGAACAATTTTAGTATTCTCGAGGGCCGACTGATAATAGGGTCGGTTCTGGTAATCAAGTGTAAATTTTCCGTTGTGTCCTTTTAGTAGGTAGTTTATACCTACATGATAGACGCCCAGCGTTTGGCTTACACGCTGGTAGGTGGCAATCTGAGCCTGAGCATATGGCATTAGCGTACCATTCCCTGCCCCAAATAAATCCTGCTTCATCAGGTACCCAAGCTGTGCATAAACAACACTACCTGTTCCAAACATTGGGAACGCATTACCCTGCGTACCACTGATACTACCTCCACCCGGCGCTGATGAATTGGCAATAGCCGAGGCCGGATTCATGATCCCATTGAAACGCAGGTAGTTCGTGCCATAATCGGTATGGAAGTAACCCAGATAAGCGTTAATAGCCGTGCCGGTTGTTGTGTTCAGGGGCATATCCAGGAAAGAAGCAACAGACCAGAGGTTCATTGTCTGATACGTGGTATCCGTTGAGCCCGTTTCTTTAAGCCAGATTGCTCCTTTTTGCGTGATCAAACCGGCTTCCAGATTGAATACCCGCTTCTTACCCAGGTACGTTCCCGTCATATACCCAGGCACCTGATGCGGTTCCTTATCCAGGAATTGGTAGGTTAAAAATGCCTGATACTGTTTGTGGTGGCCTTTGAGCGCAAAGCTGGCATTTGGTCCTAGTGCTGGCGGTGCTGCGCCATTGGTCTGGATAGGAAAAGGATCGCTGATGGCAAACCGATAATCGAGTTGGCCGACCTGCCCACGAGCATAGACCGTTAGCTTACGCGCAAACTCATCTGTCTGGTCAACCGTAGCCTGTGCAAATACAGGTACGTCCATACTCATGATGGTAGCCACGCTGGGCTGCGTGAACCGCGATAAACCGTTTACGATTGTTAGACCTCCCCCTATTTTCAGGTAGTCTTTATTTTTCACGACCTGGTATTCGCCCAGTGCATCGTGGAAAAAGGCAGCAATTTTCCGGTTAGATGGCGTTCCGGTTGTGTTGAAAGCCGGGAAGCCATTCAGGTAATTGAAGTTATTCATTCCATACTGAAAGTACAGGAATACACGGTCGCTGATCTGCCCATATAACTGCATTCGGGTGCGGCGCAGACCAAAATCAACCGTCTGAGTAGCGGGGTCCTGAATAACCGTTGACCCGGGATTGTTTTGATTGAAACGTACCCAGGTTTGATTCAGGAACGTAATTCTGAAGAAGTGCGAGCCAGACTCGTTCAGAGTATACCTGAGCTCGTTCTTGTCAGCAGCAGGCTTCTTCGGTATTTTATCGTCTGTGACGTTCGGACCAGCTGGTAATGTCTGACCTGGAGCTACCCGCAGAGCGGGAAGCGTGTCTGTAACAGTAGTTGCTGAAAGAGCTGGTGAAGGTACAGTTTGAGCACGGCCAGCGATTGTCAGCCAACTCAACCCAACAGCTAGAACTGTTTTCATAACTGGTCGAATTTATTAGGGCGCAAAACTACCCTACTAACCCCTTACGAGCCGTTAAAAACCAGTTGAAGAAAACTTAAGAGGAGGTTAAACCTAGTTAGTAACCTGCTGACGTGTCAGTACCAGTTCTTTACTGATAAAGCGTACGCCTTTATAAACGGTAGCAACCAGGGTGTTGGCGTTGGTCATTCGCATCTCCACGTCGAACTTCGACCCTGATGATGGATGAATCATAGTTCCTCCTTTCCACTCGTTACCAGCATAGGATAGGTTGGTCAGTACAACCTGATTATTAATGTTGCCATAATCGTTGGCGCAGCTGGCACTAATGGCAGCCATACGGCCAAAGTAGCGGCCATTCTCACGGTAAATTTCTACACAAGTCTGTTTCTTCGGGAAGAGCCATCTTCCCAAAATCCGGTCAGCACTCGCGTCAGTTGACTGACCGGCAGTGGTAACAACTAAACACAATAAGAGGCCGAGGCCAAGTTTAGTAATTAAAAACATGAGAACGGGTTTGTTGTATACTGACACTTAAACAGCTAACGAAAATACATAGTTTCGTTGAAAACAGCTCAAAGTCTATAATTATTCTAGATTTAATCCCACACTGATTATGCGGCACAAAAAAGCCGTCGGAGAAACTCCGCCGGCTTTCCGCTTCTATCCACACCATTACAGAGTAGGTACATCGCTGCACCTTACTCTGATGTTCAACCTTCCCTTTGTAAAGGATCTATATACATAATCGGTAACTGGCTTAACACAGGATTACCTACTGTATGACAATTTGTGACTGAGCATCGCTACTACGCTTTTTTGACTAACAGAAAGCAATCTTGCTCTTCAGCATAGCCACGCCGCAAAGGATACCACGCCAGATTTATGATGCTCATCCCGAGTATCAGAACTGCCTGACTACCAGTTCAATCGCGAACCCGACATCTAACGTAACAGCTATTAGTCTTCTATTCTACTGGATTAACGCTGGAGCGGACTTAAAAATTGCTCTCTTATTGCAGAACAGCTTTTAGTCGGCACTTAAAGTGAATCAAAAATATGGATCGAACAAACTCAAGCGAGTAAACGGTAAAAATTTGACTGTATCCTGTTCTATAGACTGTAGCAATAGATCGGCTAAAAAAAGCTACCCAGGATTCCTGAATAGCTTTCCGACTATATCCACACCATTTAAGGCTGGCTGACCAGTTTTTTGACACCGGTAGAATCAACCTTAGCTTTAAATGAAAGCCAGCAAAAGTATTTTATACCCAAGTATAACTATTGGCTCAAAGATTAAAATAACATTAAAATATGCATTACTTATTTAATGGCAAGTGGTCGATGGGCTAAATGCTGCCAGTCAATGATGGCTTCACTCCTGCTTATCTTTGCTGATCATGATCATTTTGAACCTTATTGCCCGCCTGCCTTTTTATATTCTTTATCGCCTGTCAGATGTCTTGTTTATCCTGACTGCATACATCATACGCTACCGGCGGCGGGTTATTCTTGATAACCTTCGGCATGCATTTCCCGATGAATCGGAAGCCCATATAAGTCGACTGGCGCGGGGCTTTTATCGTAACTTTTGCGACCTGATCGTTGAAACGATCAAGCTACCTGCAATGTCGGCCGACGAAATGCGCAAACGGGTAACGGTGGTCAATGGCGAGCAGGTACGTAACTATTTGAAAGAAGGACAGACCCTATTGGGCGCAGCAGGCCACCAGTGTAACTGGGAGTGGGTACCTGCCGCTACTCTTGTTAATGGCATTGCCGTTGATTGCGTATATAAACCTCTACATAATCACGCCTCAGAGCAGATGATGCAGCAAATTCGCGGCAAGTTTGGGGCGTATTTGATTCCGATGAACCGGCTACCGCGCGAGATGGTTGCCCGTCGGAGCATACCACGGATCATTGCGCTCGTTGCTGACCAGATGCCCAACATCCCTGAAGTGGCTTACTGGACCAACTTTTTCAATCGCGACACGCCTTTTTTCCCGGGTACGGAGCGGCTGGCACGCAGCCAGCAATTACCCGTTTTTTATCTGGATCTGGTACGGGAAAGACGAGGCTATTACAAAGCCACATTTGTTCTGTTGGCAGCACCGCCCTACACCGACCTGCCCTACGGTGAGATTCTGGAACGGTACCGCGACAAACTGACCGAGACCATCCGCCGACAGCCATCTAACTGGCTCTGGTCGCACAAGCGCTGGAAACACCATCGGGGTGAGTACCCGAAAATCATGACCAAACTGGATTGATCACAAATTCTTCCGCTTCAATTCAGCAACGGCAAAATTGGCAGCACGGGCCGTTAATGCCATAAATGTTATCGATGGGTTCTGCGTGCTTGTACTAGTCATTGCCGCGCCATCGGTCACAAACACGTTTCTGGCCGTATGTAGCTGATTATGAGCATTCAGCAGCGACGTTTTAGGATCGTGACCCATGCGTACGCCCCCCATTTCATGAATGTCCAGGCCAGGATTTCGCTTGTCGTCGGAAGGCCGGATAGCCACATGACCTGACTGCTCAAGCATATATGTACCCTGCTCGAGAAAGTCGTTCAGCATTTTCTCGTCGTTCTCTGTGTACCCGATTGACGTTACCAGTTGCGGAATGCCCCATTGGTCTTTTTTGTCTGCGCTCAACCGCACGTGGTTATCGTAGCGGGGCACAGTTTCGCCCTGCATCATCATGTAGGTGTGCCACGGACCCGGCTTTGTCATGTTTTCCTTTAACTCGGCTCCGAAACTAGCCTCACCTGCAACACCTTGCCCCCGACTAGCGCTGAATGCCACCATGTAACCCCGCAAGAAGTCGGTTTCCTGCCGATGTACATTCCGGAAATTCGGCATGAAGGCAGTAGTTGGCCGGCGACCATAATAGTAGCCGTCTGCAAAACCTTCGTGCGTGGCGTTTAGTGAGCCACGATAATTGTGAAAGGCAACGTACCTACCCAACAGGCCATTATCGTTGCCAAGGCCATTCGGAAAGCGGTGCGATCGGGAGTTGAGCAGTATCAGATTCGTATTGAGGGCAGCGGCATTCACGAAGATGATACGCGCAAAGTATTCTGTTACCTGCTTTGTATTGGTGTCAACCACCCGAACACCGGTTGCTTTCCCTTTCGATTCATCATATAGGATTGACTCAACCACTGAAAAGGGACGCAACGTCAATTTACCGGTCTTTGCTGCCCACGGCAGTGTTGACGAATTACTACTAAAATACCCGCCGAAAGGGCACCCCCTATAGCAAAGATGACGGGCCTGACACTGGGCCCTCCCCTGGTCGAAATGAATTTGTTGTGGTTCAGTAAGGTGCGCACAACGACCAATGATAACGTACCTGTCTTTGTAGAGTGACGCTACCGTTTTCTGTACCTCTTTCTCCACACAGTTCAACTCCCAGGGTTTCAGAAATTCACCGTCAGGAAGTGTATCAAGGCCATCCTTGTTACCACTGATTCCCGCAAATCGCTCTACGTGGCTATACCAGGGGGCAATGTCATCGTAGCGGATAGGCCAGTCAATAGCAGCGCCGTCACGGGCGTTGGCTTCAAAATCGTATTTACTCCAGCGTTGGGTCTGTCGGGCCCATATCAGCGATTTACCACCCACCTGATACCCTTTGATCCAATCGAACGGCTTTTCCTGAACATACGGATGCTCGTTGTCTTTAACAAAAAAGTGCTGGGTGCCTTCGTCAAGCGCGTAGCATTTTGTGGCAATCGGGTTTTGTTCATCGAACGCCAGCGGCATCCGGTTACGGTGCGGAAAATCCCATGGATTGTTCAGCGCCGTCGGATAGTCGTCGATGTGCTTCACCTCGCGGCCCCGCTCCAGCACAAGCGTACGCAGGCCTTTACCCGTTAGTTCCTTAGCGGCCCAACCTCCACTGATACCAGATCCAATAACGATGGCATCGTACGTATGCTGTTCTTTACCCGGTCCGTTGATATTCATGGTTAGTGGGGCTAAAACCCTTCTATTTCCGGTGAATGGTTGTAGCCGCCGATTGGGCAGCCGCTAAGATCGTGATGTCAGCAATGGTTACGTGGGCCGGCGCCGACACGGCATAGGCAACTGTATCCGCAATATCGGCAGCCTGCAAGGCGTCGAAACCAGCGTATACCTGCGCAGCGCGGGCTTTATCGCCCTTGAAACGAACCGTCGAGAAATCGGTTTCTACGGCACCAGGCGCAATGTTGGTCACTTTTATTCCGTGTTGGGTAAGGTCGAGCCGCATACCTGTGCTGATGGCTTCAACTGCTGCCTTACTGGCACAATAAACGGCCCCGTTGGCATAGGTCTGCTTGCCGGCAATACTGCTCATATTCACGATATGCCCCCGCTGGCGACTCACCATCCCCGGAACTATAGCCTTCGATACGTAGAGAAGCCCCTGTATATTTCCGTCAATCATGGCATCCCAGTCGGCCACATCGCCATCCTGAATGGGCGACATACCGTATGCATTCCCGGCGTTGTTGACCAGTACATCAATCGACTGCCAATTTTCGGGCAACGAAGTAAGGGCAGTGGCTACGGATTCATTGTTGCGAACATCAAAAACAAGCGTATGCGTATCAACGGATAGCTGTTTAGCCAGTTCGTCAAGTTTTTCCTGGCGACGACCGCACAGAATGAGGTTGTACTTGAGTTTGGCAAGGGCTTCGGCTGTGGCCCAGCCAATACCCGACGATGCGCCTGTGATGAGTGCAATCATGTTGAAGGTTATAAAGTGCTATAGTTGATTAACAGCCCCATTCTTTTTTAGTTGGCCATTGTGAACGTACTTGCCATACGATCAAGTACATCTCTGAGTAATGTTTAGTCGCATTTCCCCCATCACGGCCGCCGACACCTACCCACTCCGTCATTCGGTTCTCTGGCCAGAGAAACCCCTGGATTATGTTCGTATCGACAATGACGAAACAGGTCATCATTACGGAACGTACCTGGACGATGAACTGGTTGCCGTGATTTCGCTTTTCGTTACCGGAACGGCTGCTCGTTTTCGCAAGTTCGCCACCCAACCCAACCACCAAAATAAGGGGCTGGGTACGTTGCTACTACGGCATGTCTTCGAGGAAGCGAAGCGGTTAGGTGCAGAAACGATCTGTTGTGACGCGCGCTTGTCGGCGGCAGCGTTCTACGAGCGCTTCAACATGAAACCCATTGGCGATGTCTTTTACAAAGGTGCTATTCCCTACCAGCATTACGAAACGCGCACGTAGCTACCCAGACATTTTAGCTCAGTGGCGTGTTTACGCAAAATTTCTTTTAGCGCTGGTTCCTGTGCGTGTCCTTCGCATTCCAGTAAAAACCAGTACTGAAACGTGGCACCATTGCGTAATGGTCTGCTTTCAATTTTGGTGATGTTGATGCTTCGCTCGTTGAACTCCTGCAGAAACGTAGCCAGCACACCCGGCTTCATGGTCTCCGGCAGGCGGGCAATCAGCGTGGTCTTATCCTGACCGCTCGGTTGGTTCTGGAAGTTTTTGGCCAGAATGAGAAAGCGGGTACGGTTCAGGTCACTGTCTTCGATGTTGTCGAACAAAACCGGCACACCAAACAGTTTGGCGGCAATGTGTGAGCAAATAGCCGCCGAGTGGGGTTGCTGGGCTGCCAACTTCGCCGCTTTCGACGTCGATTCGACCGGCACGAGCTCTACTTTCATGCCGTCGAACGTATCCTGCAAAAATTTACTACACTGCCGGAAAGCAATGTCTTTCGAGTAAATATATTTCAGTTCAGACAGGTCTTCTGTTTGAGTAGCAAACGTGAAATGAACCGGGATGTGGGCTTCTGCCGCAATGCTGATATCCCGTTCATTAAGCAGGTCGATGGTTTCGTTTACGACACCTTCCTGGTTATTCTCGATCGGCACCACGCCAAACCGCGCCCGGCCAGTCTCTACGCTTTCAAACACCGAGCGAATGGTTGGCAGAGCGGTATAGGCACTCAACGCACCAAACCGGCCTTCGGCACACTGGTGTGTAAAGCTCCCTTCCGGCCCCAGATAGGCCACCCGTTCGGGCAGTTCCATATTACGGGCAACGGCAAATACTTCCAGAAATATGGCTTCAATAGCGGCTTCGTTCAACGGGCCGCTGTTTTGGGCCACCAGCCGGTCAATGATCTGGCGTTCGCGTTCGGGGCGATAAATGATCGAGTTGGTTGAGCGTTTCAATTCGCCTACGTGCCTTACCAGTTCCATTCGCTGATTCAGCAAAGCCAGAACCTGATCGTCGAGGGCGTCAATGTCAGTACGGAGTGATTCGAGGGTCATGGCGTAAAATTAAGAATTGGGAATTAAGAATGAGGCTCTGCCAACCACCATTTGGTATTCAGCAGAGCCTCTTTCCTACTTCCCAATTTCTAATTCTACACTAGCGCAACATCTTCAACATCTTTTTCAACGCGGAGATTATCGATAATAAAGCGCTGGCGGTCGGGCGTGTTTTTTCCCATGTAGTAGCTAAGCAGTTTAGGTACCGACGCATCTTTCTCCATAATCACCGGCTCCAGACGCATATCTTCGCCAATAAACAGGCCGAACTCATCGGGCGATATTTCGCCGAGGCCCTTGAACCGCGTGATCTCGACTTTCTTGCCCCCTTTTGTCAGTTTATTCGTGGCTGTCTGCTTTTCTTCTTCCGAATAGCAATAGGCTGTCTCTTTGTGGTTTTTTGGATTACGTACCCGGAACAACGGCGTTTCCAGAATATACAGGTGGCCATTCCGCACCAGATCGGGGAAGAATTGCAGGAAGAACGTCAACATCAGCAGCCGAATGTGCATTCCATCCACATCGGCGTCGGTAGCAATCACAATGCGGCTGTAACGCAGCGTTTCCAGCCCTTCTTCAATGTCGAGCGCATGTTGAAGCAGGTTGAACTCTTCATTTTCGTACACGACCTTTTTGGTCAGGCCAAAGCAGTTCAGCGGTTTACCACGCAAACTAAACACGGCCTGTGTTTGTACGTTCCGGCTTTTGGTGATCGAACCACTGGCCGAGTCTCCTTCCGTAATGAACAGCGTTGTGTTCAGACGATCCTCCGATTTTAGATCGGGCAGATGCACCCGGCAGTCGCGCAGCTTTTTATTATGCAGGCTGGCTTTTTTAGCCCGTTCATTAGCCAGTTTCTTGATTCCTGCCAGTTCTTTCCGCTCCCGTTCCGACTGTTCGATCCGCCGTTTAAGCGCATCTTTCACCCCCGCATTCATATGCAGGAAGTTATCGAGCCGTTCTTTCAGGAAATCCATAACGAACGAACGCACCGATGGAGCGCTGTCATCGGGGGCCATATTCACAGAACCCAGTTTGGTTTTCGTTTGCGACTCAAAAACGGGCTCCTGCACCCGTATGCTGATGGCAGCGACAACACTCGCCCGGATATCGGCCGCGTCATAATCTTTACCGAAGTGATCGCGGATGGTTTTCACGAAGGCTTCCTTCAGGGCATTCTGGTGTGTACCGCCCTGAGTGGTGTATTGCCCGTTTACGAACGAGTGGTATTCTTCACCATACTGGCTGCCATGACTAACGGCCAGTTCAATGTCATTCCCTTTCAGGTGTATGATCGGGTACCGCAGATCGTCTTCCTTGTGCTTACTACGCAACAGATCGAGCAGCCCATTTTGCGAGATGAACTTCTGACCGTTGAAATTCATAACCAGCCCCGCATTCAGGTAACAGTAGTTCCAGAGCATATCTGAAACAAACTGCCCGCGGTAGTGGTAATTTTTAAATACGGTATCATCAGGTTCAAACACCGACAATGTACCGTTACGCTGATTCGTTACTTCTTCGCCCTGCCGTACCAGCACGCCGCGCTCAAATTCAGCCCAAACGGTTTTCCCTTCCCGAAACGACTGAATCCGAAAAAAACTTGACAGGGCATTTACTGCTTTCGTACCAACGCCATTCAATCCAACTGACTTTTGAAAAGCCCCTGAATCATATTTGCCGCCGGTATTTATTTTCGATACTACCTCAACTACTTTCCCGAGTGGAATACCCCGGCCGTAATCGCGAACCTCAATGCGATGATCGGTTACCTTGATATCGATAACCTTACCATTGCCCATTACGTGTTCATCGATGGAATTGTCGATCGTTTCTTTCAGGAGCACATAAATTCCATCATCGGCAGCGGCTCCATCGCCTAATTTACCAATGTACATACCCGGCCGTAGTCGGATATGCTCCCGCCAATCGAGCGAGCGGATACTATCTTCGTTGTACTGTACGGTTGGCTGCGTTTGTTCTGCCATAATGAACGAAATCGAGGGTTCTTCAAAAAACAGGCCGTAAACCGGTTTGCGGCCGTCTACAGCAAATTGGAAAAATTATACCCATGCTACCAAAGGGGTCCAGGCCTCCACTTGCTAGAAAACTATTTAGAATCCGGCAAAAGTTCGTTTACTTTGCCCGCTGATTGTGCTGAAATATCATAAAAACAAGAAACGTCGTTAACTAATTACCATCCAGCTAACCCCATTATGACGGGGTTGACATCTTAAAAATATGCAAAAATTGCCCAAATTCCAACATTCCCGGGTTTCTTTATTTGCCAGCCTTACCGACCAGTCTCTTCGTTCTACAACTCGCACAATCGCGCTTATCGGGTTATTTTTCGGATCGGTCACCACTGCTTCATCTCAGGTTGCTCCGGCAGCTGGCACTAGTGCACCCGTATCAACAGGCCGCCCGGGCGCTGCCGCTTCACAAGGAACTTCAGGTTCGCAAGGCACTATTCAGTTACCCGCCGGGGTCCAGGTGCCTGCAGGCACACGCTTGCCAAACGGCATGCAGGTTGGCCCCAACGGAACGGTCCAGACCGGAGGTCAGGTTCCGGGCCGCAACACGCAGCAGGGACGTACCTCACAACAGGGAGCGAATGTAAATCCGAATGGCACTACTGGCAACACGGGCCGTCAGCAGGCAGGTGATGCCCAGAATGGTAATGGTCAGGTAACGCTTGATGCCAACGGCCAGCCAATTCAGGGTGATGTTCCGCTCAACAGCAACGAGCAGGGTACAGAGAAAGAAGCCGAGGTGCTATCTGATCAGGAAGCACTCAAAGCGCAGGAACGGGCTACGGCCCGCCGGAAGTTATACGGCTATGAGTTGTTCAATAACCCGGCGTTAGCGTCAACGTTTCAGCCAAATATCAACATTGCTACTCCGGTCAATTACGTACTGGGTACCAGTGATCAGTTGGATATAAATATCTATGGTTATTCACAGGATGCGATCAAGCAGACTGTAACGCCGGAGGGAAATATCTACCTGCCGAGTGGAATCGGCCCTGTTCACGTAGCCGGCCTGACCATCGACGCGGCAAAAGCCCGAATCAGTGAGCGGCTCTCGAAGATCTACGTCGGTCTCAAGAGTAGCTCTTATGGACCAAAGAACACGTACCTGGAAGTTACGCTTGGCAACATACGCAGCATACGGGTATCGGTACTGGGTGAGGCTATCAAGCCAGGTACGTATACTGTCTCGTCGTTATCGTCAGCTATGAATGCGATCTACTCGTCGGGCGGTCCAAGCGAGTTAGGGTCATTCCGTAACATTCAGCTGATTCGTAACAACCGCGTTATAGCTACTATCGATTTATACGATTTGCTACTAACGGGTGTACTGCGGAACAACATTCGCCTGCAAGACAACGATAACATCAGAATTCCAGCTTACATATCGCACGTTGAGCTCCTGGGAACCACGCGCCGCAATAACATCTTTGAGATGCTGCCCGGCGAGACGATGGACAAGCTACTCTTCTACGGTGGCGGTTTCACGGCCAATGCCTATAAAAGCCGCATCAAAGTTACTCGTCTGACCAACCGCGAGCTGAAGGTAATCGATGTATTGGCCGACCAATATAAGTCATTCGTTATGCAGGATGGCGATATTGCTTCGGCCGAGCAGGTGTTGAACCGGTACGAAAACCAGGTTACCATCAGCGGCGCTATCTACCGTCCCGGTGTGTATTCGCTCGACCAGAACAAAACACTGAAAGAGTTGGTAACCAGCGCTGAAGGTCCACGAGGTGAAGCGCTGATGGGCCGGGTAAACGTCATTCGGACTCGTGAAGACATGACAACCGAAAATATCACGGTTGATCTGACCAAGATACTCAACGGAACTGACGCTGATTTGCCACTTCAGCGTGAAGACCAGGTTATTCTGAACTCTAAGTTTGAGTTGGCCGAATATGGTGATATCACCATTCAGGGAGAAGTGAACAGACCTGGTAGCATTGGGTACGTCTCGAACATGACGCTTGAAGATGCCTTAGTTAAAGTAGGGGGTCTGCGCGAATCGGCTGCGGTAGCACAAATAGAGGTTATACGGCGTAAGAAAGACGTTGATCCTACTTCGGCTACCGCTCAGATTGCCGAGGTTTCCCGCTTTAGCATTGACCGTAATTTGGAGCTAAGCAACGAAAGCAAGTTTTACTTACAGCCGTATGATCAGGTTGTCGTTCGTCGGTCGCCAAACTATCAAATTCAGACGTTCGCTACTGTAGAAGGTGAGGTAATCCTTCCAGGTCAGTACCCTATCAGAACGAAAGATCAGAAAGTCTCCGATTTGGTGGCTGGTGCCGGCGGATTGACACCTCAGGCTTATGTGAAAGGAGCTACCCTGGTTCGCCGGGTAAAACTTAGCCCTGAAGAACTGGATCAACGCCAGCGGTCGGTTAGCGAATTATCGGATGATGTAAACCGCAAATCAGCGGTTGAAATCGAAGCGGTTGACCCTGACAAGAAAGAGTCTATTGGTATCAACCTAGAGCGTATACTGGCCAATCCGGGCTCATCGGAAGATATTCTGCTTCAAGAGGATGATTTACTACGAATTCCGAAAAAACTGGAAACAGTTCGTATTCAGGGCGAAGTGTTGCTACCAACAACGGTGAAATACCGGTCTGGCCAAACGTTCCAGGATTACATTTCACAGTCAGGTGGCTTCACGGAGCGGTCGCAGCGCAAACGGGCATTTATCGTGTATGCCAATGGATCGGTTGACCGGACTCGCCGCTTTATGTTCTTCAACGTGTACCCTCGCGTTGAGCCAGGTGCCGAAGTTATCATTCCGGTGCGCAAGACCAACCCACTGACGCCTCAACAGGTGATCAGCACGGTGACTGGTATTGCCAGCGGATTGATAGGGCTCATTTCAACTCTCCTTGCTTTGTCGGTAATTACTAGCCGGTAAGTGATCAAACAGCGTAACGTATGAACACGCCAAATCAAATCAATTCGCAGGTGGGGTCGGCGAATCTCCCCCCCGACCAGCTTTCACCAAACGAGGTGATTGCCCGCGCAAAAAAGTTTCAGTACATAGCCAAGCGCAACTGGAAGATTGCCGTCGCTCTTATTATTATCAGTGGAGCTATTGGTTACTGGATTGATAAAAGCTCAACAAAGAAGACAGTCTATGTGGGCAAAATCGTCTTCAATCTGGGCGGAGGAAGCGGCAGTAGCCAAATGGCCGATTTAGGTGCACTGGCGAGTGCGTTCGGTCTTGGACAGGCAGCGCCGGAAGCGAACCTGTTCACTGGTGAAAACTTCATGTTATACACGAAGTCGGTGCCGGTCATTGAAAAAACACTGATGAAAACGGTGGTTATTAATAAAAAGCCAACCTTATTGGTGAATTATTACATCGAACACAGTGGCATTCTGGATAAAGAATGGGAGAAAAACGAACCACTTCGCCGATTCAGATTCAAACAGGCAAAGAAGCGGGAAGACTATAATGAGTTAGAGATTGCAGCGATGGCTGGCATTCATGGACGGCTTGTTGATGAGTTGTACATTAAGCCCCTGGAACGTAAGTCGTCGTTCATGGCACTTAATGCGGCTATGGAAAATGTAGCGCTGGCCAAAACCTTCGTTGAAACCCACATTGTCACTATCGAAGATGATTACCGGCTGAAGCAGACCAAGAAAACGCAGGAAATGCAGAAGTTTCTGGAGCACCGCGTTGATTCGTTATTTAGACGACTGAGTGGCACCGAAGATCAGTTGGCCAGTTATATCAACCAGAACCAGCAGGTGGTTGTGGCTGAGGGTCAGCTACGGCAAGCCCGCCTCAACCGTACGTCCGGCTTTCTGAATCAGCAGTACTACACGGCGGTTACCAGCCTGGATAACCTGAAGCTGTCATTAATTCGTGAACAACCACTGTTCACCATTATTGAGCCCGTTATTCTGCCGTTGTATAGCACAACGCCACCCAAAATAGCCATGCAGGCAGGTTTCGCTATCGGTCTGGTATTGAGCATTGTAATTATTTTTATCCGTGAAACGCTACGAAAGTCGGCGATGACCAATTAAGTAATGAGAATCCACGAGGTTACTATTCAGGCAGGTAGACCGGAACGGTATTACTGGCGGGATCTCTGGCAAAGCCGGGAACTGCTATACATACTATCTGTTCGTGACATATCTGTTCGATACAAGCAAACGGCATTAGGCGCTTCGTGGAGCCTGATTCGCCCGTTGGCCACTATGCTGGTGATGGCATTCGTTTTCAGCGTAGTGGCCAAGCTCAGGCCAGATCCGGGCGTGCCGTATTCGTTGATGGTGCTGGCGGGCATTACTATCTGGACGTTTTTTTCCAATGCATTTACGCAGATCAGTTCAAGCATTACCTCCAACGCTAATCTGGTCACGAAAGTCTATTTCCCGCGCTTACTGATGCCGCTGAGCGCAGTAGCCGTCAGCCTGGTCGATTTTCTGATTGCACTGTTCTTATTCGTGGTTATTGCCATCGTCTACAAGTTCGTTCCAGACTGGCATATTCTGCTGATGCCTTTATTTGTTGCGCTGGCCTTGTTAGCCGCCTTCGCTTTCGGACTGTTTTTTGCGGTTATCAATGTTCGTTTTCGAGACGTTGCTCAGCTAATTCCATTCCTGGTTCAGGTAGGTTTTTATGCTTGTCCAATTGCTTACAGCAGTGCGCAGGTGTCAGGTACGTGGTATGAAAAATACTATATCATGAACCCGATGGTAGGCATTATCGATGGGTTCCGCTGGTCACTACTTGGAGGCAGAACGCACCTTAATCCACAGAGTTTAGTATATTCGGTAGCTATTAGTCTAGTCTGCCTACTTTTATCAGTCATCTTTTTTCGTAAACGGGAAAGTACTTTCGTCGACGACATTTAACTGTCAACGTCATGTCCGTCATCACGGTAGAAAACATAAGTAAACATTACATCATTGACCATAAGCGGGGCAAAGGCACAAACAGCCTGCGCGACGCTATTACTGGTACAGTAAAAGGGTGGTTTGGTTCTTCTGAAGCAACTGACGATGTAACGCATGAAGAGTTCTGGGCCTTACGTGATGTAAATTTCACCGTTGAACAAGGTGATCGGGTCGGCATAGTTGGTCATAACGGTGCCGGTAAGTCTACCCTCCTGAAAATCCTGAGTAAAATTGTTGAGCCCACCAGTGGCTCCGTTCGTATCAAAGGTCGCGTGGCCAGCCTGCTCGAAGTAGGCACAGGGTTTCATCCGGAGCTGACCGGTCGCGAGAACATCTACCTGAATGGTTCACTGCTGGGTATGCGGCGCGATGAAATCAGAAAAGCATTCGACGAAATTGTTTCCTTCGCCGGTGTTGAGCGGTTCCTGGATACACCTGTCAAGCGGTATTCGTCGGGAATGTACGTTCGTCTGGGCTTTGCCATCTCAGCCCACTTGAATCCGGAGATCATGATCGTGGATGAGGTGCTGGCCGTTGGCGATGCTGATTTTCAGAAGAAGAGCCTTGGCAAAATGCGCGATAGTTCAGCGAGTGGCCGTACGATCCTGTTCGTTAGCCATAACCTGACAGCCGTTCAGGCATTATGCAACAAAACGCTCTATTTTGAGAAAGGCCAGTTGCTTGAGCAGGGTGAAACCAACCAGGTAGTGGCCTCCTATCTGAGCAAAGTATCTCGCACCCGCTTACGTCGTGAGTGGGATACGCCCGAAGAAGCGCCTGGCAATGACCTGGTCAGAGTGCACCGTATGGAACTGATCCCGGACTACCCGGCCGGCACAACCCATATCGACGTTAGAACGCCTATGCGGGTTAAGTTCGAGTTCTGGAGTATGATGGACCGCGCTAACTTGAATTTAAGTCTGCACCTGTACTCGTTGACTGGCGAATGCATCTTCAATGTTGGCAGCGAATCAACCGCATACGGTAAGGGGCTGATTCAGGGGGAGTGTACCATTCCGGGTTATTTCCTGAATGATGGCACGTACACCATTTCAGTGATGATCGTCAAGGACACCGTCACACCCCTTTATAACATGGAAGAAGGTATCACCTTCGATGTTGAAGACTTTCGCGAGGGAGTAGCCTGGTATGGCAAATGGCCTGGGTACGTTCGGCCTCAATTCCCCTTCCGCGTGCAGGCACTGGAGCCGATCATTGACGTACGGTAAGCATTTTACGCAGATTGCGCCGTACTTTTGACGGCGATACGGGTCGTATATCAATGGCCTGTCTCTAGCCGCCCAATGCCGATGATCAATGTCACGAAATCTTACTTACCTGATCTTGCCGAGTATACACGCCTCCTGGAAGGTGTTTGGGAACGAGTTCATTTAACCAACAACGGTCCGCTGGTTCGGCGGCTGGAGGCCGAAATGCGGACGTATCTCGGCGTTCAGAATCTGCAGTTTTCCACAAATGGCACCATCGTTATTCAGTTGGCCCTGAAAGCGCTGAACATTACCAAAGAGGTCATTACCACGCCATTCTCATATTGCGCCACCACCAACGTGCTCCTTTGGGAAGGATGCACACCTGTTTTCGCTGATATCCGGGCCGATGATTTCTGCATCGATGCCGATCTGATAGAACCCCTCATTACGGAGAATACCGAAGCAATTCTGGCCACACACGTATATGGAAACGCCTGTAGGATTGAGCAGATTGAGGCGCTGGCACAGAAGTATAATCTCAAAGTGATTTACGATGGAGCCCATGCCTTTGGTGCCGAGTATAACGGAAGGGCAGTGCTCGACTATGGTGATGTCAGCACGTGTAGTTTCCACGCCACCAAAGTATTTCACACGGTAGAAGGAGGTTGCCTGATCGCACACAATAGCGAGCTGGCAGCGAAGTTGCAACATTACGGCACCTTTGGCCATCATGGCGACGAGTATTACAGCATGGGAATCAATGCTAAAAACTCAGAGTTTCACGCAGCCATGGGGTTATGTGTGCTGCCTAAGGTAGACGCCCTGATTGAAGCCCGAAAAACTATTTCAGAGCAGTACAACAGCCTGCTCGATTTTTCGCGCATTAGCCGTCCTGTCCTTTCGCCGGGAATGACGCGCTACAACTACGCCTATTATCCGATCGTGCTATCATCTGAGCAGGCATTGCTGAACGTAGTGGCCGCACTGGCACCCGAAGGTATCGTTCCGCGCCGCTATTTCTACCCGTCGCTGAACACGCTGCCGTTTGTAAAAAATGCCCAGTCCTGCCCTGTTTCCGAAGACATTGCCAGCCGGGTGCTTAGCCTGCCTTTATATCCGGGTCTGGCAGCAGCCGATGTAGAGACGATTTGCCAGGTTGTTAATGAGGCCATACTGGCTGAGGCAGTATAATATGATTATTTTTCTTCTGCTCTTCATTGCCTATACCGGCTGGTTATCAGCCGGTATCTCCCGCCCTTCACTGATTGAGTGGCTGTTGGTCTCATTCCTGATCTACACCAGTAGCATCATTCTTACTGGGTTTGTTCTTTCAGCCCTGTATCAGACCAACCACGAATGGGTGTGGGCCTTTGCCGTTTTCATCACCGCATCAGTAACTGGGTTTAGCTTACGAGCATTGGCCAATCAGCCCATTATCTATAGCCCCCTGGCTCTGGTTAGTGAGCGTTGGCGGTTGGTCAAGCAATGGTTTAGCGGTCTGCCAACGTACCTGAAACTCCTGTTTTCGGGCCTCTTCGTAACGTTGTTCGTTCTGACCATCACGAACCTGGCGATCGTTCTCTTTACTGTTCCGAACGAGTGGGATAGTATGACTGGCCACCTGAACCGGGTGGTCCAGTACATGCAGCGCGGTACTATGCGCCATTTTGGAGGCACCAACTGGAATATCGACACGTACCCCAAAAGTGTCTGTACGCTCCAGATATACGGCTACCTGATGACGGGTCGCTTCGAGAATGGCTTTAAACTCATTCATTATCTATCCTACTGGACTACGATTGTTGCGGTATTTGGTATTACCCAACGCATTAGCCAACTGAGAGGTCAGGCGGGGTCGGCCAATGCCCTGTCGGCTGGTTTTCTGGCGGCCCTCGGCATGAGCCTACTGCCTGATTTCCTGATGCAGGCCGTCACTACAGAGACCGACATTGTGCTGACCGCTTACCTGAGCGTGTTGCTGTATATGTTGTTTGCCTACCGCGCTTCTGAGAATACCTCAGAAACGACAACTCAAAATTCCCGTAGCTCGTGGCGAGACAATCGCTATCTGTATCTGGCGGGTATCGCATTTGGGGTTGCCTATGGCCATAAGGTCACGTTTACACTGCTGCTCCCATCGGTATTCGTCATTATGGTGTATACCGTGTTCTGGTCATCCTCCTTTGCCACAACCGCCGCCCGAACAGCGAAACTGGCAGCTTCTATTGCCATAGGTGTATGCCTCTGGATGCTGCCAACGGGCTATCTGAAGAACATCGAAGTATTTGGCCACCCGATTGGCCCGCCCACTGCCTTGCGCCACCAATCAATTGAGCGGGCAGGACCATTACGCAACCTGTTCGAGCAAGGTTCGCGAAACGTTATCCGATACACCTACGACCATATTAACCTGGACGGCCTGCGCAATACAGCCACTGGCGAAAGCATCAACCGAACCATGCGCAAGCCTGCCATCTGGCTTGAAGACAAACTTCACATGCGCCTTGATGAGGAAACTGACTTTTCCATCGTTCCCTTTACCTTCGAACGGAAGTTTGTCTTCTATAATGCCAACCCATACTGGGGTATCCTTGGTTTTGGCCTGATCATTCCATTGCTGGTACTGACGCTGCTGTTTGTGGTTCGCTCTACCCCACATGTTTACCTGGGAGTAGCCATTCTACTGCACCTGCTTGCCCTTTCCTACACCGCCCCCTATGACCCCTTCAAAGGTCGGTATTTCACTGAAACAGGCTTATTTGGCATTCTTTTCCTGCCACTCCTCTTCTTGGATTCACGCTTGAATCTGACTAATGCGGGTAAACCTGTGCTGAAAGGCTATGTGGCACTGGCAATGAGTATTGGTGCCGTATCAGCCCTGTGCTGCGTCTTCCTGAATATTCGTGCGCTTCCCTTTGCGTGGACTACCCCCGACGGGACTCGATTCCCCTCCGTATTTGAAGCCGATCGTATGCGGGTCATGACCGTGGGTCGGCCCGACACGTACCTGCCTTATAAACGCTTCGATGAACTGGTGCCCGATTCGGCTACCGTGGCCCTCGGCACCATTAACGACGATTATGAATACCCGTTATACGGTGCGCACCTGACCCGGCGATTAATTCCCGTCAATCCATTCGAGAAGGGTGTACAACCTATTCCGAAAGAAGCGACTTACCTCTTTTTCTCGAAAAACGTGATACCTCCCCGCCCCGGCGATATCAGGTTAGGTACTGATACGGCTGCTGCACATTCCCCGTATGTAGTGGTACCGGGAGAGGATTACTACCTTCGTAAGCTTAAATGAATCATACCGGATTGTAGACGCCAGACGCTGACCCGAACGGCATTCCTTTCTGGCAATTGCGCTTCTTCCGGCGTCTGAGATCCAACAACCATAGAACATGACCCTAGCTATTATGCAGCCGTATGTGCTGCCCTATATCGGCTACATACAACTGCTGAACGCCGTGGATACATTCGTATTCTACGACGATGTAGCGTTTATTAACCGGGGCTGGGTTAACCGGAACCGGCTGTTGGTCAATGGAAACGAGTATCTGTTCACCATTCCGCTGAAAGATGCGAGCCAGAACAAGTTGATTCGTGAAATCGAACTGGCCAATGACCCTAAATGGCGTGGTAAACTGTTAAAAACAATTGAACAGAGTTACCGCAAAGCCCCACAGTATGGTGTAATCATGCCCATGGCCGAGCGAATCATCAATTTCCAGGCCGATACCATTGCCGATTATATCTTTCATAGCTTCTCCGAATTGACAACCCACCTCGGCATCACTACCCGGTTAGTAGCTTCTTCGACCGTTTACGAAAACGGTCACCTGAAAGCACAGGAACGAATTGTCGATATTTGTCGGCAGGAAGGTGCCGAACGGTATATCAACCCAATTGGGGGTACAGAGTTGTATAGCCAGTCGGCGTTTGAACCAATCGGGTGCGAGTTGCGGTTCATTCAGCCCCGTCGGGTAACGTACCCACAAACCGGCGGCGGCGAATTTGTTCCCTGGTTGTCAATCGTAGACCTGCTGATGAATCTAGACGCAGAAACGATCCGCCCCCTGTTAACAGAATTTGACCTTACTACTAATGAGCGGATCAGTAATTGAGCGAACGCGTCGTAAATAGCAGAATCGTATTACAGCTATTTAGTCAAATCCAGCCATCCACTAATCCACTCAGTCACTAATCCGCTCATTCACCAATGGCTAACATCATCATTTTCGGGGTGCTTGATACGGCTGAACTAGCCCATTTCTACCTCACAAACGACTCTGAACACACGGTCGTAGCGTTCACCGTCGATCAGGAGTATCTGAAAGAATACACGTTCAAAGGGTTACCCGTTGTTGCTTTCGAAGACGTGGAGACGCTGTTTCCACCCGCCGATTACCAGTTCTTCGCACCAATGACCGGGCGAAATATGAATCGCAACCGCGAGAAAGTGTATCTGGCGGCCAAGGCAAAAGGGTATACCTTTATATCATACGTTAGCTCAAAGGCAACTACGTTTGGCAACCAGATTGGCGAAAACTGCTTTATTCTGGAAGACAACACCATTCAGCCTTTCACCACTATTGGCAACAATGTGGTGATGTGGAGTGGTAATCACATTGGCCATCATGGCCGCATCGACGATCACGTTTTTTTTACGTCTCACGTGGTTATGTCGGGGCATTGTCATATTCAGTCGTACTGCTTTTTCGGCGTGAACAGTACCATCCGTGATTACCTGACGGTGGCCGAAGGCACGCTGCTGGGTATGGCATCAGCCTTGTACAAGAATTCGGATCCGTGGGGAGTGTATATCGGCAATCCGCCTAAAAAACTACCCCAACCCAGCTACGATACCTATTAAGTAGCAGTTGCTCTCTTGCCAGACAGGCGTTAATTATAGCGCCAGGTCGGCGCATGAAGGTGCCTGACTATTGATGACCCCATGACGCGACGTACATGACAATACTCCTTATAGGTCACGACGCAAACCGGGCCGGTGCTCAGTTGGTGTTGCTTCAGTTAATGCAACAGCTGAAAGAAAACGGTTTCACACTCCATCTGCTCCTGGGCGACGGCGGGCCTTTACTGGCCGATTACCAACAGCTATCGACCGTTACCCTCTGGCCCCATTCTGAAAAATATGTAGTTGGCCAAACAGCCGACAAAATACTGGGCAAACTCGGCCTTTGGCAACAACTGGCCGACAAGCAGCAACTTCGCCAACGCAATGCATTGCATAGCGCATTACAACTCGATGCGCTTGACCTGGTTCTGGTCAACACCGTTACCAGCGGGCAGATGTTTCGGCAATTACCAATACGCAGCAACGTACCTGTACTGGCCTTCGTGCATGAACTGGCTATGTCGGTTCAGCAGTATACCAACCCCGACGACCTGCGGTATCTCCTTCAGCGAGCGACCCGTATTCTGGCGGTTTCCAGAGCTACGGCCCAGTATTATGAAACCGCCTGGCAGGTTTCGCCCAGCCGCATTACGCTGTTTACACACATTGATCTTCCTGCCATCCAACAGGCGCTGGATACGGCCAATCATCAGGCCGGATCGCTACCCGGGCTAGACGACCTTCCGGCCAATGCTCTTATTGTAGGTGGCTGTGGTAACGCTGAGTGGCGTAAAGGAACCGATTTGTTTGTCTCACTGGCCCGGCTATTTACCAACCTCACAAAAGGGGCCGGGCAACCCGCCGTTTACTTTGTCTGGGTTGGCCTGCCACCGGGACAGCTACACAACGACCTGGCACTCGACGCCGCCAAAGCAGGTCTTGGCGATAGGATACGATTTGTTGCCCCCACACCAGCCGTACTTCGGTATATGGCCAGGTTCGACCTGTTTTTACTGTGTTCGCGCGAAGATCCTTACCCACTGGTGATGCTGGAGGCAGGCTTGTCGGGGGTACCGGTGGTCTGCTTCAACGGAGCAGGCGGCGCGGCCGAATTGGTGGAGACCGACGGAGGCATAGCAGTACCTTACCTGGATTTGCTTTCAATGGCCCAGGCCGTTCAGCGGTTGGTCGTTGACGCTGATCTACGCCGGCAACTGGGAAAAGCACTTCGCCAAAAAATTCAGCAACGCCATAATCTGGCGCAAAGCACCAGTCAGTTTTTGGCGCTTGTCAGTTCGATTTCCACACAACCCGAACCACTACCACAGACAGAGTAGCTGGATTATACCGTTCGTTGGTCAGTAAACACCATCGCCTAACCAACAGCCAATAAATTTGATCATGACACTGGCATTTACTATTTGCTCTGTGAACTACCTCGCCCAGGCCCGTACGCTTGGCGACTCACTAAAGCAAACCAACCCCGACTGGCAGTTTGTGATTGGCTTGGTCGATGACCTGAAAGCGGCCAACCTGCCGGCTCACCTGCTCCCGGATTATCCGATGCTGGAGGTAGCCACGATCGGCATACCCGATTTTGCCGGTATGTGTTCCCGCTACGATATCACCGAGTTGAACACAGCGGTGAAACCCTTTTTCATCGACTATTTCTTCAACAGTGAATCTAACCCCGGGGCCGTCATCTATTTCGACCCCGACATCATTGTCTTTCAACCACTTACCCGATTAGCGGATAGTCTGAAAACAAGCAGTCTGGTCCTGACACCACACACGATTGCGCCCACCCCGGATTGGGAAACCCCGAATGAACAAAACCACCTGAACACGGGTATTTTCAACCTTGGTTTTATTGGCCTGCGTAATGACGCTACCGCCCGGCAATTTGTTGACTGGTGGAAACAGCGGCTCACCTACGAATGCCGGATTGACCTGTGCGAAGGCCTCTTCGTAGATCAGCACTGGGTTAATTTCGCGCCTGTTTACCACGATAACGTTCTGATTGAGAAGCACAAAGGGTACAACGTAGCCTACTGGAATATCCACGAACGCATTGTGGTAAAGCAGAACGATAACTGGTACATACAAAATCCAGAAGGCGGCGAACCCGTACTGCTGCAGTTTTTCCATTATAGTGGCTACGGGGTTCAGAAGCCCGATGCCATCTCGAAATACCAGACCCGCTATACGTTTGATCAACGACCTGATGTTCTACCACTTTTTCAACTCTATCACAATCAACTGATTAAAAACGGCAACGATGCCTATCGAACGTACCCGTGCGTATACATCAAGCCGGCGCAGGTACTCTATTACACCAGCATACGCCGTCTTATGAACATACCTGTTCAGAAGCTGACCCAATGGATTAGCTGAGCAAGCCGTCTGTCTGTACCTTTGTCTTACTACTGAAACAGACTTCATCAGCACGATCGAGTCTACTCCTGCAGGTAAATAACCCATCAATTCGTGAGCGTTTGTATTGTCATTCCGGTCTATAAAGCAACGCTAACTCCCTACGAAACCGTCGCGCTAACGCAATGCATGCGGGTATTGGGTCACTACCCCATCACATTCGTTAAGCCAGACTCACTCGACCTGACACCAATTTTACAGACGGTACCAGCTTCCGTTCAGACGCAGTCTTTTGGCAACGAGTACTTTACATCAGTATTAAGTTATAACCGGCTTATGCTGCTGCCCGCTTTTTATGAAGCCTTCGCGGCCTTTGAGTACATACTCATTTATCAGTTGGATGCCTTCGTTTTTCGCGACGAACTGGCCGACTGGTGCCAGCGTGGATACGACTATGTGGGCGCTCCCTGGCTACGCGACTGCGACTTTAGCAGCCCCTGGGCAGAGGCCTGGTTCAACGCCAAAAAACAGGTAGCCATCTGGATGGACCTTCGCAAAGAAGACAGGATTACACCCCGCGAAATTGTAACGCTCAACGGAGTTGGCAATGGTGGCCTCTCGTTGCGCCATGTCAACCATTCGCTACATACGTTGCGGCGGATGAAGTCGCGTTTGGCAAAGTATGAGGCTGTAACCATGCATCAGTTCAACGAAGATGTGTTCTGGGGCGTTGAAGTAAACCGGTACTGGCCTCATCTGAACGTACCTGACTTCCGTACGGCCATGCAGTTCTCCGTTGAATTCTATCCTGAACGAGCCATTTCCGTCTACAATAAGGGAAAGCTCCCCTTTGGCTGTCATGCCTGGGATATTCATGGTACCGATTTTTGGCGACCTATCTTTGCGCAGTATGGATACACCATCTGACCAGCGCCCTACCCTATCCGTAGCCCTATGTACTTACAATGGGGCAACGTACCTGCGCGAGCAATGGGCTAGTCTTCTGGCCCAGGAATGGCTTCCCGACGAAGTCGTGGTCAGCGATGACGGCTCAACGGATGGCACCATCGCCTTACTTCAGGAGCTAAGTCAGACAGCCCCATTTCGGGTAACCAGTCTGACCAATCACAAGCCGCTGGGTTATAACGGCAACTTCGAGAAAGCCATTGCGGCCTGCACTGGCGACCTTGTTTTTCTCTGCGATCAGGACGATGCCTGGTTGCCCCACAAAACACGCACGCTGGCCAGTTACCTGCTCAATAACCCACAACATGACGTTGTATTTGGCAATGCCACAGTAGCCGACGCCCACCTCACCCCCACCAACCGGCAGTTTTGGGATGTTGTTCGCTTCAGCAATCACGATCAACAGGCATGGCAGGCCGGTGAAGCCCTGCACGTATTGCTCAACGGAAACCGGGTTATGGGCTGCGCTATGGCGTTCAGACAGTCATTCAGGGCACGGGCACTGCCCATTCCGGCCAACGTACCCGGGGGCTATGTGTATGATGGCTGGCTGGCACTGGTGGCTGCGGCTACCAATCAGATCGGGTTTGTGGCTGAACCACTCCAGCTTTACCGAACTCATCCACACCAACAGATTGGCGTTCTCCCACCCGATGCTGGTCCGCCCGTACGGTTACGCGACCGCTTCAACCGGGATCGGCAACTAAAACTGGCGCCTTTCAAGCAGCAACAGGCCTGTTGGCAGACGTTGCTATCTATGCTCGTTGCACGCGTTGGTCCACAGGCAATTGAACTGCCACAACTTCAACATCGTATAAATCACGTGGCCATGCGGGCTGCGCTTCCCGACGCCCGGTTATTGCGTCTGTTGCCTGTGATGCAACATTTACTTACTGGACGTTATCACCGTTATGCCGACGCAGATGCGAATCGGCTTGCACCTTACGTAGCCGCCGCCGGCGATCTTTTAGAATAATGCTGCTTACCGTCTGTACCATCGCCCAATTACCTCAGGCATTAACGCTGGGGGCCAGTTTCACTCAGCATAATCCCGACCGCCAGTTTGTAATCGGTCTGGCCGACGATCCTGATCACCTGCCTGCCAACTGGTCTTCACCCTACCGGCTGTTAACCCTGGCAGACGCTGGTTGCTCGGCAAGCGATGTAGCTGCCCTATCGGCCCGATACACGCCCACGGAGTTTCGGACGGCCTGTAAAGCAGCCTTTATTCAGGTAGCCTACCAACAAACAGAGCCATCAGTATTGTTATACGCCGATCCGTCTGCGTTTGTTTACCACTCACTCAACGAGGTATTCGACCAGGTGGCCCGGCACAGCATTCTGCTGTGCCCACACTGGTTGCAGCCCCCCGCCGACAACCGACTGCCCGACGAAAAGCACCTGCAGAACGTTGGCCTATACAGCAGCGGCCTGATTGGTTTCGGGCCACACCCGGATACGAGCAAGATGTTAACCTGGTGGAAAAGCCGCACCGCAGATCGGGCCCACATCGATTTTTGCGCCGGTCAATGCCTGGATCAACTCTGGCTTATGCACGTACCTGCCCTTTTCGAGCAGGTGGGCATACTGAAACACGTCGGCCTGCAAGTGGCCCTGTGGAATGTACAGGAACGGCACCTGGCACTTGGTCAGGCGGGCTGGCAGGTCATCCAGAAAGCGACGCCCGTTCCGCTGCTTACGGCTGATTTCGCAGGCTTGCTATCGTCAACGGAAGGGCTCTTTCAACGCCAGAACCGGCTTAACATTGCCAAACGACCTGATGTGAGCACATTGGTAAGCATGTATCAGACCGCCCTCAAATCCCGGTTGCTTCCTGAACTAGGTGCCGTTCGTCCCGCCTACGGCCAGCAGCCGGAGCCTGTGCTACTGCGCGGCTGGCGATTCTCAATCGTAACGAAGCTGCATCGCCTGAGCACCTGGATCAGCAACGTACCTGTACGACCCATCCATCGCTGACAAGCAGCCTTGAAACTGATCGCCGATGCAGGGCGGGTAGATAGATATTCTAGGAAAAACCGAGTGTTTTTGGCTAATTTGCGCCTGATTTCACAGAAAAATACAAACACGCGTTAGTAAAGGATGAAAGTACTGTATGACCATCAGGCATTCACGGGCATGACCTACGGGGGAGTTACCCGGTACTTTTACGAACTAATGCAGGCGTATGCCAATCGAGACGATATCGACTTTGAACTGTCGCTTCAGTTTTCAAACAACGAATACCTCGACAAAGCCTCGTTCAGCAGTCACCGGCGTTACGGGTTATCACACTGGCGGAACGTATCCAGGCTGGCATCGGCCGTTAACCGGTTGTACAGTAATCAGCGGGTACGTATCGGCGACTACTCTGTGTTTCACCCCACTTACTACCACAATTATTTCCTGCGTAATCTTGGCAACAGGCCGCTGGTTGTTACGTTTCACGACGCCACCAGCGAACGCTACGGCAAGCAGTATCCCGATGTAGGTGAACACTTGTCTGCAGCGAAAAAAATTCAGCTTGCCCGCGCCGATAAGATCATTGCCGTATCGGAGTTCTCGAAACAGGAGATTTTACGATTCTTTCCCGTCGACGAACAGAAAATAGAGGTCATTCACCTTGGCACGGCCTTCAGCCGGCAGCGGGCGCACGTACCTGTAGTGCCGGGTGCCCATCCGTATCTGCTTTACGTGGGAAAACGGGGCCTGTACAAAAATTTCGACGGTTTTTTTCAGGCCATTCAGCCCGTGCTGCGGCAACATTCCGACCTTCACCTGATCTGTGCTGGCGGGGGAGTATTCACCAATAGCGAAAAAGAAATGATCCAGTCGTCGGGTTTCGATCGGCGGGTACATTACCGGTCCATTACTGATCTATCGCTCTACGAACTCTACCACCAGGCCGAAGCGTTTGTGTTTCCGTCGCTGAACGAAGGGTTCGGCATTCCTGTGCTCGAAGCATTCAGCGCAGGTTGTCCGGCAATTCTGAGCAACCGCAGTTCATTGCCCGAAGTGGGCGCCGACGCGGCCGTTTATTTCGATCCCGAACAAGCTGATTCCATTGCATCGTCCGTTGACAAAGTACTGACCGACAGCCTCTTGCGGCAGAACATGCGACAAAAAGGTGCCCAGCGCCTTACGCATTTTTCGTGGGAGAAGACCGCCGCTAAAACGCAGGCTTTATACAAACAATTAAGCTGAACCACTCAACACACTTGACCGATTTACTGTAATCCTGTGCCTATTCCATCGTCCAGCGAGAGACATCGCCAATCGCTCCATGAGTTTGTAACCGAAGCACCGCAGTCTGCCAACTCCGGTAAGCTGTCGGGTACGTTGGCATCAGGCAATTCCCTGGAAAGCACATTGGAACCGGGTAAGTTGCCTAAATTGACGATCGTTACGCCTTCCTACAATCAGGCAGATTTTCTTGAACGCACTATCCTCAGCGTTATAAACCAGCAATACCCAAACCTGGAGTATTTTGTGATTGATGGTGGCTCAACAGATGGAACACGGGCGATACTGGAAAAGTACACCGACTACCTGACGGGCTGGGTAATGGAGAAAGACAACGGCCAGACTGACGCCATTAACAAAGGATTCCGCCGCGCCACCGGCGACTACGTTGCCTATCAGAACTCCGACGACATCTTTGCCCCCGATGCCCTCTGGCGCGTTGCCGAAGCCTGGCAAAAAGCACCCGAAACCGATGTTTTTTATGGTGATATGTACATCATCAACGAACAGGACGTTATTCTGGAAGAACTGCGCGTACCTTCGTTTAGCGCGGGTTGCCAGATCCACGAAGGCATGCAGATATTCAATCAGTCGCTGTTTATCCGCCGGTCATTGCTGGCCGAAACCGGCTGGCTTGATGAGTCACTCCGATTTGTCATGGACTACGAGATAGTGACGCGGCTCGGCGTTCGGTCAGGTGTACGGTTCAAACAGGTACCCGGCTTCTGGGGAGGGTTCCGGATTCAGCCCGACGCTAAATCGTCGCAGATCGCTACCTCTGTAGGGCTCATTGAGCATAAACAGGTTAGTGAACGGTATGAACCACAGCTCAACAGCCAATTTAGCGGCAACCTCTGGCGGCGCTACAGTCGGATGCGTAAACTCCTCTGGTTTTTAGTTCGCGGTCAATTTAGTTACATGTATCACCGATTAACTCTACGTAAATTCAATGGGTAAGTTCATGCACAAGTGGGCCATGATTCGGCTGTGTGTTGGGATTATGATGGTGCTGGATGGCTATCCTCTCATTTTCTTTATAAAGGAGACACTTCAGGTGGCGCCCGGTAGTGCCAACTTCACCGCCGGTTTTCTACTGCTGGGAATGGCACTTATGATTCCGAGTACGGCTCTCAAGAAGTACTACACGCCTAACATGCCTGTTCTCAATGCACTGGTAGGCTTTATTGTCATGAGTATAATTTACTCGTTCATGTTCAATGAAGTGGCCATTGGCGACCGGGGACGAGATCTGATCTTTTACTTCTTCGTGCTTCTTTTCCTGTTCCTGCTGGTCAACGTACCCAACGAGATCACGGAGCAGATTGTCATTGTGGCCGTGCTTTTCACATTGGTCTCAAACATAGGGTTAGTGTACTCGCTGATCACCGATCCAGACTGGCATTTGGGCCAGCGGGCAGCTATTCAATTCGGTATGCCGGGCGAAAAATCAGGAAATCCGCACGTTTTTTCGCGTAATGCCCAGATCGGTTTATTGGCCTGCCTGATGTGGGCCAACCGCGCAAAGCAATCGTTCATCATCAAAATTATTGGTATCTCGCTGGCCATCTTCAACATTATCATTTTGATGTTGACGTTCAGTAAATCGGCGATCCTGTCTACTACCTTGCTGGCTGTCATGCACCTGGTCATTCAGGCACGGACTATGACGCCCAAGCAGGTGTTCAGAATAATCTTTAGCCCACTTTCGCTGATTGTAGCGGCCATGCCGTTCGTAGGCTTCTTTGTGCTGATCATCCTGAAGCCCGAAATCTGGGATATTATCTACCTCTACGGTGATATGATTTTTGGGCGGTTCAGCGAGAATATTCTGGCTTTATTGGGCGCAGAAACAGCCAAAGGCGACCTGGCCGAGCTGGATGGTTCGTCTGTCAACCGGGTTATGAGCTGGACCTACACGACTTACGCGGTTATTGGTAATCCGCTGGGGTTAATTATGGGCTACGGTTATAAATTCTTCTTCCTGGATATTCCCGTGCTGGAGGCGCTTATCAATCAGGGACTGTTCGGCTTTTTAATGTACGGCCATGTCATTTATCAACTCGGGAAAGAATCACTGAAGGTGGCTTATAAAGGAGGGCACACTGACATTGAAACATTTGCCGCTTATTTATTTCTGTTTGGGCTGGTTGGCCAATTTACCGGGGGGCGACCCTACGAGATGGCAGTGCTACACCCGCTCTGCTTTTACCTGCGATTCCTGGGCGTTTACTACGCACCCGAGTTGAGCCGTGGGTACGTTGCTCAACCAACCCCACTACCCGTAGAAGCCGCCGTACCGGCTTAATGACCAGAGAGCTATGCGGTTGCTGATTGTGCATAATACGTTATGGGCCCACTACAAGTCCTTACTGTTCAAGAAGATAGCCGATCAACTTACGGCGGATGATGACCTGCTCGTTCTCCAGATTGCGCTCACAGAAAGCCACCGGGAGGGGCTTGGCGTACCTGACGCATCAACCGTAGGGTATCCGTTCAGGTTGCTGCACAACGGGGCGCTCGAATCCGTATCGTTGCCTCGTCGTATCAGCGGATTACTGACACACGGGCTGGCGTTCAAGCCGGATGTGCTGCTGCTAACGGGCTATTATGACCCGGCTCAACTCTTGCTTGGTATCGTATTGAAGATCAGGGGTTGCCGGGTTATCCTGCAAAACGAATCAACGGCGCTTGACAGCCCGCGCACAGGCTGGCGCGAGCAGATAAAGCGGGCTTTCGTCCGTATGTGCGACGGTTTTTTCTGTTTTGGCACCCGTGCCGCCGATTACCTGGTTCAACTGGGCGCCATGCCCGAACAGATTCTGGTACGGAACAATGCAGTGGTAGACAACGCATTCCTGCGAGAAGTATATGACGAAGCCTTGCCTACCCGGCAGGCTGTGCAGCAAACGCTTCAGTTGCCCCCAAACAACCTGATGTATGTGGGGCGGTTACTGGCTATAAAAAACCTGGCAGCCCTGATTGATGCATTTGCTGAAGCATGCCGGGCAAACCCGTCGGCCAACTGGGGGCTGATTCTGTTGGGGGAGGGCGACCAGAAAACCGCCCTTCAGCAACAGGCAGGTACGTTGGGTATCGCCAACCGGATTTCTTTTTTACCCGGCTGTAACTGGCAGGAAGTACCGCGCTTTCTGACCCTGGCCGATGTATTTGTGTTGCCCAGCCAATTAGAACCGTGGGGGCTGGTGGTTAATGAGGCGATGGCCTGCGGGTTGCCCGTGCTGGTATCAGACCGCTGCGGCTGCGTTGCAGACCTGGTGCAGGAAGGGCAGAACGGCTATCGGTTCGATCCGAATCAGCCCCGGCAGCTTTCCGATAAAATTGGTCGTTTCTTTGCCATGTCTGGGGCCGAACGAGCCGCGATGGGGCTTCGGTCTGCCCAACTCGTCGACGTGTTTAACCCCGATGCCGTCGGAAAAGCCATGTATGACGCGCTAACTCACTTATCGCAATCGTAAAAGTAGTTGCCCCACCACCATGAGAATCCTGAATATCTGTGCATATACCTGGTCTATTGGCGGCCCTGCCCGTGTCATTTATGATCATGCGGGTGCAGCGGTTGAGCGCGGCCATCAGGTCGACATTCTCAGCCCAATGTCGCCTGGCGATGCACTGTATCCGGCTCCCGACGGTGTGCGGGTTATTCCGGTGTTACGTACGCCCCCGATAAGCCGTGTTTTCCGGGAATATTCGGTCCCCCTTTACCAGTATCTGAAAGCGCACATTCACGAATACGACATTATCCACTGTCACGGCATCTGGCATTTCGGCAGTCTGGCCCCTTTCCTGCTCGATAAATCCGTTACCAAGGTGGTTACCCTGCATGGGTTGCTTGATAAATGGGCGGTCAGGCACAGTTACTGGAAAAAGAAACTGCTGTCGATCGTGATGCAGAAACGCCTGCTAAACCGGGCCGACCTGATCCATCTCTACAACGCCGATGAGCGCGACGATTTGCTGCGCTACCTGGGGCGTCAGCATCCGAACGTCGTGATTATCCCTAATGGAATACCGATGGCTGATTTTGAGACGTTGCCGGCGCCAGGTACGTTCCGCAACCAGCATGGCATTTCGCCTACGCAACCGCTGATTCTGTTCATGAGTCGGCTGAACATCAAGAAGGGGCTCGATCTGCTCCTACCTGCCTTTCAGCAATATACCCAACGCCATGCCGATGGCCTGTTGGTACTGGCTGGCCCCGATGATGGGTACCAGGCAACAGCAGAAGCGTTTATTCGGGAGCATAACCTGGCCGATCGCATTAAGCTTGTTGGTATGTTAACGGGCAACGATAAAAAAGCCGCTCTTGCCGATGCCACTGCCTTTATACTCCCCTCCTACTCTGAAGGTTTTTCGATAGCGGTTTTAGAAGCCATGGCCTCAGGAGTCGCCACCATCGTATCAGACCGGGTTGGGTTTGGTGATGTTATTCGGGAAACGGGCGCTGCCTGCCTTACGGAACTCACAGTTGAGAGCGTACTGAACAGCCTCGAACAGGTGCTCAATGAGGCAGCTTATCGGGAACAGATCCGAACTATCGGACAGGCGCTGGTTCGGCAACGATACGACTTACCCATACTGGCCGATCAATTACTCAGCGCCTACGAATCGGCCTTGATGCGCCGTCAGCGAGTGAGTAGCACCGGGGTATAACTGCCTGTTAACCAACCGCGCCCGGCATACCTACCGGATGGGGATGAACAACTATAAGTTGCTTTACCATCCAGTAGAGGTAGTAGTTGACAAACAGGAAGCATAACATGCCATCTACGTAGGCAAATGAATACTTCTCGGTCATTATACCCGCATGCAGCAGCACCCAGAAAAGAACAGAGGCCAATAAGGCCAGAATACCGGTGAACAGGTAGATAATTGCCAGGTGCCGTGCCGCTCTGACGTCTTCGCGCCCGATCAGCAACAGGGCCATCAGCAAGCTGACGTTAACCCGGTCGAGGCTGCCTTCTGTAACGATGATGTTCAGGAAGAACAGCGCACCGCCTGCACACACGGTTTCAATACTCAACCGCTTCAACAGAAACCCGGCCAGCACTGTCAGCGCAAAAAAGCCGCCATACACTAATCGGACGGTATGTATCTGGCCCGGGATCAGATCGTTTAAACTACGCCACATAGAGGCATGATTGATCATACCTGTGCTACGTGCGGTACGCTCTGCACCCATATTGATTACTTCGGGCAGGTAAGGAACAAACCAGACCAGGGCTGAACCGACCACAACAGCAACGATCAGGATCGTTTCCCGAAAATAGGTCCAGTTGGTAAAACGGGATAAGCTGGCCGGAAAATAAGCGGAGCCGGTGAGTGTTCGCCAGCCGAGTATAGGCGCGAAAAAAGCGCCAAGGCCCATGAACGCTACAGACAGACCAACAAGTATGGCCGCCCACCAACGCGAGGCACTATATAAAGCCAGAAAAGCCGCCACAAGCAGCAACAGGCAAGTGCCCTTCGGCTCGCTGATTAACGTACCTGACTTAAGCAATACGGGTGAGAGCGCTCCTAACCAGATCGCGTAGAACAACGGCTGGCTGGGTTTCACCACACACCAGACCAGTTCTTTCCAGGTCGGCACATCCGGTTTTGTGCCTTGCCATAATTTGACAACAAACAGAAAGACGAAGGCACTCAGCAGGGCATCCAGGAAGGCAAAACCAAACCGATACGCCCACACATGATGGACTGTTGTTTCCCATAGCCCGAAAAGCAATTCTGCCAGCGGAAGGTTTGAACCAGCGTAAAAGTCCCAGTCTTTCTGGGTCGAAACGGTCAGGTACGTGAATCCGTAGTCGTCGGTTCGCCAGTTGTGACGTAGTTCAGGCGCATCGGAGTAATCATACGGGTTGATGCCATGCGAGGTTAATTGCCCGGCGTCCATATACACGCAGACATCCACAAACTTATCGGCTAGTGGTGAGGCCACCACCACGGCTACTCGTACCACCAGGGCAATCAGGAACACCTTCCGGGCCAGTTCGCCCCATTTACCCCACCGATAACTGGCCTGCAACGCCATATAGACCAGGCTAACCAACAAAGCGCCAGCCAGCCATACCCAAATAACCAACGGCGAAAGTTGCCAGTTAAATAGCCTGAACGCCCAGTAGACCAACAGGCTTATTGCCATCAATAAAAAGCCACCAACAATACGTTTCATTCAATCTGATTTTAAAGCAAATATACCATCACCAGGCCCGGGTGCCCGTTTCCGCGACTAAGCCGCCAGCCAATAGCCAACTTCAGCGGCGCTTTCCAGCATCACATTGTCAGGTAGAACATGCCAGTGACCAGAACAAGAAATGCCACCAGCACCACCAGCGGACCCCGCCAGCTAACCCCTCCCTGTTTCCGTAGCCGGGCAATCACCTCAGAGTCAGTAGGCACATCAACATTCGGAGCGATTGCCGCCACGCGCTTACGGGCAAAATTGATATAGAGCCGGTTTCCCGCAAAACCAATCACACTGGCAATCAATATGTTCGATACGAGAGAATAGACAAACGTTTTACTCACCTCCGGTATCAACCAGTCTTCCAGCACGCTTTCGGTCATAATAAAGGTGAACGTAATGGCCGCATTGGCATACATTTTCCGGTAAGCCATCCAGAACATACCAAAAAAGAAAGCCCCTTCGTTGAAGCGGGTTTTGCCCTCATCCAGATCTTCGGCAACACCCGTATAATAATCGGCTTGTGGACCAAAGAAAAACCGCAGGGAATCATTCATGGTGCTACGGATACGCTGAAAAGGCGGCTTTAAAACGCAACGGGTTTGAGCCGCAGGCCCGCATCTTCAGGCAGGCCGAAGACGAGGTTCATATTTTGTACGGCCTGGCCTGAAGCCCCTTTCGTCAGGTTGTCGATCACACTGGTAATAAGTAACTGGCCATCATGAACTTCGAGGCTCAACAGCGCCTTGTTGGTATTCACCACCTGCTTCAGGTCAACGGGCGTGTCGCTTACGTGCGTGAAGGGATGTGCAGCATAGTAGTCACGATACAACTGAATGGCCTCCGACAACGTACCTGAGAAGGGCGTGTACACATTGGCAATGATACCCCGCGTGAAATCGCCCCGGTAGGGAATAAACTGGATGGCATCGCCAAAACCTGGTTGCAGGTACGTTAAGCTCTGCCTGATCTCGGCCAGGTGCTGGTGGGTAAATGCCTTATAAACAGAGAGGTTATTGTTGCGCCAGGTAAACCCGGTTGTGGGTACCAGGGCTTGCCCGGCTCCGGTGCTGCCGGTTACGGCACTTACATGAATGGCATCGAGCAACCGGCCTTCACTGGCTAACGGCAACAGGGTCAGTTGAATGGCCGTGGCAAAACAGCCGGGGTTGGCGATCCGGTCGGCCTGTTGAATTCGTTCGCGCTGTAGCTCGGGCAAACCGTAAATAAACTCATTGGTTTCGTCGCGAAAATCAGTGCTCAGGTCAATGATCGTAACATGTTCAGGTACGTCGTTATCGGCCAGAAACTTCGCCGATTGCCCATGCCCCGAGCACAGAAACAGCACATCCAGATCGGCCTGTTCTACAAACGGCTGAGTATCGCCGCCACTAAAAATCAGGTCGGTATCGCCCAGCAGGTCTGTGTGCGTAGACCAAACGGGCTTTCCGGCCTGGCTCTGACTGTGTATGAAGGCAATAGATACAAACGGATGGTTGATAAGAATACGAAGAAGTTCGCCCCCTGTGTAGCCTGCGCCACCAATGATGCCTGCCTGAATTGTCATGAGTTTGATAGATTACGATACACGTCGATATGCTGACGCGTAAATTTTTCCCAGGAAAATAATTTTGACCGCTGAAGTGCCTTTACGCGAAGCTGGTGCTGCAAATCGTCGGAACTAACCACATCGATCATCGCCTGGCAGAGGGCATCAGCATCAGTAGGCGACACCATGATGGCCGCATCACCTACCACTTCGGGCAGCGACGATACGTTGGATGTAATCACGGGTAATCCACACTGCATCGCCTCAAGCGGGGGTAAACCAAACCCTTCGTATAGCGATGGAAACAAGAATGCTGTTGCACCACTGTAGAGAGCCGCCAGGTCTTCGTCGGGAACGTACCCGGTAAAAATGATTCGGGAAAGCAGCTGTTCACTGGCTCTTATTTCTTTGAGCCACTCGTCCATTTTCCAGCCTTTTGTGCCCACCAGCACTAATTTAAACTCAGCAGGAATGGCATTTTCAGCCACCAGCATGGCAAAACACTGAACCAGGTGCCGAATGTTTTTACGAGGCTCGAGCGTGGCGATACTCAACAGGTAGGGTTCGTCTTTGAGTCCATAACGCTGCTGGGTTAGCTGTAGCCGGTCGCTGTCTGTTACCGGGTAGAACAGCCGCCGCGAAGCCGCCAGGTAGATCGGTGTAACGCGCCCGGGGTCAAAACCGGTATATTGACAAAAATCGTCTTTGGTTGCCTCTGAAACGGTTATCACATGTGCATCACTCGACAGCGTCCGGATTGCCTGTTGCACCGCCTGCTCGCCCGAGATGAACCATTCGGGGTGGTGAATTGGAATCAGGTCGTTGACCGTCAGAAGCTTCTGTATCCTGCGGTCGCTGCCAACGTAGTTTGGAATGGCAAAGAATGGCGAATGATAGATGGTTTTCGTGGGGTACCGATCCAGCATAATGCGCGATGAATCCAGACCGATAGCCCGCCGCCCTTTATAAAAGACATGACGCAGCGATTTAGACAGCAGGCTGCGCGTGTTCATGCCTCGAAGCAGGTTTTTCTCCCACTCAGCCAGTTGGAGTTCACCGCCGCGATTGGCAAAGGGCAGGTGATATTCAGGCATGACATCTTCAACCCAACGCAGTGTCTCGCTCAGATGCGTAGGAGCAGCGAGCGACAACGCCACGTCGGGTGAATCAGCAAGGCCACGCACCAGATGCTCGGCCACTCGGTTAACGCCTGTCCGGGCCTGCGGGTGGAAATGGCCGATGCCTAACAGGCTGGCATCAAAAACGATGTCCAAATTAGTAATGGATAGTGGATGGAAAAGTAGGATATAGGATGCCGGATGCTAGACCCTGGTCATACGCGACGGCTGCTACCCGGCACCTGATATTCTACTGCTTTTTGCACTTAGTTGCCCGCTTTAACTTTTTCGTAAATCATTACCTGGTTCGAGGCCACTTTCGAGAAGCCACGAACGTCATCACCCGTCCAGGCATTATTCATTTCGCCGTATGAACCAAACGTCGACGACATCAGATCGTAGCCTGACTCGATACCAAGTACCGTGAACCGGTAAGGAGCCAGTTGCACGTGCACCTCACCCGTTACGTGCCCCTGGGTGTCGGCCAGGAACGTTTCGATGTTGCGCATGACGGGGTCCATAAACTGGCCTTCGTGCAGCATGGTGCCGTAGAAGTTACCCAGCTGTTCTTTCCACGTTAACTGATGCTTGGTCAGCACGTGTTTCTCCAGCGTGTGGTGCGCCTTGATGATGATCAGCGGAGCCGGTGCTTCAAAGCCAACCCGTCCTTTGATGCCAATGATCGTGTCGCCCACGTGTATATCCCGCCCAACACCATAGGGGCTGGCCAGCTCGGTCAGGCGTTGGATAGCCCCTACCGGATTGGCAAATGTTTCGCTGCCGTACGCATCGCTCTTTATTCCTTTCAGTTCGCCATGCGTGAACGTGAGAGTAATCACTTCTTCACCCGATTTAGTTACCGGCGTTGGCCAGGCTGATTCAGGCAAATACCCGTTGGATGTCAGCGTTTCTTTGCCCCCAACCGACGTACCCCACAGGCCTTTATTGATTGAATAAGCCGCTTTGTGCCATTCTTGATTGACACCTTTGCTTTTCAGGTACTCGATCTCGGCATCGCGCGACAATCGCAGATCACGGATGGGCGTAATGATCTCGGCTTCAGGAATAATTATCCGGAAAGCCATATCGAAACGTACCTGATCATTCCCCGCCCCGGTTGATCCGTGGGCAATGGCCGATGCGCCAATTTCACGGGCATACTCAGCCGCTGCAATAGCCTGGAAAATGCGTTCAGCCGATACACAGAGCGGGTACGTGTTGTTTTTCAATACGTTACCGAAAACCAGAAACTTCAGGCATTCCTGATAATAGTCGTCTGTTTTCGATACAACGGCATGCGATACAACGCCCAGCGAGTAAGCCCGCGCTTCAATAGCGGCAAGTTCGTCGGCCGAAAAACCGCCTGTATCAACCAGTACCGAGTACACGTCCATGCCCCGGTCTTCAGTCAAGTATTTTACACAGAAGGAGGTGTCTAACCCTCCGCTAAATGCCAATACAACTTTTTGTTTGTCAGCCATTTATAAAAAACTTTAATCCAGCCCTTTTCGATGGGCCATCACAGAATACACTCGCCAATCAGCCTGCAAATATCGGCTACTTATACGGATTATCAGCCTCTATTACCAACAATTGCCCATCGGGCAAGGTTGAAAATGCACGAATTCATCTTGCAACACGATGCATAGAACCTTCAACGTTTCCATTCCGCCTAGCTGTACAGGCCCACTTATCGATCAACTTCAGGCTATGCCCGACGTAATCGGGCTGAGTGTAGAACGGGGAACCTCGCTGAAACCTGCGGGCGATGTACTTATCCTGCAAGTACTTAATCGGGGAACAGACGACGTTCTGCAGTGTATAGCAACCCGTTGCCAGGGCCAGCCTTTTTCTATTGCTACCTCCGAACTGGCGTCCCTGATTGATCCGTCCAATCATTATCGTATTGAGAAAGATTACGACGAGGCTATTTGGGAAGAAATGGAGGCAGGCCTGCGCCATAACGGGCGGCTAACGCCCAATTATATAGCGCTTATGGGTATTGGCGGTATGATTGCCGCCGTTGGCCTTGTTTCAGAACCAGCTCCGCAGGCAGTAAGCTTTGTGGCAGCGGCCGTTCTCGCTCCGGGGTTCGATCCGCTGGCAAAAGTGTCGCTGGGCATAACCAATCGCCGTGCTCACCTGGTGCTGTATGGCATCCGAAATTCGCTGCTCGGCTACCTCACCCTGATCATCGTTGCCGGCCTGTCGTTCTGGCTCATGCAATTAACGGGCGCAACTACCGTTCACGAATTCACTAGTAACCCCGAAATCGAAAGTCTGTCTAATCCGGGCACAAAACAATATATGCTGTCGCTGGGCGGCGCGCTGGCGGGTGCCATCATTGTGGCTTCGTACCGGGATAGTTTCATTGCGGGCGCCATGATGGCTCTGGCCAGTATTCACTCAGCTGCCATGATCGGGGTAAGTATAGCGGCCAGCGACTGGGGCAATGCCTGGCAGGGAACGGAACGCTTCGGGGTGGATGTGCTGGTTGTTCTGATCAGCTGTTACGCCGTTTTCGGCCTGAAGCAACGGTTCGTTCATCGTCGCCAACCCATTGTATAGGCAAAAAAAATGCGCTGGCATTACCAGCGCATCTGTTGTTAAGCAGCTTCTAATTCGCGCTCTACCTTTTTCGTAGCAGGCGCAGGGCGATCCTGGAAGCGGAGCAGCACGCGCTCTTTCAGCCGCTGCCAGCGTTCATATAATTTTGATTCCTTGATGAAATTCCAGGGCGCTTTCTTTTCGTCCTTCTTTTCCTCAGGGTCATACAGCATACCGGTACATAGGCAGTGTTTCCGTTGCGTACGAGTCAGAATATCGTAGTTAACGCAGGTTTGGCACCCTTTCCAGAAAGCATCGTCGGCGGGCAACTGACTGAGTGTCACGGGCTGATATCCCAGATCACTGTTGATTTTCATCACAGGGAGGCTGGTGGTGAGGCCGATGATCTTGGCATCCGGATAGCGTGATCGTGACAACTCGAATGCTTTGTGCTTGATGTGCGTAGCAACGCCACTCTTGCGATGGTCGGGGTGAACGATCAGGCCTGAGTTGGCCACAAACTTGCCGTGCTCCCAGGTTTCTATGTAACAGAACCCGACCCATTCGCCGCCCAGTGTCTGCGCAACGATGGCTTTCCCTTCCAGCATCTTCTGCATCAGGTAAAGCGGTGAACGTTTGGCGATGCCGGTTCCCCGGGCCTTCGCACTGTTTTCCATCTCCTTACAGATGGTGTCAGCTAAATTAAGGTGAACCTCACTGGCTACCTGAATAATATACTGGTCGTTGACTACTTCTTGCGTGATCATCGTCATTTATTGAACGCCCGACCTCAACGATCGGCGGCGGCCTCAAACGGAGACGTTTTTATCCGGATGGATGTGAAAAGTGTAATTAAGAAAAAGGGGGCGAAATTGGCCTGCTACGTAGGCAGGACATCGTTATAGGGTCCTCACGGACCTGAACCGATAGGGCGTCGTATGGCAAGTGGCCTGTATGTAGACGAGCTGGTTCATGTCTTGTTTAAAACGAGGGCAATATTCGACAAATTACCCCATCTGTGCAATCCATAACAGAATTTTAATGGAATGGTTCGGCGGGGGTTTCCATCTTACTTACTGTATAGACAAATACGGGACCAGGAGGTTTAAAATAAAAGTCGAAATGTGCTTCCCCGGCCCACTTCAGTGCTGACGGTAAGCTGGCCGCCCATCTGCTGCATCATCTGCCTGGACAGGCTCAGCCCAATACCTGAACCTGTTTTTTTGGTGGTAAAAAACGGGATGAATATCTGATCCAATGCCTCGGGTTCGATACCGGGGCCATTGTCTGTTACCTCAATCATTGTTCGGTTACCATCCAGCAGTGCCTCAAAACGGATCGCAGGGTTGTTTGTTTTATCCAGCGCTTCGCCAGCATTCTTCAGCAGATTCAGCAAGATCATTTCTACCTGCGCTTCGTCGGCGTGAATAACCAGTTGGTCGGCAGGCTGCATCAGGGTCATGATAATGTGTCGGCTGTCAAATTCGGATCGAACCAGACCGGCTACGCGCTGCATCAGGGCCTGTACAGATAGCGTAGTCATGCGCGGGGCCGGGATGGTCGTGAAGTTTCGGTAGGCATCCACAAACCGCATAATCCCTTCGCCACGCTGGGCTATGGTGCTGAGCGCATCGCCCAGATCATTGACGGCCTCATGCACAATGGCGGCGTTGGGCAACACTGGCGGAGCGATTCCCGGCGTATTGTCGAGCGGCGGCAGATTGGCTGCAATATCGTGTTCCAGAATGGCCTGCATCGTGCCCGTGAGTGACACAAGCGGCGTTACCGAGTTCATAATCTCGTGGCGCAACACCTTGGTCAAATTCTGCCAGGCATCTACCTCTTTCTGCTGGAGTTCAGACCGAATGTTTTGTAACGAAACCAGTGTAACCAGCCGCCCACGCAGGCGAACATCAGTGGTGCGAATAGCCAGATCATTACCACTGGCCGTTGTATAGGCAAACGCCGCCTGCCGGTCGGGGCCAGTAAGTCGGGCCGGGAGGTCAGGATATTGGTCGGCGAGGTCAGTGAGCAGGCGTAGCCGGTACGTGTCCAGCAACCTCAGGGCTGCCTGGTTTACCAGTTCAACCTGCCCGGCGGCGTCGAACGCGAGCAACCCCACGCTCACGTGCTGCACAATAGTGTTCAGGTATTGCAGGTTGGCTTCTTTCTCGGCCCTTGCCTGCCTGAACGCTTCCAACACTTCGTTAAACTGCTGGTTCAGTTGCGCAAACGATGGCCCCAGCTTGCTGTCAGCGTTGAAACTGATAGCAAAATCAGAATAGCGCACCGACTCCAGAAAGTAGGTCAGCTTGCGGTTAATGCCCGTTACATACTGGTACAGGTTCACCGCTGCCATAAGCAGCAGCAGACTGGTAACGATCAGTAACGGCATGAACCGGCTGGCTGGCCCTATATAGACCATTGTGCCCGCCAGGATTCCCAGCAATGCCATGCGCCAACCAATACCCCATGCAAAACGATTCATTTTAGTTAAGTCGGTAGTCGGTAGTCATAAGTCGATAGTGATAAACTCGTGCTGTTGCAGCGCGACTTATGACTACCGACTACCGACTACTGACTTTGTTAAAGTCCATACTTTTCCATTCGCCGATAAAGCGCCTGGCGGGAGAGGCCCAGTTCACGGGCTACGTCGGTGATGTTGCCGCCGTGTTTTTGCATGGCCTGCTGAATCATGCGCCGTTCCATATCTTCGATCTGCAACGTATCGTTGCCGGGTAGCCCGCTCCCGTTTTGCATGGCTGAAGGCGACGAGCCAAAGAAGAAGTCGTCGGGCGTCAGGCTATTGCCCCGCGCCAGAATCACGGCCCGTTCAATGGCGTGCTGAAGTTCACGAACATTACCGGGCCATGCATACTGCTTCAGGTGTTTCAGCAATTCCGGGCTGATCTGCCCCACCGGCCGGTTATACTGCTTCCGGTAAATGCGCAGGAAATGCTCGGCCAACGGGCCAATATCGTCGGGGCGCTGGCGCAACGGCGGAATGTGCAGCTCGATGGTGTTGATGCGGTACAACAAATCCTGCCGGAAGGAGCGATCCATAACGCGGGCATTCAGGTCGGCGTTCGTAGCGCAAACCAGCCGTACATCCACATTCCGGGGTTTGTTGCTGCCCACCCGCGTCACCTGTCGTTGTTGCAGCACAGTTAACAAACGAGCCTGCTGAGCCAGCCCTACGTTACCGATTTCGTCCAGAAAAATGGTGCCACCCTGTGCTTCTTCAAACCGGCCGGCCCGATCGTCGCGGGCGTCGGTGAAGGCTCCGCGTACGTGGCCAAACAGTTCGCTTTCAAACAGGCTGTCGGGCAAGGCACCCAGGTCAGCGCAGACGAACGGTTTTTCGCGCCGGTTCGACAGCCGGTGAATTTCGCGGGCCAGCACGTCTTTACCCGTTCCGTTTTCACCCAGAATCAGAATATTAGCGTCGGTAGGCGCTACCCGTTCAACCGTTTCGGCAATTTGGCGCATGGCGGCACTTTGTGCAATAAACCGGTCTGCTGGTGCGGTACTGCCCGACGTGCCTCTTCTGGGTACGTTGTTCCCGTCGGCGCCATCCTGTTTCCCGGCAATAGCCGTCTTGATAACATCAACGAGTTTGTCGTTTTCCCAGGGTTTCAACACAAAATCAACGGCACCGGCCTTGATAGCCCGTACGGCCATTTCCACGTCGCCATAGGCTGTAAAGAGCACCACTCGGGCCGTTGGATCGGCATCCAGAATCCGATCGAGCCAATCGAAGCCTTCCTTACCCGAGCTTACGTCGCGGGTAAAATTCATGTCGAGCAGTATCGCGTCATACCGTGTGTTCCCGAGTAAAAAGGGCAGCTTATCGGGGTTCTTCTCGATGTCGACCTGACCAATGTGGCGCTTCAGCAGCAGTTTGGCGGCCAGCAGCACATCGGGATCGTCATCGACAATAAGGAGTTTAACAGTTTGCATGGAGTAAAAATAGTCTGGATCGTTGTAAGGTAAGAAGAGCAGCCCCGGATAGTCGTTAAAACTGTATGAAACGGCGATCCGGATTATGTACGGTCAACCAGCAACGACTTTGATGACTTCTACGACTAATTTTGCAGCATGATTTCCCCTGCTCCGCTTTCAAATCGCCTGTTTTACACCCTGCTAACGGCTGTGGTAGCGATAAATTTCACCGCGCTATGCCTACCCATCATGGAACCCGACAACGGGCTGTATGCCACGGTAGCTAAGCGCATGTTTCTCACCGGCGATTATATTAACCTGTATTCCTGCGAAGTGGAATGGCTCGATAAGCCTCGCCTGCCCTTTCTGCTCAATGTCCTGTTCATGAAGATGCTGGGCGTTACAACGGCAGCCTACAAGTTACCCGCCTTGCTGTGTTTCGGCGGGAGCCTTTTCTATACCTACCGTTTTGCCCGGCTCAACTACCCGATCGTGGTGGCGCAGGTGGCTACGCTGATTTTCGGAACAGCCTATCATGTTATTCTATCGAACACCGACGTGCGGGCTGAGCCCTTTCTGACCCTATTCATTATTGGGCCGGCTTATCACTTCATGCGGGTCGTGCAGGGCGGAACGTGGTATCACCTGGTACTCGGGTCATTACTGACCGCTTGCGCCATGATGACTAAGGGGCCGGTTGTGCCGGTTGCCTCGGTAGGCGCTGGTCTGGTGGCCCATTGCGCGTTTACGGGCCAGTGGAAGCAACTTTGGCATCCGCGTTGGCTAGTGGCGGGGGTGCTCACAGCCCTGTTTGTATCGCCCGAACTCTACGCGCTCTACCAGCAATTCGATGCCCACCCGGAGAAAATCGTGTATGGGCAACGAGGTACGTCGGGATTACGGTTTTTCTTTTGGGATAGCCAGATGGGCCGTTTCCTGAACAACGGTCCACTTCGGGGCAGTGGTGACCCGTTGTTCTTTACACATACGCTTCTCTGGGCCTTGCTTCCCTGGGCGCTCATCGTCTATGCTGCCACCGGGAGGGCCGTTAGTCAGTTGTTTCGCCGTCAGCACCTGACGGCCACGCCGCCCCTGCCCGAGTACCTATCGCTGGGAGCTGGCATTTCGCTATTCATCCTGTTTTCGGCATCCCGGTTTCAGCTACCGCATTACCTCAATATCGTTTTCCCGTTTTATGCCGTTCTGGCGGCGCATTTCCTCAGCCAACTATCCGTGACCAGCCTACGTCGCTGGACCATCGCCCAGACTATAATTGCCCTGCTGGCAGGTACGTTGGTTACGGGCGTGCTGGTGCTCTACCAACCCGAGCGCCTTGTTTCCGGCCTGATCTGGATCTGCCTGATTGGTCTCACTACGATCGTTGTGTTCTGGCATTATAAGCCACACTTTGGCAATCCGGTGGCTACGCTGACTGGCCGCATGGTTGGGCTTATGGTAATTGTAGGCGGACTGATCAATCTGTTCCTGTATCCGTCGATTATGCAGTATCAGGCGGGTATGGTGGCGGCCGATTATGCCAATACCCGCCCCAACCTGCAACGCACAACCTGGTTCTATGGGGGCGATACCTACGGCGAGAGCACCTGGTCGTACGAGTATTATACGAAACAGCCCACCCACTATGTATACGCTGACTCGACGCTGAAGCGCGTAACCCGGCAAGGCCCCGTTCAGGTTCTGACCACGCCCGTTTACGCCGACTCACTGACTAAACAGGGCTTCCAGGTACGTCGGCTGGCCACGTTCCCGTATTACCATGTTAGCCAGCTGACAGGTACGTTCCTGAATCCGGCTACTCGCCCCGGTACGTTAAAGGCCTACATCCTGGCTGAGGTTCAGTAACGGGCTTCTTTGTTATATTTAAGGGTTAAAATCAACAAACATCTAGTTAGCGGTAGGTCAATAGCCTGCTTTTTCTCCTGAATGAACGTTACAACCCCTGCCCCACCTGCTAAAACCGGCCACTCTACCGGCCTTTACGTTCTTTTTTTCACCGAAATGTGGGAACGCTTCAGTTATTATGGCATGCGGGCCATCCTGCTGCTGTTTCTGATCGACAATGTTCGGGGGGGCATGGGCCTCAGTGAAGTGGAAGGCGCAGCGATCTATGGTATCTATACGTCATCTGTTTACCTGCTCTCTCTGCCCGGCGGCTGGATAGCCGACAATATTCTGGGGCAACGAAAATCGATCTGGTATGGCGGTATTATCATCATGGCCGGGCATATTATTCTGGCGTTTCCGGCCGGTACCGCCCTGTTCTATGCTGGCCTGGCTACCGTGGCCATGGGTACCGGATTGCTTAAGCCAAACATCAGCTCCATCGTAGGTGAATTATACCCTGAAGGCGGTGCCCGGCGCGATGCAGCATTCTCCATCTTCTATATGGGCATTAACCTGGGTTCGCTGCTGGGCATTACCACAGTGGGTTATCTGGGGCAGAAAGTTGGCTGGCACTACGGATTTGGCGCGGCGGCCGTTGGTATGGGGCTGGGGCTGATCACCTTCCGTACGCTGGGGCAGAAACACCTGGGGCATTTGGGCAACGTACCTGAACGGACAGAGAAAGTGGTGTCAAAATCGGGCGGTAACCGTCCTCTGATTGCCTTTCTTTTTGTTCTGGTTAGCCTGCTGGGTACGTTACAACTGACTGGCGTACTTGACCTGACAACCGCAACTGGCCTGGCTCAGGCTATGGGCACCATCATTTCGATGGTCGCGGTTGGCTACTTTATTTTTATTCTGCTGGCTGGTGGATTAACTACGGCAGAGAAAAAGCGGGTGGCCGTACTGTTTGTCTTTTTCATCGCAGCGGCTTTATACTGGGCTGGTAATGAGCAGCAGGGCTCATCATTGCAAATCTTTGCCGAGCGATACACCAACCTGAACTTCTTCGGCTGGGAGTTGCCATCAAGCTGGTTTCAGAACTTCAACCCGGCCTTTATTCTGAGCTTTTCGCCGCTGCTGGCCATGTTGTGGGTCTTTCTGGCCAACCGGAAGATCGATTACCCGGCCCCGGCCAAACTGGCAACCGGTCTCGTTCTATTAGGTCTGGCCTATTTCATCATGGTTGTAGCTGCCAAAATTGCCCTTACCGGCGTGCGAACGTCAGCCCTGTACCTGACGTTCACGTACCTCTTCTTCACCCTGGGCGAGCTCTTCCTTAGCCCGGTTGGGCTGAGTGCTTTCTCGAAGCTAGCCCCTAAGCGGTATGCCAGTCAGTTGATGGGCATCTGGTTTGTAGGAACGTCGCTCGGAAACCTGATTGCCGGCCTCTTTGCCGGCGGGTTCGACGAAAAGAACGTATCACAGATGCCCGCCCTGTTTCAGAGTGTGGCCTATTTTGGCGTAGGAGCCGGCTTACTGATGTTACTCTTCACCAGACCACTCAAGCGCTGGATGGGCGGTATAGCCTAGCCAGCAACCGTTAAACGCAAAAGACCCGCCGACATGTATGTCGGCGGGTCTTTTGCGTCAATAGAGACGTTACTCGGCAGGCAGAAAATGCCGACCTATATCTTTAATCTGCAACAGAATAGGCAATACAGCCAACCCCTTCTCAGATAGGCGATACTCAACGCGAGGGGGAACTTCGTTGTATGATTGTTTCTGCAGAACACCCAGTTGCACCAGGGTCTTTAATTCCTGAATAAGTACTTTTTCGCTAACGTCAGGGAGTAAACGTCGTAGCTCGCTATAGCGGCGTACCTTCTGGCCTAAGTGTAACAGAATGAATAATCGCCACTTCCCGCATACAACCTCCAATGCTTTCTTCACAATAAGGCGCTCTTCTTCGGCCATCAACTCCGGTTGAATTCTCTCGTTCATTTTGGTTGCACAGCTGCTAACTTGAATGTTAGCAAACAACTGATTAGTAAGTAATTAGAGGATATTGCAAAGCTAACGGTTGTTTCCAAAATTACGCATTCATTAATTAAAAAACCATTAGCTAAAAGCTGATTTCACATCAATAATAGTTAATATTTTCAATTGTACCGTATCAACCTGGTACGACTAGCGGCAAAATCGACTTTATACTACTGAAAATCAAGCTATTAACCCTTAAGAACAAGTAGTAATTCACAGTCTATTAAATCTACATTATAAATGTGCCTAATCAAAAAAACGAATGGCCTCTGAATTTCCGCGTGAAGCCGGTAGCTTAGCAGTTGATTTGATTTCCTGATGAATTTCTCCGCAAGTAAAACAGTCATTGTTATTGCCGGCCCCACAGCGGTTGGTAAAACGACCCTATGCGTTCAACTGGCGAAGAAGCTCCAGACGGTTGTGATCTCGGCCGACTCCCGGCAACTCTACCGGGAAATGTCTATCGGAACGGCCAAACCATCGCCAGCCGATCTCGATAACGTTCCGCATTACTTCATCGATTCGCACAGCGTGGCGGCCCCAATTAGTGCCGGTCAGTACGAACGGGAGGCACTGGCCCTGCTCAACACGCTGTTTACAACCTATGATACTGTTATTCTGACGGGCGGCACCGGGCTGTATATCAACGCTGTCCTGAAAGGATTAGACGATATGCCGGAAGGCGACATGGCGCTCCGCCAGGCATTACAACAGCAATTTGAACTGGAAGGTATTACGCCGCTTCAGAACCGGCTGCTCCAGCTCGACCCTGCCTATGCGGCGCTGGCCGACCTGAATAACACGCAACGCGTTATGCGGGCACTCGAGGTGAGCATCACAACCGGCAAACCATATTCCTCGTTTCGGCACCGCACCGCCATTGAGCGCCCATTCAGCACCAAACTGATTGCCCTGCAACGGCCACGGGAAGAACTCTACGCCCGCATCGACCAGCGAGTAGAGACCATGCTAGCCCGTGGATTGGTTGACGAAGTACAGAGTCTGGCCCATTACCGGCATACGTCTGCGCTGCAAACGGTGGGTTACAAGGAGGTGTTTCCTTACCTGGACGGCGATTATGACTACGAGACGATGGTTGAGGTGCTCAAACGCAACTCACGGCGGTATGCCAAACGGCAGCTTACCTGGTTCCGTCACCAGAACCAGTTCGAATGGATCAATCCAGACGACGAGGCGGGCATTTTGGCATCAATCAGTCAATCGGTATCGAACCGTTCTTAAACGGCCTGACACCGATTGACCGTATCTACTACGCCCGATAGGCGAGCATGCCGCCAACCAGGTTCCGAACGTTGTTGAATCCGTTCTCTTCCAGAAACTGCTGAGCGCGGGCCGAACGGGCACCAGACCGGCAATGAACGATCACTTCTTCATCCTGCAGGCCGTCGAGGTCGTCGATACGGTATGGGAGTTCGCCGAGGGGAATGAGCGTAGCGCCGATGTTGTCGGCTTCATATTCGTTGGGTTCCCGGACGTCGATAAGGTTGAGTTTTTCGCCTTTTTCGAGGCGTTCGCGGAGTTCCTGAACGGTAATATCCATAGTGTTGCGCGGATTGCGGTTAGTGTCTGATAATCAATTTTGTGGTTCTGGGCCGGGCCTGTTCGTCTATGAAACGAAGCAGGTAGAACCCGTCGGGCAAGCTTCCCAGATCAGTGCTGGTCTGGTTGGGCGAGAGGGGCATGGTCTGCACCATTCGGCCACTCAGGTCAAGCACATCAAGTTGCACTGACCCTGCCAGCGAACCTGCCCAGTTGAGTCGCCCCGACGTTGGGTTAGGAAACACCTGAGCGGCTACGGTCGGTTCAGTGGCCGTGATAATTACGGTTCTGCCGTTCATTACGGGCCGCAGCAACAAGGCGCCATCCTGATCGGTTACACGGTCCCAGCGGGTACCCAGGTTCACAAACAGTTTGTCGCGGAATGGGCTGTTGCGGTCGAATCCAACGGGAATAGCCGGATCGTCTAGTTGCGAAAAAGCCACGTAAAATACTGTGTCAGGTACGTTGACCGGTATAGCAAACATGAATTCAGTGAAGCCGTTGCGCTGAGCAGCATACGACACCGAAAAAGGCTGCTGCAAAATGGGCTGATCGGTTGGCTGGCCATTATTATTGCCATATATGCCCAGCAGAATGGTTTGCCCGCGCTGATCGCGGCGCGTTGGCGCAATATTAATCCGTACGCCTTTCACCGCATCGGGCTGGTTGAGCGAAAACTTCACCGCCACCCGCGCCAGCCGCTGATTGACCTGTTTTACAGTTTCGGCAGTTCCATCGTCATATGCGTAATAATCATCGAGCACCGTCGTGGCCGACAGCGTGTCGTTCAGTGTCAGGTCCAGGCCAGGCGTGTCGGGACTGCTTTGATCTTTTGTGATCAGGTTGAAGGTGGTCTGCAATACGGCCCGGTCCGATAGTCCGGTGGGCAGCACTGGCCGGAATGCGAGCGGATTTCGCGATAACCCTAACGCATTGATGGGGTTCCGTAACGTATCATATTGAAACAAGCGTCCGGAGACTCGATCACGGATGCTGAATCCGCTGTTGATCGGAATAAACTCCGTGAACAGGTTCGTGAAATCACTTCTTACTGTATCGACCAATTCAGCCGCCGGTTTAGCCAGGAACTGCCGTAGCGGCATAGCCGTGTATCGGCGGAGCAGTGGCGTCACGGGCTGCCGCATGGCCCGGTCGCGGAGCGGTCGGTTGGTGGCAGTACGGTCGCGGTTCAGGTACACGTAGTCGATATGCCACGAATCGAACATGCCTGACTGGCGGCCCCGGCTCCGAAAACGAAACTGAAAAGCGGGGTGAAAGTACACCTGGTTATCGACCTGCAGCAGCTGAAAAGCGAAGTTATTATCAATTACGCCGCCGCCCTGCGTCCAGACTTTCCGCCAGACCCGATCACTTCCCAAAAATTCGAGGCTTAGTGAGTCCGTAGCATCGGGCAGTTCACCCAGGCCCCGCCGTTGCCAGTAAAAACTCAGGTAAACGCCATTGCTGATCGTTAGCCCGCCAAGATCAATAGGCAATGAGGTAAGAGTATCAGTGCCTCCTTCGGCATTTTCGTCGTTGAGCGCGTACGGAAGGCCATTCAGCCGTAGGCCATCGAAAGTGGCTACGTTAACCGACGGGTGATTAACCGTCAGCGTATTATTGATATAGACACTGCTACCCGCCGCCCAGCGTGTTGGTGAAGCGATCTGCCGGGATGTTGAAAAGTCATCGAAGAAAGGCAGTTTCAACGACTGCCCCAGCGTGATTTGCCCCCACAGCAAGCCGACCATTACAAAAACTACCTTACTGACTTTCATCGACATCGCTTGATACTGGACCCACTACCCACACATCTACAGTCTGCCCAACGCGGATACGTTCACCGGCTTTAGGTTTTTGTTTAGTCACTGTACCTACCTCCTGCTCAGGATCATCAACAGGAACGCGCACACCCACGCGCAGACCCGACCCCTGAATGAGGGTGGCGGCTTCGTCGAACGGCAGGCCAACTACATCGGGAGCCGCGAAAAATACCTTCCCTTCACCATCGCCAACAACCAGATCAACTTTCGTGCCTTTGGCAATTGGCGAACCGGCTTTAATCTCCTGTCCGTTGGCATACTGCCGCAATACCTTGTTTTTGCCTAAATCCGGCTCATAGGTAAGCTCGCCCATCACCAGGCCCATCGACCCCAACAGCAGTTCGGCGGTGCGCGAAGTCTGATCGACCAGATTAGGCATGACCACCGTTGGCGCCATACGCTTAATGATAGTGAGGTATATTTTACGCCCTTCTTTCACATTGGAACCCGGCGTTGGATACTGAGCGAAAACGGTTAGCGGTACACCACCCGCAACGAACGTACAGTCACTCACCTCGTAGCGTAGATCGCGATCTTCAAGGTAGTTTTCGAGTTCGTCGAGACTCATGTGCTTCAGGTCGGGCACTGTAATGGTCTGGCCGTGATTGGTCGAGAAAGGCAGATAAACAAAAAAGAAGGTCAGCACCAACACCACTGTGAAGGCAACAACAAGGCCAATATGAATGTAGAGATCGGTGCGGGAACGGGTACTCAGTTTCGTCATGCGGTAAAATTAAAAGGAGTTTACAGTTTTCTGTCTTCTGTTTTCAGTGGCGCTGCAAACACTACGATTCGTATCTGAGCAGCGCCACTGAAAACAGAAGACAGAAAACTGTAAACTATCTGTAAGTTGCCAGCATCTTTTTGATGTATTTGCCCACTACGTCGAACTCCAGATTAACGACGTCGCCGGGTTGCAAATTGCGGAAGGTCGTGTGTTCATAGGTATACGGAATGATCGTGACGCGGAAACCGTCGTCGTGTGAATCGAATACGGTGAGACTCACGCCATTAATACAGATTGACCCTTTCTCGACGGTAATATTCCCAACCGCCGGATCATACTGAAAATCATACAGCCAGCTACCGTTCAGGTCCTGCACGCTCACACACGTACCTGTCTGGTCAACATGACCCTGCACAATGTGGCCATCGAAACGGCCGTTGGCGGGCATGCACCGTTCCAGGTTCACCATATCGCCCACAGCAAGATGGCCCAGATTAGTCTTTTTCAGCGTCTCATCAACCGCCGTTACGCTGTAGGTATCGCCCGAGAGGCCTACCACCGTCAGACAAACGCCGTTGTGGCTGACACTCTGATCAATTTTAAGTTCGTTGGTGAGCGGTGAATCAATATGAAAGGTCAGATTGGTACCTTCTGCGTCAATGGCGGTTACCCGGCCGGTAGTTTCTACAATGCCCGTAAACATGGGAAGATGAATAAGTAAGCGTGATATACGATTTGGCAACAAGACTAGCCCGCGATTGATTCGACGGTATACCAGATCGCCTTATCTAAACCCGTTCACCACCTCAATCACCCGGCTGACCTCTTCCGCTGTCAATGTCGGATTCAACGGCAGGCTAACTACCTCACGGTGCAACTGATCGGCAATCGGGAACGCATCGGCTGGCCACTGATGGGCGTAGGCAACCTGCCGATGCGGCGAAACGGGGTAATGAACGTCGGTACCAACTCCATGCTGGCGGAGGTGCTCGAGAAAGGCATCACGGTCTGGATGGCGGACCACAAACAGATGCCAAACATCCTGATCAATGGCATCGGCTGGCGGCAGTATCAGCGAGGGGAGTGCCAGTTCGGCAACGTACCTGCGGGCTATCTGCCGACGACGTTCATTTTCTTCGGTCAGGAACGGAAGCTTTTCGGCTAAAATTGCGGCCTGTAGTTCATCGAGGCGGCTGTTGTGGCCAGGTACGTTATTGTAGTATTTCTGCGCCGAACCGTAGTTACGCCACATGCGGAGTTGAGCCGCCAGATCGGCATCGTTGGTGGTGATGGCTCCGGCATCACCCAGCGCGCCGAGGTTTTTAGTTGGGTAGAAGCTAAAGCCCGCCGCATGTCCCCAGGCTCCGGCCTGCCTGTTCAGGTACGTTGCTCCGTGTGCCTGTGCGGCATCCTCCAGCACCAGCAAACCATGCTGCGTGGCAAATGCCATCAGTGGTTCCATAGCGGTAACCCGACCATACAGGTGCACGGGCAAAATCGCCTTTGTGCTGGGTGTCAGCGCTGCTGCCAGCCGGGTTGGGTCTAGGGTGTAGGTACGTTGGTCAGGCTCGACCAAGACCGGCGTCAGTCCAGCCTGCGTAATAGCCAGCACCGACGCGATGTACGCATTCGATGGCACAATAACCTCACTACCAGCCGGAAATGACCAGGCTTTCAGCACCAGCGTCAACGCCTCAAGCCCATTGGCCACGCCAATGCAGTGATCAACGCCAACGTACCTGGCAAAAGCCGTTTCAAACGCCTTAACTTCCGGCCCCAATACATACCAGCCCGACGATAACACGCGTTCAACCGCCGCCCGGATCCGTACCTGATGCGGCGCGTTGATGCGACCAAGATCTAGAAAAGGAATCATGAGGCAAAAGTAAAGTGAAAAACCCCTGTTCCCGGTATACTGCCCAACCACCTGAAGAAGGCCTGCTAACGCATCAGTACCTTGGCGTGAGCACTATTTTTGCACCAGCAGACCTCCTTTCGGGCGGGGGGCTACACCGGGAACAGGATTTTTTCGCTTTACTTTTGCCTCATAATTCCTGAACGCCCTATGCCCGCATTTCTGAAAAAACCCATCTTCTGGCTAATCGTCCTTCCGCTTCTTGGCGGTATCGTCTGGCTGTTGACCCTCCCCGACCAGCCAAGTACTACTGCTGTTCAGGTCGACCCGACGATCTATCGGGCAGAATTACAGGTCGAGCGCGAGAAAAAAGACACCTATATGCGTACCAACGCCGAGTCGCCCATTCCCGACAAAGCGACATTTAAGGGGCTCTCGTATTTCGAGGCTAACCCTAGTTTTCGGGTATCAGCGAAGCTCGAGCCATTCCCGGAAAGCAAAGCCGAAAAACTGGTTATTAAACTAACGGACGGTTCCGACGAAATCTACGAGAAATACGCTCACGCCACCTTCACACTGGATGGCAAAGAATGCCGGTTACTGGTGCTAAAATTTCAGAATTCGTTAAGCGTGTTGTTTCAGGATGCTACCTCGGGGCAGGAAACCTATGGCGGCGGCCGCTATATCGATATTGACCTAAACGCCGTCTCCAACAACCAGCTCGTGATCGACTTCAACGCGGCGTATAATCCATATTGTGCCTATAACCCCTCTTATGCCTGCCCCCTCCCACCACCCGAGAATAAACTTCCGGTTGCCGTGAAAGCGGGCGAACGGTATGTGCATGACTGAACCTCATTTCCCCTGCACCAGCACCGTGTATCCCCAGGGCGTCATGGCGAACCGGTCTTTTCCGGTCAGTACATTCTGGATGGGCTTGAACAGGTTCTGATACGTACCCGCCTGATTTTTTGATTGGAGCGCTACGATGGTCTGCTTGTCGCTCATGTTCACGATCACCACCACGCGATCACCTGCTTTTTCGCGGGAAAACGAAACGACCTGATCTGGTTTGTCATTAAAAATCCGCACCATCTCACCACCCTCTGCCCCGTTCCAGAGGGCGTGGTTTTTATGCTTCAGGGCAAACAGTTTTTTGTACAGATCGAAGTTTGGATGCTTCTTCCATTCGATGACGTCTTTCTCAAAGAATTTCAACTGCTTCGGGTTGCCCGCTTCCTGGCCGCTATAGACCAACGGCATGCCATTAACGGTTCCCGTTAGCACGATGCAGGCATCCAACCCTTTGCCGAACTGCGAAAAAGGCGTACCCGTCCACGAATTCTTGTCGTGGTTGTCGGTAAACAACATCCGGTATCCATCCTGCGGAAACGTACTGACATCGTGCGCCATGTATTCGACCAGCCCGCCAATTCCTTTTTTATCCATCGTGGTGTTGTGCATCTGGTCATACAGGCTCCACGAATAGGTCATATCGAAGGCCCGCTTGTGAAGGTCGCGCGATTCCCATTCGGCCAGCATGAATACGGGCTTGATGGCGTCCAGCTCTTTGCGGGCATTTTCCCAGAAATCGACCGGCATGAACCCGGCCACATCACAGCGGTAGCCATCAATATCCGTTTCACGTACCCAATGGGTCAGGGCGTTGGTCATGTATTGCCGGATACCGGGTTTGTTGTAATCGAAATCGATGATGTCTTCCCAATCGTACCAGGGCGTTGGCTGAAAATTACCGTCGGTGGTCTTAGTGTACCAGTCCGGGTGCTCGGTTGTCAGGGCGTTATCCCAGGCCGAATGGTTAGCCACCCAGTCGAGAATGACGTGCATGCCCATACTGTGAATTTGAGCTACCAATGCCTTGAAATCAGCCATCGTACCCAGTTCCGGGTTTACGCCGTAATAGTCTTTTACCGAATAGGGGCTACCCATCGTACCCTTCCGATTTTTCACGCCAATCGGTTGAATGGGCATCAGCCAGATAATATCAACGCCCATGTCTTTTAGCCGGGGCAGATGGGCAGCAAAGGCCTTAAACGTGCCTTCCGGCGTGTATTGACGCAGGTTGACCTGGTAGATCGTCGCGTTTTTGCTCCAGTCGGGATGTTTCACCTCCACATACGGATGCGGCTGATACACGGAGGCAGTCACTGTCTCGGCCGTCTGATCGGCTTTCTTGGCTGATTTATCGCAGCCGCTGACGGTCAGCAACAGCAGGAAGCAGGCAATGCGCAGGCAGGTTGGAATTGGCATATCACAGACGGTTAAGGCGTTTGCTAACTGCCAAAAATAACGTGATTTTGCACTGCTGCCACCATTCTGGTCGCGCACGCCTACAGGGTAACGTACCTGCACCAGCGCATGTTATCTGCCATTACCTACTGATTTCCTTTAGCCTGATTCACACGAAACCGTGTAAGCTTGCTTATTTTTGTCATCAATTGGTTTCGCCCGACTCCTGCCAGTCGGGCTTTTTGATAGACACATGAACATTTCATATAGTTGGCTTACCCAGTTTATCGATGTGGATAAAACACCAGACGAACTGGATCATATTCTCACCAGTACCGGTCTTGAAGTTGATGGTATCGAACGAGTCGATCTGATTCCCGGTGGCCTCTCGGGCGTTGTTATCGGCACCGTTCTGACCTGCGAGCGCCACCCCGATGCCGACAAGCTGAGCATCACTACCGTCGACGTGGGCGGCGAACAACCCCTGAACATCGTCTGCGGCGCGCCCAACGTAGCGGCGGGTCAGCGTGTTGTAGTAGCCACCGTGGGCGCTACGCTTCATCCAAAAAACGGAGAGCCGTTTGCCATTAAAAAGGCCAAAATCCGGGGAGCTGCTTCGGAAGGCATGCTCTGCGCTGAAGATGAAATCGGCCTGGGTGAATCGCACGCGGGCATTATGGTGCTCACGACCGACGTACCCAACGGAACACCTGCCGCTACATTCTTTGATCTTGAAGCCGATTCGCGCATCGAAATCGGTCTGACGCCTAACCGCGCTGATGCTGCTTCGCACCTCGGCGTAGCCCGCGATCTGCGCGCCGTGCTGGATATCCCGGTGAAATGGCCATCTGTCGATGCGTTTGCCGTAGCCTCTACCGATTTCACGCTTCAGGTACGTGTTGAAGACGCGGAAGCCTGCCCGCGTTACACGGGCCTGACGATGAGCGGCCTCACGGTTAGTGAATCGCCAAAGTGGTTGAAGCAACGCCTGCTTAGCATTGGCCTCACACCGATCAACAACATCGTCGATGTTACCAATTTTGTGTGTCACGGCCTGGGGCAACCCATGCACGCGTTCGATGCCGCCGCCATTACGACCGGCGAAGTGGTGGTAAAAACCTTGCCTGCAGGTACGTTGTTCACGACCCTCGATGGCGTGGAACGGAAACTGTCGGCTACTGATCTGATGATCTGCAACGGCGAATCGGACGGTATGTGTATTGGCGGGGTGTTCGGCGGAAAAACGTCGGGCGTATCCGAGAAAACGACCCGGATTTTCCTGGAATGCGCTTATTTCTCCCCCGCTTCCATTCGGAAAACAGCCCAGCATCATGGCCTTAAAACCGACGCCTCCTTCCGGTACGAGCGCGGAACGGATCCTAACATGCCCCCATTTGCGCTGAAATACGCGGCCCTGCTCATTCAGGAAGTAGCGGGTGGCAGCGTGACGTCGGACATAGTCGACATCTACCCGCAGCCTATTGCCGATTTCCGCGTTCCCATCACCTATCGCAACATCGACCGGCTGATCGGCATTCAGATTGACCGGGAGCGCATCATCCAAATCCTGAACGCGCTCGACATTCAGACAGCTGACCTGACGGAATCAGGTTTCGTGGCGCTGGTTCCGCCTTACCGTGTCGACGTAACGCGTGAGGCCGATGTGGTTGAAGAGATTCTTCGTATTTACGGGCTCGATAACGTGCCGTTGTCGCCAAGTCTGTCGGCCAATACGCTGTCTGAATTCCCAACCACCGATGTTAACCAGTTGCAGAGCCGAATAGGTCAGGTACTGGCCGCCAACGGATTCGTTGAGGCCATGTCCTTGTCGATGACCCGTCCAGCGTATCACGACGCCATCCGTGCCAGCCTGCCACTGACCGACGTACGGCTGTTGAACCCCTTGAGCGATGAACTGTCGGTGATGCGGCAGACCATGCTGTTCTCGGTTTTGGAAGCGCTGGTGTACAACCTCAACCGCCGTCAGCGCGATTTGAAGCTGTTTGAATTTGGCAAGGTCTATGGCAGCAGCCAGGTCGAAAACGAGTCAGGTACGTCATCAAAGAAATACCACGAGTCGCCCCGGTTAGCCTTAGCGATGGTGGGTGATAGGGCTGCTGAGAACTGGCTGGAGAAAGGCCAGTCAATAGCTTTTCATGATTTGAAAGCGGCTGTCCACATAGTGCTCGCGTCGCTTCGTATTCAGCCAACCGACCAGCAACCGGCCGATCCGGCGCAGTTTCAGTACGGCCTTACGTACACAGTTAATAAAAAACCGGTGGTTACGTTCGGGTTAGTACAGCCAAAGCTGGCTAAATTAGCCGACGCGAAACAGGCTGTTTATTACGCCGACTTCGATTGGGCCTTGTTAATCAAACGATACAGCGGCAAAACCAGTTACGTAGACGTTCCGCGGTTCCCGGAGGTACGCCGTGATTTGTCGCTTGTCATCGACAAGTCTGTCTCCTTCGAGCAGATTCAGAAGCTGGCGACCCAAACGGAACGGAAGTTATTACGGAGTATCAACGTATTCGACGTGTATGAGGGCAGTAATCTGGGCAACGGCAAGAAGGCCTACGCCGTGAGCTTTACGCTTCAGGATGCCACGCAAACCCTTACAGACGCCGTAATCGACAAAACAATGCAACGGCTCATGAGCCAGTTTGAAAAAGAATTAGGAGCAGTAATTAGAAAATAAGTCGTAAGTCGGCAAGTCGATAGTCGTAAGTCGCGCTGCAAATGCACCTCTGCGTAGTATAGCAGCGCGACTTACGACTATCGATTTGCCGACTTACGACTCAAGAAAAACATGGTTTCTGAATCGAGACTTTTTGTATTGCTGGAAGATTTTGAACACAAAGTCTTTGATCTGACTGAGCGCGTTGCGCAGCAGAAGCAACGCATTGAGCAGTTGGAACGCGAAATCGCCGACCAGCAAAAAACGATTCGGGAGCAGCAGGACCTGTCGAAGCGGCAACAGAAAAAAGTGGTGGAGGCTCCACCGGCGTTTACAAAGTCGAAAGATTTAAGTAAACTTGTAAGCAGCAACCTGCCCGACGCGGTTGCCCGTGAAGAAGTAAAGCAGAAACTCGATGAGTATATCCGGGATATTGACCGGTGCATTGCCCATCTGAGTACCTTGTCATAACACACCAATAGCGTACCCCGACCCGAGCAGTTTGGGCCGGTCAGCCAGTGCCACACACACACAATGGAAGAACGGCTAGCGATACATATCAAAATTGCAGACCGCGATTACCGCTTTAAATCGTTGCCGGAAGAGGAAGTCTTCCTCCGCGACGCTGGTAAGCTTATTCGCGAACGCATGGAGGTACACCGTAGCCGGGGCGTGCGCGACACGCAAGACATTCTGGCCCTGGTGGCCCTTGATTGTTTGGTATCGAGCCTGAAATCGGAGGATCAGGCCCGACAGATGCAGAATCGCATCTATGACAGGATTGCCCAATTGAATCAGACCATCACGCCCAGCCTCGTTTAGGCGGCAGGTTGGTCCTCTTCTCCACACGGGAACCGGTGTTGCAGCGGGTGCATAATGAACTATGTTCAACCCAAACGATACCAATTAATGACAACGACCAGTATAATACTGATCATCCTGTGTAGCGTAATTGCCGCAGGTATCGGTGTTTTTATGGGGCGAAAATCGCTCCAGGGCGCGATCGCCGATAAACAGCAGGAAGCAGAGGCCAAAGCTGCCGACATCCTGAAAACTGCCGAGCTACAGGCTGAAACGATCAAGAAAGACCGTATGCTGGAGGCAAAAGAAAAATTTCTTCGCCTGAAATCTGAATTTGAAGAACAAACCAATGAGAAGCGCGGCCTCCTGCAACAGAACGAAGCCAAACTGAAACAGCGCGAACAGCAACTAGCTCAACAGGCCGACCAGCAACGTACCCGCGAAGGCGAACTGAATCAGTTGAAGAACGAAATCAACCTGATCAAAAACGAAGTTGGTCAGCAGAAAAATGCCTTGGCTCAGCAAGTCGAAGCCCTAAATAAGCGTAATGAAGATGTAGAGCGCCGCCAGGCCGAAGCGGATAAGATGCTTGCCGAGCAGGTGTCGCAACTCGAAAAAATCGCTGGCCTTTCAGCCGAACAGGCGCTGGAACGTATGGTCGATACCTTGAAGGGCGAAGCCGATACGCGGGCCTCAGCCTACGTGAAAAACATGCTGGAAGAAGCGAAGCTGACCGCTACGAAAGAAGCGAAAAAGGTGGTTATCGATACCATTCAGCGTACCGCCACCGAGCACGCCATTGAAAACTGCGTATCGATCTTCAACATTGAATCAGACGATATCAAGGGTAAAATCATCGGCCGCGAAGGGCGTAACATCCGGGCGCTGGAAGCCGCTACCGGCGTTGAGATTATCGTTGACGATACCCCCGAAGCGATCATCATTTCCGGATTCGATCCCGTTCGGCGCGAAGTGGCCCGGTTATCGTTGCACCGGCTAGTGCAGGATGGACGCATTCACCCGGCGCGTATTGAAGAGATCGTAGCGAAAACCCGTAAGAACATCGAAGATGAGATCGTCGAAATCGGCGAACGGACGGTGATTGACCTTGGCATTCACGGCCTGCATCCCGAACTGATCAAGATGATTGGCCGGATGCGTTTCCGGTCAAGCTACGGGCAAAACCTGCTGCAGCACTCGCGTGAAGTGGCAAAACTTTGCGCTACGATGGCCGCCGAGCTTGGTCTGAACGCCAAACTGGCTAAACGGGCTGGATTGCTGCACGATATTGGCAAAGTATGGCCAGAAGAAGCTGAACTACCCCACGCCCTGCTGGGTATGGAGTTAGCCAAGAAGTACAAGGAAAACCCCGAGGTGATCAACGCCATCGGTGCTCACCACGACGAGATAGAAATGACCAGCATGATTTCGCCGATCGTTCAGGTATGTGACGCCGTTTCAGGCTCACGCCCCGGAGCGCGCCGCGAGATGATGGAATCGTATATTAAACGCCTGAAAGAACTCGAAGAATTAGCTACGAATTTCCAGGGCGTGGTCAAATGCTACGCCATTCAGGCCGGTCGCGAACTGCGCGTGATGGTCGATGCCGATCACGTCACCGACGAGCGCGCAGGTACGTTGTCGTTCGAGATTTCGCAGAAGATCGAGAAAGAGATGCAGTATCCGGGTCAGATCAAAGTGACCGTCATCCGCGAGATGCGGTCGGTGGCTTACGCCAAGTAACAGGCCTTTTTCCGTGAAGAAAGGAGTTGGGTTCGCCCGACTCTTTTTTTTGTGTCGTCTCCGGCCAACGTACCCGGAATCAGAAAAAGCCAGGTGATCTACCTGGCTTTTTCTGATTAAAATGGCGATGCGTTACTGCTATACGCTCAGCTTCTGCATGTTTTTGAAGCTTACCGCGATGGCCTCCAGCGGAGTGCCTTTTGTGACGGCATCCTGCTCGACAAAATAGTGCTTAACGCCACCGGTTTTAGCGGCATCGAGAATGCGCTGAAAATCAATAGAGCCAGTACCTACTTCGGCAAATTCGCGCTTCTCAGTCTTGGCAATATCTTTCATATGGACCAGCGGGAAACGGCCCGGGTTCTGCTTGAACAGTTCAACAGGGTCTTTTCCGGCGATGGTTGTCCAGTACAGGTCAAGCTCCATCTTCACCATCTTCGGGTCAGTGCCCTTCAGAATGATATCGTAGCCAAGCTGCCCGTCGAGGGGTTGGAATTCGAAATCGTGGTTGTGATACACGAACTGGATACCTGCTTTTTGACACGTTTCGGCCGCCTTGTTGAAGAGATCAACAAAGCCTTTGTAGTCGTCAGCTTTCTTACGATCGGCGGGCATGATATACGCACAGGCCATGTATTTCTGACCGATCGTGTTGGCATCTTCCACAATTTTCTCCCAGCCGCTCTTCAACTGATTGGGCATGTAGTGGCCGCTGGGCGATGTCATCCCCAAACTTTTTAATTGTTCTTTAAAGGCCTGAGGCGTTTTACCGAAGAATTTACCGTCGTTGTACCCGAACGTTTCAACTTCCTTGTAGCCAATTTCGGCTACCCGCTTCAGCGTAGAATCGGGGTCTTTGCTCAGTTCGTTCCGTAATGTGTATAACTGCAGCCCTACGTTTTTAATGGGTTTAGCCTGCGCGTCGAAGCGGGTCAATAGGGGTAGCGATAACGCTAGCGCACTGGTTTTCAGAAAGTCAGCGCGCGACATATTAGGCGATTGTGCCATTATCAGAGGTTAGTTAATTGGGTAAGACAAGAAACAGGAAGCAAATCTGGCAGTTTGACAATGACTAACCGATAAGGTTTATCCGGGTCATGGCCGCTCTGTTTCTTTCAGAAGATAAACAACTGAATTACCTACTAACTACGCCACACAAAACGAAGCTACCGTTCGTGCTGATCAGCATATCGGCTTTCTACCTGATTTCGCATAGCCGACCCGTTCAGCACATACAGACTACGCTCACTCAACCACGCCGCGATGATGTACAGGAAAATGACGTTATAGGTGATCAGCGTATAAGCCTGGGTGTAATCGGAGAGGCGATTTCCGAGCAGGTCGCTGGTCATAAACCCTACCATAATGGCAACGACGCACATCCAGCGGCGCAGGCTGGTTGCCTGCTGGACCGTCAGCAGGTGATAGAGTCCGGCAACGATAAGCAGTAACGTAACATGGTGTCCTTCCCAGGCTACTCCGGATACTAGCAGCATGGTCAGGAAGGTGAGTAGTATGGCCAAAAAAGGTAACTGACGTTGATTCCGGGTTAGCCAGACGTACCTGTAAGTTACACCCATAATAATTAGCCGAATAACCAGACTGATTTTGCCTACTACGGCCGGGGGCCAGCTAACCACATTGTAAACAATTCCGTTGATGGCATCGTGGGACGTCAGCAGTTTTGACAGCAACGGTGAGATCCCGAACGCGATCCAGTCGGTGAAGACCTTACCGGTCAGAAACGGTTTGAAGGTGATGTTCCAGTAATCAAAATAATCCTGAATGCCCTGATTCACCCCCCTGAAGCCAATCAGAATAACAGCGAAGAGAACCGTAAAGCCCAGCACCGGAATAATGGTTTGCTTTGGCTTCCGAAAAACCAGCGTCAGCACGATGAGCAGGGCCATCACTTTGATCCACATAGCCAGCGTCAACAGACCCAGAGCAGCCAGACGGTGGCCTTTCAGGTACGTATACAACCCGCCAAAGCAGAGCAGGGCAATCACTTCGTTTACATTCACCCACAGGATATTGTGCCAGAAATAACGAATACTGGCTACGATACCAATGATCAGGGCGAGCTGTAGATTGGCGTTGGGGAAGTAAAAGCGCAGGAGTTTATATACCAGCGCGATAATGACCAGCCAGGCTGCAAAGTTGAACAGGGTAAACGCAACTACGGCTACCGGAAACGGCATCAGGGCCAGAATCTGACAAAAGAGCACGGCCACAGGTGGATACAGAAACTCCTGCGAACCGGGTACAGGTTCATAAAGGGGTTTGTCGGCCAAAAACTTCCCGCCAACAGCCCAGTAGATATATACATCGCCATTCGGCCCCTGATACGAATACTGCCGGATAGCAATGGCAATGGCTAAGACCAAAAAGGCAGCCAGTAAATACCAGCGGCGACGGGCAAAAGCAAGAATTTCATTCATTTAATCGATAGACTTAGATTTCATAACGGTAAACCTCTTTCAGGCTACATGACACAACAAAGGCATACTGACTGAGATAACGAAACGCAGGGCTCTGCATCGTAGCAGAACTTCCGGAATGGGCTGGTTTTCGGGATTTAATTAGCCAATGCGCACAATAGGGCCATATTCAGGCCGAATAATTCCTCATTTAGGTTCCTTTTTGCTATTACAGCGCCCGCGGGTTATTTTTCCAGTACACTCATTATACAACCTATGCGCCTACTGTTTACACTACTGTTCGCTTTAGCGATCAAGCCCTTAGTTGCTCAGACTATTGCTACGTTTACCACGGGCATGGAGAAACATCCGGGCTTTCTGACCTATTACTGGGACGCCAAAAAAGGCAAGATCTGGCTCGAGATCGACAAATTCGGGCAGGAACTCCTCTACTACCCTACCCTTGCACAGGGCGTGGGTTCCAACGACATTGGCCTGGATCGGGGCCGACTTGGGGCCGAACACGTTGTTCGCTTCGAGCGGAGCGGCAACAAGATCTTACTGATCGAGCCCAACTACGGCTACCGGGCGTTAAGCCCCGATTCACTGGAACGGCGGGCGGTGGCCGAGTCATTTGCCCAGTCGGTTCACGCCGGCTTCGAGATTGTGGCTGAAGAGGGTGGGCACGCGCTGGTCGATTTGACGCCATTCCTGCTTCAGGACGCCGTGGGGGCTATTCAGGCCATCACGCAAACTCGGCAGGGCTCTTTCCGGGTCGATGCCAGCCGCTGCGCCATGTATCTGCCCCGCACAAAGGCATTTCCGAAGAATACTGAATTCGAAGCGACCATCACACTCACCGGCGATGCACCCGGCGCGTATCTGCGGCAGGTGGTGCCCACGCCTACGGCCGTGAGTATGCGCCAGCACCATTCATTTGTTGAACTCCCTCCGCTCGATGGTACGTATAAACCCCGCCTGTTCGACCCACGCTCGGGCATGAACAGCATCGACTTTTACGATTATGCTTCGCCCGTTAGCCAGCCTATCACCACGCGCTACACGGTTCGGCACCGACTGGCAAAGAAAGACCCGACCGCCGCCCTCAGCGATCCGGTGAAGCCCATCATTTACTACATGGACCCCGGCGCGCCCGAGCCAATCCGCTCAGCCCTGATGGATGGAATCAGGTGGTGGAATCAGGCGTTTGAGGCAGCGGGGTACCGCGACGCCTTCCAGGTGAAACTGTTGCCGGCCGATGCCGACCCGATGGACGTTCGCTACAATCTGGTTCAGTGGGTACACCGGTCGACTCGGGGCTGGAGTTACGGAGCCAGCATTGTTGACCCGCGGACGGGCGAAATTCTGAAAGGGAAAGTGACCCTCGGCTCACTGCGGGTACGCCAGGACTACCTCATTGCACAGGGGCTAACCGCTCGCTACGAGAACAACAGCGCCGACACGGCAGCACTCATGCCCATGGCGCTGGCCCGCCTCCGTCAACTGGCCGCTCACGAAGTTGGGCACACGCTGGGCCTGCCGCACAACTACATTGCCAGCACCATCAGCCGGTCGTCGGTGATGGATTACCCACATCCGCAGGTTGACATTGGGCCAAATAATACGCTGAAACTCGATAGCGTATATGCCGTTGGCATTGGCGAATGGGATAAAGTAGCAATTACCTACGGCTACCAGGATTTTCCGAAGGGTACCGACGAAAAAGCCGGCCTGAAAGCCATTATTGATAATTACCTGAAGCGGGGCCTGAAATTCCTCAGCGACCAGGACGCCCGGCCCGAAGGCAGCGCTCACCCCCAAACCCACCTCTGGGACAGCAACGCCGACGCCACCAGTGAACTGATACGGACTATGGCTATCCGCAAGATCGCTCTGAACCAGTTTAGTGAATCAAAAATTCCGGTGGGTATGCCGATGGCCAATCTGGAAGAAGTGCTGGTGCCAATGTACATGTTCCATCGCTATCAGATTGAAGCCGCCAGTAAAGTACTGGGTGGGGTTACGTATAGCTACGCGCTGCGGGGCGATGGCCAGTTGGTCACCCAAACGGTCGCTCCCGACCAGCAACGCCGGGCCATGAGTGCCCTGCTAAACACGCTGGACCCCACCGTACTGGCCGTACCAACTGGTATTTTGAGCCTGATCCCCCCGCGCGCGTTCGGCATCGACGCTAACCCGCGCGAAGTGTTCAAACGACACACCGGCCTGACTTTCGACCCAATGGGCCCGCCCGAGGCGGCTGCCAACCTGACGTTGCGTTTGCTGCTGAACCCCGAACGATGTGCGCGTTTGCTAAACCAGAAAGCACTGAACCCCGCCATGCCCGGCCTGTCTGACCTGCTGACGGGGCTTATCGGGATTACCTTCGAACCGATGCGTCGCACCTTCGGCGAAGCGCCAACGTACCCGGAAGCCATCCGCCAGCTAACGAGTCGGCGCCTGCTGGAAAGCCTGATCGAATTGGCGGCTAACCGCGACGCCGATAGCCGGGTACGTGCCACCGCCCACGACGCTATCCAGCGTATCCGGCAGCACTATCTGGTGAATAAACCAACCGCTCCGCTCAACTATACGGTAACTGAAAGCTACCCAAATCAACTGTTGTGGCTGATTCACCAGTACGAAAGCAACCCGCAGCAGCCAATGGCCAACAACGTTCTGGCCGCCCCCGACGGAGCCCCGATCGACCCCGGTCAGGATTGGCTTGACTGCGAAGAAAATTAGTTTACAGTTTTCTGTATGCCGTTTACTGTTGCACTGCTAATTCTCGAACTGTTAACTAGCAGCGCAACAGTAAACGACAAACAGAAAACTGTAAACTTAAAATATTAGCTCCACTCCCGATCCCAGGAGTCTTTCGTGTTCCAGACATCGGTTGGGGCAAACCAGGTACTGCCTTTTTTGAGGAATTTTTTAGCAGCCTCCTCGTTCAATTCTACACCCAGGCCGGGTTTATCAGGTACGTTCACGAAGCCGCTGTCGACAATAGGTTTCAGGCCGGTTACGATATCTTCCCACCCTTCCACATCAACGCCGTGGTGCTCCAGCGCCACAAAATTTTCGGTAGCGGCGGCACAATGCACGTTCGCCATCATCGAAATTGGCGAGCCGGCAAAGTGCATCGCCATCGGAATACCCGCATCTTCGGCATAATCGCCAATTTTCTTGGTTTCCAGAATTCCGCCCGACGACGCTAGATCGGGGTGGATCATGTCAACGGCACGCTTATCAATCAGTTTAATAAATTCTTCTTTCAGGAAAATATCTTCGCCCGTTAGCGTGGGGGTGTCAATAGCGTCTGAAATTTGCTTCCATTGGTCGGTATAGAACCAGGGCACCAGGTCTTCAAGCCACGCCAGCCGGAACGGCTCCATCGCTTTGCCAATCTGTATGGCCGTGTTCACATCGAAATGGCCGAAATGGTCGGCGGCAAGCGGCGTATCGTATCCCACGATCTCGCGCACTTTGCCAACGTGTTCAACCAGTTTGTCAATTCCTTTCTTTGTTACCTGAATGCGCGTGAACGGGTGTTTCGTCATGCCATAGTTGCCGACCTTTGACTGTTTACTGTTGCCATACTGGTTAGCCACATCCCACACGTCGGCCCCAACCAGCATATCTTTCTGGCCTGCCAGCATCCCGATACCGAAATCCATTTTCAGGAACGTGTAGCCCTGCCCTTTCCGCTTTTTCATATTCACAGCGAAATCGTCATACGTCTTGCCTTCGGGTGTATCGGCATACAGACGTACCTGATCGCGGTATTTTCCGCCCAACATCTGATACACAGGTACGTTAAACGCTTTTCCGGCCAGATCCCACAACGCCATTTCTACGCCGCAGACCCCACCCGCCGCCCGGCCATGACCGCCAAACGGTTTGATGAGCTTAAATAGCTGCTCCACATTACAGGGGTTTTTGCCCAGCAACCGCGACTTCAGCATCAGCGCGTAGTTGGGGCTGGCTCCGTCACGCACTTCTCCCCAGCCCACAAGGCCCTGATTGGTCTCGATCTTAATGATCGGGCTGCCAAACGGCACCTTGTCCAAGTGAGCAATGCGCAGGTCCGTGATTTTCAGGTCCGACGGTTTCGAGTCACGGCTCACTCGCTGGGTCGTGAACTCCAGTTCCTGATCGACCCGGTGCGGGCCTTTCACGTTGTCAAACGCTAACCCGACAGAAAGGCCGCCCAGCACTGATTTTTGCATAAAATCACGCCTTGACGGCGTTTTGGGCACAATCAGCGGTGGAGGCGAGGTGGTCAGTGCCGGGCGATCCGGCGGTGCAGGCTGACGCAAAAAATCAAGTAGGGACTTTTTCATGAAATTGGTTATTAAGCAGGATTTATTAGGACTAAAACTATCGACTTTAAGTAATTTACTTACAATCAGCCCTTCTATGAGCAAATTCCTAACTGCCAACCTACTTACATGAAGACAGTCATTTTACCTCTCCTGCTGGCGGCGTTTAGCCTGCCTGCGCTCGCCCAGATCCAGTTATCGAAAGAACAGCTACAATTCTACACCGCCGACTGGAAAGGTGAACGATCGGCAGATGGCCGGCCACGCGTGTCTGATGCGTTACTGACGCGGCTAAAAAAAGTGTCGCTGGAAGAGGCGTGGGGCGTATTGCGCAACGAAGGCTACAACAACCAGTTCGACGGCAACTGGCAGATCATCCGGCCGGGCGATGCCATGGTTGGCCGCGTACTGACAGCCCAGTATATGCCAAGCCGCCCCGACATGGAAAAACCCATTAAAGAACTCGGCAAAACGCAGGGGCGCTCAGGGAACACCAACTCATGGCCCATTGATATGCTTCAGAACGGCGACGTTTACGTAGCCGATGGCATGGGGAAGATTGTGGGCGGCACGCTGATTGGCGACAATCTGGGCAATTCGATCTATGCCAAGTCAAAAACGGGCGTCATCTTCGACGGTAGCGTACGCGACCTGGAAGGGCTGGAAGACATTTCCGGTTTTAACGGCTGGGTACGTGGTTATGACCCCAGCTACATCATGGACATGACCATGACCTGCATAAATTGCCCCATACGGATCGGCCGCGCCGTGGTAGTGCCCGGCGATCTGGTGCTGGCCAAGAAAGAGGGGGTAGTGTTCATTCCTGCTCACTTAGCCGAAAAAGTCATCTTAAGTGCCGAATTCATTGCCTTGAAAGATAATTTCGGCCACCAGATGTTGCGCGAAGGCAAATTTACGCCCGGCCAGATCGATCAGGCCTGGACCGCCGATATTAAGCAGGCTTTCCAGAGTTGGATAAACGCGAACCCTGACAAAGTGCCAATGCCCCGCGCCGATCTGGATAAGTACATGAAAGACAAAAACCTGTAAGTGTAAAGCCAGCATCTAGCTGGCTTTTTTATGCCGTAAATGGCCTCCGAACTCACGTTCCCCTCTTCCGGAGCTTGCCAGACTGAGGCTTCAGCACAAAACGCCCAATAATTAAAAGCGGGATTGACAGGCTAAGCCAGGATGCCAGATCCCAGAGGCCGTCGCCAAGCAGCGCTGCCAATAAGCCGAGCAGACTTAACCCACCCAGAGCAAGTGGCCAACGCCAAACTGGCCAGAAATCAGACGTCCTGTGCGGCACCTTTTCGTAGAGTTAACGTTAAAATTCCAGAATCTTCCAGCGACTGACCCGCTGCTAATGTCAACCGCTTCGCCTGAGCGTTAACGGCCCTGTTCCGGGCAAACCATAGATACAACCCGCTGATCAGGACAACGATCGTGATCAGATCGAACAACGCCCAGATTATTTTGAGGGGTAGCCCGCCATAATCGCCGAAATGAAGCGGCTGCGAAATAAACACGGCGTTCACGTACCAGGGCATACTACGCATATCGGTTAGCTGACCCGTTTTCGCGTCAATCAAAGCTGGTTTGGCCATCCGGCTGGTTAGTGGCGTATTCCCTTTCATGAACACCGCATAATGGTGCTGACTAGAGTACAACGTACCTGGATAAGCCACAAAGGACGGTTCCATTGTCGGGGCGGCCTGCCTGGCCACTTTCAAGGCCTGATCGAGCGGGCTAAGGGTACCCCGTACCGGAGCGGCCCCTTTGTAGGGAGCAATCATCTCGGCCAACTGCCCCTGCTGCCACATGCCCTGCACCACTTCGGCAAGCGTGTTAACAACGCCCGTAAAACCAACTACGGTGGCCCAGACAACCGTGACAACGCCAAGCAGATTGTGGAGATCGAGCCACTTCAGCCGGGTCGCTTTCTCGGTGCGAATCATCCCGAAGTTGAACCGACGCATGATCGGGCTGTACAGCATCAGCCCTGACCCAATGGCCACCACAAACAGGAGCCCCATCAGTCCCAGAAACAACTTGCCGCCGATGCCCATGAACATATCAACGTGTAACTGTAACATCACATACATGAAGCCCTCCTGCACTTTCGGTTCCTCCAGCACACGGGCTGTACGGTTGTCGAAAATCACCAGCTTATAGTTATCCGCCGGTGCCGTCATCGAATCAGACAGCGTGAAGGTGGTTGTGTTGGGTTCATGTTCGTCCCAGTAGACAAAGCGAATGACCTTGGTCGGGTATTGCTGCCTGACCGTTCCGGCCAGCCGCTCCAGCGCAACCGTAGGCGTTCCCGCTGGCATCGGGGGTGCCAGCGGCGGCCTTCCCTCAAGTGCTTCGATTTCCTCATGAAAGATGAGCGGTAAGCCCGTCAGGCAGAGCATGAGCAGAAAAACCGTGCAGATAAGACTGGTCCATTTATGAATCAGAAACCAGGTTTTGATTTGTTTAGTGGTGCTCATAAACCACGTTTAGAAGTTGAAGGCTACGCTTCCCGTTACACTCCGCAGCCGTTGCGCATTCATGGTAGTGTAGCCAATCCAGTAACGCTGATTGGTCAGGTTATCGACCTTGGCAGAAACCCGAAACTTACGCCAGTCGTAAAAAGCCGCTGCGTTCAGTACCGTGTAGGCCGGTAAAATAAACACGCCCTGGCTGATACTGTTCTGGATCTTGTTGTCGCTGGCATAGTTACCCCCGAAGCCAACGCCCAACCCGCGCAATGCAGGTACGTTGAATCGGTAGCTGAGCCACAGGTTTGCCAGCACCGGCGACGAAGCCGTGGCAGGACGCCGTCCGTTCACATCGGCATCGGCATTGGTCAGCCTGGAATCGTTGTATGAGAAGCCCGCCACCACGTTGAAGCCCGTAAACGGATTGGCAACCACATCTACTTCAACACCCCGGCTTACCTGCGTGCCGTCCTGGGTCTGGGCAAAACGGGCAGCAGCCAGCGGATTCGGATCGGTACGCAACAGGTTTTTCACCTGAATATCGTAGTAGCTGAGTGTAGTGGTTAACCGGCCACCGAATACGTTCAGCTTTATGCCCGCCTCAAACTGGTTGGCCTGTTCAAGTTTGGCAAATCGTTGCACCAGACTATCGGCGGCGGTTACGTCATAAGCGTTGTAGATACCCCGGTTGGTGAAACTATTCTGGTAGTTGGTGAAGAGCGACACCTTGTCTTTGAGCGGCTGATACACCAGGCCAAATTTGGGCGAGAAGGCCATCTGGTTAAAGCCAGCTACTTCAGAGCCAACCTGACCGCCCTGATTGTGGAAATCATCGACCCGCAACGCTGCCAGTACACTTAATTTATCGGTCAGGTTCAGTACATCTGAAGCGAAGGCGCTGTAGGTATTCCTGATGCCGGTGAGGGGATACGTGAAATCGGGAACTTTAGAACCATACAGGGCGGTCAGAGCCGACCCGTTAAACTGGCTGTAATCGTACCCTGGCGTGAGCGGAACTGTATCGAAGGTTGAGCCAAAGAATAGCTGTTTCGAATTGATGTGTGTAAAGTCCAGTCCCAACACCAGGCGGTTACGCAAATTACCTAACCGAAAATCACCGTTGACAAGCTGCTGCACTTCAACCACATCGTTGGTGCTGTTGCGCGTCGACTGATCGGCCCGAACAAGCAGGTTGGTACCTGGCGTTTTTCCATCAGGAATTATGTAGAAGTAGGGACCAATTCCGTTGGAGTAGCTATGCGTTGAGCTAAAGTTGGTCGACGACGTAAACGATGAAGAGATTCGGTAATTGACCTGACCAAAGAGATTGGTGCTGTTTGAGGTCTGTGACAGCCCTTTCCCCATGTACGAATTGCGATAATCGACCGCCAGTTGATCGGCCCGGGTAGCACCGAGCGTGTAGCCAGGTACGTAGAAAAAGAAGAGTTGCTCGCCCACGCCCTGGTTTCGGTAGAGTTCAGCGTCGAGCAGAATAGACAGGCGTTCGGTTGGTTTATACAGCAGGCTGGGGGTCAGCGCCAGGCTCCGGCTGTAGCCCTCTGTCTGGAACGTACCTGAGTGAGTAGCGGCCGCATTGACGCGTAACAGCAGATTGCGACTTTTGTTGAGGGGCGTATTTACATCGACACTAACCCGCTGAAAATCATAACTACCCGCCGATACGGCCACATTGCCGCCAACGGTTTCATACGGCTTTTTGGTTACCCTGTTCACCAGCCCGCCATACGACGTAAGCGCACTGCCGAACAAGGTGGCCGATGGCCCTTTGATGACCTCCAGCTTCTCCAGATTAACCGCATCAATGGTACTGGTAACGTTGCCCGCCAGTCCATTACGAAGCTGACTCTGAACGTAGAAACCCCGTGTGTTATAGTAGGCACCTCCGTCGCCGGCGCGGCCCGTTGCATTCCACATTTTCTGGATACCGGGCGCATTCCGTACCGCATCATCGACCGTGAAGATGAGTTGTTCGGTGAGTAACTCTTTACCGATCGTGTTGTAAACCTGCGGGTTTTCGATGTTGGCCAGAGGCATTTTCGACACGTAATCACTTGACGTCCGGGCAAACCGGTTGGTACGGCTGGCGTTAACGATCACCTCATTGAGCTGCGATGTGCTCTCCGACAGCACAAAATCGACCGTCAGCGTTTCCGTTCCCGCTACGGTAACTTCTTTCTCCGTTGGTTGCAGCCCGACCGAAGAAACCTGAAGTCGGTAAGTACCCGACTTCAGGCGGTTTATAGCAAAAATACCCTGCTCATTAGTGACAGTCCCCTGCCCGCTGCCTTTCAGGCTGACGGTTACTGCCTCGGCAGGATTCCCGTCTGATGTTTTTACAGTGCCACGAATAGTAGCTCCCTGTTGAGCCATTGTGGAAAAAGCACTCAATAAGCATAAAAATATGTGTAGCGATCTGACAAGCTTCATGTGCACAAAACAATTTAGATTAATTCTAAAGAGCACAAAGAAACGACAGGATTCGCTTCTCAAAAAATTATTTGTATGAATTCTAAATAAAAACAACTTACATATGTCGATTGTCCAATATTCCACACACATTTATGTCAGTAGCATGAGTCCATCGGCTAGCAACTCGAGATAGGGGGTAGCTTAAATGGATGACAAGCTTTTATCTGGCCAACTCAGAACAGTATGACAGTGCCAGCAAGAAGCAACGTCATCTGCCTCACGATGCCGGGTCAGCTGATAACCCGCGTTAAAGGAGTTAAATTGATGCGTTTATGAGTGATAATTGCCTGAACATGATGAAATTGTTAAACCCGGCGACAGACAGGCAGTCTACCGAATAATTACATCGCCGGCTCAGTAGTTTTGCGAGTAGCAGTCAGACAAACTGAACCATGGATACGAGACGCGATTTTCTAAAAAAGGCGGCCCTGCTGATGGGCAGCGCTGGTTTGCCAGATGGCTTGTCAGCTTCCATTCAGAAGGCTCTGGCCATAACACCCGCGCCGGGCAGCACTTATCTCGATGCCGAACATGTGGTTATTCTCATGCAGGAAAACCGCTCGTTCGATCACTGCTACGGAGCCTTACGCGGTGTTCGGGGGTTCAATGATCCACGCGCCATCAGGCTACCCAACCAAAACCAGGTTTGGCTGCAAACCAACAAGGCTGGTGAAACCTTCGCCCCATTCAGGCTGAACCTACACGGCACGAAGGCCACCTGGATGAGTTCGTTACCTCATTCCTGGGCCAATCAGGTCGATGCGCGCAACGAAGGCAAATTTGATCGCTGGCTGGATGTGAAACAATCCGGCAATGCAGCCTACGCCGGCATGCCCCTCACTATGGGGTACTATGATCGTCAGGATATTCCCTTCTATTATGACCTCGCTGATGCCTTCACGGTCTGTGATCAGAACTTCTGCTCCTCGCTTACAGGCACAACACCCAACCGGTCTTACCTCTGGAGCGGTACCATTCGGGAAAACCGCACCGCCCCGGCCCGCGTGCGTAACGAAGAGCTGGATTATGACAAACTCGCCAAGTGGACAACCTTTCCCGAGCGGCTGGAAGACAACGGTGTTTCCTGGCGGGTATACCAGAACGAAATTAACCTGCCTACCGGCCTGACGGGCGACGAAGAAGCCTGGCTGGCCAATTTCAGCGACAACCCACTGGAATGGTTCGCCCAGTACAACGTCAAGTTCTCGCCTGGCTACCAACGCTTCTGCGCCGCCCAGTTGATCACCCTGCCCGGCGAAATTGCTTCGTTGGAGCACCAGTTACCCATACTGGCCGACACAACGCCCGAAGGCAAATCGCTTCGAAAAACGCTCAATCAGAAGAAAGAACTGCTCCAGACGATCACGCAGGATACTGTACAGTGGCATCCGGATAAGTTCAGCAGTCTGTCGGAACGGGAAAAAGCACTACATCACAAAGCCTTCACGACCAATGCCGCCGACCCGCATCACCGAACGTTGACCCGGCTGGCCTATCAGGATGGCGAGGTAGAACGCGACGTGGCCATTCCTAAAGGGGATGTGTTGCACCAGTTCCGGACAGACGTGCAAACGGATCAGCTACCAACGGTATCATGGGTTGTTGCGCCCGAGAATTTTTCGGATCACCCGGGTGCACCCTGGTATGGAGCCTGGTATATCTCGGAAATGCTGGATATTCTGACCCAGAACCCGGCGGTATGGCAAAAGACCATTTTCATGCTGGCCTACGACGAAAACGACGGGTATTTCGACCATGTTCCGCCGTTTGTACCTCCCCACCCGCATCAGCCGCAGACAGGCAAAACCTCGCCGGGCATTGATACGCAGGATGAGCACGTTAGCCTTGAGCAAGAACTGGCCCGGCCGGTGAAAGATCCTAAACAGGGAGCCAGAGCCAGCGCCATCGGGTTGGGCTTCCGGGTGCCGTTGGTCATTGCCTCGCCCTGGAGCCGGGGTGGGTACGTCAACTCCGAAGTATTTGATCATACGTCGATTTTACAGTTTCTGGAGCGGTTTGTCAGCCACAAAACCGGCAAGCCCATTCAGGAAACCAACATCAGTTCCTGGCGCAGAACAGTATGCGGCGACCTGACATCGGTGTTTCGGCCTTACGGAGGCGAAGCCATCGATCTACCAGCCTTCGTACCTAAAGCCCCCTTTATTGCGGGAATCCACCAGGCTAAATTCAAGGACGTACCTGCCAATTTCCGCCCGCTAGACCCAGACGAAATTGCGCTCCTCAATCAGCAAACAGCGTCGTCGGCTCTGATGGCTCAACAGGAACCTGGCCTTCGTCCCGCCTGCGCATTGCCCTACCAACTGCGCGTCGATGGTCAGTTCGATTCGGCCGCCCGTCAGTTTTCGATCACCTTTGCGGCCCGGAAGGATCGGTTCGGCCCGGCTTCGGCTGGTGCTCCGTTTATGGTCTACAACATGGCCGATTATTCGGTGCGAAACTACGCAGTATCGCCCGGCGATCAATTGAGCGATTCGTGGACCGTGCCGGCGGGAGGCACCTATCATCTTCGGGTATATGGCCCCAACGGTTTTTTCCGGGAGTTCCGGGGCAGCATGATCAACCCGGCTGTGGTGGTCGAGTGCAGCGATTCTGTCAACACCAGGACCAACGCAGGCGAACTGGTTATTCGCGTAACGAATGCCTCCCAGCAGCCAGTAACCATCGAATTGCTTCCGCAGGCTTACAAGCAACCCGCGAAGCGGATGGTGCTGGGCGCCGGTGGCTCTAAAACGAACGGAGCAACGGCCCGCTTTGAGTTAGCAGCTAGTTTTGGCTGGTACGATGTCAGCGTTCAGCTGGCAGGGAACCCTTCCTTCGGCCAACGCTACGCGGGCAGGGTTGAAACCGGAGCTGATAGTTTCAGTGATCCCGTAATGGCCCGGTTAAGCTAACGTTACTTATTACGAATCAGGAAAATGCATTACCAGACCCAGTATTCCCCACCACTACACCCGTTACGATCTGCCGGCAAGTCGCTCTTGCTACTGCTCCTGTTTGTGGCGAACCTGCCATTCTGTTTAGGGCAAGCAGACAAGAAAAAGGCCCTGTTCATCATTGTAGACGGCATTCCGGCAGATGTTATTGAAAAGATAACCAAACCAAATCTGGACGCCATTGCCCGGAAAGGTGGTTACACGCGGGCCTACGTGGGGGGACAGAAAGGAACTTATTCGCAAACGCCAACCATTTCGGCGGTCGGCTATAATAGCCTGTTGACAGGTACGTGGGTCAACAAACACAACGTCTGGGACAACACCATCAAAGCCCCTAACTACCAATACTGGACTCTGTTCCGTTTTTTCGAGGAGCAATACCCCGATAAGAAAACTGCTGTTTTCTCAACCTGGCTCGACAACCGCACCAAATTACTCGGCGAGGGGCTGGCGGCCACGAATAACCTGCATCTGGATTACGCAATAGACGGTCTGGAACTGGATACTATCCGTTTTCCGCACGATAAAGAATCCGGTTATATTCATCAGATCGACGAAAAGGTGACCAACGAGGCGGCTTTGTACATCCAGAACGCAGGCCCGGACCTATCATGGATCTACCTGGAATATACCGATGATATGGGTCACCGATACGGCGATAGCGAGCCATTTTACCGGGCAATCCGCCTGATGGACGATCAGATTGGCCGCATTTGGAAGGCGGTCGACTACCGCCAGAAAACATTCGGTGAAGACTGGCAGGTTTTTGTCACCACCGACCATGGCCGGAGTGCCGACACCGGTAAAAACCACGGTGGCCAGTCAGATCGGGAGCGGAATACCTGGATGGTAACCAACGCCGGCAAGTTGAATGATCACTTCCGAAAAGACGTACCCGGCATCGTAGACATTATGCCAACCCTGGCCCGGCACCTGAACATGTCCATTCCGAAGGAACAGGCGTTTGAGGTCGATGGCATACCTTTAACGGGCAACCTGTCGCTCACCCAGCCGACGATTAGCAAAGAAGGAAGTCGTATAACCCTGAGCTGGACACCGATGAACCCGGCGGGAAACGTGAAAGTCTGGGTATCGACGACGAATCTGTTCGAAGAGGGTCAGAAGGATCAGTATCTGCTTCTGGCCGACGTACCTGTTAAGGCGGGCCGGGCGGTTATCGACGTTGCCAGGTCGCCCACCGGTTTCTACAAGATCGTACTGGAAGGACGTTATAACAGCCTCAACAAGTGGCTGATCGAGTAGGAAAGCGCCACGACAATACGCCACAACGAACTGGCTGCGTCTACAAAAGACAAAAATTTGTAAGCCACTTAAGCTGCTGCCCGGTTATACAGCTATGATCACGCTCCGCCCTACCCGATCAACCGATCTGTCGTTCGTCTACGAGTGCCTCTGCGATCTGGAAGAAACGGTACTGGACCGGGAGGCCTTCGAGCGTATTTTCCTGCACAACATCGCCGATCCGGCTGTCAGGTACGTTATGGCCGAAGCAAACAACGTACCCGTGGGCTTTCTGAACTGCCACGTACAGCAGCTACTGCACCACGCCGGACCGGTGGGCGAAATTCAGGAAATGTACGTTCTGCCCGATTGGCGCAGTCAGGGAGTAGGCCAGCAACTGGTCGAAACTATTGTAAGCATTGCCCGTCATGAAGGCTGGATCAATCTGGAAGTTACCTCCAACCGCCGCCGCGAACGTACCCACGCTTTCTACGAACGCATGGGGTTTGCCAACACGCATGTGAAGCTGGTTAATTGGTTGGCTGGTTGATTCGTCAACTAGTTAACCAATTAACCAGCTTCTACTTAAATACGAAATTATAGGCCAGCGACGCGATGGGCGCGGCGAAGATCTGAAGCTGATACGCGTTCGTTTTGCCATTTTCTGTTTTAAAGAAGACCGAGTACGCATTCTTACGGCCATACAGGTTATAGACCGTGAAGGCCCAACGCCCCTCCCATCGCCGCTGTTTCATACTGGGGCTGAAAACATTCCAGACAAAATCGAGGCGGTGATAATCGGGTAAACGCGCCTGATTTCGTTCACCATAATACGGATATTGTAGGTCATCGATGGTAACGTAGCCAGTAGGGGCGGTGTATGGTCGGCCGGTACTGTAGGCGAACGTAAAGCCGAAACTATTATGCCTGTCCACATCGATGGTCACTGCGGCATTGATCGTATGCGGCCGGTCGTAATTGGCTCTATACCAGGCACCACCGTTCACATTTTGCGACACCGCCGACCCTTCATACACTTGGTTCATGGTGCGGGCATACGTATAGTTCAGCCAGCCTGTCAGCTCCCCTTTTTTCTTAGAAATCATCGTTTCCAACCCATACGCGCGGCTTTGGCCCTGCAATAGCTGCGTTTCAGGATAGGCCTGTAGCAGAAAATCAGCCCCGGGTCGATAATCGATGATGTTCTGCGTATGCCGGTAGTAACCTTCTACGGTTAGTTCGTACACGTTCTTGTGAAAGGTCAGGAAATACCCCGCCGTAACGAGCTGACTGATCTGGGGTTTGATGTTGGCATCAGACGTTTTCCAGCGCGAGGTGGGCAGCGGCGTTGTGGTGTTGGTAACGACCTGCAAGTACTGCCGCATCAGGTTATAGCCGAACTTAAGCGACGCGTTTGGCCCCAGCGAGTAGCGCACCCCCAACCGAGGCTCAAAACCACCGTAGGTTTTGCTAACCTGCCCGAAGCCATATTGAACGCTATCAACGGCAGAGAGCTCGTCGCGGGGTTCACCGGCGCGGTATTGCCGAACCAGCGAAGGCCCCAATGCGAGAAACTGCGCATACCGAAGCCCCACCGAAATAGCCAGTTGCGGGCCGATACTCCGCTCATAATCAGCATGAAGGGCGATCTCCAACGCGTTTTCGGTGGGCGTGGTCACGTAATTCACACGATCGCTCTGGCCCGGCAACAACGTACCTGGCCTGATCTGATACTGCGTACCGCTGATACCTATTTCCAGCTTCTGATTGGTCAGCAGGTAGTTCAGATTCGATTTCACCTGCCGCTGCAACACCGACGATTCCAGCGTGACCACGTTGGTTGAATTGAGTTCGGGCGACAGGATTTTCGGGGTATAATCGACCGACGATACGGTAGTTTGCATATCAATTGTTGACGACAGGCGGCGAAACCAGCGGGCCATCAGATTCAGCGTCTGATGGTCGTAGCGGGTGGCCGTACCGTTCACATTGGGCAGGTTGGCCAGCAGCGCCGTCTGGAACAGATCTTTGCTGTAATAGGCCGTGGCAGTCAGCGTATTGCTATTATTTATTCGCCAGAACGCTTTCACAGCCCCATCGCCAAATTTCGCCCTGATATCAGACAGGTTATCCGAGATCTTAGGCAGTAGGAAATCGTTGAACGCCCCCCTGGCCGCTACCAGAATTCCCAGCTTTCCCTTGATGATCGGAATATCGGCGGTGAGCTTATCGGATACGAAACTGACCCCGCCCGACAATTGCGCCTTGTCGAGCCCCGGATTACGCAGGGTTACGTCGAGCACCGCCGCCGTTCGCCCGCCAAACCGCGCAGGTACGTTGCCTTTATAAAGATCGATGGTCCCCAACACGTCGGGCGGAAACACGGAGAACAGGCCAAACATGTGTGTCGGGTTAAAAATGGGCGTATCGTCGAGCAGCACCAGGTTCTGATCGGTCGTTCCACCCCGGATGTTGACCCCGTTTGCCGCTTCGCCCACGCTCGTTACGCCCGGCAACATTTGCAACCCACGCAACAGATCGACCTCGCCCATCGCCGCTGGCATTTTCTTCAGCACGTTGACATTAAGCTGATTAACGCCCAACAGCGGCTGTCGAACCGTCTCGTCGAATCCTTTGGTCGTCACAACTACTTCTTCGAGCATACTCGCCACGCTGACCATATTCACATCGAGAACCACGCCATCATTGGTCATATTAACCACCCTCCGACCTGGCGAATAGCCTACCAGCCGCAACACAACAATGTGCTCACCGGGGGCAAGCCGGATGCTGTAGTGCCCGTCGTTGTCAGAAGTAGTACCCATCAATGAACGACGGTAATCAACCACGATAGCCACGCCCGCTAATGGTCGCCCTGTCAGCGAATCGCGAACGGTACCGCTGAGAGTACTTTCCACAGCCTTTTCAGCCTTTTGTACCGGCACAGGCCGGGGCGTATTAACCGGACTATCATTCACGGGCATAGGCGTATTCGTACTAGCTGGCGCAGCCTGTACCGGAAATGGGAAAATAGACAAGGTTGGCGGCGCAATGGCGGTAAGATTGATAGTGACGGGTTGACTGCCATCATTCGCCACCACCGTTACCGTTTGCGGCCCGGTAGCCAGGGTAACAGCGCAGGCAAACGTACCTGACAGGGCCGTTGTAGTGCAAAGCGTTGCGGAACCTTGCCCAAGGATTGTCACGACACTACCCGAAATGGCCGAACCGCTGATGAGCGTGGTCAACGGCACAGACGCACCGGGCTGAGGCGTACTGATGGCAATGGCCGGCGGGAGTATGCTGACAGGCATAAAACCTGAAACACGACCAGCGCCGAGGCCGCTTTCGCGGACTTGCATGCCCAGCGTATCCGTGCCACTGTAGCCTTGCATAGGCATGTACGTAAACTGGCCTGTTGCCGCATCAATACGAACAGTGCCGTGCGACGTATTAGCCGTACTAGCCGCGTTTATAGGGCCCGATTGGGGGTTAAATGTGCTAAAGGAATAAGGCCACGAACCACCACCCGGCATCAGTAACGACGATACGCGACCAGACAGGGCGGTGTTGAAGGTCATAATCTGCCTGGCAGCATACGGCCTGACAGCCAGCGGCGCCGAAACGGAAAACTGCATGGTGACTGGCCGACTATCGCCGCCGTTATTACCAGCAACAATAGTCACCGTTTGAGGGCCATTGGCAAACCCCAACGCCGATGTTGACCAAGCTCCCATACTGGTACTGGCAGCTACTATAACAGGGCTACCCGTTGAGTGTTGCCCACCCACGATGGTGACGGAACTACCCGGTGTGGCCGTTCCTGACAGCACGGGATGAGCACCCAGTATTGGTTGGGCCATGGCCGCCGAAACAGCCATCAGGAAATAAAGCAGAAAAAGTCGGTTCATAGGTTGAGGAGGGAGATCGGAAGCACCTATTGGTTCCAGCCGGGCGGAAGCTGGTCGGTACGGTAGCGGCCAGGCACGCAGATAGCCGACGGCACGCCCGCACCGAATTGCCCGGACAGTACTTCCACGTTAGGATTACGGCCGTTTTGTGCGAAGAAAAGTCCCCGATAATTACCCGTTGTGGCATTTTTACGGTCCATTTTGTAGCGGTTTACGGCCACGGATGACACCGAAAAGTAGCCCACGACATTCTCGGTCGGATCGGCCAGGTTCTTCACATTACCGGCAATCGGAGCTGGTGGTGCGTCGGCCAGCGTACCTGTGTTCTGCACCTGATCGGCGAAGAGTTTGTAGTAGCGATAGGCATCGGCCGAAATGGATAGCTGTTCGATAACGATCAGGGCGGGGTCGCGCTGGTAGATAGGAATGCTCGCGATCTTACGGCCTACCTGATTTTGCCCGTTGGCGTAAATATCAGAGAACACATTGATGTCGCTGCTGTAGAAAATATCCCAGCAGGTGCTCCGGCAGGTGTAGTCGAAGAGGTTGCTTACCGCCAGTGACGGATCTGGCACACAGCCAATTACTTCGATTGGACCCGATCCAATTGGTCCAATATCCCGAACAATGTACCGGCCCTGTTTGCAGGTGGCGCACCAGTTCTGGAGTTCATAAAGTCGCCAGCGCCAGAGGTAAAAATTGCGGGTATTGCCGGGATCGGTGAAATCGATATATACGTCGTTGGCCGGGATAGGCGTGCCGTCTGCCGTTTGGCGGGGCCCACGCAGCGTGAACTGATCGTATGCTTTCGACACGGCAGGCACAGCCGCCATCGTTTCTTCCGACGATTCGTACTGAGCGCCCTCGGCTGTGCGGAAACGAAGCCTGTACCGGCTACCGACCTGCCCCCTGAACGTATCTGGAAAGTGATACGTACCCGGCACCGTTTCAGACAGCAGCACCGTTTCGCCACCGTTCACGATCACTTCAACCCGTGCATTCGTGATAGCCGTACTGACGTTGGCACTATCCCGATTCGACCGTGATCGGTTCAGCGTAATCACCTGCGTTTCGGGCAAATCAGTAATCATTCCGCTGACGACGACCAGACTGGAATTCAACACTAGATCCGGGTCGTAACTGCTGACACAACCCAGCAGAAGCGCCATCAGACTGGATAAAAGAACACGCCGAAGTGACATACGTTGAGGGTTAATGATGCTGCATACGCAGCGGTTGGTCGGGCAAGTAATGCTCTGCTCGCGATGGGCGTTGCTCGCGAAGCAGAAGCCACACAATGTATACTACTTATTTCCCGCCGCCGCTGATGGTTGGGTACGTTCCCGTCACAACCGATTTCTGCGCCAGCACCGGACTTGACAATACGACACCACCCGTTTGAAAGACCCACTTTTGCGCGCCAGAGTTGGTATTGAGCGCATAAAATCGGCCGTCATTACTGCCCAGGTAAATCGTTTTACGCGTAGCAATGGGCGTGGAATAAATGGAATACGCCGTTGAAAAAGCCCACTGCTGCGCACCAGTCACGGCATCAAACGTATAGAGTGAATAGTCGCGGCAACCCATGTACACACGACCATTGGCCACCACCGGACTGGCAACCAGGCCACCAGTTGATGTAGTGAATGACCATCGGCGTGTCCCTGTGGCGGCATCCAGTGCGTAAAGGGTGCCGAAGGCGGTGGCGGCGTAGACCAGCCCATTAGCCACTACCGGGCTGGCCTCAAACGGAGCACCGCCCGGAAATGACCAGCGCAGGTTCCCGTTGGTGGCATCGAGCGCATAGAGCGACATGTCATTGCTGCCGATGTAAACGGTACCATTCACCACCGTCGGGCTCGACAAAATAAAATTGTTGGTTTTAGACCGCCAGCGTAGCAGGCCGGTACCCACATCCAGTCCGTATACGTTCCCGTCGAGGCCGCCAATATAGGCCATGCTGCCCGCCACAGTTGGGCTGGAAAAGAAACCATAGTCTGACTGGTAGGCCCATAGCTGCCGCCCCGTCATGGCATCGATCGCGTATAGCTTACCGTCATTACATCCAACCAGCACGCGCCCGTCGACTACAGTTGGACTGGAATACACGATACCACCCGTTTTGAATTGCCACCGTAGTTGTCCGGTTGTAGCGTTGATAGCGTAAAGCGAATTATTCAGGCTACCCACAAACAACAACCCATACGCCAGGGCCGGGCTCGACCGAATAGACGTGTCGGCTTTAAACGTCCAGCGCGGTTGGCCCGTTGTGGTATCCAGTGCGTAGAGATTACCGTCGTAGCTACCCACATACACAACGGGCAGTGTAACGGTGGCTGCTACAGGCGGCGTAACTGCCGGAGCCGTTGGCTGTTGGGTTACGGGGGTAATGAGCGCCGACCCTGTGCAATTCCACAAACCAAGAACGAGCAGCAACATATAACCAGCAAGCCGAAGCCGGGACCAAACTAGCCAGCAAAAATTCTCAGAACGTTGATGCATGAGCCGAAACCGGTTGGCTTATTGGCCGGAAAAGCAGACCAAGTTGATTGATCTACTTGGCTGTAAACGGTTGATCAGAAATCGCCGAGTTCCTGCATACGAACCCGCAGCGTGGGCTTCTCGCCTTCAGGCACAATGAAGATAACGTCATTGGTAACCGATTCACCATTGCGCAGCATATTACCCACACGTACCTGCACCGAGGTGGTCACCACTTTTCCATCGGGGCCTTTGGTGCTGGTGCTGTAGGGAACGTAAAATTCCTTGGCTTTCAGGCTTCCGCTCTTCGATGTCAGCCGCATACCGGTGGCGTTGAGGCAGTCGAAATCGGCCAGTAACTCCTGATATTGAAGGCCCGTAAACGTTTGGCGGGGCATCATGATCTTGCTGCATCCGCTCCGGTTGGTCACGTAGAGGGTTACTTCGTAGCGCCCGAACATGCCCTTGCTACCCACTTCCTTTTTGCTTTCATTGCGGACGGTATAACCGTATTCGATGCCGTTCATAACCACCGGCTGATCGGGTGGTACATCGGCCGACTGCTGGGCGTGGGCAGTATACAGAGAGAAACCTAAACAGAGTGTAAAGAGGCAGGTAATTGTTTTTTTCATGCGGTCAAATTAGGTAAACAGCCTTTTCGGTCAACGGACGTTTATCAAACGGCTGATCGACACCGGGCGCCCGTAGGTCGTTACGCCCTGCAACCGTAGCCGTATGGTACGGACGTTATCTGACAACGGAAATTTCAGGGTTGAAAAGCCCGACTGGCTTAGCATAATTAATGGTTTCCAGAGCAATACGTCGCGGCGGTCAGGCACGCTTACCGAACTATCCGGCTGGCTGGCATACAGCGGCGTGTAGAACTGGCGGTCGGTCTGAAGACCGTAGAGGGTCAGCTGAAAGGTTTCTGGTTCTGCTAACAGTTTACTGGCTGATGGGCCCTTTTGCGAGAAGAAGGCAATGATACCTGCCCCGCCCCGCGCCCCATAGATGGCCCCACCTCCATTTTTGACCACTTCGATCCGTTCAATTTCAGTTGGGTTGAGTGTTAACAGGGCCGTTCCTTCTCCATTTTCAGGCATTGCCATGCCGTCGATCAGGTACAGGGGTGCGGTGTTTGTACCAAGTGTGCTGGGGCCACGTACGGTAACCGTGTAGCCGATGCCATCTCGTCGGCTAGTAACCTGAACGCCTGGCACCCTGCCTCGCAGCATCTCGTAAGCGTTGTTATAAATGCGGGCGTTTTCGTCGAAGAGAACCGTTGCGTCCGGGGTTCCGTGCAGGCTCACCCGCCGGGCTTCCCGATCATCGTCGGGTCGTTTTGTTCGCACCACAATTTCGTTCAACTGCCGAACATCCTTGTTCCGATACTGGCCGGGGTCACTCGCCTGCCGCTGTTGAATGGCGGCAAGAACGGGCTTCAACGTAGCCATATCCGGCGCTTTGGCCGAATCAGTAACGGCGAAAGAATGGCCGGGTACGTTGAGTGTGAAGCGCGTATTTTTAATGGTTTTGAAAGCAGTGTCCATCGCCCTGATCTGTATGGTTGCCGTATCAGTTAACATCAGGCTGTTGAGCGTAAAGCGTCCCTGCTTATCGCTGCGGGCCGTGCGGGCGAACGAATTTTCAGGATTTCCGGCAAAGGTGATCAACAGGTTAGCCTCGGGGAGGGGCCGGTCCTTTTTATCGAACAGGGTGCCTTCTACAACCAGGCCAGGCATCAGTGGAGGGGCTTCTGGTAGCTTTTCGGCCGAAAACCGCCAGTTGATACGCCGCCAGCCCTGGGTTAACAATAAATCATCGAGCGCCCGTCGAATGCCAACGTCCGTATTAGTCAGGTACTCATTAGGCTGCTCAACGCTCCCTCGCAGTTCGCCTGTCAGGAGCAGGTGCGTTCGTATGTTCGCTTCCGTACTATCGTCGGGCACCTGCTGCGCATCCGTCACCACCGCCGATCCGATCATTGACAGCTGATCGCCAAACCCATCAGCCACCCGAATCGACACCATTACCATCTCGCGCGGGCCGTAGGCCGGCTTGTCGGTAGCTATTTCGGCCACAACGGGCAGGAATCGTTCGGGAATAAACACCAATCGCTCGGCCTGCGGGTGCCCCTTCGCATCAAACAATGTTACCTGCGCCACACCAACGGGCAGTTTTGCCGCCAGAATCGACAGAGTTGCCTTCCCATTCTGTAACTGAAGTTTGGTTCGCTGTACAAGCTGACCTTTGCTTTGCACGGTCAGATACACCGGTTGGTCGGCCAGTTGTGGCGAGGCATGTACCCGAATGGTCAGCCGGGTGCTATCACTGACCACATCTGCCGCCAGAACCAGCCCCACAGAGTCGGCGCGGGGCAGGGCAATGGTCGAGGAATCAGCGCCCCAACGTACCTGAGCCGTATAGGTCTGGTTGGCTATTGGCACCAGTTCAACGCTACACATGCCCACCGAATTGGTAGTAAATTGCAGCACCTTGCCACTTCGTTCCAGCAAAATACGTCCAGAAACCGGAATACCCCGCCCACGACGATCAACCGCTTTGACACCTATCCGCGACGGCAATCCCGCCACCCAGCGACCACCTTCGGGCAAAAACTGCACATCGACCGGCAGGGGTCCGGCTGGCGTACCTGCCGGTTTGGGTACGTCGTTTCCCAGTAGCAGCCCGTTGATAATCGTCACACTGCGCGCAAAAGCCGGCCGCAGGTTATAGCTGTCTCCTTCAGTATAGGCGCGCAACTGATATATCCCCGATGCAAGCGAGTCAGACAGCCGGAAATGTCCGCTTGTGCGCCCCGCACTGATACGTACCCACTGATGAACAACCTGACGACCGCCAGGTGCGATCAGTTCAACATGAACCGATGGTTCTTCGCCAGCAAGCGCTTTATCAGTAGGCAGGTTTGTGGCGGGGTCAAGCGCATATCCACTAAAAAACAACCGGTCGCCAGTGGCGTATACGCCTTTATCCGGGTGCAAAAACAGCGCAGGAGCCGTGTTTTTTTGCGCCGATAACCAATTTGCGGCCAGCGAATCAATCACCGCATCGGCTGGCAACGCAACACCCTGATCAGGTGTTGCAGTCTGGAGCTTCACGTTTTTTGAGGCCGGTTGCCAATCAGCAGGCAACAGGGTAGCCAGCCGGTCAGATCCTAACGTACCCCGCATTTCCATACCGTTTGGGTGCACCACCCACCCATCGACAGTTACGGTGGCTGCCCCCTTTGGCATGTGCACAAGCGAATAGGCGTAGGGTAAATCGCGGTAGGGTGATGCGGCCCGTTGCCGGGTATAAAATACCTCGAGTGGCTTGGGCGAATAAAAATACCGTTCAGAAGGTAACTCGGCGGGCGTAAAAAGACTGTCTGCCTTAACGAATTTGGAAGGTGGCTCTTTTCCAAACCCCAAAATGGGTACCGACGGATCATCGGCAACGTTGTACCGCGATTCATACACCAGAAAGCCGTCCTGTTCATGGGTGCCCGCAAGCAGACTGGTCAGCAGGTGGCGGCTCGACCCAAGATAGACCCGCTGCCGGTTACGTTCCCAGCGCTCAGCCTGTTCGGTATTTGCCGATGTCAACGCTTCAAACCGGCTGGTTCCGCCATAATAGGTCGCAGCTCGGTAGCTATCAAAATGGAACAGCTGGTAGATGAGCCGGTAGCCCGAATAGTTATTTTCGATGATCAGCGGTTCAGAGGCACTGGCCTCCAGCCGGCCATCGGCCATCGACAGCGATACCGCTTCGATATTGGTGATCACACATTTGTCGGCGGCGGCGTTTTCGCCAAGCAACTCCCGTTTGAACTGTTTGAGCATGCGGTTGTAGGCTGCCGGGCGCTTAGCCTTAACCGTAACGGCCTTTAAGGCTTTTGCATCGGGCGTGAGCATAAAACTGATCCGTCGATTCTTCACATCTCCCAGCCGAATCAGTTGCTTAACGGTTTCGTATCCCACCGCCGACGCCACAATTTCGATTGTTCCCGACGGTACGCCCGGCAACTTATACTGGCCCTCTCCGTCGGCGGTTGTGCCCCGGGTAGAGGCGTTGATATACACACTGGCAAATGGCACGGGCTTCTGAGTCACCCCATCAGTCACCCGCCCGGCAATTGCGATGGGTGCCTGCGCCCGCGCTAACCCAGCCAGCACAAACTGGCTTATTACCAACATAAATAAGCCTTTGAGGTTCATAGTGTGAGAAAGGTGAGAAAGGCAGGCTAACGCACTTCACTTCGTATCGGCAAAACATTGGTTGTACGAGTCGTTCTGCCCTACGAGTGGCATACATACGTACCATCTACTACGTACTCAGCCGGACCACACCACCGTCGATGGGGTAATCACAGCCCGTCAGGAAACCGGCTTCCTCGGAACAGAGGTACAGCGCCAGCGCGGCCACTTCGGCGGGTGTGCCCATCCGGCCAATCGGTTGCGCTGCTGATAGCTTGGCAAACATTTCGGCCTGCTGGTCGGGGTAATTTTTTGCCAGAAACCCATCGACAAACGGCGTATGCACCCGCGCGGGAGAAATGCAATTGCAGCGAATGTTATGCGGCAGGTAATCTTTGGCCACCGACAGCGTCATGCTCAGCACTGCCCCTTTGCTCATCGAGTAGGCAAACCGGTCATTCAGCCCAAGCGTAGCCGCAATGGAAGCCATGTTCAGCACCACCCCGCCGCCGTTGGCTTTCATCAGGGGCAGTACGGCATGAAGGCAATTATAGACGCCCTTGACGTTGACCGAAAAAACCCGGTCGAAGTCTGTTTCAGACGTTGTTTCGGCATTTCCGATATGGGCGATACCCGCGTTGTTTACCAGTATATGAATAGGCCCGGCGGCGGCAATCTGCTCAACCGCAGATTGCACCGCTGCCTGCACCGACACATCGACCCCGTAGGCCTTTGCCTGGCCACCTGCCGCCCGAATGTTGGCGGCGGCGGCTTCTGCCGCCGCCAGGTTTAGTTCCAGAATGTGTACCGTAGCCCCGGCCTGAGCGAACGTTTCTGATATAGCCAGCCCAATGCCGCTGGCGCCGCCCGTAATGAGGGTTGTTTTGTTTTTGAGTGAAAACATGAGAAAGGAGGAAAGGGAGAAAGGAGGAAAGGGAGAATGGAGGAAAGGGAGAATGGGGGAAAGGGAAGAAAAAGGCTTTCTCACGCGAAGCTCCCTCTCCCCCATTCTCCCTTTCCTCCATTCTCCCTTTACTCCTTTAAAGTGATACGCCCCGTTTCCAGGGAATGAAATCATCCTGACCGAGGTGCTCGGCTTTGGTCAGGTACGTGCCTGAGGCCAGGCCTACTAGCCAGTCGAGCAGGGCGGCACCGTTCTGTTCGATGGTCTGCTGACCGTCGATTACCGGGCCGCTGTCGAAATCGATGACGTCGGGCATTCTGTTTTTTAGTTTCGTGTTGGTCGAAATCTTCACAACCGGGCTGATCGGGTTCCCTGTTGGTGTACCCAGACCAGTCGTGAACAGAATCAGGTTTGCTCCCGACCCCGCCATGCCTGTAGTAGCCTCTACGTCATTGCCGGGCGTACAAAGCAGATTCAGCCCTGGTGCCGTAATGGGTTCGGTGTAATCGAGTACGTCGGCCACGTAGGCGAGGCCACCTTTCCGCGCTGCCCCCGCCGATTTGATGGCGTCGGTGATGAGCCCGTCCTTGATATTTCCCGGCGAGGGGTTCATATCAAAACCAGACCCGGCGGCTTCAGCCTGCGCGGCGTAGGTTTCCATCAGGTTTATGAACTTCTCGGCGCGTTGATCGTCGGGCATCCGGTCGATCAGGTTTTGCTCGGCACCACACAGTTCCGGAAATTCGGCCAGTACGGTTCGCCCACCCAACGTACCCAGCAGATCTGATAGATAACCGATAGCCGGGTTGGCCGAAATACCGGAGAACCCATCAGACCCGCCGCATTTCAGGCCCACACACAATTCGCTGAGGGGGGCCGGTTGCCGCTCTACCTTGTTTACCTCGATCAAACGCAGGAACGTGTCTTTGATAGCCTGCGTCATCAACTCGTATTCCGTACCAACCTGCTGCTCATACATCAGCAAGGTCTTTTTACCGTGCGGATTCTGTCGCCGAACCTCTTTTTCGAGCATATCGGTCTGTAAATGCTGGCAACCCAGGCTCAATACTGTTGCACCCGCCACGTTGGGGTTGTTGATGTAGCCGGCCAGCAGCGAACAAAGCGCCGCCGAATCTTGCCGGGTGCCGCCGCAACCCATCTCGTGGGTCAGAAACTTGATACCATCCACGTTCTGGAACGGGCGGCGCAACGCACCCGAAATGGAGTCTCCCGAATGAATGGTCTTGTTCTGTTCAGGCGCTACAAACGGTTCCATTTTTCTGATCACGTCGATCTGCCCATGCTGATACAGGTGGAGCAACTCACGTACCTGATCGCGGTACTGATCAGACTGAGCGTAGCCAAGCTCACGCTCGAAAGCGTCTTTAAGCGTCAGTACATTCCGGTTTTCGCAGAACACCAGCGGAATCACCAGCCAGTAATTACGGGTTCCTACGCGCCCGTCGGCCCGGTGATACCCCATGAACGTGCGGTTGGCAAAGGCGGATGCATCGGGAGCCTGATAGGTGTATGGCTGGCGCTGGGCCAGGCCATACGGGTCGGCCTCATGGCGGAGGTTAAACGTGGTAATGACCTCACCCTGCCCGATTGGCTGCGTGGCCCGGCCTACCGTTACGCCATACATATAAACCGGATCGCCGATCTGGCGCGACTCGGTCACAAACTTATGCTTGGCCGCAACCCCATTGGGCAGGGTATACGTATGGCCGTTGTAACTGACTGTTGCCCCCGCAGGCAAATCAGTCAATGCCACAATGACGTTATCGTCGGGATGAATTTTCAGGAGGGAATCTGACATGTTAGTTGGTTACTCAATCGGTAAGTAAGAGAAAAAGTAGCCTTATCGGGCTATATACCCTTAACTAAGTAAGCGAAAACTTTCCGCTCAGCGTTACCATTCCTCATACCTTTTGCCAACATTTGATCTTTACTAATCGTCCCGCCGCTTTCGGGTGTCCAACTGTTTTATGCTGACTGCCAATATTCTGAATCTGTTCGACAAATCGATTTATTACGGCACCATCCATCTCGATCATGGCCGAATTGCGCAGATTGACCGTCTCGGCCCCGAACGGGTTGGCGAACCCTATGTGCTCCCTGGATTTGTTGATGCGCACGTACATGTAGAAAGCTCGCTGCTGACTCCCGTTCAGTTTGGGCGAATGGCCGTAGTACATGGTACCGTATCAACGGTTTCAGATCCGCATGAGATTGGTAACGTATTAGGCGTAGCGGGCGTAGAATACATGCTCGATGACGCCGAACGCACCCCGTTCAAATTCTGTTTCGGTGCCCCATCCTGCGTGCCGGCCACTCCCTTTGAAACTGCCGGGGCTACCATTGGTGTGAAGGATGTGAAGGACCTGCTTGGCCGCCGCGACATTGGCTATCTGGCCGAGATGATGAATTTCCCCGGCGTACTGAATGAAGACCCCGATGTGATGATGAAGATCGCCTACGCCAAAGCCTTCAGCAAGCCCGTTGACGGGCACGCCCCCGGCCTGCGTGGTAACGACGCGCAGCGCTACATCGACGCGGGCATTGAAACCGATCACGAATGCACGACCTACGACGAAGGCCTCGACAAAGCCCGACGGGGTATGAATATCCTGATTCGGGAAGGCAGCGCCGCCCGGAATTTCGATGACCTGATTCCGCTGGTCGATGAGTTTCCGCAGCTTGTCATGTTCTGTTCCGACGATAAACACCCGGATACGCTGGCCGAAGGGCACATCAATCAGTTGGTGGTGCGGGCCATTCGGGCGGGCTATAACCGCTGGAACGTACTCCGGGCTGCCTGTATTAACCCTGTTCTGCATTACCGGCTGCCCGTGGGCCTATTGCGCGAAGGCGACCCGGCCGATTATATCCTGGTAAGTGACCTGATCGGTTTTAAGGTACTCGAAACCGTGATCAATGGCGTGACCGTAGCCAAAGATGGCCAAACGCTGTTGCCCGATCAGCGGAGTGAGCATGTCAACCAATTCAACTGCCCCCCCAAAGACCCCGCCGATTTCTGGCTCCAGGCCCACCGGCCATACGGTCAGCTACGGGTGATCGAAGCCATTGACGGACAGCTAATCACCAACGAGCTACATCTGGAAGGCAGCGTATCGAAAGGTGCCTGGGTGGCCGACCCTGACCGCGACATCCTCAAAATTGTGGTCGTGAACCGATACGCAGATGCACCGGTAGCCATCGCGTTCATCAAAAACTTTGGGCTCAGGCAGGGAGCAATCGCTTCGTCGGTTGGGCACGATTCACACAACATCACTGCCGTTGGGTGCGACGACGAAAGCTTATGTCAGGCGGTTAACGCAGTGATTCAGGCCAGGGGGGGCTTGTCGGCCGTGGGTGTGCTGGCGCAGGAAGCAGGGCCGCTCTATATACGTAAGCTTCTGCCACTGCCCGTGGCTGGCCTGATGACCGACGTGGATGGGTACGTTGTTGCTGAGCAGTATACCGAACTCGACCGGTTTGTGAAAGATGAGCTGGGGAGTACGCTTGCAGCCCCTTTCATGACCCTCAGCTTTATGGCGCTGCTTGTTATACCATCACTCAAGCTAAGTGACAAAGGACTTTTCGATGGCCGCACTTTTCGATTCACCGGCTTGGAAGTTGTAAAATGATCATAACATAATTTGTGACAAGACACGCCGTAGGCACATAGGGTGTACTATTTTACCCATCTACGATACTTTTCTTGCAGTTGAGCCTTTTTTTTAGGATTATGCCGATAATAATTAGGGAAAGATTTATAAGTTTACGGTAGTCCTCTTAACTAATCTACTAACCATATGGCTCGGCAGCGCACGTCTCCCAAAATTGATGAAGTTAAGTTGTGGGACGAATTCCGGTCTGGCAATCAACCGGCGTTCGCAACACTCTATCAGGAGTACGTCAATGTTCTGTTTCATTACTGCAGCCACTTTTCGCAGGATCGGGCGTTGATCAAAGATTGTATCCACGATTTGTTCGTGGAACTTTGGCGGCACCGGCAAAACATTGGCCCAACTACGTCTGTCCGGTTCTACTTAATGGCCTCCATCAAGCGCAAGCTGGTTCGCCATATCACTGCCGAACAGAAATTCTGCAACCCCGATGATCTGCGTCCAGGTGAAGGATTTACCGATAGTGACCGTTCGTATGAAATGGCCCTGATTCAGAACGAAGAAGACACCCATCTGAACAGTTGCCTTACCCGCGCGCTGGATCGCCTGCCCCGCCGTCAGCGTGAAGCTGTTTACCTGAAATTTTACCAGAACATGGGCAACGAAGAAATTTCGAAACTCATGGATATCAACATCCAATCAGTGTATAACCTGATTTTCGGTGCCCTGGGCAACCTCAAGAAACACGTTTCTATTGAGCGTTTCGCCATCTGACAAGTAACTTTCCAGACTACTCCTACCCTTCCCCTTTACCTAGTCGGCGGCTTCAGTTTATGAACTGAAGCCGCCGTTTTTTATACCGCCTCATCCCGGCACCTTGTCAACGGCTTCGAGATAAAATTCGGCCAATTGCTTCACGATCACAGGGATTACATGATCAATGTTCCATATTCTCGATATTGGCTCAAGGAAAAGGCTAAATACAGGGTAAATTCGTTAATTCTATAGTCGTTCTGGGCTATTACGCACGCTGCGACATCTTGACCACTCCGTTGACCCTCATTCATGCTTACACGCCACTTGCTTGCCGTTGAAAACCGTTACTGGCATTACCGCCAACAAGGCGATGCCACGGCCGAAACGGCTATTGTGCTGCTTCATACATTACCGGGTAATTCGGCCATGCTTGCTCCGTTATTTGCCGAAATAACTGGTCTAAGGCCTAAAATGCGTATTTTGGCGCCCGACATGCCCGGCTACGGTGGTACGGATGCCCTACTCCGGCCGGCAACGTCGTTACAGGATTACCTGCCTTCGTTTCGAGCTTTCTTTCGCGAGATGGGCCTCAGACAGGTAATCCTGTACGGAACAGGAATGGGCGCACAGTTGGCCATAGCCTACGCCAACGCCTACCCCGATAAGGTTGCCAACGTTGTGCTAGACAATGCCTTTCAGTTAAGCCAAACGGATAAAGAAGCCATACCAGCCAACCCTTTTCCCGATTTGACTCCCCGCCCCGATGGTGGCCATCTGAAAACGGCCTGGCAACTAGCTTCCGGACTCAACCAGTATTTCCCCTGGTTTACCACGAGCGAGACACACCGGATCGGTCCGGTGCCAACACCCGAGCAGACACATCAGGCAGCTATGGAGTTGTTGAACGCCGGTGCAGGGTATAGTCATGGTTACCAGGCAGCGTTTGATCACGAACGTGCCGAAAACGTACAGCGCCTCACCGTGCCAACCACCCTGTTTCGCGGAGAAGGCAGTCCCTCACAGCCTCAAACTGATGCGCTTGTAGAACTGGGGCTGCCGGCCAACATTCAGGTTGTTGATGCACCAGCGACAGGCAACGAGCATGACAAAGCCGTTGCTGAACGGTTAGTAAAGGGAATTAAGAATTAATTCCCTTTACCCTCCAATTGTCGACATCGATTCGGTGACGGGCTGGCGGTGTTTTTCGGCTTCGAATCCATTTAGAGGTCGATGCGCGAACGCTTTCAGGAATGCAGCCGTCAACTCAGTATCAGACGCGCCGCTCCGGATCAGCGCACGAATATCGAGCACGCCATCATCGTACAGGCAGGTTTTCAACATGCCCTGAGCGGTCATTCTGATGCGGTTGCAGCTTCCGCAGAACGTGCGCGTATAGGCGGCAATGATACCCAGCGTACCTACATAACCAGGCACCTGCCAGGTGGCGGCGGTGGCATGAGGCGCAGCAGGACGTTGTTCGAGTGCTGGATAAAAAGACCGTAGCTCCTGCAAGATCCGCTGGTGTGTCCAGGTGAGCACCGGGTAATGATTCCCTTCACCGTTGAAGGGCATTTCTTCAATGAAACGCACATCAATGGGCTGGGTACGTGCCAGTTCAGACAGGGCGTAAAGATCTTCAATATTCTGCCCATCCATCACGACCGCGTTGATTTTCACGCGGATGTTATGCGCCAGCAGTTCATCCAACGTACCCAGCACAGCCGGTAATTCGTCGCGGCGGGTGATCTGGTGAAACCGGGCACGATCGAGGCTATCCAGGCTGAGGTTCACCGACTTCACCCCAAGGCGCGCCATTTCGGCTACGTGTGGTGCCGTCAGCACGCCATTGGTTGTCATGTGAATTTCTGACAGGCCCGGAATTACTGACAGCCGTTCCATAAACGGCATTAGCCCCGCTCTGACAAACGGCTCGCCGCCTGTCAGCCGAAGTTTGGATACGCCCATCCGAGCCAGCACAGCCACAACCCGTTCCATCTCCTCGTACGTAAGTAACTGATTTTTAGGCAAATACTTTATACCACTTTCGGGCATACAGTAAAAGCAACGCAGGTTACAGCGATCAGTTACGGCAAGCCGCAGGTACGTTATTGGGCGGTTGTGATTATCGAAGAGCATCAGCCAGAAAACAGTAGATAAGGCAGGAAGGTTGCCGGGTATGCGCCTGCAAACTAATAAAACTAGGCTGTGTTCACTGATGCCGTTGCCGGTGTGTCCTTTTTCTACGACACTCAATCTACGATTAAGCTAAGAAAACCACCTTTGCTTCCAATTTATGCCCTGTATACCGTTTATTTGAGGTACCGCATTATGCATTCGTCAGCCTATGATTACGACCCAACCCTGGACCAGCTTTCTGATCGACACTGATAGTCAGCAGTTGCTGAGCGAAACAGTGTTACCCGCTTACATAAACACCTGCCGCTGGTTTGCCGGCAAAGCCCGTCAGCAGGCTGGCTTCAGCTTCTCAACGATCCTGCCGCTCCCCGCCAGCGAATCAATCTTTTACCTGGCCATTATCGAAGCTCGCTATTCGGATGGGGAGCCGGAGCAATATCTATTACCGCTATCGTTTATCACCGATGCGTCAGTATTAAGCAACGTTCCTGAAAAAGGGTGGCTTACCGAGGTTACGTTTGGCAACGCAACTGGTCAGTTGGTCGACGCCATTTACGATGCGGATTTCCGCGAGGCCCTATACCACAACCTGTTGGCCAACCGGATTGAGGGCGATATCAGTTTCCAGAAAGGGAAGGGCTTACTGGCCAGTGACACGGTTTTGTCGCGTGTGCTGCCCGTCGATTCCAGCAATTCGGCGCTGGTTTTCAACGAGATGTATTTCATGAAGTTATACAGGAAGCTGTTTTCGCTGACGAATCCGGAAGTGGAGATGGTAGCTTTCCTGACCGAAACCGGTGGCTTTGAGGCGATTCCGGCCTATGCAGGTAGCTTCACCTGGCAGCAGCCGGGGCAGGCAGACGTTACGCTCGGTATGATGCAGCGGATGGTAGCCAATGATAAAGACAGTTGGGCCATGACTGGTGATTACCTCAACGATTTCCTGTATGCTGTGCCCAATCGGGTATTTATGGTGAAAGAAGATGTGTTTGAGAAAGTCGCCCTGCTCGGCCAACGGACCGCCGAGATGCACCTGGCCCTTTACAGCAAAACCGACGACCCGGCATTCCAATCAGAACCATTTACCGATGAGTACCGCACGTTCCTGGCGGGCCGATTCACCGATCTGCTTGAACGTCGCTACGACCTGCTGGTCAATAACTATGGCCGGCTCGACGAGCAGGCGCAGCGGCTGGCATGGGTATTTATGGAAGCCAAAGAGATGATCGACGATTTCGTGGCCGACTTCAAAACGCGCGAGTTGGGCTCATGCCGTACGCGTATTCACGGCGACTACCACCTCGGTCAGGTGCTGGCCACGCAGAACGATTATGTCATCATCGATTTTGAGGGCGAACCCGAAAGCACTATCGCCGAACGTAAGATCAAGCATTCGCCGCTGAAAGATGTAGCTGGCATGATCCGGTCGTATCACTACGCCGTTTCGGCCAAACTGTTCAACGCCTCGGAAACGGAAGGAATCGCCCCCGACAAGCTGCAGGTGGTATCTGATCGGTGGTATAAGTTGATCCGCGATACGTACCTGGATGCCTATCTGGGTACGTTCGGCTCGCCCCATCCGATGTTTTACGACAACGGCGAGATCAACTACCTGCTGTTGATCTACCTGCTCGAAAAAGCGGTGTACGAACTGGGCTATGAGATCAGCTATCGCCCCACCTGGGTGAAGATTCCGCTGAAAGGCATCGTCGACGTCATCCGCGAAATCGAAAAGCTTCAACCCGGTGGCCACCACCGCCAGATGGCCTCAGCCCCGTTGCATCTGGTGTAGCAGATAGTGAAGAATTAAGAGTTAAGAGTTGCTCTTCTCTTATCGTGCATATTGGCCTAGCGGAGCAACTCTTAACTCTTAATTCTTCACTCTTAACTCACCCCCATGTCCTACTTCCATAACACCACCATTCTAATCACCGGCGCGGGGTCGGGAATTGGGCGCGAATTGGCCCTACAGGCGCTGCAGCAGGGAGCACAGGTTGTTGCTACCGATGTAAACGCGGCAACACTGTCTGAAACAAACCAGTTGGCGGGAGGAATGCTACGCACCTACCAGTTTGACGTGTCAGACGCCGTCGCGATTCGGCAGTTCGCCAATCACCTGATTCCGTCGCTCGATCCGGCACGTAGGCTTATTCTGATCAATAATGCGGGGGTGGCGCTGGGCAGCGGGCCATTCGTGCAAACGCACCTCGACGATTTCGAGTGGCTGCTGAACATAAACTTATGGGGTGTCATCCGAATGACCAAAGCATTTCTGCCGTTCATGCTCGACCACAACCGGGGCCATGTTGTGAACCTCAGCAGTGTGTTCGGATTGGCGGGTGTAGAAAATCAGTCGGCCTACTGCACAGCCAAATTCGGAGTCAGGGGATTCTCTGATGTACTCCGGATGGAGTTGATGGATAGTGACGTACGGGTTTCCTGTGTGCATCCGGGCGGCATCAGCACCAATATTGCGGCGGCGGCACGCCGGGGCCAGGGTGGTTTCGTCACCGACGACATGCACAGGCAAAGCACCGTCAGCTTCGCCAAAGCGGCCAAAACACCCCCGCAGGAAGCAGCACGCGTTATTCTAAACGGGGTAGCGCGCCACAAAGCGCGGATACTGATCGGAAACGACGCCCGCCAGATCGAATGGGTCACGCGCTTATTTCCAACCAGGTACGTTGCCCTGCTCCGCCAGCGTATTCACGAGGCGTTTGCAACGAGTTAAGGGGGTAGAGTTAAGAAGTAAGAGTTGCGCTGCTTAAGAACGTCCCTGAGCGAAGCAACTCTTACTTCTTAACTCTACACTCTTAACTACTTAAGCTATCCAACTGAATTCGTAGGCCAGTTCAGGCGTTTTGGTCCGTTCGGCTACGCGGGCAAGGCGGGCCGGCAGGGCCATCAGGTAATCGCGGGCTTTCTGGGCTTCGTCGCTCAGGCCAGTCACCGCATCGATTTTCCAGTCTTTCAGCAACGACTGCATAATGGCGATATAGTCGTGAACGGTATACACGCCAAGGCGCTGGGCGGCATCGGAGAAATGACTGTAAGTTTCACCGATTTTGAAACCTGATTCGCGCAGGAAGTGAGCGGGCATCACGATCTTCTTCCGCATCATATCCTCGAAGGCCAGCATCATGCCGGTTGGGTCGAGCTCCAGAATCTCCTGCACGAATGATTTATAGGCCTTGGCGTGGCGCATTTCATCGGCCGCGATAACGCCACACATCTGCGACAGCAGATTATTGCCCGCCTGTTTGGCCAGCGTTGCCGTGCGGCGGTGCGAAATATTCGTGGCCAGTTCCTGAAACGACGTATATACGAAATTACGGTACGGGTCACGACCGGTCTGGATATCGAACCCGTCGGCGATAAGGTACTGTGTTGATGTTTCCATCGCCCGCATGTCTACCCGGCCAGAGAGGTACAGAAATTTATTCAGCAGATCGCCGTGGCGGTTTTCCTCGGCCGTCCAGGCACGTACCCAGCGCGACCAGCCTTTCTGATCGGTCTGGTCAATGCCATCTACGTCCATCAGCCACGACTCGTAGGTAGGCAGCGCCTCTTCGGTGATTGTATCACCAATCAGCACGGCAATGTAATCATATGGTAGAGCTGCAGCCTGTTCGCGCAGGTCACGCACCTCGTCAAAGAACGTTGGCTTGGTTGAGTCGGGCAGAAAATCGGTAGGCTGCCAATTGCTCTCAATTGGCTTCAGATAATCGGTCATGATCGTGTCGATCCTGGTACCAATAAACTGCATGACTTCGATTCGAGAATTCATTGAGTTGTATCGCGTTACGGTAAGTGTAGACTGCCAAACTGTGAGGCTACGGACCTGTGAGCAAGCTACTTTACGAAAAAAAGAAGCAAGAACGGGCTTATTACTTAATTTTGCGCAGTTAATGATAAGTTATTATTAGTACCAACGTTTGAAACGGGCTGCTGAATACCTGCTTAGTGCAGTTTATCTGATTTATTTCTCCCTGATCCTGCTGCTGTTCCATGCGGCACAGTTTATCGCTTTCAAACTGGGGGGCAGAGCTGCGCAAAAACCAGTTGCCGACTGGTTGAATTTCTCCATTATGCAAGGCTGGCTACTGACCGGATCGACTCACCAGTTCCGCCTCGAGTACACCCCGCCAACCGACCGGCCGCTGATCTTCGTGGCTAATCATCAGAGCATGTTCGACATCTCGCCCATCGGCTGGTATCTGCGGCGCTATACACCCGTGTTTGTCTCTAAGATTGAGTTGGGCCGGGGAACACCCAGCGTCTCGTACAACCTGCGGAAAAGCGGGGCGGCGCTGGTTGACCGGAATGATCCCCGGCAGGCATTGAGTGAAATTGGCCGACTGGGCCAACGCGTGAAGGAGGGTGTTTGCTCGGCGGTGATTTTCCCCGAAGGCACACGCAGCCGTGATGGGCAACCGAAGCCCTTTGCCGGAGCGGGGTTGGCTATCCTGCTTCGGAAGTGCCCCAACGCCCTGATCGTACCCATTGCGATTACCGGCACGGGTAAATTCAACCCGGAAGGTCTTTTCCCGCTACGTCCCTTCAGCCACATGACCTGGACCGTTCTGCCGCCTATCGAACCCACCGGCCTGACCGGCGAGCAAGTAGCTCGTCAAACTCAGGAAGCGATTATGACCTACGTATCCAGCAACAAACCCGTTTGAGACCCACTGCTATGCAAGTTAACGATACCCACCAGCACGCCTTTCGTTTTTCGCAGAACGACGTGATTGATTTTGCCCGTGTTACCGGCGATAATAACCCGCTCCATCTCGACGCCGAGTTTGCAGCCCAAACGCCTTTCAAACGCCCAATCATTCACGGCATGCTGGGCGCCTGTATTTTCACGAAAGTACTGGGTACCGAATTTCCCGGCTCCGGTTCAGTATACCTGGCGCAAACGCTCGATTTTCTGCGGCCCATGTTCGTAGATACCGACTATGAAGTAACGTTTACCGTGCAGTCGATTGATGCGGCGAAGCATACGGCTCAAATTCTTGGCGAAATTCGTGATGTGCAGACGAAAAAGGTCACCACACGCGGGGTGGCCACGCTGATGCACAAAGAAAAGATCGGCTAGTTCACCCCCCTGAGTTGAGACAATATCAATGGGAAAAGCCCGCCGAGCAACTCTGGTGAGTTGCTCGGCGGGCTTTTCCCATTGCAACGATGAGCTAGTCAGATTCGCCGGCCAACCGTCGATTTCCGAACGCCTTTCCCGTCTCGATGCCGATAAATATCTTCGGCAATTGTCAGCCCGAGCGGAATACCGCCAATTCGTTGGGTGGGGTCGTTGCTAAACACTGGCTGCCCGGGGTTATTTTCGTCGATATCGAATGCATCAAACACCCAATGAACTCCTAGATAGACTCGGCTGATTCCGTTTTCAAGAATCATGTCCCACAAGCTATTGAACTGCCGCCGGTGTAACGGCCTCACCTCACCGTCGTTATTCTTTGTTGCGCCGTTCATCTCCTCTGAAACAAAGTAGATCGGCTCAGTTGGCATATCAGGGTCCATCAGCGCGTTCAGCAGCGTATCCTGTGCTACTGCATTACCGGTGCCTGCTGCCGGAAGGCTTACCCCTCCCTCTGCCGGACCATAAAAAAGGCGGGTCATATGCAATGCAGCGGCACCAAACGTAGCGTGCCCCGAGGGATAAGCCGGGAAATTAGGCGTAAAGTTCTTGGTATAGGCAGTCTGGGTCACCGAATACGGAAACGTTGTTTGCGGTACTGTCACCGTGGCATTGGCCGTGTTAGATGCAGGGGCACCCAATGGTAACCAGAACGGATCAGCTTCAGGGCTAATTGCGCCATTTGCATGCCCGGAACCAGGGTCGCTCGATTTGTCATAATGCCGAATACCAATAACAGGGCGGCAAAACTCGTGAACATATTTCTGGTCCCAGGCCAGAATGCCCGCGTCGGCCATGGCTACGTTCACCAGCGTAAACAGCTGTACGTTTTCGGCCTCTGTATTACCTTTTGCCACGGCTATCTTTCGAATGATCTGATTATAGAGCCTGGGCGGAGTTCCCAGTTCCGGTGCCCCATCGTAGCCCCAGAACAGGCCAATCAGTGTTTCTTCCGGCGTGCGTTTGGTCATAGGCAAGGCATATGGCTCTACCGTATCGGAGTCGGGCAGGGTGCCCATCCGGTCAGGTTTGGCGCCCTTGTAACGCACCTGTTTCAGGGCAGCCAAATAAGCAGCATCATCATTGTGCGGGGCAGCTAGTTCATGCCGCTCAGTAATGGCAAAGCCCTTGGCGGCAGCTCCGTAGATGGGGCCATGGTAACCCTGCGTGGGGTTGTCAGGATCGGGTTGGTGAGCATTACGAGCCGATTTAGGTACGTAACTACCGGCCGACGCACCCGGGTCGAATTTACGGTCTTGCCATATAGCTCTGGCTACTTTTTCGCCATACTTATGCGCCACGGTAGTCCTGTCTCCTTTCAGCACGTGTAATTGCTCATCGAAATACACTTTCTGGGCAGGGTAAAGGGTATTCAGAGTGGTGAAAGCCGCTCCAGCCATAGCGAGTTGCAGATTTGCCGCCGTATTGGCAGGTGCTCCGGCAGGTTCTGGAAGGTAGGGTGCCCAAGTAGCCGGATTTTTTATGGCCACGTAGGTATCATGAAGCGCCAGATGTACGATTGCCAGCGCCCTTGAACTCAATGTTGGGCCGGTCTGCTCATTTTTGCCATTTGTGTGGCTAACGCGGTTCGCTTCCAGCGCAACGGCGTTCCAAATCAGTAAATTATCCATGCTGGTAAGGGTTACTTAATAAGGTGTAGAATACGAGACAAAGATCTATAAGCTATCGCTTTATTAATCAGACATATATACCTGTTTATCAAGGCAATAATACGCAACATCATACCAGCGTATAAGTCGCATTTACAGGGTATTTTCCCGAAGAAAATTACGGTCTGTGCATAGGAATAGCCGTATGATGTCGTCTAACGAATTAATTACCCTACCCCCCCCTTGATGCAAACCATTCACCTATATGACTAAAGCAAGTATTCTGGCTCTGAGTGTTGCGTTCGCGTTGATGATCGGCTGTAGTAAATCGAGCGACACGACCGTCACACCCGACGGCACTTCATCGGCCACAACCGTCAGCGGCACCTACAACGACCTCTGGATTCCGCCAACGATTACCGGCACTACCTTCAACCTGACGCTGGCCAAAACAACGAAGCAGATGCGGACGGGCTCGGTCACCAACACCTACAGCTACAACAGCACCGGTTTCTGGGGGCCAACGCTGATCATGAACAAGGGTGACTTTGTGAAGATGAACGTAACCAATAACTTGCCGGAAGCAACAACGACGCACTGGCACGGTTTTCATATCCCGGCTATTATGGACGGTGGACCGCACCAGATGATCGACGCAGGCACCACCTGGACGCCCTCGTTCGAGATCAGGAACAATGCAGGTACGTATTGGTATCACCCGCATTTACACGAGAAAACAAAGGAACAACTGACCTACGGCACAGGTGGGCTGATCATCATCAAAGATCCGGTCGAGTCGGCGCTGGCCTTACCACGTACCTACGGCGAAGATGACATCCCGCTTATTCTGACCAGCCGGAGCTACGGTACGTCAAACGCGTTTGATCTGTCGGCCCGGGCGTATGGCGATTACCAGCTGACCAACGGAACATCGAACGCACAGATAAGCCTGCCCAAACAGTTTGTGCGTCTCCGTATTCTGAACGCAGAAATTGAGCGGGGCTATAACCTGGGTTTCAGCGACAACCGGACGTTCTACGTCATCACCAACGACGGCGGCCTGCTCGACGCGCCCGTTCCGGTTACCCGCGTAAAAATGATGGTTGGCGAACGGGTTGAGATTCTGGTCAACCTGGGCGCTGATGCCGTAGGGTCGAGCCTTGATTTAAAAGCATACAATTCGGGGCAGGCGTTTGGTTTTCCCGGTGGCGAGTCCAACAGTAGCGGCGACTTTGGGAGTCTGCTGAACAACAAAGATTTCCCGGTGTTGCATATCAATGTGAAAGCGGCAACCGCATCGGCCATCACCGCCCTGCCCGCCAAACTCACCACCAACACCTACTGGACCAACACCGACGTAACCAACAGCCGGACGATCACCATCACCGGTGGACAGGGCGCTACGGCGTTTTCGTTCGACAACAACCTCTACGGTGATACGAAGATTAACCAGACCGTGAAACTGAACGCCGTTGAGAAGTGGACGATTACCAACAACAACATCTTCGGCCACTCGTTCCACATCCACGATATTCAATTTAAGATCATTTCGCGCAGTTCGGGAACAGTGGGCACGCATGAATCGGGCTGGAAAGACACCGTATACGTACCTGTAGGCGAAAGTGTGTCGGTCATTGCTAAGTTCGATGATTTCGCCAGCAGCACCAACGCGTTCATGTACCACTGTCACTTCTCGAACCACGAAGACGGCGGCATGATGGGACAGTTCCTGGTTACTCAGTAACTCGCCCTATGAGGTATTTACTGGCTGTTGCCCTCTTATTCATGGTGTTTGGGTGTTTGCAGGTCAATTCAGACCGGCCCGGAACGCCGCCTAATGTTGAGGTGGTCAACTACGATACGCTCCTGCGGAAAACCGACGACGGCTGGCTCTACGAGGGCCAGCTATTTTCTGGCTATATGGTCGAGAAAGAGCGCGATGGCCGGATCGTTTACCGGCTACCAATTCTTGACGGGCGAGAGAACGGCGTGGCAACAGGTTGGTATAACACGGGCGAAAAACTACTGGTCCGTTTGTTTATCGATGGTAAAAAGGAAGGACAGTTCAGACAGTGGTGGCCCAACGGCAAGCTCCGTTACGCGTTTCAATACAAGGACGACGAGTACGACGGCCTTCAACGTGTTTACTTTCCAACCGGCAAAAAGCGGGAAGAAAGCACGTACCTGGCCGGTGAACAGGAAGGCCCTCAGCGCGTTTGGAATGAATCGGGACAGCTTGTGTCGAACTATACGATCCGATATAAGAGAACCTACGGCATCGTATCCGTAAAAAGCTGCATGCCGGTGAGTCATTTGTAAACCTCGCGGCAGGCCATGCAAATAGTCTACGCTACATGCCTGCCTATCTTCCAGATGCGCCTTACACAGCCCCTCGAAGTGTTGCATGATTTTTGAGCTACCCCCTGCCAGATCTCCAGATAATAATGCGATAAGGGTGCGCGCTCAAGACAGATGGCCCCTGCTGCCGTGAAGTTGAAATTGATCGAACGGCCTCTTTTGCAGCTGTCTCGCTACGAGGAGCTTACAACCCGATGAGGCAGCGAGTGCCCTATTTCAGCAAAACATTTATGCCGGACGGGGCAGTACTGGCACAAAAATGGCTACTGATTCTATGGACTAACTCTCTAATGAGTTAACAATCTAATACTGGCCACGACATACTGCCTGATGAAACCAGTCAGGGCACACCAGGAGTAGATATGATGAATGGATATAGTTCTTGGGGGCCTGAGCAGTATGGCATAGGGAGGCGCTGGCTGGTTATTCTACTCGTGCTGGTTGGCCAGTTCATATCCCTATCTGCCGCACAGGCCACTCATTTTCGGTATGGCAACCTTACCTGGCGACAATTACCTTCTGATGCATCGGGCCGTACCATTGAGTTTAAACTCACCATGGGGTTCAGGCTGGGTTTTTTCACGCCGACCCCAACCGTCGGCTCAACGGTGACTAATACCAGCGCCAATTCCGGAGCAGCGTTCAACTACGGCGATGGAACCTCAATCTCTGTATTTGATTTCACGGTAACGACCATTAACGCAGCCGACGATTATCTGTATGGTGAAGCTACGCTCACTCATACCTACAGCACAACAGTCACCGCCGCCGCCGTAACTGCCTTCATTGAATCGAGTGCACGGCTTGCTTCGTTACAGAATAATTCAAATGGCCGTTACCGGATCACCTCGCTGGTGAATTTGGGTATTAACAATGCCAATCTGCCTCCCTCGTCGACCCTGCCCCCAATTGTCAACTTGCCCGTGAGTCAGTCGGCGGCAACGTTTACGGTGCCCGCTACCGATCCGGATGGTAACCCACTCACCTTCAGTCTGGCCACGGCGGCCGATCTGGGTGCAACATATGCCTTCACGCAGCCAACTGGCTTTTCTATAACATCAGCTGGTGTTGCTACTTTCGATACCCGGTCGCCCAAAGCGGTTAACCAGCTATACAATGCCATCATCAAGATATCGGATGGCAAATCGTTCGTTGTCATTGATTTCCTCATCAAGATCGTGGCGGCCAGTGACCCACCCGTTTTTGTGTATGGGGGTATTACGCCCGCCAACAATTCAACGATCCAGACTTACGTCGGCTGTCCGATAAACTTCACCGTTAGGGCTACCGACACCGACCCAACCAGCAACACCATTACCCTGCAGGGGGTGGGGCTTCCGTCGGGCGCATCGTTCTCTCCCGTCACGGGTTCCAATACGGTAACGTCTGCGTTCACTTTTACGCCGACCACCGAGGGTACGTCGGTCACGTCTTTTTTTGCGCAGGATAACGTAGGGAACCAGACGATAACCTCCGTCACATTTCGGGTGATCCAACCTATCTTAACTGCCAGATCACCAGCCGTTTGCGTTGGCAATACCATCAGTCTAACGGCGACACCCGGCACAAGTGCATCTGGGGTGACGACCTACACCTTCAGGGGACCAAGTGGTGTCATTGGCTCGCCTAGCACCAGCAGCACGGTTACGGTCAGCGGGCTTACGGCCGGTGTGTACACATTCAGCGTGACAACGACCAATAGCCTTAACTCAAGCTCGGCCTGTACCAGTACAGCCACCACGTCGGTTACCGTTGACGCCCCCCCTACCGTTACCCTGTCCAATTCGGGAACGCTAACTTGTTCGGTAACCAGCAATACACTAACCGCCACCAGTAGTACGTCTGGCACCAGCTATGCTTTTTCAGGGCCGGGACTTAACCAGACAAGCGCTGCCAACACGGCTGTGGTTACGCAGGCAGGTACGTATACGGTTCTTGTTACCACGGCCAGTGGTTGTACGGCGGTAGCCACGACAACTGTTTCCAGTAATACAACCACACCCCTTGCACCGACGGCCGCCGTAACGGCTCAGCCCAATTGTACACTGGCAACCGGTACCATTACCGTTTCTGCTCCCACAGGAAGCCAGTTAGCCTACAGTATCGACGGAGCGACGTACACCAATACAACCGGCGTATTTACCGGCGTGGCACCGGGCAGTTATTCGGTCACCGTCCGCAATACGGTCAGTGGGTGTATTTCGCCAGCTACATCAGTGACGGTCAACGCACAGCCCCCAACCCCAGCGGCACCAACGGCAAGCGTGACTTCACAGCCAACCTGTACAAACCCTGCCGGAACAATTACGATCACGGCCCCTACGGGTACAGGCCTGACTTACAGTATCGACGGAACAACTTACTCAGGCACAACCGTTTTTTCGGGTGTGGCGCCGGGGTCATACTCCGTAACGGTTCGTAATAGTAGTGGCTGTACGTCTGCCGCTACAGTCGTCACTGTCAACCAGGCCTTACTTGCTTCTGCAGCGCCAACGGCTACCGTTACAGCCCAACCAAACTGTACGCTGGCAACCGGTACCATCACCATCACAGCCCCTACAGGATTGGGGTTTTCGTATAGTATTGATGGAACGACGTATACCAACACGACGGGCGTATTCACCGGCGTAGCGCCTGGTATCTACGCGGTCACCGACCGAAACTTGGTGGGCTGCATTTCAGCGGCTACCTCCGTGACGGTTACAGCCCAACCTCCCACCCCGGTGGCTCCAGGCATCAGCCTGCTACAGCCTGGTTGTACACTGGCAACCGGAACGATTTCTGTTACCGCGCCAACAGGAACAGGCCTGACCTACAGCATCAATGGAACGACATACACCAATACTACCGGCATCTTCACCAGCGTAGCTCCCGGCTCTTACTCGGTTACCGTGCGCAACAGCAGCGGGTGTACCTCAGCCCCTACTGCTGTGACTATCAACACGCAACCCCCTACCCCGCTAGCACCAACGGCTACCGTAACTGTTCAACCCAGTTGCACGTTAGCGACAGGCACGATCACCATCACAGCTCCTACGGGGACTGGCTTAACCTACAGCATAGACGGAACGACATACACAAACACCACCGGTGTTTTCAGCGGCGTGGCGCCCGGGTCGTATTCAGTCACCGTTCGCAACAGCAGCGGCTGCATATCGTCTGCTACGTCAGTAACCGTAAATGCGCAACCGGCCACCCCTATCGCCCCAACCGTAAGTGTCTCCGCTCAACCCAGTTGCACGATGGCCACAGGCACAATCACTATTACGGCTCCTGTAGGGCCAGGCTTAACGTATAGCATAGACGGCACAAGCTATACCAACACCACGGGTACGTTTACAGGTGTAGCTCCCGGATCGTACTCGGTTACTGTGCGCAATAGCAGCGGGTGTACGTCGGCGGCTACCTCCGTCACGGTCACGGCTCAGCCCCCTACTCCGGTGGCACCAACGGCTACCGTAACCGCCCAACCTAGCTGTACGCTATCTACAGGCACTATTACCATTACTGCACCCACAGGCACGGGCCTGACCTACAGTATCAACGGAACAGATTATACCAACACCACGGGTACGTTTACAGGTGTGGCTCCCGGCTCTTACTCGGTTACCGTGCGCAATAGCAGCGGGTGTACCTCAGCGCCTACTGCCGTAACCGTCAATGCCCAGCCCCCTACCCCGGTAGCGCCAACGGCTACCGTGAGCACTCAACCCAGTTGCACACTGGCAACCGGTACCATCACCATTTCTGCACCCGTTGGCTCAGGCTTGACGTACAGCATTGACGGAACCACGTATAGCAACACCACCGGCGTTTTCACCGGGGTGGCACCGGGGTCCTACTCGGTCACGGTACGCAATAGCAGCGGGTGCACCTCAGCGCCTACCTCCGTGACCGTCAACGCGCAACCTTCTACGCCTACCTTGACGCTTAACTCAGCCACGCTTTGTGCTGGCCAGTCTGCGACTCTGACCGTAACGGGTTGCACCGGAGGAACGCTGCAATGGAGCACAGGAAGCACCTCCTCATCAATTATGGTAACTCCGCTAGTGACGACCCGCTATTCGGTGACGTGTCTGGCAGCCAGTGGGTGCTCTGCTACAACTTCGCAGACGGTCGTTGTCAGGCCTACGCCTGCTTACACCCAGCAGCCAACCGTAACGCTGGCCACCTGCCGCGGGGGCACGGCAAATCAGGATGCCAGCATCCGTTTTACAACCTTACAGAATACCGAACGCGCCGATTTTTTGGCGGCCAGTAGCTACACGGGTGGCCCTGCTTACGGAGCTGCCAGTAATCGGCTGGTTGCAGGTGGCGCCGTAACATTCGCGGGTCTGGCGAATCCTGCTTCAAGCCAGGCGTATACCGTTCGGTTGTTCAGTGCGGGAGGCCTCTGCACGGTCGACGTGCCGCTGACGCTGTTGAGCACCGATTGTCGCTGTTCGGGTTGTCCAAACATCATGCTACAAATGGGGAAATGAGCTTGCCCGCTCCCGACGCAGCAAACACGCGGATATGGTCAACGGGTGAACAACGTACCTGAGCTGTAGCGCGAGTCCACGATTAACTCTTCCGTGATTTACCGGCAATGGTCGTTATGGCTGCTACAAGCCGGTCGAGGTCTTTGGGCGAATGGTAGATATGGGGCGTCACCCGAACGCCGTGGATGTTTTCCCAATCGATACCGACGGTGTGAATTTTGTACTTGCCCATCAACTGACTGTCGACCTCCGTTGCCTTCATGCCGTCGATGGACACCAGCCCCACGGCACCCGCCCATTCTGGTTTGAGCGAGGTGTGAATTTTCACGCCAGGTACGTCCCGAACGCGTTCCATCCAGTAGTTTTTCAAATAATGAGCCCGGGCAAACTTGCGCGCTGAGCCGATGCCGTTATGAAAATCAACGGCCGTTCCGATGGCCATTTCTGAGGCGAATGACCGCGTTCCCAGGCTCTCAAATTTGCGGATATCGGGGCCATCGGGTTCGTTATTCGAGAGTAGCGCCCACACATATTTGATCTTGTTTTGCTTTACATACAACATGCCACTGCCAAACGGAGCGCCCAGCCATTTGTGGAGACTGGTAGCGTAATAATCGCAACCCAGATCAGGGATTTTAAAATCGAACAGGGCGAACGAGTGGGCGCCGTCGGCAATGACGTCGATACCGCGTTTGTGTGCTTCATCGGCGATCTTCCGAACGGGCATGACCTGGCCAATCCAGTTGATCATGTGCGTGATATGCACCACCTTCGTCTTCGACGTAAATGCCTTGACATATTGATCAACCAGTGCCGCTTCATTCTCACTCGGCAACTCCAGATTCAGAAAAACCAGTTTGATGCCATCCCGTTTTTCGCGCTGTTTCCAGGCGTTCAGCATGTTGGGGTAGTCCTGTTTGGTCAGCACTACTTCATCACCCGCTTTCAGGTTCAGACCGAAGATCACGGTATTCAGACCTTCGGTGGCGTTCCGGTTGATGGCAATTTCTTCCGACGAACAGCCCCCCAGCTCGGCCAGTTTATCGCGCAGTGCCTCACGACCCTGATCCAGAATGCGCCACATATAATACGACGGCGCTTCATTGCAGTACTGATAAAATCGGATGTGCGCATCCTGCACCACTTTGGGTTGCGGACAAACGCCGCCATTGTTCAGGTTCAGGATGTTGGGCGACACCGTGTATTCCGACTTGATACGCGCCCAGAAATCTTCATCCTGCGCCCATTCCAACGGCGACTTCAGGTCAGCGCTAGGCAACGATTGGCCTACCACTTGAGGCAAAAACGGTGGCAGTGTAAGCGCCCCCGTAGCAGCGGCGGCAGTTTGGCGAAGGAAATGTCTGCGAGAAGCCATACCTAGTTCGTTGATTGCGAAGTCATCCGTAAAATAACGAAATTAAATTAGGCAAACGGAATCCATCACAATCAATTTCTTCGGCATTAACGAGCTATTTTCGTGCATTGCAAAAGTGCCATGCTTATAAGCTGCTTCACGATCCAGATTACTGACGAAGCAAGCAAATCATCCAGATACAACCAATCATCAACAAATTATGCATCACTCACGACGCCGTTTTTTTCGGCAATCGGCCCAGCGGGGTGCGGCCGCACTGACGCTCCCGACCATCCTTCAGGCCTTATCGACTGAAACGGCACAGGCCGCAACGACGATTGAACCAGCCAAACCAGAACGCATCAAGCCAGATAGCGTGGTTCGGTCAGTACCCGAAAATATGGTCTGGGGCTATTTCGGGGCCGACGTTGCGCCAGTGAGTCGCATCAAAGACGGCGATATTGTTGAGATTCAAACTGTAAACCCATCGGGCGTGAGCCGCACAGACCCGGAGGCGTTCTACAAGACCAATAACCTGCCCATCGACGAGCATGCGAAGGAGGTTATTGCCATCATGAAGAATGTAAAACCCGAACCATCGGGCATTCGCGGCCATATGCTTACCGGGCCGATTTACATCGAAAACGCCCAACCCGGCGACCATATTGAAATTCGCATTCTCGACCTGACGCTGCCCGCCGACTTTGGTGTAAACAGCGTGTGGCCGGGTGGTGGCGGTATTCCCGACCTCGTGAAGCAACGCGAAACGTTCGTGTATCGCTACGATGCCAAACGTCGCACAGGTACGTTCATCGACGGGGTCGAAATACCCCTAAAACCGTTCATGGGCGTTATGGCCCTGTCGCCCCCCGCCGAAACAGGGCGCGTCAGCTCTATTCCGCCGGGGTTCTTCGGCGGTAATCTGGACATCAAGCACCTGACTAAACACTCAACCTTACACCTGCCTGTGTCGGTACCGGGCGGGTTGTTCACAACCGGCGATGGACATGCAGCGCAGGGGAACGGTGAGGTGAGCGGCGTGGCCATTGAAACCGCCGTGAACCTGACCGCCCAGTTTATTGTGCATAAAGGCAGCGGGCTGAAAATGCCGCGCGCCGAAACACCCACCCATTTCATCGCCGTCGGCCTGGATAAAGACCTGAACAAAGCCATGAAACAGGCCCTTGCTGAAGCCGTTCAATTCATACAGACCGAACTAGGCTTCACCTTCAATCAGGCACTGTCGATTGCCAGCACCGGCGTCGATCTCGAAATCAGTCAGGTGGTCGATCAGGTGCTGGGCGTTCACGCGATGATCCCGAAATCGATCTTTCCGAAAAAGAAATTTGGGTACTGGTAAGCCGTTGAGAGTCTACACCTACTTCGGCAGCCGCTTAGCGTACCACGTCATCTGCCCACGGTGGTTGGCGTAGTGCTCCGTAACGTGAAACCATTTGCAGTAGTTGTTCCAGTCCCAGTCTTTGGTTTCGCCAGCTAAAAGCCAGGCATCATCGCGTTTTTTCATTTCCGCTTTGGTGACTGCCCTCACTTCGTCAAAGGCATCTTTGTAGTAGCTCAATGGGTTTCCCTTGATCTGGTTTCTGGCATTTTCACCCAATTCCATAGCCGCCCCCCATTTGGGTTTGTTGGCTGCCGAAAAGTCCTGGAGACCGTGAAACGTAATATCCTGATAAATGACCTCGGTGGCAGCCAAATGCAGCATCAACGAGCCAATGGTATTTGACTCTTTATCGAAAAGGAAATCCAGTTGTTCTACGCTTAACTTCGAATTGTATCTAATCACGGAGTCGCTCACCCAGTCCAGCATGGAGAGTAACGTACCTATCTGTGGTGTAAAACCCGTTTTAGGCCCGATATGATTGATGTTAGCCTCATCTACGAGCGTAGAAGCTACCCCGTTATGAGGCATTATGAATGCACCGGCTCCAGCGCTAAATAGGGCCAATTCACTGACAAACTTCCTGCGGTTATACATAGGGTGCTGGTTTAAGTATATATCTGGTTTTCAAGTACGGAAAAAATCAGGTGCCGTTCGTCTTACAAGATCCATCTTATATACTGTTACGTTGTAACCTGACTTATTTCGCGGTTCGTTTTATCAACGTACCTGGATAAGCACCCGTTGGCTTCTGGTTCTGGTAGACCAGTTGCCCAGCTACCCACACCGCCTCGATACCGGTCTAAATGGCTTTGTTATTGCCGATACGGGCGTTGTCCTGAACGGTATCGGGGTTGAACAGCACCAGATCGGCGTAGTAGCCGGGGGTGATCAGGCCGCGCTCACGCAAACCCAGGTGTTCGGCGGTGAGGCTCGTCATCTTCTGGATCGCGGTTTCGAGGGGCATCAACTTCTGATCGCGAACGTACCGGCCCAGTACCCGCGTAAACGCACCATAGCCACGTGGGTGACCGTCATTCGAGCCATCCGAACAGATATTGGTGTGCGGCCAGGCCAGAAAATTCGCCACATCGGGCTCATCCATCGACTTACCCATGATGCCTTCAATGCCACTGGCATCCGGGTTTTTCTCTGAAAACGCCGCCGCTTCTGCCACCAGCCCCATCAACGTTCTGGCGGGGTTCTCCTGTCGAATCGCGGCAATATCGCCAACCGTTTTACCAGCATAGGCCGGGTTTGCGGCAAAGCGCAGCAAAACGGATTTCGACGGATCGAACAGTTGGTTCACGGCAAATTCAGCGCTGGCCGGGTTGGTATAATCGCGCTTCGGGAAGAGCACGCGCAGGGTCGACATCCAGTAATCGTACGGGTAGCAATCGGCGGTGATGTTCACGCCTTCGGAGCGGGCCTGCTCCAACCGGGCCAGTAGCCGGGTCGACTGTCCCCATTGGTCGCGCAGGGCAATTTTAAGGTGCGAAATCAGGACGGGCATTTTCGTAATACGACCGATCTGAATGATCTCATCGATGGCCTCATCCATCGTGATGTCTTCACTCCGGATGTGGCTCATGTACCGTCCGCCCGAGTCGGCTGCTACCTGAGCCAGTTGAATCACTTCGTCCCGACTCGAGAAAAAGGCCGATTCATATTCCAGGCCCGTCGACAGGCCCAGCGAACCACTAGCCAGGTCGGCGCGGAGCAGCGTTTTCATGCGCGTCAACTCATCGGGTTTAGCGGTTCGGTACAGCCCATTGATGCCCATCGCCTGTTGGCGTAGCGTAGCATGACCGGTATAGCTCGCCATGTTCACGGCCACAGGCTGCTGGTTCAGGCGGGCCTGCAACGTATCCATCGGTGTGCTGCTGCCATCCTGCCCTACCACGATGGTGGTGATTCCCTGACTGACTACGGCCAGGGCATCGGGCTTCAGGCCAGAACCGTGGTGACTGTGGCTGTCGATAAAGCCGGGGGCCAGTACCAACCCACGTCCGTCGGTAACAGGTTCATCAGGAAAAGCTGTGAGGTCACCCACTTCCCGAATCCGGTCGTTTTGGAGACGGACAGACGCTTTTCTCGATGGCGTACCTGTACCATCGACCAGCCGGACGTTGGCAATCAACTGCGTTTTGGAGAGGACTGGCCTTTTCCCATCCAGTATGTCACGAACGACACCACGCGCCAACTCATTGGTACCGCTGGTCAGCACGATCAGCGTCTGCTTTTTTTGGACATACCGGACAATCAGGTTCCGAAATCCTACCCAGCTACCCGTATGCGCCAGCACGTTCCCGCCTTCGTTAATGAACCAGCCAAATCCGTACGGGTACGTTGTGCCGTTATTGAGCTTAACAGGCAAAAAGGCTTCACGAAGCGTGCTGGCTTTCAGTAGTTTCCCGGCATATAACGCCTGATCCCAGGCCAATAAATCGTCGGCCGACGAATACACATTGCCATCACCGATAACGCCGTCAATCCGGATCAGATCATTCGGCCGGTTTTTACCATCTCCACGCCTAAACCCATGCACCCGGTTATGGGGCATTGTGCCGCTGTTGAGGTAGTAGATGTATGTGTTTTTGAGGTTCAGCGGCCGAACAATCTGCTGCTCGAAAAAACGCTCAACGGGCATTCCCGCCAGCTTTTTGATGATTGACCCTAGCAGCACGTACCCCGTATTGCAGTACTCCCAGCGGTCGCCGGGTTGAAAGATAAGGGCCGGTTTATGGTCGTGGAGCAGTTTGAGCATACCAGCATTGGTCAGCGTATCGAGCGGACCGGTGTACTGCTGGGCCAGATCGAAGTACTCGGGCAGGCCGGACGTGTGGGTCAGCAGGTGTCGTACCGTGATGGCCGGGTAAGGGAAATCGGGCAGGTACGTCTGTACGGGGTCGTCGTACCGCAGCTTGCCTTTTTCCTGTAACTGCATGATCAGCATCGCGATAAACTGCTTCGACACGGATGCCAGATTGAATGCCGAACTGGTCGTCAACGGCTCGTTCGTGGTGATATTCATCGTACCGAGCGCCTTCTTGTACACCACCTTGCCACCCTCTGCCACCAGAACAACCCCGTTGAACATCGCCTGATTGTGCAGTATCGTCAGCACAGAGTCAACCGTTTTCAGTTGTTTCGACAGGGGTTGATTCGTGGACTGCGCCTGCGTACCAACCCAGGTAAGTAGAAAGGATAGAAACGGTAAACAGATACGACGGCGGTTCATGATGGATGGGATTAATCGGATGACCGTAAAAATCACTATCGATTTATTTAGGCAAAATGGCCATATTACCCCAGAAAACCAGTTTTACATCGTATTTGGTGTAAATGCTTTAGCGTTGACTTGGTTTCGCGCTACGTACAAAACAGAAACCACTTGATCAATCGATCCCCTTATCAACTATCCTTAAAATGGCAAATAGAGCTATTCTGCTCACTGATGGCTTACTGACCACCTCCGACGCCAAAACGGCACACGGCCTGATTCGGAGTACAGACCGCTACCAGGTTGTCGGCGTTGTTGACGTACCCACCGCCGGACAGGACGCAGGTACGCTGCTCGACGGACACGCCCGAAACATGCCCATTTTCGACTCCGTTGACGGGGCACTGGCTCAGCTTGGCGCAGTCGATTACGCCATTGTTGCCGTAGCAACCGTTGGTGGGGTACTGCCGCCAAACATGCTCCATGACATCAGGCACTGTCTTGAACGGGGCCTGTCGATCGTCAACGGGTTGCACGAATTTCTGAACGACAAGCCGGAATTAGTCGCGCTATCGACGCAATACGGTGGGCATCTGATTGACGTTCGCCGGCCTAAACCACGCCACGAACTGCACTTCTGGACGGGTGAGATCAATCAGATTACCGCACCGATCATTGCCGTGCTGGGCACCGATTGCGCCCTGGGTAAACGCACCACCGCCCGGTTGATTCGCGAAGCCTGCGCCCAAAAGGGTGTAAACGCTCAGATGATCTATACGGGCCAGACTGGCTGGCTTCAGGGCGTGACGCACGGTTTCGTGTTCGACTCAACGCTGAACGATTTCGTATCGGGCGAGCTGGAACATGCGCTGGTCTCCTGCTGGCGCGAAACGGGTGCCGATCTGCTACTCATTGAAGGGCAGGCATCGCTGCGAAACCCGAGTGGGCCGTGCGGCTCCGAATTTCTGGTATCGGGCCATGCGCGGCAGGTTGTGCTGGTTCACGCCCCCAAACGTACCTATTACGATCATAATCCAGACTGGGGAAAGATTCCACCCGTAGAAACGGAAATCACCCTGATTCAGGCGTATGGTGCCACGGTTATGGCGTTGGCGCTGAACACAGAAGGGTGTAGTCGCGATGAAGTGTTCGCTTATCAAAAAGAATACACGGAGCGCCTTGGCATCCCCGTTTTGCTTCCGCTCGAAGAAGGTGTGGAGCCGATTTTACCCCTTATTCAGCAATTAATTACCACAGTTCATGCGCATTAAAGCTGTTCGGTCGTACCGCCGCAACCTGGCCCTGACCAAGCCATACACCATTGCCTACCAGACCACAACGGACGTTGACAATGTCTTCCTGGAAATCGAGCTTGACAATGGTATGATTGGTCTGGGCGCGGCCAATCCAGACCCCGATGTCGTGGGTGAATCACCTGAGCAGACAATGCAGAATCTGCAAAGCGACTGGATAAACAGCTTCGTTGGCCGTGATATCCGGCTTTTTAACGCCCTCATCGACGAAGCCAGCGGACGTTTCCCGAATCTGCCAGGTACGTTAGCCGCCATCGATATTGCCCTCCACGATGCTTTTGGGCAGTTTCTGGGCGTGCCGGTGGTCGCCTTCTTCGGGCAGCGGCATCAGGCACTCCCTACCTCGGTCACGATCGGTATTATGGACGTAACCGACACATTGATCGAAGCCGCTGCATACGTGCAACTGGGCTTTCGGGTGCTCAAAGTGAAAACAGGGCTGGACGTGTCGGAAGATGTGGAACGGGTACTCAAACTGCGCGAAGCCTATGGCAATCAGGTGACCATTCGGGTCGACGCCAACCAGGGGTATTCACTAGCAGACCTCCGGCTTTTCCTGACTAAAACCAGACTGGCCAATGTCGAACTCATTGAACAGCCAATGGTGGTGGGGCGCGAACAAACGTTACTGGCCTTACCTGCCGACTTCCGCCGCCTGTTTGCCGCCGACGAATCGCTGAAAAACCTGGAAGCGGCTGTAAACCTGACGCACGAGCCACAGCCTTTCGGTATTTACAACATCAAGCTGATGAAATGCGGGGGTATCCGAGCCGCACTGACCATGGCCAACATTGCCCGGACAGCCCACATTTCGGCATTCTGGGGCTGTAACGACGAAAGCCGTGTCAGCATCACGGCGGCGCTCCACGCGGCGTTTGCCTGCCCCAACACCCGCTACCTCGACCTCGACGGCAGTTTCGATCTCGCCGAAGATGTGGTTTCGGGTGGGTTTACCGTCGAGAACGGCGTAATGCGGCCAACGGGCGCTGCCGGGCTGGGGCTTGTTAGGATTGGTTGACTGGTTGACTGGTTGGCTGGTTAATCGGTTGACTGGTTAATCGGTTGATTGGTTAATCGGTTGACTGGTTAATCGGTTGATTGGTTAATCGGTTGACTGGTTAATCGGTTGACTGGTTAGTTGACTGGTTAATCGGCGGCCCTAAGCCCGCAGCGAGTAATTAGCCGACTAACCAGCCAACCAACTAACCAGTCAACCAACAACCAGTCAACCAGTCAACCAATTAACCAATCAACCAATTAACCAATCAACCAGTCAACCACACATGCTTCCCTACTTTCCTTTCGGGCAACGCTTTAATGACAAGATGGGGACGGTTCCGCTGCTCGAAAGCGACCGGCTGATTGAGGTAGATGGCCATTACCAGACCGAAATCGCGCTGAAGAAGGAGCTACTAGCTGAGTTACAAGACTATTATTTCCAGATGCTGCCGGGCCACGAAACGGCGCAATGGGAGGTGCTGGAACTAGTGCTCCAGAATCTCGCCCGTTTTCATCCCGATCAGTTTACGCTACGGCAGGAGGGCAACCACTGGCACTGGGCGAACCACCTGCTCAACGAAGAAGCGACGTTTACGATTGGAGATTCAGGTACGTTACCCAACGCCCCCCTTGATTGGGTCGGGCGGCAGGTGCAGGAAGATCTGGTGCTTCTGACGGGGCCGGAATCGACGCTGATTGGTGGACAGCTTTGCTTTGGTAATGGCTGGTGCCTCGACGAGAAAGTAGGGCTTCCTTTCTGGCAGATTCACGCGCCGATTGTACCGATTGTATCGCCGATGATACAGGCCGCACAGAAACTCATGGAACGCCTGCCCGTTGGTCGCCCGGTGTGGCGCATGAACTGGAGCGTAAAAATCACCGACCAGCTCGACATGACCAGCCGACAGACACCCGCCCTCGACCAACTTATAGCCGACCTCATACCAACCTTAACCCCTGAAACGATTGGCAACCAACTATACCTCCGGCTTGAACGGCAAACGCTGACACGGCTTCCAACATCGGGTGCTATTTTATTCGGCATTCACACCTACCAGAATATACTAGCCGCCGAAATAGCCGCCCGCCCCGACGCCGCAACCCGGCTCTTACAAGTGTTCAGCACCACGCCCCCCGCCATGCTCGATTATAAAGGCATGACGCCGTTCATGCGGCCCTTACTAACGTACCTGAAAAGCGCTTAGCCTGTAGCGCCGAGCTGGAGCTTCGGCGCTACAACTCCCTCAATGATGAAACTCGCCCGCACTATTACTCTTCGGTCAGCTATTTTACTGGTAGTGAGTGGTATCGTTGGCTCCGGGGCATTCAAGAAAGTGGCTCCGATGGCGGCTGAACTGGGTTCACCTCTGCTGGTGCTGGGCTGCTGGGTCGGGGCGGGCATCATTAGTCTGGCCGGTGCACTGAGCAATGCCGAAATGGCTGGTATGTTTCCTGAATCAGGGGGTGAGTATGTGTATTACCAGAAAGTGTACGGTCGTTTTTTCGCGTTCCTCTACGGCTGGGGCAGTTTCGCCGTCATGAAAACGGCTACCATTGCGGCGCTGGCTTACGTCTTCGGTCAATCGCTGGTGCCTGTAATGGGCCTGTCTGACGAGTCGGCTGGCTGGGCTATTAAAGCCATTGCTTCCGGACTGATTCTGGGGCTAAGCTGGATCAATTACCGGGGCGTTTCGTTTGCCGAAGGGCTAAGTCGAACGCTAACGTACCTGATGTTTGGTGCCGTAGCCGTGATTCTCCTGATCGGCTTTCGGGCGCAAACCGGAGACGTGGCCCATCTGATTCAGCCGGGCCACCTGACCAGCTCAAACCCCGATTTGCTCAACGCTATTACCCTGGCCATGCTGGGCGCTTTCTGGGGCTACGAAGGCTGGAATTACATCGGCTTCATCGGCGAGGAGGTCAAAAATCCGCAACGGACAATTCCGCTCGCTCTGGGCATCGGTACGGGTATTGTCATGGGCATTTACCTGTTGCTCAACACCATTTACCTCTACGTATTACCCATTGATAGGCTGGCTCAACTTGCCCAGTTGCCGAATAAAATTGCGGCGGTCGAAGTGGTACGGCAGGCGGGGGGCTGGGTTGGCGCGGCGTTCATTTCGTGCCTGATTCTGGTAACGACCTTCAATTCCACCAATGCGTCGATTCTGATGTCGGCCCGGATTTTTTACGCCATGGCGCGCGACGGGGTGTTCTTCCGTTCAGCCGCCCGTATCCACGACCAGTACCAGACGCCGTCTGTCGCCATTTTTCTGCAAGGCATCTGGTCGGTGGCGCTGGTGTGGTCAGGTACGTTCGATCAGCTAACGGATATGCTGATTTTTGCGTCGTTTCTCTTCTACGGATCCACCGCGTTGGGCGTACTGATTCTTCGCCGGAAACATCCCGAGTTACCCCGCCCCTATCGGGTTGTTGGCTACCCAGTTGTGCCAGCCCTGTTCGCTCTTTTCTGCGCGGGTCTGGTTAGCCTAACCCTGATCAACCAACCCCGCGAAGCCCTGACCGGCCTCGCCCTGATGGCAACAGGCGTTCCGTTTTACTGGTTTTGGCGGCAACGTACCTGATCAATCGAGACGTGGCGATACGGATCGGCGCATTGTTTTCCAGACAATGACCAGCGGATAGGCCAAACAAGCGCCTGCTAAGAACTAGTTACGACTTGTACGCCAGCATGATCAGGAAGAAAATATTCATACCCCAACCGGTGAGGCGGGTCATCCACATGGCAGCGCGGTAATCGGCCGCAGCAGGGTTTTGCCACACGCGGTAGGTCAGCGCAGCCAGGTATACGACGCCGGGCGTAGTGAGCGCAATCATCAGGAAGAACGGCCAGGTGCCTTCATAGAAGATCAAAAAACCAACGCCCGACGCCAGCAAACACACCCATGCATTGATGAACGTACCCCGAACGCCCATCAGTCGGCTAATGGTGAGGTCACCCCGGCTGGCATCTTCGGCGTGCTGATACACCTGCGTAACGGGGTACAACGCCAGGATATTCAGCGTCGAAATCAACGTACCCAGCCCCAGCCCAATCTGGCTCGACGTGACAAATAGATCATAGAATGTCACGTTTTGCAGAATCATGTAGGTCATCAGGAAAACGAATCCACCCTGAAACGTACTGATCAGCAGCCAACTGGCAATGGGCCGTTTCTTGATGCGTATGCTTGTGTGGCTGTAGCATTTCATGAACGCGCCATAGACCAGAATGAACACTACGAACTGCACGTTGATGAACGCGCCCGCCAGTAAAGCCAGCGCTTCGAGGCCCATCGATACCCAGAATAACGTTCTATCGACAGGTGGCGGGGCTTCGAGTCCGTTTACGCTGCCTTCGTCTTTGTCGTAATAACTGTTGAACGTATTGGCCGCCGGGTACACCAGCACATGAATGATCAGCAGTACCCAAATCGCTCGCCACCAGTCGGTAATGCCCGGCCTTAGGGTCATGGCAAACAGGCAAACGGGAAGTAAGTAAATGGAGAAGGGTAGCCGTAGATGTAGCCAGATTGCGCGCAGCGTCATAATTGTGAGTAGAAAACAACCTTATACTGAGTAGGCAGTTATATGTAAAACATCGTGTTCCCGTCAAGGCACGTATATAAGCAATCAGGCGTCAGCCAACCCATCAACAACACTCCTAATGAACGTACCTGCCAGTTTTATCACATCGCTCGGTACTGCCGTACCCGGAACTGCAATTCCGCAAAGTCAGATTGCCCGCTTTATGGCAGAGGCACTGGAAATGGATGAACGGGACCAGCGTCGGCTGTCAGCGTTGTATCGCCAAACCCGGATCGATCAACGGCATTCAGTACTTTCCGATTACAGTCGTTCACGGGGTGAATATACGTTCTACCCCAACACCGAAGGACTTGAACCCTTTCCAACGGTTGGCCAACGCATGAAAATGTACCGACAGGAGGCCGTTCCGCTTGCGTTGCTTGCCATCGACGATTGCCTGAACAGTTACCCCAGCTTTGATAAACAGCGCATTACGCACATTGTAACCGTTAGTTGCACCGGCTTGTATGCGCCTGGCCCCGATATCGAAATCATCGAAGCAATGGGCTTGCCGGGCACTACCCAGCGCATGGCCATCAACTTTATGGGTTGCTACGGTGCCTTCAACGGACTGAAAGCCGCCGACGCCATTGTGCGTTCCACACCCGACGCCGTAGTATTGGTGGTTTGTGTGGAACTGTGCACGCTTCATTTCCAGAAAAAAAACGACCTGGATAACCTGCTCTCCAATGCGCTCTTTTCCGACGGGGCTGCTGCGGTACTCATCGAAGGAAAAGCGCGTACTGATCGATCACTACGGTTACGGTCATTTTATTGTGATCTGCTTCCCGCCGGCAAAGAGGCAATGGCCTGGCACGTCACCGACTTCGGCTTCGAAATGACGCTGACGTCTGAGGTGCCCTCGTTTATTCAGCAGGGAATTGGTCACATGCTGTCACGACTGCTCGAACGGAGCGGCCTTACTATCGGCGATATTGGCACGTACGCCCTGCACCCCGGCGGCAAGCGGATTCTGGAAGTGATTGAAGGACAGTTGGGCCTCGACCAGACCGATAATCGCTATGCGTATCAGGTCTTGAAGGAGTTCGGCAATATGTCGTCGGCCACGGTGCTGTTCGTGCTGAAAGCGATCTGGAACGACCTGGAAAACGCCGCCACCGACCCCGACAAAAACAGCGACGGTTCATTCAATATCCTCAGTTGTGCGTTTGGCCCCGGCCTTACCCTCGAATCCATGATTCTGGAAGCGAACTACACGCCGGTTTCGGAAGCAAAAGAGACAACCAACGCCGATCTGGTTACGGTGTAGGTACGTTGCTGGCTATATTGACGGCTGGTTGGTACAGCTATGATCATTTCGCCCAAAGAACTGCTTATTCGTTACATATCAGCAATAGCTCCTTTAGCTACTGATATTCTCGCTGATGTAGCGCAGGCTATTATGGTGCAGTCTGTTCCGAAAGGAACGATGTTACTCGAAGCGAACCGTGTTTGTCAGCATGTATGGTTTATTGCTGACGGCGCTGCTCGCGCTTTTTACTACAAAGACGGGAAAGAGGCAACGGCCTGGTTTATGGGGCAGCACGACTTCATTATTTCGGTCCGTAGTTTCATTGAACAAAAGCCCAGCTACGAATACATTCAGACCCTGACCGACTGCACGCTGGTCAGTATTTCGTATAGCCAGCTACAGCAGTTGTATCAGAAACACCCCACGTTCAACTCCGTTGGGCGTCAGCTCGTTGAAAAATACTATGCCCTAAGCGAAGAGCGCCTGTTTCACCTGCGCATGAACACTGCCGCAGAACGCTATGACCTATTGTTGACCACGCACCCAGCCATTTTCCATCAGGCATCGTTGAAACAGATTGCCTCCTACATCGGCGTTACGCCCGAAACCGTCAGCCGATTGCGCAAAAGGAAATAGCCAGGTACTTTCTTGAAATATGTTAAGAGAAACGTGGGAGTACGGATCGTGCTCTGTCTAATTCAATAGATAGACAGAGGTATGAAACAACGAGCCACAAAAGCCAGACTTAAGCGACTGGTCATAGTCAGTTTATGGCTCATTCCTATCGTCAACGTATACCCTGTTGGCAATATCATACTCTTAGTTGGCAACCACTTTCTCTATGTAACCAGATATGGTCAGTGGATTGAAGAGTGGCAGTTCTTTGGCTGGCGGTATGAAGACAGAATTGAAGCTTTTGACGAATACTGACGTCACCTTACTACAAAAAAGATTCAGTACTCTATCGCGTCGACGCCATCAATCCGTTAAAATGCTGGCGGTGGTATGATTACGTTACACATCCACGCTGGCAACTTCCGTACAACAGTCGGCCTGATACGCTACCTGTTAATAGCCACCCTATTGGCTCGGAACCCAAGCCGTTGCCGAATTAAACCTGTTGTAACTTGGTGCCATGTCTTCAAAACGAATCCTTTTCATCCACGGTAACCTCGACGTACCGGCTTCGTTTGATTCCCTGCTGCCGCTGTTACTACCCTGGGACATGCAATGCATCGATCTGGAAGATGATTTTAATGCCTGGGATGCCACAATACCCGTAACAGTCAGAACGGTAGCTGAGCGGGTGGTTAAAGCCTACAATATTGGTCCCGACGATCTACTAATTGGGCATTCAATGGGCGGCTGGATTGCCGCTCATGTGAAAGAGCTGACCGGAGCTACCGTGATTCAGCTCAGTTCCTGGACCGACCCGCGCAAAGTACGAGCCCCCATCCGTCAACTCGGCCTGATTCGGGCCATTGTCAGCAGCGGAGTGGCGCAACACCCGGCCTGCATCAGCATGGCCAAGCGACTGTATCCCTTTCGACAGTCTCGCGCCCGCATCCACGCTGCACTCGACCGGGTACAGCGCATGAATCCGGCGTATATGATCTGGCAATACGAGCTGATTTTCAGCACTGTTCCACCGCTTACAATCTTACCGGACCTACGTATCCACGATCGCCACGATATGGTCATCAGGTTTCCGGATGAGCCGTTTATCAACGTACCTGGCAATCATAAGATCCACGCGACAAACGCAGCGGGGGTAGCCGAGGCGATTAGGGGGTTTCTGGGTATGTAGTTTCGTCTCCGTGTGCTGGCGCGAGCCTGTAATCTCGTCAGCACACGCAGCACTGGAAGTTTCTCTATTTCAGCACTTTCCAGTCGATGAGTCCCCAGCGGGTGAGGCGGTACATGAGCGATACTTTCAATACGCCGAGTCCGTAGATGGAGCTGCGTTTGAAATTGATGGATGATGCTTCTTCAAAGTATTTGGTGGGGCAGGTCACTTCGGCGATCTCGAAGCCTTTGTAGAAAATCTGCGCGATCATCTCGTTGTCGAAGATGAAATCGTCGTCGTTGTGGGTAAAATCAAGCGCCCGTAGCACCTCGCCCGAAAACGCCCGGTAGCCCGTGTGGTATTCCGACAGTTTCTGGTTCATCAGAATGTTCTGCGTCAGGGTCAGGAAGCGGTTGGCTACGTACTTGTACATGGGCATCCCCCCTTTCAGAGCACCCTTTCCCAGAATCCGCGAGGCGAACACAACCGGGTAGAGGCCGTTGCCGATGATCGAGATCATAGCCGTGAGCAGCAGTGGCGTGTACTGGTAGTCGGGGTGCAGCATGATCACGATGTCGCCGCCGATTTCAAGAGCTTTGCTGTAGCAGGTTTTCTGGTTGCCGCCGTAGCCTTTGTTGACATCGTGCCGGATGACGTGCCGAATACCCAGGCCCTTCGCCACCTCAACAGTATTATCGGGGCTGTGGTCATCGACCAGAATAACATCATCGACCAGATCGAAGGGAATTTCGCGGTAGGTACGTTCAAGGGTTAGGGCGGCGCGATAGGCTGGCATCACCACCACTACTTTTTTACCATTATACATGAGTACAAAATTACGTAAGCTAACTGGCAACTGCGAATTTCGTGCCATCGGTTACGGCAGTAAGCCCGATATTGCAGCCTGATTTGCGAATAAGCGTCAACTTTTCCATCCGGGGCGCGTTATTCCAGCAGTTATCCATCACGTATGTTCACCAGCGAATCGTTGTTTTTCCTCGGCTTTGCCGTCTTTGTTCTCTTTGTCATGTCGCTCGATCTGGGCGTCTTTTCCTCTAAAAAAGCGCGTCAGAGTCACGTTGTTGGCTTTAAAGAGGCCGCCATCTGGAGTGCGATCTGGGTAGCGCTATCGGTTGGTTTCTACCTGTTTCTGCGCAATTACGGCTACCTCGTTCATGGCATCGACGATATGGCGAAACTTCAGGAAGTACGCGACCGGTACGCCGACCATGTGCAGCTAACAGGCCGCTCATTCGCTGAAAACCTGACCATCTTCCAGAAGAACATGTCGCTCGAATACATTACCGGCTACCTCGTCGAGTATTCGCTCTCTGCCGACAATATCTTTGTCTTTATCCTGATTTTCAGCTCATTCGGCGTTCGCGAACGCTACTACAAGAAGATCCTGGTGTGGGGAATTCTGGGCGCCATCATCCTGCGGTTCGGGTTCATCTTCCTGGGCGCGGCCCTGCTTGAGCGCTTCGACTGGATCATGTATGTATTCGGCGCGTTCCTGGTCTACACGGGCGCCAGCCTGTTCTTCCAGGGCGATGAAGATGAGCAGATCGATACGAAGAATCACCCGGTCGTCAAGTTCGTGTCGAAGTACATGAACGTGTATAAACGAAACGTGACCGACAATTTCTTCATCCGCCGCAAAAGCGATAATAAGCTGTTCGTAACGCCGTTGTTTATCGTAGTAGTGGTGGTAGCCTTCACCGATCTGGTATTTGCGGTCGACTCGATCCCGGCTATTTTCTCGATCACGAAAGACCCCTACATCGTCTTTTTCTCGAACGTGTTCGCGATCATGGGGCTGCGGTCGATGTTCTTCTTCCTGTCGAGCATCATGAGTCAGTTCCGCTTCCTGAAAACCGGTCTGGCCGTACTGCTGACGTTTATTGGCCTGAAAATGCTGTTTGAGTCTCAATTAGAGCATCTGGGCTTCAAACCGGCTTACTCGCTCTACGTCATCATCGGCATTCTGGCAACCAGCATCATCGCCTCGTACCTGATTCCCGAAAAGAAAGAAGCGTAATTAATTACGATGTACGAGGTACGATTTACGATGTGGCTCTGCCCGATAAGCAACTATAATCCAGCAGCTCTACACCGTGAATCGTACCTCGTAAATCGTACATTATAATGCATTTTTCTGCCACCGTTCTTAAAACGTACCGTCGCCGCCTCACCAACCTGAGCAGCCGCAACCGGTCGCTGCTATTGAGCAGTCTGCCCGTTGATCAGTTTGTGGATTTGCACGACGCGGATTTCCGGCTCAATAAATCATCGTTTGAACTACTGGCAGGCCTGATGGCCCGGAAGCCGCACGTGCCGCTCTGCGCCATCTCTGATCCGCGCGACGAACGGACCAACACCCTTAGTAAACGCCTCCGCCGCCTCTCGCGCACCGAACGATTCATTGAAGAAGAACGCGGCACCGAAGACCTCTACGTGGGATGGCCATTTGTACGCGGCCGATTCAACGACGGTACGCCCGTTCATGGCCCGCTGCTCTTTTTCCCGGTTCACCTGACTACCGAAGGCAACGAATGGCGCCTGGAACGGCGGGGCGACGTACCTGTGCAGTTCAACCAGTCGATGGGCCTGGCCTATAGCTACTTCAACGGCATTAAACTGGCCGACGAATGGCTCGATCCTGATTTCGACGGCCTCGACAAAGACCCGCTCACGTTCAGAATGCAGTTGTACGACTGGCTGAAAAGCAGCCCCTTTGAACTGAACTTTAACACCAGGAACTTCACCAACCTGCTTCAGCCGTTCGACAGGCAGTCGGCGAAATCGTTGACGCAGTTGGAGAAAGCTGGCGAATTGACCCTGATGCCTGAGGCAGTTTTGGGCATCTTTCCGCAGGCCGGATCTTTTTTAGTGCCTGATTACGATAAACTGTTGGAAGAAGGAAGGAACGGAGAAATGGAGGAAGAGGAGGCTGACGCGTCCGTTTCTCCATTCTCCCTTTCCTCCATTCCTCCTTCCTCCTTTTCTCCTTTAAAAGAATCCTCCCTTCTACTTCCATTGGCGGTCGATGCCTCGCAGGAAGCAGCCGTACGGGCCGTGAAAGCCGGCCATTCGCTGGTGGTGCAGGGGCCACCGGGAACGGGCAAATCGCAGTTGATTGCCAACCTCATGGCCGATGCCGCTGCCCAGGGTAAACGCGTATTGCTTGTTTGCCAGAAACGCGCCGCACTCGACGTAGTGCATCAGCGACTTAAACAGGTTGGCATGGAACCCTTTGCCGCACTGGTGCATGATTTTCAGGACGATAGAAAACCCCTGTATGCGCAACTGGCGGCTCAGATCGACGCCGTAGACAGTTATAAGCAGCAAAACAACGGCCTCGACGCGGTATTGCTCGAACGCGAATTTGACGTTGAAAGTCGCCGGATCGATACCCTGGTTGGTGAGTTACAGACCTTCAAAAACGCCTTGTTCGACCTGTCGATCTGCGGCGTGTCGGTAAAGGAGTTATATCTCAACAGCAACCCAAACAGCCTGTCGGGCGATGGCGGTACGTCCGGCCCTAACCTGAGCGACCTGTACCGTCATTTCCGGCTCGATACCGTTGGGCCGTTTCGGGAGCAATTGGGCAATTACCTCACCTATCGCAACCGTATCGGACCGGGGCACCCCTTTGCTGATCGGGTCAGCTTTGCCACCTTCACGGGGCAGGAACTGGCCGGTTTACGAAGTACCATCAACGAAGCAGCGAACGAACTATCGGCTCTGCTCAGCCGCGCCGAAACGCTGTTCGGGCAGGCAATGTCCTGGACAAGCCTGACCGAACAGATTGCGCCACAACGGCTCGAGCTTGACTCACTGGCACAGGCCGTTAGTGATCCGCTGGTCTGGGCCGTGCTGACCCGCATCGCAGCAGGATCACTGCCCGAAAACGCGGTGGCAACGTTCGCGAAAGATAAGACTGACCTGAACGCCATCGAATCGCGGGGATTGCTCCAGACGATGAATACGAACGGGCTTGCTGATCGGCTTCGGCAAGGCATTACCGCTCGACAGTCGATGTTCAACTGGCTGTTTTATAGCGATAAAGCCTACCTGACTGCGCTGGCGCAGGAACACAGGCTGGGTACGTCGCTGGCTGAGTTGCAGCAACTCGACGCCCGTTGGGTAAACCGGCAATCGTGGGAGGCGAGAGCCGACGAAACGGGGCGGCAATTTGCGGGCATTTCAGTGGTGGGCGCAACGCCGGACCAATCCAGACAAGCCTTACTAACGCTGGAAGCAGCTGTAGCTCGCGCCGAAGCCGTGTGGGTAACCCTCGGCAATCTGTTTCCAACGTTGCGTCAGTTTATCGTCAATGAAGCATCGGGCGCGTCATTCGGGCAGCAGCTGATGGACGTTCGCTTTCTGCTGGCCGATGTAGTAGCCCGGCAAACGCGCTGGCAAACGTACCTGACCGCCAGCCAACTATCGGTTATGTCTACTAACCCGACCGTTCAGGCAGCGGCCCTGCTAACAGCCCTTCGCACAGATGCCGATAACCTGATTGAGATGGATCGGCTCTGGACCACATTTACATCGGCAGAACAAAAAGCCGCCGCACGGGTCAACAACGTACCTGCGTTCGATAACGCCCTGCGCCTGGCCTGGATCGACGACATTGAGCAGCAACACCCCGAGCTTCGCAGCGTATCGTCGCTGAAAATGGGGCAAAACGAGGCCGCGCTTCAGCAAAGTATTCGGCAGAAACAGGCACTTACCCAGGCCATTCTGGGCCTGAAACTCCGCGAGCAGACGTACCAGGCGCTGGTAGTGAACCGGCTCAACAACACGGTCAGTTACCGCGAGTTACGGCATCAGGTAACGAAAAAGCGGAGCATCTGGCCCATCCGGAAACTGATGGAACAACATACCGACGAAGTGTTCCGGCTTGTGCCCTGCTGGATGGCCTCGCCCGAATCGGTGTCGACGCTGTTCCCGATGCAGGAGGGGCTGTTCGACCTGGTCATTTTTGATGAAGCGTCGCAGTGTTTTGCCGAAAACGGGTTGCCCGCCATGTTGCGCGGACAACAGGTGGTGGTAACCGGCGACAGTAAACAACTTCGCCCCAGCGACCTTTACCGCGCCCGTTTCGACACAGACGACGCATCGGAGTCAGACGCCACCGAAACCGTGATGCTGGAGGTGGAATCGCTGCTCGATCTGGCCGCGCAATACCTGCCTCAGGTGTCGCTGACGGGCCATTACCGCAGCCGGAGCCTCGACCTGATCGCTTTCTCGAACGAACATTTCTACAACAATACACTTACGCTCCTCCCCGACTTTGCGGAGATCAATAATCCCGAGCCCGGCATTCGGTACATGAACGTCAAGGGCAAGTGGGTCAATAACACCAACCCCATCGAAGCCGACGCCGTGCTGGCTCTTATCGGTCAGCTTCAAACCGACCTGCCCGGCCGTTCGATCGGCGTGGTGACCTTCAATTTTCAGCAGCAGCAGTTGATCCAGGACCTGTTGGAACATCAATCCACCCCGGTCAACGTTGAAACTGGCCCGGTTCCGCGGTTGGCAGAGGTTCGCTTCGTGAAGAATATCGAGAATGTACAGGGCGATGAGTGCGATGTGATCATCTTCTCGGTGGGCTACGCGCCAGATGAGCGTGGTAAGGTGGCTGCTCAGTTTGGGAGCCTGAATATGTCGGGTGGGGAAAATCGCCTGAATGTGGCCGTCACCCGGGCGCGGGAACGTACCTACGTCATTACGAGTGTTTATCCCGACCAATTATCGGTTGAGAACACGGCCAACGAGGGGCCGAAGGTTCTGAAAGCGTACCTGACCTACGCTCTTGAGGTAGCGCAGGGCAACTTCACCCCACAGCCGAGGCCCATTGTGGGCATTCAGGCGAGTGGCCTGCTGAAGAATACGCTGACGGCAAACCACCCCGACTGGCGCCCCGAACTTCCCTTCGCCGATTTAACCATTCGTGCAGGAAAAACGTATCAAGGCCTTGTTATGACCGACGACGATCAGTATTTCCAGCAAACGCCCAAAGAAGCCCACGCTTACCGCCCCTTTGCACTGGCCGATCGCCACTGGCCATTCCAGCGCAAATGGAGCCGCGAAATATGGCGGCAAGCGGGCCAGTAGCTTCGCAACACTCTCCTTGTCATTGCCAGCGCTTAACCGCAACAGCTAATTCACCGGGTGTGGCAACGGTAACGTTCAGCAGCGCAAAGCCGGGTTCGCCCCTCAGCATGCGCAATCGAACATCCAGTTGACCAATACTTTGGTGCAGGCCATTGGTAAACCACCAGGCAGTGTTCAGTGTATGTCGGCCTTTCTTCAGTTGCCCCGTATACACCCGTCGTCCGTTCATCGTCACCTCGCGCAGGTGGCAGAGCGTGTACCCCTGTCCTTTCCAGCAAACAGTTGGGCTATGTTCGGCGCTATACCAGTCGGGCAACGGTTTCACATAGATCAATTCGCCGGGGCGGCTGTATTGAACAAAGCCCAACTGAATGGTTTGCCGAACGTACCCAGCGCGTTGATCGGTTGAGTAAAGTTGCGTTGTTGGGCGACTAGCAGCCAGACAGAGCGCAGCAATGCCCAACGTACCTACACACGAGCGAAGTACCAGCGTCTGGCCTGATTCGTTGAATGTGACCGTACCATACCGGCCAACCAGCCAGCGGGCCAACACCCAAATTGGCAACCAGGCATACGCTAGTATACACATCAGCCCAACGGCTTCATGAAGCGGATTATCGGGCAGGAGCCTGAACAAAACCAGCAGGATAATCCTGAGCAGATTGGCAACCATCGTGAGACCCAGTGCTACGCCACCGTGTGCCAGCACCCAACCCAATGGCAGCGAACGTACCCAACGCCGCTCGTAGGCGAGTAGCCAGAAAAGGGCCAGCAACAAGGTAATGCCCGTCATCCGCAGGCCCATACAGGCGGGGTCGACGGCCATTTCCTGTCCGTAGAGCAGCAATATATTCCCGTCAACCTGCACGGGTATGCCTACTTGCCGTAGCAGCAGCCCGGCCCAGGCGCTGAGGCGCAGCCTAACCGCAAAACCAAACACACCGTCAACGTACCTGAGTAGGGGCGACAACGCTAGTAACGCCACTAATCGAGTCAGCCACCTATGCCGGCCAGGCTGACCGGGCATACTAGCGAAGCCAATCAGGGCCATCGTCAATAAAATCAGCAGATCGGGCATGGGAAGATGTGTAGTTGCGTTTACGGTTGACGCGTGGATAAGTAGCGCTTTGCCTGGAGGTTGGGTTACGTCACGCTATGTTGTCTTTCAACAAGCGCGACGCAATGTGTCCGTCAAACAAGCAGCCTTGGGCGCACGTAGAACCAGCCAACCAGTAGGGCAATTAGCACCATCATGGCCCATTCGTGCGGCTCAGGAACGGCCCCGTCCTGATTCAGAGTAGCATTGTCGAGCCCCTTCTTGTCAGCCTTGATGCCAAACCGATCGTAGTCTTTCGGCGTTTCCAGCACTACCAGGCTGGAAACGGGCGAGACAACGTGCCCCCGCTGCGCAATGGCAGCCAGGGTTTCATCGGCTCGGTATGTTTTGTCGAAGTAGCTTCGCCCTACACGCTGCATGAGTTGATTATACGTAAATAGCCGCAGCAGATGGTCGGGAGCCAGGTTTGCCTTTTGCCTGGATTGCCCTGCCGAGTCGGCCACTATTTGCCTGATAACCAAGCCTGAACCGGCTATCACAACCTGATTATCCGTAACTGCATCAGCGTTGAATTGATGCTTCGTCAAGAGCTGTTCCAGATTATTCAGATCGCCAGTTACGGTATGTAGCACGCGTAGTTCAGTCAGTGTTCTCAGGTAAGGTGGTAACTCGCTGGTCAGGCTGTAGGTACGTATGGGTGCCGTCAGGTACGTTGCCTGAGCGGCTAATCGATTGGCAAACGCGCTACTGTCAAGGTCAGTCAGGGTTGGGCCATTGGGCGTTCCTTTTGTGATAAAAAGAGAGGTTTCAGGCTTGGCAATCCGATAGATCGGGAAGAGGCTAAATGGCTGTTTCGTCAACGATTCAACCAGTTGTTGCCGATTGGTTTTTGTCATGGATACCAGCCCGTCGCGAAACACCCATACATGAGCTATATGTTGTTTATCAGCCAGTTCAATGAGTTTGTCAACGTCTGAACTGGTCCAGGTTTCGTTTATATCCAGGTAGAGATCAGTCGGTGTGAAAGGCTGTTTCACAGGTACATAGCTGGCTAGTTGATACGCTTTCCCATCCAGCTGGAATGGCTCGGGCGATAATGTCGGCGCGTTCATTTGTACCGACCAATCGGGCTGATACCGGCCATGCAGAATCAATTCGCGATTGACTGGCGCCCCCGAGATACCATTCAGTTCCAGGTTTGCCGGGTCACCATCAACGGTTAGTTTCAGCGTTTCTTTTGCCTGGCTGGCAGAGGGCCCTTCAAACCACGGGTTCTGGTAGGTCAGTGTTTTTCCGTTAAGGCGTAGTGGCGAGGTGATGCCAATTTTCACCTGTCGATCCTGCTTTGCCGGCACCGGAAATACCCGGATCGTTACCCGGTTGCCTTCCTGCCAGGTCACCACCGACGGATCGCGCTCGGCCACCCGACTCTCAACGCCAACAATTTGTTTATAGGCCGAATCGGCTTTCGCCTGCGTAGTGAGCCGGGCGGGTTCTTCCCGTCCGTTTATCCACAGCGACAGGGCCGACACGGCCGAGCCTTCGGGCAGATGAAACGTGTACAGGGCTTCACGGCTCTCCCACTGCCCGCTGTTCTGCACCCAGATGGTTTTTTCGGTATAGCTTAACCGGTACTGCGGCCAGACACGTACCTGCGTAGCTACCTGCGACGTGGTCAGGTTGCTCCCACTCCAGAGTTTTCGCTCGGTGCCATAGTGCTGTTGGCTTACCGCGCGTAACAGTTTAGTCTGTTCGTCGGCGGCAAACGCCGGAACGGGAAACAGACTATGGGCTATTACTACGAGTGGGTCGTGAATCCGAACGTCATTCAGGCCCATTTGCCCGCCCAGCGAACGGCTCCAGGGCGATGTGCTGTACACAATACCCTCTTTCAGAATTCGGTCAGTAACTGGCCCCGAATGGAGTTGCTGTGCCATCTGAACCCAGTCGGGCAAATCACTGGTATGGCGTAGGGCGGCATCCATACGTACCTGATCGAGCCTGTCGACGGTGCGGTACCAGTTGGCCAGAAAAAGGAGAAGCAGCGATACCGGAATCAGCAGACCCGCCGCCACGGCGCCGCGCAGGTACGTTCGTTGCCGCACTGCTACAACCAGTTGCCGCCCCACCACAAACGCCAGTAGGGCAGGTACAAACGTATGGAACGAGATGCCCAGCACTAACAATGCCGGAACGCTTATGGCGTAAAAAGGGCCAACGTATATAGCCTGATAGAGAAACAGTAAGAACGCTCCCGCCAAGCCCGCGTATAGCAGTTGTTGCCCCCAGGCCGGTAGTTTGTCGGCCCAGGTATGGAGCACCATTAGGGCACCGCTACCCGCAATTATCCAGCAAAGCCAGGGAGCCGATTGCTCGAAAATAGCTACATGCCGGTTCAGCGCGAACGCACTGATATACCAAAGCACAAGCGATAGCCAGACCGATGCCTGCTGCCGACGGTCGTTTCTCAGTAAATAGCCGAACCGACTACGCGGGAGCACGATCAGACTGAAAACAAACGCAATGATATAATGAAGGTTAAAAAAGAGGAAGCCGTCATCTGTCAGTACGTTCAGCAACGGACCATGCGCTATAAATAACCCGGCCGAAAAAGTAAGCAACCAGCTTGCTGTTCGAAAAATCGGATCATCGAAAGGAGATCGCCAGTTTGTAAGGGCTTCGTTCTCAGTGCGAGGGGCGGGGCTCAACAGCGCAGGTCGCGCCTGCGCTTCGGGTACGTTCTCAACGACACGGTTCGCTAACATAAAGTACTTTGTTTTTCAAAGTGAAAAGATAAAAACGGTGTGGATAAACGGAAAGATCAGCTTAAAAGAAGTGCAGTAACGGGGTGATAATCTTTAAATAGCGCCTCGGATAAATGCCTCCAGCGCATTGAGGTGGTCGGTAAATGCCTGCTTGCCGGTGTCGGTAGCCAGGTACGTTGTATTGGGTTTTCGGCCAACAAACTGTTTCTGAACCAGCACATAACGCTGCTCTTCCAGCGCCCGGAGGTGCGTGGCCAGGTTCCCATCGGTGAGATTGAGCAGTTCTTTCAATTCGTTAAAACTGACCGCATCGTTTACCATCAGCACCGACATGATGCTGAGGCGAGCCTTGCTTTCAAAGGCCTTATTGAAGCGGGACAGTACGTCGTTTGTCATGCGGTGAGTCAATCATTCGTGAGCAGCCCGTTCGTGGGGCGCCCATGCGTGGGGCGATCATACTTAAGCCACATCACCGTGCCATATACCACGTGCAATACACCAAAACCAATGGTCCAGGCAAGCAGGCTGTAGCCCGTCAGGAAAAGCGACAGCAGCCCCAACACAATTTCGCACAGGCCAAGGTACTCCAGATCGCGGTAGGTGTAGCGGCTGGCGTTTAGCAAGGTGAGGCCGTAAAACGTGAGCATGGTGGGGCAAACAAGCCAGAGCAACTGGTGATAAACCAGCCCCAGGCAGAAGATACCGGCCGCCAGTAACGGCACCGCCAGGGCACCAATCAGTCGGCGAGAGGCTGATGTCCATACGCTGAGTCCCTGCCGCCGGGCCTTTCGCGAGGTAAAATACCAGGCCGCAAGTAGTGCCAGCGTTAAGACGATACTGGCGTCGATAAACAGGAATTCCATCAACTGCCGGCGCGACATAGGCGTAAACGTGTCATAATGAGCGGAATCGAAAAATGTGAACCAGCCCTTACGCAGCCGTAGGTAAGCCGCCAAAGCGCCGCCCATCGCAATCAGCCCTGCCGATACGCCTGAGAGGCCGCTCAACGACAGAAACTTGGTCGACCGTTCCATGAGCCCACGGATCTCGGTCAGAGTTTGTAGATGTTCGCGAGATTCGGTCATATTGTTGAAAAGGGGTACGCTGATGTAGGGAATAAGCCAATTGACATGGAACGTTGAGTAGTGAACTGGTGGGATGTTCGAAACAAAACGGTTAGAGGGAAATTAGGGCAAGTAGCTTGGGCGCGAAGATAAGCAACCCGACCAGCAGCGCCACAACAGCAACGATCAGTACCGCCCCTGACGATAAATCTTTGGCAGCCCCAATCAGTGGATCGTGTTGGGTAGTAACCCGATCGGCTAGTTTTTCGAGGGCCGTATTGACGCTCTCGGTAGCCATGACAAGCCCAATCTGGGTAATGATCAGCACCCATTCTGTGGTTGAAAGGTGTAGCCAGAACCCCGCTCCTATCACCAGTATGGCCGCCAGCAAATGTATTTTGGCGTTGTTTTCGAACCGGAACAGATCAACAATTCCCCGTGCGGCAAACTGAAAACTTCGGAGAAACTTGGGGATGTTGATCATGTATCAGCTCGTCAATTCTTTTTCGACGTAAATGTAGAAGGCAACATACAGTGTTGCCAGCCCGAAGCCATACGTTAACGCTACTTTTTGCGCCAACGGATCATGAAGCGACGTCCATAAACTGCGCGTCAGAATCATAGGCTGTGTCAGAATGCTCCAGCTGTTCCAGCGAATGTACCGCCCCAGGTAGATACCAAAGCCCGCCAGCCCCTGACACGCCATAATGAACACCCAGGATGGCAGCGATCCGGTGAGGGTTCGTACGGTGCGGTGAGCAAGCAGGGTACTATAAAGTCCCGCCAGCAAGCCTGTTACGGCCCCAACAAAGATCATCAGCGTATCGAACCAGACCATCTGCCCATCGGTCATGCGAAGATGGAACAGGTCGGTGATGATGTATGGCGCATTGGGCATGAATAGCAGCCACAGGCCAACCATCAGCCACGAAACAGTTTGATCGCGCCGGCCCCGCCCCAGAACGCCCGAGACCCGAAGGTCGCGGAGGACAAGCATGACACCCAGCGGAAACCAGGCCAGAAACAGGTTCCACATCAGAAACATGAAGAACCACCAATTGCCGGTAAGTGCCCCACGGACGGTTACCAGGATAAAACAGACGCCCGTCAGCAGGGTCAGGGCAGTTAGCCCTTTCCCCTTTGATGGCGTTACGGTGGGTAGAGTACGCTCTACCAATAACTTAGTCGGATAAAGCATTGTGCTGAAAGTACTTTGAATTACAAAGCAAATCGATTTCACTTTGTAATTCAAAGTGAAATGAAAATAAATTTTCAGGATTGATTAAACGGTGTCTGGCAGATTGGTGGATTGGTTGGTTAGTTGATTGGTTAACTGGTTGACTAGTTGGCTAGTTAATTGGTTAACTGGTTGATTGGTAAAGCGTTACAGTTCCGGATGACCAATTCACCAGCCAACTAGTCAACCAGTTAACCAATCCACCAGCCAACCAATCCACCGACCCACCAATCAATTCCTGATTTTAACCCGGAACAATTCATACGGGCGTTTGCGAGTGTCTTTGCCACCGTTGTTTTTGGCCATGTGGTCAATCTGCGACGTTGTCACGTACAGATACCCATCGTGTATGGCGTAGCTATCTGGCCATTGCAGAAGGGTCATGTCTTTTACCAGATTCGTCCGCTTGAGCGGTGGCTTCGGGTTTCCGCTGGTTTGCAGGCTATAGAGCTCATACCCCTGAATATCACCCAGATATAGATTTCCGGCTTCGTCGATGATCATACCATCGGTGGTGGTGTAGTTGCCCATATCCTCTACTTTTGCCTTTAGATCAGCATCGCTCAAACTGGCATCGCGCAGGGCCGCCGTCGAGATTCGATAAAGTCTATTATCACTCAATGGCTTATAATACAGCATGTCGCCATCAGGCGTTAGTGCCAGGCCATCCGAATTGAATTTTACCGGCCCTTTATCGTCCCGCAATTCCCGACCATCAATCACAAATTTGAACAACGGGTCTGCTTTCATCGACTTATCGCCCTGTAATTTCATCGTGATCTTGCCGCTGTTGATGTCGATCACAGCAACGCCCCCATTCTTCGATTCGGTTACATATACCACCTCTCGCTGCGTATCGACCCGGATATCGTTGAGGTAGCTGTCTGGCCCAACAATGTTCTTGAAGGAATATTGCCGGATCACTTTATTGGTCGCCAGATCGAAGCAAACCAGCTTGTGCGCATCCCGATAGACTCCCGTCTGTTTAGGGCTGGCCGGATCGATAACCCACAACCGGTCTTTGGCATCAACAAATTCTGATTGAACGCACACCCATCGATTGGTTGGGTCCTGCCCCATCTTCCAGCTGTTCCAGGCCGCGTCAGGATATGGTTTCACCGACCCGTCTTTCATTACTTCAACCAGTGCGTACTTGTATGTGTCAGACCAGAGGGGGTAATTAATGAATATCCGCCCGCTTTTCGAGACGGCCACGCCCGTCAGCTGATAGGTATTGTCTTTGAATACAGGTTCCAGTTTGGCCTGGGCAGTTGCCATTTGGGCTATACCGGCGAATGCCAGACCGAGCCCCATATGTATAAACCACTTTTTCATTAGTCGTTGAGATGTTTAGGTCAAAACGGGTCAGGTACGTTGAAGGTTTGGGAAGGTTAGGGAATAGGCAACTAGGTAAGTCGTAAGAGCTACGCTTATCTGGCCCAGGTAAAAGAGCAACACCACTATCGACTATTGACTTATGACTACTGACTTATTTCTTATATTTCCTGCATGCAATCTTCGCCCCCGCTATCAACCGCTGCTGCTCTTCGCGCTACCCTTACGCTGCCCGTACTGGTGGCCGCGCTCGGGTATTTTGTCGACGTATACGACCTGCTTCTGTTCAACATTGTCCGGGTACCCAGCCTTACCGAACTCGGGTTATCGGAGAAAGAAATCTCGCTGGTTGGCGGGCGTATCTACAATTTTCAGCAGGCCGGTCTACTACTGGGTGGCGTGCTTTGGGGAATCCTGGGCGACAAACAGGGACGGCTATCGGTTTTGTTTGGCAGCATCATTACCTACTCACTGGCTAATCTGGCCTGCGGCATGGTACACTCAACAGAAACCTACGCCTGGCTGCGCTTCATGGCTGGTCTGGGCCTGGCGGGTGAACTGGGCGCTGGTATTACGCTGGTGAGCGAAGTATTACCCAAACACCTGCGGGGCTATGGTTCGTCGGTAGTAGCCAGCGTTGGACTTCTGGGTGCTGTGGCGGCTTTCCTCACGGTACAGATCACAGGCAACTGGCGGCTGACGTACCTGATTGGCGGAGGACTTGGGTTAGCCCTGCTACTGCTACGTATTGGGGTGCTGGAATCAGGTCTGTATAAAGACGTGGCGCAGCAGGCCGTAAAGCGGGGGAACTTCGGCGTCTTCTTCACCAACCGCGACCGGTTTATGCGCTATCTCCGTTGTATGGGTATCTCGCTCCCAACGTATTTCGTCATTGGCATGCTGGCCACCTTTGGCAATGAATTCGGGAAAGCGCTGGGTATCGAAACGGCCATTGTACCGGGGAAATGCGTGCTGTACACCTACATTGGCATGGCAGCGGGCGACTTGTTCAGCGGGCTTTTCAGTCAGTGGTTACAGTCTCGCAAAGCTGCCATTGGGTGGATGATGAGCTTTACGGCAGTCTTTGTCGTGCTCTTCCTGTCGGGTGCAGTGAACTCGGCGCCGGTATTCTATCTAGTTTGCGGCTGTATGGGGTTTGGCATCGGCTACATCGCGATGTTCCTGACCATTACGGCCGAGAGTTTCGGTACCAACCTGCGCGCTACGGCCACAACCTCAGTTGCCAATAATGTGCGGGCCACCACACTCCTGAGCATCCCTGCCTACCAATACCTGAAAACCATTCCCTCGCTCGGTATAATCGGGGCGGCGTCGGTTATCGGGCTTATCTTCTTCGCTCTCGGAGCCTGGTCACTAAGTGCCATCGGCGAGACCTACGGGAAGGAACTGGATTATGTGGAAGGGTAAACGTTAAGAATGGCTCCGCTAACAGGCGTACGGTGCTGTTAGCGGAGCCATTCTTAACGCCTAACTATTAATTGTTCAGGATCTGATCGCGGCGGATGTTCTCGGGGGGGGCGTTGTTCAGGCCCTGCCGGTATTCCTTCGTTTTAAAATCACCCCGCTTCACCGATTTGATGAAGTTGGCCCAGGCAAAGGGGTTTAGGAAAGGAAACGTCGTGACAGAACCACGGCTCGTAACGGCCTCGCGACCCAGGAACTGCTGATTCATGAAATACTGGTGATTCGACATTGCCCCCATCGGCGTGGCAGCCATAGCTCTTAACAGTGCCTGCGGATCGGTATTTCTGGCCAATGCATCACGATCCCGCTGATCGGGCAGTTTCATGTTGATCAGCGCCTGCTTGAAGAGTTCTTCCGTTGGATACGGATACACCTTTACTTCCGACAGCAGTTTCACGTCTTCCTGCAGTGCCACCACAGCCGAATAGGTTGGCTCAGTCAGACGGCGGGGAATGATATGATACTGCGTTTTGTACCCTACGTAGCTGAAGATCACACTATCGCCGGGAAATACGGGCAGCGCGAAATACCCGTTCGTGGCCGACAGCACACCTTTACCAGCGCGGGGAATGAAGATACGGGCCAGCGGAAGTGGTTCATTGCTTTTGCCGCCCGTGATAATTCCGGTAAACGTAATCTGGGAATCCTGCCCCTGCGCCAGGCCATCAGTGGTCAGGCTGAACAGTATTGCCAGTAGGCCAAGCCACGCACTATATCGTTTGATCAATCGAGTCATATCGGACGAAAAAAGACAACCTACCCAACAAAACAATCAGTTTGCCAGCGGGCGGTTGGCAAAGAGACCCCTAATTGCGAGCAGGGGTTGTTGCAACTACTAACAAAGTAATGGTCCATGCGGTTGCAACAGGCTGATCAACCCCAGAATTTAACGAATATTAATGAGCCGTTGATCAGGCAAACAACTTCAGGAATGTCAGGATAAACGGAGCCGCCAGCAACAGACCGTCGAACCGATCCAGGAAGCCACCATGACCGGGAATACTCGTCCCCGAATCTTTGATGGCAATACTCCGTTTGAACAGCGATTCGACCAGATCACCATACGTACCTGTCACCACGATAATAGCACCAATACAGTACCACTGCCAGGGCGTCAGCTCAGGTGCATACCAGGTTAGTGCCAACGCCACCAGCCCCGCCGCGATTGCTCCGCCGATACTCCCCTCCCACGACTTTTTGGGCGACACCCGCTCGAACAGCTTCCGCCGACCGAATTTGGTACCGGCAAAGTAGGCGCCAATGTCAGAGGCCCACAGCAGGAAGAGGCAACCCAGAATAACATTGGGCTGGTACGTACCCGTACGCAGGGCCAGCACATTCAGCAGCGCGAAGGGAATACCCACGTAAATGATCCCGAGAAACGTGAAGCCGATGTTGGTAAAGGGTTTCATGTCTTTCTTCTTGTACAATTTGATCAGAAAGATCATCGACGAAGCCGGGCTGATCAGGTAATAGGCCGATTCAGCAACGATTCCCGTTTCGACCAGAAAAGTCAGTACACTCACCAGGCAACCCACCACCGTACCGTAGTAGGTCAATGGCTGGTTGCCATCCAGCCCCAGCAGCCGATAAAATTCAATCTGCGCCAACGCGCTGATAACCAGAAACAACAGAGCAAACGTGTAAACGCTGTAGCTGATGCAAAAAAGGATGACGGCTACGCCGAAAATGGCCGCAATAACGCGCTGTTGTAGGTTCGACAGCTCAGCTAATCGTTGTCTCATTATCTAAGATTATACGGGCAATAATAGCATCTTTCGTCGGGACGTACACTTCATAGTTACCGAACAGTTCGGGGTAGGAGCTACTTTGCTTGTTAATAATAACGGCGTCAATGTCATTTTCTACCAGTTGCGCCTTCGCCAGCTCGGCCTGATACGGCTGTTTTGTCACCAGCACTTTTTCCCAATCTGTTGTCATATCTCAGTTATCAGTGAGCAGTTATTCATGAACCGTTATCAGCTTTGCAGAAGGAACGTACCTGAGCAATGCTGATAACGGTTCATGAATAACTGTTCCCTGTTTTGTTCATTCGTTTGAAGAGTAACAGCGCACCTACCGACACAACCGCGCCAAAAAACGCTGCCGGGAGCGGCACCGACTCTGTACTGTCAACATCGATCGTAGTTAACTGCCGCTGGTATAGGAAAATCAGCAGCACCTGTAGGCCATTGTTGACAAAATGGGCCAGAATTGGCACCCATATATTTCCCGACCAGACGTAGAGGTAGCCAAACATAGCCCCCAACAACATCCGCGGAAAGAAGCCGTAGAACTGGAAGTGAATAGCGCTAAACAGAGCTGCCGACAGCCAGATACCTACATGGATGTTACCCGTCCAGACAATAAATTTTCGTTGCAGAATGCCTCTGAACAACACCTCTTCGCCAATGGCAGGCAGCAGCCCGATCGTCAGGATGGCCATTAGCAACTGCGGCACTGTTTGAAATGTAGTCAGAAACTTGGTAAGTTCAGCCATCTCGTCTTCCTTAGCCCGCATCCACCGCTCGAGCGGAGCCAGCGACTCCGGTAATTTTAACGACTGGTTCAGTTCAATAATAAGGCCATTGACTGGCATAAATGCAGTTGTCAGAAACACTACCAACACCAGCCCCGCAACCTGAGAAATAGCCTGACCGTTGAAATCAGCCAGCCTTCGTTTGTCGACGGTAAACCAGTAAACCAGCGACGGCAGCAAAAACGTACAAACGTGACTCAACGACTGAACAAGCATCAGCCACCACCAGCCGTTTGGCGTTGCCGACGGATGCTGAAGCAACTCCGTGACGCTTTTGATCGTACCACCCGATGCCAGAGCACCGGCTCCCACAACCAGCGCAGCGGCAAGAGCGCCTACCGTCATTCCCAGCATAATAAAGCCAAATAGCAGGAACATGGAACGCAGCGGCTGCGGCTCGGGTGTCAGTGGGTAAGACGATTGTAGCTCTCTCATAGTTTTCACAAAAATAGGGTAGCTTTCCCAGACATTTGGTCCAAATTTGCGCTATCATCGACACACATTCACACCCTTGGCATCTTTCTGGCAAACATTGACAAACCGGCTCAAACCGGGCTCCTCTTCCCCGCAACCTGTCAGGGCCGGATACGTTGTAGACATGCATAGCCACCTGCTTCCCGATGTTGATGATGGCATCCGCACCATCGATGAAGCCATGACCTGCCTTCGTCAGTTTGCCGAATGGGGTATCGAGCACGTAGTGACGACGCCGCACGTCAGTCAGGATATGTTTCCCAGCAGTTCGGACCTGTTGCGTACGGTAGCCGATGACGTACGTACCCAGCTGCTGGCCGAGCAACTGCCCATCACCTTCGATCTGGCCGCCGAGTATATGGTCGACGAATTGTTTGTGAAACGGCTCCACCAAAACGACTTACTCTCTTTTGGTACAGAGCGTTATGTACTGATCGAAACAGGTTGGGCCAGCCTTCCCATGCAACTGAACACCTGGATTTTTCAGATGCAGGTACAAGGTTACAAACCGGTGTTGGCCCACCCGGAACGTTATGCATATTTCCGGGGTAAAACAGAAGCCCTGGCTGATTTGCGGCAACAGGGATGCCTGCTGCAACTCAACTTGATGTCGTTAACAGGTCGATACGGTTCAGACGCCCGTCGGATGGCGCAACAGTTGATCCAGGACCGCTTAGTTGATTTTGTTTCGTCTGATTTGCACCATCCGCGTGATCTCCCAACGCTCGAAAAGGCAATACAAACTACTGATTATCAATCCTTATGCCAATTACCATTGCAGAAACCCACGTTCCGGTAAGTATATAACAATACTAAGTATAAATACATGAAACCACTATAAATTTACTTATAGATTCATTATGCACTGGCAATCTCTATATTTACAGCCAGTTAGTTACGAACCGTATCGTTGTACCACTTTCATTGATGACTCCTGTTTCGCCGCTTACCGACGCGCCACGCATCGGTGTTATTGGTCTGGGCTACGTGGGTCTTCCGCTGGCACTTGAGTTTGGCAAAAATTGGCCCACGCTGGGTTACGACATCAATGCCGTACGAATCAGCGAACTGCGCCAGCGCATTGATCAGACCCGCGAGATAGATTCGGTTGCTTTTCAACTCAGCCAGCAGGTCACCTTTAGTAACCTGGCCGACGATCTGGCTACCTGCACGGTCTTCATCGTAACTGTTCCTACACCTATCGACAAATACAAATGCCCGGATCTACGGGCGTTACTGGCGGCATCCCGTCTGGTAGGTACGTACCTGAAACAGGGTGATGTTGTCATTTACGAATCAACGGTATATCCGGGTTGCACGGAAGACGACTGCGTACCTGAACTGGAGCAAGCGAGTGGCCTGCGTTACAACGTCGATTTTTTCTGTGGCTACTCGCCTGAACGAATCAACCCCGGCGACAAAGAACGTACCTTAATCAACATCCAGAAAATCACCTCTGGCTCAACCCCGGAAACAGCACAGTTCGTTGATCAGTTATACAGTAAAATAATTGTAGCGGGTACGTATCAGGCCCCGTCTATAAAAGTAGCTGAAGCGGCCAAAGCCATCGAAAATGCCCAGCGCGACGTTAATATTTCATTTGTGAACGAGTTGGCCCTTATTTTCGATCGACTTAATATCGACACCATGGATGTACTGGAGGCCGCAGGAACGAAGTGGAACTTCCTGAAATTCAGACCCGGGCTGGTTGGTGGGCACTGCATCAGTGTAGATCCCTATTACCTGTCGCACAAGGCAGAAAGCGTCGGTTACCATCCACAGGTGATCCTGTCGGGTCGGCGGGTTAACGACGATATGCCCATTTATGTGGCCAATAAACTGGTGAAGGCCATGATTCGGGCGGGCATTCCTATCTCTGGTGCCAGCGTATTACTTCTGGGCATTACCTTTAAAGAAAATTGCCCCGATGTTCGCAATACCAAAGTAGCTGATATCTATCATGAGCTGATCGGTTTTGGTATTAACGTAACCGTGCACGACCCCTGGGCACTGGCCGATGAAGTAGCCCGCGATCATAAGATCACCCTGGCTTCGCCGCTGCAGCATACCTATGATGCTGTTGTTCTGGCCGTTGCTCATGATAGTTTCCGGCAGTTGGATATTCGCTCCCTCTGCCGACACGACAAAGCGGTTGTTTACGACCTGAAATCTGTGCTCGACCGCAATCTTGTCACCATGCGAATCTAATTCTAATTTACTCAACTCCAAATTAATTATGCAGTTCAACAGAACACCTGCTTTCTGGCTACTGGCCGCCACACTCCTACTGGGACTTTCTGAATCAGCCACGGCTCAATCGAAAAAACGCCGCGATGACATCACCTACTTTCAGGACCTGACCCCATCTGACACGTCGATGCGCATTGGCACTGGCCTCAACGGCACAACTGTTTCCGGTGCTACTGGCGTAGGCGCTACAGCACCGGGGCCCTACGTATACCGTCTTCAGCCGGGCGATATCCTGGCCATTGCCGTAACCAGTCTGAACGCCGAAGCGGATTTGGCGTTCAACCCCTTCGCCCGTACGGGTTTCACCCTTGCCTCGGGTGCCAACAACACGCAGGAAAACAACAACCTGCCCATAGGCTATCGGGTAAACGAGGCGGGCAAAATCAATTTCCCGAAACTGGGCATGGTCTCGGTAGGAGGAAAAACGCTGTCGTCACTCGAAACCACGCTGCGCGACACCCTCCGGCAATTCCTCCGCGAGCCCTACGTATCGGCCCGGCTTCTGAACTTCAAAATATCCGTAATGGGCGAGGTAAACCGGCCTTCGGTCTACACGGTTCAGAACGAAAAAATCACCCTGACCGAAGCCATCAGCCTCGCGGGTGACCTGACCGTCTATGGCAAACGGGAGAATGTGATGGTCATCCGGGAAACTGCCGGCCAGCGCGAATTCATCCGGGTAGACCTGACCCAACGCAACACCTTTACGTCAGCAGCTTATTACCTGAAGCCCAATGACGTCATTTACGTAGAACCGAAAAGCAGCAAAAAAGTACAGGCCAGCCGCACGCTCCCTATACTTCCTGCTGTGCTTAGCGGGCTAACCCTGCTGGCAACCATAGTCCTGAACCTGATTCGCTAATCAGTCAGTTGGCAACGTACCTGAGCCCTCAGGTACGTTGCCAACTGTAGTAGCTTACCCTGAGTACCACCACCGTAACAAGAACACATGACATCGATTGGACAATCAGAAAACCAGTTCGGCCAGGAATACATCAAGTTTCTGACGACGAAATACCTCCGCAACTGGTATTGGTTCGCACTGACCCTAGTCATTAGCATCGTTGGCATGTTCGGCTATCTGACAACGCTGAAATATTCCTTCAGTGCGCAGGCAAGCATCCTTATCAAGGAGGAAGACAATATGAGTGGTTCTTCCAAGCAAGCCTTGATGGACGAACTCGATATGTTCGGCTCCAAGAAGCAGGTGGAAAATGAGATGGAAGTGCTCAAATCCCGTAAGCTAGCCGAAAAAGTAGTTGATGACCTGGGCCTGGATATTGTTTATTCCTATAAAGAACGCTGGAGGGTGCGCGATATATACCGCGACTCTCCTATCATTGTTAAGGTGCTGAAACCGATTGATGCTGCCTACGACATTCCCTTTAATGTAGTAGTTGATCCGGGCAAGGCTGTCATAGATGGCGTAAGTTGCCCATTTGGCAAAGCAGCCCAATCACCATTGGGGTTGATACTGATTACGAAGCGTGATAGTGTAACTGTACCCCATAAGGATATTATAGTCACGATGCAGCACCGCGAAGGTGCTATCAAATCGTTTATCAAAAGCCTCCGCGTATCGCAGCCTAATAAATCAGCGTCGGTACTTTTCCTGACCATGGAAGATACGGCCCCCGACCGGGCTGAAGCCTATTTGGATCGGCTGATTTATTTCTACGAATTATCATCTCTTCAGGATAAAAACAAAGTAGCCGCTAATACCCTTCGCTTCGTGGAAGATCGACTGGGTATTATCTCACGGGAATTAACCTCTGTTGAAGGGGATATTCAACGGTACAAAACCAATTCAGGCATTGTTGATTTAAGTTCAGAATCAGCGTTGTTCCTGGATAAAGTGAAAGAGAACGACACCCAGTTAAGCCAGGTGAACATTCAGTTGGGTACGTTGCGTGAGATCGAAACGTACCTGGCAAGCAAGAGCGGCAATCGGACGGTTTCGCCTTCAACCGTTGGGCTGGAAAGCCCAACCCTCACCGGCCTGATTGGCAACCTGTTTGAACTGGAAGGAAAACGCGAAACCCTGATTCGTACGGTTCCCGAAAAATCGATTCCCATTGAGACAATTGATGATCAGATCCGCACGACCAAACGGAACATTGCCGATAACATACAAACGCTTCGCAGCATACTACTGAGTACGCAAAAGAACCTGCAGGCCACAAACAAGCGTATCGAGTCAACAATCCGCACGATACCGCAGAAGGAACGGCAGTTGCTCGACATCTCCCGGCAGGCCAGCATTAAAGGCAACCTGTATACGTACCTGCTTCAGAAGCGCGAAGAAACGGCGATGTCGTTTGCCTCAACAGTGTCAGACCTGCGTGTAATCGACGATGCCAAAGCAGACCCTCAGCCGGTAAAACCCGTAAAGCGTAACTATTACTTAGTTGCCCTTCTGATAGGACTATTTTTGCCCGTACTGGTGCTATGGCTAATCGACTATTTTAACAATAAGATTAGCCGGAAGACCCAAATTGAAGATGCAACCAACGCGCCCATAATTGGCGAGGTCATCCAATCTGACTCAACGGAGTCTCCGTTGGAGATAACTCCCAAAAGTCGTTCATTGCTCTCCGAGCAAATTCGGGCACTACGAACTAATATTCAGTTCTTTAACCCTAATGGCGGCACCAAGCAAACGATACTGATTACGTCGAGCATCAGCGGCGAAGGCAAATCGTTTATCTCACTCAATCTGGCTGCCAGCCTTGCCATTGCCGATAAGAAAGTGGTTATGCTGGAGCTAGACATGCGGAAGCCCAAGCTGCACCGATACATTAAAGAAACCAGTCCTCAGGGGTTATCCAGCTACTTGTCAGGGCAGGCTACAATGGATGAGATCATCAAGCCGGTACCTGGATATACTAATTTGTTTTTCATACCCTGCGGCATTCTTCCCCCCAACCCATCTGAGTTGATCAGTGGAGACAAAATGCGGTATCTGTTTGAGAATCTGCACGAGCATTTCGACGTAGTCATTGCCGATACACCACCAGTAGGTATGGTTACCGACGCTAACATCCTGGCTAAATACGCCAGTATGACGCTGTACATTGTGAGGCACTTATATACGGGCAAAGGTTTCCTAAAGAACATCAACACCCTCTATGTAGAAAAACGATTCCCGAACATGTGCCTGGTCATCAACGGCATCGATATGAAGAAGGATTACGAATACAATTACGGCTACGGATACGATGCAGGCTACGGTTATATGTACCGCTCAACGTATGGCGAAGATGGTGTAAAGCCAGAGAAAGTTTCTAACAAAAGTTTCGGATTTAATTTCTGGCATAGAAAGTCATCTATGTAAATTATGGCGTTAAATCGTACTCATTTTTTTGTAATAAGCATTTCACTGATGATGCTTATTTTATTGGAAACTACCGTTAATTTTTGGGAGGCCGCGTCATTGAGTTTTTCATTGTTTGCGCTACTCATTTTTATTAACGAATTAGGCCGTAGTATAGCAGTACGAGAGTTGATAGTGTTAACAACTACGCTAACGATGGTTTTCTCGCCAACGATTGTCTTGATTAACCGCCCTGAAGATATGGTTATTTCTTCAGAAGACTATTTAAGTTATGGTCTACCTGCTACTCTAGCTTTTAGCATTGGTATTTTAATTAAGATCAGGAAAGAGTATTCGCATAAAGAGTTATTAGAGAAAGCCAGTCAATATGTTTACGATAAAGAAAGCACAATCAGAATACTGATTATGCTTGGTGTAACAGGAAGCCTATTATTAAAACACGTGCCTGTTCAGGTCCGCGCAGCTGTCTTCTTAATTGCCAACTGTTTGTTTGCCTCTGTCTTATATGGGCATTATAAGGGAGGGAAATTAAAGATAATTACTTTGATTCTCGGGGCAACTTCACTGGTTTATGAGACAGTAAGTCAGGGTATGTTCGGAGAGCTGCTACATTATACAGCGATGTATTTTTGTGTAACATTGGTAAGTCGTCAGACTATTATTCGGCTTAGGGCCAAACTAGCATTTATAGCTGCAACAATTATATTTATCATTGTTGTACAATCCATTAAAATGGAATACCGAGCTAATACATGGGGGAATACAATTACAGAACGACGTGCTGACCCTGCTTTGATGGTAAATCTAGTCGCACAACGATTTAGTAACTTAGATTTTCTTTTTGGCAACGATCATTTATTTGCCACATTTAACCGAACGAATCAAGGGCAACTTATTTCAGAAACAATGAACTACGTGCCCCGCGTTGAAGATTACGCCAATGGAGAAATACTTTTACATTTTGTATACCCGTTTATACCAAGAATAATCTGGAGTGATAAGCCAATTACTGGTGGAGTGGCCAACATTGAACGCTTTACAAGAATTATTCATAACGGGGCAAGTAGTTCCAATATATCACCACTTGGAGAAGCCTACGCAAACTTTGGCCGTACGGGGGGTATTATTTTTATGTTCTTCTTTGGTTTGTTATTCAACTTATGTTTTCACAAAATACTTGACCTATCTACTCGAAGCCCATCTATCGTTTTCTGGATACCAATCATCTTTGTTGGATGTCTTACTTTAGAAACTGATGTATTAACTGTTTGGGGGAGTTTCGCTAATGTATCAACTTTCTTACTGCTTTTCTGGACAGGTTTCAAGCGATTAGGAATTCAATTGTAATAGATACACGTCATGCTATCTAAACCTGTTTCGTTACTTGTTATAAACTCACACCCAATTCAATACTTCGCCCCCTTATATCGGCGATTAGCAGCAGATCCGGCGTTCGATGTAACTGTTTTGTACTGCTCCCAGCATGGACTGACAGGAGAGGTAGATAAGCAATTTGGCAGGTCGGTAAAATGGGATATTCCGCTATTAGATGGTTATCGGTATGAATTTCTATCTAACCAATCACCTAACCCCTCAATACACGGCTTCTGGGGTTTACTTAACCTTTCTACTATTAAACGATTATGGCGGGCGCCCAAAAGTGTAGTCATCGTCAACGGATGGGCATCGGCAGTATGTTATGTAGCCATTCTATCGGCATGGCTCTTTGGGCACACCGTTTGTATGCGGGGCGACAGTTCACATGTGGTAGAACAGCAACGACCGAGGTCACAACTAAAAAAAAGGCAATGGTGGTTAGGACGCGGACTATTTCGATTTATCGATTATTTTCTGTACATCGGACAACAAAATAAAACGTTTTATCAGTTTTATGGTGTCCAAGAAGCAAGGTTAATTTACTGTCCGTTTGCGGTAGATAACGATCGGTTTCGGGCGCAGTATCACGTTCTTAAGCCACAACGTACTCAACTCCGAAAACGGCTTGGCATCGCTCCTGATCACTTGGTAGTGCTCTTCAGCGGCAAATACCTACCGAACAAACGGCCTCTCGATATTTTACAGGCTGTACAACAACTACATCGTTCAGATGTGTCGGTGGTGCTATTAGGCGAAGGTGAATCGCGTCGTGAACTAACCGAATTTATAGCTCAGCACACTATGACTAATGTGCTACTAACTGGGTTCGTGAACCAATCCGTCATTGGTGAATACTACGCGGCTTCGGATGTGTACATAATGTGCTCAACTATAGAAACATGGGGGTTGTCAACCAACGAGGCTATGAACTTTGGTGTGCCGGTTTTATTAGCTGATACCATTGGTTGCGTAGTCGACTTAGTTCAGGAGGGGGTCAATGGCTATAGCTATCCCTGCGGTGATATATCGAAACTATCTAACCGACTAGCCCAACTGCTCGATATGCCTGCTGAGCAACGTACCCGGATGGGAGAGGCATCGTTACGCCTAATTGATCAATATGGTTATGACAAAACTGTGCAAGCCCTGAAAAAGGCCTTTTGCCCATCGCAACTATGACCATATTTATGATTGGGCATAATGCTTACACATCGCTTGAATGCTCGTATGGCAGAGCGTTCGAAGTGATGGGGCACACTGTGACGATCTATGACGTAGAGGCAGAGATGAAGCGATTTACCCGATTGGGGTGGCCAGGACATCTCTTCAATCAGTATATCACGGTTGACGCATGGAGGCAGAAATTGAATCGCGATCTAGCGTTGCGGCTCCGCGCTTTGCAGCCCGACTTAGTGCTGGTGTTTGCCAATGCCCGCGTTATTTTTAGTACGTTAGCTTACGTCAAATCGCTGCTAATTTGTCCGTTCGTACTGGTATGGCCTGACCCACTGACAAGTTTGCAAACGCACGTATTGAATGCCGCCCCACTATATGATGGCGTGGCTACCTACTGCCAGGCCTCGGTGCCCCTGTTTCAACGCATGGGCTTTCCAAACCCGCAATGGGTGCCGCTTGCCGCCGATACTACCCTGCACGGAGGCGAACCCATGTCCGACTTTTTATATGATCTGACATTTGTAGGAGCCTGGCGCCCTGAACGAGAAGAAGCCCTGGCAACGATTACGCGCCATTTTCCGACACGTCGACTTGGGATCTGGGGGAGCAACTGGGATCGAAGCCGGGCACGCCAATTACAAATGTACCTGCATCATAAACCGCTAACCGGCCAGGCCTATGCAACTATGTTCAGGCAAAGCCGTCTGAATCTGAATGTGATTGACGACACTTGCTACCCGGCAGCCAATATGCGCTTTTTTGAGATACCGGTAGCTGGAGGATTGCAGCTTGTTACAGCCTGCCCTGAAATGGCAGGTATGTTCCGAGATAATGAGCATGTGTTGTATGCTGCGGATGAAGACCGTCTCAGCTCGGTAATTGAACACACCTTGAGCCATCCCGAACAGGCTGCACGCATCCGAAAGGCGGGTAATGAGTTGGTTCATCAAGGCCACACCTATGCGCACCGGGCAACCCAGCTCATTGATATTTTCCTGTAATACAACGTACCTGACTCCCTGTGCCGATCGCAACTACTTGGCAGCGTTTCTCTGGTTTTCTGGCCGATACCTGGCGGCAGACGGCTTACCTGTGGGGAGCGCAGGGCGTTAGCGCATTGACGGGCGTTGCCTACGGCAAATTGGTGGCGTTGTTTGTCGCGCCGGCCGTACTGGGTGTGTATAACCTGCAACTAGCCAGTACGTTGGTGCTACATGCTATTGTAGTAGCCCCTACCATTCAGGCGTACATGTCGGCCATGCAACAGTATGCTCCTAACCAGACACAACGGTTTTACACACGTTTGCTAACCGGGATTTATGGAGTAGCACTACTGGGTACGTTGGCGTTTGCCCTGATCTCCGGAGCCTGGTTTGTGGCCATGCTCATGTGGCTGGCAACAACACTGCAGGGCGCGTTTTTGCTTAACAACGGCTATTTTACGGCCTTCGGGCATGTCCGAAAACTAGCACTTACTCAAGCCCTTAACCCACTGGCTAACCTATCGTTATTAGCATTATTGATTGTGTCAGGCCGGGTAATCGACAATACAATGCTATGGGCAAATGTGGTTGCCCTGAACGGCCTGCTTTGGGTTGTGAGCTTTTACTACCTGAGGCGGCAACGAAGCACGTCAACACCCACAGGTACGTTACCCGCCCGTCGTCTCGCAGAACACCTTCGACATTACTGTTTGCCGTTAGTAATTCAGGCTATATTCAGTTGGCTTACCAACTACGGAGACCGCTACCTTGTAGGGATGCTAATGACTGAAACCGCCGTTGGTTACTACTCAGCGGGTTATGGCATGGGGGCTCGAATAGCCATCCTGGGGGCTCCGCTTCTGGTTCGTCAGACGGTGAAACTATATGCCAATCGACGGGAAGGACTACCCGTTAGAAACACATTGTCTATGCTCCGGAAAAACGTGGCTTTGCTTTGGTTAATGGGTGGTGGTGGGATTGTTTTATTAATCGCTTTGCTTGACATTATCGGCAATCTGTTTTTGTCAGCACAATATCAACCCGGATTCTCTGTCATTCCACTCATAGCCGTTGCTTACCTGTTGCTAACTACATCTCAGTTGATCGAAGCTTCATTTATGGCCTATGAAAAAACGAAATACATCCTGGCAAATTCAGTTTGCACAGCGTTAAGCAACATTAGCCTGAATATGCTATTAATCCCTCCATTTGGGATTCAGGGAGCAGCCTATGCAATGATCCTGAGTATGTTAGTACAATGCCTTATTGCAACGGGCCTATACCGTCGACTACTTACCGTTCCGAAAACGCACCTATGAATCTGAGCCGCTCAGTTGCCCGTTGGCTTGGCCATCGTCATACCCTCCGATTTGCCATAAAGCATCGTATCCTGACGACCCTGCACGATCCCAATAAGGCATCAGGGGAACTCTTCACTACCCAATTTTTCGGACTGACTTACCAGGGAAAATTCAATTCATATATCGACTGGTGTATCTACTACATGGGGGCTTATGCCCGTCACGAACTCCTGTTTTTGAAGACAGTGGCTCAAAAACTCTCTCCTAGCTCAGTCTTTCTCGACGTGGGGGCCAATGTGGGAAACCACAGTTTGTTTGCCAGCAGCGTATTCGGGCAGGTCTATTCATTTGAGCCATTGCCATGGCTGGTTGATAAACTCAATCAACAACGTCAACGCAATGCAATCAATAACCTGCACGTGTTTCCATATGCCTTGGGCGAACTGGACGCCCGGCAGGCTTTTTATAGTTCAACGATGGCAAACGAAGGGATTGGTACGTTGATCAAAGGACGTGAAGCCAATACGACCAACATTGTTGAGGTAGAGGTTAGACAGGGAGACAACTTTCTGACACAAGCCGGAATTGAACGCATCGATGTGATCAAGATAGACGTAGAAGGGTTTGAGCGGTACGTACTAAATGGTTTATCAGAGACTATCCAGCGTCAGCAACCAATTATCTTCTTTGAATGGTCGGAAGAAGCCACCAACCCCAATGTACCGCTGACCCAACAGCCCTATTTTGCTGGGTATATATTTCATCGATTCGACTACGGTCGAACTGTCGGACTAGTTTTTGAACGAGATCGGTTTAGGTTGACGCCCATTTCGGCGTTGGTGCCTCACCACAACTATGTAGCAGTACCGACAGATAAATTGGCTTTATTAGTATCCTATATTGAGAAGTAGTAAAGTAGATTACCCCACCGTGTCATGAAATTGCTCTATATTTTCCGTAAACCAAACAGCGGGTTCAGCATCGAAGGGCTATTTAGCCGTCTGGCAGAGCGGATTGCATACTTGCAACGGTACGAGGCTGCTTCCGTTTATGCCCCGCACATGACCCTCCGGCTATGGGGATTATGGCAAAACCTACGCTTCGCCCGTCGGCTGCGCGCCGATATTTACCACATTACCGGCGACGTACATTATTTGATGTTGTTACTGCCTCCCAAACAAACTGTACTGACTATCCACGATTGTGTATCGCTTGAACGGCAACTAGCCGCAGGAAATCAAATTCGCTTTCGATTGCTATGGCTCTTATTCTACTACATGCCAATGCGCCGAGCCATTTACATTACCACAGTTTCAGAAAAGTCGAAGCAGGAATTGAAGCGGTTTATGGGTGTTAAACTGGCCAGTAAAGTGCGGGTTGTTCCTAATTACGCAAACCCAAATTTCAGGCCAAAGCCAAGCCAGCTTAATCGGAATAACCCCCGGCTGTTACAGGTAGGTACAAGCCACAATAAAAATCTACACCGCCTGATTGATGCACTTCAGGGGCTCCGCTGCACACTGGTTATAGTTGGCCGAATAGGTGATGAACTGCACCAATACATAAGCCAGGCGGGCATACGATATGAACTGCACGAAGGGCTGAGCGATGCTCAAATGCTTGCGCAGTATGAGCGGTGCGACTTGGTTACTTTCATATCAGTTTACGAGGGTTTTGGATTACCCATTATTGAGGCAAATGCGGTTGGTCGGCCTGTCATTACCTCCGACATTCCACCGATGAACGGGGTGGCTAACGGAGCTGCCTGTATGGTTGATCCCTACTCGGTCGAGGCAATCCGAGCGGGACTGCAACGTCTACTATCCGACGAAGCATATCGTAGCCAACTCATTGAAGCAGGTTACCGGAATGCAGCTCAGTATAGTATCGATACTGTTGCTGCCCAATATGACACTATTTATCAGGAGATTTTACGGTAAGCCATGCACATCTTCTATCCTATAGGTACGTTTTATCCAGCCCAGTCGGGAGGGCCGAGTAATTCGGTCTACTGGCTGGCTAGGGCAATGGTACGTCAGGGTGTTCAGGTAACAGTAATTTCAACAGATACAGATCAACCCGCCGAGACTATCCGCGACCAGTGGATTGACACAGAAGCAGGACAAGTCAGGTACGTTACGACCCGGAATCATAACGTACCCTGGCGGCATAGTTGGTGGTCGTTTAAACGACTTATTACCAGTGATATAGTTCACCTTACCAGTTTGTTCTACCCATTGTCGCTGGTAGTGGGTTTTCTTGCCATACTACGCGGACAGATCGTTGTGTGGTCGCCACGTGGCGAGTTGGCTCCTAATGCATTAGAAAACGGCTCTGCTCTCAAGAAAACAGTACTTAACTGGTTTCGATGGAAGGCAAAGGCAATTACCTTTCATACAACCTCGCCAGATGAGACTAAGCAGGTGAAGCATCAGTTTGGCTCTTCGGTGCGGGTAATTGAACTACCTAACTACATCGAATTGCCGCCGCAGTTTCCCCGCTCCGATCAGCAACGCGTACCCTACCTGCTCTTCCTGGGCCGGTTACATCCTATTAAAGCCTTAGACCGACTTTTGGAAGCCCTTGCCCGTTCATCGGCTTTTCGGGAAGGCAATTGGCAACTAAAGCTGGTAGGATCTGACGCCGATGGGTACGGTGATCTATTACGACAACAGGCTAGTTTACTTGACCTGACTGATCGGGTAACCTTCGAGCCACCTGTTTCGGGGAGGGCGAAACAGCAACTGCTGGCAGACGCTTATGCTTTAGTGCTTCCCTCACACAGCGAGAATTTTGGAAACGTTGTCGTAGAAGCGCTAGCACAAGGAACACCCGTTATAGCCTCTACGGGTACGCCATGGGCTTGCCTGGTATCTGAGCATGCCGGTTTTTGGATAAGTAATAATCCTGAGGATTTAACCGTGAGTATTACTACTTGCCTATCTTTATCCGCTGATTCGTATAATTTATATCGGCAACGGGCAGCAGAACTGGCCCAACACCAGTTTGATAGTAAGGCTAATAGCTATCGTTGGTTAGCGGCGTATTATACCCTTTATTCCTCCAACCTGACTCCATCTGTATGTGCGGAATAGCCGGGCTGATTAACCGGTCCCAGTCTAATGCCGATCCGGCGCTGGTTCGCCTGATGACTCAATGTATGAGCCACCGTGGCCCCGACGCTGAGGGCATCTGGGCAGACGGACAAGTAGCGCTGGGACATCGCCGATTATCCATTATTGACCTTTCAGACAACGCCAATCAGCCGTTGGCAGATCGCACGGGCAGCTACGTCATCACATTTAATGGTGAGCTTTATAATTATCAGGCTATCCGTCAGGAGTTAACAGGCTATTCGTTCCAGACCAATTCCGATACCGAAGTTATTCTGGCTGCCTACGAGCGTTGGGGAACAGCCTGCCTGGAACATTTCAATGGCATGTTTGCTTTTGCCATCTGGGATCAGCAAGCCGGGCAGTTGTTTGCCGCCCGCGACCGCCTGGGCAAAAAGCCTTTTTACTATTACCAGAATGAAGAGGTTTTTCTATTCGCCTCGGAGGTAGGCGCCCTGCTACAGACTGACCTGGTACCGCGTCGGTTGAATCGGTCAGCTTTGCCCCAGTACCTGATGTATCAGACCGTAGCAGCTCCCGATACACTTGTGAAGGGCATAAACCAACTCCCTGCCGGCCATTTTGCGCTGTTGACAGACCATCATCAATGGATGGAGACGTGCTACTGGGACGTAGCGAGTCCGCCAGCCGCTGACCCTTCGTTACTACAAGACCGAACGGCCGTACAACATCGGGTTCGCAACTTGCTACAAGCTTCTGTAGCCCGCCGGATAGTCAGTGATGTACCCCTAGGAGCGTTTCTGTCGGGCGGCATAGATTCCAGCGCAGTTGTAGCACTGATGGCTGAACAAAGCGATCAGCCCGTAAATACATTTACGGTCACGTTTCAGGACTCGGCCTTCGATGAATCGGTGCATGCCCGCGCCATGGCCAACCGATTTAATACCAGGCACACTGAGTTACCACTGATTCCTGATCGCCTGTTAGCCGAATTACCTGCCATTATGGCCAGCATGGACCAGCCCAGTGGCGACGGCCCCAATACCTACATGGTCTCTAAGCTCACCAAAGAGGCCGGTATAACGGTGGCTCTGAGCGGATTGGGCGGCGATGAGGTGTTTGCGGGTTATTCAACCTTCGGCCGATATGCCCGTTTGCGGCAATTACAGCTGTTATGGAAACTTCCCAAACCAATAAGGCAAACGATACTCCGCTGGCTATCGCCCGGAACAAATAAACAGAAGCTGGCTGATCTGATAGCCTTACCATCGCTTACACCCACAGACCTATTTCCACTGCTCAGACAATCAACATCAGCGTTGGCAGCAGGTCAGCTACTGGGCTTGAACAAACTGGTTACACCGTATGCTGCCCGGTTTCAGGCAAAAGCAACTGAACTTAGCCGGCTTTCACCCATGAGTCAGTTAACGGTCAGTGAGTTACTCACATATACTGAACCATTATTGCTCCGTGATTCCGATCAGATGAGTATGGCTCATGCATTGGAACTGCGGGTTCCCTTCCTCGATCATGAACTCATTGACTTCATGATCCAAGTCCCTGATCAGTACAAAACGACAACGACTCCGAAGCAGCTACTCATCGATTCGCTGCAACCATTGTTGCCAGGTACGTTGCTACAGCGGCCTAAAATGGGCTTTAGCTTTCCCTGGGATAAGTGGATGCGCAGAGAGCTAAAGGAGTTTTGTTCGGAACGAATCCAGCGGCTTAGTCAACGGGATCTGTTTGAACCAAGGGCTTTGTTGACCTATTATCAACGCTTTTTACAGGCTGAACCAACTGTTTCCTGGAATCAAATATGGCTACTAGTCGTGCTTGAAGACTGGCTGGAGCGCAACCAGATTAGCTAAAGTTCAATAATTAGCATCATCAATTCCTACCCTATGCAAACCCTACTACATCGTACATTCAGGCAGGTAAAAAGGATACTCCCCGAAACTGTTTCAAATTTGGTTCGGAATACGATCACCGCCTTCTTAACCCCAGTCATGTTCAGTTATCATAGCGGGCATTTCAGATCTAGTTTTCATATGAAAGCGCTCGACAAGTCTGGGAATGCATTGCCTTGGTACACATTTCCATGCATCGATATATTAGTGAGACGTGATTTCAGGGATAAGCACATTTTAGAATTTGGAGGCGGACAATCATCAATCTGGTGGGGGAATCATGCTGCAGACGTTGTATCATTTGAGGGTAATAAGGAATGGTTCGATTACATTAAGAAACAAATGCCCGCTAACGTAGAGCTTCATTATGTACATGACCAAAATGCAGCAATATGCTTAAAAGATGTGCAATCGATTCTAGTAGAAAAAGGTCGTAAAACATTTGATGTTATCATCATTGATGGACTATGGCGCTATGAGTTGATTCCTCTCTGTGTGAGTCTACTTTCTGAAGACGGTGTCATTATCTGCGACAACTCTGAAGGCTATGAATTCCGTCAGGGTTTTGACACTAGTGGCATGCAGCGAGTTGATTATTATGGCTATGCATCAGGAGCCATCATGCGGACATGTACGTCTTTATTTTTTCGTACAAATACGTTCGTATTCGACAACAAGCACCGCTTAATTACAAACGGATTCAATTAAATATCAGGCTAAAATTCGATTTCTCACTCATGCAGCCTTTAACAGTCCTGATTTTAACACTCAATGAAGAGGTTAATATCGTGCCCTGTTTACAAAGTGTCTCAGGCTGGGCTACCAATGTCTTCATCTTAGATTCAGGCTCTACTGACAACACCGTTCAACTAGCAGAAGCAGGCGGAGCCACTGTGTTTCATAGAAAGTTTGATCATTATGCGGCTCAACGGAATTATGCCATTCACGATCTGCCGGTAACAACAGAATGGGTGTTATTTCTGGATGCTGATGAACAATTAACTGACCCGTTGAAAGAACGCATTACGCAGGCTATAAGCCAGCCAGCTGGCCATAACGGCTATTTTATTCCGTTTAAATTTATTTTTCTTAACCGCTGGATACGCTACGGCGGGTATTACCCTACCTATATTCTACGCCTATTTCGACGGGAAGCTGTGGAGCAAATTGATCGGGAAATGGATGAACAGATAACAGTTACCGGCACTACCGGCTATATCAACGAACCTTTTATTCACCAGGATCGAAAACCCGTTCAGTTCTGGTACGAAAAACATGCCCGGTACACCCGTTATCAGGTTACCGACCTGTTAAAATCCGATCAGGAAAAGACACTTCGCTGGGCCGATGCCACCAGTCAGCGAGACCGTAAACGATGGATTAAAGAGCAGATTTGGGGCCGTATTCCGGTACTACTCCGGCCTTTCTTTTATTTTTTCTACCGGTACATACTACTGCTCGGGTTGCTGGATGGAAGAGCCGGTTTCATTTACCATTTCAGTCACGCCTTCCTATATCAGTTTATGATCGCCGCCGTTTACATCGACGAGCACTCCCGCCTTTCCGCTAATGAACGCCGTTGATTTCCATTCCGACATTGCCAAAGCCTTTGGTGACCGCTATCAGCGATCATCTGATTTTCAGGAACGATTTGCCGTGTGGCGCTCGCTGCTGGATACTTACATTCAGCCCGGTTCAAACGTACTCGATGCGGGTTGCGGTACAGGTATTTTCAGCCATTACCTTTCTAGCCGAGGCTGTACAGTGTTGGGCATCGATGGGTCAGCCGAAATGATTCGCCTCTGCCGCCAGCAGGCAAATCCGGGCGCTACTTTCCGAGTGTCGCTCTTACCGCTGGCTGATCAACTGGCGAACGAACAATTTGATGCCATACTATCATCGAGCGTACTGGAATACGTACCTGATCTGGTTACAACACTGGCCTCGTTTACTACCAGCCTACGCTCTGGCGGTTACCTGATTGTATCACTTCCTAATCGCTACTCAGTATATAGAATACTGGAGCGAATTGGATTTCACCTTACCGGTCGGCCACCTTATCTACAGCATGTCTTACATTATGGCACTGCTCGATCCGTAGCCGATCAGCTAACTGCCAAGCACTATCATCTAATTACCTCGCAGACATTTGGTGGCACAAATAGCATTGCCAGGCTGCTACGTACCTGTTTACCCGCCACATATGCCGACACCTTGTTTGTGGCGGTTTTCCAGAAAAAATGAAGATATTAACTATTGTTGGTGCACGGCCAAATTTCATGAAGGTGGCTCCTCTACACCGGGCTTTTTTAGAATTGAAAGGTCTTGAGTCGAAAATAGTGCATTCTGGTCAGCACTACGACGCCCGCATGAGCGATATTTTTTTCAACCAGCTCGAACTACCCAAACCCGATTATTACCTGGGCGTAGCCAGCGGCACACACACGCAACAGACCGCCGAAATAATGACCAAATTTGAGGTGGTTATGCAAACAGAGCAGCCAGATTGGGTTGTGGTGGTGGGTGACGTAACAAGTACGCTTGCCTGCGCGTTGGTAGCTGTCCGAATGGGCGTGCGGGTTGCCCACGTTGAGGCAGGCCTGCGCTCTGGTGATCGGCAAATGCCCGAAGAAATCAATCGAATAGTAACCGACCACCTGGCTGACGCACTTTTCGTCACAGAACAAGCCGGCCTCGATAACTTGCAGCACGAGGGAATAACCGATGAAAAAGTGCGGTTTGTTGGTAACATCATGATCGACTCGCTGGTCTATTACCGGGCAAAAGCCAATGCGCTCAATACCGTTGGTTCATTAGGCTTAACAGCAGGTCAGTATGTACTGCTGACCATGCACCGTCCCTCAAATGTAGACACTGCCGACGGTCTCCAATCTATTGTACAGATCGTTGAGGGGGCAACGCAATACGGACAAGTTGTCTTTCCACTGCACCCACGGACCCGCACAAACCTGGAACGGTTCGGTATGATAGATCGACTGACAACGTTGCCTAACGTGCTGCTGCTGGAACCTCAGGGATATCTTGAATTTCTTAACCTCATGGAACACGCGCAGGTAGTGGTGACTGACTCTGGCGGAATCCAGGAAGAAACAACGTACCTGCAAGTACCCTGTCTTACCTTCCGTGACACTACCGAAAGGCCCTGTACTGTTCTACTAGGCACTAACACGCTACTGGCCGACCTAAGTTTGGCCTCTGTAGAAACGCATCTCGCCCAGATTAGGGCGGGAGTATCGAAGAAGGGTAAAATACCACCACTTTGGGACGGCAAATCGGCCCTTCGAATTGCCGCAAGCCTTTTACTCAACAAAACTCCTGCTTAAGCATAAAGGACTTGCAGTGGAGTGATCATATTGGAAAGCAGAACTACGTATTAAACAAATCACATACTGATACAAAAAATATGAAAAAGATAATTAATTTATTGACTGACTATCAGCAGTTGCGCTTAAAATATATACAGAAAAAGCTTTTCCCAACCGCTAATCAGCGGCTAGAGCTTGTGCGCGAAAAAATACAACGCGAGAAAATGATAAAATTCTATGGTAATTTCATTAAAGCAGGAGATTTATGTTTCGACGTTGGCGCGAATTTAGGAAACCGAATCGAGCCATTCTTGAGCCTATCCGCGAACGTTGTTGCGGTAGAGCCTCAAGAAGCATGCGCCCGCTTTTTACGACATAAATTCAACGATCAAATCGAATTGGAAGTCGTCGGCTTAGGCGAATCGGAAGGCACTAAAGATTTTTACATTGCTGATACTCACACGTTATCTACATTTTCTTCTGAATGGATCAATACAATGAAACAGCATCGTTTCGAGGGATATAACTGGCGAAAACCGGTAAAACTTACTATGACGACGCTCGATAAGCTAATTGCCCGATATGGTGTGCCTGCGTTTATAAAAATTGATGTAGAAGGCTATGAATTAAATGTACTGAACGGTTTATCAGAACCGGTTCAAATGATAAGTTTTGAGTACGCGGTACCAGAGCAAACAGAAAAATTGATAGCTTGTATTGATCGGGTATCTGCTAACAAATCTACCATTGAGTGTAACTTTTGCGTCAGTGAAACGATGGAATTTGCCTTACCAGAGTGGCTTACGCCCAATCAGATGAAAACGTACATCCAAACCAGCGAGTTTAGCCAAACTGACTTTGGAGATATTTATATCCGACTCAAACTTTAGAATGTATATCCACTTGAATAGTTTTCCGCAATTCAAAAATCCCACAACCGTACCGACAGCCCAGATTGGTACTTATATTTTCCTCTGTAAGGGTAATGTGTTTGTGTAAATTGCCCCTGTCGTCAACGTATGAGAAATGAACGAGTTCGTAATCTGCTTGAAAAAGCTCAAGCAAATACGCTACGCAGAATACACGGTGAGCATTGAATTCTATACGCTGTGGCCCAATAGGCGTTGAGAAGTAGAACGTTCCACCCGGCTTCAAAAGCTTACTCAGATTTTCTATACCTCTCAGGTAACCATCAGGGTCAATGTGATCTCCGTAACGGCCTAGGCCAAAGTGTTCGATGGTGTGCAGGCACGACAGCGAATCTGTATAGTTTACAAGCTGATCATCCAAGTGCATCAGGTCAGCTTGTCGGAATTGAATATTAGTGATTTGGTCTGTCAATGGCCGAATATCAAACACCTCGATTGGTCGAAACGACGCCAGGTGTGCTATGAACCCATCTACCCGCGACCCCACATCTACATGTTTGGTAGGGGCGTTGGCGAACACCCGTTGCGCGATCAGCAGATCCTGGTGAAAATAATGCCCTTTTGCACTGCCACTATTATCTTTTTTGTCGCCCAGCAATACATAGAATGAATCAATTGGGAAGGCTGGGTTCGAACCCGCTTTCTGTTTGAATAGACGATAATCGCGCCAAAACCAGCCAATGCCCTGTACATTTCCCCAAAAACGTAATGGGTCGATGCCGAAGAAAGTAATAATACTATATAATGAACGAATGATTTGCATTAGACTCTGCTAATTAGTCGTTTATGGAAATAAACTGAGTTTCATCAGTAAGCGTATCCGTGAGAGTAATACCCGTCAGAAGCGGTTGAAAGTCAGTGACGGGTGTTTCGTAACGATACGTCAGCTTATAACCAGCTAGCAGTTTATCGTTCAGGTACGTTGGCGATACGTTGAAACTACGATTGCCATTGAAGGTCTGCACTTTGTTTAGGATAAACCCCACCAAACTGGGTCGCTCATCAAATAGTAGCGTATGAAACAAGTCGGGGCATTCCTCTCGAATATAGTCATTAACAAAACCCTCCAACGAATTTGGATTAGCATAATGTAGGCGGCGGAGAATGGGCAGCAACGCCCGAATCGGGTATACATGTCCATCAACCGAGAACCGCCAATCCCAATGCTTCATGTCTGTTTGTCGGGAACGTACCTGCCAAGCGTATCCTCCAGCGGGGTTTTGTTGAATATCGGTAGGGCAGGGTTCTAATGTTAATCCATGCCGCAGGCTGAATGAATACGTCGAAGCGGGATCACTAAGTACAGTGTCGAGTCGAACCGCATCCAACCAGACCGGATGCGTGAAGATGCTGTCGTCGGTCAGGAACATAACCCCTTCCGCTGTACTCTTGCTTAAAACGAGTTCAACTACTTCTTTGAAGTCAGTAGTTTGCCGCAATCCAGCTTGTCTAACATAGCGAATAGCGTTTTTCCAGTATGCAAATGGTCTTGGCCAGACCAGGCTATGTTGTTGCCGCTCACGACGAAACTGTACAGTCGGAAAGCGTGCCAGCACCTGCCTATACCCTGCTTCGAAGGAATCGTTGGTGGCCGCATACAACACATGAACGGAGTAGGGGTACTCAATCGTCAGGTACCTTTGTAGACTAGTAAGCAGCGTTTGTAGTTGCAAGGCGCGATTACAGGAAAAGATCAACAGGACCATCAAGGCGAGTCAATTATGCCTTGTAAAAGTACTTAAATGGCTCAAGAGTCTTGCTACGTATTTATCTTTACCTCACACTCCGGCTGGATCACGCCAGACGGTCTCAGCTAACCTAAATTATAGACTTTAATAAAAGCGGTCTTGAGTCAACTGTTATCATCGATATGAATTAGGCTCAAAACAGGTGACGGTCGGATCAAAGCGACTATACGAGCCAATCCGTATTAGCCGATCGAGGAAAAGTTGACAAACCTATTCCGACGAGCTGTAGCGATTAAAATAGTCGACAATCGTATTAATTCCATAAGCATATGCTATGCACTAAGTCGTTCGCATTTGACTTTAAGCCTGTCGTCTCTCCCTTTGGTAAAGGGGAAAAGAATAGCATAACCTAAAGCTAAAGCAGCTCACAGCAATATCCAATGGCTCATCCGTATGAAAATCTCACCTGAATTATCGCAAGCCTACTAGCACGTTGGAGCTATTTTGTCAACACTGTTGTCTACCCTAACGTGAGACCCAATAGTTAAATTTAAATTCACATGAAATTAAAACATTTGTATGAGTTAGATGGAATAAGAGCACTGGCAGCTTTAATGGTTATTGTTTATCATTTTACGGTTAGTCTGGAATCCAACAATGGTCTACTTATACTTATTAAGAAAATTTCCATTTTTGGCGGAACAGGCCCCTCTCTCTTTTTTGTTCTATCTGGTTTTTTAATTACCCGCATTTTACTAGCTACTAGAAATAATGATTCATATTTTCTTATTTTCTATACCCGAAGAGCTTTGAGAATATTCCCTTTGTATTATTTATTTCTCGTTGTGACATATTTTATTGCACCACCTTTATTGAGTACGTCCACTCCTCCATTTAATCAACAGATATGGTTTTGGGTATATTTACAAAATATTGCTGCAACATTCAGATGGCCAAATGCGGGACCTGGTCAATTTTGGTCCCTAGCTATTGAAGAACATTTCTATATCTTCTGGCCTATAATTATTTACACATGCAGTATGAGCAAAATAAAATCTATAATTTATATAATCATAATTAATGCTGTATTAACTAGAATATTACTACTAAACTATGGCTATGCTACTGGCTATTTCACACTAACAATGATGGATGAATTAGCTGTGGGTGCACTGCTTGCCATTTGGGAATTGCAGGGAAAGTTAAAGAGTCAAAAAAATTTTATTACAATCTTAGCATTTACAATAGTGCCAGGTGTGTGCTTATGGTTCATGCCAAGTATTTCGGGTCAGACCTTTATAAAGATTTTCAAGTACATTCCGTTAAGCTTTTTTTATTTTAGTTTTCTAGGCATTTTAATTACTTTGAACGAAAACAATTTACTCAAAAAGCTATTCAGGCATAGAATAGCTACATTTACGGGTAAGATTAGTTATGGATTGTATGTGTATCATATATTATGCTTTGAATTGGTTAGGATACATCTGAATATTGACAACATAGCTCTGTATTTCATATTAGGACTTACAGCCACGTATGTAATGTCAAGCATAAGTTATTATACTTTTGAATTGAAATTTCTGCGATTGAAAGACAGGTTTTCGTACTCTAGCGTAAAAAGTCGACAAGTTGTCGTTGATGAACTGAATACATAGAGTAGTGTCATTTGGAGATACCCTTGCCCACAATAACTTACAACGAGGGCTATTTTCGACATCTGATAGCAGTGTATACCCCACCACACTTAAATGTACCAACTTATACAGAATTTAAAATCCGGGGAGACGGTGCTGGAGACGGTGCCGGCGCCTCAGGTACGTGCCGGGCATGTGCTGATACGTACCCGACGCACGCTGGTGTCGCTGGGTACGGAGCGGATGCTGGTCGATTTCGGGAAGGCAAACCTGCTCAGTAAAGCCCGCCAACAGCCCGATAAAGTAAAGCAGGTCATCGAGAAAATTCAGTCAGATGGGCTGCTGCCAACGCTGGAGGCCGTTTTCAGAAAACTCGACCAACCCTTACCGCTGGGTTATTGCCATGTGGGCGAGGTGGTAGCCGTTGGCACTGGTGTTACCGATATTGCCATCGGCGATCGGGTAGCGTCGAATGGTCAGCACGCTGAAATGGTGTGTGTGCCCCGTAATCTGGTGGCTAAAATTCCCGATTCGGTCAGCGACGAGCAGGCGGCGTTTACGGTGATTGGCGCCATTGGTCTGCAGGGAATCCGGCTTATTAATCCAACACTGGGCGAAACGATCGTCGTTGTTGGGCTAGGGCTGATTGGCCTGCTGACCGCCCAGTTGCTCCACCTGAATGGTTGCCGTGTAGTTGGCCTTGACCTCGACGACCATAAGCTGACCCTGGCCCGCAGTCTCGGTATTGAAACGCTGAACCCATCTACGATCGATGTGGTGAAAGCGGTTGTTGACCTGACCGGCGTTGGGGCAGACGGGGTGCTGATCACGGCCTCGACAAAATCCGACGAAGTGATGACGCAGGCGGCCAGAATGAGCCGAAAACGGGGGCGCATTGTGCTGGTAGGCGTCGTTGGTCTGAACCTGAGCCGCGCCGATTTTTTTGAGAAAGAACTGACCTTCCAGGTCTCCTGCTCGTATGGCCCCGGCCGCTACGATGCCGACTACGAGCAGGCGGGCCACGATTACCCGCTGCCGTTTGTGCGCTGGACCGAAAACCGCAATTTCCAGACAATTCTGCATCTGCTTAGTACCGGCCAGTTACGGGTAGAACCCCTGATCACCGAGGTGGTGCCCCTGGCCAACTATCAGCAGATTTACGGGCAGATGAATGGTTCAGCATCCGGTTCAGGCAGCATCGCCTCGTTACTGAGTTATCCTGAAGCAACCACCCGGCCCGGCGAGCAGTTGGGTACGTCGGTACGCGTTCACCAGATCAGCGCCGGCACCAGATTATCACAGTCGGCAGGCGTGGTGGGGATCATCGGGGCAGGCAATTTCGCGGGATCTACGCTGGTGCCTGCGCTTAAGAAAGCCGGGGCTACACTCCAGACTATCGTCAGCGCCAACGGTCTGAGCGGTACGCTGCTGGCCAAGAAGCATGGTATTGTCAACAGCACCACGCGCTATCAGGATGTACTGGATGACCCGACCATTGACCTCTGCGTCATATCAACCCGCCATAACAGCCATGCAAAACTGGTGATAGAGGCGCTACAGGCTGGTAAACACGTGTTCGTGGAAAAACCGCTGGCTATTTATGAGGATGAGCTGACTGACGTAATAGCCGCGCAGCAGGCGACCAGCCAGGCGGGCGAGCGAATGGTGCTTGTTGGCTTCAACCGCCGTTTTTCGCCCACGGTCCAGAAAGCAAAGGCACTGCTCGGCGGATCTGCCAGCGGAACCGTGCCCATGAACATTATCGCCACCATGAATGCCGGCGTTATTCCTGCCAATTCCTGGGTGCACGACCGGACTATGGGTGGCGGACGGATCCTGGGCGAAGCCTGTCATTATATCGACCTGATTACGTACCTGACCGGTAGCCATGTAACGGCTGTATGCATGAATGCTATGGGAAAAAACCCTTCAGAAACGACCGACTCGGCATCTATTCTGTTACGGTACGATAATGGCGCAACGGGCGTTATCAATTACTTCGCCAATGGCAGCAAAGCCTATGCGAAAGAACGCCTTGAAGTCTATTCGCAGGAACGAACGCTGATCCTCGACAATTTCAAATCGCTCAAGGGATACGGATTCAATGGTTTCTCGAGCCAGTCGGGTGGGCAGGATAAGGGGCATACCGAGCAATTCAGACGGCTTGTCCATAGCCTCCGCACGGGTGGCGTACCGCTTATTCCCTTTGCCGAACTGGTCAATACAACGGCCGCTACGCTGGCGGCACTACGCAGTCTTCAGAACGGTGGCTGGGTGACAGTAGGATGAAAGCAGTCGGCCTATACTGGCGTACCCTTCGGCATCTGACACTCAGACAAGTGGTGTATCAGGTATGGAATCGGCTGCGGGGCCGCCCACGTCTTCGCTGGGTTTCTTCCACAACACCCACCAACGTACCCAGCATTTCGTTTCCCATCACGTTCACGTTCCTCAACCAGACAGTTACGTTTACCGATCGGATTGACTGGAACCATGCGGCCAACGGTAAACTATGGACGTATAACCTGAATTACTTCGACTGGCTGAACCTATCCACACAGGCGACCGCGCTCATTTATGATTTTATTCGTCAGACCGATTCACTGAACGATGGGCTGGAGCCCTACCCTACATCACTCCGACTACTGAACTGGCGGGCTTTTTTACGGCAGGAAGGCATTCAGGATGCCCTTATTGAACGGCACCTGTATGCACAGACAGCCCTGCTCGAGTCGCGGCTGGAATATCATCTGGGCGGAAATCACCTGCTCGAAAATGCCTGCGCTCTCACGACTCTGGCCATACATTTTCAGCATAAGGCCTGGTTTATGAAGGGATCAAGCCTGCTTCGAAACCAGCTCAACGAACAGGTACTGACCGACGGGGGGCATTACGAACGAAGCCCCGTATATCACCAGCTCCTGACCGATCGCCTGCTCGATCTCTACGCCGTACTGGAGGCAAACACCTGGATGCCCGACAAAGCACTGTGCAGGTACGTTCAACAGAAAACAGCCGCGATGCTCAACTGGCTGGTATCGGTAACCTTCCGCGATGGATCAGTGCCGATGGTCAATGATTCGGCTTATGGCGTTGCTCCTGCCACGGCCGACATCCTGGCCAAAGCCAGGCTACTGGGCTTTGAACCCACCGCTGTTCAATTAACTGATAGCGGCTACCGGATGCTGACCACCCCCCGCATGGAACTGTTCATTGATGTTGGTCCGGTAGGGCCAGACCACCAGCCGGGTCATGCTCATGCCGACACCTTTTCATTTGTGCTTCACATCGACGGAAAACCGGTTGTTGTTGATCCAGGTACGTCAACGTATCAGATTGGCGACCGACGTACCTGGGAACGGAGCACCGCCGCTCATAATACGGTTACGGTAGCCAATCAGAATTCGTCGGAAGTGTGGAGTGGCTTTCGGGTTGGCCGGCGGGCGCGTACACGCATACCAATAGATACTCCACAGTGTGTGGAAGCTACTCATAACGGCTATGCCCACCTTAATGAACAGCATACTCGCCGATGGACCTTTATTAATGAGATAACACTAAGTATATGTGACCATTTTATTAATGATAATTTAGCGAAAAAATACTACCTATATTTCGACCATTGCCTATATTTGACTGCTGGGCAACGTGTCATTAGATCAACAGATTACGACATTACGTTTGTGGCTGACAACGAGCCTGTGGTCAATTTGTCTACCTACGAGCAGGCATTTGGTTTCAACCGTAGTTCTACCGCTTCACGAGCAACCCTCAACATATCCACTCCTATCCTGAAGACCATTTTTACCGTCAACTTGTGAACGTACTTTTACTAACCTATTACTTCTCTCCCGACCTTAGCGCTGGCTCTTTCAGAAATACACCGCTCGCTTATGAACTGGCGCGGCAAGTAGGCAGTGCAGGAACCGTTCATGTTGTTACCACCCAGCCCAACCGGTATCAGTCATTTCGGGCCGAGGCGAAGGAGGTAGAGCAGCATGGCAATCTGCGTATCAACCGAATTTCAGTGCCGGCCCATGCCAGTGGCTTTGCCGAACAGATTCGCTCCTACCTTCATTTTTACCGTCAGGCCTATGCGCTGACCCGCTCTGGCACCTACGATGTGGTGGTGGCCTCTTCATCACGCCTGTTTTCGGCGTTTCTGGGTGCCCAACTGGCCCGGCAACGACACGTACCGCTTATACTCGACATCCGTGACCTGTTCCGGGAAAACATTCTGGAACTGCTCAACAATCCTGTTGCCAAACTGGCGCTCTCGCCAACCCTAAAGGCGGTTGAGCGGTATACATTTGGCTATGCCCGGCACATCAATATGGTATCGGAGGGATTTGATGATTACTTCGCCGAGTATACGAAGGCTACCTACAGCCATTTCACAAACGGAATTGATGATTACTTCCTCAATTTCCCCACAACGCCACCGGCCAGCAAACTACCTGCTGTGCGCACTATCCTATATGCGGGCAATATTGGTGAAGGGCAGGGGCTGGAAAAAATAATACCGGCAGCAGCCCGCCTGCTGGGATCTGCTTACCGGTTTGTGGTGATCGGCGATGGCGGCACGAAAGAGCGACTGGTAAGGACGGTGCAGGAGTCGGGCCTACCGAATGTCGACATTCGTCCACCGGTTGACCGGGCCACGTTACTCACCGAATATGAGCAGGCCGACTACCTGTTCATGCACCTCAACAACCTGGCAGCGTTTGAGCGCTGCCTCCCGTCGAAACTATTCGAATACGCCGCTACCGATAAACCCGTTCTGGCGGGTGTAGCAGGTTATGCCGCGCAGTTTATGAATCAGCATGTTCCGAACAGCTTCGTTTTTACACCGGGCGACGCTGCTTCACTGACAACGTACCTGCTGACCACGCCCTATCAGAACACTGTCCGTACGGAGTTTATCAACCAGTTTCGTCGTGAAACGATCATTCGGTCATTGGCCGGGCAAATTCTGAAATCGGCTGGTCTGGCAGCCAAATCCGTTGCGGCAGAGGTCGCTTATTAAACTTCTACCGCCTCGGATGCTTTGTTTGGTAACGATATGGCCAGTTGAACAGGCTGCTTACGGCGACTTTCCAGGAAGGCTTCAATCCGATTCAGGGCCACGGTCATCTCGTCGATGTTTGGCAGGCAAACGATCCGGAAATGATCGGGGGTGCTGAAGTTGAACCCCTGCCCTGCTACAACCAGCACTTTCTGTTCAACCAGCAGATCATAAACGAATGCATTGTCGTCAGCGATTTCAAACTGACTTAGATCAATTTTGGGAAATATATACAGCGCTCCTTTCGGTTTCACACAGGTGATACCCGGAATAGCCACCATTCGCTCATAGGCCAGCATAATCTGGCGGTATAGCCGACCGGCGGGGATAACCAGGTCCTGAATGCTCTGGTACCCGCCCAGCGCCGTTTGTATCGCATATTGTGTAGGTACGTTGGCGCACAGCCGCAAACTCGCCAGCAGGGTCAATCCTTCAATGTACGATTTGGCTTTGTGTTTTGCGCCCGTCATGACCAGCCATCCGCCCCGGAAACCGGCTGCCCGGTAATTTTTCGAGAGGCCATTCATCGTGATACACAGCGTGTCGTGGACGAACCGGGCCATCGGATGGTGAATGGCACCATCATACAGGATTTTGTCGTAAATCTCGTCGGCAAAGACAATCAGTTGGTGCTTTTCGGCAATACGGGCGATGCCTTCCAGTACAGATTTGTCGTACACTGCCCCGGTGGGATTATTAGGGTTGATCAGCACCACCGCCCGCGTCCGACTGGTGATTTTGCGCTCCAGATCAACCAGATCGGGATTCCAGCCTGCCGCTTCGTCGCAGGTATAATGTACCGGCTTACCACCGCATAGGGCTACAGACGTTGTCCAGAGAGGGTAATCGGGAGAGGGAACCAGCACTTCATCCCCTTCATTGATCAATGCCTGCATCGACAACAGAATCAGCTCACTTACCCCATTACCAATATAGATATCATTGATGGTAACACCGGGCAGGCCCAGGTTCTGGGTGTAATGCATCACTGCCTTGCGAGCCGCAAACAAGCCGCGCGAGTCCGCATACCCCTGCGCATTACGGATGTTCAAAATAACATCATGTACGATCTCGTCGGGAGTATCGAAGCCAAAAGCGGCTGGATTACCGATGTTGAGACTGATGATTTTATAGCCCTGACTTTCCAGTTCCAGCGACTTTTCGTAAACCGGCCCCCGAATGTCATACTTGAGGTGCGTAAGCCGGTCTGATTTGCGAATTTCCATCTTGAAATAGACATAACCCTCGTGGGCCATGTCGAGGGCGCAAAGGTAACGGATTTTAAAAGCGTAGCCTTTTTAGATTTGACATGCAGCGCCGGAATCGGGCAAATCAGCCCGCTGCGACCGGCTGGTTAGTAGTCAATTAAGCCATACCTTCCAGCAACGCCCCCCAATTTCGCTGCCTCTTGGGCCAGATGTGCTGGTTTGCAAAAATCATACCAACAATCTGGCGCAGCGACAAATTCAGCGATCGGGTTAAACAATCGGCAGACAAGGCGTAGCTTTTTACCGTTTAACCTACTTAAGTAGTTCTTTATTAACGGGCGTCGTCACTGGCCTAATAGTTGCAGTCAGTTGCGCATGCAATGGAACTCGAACGCAACCACGTACCTGCCCTCATGGGAGGTAGCCTCTACACTTCAGGCGCAGCAAGTCGCTACCGGCACAGGTTGGGTACTAACGGTGACCGTGCCGCCTCTTATTCCATCAACGGCTCACTAGGCCGTTTGGCGCAGGGTTAAAACCCTACTTTTGAACTACTCTCGGTGCGTTCGCCCGAGATGGTCTGCCCTTCAATATTGAAAATATCAGCCAGTGTCATTGGGTCGCTGGTGTGAAAATCGCTGCCCAGGCTAGATAGAAGTGCGTTGGCCTTAGGCGCGGCTAATTTCCCAAACGCATAGTCAACCATCAGTCGGCCTTTCCGTAATAACGCTTTATCTAACAAGCTTTTGTTCGCGTTGAAGGTAGCAATGATCTGAATGTGCAGGCAGTCGGCCAGCAGGCCGTCTGTGAGGTTCAGAATATTGGAAACGCTGTTTGTATCCCCTCCTGCTTCCCGCGCCTGTAAGATCCGCTCAGCATCTTCAATCAGCAACACCGAATCACGCTGCTCCAGCAGGAACGGAATCAGATCCGGCGACGTCAGGAAGTTGGTCATATAGGGCGGCAGAATCAGCATATTCTTTCGCACCTGCGAACTCAGGTACTTGATGTAAGTCGTTTTGCCGGTGCCGGGTTCGCCATGCAGCAAAATCAAGCCTTTGTATTTAGGCCGGTTCAATAGCGATACGAGCCGTTCGTGTACTTCCGGGAAACCGTCGTTATAATACAGTTCCAGATCAATCTGCGGAGGTTCAATTTCAACACGCTCGGTATGCAAACCGCCCAGCCCACTCTGAATCAGATAGATGTTTGTTTGCTCGGGCTCCTGCTCGCAAATCAGGCTCTCTACGCCTTCCAGGCAGGCCTTCAGTGCACCAGGGTCCCGGTAAAAACCCGAGAACCGGCAATACGAATCCCACATGAACTCGCCGTTGATCATCACGCCGCTGGGGTGCGTGTAGATGCGCTCGTTCGTACGAAGACCGTCTTTCGTCAACCGCATCGACTGATTAATAACGGTAAACCCCCTCGCCAGCAGCCAGTCGTGCAGTTCCGTTTTGTAATCTTCGTGGGTGAACAGGTAGTTGGGATACTCCCCGTAGGTTTGCACGAAATGCGCCGCGAGCGGAAACTCGCGATCTAAATCGTGGGTGATGAAGAGGTCCTGAATACTGCGTTGATTGGGCATACAGGGCTAAAAGTACGAAAATTTGAGTGTATTGGGGTTAGGGGTATACCGAAAAACCAGTTCGTGCATGGTACGCTGGAAGGCCGTAAGCGGCGCTTCAGGGGCAATCGAGTTGTACAGATAACCCAGCCGCACATTCCCCGACAATTGGTACTCCAGCGTTCCCTGCACATAATTGAAGGTACCGTTGGTGAAGGTGTTGTTCTGCCGCACCGACACGCCCAGTGCCGCCCGATTATGATACCACACCCGCGCATTCAGATCGACGGCCAGAGGTTCGGCACCTGACCGTGACAGTACAACGGATGGTATGAATTTGACCTCATCGGTCAGGTCTATTTTACCACCTCCCTGCAGGTAGATCGGCTGGCGATAGAGAAAACCACCGAGCCCGAATGCCTTACTGTTTAGTTCGGGTGCCGATATACCGGCAAAAAATTTATCGGCATCATAAAACAGGCCAACGCCATAGCTCAACAGGGCGCTGCTCCCGCCCAGATTCGTGCCGGTGCCTACGATAGGCAGAATATTCACGCCGCCCTGAACACCTAAAAACAACCGGGCCAGATTGGGCAGATCAACACGATACGAGAGGTTCGATGAGAGCCCCACGTTACCAAGGGTACTGTTCCGGTCATTGAGCACCTGAAACCCCAATCCGAAGTGACCCGTGCCCAGTTGGCCATCGGCGGCGAAGGTTTGGGTAATGGGGGTGGCAATCTGTTGCGAATTCTGGCTCAGAAAACTGAACAGCCGCCCCCGAAACGCCAGCGTCATAGTAAAATCTTCGCGAACGCCCGCAAACGCCGGGTTAATGGCCATCGGGTTGACGAGGTATTGCGAGTACAGCACCTCTTTCTGTGCCCAAGAAGATAGCCAACCAGTTGATAGACAGGCAGCGAGTGAAAGTCGAATAAAACAGCGCATCAGCTTCTAGTTACAATAGCTGCAAGTTGTTCTATCCAGCCCGTTTTTCCAATCCCGGTTTGGCATGCAGGTAGGTTCTCTCGATTTAAACGCGCTGGGTACGTTCAGTAGGGAACTGTATGTAGCTGCGACCGATCTCTGTGGTTAAATTAGCAGCCACTAAGGCTTTCCTGATTACACGCTGGTCAGTTTCCGGCGTCTATTGCCCACTCCTATCTTATGTCTACAATCTGTTGTTTTGGTGAAGTGTTATTACGGTTTTCGCCGGTGGCGAATGGCGGCTGGATTCAGCAATCGGTCATGCCCGTGTATGTAGGTGGGGCCGAATTGAACGTGGCGATGGCACTGGCCAACTGGAACGTACCTGTCCGCTACTCGACCGGTATCCCCGAGAACGCGCTGGCCAGCGATATCATCGACTACATCACCAAACGCGGCGTTGACCCATCAGGCCTGATTCGCAACAAGCCTGGTCAGACGCTGGGGAATCGGATCGGTTCATATTACCTGCCCCAGGGAAGCGACTTAAAAAATGCCGGTGTTATCTACGACCGGGCTGGATCTGCGTTTGCCGAGCTAAAACCCGGCGAGATTGACTGGGAACCCGTTCTTGAAAGCGTAAGCCGATTGCACATCAGCGCCATTAGCCCGGCCCTCAGCGCGCAGGCAGCAGCCGTTTGCCGGGAATTGTTAGCAACAGCCTCGGCAAAGGGGATTTCTATCTCAATCGATTTAAACTACCGCGCTCGCCTATGGCAGTATGGCGCGAAGCCCGTTGACATCATGCCCGACCTGGTGCAGTACTGCGAGGTGGTGATGGGTAATATCTGGGCGGCCAACACGCTGCTGGGCATTCCGGTGGGCGACCATATCACCGAGCAGAGCACGCAGGCTGAGTATGTAGCCCACGCCCAGACCACGTCTGAGGCCATTCAGGCTCGTTTTCCGCGCTGCAAAGTGGTAGCTAATACGTTCCGGTTCAGTAAACAGCCAACCGGCATCCACTATTATACAACCCTTTACACAAACGGTCAGTCGTACGTATCGCCCACCTATGAGGCCGATGTTGTCATTGATCAGATCGGTAGCGGCGACTGTTTCATGGCGGGCTTGCTCTACGGACTCTACAAGAACCACGCCCCCCAGACCATCCTGAATTTCGCGACAGCCGCCGCCTTTGGCAAGCTGAGCGAAGTGGGCGACGATACCAAGCAAACCGTCGCCGACGTACTACGTATTGCTGGTTGATTGGTTGGGCGGTTGATTGGTTGATTGGTTGATTGGTTGACTAGTTAATTGGTTGACTGCTCCGCTAAAGGACAGCTATCAATCAACCACCCAACCGATCAACCACCCAACCGATCAACCACCCAACCAATTACCACCCAACCGATCAACCACCCAACCAATTACCAACCAACCAATTAACCGATCAACCAATCATGTCTCCCTTCCTCCAGAATTTAGCCGACCATCCACTCGTACCCGTCTTTTACCATGCCGACGCAGACCATGCCATTTCAATCGTCAAGGCTTGTTACGACGGTGGTATGCGCGTGTTTGAATTCACCAACCGGGGTGCCGCAGCCCTGCCTGTCTTCACCGAACTGGCTGGGTACGTTGCCGAACACTGCCCTGGCCTGTCGCTGGGCATTGGCACCATCCTGACCGCCGCCGATACCGATCGCTTCCTCGATGCCGGTGCTGACTTCGTGGTACAGCCCGTTATGACGGCCGAAGTAGGCGAAGCCTGCCGCGAACGGGGGCTCCCCTGGGTACCCGCCGGTGCTACGCTCACCGAAATCTATAACGCCACACGACTGGGTGCCGAAGTAGTAAAGGTTTTTCCGGGCAATGTACTGGGGCCGGGTTTCATCAAAGCCGTGAAGGGACCGATGCCGTGGCTGAACCTGATGGTAACGGGTGGCGTTGAACCCACTGCCGAGAGCCTCAACACCTGGTTTGGTGCGGGCGTAACGGCAGTGGGTCTTGGTTCGCAACTCTTCACCGGTGAAACCGCTTCACCCGATGCCCTTCGCAACCGGGTGGCCATGCTGATGCAGGTCGTTGCCGATCAGAAGGTTAAGCGGTAATACGGCACGGGCAAAAAGCCCTGCTGATAGGCCGTTCCGATCTGGTTCGTGCGTGGGTTATAGGCTTGCTGGAACACGTTCTGGTGGTTGGTTAGGTTCTGCAGATCGATGGCGAACTCGTGTGTTGACCGGGCGCGGTTCATGCGGAATCCGAGTTTGGTATCGAGCCGGAAGTAGGCCGACTGCTGCTGCGAGAACGCCCGGCTGTAATCACCAACTTCAGAACGAGTTTCGGCCGACATAGCCATGTTGATGGGTGTTGTGAATCGTCCGTCGGCGGTGGTCATCTTCCAGTTCACAAGCAGCACGTTGTTTTTTGCCCCAATCTGCCACTCTTTTCCCGTCAACAGGTTCACTACGTACCTGTTATTGAACGGCGTGTTGCGTTCAATGTCGTCGCTACCGGTATAGAGCGAATTAAAAACCGAGGCCGTTACCAGGAAGTAATAGTTGCGGTTGAAAAACTGCTCGACGGTCAGTTCGACGCCGTAGTTACGGCCGGTTCCGTTATTCACGAGGTTGGCTTTATTGGTCGGCGCGAAACTCACGCCCTCAGTTAGGGCCGAATAGTAGCTGGGTGTACGTTCAACCGGGGCGTTGAACAGCCACTGGTAATAGGCCTCCATCTTCAGGCGCAGGGTGGGCGTAAGCATCCGGTCGTAGCTCGCTACTAGGTGATGGCTGCGCGTAAATCCGAGGTCTTTGTTAGTCAGTGCATAGCTGCCATTGGCCTGACGGGTCTGGTAGAAGTAGGTCAGTATGGGCTGCATCATGCTGTGCAGGCCGTAGGCGAGGTTCAGCGAACTTGTTGGCGACATCCGGTACGACAGACCAGCGCGGGGCTCTACAGCCGTTGATCCGTTCAGGGCCAGGTGCAATACAGACAGGCCGCTGCTCAGCGTCAATTGCTCACTGAATCGGTGCTGCCATTGCCCAAATGCCTGAACCAACGCCGTTTCGCCATCCGTATTTCGGCGGGTGATCACCGACGGATAAAGCGCCTGCCCTTGCAGATCATAGCGAAGCAAATCAATGATCAGGCCACCCGACAGCTTATCTTTTGCGCTCAGCTTATGTGTGAGCCCGGCGTTGAGCGACAGCTTTTCCTGCGTAAAATCATTTTTCGCCGAAGGAATCTCCTTCGCAATTACGCCTGTCGATTGGTAGATCACGGTGTCACCTTCGAAATGCTGTGTGCTCCGCGAGCCCGAGAATGTCAGCTTTCCCAGCGTACGGTTGGTGAAGCGATGTTCGTAAGCGATGGCCCCCGCTCCTACCGAGTAATTGACCCGCGTGTTGGTGTTCTCGTCGCCATAGGCATCTGGCTTATCAGCTTTGATGTCTTTTCCCAGGAACGTAATGCGGCTCTGCCCACCCAGGGCCCAGATCGACAGATTCCCTTTGCTACCGATTGCCAGATCCGTCTTGAACAGCCCGTCCTGATATTCGGGTGTACCGGCGATCTGGTAACCCACATTCTTAAGCAGCCCGAACAGCGAGTAGCGATAGTTGATCAGATACGATGACCGGCTACCCGCACTTTCCGACTTTTTGCGGAATGGCCCTTCGGCCCCCAGTTCCAGCCCGTTGAACGCCATCTGACCCAGAAACTCGCGCTTTTCGTCATTGCCTTTCCGTAGTTTCAAATCGAATACGGAGCCAAGTGCGTTGGCGTATTCGGCCGGGAAAGCGCCCGTCAGAAAATCGGATTTGGCCAGCAGGTTAGCGTTCAGCATCGATACCGGTCCGCCCGACGTACCCAGCGCACCGAAATGGTTGGGGTTCGGGATGTTCACGCCTTCCATACGCCACAGCAGCGAGGCGGGTGAATTTCCCCGAACCACAATGTCGTTACGGGCATCGTTGGCACCGCTCACACCCGCAAAATTGGCCGCCATTCGCGACGGATCGCCCAGACTACCGGCATAGCGGTTGGTTTCGGCCGCGTTGAACGGTCGGGCCGACACGACCGCCAGCTCGTTGTTGGCCACGGTGCGGTCTTCGGCACGTTTGTAGGTTACGGCCAGCTCGGCCAGTTGCTGTAGGCTTTCGGTCAGGGGCAGTTCCAGTACGGTTTCTTTACCCGCGTTCACGAGTACATCACTCAAAACCAACTCCTGATAGCCCACCAGCGATATAGTCAGACCAACGCGCCCCACAGGTACGTTCGTGAGCCTGAATCGGCCATCGCCGTTGGTGGTTGTTCCGATCAATGGGTTACTCTTGCTGATCACGACGCTTACTCCAGGCAGCGGCGTGCGTGAGACGGCATCAACCAACGTACCCCGAATGGTTTGCGTTGGCGAATTCGTTGGTACGTTCTGAGCGTAGGCTGTCAGCATGAAACTGAGCAGCAGGTAGGTAAACAGCGTTTTCATAGCCGAAATCGAGTTAGTGACTGATTGATTTCGGGCTAAAGGTGGTTGGTCAGAGTTGACCCGGAAACCAGATTCTGGTGGGTTGTCCGTTTAATCTGGTCAATTGTTGAAGCAGGCAGGTGAATCGAGACCCTCTGGCGGCTTGTATACCTATTTTAGCTACGGTTTCAGCCATGTCACCAGCCAGTCTACTGCAGTTTGAAGGGCAACGGGCGTTACGGTATGACCAGTATTTTTCTCGATGTACAGTTTCACCTTATCATCGGCCGCGGCCTGGTGATAAGCCTGTTTTGCCGATGTCATGCACTCGTCAAGGCCCGGTAATGGGGTTCGGGCATCGGAGTCGCCGTTGATAACCAACAGTGGCCGGGGTGCAATCAGCGGTACCATCGCCGGGGCATCAAACTGAGTGTAGATGCCAGGGGCCACCCGATCATAAAAGTGTTTGATGAAGGCAGCATCTACGTTGCCAACACCCGCTTCTTTGGCCGCCTCATCGACAGCCGACTGGAACGTACCTACGCGCGACATCCACATGTTGTTATCGAGCGCCTAGCGAAAGCTTTGCACGCCAATCATCGGCACCGCCACGGCAATACGCGGATCAACGGCGGCGGCCAGGTACGTTTCCATTCCGCCTTTCGAAAAACCGATCACACCAATCCGGGATGCATCTACATCAGGCCGGGTTTCCAGGTAGTCGATCAGTCGCAGCACATCCCAGACGGTATCGTAGAGAAACGGATGCTCCTGGCCTGTCCGGTACGTTTGGAGCATAGCTGCTACGTACTGGGTTGAGCCCGTGCCGGTTTGCCGTTCGCCGTGGTACCGTGCGTCAATGGCGATGGCAATGAAGCCTTGACTAGCCAACGTTTTCAGCACGCTTAGTTGCCCCTCTTTTGTGCCACCGGTGCCGTGCAGAACCACCACAACGGATCGTCGCTGGTTACCTTCCTGCTTCAACAGAATCCCCGGTACGCGCTGTGTTTTCTCAGTAGCATAGGTAAACTGCTCCTGTCGCAGGCCGTCGACGTTTGGCAATACCTTAACAACAGAAGCCAGTGGCACCCGAGGATGGTCGATTAGTTGCAGAAAGGCCTTGCGCGTTGCATCGGCACTGGCCGTTTCCTGCGCCAATGCACTGACTTTAAGCAACACTAATAGCGAGAAAAGCAGGAGGATACGGGTAAAGGAATTTGGCATGGGTGGTTGGGTTAGACGTGTGTTGCTATCGTGTATTGCTTTACCCGCTGCAGATCAAGGTCCTGAGCCCGTCGAAGGGCCTAGAGCAAAAAAGCAATATTTTACTGCTTTACCCGCTGCAGATCAAGGTCCTGAAAATCGAAGCTGAAATCAGTTAAGGGCGAGATGGGCTTCATTTTGATGGACGTTGGCTTCATGGTGTCATCTACCTGGAAGGTGACAAACGCGTCGGCGTCCAGGCTACGGTTATTCCACTTCACCACGAACGTATTACCCTTGTAATAGAACAGTTCGCCCGTCAGCTTCGGCGCGCGCACCGACCGGAACCAGGTACGTCCTCCCTGCTGACTCAGCACCACATCGCCAAACCATCGGTCGCGATAGGTACCGGCGTAGTTGGCAAAATCGACTTTCGCGGTAGCCGCTTTTTGCTCTTTTTCTATACCGGCCCAAATGGCTGCGATGCTTTTCTCGGCTTCATCCTCCCCTTGCTTTTTGCGTTCGCTGTAGCGGGCTACCCAATCGGTTGGCGGCAGGCCCAAGTAGCTGTCTTTTATAACGTTGGTCACCGAGCTAAATGCCCCTCCCGATTGCTGATTAGTGAAAACGATAATGCCAAGCTGGAGCTCAGGGAGAAGCGTCACCTGCGTTACCATGCCCGCCAAACCGCCGGTATGCGTTACTTGCTTGAGGCCTTTTACATCAGAGAGAAACCAGCCCAGCCCGTAGGCAGAAAAGTGGGTATTATACGGTGGCACCGGCGTCGGGTTGGTCGGCAGAATCGTTTGCGGAGCCCACATTTCGGCGTGGACACTTTCGCTGAACAGCCGCTTGCTTCCATTATCGCCATATTTACCCTTATTCAATTGGGCAATCACCCACTTGCTCATGTCGGCCACGCTGGAATTGATACCGCCTGCTGAATAGCCAAACCGCATCATGTCCCGGTCAATGACCTGCACCTTCCCATTAACGGGCGCATGGGCGTCGATCACGTTCACTTTGTCGGCCAGGCGTTCGTAATAGCCCGCACTCCGGTTCATTTGCAGCGGCTTCATGATCCGGTCTTCCACAAATTCAGACCAAGTTTTGCCGCTGACCCGCTCCACTACCTCGCCAGCCACCATATAGAGCAGGTTGTCGTAATCGTATTTGGTCCGGAAGCCTGAAACGGGTTTCAGGTAGCGCAGGTTGTGAATGATGTCTTTCATGGTAAAATTGCTGGAATCGGGCCAGAACATCAGATCACCCGCACCCAGACCCAGGCCACTGCGGTGCGTGAGCAAATCGCGGATGGTAAATTCTTCGGTCACGTAAGCATTGTACATCCTGAACTCAGGTATGTGGTCAATCACCTTATCGTCCCAGGTCAGTTTGCCTTCGTCCATGAGGATGCCCAGCGCGGCAGCGGTGAATGCTTTGCTGTTGGAAGCAATACCAAACAGCGTGTTCTCATCGACCGGCTGACGGGTTTTCAGCGAACGAACACCATAGCCTTTTGCATGAACCACTTTCCCATCTTTCACCACGGCTACGGCAATGCCAGGTACGTCGAAGGTGGTCAGTGTACGCTGCACAAGCGCGTCGATCTGCGTTGACGTGATAGGCTGAGCACCTGATTTTAGCGAGCAGACGGCAACAAAAACGACAAGACAGTAGGTAAACAGTTGTTTTTTCATGGATGGTCGACAATGAATGGCAAGACGAATTAGCACCTCAACGACAAGGTACTAGATTATCAGACCATTAGGAAAGAGTACGGCTACTGATCTAGCCAGGCTTTGAATTCGGCCACTCGCTCACGGCTGACGATCACCTCGAAAGCGGGCGTTGGTTGCAAATCCAGCTTAAGGCGGCTGTTGAAATAGGCGTGAATCTTGCCAATAGCCGACACCTGTACGATGGCTTTACGACTGATGCGGAAAAACTGACTGGGCGGCAGGAAATCGGCGGCTTCGTCGAGGGTATAGTCCAGAATATGCCGTTTACCAACCGAATCGACCGCAAACGTCAACCCCTCGTCGGAGTACAGGTAAGCCAGCGACGATACGGGCAGGGTGACCATCTGCGCGCCATTCCTGACCAGTAACCGTTCTTTGGGCGCAGGCTTCGGGGCAGCCAGTTGGTTCAGCAGCTGTGCCAGTGTCGAGGGTAGTTCGTGGACCTCGCCAGCCTGTTTGGCGGTGTGGAGCGACTCAAATTTTTGAAGGGCTGCAGCTAGTTCCTCTTCATCGATGGGCTTCAACAGATAATCGACGCTGTTGACCTTGAACGCCCGAAGCGTAAACTCGTCGTAGGCGGTCGTAAACACCACAGGTACGTTCACCGTCACCTGCCGGAATATATCGAAGCTGATGCCATCGGCGAGCTGCACATCCATCAGGAGCAGGTCGGGGTGGGTGTAGGTACGTAGCCAGTTCACAGCGGCTTCTACACTGTCGATCACGTCCAGTACGGTCCAGTCGGGGCGAATATCAGCCAGCAGGCGGGTTAGTCGACGGGCGGCGGGGGCTTCGTCTTCAATCAGCAGCAGGTTCATTGGGCTATAGCGGGTTGTTCGGTGGCAGCCAGCAGCGGTAAGCTCACGGCGAATTGCTGTGTGGTCACGATCACATCGACCCGCTGACCGGCCAGCAGTTGGTATCGAGACCGAATGTTTTGCAGCCCAACCCCCGTCGATTCTTCCAGTTCATCAACGCTGGTCTGTGATTTCCGTTGCAGGTTGTTGCGAACGATGAGGCGGTTGTTTTCAATGAATACCTGAATGAACAACGGCTTGTGCGTAGAAATAACGTTGTGTTTCACCGCGTTCTCGACCAGCATTTGCAGCGATAGGGGTACCACACGGGCCATCAGGCAATCGTCGGGCAAATCGAGCTGAATCGTCAGACGATCACCGAACCGAATCTGCATCAGGAAGTTATACGCCCGCAGCGCCGATAGCTCATCGGCCAGCGACACCGTTTGCAGTTCACGGATTTCCAGAATGTAGCGGTACACCTTGGCCAGTTTCTGCACAAAGCGTACGGATAACTCAGGGTCTTCGGGAATCAGGGCGGTGAGGGTATTGAGGCTGTTGAACAGGAAATGCGGGTTGACCTGATTTTTAAGCGTTTCCAGCTGCGACTGCAGATTCGCCTGTTTCAGCTGTTCGGCTTCGAGCAGGGCGGCCCGCAGCTGACGGAAATAATAGATACACTCGTATACGGCCAGGCAAATCACCAGCGGAATAAGCGTGGCCTTGTATTCTTCAAGCAAACCGGGCTTGTGATGAATAAAACCGGGAAAAGCCAATTTCAACAGGTCGTTTAAGCCATAACAGACGACCATTGAAAATAGCATAGCAAACAGAAGCGACAGCCCCGTCAGCCAGAGTAGCCGCTGTGTCGTTTGCGAAACGGCCGGAAACCAGCGGCGAGTCTGGAGGTAAACGAGGCGACTTCCCTCCCAATACACCAGCGTGTGGGCGGTAGACGAGATCCACATGGGTAGGTACGCCACCAGCCCTTTCTCCAGCGTTGTGCCAAAAAACAGCAACGGCATCAGGAACCCCACCAGTGGAATACCGATGAGCCGCATGATACGGTCGTCGAACTGAACAGTGGGTGCGGTGGTCTGCATAAGGTGATGTCGAAAACGATTCAAGGTAGCGGCCCGGCTTTCGGCAAGCTACAAAAAAGCCGTGATCTGTCGGATTGACCCCATGAACTGTCGACAACACAGGCTGGCCGGGCAACTCCATTATCCCTGCACTAACCGCCGGTGGTAGTTCATCTGGCCCAGGTGATAGCCTAAGTGCGTAGCCAGATGAACCAGCAAATAGCCCGTGGATGTCTTCTGCTCGAACACCAGCATCGGGTATTCTTCGTTTAGGCGAGTCTCGTCCAGAGCCAGTAGCGTTTGGCTAACAGTCGCAATGGTGTCATCAAGTTGAGCCAGCATAACGGCGCGGGGGACGTCGCGAAGGGAAAATTCCAGGTCCCGATGGCGAACGTACCCGGACCGGCCCAGTTCGCCGCCAATGTAGGTGTTCAGGTTGCCGATCAGGTGCAGGCACAAATTTCCAGCTGAGTTGATAATGCCCGGCGGCACAGCCCAGATCATGGCCTCATCGTGGTATTGATTCAATTCCGTTTTCACCCGGTTCAAATCGCGGGTAAAGAGGGCGGTCAGCGTTTCGAGCAGCATAGTGGTGTCTAGTTACGTCAGTGCTGTTTCAGCCACGCAAAGTAATCCTGCTCAACGGCAATTCCGTTGTACACCTTGCCAATCACTTTTCCAGCGGCATCGTAGGTCAGTTTATGGTATGTGTGGTCGTGGTTCGGATACGCTCGTACCGTCAGGTTGTTTTTCCCGTGGCGGGCAAATTCGAGCGGCAGAATATCGTTGGATGTAGCACCCACATCGGCGGTACCGTAAATGATGCAGATCGGAATATCGAGCGAGAGCAGGTAGTCTTTGTTGTGTCCATGCGAAAACGAGTACATTGTTCGGTTCGGATCGCCTACGGCTACGTTCACGTTCAACGAATCCCGGCAGATGGCGGCCCATTCCTGTTGTAGGGCCTCAACACTACGTTGTGCTTCTTCCTGCGTGGCTTCCCCCGTAAATCCTTTCGCCCGTTCGGTACGGATGATCGACTGCATACGCCCTTCCAGCCCACCCGAAGAGGCGATCAGATGCGTTATCCGTTTGTTTGTATACGCCGTTTTTATGGCCACATGATACCCCTCCGACCCGCCCGCCACAACGACTCGTTTCGAATCTGCCCATGGTTGTTTCAGCACAAAGGCGAGCACGGCGTTTGTCTGCTTTACGTAATAGTCGAGGTAATTATGGGCCAGGTACGTTGCCGGGTACATCCTCGGTGCGGGCTTGTCGCGGGTATTGAACAGCGTATCCAGGTACGTATCGGCAACGACCAGCGGTACGCCCGGTTTGGCAATCATGATGCTATACTGCTCCGCTTCGTGGTCATAGCAGGTACGGGGCAATTCTGTTAACGCCGGTTTTCCTGTCCTGGGATTACTGGTGAACAGAGGAATAGGTAATGACCCCTGCCGAAACAGGAAAATGGGCTTTCGTTGTACCAGTCCTCCGGTTGGCGCCACCACCGCGAAGGTGATTGAATCGCCGGAGAAGGAATCGGGGAATGGAATGGTCAATACGACGCAGTCGCCGATCTGCCGCTGGGTACGTTGTGCGAAGAGTGGAGACGTTAGTACGTTGAGTAAGAACGCTATTCTGAAAAACTGTTTCATCAGCTGATTGAGATCGTGCTCATCAGCAAAGATGACTGGTACACTACGTTCGGGCCAACATAAGATTTGTTAAAAGCCAAAAGCCGAACCCTGCGAGGGATTCGGCTTTTGGCTTGCATGCACAGGCAGTTTAGGCTGGCGTCAGATTTTTCTTCTGATCGTCGATCGCCTGAAGCAATTTGTCATACGGTTTGTTAAACTTTTCAATACCCTCATCTTCCAACTGCTGCATCAACGCAGCCAGATCGATTCCTGCCTCGTTGACTTGATCGAGTACCTGCTGCGCCTGTTCCGGGTTTTCCTCCAGCCGGGCCGCAGCCTGGCCGTGGTCGCGGAAGGCGTCGAGTGTTTCCATGGGCACTGTATCAACAGTTTTGGGGCCAATCAACGCCTCAACGTACTTTACGTCCGAGAAAGCAGGGTCTTTGCTGCCTGTGCTGGCCCACAGCAGCCGTTGAGGCGTTGCGCCTTTGTCGGCCAAAGCCTTGAACCGGTCTGATTCAAACAGCCGCTTGTAAATCTGATACGCCTGCTTTGCCGAGGCAATGGCTACTTCACCTTTCAGCTGGCTTAATCCTTTTTCAACCAGTATGGGGTCTATCAGCGTATCGATCCGGCTCAGGAAGAAGCTGGCTACCGAGGCAATCTGGTCAATGGGTTGCCCGGCGTTAGCGCGTTCTTCCAGCCCGGCAATGTAGGCTTCAGCAACGGCCTCGTAGCGCTCCAGGCTAAAGAGCAGGGTTACGTTGATATTGATTCCTTCGCTGATGGCTTGCTGAATAGCGGCGAGACCCGGTTGTGTACCCGGAATCTTGATCATCACATTGGGGCGGTCTACCGCTTTCCAAAGAGCCCGTGCCTGCTCAATGGTGCCGGCAGTTTCCAGAGCCAGGTGAGGTGACACTTCCAGACTGACGAACCCGTCGGCCCCGCTTACTTTATCCTCATATACGGGTTTGAAGATGTCTGCCGCCCGCTGAATATCAGTTACGGCTACGCCATAGAAAATGTCTTCGTTGGATTTCCCCTGTTGCGCCAGTTGCTTTATGTCCTCGTCGTAATCCTGGCTGCTGCTGATCGCTTTTTCGAAAATAGCCGGGTTCGAGGTGATACCCCGAACGCCGTCTTCGTCGATCAGCTTCTGTAGCCCGCCACTTTTCATAATCTGACGGTCAATAAAATCGAGCCAGATGCTTTGGCCCAGTTCATGAATTTGTTTTACCCGATTTGCGCCCATGCTATTGGTTTTGGTTTTATAGTCGAGATTGGTTACCTATTATACCATAAAGCCCTGCCGCGTGGGTTTGTTTACTCAATACCAGCGACAAACCCTATTTAACGTGCTGAACGTACCTGCGGCACACAGAAAGCATGTGAACGGCCAAACACGCAGAAGCCGCTTCCGGTAATCTGGAAACGGCTTCTGCGTATTTTTCAGGTACGTACCTGGCAACTTCATTTCGAGTAGCTAGTCGATCGATAGTATCTTGATCTCTGTCCGCCGATTCAGTTGGTGTTGCACCTCCGTACATTTAACGCCATCGGCACAATTATTCAGCAGTTCTGACTCACCATAGCCAGTAGCCTGCATACGAGCTTTGGCAATGCCTTTCGTGGCCATATAGGCAACGGCGGCTTTGGCCCGGTTGGTAGACAACGTTTTGTTATAAACCGTTGTGGCGCGGCTATCCGTATGCGACCGCATCTCGATGTGCATGTTAGGATACCGGTTCAGCATGTACACGACCCGATCCAGCTCTTTGGCAGCATCGGGCCGGATTTTCGATTTACCCAGATCATACAAAATATTGTCGATCCGCAGGATATCGCCGGCGCTTAGCATGGTCAGGTTAGGCGTTCCACTGCCATCAGCGGCGATGATCACGCCCAGGCAGGCCATGTTCTTGTGAACGGCTTCAAGCTTGTATTCACATCCCAGAACGGTAGTGAACGAATACAGACCGTTGCCATCAGATACCATCTGCTGCGACCCTCCGTTGCACTGGTCTTCCAGCGTGATCTTCACTCCCTGCACAGGCATATTGTCTTTCTGGTTCACCACTTTTCCCTGCTGCTGTACTACTGTGCCAACGGGCGCTTCAGCTGTGGTCACCGCTTTGGCAGGCAGGGCGGGTAGAATCGTGGGGTGGCTTAGGGCTACTTCAAGCCGCGACGGCTGGTCGTCCTGCATGTTGTGGGTGGCAAAACCAACCTTCGTGTCGAGGTATCCATCGTGCATGGCAACCAGCGTTAGTTCGCTTTCGGCATCCACGCATATCTTGATATCGCCATTTGCATCCGTCTGCAGTTCTTTCCGGTCATTGCCTGGTTCCCCCCCCTGCAAGATAACTTTCGCGTTTGGCAACGGATTTTTTGTAACCTCATCGAACACGTTCACCGTCAGTTGCCGGCAGGGGTACAATGATCCTTCCCGCGAGAAGCGGTAAATATCATCATCGGCGCCACCGTTTTTCCGGTTGCTGCTGAAATAACCCGTTTTGCGGTCACCATCGGTTACAATGCCAAAATCATCTTTAGCTGAATTAAGCGGTTCGCCCAGGTTGCGGACGTTCTTGGTGGCTTTGCCATCCAATCCCATCTCAACGTAGAACAAATCAAGGTCTCCCAGGCCAGGCAGCCCATCTGACGAAAAATAGAGGTTTCCCTTCTCATCAATGAACGGAAACAGCTCGTTGCCTTTTGAGTTAACATCCGCGCCGAGATTAACAGGAGCCGACCAGCGGGTTCCCTCCCACGTCGACACGTAGATATCCGTACCACCTAAGCCTCCGGGCATATCAGACGCAAAATACAGGCGCTGGTTATCGCGGCTCAGTGCGGGATGCCCGGTTGAAAACTCGTCACTGTTGAAAGGCATCTCTTCAATGTCGCTCCAGACGCCACTGACCTGCTTGGCCGTGTAGAGCTTCAGTTTGTTTACGCCATCTTTACTCGTTGCCGACTGCCCGTTGTTGTAATTGTTGCGGGTAAAAATCACCCGTGAGCCATCGCTGCTGAATGTGGCGGGGCCTTCGTGGTATTTGCTGTTCAGCGACTGGCTAAACTGATCTGATTCAGATACAGGCACCATGCCGTAGCCTTCACCGGCAGCTACCTGGCTACCTCCGTAAACGCCCACCGTACGGCTATCATTGGAGGTACTGGCGGTAAAATCATCCCGCCCAAGCGGACGGTAAGACTGGGTTCGAAGCTGGCGGCGGCTCGAATTACCAGCGCCCAAACTAGCTGCGGTTGTTCCTTTCACGGCGCTCAACTCGGGTAAGTAATGCAAGTCCAGGAAAGGCGTATTATCCCACTTGAACACACGACGAATACCATTATCCGCCTTCGACGACGTAACAAATACCAATCCGCCCCGATAGATCATTGGGCTAAATTCAGCATCGCGCGTGTTCAGGTCGAGAAAATCGACCCGGTAGCTTCCGGCATTGCCGGTGAGCGCGCTAACATCGCGGTATAGCTTGGAGAAGCGCGGCCCACGGCTATCAGTCGTTTGAATACTTCCGTAGGTTTCGTACGCTTCCTGCGCCTCTTTGTATTTGCCATTACTGGCTAACGCCTGGGCAAAATGCAGGTAAGCATCGTTATACTCGGCGGGCAGTTGGCCTCCACCAATCAGGTCGCGATACACTCGTTCGGCATTGTGTGTATCACGCAGCTGGCGATAACAGTAGCCTAGTTTGGCCCGTACCTGACGTATCTCTGCTTCAGTGGGCAACTGAACTTCCTGAATAGCTTTTTCGTACAGTTCAGCTGCCTGAGCGTAGGCTAGTTGGGCAAATTGCTGATCAGCGCGTTTAGCCGCACTCTGAGCCAGTGAAACAGGTCCAACTAGTAACAGTAACCAGCAAACGGCGAGAGACAAACGTGAATTCATACGTGAAGCTGTATGAGATGGGTTAGAAAATAAGAGAGGGTATGGCCTCACCTGAAGACCATACCCTCTGAATAGCAAATACTTTGCCGAACTCTTAAAAATAGCGCGGTGTCAGAATTTTGTTCCTGTTAAAGCCTAATTCATAGCGAATCATGATCTCGTGTGAGCTTGGTGCATACTTCATCAGACCGTTTAGGGTGCGGTCATATGCATAACCCAACCGAAACTGGTCACTGAGTTGCAGCTCAAGCATACCCACGATGGCGTCGTTGGTCTGGTCAGTGAAGGTGTAGAACTGGTTGCGCCGGTACGACGTACCAATGGCTACGCGATCATTGATCCAGAGGTTCACGTTACCATCGAATCCAAGTGGCGCATCTTCCGAGTACTTCACGAGCATCGATGGTTTCAGTTTCAACGCAGGGCTCAATCCGATCACGAACCCAGCCATGGCGTACGCCTGGCGAGCCTGACGAGACCGGATACCCGGTGCATTGAAGTCACTCAGGTTGTTACGCAGTAACCGAGGCACTGACAGACCAAGATAAGATCGGTCATTGCTCACGTAAATGCCGGTACCGAAATTAGGCAGCATTTTGTTGATGTCTGTAGCAAAAGCCGGGTCACTTGGTCCCAGTTGCCCGGGCGACGTAACAACTTCAGTCAGACGGTTGCTGTAGGCAGACACACCACCAGTCAGCCCCAACGAGAGTGTTGACCGTTGCCCCACCCGAAAGCGGAAGGCGTATGACGCGTACGCGCCTGTCTCCGTCTGCTTACCGATACGATCATTATAGAGTTGAAGCCCTACACCAATGCGTTCGCGGTTCAGTGGCATATCGGCGGTGAAAGTGGCCGTTTGCGGGGCACCTTCCAGCCCAATCCACTGCGCCCGATACAGGGCCGTCATACTCAGCACATCGCGACTACCGGCATAAGCTGGGTTAAGCGCCATCATGTTGAACATGTACTGCGAGAACATCTTGTCCTGCTGCGCCTGGACCCGGCTGCTTCCAACCCCGAGGGTTAGCAGCAGCACAGCTGCCCAAAGTTTAAAAGCGTGTTTGTTACACATATCAGATAGACTGCTTTGGAATGTTCAGGTCAAGGTAGCCCGCAGCGGCGGACCACCTTGAACCTACTTATTACCGGTTAATCGTCATGTATCGTACGTATTCACGTCCATCGCTCAGCTTCACGACGTAGAAGTACGTACCGTCGGGCAGGCCATTGCTGGTGTTACCCACCTGCGTACCCGTATTCGGCTTACCATCCCAGTCATTCTTATAGTCTTCGCTGTAGTAGACGCGGTGGCCCCAACGGTTGAAGATCTCAAGACTAACTGTTACTCCCAGCGTTCCGGTGATCACAAAGGTATCATTGATACCATCTCCGTTTGGCGAGAAGCCTTCAGGAATGAACACTGTTTGCAGATTCAGCGGCAGGTTTAACGGAGTAGCTTCGCTTTCATTCAGATCTGTCGGGTTGTTGTTACCGTTCAGGTCTGGGTTCATGCCGTTGGTCGACACATCGCTAACTGATTCGAGACCGGCCTTCGCAGCGGCATACACCGAGTTGAAGAACGTACCTGTTTGTCCGTTGGTCACTACATTGATCCGTACAAGCAGGGTATCTATAGCGCCTACTGCCAATTGGCTTGTAGAATCGCCCGTTACCAGCGCTGGGTCAGTATTTCCGTTAAAGCCCGGATTCACCTTCAGCTTACTACCTGCTGATGCAATTGGTGTGCCAAGAACACTGAAGCTGGCACCTACCTGCTGATTAAACACCTTCGAGAGGCTATCCGACAGCGTTACATTCTTCAGCGCTACCGTACCGTAGTTTTTAACCACCACACGATAGGTGACGTTGTAGCTACCATTCGCCTGACGAGCCGTATCGCGAACCATCATGGCAACACCAATGTGTGGCGTACCTGGCAGGCTGTTCAACACAACGCCGGTGCCATCATTGTTGTTACGAGGATCGAGGTCATTGTCAGGGTCAACATTCGAACCTGCATTTGACGTATCAGCCACTGCAACCGTTCCACCTTTTGCCGAACCAAGGGCAATGTTGGTGAAGCTTAGCGACGTAGCCTGCGATACATTGACACGAGCGATCAATTGAATGTAGCGGATTGCTTTGGCAGGAAGCGTGCTGGCCGTAGTATCGAGCATGTTTGTCAACAAGCCTACACCGGTATAACCCGCATTTACTTTCAGACCTGCATCGGCCGTTACCGTCACACTCGTTACCTGAGCACCGTGGCCGAAGGCTTTCGACAGATCATCGACTACCTGTACCTGCTTCAGATCAACACTGCCCAGGTTGCACACCTTAATTGAGTAAGGCACATCCCAAACCGTATTAGACACCCGAACCGGCGTACCTACTGCTTTGGCTACCCCCATCAGTGCCGATGGCAGATCGAAGCGAACAGCCGTTTTGCTGTCCTCATCAGGGTTGATCGTAGAACCTGTGTTCGACTTATCCGTTACCGTCAGCGTAGTTCCCTCTGGCTTAGCCGAAGCGTACACCTGGCTGTAGAATGGTCCGTTGGCTCCGTTAGGCTTCACGTTCACCGTGTAAGTCAGCGTATCGGCTTTACCAGCGGCCAGACGGCTCAGATGGCTATTGAAGTAGTACGGAGTTGCATTACCGTCGAAGTCACTGCTCACAATCAGTTCGCTACCTGCGTTGGCCACCAGACCACTCACGATTGAGTAGGTAGCCGGACTTGCAAATGCGTGGGCGATTGTATCAAGCAGGCTCACGTTGGTCAGCGCAACAGTGCCGAAGTTCTTCACGTACACCTTGTAGGTCACATTATAGCTATCGTCAGCCTGTTTCACCACCGATGCAACTGACATAGCAACACCGATTTGTTTCGCCTGTGGCTTCGGTGTGGCCGGAATCGTGATCAGCGTTGCGCCACTGTCGTTGGTTGGATCACCGTCCTTATCCAGGTCGGCGTCATTCCCTTCAACCGACACGTCACTTACCTGCGAAGTCGAGTTCATGGCAGTGGCCGTTGCCAGGTTAGCATACGTCCGTGCAGCGGTATCGGCTTTGTTCAGATGAACCGTTGCGCTCAACACGAAGGTCGACGTTTGACCGGCAACCAGTGTGCTGCTGGCGGCGAGCATCTGAACGTGAGCCCCTACGCCTGTGTAAGCTGGGTCAATTGCCAGTTTGCTGCTGCCATCTGTAACGGCCAGTTGCGCGCTCAGTACGTTGCCTGTTCCGAATACAGCTTCCAGATCGTCCGTAACACCTACTGTTGTCAGGTCTTCGTCGCCGAAGTTGGTCACGGTAAACCGGTAGTCTACGGCCAGAGTGCTGTCATTTGTGAAGGTTGGCGTACCCATCACCTCCTTAGCCAGACCAATCAGGCCAGCTTTGAACGGTGAGTTGTCCGTAACCGTCACGCTTGAGGTGTTGTTGTTCGCAGCAGGGTCAACTACATCGCTGTAAGTGATGCTTGCTGTGTTCACAACGCTACCCTTCTTGGTCAGGCGGGCCATGAATACCACCGAGTCAGTTGCTCCAACAGCCAGGCTGTCGAACCGTTTCGAGATGGCTCCATTGCTTACTGTGTACGAAACCGGTGAGTTGGCAATGACCAGATTCAGACCTAGTGGCAGTACGTCGCGGACGTCAACGTTATAGGCTACACCCGGACCATTGTTGGTCACCTTCAGTGTGTACTTGATTGACTCACCTACTTTCGCCGCTGGATTGCTTACCAGTTTGGCAATCGACACGTCGGCCGACTTACCAGCATCCTGGGTGCAATCAACCACTTTCACAACCACCTTGGCCGGCAGGCTCACACACTGGTTAGCCGTCCGTTCGAAGATGTAGTAGATACCGTCACCAGCTACACCGGGATTCATGACCAGTGCAGACGATGCCGACTCACCCATGCGGTATTCGTATGTGCTGCCAGCCGTTGTATTACCGCCCAGCGCTGTGCTGAGGCTAACCGTTGTAGCTGGACAGGCGTTGCGCAGGTTGACTACCAGCGGAGCTGCTACCGGTGCAGCTACGCTGATGGCTACGCTTGATGAAGGCACTGAGCTACATCCATTCTGATCGAAGACCTGAACGCTGTAGGCACCGCCCTCTTTCACCGTAATGCTCTGCGTTGTGGCTTTGTTGCTCCACAGGTACGTAAACCCGGCTGGGGCCTGAAGCTTCACTGAGTCACCGTAGCAAAGCTGGGTGGCTCCGATCACCGACACCGTCGGCTGCTCTTTCGGACCATTGAGGGTCAGCACCAGGGCATCGCTCTTAACGCCACAGGCCGTGTTGTTGGTTTTCGCTGAGAACGTCAGCGTGACCTGGCCGGCCTGTACATCCGTCGCCGACGGAGTGTACAGAGCCTGACCGCTAAAGGCATTGTCGAACGTACCTGTACCGCTGGTTGTCCATTGGGTAGTCAGGTTATTTCCGGTTGCCTTACCGTTTAGTTTATACGTCTTCGCTGCACATACTGCTGCATCCACGCCTGCGTCGGCCGTTACCGGATTATCACCGCATGGGATCTGATCCCCACAAGCTGTGATGTTCACCTGGATTGGAGCAGGCAGGCTGTAGCAACCGCCAGTCGTTTTCTCAACCACATAGTACGTACCTGATGCCGTCACGTTCGTGTTGGTCAGCTTGGTAGCTGGCTCAAGCGTGCTGCTAGAGTAGTACTCGAGCGTTCCGCCGGTAGTCTGTACAGGACCCACTGCGCTGGCCAGATTCACGGCCAGGATTGGGCAGGTATTGGTCAGATCCGTCGTTTTCGGCTGTGGCACTTTCGGCAGCACGGTAATCACGATGGCGTTAGACACCTTGCTCTTACAGTTGTTCGACGTGCAGCACTGCGCTGTGTACGTTGCTGTAGTGGCTGGGTTTACCGTGATGCTGCTACCAACCTGGTTGTTACTCCAGATGGCGAAGGCACCCGCTGGGCAACCGCTGGCGGTCAGCGTAACAGGCGAGCCGAAGCAGGTCGTTACGTTGCTGGTCGAACCGTTCACTTTCACAACTGGCGTACCTGGCTGACCAACCGTCAGTTTGCAGGCTGGAGACCAATCGCTCTGGCAACCGTTCAGCGTACACTTCACGGCGTAGGTTGTGCTTTCACCCGGTGTTACCACGATGCTCGACGTTGTTTCGCCGGTGCTCCACAGGTAACCAGCGTTCTCGCAGCCCTGAGCTGTCAGTGTAGCAGGGTCACCCGCACATACTGTTGGCTTGTCGCAACCGATCGTTGGTACTTTCAGCTGAACCAGGTAGTGGTCTACCATTTGCGATGGTGCACTGCTGCAACCATCTACTGTGCAGACAGCACTGAACCAGTTGTCATGTAGCACAGTGAAGGTAAATACTTTACCTGACGCACCGCCACCCCATGTGATCTGGCCGTTATCGCAACCTGTAGCAGTCAGCGATACAACTTCACCATAGCAACGGTAGATGTTTCCAACACCGATGATAACCGGAGCAGGCACGTACTTCACTTTCGTACGGGCACCCGTTACGTCAAGGTCAGCACAGATCTGATTGGTCTGAATCTTAGTCAGCACATCCGATGCTTTCGTCGTTCCCAGAACCACCGTCGACAGGTCGAGTGTAGCCGGATTGTAGACCAGCGTATGGATGGTGTAGATCGCAGCCTCTGTAGCAGGCACCGTGAATGACGGTGTATCGCCGGTTTGCTGAATCACAAGATCCGTTCCTTTCGTCAGCACGTAGCGGACTGAGAAACCGGCTGGTACCACGCGGCCACCGTTGTCAGTTGCCGAGAGGGCTACCGTCGTCATTGTCGACGCGCATACTTCGCTGATCGTTGGCACCAGGGTTCCGGCTTTAGCCAGGCAATTCTCTGGACCTCTCTTACGAACCGTGATCGTGATCGATGGGTCGCTGGTGCAGCTACGGAAGCGGCAGGTAGCCGTGTAGTAGCTGACAGCAGCCGTTGGGCTTACCACGATCGACGAGCCAGTCTGGTTCGTATTCCACGTTACTGTACCTGGGCAGTTCGATACTGACAGCGTCACGCTTTCGCCTTCGCTGATGATCGTGCTACTGGCCGTTACGTCTGGCACGGGCACCGGCACTACTGTAATGGTATACAGTGATGAAGGCGCGCTCATGCAAGACTGATCCGAGCATTTCACCGAGTAGCTGGTTGTGCTGGTTGGCGATACAGTGATCACTGTCTTACCGTTGTCAGCAGCACCTGTGCTCCACATAGCCGTACCTGAACAGTTCTGGATAGTCAGATCAACTGATTCGCCTGGGCAAATCACTGATGTGCTGCAGATCACCGTTGGCGCTGGTGGCGTCGTTACGTTGATCGTGATCACACGTGACTGTGGGCTTCCACACTTGTCAGCCTGCTTGCAGCTTGCTGAATATGTGTTGGCATCAGCCGTTGGGGTTACTACGATCGACGAACCTGTCATACCATTCGACCAGATAACCTGTCCGTTGGTGCAGTTACCAGCCGTCAGCGTTACGCTGCCACCGTTACAAACTGATGGGGCAGACGAAGCGACCGTTGGTGCAGTGCCAGCCGTCTTCACAATCACCTTCACAGCGTTCGACGGTGCGCTTTCGCAGTTGTCGGTTACGCAGGTGGCCGTGTAGTCGGTGTTGATCGTTGGTACTACTACGATTGAGCTACCAGTCAGATTACCCGGCATCCATTTAACAGTTCCGTTGGCACAGCCTTCAGCTACTGTCAGTGTTACCGACTCACCTGAGCAGATGGCCGTGTTCGGGATAGCCCGGATCGTTGGTGCCGACGGCTTACCTACCTGAATCGTTACCGATTGCGATGGGTTGCTGATACAGTCGCGCACTTTACAGTAAGCGTAGAAGCTTGAGGTAGACGTTACTGTCACCGAGATCACGCTGCCTGTCATGTTATTGCTCCAGGTTACATTACCCGTGCAACCCGTAGCTGTGAGGCTAACCACTCCACCGGTGCAAACTGACGCGGCCGAGGCCACTACCGTTGGCACAGCCGCTGGTGTTACCTTGATCGTGTAGTCGTCTGAGCGTGGGCTCAGGCAGGTTCCATCCACACACTGTAGCGAGTAGCTGTTGTTACCAACCGTTGGCGTTACAATGATGCTGGCCGTTTTCTCACCTGTGCTCCAAACTGGCGTACCTACGCAGTTCTGAGCGGTCAGCGTAACAGTTTCGCCTGGGCAGACCTCTGTCGTGCTGCAAACAACCGTTGGTTTTGGCAGGTCGTTACCAACCTTGATCACCTTGGCTGTTGATGGGCTGTAGCAGTTGTTGAGGCGACACTGAGCCGTGATCGTCGTTTCGGCAGTTACCGTCAGCGATATAACCGTTCCGGTCATATTGTCTGACCAGTACACCTGGCCGTTAGTACAACCTACAGCCGTGAGGCTAACCACACCACCGGCGCAGACTTTATCAGCACTTGCCAGAATGGTTGGTGCCTGTACATCTGTTACCGTCACTGTGATCGGGTTCGACTGAGTGCTGGTGCACGTACCTACTACGCAACTGGCGGTGTAGGTAGTCGTCACCGTTGGGAACACTTCAATCCGGTTGCCCGTCATGCCGTTCGACCATTTAACCGTTCCGGCGCAATCGCGGGCAGTCAGGATGGTCGACTCGGCCGGATCATGACCACACAGTGCAGTGATGGCGCAGGCAATCGTTGGAGCCGGTGTGTTACAATCGTCTACCGTGATACCCACTGTAGAGGTGTTGTCTTCCGGCTTACTTGGATCGTCGTTACCACCCGTTACCACTACCCGGTTCACGATAGAGCCGGTTCCTTTCACTTTCGCCTGGATGATCAAGCTGCGGTTAGACCCATTGAGCAGGCTACCGATCGTCCATACACCCGTTGCGGCATTGTATTCGCCGGCCGGCGTGGCACTGACGTATTCAAGTCCGGCAGGAAGCATTTCAGATACAGTCACCGCCGTAGCGTTGATCGGACCATTGTTGGTTACCGTGATACCGTATGAGATCACGTTACCTACTTTATATGGGCCTGCTGTCATAACCGTCTTCACAACCGCGAGGTCGGCCAGACAGGTAGCTTTCACCGTTACGATCACCGCTTCAGATGGCACACTTACGCAACCAGCTGCACTTTCAGCAATGGCGGTGTAGGTAGTCGACTGCATTGGTGTTACCACGAGTGCTTTACCACTTGCACTTGACCCGATGAAGGTTCCATTGGCGTACCAGTTGATCTTGGCTCCCGTTGTGAATCCGAACAGTTTTGTGCTCGTGCCACGGCAGAGGATCTCATCGTCACAGGCTACACCCAGCGGTGCATCCGGCCGCTTGTTGATCACTACCAGTACGGTGCTGTAAGCAGGCGTACAAACGCCGTTTCCGTCAGGATCGTTGGTCTGTACCGTGAAGGCAACCTGACCAGCGGCGATATCAGCAGCAGATGGTGTGTACATGGCCGTGAGGCTAGTAGCACCTGTCAGTGTGCCTGCAGTTGCCGAGTTAGATGGCATCCAGGTTACACCCGTAGCCGATCCACCAATCTGCGCAACCAGCGTGATCTTGTCGCCTTCGCAAACTGAACCGGATGTGAGGCTGGTCGATACCATGGCTACGCTCTGGCAGCTGCAATCGATCGCGTTCACCGTCAGCACAGCAGGGTAGCTGTAGCAACCGTAGCGTGACCGCTCGAAGAGGTAATACTCACCTGCTCCAACAGCCGTCAGGTTCGTCACCAGCGGACTAGTTTCGCTGATACCTGTGTGCCATTCCAGCGTACTGCCAGGTAGCGGTACGTTGTTCAGTTTCACCGTGGTGAGATCGAACATCTTGTCTTTGCAGATCGTCACTTCCTTCAGACACGATGGCGTGTTCGGACGGGCGTTGACGATGATGACAACCGGCTTGATCTCGCTCTTGCAGCCATCGGCCGTTTCTGCCTGTACATAGTACGTCAGATTCGTCGTTGGCGCTACTTCATATGGCTGTCCACTTACCGTAGTGAAGGCCAGCACCTGCGCTGTGGCATCGAGGTACCAGTTCACTTTCGATGATCCCACGGCGATGGCGCTTACCGAAGTAGACCCGCCTACGCACAAGCTCATGTTTGTGGTACCGGCTACCAGTATCAACGGTGTGGCACACTTCGTAGCTACACCTGCATCGATGGTCATGTTATTCCGACCTACGTTGCCTAAGGGCAGCGCCGTGTTGATCGCAATTACTTTACTGAATCCATCGGCACCCGGATCACTGTCTACAGCGCGGTCGCCACCTTGCTCTGTCAGGGTAAAGGTTTCACCCGTTGGCAACGTGAATTTCACTTTGTAGTTACCGGCAATCAGGTTATCGAAGAGGTAATAACCTGTTCCGTCAGTTACCGTTTCGGCCAGTGGCACGCTCAGGTTATTGGCACCGAACAGTTCAACTGTGATACCGGCAATACCTGTGTTACCGTCATTCTGGATACCGTCGTTGTTTGTATCACGCCATACGTAGTTACCAATAGAACCGTATGGAACAATACCAGCGTCGATCGTCAGATTGACACGTGCGGTGCTTGAGAGTGGCTGCGTTACATCAATTGTGATGATGCTGGTCAGCCCGTCCACTACACCTGCATTGCTATCAAATTCAGGAGAAACACCTGCTTTGTTCTGTGTCGTGAACACGCTGCCAGTTGGCGCCGTGAACTTGACAACGTACTGACCCGAAGGCAGTTTGTCGAACAGGTATTTACCCGTGCCATCGGTTGTTGTCGTGGCCAGCGGTACAGTTGTATTCGATGCAGCAAACAGCTGTACCGTAACTCCTGCCACACCAGGCTCCAGAACAGTCGATCCTTGCTGACCGTCGCTGTTGTAGTCGAACCAGACGTAATCACCAATCGCACCCAGATTGCGGATAAACCCGCCATCAACCGTTGGGTTGTTTTCGCCACTTGCCAGTGTAATGCTCTGGCTACGACCCGTCAACGGATCAACGTCGCTATCGTCAGCTACGTTAGTACCCGACCGAGGCGTTGTTGGCGTATAACCATCCGGCGTCGTGAACCCTACGCTGTAGCTATTGCTCGTACCTGGCGTCAGACCCGTGAAGCTATACAGACCAATAGCATCGGTAGTAGTAGTTGCAATAACACTACCGTTCTGGTAGAGCGTTACAATCACGCCTGGAATCGGGCTGTCGCCTGCATCCTGGATTCCATTCCGATTCACATCAGCAAACACGTAGTTGCCAAGGCTGGCAGGCTTGTAGAAACCAGCGTCCACCGTTGGGTTGAACTCGTCAGCTGTCAGTGAGTACACACCCGTCAGACCCGTAGCTACTGAAGCGTCTGAGTCCAAGGCGTCATTCGTACCTACGTTAGCCAGTGTGGGCAGGAAGCCCGCAGGCTGACCGAAGCCAACCACGTATGGCGTCCCCGGCGTCAGGCTTGTGAAGCTGTACAGACCATTAGCATCTGTGGTCGTTGTTCTGATAGCACTTCCGCTTGTGTACAGAGTTACCAGCACACCCGGGATCGGCACGTCGCCGGCATCCTGAACGCCGTTGGCATTCTTGTCTTCAAACACGTAGTCGCCCAGACCCGCCGTTGGCTGAATAAAGCCTCCGTCGATCGTTGGATTGTACTCGCCCGATGACAAGGTCACACTCTGACTGCGACCCGTGATTGGGTTCACGTCTGAATCTTTCGATGTATCCGTTCCCGATTGCGGTGTAGTTGGTGTGAAGCCGGATGGCGTCGTGAAGCCTACACTGTAAGAATTGCTGCTACCTGGGGTCAGGCCTGTGAACGAGTACAGACCGTTCACGTCCGTGGTGGTCGTCGCTACAGGAGAGCCATTCTGGTACAGAACAACTACTACCCCTGGAATAGGCGTATCACCCGGCGATTGAACACCGTTTCTGTCTTTGTCATTAAAGACATAGTCACCCAGTGAGGCAGGCTTATAGTAGCCAGCATCAACCGTTGGGTTGAACTCACCGGCAACCAGCGTGTACGTACCTGTGCGGCCCGTTACCATCTGCACATCAGAGTCGATTGCGTCGTTGTTGCCAACGTTTGCGGCCGTCGTAACGAAGCCTGATGGGGTAGCAAAGCCAACCTGGTAGATGTTCTGTGGGCCAGAAGCCAGACCAGTAAAGCTATAACCACCTGACACATCCGTAGTAGTAGTTGCTACTGCGCTGCCATTTTGGTAGAGTGTCACCAGCACACCCGGA
>NZ_JAFMYW010000010.1 GCF_017353175.1 Fibrella forsythiae | reverse complement strand
AGACTGCAAAAGTAGGGCAAGTTTACCCCCATGTCAAGCCCTGTTTGAAAGTTTTTTGTGAGGCCAGGACCTGATTTGGCATAAATGGCTGATAAACAGACAATCCATGAACAAAACTTTTTTCAATTAGTTGTCGGGTATCTTTTACCTATAGAGAGTTAGTCACAAAAATTATACTTTAGCAAGTAGTACCTCACAGGAAAAGGGCCTGGCTAAACAGGACTTTATCTGTTTTTTATATGGGCTAGTGATTATATAACAAAACAAAGTTAGCCCTCTTGCTCATTATGCGGATTTTACACACAGCCGATTGGCATCTTGGCAAACGATTGTACCGTTCAGACCTTCGGGAAGACCATTCGTTCTTCCTTAACTGGCTGGTTGAGGAAATTGAGCGTCGCGAAGTTGATATACTGCTTATATCCGGGGATGTATTCGATACAACGAACCCGAATGACGGGTCTATGCAGTTGTATTATCAGTTTTTGACCCGAATGCTTCCCTTATCTGTCAGGATCGTGGTGACGGGCGGCAATCATGATTCGGCCACAAAGTTGAATGCGCCTAAAGAACTGCTTCGGCATCTAAACATACATGTGGTTGGCTGTACGAATGGAAACTGCCCGGATGAAGTGATTCGGTTTGCCGATGGATCTGCTGATCTGTTGGTAGCAGCGGTTCCCTATCTGCGGGATGCCGATCTGCGCCAGTCTATTTCAGGACAGACCTATGAGGATCGGGTTGAGGCATTGCGAATGGGGATCCGAAACCACTACGAACGAATTGCCGATCATTGTCATAGCGAGTACGCGAACGTACCTGTACTGGCGATGGGTCACCTGTATGTAAACGGAGCAACGGTTTCGGAAAGCGAACGCGAGATTCATGCCGTAGGCGGGCAGGCAGCTTTTTCGGGCGAGCACTTTCCCGATGGATTCGCCTATGTGGCGCTCGGCCATATACATGTACCCCAACGCGTAGGCGGAAGTGATACAGTCCGCTATAGTGGATCGCCTGTTCCACTAAGCTTCGCTGAACGCGACAATGCGCATCAGTTGCTGCAGTTGACGGTGGAAAATGGACAGGTGACTGCCGTTGAGTCGGTGCCGGTCCCGCAATCACGTCCGTTCCGACATATAACAGGTACGCTCGATGAAGTCCGGGAACGCCTGAATCAATTGGAGATGACACATGCTTTGCCTGCATTGGTGGAAGTGCTGGTTGAAGAAGATGCCGAAAGCCTCAGCACCCGCATGCATTTCGACCAGTTGCAGCGCGATTATAAGGATGCGCCTTTCATCCTGGCAAAAACTCGGTTACTGTTTCGGAATAAGCGTAAGAATCTGGAATCGTTATTTGCCGCCGATACGCACCTGGCTGATCTAACGTACCTGGACGTTTTTGCGCAACGGCTGATACTGGCGCAGGTTGAAGATGATCAGCGCGACCAACTTATCGATACCTACCAACAACTTTATAAAATGGTTACGGAGCAGACGGCTCCGCTTCAGTATGAAAATTCGCCAAATCCGGTTTCGTAATATCAATTCGTTTTATGGCGAACACGAGCCCATTCAATTTGCCAGTGGCCTGTTAGGCGACACGGGACTGTTTGTGATCTCCGGTCCAACGGGGGCAGGGAAGTCTACGCTGCTCGATGTAATGACGCTGGCCTTGTTCAATCGGCTTCCTCGTCTCAGTGGGGCCATATCGGGAGCCAATATCACCGATGACGGAATGATCGTGAACCGGCAGGCAGCGGCTGAGCCTAACACGGCCGCTTATGCCGAAGTAGAATACGAAGTAGATGGTCACCGCTATCGATCGCGGTGGTCGATTCGGAAGAACCGGAACAATAACTGGAACAACTACGAAATGGAAGTGGCTCGCCTGGCCGATGACAAGCCAGAGGGTATTCTGTTTCCGATTAAAGACCTGCGCGATTTTCCGAAGAAAAACGAAGAACTGATCGGGCTGTCTTACGAACAGTTCGTCAAGTCGATTGTACTGGCGCAGGGGGCGTTCGACCAATTTCTGAAATCACGGGCGTCGGAACGAAGCAAGATGTTGGAGCAACTGACCGGAACGGAGATCTACCGGCAATTGAGTCGAAAAGCATTTGAGCATACCAAGTACCTCGACGAGCAGATCAGCACAAAGAAATTGGGGGTCAGTTCGATCAGAATGCTAAGTGACGAGCGGGTAACTGAACTTACTGATCAATTGACAAAGGCCGACGAACAATTGGCTGAAATCAAAGCGCAGATCAAATTATTTGATGCCGAGAAAAGATTGGTGGATGATGCTGAACGGGCAGAGAAGGTATTGGCGAGGCTGGCGACAACCGGTGAAAAACTGGCGGAACGAACCGCTGCTTTTGCACCGGACCGCGAACGGTTGCTGCTCCACGACAAAGCAACCCCATTAGCCGGCTTGCTTAGCGATCTCGCCGGAGCAGAACGGGCCATTGTCAGAGCCCGCCAGGATCGGACGAACGTGACAGACGAGCTAGCCAAGCTTTCGCAGCAACTTGATAGCCTGCTCACGGAGGCCGCGACATTTATTGGCGCTCCGCAGTTGGCCTCACAAAGTGTTAGCGCAGCTATCGAGGCGTTTCGTGATCAACTGAAAACGTTACAGGATAAAATTGGGGCTGAACAAACGGCCGCCACTCCCCTCCTGCAACGCATTCGCCAACAGGCATCGATCGATTCAGCCGCACTGCGCACTCTTGGGCTTCATCAACTCACGCTGTTGAACATAGCCGATTCGCTGGTGCAGGTTGAAACGGAGAGGGCGTCTTTACAGGTACGTATAGACGCCTTGCAGGCAACGTACCCAGCCGTTACGCCGACCACGCTTCCCGACCGTATTCAACAGGCCATTGCCCGAGATAAGGTGCTGGGTACGTTAATTCTGCTTGAAGGGGAACAGCAGGACCGGATTTTTAAGGGTCAGAAGCTGGCCGAACCAATTGAGGCGTTAAAGACCCAGATTGACTCTCTCACGCCATTGCTGTCCACCGCCCGCGAGCGTGAACAGATGGCTGAAGATACAGCCAATCAACTCGATGCAGAACAGCGCCGACTCAGTGCCGAAGTGAATTTAACGGCATTGCGCGACGCTCTGGTGGCTGATGAACCCTGTCCGCTCTGTGGTTCGCTGGAGCATCCGTACGCTACTCACTACGTCAATCAGTTGGGTACGGTTGCTGCCAAACTGTTGCTGGCGAAAGATGAACTTCAGCAAGCCAGGGTCGCTACTAAAGAGTTGTCGGATAAATTGATTGCGCAGGAAGCTCAACTGGCAGAAGCGGAACGTACCCAGCATGCCTTGCGCGAACAGTTTCGTGGGAAGCGGAATGAAATTAATGCGCTACGTGAAGCCAATCAGCTTGCCGAAGACGTGGGTCCCGAACTTCTTAAGAGCGAACAACGCGAGCTGGCCAGCACACAGGCTGATCTGAATACGCTCCGTTCGCTTTGGGACCAGAATCGGATACTAGAAACGCTAATTGGCCAGTTGACCGAATTGCAGCATCATCAGCAGAGCATACAGCTTTTCACGCAGCAGAAACAAGCGCTGTATGCAGGCGACGACTGGGCGCAACGGTCAGGTACGTTGCTCAAAAGCATTGCCGACGTGCAGGGACGCATAGCCACACAGACCGGACTTCGGCAAAAAACGGATGATGACGAAAAGGCAGCGCTGGCCGAAGAAAAGCGGGTGCTGACGGCATTGACCCCGTTACTGAAAAAGCAGGGCCTCGATTCAGCCGAATCGGCCCGAAAACTACTGCTGGACGTACCCACCACGCAGAAACTGCAAAAACAACGCGACGAACTGGATCGGGATAAAATTGAGCTCGACCAGAGCATAGCCGACGAACAGAAGCGGCTGGAAGCAGCCCGAAAATCCCGAAAGACAGATTTACTCCCCGACGACGTAAAAGCAACATTCGACGAAGCCCGTAAAAAGCACGACAAGCTGCTGACCAGTTCCGGTTACGCCCGCAGCGAACTCGACACGAATAAGAAAAGCGTTGCGGCGCATCAGAAAGCCATTGCCGAACTGGCCAGAATGGAAGCCGACGTGATGCCCTGGAAAGAGCTGACCAAACTGATCGGCAGTGCCAAAGGTGATTCGTTCAGCAAGTTTGCCCAAAGCCTGACGCTGGCGCAGCTCATCGGGCTGGCCAATCGCCGCCTGAAAAACCTGACAGATCGCTACCTACTGCTGTCGCCGCGCGAAGAGCAGGACGAGCTGTTTGTCGTGGATTTATATCAAGGCCAAGCCGAACGAACGATTACCAGCCTCTCGGGCGGCGAAACGTTCACCCTGAGTCTGGCACTGGCGCTGGGCTTATCTGATCTGGCGTCGCAAAACGTGCAGATCGACAGTCTGTTTATCGACGAAGGTTTCGGGACGCTGGACCCAGACTCGCTCGATACGGCAATTGTGATGCTGGAAAAGCTACAGCAGGAAAGTCAGAAGACCATCGGCATCATCTCGCACCGCCACGAGATCAAGGAGCGCATTACCGTTCAGATCCAGGTTGAACGAGGCATTGATGGTAACAGCCGGTGCTATATAACGAGTTAAAAAAAGTCCTCTGTCTTCCGTCCTCTGTTGCGCTGCCAGGCAACGTACCTGAGCACGCAACAGAAGACAGAGGACTTGTTACATTCCTCCCATCACTTCCATCGAAACACCGGTGTTGACGAAGCCACCGTCGTGGAAGAGGTTCTGCATGGTCACCATGCGGGTCAGGTCAGAGAAGAGCGTGAGGCAATAATCGGCGCACTGGTCGGCGGAGGCGTTGCCTAGCGGAGCCATTTTGTCGGCGAAATCATAGAATTTATCGAAACCGCCAATACCTGCTCCGGCTGTGGTAACGGTTGGGGATTGCGATACCGTGTTTACACGCACTTTACGGTACTTGCCGTAGTGGTAGCCAAAACTACGGGCTACTGATTCGAGCATGGCTTTGGCTTCGGCCATATCGGTATAGAACGGGAACGTCCGTTGGGCAGCCATGTAGGTCAACGCCACAACCGAACCCCATTCGCTGATGGCATCCTGCTTATAGGCGGTCTGCAACATCCGGTGTAGCGACATCGCCGAAATATCGAGGCTTTGCTTGAACCACTCATAGTTCAAATCGGTATAGGCGCGACCTTTACGGATGTTGGGGCTCATACCGATACTGTGCAGAACGAAGTCAACTTTCCCACCCAAAATCTCCTGCGACTGGGTGAATAATTTTTCCAGATCTTCGGTCGACGTAGCGTCGGCGGGAATGATTTCGGCGTTGCAGTGCTGGGCCAGTTCGTTGATCGCGCCCATCCGCATGGCAATTGGTGCGTTGGTGAGCACAAACGTTGCCCCCTCTTCTTTGGCCTTCAGGGCTACTTTCCAGGCGATTGATTGTTCGTTAAGGGCACCCGAAATGATGCCGCGCTTTCCGTTAAGGAGTCCGTAAGCCATAAGTCAGTATAAATAATATAGGATGTAGAATGACTGCTAAAGCGCATAACAAACCTCGCGGCTCAACGATTATACTGGCTGCACCAGTCACTCAGGGAGCGCAAAAGTAACGGGAAATGAGCAGTTGAAGGTGGTTAGCCTGCCTTAATACCAAATTCTGTTTGGAGATACTGCCGGGCAATTTCTTCTTCAGAATCATAAATAGACCGATCAGAAAGCGCACGGTGGCCATTGTTCAACGCATTTACCCAACTGTGCGACGCGTAGGGATCGTAATCGAAATTGACGACAGGGTAGCCCATTTTACTGATATCGCTGAACCAGTCGCTGGCTGTATCGATGTTACCAAAAAAACCAAATGGATGGGCCGACCCGTGCGGTTGCGTAACAGCCCGGGCTTTTTCCAGATCAATCAGACAGGCGTACTCGTTCAGCCGACACTCTGGCAATGGCCAAGGCCCCTGTTTGGCGAGTTGTTTTTGATAAGAGCCGCCCCGTGGGTCACCGTGTTTTGCATATAACTGGTTTACTTCAGCCTCGAAGGGCCGATAGCGCAGGTAGCGATCACCATCGCAGAGGTGTTCTTTGAAGGCCGGACAGTTCCAGCATTGCCCCACTTTCCCAATGCCGATGCCGTCGCCGATAGCTTCCAGGTAGGCACCTATCAGATCGCCTTTATACAAGACGTCATTGTGCGTGATGAAGAGGCGCTTTTTATTAGTCTTCTCCCACGCATACTGGTACCGAAGCGCGTGCCTGAACGGAGGCAGTGCCAGCAGATGCCGCCGTGGACTCTCATTCATGTTCCGGTAGCCATAATTGACCCACGGCCGGTAATACACTACGTTATAGGGTTTCAACCAGGTTTTCAGCAGCGAATAATCGGTCTGTTCAGGTTGTTTACGTTCTTCAATAAAGTAGATGGTATCAATCCATTGGGCCGATTGCCTGAGCAGTGATAGCAACGTCACCGCCGTTATGTTCGGCTTACCGTATACGCTGATAGCTACATCAACAGAGTTAGGTTGAGGCATGTTGATTTGGTTAAAGAGACGGCAAAGCTACGCCTCATATCATTATTTAGAGGCCAGCGTACCCAACACAGGCTTCAGCTTCACAACGTTGGTCAGAAACCGTTCCGATGCCCTGTACACCCCGTTCAGATCACCAGACGTAAAATGTGAGGCGATAACGTGCTCACCCGCATTCGGAAAAGCTACTTTTTCTTTCCTGTCGGGCAACGTACCCAGTTGGTCATACATCGCCAGCATAGCCGCTACCGAGACTACTTTATCCTGATGGTCGTCGTCTTTATAATAGTAACCCAGGAACAACGGTTGTTTCACCCTGGCCAATTCAGCGGGTGTCATATATTCATCCATCATGGCCTGTAGCACTACCAGTCCGTTGATGTGGTACTGGGTCAGCCAGTAGCGGGCACGGTCGGGCTTGTAATGCGTCACGTTGACGTGATCACCCTGCAACACCTGCCTCATGATCTGCACGCCCCACGGTTTGGTAGCCAGCTTAAGAGCGGGGTTAGCTGTAGCAATACAGGGCGAATACAGCACCACACCAGCCAGTTCAGGATGGCGCTCGGCCAGATACAGCGTCAGCATGCCGCCCGCCGACGTACCGATCACCACTACCCGATCGCCCAGCGCCTTGCCAATGGCCAACGCCCGTTCGGCCGACGCAGCGTAGCTCTCGGGCGTTAATTTTTTAAGGGCATCGGGCGAGGTAAGGCCGTGTTCTTCCGGGCGGGCCAGATATAGATTACAGCCAAAATGGGCAGCCAGCCGTTTATGAACCGGATCACCTTCGGCCCAGCTTGCCCCAAACCCGGGAATATACACCATACTGACCGGCGTTTTAGCCTTCCGATTACTGTCGGCCCAGATAATCCGCGCTTCGTTGTCTGGTTTAAGGCCCGCCCCTTTTTCTGATTCGGCGATCGTGCGTTCCAATGTAGCCAGGTCGGCAGGAAGCGGCGCGGTCTTTATTGGTAAATGAGCAAACTGTGGCCGTGGACCGAAGCCGTACACAACTGCCAGTAACACCAGCAGGCCAGCCAGAACCAGTAAAATCCGTTTCATACAAGTAAGGTTTAGGAAGTACAAGTGTACGACGATGGTTTCATCATCCCGGGGGAATGCCATGACCCCTCATTCGTCGGGACAACAGAAAAGCATCGTAAACACGATCCTCAAAACTCAGGAATTTCCATACGGATACGCCAGTCTTTCGGCAGGTAGTTATTGATGCGTGAGCCAACGCCTTTCATCCAGCCCAACGGCAGCCCCTTATAACGAGCCATCAACCAACCTCTGGGTACGTCGGGCAACACCAGATTTTCTTTTTTGAAATAACGAAGGGCATCGTCGAGGGTCAGGTCAACACCGGGTAGGCCATCAGCCAGCTCTGTACTAAGGGCCAGCGCATGAGCGGGCATGAAATCAGTACCTTTAAATACGCCGAGGTCAAGCCCAAACCCTTTGTTATGTAAGACAGTATCAATCAGCACCAGTTCTTTCTCAAGACCCAGCGGTACAGCAATGACATCGCCATTGGGTTTTTCCCAATACGAAAACGCATCCGGGTTTTTCAGGAAAAGCCGCAACGTACCCAGTTGCTTCCGGTGTACAGGCCGCGCCGACTTGAAGCCGCGATTCCGGGTAACGGGCGCTGTTGCCGCTGCCCGCCGCCGGAATACGCTGATAAAAAAGCCCTCGCCCCGCACCCGGTGCGGATAGCACTGATACCCCACGGCATCACCAACCGTTCTGGCCTCAACGCCCCAATCGGCGGGCAGGTCGAGCGGGCGGTTCGAGAAGCCATTTTCGCTCAGAAAACGGATCATCTCCAGGTTCTCGGCATCGTTGTAGGTGCAGGTGCTGTAAATGAGCCAGCCGCCATCGGCCACCAGCGGAGCCGCCGCCGACATAATGCGTTTTTGTCGCAGCGAGCACATTTGCACATGATCAGGCGACCATTCATTTATCGCCGCCGGGTCTTTTCTGAACAGGCCTTCACCCGAGCAGGGCGCATCAACCATAACCAGATCGAAATAACCGGCCAATGGCGCAAACTCTTCGGGATCATGATGACTGACTACCACATTGGCATACCCCCATTTGTCCATGTTCTCGCGCAGGATGGGAATCCGGGTACGAATCACTTCGTTGCAGACCAGCACGCTGGAATCGGGCAGGGCCGAAGCCAGGAGCGTACTTTTCCCACCCGGCGCTGCGCAGAGATCGAGCGCGCGGATGGGTGGCTGACCAGCATAAGCTTTCCGCTGGCCAATGGTTTGCCGCACGGCTTCGGCCAACAACATCGATGACGCTTCCTGTACGTAATAAGCCCCCGCCTGAAACAGCGGGTCGAGCGTAAAAACGGGACGTTCGGGCAGGTAATACGCTCCTTCGCACCAGGGCACAGGTGTTTTATCTGTTGTATCGAAACCAGATTTACGCGGATTCAGCCGGATGCTTACCGGCGGTAGCGTACCAAGGGCTGCTTCAAAAGCAGGAAATTCGGTACCAAGTTGCTGTTGCATCTGCTGCCGAAAGGCCTCTGGCAGTTGAGTAGGATTCATACCGGCAAAGGTAGGGATGCTACCGGTCATTAGGTGGTGATTTGCCTTCGGTGTCATTACGCTGCGCCGTACCGGTCATCTGCTATTTTAGTTACGAATAACTAGTCGTGACACCAAAGGCAAATGGCCATGAATAACGCCGGGACAAGGAAAGCGTGCATACATTTGCTCCATGACAGACCGTTTCAAACAGATCAGGACCTTTATTTTCGACGTCGACGGCGTGATGACCGACGGCAGTGTCAACGCGCTGGCTTCCGGCGAGATGTACCGGACGTTCAACATTAAAGATGGCTACGGCATTGAACGGGCCATTAAATCGGGCTATAACGTGGCTATTTTGTCGGCAGGCAATCAGGATGGCGTTCGGAAACGGCTCGCCTTTCTGGGCATCAAAAACGTGTTCATGGGCGGGCCCACTGATCACAAGCTCGATGTCTACCTGGGCTATATGAAACGGGACAACCTGGTTGAGTCGGAGATCTTATACATGGGCGACGACCTGCCCGATTACCATATTCTGAGCCGCCCGGCTTTGTTTAGTACCTGCCCGGCCGATGCCGTTGATGAGATTCAGGCGGTGTGCGATTACATATCGCCAAAAGCAGGCGGTCATGGCGCCGTTCGCGATGTTATTGAGCAGGTGATGCGGGCACAGGGAACCTGGATCATTCCGTAAGTGGCTGATGTGGCCTCGCAGCAGTGAGGCCACACCAGTATTGTTGACTAGCGGCCCGTAAACGCCATAAAGCGCGCCAGCAGTTGTTTCGATACGGGCCCAACCTGCCCATCGGCAATTGGCAGATTACCAATCCGGACAATGGGCAGTACTTTTTTATTCGTGCTGGTCGTAAATACTTCGCTGGCTTCGTATAACTCGGAGAGCAGCACCGGCCGCTCTTCGATCTGAAAATCGTCTCTGGCTAAATCGAGGATCGTGCGGCGGGTAACGCCGTAGAGAATATTACGGTTGGGCGTAACAAGCCGGTTGCCCATAACCAGAAAAACGTTGCTGCGGCTCAGTTCGCTGATCTCACCGTCTTTATGGTACAGCACATCCTGCGCACCAGCCGCCTGAATGGCTCCGTGTAAGAGCATCACCCGCTTGTAATCGGTCGTTTTCACCTCGGCAGTTTCCCGCACATAGTCATCGAGAATAACCTGGATACCACGCTCATACTGCCACTCGGGCACCGGGTGAATAGGCTCTGACAGCATGAGCAGGTTTGGCGTGACAATACTGATGCTGTCAGGCGCGTAGCCACCGGTCATGATAAACCGAAACGCCACGTTTGGTTCACCAGACCGCGCCAGCAGATCGAGCAGGATTGGGTACGTTTGCTCTTTCGTAAGCGGCAGCGGCAGGTTCATCCGCCCGGCCGACTTCTCGAAGCGTGCCCAATATAAATCCCACTGAAAAGGCCTGCCGTTGTAGGTCAGAAAATAGTCGAACAGGCCGTAGCCGCGTAACAGGCCAAGATCCGTAATGCCCACGCCAATCTGATCGACGGGCTGGATAGCTCCATTGAAATAACCGTAATAGGGCATCAGCAGGCCGTTTACGACGAAGCATCCTGTTGCTTCATCACGCCAAATATAGACAGCTGGACAAGCCAGACAAACCAGTACGACAAGTAAACGGGTTGATGTGTTGATCACAAAAAATTAATGACCCATAACCAACAAGCAATCAACTAATTAGCGGCCACTAGCCGTTGTGATTACCAGACGATCCGTCTTTTTTAATAACCATCGTATATAATATTCGTTCTTTACATTAACTCTATCGGATTAATAGTTAATGTTTCCACCTAACCCAAATTCGCCCCGCCCATCGAGTCCGTTCATGTTGAACGACGATCAGGTAGCTCCTTCATCGACGGTGGTTATTCCGGTGATCGAAGAGCAGTTGCAGGTGCATACCGAGTGGGTTGAAACAGGACGGGTTCGTGTGGCTAAACAGGTGCATGAAGAAACACAAACGATCGACGTACCTGTGAGGCATGAACTGATAGACGTGGAACGAGTACCCATCAATCGAGTGGTCGATGAGGTGCCACTTTCCCGTCAGGAAGGCGACACGCTGGTGCTGCCGGTGGTGCGGGAAGAAGTAGTAACAACGATCAGGCTCGTGCTGGTTGAAGAAGTCAGAATTACCCGACGGCAGGAACAGGCAATTGATCATCAAGTAATTAAAACAAAGTCAGAGACCGTAGCTATCGATCGGCTTGAACCAACTACAGCCAGTCAGTCTGATTCGGCTCACAAGCTTACTTAATGCCTTAGCCTATTTTCTTTTCATTACTTAACAAACCCAGTTTGATCATGGCACAGACCGTAGTTGGAGTTTTCGACAAAGCCAGTGAGGCACAAAGTGCTGTAGAAGGGCTGGTAAATGGCGGTTTCGACCGGACCAATATTGACCTGTCGATCCGCACCAGCGACTACGCTCATGATGCGGCCGATGACGATGATACAGCCAACGAAGGAGGAATTGGCGGCTTTTTCAGTTCACTGTTCGGTACTAACGACGATGACCGCCGCTACACAACCGTAGGCCAACGTAGTTCTATTGTAACCGTACATGCCGATTCGGACGATATGGCTGAGCGGGCCGCCGATATTCTGGATGCCTGCGGCGCCGTAGACATCGACGAGAAAGCAACTGAATATGAACAATATAACCGGCAGGTATTTCCGGGTACGGTACCGCCGGCAACCGCCGATCTGGCCGGAGGCGTGTCGGGCTATACCAACACAGGCACGACTTATTCAGATGCACCCACAACAAACGAGTCGGTGACCGATACAGATCGTACGTCGGATGTGGTTCGCGGTGACGGAACGCTGTCGGCGCCAGTCATTGAAGAAAACGTGCAGGTAGGTAAGAAAACGGTTGAAACGGGCGGCGTTCGGGTACGTAGCCGGATAATCGAGCGGCCCGTTGAGGAGAATGTCCGCCTACGCTCAGAGCGAGTGGTTGTGCAACGTACCCCTGTGAACCGGGTGGCTACCGACGCTGATTTCACTACCTTCGATGAAGGTGAACTAACGCTGACCGAATACGCCGAACGGGCCGTAGTTGGCAAAGAGGCACGGGTAGTGGAAGAAGTAACTGTTGGCACGAAGGTGGATGAACACGACGAAACGATTCGCGATACAGTTCGCCGCATCGATGTCGACGTAGAAGAAATACCGCCGATGGCAGAACCAAATACTACTTACAAAGAGAATAACGTTCGTACTTTATAATACCGGATTTCGTATCCGAGCCGTAACGCAGCCGGCCTCGTCACCGAGGCTGGCTGTTTTTTGTTACTGCACGCCATATTGCCGCTCAAACTCGTCGACGTAACTGCTGCCCACGGGAATTTCCTGCGGCCCGATGAAAAGGCGGGTACGTTGAAAAGCAGTGATCTTTGGCAACGCAACAATAAACGATTTATGAACCCGGCAAAACAGTTTCTCAGGTAGTTTGGCCTCAATGGCTTTCAGCGTGAGGCGGCTCAGAATAGGACGTACCTGCTGCGAGGTATATATTTTCACGTAGTCTTTCAGCCCCTCTACGTAGAGCACATCATCGAAGAAAATCCTGATTTCCTGGTATTCTGAAAACACGAAGAAGAAGTTCTGTTCGGGAGAGGCCGTCACTTCTGCCGGTGCTTCTTCGATCGGCTCAGCAACAGGCTGGCGCTCCGGCATTCGGTCTGGCGGGGCCTGGGTACGTCCCTGACGTAGTAAAAACAAGTCGTAGGCTTTTGAAACAGCCTTCAGAAACCGTTCGAACGGAATGGGTTTCAGCAGGTAATCGACCACATCGAACGTATATCCGTCCAGCGCATACTCTTCGTAGGCGGTTGTCAGGATCACCATGGGTGGGTTGGTCAGCGTTCTGAGAAACTGCAGGCCCGTCAACGTAGGCATCTGAATATCCAGGAAGATCAGGTCAACCTGGCCACGCCGGATCAGATCGTAGGCGTCGAGCGGATTATTGAAGTGACCAACCAGGTTCAGGAACGGGATTTTCCGAATGTCGTCGGCAATCAGTTCCAGCGCGAACGGCTCGTCATCTATGGCGATACAGCGCATTTTTTCAGATGGGAATGGTTAACGCATCCTGTTGGCATGCGCCCCTTCGGGAAGAAGCCTATGCCGACAGGATGCGTTCATTTAGTGGCAAAAGCCATTGGTGCACTTGTTCTTACCGTTGGCAGTTGCAGCACGATATGCACGCTGAAATGACCAGAACGGGCACCGTAGGTCAGCGTATGCCGGTCGGGGTAGTGCAGGGCCAGCCGTTGTTTTACGTTGGCGATACCAATGCCCGAGTCTTCGGATGAAGCGCCGGAAGCCGCAAATAGTGGGTTCGATACCGAAAACGACAGGGTGGTTTCGCTCACTTGCAGATGAATCTGGATATGGCTCGCCTCCTGGCCATGCAGGCCATATTTAAACGCGTTTTCAACAAACGGGATAAACAGCAAGGGTTCAATGAGCAACCCGTTTACCGGACCTTCCACATCAAACGAAACCGTTTGCCGCTCATTCAGGCGCATCTGCTGCAGATCGATGTAGTGATGTAAATGCTCTATCTCCTGCACGAGCGGCACATGATCGCGCTGCGCCTGGTAAAGCATGTACCGCAGCAACTGCGAGAGTTTCAATACCGCTTCTTCGGTCTGATCGGCCTTTTTGCGGGCCAGCCAGCGAATATTATTCAGCGTATTGAACAGGAAATGCGGACTCACCTGCAATTTCAGCATGGCGAGTTCGGCCGACACTTTGCCCAGCGCCATTTGTTGTTGCTGGTCGCGTACCCGGGCATGATGCCGCCCCAGGGCGATGAGTGAACTGAGCAGAATGCCAAAACCAAACGACAGCGATACGCTTACTGCGCCTGGCCAGGGCGAAAACTGACGCCGACGGCCTTTTGGCGAGAAATGCACCCCCGCCGGAACACCATAAAAGCAGGCCAGTTTTACCAGAATCACAACCAGCCACATCCCCAGCAACGTGAAGACAAACCGGTTTACTTCGTGGTTCGTCAACAGATCGGGGGTTAGCCGGCGCAGGTTATAATAGAAGCAGGTAGCGATGACCAGGCCCGTCATCAACTGCGCCGTACCGATGCTGATCAGATCCTGCTGATTCCAGAAAAACGACGGTAACGTCAGAAACGGCAACCCGGCAAAGAAGGTCCAGCCCAGTACATGCAGCCAAACCTGATTACGTTCAAGAACTTTCATAAACGGAAGGTACGCGTTTTCAGACAGTTACTTCCGGGCTGTCGACGTAGCCCCCTGATGTGTCGATAAGCCAATAGTGCTTCCTCAACTGCGCCTGCTCCCTATGCTGACTGACACGACATTACAACAGTTATGACTCTCCCTACGAGGGGCGTCGTGGGTGAAGCCTTGCTTGTCGGCACATACAGGCTTTGTCTCTACACTCATTTCGGTAAGTCGCCCCGTGCACCAACCTTTGTTGCAACAATTATACAATACGTTGACTATGAATCGTTTTATACATTCGCTACTTCTTCTCGGTATCCTTTCGATTCCGACCGTATCAAACGCCCAATTCGGCCCAGGTGGTGGTGGCGGAGGTATGGGTGGCTGGGGAGGTGGCCCTGGAGGCCAGCGTGGTCCAGGACAAGGCCAGGATGACCGAAAAAAGAAAGAATTCGTACCGGGCGTCGATGCACCTGAAGCGCCAAAAGGCAGCGCCAAACTGAGTGGCGTGCTCACCGATTCAGTGACCAACCAGCCCGTTGAATACGCTACGGTAGCTTTGATAAACGCCACCACTGGTAAGCCCGTTGATGGGGCCATCAGCGACGGACGCGGTAAATTCAACCTCAAGAACCTGCCCGAAGGCGAGTTCAAATTACAGTACTCATTCATCGGCTACCAAACACGGAATTCAGCCCCAATTAAACTGACGAAAAACTCCGACCTCAACCTGGGTTCGGTTATTCTGGCTCCCGACGTTCGGCTGCTGGGCGAGGTGACCGTGACGGGTCAGCGCGCTATGATTGAAGAAAAAGTAGACCGGCTGGTTTACAACGCCGAAAAGGACCTGACGGCCAAAGGCGGCGATGCCTCCGACATTCTGAAGAAAGTGCCGATGCTGTCGATCGATCTGGACGGTAACGTTAGCCTTCGAGGCAGCAGTAATATCCGCGTGCTCATCAACAACAAGCCCAGCACCATTGTAGCCGCCAGCGTGGCCGATGCCCTGAAACAGCTTCCGGCCGATCTGATCAAGACGGTGGAGGTGATCACCAGCCCATCGGCCAAATACGACGCGGAAGGATCGGCCGGTATCATCAATATCGTGACCAAGAAAAATACGCTGCGCGGGTTGACCCTCAACGGCGACATTGGCGGCGGCACACGCGGCTCTAACCTGGGCCTGAACGGCGCGTATCGGCAAGGTAAACTCGGCCTGACGCTGGGTGCCTACGGCCGGGCCATGTACAACCGCTCCTCAACGAGCCTGGATCAGACCACGCAAACGGCCTCCGGTACACAACGGACGGTACAACAGGGAAGCTCAAGCGACCACCCGTTGTTTGGCACCTACACGCTGGGAGGCGATTATGACCTGAAACCCAACGAATCTATCTCGGCCAGTGTCCGGTTCGGAACGCGTAATTTCACGCAGCAGCAAAACCTGCTGACCGACCTGTACATGAACAACCTGTATCTCAGCACCACCAACCGGGATGTATCGAGCAAGAACCTGTCGAACAGCATTGATGCCAGCATCGACTACCTGCACACCTACAAACCGCAGCAGGAACTGAGCTTCTCAGCGCAGATGAGCAAGGCCAACGTGACCAACAACTTTACGGCCAATTACCTCAACGGCGGTAATGAGATCCTTCGCCGGCAGAAAAACCTGAACGACAACACCAACCAGGAGATGGTGCTTCAGGCCGACTACCAAACCCCGCTGGGAACACGCCAATTGATTGAAACGGGCGGTAAAGTCACGATGCGGCAGGTAGATAGCGAATCGCAGTACCTGATTGCTACCGGCAACTCCGAGGTTTTCACCACCGACCTGAGCAACACCGCCGGATCGCTTGATTACAGGCAGGGCATTCAGGCTGGGTACGTTTCCTACACCTATGCCAGCCGAAGCAAATACACGGTGAAAGCAGGTGCCCGTTACGAGCACACCAACATTGATGCGTTCGACGCTACCGGCAAACGGCTGGCCATTCCCGACTACGGCAATCTGGTTCCGAGCCTCAACGTGTCGAAATCACTGAGCCAGACCACTACGCTGAAAGCCGCCTACAACCGGCGTATCCAGCGGCCTTTTCTGCAGCAGTTGAACCCGAACGTAAACGCATCGAACCCGCAGAACATCAGCAAGGGTAATCCGCTCCTCAACCCCGAACTGACAGACAATATTGAACTGAGCCTCAGCACGACGATCAAGAAAGTGTATCTGAACACCAGCATTTTTGCCCGCCAGACCAACAACGCCATTACGCAGGTACGTCTGCCATCCGATTCGATCCCGGGCGGTATTGTCACCACGTTCCGCAACGTTGGTTTCGAGCAGACGCTGGGTAGCAACGTGTTTGCCAACGTGCAGCTCACGTCAAAATGGAGCATTAACGGCGGCGTTGACCTGTACTACCGCACGCTGGAAGGTCAGGTGGCGGGCCTCGATGGCAAGTCGATTACGCAGAAGAATTCTGGCTTCGTTATCGGCGGCCGACTAACCACGCAGCTTCAGTTCAGCAAGGGCTGGGGGCTTCAGGCCAATACCTTCGTGAGCGGCCCGCGGGTGCAATTGCAGGGTCAACAGGGCGGTATGTACATGTACTCGCTGGGGGTTCGGAAAGACATCAACAACAAAGCAGGAAGCATTGGCCTGGCGGCCGAAAACTTCATCGGCGGCGTTCAGATGACCTCTACCTTCTCATCGCCGACCCTGCAGCAAACCGGCGTAAACCGGATGTACAACCAGAACATCAAGATGACGTTCAGCTACCGGATTGGCAAAATGACGTTTGAACCCCGCAAGCGCAAGAAAAGCAGCGGACCAAGCCAGGAAGAAGATCAGGGGTAACGGCAACGTACCTGACACTACTTCATCAAGCAAACACGGCCCCTCTTTCCACACCATTTCGTGGAAATGAGGGGCCAATCGTTTTGGGCGCAAAAAAGCAACCAGCACAGCGTTTTCAACGTATCTGCGAGGCAGGTAAAGCAACACTTAACGGCGTTCTATTGCCTTGATGCACAAAGCGTTTCGTTGCTACCTGTAGCGTGAGTAATTTGCTTCTTCCCCTGACTTACTAGCGCATGGCCCGACTGTTTTACCATGTTCTCTGTTGTCTTGCCCTACTGTCTCCGCTGACGGTCTGGGCCACCCACCAGGTTGGCGGGCATCTGGAGATGCGGGCCGTTGGCGACGTACCCGGCCATTTCATTGTCACGGTCACCAATTACTTCGAAGATAATAACCGGGCAGCAGCCGTTACCGCTGCCACGTTGGCCATTTATCGTAAGCGCAACAATGCGCAGATGGTTGTGTTCACAGCCAGAGAATCGGGGCGACGATCATCTATTATTTATGACAATGCCTTTTGCGCTACTCAGCGCAACCTGAATTTTATTACTGCCACCTTCACGGCAGATATTCAATTATCGCCGGGGCAATATTCAGACTCTGAAGGCTACTATCTCTCCTACCAAACCCGTAACCGGAATGGAGGCATCAACAACCTGAGTGGTCCGCTCCAAACGGGCTTTACCTTCTACCTGGAATTTCCAGCACTGACTACCACGGGAAAATACATCAATAATTCGTCGCCGCAATTTGTGCCGGTCAATGGCGAATATGTTTGTATGGGTGAGCCGTTTACGTACGCCTTTGGCGGCACTGACCCCGACGGTGACGAGCTACGCTACAGCATGGAAACCCCATTGAACGTGCTGAATGGCAACGCTACCGCAGCAGGCCCCTATCCGTCGGTTAACTTTTTATCGGGCTTTTCGGCAACCAACGCCATTCATGGCAGCCCGTCCCTGAGCATTAACCCGCAAACGGGTCAATTGTCGGTAACGGCATCTGAAGTAGGCCTGTTTGTCTTTGCCATTCGGGTCGACGAATACCGGAATGGGCAGAAAATAGGGGAAGTTCGGCGCGACTTTCAGCTCCTGGTTGTCGACTGCCCCCCGGCGCAGGCTCCCGACCCGGCGGCGCAGATCAGCAATCTGCCAGCCACCGTTACTAAAACAACCCTTTGCCCCGGCGAATCAACGACCCTGATTTCTACCCTGAACCCTGACTGGAACTACCAATGGCAACGCGACGGAGTAAATCTGGCCAATGCTACCAGCAGTAGTCTGGTTGTCAGCGAACAGGGCGAGTATACGGTTCGGGTTTCCCTGAAGAATACCTGTACGAAGGTGGGCAGCGCGCAGAGCCTGACCATTAACTCACTGAATACCAAGCCCACACTTACCTCGGCAGGCCAATTATGCGCGACCTACGGATCGGCCGTCTTACATCTGTCTGACGTACCTGACGTGAGTTACCAATGGACGCGCGACGGGCAGATCATAGCCGGACAGATCAGTGATTCGCTCACAACCACGCAGCCGGGACTTTATCAGGCCGTACTCACCCACGTTACCCTGGGCTGTAAAGTCAGCAGCGATCAGATCAAACTGGTTCGTGCCCCAGCCGTGGTAGCTACCCTGCAATCTGTCAGTGGATTCAACCGCGTATGTCCGGCTGACCCGCTTATACTGGCAGGCGATGGCGGAATCACCTACGAATGGCAGCAGAACGGAACGCCAATTCCCGCCCTGACAGACGCCCTCTACAGCACCCGAACAGCGGGTACCTACAGCCTTACGGCCACCGATGCCAACGGTTGCCGGGGTACCTCACCACCATTGACGGTCAGCGCCGTGCCGCCGGTGACGCCAGCGCTCGTTACGATTCCGAATTTTTGCGGCACCCAGGCTCTGCCACACGTGTTGATGGGAACGCCCGCCGGGGGTGTTTTCGTGGGGCCAGGTACGTCGGGCAATGTGTTTACGCCCGCCACTGCCGGTCTTGGGAAGCACACCATCTCCTATTCAGTACGCCCCGCCTCAGAATGCAGTGCCGTAACAACCAGCCAGACGGCAATCGTGCATCCGATACCAACCATCGAGATGGATGAGGAACTGCTCACCTTTCGGGGTAATTCCCTTATACTGCAACCCAACCTAACCGGCGACCCGATTTCGTTCCGCTGGTCGCCTGCTACGTACCTGACTGATACCCAGTCGCCCGCCGCCCAGATCGAATCCATCAAAGCGTCGATCACCTATACACTTTGGGTTGAAAACGCGGGCAGTTGTATAGCTACCGATTCCATTCACATCACGGTAGTTGATCACCTGTATATTCCAGAGGCGTTTAGCCCGAACGGCGACGGAATAAACGACCGCTGGAGTCTGATTAATCTCGCAGCTTACCCAATGGCCGAAGTGACCGTATTCAATCGCTGGGGCACCGTTATTTACCATGCTATAGGCGCCGATCAGGAAGGGTTCGACGGTAAACTCAACGGCGACGACGTACCTGATGGCGTATATACGTACGTTGTCCACCCCGACCCCAAGCTTCCCCCTATGCAGGGCCGCCTGGTGCTTATGCGATGACGAGTTCCGGCACAACGGTTCCGCTACTGATACCCCCGCGCCTGTAGCGCAAAAAGTTCGGCATAGCGTCCATTCATGGCCAGTAGTTGTTCGTGCGAACCAATTTCCAGAAGCGTCCCTCCTTCCAGCACCAGGATCCGGTCGGCCATTCGAACGGTGCTGAACCGGTGCGAAATGATCACGGATGCTTTGCCCAGCGTCAGATCGGCAAAGCGTTGGAAGACTTCGTACTCAGCGCGGGCATCAAGGGCGGCGGTAGGCTCGTCGAGAATAATCAACTGAGCATCGCGCATGTAGGCCCGGCCCAACGCCACCTTCTGCCATTCACCACCCGACAGTTCCACGCCTTTATTGAAGCTCTTACCCAATTGCTGCTGATACCCGCCCGACAGCTTGGCGATCACCGAATCGGCCAGGCTGCGCTGCGCCGACGATTCGATGCGGGGCTGATTCGTTCGCTCGTCGATATCACCTACGGCAATGTTTGTTCCCGCCGACATTTTGAAGCGGATGTAGTCCTGAAAGATCACGCCGATATTACGCCGGAGGTCGGTCAGGTCATAATCGCGAAGGTCTTGTCCGTCGAGCAGAATGCGCCCTTCGGCCGGGTCATACAAACGGGCCAGCAGCTTAACGAGCGTGGTTTTTCCGGCCCCGTTTTCACCAACCAGCGCCAGTTTCTCGCCCATGTGCAGCGTAAACGACAGCCCGCGCAACGCCCAGCGATCAGCGTTCGTATATTTGAACCCGACGTTCTCGAAGGTGAACCCCGTACGTACCGGATTCGGAAAAGGCAAGGGAGTGCGCGGCGAATGAATGGCCGGTTGAATGGCGAAATAATCGAACAGGTCCTGCAGGTAAATGGCCTCCTGCGTCAGGCTGCTGAACTGCAGTAGGATACCCTCCAGCGAACCACGTACCTGCCGGAATGACCCCGCCAGAAACGTCAGATCACCCAGCGAAATCTGCCCCGTTACGGCCCGTTGCACAATCCAGACATAGGCGCCGTAATAGCCTGCCGTACCCAGCGCCGTCAGTAACGTACCCCACCCCGCCCGACTGATGGCAATGGCCTGATTCTTTTTCAGATACTCGTTCGACAACGTCCGGAACCGATCGACGAGAAAGCCCGACAGGTTAAAAATCTTGACTTCTTTGGCCGTTTCGTCGCTGGCACCAACGTACCTGAGGTAATCCAGCTCGCGGCGCTCTGGCGTCCAACTTCTTGATAATGAATAACTTTTTCGATTGAAATAATTATCACCGATAAACGAAGGCGTTACGGCTACGGCAATCAGCAACAACAGCCACGGATTATACACGGCCAGACCAACGGCCAGAAAAGCAACCGAGATCAGTTGCTGCACCTGCCCAAATACGCCCGACAACAACACCGTTCGGCCTGTGGTTTGGCGCCGGGCCCGTTCGAGTTTATCGTAAAAGGTGGCGTCTTCAAACTGTTCCAGATCCAGTTCGGCGGCGTGTTCCATAATCCGGACCGATGTGGCGTTGGCGAACTTATCACCCAGCAGCCCGTCCATCAGCGACACAGACCGGCCAATGGCGGTGGAAATAATAGCCAGCCCAAATTCGGCCGCTACCAGCTCCCACAGGTACGTTGTATCGGTTCCGCTACCCGCCTTTGTCAGGTTCACTACCTGATCGATGATAAGCTTGCCCACGTAGAGCGATAGGGCCGGAATGGCTGCCTGAATCAGCCGCAGGAACGCATTGCTGACAAATAATGCGGGCGACGTTTCCCACACCAGTTTAAAAAAGGCGGGCAGATTTCCCAAGGCCGCAAACCGATCGCGCCAGCTGAGCTGCTCGGTTGATTCTTCTTTTTTTCCTGTTGGTACCGCGCCAACGGGCGGGCCAGACGGGGGTGTATTTGTTGGTATCATCTATAAAAAAGACAAGCCCCGTTCTGGATTGGTTCAGCCAGCAGCCAACCCGTTCTGTTCTGTAAACCAGACTGCTTTCTTTCATAACGCCATACCCACTACCAGTCAATAAACATACGGACCCGAACAGTATGGAATCCGGGCAACACCAGCATCATAGCGTATCTCATTCCTTCTCTTTACTCATCATGAAAAACCTAATCCACTACCTGCGGCTGGTAGTATGGCTGGCCTTTTTCTCCATTACGTTCGGAGCTTGTATGAACAGGCCAGCTAGCGTACAGTTCTTTTCCGGTTCGTGGAAAGAACTGCTGACTGAGGCCAGGAAGCAGAACAAGCCCATCTTCGTTGAGGTGCATACTGTCTGGTGCGGCCCGTGCCGACAGATGGAGAAACAGGCCTTCCCGAACTCAGAGGTGGCGGCTGCGTTCAATGCGAAGTTTATCAATTACCAGATTGATATGGAACAGGGTGAAGGCCCCATGTTACGTAAGGAGTACGCCATCATGGCTGTTCCAACCTTACTATATTTTTCTCCGGATGGCATCCTTATTCACCGTTCCAAAGGGTATGACGATATTGCCGGGCTGCTTGCCGACGCAGATGAAGCGATCAAAGCAGCCAAAGCCCCATCAAAACTGTCGGAATTGGAGGCAAAATATGCAAGTGGTCGCCGTGATACCCCATTCCTGCGAACGTACCTGATTCAACGTGCCGAAACAGGACAACCACACCCCGAAGCCCTGGCAACGTACCTGAGCCAAATCCCACAGACAGACTGGTCGTCGGCAGAAACTATAGTCCTGATTGCCAAACATAACCAAGTTGCTTCGTCGTCGTCGTTCGAGTGGCTACTGGCGTATGGTAGCGGCTTGAAAGGCGACGACAAAGCAACGGCCAACACGCGCTGGACCATTATTAAAGAAGCTGACCGTATCCTCCAGACAGAATCAATCCAGGCAACAACAGCGGCCGACCTCGACCGGCTGGTTAACCTGAAACGGCGTATCAATCACATCTCGTCTGATGGGAAAATGACGGCTGATAATGACGCTTTTTTGATCAATCAGCTACGAATGGAATTCTACGAACGCACCAGGAACCAGGCTGGTTACCGCACGTTGGCGCTAGCCGTCGGTAAGCGATTCATGGCCATGTCGGTCGATTCACTTCGTGCTTTAGACGCCTATTCGGCAGAGCAGGCAAAAATCCCTGCTAAGCCAGGAGTCACCACCCAGTCTCAGCAGGGATTTTATTCGGGTCACGTTGCCAATGAGTTGCACAAACTCACGACCGCCTACCTATCTGTCATGACCAACCCATCTGATCTTGAGCAGGCACTCGCATGGTCTGAGCGGGCTACCCTGCTACTGCCAGCCTGGCCTTTTCTGGACGCCCAAACACGGGTGCTCCATCGGCTGGGCAGGAAAAATGAAGCCATTGCCAAACAGCAGGAACTCATCGCACGAGTAAAAGCTACCGGCGAAAACCCTGCCGATTATGAGAAAACATTGACAACGTTTGGCCATTAATTCGGGGAACGATTACCACTTACGAAATCAGCCTTTCAACTATATAATTAGTTAAGATAAAATCGTTACATTTCCAGCCGCTTATTCATAACTAATCAGTTTACATCTATGAAAGCCTTACTACGTCCTTTCGCCATCAGACTGTCTTTATTGCTCGCCTTCGTTTTCGCCACCGGCCTGACGCGCGCCAACGTACCTGCGAACGATGACCCGGTAGGTATTAAATTTTTCACCGGTTCGTGGAAAGACGTACTGGCCGAAGCCAAAAAGCAGAACAAACCCGTTTTTGTCGATATCTACACAACCTGGTGCGGCCCCTGTAAGCTGATGGCCAAACAGGCATTTCCCGATGCTAAAGTGGGCGAGAAGTTCAACGCCAACTTCATCAGCTACCAGATCGACGCCGAGAAAGGCGAAGGCATCGACGTAGCCAGGAAATACGCCGTAACGGCCTATCCTACTTCGCTTTACGTATCGGCCAGTGGCGAGTTGATCCATCGGGCCGTTGGCTACGGCGGCATTAAAGGCTTTCTGGACGAAGCCGATAAAGCGATCAGCGCAGCCAACGACCCAAACCCACTGTCGGCTATGGAAAAGCAGTATGAGGGTGGCAAGCGTGATGCCGAGTTTCTGAGAACGTACCTGACAAAGCGGGCCAAACTGGGCATGCCCAACGCCGAAGCACTCGACGCTTTTCTAACGGCTGCCCCACAGGCCGAATGGTTGTCGAAAGAAAACATCGACGCCGTAACGGGTAATCTTACCACCGCCAAATCACCGGCGTTTGAGCCCCTCCTGAACGAGATCAAAAGCATGCGCCTCGACCCCTCACGCATGAAGAGCGTTCAGGCTGCCATGCAGGCAGTTAGCCAGGCCGTTGGGCGCGACGAACGGCAGGCCAAAACAGAAGCCGAACTGGATCAGGCCATCGCCAACTCACTGAAACTGCGCACAGCCTTATCGGGGAAAGCTGTTTCAGCGGCCGATCAGAAAACGGCCGCCAACGACAGCCGCATGAATTTCTACCTGCGAACAAAGAACGTACCCAAATACCGAGAAATGGCCACCGCCATCGGTAACGAGTTGCTGGCGGTTTCGCCCGATTCCCTGAAAGCAAAAGACGCAGCCAGTTACCAGAAATTCATGGATCAGACCAAAATGGTGCCCGATTCAATGAAGGCTACGGAGAATTTCAAACGGTATGCCGAGATGATGAAGACCATCGAAACCCAGCAGGTAGCTGGTAAACTGAATAGCCTCGCCTGGACTTACTTCGAAAAAATGAGCGATGCCAAAGACATTCAGCAAGCACTTGTCTGGTCGACCCGGATGGTTTCGCTCGACCGTAAGGCAGCTTTTCTGGACACGCATGCCCAACTGTTAGGTAAAGTAGGCCGTAAAGCTGAAGCGGTTGCCGTTGAGCAGGAAGCGCTGGAAAAAGCCAAAGAAACCGGCGAAGAAACAGGCGATTATGAAAAAACGCTGGCAGCTCTAAAAAAGTAATTCCGCATCTGGCTTACTCGTAGCCGGTTATGGGTACCTACCCGCCGTTTATACAATCTGTGCAACGTGGGCGAACCGTTTGGCGTAGCGGATAGTTAACCGAGTTGACTATCCGCTACACTGAATGATTAGACCATTACACTGCCTTACTAGTCTACTGGGTATTGTTCCACTCCTATTAACCAGCTTAACATACGCCCAGTCTATCACCGACAGCACATCTCGTGCCGAGCAGATCGACGCCTATGATCTGGCGAAGAAGTGGTTCGGTATCTCCATTGCTCCCCGGTCCGATTCGGGCTTAGGCACAAAACCGCAGTGGGCAGTACTGCCCTCTCTCAACTACCAGCCAGCCACGGGCATTACCGGCGGCGCTATTCTTACCTCGTCGTTCTATCCGAAAAATACCCCGCATACCCGGCTGTCCACCGTTCATTTGTATGGTGGTTATTCACAATACAATCAGGTACTGGCAACCGCACTCGGCAATATCTGGACGCCCGGCCATGGATTCAATATTCAGGTCGACTGGCGGTTCTACAACTTTCCGACCACGACTTACGGGTTAGGAAGCCACACGCAGTTGGCTAATGCCAGCGACGTAGACTACAACCATGTTCGGTTACATCAAACCGTGTATAAAGCGGTTGGCCTCGATTACATGGTGGGAATCGGCTATACGCTTGATCGCCATTTCGACATTCTGAATGGTAACTCTGCCGGACAAACAACCGACTACGCTCGGTATGGCCTGAACCGGCAATCAACTTCCTCAGGTATCATAGTGGGGCTACTGCGGGATCGGCGGGGAAATCCCAACAACCCGGAAGGGGGATCATATCTGCTGGCGCAATTCCGAACGTACCTGAGCGAGTTGGGCAGCAGCACCAATTATCAGGCCCTCTGGCTCGACTATCGCAAGTACATTCCGCTCGGCGGGCGGCTGGAGAAGCAACTGGCCCTCTGGAGTTTTAACTGGGTTACGTTTGGCGGCAACGTACCCTATCTGGACCTTCCTGCCACTGGTTGGGATACGTACAATAACACTGGAAGAGGCTACGCGATGGGGCGCCTGCGTGGCCCCTCACTCTATTACGCCGAAGCCGAATACCGCACGCAGCTTACTGCCAACGGCCTTATTGGTGGCGTTTTATTCGCCAACGCCCAGACAATTGGCCCCTGGCCGGGTAGTATCCCCAAGGGCCTGGAAGTGGGGTCTCAGCAACGAAACGTTCAGATCTGGCCTGGCTTCGGCGGTGGACTTCGGGTGAAGGTAAACAAAAGCGCCCGCACCAATTTAGCCATTGATTACGGCTTCGGCGCGGGCGGCTCAAAAGGACTTTATTTTAACCTGAACGAGGTGTTCTAACGATTATTTACTGCGAACACGTACCTGGGCTTCGTCTTTTTCGCCCTGCGAATAGCCATTGCCGGGCGTAAAGCCGGTAGCAGGTTCGGCCACATCGAAGACCTGCGCCTTTAGGTCACCATCGGCCGAAGGGCGCCAGAACAATTGAAGCGTGGCCAATCCGCCCGCTGGAATTGAGCTCAGAAACCCGTTGATTGTTTGCGTGTCTACCACCTGCCAGCCCGGCGTAACCTGAGCCGCCCCGTTTGGCAATTGTACCCGCACCACAACACCCGTTGCCGTGATGGCGCTCCGGTTACGAACCGTTAACGTAGCTGTAACCACCTCCTGCTGCGCTACTGATACCAGCAATTTGTTCAGGTTCATTTGCAGGCTTAATTCAACCGCCGACGAACTGGCTGTGGGCTGGTTACTGATCACCCGTGGCAATACGGCCGGATTCGGATTGACCGACGCCATGATTGGCCCCTCCTCAGTGGTGCGTAAATCTACCTGCGCTTCGTCGTCCTGCCCGGCTCCAACGCCCGAATTTGGCTGACTATCCGGATCGGGAGTCTGTGAGCCAATGATTTGAGCATTGGTTAACATGACGCCGGGAGTGGAAATAATTGTCTGGAACACAAACGTTGTGGGTATTCCGACAGGCAACGTCCCTACCGCCACGTTCACAACCCCACTCCCACTCGTAATGGCTGGCGACTCGCTGCTGAGGAACGAAACACCCAACGGTAGCCTACTTTGCACCTGCACCCCATTGGCTACTTCCGGACCATCATTGGTCAGGATCAGCGAGTAGCTAACCACCTGACCCACCCGCGGCGTGCGTGAACTAACAACCATGTCGAGCGATACATCGGCACTGCCCGACCCAACCGTAACCACAGCGCTACCCGACGATGTACCTGTAGCACAGGCATTTGCTATCTTACCAATGGTATAAGTGGTGGTTGCGCCGGGCGTTACCGGCATCAGGTACGGGTTCTGCGTTACAGCTGTAGCCGCCTGCCCGTTGCTGAGCGTCACCGACCAGGGCGCAGGCCCGCTAAAGACAATAGGCAGGTACGTTGTTTGCCCCGCGCCAATCACAGCATCGCCCGTAATCGTAGCCGCCGTAGGTTCACCAATTTTCACATCGATTGGATCAGATTCGCTTGTACAGCTCCCATCTGTGACCACAACAGCGTACTTACCCGATTCAGTAGCGTAGAGGTTAGTTAGCGTAGCACCGGGGATATTTATACTGTTCCGTTTCCATTGATAGGAGCTATTGCCATTCACATAGCAATATAGATTCACGACATTATTGGCGCAACGCTCCCGTACTACGCCCGTGATTGTAGGTTTGGGCATTGATCCCACTTTTACGAATACACCTCTCGAGACACCTGTGCAGGCGCCGTTGGTAACGCGAACAGTGTAAACACCGGTTGATCCGGCATATAGGGCCGGTCCGGTTGAGATATTGATGCCATCTCGTTGCCACTGATACGTATATCCCGATAGTTTGTTTGAGCCGCTTGTCCAATCAATGTCGTACAAATAACCACCGTTACAAGACTCTAATGCCTTAATATCTGATCCAGCCACAATTTTTGGTTGTATGGCATTATTAAAAGTAAACGAGAGCGCATCAGACACAGCGCCACAGGACCGCCCAAGTGAATCTCGTACGGTATAAACGCCACTACTCGATATCGCATAGGATGAGGAGGTTGCCCCCGGAATATCGACTCCGTTCAACTGCCAACGATAGGACGAATTGGTAGCTGATTGTGCATACAGCGTTCGGCTTTCGCCAGGGCATAGGTTGCTGCTGCCGGAACTGGATATAGTTACAGGTACGTACTGAACAGCCCTTCGTGTCAACGTATTGGATGTAGTTTGGCAGTTGCCCTGCCGAGCTGTAACCGAATAAACGCCTGGACCTTGTGTGTAGTAATACCCGTTGTTTTCATTTGAAAGAGCCACCCCATTTTTATACCATTGGACAAAATCAAACTTCGATGAACTATTGAGGTAGGCATAAGCGGTGGTGCTATAACCAGCACATACCAGCGAATCGGCCGAGGAGCTAAATTGGATTGTTGCATCAACTGCCGAACCGAACTGATAACGCAACGTACCTGCCGTTGAGGTACAAGACTGGTCTCGAAGCACTACTTCATAGCGGCCTGTCTGTGTTATGTCGTACGATGCAGTAGTAGCGCCAGGTACATTCGTGCCATCTTTGACCCATTGATATGACGGATTATCGCCTACATAAAGGGCAGATGCCTTAACCGTTTGGCCAGCACACTGGCTGACATCATAGTTAGTTGACGACAATGATACGCCAGGCGAACTGCTGAAACCCAATGAATAGGTTGACGCTACTAGTACGCAGCCTGCCTGCACTACAGAGGCAGAATATACGCCTGCCAACGAAGCTGTGTATGAAACATTTGTAGCTCCACTAATAACTGCGCCATCTTTAGTCCATCGGTACTGATCAACAGCGACTGAAACCCCACTGTAATTTTGAGCACGGATAGACAACGTAGCTTGACCACCGCTACAAATTTGCCCGGAACCGGAGCTATTTCTACGATCGAGTACGTAGGCATAGTTTAAATTACCGATTGCCAATGGCTCGCTCGCCGCACTTTCAATTTCAGGGGAAGAGGCTACTACCTTGACCAGGTAGTTGGTGCCATAAGGTAGTATATTACTGTTACTTGGTAGGGTGACCGATACAGGACTGCTGGCTCCAGCCCCAATACGGCGTTGGTTGGAAAAACTGCCTAAGGCATCGGAGATCCAGACTTCAAACTGGTTCGAGGGATCGAACGTACCTGATGTAGTAAACGAAACGGCCATTGTACTACCTGCACACAGCGTCCGGTTATCTACACTAGTCAACGTCACAGTTGGCAGGGTATACGGAATGGCAAAGGCGTCGGTTGTCCAGATGCCGCGTCCCACGGTAGCCGCAGCGACCTTTCCATCGGAAGCGCGGTAACGAAGCTGATTGACACGCAACAAAGGCAACCCGCCCGCAACCGTCCAATCCGGGTTGGTATTCGTTATGTTGGTCGTCGTCCAAACGCCCAGATCAGTGCCAAGTAATACTTGTTGCCTGTTCTGCGGATTGAATAACGCTGTCCAGACAGACATATCGGGCAGGCCGTAATTCAACTGGTCCTTACCTTGCCAAAGATTCCCACCATCATTAGTGTACCAAACCGACTGTGCCCCATAGTTCGAGAACGTCACGAGAAGTTCGTTATCAGTGGCCCCTAGGTCAATACATGAAACTGCCGCTACTGGCAGGGCACCATTATCAATCCGGACAACGGTCGGACTGGTCTGGGCGAGGTTGGTTATTTTGTAAACTTTGCCGCCAAAACTACCCACAATCAGAGTCGTACGGTCGCTATTGAGCTTCATATACAACGCCTGGTCGGTAGAGCCTGTCAGCACAAATGAAGTGCTTACCGGTGAGGTGCCAATGCCTGTAATACGTCGTATGACATGCTGGTTATTCTCATAGTTGTATACATAAAGCGTATTGCTCTGACTATCGTAGTCAGCAGCAAACTGGGAATTATAAGTTGTCAGGAGCCGAGTATATGACGTGCCGTTATAAGAGTACACGTCATTGTAGTTGGCAAAGACCTGCAGACTGGGCTCGTTGCCATCTATGAACGATGAGTTTGTGCTTCGGGTATCCCATAGGGTATTGCTTCTCGTCTCGATACCTGCCGCATTCATTTGTACAATGCCTTTGGGTTGTATACTTGCCAGAAAATAATTGCTGCCCGGACTACTCTTCATCGATAGTGTATAAGCAGCGCCAGCCCTGATTCCGGACGTTTGTAATGCAGCTCTTGGCGACACCGTAACGGCATTGGCCCCGTCTGCCAACCAATAAATGCCTTGCAACGATGCATCAAGTACACCAAGAGCACCAGGAATAAATTGTATTGCCCGCTGGTTATATAGTCGACCCGGCGATCCGGATAACTCTGTCCAGGTAGTACCACCGTTTATGCTTCGAAACAGGCCATATCCTCCTGCAAACAGAATATTGGGATCGGTTGGACTAACGGTCAACTGCATATACTGATAACCATAGCCAAACGTAAAATGGCTATCAGTGCTAATGGTTGGAATCGGTACATCGGTCCAGGTTGCGCCTGCATCGGTGCTTTTTTTGAACCATTTAACATCCTGACCATACACAACGTTGTTATAAAGCCTCGACACGGCGTAGAGGATTTGCCCGGATCCACTAGTCGATTGGGCCACGGCAATTTCAGTGCGATCGCCCGTCACGCCGGATGGTGTAATATCAGCCCACGATGTAGCCGCTGCACTAGTCGATTTAAACACACGGCTAGACGCGAGACTGACATACACTAATCCATCAGCAGCAATTTCGAGATCAGACACCATGTCATTGTAATAACTCCCGGTGGCCGTACCAAAACCAATTCCCTGATTGGGTGCCAGTATAAATTGCCAGCTCGCGCCACCATCAGTTGATTTCAACAGCCCATAACGAGAACCAACAAGTACTTGGCCATTCGCATTCACAACAAGGCCGTTTACGTAATCAAACGCTCGACCCAACGAAGGGTGGTTACCGCCTGGCACAGTGCTGCTAAGTATATTCCAGGTTACGCCACCATCTGTCGACTTCCAAATGCCGGTGCTGTAGCTGTAATTCATTTCCCCGGTGCCTGCATACATAATTTGCGGATTCGAGGGGTCAGCGGCTAATGTACCAAACATAAGGCCGGCTAGATTATCGGAAGCCGAGGTCCATGTGGGTGTCGTGTTGGTGATATCATTGGTGTACCATAGACCACCCGCTGCCAAGCCTACCCACACTTTTTTATGAGTAGGATCATTCGGGTCAACCAGCATAGTGCGTACACTGGCAAAATCACCTGGTCCCCGCTCCTGCCATGTAATGCCAGGTATGCCAGTCTGATTGGTTGTCGAGCCTGGTTGCGACTTTGGATGGAGAACCTGCTGACGCGCCTGATCCAACCGCTCATAGGGTACAGTACCGGTTTGTGGGTCAATCAGTCGACGGCGTTCTTCGTCGAGTTGCCGTCGAAGTGTGTCGCGGGGGTCAATAAATGTGCTGGAGTCGGGAGTTGTCTGCGCCAGCGCAGACAGAGAAGCAAACAAATAAAGGCTCATGAGGAGCCTTAACGGAGTAGAAAACCGCATTAGTAGCCGGCAGGGTTGATAGAGCAGTAATTTAGGGTTACAAACTAGTGATACGAACCTAAATAAACAACTAAGTAGATAGCAATAAATCCACCTTGTTTAAGTGTACCGACACTTAAACAAGGTGGATTTATTGCTGTTCTGCCAGATCAGCTCGTCAGGCCATCACATTCCACAACCGGGCGGGGGCCTGCTTGTTCTTGAGTTTGTGTTCGCCTACGCTTTCGCACTGGAACGACTCTTTCACTTTTTCGTAACATACCTCCGAGATCAGAATCTGACCAGCCTGGGCGGTTGATTGCAGGCGTGAAGCGGTATTGACCACGTCGCCGATAACGGTATAATCAAGACGGCGTAGGGCTACCGATCCGATATTACCCGATACTACTTCGCCACTATTAATGCCGATGGATACTTCGGGCTGGTAGGGTTTGCCCGACAGTTCTTCCTGAATGTTCTGGATCTGGGCGCGGATGGCCAAACTGGTTTCTATAGCACGGTCGAGGTGGTATTCGCCCTGAAAAACGGCCATCACGGCGTCGCCCATGAACTTATCGACGTACCCACCCTGCCCCAGAATCTCCTTCACCATCACATCGAAATATTTGTTGATCAGGCTGACAACCGTGGCTGCCGATTCACGTTCGGCAATAGCCGTGAAACTACAGATATCGACAAAGAGTATAGTGGCCGTGGTCGTTTCGGAGGCAGTCAGCGACTGTTCAAAACCCGATTTGGTCATGAACTTCAGCACGCTCTCGTCTACGTACATGCGGAGAATATTGTTCTCTTTCACGGCCTGCACCGTCTGGCGCAGGTCATGCACATGCTGAATGGTCTTCAGCATGGTTAACTCAAGATCTTCGAAATTGACGGGTTTGCAGACAAAATCATAGGCACCCCGGTTCATGGCCATCCGGATATTCTCCATATCGCCATAGGCCGATACCATCACCGCTTTCAAGATCGGATTGAATTCGGCCATTTTAACCAATAAGGTCAACCCGTCCATTTCGGGCATATTAATATCGGCCAGTACTACGTCAATGTCGGGTTCACGTTGCAGCAGAGCTAACGCCTCAACACCGTTATGGGCGAACGAAAACTCGTATTTCTGCTCGCGGATCTGCTTCCGAAACTTCTGCTTGATCAACAGTTCGAGATCGGGTTCATCATCAACGACAAGGATTTTTGCTTTCATGCAGCGGGCGTATTCGTTTCGTTGATAAAGATAAAGAGAAAAGGAAGAAAGGGAGAATGCAGAAAAGGAGGAAAGGTAGAAAAGGGAGGAAAGGAAGAAGGGGAGAATGGAGGAACGGGAAGAAAAGAAAGGAGGACAAAAGGAAACGACCGCCAGCGTATTAATGCGGCACATTCTCTTTCTTCCATTCTGCCTTCCCTACTTTTTCCCGTTCCGCCGTTCTCCCCTTCCTCCTTTCCTCCCCTACTTTCCTACAACCCTGCCACGGTGCGCTTCACAAAGGCCGTGAGGCTCGGGCCGGTCAGGCGGTTTTGCGCCAGCAGGGCCAGGTCATACAATTGCTTCGCCAGGGTCTGCTGCGCTTCCCCTTCCAGGCCAAGCACTTTCTGCGACAGGGCATGGTTGGCGTTGATCACGACGTTGTAGCCACCCGGCATATTGCCAAACATGCTGGCTTCGCCCGACAGCGCCGACATATCTTTCATCCGTCGTATAAACTCCGGCATGGTGATCGATACGGGCAGTTCATCCGTTGGCAGCGATTCTACACTGACCATCAGCGACTTGTCGTTCAACGTTTGCTCGAACGCTTCTTTCAACTTCGTCTTCTCGTCGTCTGACAGCACACTTTCATTGGCGACGCCCGTGTCGATCAGCTTGTCGAGCGTATCGGCATCAACACGCTTGAACGTGGTCTTCTCCAGTTTCGACTCCAGGGTGTTGATGAAGTGCGCGTCGATGATCGTATCGAGCAACAACACATCGTACCCGCGCCGTTTGGCCGATTCAATATAGGCATCCTGCTGGTTTCGGTCGGTTGTGTAAAGCACCACTACCTGCTCGCTCTTGTCGGTTTGGTTGGCCTGCACATGCTCGCGATACTCGTTCAGGGTGAAGTACTTGCCTTCGGTGTTCTTTACCAGCGCGAAGTCTTTGGCCTTTTCGTAGAACTTGTCGTCGCTCAGGATACCGTACTTCACAAACAGGCCGATGTCATCGAATTTAGCTTCGAAACCAGCCCGGTCGGCCTGGAACAGTTCGTTCAGTTTGTCGGCAACCTTCCGGGTAATGTACCCGTTGATCTTCTTCACGTTACTATCGGCCTGCAGGAAGCTCCGCGACACGTTCAGCGGAATATCCGGCGAGTCGATCACGCCGTGGAGCATCATCAGGAAGTCGGGCACAACGTCTTTCACTTCGTCGGTAATGAACACCTGCCGGCTGTAGAGTTGAATTTTCTCCCGCTTCATCTGGAACTTGTCGTTGTCCAGTTTGGGGAAGTACAGCACGCCCGTCAGATTAAACGGATAATCGACGTTGAGGTGAATCCAGAACAGCGGCTCGGCCGACATGGGGTACAACTCGCGATAGAAGGTCTTGTAATCGTCGTCGGTCAGGTCATTGGGCGACTTGGTCCAGATGGGAGTAGCATCATTGATTACCTTGCCATCGAATTCAACGGGAATTGGCAGGAACCGACCATACTTCTCCAGGATTCCCTGCAAGCGGAATTTATCAAGAAACTCTTCAGAATCGGGTGCAATGTGCAGAATGATATCGGAACCCCGGTCCGCTTTGTCGACTTCAGTCAGTTCGTATTCGGTTGATCCGTCGCACACCCAGCGCACAGCCTGCGCACCCTCTTTATAAGATTTGGTAATGATCTCGACATTCTCGGCCACCATAAACGCCGAGTAGAAACCTAAGCCAAAATGGCCGATGATATTGGTTTCTTCGCCGGTGTTTTTGTCTTTGTATTTCTCGATGAATTCGGTGGCTCCCGAGAAGGCAATCTGGTTGATATACTTCTTCACCTCATCGGCGGTCATACCAATGCCCCGGTCACTGATGGTGATCGTTTTGGCTTCAGGATCAACCGAGACGGTAATTTTCAATTCGCCTATTTCCTGGCCAAATTCACCATAAGCGGCCAGTTTTTGCAGTTTCTGACTGGCATCAACGGCATTACTGACCAGTTCCCGAAGGAAGATCTCATGATCCGAATAGAGGAATTTTTTAATGATCGGAAAAATATTTTCCGTGTGAATCGAAATTTGGCCCCGCGTGGATTCGCCCCGCGTGGATGCGTCTTTCTCGTTTTGTATGGTCTCCATGCTCAACGTGCGTTAACTGAGTAAAGGGTAAACTGAGTATTGATCTGTACCGACCAAAAGGCGTTCCAGTCCGGCTAGTCCTGTCAGATTGACAGCTTATATTGTCAATGCGGCCTGGGTAAAACGCAACATGACGCAGCCCGTAGCCTTCCGAAAAAGCCTATCGACTGCGTCATTCATATATTCTGACAGCAGGCAACGTACCTGCCACCGCGTCACTCTTTCGACGAAAGCGGGATAATCAGCTTCTCGCCCCGAACAGCCAGGTCTTTCGTTTTATGATTGGCCTTCATGATGGCCTCCTTGCTGACGCCATATTTCTCGGCAACAACCCGCAGCACATCACCGGCACCAACCGTATGAATGGCTTTTACTTTCACGCGTAATTTCGTAACCCCCGATTTAACGCTGTTTTCATCGACATCAGGATTCAGTGCTTTTAGCGTACTGACCTTCATGTTCAGTCGGTTGGCTACTCCATAAAAGGTTTCCCCATTGCCTACCGTGTAGGTTGAGTTACCACCCTTCGCTTTTGTGTCTGTCGGCTTCTTCTCGGGTTTGGCCTCCGATTTTTCCTCTTCATTCACCGGCCTGTCTGTTTCAGTTCCCGCATCTTTGCCCTCATTTCCTGCTTTGGGAGTCGGCTCATCGGCAACATCCTCATCGGCCGGAGCAGGTGCCTGCGACAGATCAACCGGCGCCGGAAGGCTGCTGGTATCGGGCAACAGGTCTTCGGGATTATCGTTTTGCCCGGCCATCGCCTGGTCAGTCGTGTCCAGAGGAACGCTGGTTAGTTCGCGGGCATTACCGGTGTCGTCGGCCAGGCTCTCATAGCCGATGTAGAGTAGGGCCGCAATCAGCCCCACCAGCACCAGCAAGGTAATCATAGGTAGCGAGGTACTACCCTTTTGGCGTTCGTTGTCAGGAGTTTCAGGCATAACAGTATGGATCATCAGGTCACTTCAGTTGCTCGCTCATCTGGGCAACTTTCTCTTTCAACTCGTCTTTATAGGCGGCCAAACGCCGGGCAATGGCTTCGTCGGCAGTAGCCACGATCTGGGCGGCCAGAATACCCGCGTTTTTTGCACCATTGAGTGCTACCGTGGCTACTGGTACACCACCCGGCATCTGTAAAATCGACAGCACGGAGTCCCAGCCATCAATGGAGTTGCTTGATTTGACCGGCACGCCGATCACAGGCAGAATAGTCAGCGAGGCTACCATACCGGGCAGATGGGCAGCCCCACCAGCGCCAGCTATAATCACGCGTATGCCCCGATCACGGGCCGTTTTGGCGTAGTCAAGCATTTTTTCGGGTGTACGGTGTGCAGAGACGATATCCATCTCCCAGGCAACGCCTAATTCCGTCAGTGCATCGGCGGCTTCCTGCATCACCGGACGGTCGGAGATGCTACCCATGATAATTCCTACTTTCATTTACTGCGAAATAACGGACTTTACAGGCATTTAGGGCGTTAGTGCCTAAGTTTTTACTCAACGAACAACTTTTCAGTTATCATTGGATAGCTATCAGTTACCAACGTGGCCCGGGTACGTTACCCTGACGAAGCTCCTGCTACCTGTTCATTGATAATTGAAAAAAACCTGAAGGAGATAACTGTAGTTTAGGTGTATATGACAACAACTGAGTGGGGCTGGTTACTGTATGGACTGTTGATAACAGTCCTTTCGTTTATTCACTTGCTACGAATCGAATACTGGTGGGTACGAATATGGGATTTTCCACATACCCAACTAGCCGCGCTGGCAGCCATCGGTCTGATTGGCTGGGCTGTTTTTGTACAGGAGTACAGTTGGCCTCATTTGCTGGCTCCGGCGGGGCTAACGGCCGCGTTACTGTATCAGAGCTGGCTTTTCTGGCCCTACACCTACCTGCACCCGAGGCAGGTTGTTCGTCAACGGTATCCGAAAGCGACAAACAGACGGGCGCAGGATGATCCGAATACGATCACGCTGTTGACAGCCAATGTACTGATGACCAACACGCAGTGCCCGAAAGTGCTCCAACTGGCCCAGAAACATCAGCCCGACCTGATTATGGTGCTGGAGGCCAGCGCCCACTGGAAACAGGAGTTGTCTGCCCTGGAAGCCGATTACCCGCACCGGATCTTGTATCCGCAGGAGAACACCTACGGCATGTTATTTTACTCAAAACTGCCGTTCAAGTCTCAGGAACTGCGTTTTCTTGTCGAAGATGACATTCCGTCCATCTACGTACAACTGGAAATGAAGTCGGGGAAAACGCTTCATTTCTATGGCGTTCATCCACAACCACCCAGCCCGACAGAGCATTATCGTTCAACTGAGCGAGATGCCGAACTGGTACTGATTGGCCGGGAAGCCCGCCAGCAAACCGGCCCCGTGATGGTAGCCGGCGACCTCAACGATGTAGCCTGGTCGCATACAACCCGCCTGTTCCAACGGATCAGCGGCCTGTTCGATCCGCGTATTGGGCGGGGGCTTTACAGCACCTTTCACGCTGACTATTTCTTTCTCCGTTGGCCACTCGATCATGTTTTCGTATCGCACCATTTTCGACTCCGTACGCTCCGCCGGTTGCCCGCCTGCGGTTCCGACCATTTCCCGATCCTGGTTTCGTTCACGTATAATCCCGATCCGAAACGAATTCAGGATAAACCGGCACCCGAAGGCGACGACCTTGAGGAAGCGCAGGAAATCGTGAAAAAAAGTCGGGAAAGTTAGCGCTGGATGCCAGACACGTACCTGAACAGAGCCGGTGGCTTCGACCTAACATCCGCTATCCAGTATCCACTACTGGTAACTGTTCAGCGCGGCGCGGGCTTTGTTGTCGACACTGTTTTTGTATTCATGGTGTTTGTAGTTCAGCGCCTTTTCAAACGCCTGCCTGGCCCTGGGTACGTTGCGCTGCTGCTGATAGAGGTAACCCATCTGCAACGCCGAAGTAGCTCCAAACGATAACTGGTCTGGCTCGCTCAACACGATTGAGCGCTCGAAAGCCCCGATAGCCGCAGGTACGTTGCCCTGCTTCTGGTAGATTCGCCCCATCCGGTACTGGTATTCAGCCCGCTCCGCCACAGTTTGAAACGTGGCTTCAGAATAGGGTTTCAACACAGCAATAGCCTGATCAAGAAAACCTCCATCGGCCGCTAGCCGTGCCTGCATCAATACGCGTTGGCGCTGGCCGGGAAATGACTTCAGGTACGTTCCGGCTAGTTTCTGCGCGGCTTTATCGGCCTCAACGGTACTTCGCCCTGTTGCCAGAACGTGGGTTAACTCAGGCCGGGCCCGGGTATCATCACCAGCCAGCCAATAGCAGAGAAACCGCTTATAATGACTGTCTTTCAGCAGGTTTTGTCCGCGATACGTAGCCAGAAACCGTTTGTAGTGTCCCAACGCCGTAGCGTAGTCCCCCTTCTGAAGGTAAATATCGCCCAGCAGATTTTCGATTACCGGCAGCGTCACATAGGCCGGTCCGCCGGGGCGGGTGGCCAGCCAGGCCAGCGCCTGTTCTGAATGGGCATTTTTCATGGCCGTGGTCACGGCAAAAAACCGGACCAGCAGATTATCCGGCGATTCAGCCACAAATCGGCTCAGGTTGGTTTCATCGTTTTCGGTGAACCGAAGCACATACGCGCTGATCAGCAGTTCGGCCAGGCGGGCTTCTGTGCGGAAAACAGAGTCGCGCTGTGCACGCTGAAGATCGGCAAGACCATCGCGCACGCTGCCGCGCAGGCCCAGCAGCCGGGGCACCCAGGCGTAACTATCAGGCACCGAACCAATCATAACCCGTATCACGCCCAGCGATTTATAGGTCGGCAGAAAAGCGGGAAACAGGCGTTGATTTTCGGCCAGTAGCTTGTAGGCCTTGATGACATCCCAGCTGGCCGCCGCTTCCTTGCCAAATTTGAGTTTGACGAACGCCCAGTGCAGTCTCACTTCGGCCAGTATTACCCGCTTATACGGCGAATTTTTATCGAAGCTATCCAGCTGATCGAGTCGTTCTGACTCCTTATCAGCTAGTTTTTCGAACAGCTGATCATCGTCCGAACTGAGCAGGGTCATCATATCAACATAGTCGTCTACGAAGAGCCGTAGCCCATTGGCGGGCGTATCAGGCTCAGCCCTTACCAGTTGCCGGGCCGTTTGTAGCCGTCCTTTCGTCAGATCGGTATAGGCGCGCTGCAGCCCCGGTGTCCAGACAAACCCCTGCGCCCGGCCACCTGTAGCCAGTAACAGCACCATGAAGATCAGCAGATAGCGCATCATATCACAAAATTACACGCTTAGTTGGCCTGAGCCGAATAGCTTGTTCCGGTTAGCCGCTCCTATTCATTTCCGCTCGTAGGTCATCCCCACCGTCAGGCGCAGGTCGTTATTGACCCGACCCGGCACCACAATACTTTCATATGAATTGGCCAGCGTGCTCCGAAAACTCAGGTACGTGCTGAACTTATACTGAACACTGATGCTGCCGTTCCAGCGCACATTGAACGGTTGCCCCTCCTGCCGCGACAGCGCTGGCTGGTAGAATACCGTATGCGACACGCTCCACCGGTCTTTGCCGAAGCTGTATTCCCCAAACAAACGCGCCGAGTTTCGCCAGATATTTATATCACTCAATTCGATGTAATCGGTGTATTCGCGGATGAGCACATCGGTAATAGATATGTAGGCTCGTTTGTGCGACACCAGTTTGTAGCCGATACCGGCGGCCGCCGTGTAGCGGTTCAGAATCTGGCGGAGGTTGCTGCGTTCGTATGAACCAAAGGCCAGGTAATACAGTCGGTTTTCGTAGAACATAGTCAGGCGAGCATCACCGAAGTATTCCCGTTCGGCCAGCAAGCCACTTTGCCGACCAAATACGAACGAGGGCGTGGTTGATAGTTTGGCAATCTTACTGACCTCGACATCGAACGCACTGACGAGTTGCAGCAATGACCGATTCACGTTGCCGCTGGTGAACGTACCGTCGGCCGTGAGCCGAAACCGGTATACAGGCCTGAAAACCAGCGCCGTTTTGGGTTTACCCTGCATCGAGTCGATGGCCATCCGGGTCGAATCGGCGGCGATCTGTGTACTGTCGCGCAGGGAAGGGCGAAGCGGATCGGGCTGTTCGGTATTCTGAGCAAAGCCGGGCCGGGAAAGTACCAGCAGAAGAAAAAGAAGGAGAAAGCGCATAACGTTGTTTTTACTAAAGCGACACAATGATTTTCGCAAAAGTCGCTTCATTGCGCTAAAAATAGAATCATGCCAACTAAAATCCGTTGGGCTATCCTGGGCCTAGGCCGCATTGCCCATAAGTTTGCTTCCGATCTGGTTACCCTCTCCGATGCCGATCTGGTAGCCGTTGCCTCAACCGATCAGGCCCGCGCCGACGAGTTTGCCGCCCAGTATCCACGCGCCGACGGTACCCTGCCCCGAGCGCTGGGTACGTATGACGCCTTGACCGCCATGGCCGACGATATCGACGTGGTTTACATTGCCACCCGCCACGTGTATCACCGCGCCAATACGCTGCTTTGCCTGAACGGCGGTCTGGCCGTTCTCTGCGAAAAACCGTTCGGAATGGACATTGGCGATGTGAATCAGATGCTTGGCGTGGCCGAAGCCCGACAAACGTTTCTGATGGAAGCACTCTGGAGCCGGTTTATGCCAACCATTCAACAAGCCAAATCCTGGATTGACGAAGGTGCTATTGGCAAGGTGCTGACCATCAAAGCTGACTTCGGGTTCAAAGCAGATTACGACCCCAATAAGCGGCTGTTCAACAAGGAGTTAGGCGGTGGATCGCTGCTCGACATCGGCATTTACCCGCTCTTCATCAGTTACCTCATCAACGGTATGCCCACCAGCCTTATCGCCTCGGCCACGCTGGCCCCTACCGGCGCCGACGAGCAGTGCGGCATGGTGCTTACTTATTCGAATGGTGCGATGGCCGTGCTGAACAGCACGTTTATGGCTAATACCGAGAATCTGGCGCTGATTTACGGCACGGAGGGTACCATTCGTATTCACGGTCGTTTCCACGAATCGACCGTCGTTACCCTTGAAAGACCCGACGCTGAGCCAGTCACGCAGACCTACGAACGCAGTACAAACGGCTACAATTATGAAGCTCAGCATGTCATGGATTGCCTGAACGAAGGCCTGACAGAAAGCCCCCTCTGGAGCCATGCAGACAGCCGGAACCTGATGACCCTGCTCGATGATGTACGACGGGCGGCGGGCATTAGTTATGAATAACGTTCAGCGTTGCCAGGTACGTTGCAACGTACCTGGCAGCACATTATAATTTGGCCCCTTCGGATCAAAAAGCCATTAATGACACCGAACAAACAAATTGTAAATGAATGCATTATCATAAATCTATTTATTCTACTGATTTTATATAGTTAATTATCTTATAATCAATAAGTTAAACTTTTTCAGGCGTCTTCGGTTCGTAGAAAATCAGGTCAGCCACAGGGGTTGACCGTTGCTTCACAAACACTCAACGACCATGAAAAAGGTAATGCTATCGGCTTTCGGGCTGCTATTTGTTCTGGTTCAGGGAGCCCACGCACAGGCCGTGCAGCAAGGTAAGGCCATCAAGAAAGAAATGAAGGCCGAGAAGAAAGTGGCCAAAGCTGAAGAAAAGCGGATGGAAGCCCGTACGCACAAAGGACTTGAAATTAAGGGCGTATCCGACCCCAAAACACGCATGAAAGATGCTGAGCGGAAAGAAGCCAAAGCTGAAAAGAAAGAACTGAAAAGCGATGCTAAACTGCTGAAAGCATCCGCTAAAGCCCTGGATAAGAAAGCGGCCAAAGTGAACTAGAGTCACGTAGGATTAGGGCTTAGGAATGTCGGGTTGGTGGCCTGCGCCAAAGCAATCCAACATCCCTAAGCCCTAATCATATTACAGGGGTCGCTTCCGTAGTTCATCGCGAATTTGGGCGAGCAATTCTTCGGTTGGCGAAGGGCCCGGCGGTGGCGCAGGTACGCCGATTGCACCGCCCGTCAATCTGTTATACAGGCGTACTACCCAGAAGATGACAAAGGCCGTAATCAGAAAGTTGATGAACGTCTGAATAACCGCCCCAAATTTTAGCTGTGCTTTTTCTGTCAATGACACAACCAGTGAGTCGCTCAGGTCGAAACCACCAAGGGCCAGGCCAACCAGGGGAGACAGCAGGTTCTCCGTCAGCGATGTGACAACAGAGCCAAAAGCAGCGCCAATAAGCACGCCAACGGCCAGATCGAGGGCATTTCCCCGTTTAATGAATTCGGCAAAATCACGGATCATAACAAATAGGCTGTTAAGTGAAAAATCATACTCTATTTTGTTTATGAGCAATATAGAGAAACGATCAAAATTAGCCACAATCCTTTTAGTAAGTACTCAGGTAATGCCACTTTTTAAGCCTCATCCATAGAACAGACGGTTACTTGGTTAATAGCGTGTACGCTATCCTTTACGTGTCAGGTACGTTAACCACACTATCAGGCAACGACAGTCCGCGCCTTGCCTTATCTTTGCGCACATGACTGACCGCTATGCCCAACGGGGCGTTTCTGCCGACAAGGAAGACGTTCATAACGCCATTGCCCGCCTCGATAAAGGCCTGTTTCCAAACGCATTCTGTAAAATTGTGCCGGACGCACTGGCCGGTGACCCCGCCTACTGCACCATTATGCACGCCGACGGCGCTGGCACTAAATCGTCGCTGGCCTATCTCTACTGGCGCGAAACCGGCGATATGAGCGTTTGGAAAGGCATTGCTCAGGATGCGGTAGTCATGAATACGGATGATTTATTATGTGTAGGCGCTACGGGACCCATGCTCCTGTCTTCCACCATCGGGCGCAACAAGAATCTGATTCCCGGCGAGGTCATTGCGGCGCTGATTAATGGTACGGAAGAAGTACTACAGATGCTGCGAGACCACGGCATCGACATTCACAGCACCGGTGGCGAAACCGCCGACGTGGGCGATCTGGTTCGTACACTCATTGTCGATAGTACTGTTATTGCCCGCATGCCGCGCGCCGATGTGATCAGTAATGACCAGATCAGACCCGGCGACGTACTCGTTGGGCTAGCCTCCTACGGACAGGCAACCTACGAAACCGAGTATAACGGTGGTATGGGCAGCAACGGCCTCACCTCAGCCCGCCACGATGTGCTGGCTCATGGACTTGCCGACCGTTACCCTGAAAGCTTCGACCCCGCCGTTGACCGCAGCCTGATTTATAGCGGCAGCATGGATCTGCAATCGCCGGTTGAGGTAGGCGCCAATCAAACGGTTCCGGCGGGTAAGCTTATCCTGTCGCCAACACGTACCTACGCACCGGTTGTGAAACTGCTGCTCGACCAATTGCGGGGACAGATTCACGGTATGGTGCACTGTTCGGGCGGCGCGCAAACTAAGGTGCTGCATTTCATTGATAACCTCCACATCGTTAAAAACAATCTGCTGCCCGTTCCTCCACTATTCAATCTGATCCAGCAGGAAAGCGGGACCTCGTGGCAGGAGATGTTCAAGGTATTTAACATGGGGCACCGGCTGGAGGTATACCTTGCTCCTGAACATGCACAAACGGTAATTGATGTGTCGCGCTCCTTTGGCATTGACGCTCAGGTAATTGGCTACGTAGAAGCCTACGCAGGCAAACGAGTCACGATTCAACACAATTCGGAGACTTTTGTTTACTAACTTATTTGTTAGTGATCTGAAAAATAGTAGCTTGGCAGCGGATAACGATACCGTATGCCATGAGAATTGTACTTATTATCTGTTTTGCCAGTCTGGTAACAGGAGTTTGTTCCGCTCAGACTACCCTTTTTCAGCAGGATTTTTCGGCGGGAGGCGTACCAGCCAATTACGTCAACGTCAGTAATCCGGGTATGGGGCAATTCAACGCTACAAGCGGTGGAACAATTACGAACAATACGCTACAGTTTGATCGATCATCAGGTACCGGATCAGGGCATTTTTCACGCAGCACTGATTTATCTCCATCAGCCAATTCAATGTATATACAGATGGATTTTGAAGTGGTGTCATCAACAGCCGCAGCGGGCAACAACGTAGTTGATTTCTATGTCGGCAGCGGCTTCGACAACACAGTCCAAAATCCCACCAATGCCGACGTATATGCTCGTTTTGGCTTCAATTTTACCAATACAGGGTATGAATTCTCAGTACGACATGTGCCGGCTGGCGGCGCGGGCGCCATCGATTCGCCCGTGTTTACAGGAAAAAAGACGCTGACATTTGTGCTCAATAACACCGGCCGCACCATAACGTACCTACAACCTGGCGGTGGCACACAGCCTCTGGCCAATGATACATATGACCTTTGGGTAGGCACCACCGAAGTATTCGACGGCTTACCCGTGCTCACACCCACTCAAGCAACGACCGATTTCAAACTGAGGCTAACCAGCAATGTATATTCGGCTGTCTTCCAGTTCGATAATATCCTCATTCGTAATATTAACGGATCACTGCCAGTATCGACGCTCGACCTTAAAACTACTATCAACAAACACGCTGTTGATCTGAGTTGGCAATCTGTTCAACAGCCACAGATAGCCACATTGTTTACCATTGAGCGAAGCGCTGATGCACAGGAATTTGTGCCGATCGGCAGCGTACAGATGGCTGAAGACGCAACCAGGCAACACACTTACCAATTCGCAGATAGGTCCCCACGGAATGGGACAAACTATTATCGGCTGCGCCAAACAGACGCTGACGGAGCCGTCACGATAAGCAAAATTGTGACGGCAACCTGGACCGACAGCGTACCTGCCTTTACCATCACCAACAACCCCAACCCAGGTACGTCTATTACGGTGCGCAGTGAAAATTTGCCTGATGCAACGTACCTGATCACCACACTTACGGGGCAGCCTATCTACTGCCAGCAACACGAAACGCCCGAAGGTGAGGTAACGCTGGTTCCGCAACGTCATCTGCCTTCGGGCGTTTATTTAATTACGGCCAGCATAGGAGCCAACCGACTCACACAACGACTACTGGTTCAATAGCTTTTGCGAAACAGTCTGTGGTAGCTTGATCACACTGCCGCCCTGCTTGCGAGACAACGATGAGCCAACTACCGTCTGCTGATTCACGCGCCCTACTCGCCCGCCGGTTGTCAGGCCGCGAATGTGGCTAATGGCCCCTGCCAGCAGTGCATCACGGGTATCGCCGAGGGGATACAACGCACCGTAGGGTTCGTCAACTGTCACGGTTGGTGTGAAGCCCGTCCAGTAGTCCGATTCGTTGTTCTTGTTGTACGAACGGAACGCAATAGGCTGCATACCCCACAGGTTGCTGGCGTTATTATCATCCGTAATTGTAAACGATCCGACGTTTTTACCTGCCGACGTTGAGCCGACTGTATTGACCGTCATGAAAGGCCGCAATCCATTAATAATCAACTCACTGGCCGAGGCCGTCCGGTCGGTCGTCAATACATAGAGCCGTGACAACTGGCCACCAATATTGTTGGCAGGGCTGCTGAAATAGTTATAGAAAAAATCGTTGCCCCCCTGAGGATCGTTAAGAATATCGGTTGTTAATTGTGGGTTAAACTCTTTACGTACGAACGGCACTCGCGCCTGCCCGTTTAACCCCTTCACAATTAAACTGGCCAGATTGGTTGATGATTGCACATCGCCACCACCGTTGTAGCGCAGATCGAGTACCAGTTCGTTCACACCTTGTGTTTTGAACTTACCAAATACCGTATTAACCTGATTATCATACGTACGAGTGGTTGAGCCGTTCGGGCCGGGCACAAACTGATTGTACATCAGATACCCAATTTTACGGTCGCCAATAACATAGACCGAATCTTTAAAAACGGGGTTTTCCTGAAAGACAACCGGCGTTACTACCCTTGTTGTGGTCGTATTCGTTAAAGCCCCGTTCTGAACCGTAGCCAAACCAAACGTCAGTGTACCACTGCCGTAGGCAATGCCTGCGTTCGTTGTGTTCAACGCTGTTCCGTTAACTGAGTAGAAGACATCGTTCCGTTTGAAACCTGCTTTGTCAGCGGGCGAACCGGGCAGTACGTAAATCACAACGCCCACTACATCGGTGCTGCCCTGCGTCCGAAGCAGCAGGTCGAACTCCATTCCGGACGTGGTTGTTTGCCCATTCAGCAATGCGGTTAAGTCGGCCGAACTTTCCTGAATCCACGAGAAGCGGTCGCCTTTCGGGTTTGTAGTGGCGTTGTACTTATACAGTATCGAGTCGAAGAAGTCGTCTGGTGCCAGCGTGGTATCGGGGCGGGCAGGAATTTTGTCGGCCCAATAATAGGCGTACCGCATGTTGGCCAGGATCCAGTTGTCGACGTACCCATTGCTGGCCGTTGTTGTACCAGTTGGGTTGATCTCGACGGGGTCTTTTTTGCAGCCAGTCAGCAGCAACGTACCCACGGCGAAAAGCGCCACAGCAGTACGTAAAGGTTTTGTTGATATGTTCATTGATTACGTTGTTGACTCTGCTACCTATAACGCAAAAAGCCCGGCAACTGTGGCGTTGCCGGGCTTAAAAATAAATGAAAACGAATTTGTACAAACCTACTGATCAGCCCGTTTGCGGAAATGCCAGACCAGCCCTAAATAGGAGTAAAACACGCCTGATTTGAAGTTCGACCGGGCCGATGGTGACAGTTCAAAGGCAATGCGCAGATTGGGCAAACTGGCTACCGGTGCCGCCCGAACGCCAACGTGAAGTGAATAGCCTTCCAGAATCTTATCACCATTCACTGAATTGAGCGCGTTGATCTGTATGCCCGGCCCTACGTAGTAATTCACCCGCTCGGTACGCTTCACATTCACCATCGGGCAAAACGTGGTACTCAATTGTTCGAATAGCGAGTTGGTCTGCAACCGACCATCCAGCCAAACCAGCTTGTCGGGGTTTGTACTGACCGTAAACAGGCCAAAACTGTTGAAGGGATAATAACCAACCGAAGCCTGGCAAAGGGCCGTTGCGGGCAGGGCAAGAACTAAGAGAAAGAAGAGGTGCTTCATCGAATGATACAGACAAGTAAATGCGGTACGCCGCCCAGCGCAAAGCGTTCTAAACAGTATCTAGTTCGCTCCGGGCGGCATACCGCATTCACTCATTCACTGGTTATTTCATCATCTTCGCCAGTTTGCCCGACGACTGCATGTTATTCATTTTTTTCATCATCTTCCGCATCTCTTCGAATTGCTTCAGCAGATTGGTCACCTGTTGAACATCGGTGCCAGACCCGGCGGCAATGCGCTTCTTGCGGCTGATGTCGATGATCTCTGGCCGAGCCCGCTCTTTCGGCGTCATGGAGCTGATGATCGCTTCGATCGGCGCAAACGATTTATTATCCAGATCCAGGTCTTTCACCATCTTGCCCATGCCCGGAATCATGCCGATCAGATCTTTGATGTTCCCCATCTTTTTGATCTGCTGCAACTGGCTCAGGAAGTCGTCGAAGTCGAACTGGTTCTTCCGCATCTTGGCGTTGATCCGGCGCGCTTCATCATCGTCAAACGCCTGCTGAGCGCGTTCAACGAGCGAAATTACGTCGCCCATGCCCAGAATCCGGCTAGCCATCCGGTCAGGATAGAATACATCGAGCGCATCCATTTTCTCGCCGGTGCTCATGAACTTGATCGGCTTGTTCACCACCGCCCGGATAGACAGCGCTGCTCCGCCCCGCGAGTCACCGTCGAGTTTGGTCAGTACCACACCGTCGAAATTGAGGCGGTCGTTAAAGGTTTTGGCCGTGTTCACGGCATCCTGCCCGGTCATCGAATCAACAACGAACAGGGTTTCAGCGGGATTGAGGGCAGCTTTCACCTTCTCAATTTCCTGCATCATGGCCTCATCCACTGCTAAACGACCGGCCGTATCAACGATCATCACTTTCTTCCCTGTCTTCCTGGCGTGGGCCAGGGCGTTCTGGACAATCGAGACGGCATCTTTATTTTCCGGTTCAGCAAATACCTCAACACCTACCTGTTCGCCCAACACTTTCAGCTGGTCAATGGCGGCAGGGCGGTAGATATCGGCGGCAACGAGCAACACGCCTTTGCCCTGTTTTTTGATATATGCCGCCAGCTTTCCCGAAAACGTAGTCTTACCCGATCCCTGCAGGCCAGCAATCAGAATAACGGCCGGCTCACCCTTGAGGTTGATCGGTTTGGCTTCGGTGCCCATCAGTTCGGTCAGTTCTTCCTGCACGATCTTGACAAACAACTGACCAGGTTCTACGGCAATCAGGACTTTCCGGTCCAGGGCTTTTTCCTTCACCCGGTCGGTCACGTCTTTGGCCACTTTATAGTTCACGTCGGCGTCGGTTAAGGCACGGCGCACTTCTTTAATCGTAGCGGCAACATTGATTTCGGTAATGCGGCCCTGACCCTTCAGGGTTTTAAAGGCCTTATCAAGCTTACTCTGTAGGTTCTCGAACATAATGTTGTAAACGTAGTATCAGCAAAGATAACGGATTCAGACGCAGTCGCCTATAGGCAGGGGCATCTGGCATTCCATTTAAGGCAACCGGTTACCCATTCAGACAAGTAGTAAACCTATAGAGTAAAATAAATGTATGTTTGTCCGCAATTTTAATCCCACTCTTTCGTCTAAAAGTCATAGATTGCTTTACCGTATAGTAAATACGCAGCCAATTATTTCTCTTACAGCGAACTTTTATGCCTCGGACCACAGCCTCTTACGTCCTGATTTGCCTTGTTTCGGTTGGGTTACTTGGTAACCCCGCTCCGGCACAATCGGCCCAACAGCCCGTCACCGAATCGGCTAAAGTTTCTGTTCAGAAGTCTAAGACAACCGCTACGAAGCCAGCCTCCGTAAAGGTCAATACGGTATCAACGAAACCCGCCACGGCAGCCACAGCAAAAGTGGCCGACAAACCCGGCAAGCGCTTCTGGTCACGGATCATGAGCTGCTTCCGCGACGTTCATTCTGTTGAGAAGAAAACGAATAAATAGCCCGACAGTTCTTATAAGCGAAGCGGCTCCGCTAGTAAACCAATCTGGTCTGCTGCGGAGCCGCTTCGCTTGCAAGGCACTATCCTGCAACTACTTATCAAACTTGTATTCAGTCGTTTGTGAGTAGGTCTGTCCGGGCTTCAGGATCGTGGTTGGGTACGTCGGCTTGTTCGGCGAATCGGGATAGTGCTGAGCTTCCAGTGCAAAACCGCCCCGGAACTGCGTCATTTTACCATACTTGCCTTTATCGGTGCCTTTGAAGAAGTTACCGCCGTAGAACTGCATGGCAGGCTCGGTTGTTAGCACCGTCATCTTGATGCCCGATTTATCGCCGGTCATTTCCACCACTTTATCAAGCGAGCCCATTTTGTGGTTCAGTACCCAGTTGTGGTCGTATCCACCACCGAAGGTGAGTTGCTCGTCTTTCTCATCAACCCGTGCACCAACCGCTGTTGGTTTCCGGAAATCGAACGGTGTACCTTCTACCGAAGCGGGCTCTCCCTGCGGAATCAGGCCTTTATCGACCTTCGAGTATTTGTCAGCGTCGATCATCAGTAGGTGGTTGTTTACCGTACCGCTCCCGTCGCCATTGAGGTTAAAGAAACCGTGGCTGGTTGGGTTATAAGGCGTTGCCTTATCGGTGGTGGCTTTGTAATCGATCTTTAGCCCATTGTCGCCGTCGATCGAATACGTAACGGTGGTGGTCACGTTGCCGGGGAAACCACCTTCACCATCTTTCGACAGGTACGTTAGTTGCAGCGTTTTATCATCAGTCTGCTTGGCATCCCACACCTGACGATGAAAACCGGTTGGGCCACCGTGCAGCGTATTGCCATTATTGTTTTCGGCCGTTTTGTATGTCTTGCCATCGAGCGTGAACTGAGCCTTACCGATACGGTTGCCAAACCGACCTACGACCGGACCGAAAAACTCAGCACCAGGAGTTTCATATTCTTTGATGCTGCCGAAGCCCATAGCCACATCGGTCAGCTTTCCATTCTTATCAGGCACCAGCAGGCTTACGAGGCGAGCACCGTAATTGGTAATGGCAACCTGAATGTTGGCCCCCTTAAGTATGTATAGACCCGTTTTTTTTCCGTTGATGGTGCTCTCAAACGCTTTCGGATCGGGCAATTTGTAATCGACAGCAGTGGTATCAGACATGGCAGTTGAATCAGTTGCCGCAGCAGTAGTGCTGTCAGACTCACCTGATTTTGTTGAAGTTTGGCATCCGGCACCAGACAGTAATGTCAGCACCGCGACAGGAATGATTAAGTTTTTCATGCAAAGAAGGATGATAGGGCCAATTATTCAGGCGTAACGTAAAGAAAAAGGGCTTCCTGACTTACTACAAAAAAATACGTCGACCAGTGGGCCGACGTGTTTTCTCATTACTAACCTATGATGAAACAAGTTCATAGCAGGTAAAGCATACACATGGTGATATCTCACCATAATTCAGTGAAGAGTAATCCGCCGCTGCGGTTTATAAGTAATTCTTAAAGCGTTTTCAGCACTTCGTTCATATTCCGAACGGCCTCGGCTGATTTGTTGAAGGTAGCTTGCTCTTCGTCGGTCAGTTTGTAATCGATGATCTGCTCCCAGCCTGTTTTGCCAATGACAACCGGTACGCCCAGACAAATGTCTGACTGACCATATTCGCCATTGAGCGCTACGCAGCAGGGGAAAATATGTTTCTGGTCGCGCACAATGCTTTCAACCAGTTCAGCCACGGCCGCACCCGGTGCATACCAGGCCGACGTACCGATCAGTTTAGTCAGCGTTGCTCCACCCACCATTGTATCGGCCGCCACTTTTTGCAGTGTTTCGGCATCAAGAAACTGGCTCACGGGCACCCCATTGCGGGTAGCCAGGCGGGTCAGCGGAATCATGGTTGTATCGCCATGACCGCCGATAACCGCGCCGTGAATATCATTGGGTGGGCAATCCATTGCCAGCGACAGGTACGTTTTGAAGCGGGCCGAATCGAGGATACCGCCCATACCGATGATCCGGTTTTTGGGCAGACCTGATGCTTGCAGGGCCAGTTGGGTCATGGTATCCATCGGGTTCGACACGATGATGATAATGGCCTCTGGCGAATGTTTCAGGATATTTTCGGTCACGCCTCTCACAATGTTGGCGTTGGTACCGATCAGGTCTTCGCGGGTCATGCCCGGCTTGCGTGGAATACCCGACGTGATCACCACCACGCCCGAACCGGCCGTTTTGGCGTAATCGTTGGTGCTTCCGGTAATTTTTGTATCAAACCCACACAGCGTGGCCGTCTGGAACATGTCTAAGGCTTTACCTTCGCTAAGGCCTTCTTTAATGTCGAGCAATACAACCTCTTCGGCCAGTTCGCGGCGGATAATGTTATCGGCACAGGTAGCCCCCACGGCTCCGGCTCCTACTACAGTAATTTTCATGCGAGAAACAGTGTTAAAAACGGGTAAATCGACTGGGCGTAAAGTTCAGGTACACCACCCAGCAAAACAAGGCATTAGCCCCACTGATCTAATTAGAAAATCCAAAAGCAGCTTGGAATAATGCGTTAAGGCCGTTTTTTGTCCGTTTATTAATGAATACCTAATCACCAGCCATCAACAACGCTTCATCAACTTATGCGTTTGCTCCCCTTCGATTTTGCCCGTGACCCCTATGTAGTGCTCGATTTCACCGCCAGTAACCCCGATCTGGCCGCCCTCGACCTCACCAACACCCCTACGTTTGCCAGGTACGTATCTGGTAAGCTTCGGGCGGCAGGGGCTGTTGTGGGCGTTGGCGGATACGATGAAAGTCGGGTTATCTACCGCGACAGTGGTCACTTTACGCCCACCGACGAAGAGCCGCGTACGATTCACCTCGGCGTCGATTTCTGGGCCGAGGCAGGTACGTCGGTATTCGTCCCTGTCGATGGTGTGGTGCATAGCTTTGCCGACAACGCCCGCTACGCTGATTACGGTCCCACGATTATTCTGGAACACCAGACGGCGGGTTTTCCGCGCTACAGCCTGTACGGGCATCTGTCGCGCGCATCGCTAACTAATTTGTATGAAGGAAAAGAGGTGAAGGCGGGTGAAAAACTGGCCGAGCTTGGCCCTTACCCCGAAAACGGTGACTGGCCACCGCATCTGCATTTCCAGCTGATAAACGATATGCTGGGCCTCCGGGGCGATTTCCCCGGCGTATGTCGTGGATCGGAACGGGACTATTGGCTGGGGCTATGCCCCGATCCAAATCCCTTTGTATTCTAAGGCATTGGGTGACTGGTTAACTGGTTGGTTTGTTCCGCAGAAGTCTACCAATCAACCAGTCGACCAGTCACCCAATCAACTAAACTTACTGTAATGCCGCTACGCCGGGCAGCACTTTGCCTTCCATGTATTCGAGCAGGGCACCCCCGCCGGTTGATACATAGCTAACGCGGTCACCGTAGCCAGCGCCGTTGATGGCCGAAGCCGAATCGCCACCGCCGATAAGCGAGAATGCACCGTTTTCTTCGGTCGCTTTTACCACGGCTTCAGCAATGGCGTTGGTACCTGTAGCGAAGTTCGGAAACTCAAATACGCCCATCGGACCGTTCCATAGGATGGTTTTTGAGCTGGCCACAATCTCTTTGAACAATTTAACCGATTCAGGACCGATATCAAGTCCTTCCCAGCCATCAGGAATCTGGCCGGTGGCTACTACCTGGCGGTTAGCGTTGTTCGAGAAGTCGTCAGCGCAGACGTTATCGACCGGCATTACAATCTTCACGCCTTTGGCTTCGGCTTTCTTCAGGATTTCGAGTGCCAGTTCCTGCTTATCGGCTTCGAGCAACGACTTGCCGATATTGCCACCCTGCGCTTTCGTAAACGTGTAGGTCATGCCGCCACCGATTATGAGCGTGTCAACCGTGTCGAGCAGGCGTTCGATGATCAGAATCTTATCAGATATTTTGGCGCCGCCCATGATGGCCGTGAATGGATGTTCGGCGTTGTTGAGCAGTTTATCGGCGTTCTCGATTTCGGCCAGCATCACGTACCCGCACACCCGGTCCTGGAAAAACTGACCAATGACGGCCGTTGAGGCGTGGGCACGGTGGGCGGTTCCGAACGCATCGTTCACCCAAACATCGCCCAGTTTCGATAGCTTTTCGGCGAAGGCTACATCGCCTTTTTCTTCTTCTTTGTAGAAACGCAGGTTTTCGAGCAGTAGCAGTTCGCCGGGTTTCAGGCTGGCGGCCAGTTCAGTGGCCTGTTCGCCAATGCAGTCGTCGGCGAATTTCACCTCACGGCCAAACGTTTCTGAGAGCGTGGGAATCAGGTGTTTCAGTGAATATTTATCGGTAGGACCATCTTTCGGACGGCCCAGGTGCGACATCATAATGGCAGAACCACCATCGGCCAGAATTTTAGTGATCGTAGGAATCGTCGCTTTGATCCGGGTGTCGTCGGTAATATTGAATTCTTTGTCGAGCGGCACATTAAAGTCGACACGAACTAGGGCTTTCTTACCGGCAAAATTGTAGGAGTCTACGGTCTGCATGGAGCGTCGGAAGGTTATTTCTGGTTTGTATTTCAGCTCAAAAGTACGCGAATACAAACGTGGGGCCGTTAATTGTGTGATAGTTTGGTTAAAATTCCCCTATTTCGGTATCAAATTACCAAACTGACGTTTTACCTGCATGACTGGTATTGAAGAAGCGAACGTACAAACAGTAGTCGCTTATGTTGATGCGTACAACCGCAAAGATATTGAGGGCATGATGGCCTGCCTGGCCGAGGATGTCATTTTTGAACACCTGACAAACGGCCACCCAACCATGACGCTGGCTGGTAAAACGGCCTTTCGCGAGCAGGCAGAGAAAGCGGCGCAACTATTTGCCAAACGCGAACAAACCCTGCTCGACCGCACAGTGGCCGACGACGTCATCAGCGTAAAGATCGATTATACCGCTACCCTTGCCGTTGATTTCAACGACATGACTGCCGGCGAAACCATTTCGATGGAAAGTCATTCAGTGTTTGTACTGCAAGACCGGCTCATCAGTAAACTGATTGATATTCAGTAAGATGAAGTCTGCATATGCTGACCTTATCTATTTGCTGATAGTGGCGGGGGTGTGTGGCGGCACGTTGTTTTTGCTACCCGAGAACGCTACAACTGTCGAGTTGTTCAACACGTACCTGACGATCAGCAAATGGCAGGCATGGCCCTTGCTGACGGTAGTATTCGCCTTTCTTTTCTTCGCGGCCAAACAAGCCTTCACCGGATTTAGCAGCCCCATGGGCAACCGGCTGGTAATTGCTCTGGGCTTTGCTACAGTTCCCTTTCTAACGATCGTTTCGCGACAGGCCGCCACCCTCTGGGCCAACGAAAAAGCGCATTTGATCGGCTATGACCAGTTTCAGCAACGTACCTGGCAAATTCAGTTTGCCATCGTGGCCTACCTCGTCTATGTAGCTTACCAATGGGGAAATCATGAAAAATAACCGGATCAGGTAAGCTCAGTTGGCTCGATGACCGGGGTGCTTGGTTGCTTTATGGGGGATGGTTTTCGGGTAATCTGCACCATATAGCAACAGGCCATCAACACAGCGATGCCAATGAGCATGGCACCAAGCGGCGTAGTCTTGAACCGACTGCTCAACGCAAACAGGATCATGTTGCTGAGTAACAGAAAAAGCAGGGTATTACCGCCCATCATCAGCAAAAGCGGCGAAGTAAACCCCTTTGCCACTCCCCAGTTTATCAGCAAATACAACCCATACAGAATTCCCCATGAACCGCATATCCAGCCAATCGACGGAGGAAATCGGACCGGGAATGAGCCCGTTTTCAGATAAATCAGTCCAAAAAACAGCGTTCCGGCCACAGCCATCACGGCAATGGGCCATTTCCAGACAATGGCGAAACGGGCAAAGTATAGCCCCATGACGTAAAACACTCCATACTGAACGAGCGGAAAGGCTGCGTAGCTTCGACTACCTACAAATAAGCCAAGCGGATTATCGATAAATAAGTCGTACGGAATCAGCACGGTAGCGACCAGTGAGAGCAACCCGGTAATGAACATTGCCAATGGCGACGCTGACAAGGCCACCAGCGGTTTGAATAGCAACAGCGTAATGACCGTGATCAGGAAATAGGCGAGCATGAATTCAGAGTACGGAGCGATATAGGTAAACCCGAGCACCGCGCCCACATCACTTAGTTGCACCACCCCGTTGGCCCGACCCAGAATAGGCAGCGCCGCCACCGCCAGCAAGGCCGAGATGTAATAGCTGATCAGTTGATTCTTTGCGGTTGTTATCAGATTGTGCCGAACCTGCGCAAACGGTTTAGACAGGTAAGCATGATAGGAGGCATAGCCAAAGCAGAAAATGAATCCCGAAAACACAATGAGCGTACCTATCACCGAAAACAGATAATACGCCTGACTACCAATGTTGCCGGGAATGAGTGTTCCCAGCAAGGCAAAACTGTGGGTAAACACCATGACGCTGACCAACACAGCTTTCAGGTATTCAATCGATACATTTCGAGACATAAGAATAGCGCCAATGGCAGCTACAAACAGCTAGCCTCTGCGACGATTCGTCCCATTCCAGTTTGCTCCTCGTCACTTGTTATAGGCACATGTTTAATACTTAACACGACCGAAAGGCTTATTATCTACAAAGACTACAGACAAACTAATATTTAGAGGCAACGGGACAGGATCCCCTTGATGCAATCAGACTGTCACCGTTGTGCGATTCAATGATCGTTACCGGCAACCAGGCCGTTCAGTATTGATCACCAGCACCACCACCGCTGAAGTCACCACCGCCGAAGCGTGGCCCTGTTGGTTGATTTTGCGCAGTAGCCGTTCCCTGCAACGTGGTTAGCAGACCCACGTGCTTGAGTAATTCAAGCGGCGGTTCTTCGTCAATGGCATCAGTGAAGCCGTTCTTCGGAGTAGTCAGGTAGCGAATCAGCAGGATAGCCAGGCCAATTAGTATTCCTCCGTGAACAGCTAACGTGATAGACAACGGCCACGTACCCACGTAATGGTACACGGTGGCAATAGCTCCTGCTACACCAAGTGCTGCCACAATCAGCAGCATACGATTGCGCTGCCGAAAACCAACTACGCCATACACCGCCGGAATGGCAAACGTCGTGATCCAGAATAAGCCGGGCAGCGCAATGTCGGGCGAACTACTGTGGCGGGTAGGCAGCAAAACGGCGTTCAACTCCCGCACGATGTAATAATTCCCGGCGGCCATACCAATTAGTAGCGATACCCACTGCACCAACGTCAGCACGTCGCTGTAATACACTGAATTAGCCGTTGATCGCCTGAGCCAGGTCACCAGCCCAAATAATCCTGCCGAGGCACCCATCAGTACAAACGGCAACGCCGATTTACCCCAACTGATGTCGAGCAGTCCGTCGAAGATAGTGCCGTAAAAAGCGGCCAGCGCAAAGTAGGTCAGAATGGTATCACCGGTGTAGATGATATACGCCAGCAGAATGGGCAGGGCAATCAGGCAGACCTCCCAGAATGGCGGAAACACGTCATTTCGCTCGAAAAACACCAGCACAAGTCCCCAAACCGCCGATAACGCCGATACGAGCCACAATGCGTTATCGATGCCGTTGCGGTAAAACTGGTTCGACCGAATCGAGAATACAGCTACGGCGAACGTGCCGCCCGCCATGATCAATGACACCAGCCCCGAGCCTTTCGAGCTGATATCGAGCGTGATACTGACCAGGCCGTAGAGTGCCAGCGCCGCCAGCAACGTAAAGACAAATGAGCCAATTTCGAGTGCTGTTCCGGTCTGCTTGAACCGGACGGGGTATGCCTGTCGAATCTGCTCAACCTGTTCATCGGTCAACGCCTGTTGGGCGCGCCAGCGATCGGCCTGTTGCCGGATATCGCGCTCTTCGAGCCAGGTCAGGTTGTATGCTTTCATAGGGGTCAGGTACGTTTACGGAACGAATGAGTCAGGTAATACACGGCACCGGCGCCCGTAGCAACAAAGTAAATCAGGTAGGCTTCGGTTGGGTAGTTCATGCCATCGAGCAGGCGGAAAAGGATCAGGTACGTTGCCGCGATGTAGGCATACACGACGCCCATAAGCCGGTACAGAAATACATTCTCGCGGCGAGCCAGCCAATCGAAACCGACACAAACGGCGAAAAGTGGTATGCCATACAGCCAGCGGCGCCCATCGAAATTAAACACCCCAGCCAGCAAGGCAAGCAGCAGCAGGTTACCCCCAAATACCAGGATAGTATACGTGAAATGAGCTTTTATACGCCGCTTTTCCAGCAAAAGTGCCCCACCAATGAGTAACGTACCCAGCCCGATAGCCGCCAGCACGGTCGGTTCATCGAAAAAGTTGGTGCGTAGCCGCAGTTCGAGCGGGCGCACGGTTACGCCTACCCACGACGCCAGTGCGGTCAGGCCCATGCCCAGCACACCCCGATGATCGAACCGATAGGCGATGGCCAGAAACAGTACCGCCGGCATGAACGTCACCAGTCCGTAGCGCGTACCGAACAGGTTGAAGCGGTACTGCACGTAGCCCTCCAGCGAGAGGAAGAGCAGACACGAAAGCAACAGGGCGTAATCGCCAAAAACGGACCTGTTTCGCGCCTGTTCGGTCGAGAGCGGCGGGCGGTTTTTCCAGGCATAGGCAAAAGCAGCTATACACAGGGCGGCCATGCCCCCCACAATGGCCATATCGCCGATCGCGTCGTAATGTTCGTAAATCAGCAGCCCCAGCCCACTTGTCAGCAGCAGGATGCCCACGTAGAGCGCCGCCCGCAACTCGTGGTGCAGCGAAACAGGGCGTTGCCGTTCAAAATCAGCCAGTGCGTCAGCCTGTTTTTCTGCGAGTAAACCTCGCTGTTTCAGGGCCGCCAGCACATCAAATGGGGACATAAATGAGGGAGATATTGTTAAAGAAATACAGTTTACTGTTTACTGTCTTCTGTTTTCAGTTGCTTCGCCAAGGCGTGTTGCCTAGATCTGTGAAGCAGCTGAAAAACAGAAGACAGTAAACGGTAAACCCTTTCAAGAGATGCCAAAAGTTATTCTTCAACCCCGCTACTACTGGCATAATTTCCGGTACGTACTCGACTTCGTGCGGCGTCTCTACGGAGGGCTGCTCAACGAGGCCGAAACCGATTTTCTGGACCGGTTCGATGCGTTGAGTACCGATGCGCAGTGCCTATACGTCAGGGTCAGCAATCGCAAAGGTGTGTTCTTTCGGGTCAATAAACTGAACTACCGCGAAATTTCCGATTTGCCGGTTGCTCTGGGCGAGTTGCTTAACGCGGGCTTCGTAGAGCGATTACAGACGCGCCATGAAGGTATGGGGCATGAAGCACTCGACATATTTACGAAGCCCGATCTGCTCGATCTGCTTCCGCTCGAGCCCGATGAACTACGCGCATTAAAGCCACTTAAAAAGGAGGAAGTGGTCCGATATGCCCTGAACGAGCTGGATTTTGGCGAGATAGTAACCAGCCTCACCACCCGCGAAACCGTGGTAAAGGTCAATTTTGAGGCCGAGGTGATGATGGTGAAGTTCCTGTTCTTCGGCAATCGTGGTTCTGACATGACCGAGTTCGTAATGCGCGACATGGGCATGATGAACTTCGAACAGCACGACGAGAGTAAAATGACGGCCCGTTTCCGTACGCGCAAAGAAGTAGAAGACAAGCTACTGATTTCGCTGACGAATGAAGCATTCTACGAGCAAAAGGAAGCCGAGACGCCGCCTGAAGCCATTTACAACTGGTTTCTGAACTGGAACGAAACCCGCCCTGAGCTGACCGAAATTGCCTTTCCCGGCTATCAGAAGCTGGTTTGCCGCGTGGGTGCATTCCTCGAGCGCCAGAAACTACCCGATCAGGCGCTGGCCGTCTATGAACTGTCTGACCGGGTTCCGGCCCGCGAACGCCGAGTGCGTCTGCTGTTCAGAAACGGCCTGGTCGACGAAGCACTGGCGCTGATTGATGAGATTGCCGTAACGCCACAGAACGCCGAGGAACGCTATTTTGCCCAGGATTTTCGGGAGAAGATTCTGGGTACCGCCGCCAGGAAACGTACCCGGAAAGCTACCACGCGCTTTTTGTCGGATGCCGAAAGCGTCGACATTCCGGCGGCATACCGGCACCATGTTGAGGCGGGCGTGATGAACTATTACCTGGAAGAAGGGTACGACGCGGCCTTCACCGAAAACTACCCCTGGCGCGGACTATTCGGGCTGGTGTTCTGGGATGTGATCTATGATGCCAACGTAGCCGCTATTCACCACCCGTTGCAACGCGCTCCGTCTGATTTTTACCTGCCCGATTTCTACGTGCGCCGCGAAGAACTACTGAAAAAGCGCCTGGCCGAGCTTACTACCAAAGATGACTGGCGCCGCCACGTGGGCCGTACCTATAATGCCAAATACGGCATCACTAACGTGCTGGTCGACTGGAACGATGAGTTGCTGGGCCTGGTGAACCAGTTGATCGAGGTGCTGGACATTGAGCAATTACGGCTTATTTTGCTCGAGATGGCCCGGAACGTACGCGAACATACCCGTGGCTTCCCCGACCTGCTGATCTGGAATGAAGCCGGGGACTACAGCTTCGTGGAAGTAAAATCGCCGACCGATCACCTCGGCCCCCAGCAACTACACTGGCTTGAATATTTTCAGACCATCGGTGTGCGGGGAAAAGTCGTGCGGGTGATCTGGGCAGTGTAATTGGGGGAAGCCCGGTAGATATACTGCGCAAGAAATTCCTTTCGGCTGTTGTAAATTGGCGTGAAATCGCTCTTTATGGAAATTCCGGAAGGCTTCGAGCCTATTTTTCGTACTAGTCCGTTCCTGGAAACGGCAGGTCCTTTATACAGCCAGCAAGTTGGCGATGAACTGATTATCGGCATGATGGTGCTCGATAAGCATGTGAACGGGCGCGGCTTTACGCATACAGGCGTGTACACTACCCTGGCCGACGTGGCAATGGGTTATGCCGCCGCTTTCTCGCAAAAGCCACCCGTACCGCTCGTTACCGTGAGCCTCTCCACTGATTTTGTCGGCAACTCTAAAGTAGGCGATTGGCTGGAGGTACACACTGATATTCAACTGATTGGTGAGGCAGTAGCCTTTGTCAATGCGTTCATCATGAAAGACGATGAACGCATTGTTCGGGTAAGCGCCGTGTTCAATGTGCTGAAAAAAAAGTAGGCAGTTGGGTTGGCAGCAGGTATACCCCGTTCAGGTACGTTACCCTGCACCGCTGACTGCCCACTATTTATTTTTTCCGTCCCAGCCGCAGGAAGATCGGGAAACGTACCTCGCGGTGGTTGGGCCCCCAGAGGCGGCGGAAGTCAGAGTCGAACTGGTCGATGGGGTCGTAGCCGTGCTGCTTGCGAAATGCCTGCACCGCCGACCAGGTGCGGAGGTAGTTCATGTACCACTCAACCAGCCACTCGCGCCGGGCCGTAACCCGCGTTTGTTTCACATCGGCGAACTCGAAAGGCAAGTTCTGGTATTCATTCTCGATATGCCGCCGTTGCGGGTCCCAGAAGGGGCCAACTACTTCGTTGTAGATGAATCGGACCAGCGCGTCAATCGGCGCGTTGACCTCGTTGAGGCCGTAGCCCCATTCGGCAATGATTCCCTTTGGCTTCAGCACCCGCTGCACTTCGGCATGAAACGCAGGTACGTCGAACCAGTGCAGGGCCTGCCCAACGGTAACCAGGTCGAAACTTTCGTCGGCAAATGGAGCGGCTTCAGCGGTGGCTACCTGGTAGGTGATGTTCGGGCGTTGGATTGCACTGGCTAACTGGCGCTCGCTGAGATCCGTTGCCTCGATCTGCTCAAAGTAATTGGCCAGCGAAACGGCTGCCTGCCCGTTCCCCGTGGCGCAATCCCAGGCTGCTTGCCGGCCAGGTACGTAGGTCAACAGGTAATCGTACAGTTCGCCGGGGTAGTCGATCCGGTAGCGGGCATAATCGGCAGCATGGCCGGAGAAACGATCGAGTGGTACAGACATAACAGCGTTTTTTTTATTGGAACAGATACAGCTAGTCGGGTACGTTCAGGGCTAATGGCTGTCTGGTTCAGGGCCAGTAGCACCAGCATTCACTTCAAGCGTAGCGTGCTCAATACCAAGGTGTTCTAACTCATGACGCACTTCTTTTTTTACCAATACAACCTGGTTGTTCGTTAAATCCGGCTTTACGGTCAGGTGGGCTGTCAATGCGTTTTCGGTGGTACTCATAGCCCAGATATGCACGTGATCAACAGCTACCACACCAGGCACTGCTCCCACAATCTTCTGCACCTCAGCCAGGTCAATGCCTACCGGTACACCGTCGAGGGACAGGCGAAGGCTGTCTGATAAAAGGCCCCATGTACCTACCAGAATGATCGCCGCCACTACGATTCCCATTGCCGGGTCGAGCCAGAACCAGCCGGTGTACCCAATCAACAGTCCCGACACCACCACCGCAACCGACACCAGCGCATCGGCCAGCAAATGAAGATACGCTCCTTTCATATTCAGGTCGTGGTCTTTATCCCGAAAAAAGAGGAACGCCGACGCCGCGTTGACAACAATACCAATGCCAGCTACCCATGCCACAACGCCGCCCGCCACTGGTTCGGGATGCCGAAACCGCTGCGTACTTTCAAGCAAAATACCACCCACCGCCAGCAGCAGCAATACTGCATTGACCAGCGAGGCCAACACCGTGCTTTTCCGAAGCCCATACGTAAAGCGCTGATTCGACTTCACTTTCGCCAGCCGGAACGACAGCAACGACAGCAGTATCCCGGCTACGTCCGAGAGGTTATGCCCCGCGTCGGCCACCAGCGCCAGCGACTTGGTCTGTAAGCCCATCACAAATTCGACCAACACATAAACGATGTTCAGCGCAGCCCCGATAATCAGCGTACGGGTGATAGTGGTTACGGTAGGGGAATGTGCGTGCGAATGATCATGCGCATGGTTGTGCATTGTTGTATCTTTAGTCGGTCAGTTTACAAAGCAACGCAGTATTTCCGGAGGGCATGAAAAAATCGATTAAAACCTATGTTACACCCGACGGCCGCGTGGTGAGCTGGCGGTGGTTTCGCGTGCCAGCCGTGCTCTGGCTCATCGTGGTGGGGTCAACTCTTACGGCGCTGGTTCTGATAGGCCGGATTGGCTACCTGCTGGCCCGCACAGGCCCCATTTTACCCGGCGACGATTTTAACCTGACCGTTTTCACTTTCCTGCTGAGTGGGGCCGGGGCGCTGGTGTTCAGCCTGGTGATCTACCTGCTGGCCAAACCCGAAGAGCCCGATATATAGGTACCCTAATTCCACTCAATAAATCATTATAAACCGAATAGTACAAAAATTTCAACAAACAGATACCTTGCAGGCCACTCGACCACCGAGGTATCTGTTTGTACTGGGCACTACAGCGCTCTTAACGGTTATCGATATGAATCACCGCTATGTAATTGCCCGGATAGCCGTTCTACTTGTTATTGGTATACCTTTTACATTAGTAGGGCAGGCCAGCCACCAGTATGACTTTGCAAAACTTCTGCCCGCCAAGCCTGTATCCATAGCGGTTGATCCACAGCGTAATACCTACGTTTCCTTTGCCAACAATACCGTAATTCAGTACGATACCCGTGGTACTGTGCGTTGGCAACAAACATTCACGAATCTGCCCGGCATTGACAAGCTGGCTACCGATCGGGCGGGGAGTCTGCTTATTGCCAGTAGTACAAATTCGGGAACGTTTACCGTAGGCGACTCAACCTATTCGTTACAGTCTACCGATTCGCAGACGTCTCACATCGCCAAAAGACTTCTGATTAAGCTAGACAGCACACATAAACTACAATGGGCGCGACCTATTCTATCAGGGTCAGATGGACCTTTTTACATAACAGTTGATGAGCAGAACAGTGTATATACACAAGGTATCTATGCTCGAGGTCTGGAAAAGGGGACTACCAGCTACAAGTTTACTTCAGCTGGGCAGCTAATCAGAGAGTCGTACAGTAGTCTGCTATCCAATCTCCTAGTCTTATCACCACTTGGTATAGCTGGAACACGGCATGGCTCAGTCGTAAGCTTACGTAATATTCTGTCAAGTCGAGATGCATTGTCGCCAAATACGTACGGTAGTGGTACTGATGTTGCCATCACGAAAGACGCTTTGAACATAAAGGCTGACTACAGGAACCTTATTGGCGGCTCTCCATCGACTCCACCATCCTATACAACGAATTACCAGGAGACATTTTCAACCCTAACCGTTGGAGAAACCGATCAGGTAACTATTCTGGCTAATTACCAACTCGCCAACGGAGATATCCAGATGGCAAGCAAGTCGGCCATTGAAAAAGGACAACTCATCAGTGTTTTCGATAACACGGGTAAAGCGATTAACTCAAAGCGCTTCCTGGCCAACGCCGATTCGGCATCCATTGGCTGGCTATGCTCAAATCCGTCAGGTACGTTGCTGTTGGGTGGTCAGTATATGGGTACGGTTTTACCATCAACGCCCCCATTTCCCGTACGCACGGTGTACGGTCCCAACGATTACTTCAGCATTACGGGGTTGTCATCTGATCTGTCAACGCTTTGGTCTGTACAGGTGAACAGCCCTACCGGCAACGATGCGCTGCTCCATCTAGAACAGGACGCAAATGGTGCTGCTCTCTTTACTGCGTCGACAAGCACATCGCTAACGCTGGGTACGTCGACAATAGCTACGTCGACAACCGCACCGGCTTACTACCTGGCTAAACTTTCCCCAGCTGCGCTTACCATTAATTCACCTGCCCAAGTAGTGTGTGCCGGATCGCCAGCAAGCCTCACACTCACCGGACGATTTGCCGCCTACACAGAAGGTCCGCTCACGCTTCAATTGTCAGATGCTAAAGGCGAATTTACCAGTGCAACACGAATTGGTCAGATCAGTCAACCACAACCAGGTAAATACCTTAGTTCCAGCGTCATTACGGCAGCTGTTGCCTCGACAGTAGCGGCTGGGAGTGGGTATCGATTGCGTGTAATCAGCGAACTGCCCTATTATGTGGGCGAGCCTATTGCCGTTACGCTGAACCAGACGCCTGCCCGGCCAGTAGTCGCCCAACAGGCAGACGAACTAGTGTCGACCGCACGTGCAGGTAACCAATGGTATACCTCATCTGGCAGCGCCATTTCCGGGGCAACGCAGGTACGTTATACGCCTGCTGAAGCCGGGAGTTATTACGTTGTCAGTACGCAAAACGGTTGCTCGTCGGCCTCATCTGCGTTGATCAGTTACGTAATTACGGCTACCGAACAAGTTGACTCCTCCGTAAAGATCTACCCAAATCCGACCAGTGAGCAGCTTCAGGTATACTGGAAAGAAACGGCTTCATCGGCGCAGATAGCCTTATATGATCAGTCTGGCAGGCTTGTTCAGCGCGTACCCCGTAGCGGTGATTTGACCATTATCAACATGCGGGGACTAATGACCGGTATTTACACTGTGAGTTTGCAAATAGCCAATAAATTACCAACAGCACGGCGGATACTTCTACGCTGATGCATGGCCAATAAACGAATAGCCTCTATTTCCTGCCTGTTGGCCTTACAACCAACTTAGCAGAAACAGAGGCTATTTGTTTTTGAATCAAGCAGGTTTACTTGGCAAACGATGCTTTCAGCTGTTGAGCTGCCAGATCCTGCGCCTGACCAGCCTTACCGATAACGGCTTCCAGGCCAAAAAACTCGTGGGTGGTGCCGGGATACAACTGGTACGTAACGGCTACACCAGCCGCCTGCAGCTTATCGGCCAATGACTTCCCTTCTGTCTGTAGCGGATCAATCTCTGCGGCAATGATTGTTGCCGGTGGCAGGCCCGACAGATTAGCCACGTCGACCAGTGAGATTAACCGATTGTCGCCATCAGCCGGTGAGTTGAAGTAGTTGCTGGTGAAATACACGATACCCGCTCTGTTGAGCGGTTGTGCATTGGCATACTGGTTATACGAGGCCGTATTCAGGTTATTGTCGGCCACCGGATACACCAGCAACTGATGAACTGGCAAGGCTACCCCCCGCTCTTTAGCCAGCAGCGATACGCCAACGGCCATATTACCGCCCGCGCTTTCACCCGCTACAGCAATTTTGGCTGAATTACCGCCAATGGCAGCCGTATTGTTACGTACCCAGACGTAGGCCGAATACGCATCTTCATGTGCCGCCGGAAATCTAGCCTCGGGCGACAACCGGTAATCGACCGATACGACTATGGCACCCGCTTTTTCGGCCAGTGCCTTACACGACGGCTCATACTGGTTCAGACTTCCGATAACCCAACCACCACCGTGGTAATACACAATAACCGGGAAGCCACCCGCCACGCTGGCGCTGGTTGGCGTATAGATACGCAACAGCGTACCATCGGGTGCTGAGCTTGGAATAACACGCTGACTAATAGACACGTTACGCTCCGGCACTTCAATGTCGTTCTTCTTCAGTAACGTTTTCATCGCATCCGTTGGCGACGGCGTCATCCGTGCCTGTCGGGGCGTCAGCGTAGGCAGGGGCGGCGTACCAAACGCAATCAATTGTTCGATAACTGCCTGGTTTTGAGGATCTATCGTTGGACCCCAGTCGGGCTTATTGCCTGTTGGCTGAATGCCGGTTCCATCGGCAGGTGAGGCGTCTTTGTCTTTACAGGCTGTAAAGGTGAGGCCCGTTAGCAGCAGAAAACCATAGGCAACTGCTGAAATTCGTGAGTTGTGATTCATAACGTAGCTGGATTAATTACGGCGATTAACCCGGCCACATTTCCTATTGTTTCAGTTAGCTACGCATTACATCCAGCCAGACCCGGTACCTAGCTTTTGGCGTTCGATAGATCACACGGTTCAAAAATTGTTATACTGTCTACCTATCAAATAGAGTTCAACCTTACTTTTGCGGCATCGTACTGATGACACGTCATGTTTCGCCAATTACTCACCTACACGCTTATCACCTCCTTACTGCTGCAGCTATTCAGCCGCGAGGTGATTGTGATGTCGTTTGAGTTGAACCGTGATTTTATTGCCAAAAATCTCTGCGAAAACCGCAACCGGCCCCAGCTTAATTGTGATGGTAAGTGTTATCTGGCCAAAAAGCTAAAGGCCCAGCACGACCGCGAAGACCGCGAAACCACCGAGCGCATTCAGCATATGCCAGTGCTGGCCCTGTTCTGTACCGATTTGTTCTCATTTACGTTTGCTGACGCCAGCGGAGACGCAACGCCGAGCCTCCCTGTTCCGTACTGCCAGCAATCGCCTTATGCCGCGCCCCTGCACGGTATCTTCCAGCCCCCCCGCATCGGGTAAGTAATTCGTTTCGTGGCAGTTGGCGATGTATTGCGCCTGCTTATATCTGTATGGCACAGCACCATACGAGTAACTGCTATTCTCAACCGTTACTGACTCTACACGGGCCGATCAGGCTCAACCAATCATTTATGACGAATTTTTTATTAAGGCTCCTTGGTCTGCTGGTCAGCGTGGGAGTTATGGCTCAGTCTGTTATAACGGGCCAGGTATACGATGCCCAGACGAAAGAACCGCTCCCCGGCGTAACTTTATCCTGGGCCGAGGGGAAATCGGGCGTCACAACCGATGCCAACGGACATTTCCCCATCACCGGTATCGCTACAAAGATCACCGTGTCGGCCGTTGGCTACCGAACGCAGGAAATTACCGTAACGCCCGGTCAGGCCGTTCGGGTATCGCTCGAACCCGCCATTGAAGATCTTCAGACGGTGGTGGTGACGGGCAACCGAGAGGCGGCCCTGCGTACGCAGACCCCCATTGCCATCTCTAAACTCTCGCCCCGGCTGATCGAAGAAACCAAGCCAACGAGCATTTATGAGGTCATCAATAAAACGCCGGGCGTGCTGATGGTCAACCTGGGTAATGAACAGCACATGATGGCCATTCGGCAGCCGATGACTACCAACGCCTATTTCCTATACCTGGAAGATGGCGTGCCCATCAGGCCGATGGGTGTGTTCAACCATAACGCCCTGCTCGAACTGAACCAGTTTACGGTTAGCTCCATCGAAGTAGTCAAAGGGCCTGTTTCGTCTATTTATGGCCCGGAAGCCGTAGGCGGTGCGGTCAATTTCATTACACAGCGGCCAACAGCAGTGCCTACGGCGCGTGTGGGCATTCAGGCCGACCAGTGGGGTTACCAGCGGCTCCAGTTTGGGGCGGGTGCCCGGCAGGGTAAGTTCGGCATCTACGTGGGCGGCCTCGTTTCCCGCCAGCGCAACTCGTGGCTGGCCAGTTCTGATTACACCAAATCATCGTATTTCACCCGGCTCGAATACGCCCTTACGGTAAGAACCCGCCTCACAGGTACGTTGTCGTACAACGACTATGATTCCCAAACGAGTGGCAGCGTTGATAGTACCGCCTTTTTTGCCCGGCAGTATGTCAGTACCACGGATTTCACCTACCGCAAAACGTTCTCGCTGCGTAGTCGACTAACGCTTGAACATGACTGGACGAATGGGTCGCAATCGTTCGTAACAGCTTTCTTCCGAAACAACAGCGTTGGGCAGAACCCGGCCTACGCCATCCGGTGGACCAGTGGTTCAGCAACAGCAACCGGGCAGATCAACAGCAACGATTTCAAGAGTTACGGCGTCATTGCCCAACACACGCAGCGGCTGAAATTCCTGAACAGCAAACTCATTATCGGAGCCACTCTTGATCTGTCGCCGAACTCATACTACGCCTACCAGACCGAGATGGCCGCTGAGTTACGGGCCGACAAAAAATCGGTGGTCAGGTACACGTTATTGGGCGAACGTCCTGACCTTCAGTTGGCTAACTACCAGGCACACATTCATAATACGGCTGCCTATATGCAATATGAGTTCGAACCCGTGTCTAAACTACGCGTATCGGCCGGACTACGTTACGACCGGATGGCCTTCGATTATACCAACGCACTGGATAAAACGGCCGGGGGTAAAGCTTACAGCCAGGTAACGCCCAAAATCGGGGCAACCTACGATCTGGGTACTGGCAAAGGCTTGTACGCCAACTACGCCAAAGGCTTTGCTCCACCCGCCCTCACGGCCATTTTCCTGAAGCGCACCACCCCAAGCGCCTCAGGCGATTTGTTCTACTACAACCTGCAACCCGCCAAATTTGACAATATGGAGATTGGCGGCTGGGCATCACTGCTCAATAACAAGGTGTACGTCGATGCCGCACTATACCAGATGAACGGTACTAACGAACTGCTCAACATCCGCCAGCCCGACAATTCAACAGACTACCAGTCGGCCGGCAAAACGCTGCATCGGGGCGTAGAGATCGGGCTGACCTACCGGCCGTCGAAGCAGTGGTTCCTGCGTTTTGGTGGTACACACGCGGTGCATCAGTTTGTGGAGTTCACGCTCAGCCAACGTACCTCTGATGCGATTCAGAATGTAAATGGAAAAGACATGCCATCGGCACCGCGTACGCTCTGGAACACAGAAATCAGCTATTATCCGTTATGGCTGACCAATTTCCGTGCGTCGGTAGAATGGCAGCACGTAGCCAGCTGGTACCAGAACCAGACCAATACGGTTGGCTATGGCGGCTACGACTTCGCCAACGTCAGGGTTGGGTATCAGTGGAAAGGTATTGAGCTCTACACCAACGTGTTGAATACCACCAACGCGTTATTTGCTACAAATGCCACACGCGGCAACAACGCTACCGACCGCACCACGTACACACCCGCCGCCCCCCGCACCTTTGTCATCGGATTACAATACAGCTTTTCAGGAAAATAAAGTATAGCACCAAACCGGGCAGCCCCGCTCCAGCTTTGGTATAAATCAGTAACATGAAAACGATACTGTCACTCCTGCTCTCCGGCCTCGCTTTTCTTGGCCAGCCTGTTCGCGAAACAACGGTTTCGAACCCGCAGTTTACGGGCACAACTCCACGCTTTACAACCGACCAGCGTGGAAATCCCGTGTTGACGTGGGCTGAAAAAACGGGTGATAAAACGGCCAGTTTCTACTTCGCCATTTCTACGGACGGTGGCGAAACCTTCGGCACAAAAAAGCGGATACCCGTACCCGCCGATCTCTCAACCCACGCCGAGGGCATGCCGAAGATTGCCATAAAGGGCAACGGCACCCTGGTCGCGCTGTTCGAGGTACCCCGCCCCACTGCCGACTCACCCTACGCAGGAAATCTGTATACGATGACCTCTACCACAAACGGTCAGTCATGGACAGATCCGAAGCCGGTTCACAGTAATGTGGCACCCGGCACAAGCCACTCCTTTGGCGACCTGACTCGCCTGCCAAACGGTGAAATCGGCCTGGTCTGGATCGATGAAAAGCTGCGCGGGCAGGAAGGGCGAACCATCAAATTTGTGCAGAGCCAGCCACAGGGCGGTTTCGGTGCCGAAGTGCTGGTTGATAGTAATGCCTGCCAGTGCTGCCGTACCAATGTCTTTGTTGATTCGAACAGGCAGATTCACCTAACCTACCGAGATCTGATTCCAACCGGAAAAGGCACACCCGCCGCCCGCGATATCAGCCACGTAGTATCTACTGATGGTGGTAAAACATTCAGCAAGCCGCAACGGATTTACGCCGACGACTGGCGGGTAGCTGCCTGCCCGCACGCCGGTTCGAGCGTGACGCAGGTGGGCAATGCGTTGTATACAAGCTGGTTTTCAGGAAAAGAAGGCGTGGCCGGTTTGCGCCTGGCCAAGGCTGGGCAGACTGAGCTGGCCGCTACAGTCGCATCAAATCGGGCTAAACACCCGCAGCTTGTAGCCTATCAGGATCAGCTTCTCTGGCTCTGGGACGAATCGGTGCGGTTACCCAACCAACCCGCCAACGAACCTATGCCGAAGTTTACCCAGCGCGTTGCCCTCCGCTACGGTCCATCCGCCGAAACAACGTACCTAACGGCCGAAACGGTGAGTGCAACGTACCCCGTTGCGCTGGCAACACCCAAAGGATTATTAGTCGCTTTCGAGCAGAAAACCGGTGATCAGAAACCAGTGATCGTTACTCAACTGCTGTCTAAGTGAAAGGTCACTGGTAGTCATTCATTATAAAAACAATGAATGACTACCAGTGATCATAAATGACTTTTCCCCTACCGCAGGTTTGGTGAAGGCAATACGGGAATGCTTTCGTTGCCATCGTCAGACACGGCCTGAACGGCGTAGAAATAGTTGTCTTTTGAATACGGCAAAGTCATACCGAGTTTGGTCGTGAAGAATTTCTTCTGCCAGTATGGCATGTGGGTTTCGCGCATCAGCACATAATAGCCCTTTGTTTTGCGGCTGCCATCTGTTTTAGGGGCCTGCCAGTAGAGCGCTGTCGAATTAGTCAGATTGCGTACCTCAATGGTCACCTGTTGGGGTGGCGCGGGTGCTTTTGCCAGATTTGCCAGCGTGGCGAGGTTCACGGCCGTGTTCTTTTTCAGATACGCAAAATCCATAAACCTGGCATAGTCACCAAACTCAACGGCTTTTGCGCCCGTACCTTCGGTACGCAGATCCTGGTGCTGGTGGTCGTAGTTTTCGTTCATTTCTGTCAGGCGCACAGCCGCAAAACCACGCTGTACGTACGGCGTATGATCGCCACCACGCAGGTACCGGTCGTTACGGTACACGGTGATGATCTCCAGATTGTCTACATAGCGTTCGCCAAGTTCTTTAACGTACCTGGCCAATGTGCGGGCCTTGCCATCATTCTCTGAGCCAAACTGACGGATGTTGGCTGCCCGATCGCTCAACTGGTAGGCCGGAAGCCCTTCGCTGAAGACCCGTAGCCGCGTGTTGTCAATGATGTTCGTTTCGTTGGAGTGGTTACTGCCCATAATGTCGTTGTTCAACACAGCCTCCACGTTCCACTTCTCCTGAACGGCGCGTTCGCTGAGGTGCTCGGCACCCAGTAGTCCCTGTTCCTCGCCGGTCAGCGTCGCAAAAATAATGGTCGCCGGAAACGGTGTTTTGCTCATTACGCGGCATAACTCAATCACCGCCGCCGTGCCCGACCCGTCGTCGTTGGCGCCGGGAGCATCGCTCTCACGATTCATCACGTTCGTTACGCGGCTGTCCATGTGGCCTTGCACAATAAACACCCGGTCATCGGTAGGGTCAGTGCCTTTCAAGGTCGCCATTACGTTTGCTATTTCCGACGCCTTGTCGATACGGCGACCGTCGGCAGCGAGGGTCCAGGAGTCAATTCCCGTGGTCATCCGCCCACCCGACTGCCTGGCATACTGCTGGAACTTTCCCAGAATCCAGTTGCGTGCGGCACCGGTACCTTTCTTAGGGTCAGTCGTGGTCGACAGGGTGTGCCGCGTGCCGAACCGAACCAGCCCGTCCACATGCGCTTTGAGGCTATCGGCCGAAATCTGGCTGACCAGATCAGCAATGACCGGATCGCGCTGCGTAATGGTTTGACCCGATGCGTTCAGGTACGTCAATGACGACACAAGAAAGGCAGTCAGTCCCGCCAATCGGGCAGGACGTAGGTATTGGTGATACATATTGGTTTGTTGATTGGGCTAACGAAACTACAAGAAAGCAGTTATTATGCACACTACGACGAGTTATCCACACTGTCTTTATAATTAACTATGTATTCTTGCTTTATGAAACACCTTCCCCTGATTCTACTACTTGCCAGCCTGTCTGCCTGCCAGCCCGGCCAAAAAAAGCAGGATGAAACGGCCGCTCAATCCGTGGTGAATGCCCCCCTCCCCTACGATCTGGCCAACCCAACCCAACGACATAAACTGCCGGACGACCTCCGCGAAATATCGGGACTGAGCTATTATAAACCCGGCCGATTAGCCTGTGTGCAGGACGAGCTGGGAGTGGTGTTCATCTACGATCTAGGAAAGAAGGCCATCGCTGATGAGCACATTCTGGGAAAGAACGGTGATTACGAAGGTGTTGAATATGTTGGCAAGAAGCTCTACGTGTTACGGAGCGATGGCGAACTCTACGAAATGGAACCTACCGATGGCATCAAGATTATCGGCGGCAGCCCCCAAACGCGGCACATCAAGATCGATCTGCCGGGCAAAAATGATATGGAAGGACTGGGCTATGATCCGCAACTGGAAGCGCTGCTCCTGGCAACCAAAGACGGTAAGGGAACCGACAAAATCATTTATTTCTACAGCCTGAAAACCAAGGCACTGTTTCAGGGAATCGTGCTCAAACAAGCTGATTTACAGGCGTTCGACCCGTCGATAAACGAGTTTAAACCGTCGGGTATTGCCGTTCACCCAAAAACGCGCGAGTATTACATATTGTCGAGCGCGGCGCACCGATTGGCGGTAGTGGCCCCAAATGGAAAAGTAAAATCGCTGGTGCCAATTGATGATAAGGCCCTGCCACAACCCGAAGGCATTTGTTTCGCGCCAGACGGAACCCTCTATATATCAAGCGAAGGCGACGGAAAAAAGGGGATTATTCTGGCCTTCAACGCGAATTGAATCACCTGATCACCAGCGCCCCCCCAAACCCTACTACCGACGTACCCAGCGATGTTGGTGTGTATACAGCCCCCACCCGGATGGCGTTTGGCGGCACTTGCCTGAGCATGGTATTGTAGCGACCCACGGCTTTGTTCACCTGCGAATTGGCCACGATGATCGTCCCCAGCGACAGGGCCAGGCTGCTTCCATATACGGTCCAGTACTGACCTGCGTTGCTTCTGGAACCGGTAGTAATAAAATAGGCCAGCGAAACCAGTCCCGTAAGGCGGCTGATGGTGGTCCAGGTGCGGAAATTTCGGAAATGTTGGTTCACCTGTGGGTCGTTGAGCTCAATAAACGGCACTTCCAGCGAAAAAGGCGAGTTCAGCTTTTTTCCGCCGTAGAAATACACGCTTCCCAAGGCCGACGAACCAGCGGCCCGTTCGATAGGGCGCAAATGAGCAGGCACAGCGCTTTGACGGTAAAAGGAGGTATCGCGCTGTGCGTAAGCGGCTAGCGATAGAAACAGCATCGCCAGACTAAGAGAAAATCGTACGATCAAAGTGATAGGTGGACTAGGAGTGTAACTGTTTCTCAACGCACTAACGGGCGGGTTTGTTATCCGGTACTTTTTTAGGCCCGCTCTTGTTATAGAAACAGACGCATCTGTACTTCTTTTCATGCTGCACAAAACCCGGGGCATTACCCTTAGCTATATCCGCTACCGCGAATCGTCGATCATTGCCCGCGTGTATACCGAAGACTTCGGGCTACAAAGCTACATCATCAACGGGGTACGTTCAGCGAAAAGCAAAACGAACAGAATTGCCCTGTTCCAGCCCTTAACGCTGCTCGACATGGTGGTCTATTACCGCGACGACCGCGACCTGCACCGGATATCGGAGGTAAAAACGCCTTACCCGTTTCAGCATATTCCGTTTGAAGTGGCCAAGTCGAGTATGGCCCTGTTCATGACCGAGATTTTGAGCAAAACGTTGAAAGAGGAGTCTGGCAATCCACAGCTTTTCCGCTTTTTACTGACCTCGATCGTGTATCTGGAAGAGGCCGCCGACCAATACGAAAATCTTCATCTGGCTTTTTTACTACAGTTAGCGTCTTATCTGGGTTTTGGTCCTGAAAGTCCACAAGAGTTTGAAAATCAACTCCGTGAGCGTTCAGTACCGTATATGGCCGACGAAGCGATGAACGACGCCCTGACCACAATGATGAGCCAGCCCGTTGATACGCCCGTTCGCCTGACACGTACCCAGCGCGCCGACCTGCTCGACGCCCTCGTCTCCTACTACCGCATTCATTTCGATAACCTCGGCGAGGTGAAATCACTGCCTGTACTGCGCGAAGTACTCGGCTAACCACAAAAGCTGTTAACGGTATTCAACAAACAAAAGAGTATGTTCCGGCAACACTTTACTACCAGCTATGCGTATGGACGAACAAGAGCGATATCCCGCTCGGTAAACCATTCGCCACTATGCGCTTATTCATCTTCGTAGTCTCGTTACTAACGGCTACACTTACCTATGCTCAGGATAATATCATTCTCAGGAATGGAGAAGAGATTCCGGCGAAAGTGCTTGAAGTAACCCAGACGGACCTCAAGTACCGAAAATCTGCCAATCCAGACGGCCCCATTTACACATCTGCCCTGCGCGATGTATTGCTTATCAAATACGCTAACGGCACGAAAGACTCGTTTGGTAATGACCGCGGCCCTGTCCCTATACGTAACAGACCGGGCCGCCCTATGCCTGCAGAAGCAGGTATGGCCGTTGCACCAGCCGCACCGATGCAGGGGCTTAATGGTCTTCGGTATCACCGGGGTTTATTCAGTCGTTATTACGTCGGCAACAACGGCCAGCATATCGGGGTGTCGGAAGCAAACTCGCTCTTCTACAGCCAGCCCGAAGCCATAGCGGCTCTGGAACGAGGCCGCTCGCTACGTACCTGGTCGGTCGTTACGGCCGTGTCGGCTGGTGCGCTGATTGGTACGGGTGTTGGTCTGGCTATTGGCCGGGATGGCCGCTGGGGACGTGACAACGGACCGATGGGTGGAAACAACAATGGCAACGGCCCCCAGTTCGATGGACGGCGCGACGGGCACCGGATTGGTGCGGCGTTGATAGGTGGTGGCGTGCTGCTGGGCGTAGCCTCGCTCTGGCTCGATCACCGCGCCAGCGTGCAGTTTCGCCGGGCTTCCGATCGGTACAATAACCGCCAGCCAACGACCCTCCGCTTCGCCCCCGGCCAAAGCGGCGTGGGTGCTATACTGACATTCTAATGTGACTGCTGACGCGCTGTATGCTTCGCCTGGAGCGCGTCAGCAATCTACAATCTAAGCAACGTACCCAGCCGCTACACGAACTTCCGCTTTAGCTCGAAGTTCTGGCCCAGATACAGGCGGCGTACCTGCTCGTCGCTGGCGAGTTCTTCGGCGGTGCCCTGCTTCAGAATTTTGCCCTCGAAAAGCAGGTAGGCCCGATCAGTGATCGAGAGTGTTTCGTTTACGTTGTGGTCGGTGATCAAAATGCCGATGTTGCGGTGTTTCAGCGTGGCCACAATGCTTTGAATGTCTTCAACGGCAATGGGGTCGACCCCGGCAAAGGGCTCGTCGAGCAAGATGAATTTCGGGTCAACGGCCAGCGCCCGGGCAATTTCAGTACGCCGACGTTCGCCACCCGACAATACTTTTCCCGGATTCTTCCGAACGTGACCAAGGTTGAACTCCTCGATCAGGTCTTCAACCCGCTGTTTCTGTTCGGCTTTGGGCTTGTTGGTCATTTCCAGCACCGCCAGAATATTTTCCTCCACCGTCAGGTCCCGAAAAATGGAGGCTTCCTGCGCCAGATAGCCTAAACCTAGCCGTGCCCGCTTGTACATGGGCAGGTCGGTAATATCGGTATCATCGATATACACCTTGCCACTATTGGGTTTTACCAGCCCCACGGCCATATAGAACGATGTGGTTTTACCAGCGCCATTTGGTCCCAGCAGCCCCACAATTTCGCCCTGCGCGACCTGATACGACACATCGCTGTTAACGAATCGGCTACCGTATTTCTTTACTAAATGTTCAGTTCTAAGAATCATGCGTTGGTGTATTGTACCGCAACGGCGGACCGTGCGTCTTTTCGGATTCAAATGGATTTACGCAGAGTGCGAGGGTAAGCGGAGCCAACCCGTTTTAAGCTAAAATCTGCACGGTCCGCCGCCGCGGCCAATCGGTTTAAATCCCTTTAATGTGCATACCTATAAAAATCCGCGCACTATTTATTCGGCTAACCGAATGTCTTTCAGATTTAACTGAATGGTCGACTGGTCGCGGAAGTGATTCATTTCTACGGAATAACAGATCGAGAAAGGGGCGTTCTGATGCAGGTGATCTGCCCAGGCCGACATACCAAAACCAATCGCTGTGAACGTTCGCCCGGAGCCAACCTGCCTACAGGTAAACTTCAGGTGCTTCTCTTTCATAATAATCGGTTCGCCCACCAACACCACCTCTTCCGTACAGAAAACCGGGGCCAGATTCTGCGGACCAAACGGAGACATCTGCTTCATGATCCGGTAAAACTTGGCATCAATCTCGCTGAAATCAAGCGGAATGTCGATGTCGACCTTTGGAATCAGATCATCTGCTTCAATACTGGCAGAAACCACTTCGTCGAAACGCTTCTGAAACGCTTCGATGTTTTCAACCGGCATGGTCAGCCCGGCGGCAAACGTGTGGCCACCAAACTGTTCCAGCAAATCAGAGCAGGCTTCAATGGCTTCGTACACATCAAACCCTGCCACCGACCGCGCCGACCCCGACGCTTTGCCGTTCGACCGGGTCAGGATAATCGTTGGCCGGTAAAACCGCTCGATGCACCGCGACGCCACTATACCCACAACGCCTTTATTCCAGGAAGCGTCATAGAGAACAGTCGATTTAGCGTTTTTTAACCATTCGTCGGCCTCAATCATGGCCAGCGCCTGCTCGGTCATGCTCTTATCGAAATCCTGCCGGTCGCGGTTATGCTGGTTCAGTTCGTAGGCAAAGTCTTCGGCATCGTGGTGATGCTCGGCTAGTAGCAGATCGACCGCCGCCCGGGCATGTTTAATACGCCCGGCAGCGTTAATGCGTGGCCCCAGCCCAAACACAACGTTAGTGACATCGAGATGCTTAGCCGCTGGCGGGCAGGTTTCGTTTGGCGCTACAAAGCCCGCAATCCGGAGAAGGGCGCAAAGGCCCGTTCGCGGCGCCGAGTTCAGTTGTTTCAGCCCGTAATAAGCCAGCGCCCGGTTTTCGCCCGTTACAGGCACAATGTCGCAGGAGATACTAACAGCTACCAGATCGAGGTACGGCCAGAGCGTTTCGGCCGGAATACCACGTACCCGACACAGAGCCTGAAGCAGTTTGAAGCCTACACCACAGCCCGTCAGCTCATCGTACGGATACGGGCAATCGGCCCGCTTAGGATCCAGTACGGCCACGGCAGCAGGAATTTCATCACCCGGCCGGTGATGGTCGCAAATGATAAAATCGACGCCCAGCGCCGTGGCTTCCGCCACCCGATCAATGGCTTTAATACCGCAGTCGAGGGCAACGATCAGCGTAAACCCGTTCTCGGCCGCGTAGGCAACACCGGCCTTTGAAATGCCGTATCCTTCTTTGTAACGATCAGGAATATAGTGTTCAAGCTTGTCATAGATGGTGCTCAGGAAACCATACATGAGGGCAACTGAGGTGGTTCCGTCTACGTCATAATCACCGTATACCAGTATTTTTTCACCATTCGCCATCGCCCGGGTTAATCGATCAACGGCCCGGTCCATATCCTTCATCAGGAACGGGTCGTGCAGATGACTCAGCTCGGGGCGGAAAAATGTGCGGGCTTCCTCGAATGTGGTTACCTTACGCTGTACCAGCAATGTAGCCAGAAATGGGCTGATGTTCAGGGTCTGCACCAGCGATTCGATAGCCGACAATTGAGGCGGCGCATCGGGAAAAGGCTTGTGAAGCCAGCGCTTGGTAGCAGGGGAAGAACGAACAATCATACGGTCGGTTAGCAAAGCATCAGTACGCAAGTTAATTTCGTTTCAAAGAAAACAGTTTCGCCAATGCTCATTTTCCTGTCGCTGCTTCCCTTCCTGTTCAACCCTACACTACCACCGGTCCGCAAAACGATGATCACCGTTGAAGTGCACAATGTTCGGGCAACAACGGGCAAAGTGCAGATCGGCGTATTCAAGCCCTGTGAGGGCTTTCCTGATAAGTGCCGACCAGTGGAATCAAAGCAGGTGACGGCTACAAAAGGTACGGTGCATGCGGTTTTCGAAGTCGATCCCGGCGAGTATGCCTTTGCCGTTTTTCATGATCTGAACGAGAATGGCAAGATCGACATGCGTTTTTTCGTTCCCCGGGAGCCCTACGGGTTTAGTAACAATATACGCCCGCGTTTTTCGGCTCCCAATTTTTCGGAATGCCGCGTGCAGATCGGCCACGAACCTAAAACATTCAGCGTACGAATTGAATAAACACGCTCCGCAATGACACTTCCTTTATGAAACACATCTTCTTTTTGTTATTGAGCTGGCTGATGCTGACACCCGGCCACGCCCAAATCGACCAGTCGGGTGCCGACGTTTGCGCAGAAGGCAAAGTGCGTTACTTCGGTAAGCTTTTCCAGACAGGGCAAGCCTCGGGGCGGCAGATGGCACCTACCATTCAGGCCGTTGGCGACTCGACCATCGATGTGACCTACTATGGGCTCGATCTGCGCGTGACCACCGCGCCTAATTACCTGCGCGGAGCCACTACGGTGACCCTGAAAGCCAACGTACCTACACTGGCGCAATTTTATCTGGATTTCAACACCAGCATGAAGGTCGATTCGGTAAAATCGGGTGCGCAGAAGCTGACCTATTCGCACCAGAGCAACCGGCTTACGATAACCTTACCGCAGGCAATCACGAAGGGGCAAACGGGTCGCGTCGTCGTTTATTATCAGGGGCTACCAACTACGCCCAACGCGGGTCTGACCGATCAGGCGTTTGTGTTCAGCACCCACGAAACCACCAGCGATCCACTGATATATACCCTCAGCGAGCCCTACGGCGCTTCTGACTGGTTTCCCTGTAAAGATACCCCCGCTGATAAAGTAGACTCGTCGGCGGTGAATGTTACAATGGCCCCCTTCTTCGTATCGGTTTCCAACGGGCTGTTGCAGGGGGTAACTACAAATAGCGACGGCACCAAGACCTACCGTTGGAAAAACAGCTATCCCATTGCTCAGTACCTGATCTCGATCGCCGCCTCGAACTACACGCTCTACGACAATCCATTTACCTACAATGGTGTTACGATGCCCGTTTCGCACTACGTTTTTCCGGAAGATCTGGCCAGCGTGAAAACGGCCCTGACCGAAACCAACAACATGATCAAGGTCTTCTCAGACCTGTTCGGAACGTACCCATTCATCCGCGAAAAGTATGGGCATGCGCAGTTTCGCTGGGGAGGCGGCATGGAACACCAGACGGCCACCTCGATCATTAAAAGTGCGATGACCCGGACCACCATCTCCCATGAGCTGATGCACCAGTGGTTTGGCGACAAGATCACCTGCCGCAACTGGCAGAACATCTGGCTCAACGAAGGGTTTGCATCGTATGGGGAGGCCATTTACCAGGAGTCGCTTGGCAGCACAAGCAGCTACAAAACCTATATGGGCAGCTTCATTGCCCGGGCCAGAGCCGCCTCGGGTACGTTGTATGTGCAGAACGTGGCCGATATCAACCAGATATTCGACAGCAACCGAACGTATGCCAAAGGGGCCGTGGTGCTGCATATGCTTCGGGGGGTGCTGGGCGACACTGATTTCTTTAAAGGAATGAAAGCGTATGCCAGTTCGCCGGCAGCCTACAGCACAGCCGTAACCGAAGATTTTCAGAAGGTGATGGAAACCGCATCGGGCAAAAACCTGGGCTATTTCTTCCGCGAATGGGTCTACGGCGAAGGTTACCCGATCTATAGTTATTCGGTAGCACCTGTGGCCAATTCTAACCGGGCTGTTATACGCCTTAGCCAAACGTCAACCAGCACAAACCCATCGTCGTTTACCATGCCGGTGCAAATTACAGTGCAGTCGCTGGCCGGAGACAGTACCATCACGGTGTTCAACGATCAGTCGGTACAATCATTTACCGTTACAGGGAAAGGCACGGTCACCAATGTAGCGATTGACCCGAATACCTGGATTCTGCGCGGTGCAACCATTTCCCAAACCACAACTCCGGCTGAACCGGTTGTGTTGGCAACTGAAGAGGCAACACAGTTGCGCGTTTTCCCGAACCCTGGTAACGACCTGCTTACCGCCGAGTTCACCACGCAAACGGCGGGGCCGCTGACGGTATCACTTGTCAATCTGCTGGGGCAGTCTGTATCCACGCAGGCCGACAGCAACGTACCTGCGGGAAAACAGGTACGTTCCCTCTCGCTTAAATCACTGCCCGCTGGCAGGTACGTTCTCCGCCTTCAAACTGCCGACGGTGCCAAGACCGCAGCCGTACTGGTGAAGTAAGGTTCTGTAGCCCCGAAGCGGAGCGCCACCCGGCTCCGGCTTCGGTAACAATTAAGTTGTTTACACTACCGAAGCGGAGCCGGGTGGCGCTCCGCTTCGGGGCTACTTCCTACTCCCTATGCGTGTTCCTTTTGATCAATTGAAAGCTGAATTTAAACGCGTGTTGCTGGCGCTTTCGTTTGCGGAATCAAAAGCCGAGCTATGCGCCCGCATCTTTGCCGAAAATAGCCGCGACGGCATTGAAACACACGGGCTAAACCGGTTTCCGGTCTTTGTTCAGTTCGTTAAAGATGGCCTGATCATCCCCGATGCCGAACCGATCGTTGTATCGGCACTTGGCGCTATAGAACGCTGGGATGGTAATCTGGCTCCCGGTATGTATAACGCCACGCTGTGCATGAACAGAGCCATGAAACTGGCCGACGACAGTGGCATTGGCTGTGTGGTCATCAAGAATACGAACCACTGGATGCGCGGCGGAACGTATGGCTGGCAGGCGGCTGATGCTGGCTATATTGGTATTTGCTTTACAAATACCATTGCCAATGTACCACCCTGGGGCGGAACCGAGGCGCGTCTGGGCAATAATCCGATGGTGATCGCGGTGCCGCGAAACGGAGGAAACGTTGTGCTGGATATGGCCGTTTCGCAGTACTCGTACGGAAAAATAAACCAGTATGCAGGTGAGAAAAAACAACTACCTCTGCCCGGCGGCTATGATAAAGACGGCCACCTGACAACCGATCCGGAGGCTATTCTCCAGTCGCAGCGGGCCTTGCCGGTCGGATTCTGGAAAGGGGCGGGCCTGTCTATGCTGCTCGATATTCTGCTCACAGCGTTAAGCGGCGGCAACTCCGTGGCGGCAATTACCGGAAGCGGCAACGAATCGGGCGTTTCGCAGTGTTTCATCTGCATCAAAAACCCGGACATGCACGATTCACTGATCGATCAACTGATCGATTTCACCAAATCGAGCGCGCTCGTAAAACCCACCGACGTCATCTCCTATCCCGGCGAAAATACGCTGGCGCGCCGGAATGAGAGCCTGGAAACGGGCGTTCGGGTCAATGAGAAAATCTGGCAGGAGTTGCTTGCCATGTAACTGACCACTAGTATTTTATCATAAATTCACTCAGATTTATATCGGCGTCGAGGGCCAGTTTTTTCCGAAGTCGGTATCGTTTTAGTTCAACACTACGATGAGTGATATTGAGCAATTGGGCAATTTCTTTGGTCGATAGATTCATCCGCAGGTAGGCCGCCAGTTTCAGATCGCCCTGACTCAGATCGGGGTGATTCTCGATCAGGTGTTTGAGAAACTGTTCGTGCACTTTGTTGAAGTTCGCCTCGAAGAGTTTCCAGTCCTGCTCGCTCGACAGGTTAGTGTCGATCAGGTAGTTGATGCGCTGAAAATGATCGGTTGGCAACCGGTTGCCCAACTGCCCCCTTACCTGCTTCAGCTCATCTTTCAGTTGCATCAGCAATTCGTTCTTCTGGATCAGCGTCATGGTTGAGTTGGCCAGTTCTTCCGATTTCTGAATGAGTCCCTGCTCCAGTTGTTCTTTCTGCAACAGTATGATTTCTCGCTGACTTTCCTCTTCCTGGTGCCGTAGTTTCTCTTCCAGCTTTTCACGTACCTGATTCTGTTTCAAGGCCACCCGCCGCAGGTGCAACTGATACAGGAATCGGGCCAGTGCAATCAGCAGCAGAACATACAGCAACTTGCTCCAGGTGGTCCAGTACCAGGGCGGGCGAATCTCGAAGGTCAGGGCTGTTTCAGCGTTGCTCAGGTTTGAGCGAAGGTGCAACACGTATGTTCCCGGCGGCAGGTTGCTAAACTCCTTCTGGTAAGCCGCCGAGTAGGCCGACCACGTTCGGGTACTGTTCTCGAGCCAGTAACTGTACTTGATCGGCCGGGTATAATACGGCATACTGAACGTAACCAGCAAATCGGCCTGCCGATGCGAAAACGACAACATCGGTTCAGCCTGCCGGTATTGCTGCTGGTCCTGAAACAGTTGATTGGTAGCGGGGTCGTCAACAGCGGTTACTGACCGGATGATGGGCGAACGAACTGTACCGGTAGCCAGTTGAGGCAGTTCGGCACGTGATAGCAGAGCAAACCCATTTTCGCGGCATATTGCCACATGGCCGGAATCGAGCGGTACGATCGCTTCCGATTCATCAACCCACTGATTAGATTGGATGGGAACTTCGCGGGAGGTGCTGTTTCGGCGATGACCGTTCCCACGTTGCAAGAACGATAGTGCTCCATCCTGTCGAAGTATAAAGAGCTCGTCATCTGACAGGGGAAACAATTTCCGTATAGCCAACTCTGACTGCAGAAACGGCATTGGCGCCAACACAAACCGGCCTGTTCCAACATCAAACCGTCGTACGCCTCTGGCCGACGTAGCCAGGATGGTTGTGCCAAGGCGACACAAGTTCACGAATGCCTGCTGAAAAACAGGATCAGCATACTCGGTGCTGGCCTCTACCCGCTTCAGATCAGCCGACAAGCGTAATCGCTGCAAACCCTGATTGGGCGCTTTGTTGACCCATATGGCACCAGTTTCATCTTCTTCCAACTGCCGAACAGGTGCTGAAAACCCATCAACAGTATGCGAGAATAGCCATTGTCCCCGGCTGTCTTTTTGATAAACGCACAGCTTCGTATAGGTTCCCTGAATCAGTTGGTCGGGATAGCGGCTCAGGCGGTGTAACACCCACCCACCCGTGATGGGGCAGAGTAGCCGAGCCTTTACCCCCTCGATTCGGAACGTACCCCGGTTATGGCCGCACAGTAATTGCCCATCCAACACAGCTAGATTCCAGACCTGCCCCTGCGTTTCGGGAATGAGTTGAAACGGGCTATCGGGCCTGGTCAGGAGCTTATAATACAACCCCTGATTTGTGCCCAGATACAGGTAGTTGGCATGGCGAGCAATGGCATAGACGGTGCCCAGGTTATCATCATGGTCGGTAAAATAACGGATCGGTGAGTTCAGGTTGATCAGGTCGATACCCCGATCCAGTCCGACCCACAGGTTGCCGTCGGCATCCTGCCGCATAGACAGGACAGTGCTGTTCTGCAGGCCGTTTTTCTGGTTAAACCGGTACAGGATACGCCCGTCTGCAGTGGTTATCAGCACACCATTCAGCAATGTTCCGAACGCGTACCGGTCAGTCCCGATTTTCAACCCTCGGTTCAACCGGTTCTGCCGCATAAACACGTTAACACGCGCATCAAATGGCTTGAACTGGCTTCCGTCGTACCGATAAATAGCCTGTTCGGTACCGATCAGAATATCCTTTTCGCCGGCAGGAAGCAGCGTGTTCACCGTTTCTCTACCCAAAAACTCGCTCCCTTTTACTAATAAGAACGCATCATTGCGTAGCTCATACAGCCCTTTGTCGATCACTTCCAACAGCAACTGGTCACGTACCTGCTGCACAAACAATACATTGCCCGGCGGGTGCAGCGTTTGCACTTTCCCCTGTTGATACCGGTAGATGTAGGCAAACGACTGGAATAAAACACCCCCTGGTGTAACCAATATATTCCATACCTCTTCATTCCGAAATGCCTTGTCACGAACCAGCGATGTCAGTGAATAGTAGGTCAGCTTGCCCGCCTGATTTGGCAACCAGTACCCAAATTCCCCAAGCGCGCCCGTATAAATCCGGCCGTTTTTATCAACGGCTACCGACCTGACTTTCTGCTTTCGGGGCAGTTCGTAAAGCCGCCAGCTACTACCATCGAACTCAAGTAGTCCCTTTGAATTGGCAAAGTACATGAACTGACTCTGCCGATGCTGACTAATGCTCCAGGTCTGGTTGTAAGCCCCATATAGCTGACGGGAAAACTGCGTAACCTCTGGTCGGCAGAAGCTATAACTATCCTGACCTACACTTACATGCACTGTAAGCAATATACCTATAAAACCCACTAGTAACTGTCTGACCTGAAAAGACACATGAGCGAAGCCATAATCACGGTTTATCGCTAAAAACTTGATTGATGTGTTAAAAAACATTGAATACGGCCTAAAAACGGCAATATGATGTGGTAATGATGTACCTCTAATTTAGGTACCAAATAAACACCTACCTACTTTTGTCCAAGAAAATATAAGAAAAGTGGTGCATAAACGCCAAATCCTACATATGAACTATAGTGCAAATTACACGCCTACACATCGCGCCACAGCTGACCTCGACACCCTATGAGACACTTTTCAGATAAACGCAAAACGGTAGCAACCACGCTGCTGGCCCTACTGCTTTTTCTACAGGTATTCGCCACCTACGCCCAGACAGCCACGATTCGTGTCACTGGTAACGTCACGGAGAAATCGACTAACGCTGGTTTACCCGGCGTAACCGTTCAGGTTAAGGGAACCACCTTAGGCACCACCACCGACGGCGCAGGTACGTATACGATTCAGGCTGCCAGCGATGCCATCCTGATCTTTTCGAGTATTGGCTACACATCACAGGAAGTAGCCGTGGGCAACCGGACCTCGATCGATGTAGCGCTGGCTGACGATAACAAAACTCTGAACGAAGTGGTTGTGGTGGGCTACGGTACGCAGCGCCGGGCCGATGTAACGGGTGCTACGGTTACCATCAAAGGCGATGAACTGGTGAAGCAACCGGTACTGACCGCCACACAGGCACTGCAGGGTAAAGCCGCTGGCGTGCAGATCATCAGCAGCGGGCAGCCGGGTAGCTCTCCCGTAGTACGGGTACGTGGTACAGGCACTGCCCTGGCCGGAACCGCCGCCCTTTTTGTCGTTGATGGCGTATTAACCGACGATATCTCCAACATTAACACCGCCGATATTACTAACGTCGATGTGCTGAAAGATGCTTCGGCCACGGCCATTTATGGTGCGCGCGGGGCTAACGGCGTTGTGATCATCACCACCAAGCGCGGTGCCTCGGGTAAGATGACCGTCAACTACTCGGGTAATGCGGGCTTCCGTTTACCGGCCAATCTGGTCACGATGGCCAACGCTACTGAGTATGCCAACTATGTCAGCACGGCCAGTGGCAACCTGGTTACCGCCGGACCAACCTCTACCGATTGGTATGGCCAGATCCTGCGCACCGGTTTTCAGCAAAACCACGGTCTGTCTATCAGTGGCGGCACCGACAAATCGACTTATTTCCTGAGCGCGGGTTATTTTACCGATCAGGGCATTGTTATCGACAACATCTACAAACGATTTTCGATCCGGGCAAACCAGGATTTTACGTTCAACAAAGTCGTTCGGGCAGGGTTCTCGGCTTCGTACGCCAATGGCAACAACCAGATTGCCAACCTTAATACAGCTTACAACAACGCCTACCGGGCTGCGCCGATCATTGCCTCGAAAGACGCCAATGGTAAGTATGGTAACACGTCGGTCTATCAGAACGTGGGTAACTCCGTGCTGGATATCGAGAAGAACAACAACCTCGCCATTGACAACCGCCTGCTGGGGTCGGCCTACCTCGAAATCAAACCGGTTAGCTGGCTTACCTACCGTACCAACCTCGGCGGTGACTTTGTGAACCTGAACAGCCGGGTATACAACTACCAGTTCAATAACGACACCACTACCTTCATCACTCCCGGCGGTAACCAGCGGAATCCGAACAGTAACCTGAGCGTTGGGAACACCAAAACATTCCACTGGACGTTTGATAATCTACTGACGTTCAACAAGCAGATCGACAAACATTCGCTGACCGTACTGGTTGGTACCACGGCCGAGCAATACACGCTGACCAGCGTCACGGCCTTCCGGAAGGACGTACCTGCCGCGCAGAACCTCTGGTATATCGGAACGGGTAATGCCAACACCTCGACCAACGATGGTACCGGCGATAAGTACACCCGCAACTCGTACCTCAGTCGGATCAATTACAACTACAACGACAAGTACCTGCTTACGGCCACCCTCCGGGCCGACGGTTCATCACGGTTTCCGAGCCAGAATCGCTGGGGGTATTTCCCGTCGGTGGGTGCGGGCTGGCTCATCTCCAACGAGTCGTTCATGCAGAGCCAGCACATCTTCGATCTGCTGAAACTCCGGGGCAGTTGGGGACGCGTAGGCAATGACCGTATTCCATCAGATTCCTACACCGTCACCGTTCAACCAAATCTGGCCTATCCATTCGGCGGCGGTGTGGCAACGCCCGGCAGCGCCATTACGCAGATCAAAGACCCGAACCTGAAATGGGAAACCACCGAAGAGTTTGATCTGGGCCTCGAATTTTCAGCCCTGAAAGGTCGGTTGACCGGTGAGGTTAACTACTACGACAAAAAAGCCCGCGACCTGCTCATCAACGTAAAAGTCCCTTCTGTGGCCGGTGATGCCGACGGCGTTGTGTTAACAAATGCCGCATCGATCCGCAACCAGGGCCTGGAAGTAACCCTGAACTGGCGCGGCCGGATCAGCAACGACCTGACCTACCGAATCGGCGGCAACGCCACACTGAACAGCAATAGCGTCATTGGCCTCAATGGCGGCCAGCCTATTCTTGACGGGGGCATCGGTGCCAACCAGCAGTACACCACCCGCACAGATAATGGCCAGCCCGTTGGCAGTTTCTACGTGCTTCAGGTGCTGGGTGTTTTCCAGAACGATGCGGATGTGAACAGCTACAAAAATCCAGCGGGGCAGGTCATTCAGCCGTCGGCTGCACCCGGCGACTTTAAATACCAGGACACGAACGGCGATGGCAAAATCGACGATAACGACCGGGTGTTTGCCGGGTCGTACCAGCCCAAAGCTTACTTCGGTCTGAATCTAGGGCTGACGTACAAGAGCCTAGATTTCAGCGTCGATGTGTACGGGAACGTGGGCAACCAGGTCTATAACGGCAAGCGGGCGTTTCGTCAGAACGTGCTCGATAACGTTGAAAAAACGATGGCCTATAATCGATGGACGTCGGCCAATGGGTCGCAAACAGAGCCTGGCGCTAATAGCGGTAACCTGCCCGCGTCTACCTATTTCATCGAATCCGGGTCGTTTGCCCGCATCAACAATGCCACGCTGGGCTACAAGCTACCCCAACGCCTGACCGACAAGATTCACCTGAGCAACCTGCGTGTTTTCGCAACAGCACAAAACATCCTGACGCTGAAAAAGTACAGCGGATTCACGTCAGAGTTGGTTGGTAACCCTACCAGTCAGGGTATTGAACTGAACGCCTATCCAACGACGCAAACCTTCGCTATCGGTCTGAACGCTGGTTTTTAACCTCAACGCACCCATGCAACGCAACTTCATACTCCTATTTTTCACGGGTCTGCTCGCCATTTTGGGCGCGGTATCCTGCCAGAAAAGCTTCCTCGACGTACCTGTACAGGGGCAAGCCACCACCGCCACTGACCCGAACCTGGCCGTTAACCTGGTCACGGGCGTATATAACAGCCTCTTCAACGGCGAAGCCTTCGGCGGGGCAGGCGGCGACATTCACGGTATCAGCTTCATTGCCGCCACCAACATCATTTCTGACGATGCCGAGAAAGGCAGTACGCCCGGCGATCAGCCACCACTCGGCGACATCGACAATTTCAGCGTCACCCCCACCAATAACTTTGTGGCGGCACTCTGGAACGGGTATTACGGTGGCATTTCGCGCGCTAATCAGGCACTGGCAGCGTTACAAATTGCCTCGCTTGCACCCACAACGAAGAACCAGCTGATTGGCGAGGTGCGATTTATCCGGGCCTACTACTACTTCAACCTTGTTCGCTTCTTCGGAAAAGTGCCCAAGGTAGTGCGGGTGCCGAACGATGCCCAGGACGCCAATACCGACCCGGCGTTTCAGACGCGTGCGCCGATCGATACGATTTACAACGTGATTACGCAGGACCTGCAATTTGCCATCGACAACCTGCCGCTACGTACCCAGTCGGCGGTGGGGCATGCCAACAAGGGAGCGGCGCAGGCGCTGCTGGCGAAGATGTACCTGTATCGCAAAAACTGGCAACAGGTGCAAACGCTGACGCAGGCCGTGATCGCCTCAGGTCAGTATTCGCTCGTGCCCGACTACTCGATCATCTGGCGGTATGCCGGGGCCAACAACGCCGAATCCATCTTCGAAACGCAGAGTGGTACGTTCAACAACTCCGATATTGCCACCGCCGGTTACTGCACCTGGCAGGGACCACGCGTTGGCCCCAAAGGCGGCTGGACCGACCTCGGATTTGGCTTCGACACACCCTCGCAGGATCTGGTGAACGCCTATGAGCCCGGCGACAAGCGCAAAGCATCGACTATCATTGCCATTGACCGGACCGGCCGGGGACTGGGTACGTTGCTCTACGACGGCTTCCGGATTCCGAGCGGCGATTCAGTGCAGAATGCCTATTACAACTACAAAGCCTACGCCAGCGAAAACAAGAACGTCGAGCCTTTTCTGGGCAACCGCGACCAGAAGCAGAAAAACATCCGTCTGCTCCGCTACGCCGACGTGCTGCTTATGAACGCTGAAGCCGCCAATGAACTGGGCCAATCGGCTGCGGCGATAGCATACCTGAACCAGATTCGCACCCGCGCTGGTCTGGCCGCTACCAAAGCCACCAGCCAAACCGATCTGCGCACCGCCATCTGGAACGAACGTCGCCTGGAACTGGCCATGGAACACGACCGCTTTTTCGACCTCGTGAGGCAGGGCCGTGCCGCACAGGTGATGAAAGCGGCGGGCAAAAATTTCGTGGCGGGCAAGAACGAGTTACTACCCGTACCCAGCCTGCAAATTCAACTCAGCGGCGGCAAACTAGACCAGAACAACGGATACTGATGAGTTGCCTATTGCTCTGGCTTGGCCCCTTTAAGGTGGAACGGTCCGCCGCTGCGGGGCTACACCAGAGCAAGCAACACCATCCAAGCCAACAGCCTAATAATCAATCAATAACAGTACAGTCAAGTCTAACTTAATATTCAGTTTTAACACCGATTAATCATGAATACTACAACACAACGTACCTGGGCCATAGCGGCCCTGATGGCGGGCGCAACCCTCGTTTCATCGTGCAAAAAAGACGACACGGCTACCCTGCCTGCTATTGGTGGCTATAATAGTTCGAATGACATCGCTACGTCGAGTTTGCTAGCTCACTGGCCATTCGATGGGTCAAACAATGAGCGCATTTCGGGTACCGCCCCTTCGTCAGCTGTGAATGCCTCGTTCACAACGGGAGCCAGCGGCCAGCGTCAGGCACTGAATCTGGCCGCTGGGTACGTTGCCTTCCCAACGCCGGCAAGCCTGCTTAACCCGGCTGGTCTGCCTAGCTTCACGGTTAGCTTGTGGGTGAATGTGAAGAACACGAAAGGAGGCTCAGGCGCACCGTCGGCATTCTTTACCCTGGCCAGAGCCAACGAGTGGGCCGGGAGCGTCAATCTGTTGGCCGAAACAGGACGGTATGCTCCAACAAATGATACACTTGATGTAAAGGGCCTGCTTGTCCAAAAAGCATCTGACGGTAATGCCTCTTTCCAGGATAACGTTAACTCATCGCAGAAAGGTGGTGACCAGACTTTTAAAGCTGGCGGAAAATGGTCGCATTTCGTAGCTGTTTATGATGCCAGTACGTCTAAAATCACCCTGTATGGTAATGGCAAAAAAATAAACAACCCGGATTACGAAACCCGTATGTACAACGGAGCGCTACTTGGCAATCTGGCCCTTTACCCTGTAACCAAAGTGATCATGGGCGCATGGGGCACCAACCTGCCAGGTGGTGGTACTGCTGATAGCTGGCAGGTGCCAATGACCGGACAGCTCGATGAAGTACGTATTTATAATAAAGCGCTTCCGGCTGGTGATATTAACTCACTGTACCAACTGGAAGCAGCCGGTCGTTAATTCCTCTTTACCGTATTGCTGGCGCGTGTAGAGACGCAACACCTTGCGTCTCTACGCTTACGTATGCCTTCATACAACGTGTGCACTTTTCTTTTTCAACAATGACTATGAACGTACCCAGTCTCCTGTTCGTCCTTGCCTTGCTGGCCGGGCTTTCCTGCAAGCAACAGACCGCTACGGACCCGCTTGAATCGTTTTTCTATCGGGCGGTGCAGGTGGATGGACAATCGTCGGCAAACCAGACATTTCGGGGCGTACGGGCTACACCGATCATTACCCTATCGTTTTCGGCCCCGGTTCAGAAAGACGCGCTGGGTACGTCGGTACGGCTGACGCAGACCAGTACGGCACAGACGGTGCCGCTCTCGTACACGCTGTCGGTCGGCGATACCCTGCTTACCATCACGCCACAGCAACCGTTAAAAGCCTTCACGGCCTATACCGTCGAGGTGTTGCCCACGCTGTTGTCGCAGCGCCAAACGGCCCTCAACTCAACTATTTCCGTTAACCTGACCACTGCCCTCGACAGCACCGACAAGTTCGCCCGCATCAGCGACGACGCGCTGCTCGATCTGGTACAGAAACAGACCTTCAAGTACTTCTGGGACTTTGGCCACCCAACTTCAGGCATGGCCCGTGAGCGTAACTCTTCCGGCGATGTGGTCACCTCGGGCGGAACGGGATTTGGCGTAATGGCCATTGTGACGGCAGTCAACCGGAATTTCATTACCCGGCAGGATGGGCTGGCTCGTCTGCAAAAGATCACCAATTTTCTGGCCAACAATGCCAAACGTTATCACGGTGCGTTTCCACACTGGCTCAATGGCGCTACCGGCGCTACCATTCCGTTCAGCCAGAAAGACGACGGTGCCGACCTGGTCGAAACATCGTACCTGATGCAGGGTTTATTGACCGCCCGGCAATATTTCAACAGCTCAACCAATGCCGATGAGATTGCGCTGCGCAAGTCGATCAACGCACTTTGGGATGGCGTGGAATGGAACTGGTTCACCAAAAGCGGTGCCGAAACAAACCTGTACTGGCACTGGTCGCCCAACTACAACTGGGACATGAATCTGCCTGTCCGGGGTTGGAATGAAGCCCTGATCACCTACGTGCTGGCGGCCTCGTCAAACACCACGCCGATCAGCAAAACGGTATATGATGCCAGCTGGGCACAAAACGGCAGAATGGCCAATGGTAACAGCTATTACGGCATTAAACTGCCACTTGGCCCAGCCTACGGAGGGCCGCTCTTCTTTTCGCAATATTCGTTTCTGGGCATCAACCCCCACGACTTGAAAGACACGTATGCCGATTACTGGCAACAGAACACGGCGCACTCGCAGATCAATTACACCTACTGCAAAACCAACCCGAAAGGCTATGCTGGCTACAGCGCCGATTGTTGGGGCCTGACCGCCAGCGACCAGCAAAACGGCTATTCGGCCCACGAACCGAACAACGACAACGGCACCATTTCGCCCACGGCCGCTCTCTCCTCAATGCCTTACACGCCTACTGAGTCGATGCGGGCAATGCGCTTCTTCTATTATAAACTGGGCGACAAAATCTGGAAAGAGCAGGGCTTTGTCGACGCGTTCAATCTGACCAATATCTGGTTTGCCGATTCATTCCTGGCTATCGATCAGGGGCCCATCATTGTCATGATCGAGAACCAGCGCAGTGGTCTTCTCTGGAACCTGTTTATGAGTTGTCCCGAAGTCAAAAAAGGCATGAAAGGACTTGGGTTTACCAGTCCGAATTTGAACTAAATGCAATGGCCTGGGCGCTGACTTTGCCCCCCGCCCTTGAGGGGGCCTGCCGGCGCACGAGCCTATTCGCCGCAGACGTACTTATGCGCCAGCAGGCCCCCCCCTCAAGGGCGGGGGGCAAAGCCGACTTATACAATCCTTCTTCCGACATGAAACGTCTCTTCCTTCTTTTAACCTTCTTCGTTACCGTTGCTCAGGCTCAACCGGCCTACAAACTGACCCGTGCCGACAATGCGTTTCTGGATAGCCTTCAGCGCGACACGTTCCGGTATTTCTGGGAAACGGCCAATCCATCGAATGGTCTTATTCCCGACCGGGCACCCACGCCTTCGTTTAGTAGTGTTGCTGCCGTTGGCTTCGGCCTGACAACGTACCTGGTAGGCGTTGAGCGTGGGTACGTTACCCGAAAACAGGCCGCAGACCGAACATTGGCGACATTACGATTCTTTGCCAGCGCAGAGCAATCGGACAAGGCAACGGGCGTGACGGGTTACAAAGGCTTTTTCTACCATTTTCTGGACATGAAAACGGGAAAACGCTTCAAGCAGGTCGAACTGTCGACCATCGATACGGCCTTGCTACTGGGTGGAATCCTCAGTGCACAGACCTATTTCGACCGAAACGTACCGGAGGAAAAGGAGATCCGTATGCTGGCTGAGCAGATTTACGGCCGAACCGACTGGACCTGGTTTCAGCACAACAGTCCATTTGTGTCGATGGGGTGGCATCCCGAGAAAGGGTTCATTCCCAGCGACTGGCACGGGTATAATGAAGCCATGCTGCTTTACGTACTGGCCCTCGGTTCGCCTACCCACCCTGTTGGCTCCGACGTATGGCCAGCCTGGACAAAGGGCTACGAATGGGCAACGTTTCAGGGGCAACCCCACGTCAACTTCGATCCGTTATTTGGTCATCAGTATTCGCACGTCTGGATCGACTTCCGGGGAATCAAAGATGATTACATGACCAAGAAAGGCATCGATTATGTCGAAAACTCACGGCGGGCCACCTACGCCAACCGGGCTTACTGTCTGGCCAATCCGGATAAGTGGACCGACTACAGCGCTACGATCTGGGGCCTGACCGCCTGTGATGGCCCAAAAGACACCACGGTGGCAGGACGATCTTTCTTCTCATATCGGGCTCGTGGAGCCGCCAGCCAGCAGATCGTCGACGACGGTACCATTGCGCCAACGGCGGCAGGTGGGTCGCTGGCTTTTGCGCCCGACATTTGCCTGCCTGCGCTCCGGTCAATGAAAACCCGCTATGGTAGCAAACTATACGGTCAATATGGCTTTCGCGATGCCTTCAATCCTACGTACCGTTACCCGTCAGCTTTTGCCAACGGCCCAACCACAACCGGCTGGTTCGACGTTGATTACCTGGGTATCGACCAGGGACCAATTGTGTTGATGGCCGAAAACCTGCGAACCAATTTTGTCTGGAACCTGATGAAGAAAAACCCGCACATTCGTCGCGGGTTACAGCGGGCGGGCTTCAAGGGTGGGTGGCTGAAATGAATTTTATTCGCAGGCGTTGCTTCATAAGTAAGAAACCGGAAAGCAGCCGTTTACAGACTGATACGTACCTACAGACTTGCCAACCGGCATAAGCATTACTGACTCATGAACTTATCGATGCGTTTTATTCTCCCTCTTTTATTGCTGGCTCAACTTGCTGTTGCTCAGGATAAACTAGGCATTGTTGGCCACAACCATCTGGCCCTCCACGTGAAAGATATGGCCGTCAGCACCGCCTTCTTCCGCGACGTGATGGGTCTGAAACCGATTCCCGTACCCGAAAATCTGAAGGCCATCCGGTCATGGTTCGATCTGGGCAACGGGCAACAAATTCACTTGATGGCTGGTCGCACGGAGGAGATTATCCACGATAAAAACGCCAGCCACATTGCCCTTTTCGTCGATAATATCGACAAGTCGGAAGCATACCTGAAAGCACATAATATGACGTTCCACAAGCAAACCCGTTTCGATGGGGTGGTTCAGCTCTATTTCTCGGACCCCGATGGGTATCTGTGGGAGTTAAATCAGGGTAAAGTCGTGACCAAGGCATACTGAGCCACTTCGTGTTCCAGGCGCGCGGACCATTGCCTAAGTATCTGAAAAGCCCGGTAACATTGTCTACAGCCCTATGTTCTGGTTGTACACGCCGCCGATAGGCCGTTTGTCAATCAATACGTTTTCAGGTGTAATTATTGACTCTACGAGGAACCCTCGCTCTAGTTAAGCGTATGCCCTGTTTGAACGGGTTTGACCTTTTGTTAACCGTTTCCGTCCCCTTCTCATGAAACTTAGTGATTACTCAACGTCGTCATCTGGCGCATCAACGACCGAAAACTTGTCCAACAGTACAGCAGTCAATACCTTTTCGAATACAACAGAATTAAATAAAGTAGCCAAGCTGGGCCGGGCGACAGATGCACTGTCGAATGAGGCTGAGCTTCCCGAACACCTACTCTGTTTTTCACACCTGCGTTGGAATTTCGTGTATCAGCGACCACAGCACCTGATGAGCCGGGCCAGCCAGCAGATGACGGTCTGGTTTCTGGAAGAACCTATCTGGGGCCATGATCTACGGGTTGAGGTCCGTTCGGAAGGCGACAACCTCAAGGTAGTTGTGCCCCATATTCCGCACGGAACACCTCACCAGGAAGTGATTGCTTATCAGCGCCGGATGGTAGATCAGTTGATTGAATCAGAACGTATAGCCAACTACGTTGCCTGGTATTATACGCCTATGGCACTGCTCTTTAGCGATCATCTGACACCTACCCGCACGGTATATGACTGTATGGATGAGCTGTCGGCTTTTCTGGGTGCACCGCGCGAACTGCTCGATCAGGAAACAAGGCTGATGGGCCTTGCCGATCAGGTCTTTACCGGTGGTTACAGCCTCTACGAAGCAAAACGCACGCGCCACGCTCATGCGCACGCGTTTCCAAGCAGTATTGATTTTACCCACTTCTCGAAAGCCCGCAGCCGCCAGACCGACCCTGCCGATCAGGCGCAGATTCCGCAGCCACGCATTGGTTTTTCGGGGGTAATCGATGAGCGGTTCGACGTTGACCTCCTGCGCGATCTGGCGCAGAGCCGCCCCGACTGGCAGTTTGTTATTATCGGGCCAATCGTGAAGATCAACCCAGCTACGTTGCCGCATACGCCTAACGTTCACTACCTGGGTATGAAATCGTATAAAGATTTACCAACCTATTTCAGCGGTTGGGATGTGGCTATGCTGCCTTTCGCATTGAACGAGTCAACGAAGTTTATCAGCCCAACCAAAACGCCGGAGTATCTGGCCGCCGGTTTACCTACGGTATCAACGCCCATCCGGGATGTGGTACGTACCTATGGCGAAAAGGGCTTTACGCAGATTGCTTCAACCGCTGCCGAGTTCGAAGCCGCCATTGAAAAAGCTCTTAAGCACGAACACCCGAAAAGCTGGGAAGCCGTTGATCAGTTCCTGAACGAAAACTCGTGGGACAAGACCTGGCAGGATATGAGCAACTGTATTTCTGAAGTTAAGAGTTAAGAGCGGTCCGCCGCTGCGGTTAAGAGTTGCTCCGCTACTACACCAACTGACGTGTTTGTGAAGCAACTCTTAACCACTCACTCCCCTCTCGGAACAACCAGCACTACATCTTCTTTTTCCACCACGACCTGGCCCTCAGCCAGGCCTTTTGGTTTACGGACAAATTTTTTGGGCGTAACAATGACCGGGCAAAGGCTATCGGTACGGCGTTTTGAATACCAGGCAGCCAGTTCAGCGGCCCGTTCGATCACTGTTTTCGGAAATGGTTTGCCTGCTTTGTACTTCACCACCACATGCGACCCGCTCACGTCGCGGGCGTGTAGCCATAGGTCATCTTTATAGGCGTATCGCTGGGTGAGCAGGTCGTTATTTTTGGCATTCCGTCCAATCCGGATCACGAAGCCTTCGTACTGTACTTCCTTGAAGAGTTCGGCGGGGTCGGTACTGGCCGGGGCGTCGCCAAGAAGGCCATGTTGTTTAACGTACCTGCGCAGTTCTTTCAGCGATAGCATTGGCTCAATCAGAGCACGGTGCACCTGCAATTCCTCAATCTCCTTTTCGCGGTACTCGATCTGCTGCGTTAAGTGCTCGGCTTCGATCTTTTCATTCTTTGCTTTTCGGTAGTATCCCTCGGCGTTCCGTTGCGGCGTTTGGTCAACCTTCAGGCGAATCGTCTGGGGGCGGTTGTCGCGGTAAAAATCCTCGACGGTGATCGTTTCCGGCGAACGGCCACCGGGCAACACAGGTACGTTGTGCAGATTGGCCATCAGCAGGTTACCCAGTTCTTCATGGCTCGGACCATCATCGCGGCTGATCAGGCGTTGCAGGTTAGCATCCATCAGGGCACGGGCCCGTTTCAGGCGTTTGTCGATGAGGCGAAGCACCTCGGCGCGTTCACGTTCAACAACGTTCTGTCCATTGTAAGCGATGAAGAACCCGTTGGTAGCCTCGATCGGGTCATTCCAGGTACGTACCGGTTCAACTAAAGGCACCAGCGATAACGCCGGGTGATGCTCGAACCGAATCAGGGAATAGGTCGGCGCGTCGAGTTCACGCAGTACATCCTGCAAGAGGGCCCAGGTTACCCCGGCACCAGCCTCCTGCGCACGTTTTTCCACATAGGCACGCACCAGTTTGCCAAACGTAGGAAATAGCTTCCGGTAATCGCCCCCTGCGGCGTTGAACGCCCTTTCGCTTTGGTCGATCGGTCGATCGATGGCGTTGAGCAGCAGATTCTTATCGGCAACGAGTTTGCTATTGAATAGATCTTCAACATTGTTCTCTCTGAATATCAACAAGTTTGGTCGATTACCAAAGAATTTGAACAGCAGGGTGTAGTCGTCGGCGAGTTGGACGGCCAGGCAGCGCTCATTCAGGAAAGAACGCACCCCCAGCACCGCTTTGCCGGGCGTTTCCATACCCGGCCGGTCGGGATCGTCGCCACCTTCGTTGCCCGTCAGGTTGTTGAACAGATCAACGCTGTTGGTTCGCGCGCGGCGTACATCATCGGAAACGAGAATGCCCGAAAAGTCGGGGCGGAGAGTGACTTTAACGAAAACAGGCTTGTAATAATTGGCTTTCCCCCGCGCCTGCGCAAACGCCAGCACCACCTCGTCGCGATCCTGACTGAAACATTCCATGAAATAAAGCCCCTGCAAGCGGGCCTGAAGTACAGGAGCCAGTTGACGAAGAAAATAATAGTTGGTGTGCATAAAGAAAGGCGGACCGATGAATCGCCAAAGGTAAACAACGCGCCGGGGATGGGGGTTCTACCGGAGTGGCGGTTGGCAACGGCAGCAGACAGGTCTGGCCCAGGTACGTTACGCCGGAGCGACTGCCTGTTGCCGCTGCCAACTGCCACATTTTTAAACATCAACCGTTATGAGCAAGCAAACAACCCAGCCGACCGTCCGCGAAACCGCCGACGATACGAAGAAGTACGAACTGAACACCAATCTTCCCGACGAAGCCCAGGGCAAAACGTCGCGGGGTGTTCACAAGAGCAAGCAAAGCACAGAAGAAGACCACTCACCAGCGGGCCGTCAGCAAACGCCGGGTGGCAAAACCAAAACCGAATTAGCCGATGAGCGCGGCCCTAAAGGCCACGGACACAAGGACAAGCAGGACTAAAAAGCGTTAAAACACAAAGGGGGCTGGCCCCCTTTGTGTTTTAACGCTTTTTATTTCACTCTTCCGCTCGTATTTCCCACAAAGCGCTCGAAGAATTCGTAGATACGAAGCAATCTGTCGATACGCTGGCGAACGTTGCCGGAACGGCTCAGTTCGTGGGTAGCACCGGGCATACGTACATACTCGACCGGGCGACCCAGCACTTTCAGGCTCTTGTACATCATTTCTGACTGGATAATCCCCGTTCGCAGGTCATTTTCACCGTGTTTGATGAGCAGCGGCGTTTTGATGTTCTGCACGAACGAATAGGGCGAATTGGCGTCCAGAATAGCCTGCGCACCCGGTTCCCAGGGTAGGCCAAAGTAGTTTGGCACCAGCGCCCAGGCGTTGCCTTCGCCCATAAACGTGGTCAGATCATACACACCGCGTTGCGCAAACGCTGCTTTGAACCGGTTATCGTGCCCAACAATCCAGGCTGTCAGGTAACCGGCATATGAACCACCCGTGATGACCTGCCGCGTGGTATCGACCCACGGCTCGCGCGCAGCGGCGGTGGCAGCGGCCAGTACGTCTTCGGCCGGACCAGTGCCCCAATCGCGGTAGTTAGCCCGCTGAAATGCCTGCCCGTAGCCACCCGAACCACGCGGATTGGCAAAAACAACACCGTAGCCCTGCGCGCAGAGGTATTGCAGTTCGTGCCACATCGACGGTTCGCCGGGTCCCCACATCGCCGTTGGTCCACCATGCATATTCAGCACCAGTGGGTACGTTTTACCCTCCACGAATTTGGCCGGTTTCATGATCCAGTAGTCGACGGCCTGCCCTTTTGAATTCGTGTAAACGGCTTTTTTCGGATAACTGAGCGTTTTCCCCGTCAGCCAATCGGCATTGGGTGCCAGCATTTTCTTTGGCGAAGCGGCATCGAGCGTGGCTACGTACAGCGCCGATGGGTCAGCCACTTCTGTTTTGGCAAAGACAATATCGCCGCCACCAACATCGAAATTCGTCACGCCCGATTCGGGAGTAGTCAGCCGATCGATAGCATTGGTGCTGGTGTTTAACCGGAACAGCGGAATACCACCGTCGGCGCTGGCGGTGAAGTAGAGCGCTAATCCAGCCGCTGGGTACGTTGCCGACCGGTTGCCTCCTTTCGCCGGGCGGGTGGCAGGTACGTTGGCCCAGACAAGATTACCCGCCGCCCGGTCGAACTCCACGGTTTTCGGGTTGCTGACCGTAGTGCCCGTCAGATCAGCCACCGCTAAGTTTGGGAAGCCTACGCCCCGCGAATTACCGGCCAGATAAGCCAGTTTCAGGCCATTGGGCGAAGGGGTTGGCGCGCCAAACGACTTACCGGCTTCGCTCAACACTGGTGTTACCGTGGCAGCGCCATCAGCGGCAATTGCTACAATGGCGTTGTCGACCTCCCGGTCGGGGTGCTGGGCCGGGTCGCGGTCGGTGACGGCCAGTACCGCCTGCCCGTTTGGCAACCAGGTAGCTGCCTGGTACGACGCAAAGCCACGCGTAATGGGCTTGGGCGTGGCACCTTCGCGCACATCCACCACGTAGAGATGCGTAAAATTCATTACAGGTTCGGTGGTTGATTCGCCCTGGAAGTTCAGCCGGGTAATCACCTTGGCTTTCTTATCCTCTACATCTTTGGCCAGATACGCCCTAATCTCGGCCAGTGTTCCGTCGGGGTTAGGCTTCGGACCGTCTTTCTTCGGCAACGCATCCGCGGCCGATATGCCGGGTTTTTCCTGCGACCAAAGCGGCCCGCCCCGCCCCGGGTTCAGTAGTGTATCGGCCAGCACTTCGGGAAATGATACCGACGTGCTGAACAGAATCCGTTTCCCATCAGGCGAGAAAGCGGGGCTTCCGGCTCCGTAGGCGAGCGTAGTCAACTGATAAGCTTCACCCCCGTCGAGCGGCATCACAAACACCTGCGATTTACCCTTCACGGTTCTAGCGAATGCGATTTGCCTGCCATCCGGTGACCACACGGCCTGCCGGGCACTTTCGGTGCCGCGCGTCAGCGCTTTTGTTTCACCGGTTTGCTGGTTCATCAGATAGATATGCGTACGGTAGTCGAATTCGAGGGGTTGATCTGGCTGCGGCTCGGTCGTTGTCAGCGTGTAGAGTACCTGTTGCCGGTTGGTCGGCGATACCTGAATACCACCCACCTGTTTGATACGGGTAAGGTCGGTGACCAGCACGTTGGTCGAGGATTGGGCCACGGCAAAGGTGGCCCAGAGCAGAAGTAGTGGAAGCAGGAAGCGTTGGTGGTGTTGCATCCTGCAAGATAAACGTAAACTAGTTTCTTACCGGCACGCTTCGACTCTGGCCTGAAAAGGGATTTTTGGTCGGGCCCACTCGGTTATGCCAACTGCCCGTCCGTTTCATATATCCTGGTCATTCCAACGGTTTGCGGGCAACGTGGGTCGTGTGCTTAAAAGCAATCTCTCTGTATGAAAACGATCGGTTTACTTCTTTTTCTGTCTTTCCTGATCAGTTGTAAAGGTGGCGAACCAGAACCCGTGATTCTGGGCGACTGGCTCCTGCGTGAATCATTTTACCAGGGCTGTTTCGGCGGCGGCAGGTCTACGTTCGGGCCTGAGGATCAGCATATACTGCACTTTTCACCACCAAACCGGTATAGGGAGACAATTAAAGGCACCCTGATCGAGTCAGGTACGTTCACGCTTGCGTTGGATAAGGACAAATACACGGGAAAAGACGCCCTAGCGCTGACATTGACTCCCGAGCAATCAACCCGAAACCCAGGTACGTTATACCCGTTTAGCCAGCGGATTGACGAACTGAATAACCTGCGTCTATCTCTCAGCGACCTCTCATACAGCACAACCAGTAGCGGAGCAACCTATAGCCGCATCCGGTAAACCACCTTGAGTTTATGATCGCCCTTTCATACTGAAAAAATGCTGGCGGGTACCGGGCGCAGCAGCGCCCTGCCTACCGAAGCGGCTGCAGATCAGGGTTACTGATAAACGTGTAGTCGGTCAGCGTAAGCAGAAAGGTGATGATGTCGTTCTGCTCCTGCTGGGTCATCGGAATGCCCGGTTGCCCATTTTGTTTCAGGAGCGGATCAAGCTGCGGGCTATCCTGCACACCGGCAGCATAATGGCGCAGCACCTGCTGAAGCGTGGTAAACCGGCCGTCGTGCATATAAGGTGGCGTAAACTCGACATTGCGCAGACTGGGCACGCGGAATTTGTAGTTATCGGCCGCCTGCCCCGTAATGGCACCGCGCCCCAGGTCATCGAATTTGGCTGTAGTGAGTTTCGGTAACCCGTTATTGCGAAAGCGCTGATCGGTAAAGAACGGTTCTTTGTGGCAACCTGCGCATTTCGCCTGAAACAGCGTCAGGCCACGCTGGGCGGCATCGGGCAGGGCAGCGTCGGCTTCTTTGCGCACGTACTTGTCGTAGCCCGAATCTGACGATACCATTGTCAGCATAAACTGCGACAACGATTTCAGAAACCGCTCCGACGTGATGGAATCGGTGCCGTAAGCGGCTTTGAACAAAGGCCGGTACCGACCGCTGGCACGTACTTTTTTCAGTACATTCCCGAGCGAATCGCCCATTTCAACGGGGTTCTGTATGGGCGCAATGGGTAACAGATCGAGATCAAAAATCCCGCCATCCCAGAAAAACGTTTCCCGCCAGGCCATATTGAAAATGCCAGGTACGTTGCGGGTACCAATCTGGTCTTTGATGCCGTGGCTCAACGGATGGTCGGTATGCGAGAAGGCAGTGAACGGTGAATGGCAAAAGGCACAGGTAATTGTACCGTCTTTCGATAGGGTAGCGTCGTAGAACAACGTTCGCCCCAGCGCAACACCTTCTCTGGTCAGCGGGTTATTCGCGAAATCGTAGACCGGCGCGGGGAAGTTGGCGGGCGTTTTCCAGGGGTAAGGCGTTCCTACGGCCGTAGGCGGCTCGGGATTCACATCACCGCCCCAACTGCCTTTTGGCCCACACGATGCCACCCAAGCCCAGAGGGCTGCGCTGCAAATCAAGACAAACCAGCGGATAGAGCTCACGAATACGAACGACTTAAGCGCCTCTACCTTGATACGAAGGCAGATGCTTTAAATGAAAACATAGTAGCGTAATTACTGGCAATGGCGGCCGAAATAGGTGATACCATTACATCAGGATATGTGGCAATACGAATCGGGGTAGGGCCATCAAACAGTTTGCCTGCGTCTACATTAACCGTAACCAGCGTAGTCTCTGAAAGGACATTCCCTATCTGAACGCCCTTCCCGACGCCACTCGTTCCGGAACCAGTTAACGATACGCGAACAGTACGCAGGTTGTTGAGCGTGGGCGTCTGGTAACCGCCGAACAAGCCAATATGATACCGGAAATTGCGGTTACCAGTAGCATCGAGCGGCGCCTGCGGCGAAGTTCCTTCCATTTTCAGGTGAATATAGCCCGTATTCCAGTCCCAGTACATACCGCTGGTGTGGCTGCCGGCGGGGTCCAGCACGCCCGTGCGCTGGCCTACGTCGGCCGTATTACGCAGGCTGTCGACACCGACCATGTATTCGAGCTGTGTATACTCGCCCGCAGGTACGTTGCTGATCGTGATTTTCTGCGACGTTGAGTCGGCTTCACGAACCAGGAAATAGCTATCGTTCTGCGGAACGGTATAGGAAGAGCCATCGGCCTGAAGCAGCCGGATGTTACTGATGAAATAATCGAATCGGGTGATGGTAAACGTTTCGCCGGATTTATTCTGATACGTACCCGTACCCAACGCCAGATCACGGTTACCGACCCGGTTATCGAAAGAAAGTTGCACAGAGCCAATCTGCCTGTCTACCTCCTTCTTCTGGCAGGCCATCAATACCGATACAGTGAAAAGCAAACTGACGAAAAGGCGCATAACAAACCGTAGATTCTCCTGGTAGACTAACGCTGAATCCGGATGTCATGTTGCCATAATCAGCCATATTTAAGCCAACTTAAAGCCCCCGCCAACAGGCGATCCATAACTATTTATTTATTGAGCGGCAGTTAATATACCACGAAGTAGGTATTGACTGTCAGGCACTTTTAATGAATATTGCGCTATTACTTTCTATCTATCCACAATCTACATCATCGATTATATGAACGCGAATTCACTCGCTTCTGTCTGCTCGGGCATCGCCCCCGAGGCCCTCACACGCCTGTTTGATATGTCGGACGTCACGCTTCCATTCTGGGGCTACCGTAAGGCAATGCCTATGCACAAGATTGTGCGCCTGGAAGGGGAAGGCAATTACACGATGTTTCATTTCAGCGACGGCACCCGGCTGATGGTATCGCTGACATTGAAGAAAATGGCCAGTCGCCTGGCACCCGGTGTGTTTGCCCGGCCCCACAAGAAAAACATCGTCAATCTGATGTATCTGGATGAAGCACATCCTAACCGGCATCAACTCACGGTGCAGTTAACCAACGGCGACCGCATCGACGTATCGCGCCGTAAAGCCAGCCTTTTCTTTCAACAATTGGAAGGCTTTCAGCAAAAAGTGCAGACGCTGACCGACTAATACGGCTGCCAAAGGATTCAAGCTGATAAACAAATTGGCAGTACGCCTGCCAGGATGCCATGCTTCAAGCAGACAGGGTCTTACCAGGCTATGTCTGCTTTTTTTGTAGTCGGCCTATCCGTTGCCAGGCAACCAAACAGCTGCTAATGGCCATTAACTCAGGCAGTATCTTAGCTTTGTCACAAGAAACACTTTCCTCAGGAACCAGCTATTTATGAAATTCCTACTGCTTTCGGCCATGTTGTTGCTTGTTCATCTTGTGCGAGCGCAAACGGTTGCTGTCGATGCGTTTGCCAGCCTGCTCAACCAGACCAAGCAGGCGCAGGTCATCGACGTACGAACACCCGCCGAATTCGCCGATGGCCATCTGCCCAACGCGGTCAACATTAATTCACAGCGGGAGGATTTCCGGCAGGCACTTGGCGAACTCGACAAAACCAGGCCGGTATTCGTGTATTGCTTATCGGGAGGCCGCAGCAAAGCAGCCGCAGAAAAACTGCGCGAATTAGGCTACCCAACCGTGTATGAACTCCAGGGCGGCTACCTGAAATGGTCGTCGAAGATGATGCCCGTAGCCGGCGTAACCCCCTCAGGCGACGCGTCGCAATGGACCGTTGCCCGCTTCGATAGCCTGATTCGGACGCAGCCTGTGGTGTTGGTCGATGTGTACGCAACCTGGTGCGCTCCCTGCAAAAAAATGGCGCCTATTGTTGACAAACTCACGACCGAACTGGCCGGGCAGGTAACTATCATTAAAGCAAATGCAGATACGGAAAAAGCACTGCTGGCCCAGTATCAAGTCGACGAATTACCCACATTACTGCTCTTCCGTAATGGTAAGCTGGCCAATCGCCAGATCGGTTTTTGCGACGAGGCTGCGCTACGGGGTCTGTTGAAGCAGTAAAGAGTGCTCAATAATCAGCGCTGCTCAGGGACATTACCTCGGCGGCGGAGCTGATCATTGAGCACGCTTTACTGCTTTGCCAGTTCGGCATCACGTAGTGGCTTACGAAGAATCTTGCCGACATTCGATTTGGGCAGTTCGGTCCGGAACTCGATCTGCTTCGGCACTTTATAACCCGTCAGATTTTCTTTACAGAATGCCTTAATCTGCTCTTCGGTCAGGGCGGGGTCCTTTTTCACGATAAATACCTTGACGATCTCAGTCGATTTGGCATCGGGAACGCCAATACAGGCGGCTTCCAGCACACCCGGACACTGCGATACGACGTCTTCGATCTCGTTGGGGTACACGTTGAAGCCCGACACCAAAATCATATCTTTCTTCCGATCCACTATTTTGAAGAAACCGTCTTCGTTTTCCACGCCGATGTCGCCGGTTTTAAACCATTCTCCTTCCATCACGTTGGCCGTTTCTTCTGGACGGTTATAATAGCCCTGGAACACCTGTGGCCCTTTTGCCCAAATCTCGCCGGGTTGGCCTAGCGGTGCTTCGGTACCATCGTCAAGCATACATTTCATGTCGGTGCTTGGCCAGGGTACCCCGATCGTACCTACCCGCGACGTACCATCGACCGGATTTGAACAGAGTACCGGCGACGTTTCTGACAGGCCGTATCCCTCGGCAGGTACGTTGCCCGTCAGTTTCTGCCACCGGTCGGCAACCGCCGTTTGCAGGGCCATACCACCCGCCGAGGTAACCTTCAGATGACTCCAGTCTACCTCATTAATGCGGGGATGATTCAATAATCCGTTATACAGCGTGTTGACCCCCGTAAACGCCGTAATTTTGTATTTCTTCAGATCATCAATAAACGCATTCAGGTCGCGGGGGTTGGTGATCAGCAGGTTCATATCGCCGCTTTTGAGCGCCGCCATTGCATTGGTTGTCAGCGCATATACGTGATATAGCGGCAGAGCAGCCACAATAACGCCCTGCCCTTCCTGAATACCTGCGGGTGCCATCCAAACATACTGACCTTCAACATTCGACAGGATATTCCGATGGGTCAACACAGCCCCTTTAGAAACGCCCGTGGTGCCACCCGTATATTGGATGAATGCCCGGTCGGTGCCTTTGATAGAAACAGGTGTCATTGGCTGGCGGCTCCCCCGGCTCAACGCATCATTGAACGAAATGGCATTGGGCAGGTTATAAGCAGGCACCATCTTTTTCACGTATTTCACCACCGCATTGACAATCAGCTTCTTGGGGAAACCCAGCCGGTCGCCAATCTCGGTAGTAATCACGTGTTTAATGTCTGTCTGATCGATGATCTTCTCCAGATTGGCGGCGAAGTTAGCCAGGATAACAATGGCTTTTGCGCCCGAATCCTTGAACTGACGCTGCATTTCGCGGGGCGTATACAGCGGGTTAGTGTTCACGACCGTCATACCAGCCCGTAGAATACCGAACATGGCAATCGGATATTGCAATAGGTTGGGCATCTGAATCACCACCTGATCGCCGGGTTTCAGGCCAAGATCATGCTGCAGAAACGACGCGAATTGCTTTGATTGCTCCTCAATCTCCCGATAGGTCAGCTGCTTGCCCATACAGGCATAGGCCGGCCGATCGGCGAAACGACGGCAGCCGTCCTCGATCAGAGCGGCCAGCGACGGGAACGCATCCGGATTGATTTCAGCAGGTACGCCTTTCGGATAGAACTTGATCCAGGGGTGGGTGTTTGTCATTGATTCCATGTTGATTAGGCGGTAGCAAATCGCGTGCAGTCTGTCCGACGATTCGTGAGATTGTAAGTTATATAGCAAAAATACGATTTAAGCTAGAATGGTTTTCGTAAAGACCGGAAAAGAGTCAGAAGAGCCATAAGAGTTCCGGTTAACTCAACCAGATGCGCTACACTGTTACCCGGTACCGCTTGCCTGTAGCGAGCAACAACAATACCTTACCTTATGAAGCAGCGCCAGTTACGCCGTAGATTAGTATATTCGTCTTGTATTATACGAAACAACGGTGGAGCAGGCACATCGGAAAATCATACACGTTGATATGGACGCTTTTTACGCCTCCGTTGAGCAACGCGACGACCCGTCGCTTCGGGGAAAACCCGTAGCCGTAGGAGGCTCGCGCGAGCGGGGCGTAGTAGCCGCCGCCAGCTACGAAGCCCGGGTGTTTGGGGTGCGTTCAGCTATGCCCTCGAGCACCGCCCGCCGCAAATGCCCTGATCTGGTTTTCGTAAAACCCCGTTTTGATGTCTACAAGGCCGTTTCGCAGCAGATTCGAGCCGTCTTTGCCGATTATACGCCGTTGATCGAACCGCTTTCATTAGATGAAGCATACCTGGACGTGACGGAAAATCTGAAGCACATGACCTCGGCCACGCAAATTGCCCAACAGATCAAACTCGCTATAAAAGAAGCCACCGGACTGACGGCTTCGGCTGGCGTCTCGTACAACAAGTTCCTGGCGAAACTGGCGTCTGATCATAATAAGCCCGACGGACTATTTGTGATTAAACCTACGCAGGGCCTGGCGTTCGTTGAAACACTTCGCGTAGGTCAGTTTCATGGAATTGGTCCGGCCACGGCGGCAAAGATGAACCAATTAGGCATTGCCACCGGGCTCGATCTCCGGCAACAGACAGAAGCCTTTCTGGTGCGGCATTTCGGTAAGGCAGGCCGCTTTTACCATGCCATTGCCAACGCCATTGATGACCGCCCCGTTCGGCCAGACCGCGAACGAAAATCCATCGGCTCAGAAACTACGTTTAGCACCGACCTCTTCACGTGGGACGAACTGACCGACGGGCTACAAGGCCCGATCACCGATTTATGGCAGGATTGCCAGCGCCTCAAAACCGTTGGCCGGACACTGACGCTCAAGGTCAAGTTCGCTGATTTTCAACAGATAACCCGAAGCCGATCATTTGGGTCGCCTATTTCTGATGCAACTCAGCTAACGTTCCTGGCCTATGAGCTAATGACCGTCTTGATGCCCCTGCCCAAAGGCGTTCGGCTCCTGGGCGTATCGCTCTCGAACCTGGAATCGACCGACGGGTCGGTAGACCGACATGAGATTGGCAAACAGTTGGAGATTGGGTTCTGAGTCATAGCACTGAACAAACTTACTCAGGCTCCTGCTGCCCCGTTTGTATCGGGTCAGAACCGATGAGGGCATTAACCCCGTTTTTCTACCCAAACAGCCGGGCTACGCCGAAGGCAGCGGCGGCAGCCAGTGCGCCGATCAGCATCACCTTCACGGCACCGCTGAATGGAGGCTGGCCGGTAACTTTGCTTTTGAAATAGCCAAAAATAAACAGGCAAACCAACGTAACAACGCACGAATACAACAGGGCTTCGTGGGGCAGTTTGACCAGGAAATAAGGCATCAGCGGCACCAGACCACCCACCACATATGACACGCCAATGGTCAGAGCGCTTTTTGTGGCTCGGTTGGGGTCGGGTTCGTCAAGGCCCAGTTCGTACTTCATCATGAAGTCGACCCACTTAGTTTTGTCTTTTGCCAGTTCATCGGCAATCACGTTTTGCAGATCGGTGCTCAGGCCCATTTCGGCAAAAACGTCGCGTACCTCCTGCTTTTCGCGTTCGGGCACCCGCTCTACCTCATCTACTTCGCGCCGCCGCTCCGACTCGTAGTGATCGGCTTCGGTGCGCCCGGCCAGGTAGCCGCCCAGCCCCATGGCAATGGAACCGGCAACAATCTCGGCAATACCCGCCGTAACAACCAGCGACGAACTGGCTACAGCCCCACTTAGCCCCGCCGCCAGGGCAAAAGGGACCGTCAGGCCGTCGGCCATACCAATCACGATGTCGGAAATAAAATCAGAGCTGTGAAGGTGTTCTTCGTGGTGGTGTAGATGGCCCGTGTCTGTCATGAGGTAGTGGTTAGTAAAAGCTGATAGGTACGTTCATTACGGCGCATGGGAGGCTGGCGTTGCTCCGGTTTCCCGTAATTCCTGATGCATGATCAGGCCACCAAGCCGCCCGACGTTAGCCATCAGGCCAAACGTAACCAGCGAAACGACAAAGATCAGGGTTGGAAGCCAGCGCCATTCGTTAGCCTTTTTCCAGACCAGCGCCAGCAAAGAAAGCAATCCCGTCAGATACATACCAATATTGGCCATATCGGCGGCTTCTTCGTGTTCGTGCAACCGGGGCCGATCCAGGGCGTTGATCGATTTCAGGTAGTGTTCAGCGCTTTCGCCGGTCTGGTTGGTAATGGCCGTGAAAACGCTCATCAGCAGGAAAAGGCCAAACGCCAATTTGATAATGGCGTCATTACGGCGAAACAGGCCGAAGCCCAGGACGATGGTCGCCATCAGGCCACCAATAATCGGAAAGTGATTGACCAGCAAATGCCAGTGCGCGCCATTCATTGCCATGGGTACAGAGTTAGTTGTGCCTTTTTGTCTGGCTACACACAACGTACCCAGCACTGATACAGACTGCCAACTGCGCAAAAAGTTGGCTTCTTCTATCCGATGACCCAACCGCAGGTACGTTATTACATCGCAAAGCAACAATAGCTACACCGCAGCGGATTCGCAGACGTAGCTAGGAATGATGCCGGTGGCTTTAATGCGCAGGTCAACGTCTTCGGCGGGGGTGTTTCCGGTCAGAACAAGGGCCGTATCGAAACCAAATTTGTTGCCGCCCAAAATATCGCTTTTCAGGGTATCGCCTACCATCAGGATTTCGTTCTTGCCGATCGTCATCCGTTCTCTCAGCAAGTCATAAGCAAACATAAACAACTGGGCATCAGGCTTTCCGAATCGAATAAACTGCTTACCTACGATACGCTCCAGCATATCGGCTACGGCCCCGATGGCTACGGCCACCCGGTTTCCCGACACTGGATACGTGGCATCGGTGTTGGCCACGATCACCGGAATATTCCGCTGACGGAGCAGGTTGACGGTTTTATTCAGGTCGGTGTTCCAGTCGAAGCCTTCGTCATCGAGCAACACCAGGGCGGTGATATCGGCGGCATCATTCAGGTCTACATCACGAATGGGCAGTGCGTGCAGATCGGCATTTTCAATGTAATGCGCCGAGGTGTCTGTGCCCAGGTAGGCCACGGTTCCATGACTCACTTTTAATTGCAGATACTCCCGCGCCAGCATCCCCGACGACACGATCCGGTCGGCAGTAACCAGCGGCAGGCCCAGCCGGGCATACGATTCGGCGAGTTGTTCCGGGCTACGCGACGCATCGTTAGTCAGTACATAAAATGGCTTTTCTGTCTGAATCAACGCATGGATGGTTCGGTCTACACCGGGAATTAATCCATGTGCGTTTTTCAACACGCCGTAGGCATCGAAGAAAACGGCTTTATAGTGATCAATCAGGGAGGCGAATGGAGTCATCTTTTTTATGTTTTCAGTCCTCTGTCTTCCGTCCTCTGTTGCTCCGCTAATCACCGATGCGTTTCATTAGCGGAGCAACAGAGGACGGAAGACAGAGGACTGAGGACGAAAATATTAAAGGCCCAGCCTCGTCAGAATCGGCGTTACGTCGAAGGTGTCGATAGACGGGAAATAGATGTCGTAAGCTTCACGCTGAAGTTTAGTGGCGTAGGTACGGTGGAAAAAATACCGGCCGTACTTGATCACATAGTTCAGAATGAAGAACCGGTAGGCTTCGGGCAGGAAACGCACTTCGCGCTCAGTGAGCGGATACACTTTGTGGTATTCTTCCAGAAACCAGCCGAAGCGTTCTTCGGCCAGTGGCCCAATGTAGTACGAAAATACTGTCCGATCGCCCGCATCAGAGCAAACCCGGCTAAAAAAGTAGAAATCCATGACCCGGTAGCTGATGCGGAACCAGTCGTAATCCCAACGCGAGAAGAGTTTCTGATCGTCTGTTACCGAGAAGTTGCCAATGTTCCAATCCACAAAAACGGGCATGGTTTCAACGGTTTTATCAACCAGCTTTTTTCGGTTTTCCAGAAACAACTGGCACTGTTTCCGTAGCGTCTCTTCCTGCATCCGATGTTCAAATTTTCCGGCGTCGGTATCCAGCAGGTCGAGCAGCCCCTGCACGTCTGAACGGAGTGTTTTCGAGTATTTCGGCAGCACCGATGATGCCCGCGCGCAGGCCAGATGGAACCGGGCAATTTCGGTCCCCAGCTTTCGGATGTGCGTTTCCTCCAGGCGGCGGGGCATTCGTTCCATCGTTCGAATCGGGTTGTAGAAAACCACCCAGGCATCAACCGATTCGCTCTGATGGCGGTAAACGAACACCTGCCCGTTCTTCATCAGCGATTTGGCCAGCACATTTTCGAACGGGTACAGCAGGTTGTTGGCCAGCGCGTGAATGATGCGGTGATCTTCTTTGAAATGCTCGAATTTGCCGAAATACGATAGTTTGGCAATCACACGGTCGCCCGAATCGAGCGTCAGCCGGAAGACGTGGTTCGTGGAAACTTTAGCACTGATATCTTCCACGGTCTGCACCGTCTGACTGGGGTCAAACGAGGCCCAGGCCTGGCGTATAATAGTAGGATAATCGATGAGGCGCATAAGGTCAGTTTACAGTTTTCTGTTTACCGTCTTCTGTTGCGCTGCCAGTTTATAGTGTCATGAGGTAGCAGCGCAACAGAAGACGGTAAACAGAAAACTGTAAACAGGTTTTTTTAAATGAGTTCAAAATAGCGTTTCAATTCCCAGTCGCTTACCTGACTGGCATACTGCCGGTATTCCCAGTCGCGGGTTTGGCAGAAATGTGTAACAAAGCCTTCACCGAAAAGTTCGGCAGCAACGGCCGAGTCGCGCATCAGGTACGTTGCATCACGCAGGTTGGGGGCCAACCGGCCGTTGGTTGCATTTTCGTAGCCGTTGCCTGTCGTTGCAGGTACGTCGAGCGAGAGGCCGTGCCGAATACCGTACAGGCCCGATGCCAGCGCGGCTCCCATGGCCAGATACGGGTTGGTATCAGCCCCCGGCACCCGCATTTCAACGCGGGTGTATGTTTCGGCATGGTTCAGCACCCGCATGGCTACCGTCCGGTTATCAAACCCCCAGGTCAGGGTAGTAGGTGCCCAGGCCCCTTCAACCAGCCGTTTATAGCTGTTGATGGTGGGGGCATACATGGGCAGAACGTGCGGCAGGCAATACAGTTGGCCGGCTATGTACTGGCGGGCCAGGGTACTCAGTTTATCAGGCGCAGTGGCATCAAAAAACAGGTTTTGAGCCTCATCCGGCGACCACAGACTCTGGTGAATATGGCCGCTGCACCCGGGCAGATCGGCGTTCCATTTCGCCATAAACGTAGCCAGCACCCCATGCCGATACGCGATTTCTTTCACCGCTGTTTTAAAGAGTACCGCTTTGTCAGCTGCTTTCAGGGCCGAATCGTGGTGAATAGCGGCTTCGTATACGCCCGGCCCGGTTTCGGTATGTAACCCTTCGAGCGGAATCCCGAATTTTCCCAGGCCCGTAAACAGATCGTCGACGAACTGATGCTCCATCGACGGGCGCAGAATGGAATAACCGAACATGCCCGGCGTAAGCGGCGTGAGATTCCGAAACCCCTTCTGCTCGATTGTCTGCGGCGTTTCGCGGAAATTAAACCACTCAAACTCCTGCGCCATTTCGGCCCGATACCCCATTGCTTCTGCCTGAGCCACCACCCGCTTCATCAACGACCGGGGGCAGGCTTCCAGGTCTTCACGCCCAGTATGGCCCCCGCTGAAATCGGCCAGAAAAAAGGGGAGGTCATTTTCCCACGGAATACGCCTGAACGTACCCAGATCAATCCGAACGGGCCGGTCGGGGTAGCCTGTGTGCCAGCCCGTAACGGTGCCGTTATCGTAGGCCGCATCGCCACTATCCCAACCGAATACTACGTCGCAAAAGCCATAACCGCCAGCCAGGCCCGCCCGGAACTTTTCGCGGCTGATGATCTTTCCGCGCAGGATACCGTCGATATCGGCAAAGGCGAATTTGACTTTCGGAATATCGTGTTCGTCGAGGTAAGCGAGGAGTTGCGTAGCGTCCATGCGCGTTGAGCGGGGTTGGTCGGAGCGCTAAAGTAAATGAATTCGCCAGACAAACACGGCCTGCCTACTGTCAGAGGCTGTTTTATTGACAGCAATTACATACTCAGGTACGTTGCTTCTTCCCTCCCCTACTTTTCGATTCAAAACTGACCCATCAGCCCGGCACGCCAATTAACCATGCCTACTCATTTGGGTCAATAAATTTGGGTTGTGGACGGGCTGGCTCTGGAATATCATTGGCTTTCATCCAGGTTTTGAAGGCGGCAAAAGCGGCATCATCAACCTTGCGCCACACATCGCCGAAACCTAGCGGATCATTGGCTACCTGCTGAATTTTTTGCTGCCATTGCTGCCCGTCCGGGGTCTGGTACCATCGTTCCTGCAATGCAGCATAAGGTTGTTTCGACGGTTGTGGCACGGGGAACTTCACTCCTCGCTCAACCAGTAGCTTCTTAAGTTGAACCTGCCCCTGATAGGCTTTCGACCCGGCACGAGGAGTGCTCTCCTGAACATCAAAGGCAATGCCCCCGCCCGCCGATTGGGCGTTTATATCCGCTCCCCGGTTGATCAGGTCGATGGCTCTGTCAAACTCATCCTGATACCCCGCACTGATCAAAATCGTGTTACCATCCCGATCCCGCGCGTTAATGTCAGCGCCGGCATCCAGCAACAAGAGTACGTTTTTATAATAATCGAAATCATAGGCGACATGTAAGGCCGGTTCAGAACGCTGGGTGCTGTTAGGATCACCGCCGTGCTGTAAGAGCAGTTTCAGGTACTTATTATCTTCACGCGCACCTGCTGCCAGCGCCACCGGCTGGATATTGTCATGGTCTTTCAGATTTGGGTTGGCCCCTGTTTTTAACAGCAGCAGAAAAGCGGCTTCCTGGTCGACCAGCATTGCCCAGATCAGCGGTGTCATGTCTGCTTTATAAAAGCGATTCAACTCCACCCGCCTGGCTAATTGCTCCACGTCGTCGAGCCGGTTCTGCTGAATGGCTCGAGCCAGTTCCAGGGCTGTACCTTCAAAATACTGTTCTGGGTTCATCTTGTTTTGGGTTACAGACGCGCAGCTCGTAAGCAACGCAAAAAAGCAATTAAGCAGTAAGCTCCACCGCTTACCGACATCCCATATACGCCCCCAATGTTTTGAGATCATCTTTCTTCTGCTTTTCCATTGAATCGATCAGATAAGGCATTCCATGATACTCCACCCGACTCATAGGGTTCCAAGGGCTACTGATAGAGTTGCCCAAACCATCCTGCGCCGGAACAATATGTCGAATCCCCGCCGCAATTGGCATCGTATTATTCAGGGTCAGCCCCAGTCCAACTGCCTTACCAACGGCAGACGGTGCCATCATCAAGCCTCCTTTCACCATCGGAATGGCTGTATCCTGTAAATTATTGAGAATATCATGAGGAAAATTGAAGGCATCAACTACAGGTTGCCCGTCCGATCTGATCTGTTGAGCGTCAGCCACCGAATAATTCCCTTCTCTGCCTACAGTTCTTGGATGAACACCGGCAGCATTGAATGTATATGTTTTGGCCCGTGTAACGATACCGGTCGCAGCCGCTTGACCACCAGCCTTTGAGTGGCCCACGATCTCAAATCCATCTGCCCCGTAACGCTTCCTCAACTCACTCGCTTTCTTTATTGATCCTCTATACTGCTTCGTATCCATCCCGTTACCCTGCATCAGGTTCGTGATCCAGTCGTCTTTGGCATTTACAGCATTGTCTGTGCCTCTGAACACTAATACTGGTTTTGGATTCGGTTCGAACGTAGATTGGTAAATAGCATAAACAGGTTCGGTGCCCTTTTCAGAACGTTCGATCATACCCCAGCCTTCAGGCAAACCGTTCTTTTCAGTTGGCCAGGTTTGGGCGGCTAGCATCGCCTGAAATTTTTCGGGTTGGGGGGGCACCTGGCTTTCGTAGAATTTCTTCTTATCCATCAGGTAGATGGCGTTAGCGAGCTTGGCGCGTTCGATGGCGCGGTTATTCAACTCGAACCGCTTGTTGGCCACCGCTGCCTGCCCATATGGCGTGTCGGCGGCAGACTGGCTATTGCCGGTTCGGCCTGCTGCCGCTACGCTTGTTGCATCGGCGGGCATCACCAGCGACGAAGGGCTCAGGTTGGTTTCTTTCAATTTCGCCGACGAGGCATCGATAACCGCCAACCGGGCATTGTACCGCTCCTTCTTCGACTTTTTCATGTCGGTAGAGGCCGCTATATCGTCACAAACGGGCGGTTTGCGGGGCTTGGGATGGGTTGTTACGGCACCGGTGCGCTGATAATTGGCGAGTTGGAACGTTTCACCCGCGCCGTGCGAAGCCAGTGGCCAGTTGTTATCCAGTACGATGGCCCCTACGGCTACCCGCTGTGGCGATATACGCAGGGTGTTCACGAAACTACCACCACCACCCGTGCCAGGGCGAAACCGGATGTCCAGGCTGACGCAGTAGGCGTTGAAAAAGGAGACGGTCTTCAGGGTTGCTTCCGGCGACTCCTGCATCAGCACCAACTTCCCGTCGGCCTGCATCGTGGGCGAAAACATCCACTGATGCAGAAAGCCGTCGTTGGGCGCATCCAGCGTACAGGTGATCACGCCGCCCTGCGTAGGCGACGACGGACGGCCCAGCGAATCGGTTTCCTGCCGAATGGCCAGGTCATATGAATAGAGCCGGTAGGTACTGGAACCGACGCTGAGATACGCTGCAAATGAAGCCATAGACAGTCAGGTAAAGCGGTCTTAACACAGAACGGTCGAGCTTTCTAGTTAATACTATTTATCCTATATATTTACATACATATTATTCAACGAACGAAAAGAGGCCCATACGTAGCGTATGGGCCTCTTTTATTGAATGAACGAAGTTGGAACGTACCTACCGAATCTCCATTTCGAATGGTAGCCGGGCCTGCACGCCCTGTAAGCTTTGCAGTTTTTTCATCTGCTTAACCACCGGTGCCAGCGGCCCCAGAGCCGTTTGTATCCGTGCGTTATCGTCGTCGCCATTACCAAAGAACTTCATCACTTTTTTGAAGGCGTCTTCTTTGGCCGGGTAGTATCGTACGCGGTAATCATCGTCTTTCAGTTTCGCTTCCGTAGCGGCTACTTTCACGGCCTCATCGAGCCCGCCCAGTTGGTCAACCAAGCCAATCGATTTACCCTGAATGCCGGTCCACACACGGCCGCCGGCAATGGCTTTCACGCTATCGACAGACAGTTTACGGCCGTCGGCTACTTTCTTGGTAAAGCTGGCGTAAATGCGGTTTACACTGGATTGCAGCACCTGCCGGTCAAAATCAGACAGGGGTTTTGTGGCACTGGGGAAATCGGCGTGGGGGTTGGTCAGTACGCGGTCGAAGGTAACGCCAAGCTTGTCTTTGAACAGGTTCTCGGTGTTGAACATCAGCGCAAATACGCCGATCGACCCCGTGATGGTGTTGGGCTGCGCCACGATCCTGTTGCAACCCATGGCCATGAAATACCCGCCCGAGGCTGCATAATCAGAGAACGACGCAATAATTGGCTTTACCTTGCGGGTCAGCTGCACTTCGCGCCACATCACATCAGACGCCAGCGCGCTGCCTCCGCCCGAGTTGATACGCAACACCACGGCTTTTACGCTTTCGTTCATCCGTGCTTTCCGGATTTCGCCCGCGATCTTGTCGGAACCAATGCTGTTCTCGTCGCCGTCGCCCGTGTTGATATCGCCATTGGCAATGATCACGGCAATGCGGTTGCTGCTCGTTACCTTTTCGGCATCATCGTCTTTCTCGCTGTCAGATGAGCTGTCTTTGTACTTGCCTAGGCCCACAAAGTCGATCTTTTTCTTTTCATCGACTTTCATCACCCGCTTCATTTCAGTTTCCAGCTCGTCGAAATACCCGGTGTTGGTCACCAGTTTATAGCGAAGCGCGTCTGCCGGCGTCTGGATACTCAGGCTATCGGCATAGCCACGCAGCGTACTCGTTGGGATACCCCGGCTTTTCGATACGCCTACCAGAAAATGGTCGTTGATCGAGTTCAGGAACGAAGCCGTTTGCAACCGGTTAGGATCGCTCATTTTGTCGAGCAAGAACGGTTCTACGGCGCTCTTGAACGTACCTACGCGGAAGATTTCGGGCTTAAGGCCCAGTTTATCAAGCGTGCCTTTGAAGAACGTCAGCTCGGCTGCGATACCGTTCCATTCCAGATCACCGGCCGGGTTAAGATACACCTTATCAGCCACTGAGGCAATGTAGTACGCCTTTTCGGTCATGACCTCGGCGTATGAATACACAAATTTCTTCGACTTCTTGAAGTCGATCAGCGCGTTCCGAACTTCTTCGAGCGTAGCCCAGCCCGCCTGTGGGTTCTGCGCATCGATGTATATTCCCTGAATATTATCGTCGTCTTTGGCCTTTTTCAGCGCTTCCTTGATCTCGATCAGCCCCAGCACGTTCGCATCGCCACCGCCCCCAAACGCGGCAAACGGGTTCTCCGAGCTACGCTCCCGGATAGGCTCGTTGAGATCGAGCTTCAAGACCGAGTTTTTGGCAACGGTCGTTTCTTTTTTCGACGAAGCTGCGCCGATGATACCCGCAAAAATGATGATGCCCAGAAACGTGAAGATGAATAGCCCCAGCAAGGTAGCCAGGAGGTATTTCAAAAATTGGCGCATAGGTTCGTTTACATGTTATTGTATATACACCAAAAATAAAGGCTCACTGTTTAGGAGTGAGCCACTTTTTGTTGAATGCGCAATATGGGGGATGGAAGGAAAAAAAGTCGTAAGTGCAGGAATCGCAGGTCATAAGTCGATCCGCAACTCTCAGACATGCTTCATCGCGAAGCGACTTAACAACTACTACACTTACGACTAGTTATAACTTCTTGTAATCCTCCATCGCCATACGAATTACATCGTACGCTTCTTCACGACCGTAGATACTGGCCAGTTCCATAACGGTAGGCTGATCGGGTAAGTTTTTGTAAGTCAGGAAGTAGTGTTGCAGGCGGTCAACTACGCTTTCGGGTAGTTCAGACAGGTCATTGAAGGCATCATACATGGCGTCGCCTTTCAACACGGCGATGATCTTATCATCCGCTTCTCCTTTGTCGATCAGGCGAAAACCACCGATGGGGCGGGCCTGCAGCAGAATGTCGCCGTGCGTGATGGTCGATTCGGTCAGTACGCAGATATCGAGCGGGTCACCGTCGCCTTCGGGAATAAGACGGCCTGTTTTTTCAGACGCCAGATTAGCAATGCCCTCACCGCAGTAGGTTTGCGGGATGAAGCCGTACAAAGACGGAATGATGTTCGAATACTTCTGCGGACGGTCGATTTTCAGATAGCCCGTTTGCTTGTCGATTTCGTACTTGACCGTATCAGACGGAACGATTTCGATAAAGGCCGTCAGCATTTCGGGGGCAGCATCGCCGGGGGTGATGCCATGCCAGGGGTGAGCTTTCGACTGCGCCTTGACAACGGTGTCAATTTCTTTGGTTGAGAATTCAGCTTCCATAATTGGTAATTGAAAATTTTGTATTATTCCGCGAAACGGAAACGATATAAATGACACATCCCGGTATTCAGCAGCCTGTTTCAGCCACAAGCTGAACGGATGCCAGATACCGGGACGACTCTGTGCAGAGCATCAAGACGATGTCTACCAGCGTGATAACACAAAGATAAGACGGTAGTTAAGCTAAACCGTCACTGTCTCCGAAAAACCTATCTTTCGGGCAATTTGGTACTCTGTGGTCTTACCCGACGACTGCCGGATATACAGCTCGGCCAGGAAGCCGGCCAGGAAGAGCTGAACCCCTAAGACAATGGCAATCAGGCCGAAATAGAACAGCGGATTATCCGTTGCATTCCGGTATGGCAACCCTTGCAGGATATTGTACTTTTTCTGACCAACGATCACCAATGCCATTATCATCCCGAAAAAAAACGACAACGTACCCAGCCCGCCGAAGAAGTGCATCGGCCGTTTACTGAACTTGTTTACGAAGGCAATGACGAGTATGTCGAGAAAGCCGTTCACGAACCGTTCGAGGCCAAATTTGGTGGTACCATATTTGCGCGCCCGGTGTTGCACCACCTTCTCGCCAATGCGGCTGTAGCCGTTCCAGTTGGCAATGATCGGAATGTTGCGGTGCATATCGCCGTAGAGGTTCAGTGATTTCACCACCTCCTGCCGGTACGCTTTCAACCCACAGTTGAAATCATGCAGCTTCACGCCCGACACCCACCGGGCCACACCGTTGAACAGCTTGGTAGGCAGTGTTTTAGTGATCGGGTCATACCGTTTCTCTTTCCAGCCCGACACCAGATCATAGCCCTCTTCGGTGATCATCCGGTACAGCTCGGGGATCTCGTCAGGGCTATCCTGTAGATCGGCATCCATCGTGATAACCACCCTACCCCGTGCGGCCTGAAAACCCGTTTGCAGGGCGGCCGTCTTGCCCGAGTTACGCGCAAACCGGATACCCCGTACATGAGGGTTGCGCGCGGCCAGCCCTTCGATGACGTCCCAGGAATGATCGGTACTGCCATCATCCATGAAGAGCAATTCGTACGAGTAATTATGTTCCGTCACGACCCGAACGATCCAGTCGTGCAGCTCGGGCAGCGACTCGTCTTCGTTGTAGAGCGGAATCAATATGGTCAGTTGCATGTGGCGCTACGCTTGAATCACAGTTAACAGATATCAATGAACAGGTATCAGCCCTATTTCTGAAGAGCTTGTTTACGTTCATCGATACCTGATAACGCTGTCAAAGTTCGGAAGATTTCAGAATATCAGATAGTAGGGTTGCAATAAGGCGCGAAATTCAAGAGTGTAGGTACGTCCGTCAAGTTCGTGGATGACCAGTTCGTCTGGCCCATAGTCAATGGGGGAGGCGCTGAAACGAAAAGCCGTGAGATGCCTGAATACGGGCTTTTGTGCATGATGGCGTAGTTGCAGTTGCCGGAATGGGCGCAACGTACCTGAGGCCGTTCCGGCAACTGCAGCCAGCTTGATCAACGCATCTGATTCGGGCGGAGGCAGCAGTACCCACCACGTACCTGACAGACGGAGCAATCGCCGGACGGCCGTAAGTAAGTCAGCAAACGGCAGATCATCGGTATGCAAGGCACGGTTCACCGTTTTATCGGGCGACCGAAGCGAGTTGGTATAAAACGGCGGGTTTGTCAGAACACAATCATAAACAGGCTCAGGTAGGTTGCCCGACCCTATGTTCAGGTACGTTTGAATCGGGGTATTCCAGACACGTACCTGGCTGGCAAACGGACTGGCGGCTACGTTCTCCTTTGCCTGGCCAGCCGCTACCTCGTCGAGTTCAACGGCGTCGATCTGCGCTTCCGGGTTTCGTTGGGCGGCCATCAGCGCCAGTAGTCCGGTACCGGTGCCAATATCGAGCAGGTGGTTTCCGGCCACATCGGCCCAGGCCCCCAACACGCAGGCGTCGGTGCAGACTTTCATGGCCGTGCGGTCTTGCTGAATAGTGAATTGTTTAAACCGAAACATGGTTAGCTATGCCGTTTGAGCCCGTTTTTTGACAGGGCAACAAGTTTTTTCTGGAACAAGCCATAAATATTGCGCCAACAAATGAACATTCTCGGCATATCGGGCAGCCTTCGTGCCGGCTCCACCAACACACAGCTGCTACGGGCCGTTGGTCGGCTACTACCCGCTCCGGCCCAACTGACGATTTTTGACGGCCTTGACGAGCTGCCGCATTTCAGCCCCGAACGCGATAACGACAACGTACCAGAGAGCGTCCGGGCATTGCGTGAAGCCATCGGTCAATCGCAGGGAGTTATCATCTGCACGCCCGAATACGCGTTTGGCATTCCCGGCCTACTGAAAAATGCCCTCGACTGGTGCGTGTCAACGGCTTTATTCGACAGAAAACCAATGGCCGCGATCAGTGCTTCACCCAGCTACATGGGTGGCGAACGGGCAATGGCTTCGCTCCTGCCCACACTCACGGCCTTGAATACCAGCATCCCCGACGGCTGTTCGCTGGTGCTTTCGTCTATCCGAAACAAGATGAACGCCAGCGGCGAACTCATTGATCCTGCCACTGAGCAGGCGCTGCGGCGTTTGGCAGATGGGTTAACGGGTGATGTATAGCGTCGGAACCGGGCGGCTCCGATGCTACACATCATGCCTACATATTCCGGCGATATTGCCCGCCAACGGCGTAGAGAGCTTGCGAGAGCTGGCCTAGTGAACACACTTTGGCGGCTTCCATCAGGCTGGCGAAGAGGTTACCACCCGTCAAGGCGGTCTGCTGAAGCTGCTGTAGCGCCACCCCGGCCGCATCGGCGTTGCGTTCCCGGAACTGGCGGACGTTGTCGACCTGAGCGCGTTTTTCTTCGTCGGTACTTCGGATCACTTCAGCCGGTGTAACCGTGGGCGAACCATTCGGATCCAGAAAGGTATTCACGCCAACGATGGGCAGTTGCCCATTATGTTTCAGCGTCTCGTAATACATCGACTCTTCCTGGATTTTGCTGCGCTGGTACATTCGCTCCATCGCACCCAATACACCACCCCGCTCGTTAATGGCCAGAAACTCCTGATACACGGCCTCTTCAACCATATCCGTCAGTTCTTCCACCACAAATGACCCCTGCAACGGATTTTCATTCTTGGTCAGGCCAAACTCGCGGTTGATCACCAGTTGAATCGCCATCGCCCGCCGAACCGACTCTTCCGTTGGTGTGGTGATCGCTTCGTCATAGGCGTTGGTATGCAGCGAGTTGGTGTTGTCGTAAATAGCCAGTAGTGCCTGTAGCGTTGTCCGAATATCGTTGAAGGCGATCTCCTGCGCGTGCAAACTCCGCCCCGATGTCTGAATGTGGTATTTCAACTTCTGGCTCCGGTCGTTGGCGTTGTATTTATGCTTCATCGCTTTGGCCCAAATACGCCGCGCAACCCGACCCAGCACCGTGTATTCGGGGTCCATGCCGTTCGAGAAGAAGAACGACAGGTTCGGTGCGAAGTCATCGATATGCAGGCCGCGGCTCAGGTAATATTCTACGAACGTAAAGCCGTTCGAAAGCGTAAACGCCAGTTGGCTAATCGGGTTAGCGCCTGCTTCGGCGATGTGGTAGCCGGAAATCGAGACGGAATAGAAGTTCTGAACGCGGTTCTGCGTGAAATATTCCTGAATGTCGCCCATCATGCGCAGGGCAAATTCGGTGGAGAAAATGCAGGTATTCTGCGCCTGATCTTCCTTCAGAATATCGGCCTGCACCGTTCCGCGCACTTTCCGCAGCGTATCGGCTTTGATCTGCTCATACACATCAGCCGGGATGACTTTATCGCCGGTAGTTCCAAGCAGCGCCAAGCCCAGGCCGTTGTTACCGTCGGGTAGTGAGCCTTGATAAGGGGAGTAAAGGGAGGAGGGGGAGGAAAGGGAGGAAGAGGTCGCGGACAGTCCCCCTTCTCCCCCTCCTCCTTTTTCCCTTTCCTCCTTCCCTTCCAACCACTTTTCTACCTGCTGGTCGATTGCGGCGTTCAGGAAGAAGGCCAGCAACATGGGGGCGGGGCCGTTAATGGTCATCGACACGCTGGTGGCGGGGTCGCAGAGGTCAAAGCCGGAATAGAGTTTCTTGGCATCATCGAGCGAGGCGATGCTGACGCCGGAGTTACCCACTTTACCGAAAATGTCAGGACGCAACGCAGGGTCTTCGCCGTATAGCGTTACCGAGTCGAAGGCGGTCGACAGTCGTTTGGCAGGCATCCCTTTCGAGACGTAGTGAAACCGCCGGTTGGTCCGTTCGGGTCCGCCTTCGCCCGCAAACATCCGCGTGGGATCTTCGCCTTCGCGCTTCAGCGGAAACACACCTGCCGTGTAGGGAAACTCGCCAGGTACGTTCTCGCGCATGAGCCAGCGCAGCACATCGCCCCAGTCGGAATATTTCGGCAACGCTACTTTCGGAATCCGGAGGTGCGATAATGTTTCGGTGTACAGCGGTTGCCGAATCACCTTATCACGGACTTTAAACTCGTACTGATCAGCCGTGTACCGTTTCTGCATGTCGGGCCACTGAGCCAGCAAGGCGCGGGCTTCCGGGTGCAGTTGCGTTGTAATCTGCTCATAGAGCGAACGAGCCGCCTCAATACCCATACCAAGAGCACCGCTGAGTTGGTATTGCCTGCGCGCCAGCGTAGCCTGTTCCGTCACGAACCGGTCGTAACGCCGGCTTTCCTCCACAATCTCGGCCAGGTAACGTACCCGGTCGGGCGGGATAATAGCGGATGTCGGATTTGGGATATCGGATTTGGGATTTTGCTCCACAATAGAACTGAGCTTGCTAGCAGCGCCCAATCCCAAATCTGAAACCCCAAATCCCAACTTCTTCATCGCCCGACTGAACAACTCGTTCATGCCGGGGTCGTTGAATTGGGCGGCCATGGTGCCCAGGATGGGCAATTGCTCGTCGGGCGTGTCCCAGTCGTTGTGGTTGCGGCGGTATTGCTTGCGTACGTCGCGAAGGGCATCCAATGACCCTCGCTTGTCGAATTTATTGATGGCGATGAGGTCGGCAAAATCGAGCATATCGATTTTTTCCAGCTGCGTGGCTGCGCCGTACTCGGCCGTCATCACGTAAAGCGTTTTGTCGGCATGTTCAGTGATCTCCGTATCTGACTGGCCGATGCCCGACGTCTCTACAATGACCAGATCGAAGCCCGCGCTTTTACAAATGTCGATGGCATCCTGCACGTGGCGGCTCAGGGCCAGATTGGCCTGCCGGGTAGCCAGCGACCGCATATATACCCGCCCCTGACTTACGGCCGGGTTCAGCGTATTCATCCGGATTCGATCGCCCAGCAAGGCACCGCCCGTTTTCCGTTTCGACGGATCGACCGAGATGATCGCCATCGTTTTATCCGGGTACGTTCGCAGGAAGCGCAGGATTAGTTCATCGACCAGCGACGATTTACCTGCGCCGCCCGTGCCGGTAATGCCAAGAACGGGCGTGGGGCGTAGAGACGCAAGATTTTGTCGGTCTGCCGGTGCGGCCTCTACACCATTTTCGGCCAGGGTGATAAGCCGGGCAACGCGCAGGGTGACATCGTCATCTGTAGTGTTGGTTGGCAGTACCACTTCGCGACAACGAGCCAGCAAATCATCGATCATGCCTTGCAGGCCCAGCGTCCGGCCATCGTCGGGGCTATAGAGCCGGGCGATGCCGTAGGCGTGCAACTCCTCAATTTCGCCTGGAAGAATGGTGCCGCCACCGCCACCAAATATTTTTATGTGCCCTGCGCCGCGTTCCCCGAGCAGGTCGTACATGTATTTAAAGAACTCAATATGTCCGCCCTGGTAGCTGGTGATAGCAATGCCCTGCACATCTTCCTGAATAGCGCAATCAACGATCTCGGCCACCGACCGGTTATGCCCCAGATGAATAACCTCAGCCCCCGACGACTGCAACAGTCGCCGCATGAGGTTAATGGCCGCATCATGTCCGTCGAAAAGTGACGCTGCTGTAACCAGTCGAAGCCGGGCTGGCATTACAGCCGGCCTGGGCGACGTTTTGGGTTGTTCGGATGAAGTAATCATACCTCAAAGATACCGGTTTCGTCCCATCCTTTCTGCCGTTTATCCCAAAGTCTGAGCCAGCGAAACGCACGATTGGCCGGAGAGACTACCTTTGTGTGTAGACAGACATCAGTAAACAAACATAGTCTATATGAACGCTTTTTTAGCGCTGGCAACGGCCCTTACCATACTATCAACCAACGCGTTTTGCCAGACAGACAATTCGTTGCTGTATGAAGTGACGGGCAAAGACCTGACGGCCCCCTCCTACCTCTACGGCACGTTTCACCTGGTTTGCCCCACCGATCTGGTTATCACCGATGCCATGAAAAAAGCCGTTTCTGACACGAAACAGCTGTACCTGGAAATCGACATGGACGACCCAACCTTGCAGGCGACGATGATGCAGGGGCTGATGTTTACCAACGGCAAAACACTTAAGGATTACATGTCGGCCGATGAGTACACGATGCTGGATACGTACCTGAAAAAGAGCTCAGGCATGAGTATGGCGGCGCTGTCGGCCATTAAGCCCATCGGCATGTATTCGTTTCTGGCGATGAGCGCGTTGGGTTGCCAGCCCGCCTCCTACGACCTTACGCTGATGCAACTGGCCACGAAAGACAAAAAGGAGATTCTTGGTCTGGAAACGATCGGCGATCAGATGGCCGTGTTCGACAAGATTCCGATGGAGAAGCAGGTAGCCATGCTGGTCGATATGGCGCGCAAGCCCGACGAAGCCAAGCAGGAACTGGCCAAGCTGCTGGCCGCCTATAAATCGCAGGACATTACGGCGATGATGAAACAGATGAAAGACAGTAAATACGACGGCCTGGACGATTTCGAAGCCGATCTGCTGGAAAAACGTAACCAGAACTGGATTCCGGTCATCGAAAAAGCCGCCGCCAGCAAGCCTACCTTCTTCGCCTTTGGAGCCGGTCACCTCGGCGGTGAGAAAGGCGTGATCGCGCTATTACGGAAACAAGGATATAGCGTGAAAGAAGTTAAGAATTGAACATTTCCTAGCGCAACGGCCCAGGCTAAAAAGTTAGCGATCAGTATAGTTAGTCGATTATCAAGTCACCAATTAAAAATCAAATAAAATGGAAACGAAATCGACAAACAGAAAGACCTTTCAGCTAACTGAAAACAGCCAGCAGTTAGGTGAACTGATTTACGAGCACTTATTTTCCTTTAAAGCGAAAATCAAGTTACAGGATTCAGAATTCATTAGCATACAACCAGTTGGCTTTTTCAAAACAGGCGTTTCAGTCACAAAGAATGGAGCTGAATTAGTCAACTTAACTATGAATTGGCGTGGACACATTTCGATTAGTTTTCGGGATGGGCAAGAATATATGCTGAAACCAACAGGCATGTTTTACAATAAATTCGTAATTGAAAATAAGGCTGGAGAAAGGTTGATTCAACTAGACCCAAAATTTAGCTGGAGTAAATTCGACTATAATTACGATATCCAATCTGACAAAAAATCGCAGGATATTTTATTGATTTTGCTCGGTGTTTATGCGTCGAACTATTTTATCTCTTTTATGTCGGGCATGGCATAACTATTAGCCTGGCTACCGGTTGCGGATAACAAGCTCATGATTCAGCAGCAGGGGTATACGGTAACTTCTTAACTCATTTCTTAAACACCAGCGCTTTCACGGGGTCGATGCGGTTGACGATGAGGGTGGGAATCCAGAGCGCCACGGCAATGAGTAGGATGATGACGAGGTTAATGAGGCCGATGACGGGCCAGTCCCAGACGATGGGTACGTAGTTCATGTAATAATTCTTGGCGTCGAGCGGAATGAGCTTGTACTGATATTGAAGCCAGCAGAGGCCGAGGCCAACGCCGTTGCCAATGAACAGGCCCCAGACAACGATGTTCAGGCCCACGACCACAAACATACGGCGAAGCAGCGCGTTGGGGCTTCCGAGGGCTTTCAGCAGGCCAATCATCGGGGTACGTTCCATCATGAGCACCAGCAGCACCGAGCCCATATTGAAGCAGGCCACAAACATGATCAGGACGATGAACACGGCGGTGTTCCGGTCGAGCAGCACCATCCAGTCGAAGAGCATACCGTATTGATCGGTCACCTTAATGACTCGCATTTCGGGCGGGATCTGATTAAGTACGCGCGCAAACGTCTGATTCAACTGAGAGAAATCCCGGACAAAAATCTCGTAACTCCCCACCGAATCGGCACCCCAGTTGTTGAGTCGCTGCACCAGTCGCCGGTCGCCGATGACGAAGGTTTTGTCGCCTTCTTCCAGACCGGTTTCGTAGATACCGACAATGGTCATCTTGCGGGGGCGCAGCCCGGTGGCCCCTTCGCCCAAGCCTGTAAAATTCAGGATGGCCGACTGACCCACCTCAAGCCGAAGCTGATTGGCAATGGCGCGGCTGATCAGTAGTTGGGTGGAATAGCCGTTTGTTGCCGCCGAATCGAAATTGGGCAACTTACCCGCTACCAGCGATTCGCCAAACAGGTTCCAATCGTAATCGGAACCAACGCCTTTCATCACCACGCCCGACAGGTCATCGCTGGTTTGCAGAATACCCGCTTTAGTCGCGACACCTTGTACGTGCCGAACGTCGGGCAACGCTTTCACGCGAGCAAAGGCAGGATCTTTAAGCGAAACAGGCGGCGCATCGTAGGAGACGTTACCCGAGAATTTGACCACCTGCAAGTGGGCACCAAACGCAAAAATTTTCTGCTGAATAGTACGTTTGAAGCCAAACAAAATGCCGAAGGCCACGATCAGCACGGCCAGGCCAACGGCCACACTGGCAATGCCCACGCGCGTGACGGTGGCCGAGAAGCTACCCAATGGCGCATTACGCACCCGGCTGGCAAGGAAAACAGGGAGATTCAAGAATGACGATCGTTTAACCACACAAAGCTACAAGTCAGGGCGGCGTTCTGATAGTTTAACGCAAAAAACCCCGCCTCAATCGATGAGACGGGGTTTCGAAGCTGATCGGTTCAGAGGTTAGCCACGTATCTGCGGAAACTGCTCCACGATGCGCTCAACCTGTTTGGCCAGGTTCTGGCTAATCTTGGTTGGATCGCTGACGGCGTTCTGCACGGCACCGCGCCAGATCAGGCGTTTCGTGCGGGCATCAACCATATCGACCACAACGGTACCGGCATCATATTTTTCCTGCGTATACTGCGTGCCGCCGAAGCCATTCCAGCCGGGTCCCCAGCCACCATAACCCCAACGGCCCCAGCCCGTATACGGACCATAAAAGCCGTAGGGCCCTGTGTTGTTGGCTACCGTACGGGTTTTCTCTTCTACAAAGAAATGGTACCCCAACAGCAGATCGGGACGCCGGGCAACCTCTTTCAGCCCTTTTTTGGCCAGCTCGCCAGCCACGGTCTGCTCAACCTGCTCGGTAGCCAGTTGATTATAATATACCGGATTTTGCGAACCCTTTACGTCGGAGTTCATCCAGGCGAAGGTGCGGTATTTCGAGAAGTCGACGTTAGCCTTGTCAACCGCTACCCGCGGTGCACAGGCCGTGAAGCCCACCACAAAGGCGAGCAGTAAGAGTGCGTGTTTCATTAGTAGTTGAGTCTTGTTGTTTGATAGATTAACAAGATCAATTGCAAAAAGGTTGGCTTTTAGGAGCAGGTACGTTTAAACGACTCTTTTCTAACTTCTGCCTATAAATACTCATCCAATAATTCGCTTGATGAGTATTTATTGATATAGTCGTACGACAAACTACTACCAGCATGAAAACGTACAACTTACTAACTTTTCTGCTACTCAATTTTACGACCGGCAACGCCATTTCACAACCATATGGCAGTTCAGGATTTGGTTCATCGTATCGACCCAATACGAGCACAAATCAGACGAGCAATAACTGGGTGAACGTCTACTACCATCTCATCCGTCGAAGCGACTAACCGGCAAGAAGGCAAAATTCGATACGCAGTCCTCGGCACTGCTGACCCGACCTATCCGGGCCGTTCCAGTTTTTATAAGAAAGACCTGCCCAGCCAGGTACGTTGCCTCGACTTGCGGTTTTTTCGCGTACTTCGCTACATGCAATTCCGTCTTCTTTTCGCTGCCCTTTTGGCAACCCTGACCGCCACGGCCCAGACGCTGCCGATTCTGAGCCAGAACCCTACGTCGCTCCGCTGGTACCGGATCCAAACGCCGCATTTCAAGGTGTTATATCCTGAAGGATTCGATCAGCCTGCCCAACGCACCATTCAGCGCCTTGAGCAGGTATACGAACCCGTCAGCGCTGGACTGGATCGTCGGCCACGACCGTTATCGGTCATTTTGCAAAATCAGACGAGTGTCAGCAACGCCTTTGCTACGCTGTACCCGCGTCGGGCTGAATTTTTCACCTCGCCGCCACAGGACCCGGCCCTGCTGGGTACGTTGAACTGGACCGACCTGCTGGCCGTGCATGAGTACCGGCATATTGTACAGTACGAAAAAGCGTTGCAGGGCTACGGACGCATACTCTACACGCTGCTGGGTGCACAGGGGCTGGGTTTTCCATCGCAGGTGGTTACGCCGGGCTGGTTTCTGGAAGGCGACGCGGTAGGCACCGAAACCATTCTGACCCGAAGCGGGCGCGGTCGGATTCCGGCGTTTGAACTGGCCACCCGTACCAACTTACTGACCCGCAAGCCGTTCAGCTACGCCAAAGCGGTGGGTGGCTCCTTCCGCGACAACGTACCCAACCATTACGAACTCGGGTATTTTCTGACCACGAAACTGAAACGTACCTACGGTCCCGACGCCTGGAGTAAAGCCCTGAACCGGATCTACACGCAGTTTCCTTTCTACCCGTTCTCCTTCTCGAATGGGTTGAAGCAGGTGACCAAATCAGCCGGGAACCCAAACGGCACCCGCGTCGACGATCTGTACAACGAATCAGTGGCCGATCTGATCGAAACCTGGCGGAAGAGGCAGGCCTCCCTGACCATTACACCCGCGACGCTCTACCCGGTTTCAGCCGAAAAAGCCAATACGCCTCGCCCCGTTTTCACCAATTATCGCAACCCGCAGTACCTCTCCGACAGCACCATTCTGTGCCTGAAAAGCGGCCTCGGCGACATTCCGAAACTGGTCATGCTGTCGCGAAACGGGGTTGAAAAACGGGTATACACACAGGGACTGATTCTGGAAAACCCCGATCATTTTTCGGCTACGCCACAAATGGCCTGCTGGATCGAAAACCGCTACGATCCGCGGTGGGGACAGCAAATCTTTGCCGAAATACGGGTGCTCGACCTGGCCACGGGCAAGCTCACCCGCCTGACCCATCGCAGCCGATACAAGGCCGTGGCCCTCTCGCCCGACAACAGCAAGCTCATTGCCGTTCGGAACGAGACCGACAACCAGAACCGGCTGGTGGTGCTGGATGCGAAAACTGGACGCGAACTGACTGTGTTGCCCAACCCCACCAACGATCTGTACATTCATCCCCGCTGGTTCAACCTGGACGCCATTGTGACGGTGACGCTGACGAAGGCCGGAAAAACCATTGAGTTGATCGACACGCGAAACGGCCAGAAACGCGCCCTGCTGCCTGTTTCAACTGAAAACCTGAGCAACCCACAACCCTATACCAACGCCTTTGTGCTCTTCAATTCGCCACGGTCCGGCATCGACAATATCTACGCCGTCGATGTGGCGTCGGGGCAGGTGGTGCAGGTAACATCACGGCCGTTTGGAGCGTATCATGCGGCGATTTCGGCGGGCAGCCCAATGGGTCAATGGATTGCGTTTCAGGACTACAACACCCACGGATTCCGAATCGCCGAAATGCCCCTCGACCCGGCCACCTGGCCTCCTGTGGCTAAACCAGGCACCGTAGCCGACCAGACTACGCGCTATTTTGGCCCGCTGCTGAACGCAGGCGACAAAACCCTGTCCCCCATCGCGTCAGACTCCGTGGCTCCTTCGCCGGTTTCGCCCCCCGAACGGTATCGTCGGCTGGCGCATCCGCTGAATATTTATAGCTGGGGCCCCGTGTTTTCGTCGAACGGGCAGGCGCTGAACCTGGGCATTCAATCGCAGGATTTGCTGGCAACCACGCAGTTGACGGCCGCTTACACGTACAACCAAAGCGAACAGGTGGGTGGTTTTGCCGCCAACGTAAGTTATCAGGGGCTCTACCCGGTGCTGGATGTTGGTTTCCAGACCGGCAACCGACGTACTTCCTACTACCTCGACCGTTATAATCCGCTCGACAGCCTCCGCACCGATACGTGGCGATACAACCAGATAACAGCGGGCGTTCGGCTGCCTTTCCAACTAACACAATCACGGTTCAATCAATCGGCAAACCTGTCGGCAAATTACGGGTTCATGCAGGTCAGCGGCTACGATTTACCGGGGCGGTTGTTTACCGAAACGGGCAATGGCTATCTGCATACGATGACCTACGGAGCCAACTACGCCCTGACGTTACGTCAGAACCGCCGCGACGTGGGTCCGCGCCTGGGTTTTGCTGTAAGTACGCAGGTACGTAGCACACCCTTTGCCAAGGCTGGTGAACTAACAGGCTTGCAATGGGGAACATCGATGAACGTGTTTCTACCGGGTATTGGCAAGCATCATTACATCATGTTGCGCGGGGCATACCAGTATCAGTGGGGCACACCCGATGCCAACAAACTGTACCGGTTCCAGGCCAGCGTACTCTACCCGCGCGGAGCCGCCTACATTCCGTTTGATAACCTGGCGGTGTTCGGCGGCGATTACCGGCTGCCCCTCGCCGACATGCACCTGTCGATCACCCGGCTCCTCTATATTCAGCGCATCAAAGGCGGTGTTTTCACCGATTACGGACGCGGTAACAGTAATCAGGTGCAGTACGACAGCCGGGGCGTTCCGCGAGCCATCGTTCCCTTCAGCACCTACGACTGGACTGTCGGGACCGACCTGTCGTTTGTCTTCAATCCACTCCGTCTCCGCACACCGCTGGAAGTAGGTTTACGCACCACCTACAGCATTCGTACGGGGCAATACCTGCTGCAACCGCTGGTACTGGATATCGGGTTTTAGTTAGTTGGCTGGTTGATTGGTAGGCTGGTTGGCTGGTTGATTGGTTAATTGGTTGGCTAGTCACCTTATACCAGCCAACCAATCAACCAATTAACCAATCAACCAGCCCACCAATCAACCAACCCACCAATCAACCAACCCACCAATTAACCAGCCAACCAACCCACCAATTAACCAGCCAACCAGCCCACCATAACGCTACTTCAGCATCAACGCCACAACCGGTTCAATCAGTTTACGGGATGCGGTGGCATCCAGATGAAGACCGTCGGTGGTCATAGTTTCGATGTCGAGGCCGGGGGTTCGGAAACCATCGACGAAAAGGCATCCGTGTTGCCGGGCCACTTTTCTGAATGCTTTCGACATGGTTTTTACCCGCTGACCGCCACCTGCATATTTTGCCGTAGCCTCTGCTTTTGCGCCATAGGGCGGGGGCGAAATAATGATGATGCTGGCGTTGCGGATCACATCGGACGGACAACGTTTGATCAGACCGATCAGCTTCCCCAGATTACCCGGGACCTCTGCCTGACGGTCGGCAAAGACCGCTTTCCCGTCGTTCGTTCCTAGTTCGATTATAATAAAATCGTAGGGCTGAGACCTGGTCAGCTCGGCAGCTTTTTTCAGGTTTTGTTCCGTGACCAGCAATGCATTCAGGGTGCTGTCGCCGTTGTTGACAAAGCCGATGGTTCGCCCCGATTTGCTGATGTTATGTATCTGCGCATTTGGCAGCGCGAGTTTGAGTTGTTCAGGCCAACTGTGTGGAAATGTACCGTTGCTATCGCCAAAGGTCAGCAGGGTAAGCCGCTTATCTGACAGAACGGTCGACTGAGCGAAAAGGGCTGTGGACTCAAGCAGCGACACCACAAAAAGAAAGATCAGGAATCGTTTTTTCATCGGGCCAATTTCTCGTATTCTACCATAATTCCCTAACAAATTATGTCCTGAACGCACATCCATACTGACATTATGACCAAAACATCTTACTAACTACAATCACTTGATTGTTAATTATTTACGTGGACTATAGATCCAGGCAGTATCGCCACGCGCCTGGTGACGGGCGCACAAAAACGAATTCGGGTCGAATAAATTGTTCATCGAAAATTAATGTAAATCGCTGCAACGCCTGGCTTTTTCCCGTCGTAATCAGGGCTATAATCAACACAAAATAGCTTTATGAAAACGACGTATTTCCTGGGTTTCATCGCCCTCTTTAGCCTGACACTCTGGGGTTGCAACAACTCGCAGCAGGTAGTTCCCGACGCTTCGACCGCTTCGGCCCGCTTATCGGGCGACACCACTGGTTTCCATTGCAAGAAGGCCATCACCAAGATCGCCGTTACTGATCTGCCTGCCACCATCACGTCGGCCATTAGTGCTTCGTATGCCGGCGCAACGATCGACTACGCCGCCAAAGATGACGCGGGTAATTTCCTGGTTGCCATCACGCAGAACTCGACCCGCACAACGTTGCTCTTCAACGCCGACGGCACCTTCAACAAGGAGCTTGCCCTGCGCGACGGGCCGGGTGGTAAAGGACCCGGCGGGCATGGCCCCGGTAAACATGGTCGTGATAGCCTGAGTCAGGTAGCCATTGCCGATCTGCCTGCCGCCATTACGTCGTACATCAAAACCAACTATGCGGGTTCAACCCTCAACGTAGCGGGCAAAGATGCGACGCGCGGCTACATCGTCATGATCACGCTGGCCGACGGCACAACCCGTAAAGCGCTGCTGTTCAATATTGATGGCACATTTGCCCAGGAGGTGGTACGTGGTATCAAAGGCAACTACAGCGTAGTGGATGCAGCTACGCTCCCAGCGGCCATTACTACGTATATCACAACGAACTACGCTGGGTCGACGATCAAACTGGCGGGTAAAAACCCGACGGGTCAGTTCAAGGTATTTATTCAGCTCAGTACCGGCCAACTCGCCGAGTTGACTTTCGCTGCAGACGGCACTTTTGTTCAGATTCAGAAAGGCCGCAAATAAGAGTCACCCCTATCTCATAAGTGCAAAGAGGCGCTGCCGGGAACGTACCTGACAGCGCCTCTTTGCACTTATGAGATAGGGTGATTTACTCATCCCACGAGGAGGTATCGACATGCAATTGCACGACCTCTTCAAGAATCAATTCGTTCTGTTCATTCTGTTTTAGTTTAATCTCAAACGTAAACGGGAAGCTATCATCGCTTAACGATCCGTCATTGGTTGGGCCGTATTGAAGTTCAACCTCTACAGTTCCGTTCCCCTTCGCCTCAAATCTACCTTCTTCAAGTACAGTTAACTCATCAACAGAAGTATCAACTACATTTTCTGTTCGTGCAAGAGAAGCCAACGAATTTAGTTCGTCAGGGAAATGATTGACTACATACTCATAAAGAAGTTCATCCAGATTAGGGATTTCTATTTTCTTAGGCTTAGGTGGCGTAGCCACTACAACTAAAAATTTGTAGTTTTTTTGTGCGCTTACATAATCCCCCAACCCAGAGATCTGCTCCCGTTTTTGTGGTGTCATCTTTCCGACTTTCACCTCAAAACAACCACTTCATCCGTTTTCCTGGCCACAAGGTCAGCCCTGTAATTGCCAATCTTTTCTTCTTTGGCAACTTGATAGCCTTTAGCCTGATAATCAGCCATTAACTGTTCTACAGCAATATCATGCATGTAGCGCTGTAGGTATTGTGGTCTAATTTGCATTCTCTGCCAGGTTTAACCGTATCATGTCGGAATTAAATACACCACATTCACTATACAATACATGGCTCTCCGTTTCAAAAGCATCAAGTGAGTTGGCAATCAGATCACCAGATAAACCGCTAAAATTGAGAGACTTAAAATCGTACGACGCATCTAACAGGTTAAACCTTCCTGCTACACGTAGTTTCACCTGTCGGTCATCATTGTACAACTCATTACAAAGGCAATCCCCAATAGGCTTGCTCAGATTATCAGCATCGAACCCCTCGTATTTAGTATAAAAGTGGTACACAAGTCCATACATGTCTTGTGTACTACTCTCGTAATTAGGGCATGAAGCTACCAACGCTTCTGTTAGTGCTGCTTTATACCGCCTTCCCGGAGCGCTATCTTTTTGGAAACTATTATGCGATTTAGGCTTCCTGATAAAAATGAAACTGTACAGGATCAGTTACAATCGAGATAGCTTCTGTTTAAATTACTTACCCGTACACTTCACGCCGGGCGGCTTTGACGGTGTTCTGCATGAGTGAGCAGATCGTCATGAGGCCTACGCCGCCGGGGACGGGCGTGATGTAGCTGGTTTTGGGGGCTACTTCGTCGAATTTCACGTCGCCCTTCAGCGCAAAACCGCTTTTCTTGCTGGCGTCGGGTACCCGTTCGAGGCCTACGTCGATCACCACGGCACCGTCTTTCACCATGTCGGCGGTGACGAACTCGGGCTTCCCGAGGGCGGCGATCAGGATGTCGGCGGTACGGCAGATGTCGGCGAGATTCTGCGTTTTCGAGTGAGTAAGCGTTACGGTGCAGTTGCCGGGATAGCCGTTTCGCTGCATAAGAATACTCATGGGCAGGCCCACAATCTGGCTTCGGCCAACCACCACGCAATGCTTGCCGCTCGTTGGAATGTCGTACCGTTTCAGCATCTCCAGGATGCCCTGCGGCGTGGCAGAAATATAGGCCGGTAAGCCTTTGGTCATGCGCCCAACGTTGGTTGGATGAAAGCCATCGACGTCTTTGGCGGGGTCGATCGCCTCCATCACCAGATCCGTATTGATGTGTTTCGGCAGCGGAAGCTGAACGATCAGGCCATCCATATCGGGGTTGTTATTCACGTCGGCAACGGCGGCAAGCAGTTCAGCTTCGGTCACGTCATCGTCGAAGCGGATCAGCGTAGAGTGCATACCAACCTCTTCGCAGCTCTTCATTTTGCTGGCCACGTAGGTTTCCGACCGCCCCGCCGTGCCAACAAGAATGGCCACCAGGTGCGGAATCTTACCGCCTTCGGCTTTGATCTGGGCGACATCAGCCGCAATTTCCTGCTTGATCTGCGCAGAAAGGAGTTTACCGTCTAATAGAATCATGGAAATGTTGTCTGCCGGTTGAAGCCGCAAAGGTCGCAAAGAATCAGCGCAAACAATAGGTCAGGCCACGATCCGTCCGCCATCGAGGTGCAGCGTATTGGAAATTGAAGCGGGAAGTTCGTCGGTATAATGAGTCACGTAGATCAGTGTCTGGTCGGGATTCACCTGGCAAAGCTGCTCAACCAACTGCCGAAACTGAGCCGTTTGGGTAGCGTCGAGCCCCTGCGTGGGTTCGTCGAGAACCAGCAGGGGTGGATTCTTGATCAGTGCCCGGGCCAGCAACACCCACCGCTGCTGCCCGACTGAGAGCGCCGATAATGGTTTGTCGCGCAGGTGATCCAGGCCGAGTTGCCGCAGTTGGTCGTCGATCTGGGTACGTTGCTCGGGCGTTGGTTTCCGGAACAGGCCCATCGTATCGAACAGGCCAGAGGCAACCACGTCGTAGACCTTTGTTTGCCGGGGAAAATACAGGTGCAGTTCGGGCGAGACAAACCCGATCTTCGCCTTGATCGACCAGATACTTTCGCCGGTGCCGCGCTTGCGATCGAAGAGGTCGAAATCGTTGGCGTATGCCTGTGGATTGTCGGCGGTGATTAGACTCAGCAACGTACTTTTCCCGGAGCCATTAGCCCCTAGCAACGCCCATTTTTCACCCCGACGCACCGTCCAGTCAATGCCATTCAATACCGTTTTTTCGCCATACCGAATAGTCACCTTCCGCATCCGTACAGCATACGTGAACGTGGCTTGGGGCGAGGGGCGCAAAGCCCGGAGCAGAGGGCCTGTGGCGGGAGAAGCCTCCATACCCTCGGTTCCTTGTTCCAAGACCTGTTTCCCTTGCCCTACGCTTCCCGACAACACCAGCCGGTTGGTGATGCACCTGGGTACGTCGCGCTCATCAACGACCAGCACCAGCGACACGCCCGACTGTGCCACGCGGCCGACGATGGCATGAAGCTGAGCGCGGCTATCGGTATCCAACCCAACAAACGGGTTGTCGAGCAGTAATATGCGGGGGCGTTTCAGCAACGAACGGGCCAGTAACGTCCGGCGGGTTTCGCCATTCGAGAGCGACGTTAATCGGCGGTCGAGCAGGTACGTTATGTTGAGTTGAGCCGCCACCTCGGCCAGCCATTCATCGGTATAGGCCGGTGGCGGAACAGGCGCTGACGCCGGATCGATCGTGCCCGTGGGACGTACCTGGCCCTGTAACACCTCACGGACAGTTGGGGCCGTATCAACGGTTTGGGCGTTGTAGCGTTGCTGGTAAAACTGCGCCGCGCTGGCAATTCGCCAGTCGAATGAATAATCGCGCGCGACCAGCTCAACCATGGCTTTAAGCGGACCAACCGGATGAAGCAGCTGACCACTTTGCAACGTGGTTCGCCCCGCCAGCACATCCAGCAACAGGCTCTTCCCCGCCCCCGACGGCCCCATAATGGCCCAGTGCTCTCCGGCGTTCAGGGTAAAGTTGATCGGTGGGTATGACTGATTACCTGCTTGTCGGAAGGTGGCGTTAATGAGTTGAATGAGCATTGGGAAGACGTATAGCGAAGCTGGCTACAAACTTCGTAACCATCATCCATATTTCACCTGCCATTCCTTTTTTTGGCGTTTGTATTCCGGATCTTCGCGGGCTTCGAGGTACCTGGCGTAGAAAATCCGGGCCGATTCGGCTTTCACGGGATCCTCTTCACTGCGCGGTAGCTGCGCCCGGCCATGCGCCCCCGATTGCCCTTTTTTGTCATCAGGCACCGGGCCATCGTATTTTTTACCCCCTTTGTGATTGGCATACCGCCGCGACCGGGTGTAGCCCATCTGCAAAAACTTGCGGGCCATATCCATCCCGATGAAGTCGTTCTTTTCCTTGTAGTCCAGAAAGAGCTGGTAGATTTTCTCCGACGATTCGCGGGCTACTTCAGGGTCTTTAAATCGCCAGAATGGTAGTATCTCCGCCTTGTAGGGCATAGCCGTGAGCACGCCCATTTCCCCCACGCTTACCCGGTACTTTTCGGGATGCTCACGAAAATCGATACCATAATAGTTGGGCTTCTCGGTTGCCATAGAATGTAGTTTGAAGGGATGCTCTCAAGGCTTAACCCTGCTGGTGATGAACGGTTGGCCGTTCTGCGTTTGCGGCCCACTCCCTATTATTTTTTCGATGTAGCAACACCATTAGCCACCTTACGTTGTTTGACCTAATAATTAACAAGTCTACCGACTTGTTCAGTCGGCAGACAGGCTTATTTCATCTGAAAGCCCAACCAGCTTACTTTATCGCTTCTATGCATGTATCCTTAGTAACTACGGCGCTGGCCGACGCATTTCATCAGGTGCGCGACCAGTCGGTAAGGCTATGTTCGGGCCTGGAAACCGAAGATTTTGTGGTGCAGCCAATGGCCGACGCCAGCCCGCCGAAGTGGCACCTGGGGCATACTACCTGGTTTTGGGAAACGTTTGTCCTGATTCCCAACGTACCTGGCTACCGGGTGTTCAACGACCAGTTCAACTACGTTTTCAACAGCTACTACGAAACGGTTGGCCGCCGTACACTGCGCACCATGCGTGGCAACCTCAGCCGCCCAACAGTAGCCGAAGTCTACCGCTACCGGGAGTACATTGACAGGCACATGAACCGTTTTCTGACTGAAAACGAACTGGCCGATGACTTGCAATCACTGGTCGTGCTGGGCCTTGAACATGAGAAGCAGCATCAGGAATTGTTGATCACCGATATCAAATACACGCTCGGTCATAACCCACTGTTTCCGGCCCTTGACATACCCGTTACCGAGCATACATCTGAGCGGCCAGGTACGTCGGTTGTCATTCCAGAAGGTGTATATACAATTGGCTATCAGGGCAATGACTTTAGTTTCGACAATGAATTGGGCGTTCATAAAGTTTACCTGAACGAAACCGCACTGGCGGGCAACCTGGTCACTAACGCCGACTATCTGGCCTTTATGGAAGCGGGTGGCTATGGTCAGTTTCAGCACTGGCTGGCCGATGGCTGGGCGTGGGTAAATGCTACCAAAGCCGAAGCGCCACTCTATTGGCACAAACTGGACGGCGGTTCCGGGTCCGGGCAGTGGCATAACTACACGTTTGCCGGTCTGGAACCGATTGACCTGAACGCGCCGGTCTGCCACGTTAATTTTTATGAGGCCGACGCCTACGCACGCTGGCGAGGCCTGCGCCTGCCCACTGAATTTGAGTGGGAAACGGCCGCCTTGCAGGGTACTCTGAACTGGGGGCAACGCTGGGAATGGACGGCTTCGGCTTACCTCCCCTACCCCGGTTTCAAAACCGTTCCGGGAGCGGTGGGCGAATACAACGGCAAATTCATGAGCGGGCAGATGGTCTTGCGCGGTGCTTCCGTAGCCACCCCGCCCGACTCCGTTCGTGCCACCTACCGCAATTTTTTCCAACCCGACAAGCAGTGGCAATACACCGGCATCCGGCTGGTAAATGCCTAGTTATTACGATACAACCATATGCTTCCAGACCATACCGAAACAACGTACCTGATCAGCACGGCCCTCGCCGACGAGGTACGTTCAGGATTGACACAGCATCCGAAGCAGTTATCATCGCGGTTCTTCTACGATGCCGAAGGAAGCAGACTCTTTAGTGAGATCATGCATTTGCCTGAGTATTACCTCACACGCAGCGAGTATGAGATCATTGATAACTATAAAGACCAGTGGCTCAACCTGTTCGCTGCCAACGACCGCCCGTTCGACCTGATTGAACTGGGTGCTGGTGATGGCCTGAAAACGAAGTTGTTGCTTACCTATTTCGTAGAGCAGGGCGCCCGGTTCAGCTATTCGCCTGTCGACATTTCGGAAACGGCACTGGATGAACTGACGGATGATCTAAGCAATAAACTGCCTGCATTGACGGTTAGTCCGCAACATGGCGACTACAGCGATGCGCTGGCCCGCATTGCCGAACGTACCTACGACGGAGCTGATGCTCCCCGGCGGGTTGTGCTCTTCCTGGGGTCGAACATCGGCAATTTCACGCCTGCCGACGCCCTCGATTTTTACGCCCAACTGTCGGCCTCGCTTCGCCCCGGCGATTTATTGCTGACGGGGTTCGACTTACAGAAACACCCCGCCGTGATTCATGCCGCCTACAACGACCGGCAGGGTTTAACAAAAGCATTCAACCTGAACCTGCTCCGCCGAATCAACCGCGAACTCGACGCTGACTTCAATCTGGCGGCTTTTGATCATTACGAAACATACAGCCCCGAAACGGGCGAAGCGCGTAGTTACCTCGTAAGCCAGACAAAGCAGACAGTCACTATTGGGGCGCTGGACATGAGCGTAGTCTTTGATTATGGCGAGATAATCCACACCGAAATATCCCGAAAATTTACCCGTCGGCAGATCGACGAACTGGCCAATCAGACCGGGTTTACGCAAACACACTGGTTTACCGACTGCCGCCACTACTTTGCCGACGTAGTGTATACGAAGAAGTAGCGGGACCGCTGCGTCAATTACCGCGCCATCACCTGCCAGCTCTTGTTTTGGTATAAACCGTTCAGTTTATGGCAAAGCACACATTACTCTGGAGTATAGTCGGCGTGGGCGCCCTGGTTGCTTTCCGGGCTGTTCAACGCCGCGGCCGAAAAATCGATTTTCAGGATAAAGTCATTGTTATCACCGGGGGGTCGCGCGGCCTGGGGCTGGTGCTGGGACGTCAGCTGGCGCGCGAGGGTGCCCGGTTGGCCATCTGCGCCCGAACGCAGGAAGCCCTCTCTATTGCTGCCACTGAGCTACGCGCCTATGGCGGCGACGTATACGCTCATCAGTGCGACCTGACCAGTAAAGATCAGCTAAACGGCTTTTTCGAGGCGGTCAATCAGCAACTTGGTCCCGTCGATATCCTGATCAACAATGCGGGGGTAATTATGGCGGGGCCGTATGCCAACACGACCGACGACGATTTTCAAGAGGCCATGAATACCAATTTTTGGGCTGCCTACCACGCTATCAATGCGGTTTTACCGGATATGCAACGGCGGAAAGCGGGGCGGATCGTCAACGTAGCGTCGTTTGGTGGGAAGGTGTCGGTTCCACATCTCCTGCCGTATTCATCCAGCAAATTCGCGCTGGTTGGTTATTCGGAGGGGCTCCGGGCCGAGATTGCCCGCGACAACGTTTACGTAACCACCATCTGCCCCGGCCTGATCCGTACGGGTAGTCCACGGCAGGCGCAGGTACGTGGTCAGCACGAAAAAGAATATGCGTGGTTTAAAATTGGTGATTCGTTACCCGGTCTGTCGGCCAGTGCAGAACAGGTGGCTTCGGAAATTGTCGAGGCCACCCGCTATGGTGAGGCCGAACGTATTGTTTCATTGCCCGCTAAATTCGCCGGCGCTATACATGGGCTCTTTCCCGGGCTCGTCACTGATACGCTCGCTTTCGTGAACACCATGTTGCCCGATCCGTCTTCGGCAGGGCGAAGCAGCGTTCGCAAGAAAGGCAGGGAACTGGAATCAGCCCTGACACAGAACGTGCTGACAACCCTCACCAAAGAGGCCGCTTTGCGCAATAATGAACTGGGTTGAGGTGGGTCGTATTGCCTGGCGAGTTGGGCTGTTTTACGTGCGGACCCGGCGTAAGGCAACCCAACTCGCCAAACGACACCACCTCCCTCAATTCTGCGAATCGACGTAATCAAGCACTTGCTTGATTTGCAGATCGGTTAAGGCGGCGAAGGACGTCATCTGAATTTTGCCATTGTCGTTGAAGATCTTCACGGCATACGCATCGCCACTGGCAATAACTGCCGACGAGTTACGAATCCATTTCTGCAACCATACTTCGCCGGGTGTACGCTGACGAACACCGGCCAATCCGGGGCCCAGCAGTTTATCGGCATTTGTGTTGTGGCAGGAAGCACAATTGGTGGCGAAGATCGCTTTACCGGCAAGGGCGTCGGCTGAAACAACTTTGGCCACTGCTGCCGGCGAATTAACCGGCCCTTCACCACTAGCCTGGGCAACCGGCTGGCCAGCGTCTGGCATGTGCCAGGCCAGTACGGCCATCAACAAAAACATAAGCGCTACAGTCGCCACCAGTCCGTACAGGACCATCAGCAGCATTCGTAATTGGTTAGAATCGAGCATACGATCGGGATTACATACTACAATCATGCAAATGTAAACCGACGGGCAATTGGCCGACCTGATAACTATCAATAAAAGACCTCGTTTTCGTCTGCTTCTCCGAACGTACCTGCCTCTTCCAATTAGCGTTCATGTACCTACGGGTAACTTGATCAGTCTGTTCTACGTTGTGGGTCAAACTCCGTAATGTACGTACAGTAGAAGCTATGAAGCTCACGGTTGATTTTTTACAGGAAACCCTTAAAGGCCAGTTCGAGTATGCGCTGCTTCAGGAGCTGGCCGAGGTTGGCCGACACAAACTAGCGCCGGCGGGGTCGTACCTGATTCGGCCCGGCGAATTCATCCGGTCGGTGCCCATCATTCTTCGCGGTTCGGTCAAGATCATGCGCCCTGATCAGGAAGGACGCGAAGCCCTGCTGTACTATCTGGGTGGACTAGATGCCTGTGCCATGTCGCTGACCTGCTGCATGGGCAGTAAACAAAGCGAAATTACGGCCGTTGTCGATGAAGAAACGGAGTTGATTGCCATTCCCGTTGCCAACGTAGATAGTTGGCTATGTCAATACGCTAGCTGGAAGCAGTTTGTTTTCCAGACCTACCAGAAACGATTCAACAACCTGCTTGCTACCGTCGACGAGGTAATTTTTCACAAGCTCGATGAGCGGCTGTTAACGTACCTGCACAAGAAACAGCAGCATTGCCAGTGTACCGTTCTGGCCATCACCCACGAAGAAATTGCGCAGGATCTGGCCACTTCCCGCGAGGTTATTTCGCGCCTGCTCAAACAGTTGGAACGGGCGGGGCGTCTTACCCTGATGCGCAACAGAATCACCCTGCTCGCGTAGTGCCTTCCAACGCAGCACCTCCCCCGGCGGGCACCAACCACGCTGATAATCAGTAACCTGTGTGACTTTTATCACGGAATGGTTCTGACGAATGCGGTTCCTTTGTTCGAAAAAGACCACCATGAAAAAGAATATGGGCTTCATTGACCGGACACTCCGGGTCGTCATTGCACTGGCATTGATCGTTTTATTCGTAACCGGCATAATCACTGGCGTCTGGGGTGTTGTAGGCCTGGCACTGGCCGGGGTATTTCTGCTGACCAGCCTAGTCAGCACCTGCCCACTGTATCTGCCTTTCGGCATTCGTACTAACAAAAAATAAGCAACTAAAAATGGCCTAAACACAGAGGCACGGAGGACCCGGAGAAAGAGCAACGAAGCACTACAGTAACTGGCTAACCGGAATTGGTGCGCTGGCTGGCGCACTGGCGCGGGGGAGCTGCCTCAGTGGACATTGCCCCATTCAATCAAAGGAGCAAACAAAGTCGGCGTGGGGTGGTATAATGGGTTTCCTGCTCACTGATCTAGTGCATCAACTCATTCATTCAACTCCTTTCTAACCAATATGGAAACGACAGCCAGACAGCCATTCAATGAGATCATAAAAGGCGATACGCCCGTTCTCGTCGATTTCTTCGCCGAATGGTGCGGTCCCTGCAAAACGATGGCGCCCATTCTGAAAGACCTGGCCTCCCGGATGGGTGATCAGGTACGTATTCTAAAAATAGACATCGACAAGAGTCCGGCGGCGGCCAGTGGGTATAAAATTCAAGGCGTACCCACACTAATCCTCTTCCGCAAAGGGCAGATCATCTGGCGACAGTCGGGCGTGGTGCCGCTGCAACAACTGGAGCAGGTACTTAAGCAGGCAAATGCTGGTTGATCTTCGTGCCCTTTTTCTGGTCGCACCCTGGCCCAACGGGGCTGTTGCCCGGTCATCAATGTTGTTGGCTGCTCAACGCTGTATGAACGTACCTGACGCCAGGTAGCCCAGCCAAAGACCTGAACCGCAATTGGCCCCATGGCCGAACTGATCATGAAGCAGGCACGGCGTTGGGCTTATCTTAACGCAGGCTTATAGGCTACACTGTGACACTTGTCACATACAGGCGATTTCTGTGAAACTACCTTCGCTGCCCTGGTCAGGGTGTATGAAGCTGGTTTCATAGAGACCGCCTTTTTTATGGGGTATCATAGCACTTCCGACACCCGGGCGCGTATCAATAACCGATTGATTCAGAACCGGCTTCCTGAAGACTTGTCTGTTTCCCCGAAGCCCCGCAGGCGGCTGACAGGCGCGCTGAACTGATTTGATCTATAGGTGTTATATAGTATTAAATAACCACTGATACCTTCAGCCGTGAAGGGCATTTACCCAGGGCGTCGGGATAGAATTTCAGTCCTGGCCACCACTTTTAGCAAACTGCATGGAGTTTCTTGACCTCATTCGTAAACCCTGGCCCTGGTATGTGGCCGGTCCGCTGATTGGACTTACAGTGCCGACGTTATTACTGATCGGCAACAAATCGTTTGGAATCTCATCATCGCTCCGGCATATCTGCGCGGCCTGCATCCCTGCCAGGATTCCGTTCTTCAGCTACAACTGGAAGAAAGAAATCTGGAATCTGATTTTCGTGCTGGGTACGTTGGTTGGTGGTTTTCTGGCCACCACGTACCTGAAAAACCCTGACGCGTTTCAATTGGCGGCGGCAACGAAGGCTGATTTGAGCGCATTGGGTATTCGTGATTTCTCGGGCCTGATGCCCGCCGACCTGTTCGCCGCTGAAAACCTGTTTACCCTCAAAGGCTTGATTTTCCTGGTGTTTGGCGGTTTCCTGGTTGGCTTCGGTACCCGCTGGGCCGGGGGGTGCACCTCGGGGCACTCGATCATGGGCATTTCCAATCTGCAATGGCCATCGCTGGTTGCTACCTGCTGCTTTATGATCGGCGGCTTTGCCATGACCCACCTCTTTTTACCCTTTATCCTGAAGCTGGTTTAACCGATATGCAACAGATAGACGAACTGCCGGAAGCGTTGGTATGCGATGCACCCAACGATATGAAAAAGCCAGAGGCCGGACTGGCCAACGGTAAATACCTTATTGTAGGCATCCTGTTTGGTATTGTCTTCGTTAAAGCCGAAATCATTTCGTGGTTCCGCATTCAGGAAATGTTCCGGCTGCAAAGTTTCCACATGTACGGGGTCATTGGCTCGGCCATCGTGGTCGGCATGATCTCGATCTGGTTTATCAAACGCTTCAACATCAAGACTCTGGCGGGCGAAACGGTACAGTTTCATCCCAAAACGTTCAATATGGGCCAGGTATACGGTGGCTTGCTGTTCGGCCTGGGATGGGCCATCACGGGCGCCTGCCCGGGACCACTCTTCGCCCAGATTGGCAGTGGGTACGTTACGGTGATCGTTACGCTGCTCAGCGCTATTGGCGGTACGTGGGTGTATGGCTTACTGCGCGATAAACTACCGCACTGACCCCCTGGCTGGGCTTGTACGCACAAAGCCCTACTTCAGATTGCGCCAGCTACCGGCATCAAACATATTGGTGATGCCTTCGTCAAGCAGAATCAGCCTGGCCTGCGAGCTACGCATACCGGAGGCACAGCATAACACAATGGGCTTCTGATAATTTTTCAGCTGAACAGCTTTCGCTTTTAGCTCGTCGAGCGGAATATTGAGCGCTCCTTTGGCGTGGCCAGCGTCGAACTCGTTGGGCGAACGCACATCAACGATGACCGCTCCCTGTGCCACCACCTGTTTGAGTTTATTCGTTCCGGTGCTGCCGAAGACAGTCTTTAATAGAGTCAACATGTTTGTAGCGAGTTAAGAGAGAGCACAAATCTCTTGAGCCCCCAGCCAGAAACAGATGACATCCATCACTTTGAAAGACTGATCTACATCAGGTCGGCCAGTTGCCGAACGGCCCGGTCAATGTCTGCACGCCTGGTGGCCGGCTGGTCGAACCGGTTGAACGGACGCAGTTCGATCACGTACGTTTCTTCAACGGTTTCCTCATCGATGGGCGTAAATAGCTTGTAGCCGGTTACCGTAACGGGCATTAGACCGTGGCGGGTCTTGAACCGGGCCAGCAACGTACCCAGCCAGTGTTCCAGCGTTGTTTCGGTCCCGGGCAACGCACCTGGCGCGGGCACGAAACGAACCTCTGCGTGGTTCCGGTCGCGCATTTGCTGCTCATCTGGGGCAAAATGACCTTCGCAACTCGAAAACGTTTCCAGTAGTCCTGTCTTGTTCAGGGCCTCAACCAGTGGACGAATACCGGGTTCGATGAAATTAGCTGGGTTCATGTGCATCGGTGTAATCGCTTACCTGAACACCTGAACAGGCTGGTTGTTTCGTGTGATCATGATCAGATTGCCGGTGGCGGTTTTCAGGCGGTGCATATCGCGGACTTCTCCGTTCAGGTGAAAACCGCTTTTCTGCGGCCAGATCGCGTTGAACGTGCCCGATCCGTTGCCACGCAGAAACAGGCCATGCCCCGCATCGTAGCGGCCAAACACAGGCGCAGCACCAAAAAAGTTACCGCCAAGCAGAATGTCTTTTTTACCGTCAGCATCGAAGTCGCCGGTAAGGATGGCCATAACGGGCGATAACTGCGCTTCTACAGGTAGCGGCTGTACGGTAAACGTGCCGTTGCCCTGATTCTGAAGGAAACAGGTTGCCATCAGCGTGGCCTGACGGGTTACGGCTCCCTTCAGGTCATTGGTACTGAGAATACCCTCGAAATCGCTTTTCGCGTAGTCGGCATACGTGACAAACTTCTTTTTCAGGCCAACCAGTTGAGCCGATAATTCATCTTTACCAGCAATGGGATACAGCTTCCCGGCTTTGTAATAGGCCAGTATTTCGTCGAACGTGCCGTTGCCGTCCAGGTCGTTGAAGTAGCCCAGAAGCGGTTCTTTCTGACTGGCTCTGAGTTGTGAATTCAGGCCCAGGTTGCCCACGATCAGGTCCGTGTCGCCGTCGTTATCCATGTCGTCGGCCACTACGCTGTTCCACCAGCCGCTCGTATTGGCAAGGCCACAGGCACCGGTTATCTCCTGAAATACCTTGCCTTTAGGGCTGAAAACCCGCACCGGCGACCACTCCCCTACCACAATCAGATCAGGTACGTTATCGCGGTCGACGTCGGCCCAAACGGCGTCGGTCACCATACCCAGATCAGGTATGTTACGCGTTTTCTGAGCATCAGAGAAATGGCCTTTCCCGTCGTTTTCGAGCAGGTAGCTGGTAGGCGACAAACCATACTGGCCGGGTACTGACCGGCTGCCAACGAACAGATCAATGTCACCATCCCGGTCGAAATCGGCGGGCTTTACGCACGAACCATTCGCGTATAGAGTAGGCAGCTGGCCAATCGATTTGGCAAAATTCCCCTTGCCGTCGTTGAGGTACAACCGATCGAGCAGGTGGGCGGGGTTGGTTACGGGCTCGTTTCCACCGCTGACCACGTACAGGTCCAGATCACGGTCGCCGTCGGCATCGAAGAAAGCGGCGCCCACGTCGTCGGCGTCTCGGTCGGTTTGCCACACGGTCTGGTTGGTTGGCGCAAACTGACCGTTCCGCTGCTGGACAAACAACGTACCCGACTGGCCTTTTGCACCACCCACAAAGAAATCGTCGAGCCCGTCACCATTCACATCACCAACGGCCATGTCTGGCCCTTCCGTTGAGAGCAAATGCGGCATTAGTGGCTCCTGGTAGAAATCAGCGTATTGATTTTCAGCATGCCGGTAGTTAACACGTACCTGGGCCGACACGTCGGTAAGCAGCGGTTTACCTGCGCTGGCGTTACCATATATGAACGTATGGGTGGCGTCGGTCTGTCTTACCGTCAACCGCTGGTTTGGTTTTACGTTTCGCAACACCTGATAATGCGCATCGGGCCAGATTATGGTAATAGAATCAAGTTGGGTCGTTTTACCAAGCCCAAACGTCAGTACCGGCTCCACCGCCGACTCGAATCCGCGCGTGGGCATCAGTTCCTGGTAATACGTGTTACCCGCCGCCTGCACCATCACTTTCGCACCAATACCAGCCGTGTTCCGGCCCGTTCCTGCCAGTTTCACGCTCAGGTACGTGTTGGCAGGCTGTTGCTGGCGGGCATTATTCCGGTAAATGAATGCTGCCTGATTAATGTTGTTGACCACCAGATCGAGGTCACCGTCGTTGTCCAGATCGGCGTAAGCGGCCCCGTTTGAGAACCCTTTCTGATCGAGCCCCCAGGCTTTGGCCCTGTTCTCGAACGTCAGATCGCCGCCATTATGGTAAGCGAAATTCGGCACCTCTACCACCGGCATCTTGTTTATCAGCGATTGCCGCTGACCGGCCATTCCGTTGCGCAACGACGCCTGTACAGTTGGGCTGGCGATATACTTGAAGAAATCAAGGTCGATGGGTCGGCGGGCAATGCCGTTGGTAATGTACAGATCTTTCAGGCCATCGTTGTCGAGGTCGCTGAATAGCGCGCTCCAGCTCCAGTCGGTGGCGTAAACACCTGCCAGTTGTGCTATTTCGCTAAACTCAGGTACGTTGCCCCGGCCATTTCCCATGTTCAGTTGCAGGGCGTTACGTGGGTACTGGAAATGGAAACCGGCTTTGGTCTTTAGTTGAACGAGGTCGTACGAATCGGCTCCGGCCGAGGTTTTCACAAACTCTTCGTTCTCGGGCTGCATATCGAGCGTGATCAGGTCCAGAGCCGCGTCATTATTGAAATCGGCCAGGTCGCTCCCCATCGAGAAGTTACTGGTGTGCCCCATCGACTGCGTTATGCCTTCGCGAAAACCACGCCCATTACCCTGGTTGTAATAGAGGTAGTCGTTTTCGTGGAAGTCGTTGGACACGTAGATGTCCGGCCAGCCATCCTGATTGATATCGCCCACGGCAATGCCCAGCCCATAGCCCAGTTTGCTGCCCCGAATACCCATTTCGGCACTTACATCCACGAAGCGATTATCGTCATTCCGGAATAGCTTATCGCCCGCTTCGGGGTCGCGCATGTTGCGCATCGTGGTGTCGCCCAGTGCGCCCACGGCCCGCAGCGAGTGGTTGAGCAGGTACATATCCAGATCACCATCGCGGTCGTAATCGAAAAAAGACGCCTGGGTCGAATAGCCCCGGTGTGCCAGGCCGTAGGCGGCCGCCTGTTCAGTGAAGGTGGGCACGCCCGGTTTTGCGTTGTTGATGAACAGCTGGTTCGCCCCTGCCTGGCTCCGCAGGTTGACCTGACAGACATACATATCCAGCCAGCCATCGCCGTTCACGTCGGCCATCGTCACGCCGGTGTTCCAGCCTTTCTGACCTGCTACGCCCGCTTTTGCCGTGATATCTTCGAACACCAGCTTCCCATTGGCCGACTTGTTCAGGTACAGCTTGTTGGGCAACTGATTGGCGGTGAAATACAGATCAGACAGCCCATCGTTGTTCACGTCGCCTACGGCCACGCCGCCGCCGTTGTAGAAATAGATGTAGTTCAGAATGTTCAGATCGTCGGTTTCGGTCAACGTATTGGTAAACGCCACGCCCGACTCCGACGATGAAAGCAACGTAAACAACGTTGGTTCAGTTGATTCCTGCCCAGCGCACGCATAGAGCAACGTGGCCGTCAGAACAACACTTATAATTCGTTTCATACCAGTTATTAAAGGTACAATCGCCGCCGCAAATTGCCGATTCAGGTACGTTGCTTTTACTGTTGCTTCGCGAAGGTACGTTCTCGCTTGCCTGTGGCGAGTGAACAACGAAGACCCCATTGAAGGGATAAGCGTCAACCATCTGCTTGCGAAGCAACAGCAAACGGTAAATCAACCCCTCATAAAACGCGTTGTGCCAGAATCAGCTCCTGACCCTGGCACAACACAAGGAATGGTCATTCGCTTAATGACTACGAATGACCACTCAATGACCACAACTTAATAACCCGGGTTCTGACCGTTCACCCATCCATCAGGGCCACCATTCTGGGCCCGGATCATCGGGTTCTGATCCAATACATACTGCGGAATCGGGAACACGTACATCCGGTCAAGGAAGGTCTTGCTTACAATCCTGGTTGGTGTATAGGTCCATACGCCATTCTTGCGCTCGATCACCATACCCGATGCCTGTTTGTTCAGCACTCCGTTGGTCCCGTTGGCAATTTTCCAGCGAAGTACGTCCCACCAGCGTTTGTCTTCAAAAGCCAGCTCAATCCGGCGTTCGCGACGGATGATCTCGCGCATCTTGTCTTTCGTTACTGTGCCATACGTTGCCGTAATGGTTGGCAGGCTGCTGCGCGACCGGACCGCGTCAACGGCGGCTAGTACAGAGGCATCGGGGCCAGCGGCTTCGTTCTGAGCTTCGGCATACATCAGCAGCACGTCGGCGTAACGGAAGTAGATGTAGCTGTTACCACCGGGGCTTTGCGCCAGACTGGTTTGGCCCGAAATGCGCTCGTCCAGCGTTTTACGGCCATAATAGCCCGTGTTGCTTACGTCACTGGCCGAGCCCAGGTCGATCTCGTTGAGGGCGTTGATACCCCGGCGCATCCGCATGGTGTCGCCCTGCCAAACCGATCCATCATAGATAATGCTCTGGTAGAAGCGCTTTTCCCGTTTCTTGTACGGGTCCTGTGCGTTATAACCCGACCCCGCTTCCGTAATGGCTTTGCCGTTGTCCATCGCGTAATCATCAACCAGTTCCTGCGTTGGTGCCAGGTTACCCCACGACTGCTGAATGCCGTTCACGTAGGCGGGTCCTTCGCGGCCTTCGCGCTGATGTCCTTTCACGATCGACTTATATTGCCGGTCGAAAATCACCTCGACGTTGTTTTTGTTCTCAACGTAGAACAGCTTCTCATAATCGGGGAACAGACCATACACACCCAACGACATCACTTCTTTGGCCGATGCGGCGGCTTTGGCCCACCGGTCAACCGAGCTAGTGCTGTTGCGCAGCGGGCTGGCGTGATACAGATCAACCCAGGCACGTAGCGTTAGGGCGGCTCCTTTAGTTGGGCGCCCCAGGTCATTGCCCGACACTTTCAGCGGCAAATCACCGGCAATGGCCGTTAGCTCGTCGGCAATGAACTTGTAGGTATCAGCTGCGGTAGCGCGGGGACGGTTGATCGAGTCACCCTGCGACAGGTTGTTGAGTGGCACCGTAATGATCGGCACCCCACCGTAAGCCTGCCATAGGTAGTGGTAGAAGAATGCCCGCAGAAAACGCGCTTCGGCAATCCGGCTCTTCTTGTAATCGGCAGGCAAGCCCGACGCGCCCACCTTTTGGATGAACAGGTTTGCTTTCCGAATGCGCGAATACGTAGTTCCCCACGTCCAGCTTCCGCCGTTATCGCCGGGTCCGCCAGGTACGTCGCTGGCGCTCAGCGATCCATTATAGATCGCCGTACGACCCCACATCCATTCGGCCCCCACGTAAGAGTTGTCGGCGGCCTGGTCGAGGTTCAGGGTTTCATTATTGACGTCGGGCAACTGATTGTAGACATCGTTCAGAAACAGATCGGCATTGGTGGTGCTGGCAAAGAGCGATGCATCCGAAATTTGGTCGCGCGGTTCTATCTCCAGGCTGGGTTTACACTGCGTCAGTATAGTGGTCAGTAACGTACCCACCAGGGCAATGCCACCGAATTTTTTCAACGTATGTTGTAGCATAATTGCTTTATTTAAAGGCAGTTAGAACGTTAGATTGGTTCCGAATGTGATAACCCGCTGCTGGAAATAATACTGCGCGTTACCGGTGCTTGCCTCTGGGTCAATGATCTCTTTCATATGAGGTGTGATCGTGAACATATTCTGGCCCGAAATGTAGAAGCGAGCCGAGGTCAGTTTGGCACGACTGATCAGGTTGGTTGGCAACCGGTAGCCCAGCTCGATCTGCTTCAGGCGGATGTATGAATTGTTACGTACCCACCAGTCAGACGCCTGCGTGTTGTTGGTCGTTGGTGCACCCGTCAGTCGTGGATACAGCGCATTCGGGTTCGTTGGCGTCCAGTGGTCGGTGAACTCCAGCTTGGTGGCCGATGCCGACGCGTCGAACGGATACACGATGCTGCCAAACAGGCCCAGCCCTGAGCGAGCGGCACCTGAGAACAGCAAATCGAGGTCAAAGCCTTTATACGAGATTTTCGGAATCAGACCGTACACGATCTGTGGCGTATTGGCAAAACCCGTCACGGTCTGATCATTAGCATCGATCTTCCCATCAGGAGCCGTTGGAACACCATCGGCACCAGGTGCACCGGCCAGGTCAGCATACCGCAGGTCGCCCGGCCGAACAGCCCCCCAGGGTTGCGTTGGAATGCCCGCTTTCAGCGTGCCATCGGCATTGAAGTCGTCGGCGGTGAAATAGCCCAGCGCGTGATACCCGAATGGCGTTCCCAGCGGGCGACCCGTTTGTGCCCGGTTCGGGTTAAGCCGCGTGGCGTTGGTTTCAAACGTTTCGATCAGCCTGTTCTTCGAATACAGGAAGTTGACATTCATGCTGATGCGCAGGTCACGGCCGATGCGGTGGTTGGTGCCCATCGTCAGGTCGATGCCCTGGTTCTGCATGATACCCGCGTTCACCTGCGACAGGCCCACGCCGTATTCAGCCGGTACGGATACCTGCGGGAACACCAGCATGTTCGACCGGCGCTCGGTGAAGTAATCGATTTCAAACGTCAGCTTGCCTTTGTAGAGCGAGCCTTCCAGGCCAATATTGAATTTCTTGGCCCGTTCCCAGGTGATGTTCGGGTTAGCCTGAGCGCGCTCGAACACACCCTGCGTAGGATCACCAAACACAGCCGAACCGCCATACAGGCTGTACGAACTCAGATACTGAAACGCCGCCAGATTGTTCCCGATATAAGGCAGGGCGCCCGATTCACCATATGAACCACGTACTTTCAGGGCGTCGACCCAGTTCACATTATTCTTCATAAAGCTCTCTTCCGAAATGCGCCAGCCTGCCGAGAACGACGGGAAGAAACCATACCGCTGACCGGGCGCAAACACGTAGTGACCATCATACCGACCCGCCACTTCGAACAGGTATTTCTCGTCGAAGTTGTAGCCAATCCGGTATACGTACCCGATCTGCTGCTGCTCCAATGATGATCCGTAGTTGCTGATATCCAGCGGCGTAGAGCTACCAACGCTCAACTCAGGAATGGTCGTGTTGAAGTTCAGACGGCTGGCGCCAAACTGGTTGTATTTCTGATTCCGGTATTCGAATACACCCAAGGCCGTTACGTTATGCTTCCCAAACGAGTTGGCGTAGTTGATCAGTCCCTGATAGGTAAACGCTTTGTTTTGCGAATAACCCTGGCTCAGGCTCGGCTTAGAAGCACCCTGAACACCAAGTACGTAGTTGTAAGGTTGCTTCGACAGATCGACCGTGTATACGGGTACGGGCGTTGCGTAGGCTTTACCGGTGCGTGTGTCGGGGTCATAGCTGACAACTCCTTTCAGACTCAACCCTTTGATGAACGGAAGTTGCTGCTCAATAGATAGCGTCGTGTACAACTGGTTCCGCTCGTTGAAGGTTTCGCCGCTGTAGAACGCCTGCCCGATCAGCGAGCGACCAATGTACTGCCCCCACAAACCGTTTGAATAATACACCGGCGATACGGGCGGCGTACGGAACGCCTGATAGAACAGATCACCTGCCGACCGGCCTGGATACACGTTATCTTCAATGAAGCCGTTGATGTTCAGGCTCATCTTGGTCGTTGGCGTAGCATCGGCCTCCACCTTGGCAATCAGGTTGTACTTCCTGGTATAAACCGAGCGGTACATCCCCTGCTGATTGGTATACGCCAGGCCCGTGTAGTAGCGAATCTTTTCAGAACCACCCGACAGTTCCAAATTGTGGTACGTCAGCACCGTGTTCGGATCGATCAGGTCGGTTAGCGGGCTGCTGTTTGGGTAGCGGTCCGGGTCAGCCCCTGCTTCGCCCGCTACCGTTTTCCGATAACCTTCCACCTGTTCAGGCGTGTAGGCTGCGGGACGGCCATCGTTCGCCGCCGCCTCGTTCTGCATCAGGGCGAACTCATACGAATTCACCTGAGGCGTTACCCGCGTTGGGTTCTGGATACCCACCCAGCCATTATACGACAGCGTGGGCGTACCAGCTTTCCCGCGCTTGGTCGTCACCAGCACCACACCGTTGGCTCCGGCCAGACCATAGGGCGCTACCGCTGCCGCATCTTTCAATACCGTAAATGTTTCAATCGAGCTGGGGTCGAGCCGGGAGAAGTCCCGGTAGATACCATCCACGATCAACAGCGGCTGGCTGTTACCTGTTGTAGAGATACCGCGAATGTTGATATTCGCGCCATCCTGACCAGGCTCACCGCTGCCCTGCCGCGAGATCACACCGGCCACCCGGCCGCCGAGACTGTTGGTCAGGTTAACCACTGGTTTCAGCGCTACATCGGCCGCTTTCAAAGTAGATACAGCTGCCGTTGTCGACGTTTTGCGCTGCTCCCCGTAACCAACCACCACAACTTCATCGAGCGATTTATTGTCGGTCAGCAGTTTCACATCAACCGATGTATTCGCCCGGCCAGCCAGCGGGATTTCCTGGGCAACGTACCCAATGAATGAGAAAACCAACGTCACGTTATTGTTGGGTACGTTCAACGAATACCGGCCATCAGCTCCCGTCACCGTACCGGTCGACGTGCCCTTTACCACCACGCTTACACCGGGCAATTCTTCATCGGCATCGCCCGTAATCCGACCTGTAATCTTGGTCTGAGCCATGGCACAAATTGCCAGCAATTGAAGCATAAAAACTAGCAGACCAGCTCGTTGTAAGCCATGTCTTGTTTTTCTTAGCGAAGTAAACTTCCGCTGAACCGATTCCTTTTCGGTACATCTTGTCATCATATAATCATCCTGTTTTAAACGGTTGTTTTTCTCATTGTTGAGATCTTCGTCAATTAGCCAAATCGCACGTATCGTGTTTCTTATTTTTCTGTGTACGGTTCGAAAAGTAAGAGATCATTTTTTGAGCGACACATCAATAGTACAACTACTTGCCTGTCAATACTTTTCAAAGACCTTGAGTATTTTTATGTAAACAAAGCAGACATAAACAGCTGGTTTTTTTACCAAAAAAATAACTATACATAAGAGCTATACTTATCACAGTCACCTATCAGTCAAATACTTATCTATCCATCAGATCATGAAAAGCGGCGATCAATTTTTATAAATTCACTCGTATTTTTACTCATATTTCCACAAATTAATCTTCGTTTATTGAACAGATACTTGGGATCGTCAAAAAAAAGACCCTATTCATGACGCCTGACTCTACCTCTTCGTACGGTCAAGTTTGATATTTGAATAATGCAAACCTATGAATTTACGAGTTATGGCCAGAGTATTTTTTTCGTCAAAAAGGGTGGATTTTTTCGTCAACAGGGGTTAAAAAGTCATTTTCCAGCATTTAGGCGGGCTTTTGCCGGTACCCTCCTTTTTCAAACGTCTTCCTGGGGAATACCCCAAGGTCAATACACAGGATGCTGACCTTGCCACCAAGTATATACGTGGCAGTAGAGTCAGCATCCTGGATCGGTGATCAATACGAGCAAGTTAATTACCTGGCAAAATTCAGTCTGACGGGCTATCAGCTAGTTGCCTGTTGATGGTTCGCGTCCGCCAGCGGTGGCGGCCGTTTTGGTGCCAAACTGTAGCCAGTCGAGGCTGAAAAGGTCCCGGTTGGGCGTATCTGCCTTAACAAACACGAAGTACAGGTTGTGTTTGCCGCCGGGATTCTGGATCGACGTACCCAGCTCAACGAACTTGTTCCAGCCGCCCGTAGCCGTATAGGCCAGCGTACTGATGACCGGGCCGGTCGGCGAGTCAGTATGCACCTCGACTGTAGCATCCCGGTCTTTCGACGAATACCGGTACGTGAGTTGGTCGATGCCTTTCAGATCAATGTTTTTCAGAACAAAATATGATTGGTTGTGAATATTACCGAGGCGTTTACCCTGCCGGGTCATGTTGTTCAGTTCATCGGCCTCGCTGCCCAGCACTTTTGTGGGGCGCAGCATCAGCACATCACTTTTCATGAGCGCTAACTTACTCCGCGTGGTGGCGTTGGCTTCTCCCTTATCAGTATACGAAGCCGTCAGCATGTACCGACCTTCCTGCGCTTTACCGACATGCTCTTTCAACACAATGTTACCCTGCTGTGGCAAGCGGTTTTCGGTTGGTTCAGTCCCCAGCGACAACACGTACTTGATCATCTCGGCGGCATCCTCGCGCGATAGTTGCGGGTGAGCACTCATCGCGTGTTCGCCCCAGACGCCACCGCCGCCAACAATTACTTTGTTGGCCAGCCTGGCCGTAGCGGTTTTGTCGTCGCGGTATTTCTTGGCCACGTCAACAAAAGCCGGCCCAACCGATTTAGCCGCTACCTGATGGCAGGCCTTACAGTCTGAGCCCGCAATAAGCGATTTACCCAGGTTGAACGACGCCGTCAGTTGCTGATGGCCCATCATGGGCTCACTGCTCACTTTAGGAATGTAGTTCAGCACCACCTTCACGTTCTTCTTATCGATTACCTTATCTTCCTTATCCTTTACCGACACTGAGTAGGCCAGCGGTGTTTGGGTGGCCGGGAAGAACGTGCTGTTCTGATTGACCGAAATGGCCACCTGTGGTAATGTGTTACCTACCCGGATCGTCATCGTATCCAGGCTGGCATTGCCGAGCTGGTCACTTACTTTCAGAATTGTCTTATAAATGCCGTTCTTCCGGAATGTATAGCTCGGGTTCGCTACGGTTGAGCCAACCGTTTTCCCGTCGAATCGCCACTCGTAGCGAAGCTGGTCACCTTTATCGAAGTCGCGGCTCTGGTCGCCTTTAAACGCAACCGTCAGCGGCGCACTACCCAGCGTGTCGGATGCCGTTACCTGCGCAACCGGCGCACGATTCCCGCCGTTGAAGTCAACTTTTACCAGGCGGGCGTCGTCATTATCGATCCCGTAGACCGATCCGTATTCCAGCATATACACGCTGCCATCAGGGCCGATTTCCATATCTACAGGCCGGCGGAAATCACCGGTTGTGGGCATAAACGGCTCCATCGACTGGTAATTCTGGTTGTCATCCAGCCGAATCGCATACACCCAGTTGCGCATCCAGTCGTAGACGAACAGGGCCTTATCGTAGTAGGCAGGCAGTTTGGTAGTCGATGCCAGTTTAGGATCAAAGTGATATACCGGCCCGCCCATAGCGCAACGGCCGCCCACGCCCAGCGCCGGAAACTCGTCTGATTTATTATATGGATACCAGACCATCGGCTTCTGGGTTGGCGGCAGGTTTTTCATCCCCGTGTTGTTGGGCGAATTGTTTACCGGCGCATTCGGGTCGAAGAGCGCACCAACCGATTTAGTGGCGAAGTCGTACTGAAAATATGGTTTGTTGTCGCCTACGAAATACGGCCAGCCATAATTTCCCGCTTTCCGGGCCTGATTGAACTCATCGTACCCGCGCGGCCCCTGCACACCATCCGTACCGGCATCGGGCCCGATTTCGCCCCAATACACAATCGACGTAGCCGGATCGACCGAGATACGGTACGGATTCCGGCAGCCCATCACGTAGATCTCGGGGCGGGTACCAGACGTACCTGGCGGAAACAAATTCCCTTCCGGAATCGTGTATGATCCATCGTCGGCCACATGAATACGCAGAATCTTCCCCCGTAGATCGTTCGGGTTCCCGGCCGACCGCTGGGCGTCGAACGTGAGCCGGCCCGATCGCGAATCGATGGGCGCATGGCCGTTCGACTCAAACGGTACTGTATTATCACCTGTCGAGATAAACAGGTTTCCGTGTGCATCCCAGGCCAGCGAACCACCCGTATGGGCACTTACTTCCAGATCGATCGGAAATTCGATGATCGATTTTTCCGAAGCCAGATCCAGCGTACTGTCGTCGTTCACCCTGAACCGGGCAATACGCTGACGGGTCTGGTCTTTGTCTTGAATAGTGTAGAAGAAATAGAGGAAATGGTTCTTCCTGAAGTTTGGGTCGATGGTCATACCCAGCATGCCATTCAGGTACTTGTCAACGGCTTTTACGGGGAAATCATGGAGCAGGCGTGTTTTCTTCTGACCGGGGTCGTACATATAAAACTTACCGGCCCGTTCCACAAAGAACACCCGTCCGTCGGGCGCTACAGCCAGTTCCATCGGCTCGTTAAGGTCATTAAACAGAACCGTTTTTTTAAACCGGTTTTCTTCCGGCCGATTGGTTGTGTCAGACATTGCCTGCATCGCAGGATTTGGCATGGGCTCGTGCCCCGTCAGGTACGTCGTCAGGGTAGTGGCACCCAGGAAAACGCCAAGGGATATACCGTATTTAAACGGGAAATGAAACATAGATATAACAGAGATATATTGATACGAGCGAGTCAACTGAATCCCCTGATACTTTGAGCATTACTACGGGATTTTCCAAAAGATGTTGTAAATAATGCAACATTACCACATTAATTATCGGCAATCAGGTCGGTTTTCGTCAAAAAAAGGGGGTAAATTAGTCCCTGATCATGAAGCGGCTTCTCCTACACATCGTTTGCCTGGTAGCACTCTGCTTAGTAGCAACAACTGGTCTGGCCCAGCCCGAATCGGGTCGGTTTCGGTTCGAACATATCACCGTCAACGAAGGGCTGGCGCACAGTGACGGCATGTGTATCGAACAGGATAAATCCGGGTTTATCTGGATGGGTACCAACGACGGCATCAACCGCTACGACGGCTACGAGCTAAAGAAATACCTGCTGCCCATCAACAACCGGAATGGCCTGTTCAGTAACCGGATTCAGGACATGTACTGCGATGCGAAGGACCGGCTCTGGGTGGGAACGGAAAGCGCAGGACTGAGCCTTTTCGATGCCGATCATGACCGATTTGTCAACATCAGCCAGCGGGTCAGGCCATCGGCCAACAAGGCGCTGGTTGAACGGTTACAGATGATCGACGTGCTATCCATCACCTCGGATAAGCTGGGCCGGATATGGGTTGGCTCCAGTCGCCACGGCGTATTTGTGCTCACTCTCGATTCAGATAACCAGTTAACCCACATTGAGCAACTTGTACTGGCGGGCCACGCAGGACCTGATTATTATATTTCCGACGTTGTTGTTGACCGGGGTGGCACCGTCTGGATCGGCACCTACGGCGTTGGTTTGTGGTTTGTTTCCCCGGCCAACTTAGCTGCCCAGCCACTAGTTGCCCAGCCTGCGCCATTGGCCGACCGGGTTGTCAGCGCCCTTCATCTGGACCGACGCAATGATTTATGGATCGGAACCGACAATCAGATTTTCTGGGTCAGTCAACAGCACCGACGTACCCGGCAGCCGTTCAACACGTACTCACTGGGGTACTCCATTCAGGGCCTCGAATGCATTCATCTCGATTCGTATGGGCGGCTGTGGGTAGGCACCAATTACGGCCTGCACCTGTGGGAGCCTCAACGGGCAACCAGCCCCGTATCGCCCATGCCTGTGCTCACGGGCAAACCTACTACCTACCTTCCGCTCGACGATGACCCGTTCAGTATAAATTCGGGCCGAATTCATCAGCTTTTCGAAGACAAGAATCAGATTCTGTGGCTGGCCGTTTCGGCGGGGGGCATCAACAAGGTGAACCTGCGCTACAAGCCGTTTGCCAACCTGCAACGGCAATACGCCCAGCACCCAACCCTGACAAACAATTTCGCCAATGCCATTTATAAAGATGAAGCCAGAAACTGGCTCTGGATCGGCACCCGAAACGGTTTTTCGCGCTATGATCTGACCACTAAAACGTACCGGAACTACGAGAATCGGCAGCTTCCGGGCGATGCAACCGGAATCGACATTTCGGCATTCTGCCGGGCGTCGGATGGCACGCTCTGGGTGGGTACCCGCTATCACGGCCTGATCCGGCTAAGGGAGGATAAACTCGTTACCACCACGCAGCTCTCTCCGCAACTCAGGCTTAGTTCAACCATGCTGGAGAGTATCGTTGAGGATCGGTTCGGCACCATTTGGGTAACCTCGCTCGATCTGGGTTTGCTTCGCTTCGATAAAGACGGCAAGCTGCTTCAGCGTTTTCATACGGGCAACAGCCCCGTACCCACCAATCAGTTTTCGTTTTTGTGCCTCGATACAGACAAAGACCTGCTGTGGGCCAGCACCCGCAATGCCGGCGTGCTGAAGTTCAGGGTCACGGCCACATCACTGAGTTTACTGAAACAGTTCAGTTACAACGCAGGCGACACCACCAGCCTGAGCAACAACTACGCATGGCCCCTGCTAAAAGACCGGCGGGGTACGTTGTGGATCGGTACCATCGGCGGCGGCCTGAATCAGGTAACAACAGATGCACAGGGCAAGGAGGTAATCCGGCGTTTTGATAAGAAACTGCCCGTCACCAACGTTGAAACGATTCTGGAAGATGATCAGGGACATCTCTGGATCGGTGGCGCCGGTTTAACGCGTTTCAACCCGGCAACGGGGCAGTCGGTGCAGTATCTGGTGGCCGACGGGCTGCAGAGCAACTCGTTCAAGGTTGGTTCAGCCTATAAATCGACCGACGGCACGCTCTACTTTGGCGGAATAAAAGGCGTTACGTACTTCCAGCCCCGCGATATTCAGCCCAACCCCTATGCGCCGCTGGTTCGCCTGACGGGCCTGCGCATCTTCAACAAACCCGTTTTGGCCGACGAACCGGTAAATGGGAACGTACTATTGACGAAGCGAATCGATAAAACAACTGACCTGCTGCTGAGCGCGTCGGAAAATGATTTCTCCATCGATTTTGTCGGGCTGAATTATGCCAATCCGCAGAAACACAAGTACGCGTACCGGCTTATCGGGTATAACAATAGTTGGATCATGCCCGCACCAGGCCAACGTACGGCCAGTTTCGCCAATCTGCCCGCCGGCGATTATACGTTTGTGGTGAAAGCCGACAACGGCGAAGGAAAATGGTCGCTCCAGCCAGCTACGCTGCACATCACGGTGCTGCCCCCCTGGTACCGGAGCTGGTGGGCCTACCTGCTCTACGTCAGCCTGGGCGCGGGTGGCTTATTCGTTTACCGGCGGATAGAACTGGCTCAGCAGAAGCTGAAGAACACGCTGGCCCTTGAGAAGTTTCAGGCCGAAAAAGAGAAAGAAGTGACCGACCTGAAACTGCGCTTCTTCACCAACGTATCGCACGAGTTACGTACGCCGCTTACTCTGATTCTGGGGCCTATGGAAGAGTTGGCGTCGGCCAAAAATACGTTCCACGGGGTTAAAGACAAGATCATGCTCATGCACCAGCAAACCCGCAAACTGCTCGATCTGGTGAATCAGCTGATGGAGTTCCGCAAGGTTGAATCAGGGCACGTAATGCTGCGCGCCAGCCGGGGCAACGTCATCAATTTCATCACCGAAATCTTCCTGATCTTCCGGCTCAAGGCCGACGAGTTGCAGATGGATTATGCCCTGGACGCCCCAGAGACGACCATTATGATGTATTTCGATCGCAGCAAACTCGAAATCATCCTGACCAATCTGCTTTCCAATGCCTTGAAATACACGCCTGGCAAAGGCAAAATCAGGTTGATGGTGTCTATTGTTGGTTCGCCCGATGAACCGGCAGTTTTTCACGGCAACACGTTACACGACAATTACCTGCAGGTCACTGTGCGCGATTGGGGAATCGGGATGAATGCAGATGAACTGGATCAGATTTTCAACCCCTATTTCCAGGCATCGCATACGGAAACGCTGCGCATCATGGGCACGGGCATTGGCCTGTCGCTGGTGAAGCAGTTTGCCGAGGCCCACGCGGGTGAAATTACGGTACAAAGCACCCCCGGCGCGGGCACAACGTTCATGCTTCGTCTCCCCTTCGGTCAGGGTCATTTGGCCACAACAGACATTCTGGATGACGTACCCGCCCCCGAACGGCTTCCGCAGGCCATGCCTGAAACCGTTGGTGCCGAAGCAGGTACGTTGCTGCCCATTTCCGGTTCAACCCGCATTTTGGTGGTAGAAGACAACGACGAATTGAGGCAATATCTCCAGCAGCTATTCGAACCGGCGTTTGAGGTCTTCGTAGCCACCGACGGTATCGACGGGTGGGAAAAGTCGCTGAGTTTAATGCCCAATCTGGTTGTCAGCGATGTCATGATGCCCCGCAGCGACGGCCTGGAACTCTGCCGGAAGATTAAGCAACACCCAAAAACGATGCATATTCCGGTGGTGTTGCTAACTGCCCGGGTAGCCGTCGTACATGAACTGGAAGGGCTGGAAACGGGTGCCGACGAGTACCTGGCAAAGCCGTTCAACCCCCGAATCCTGTACGCCAAAATTGCCATGATGCTTCAGAGTCGGCATCAGCTCAAGGAATACTACCAGCGCCAGATCCTGCTCGAACCGACCGATGTGGTCATTCCCGATCAGGAGAAGCAACTTCTCGAAAGGGCAATGGCCATTGTAGAGGCCAACCTCAGCGACCCTGAATTCAACGTACCCACACTGGTGCGGGAAATGGGCATGAGCCAATCGTCGTTCTACCGGCAGGTGAAAGCCATTACGGGCCAGACAGTTGTTGAGTTCATTCGCGACATTCGCATGAAACGAGCCGCGCAACTGCTCACGTCAGGTACGTTGCGCGTGTCGGAAGTGGCAACCCTGGTGGGTATGGAAGATGTAAAGCACTTCCGTAAAACCTTCCAGAATGTATATAGCCTTTCCCCTTCCGATTATACTAAACAACAGCAGGAGTTGAGCGTGTAAGTGTAGGTACGTTGCTTTGCGCTGATATGTATTGCTGACCCCAGTGAACTCTCACAATATCGCTTCCCGAACGCGCACTAACCGCTCAAGCAGGGCTTCAAGCTGGTCTAACGGCAACATATTGGCTCCGTCTGATTTGGCTTCGGCAGGGTTCATATGCGTTTCGATGAATAATCCGTTTGCCCCTACGGCGATAGCGGCTTTGGCAATGGTGGCGATCAGCGCCGGTTTACCGCCCGTAACGCCCGATGCCTGATTGGGTTGTTGCAGCGAGTGCGTGCAATCCATTACAACCGGTACACCATGAGCCTGCATGGCCGGTATATTCCGGTAATCCACAACCAGATCGCCGTAGCCGAAGGAATTGCCCCGATCGGTCAGGAAAACGACGGCATCGGGGTTGGTGGCTTTTACCTTTTCAACGGCAAAGCCCATGCTTTCGCCCGACAAAAACTGCCCTTTTTTTACGTTTACCGCCTTCCCCGTTTTGGCCGCCGCTTCCAGCAACTCGGTTTGACGACACAGAAACGCCGGGATCTGCAACACATCGACATGTGGTGCCGCAATAGCCGCTTCGTGCGACTCGTGAATGTCGGTAACCGTGGGAATATCGAATGTACGGCCAACCTCTTCCAGAATTGACAGGGCCAGTTCGTCGCCGATGCCGGTAAAGGAGTTTAGTTTAGTCCGGTTTGCTTTCCGATACGACCCTTTGAAGATGTACGGGATTTGCAGGCGATCGGTAATGGTAACGATGCGCTCGGCAATGCGCAGGGCCATATCGCGGCCTTCAATAGCACAGGGGCCAGCCATCAAAAAAAAGCGGTCATTATCAGTATGTTTGAGTTTCGGGATCAGCATGACAATCAAATTAAGACGATATAACCCGGCAAAGGTACAAGGCTCCCGGCTGTATGCCGGGCAAAACATACACTATTCACTTAGTAGAGTTCACTATTCATAACGGCTACAAGTACTGCTTATATATAAGTAATAAACTTATAACAAGTGAGTTAAGTGTAAATTGGCGTGCAAAATCAACGATAGCAAGCTGCAAAAATTGTTTGGCTTTACGTTGGTAAAGTGTTTTCTTTGCGAAGTTTTTTAACACAAAAGGACTACCGAAATGTCTCAGACTTCTGAAAAAGTAAAGCAAATCATCGTTGATAAATTAGGTGTTGATCCGTCGGAAGTTACGCCGGAAGCAAGCTTTACAAACGACCTTGGTGCCGATTCCCTCGACACGGTCGAACTGATTATGGAATTTGAAAAAGAATTCAACGTACAAATCCCGGACGATCAGGCTGAGAGCATCACCACGGTAGGTCAGGCGATCAAATACCTGGACGAGAACACGGGCAAGTAAGCTCAACGCATTAAGTCATGGCCGGGCATCAACATATTGACTGATCCCGGCCATATCTTCTTTTTGTACGCCATTGCGGCGTATCGACGCCAGCCGGTTCCGGCCCTTGCTCAGCTGCCAGTTCGTTTAGAATCTTTTCGCCGCTTTTTTGTGGATCTCGCATTGCCCCGCTTCTTCAAGCAACCGTTTGCCCATTGGTTTAGCTCGTCTGATGAGAAAAACCGACGTCGGCAACTGCGTCAGGCTATTGCGCACATCATCGGCGAATCCCCTTCACGCATAGGCGTTTACCAGTTAGCGGTACTACATACGTCGGCCTCCAAAGAGTCGGCAGTGACTGGCTTTCGGGAATCAAACGAGCGGCTTGAGTACCTTGGTGATGCCGTTCTGGGGATGGTCATCGCCGAATACCTCTTTAAAAAATACCCCTTCAAAGACGAAGGTTTTCTGACCGAGATTCGCTCGCGGATCGTGAACCGCGAAATGCTCAATGTTATTTCGCGCAAGATCGGTCTCGATAATCTGATCGAATACGACGGGCAGCGCGGTCGGCTTATGCCCGCCAGAACTTCTATGTATGGCGATGCGCTTGAAGCGCTCGTTGGAGCCGTTTACCTGGATAAAGGCTTTAATTTTACCCGGAGCTTCATCCTGAAAAAGTTGCTGACCCACTACGATCTCGACGCCGTAGTGAACAATAACGGCAACTTTAAAAGCCGCCTGATTGAATGGGCGCAGCGCGAAGGCAAAGACCTTCGTTTCGAAATTATTTCGGAACAGGGCAGCAGCCAGTTCCGCGAGTTCATTGCCCAGGTTATCGTCAACGATGAGCCGTTTGCTACGGGCAGTGGCTACAGTAAGAAAAAGGCGGAACAATCAGCCGCTGAAGATGCTTTCAAAAAATTAGAGCTGAAGTAAGCGCAGGTACGTTGCTGGATTAATCTAGGCTTCTCTGTAGTACGTAACGGCCAGCGAACCGTTGAACGACGCTATCTTTTGAATTTGCTCCGGTGTAGCTTCCCAATTTCCCTGTATCGAGCGGAAAACAGCTACCCAAATACTAATGCTAATGCCACCGCTATCTTTAATAGCTTTATAGTTATCAACAATCATAGCGAGCAAGCTATCGAACTGACTATTCCTCTCTGATAGCGATTTTACGGCTACAGAGAGCGTAGCCAAACCGCTTTGGTGAATACCCTTATGCGTTTTACGCACGTATTCATCCCCCTTCTCTTGGCAATCATCAAATATCAATTTGCTCATTGACAGAAGCTTACGAGGCATAAAATCTTCACCATGAATTGTTGCACTAATTTTCAATTCAAAATCAGGATCTTCCTCCATGCTGGTGTTATGTTATTTCAAGTTTGGGAAGCTATCGCATATTCCTCTCGCTGCAGTGGTAAAGGCAGCAAAAAAGGGCCGTTTCCACTTAAGAAACGGCCCTTTTCATAAAAGCGGCTAAACGGCTAAACTTATAATTCAGCCACTTCGTCTTCCTCTTCAACGGCACCCATTGGGTCGAGGAGGGCGTTTTGGTCTTCAGAGATTTTCGCGCGGATCTTGCCTTCCAGTTCGGCCATCAACTCGGGATTGTCGAGGATCAGGTCTTTCACGGCATCCCGACCCTGTGCCAGACGGCTGGTGCCATATGAGAACCATGAGCCGGATTTTTTCACGATCTCCATCTCAACGGCGAGGTCAAGAATCTCACCTACTTTCGAGATACCCTGACCATACATGATATCGAACTCAACGACTTTGAAGGGAGCCGCCAGTTTGTTCTTCACCACTTTCACTTTGGTCCGGTTACCCACTACGTTATCGGCGCCCTCTTTGATCTGCCCGATACGACGGATATCAAGGCGAACGGATGCGTAGAATTTCAGGGCGTTACCACCGGTTGTTGTTTCGGGGTTACCGAACATCACACCGATCTTTTCACGCAACTGGTTGATGAAAATGCAGCAGCACTGGGTTTTATTGATCGTACCCGTCAGTTTCCGCAGCGCCTGCGACATCAGACGAGCCTGAAGACCCATTTTGCTCTCGCCCATTTCACCTTCGATCTCTGCTTTTGGTACCAGAGCGGCAACGGAGTCAATGACGATAATATCGATGGCACCGGAGCTAATCAGGTGCTCGGTGATTTCGAGCGCCTGTTCGCCGTTATCGGGCTGGGCAATCAGCAGGTTATTTACATCGATACCCAGCTTCTCGGCATACGTCCGGTCGAAAGCGTGTTCGGCGTCGATGAAGGCGGCAAGGCCACCTAGTTTTTGGGCTTCGGCAATGGCATGCATCGTCAACGTGGTTTTACCCGACGATTCAGGACCGTATATTTCAACGACCCGGCCGCGTGGTAAACCACCAATGCCAAGGGCAAGATCAAGGCCTAGCGAGCCTGTTGAGATAACAGGTACGTCAACGACTTTGCTCTCGCTCAGCCGCATAACGGTTCCTTTGCCAAACGCTTTATCTAGTTTCTCAATAGTTGTCTGAAGGGCTTTCAGCTTGTTGTCATTAGCAGTTGCTGTGGCCGTAGCAGAATCGGATTTTGCCATGTTTACGGGGTTGTTTAACTCAATAAAATTAAGACTTTTTTGCGGCTTTTCCAAGCGATTTTTACAATGAAATCAGTAGGCAGGCAACGTACCTAACCCATACTTCTTTCGAAACTGAAACGAGTGTGCATAAGCCACATTTCAGAACACCAACAGACTCATAATCAATCATCTAACTCCACCTTTCTTCTGAATTAGAGCTAACCCATCCATTGGTGCCCCGTCCCACTCTGAAGAGTAACTGCTGGCGCGATAGTCACTTCGCGTTGGCAACGCTCGGGCGATAGCGAGTACCCTTCAGGGCGGGGAGCTGCGGCGAGGCTTCAGGGATGGATTTGTCGCTTCAATTGCCTGAAAATTGAGGTAGAATCAGCCAGTTGACGCCCCACATCGACCTGCGCCTGACCGGCCATTTTACCGACGGCCGTAGGCGAAATATACCAGCCCAGCGGATACCGGTGTTTCTTTGTGTTGAGCATCAGGCTGGCGTAATCGAAACTAAGCGCGCGCCTGTCGCCCTGCAATGTACGGCCGATAAGCTGGTCGAGGCTAACCCCGTTCCGGTCCCATGTATTCAGAAATCCTTTCACCGGTTCAACCAGAAAACGGAACGTATTCACCGAACCCTTCGCTTCTGAGGCAGCATAGTTGGGCAGAAACAGCAGGTAATAAGCCACCGGTCTGCGAAGCGTAGCCCGACCCGCCGCCGGCTTGCTCAGACTTTCGCTGATGCGCTGCAGTTTTTTGATCAGTTGCACCGCCGTGACGATACCCGTGTTCTCGGCATAGCCGCCGTCAATAATGTGGTAACTGGTCTGCCGAACGTCGGTTGTGATGTTGGGCAGCACACCCTTCGCTTTGCCGCCGCTGGTTACGAACGGAAACCGGGCGCAGAGAAATGTAGCCGTTTTGTAGGGAACATCGTGGCCTGTGCTGGCAAAGAGATCGGCTACGTCGTAGAATGGGTTTTGCCGGTCGCTGGTATTGCCCAGATCGAGGTTGCTCATCACAATTTTCTGACCCGTTTCGGCCACGGCCCCATTCAGCAGCAGGGCGGGCAGATTCAGCGAATCGGTCGTCAGCGTGGTACTGTCGGGCCAGAGCGACAGAAATGATTCGGTAAGCTGGCCCCGTACGCCATCATTCGGTATATTAGTGCTTGTCAGCAGGCGTTGTTCCCAGGCATCTTCGAGCCAGCGGTTCCGGTCAATGGCGTGTAGCGGAAACGGAATGAAGTTATGAATTCCTCCCCGGAACAGCATCGACGCCACCGCAGGCGATACCAGGTCTTCGGTCACCACACTTCGCAGATGCGCCGTAATACTGTCGGGAAACGAGGTGAGCGACTGGCTGACAGGAACCGTTGCCTGACCACCCAGAACAGCCACGTAGGTAGCCGCACCGACCCCACCGCCCGATACTCCGCTGATGGCCAATACGTGGTGATCGAAGCCGGGTATCTGTTTGTTCAACGCAATCAGCGATTCGGTTGTCCAGGCGGCAGCCCGAATACCGCCGCCGGCCGTAGCAATGACCACCACAGGCAGGGTACTGGTGTCGGTGAAGGCGTGCCGGGTTTTCAGCCAGTGGGTATAGTAGGCCTCCACACTGGGGCGGCGAGCCGTTGTGTCGGGTTCGCCGGTCTTCGCATTCAGCTTAACCGGACTTTGCCGAATATCGCTGTTGTCGTTGAAGCGCGAAAAGGCCAGCACGGCAAGCAGCAGACCTACCAGAACGGGGTATTTGGGTAGTTGGTTGAACTGATACAGCAACGTACCCATGTAGGCCAGGCCAGTGAGCCAGATCATAACGATGGCATAAAGGCCAATGCCTTTCGACAGGATCAGGCCGGTAGCAGAAGGCAGAAATAGCAGCATCAGGATAACCAGCACGCCCTGCCCATACAGGATACTGTAAGGAGCCCTATCCACAAGCAGGGCATAATCGCTGGCGGGCGAATCGGGCTTGAACAGCGCAAACGACCAGCGCCGCTCGGGCCGGGTTTCTTTGTCGGAATAGTAATGAATCCGGTGGATAACGATCGCAAACAGCACATAAACGACCGATAGTGCCAGCAGAATGGAAACGTATTTAAAGGCGAAATCCGGCGTTTTCTGCTCCACAGACGCCAGACGACCAAAGTTGAGGGCAAGGGTCAGGAACAGTAACAAAAACGGCACATGCGATAGCCAAAGAGGCGTGTTGCGAAGCAGCCGCAGTTCAGCCCCTATTTTGTCGAGCGCCCGGGCCGTTGAGTCTACTTTATCGGGATCAACGCCCTCGAAAAAATTAGGCTGGATGAACAGCAGAATTTTACTGCTCACATACACCATGCCGCTCCACAGACAAAGCGCAATAAGCGTAAACAGCACTACCCACAGGCCACGTTGTTCGGTCAGCAGGAAATAGAAAAGTTCGTCGAACTGATCGAGCTGAAAAACGCCAAACATGGCCAGCAGCAGATATACCACAAATTGCACGTTCAGAAAGCCCTTCCAGAGGGTAGAAACATACGCACCGAACGATAGCGGCGGCGGCGGGGTAAATGCCTTATCGTGCTTGAACCGAAGTACGGCATTCCGAATGTCCAGATCAGTCTGACGACGCCGGTTTATGTGGTGCATCAGTCGGTGGCGAACGTCAGCCTGATTGTACCGATCGATACCAATGAGCCGGAAAAATGCTTCACGGATCGACAGCATGATGCCCAACGGATGAAGCAGAATAAAAAAAACGGCGGCCCCGGCCGGTATAAACTTCAATAGCCGCAACAGCAGTATAGCCCCGCCCGCCAAGGGCCCGGGGTAGGCCAGCAGCCAGCCCATCATGGTCACGTTCTCGAGCAGGTCGGCCAACGCAGCCACAACCAGCAACCGCCTGATCCAGCGGCCAGCACACTGCATAACCAGTTTCAGGAGCGGCCGAAACCGATTGGTGACAAACAAACTATGGTAAGAAAAGTACCGGCACCAGATAGCCAGCGTGAGCGTATAGGCCGGCAGAAAAAGTAACGTATCGACGGTTAAATCCAGCCACGCCAGCCAACTACGTTCGGCTGGCCAATCCCTGATGAGTATCGTCGGATTGACGCCCGTGTCGACATACTGGCCGGCCAGCGAATGAAGGTCGCCGCCATTGAATTGCCGTTCCACAAAGCCAATCAGGGCGGCGGTTAGTCCGGTCAGAACAAGCCAGAATACACGGTTGGCCGCCTGTTGTTGAACAAACAAAGCCAATCGGGCGCGAAGAATAAGCATAGACCGAAACAGGTGACGATGACTGGCAACGATGACCATCCACAACGGCAAGGTACGCCTGCCAGTACGTAGCCTATTTACGTTGTTCCAGCTATTTTTACTGAACGTACCGACAACGTACCCAACGGCCGGTGATTTAGCCCAACGGCGCCTGGCGTATAATCAAAACCGCACGCTTTGGGGTTAGCTTATTGTGTCAACAGCCATAAGCAGTGGACACCCTGTCTTTCATGAACGATGCTACTTCTGCCATTTGCCTGACTAACGTAACCAAGCGCTACCACGACCGGGCCGTTGTTGATAACCTTACACTGACAATTCCGGCGGGCGAAACATTGGTACTGCTGGGTACGTCGGGCTGCGGTAAAACCACAACATTAAAGATGCTGAACCGCCTGATCGACGCCGATTCGGGCACGATCGCCATCAACGGCGTGGATATCCGGCAGCAGGAACCACACCTATTACGCCGAAGTATTGGGTACGTTATTCAGGATGCCGGGCTGTTCCCGCATTATACCGTGGCCGACAACATTGCCGTAGTGCCGCGCCTGCTCGGCTGGGACGACGGCCGAATGAAGCAACGTACCCAGGAACTGCTGGCGATGCTCCGCCTGCCCGATTCCGTGCTGCTGCGTTTCCCCGATCAGCTCAGCGGAGGTCAGCGCCAGCGCATCGGCCTGGCCCGCGCCCTGGCTGCCGACCCGCCGATCATTCTGATGGATGAACCCTTCGGCGCGCTCGATCCTATTACCCGCGCCGCCATTCGCCGTGAATTTCGGGAACTGGAAGCGCTGCAACAGAAAACCATTGTGCTGGTTACCCACGACGTGCGCGAAGCCGTCAACCTCGGCGACCGAATTGCCCTCATGGACGCCGGCCGGATCGTTCAACTTGGGCCACCCAGCGAGTTAAGCGACCAGCCAGCTACCGATTTCGTTAAAGAATACATGGCACTGTAACAGTTATCAGTGCTGCTATGGCACGTTCCATACGGTAGCCACTGATACTTATTCACGGGTAACTGATCCTTGATTTATGCTTGAATTTATACGCGAAAACGCTGCCAAACTGCTCGAGCAGACCATGACCCACATTGGCTTAACGTTTGGGTCGCTGCTACTGGCCTTACTGATTGGTCTGCCACTGGGAATTTTCATTGCCAAACGGCGGCGGGTAGCATCGGTGGTGCTGGGTGTGGCCGGCGTGTTGCAAACCGTGCCGAGCATTGCGCTCCTGGGTTTCCTGATTCCGCTATTGGGCATTGGCGCTGGTCCGGCATTGATGGCCCTGTTCTTATACGCGTTACTGCCTATCATCAGAAATACGTACGTGGGCATTACGGAAGTAAACCCAACACTAACCGAAGCGGCACGGGGCATGGGCATGACGGATGGGCAGGTATTACGCCGGGTTGAACTGCCGCTGGCACTTCCCGTCATTTTTGCGGGAATCCGCACGGCCACGGTGATCAACGTGGGCGTGGCTACGCTGGCGGCCTACGTGGCGGCAGGCGGGCTTGGCGAGTTCATTTTCGGCGGCATTGCCCTGAATAACACCAACATGATGCTGGCGGGTGCTATTCCGGCGGCGTTGCTGGCCGTATTTTTCGATTGGGGCCTGGCCAGATTACAGGTGGTTAAATGGGGGCAGTTACGCAGCCGGACCGGCCTGTGGCTACTGCTGCTTCCGGTATTATCGTCGGCCTATCTGCTGCCACGGGCCGGGCAAACAAAGCTGCTGGCAGGTTTCGCCCATGAGTTTGGCGGACGGGCCGACGGGTATCCGGGTTTGCAGAAAACCTACGGCCTCAACATCTCGAACCGTCTGCTCGACCAAAGCCTGATGTACGAGGCCATACGTACCCGAAAAGTCGACGTGATCAGCGGCTATTCAACAGACGGACGTATCAAGGCCTTCAACCTCGTGGTGCTCGATGACGACAAGCATGCGTTCCCACCCTATGCCGCCGCTCCGGTTGTGCGCGAAGCAACGCTCAGAACATACCCGGAACTTGGCCCGGCGCTCGACCGTCTGGCAGGTCGACTTACCGACTCGATCATGACCGACCTGAACTACCGGGCCGATTACCTGCACCAGTCGCCGGAGCGGGTAGCGCGGGAATTCCTAAACCGGGCCGGGTTGTTGCGTTCGCCCTCGGGGCCTCGGCGAGGGCAGGTGGTCATGGGCTCGAAAGTGTTTACCGAACAGTATATTCTGGCCGAGATCTACCGGCAGCTAATCGAAGGGCATACGTCGCTACGGGTAGCGTCGAAGACTGGCTTTGGTGGTACGCAACTCTGCTTCGATGCCCTGCGTACGGGTGCCATCGATTTCTATCCTGAGTATACGGGCACAGGGCTGCTGGTGATCCTTCAACCCAAATCCGCCGTGCTAGACTCCCTGAATGGGCAACCAGAAGCCGTATATAAGTATGTTGATCAGGAGTTTACCCGGCGGTATCAACTACACTGGGGAAAACCATTGGGCTTTAATAACGCCTACTGCCTGATGATGCGCCGCCCGGAAGCCCAATCGCTCGGTATCCGCTCTATTTCAAGGCTGACCAGCTACATAGATCAACAGTAGATGTCAATCTGGTCTGGTTTTTGAGCACACTCCATTTTAGTTCAGGAATTGGATTTAACAACGATTCGAGGCGGCTTTTTAGCTAAAACGTGGACTTCGACTCCGGTTAAATACCCTACCTTTGGGGTACGTATCATATCTAACTCATAAAATTCATAGTATGAATCGGTTCTTTACTCGTCGTTATCTAGCTGCGTGGCTAGCCATCATAAGTAGCCTTGCCACCAGTAGTTTATCCTGGTCGCAAACCATTACGATCAACGCTATATCGCCAGTTGCACCCTGTCCAGGATCGCCTGTTTCGGTAACATTTACAACAACAGGCTCGTTTTCAGCCACAAATTCCTTTGCGCTCCAACTATCGAGTGGTAACGGTGATACTTCTTCGCCTATCAATATTAACGGAAGCGCTGTGCCTATAGGCACTTCCACGTTCACAATATCAGGCACGTTACCCTCCCTGTCTACATTGCCTTATGCTACAGGTTATAAGTTCTGGATACGGTCAAGTAGCCCTATAAGGACTAGTCCCTTTACAAGTAACATTGCTATTGGCACACCCTCACTAAGTGTCGGCACAACAAACAGCCTAGCAGTCTGCGCTAATACGGGAACGCAACCTATCTCGGTTACCGGTACCAACGTGGAATGGTATTCAGGCTCTACGTCTACGTCTATCAGTCAGGGCAACACCTATTCTATACCGACCGCTTCTAGCACGCCCAACTCCTCACTTACTTATTATATCGCCCAGAAAATAAACCAGTGTTTAAGCGCCCGAACGGCTCTCACTGTGTATTTATCAGACCCTCCGCCAGTACCGGATAAAGTAACACCACCAGCAGTTTACTGCCCTACAAATAACCCACCAGTCACCTTAACAGCATCAACTAACGTAGCGGGAGCCTCGCTCCGGTGGTATAGTCCGCCTAATAGCACAACGTCGGCTTCTCCTCCATCAGCACCTACTACTACCGGCTTATATAGCTATAGCGTTAGTCAATTGAGTTCAACAGGCTGTGAAAGCAGCCGGAAAGAAATTCTTATTCGTGTTTACGACGCGCCACCGTCTTCTCCGCCTAACGTTTCTAAAACGAGTCTATCAATCTGTCGGCACGATTTACCAACAACGTTATCAGCTCAAACCACCGGCAATGGCACGTCAATCTTTTGGACTGTTCCTGGGAATTCAACGCCAATAAATAGCACCTCTATCACACTGAGTTCAACCGCTCAGGCAGGGCAGTATCAGGTGAGGCAGGAAAACGCAAATGGTTGCTCAAGCCCATCACAAACCGTTGACGTGACAATCAATGAACGGCCAACCCCCCCTAGCGTTCAGAATGTATCGGTCTGTCAGAACGAGTCTGTAAGAGCACTGACAGTGTCGTCGAGTTCTAATTCGATAACTTGGTATGTAAAGGGAAGCAATACTCCTTTACCCGGCGCGCCAAGCCCCTCTACTTCGCAGCCCAACAGTCAAACTATTTACGAAGTAACCCAAACCGATGGTAATGGTTGTGTTAGTACGAAAAGCGCTGAGCTGACCTTTTTTGTTCGTGCACTACCTGGCAAACCTACGTTGTCGGGTTCATATATATACTGCTCAGCCCAAGCTCCTACTTCACTAACAGCCAATGGCAACAAACTACGGTGGTATACCGACGGGGGTAGTAATCTGGGTACGTTCATCTCAAATACGACTACTCAAGCTCCAACCAGGTCAGGCTCATACACGTATCAGGTAACGCAAACAGATGGAAACGACTGCCAGAGCGACTTTCTTGCTGTACCGGTTCAAGTAAAAGCCACCCCAACTAAACCAACGACGTCATATGACAATAACATTGCCAACTTCTGCCAGGGTCAGAGTTCGTATCAGTTAGCAGCTACAGGTGAAAACATAAAGTGGTATACCTCAAACGCACCTAACAGTACAAGTCTCGCACAGGCGCCATCGCCCTCTACAGCAAATCAGGGGGGCACACCTTATTACGTTTCCCAGACCAATAGTGATGGTTGCCCGAGTGATCTACTCACTGTGACAGCCTATGTGAATGCTACACCACCTGCCCCAACCTCGGCTCAATCGCGCACATACTGCGCCGGCGACGCCGTAACGGGCCTATCGGCCACGGAGCCAGGAGTATTATGGTACACATCAGCAACAGCGGTAACAGGCAACAAACAGGCACCGACACCAAGTTCCAATGCCAGTAATGTGGGTGCAGTTCAGGAGTTTTTCCTTAGCCAAACAGTGGCAGGCTGCGAAAGTCAGCAACGGCAACGGGTTACCGTGGCGGTGAAGCGTAAACCTGACCAACTCTCCGACATTAGTACTGCTTTTTGTAAGACATACGCACCTTCTTCCCTGTCAGCGCAACCCGAAAGTGGTGCTACGCTAATCTGGGTCAATAATGGATCAGAAAGCGGAACGGCACCTGTAACGCCCAATGACGTAGACCGAACATACACGTACCAGTTGTTACAAACCCTGAACGGTTGCCGCAGTAACGCCGCTACGGTGAAGGTGACAGTGAAACCAACACCGGGCCAGCCTGGTATCAAAGCGTACTCACTTTGTCTGAACCGCGACTCGCAGCCGCTTCAGGTTAACGGGACAGAATTGAAATATTACGACAAAGACGACAAGTACCTTGGCACTACAGCCCCCTCGCCCAGCACTAGCCAGGTGACAACAGTTGTTTACAAAGTATCTCAGTCGACAGATGGTTGTGAGGGACCGAAGATTACGTATGACGTACCTGTGTATGCCATTCCCGGCAACCCCACCTTTACCCAGCCCAAAGAGTATTGCGCCGAAGAATCAGCCTCGCCTATTGTTGCTTCGGGTCAGAGCCTGCTCTGGTATGGCAGCAGCACGGGCGGATCGGCTAATGGCCAGGCACCAACGCCCAGCACGGCGGCGTCGAACGTTGGTAACCCGCAGCAGTTCTTCGTTACCCAAACTATAAACGGCTGCGAAAGCCTTCGTCAGCAAATCAACGTAACGGTAAAGCGCAAGCCGGCCTTACCAACCACCACGAGCAACGTTGAATTTTGCCAAACGTACAGCGCACCCACCCTGACAGCCACCCCGGAAACCAACGCCTCGATCATCTGGCTGGTGGATGGTAAAGAGAGCGCAACAGGCCCAACGCCACAAAACGGCGACGCTAAAACGTATACGTATCAGGTACTGCAGGAGCTCAACGGCTGTCGGAGCAACCCGGCTACAGTCACGGTGCGGGTTAAACCAACGCCGGGGCAGCCGAGTATCACGCCGTTCCAGTTGTGCCAGTTTAGCCCGGGCCGGGCGCTTCAGGCAAACGGTAGCGATCTGAAATATTACGACGCCAACAACAGCCCGCTTGGGTCAACGGCCCCCGTTCTGAACACGGAAACGCCCCGTACGTGGCTATACCGGGTGTCGCAATCGACAAACGGCTGCGAAGGGCCGAAGATCGATTACTCGGTGGTGGTACAGCCTAAACCCGCGCCACCTGTTACGCAGGCAGTCACCTATTGCCTCGAAAGTAGCAACAATCCCGACCAGCCAAAGCAGACCGTACAGCCGCTCTCGGCCCAGGGCCAAAACTTGCGGTGGTATTTTGTTGATGGTAACGCGTTCCCCGAAAACTTCACGCCCACCCCAGCCGTAACCAATACCTACGCGATGGACTACCGCGTGACCCAAACGGTTAATAGCTGCATTAGTGATCAGGGTCTGTTGCGCGTGACCGTAGTAGCCAATCCAGCTCCGGTGATATCGTCGTCGCTGGTGACGTACTGCCGCAACGATGTAGCTCAGCCGCTAGGCGCAACCGGACCTGGCCTCCGCTGGTTCGACCCGAATGGTCAGCTGCTACCGGCCAGCGATCAGAACCCAACCCCACCCACTGCCAACGCAACCAAGGGGGGCGAAACCTATCAGGTATACTCGGTTTCAAGTGGCGGCTGCGTCAGTCCGCGCAGCACCATCCGGTTGGTCATCAATACCAACCCAACCCTGGGCTTATTGGGCTCTACCACGGTCAATTATGGTCAGACGGCGTCGTTAAGACTTCGGTTTACGAGTTCACCGCCGTACGCCTACACCCTGACAGACGGCACATCCGGCATTGCTACCGATACATTATCATCGGTTTCGGTAAAACCACTGCAAACAACCACCTACCGGGTAGCCAGCGTATCGAACGTTTGCGGAAACGGGCTGCCGGGTAACCCCGCCACGGCCACTATTTTCGTCAATATTCCAACGGTGAGCACACAGGCGCTGACGGTGGGAACGGTCTGCGCGGGCACCAGTTTTGCCGTCACCTATGCAACCACCGGTGTGTTCAATACGGGTAATGCCTTCAAGGTTCAGGTGGCCGATACTACGTCGAAAAACTACGTTGATGCCTCTGCAACCAGTACTGGCAGCACCATCACCGCCAATTTACCGGCTAGTTTAAAAGGGGGCCCTTATTTTGTTCGGGTAGTGGCCACCAATCCGGGGGCCGAGGTGCCGGGGCTACGTAGCCCAACGGTGCTGACGGTTCGCGGACTGCCCGCTGCTGTTTTAAGCGGCACACAGGCCGTGTACGAAGGCAGCCCGGCCAGCCTGAGCATTTCCCTTTCCGGCGATGGCCCCTGGTCGATCAGCTACAGCTCAATTATCGATGGGGCTCAGCAAACGGTCAACACGTTTCAGACCAACGCCAATCCGCATATTCTGTCTGTATTGCCATCCAAAACAGCCAGTTATTTCCTGACGTCGGTGAGCAATAACTGCAGCAGTACCGGCCCCGTATCGGGTACGGCCGCAGTAACGGTTCTTCCGTTACTAGCTGTCGAGAATCCGTTGTTGAACACGGTATCGCTGTATCCGGTACCTACACAGAACCTGTTGACGGTATCAATCGACCTGCCTATCACAGCACGAGAACCAGCCCAGTTAATCCTGCGCGATATGACGGGGATGCCCGTATTGACCCGGCAGACAGACGCCCGCCAAACGGTACTCGACCTGGGTCAGCAACCCGCCGGGCTTTACCTGCTGAACGTACAGGTCGGCGAGCACCACGTGGTCCGGAAGATCATGAAGTTGTAGAAGCAGTTAGTCAATAAAACGGGCTGGCTTCAGTACTGAAGCCAGCCCGTTTTACTTGTCAGGTACGTTGTTGATACCCGGCCAGCGAACCGTAGTGTCGACTCGTCAACGTACCCGTATCATTACTAAAAAAGCGGAACAGGTTGCCCTGCTCCGCTTTTTGTTATATCGGCTCAACCGAACTAGTTTACTACCCGAATTGCGTGTACACCCCGCGTCAGACTGATACGGCCCGGCTGTTTGGTCAGGCTGGGTTGGGCGCCTTTTGTTACTTTATAAAACTCGATACCGCCGTTACGCATCCCGTAATCCAGGTATTCGGGAATGGCAATGGCCAGATTATCGCCTGTTTTGTCAAACTCTACGGCCTGTGGCATAACGCCGTCGATCTGGGCTTTACCACCCGCCGTCAGCTGACCACCCGACAAGGCAAACAGCGCCAGTTCACTTTTACCCGCTGCTGCATTCGTAAACGGCTGACCCGATTGCATGGAGCTAATCACCGCCACAACTGACCCGTCGGGGCTGATAGCTACGGCCTCGGGGGCTTCGGAGGTCGCTACCTGCGAGGCAATCTTGGCATCAACGGGTGTTTCGTCGGTACCAAATTCAACAACAAACACTTTATTCTCTTTGCTGTCGGCAACAACGTAGTGTTTGCCGTCGGCCGTGAATTTACCGGAACCAGGCTGGGTACCCACTTTTACGGGTTTACCGTGCGCCGCTACATATGGTTTCTTGGTCTTCTCGTCGACAACATATTTCATAATACCCACTTCACCGGCAGCGGTGGTGTAAGCCACAAACTGCCCACCCGGGTGGAACGTAACGTCGGTAATGGCAACACCCGGAACCGGCGACGCAGACGTCAGAACATATTTTGGTTTTGAACTGGCATCCAGATCGATCAGTTTCAGCTCCTTACCCGATTCGGTTGAGGCAATAACGAGGCTGGTTCCGTTGGGGGCCAGGGCCACCGCCGTCAGTGCCCCGCCGGCACCAACAGGAAGCCGATATTTGACCAGCGGCTTCTGTGGCGAACTCAGGTCTACTGCAAACATGTAGTTTGTGGCCGGAAAATCGGTGATGCCTTTGATCGTTGCCAGGCTATCGCTAAGCTGGCCACGGCCTTCAACCACAAAGCCCAGCCGCCCGTTCGGCGCAATGGCCAGCACCTTATCGGTCAGCGCCATCGAATTCGACAGGGTGTTTGAGGTGCCAATGCTTTGCCCGTTACGGTTCAGGGGGAAGCTAATGTACGTAAGTTGATCACGGGTGCCGGGGGTGGTGTACCGGTTACCGTCGACAAGGGCTGAGGCCGATAAGTCAGCGTCAGAAATGGCGACCAGCGCCCGGGCGTTGAACTGGATAGGTGCCTGCGCAAAAGCGGTGCCTGTGGTGATGCCCGCCAGCATCAGCCACGCAGCGAGAAAACTGACTTTTTTCATGTGTAATCGGTAAAAAACGCTGTTTAGGTGAAACACAAAGATACCCGCAGGAATCAGATTACCTAACGATTCTGGCGGCGCTTATTGTCTACGAAACAGCTGGAATAACCAGCCGAAAACCAACGCCATGCACACTATCGATACGAACCGCCGGATCGGCCGACAACCGCTTGCGGAGCCGCGAGATAAACACATCCAGACTGCGGCCCATGAAATAATCATCATCTCCCCAGATGGCCCGCAATAAGTCATCGCGCCGAACAACGGTATTGGCCCGGTTGAGCAGAAAAGCCAGTACATCAGCCTCGCGTTGCGTCAGCACATCATTCAGGCCGGCCCGCAGCAACGTCAGGTTAGCCTGGTCGAACAGGTACGTACCTATAACAGGAAGTGATGAGGCAGCACGCACCTGAGCAGTAGCGGGCGGCACCGTAGCTCGGCTCCGCTTCAGGAACACGTCAATTTTCAACAACAACTCATCGATGCTGAACGGTTTTGTCAGGTAATCATCGGCTCCTAAACGCAGCCCCGTGAGCCGGTCGGCCCGGTCAGCACGGGCGCTCAGGAACAGGATAGGTACGTCGGTGTTGACAGCCCGAATCTGTCGGGCCAGCGCGAAGCCATCGGTCTGCGGCAGCATCACATCAAGCAGGCACAGATCGAAGGAGCCGGTCTGAAAAGCGGTCCAGCCGTCGGTTCCGGAGGTGCAGTGATACACGGCAAACTCGGCGGCTTCGAGGTTGTCGCGCGTGACGAAGCTCAGGTTAATGTCGTCTTCGACGTATAAAATCCGGGCGCGGGGTGTCAAGAACAGGCAGGGTTTGTAGGTACGTTAGTTTACTCCATCAACAACTACACCAGTTATACCCGTTTCTTTCGGCAACGTACCCGGCCGACTGATGAATACAAACCGACTTCCCCGACCCGGCGCGCTCTCGAGCCGAATACGCCAGTCATGGGCACGGGCTACCTGCCGCACATAATACAGGCCCAGGCCAAAGCCTTTTACATCATGCACATCGCCGGTTGGAACCCGATAAAACTGCCGAAAAATAGCCTTGTGATGCGTTCTGGCAATGCCAATGCCGTTGTCGGCCACCGACCAGACCAGCCGGTTGTTTTCTGTCCGTGTGCCCAGCACCACGCAGGGTGTACCTTCGCAGTATTTACGGGCATTATCGATCAGGTTGGTCAGTAATGTTTCGAGTGCATACCGATCAGCCTCTACAATCGCTGTAGCCGCCTGAAGATCAAGTTGTAGCGGCGGCGAATACTGACCTGCCAGTGCCGCCATTACCTCGTTCAGATCGAGCGGGGTACGTACCTGGGCAAAGCCCGTTTGTCGGCGACGAGCCAGTTGCAGTATATTCTGCACCTGCTGCTGTAACCGGCGGCTCTCTTCGTTCACAATGCGGGCATATTGCCGCAGGCGCTCGGGTTGCTGACCAATATCGGGCAGTTGAAGCACCCCCGCCGCAATTCGCAGCGTTGACACGGGCGTTTGCAGTTCGTGGGTGATGTTGTTGATAAAATCGCGCTGAATTTCGGTCAGCCGGCGTTGACGAAGCACAACCCAAAGCGTGTAGCCAAAGAGCAATACAACCAGCCCTACGGCCACCGACGACGCGATCCAACCGTCGAGCTGACCTGCCACTACGCCTGCCTGACCCAAAAAGCGGATCTCGAAATAGTACGTGTAACCCTTAATCTTGGGCAGCGTGCGTTTCCGGCTGATTCGTTTGGTAGGCTGGCCGGCACTTGCTTGTTTAGAACTGGCGTAGGCTCCGTACACCATCCGCTCACTTTCGCAATTGTAGATGCCGTATTCAAAATCAGTCAGAAGACGGTGCCGGCGAAAGGCATTCTGCAGGTAATGCTCCAGCAGGATCGGGTCGATGGGCGCATCAGTACGAACAACGAAGTAATCGGTTGAGAGCTGAGTGACCGCCAGGCGTGTTTGCCGAATGTTGTTCAGACGCGCCACCTCATCGGCTACTTCCTGCAACGCCACAAAAGCTGTTTGCCGAAACTGCCGCTCGCCCAGTGCATAGGCCCGGCGCAGCCAGATGGCCTGTACCGTCAGAATACCCACAATGGCAATTACCGACAGCACAACCAGAAGCCGAATCAACGAACGGGACATATATGATAACGAGTGAACGAAGTAACGCGTGAAAGAGCGATCAGGTCAAGCGGCAGAAGACGGTAAACGAGTTGGCTGCGGGTGCATCGTCCGGCATTTACCAATCCATAGTCGTTCATTCACTCTTTCGACAACTAAAGTACAGCGTTCGCTCATTCGCGCTATCACTCCTTTATGCTTTACGGGTCCTTTAACATTTCATTAACAACTGATAACCAGCCGTTAACAAGCGCCCCCCAGGCATCGTCTACTTTTGATCCAGCAAACCGCCGGAAAGCCCGACGGACCTAAAACCATCGCTTAATTCATTCTTTATGAAAACGTTAACGCTTCTTTTATCGGCGCTTCTGGTAGCCGGAACCGTAGTGGCCCACACGCTGGCAGCAGCCTTTGGCTGGACCAGCACCACCCATGATTTCGGCAAAATACATCAGGGCAAGCCAGTCACCGTTTCGTACACATTCACCAACAAAGGCGAAGCGCCGCTGCTGGTCACCTATGCCAAGGGGTCATGCGGCTGCACCGGCGTTGACTGGCCCAAAGAAGCGGTGATGCCCGGCGCAACAGGGCAGATCAAAGCCACCTTCAATGCAGCAACTCTGGGCGCGTTCAGCAAAACGGTCTACGTAGAATCGAATGCCGACGGTGGGGCTGTTACGCTGATGTTCAAGGGCGAAGTAGTGGCCGAAGGCACCGCACCAAGCGGACGGTAACCGTTTGCAGCCCCCTGCACGAGTGCCAGCCCGAACAGACAGGTTCAGGCTGGCACTCATGTTATCCCCCCCCTAGTAACTGGATGCGCCCATTCAGGCAAGCCTGCATACCCCTATGCTTTACCAACTAATAGTGAGCGGGTTATGGAATGAGTAACCGTCAAACATCGATACAAGAAAGCCAATGAAGACCCTTAACAACCCTATTCTGCTGGCTCTAACGCTACTCTGGCTGGCTAGCTGCCAATCGAAGCAGGAAAGCCCAAAGCAGGTATACCAGCCTCAGTCAGATGCCAGGCTACTGACAGACTCGACGGCTCCCCAACCAGTACCTGAAGCAACCGCCCAGGAAGCACCCGCTACGCTGCCGGGAGCATCGGCCGATCAGACCAAACTCCCCGCCCGTCAGTTCATTCGTACCGCCGACATAAAGTTTCGGGTCGATAATGTTGTCAACGCAACCAACCGGATCGAAGCGATCACGGCCCGATACGGAGGCTTTGTCACCTTCACCAGACTCGATAGCCAGAAAGACGACACCGAAACGGTAGCCATCAGCGCTGATTCACTACTCGAAACCACGCGCTTCACGGTCAGCAACTCCATGACGCTACGCGTTCCCAACGCCCGCCTCGACACCACCCTCTGCGCCCTCGTTGGCCTGTCTGATTACCTTGATTTTCGGGAAATAAAGTCCGACGATGTGGCCTTACAACGCCTGGCTGCCGCTCAGACCCAGCAGCGCAATACGGCATATACCCAGCGCCTGCGGGCGGCCATCGATAAACGGGGTTCAACACTGGGCGACGTTAACGATACGGAAGAGAACCGGCTAACCCATCAACAGCAAACCGACGAGGCACGCATCAACGATCTGTTGCTGGTTGATCAGCTTCAGCTCAGCACCATAACCCTGACCATCTACCAGCGGCAATCATGTCAACGAACGGTTCTTCCGAACGGTAATGACGTGAAAGCATACGAACCTGCTTTTCTGACCAAAGCAGCCGATGCCCTTGCCACCGGAGGGCACGTGTTGGCGAACGTCATTCTCCTGTTGCTCGAAGGTTGGGGTATTATTCTGTTTTGTCTGGTTGCCTACGTGCTGATCAGATACATTATCGGGCGCTTCAGGCGAACACTGTTGGCCAGAACCTAGTCAACTCGAAACTTTCTCCGTGTTGGTGGCCCGCCGATGATAACGTTTTTAGCACCAAACGCCGCTGCAATCTGTTGGTACAGTATACAGGTCCTTTCGTACCTACTTGCGCTCATGACTGCTTCATCTGCCGGTTCCAACACCACTACGGTTCATTTAGACGTTACGCTTACCCATCTCTGGCAAACTGCCCGTAAAAATGATCACCCCGCTGCGCTGTGGCGGCTCCCCAATCAGTCAGAAAAGCAGTTGATCGTTCACCTCGGCGAACCACTCGCTGAGCAGCAACCTATTGATTTAGACGAGCGTCCGCCCGGTTTTGCCATTGGTTTGTTCGATGCGCCCGGGCACGGGACCGCATCCGATGATTTTGCCCGGGCGTTTTACCTGCATGCCGACCGCCACATAGTGCTCGATGCTGATGGCCAGCTCCTGTACCGCCCTACGCCCGAGACCACCGCCACCCGCGCATTCGATCAAGCAACGTACCTGGCAGCCAACCAGCCCACTAACCTATCTGATCCTGTTTCGTTTACGGAGCAACCTGATCCGGAAGCACAGGCGGCGTTCGAGGCAAACGTAGCCGAGGCTGTTGAGGCTATGAAAGCGGGCCGATTCTGGAAAGTGGTCCTGTCGCGCACGAAAACCCTCACGTTCGGCAACGTACCTGATGTAGTTACCCTTTTCGACCGGTTGTGCGCCGCCTATCCTACCGCCTTCGTCTCGGCTGTTTCGCTGCCCGAAGGCACCGGTGGCCGCCCGGCGCAGGTGTGGCTATCGGCCACGCCCGAACGGCTGGCGAGCGTAGATGCCAACGGAATTTTCAGGACGGTAGCGCTGGCGGGTACCCAGTCGGCCTATACGCCGGAGGGCGTGATGAAGCGTACGGCCGATGCGCTTTGGTCGCAGAAAGAGATTGAAGAGCAGGCGCTGGTTAGCCGCTACATCATTGGCTGTTTCAAGAAAATTCGGTTACGCGAGTACATGGAAGAAGGACCGAAAACAGCACAGGCGGGCAACCTGATGCACCTTTGCTCGCAGTATTCGGTAGATACCAGGGCCGTGAATTTTCCGCAGCTTGGCACTGTCATGCTCCGGTTACTGCACCCAACCTCGGCCGTTTGCGGCATGCCCCGCCCCGAAGCACTTGATTTCATACTGACGCACGAACAACATGACCGGGGCTTCTACGCCGGTTTCGTAGGCCCGGTCAACATCGACGGGGCCAGCCAGTTATTCGTCCATATCCGCTGCCTGTTGCTGGCAGGGAAAACGGCTACGCTGTATGCCGGCGCGGGCCTCACTGAAGATTCAGATCCGCAAAAAGAGTGGCTGGAAACCGAAATGAAATGCCAGACACTGCTGCGTGGTATGCAGGGCTGATACACCAAGCAAACTAAGCTTTTTAACTCGCGTTTACGGTGACTATTTGATCAGCATCGTAAACGCGAGTTTTATTTTCTACTCGTACCGGTGACGGTCTGCCGCCTACCCAGTCCTGACTGGGTAGGCGTTTAATTATGTCAGCCTCAACAACTTATCACCTATATAACCCATAGACCATTTGATGATATGTTTCCCTCCATCCATACAACGCATCGACCTCGACCTGTTCGATTTCTGGTCAGTGTCTCCCTCTGGCTACTAAGCTTACCATTCTTACTGGCCCAATCGCCCCCGGCAGGCTTTAGTAATACAAAAGCCCAGGATGGCTATTCGCAACCAATGGGGCTGGTCTTCTCAGCCGACGGCCAGCGTCAGTTTGTGTGGGACAAAGCTGGTCGCGTTTGGGTGTCTGTCTGGAATGGCACTCAGTATGTTAAACAAACGACCCCTGCCCTCGACATTAGCGATGAAGTGGGCAACTGGCGTGATTTTGGGCTGCTCAGTTTTTGTCTAGACCCTAATTATACCCGAAATGGGCTGGTCTATCTGTTTTACGTTGTTGATAGGCATCACCTGATGAATGCAGGGACTACCGCCTACGACCGTACGAAAGACGAGTATTTCAATGCCACCATTAGCCGGGTAACCCGTTACAAATTCATCACCACAAACAACACACTGTCGGCAGACCTAACCAGCCGGGCAGTCTTGCTGGGCGAAACCAAGTCGACGGGTATTCCGCTTACCCACGAATCCCACGCGGGCGGCACCCTCGTATTTGGCCGCGATGGCTCACTGCTCTTATCGACAGGCGATAATGCCAGCTATACCACAACTGACAAAGGCAGTGCGCCGGAAACGTATTTCCAGACGGCCATCAACGACGGTATCATGACTGCCAACCAGAATGTAGGGGCGTTTCGGGCGCAGATGCTGACGTCGCTTTGCGGTAAGGTGCTGCGCCTCGATCCTGCCACTGGCAATGGCCTGACCAGCAATCCCTTTTATGATTCCGCCAATCCGCGTTCAGCCAAATCGCGCGTCTGGACGCTGGGCCTTCGTAACCCGTATCGGATGACGATTCAGCCCGAAACAGGCAGCACCAACCCGGCCGACGCCAATCCGGGTACGTTGCTGATTGGCGACGTGGGCTGGAACGTGTGGGAAGATATGCACATAGTTCGCCTTCCGGGAGAGAATGCAGGATGGCCTATGTTCGAAGGGCTGGAAGCCAACTCGAGCTATGCGGCGGCAGCCCTGACGCTGGAAAACAAAGACGAGCCCAACCCGAACGCGGGATCGCCGGCCAATACCTGTAACAAGCCTTTTCTAACGTTTGATGACCTGTTGAAACAAGTCACTAACCCGGCCTCGGGGTCAACTGTAGTTACCAACCCGTGTAGCAACCAGCCACTTCCCGGCTTGCAACGACGGTACGTTCATAGCCGCCCGGCCCTCGACTGGAAACACGGTGCCGACATTGCCCGCACGCCAACCTTCAGTGGAACCGTTGCCACCGCCACTACCCTGAGCGAAACAGCCACCAGCGGCCTTGCTTTGGGGAAGCCATTTCGGGGAAATGCGTCAACGGCGGGTGTTTATTATGCCGGTGCTGCGTTCCCTGCAGCCTGGCAAAGAGCCTACTTCTTCGCTGATTACGGCGCCAACTGGATACGCGTTGCTACGTTGACGAATACCGGGGCGGTGAGCCAGGTACGTGAATTTATGGCCAATGGTACCACGCAGGGTATCGTTGATATAGAATCTAATCCGCTCGACGGCTCGCTGCATTATGTCAACATCAACACCGGTGAGATCATGCGTATCAGCTACGGGGGTAATCGGCCACCCGTTGCCGTGGCTACAGCTTCTGTAACGAGTGGTCCGTCGCCGCTGACTGTCTCTTTTCGGGGCGACGCATCCAGCGACCCGGACGCCAACTCCCTGACCTATCGCTGGGACTTTGGCGACGGTACTACAGCCACCGTCGCTAATCCGACGCACGTGTTCTCGTCAGCGGTTACCAAAGGCTTCTCCGTGAAGCTGACGGTAACGGATAATCTGGGGCTTTCAGATACCAAAACGCTCCAGATCTCGGTCAATAATACGGCACCAACTGCCCGCATTACCAATCCGGTCAATAATGCGAAATATGTGCTTGACCGCGAAAGCTCGTACACGCTAACGGCCGCCGTAACCGATGAAGCACCTGCCAGTTTAACCTACGCCTGGCAGGTGAGCCTGCGCCATAATAACCATGAACACTTCGAACCTGTGCTGACGGCCAGTTCGCCGGTTATCAAGGTATCGCCGGTCGGGTGCGATGGAGAATCCTATTATTACTTCATTTCGCTGAAAGTGACAGACGCTGGCGGATTAACAGCCCTGGATTCGGTAAAAATAGTCCCGGATTGCAGTTCGGGCCAGTTATCGATCAGTGGTTTAACAGCAACGTCGCTAGTTAATTCGGCCCGTCTGAATTGGATAAACCCCACCGTTACTTTCGACAATGTACTGGTAGTGGGCAAAGCAGGATCGGGTTTCACGGATCGGCCTACCGATCTGGTTTATACGGCCGATCCAAGCTTTACAGGTAATGGCGCCGCTTTCTTTGGCGGGAAAGTGCTTTATCAGGGTATATCCACTTCGCTGGTAGTGACAAACCTGACGCCCGGAACCCGATACTATTTCCGGGTATATACCCGCCGTGGCTCCGCCTGGACAGGGGGCGTCGAGACCAGCGTTGTTCCGGCCGCACCCACGTCTGCTTCGATCGTTATTTCACCCAACACCTGCTACCAACTCATTTCGCGGGTGAGCGGCAAAGTACTGGGCGTAGATAATGGAGGCCTGGACAATGGCTCAACCGTCAGACAACGTACCGACGCCAATCAGCCCTGGCAGCAATGGAAATTCGCGGCAACGTCGGGCGGCTATTACCAACTCATTGCTCAACATAGTAATAAGGTGCTCGATGTGTCGGGGGTTTCCTATGACGACTATACACCCGTTCACCAGTGGGATTATGTCGGCGGCAATAATCAGCAGTGGGCAATCCGTCGCGATGCGGCCGGTTATTATCAGTTGGTTGCCCGGCATTCAGGAAAATTGCTGGATGTTAAAGGCAGCAATCAAACAGAAGGTGGTGAGGTTATTCAACTCACGGCCAATGGTACGGCCGCTCAGCAATGGTCTATCGAGGCACGTACCTGTGTCAGCACCGCTCCTTCATTCGACCCCAACAAGTGCTATACAATCACGTCGCGTAGTAGCGGTAAGGTGTTAGGCGTTTATAATGGTCTCCCCTCAGACGGGACCGTTATTCGACAGTACACTTACGCCAATCATGCCTGGCAACAGTGGAAAGTGCAATCGGTGGGGGGCCTTTATTACAAGCTGATCGTAGGCCATACCGGTAAAGGCATCGACGTCGCCAACGCCTCGACACAGGATAACAACCCGCTGGTTCAATGGACGTATTGGGGCGGTGCGCATCAGGAGTGGCTGATTACCCGTAACGGCAGTGGCTACCATACCCTCACAGCCCGGCATTCGGGTAAAGCCATCGACGTAAAAGGTAGTAACACAAATGAAGGCGGTGAGGTTGTTCAGTTCACCCTGAATAATGGCACCAATCAGCAATGGGGCTTCGCAGAAACCACCTGCCTCGCCAGCAATGCCCGTAGTGGTAACGAGCAACCTGTTGCTATGACCAATACCCTTGGCGAAAGCATTTCTGATGGTTTCAGGCTTTGGCCTAACCCCGCCCAGAACTACCTTCTGCTCGATCTACAGGCAGCCGGTGCACAACCCGTAACCATTTCGCTGACCGATGAAACAGGCCACATTCTTCACCAGGCGCGCGTGGCCATCTCTACCGGGGAACCACACCGCATCAATACATCAGGCTTAAAATCAGGCGTTTATCTGATCAATTTGAACGTACCTGGCCTGCCTGCCACCACCCTGCGGGCCCTCATCCAGCACTAACCGCAAAGCAAAAACAGTATAAAAAAAGAGCCGGACGTGAATCCGGCTCTTTTTGGTTAAACGCATTGCCATACTACGCTACGCCAGCTTCTTATACCGGATTCGTTTCGGTGTGGCGTCGTTTCCGAGGCGTTTGCGGCGGTTTTCTTCGTATTCCGAGAAGTTGCCTTCAAACCAGTACACCTGCGAATCGCCTTCGAATGCGAGGATGTGCGTGGCTACCCGGTCAAGGAACCAGCGATCGTGGCTGATGATAACGGCGCAACCCGCGAAGTTTTCCAGACCTTCTTCCAGCGCCCGTAACGTGTTTACGTCCAGATCGTTGGTCGGTTCATCCATCAACAACAGGTTGGCGCCTTCTTTCAGGGTCATGGCCAGGTGAACGCGGTTTCGCTCGCCACCCGACAACGTACCTACTTTCTTTTCCTGATCAGCACCGGCGAAATTGAACCGGCTGCAATACGCCCGGGCGTTGGCCTGTTTGCCGCCCAGCATAATCCAATCGTTGCCGTCGGCGATGGTCTGATACACGGTCTTCTCGGGGTCGAGTCCGTCGTGTTCCTGATCCACGTAAGCCACCTTCACCGTTTCGCCCACCTCGAACGTACCTGCGTCGGGCTTATACTTGTCGGTGATGAGCTTGAAGAGCGTGGTTTTACCCGCGCCGTTGGGTCCAATAATACCAACGATCCCCGCCTGTGGCAGCTTAAACTCGAGGTGTTCGAACAGCAACCGGTCGCCAAATGCCTTGGCCACGTCCTGCGCTTCAATGACTTTGCTACCCAGCCGTGGTCCTGGCGGAATAAAGATTTCCAGTTTGCTCTCGCGCTGCTGCGAGTCCTCATCGAGCATTTTCTCGTAGGCACCAAGACGCGCTTTCGACTTTGCCTGACGGGCTTTTGGTGCCATACGTACCCATTCCAGCTCGCGCTGAAGGGTCTTCTGCCGCTTCGATTCGGTCTTCTCTTCTTTTGCCAGCCGTTGCTGTTTCTGATCGAGCCACGAGCTATAGTTGCCTTTCCAGGGAATACCCTCACCCCGGTCGAGCTCCAGAATCCAGCCCGCTACGTTATCCAGGAAGTAACGATCGTGGGTTACGGCGATGACCGTTCCCTTATACTGCCGAAGGTGTTCTTCCAGCCACAGGACCGACTCGGCATCAAGGTGGTTGGTTGGCTCATCAAGCAGGAGCACATCGGGTTCCTTGAGCAGCAGCCGACACAACGCGACCCGGCGTTTTTCACCACCAGAGAGGTTTGCAATCAACGCGTCAGACGGTGGTGTGCGCAGGGCATCCATGGCCCGCTCGAGCCGGGTGTCGAGTTCCCACGCATTGAAATGATCCAATTTCTCCTGTACGTCGGCCTGGCGGGCTCCCAGCTTTTCGTAGTCGGCGTCGGGGTCACCAAATGCTTCGTTGATCTGATCGAATTCTTTCAGCAGATCAACAATCTCCTGCACGCCTTCTTCTACGACCTCACGAACGGTTTTAGTGGGGTCTAATTGCGGCTCCTGTTCGAGCATACCGACTGAATAGCCGGGCGAGAACACCACCTCTCCGTTGTAGCTTTTGTCGATGCCGGCGATGATCCGGAGGAGGGTAGACTTGCCGGAACCATTGAGTCCAAGCACCCCTATTTTGGCACCGTAAAAGAATGAAAGGTAGATGTTCTTTAGGATTTGTCGGTTGGGGGGAATAATTTTACTTACACCCGCCATAGAAAAGATAATCGTTTCCTGGCTCATTTTTTGCCTATGTTTGTGGTTGGGCAAATATCGGTAATTAACCCTCGCAAGAACCCTTCAGTAAGGAAAAATGGAAAATGCTTCATTGGTAGACGAATACGGTTACGTCGAAGACGGAAAGGTATTTTTAAAGGGCTATCTCGACTATCCAGACCGCCAGATCGGCGAAGTTAAACGAACAGAGCAGGAAGCGCTCGATTACTTTAAAAATCGCTTTATAATCGCCCAGAGTAAGGTTGCCCAGCTGGAAGAAGAGGTAACCGAGGCGCAAAATAAAGGCTCGTACCTGACTAAATTGCTGCAATTACGCCGCAAACTGATCAGCTTCGATGCCATCGGCGATTTCCCTCCATTACTCGACCGGCTCGATCAACTCGAGGATATTTTATCGGGGCTGATTCATACCAACCAGCTGAAAAACCTCGAAATCAAACGGGCGTTAATTGGTGAAGCAGAGGTAATTGCCGGTAGCGACGACTGGAAACCAACCGCCGAAGCCCTTCAAGATATCAAGACGAAGTGGATCAAAACCGGACCAGTTGATAAAAGTATCGAGGCTGAAATTGAAGAGGAATTTCAGGGCCTTCTCGACGGTTTTTTCCAGCGGCGGCGTGAGTTCTTCAACGAACAGAATAAGGTCATCCAGGAGCGTCTCGATCAGTATGAAGAGATGATCAAACTGGTTGAACGCGCCGTTCGGAACCCCGACCTTGACGTTGTGTATCAGGAGGTTCGGCGGCTGAATAATGCCTGGAAAAACATTGGCGAAGTACCCATCAAAAAAGGGGGAAAACTACACAAACGCTTCAAGCGAACGGTGCAGTATGTCTTTGAAAAATACAATAACGCGAAAGGTATCGTCATCCAGAAACGGATTGACCCGCGTATTGAGCAGCAGATGAAAATGGCCGACGAAGCCGAACAGCTTGCCAAAGTCCCTGACTCGCAAATCTTCGCTTCAGCCAATCGGGCCAAAGAATTGCTCAATGCCTGGAAAGAGATTAAGGTGCCGTTCAAAATGCAGGACAAAGCCGTGAACGAGAAGTTCCGCGCGGCCTGCGACAAGATTTTCGAACTTAGTTACCTTGGGCGTGTGCTCGACCGGAAATACCCGGCTTTCAGCCTGAAAAGTCAGGCCGAGCAGCTACGGACCAAAATCCGCGAGCTGGAATACCTGGTAAAACGCGAGAAAAACGATCTCCAGTTTTCGATGCAGGACATCGACAGCCTCGATCCCGAAAACCCTGAAGACAAGCAGATTCTGAATAAAATCAATACGCAAAAACGCAAGATTGCCATGAAGGAGGTGATCCTTCGCGATTTCCACCGCGCCCTCGCCGCAGCAGAATAGGCTGGGTACGTTATCGATTAAGAACAGAGCCGGTCGGGTAGTTTACGCAACTATCTGACCGGCTCTGTTTGTTTTACAGATAAACAACTGTTGTCAGTTCGTACAGCAACTGACAATGGATGACTGCAATAACCACTAATGACCTTTCACTTATGAAAACCGCCGATCTGAATGACTTCCGCGCTGCCATTGAGCCCCGGAAATTTGTCCGAATAGAATACCTTACTGATCTGAATGAGTTCATTAAAACCGACGCAATGGTGTTGGGCGTTGGCCATGAAAACGACTTCGATACGCTCGACCTGGCCGACGGTCAGCATATTCCGCTGGATCGGGTTATCAGCATTGCCGGGCGGCTATCACCCCACTACCCCGGCTACGCCAATTATTCGTGCGATTGCTGAATGTAATGCGGCCAGCTAAAGTCCGCATTACATTCGTTGAATTGCCCTCTAGTCGATCACGTCAAAGCCACAGTATGGAACCAGCACTGCAGGAATGCGAATTGTCCCTTCTGCAGTTTGGTTATTCTCCAGGATCGCAGCCAGGATGCGTGGCAATGCCAGGGCCGAGCCGTTCAACGTATGCAGCAGCGTCGGTTTGCTTCCATCGAGCTTGGCGCGAAGCTTCAACCGGTTGGCCTGGTAGGTCTCAAAATTACTCACCGAGCTAACTTCCAGCCAACGCCCCTGCCCGGCCGACCACACTTCCATGTCGTAGGTTAAGGCCGACGTGAAACCCATATCGCCACCGCACAGGCGCAACACACGATAAGGCAATTCAAGTACCTGCAATAGGCCCTGCACATGCTGGCTCATTTCTTCGAGTACCGTATACGAATTCTCCGGTTTCTCGATCCTGACAATTTCCACTTTATCGAACTGGTGCAGGCGGTTCAGGCCGCGCACGTGGGCACCCCATGAACCCGCTTCGCGCCGGAAACAGGGCGTATATGCTACGTTTTTGATAGGCAGGTCAGACTCGGCCACCATCACATCGCGGTACAGATTCGTAACAGGGACTTCGGCCGTTGGAATCAAATACAGCTTGTCGGCATCGGCATAGTACATCTGTCCTTCTTTGTCGGGCAACTGGCCCGTGCCGAAGCCCGAATCTTCGTTAATTACGATAGGCGGCTGTACTTCAACGTATCCGGCAGCCAGTGCCTTATCCAGGAAGAAGTTGATCAGCGCCCGTTGCAGACGAGCCGCCCGGCCTTTGTAGACAGGAAAACCAGCGCCTGAAATTTTGTTGCCCAGATCGAAATCAATCATTGGGCTACCACCGGGACCAAACCGTTTGATCAGCTCCCAATGTGGTTCAGCACCGGCATGGAGGTTCGGTTTGTCGCCCCATTCCAGCACAACTTCGTTATCATCGGCCGAGCGGCCTTCGGGTACGCTACTGTGTGGAATGTTGGGGACCGTTACCAGTATGGCCTGCACCTGCTGCTCAATACCTGTTAGTTGTTCGCCCAACACTTTCGATTGCTCCTTCAGCGTAGCCGTCTCCGCTTTAGCCGCGTCGGCTGCTTCTTTTTGGCCGGTTTTCATTAATTGACCAATCTCTTTGGCAATCGCGTTTTGCCGGGCCAGTTTGTCGTCCTGCTCCTTCTGTGTATCGCGGCGCTGCTGGTCAAGGCTCAGTAACTGTTCAACCGTCGACTCGGCATCGGCAAAATGGCGTTTCCGCAGCCCGGCCAGAACCAGGTCTTTATTCTCACGGATGAATGGAATTTGTAGCATTAGTTTTTGGTAATCAGACGTTTAATCACGTCGATGAATTCTTAAGTTTACGGTACAAGAGGCAACACATCGTCGGCAGTGAACTCTATGAAAGCACCGTAATCACTGCTATGCCGGGCATCAGATAACCGACTATAAAGTTTACTCCATTTTACCTCGACCATACTTGTTTTAACAAAATATAGATCGAACATAGCTTTAGCTCCGGCATGCGCTTTAATTCGAATGTCCCGATCTAACATTAAGGCAGATACAACATGAAAGGTGCTGTAGTATAGTCTGCTTACTGTGCCTGACCAACTCTTGATAGCAACCAGTGCTTTTGCTTCACGCATTACCTCGTCAGATTTGTCAAGCCTGAATCGGATAGTTTCCTCTTTGCTCTTGTTCATAGCCGCTTATCATCTTCCTGAACATTTTGATACAAATCGGTTACAACCATATCTTTCCAATGAAGCCTGTTCCAAACCCTTGTACTGATAACCCGCTCAGCAGAAAGTTCCAACTCGTTAAGTTGATCCCATACGACATACTTGAAAGCTCGATCTACCGGCTTTTCAGTAAGCACTAAGAAATCCCAGTCAGAATCGGGGCGGGCGTCGCCACGGGCACGGGAGCCAAACAGCCATACTTCGGCTTGAGGGTCGATCTCACACACGGAGCGCTTTACAGCTTGCAGGAATTCGGCGTCAGTCATGGAAGTAGCGTTAATCCATCCAGCGCAGACGTACCTGCGCTGGATGACTGGCTAAAGTTAAGCGTTTACGAACAGACTGTCGTTCAGCGCATTTAGCGCTTCATTTTTGTACTGTCCGTGCATCAGCAGCGAAATATTGTGCTCGGTGCCACCGTATGATATCATACGGATTGGAATACCTTCGAGCGCTTTCAATACCTGCAGGGCAATACCCGGATGATCGGAGCTGAAATTACCCACAATACAGATAATAGTCTGATTATAATCGGGCTCTTCCAGTTCACAGAACTGCCCTAATTCGGCCTGGATAGCCGCCAGATTATCCGTGTTATCAATCGTTACCGATACCGACACTTCCGACGTAGCAATCAAGTCGATTGGCGTTTTGAAGCGCTCGAAAATCTCGAAAATACGGCGAAGGAAACCGTACGCATTCAGCATCCGGGTAGAGTGGATGTAGAGCGCCGTGATGTTATCCTTGGCGGCAATGGCTTTAAAGACCTGTCCGTTTTGCGCATCAGTGCTTAGTTTATCCGTGATCAACGTACCTGGCGCTTCAGGCGCCATCGTGTTTTTCAGACGTACCGGAACACCTTTCATCTTCGCCGGCGTAATGGTGGATGGGTGCAGAATTTTAGCGCCGAAATACGCCAGCTCGGCTGCTTCGTCGAAGGTCAGTTCACGGATCGGGAATGTTTTTTTCACGATGCGCGGGTCATTGTTGTGCATCCCGTCGATGTCGGTCCATATCTGAATTTCGTCGGCACGAATAGCCCCGCCGATCAGCGACGCCGTATAATCGGAACCACCCCGTTTCAGGTTGTCGATCTCGCCGCGCGGATTTCGACAAATAAAACCCTGGGTTACGATGATCTGCTTATCGGCATGCGGAGGCAACATCTCGCGTAGATTCTGGTCAATAACAGCCAGTTCAGGCTCGTTGTCGGCGTCGATCCGCATAAACTCCAGTGCAGGTAGCAACACCGACGACACGCCTTCTTCGGCCAGATAGGCAGCAAAGATCTGCGTACTCAGTAACTCGCCTTCGGCCACCAGTTCTTTTTCCTGTTTCAGCGTAAATGGCTTGATTCGGGTAAGCGACCGCAGGAATGAAAATTCATTGGAGATAATCCGCTGACCGGCGGCCAATCCCTCGGATGTCTTAAATAAATCGCGTACGAAGCTATCGTAATGTGCTTTCAGATGTTCGATTTTCTCGAATGCTTCGTCTTCGGCGTTGCTCTTCAGCGACTCGCCGATAGACAGTAACGCGTTTGTGGTGCCAGACAATGCCGACAACACCACTACTTTCCGGGTAGAATCAGCCGTAATCAGATTACGAATCGAGTGCATCCGCTCTGGTCTTCCAACCGAGGTTCCGCCAAATTTCCAAACGTGCATGGAGGTAGAAATTGTGTCTTCGGTCTTCTGTCCTCTGTTGCGCTGCTAATTCAGAAATATGTGCCTTAGCAGCGCAACAGAGGACAGAAGACCGAAGACAGAGGATAGTATATTTATTTGTTAATTGTTTCTTTCAATCCCAACATTTTAATCGCCGTCATAGCGGCTTCGTCGCCTTTGTTGCCGTGAATGCCACCCGCCCGGTCGAGGGCCTGTTGCTGGGTGTTGGGGGTCAGTACGCCAAAGATGACCGGCTTTCCGGTCTTCAGACTTACGGTGGTGAAGCCCTGCGCTACGGCGTGGTTGATGTAATCGTTATGCTTGGTTTCGCCCTGAATAACACAGCCAATGCAGATTACCGCGTCGATGTCGGGCCGTTCGGCAAACCATTGAGCGGCCAGAGTCAGCTCATAACTACCGGGTACGTTGCCCCGAAGTACATTTTCGGCGGTAGCGCCATACTTGACCAGGGTATCATAAGCCCCCTGAAACAAGGCTTCTGTTACCTCGGTATTCCACTCAGCCACAACAAGGGCAAAGCGACGTGCACTGATATCAGGCAGGTTGTCAACGGTGAAGACGCTGAGATTTTTATCGGCTGAAGACATAGAAGAGAGTTTACAGTTTTCTGTTTACTGTTTTCAGTTGCGCTGCTTATTCGTTACGCCTGCCAAGTGGCAGCGCAACTGAAAACAGTAAACAGAAAACTGTAAACTATAAAAAAAGGGACGAACCCTGTTACGGCTTCGTCCCTTTGTGTATGCATACTGATACGTACCCGGTTGACTACTCGCCGCTTTGCGCTTCGAGCACGGATTTATATTTCTTGGCGCTGACGGCTTCGGCAGTTTCCGGATACTTATCCAGAATTTGCTGATAGGCCTCAATGGCTTTGTCGGTTGCTTTCGCGTTTTCCTGCACAATAGCCAGCTTCAGCAGATAACCAGGCGTGAAGAACTTGTTTGGCTTGTATTCAGCCGCTTTTTCGTAATACTCAGCCGCCTCAGCGTAGCTTTTCTTTTCAGAATAAGCATCGCCAATCAGTGAATACGCACGAGCCTGGACCAGCAAATCCGATGAGCTGAAGTCTTTCAACTGCTCGATTGCCTGATCGTACTTGCCTTCTTTCAGCAGGGCAGTGCCCGCGTAGAAATGAGCCAGATTACCGGCTTTCGTTCCGCTGTAGTCATCGGCTACTGCCAGTAGGCCAGGCGTTGCTCCTTTGCCGTTCAAGGCCAGTTGCAGTGAATCCTGCTCGAATTTGTACACGGCGTTGAACAGTTTATCCTGCCCTTCGATGTTCTTCTCTCCCTGGAAATACTGGTAAGCAAAGTAGCCGCCAATGGCAAGCACAAGACCACCAATTACCCCAAAAATGAGGTTGCGGTTCATTTCAAAAAAATCTTCGGCCTTTTCTAAACGGCCTGCCAGTGCGTCGGGATCTTCAAGAAATTCTAAACCCGCGTTTTTCTTGCTCATACAAGTTGCAATTTGAGGGGCAAAAGTAAGAAAATAGTTTGATGTTTGACACCTGCCGGTTGAAGTTTAATCGGCTGGTAAGCCCTTTACGCTGAGGAAAGAGGCTAGCCGAACAGGTTCATCGAAGCCGACACCTCAAATACCAAACCAACTTTCTCTACTCCATCAAAAATGGATAATCCTTTTGCACGTATACGTCTCTGAACGCTTCTTCGACAGGTGGGTAAGGCGATTCTTCGGCAAATTTCACCGACTCATCAACCGTTGCCTTGATCTTCTGATCGATCGCCGCCAGATCGTCTTCGGTTGCCAGCCCATTGGTTAGAATGTACTGACGAACGTTCTCGATCGGGTCGCGCTGTTTGTACTGCTCAACCTCATCTTTGCTACGGTATTTCTGTGGGTCAGACATGGAGTGACCACGATACCGGTACGTACGGAATTCCAGGAAAGTAGGGCCTTCACCAGCACGGGCCCGCTCGGCAGCGCGGCTAACGGCTTCGTGAACGGCTTCCACTTCCATCGCGTCAACTGGCTCAGAAGGCATGTCGTATGACTCACCAATTGTGTACAGCTCCGTTACGTTCGAGGTCCGTGCAACCGACGTACCCATGGCGTACCCGTTGTTTTCAACCACAAAAATCACGGGCAGCTTCCACAGCATGGCCATGTTGAACGCCTCGTGAAGGGCACCCTGACGAACGGCTCCATCGCCGAAGAAACAGATGCAGAGGTTGCCTGTTTTGTTGTACTTCTCGGCAAATGCGATACCGGCACCCATTGGAATCTGCGCCCCAACGATACCATGCCCGCCAACGAAATTGACCGACTTATCGAAGATGTGCATCGATCCACCTTTACCTTTCGATGATCCCGTTTGTTTGGCGTACAATTCGGCCATAACCGCCTTAGGATCTGAACCTAAGGCAAGTGGGATACCGTGATCGCGATAGGCGGTGATCCACTTATCGTCGGGGGTTAGGGCCGAGTACGAACCTGACGAACAGGCTTCCTGACCGATATAGAGGTGGCAGAAGCCTTTGATTTTTTGTTGCCCGTAGAGCTGGCCAGCCTTTTCTTCAAACTTCCGCTGAAGTTGCATCGACTCATACCAATACATGTACCGCTCTTTGGGGTGCTGTGTTTTGGTCGGAGTTGCCTTGCCGTTGCTTTTAGCGGCTGGAGCCTTGTCTTTGACGGTTGCCATGTGTATCCTAAGTAGAGGGTATATTGCCCTGTTATCTGCCGAACAAAGGGAACGTATCTTTGTTGCTATTTCCGGGCAAAATGCTCGCAAAAGTACGAACAAAGGAGGAAGGAGGAAAGGAAGAAGGAGGAATGGGATTACAGACACTCGAATTATTTATACGATACCGTCAGTCCAGTCAGCATTCCTTTACTCCTTTCCTCCCTTTCCTGCTTTCCTCCCCAGTTTTATGTACCTCGATAAACTAAGCCTGACCAATTTTAAAAACTATGAAGATGCGCTCTTTACGTTCAGCAGGCAGGTAAACGTGATTGTGGGGCCAAATGGCAGCGGTAAAACCAATCTGCTCGACGCCATTTATTTCCTCGCTTTGTCGAAAAGTGCGTTCCAGTCACTCGATGCGCTGAGCGTAACGCACAACGAAGATTACTTCATTCTCGATGGCACCTTCGTTAAACACGACCGCCCCACGCAGATTACCATCAGCCTGCAACGCGGACAACGCAAGGCAATTCTGGCCGATAAAAAGCCGTATGAACGCGTCAGCGAGCATATTGGCCGGTTTCCGGTGGTACTGATGGCCCCCAATGATACCGATCTAGTACGCGAACATAGTGAAGACCGCCGCCAGTTTGTGGATGGCGTTCTGGCGCAGCTCGACCCCGAGTACCTCCAGGATTACCTGCAATACCAGCACGTACTGAAGCAACGAAACAGCCTGCTGAAGCTCTTCGCTGACCGCCGCAACGTTGACCACGACCTGCTCGATACCTACGACGAACCACTTCTGTATATAGGTCAGCGCATCCATGACCGGCGCAAGCAGTTCATCGCCGATCTGCTGCCCAGCGTACAGGCACACTATACGTACCTGAGCGACGGGCGCGAAGCCGTAACTATTCTGTACGATTCAGACCTTGACAAAATGGGGTTCGATGACCTGTTTGTGCAGAACCGGAGCCGCGACGTGGCCATGCAACGAACCACGATGGGCGTTCACCGCGACGATTTTGATTTCCTGATCGATGGTATTTCGCTAAAACGTTTTGGCTCGCAGGGGCAACAGAAAACGTTTGTCATTGCCCTGAAACTCGGCCAGTTTGATCAGCTGCAACAGGAAAAACAGACCCGGCCTATTCTGCTGCTCGACGATATCTTCGACAAACTCGACGACGGGCGCATTGCCAAGCTAATTCAGCGCGTGGATGAAGGCGCGTTTGGGCAATTGTTCATCACCGATGCCCGCCCCGAACGTACCCAGCACCTGCTGGCATCCGTCCAGAGCGACGTGCGCTATTTCCGAATAGGAAAAGAAGGTTACTAAAAAATAGATAAGCTACGATTCATACCTACGAGTGAGTAATAATCGGAAAATCATTAATTTTCCGTAAGAATAAATCTTTAAACATGAGAACATGTGTTGTCCTGCTGGGGCTTATGTCACTGCAGTTCATTGCCTTTGCCCAACGGCCATTTACGAGTGGGCCGTTGAAAGTAGCTGATAACAAACGGTATTTGGTTCATGCCGACGGGCGGCCTTTCTTTTATCTGGGAGACACCGCCTGGGAGCTGTTTCACCGCCTGAACCGGGAAGAGGCCGACCGCTACCTTAAACGGCGGGCCCAACAGGGGTTTACGGTCATACAGGCTGTGGCACTGGCCGAATTTGACGGTTTACGGGAACCAAACCCCTACGGCGAAGTGCCTTTACTAAACAACGACCCCACTCAGCCCAACGAAGCTTATTTCAAGCATGTCGACTATATAATCGATAAAGCTGCTGAGAACGGGCTGGTCATTGGTTTTTTACCAACCTGGGGCGATAAAGTATTTAAAGACAGGTGGGGCGCCGGACCCGAAATTTTTACGCCACAAAATGCCCGCGTGTATGGGCAATGGCTGGGCGAACGATACAAAAACCGACCGAATATCATCTGGATTGCTGGCGGCGACCGCAACCCGCGCCCAGACTCGCCCGACACAATGGTCTGGCGTGAACTGGCAACTGGCATTGAAATGGGTGTTGGTGGCCCAGACAAAGCGCTGATCAGCTTTCACCCCCAGCCCAACGGCATGAACGGCGGTTCTGTGCAGTGGTTCGCAGCAGATAAGTGGCTGGATGTCAACATGCACCAGAATGGCCATTGCCGCGATACGCCAGTCTACGATTTTATAACGGCCTCATATAACCAGTTACCTACCCGCCCAACGATGGATGCGGAACCTATCTACGAAGACCATCCCGTTTGCTTCAACGCCAAAGACCTGGGTACGTCCAACGCCTACGATGTCAGGAAATACGCCTACCTGGATCTGTTTGCCGGCGCTCATGGCCACACCTACGGCTGTCATGATATTTGGCAGATGTACAGCCCCCAGCGGCTAGGCGTGAATAGCCCTCATATATTCTGGCCCGAAGCCATGGAACTGCCCGCCGCCAACCAGATGAAGTTTGTTCGGCGCTTACTGGAGTCGCGTCCACTGCTTGATCGCGTACCCGACCAGTCGATGATCGTCGAGAACGCCTACCCACCTGCCGAACGGATTCAGGCCACGCGCGGGAAAGACTACGCCTTTGTGTACACCGCTGCCGGTAAACCATTTACGGTAAAGCTGGGTACGTTGTCGGGTAGCCGGGTGGCTGCCTACTGGTTCAATCCCCGGCAGGGCGAGGTTCGGCCTGCCGGTTCGTTCGGCAATCAGGGGCAATACCGGTTCACGCCCCCTACCGCTGGTTACGGCCAGGATTGGGTACTGATTCTGGACGATGCTGCCAAGAGATACGCTATGCCGGAATAAGCATCAGTCTACTAGTTGTTTTCCTGGTGTAAACCCTAGGCCCTGATAAATTAGGGTTTAGCCCATTCTATTTTGCCTTGATAAAAGGCAATTTTACCACTGTTAAGTACCGGACCCAGAAATAGACTTTATCTGTTTGCCGGTGCCTGGCCAGCTACGTAGTATTCAGACACAGGCCGGCGTGGCAACGCGCCCTCTCTTCTGATTAATTAGCGTTCACTGCTTCATAGGTTTTCTATCAGACAGGCGCGCAGTCATACTTCGTGCCTGTTTCATTTCCCCAACGATAGTGTATCTGACTCATGGTGAGACTTTTTCTGCTCGGCGTTCTGTTCAATGCCTTCTCAGCTGGCGCTGCGCCAGTTCGAACGGCCGACAACATTCATATCGATCAGTTTGGCTATCGATCGTTGTCGGGGAAAGTGGCGGTCATCAGCAACCCGGTGCAGGGATTCAATGCCAGCCAGCCATTTGCGCCATCGACAGGTGCCAATCAATATGAACTGCGCCGCTGGCAGGATGATGCCGTGATTCTCCGGGGTACGTTGTCTGTCTGGAACAACGGCAACACCGACGCCACATCGGGCGATAAAGCCTGGTGGTTCGATTTCTCGTCGGTGCAGGTGCTGGGCAGTTATTACGTATATGATGTAGGTCAGCAGGTGGGTTCGTACCGGTTCGAGATTCACGACGAGGTGTATAATAACCTGCTGCGAACGGCCGTCCGGATGTTTTTTTACAACCGCTGCAACTTCGAGAAGAAAGCCCAGTTTGCCGGCGCCAACTGGGCCGATGGTGCGTCATTTGTTGGTCCGAACCAGGACCCGTCGGCCCGGTCTATCCGCGATCGGACCAACGCTGCCACCGCCCGCGATCTATCGGGTGGCTGGTGGGATGCCGGTGATTACAACAAGTACACGACGTTTGCTGCCAAGCCCGTTCACCAGTTACTCGACGCTTACGACCAGAAACCCACCATCTGGACCGACGACCTGAACCTGCCCGAAAGCGGCAACGGCGTACCGGACCTACTCGACGAGGTAAAATGGGAGCTCGACTGGTTGCGGAAAATGCAGAACACCGATGGGTCGGCCATTATAAAGATGGGCCTGGTGGCCAATGCGCCCGGTTCAAGCCTACCGCCCAGCACCGACACCCGGCCGCGCTATTACTACCCCGAAAAATCAACGGCTGCGGCTATCGCCATTGCCGGTATGTTTGCCCACGCGGCGCTGGTGTATGACAAAATTCCGTCGCAGAAAGCCTACGCGGCGGAGTTGCGGCGGCTCGCGATCCTGGGGTTCGACTGGTACGAAAACACACCCACCAAGAACACGAATATCGATGATGGCACCATTGAAGCGGGTGATGCCGACTGGGACGAAGCCGAGCAGAAAAAAGCCCGCGTCACGGCCGCTACCTACCTGTATGCGCTGACCGGCGAGGTACGTTACCGGCAAATCGTGGACGATAATTACAGGCTCATTGGTGTACTGGGCTGGTGGGGGCCATACGAAACCGTTCATGGCGATGCCCTGCTCTATTACACGCAATTACCCGGAGCAACAGCAACCGTGGCGCAAACGATCATTGCCCGCAAATTGAGCGACGGTAAGCAACTCGACCTTTACCGGCCAACGGCGCAGGCCGACGCCTACCGGGCTTACATGCCCGAAGCGCAGTACCACTGGGGCAGCAACCAGATCAGGGCCGACTTTGCCAACATCAACTTCGATCTGGTTCAGTACAGAATAGACCCGTCGGGCAATGACTATTACAGGCAGCGGGCTGAAGACTTGCTTCATGCGCTGCACGGCGTAAACCCGCTGAACATCGTGTACCTGACCAACATGCGCCAGCTTGGAGCCGAGAAATCAGCCACGCGCATCTATCATTCGTGGTTTGGCGACAAAACCGACTGGGCCGAAGCCGAGACCTCAGCGAAAGGCGGTCCACCTCCGGGCTACATACCCGGCGGCCCAAACAAAAGCTACCAGCCTGGACAGGGAACCTGCCTACTGACACCGCCCTGCAACCAGCCCACGCAGAAAAGCTACCGCGACTGGAACGTCACCTGGCCCGACGCCAGCTGGTCTGTAACCGAGCCCGGTATTTATTACCAGTCGGCCTACGTGAAGGCGTTATCGCGGTTTGTTGATACACCAACGAAGTACGAATTGCCAGTTAATCCGGTGGTAGTCATTACAGCTACGGAGCCGGAAAACGGGTTGTTCAATCTATTCCCGAATCCGACCAGCAGCAATCTGACGGTACTGTTTACCACTGAGCAAGCAGGCGATTGCGTCTTTACCATCACCGACGTGTTGGGCCGTTCGGTTAACCAGATCCGGTACACCAGTAGGGCGGGGAGCAACCGGGTACAGCTGTCTGTTCAACAGTTACCCGCCGGCACGTACCTGATTCGCTGCCAGCTAGGGCAGCAGGAGGTGGTCAGGAAAGTGAGTGTGCTGTAGGAACGTCAGGCGTTAGGCCAGTAGAATCTGTTTCCGGTATTGCGAGGGCGACGTACCTATTTCGCGCCGGAACAGCTTCATGAAATACGTCAGGTTGTTGAACCCACACTCGATACTGATATCGGCCAGGCAACGATTGGTAGTACGCAATAACCTGGATGCCAGCGCAATGCGTTGCTGATTAATATAATCGACCGGGGTCATACCGAACGTTTGCTTAAAGATCCGGTAAAAATTGGGTTCGCTCATGCAGGCCTGATCGGCCAGTTCCTTGATGTGCAGGGCGCGGCTCAGATGCTTGTTGATATACTGCGCCACATAGGCCAGCCGGTTCACATTGGCGTGCGCCGTTTCGGGGCCCAGCAGCAACGTGCGCGCCTGCGTTTGCATCAGCCGAACCACCAGTTCCTGCAACACAAAATTGGCAAAAACCTCTTTGGCTTTGTTGTCTTCCGTGAAAATGTAGATTAGGCGGGCAATGAGCTGGTGAATGGGTTCATCGTTGGTCAGGAAGAAATTATGCTGTCCGAACTGCCACCCCTGCGCATTATCGATCAGCGGCGACCGGTCGTTGAGCATGTCGGTTACCTGCCGCACTTTGTCGGGAGCAATGGCCAGCGCCAGACACTGCGTAGGGTTATTCTTTTGCGCCTCCGGGAAGTCGATTCGCATCATTTCCTGACCGGGAACAATGACCGATTCGCCCGGCAGAAAATCAAAAGAGGGTGTGCCGGGCAGGTGCATTACCTTCTTACCCCGAATCATGCTGGCCAGCACGGGGCTGTTGAATGTCAGTTCAATTTTTTCGGCAATGTGCTGTGTTTCATAGATGTTTAGCTCCGCCGTGTCGATCGTATACGCTGTTCTATTCTCGACCTCCTGCTCCAGCCGCCGTGAATGTAAATGGCGTGAAATATCAAGCGGAGCTAGTTGTGTACGTTTCATAAGTAGTCGTTGATTAGCAGTCCCTGTTGGTGCATGCCTCGCCAATACCGGCCTGAAATATAGGTCATTGCCTACAGCGCTTTACTATTATTATTACATTTTTTATTAGTAATGTCGTACCTGTGTTGCCTTATAACGCAGATGTAGCCGTTTGCGTGGCGGCCTGACCATGAGATAACGAATTAAAAATGCAGTAGGCAAACGGATTATACTTGTTTGCATCTGAGCCAGGTATGTTGCCTGATTATCAGCCTGCCTGGTGCCTACCAACCAACAGCCCTCTAACCCCATTTAATCAATGACAACCAACGAGCTTAGGGCCATACAGGCACCGATCAAACAACAGTATCAGCAGCAGCCCGAAACGGCCATGATTAGCCTGCACGCAGAAGGCACCCTGGGCGATAAAGTCTCCTGCCATGTAGCCACGGGCCGTACGCAGGTTAATGCGGGTTTGCCCGAAGCAACCGGAGGAACAGGTGAACTGACCTCGCCTGGCGATATGCTGCTCGAAGCACTGGTTGCCTGCGCGGGCGTGACACTGAAAGCCGTAGCCACAGCGATTGGCGTTACCATCCAGTATGGTGTTGTTCGGGCTGAAGGGGATCTCGATTTCCGCGGTACGCTGGGCGTAGCCAAAGATGCACCGGTTGGTTTTCAGGCAATCCGGCTCACGTTTGAACTCGACACCCACGCCAGCGAAGAGGAGATGGAAACGCTGGTGAGGCTTACCAAGCGGTACTGCGTCATTTATCAGACCCTCCAGCATTCACCATCGCTGGAACTATCCATCGAAACGCTGGCGGCGTCCTGATCAGGTACGTTAAACATTGATAGAATAGTGCATGCAGTCGATACGATTGCTCAATTCTTTTTGAACAATTCAAGCAAACTTTGTGACGATTCAATTATCAACTAATAGTTATCGTCTTATATGGAAACCCTTGAATTAGTAGAAACCCACGCTAACCGACCTAAATTCCGGTCGCATTACGACAATTATATTGGCGGCAAATGGGTACCACCCGTTGATGGCGAATATTTTGAAAACACCTCGCCGGTCGATGGCAGCCTGATCGCTAAAATGCCCCGTTCAAAAGCGGCCGACGTTGATCTGGCCGTCGACGCGGCCCATAAAGCCTTTTCAACATGGGGCAAAACGTCGGCTACAGAGCGCAGTAAAGTGCTGCTTCAGATTGCCGATGTGATCGAGAAAAACCTGGAGTTTCTGGCCCGCGTTGAAACCGTTGAAAACGGCAAAGCCCTGCGCGAAACCATGGCGGCCGACCTTCCCCTTTGTGTCGATCACTTCCGGTATTTCGCGGGGGTTATCCGCGCCGAAGAGGGGTCAGCAACCGAACTCAATGCCGATACGTTATCACTGATCATTAAAGAGCCGGTTGGCGTGGTGGGCCAGATCATTCCCTGGAACTTCCCGCTGCTGATGGCTACCTGGAAACTGGCCCCAGCCCTGGCGGCCGGTTGCTGCGTGGTAATTAAACCAGCCGAACAAACACCAACGTCACTGACCGTATTGATGGAACTGCTGGAAGACATTATTCCGGCGGGTGTGGTAAATATTATTCAAGGCTTTGGCCCGGAAGCAGGTAAACCACTGGCACAGCACAAACGGATCAATAAAGTGGCCTTCACCGGCGAAACCACTACGGGCCGCCTGATTATGCAGTACGCCTCGGAAAACCTGATTCCGGTAACGATGGAACTAGGGGGTAAATCGCCCAACATTTTCATGAAATCGGTTGGTGATGCCGACGATGATTTCTTCGATAAGTGCGTAGAAGGCGCCGTCATGTTTGCCCTGAACCAGGGCGAGATCTGCACGTGCCCATCGCGGTTACTGGTTCACGAAGACATCTACGACAAGTTCATCGAGCGCGTTATTGCCCGCACCAAAGCTATCAAACTTGGTCACCCGCTCGATCCTGACACGATGATGGGCGCGCAGGCCAGCAACGACCAGTACGAGAAAATTCTGTCGTACATCGACATTGGCAAACAGGAAGGCGCTGAAGTACTAACCGGCGGCGGACCGGCCGACAGCGTTGAAGGCGGCTATTATATCCAGCCGACGATCTTCAAAGGCCACAACAAAATGCGGATTTTCCAGGAAGAGATCTTCGGACCGGTGTTGTCGGTAACGACGTTCAAAGACGCCGACGAAGCTGTTGCCATCGCCAATGACACGCTTTACGGTCTTGGTGCGGGCTTCTGGTCGCGGGATGCGCACGAACTATATACCATTCCCCGGCAGATTCAGGCGGGTCGTGTGTGGGTAAACTGTTACCATGATTATCCGGCACATGCACCGTTCGGTGGTTACAAGAAATCAGGTTTCGGGCGCGAAAACCACCTGATGATGTTGAACCACTACCGCCAGGTGAAAAACCTGTTGATCTCGTACAGCAAGCAAAAGCTGGGATTCTTTTAAGGGAGGAAGGGGAGAACGGAGGAAAGGGGGCTTCGCTAGAGCAGAATCCAGACCCTGCGAAGCCCCCTTTCCTCCATTCTCCCCTTCCTCCTTTCCTCCCCCCCTTATGACAACCCAAACGATTTCCCGTATCGACGTCACCCCAGCGGCGGCCGACGTTATTGCCAAGCTGAAAGCACGACACGGCGAACTGATGTTTCATCAGAGCGGCGGTTGCTGCGACGGTTCATCGCCTATGTGTTTCGAAAAAGGCGATTTTATTGTTGGGCAGTCAGACGTGTGGCTGGGCGAAATTGAAGGCTGTGCTTTCTGGATGGCCGAAAGTCAGTTTGAGTACTGGCAACACACGCACCTGACCATCGACGTTACGCCGGGTCGCGGAGCCAGCTTCTCGCTCGAAATTCCGATGGGCATCCGTTTCCTGATCCGCTCACGCCTCTTCGAAGACGATGAACTGGCGCATTTAACGCCAATTCATTTTGGGGAAAACTAAATAGTGGGGAGGAAAGGGAGAACGGAGGAAGGAGGAAAGGGTGCTCTGCAACGGATCGTTCTGCTCTGCAGAGCACCCTTTCCTCCTTCCTCCGTTCTCCCTTTCCTCCTTCCCTTTAAACATACCTCGTCCACGCTACCTCCGGGTGTTCGGCTTTGTAGCGGCCATACCAGGCGCAGAGGGGATAAAGTATAATGACCAACGCCAGCCAAACGGCGTAGACAACGGGCAGGGTTACCCCGGCGGCGGCTGGCCGACCAAAACTCATCGGACCAAGCGGCATATCGCTGAATGAATAGCCCTGGAGCAGGACCATGCCGATCATGGCACCTTTTACCAGATACCAGTGAATGAGGTAGTAAAACAGCGGCACTTTTCCGTACACTTCCAGTCGACGAGCCAACCCGCTCCGGCTGCCATCGAACAGGGCAAGCAATAGGAACATGATGCCGAGGGTAAACGCTGTATACAGTAATGACGGCGGGTATTTGTTGATATTCAGAAACGACAAGACCGTGAACAAGCCGTTTTTCTGAGCCGACCAGGGTACCGGGTCACCGTATAGATTCAGGAAGCGGAAAACTAGAAACAGGGCGAGCGACCCGACACCAAGCCTGATCAGCTGCGTTTTTCGCTCGGCGATTGGTTTAGCAAACAGGGGGCCGCAACCATAGCCAAGCAGCATGATACCGAACCACGGCACAATGGAATAAGCAACGAGCAACGAGAAATTGGGGCTGACGGCAAAGAAGTCGGTTCGGAACAACAAGGCCCAACCCAGTCGCGCTGACTGATTGGTAAACGGTGGTACCAGCAACAACAGATCGTGGAGAAAAACGATGAGCAGCCCCGCTATCAGTATCGAACGTACCTGGAACCGGATTAGCCATGAGAGCAACACCAGCCCAACACCGATCACGAAGATCACCTGCAACATCATCGACCGAAACTGAATATCGGTCCAGAAGGCGAAGTTGATCAGGGTTACCTCCAGCAGAACAAGCACGAGTCCCCGTTTTAGCAGAAAGCGACTCCGTTCTGCCAGACTCCGGCCATCGTTGTCGCCAGTTGCGTATAAGGCGGCATCTTTTTGAACAGACAGATAAACCGACGTACCGGCGAGGAACACAAAGGTGGGCGCACAGAGGTGAGTGACGAGGCGCGTCAGGAAAATAGGCGCGGTTGTAGTGGACAGATCGGTTGGGTTCTGAGTCAATGCCGGCATGTGGAGCAGATCCCGCACATGATCCAGCGCCATAATGACCATAACCAAACCGCGTACTGTATCAATCGTAGAAATCCGCTTCATGCTGCTCTTGCAGGTTTAGAAAAGCAACATACACAAAAACCGGTTTCCTTACCCCGCCAGTGTCGCTACACTCTCGCCGGGCACCTCAGCATTATCTGACAGGCAAACGCCCTTACCCCGGAAAAAGGAGATAGCTGCCGCCGTCAGAATCAGGCCAGTCATCACCCAGTAAACCAGGCGCATACCGGTCAGTTGCGCGGCGGGACTCATGGCATCAATATGGTTCGTTTGGGCGTAGTAGTTTCGGGCGCTGTACCAGACCGCCGCGGAAAGGGCAATACCCACCACCAGGCCCATGTTTCGCATGAAAGCGATCACGCTGCTAGCCACACCCCGTTGTGCCAGTGGAGCCGCGTTGAGGGCACTACTACTATTGGGTGACTGAAACAAGGCAAAGCCCAGACTGACCAGCGAACTGCGCCAGACTACATTGTGCCAACTCCAGTCGGTTTGTAGAAATGAAAACGAGAAGTACCCAATTGCCGTGATGAGCAGACCCGTACTCGCCAGCCAGCGCGTGCTCACCCGACTTGACAGATACCCACCAATGGGTGCCACAATGCTTAGCGTCAGCGGACCGGATAAGAGCACGAGTCCGGCCGTTTGTGGTGAGAAACCGAGCAGTTGCTGTAGAAAAAACGGGATAATGAACAGGTTTCCGCCCGACGCCACAAAGCCCAGCCATGCCGCCATAATCGCCGATGTGTAGGGTTTAATTTTAAATAAGCCCAGTTGTAGCATGGGGACAGGCGTGCGGCCTTCCCAGTAAAAAAACAGGCCCAGCAACACGAAACCGGTGCCCAGCAGGCCCAATACGAGCGGATGCTGCCAGCCATAGTCAGCTTCGGGACCAAAGTCGAGGCCGGTTAGCAAGGTGGTTACGCCCACCAGAAACAGACCCGCCCCTAGCAGATCGAACGGTTGACGGGGCAATTTAGGGCTGCGCGGCAGCACCACCGACGCCCGCCAGATGGCGATGAGCCCGATAGGTACGTTCACGAAGAAAATGCTCGACCAGCCGAATTTGCCCAGCAGCAAACCGCCCACTACTGGTCCTGTGCTCGACCCCGCCGCCACAATGGCACCCATTAGTCCCAGTGCCTGACCCCGTTCTTTCGGACTAAACGTGTCGGAAATGATGGCGGGGGCAATGGCAAAAATCATGGCTGCGCCCAGCCCCTGCACGATCCGAAAACCCACCAGCGACAGAATATTCCACGATAACCCGCACAGCAGAGACCCCAGCACGAAGATGCCAAACCCGGTAATATACATCGGCCGTCGCCCCAGCCAGTCAGACAGTTTGCCCATGATGAGCAATGTGCTGGTGGTGGTGAGCAGGTAGCTGAGCACCACCCACTCTACGCTATCCCCGGCGTTCAGTTCGCGCCGAATCGTGGGGAGAGCAATGTTGACAATGCTGCTGTCGAGCGTAGCCATGAAGGTGCCAAAAGCCAGGGTGGCCAGCACCAGCCATTTATTCGGCGTAGCAGGGGGAGAAAGAGTTGTATCAGAGACCACAGGGCGATCATGTAACGGGGTTAATTCGTAACCCCCCAATGAGCCCCGTTGTTTGGGAGACGAGGAACAAGTAACGTACCTGCGGCCTTATTTCCGTTTCTGTTCGTATAGCTCTTCAAAATCCATAGGCGTCCAGCCAGGAACACCCAAACCGGGACGTTCGATCAGGAATCGGCCTGTCTGGGTGTCGATAATAATATCCCGGCTGTGGGCGCTAATAACAACCTGATAGCGGCGATTGTCTCCAGGGGCTGCTGTTTCGGGCTTGTCAGCTGGTTTGAAGTTAGCCAGAATGAGCAGGCCACCCACGAGAAGAGCGCCCAAAAAAAATGATTTCAGGTCGATTGAGAATGTGATTGATTTCATGATCATGCGTTGTTTAGTTAACAGAGCATAAGACACAACGTACCTGAATATGGTTTGAAACGAATGGACACAAATAACCATCATTTACCTTTGGCCTAACAACCGGAACGTACCTGACCACGGATCGCTCCCGCAAACGCCTCAACTCATGACGACAACCGACATTCAGCCCCTACTTGACCTGGTGGCGACCGATACACCCGACTGGAACGCGCTGCTTGCCCAAACCCTCGCCCAGTTCGATTGCACTACCGGCACCCTGCACCGCCTCGACTCTACCACGGGCTTGCTGACGCTGGTTGCCTACGCCGGTATGCCCGAATTTCTGCTGCCGAAGATCAGCCAGATTCCGATTGGCAAAGGCATGGCGGGTATTGCTGCCGAGCGCCGCGAGGCCGTGCAGCTCTGCAACCTGCAAACCGACGAATCGGGTGTGGCTCGTCCCGCAGCCCGCGACACTAAGGTGGAAGGATCGATTGCCCTGCCCCTGCTGCTCAACGGCGAATTGCACGGAACCCTGGGCATTGCCAAACCCGTTCCCTACGATTTCACCGACGACGAAGTAGCCGCCCTGATGCAACTCGGCGAAGCCATCAGCCGGAAACTATAGGTAGGTCGCTACAACGGCAACGTGCCTGCTGATGTTACCGACGTTGCTGTTGTAGCTGTTCCTGCTGCTGGTAGATCTCTTCGAAACCGTTGCTGGTAAACCGAAGCTTCACATTGCCCTCCCGCAGGAATCGTCCGGTCTGCGTATCGAGGATGATGAGGTGAGATTCGAGGTAAAGGGCCTGATAGCGGCGCATATCTTCGCACGGCCGGGGTTCTACTACCGGCTGCTTTACCGGTTCGGGCTGTGGCTGACTGGCGGGTTTATTGGCCATCAATAACATGGCTCCCATTGCTATCACGCCGAAGCAAAAGGATTTCAGATCAATCGTGATCGTTTTCATTGTTGAGACAGTTTGTTTTCCCAACAAAGACAACGCACCCGGCAATCTTTTATATTCGGCTACGATCGAATAGGTTGAGCAACGCACGATAAGAAACTAGTTTGCCTGACGCAACGTGGAGCCTGATTGCAGCATCCTGACTTTATCACGATCTCTGCCAACACCATGCGTCTGAAAACCGTCTGTCTCCTCCTGCTTATCTTCTGTGGAGCCTGTAGCACGACCCGCCCGTTCAAAACGGCCGATGGACAGCTGCTGGATACAAGCGTTGCTGAAATTCAGCGGGTTACGATTAATGGCATCAAACAATTCGTAACCATACGGGGAAGAGATCGACGTAACCCGGTTCTGCTGTGGCTACATGGAGGACCGGGCAGCCTGTCGATGCCCTTCTACATGCATTACAATGGCTCGTTGGAAGATCGGTTTACGGTCGTATACTGGGATCAGCGCGGATCGGGGAAATCCTATTCGCCTCGTATAGCACCCGAGACAATGACCTTAGACCAATTTGTGGCCGATACGCATGCCTTGACAACATGGCTCAAACAACGATTCAATCAATCCAAAATCGTACTGGTAGGCCATTCGTGGGGCGGGTTATTGGGCATGCACGTCATCGCCAAACACCCTGCCGATTATCAGGCTTTTATGGCCGTATCGCCCGTCTCGCACGGGCCTGAAAGCGAACAAGTATCGTATAAGTTTACGCTTAACAGCGCACAGCAGAAACAGGATGTAAACGCCCTGGCTACACTACAACGAATTGGACCGCCCGAAAACGGCTTGTATAAAGAGGGACTAAGCGCCCTGAAACAGCAGCGGGCCCTGGTACAAACGTATGGCGGTGTAGTGCACCAGGCCCTCAGGATGCCCGGTTCTCAGCTCTTTTTACATTCTAAAGAGTACAGCTTTTTCACCCTGTTCAAAACCAATAAAATACAGCGTCTTTCTTATCCAATGCTGGAGACGATCTGGCCAACACTTGATTTGAAAAAACAGGTTCCAGCCGTCAACGTACCTGTTTATTTCTGCCTGGGTCGCTACGATCATAACTGCCCGTCTGCCTTAGTTGCTGATTACTATGAATCCGTGAAAGCGCCTCACAAAGAACTCATCTGGTTCGACGAGTCGGCCCACCTCTTATGTTGGGAAGAACCGCAAAAATTCAACGCCCTCGTGAAGGAAAAACTGGGAACAAGCAGCAGTAGCGAGGATTTAAAATAGAAGCAAGTTAAAGAGCCGTACGAACCGCTCTTTTGTGCCCGGTCTCATCTCGCAAGGTGTTACGTATCAAACGTGCCCGTCAGGAGCACAACCGGGATTACTAAACTTTTTCCATGCCAGAATACGTACCTATTCAAATGGCCTCTCGACATAGCGAAAGCAAGTCTGTTTTCCCAGAAAAGACAACGTACCCGGCAATCTGTTTAAATTCGGCTATGAGTTACGTAGCGACAGCCCAAACGCACGCCAAATCGCCTGAAAAAAGTCTTTCTCATTTTCCTGCCTGCGCCTCAGCCGCATCAACACCGAAGCCGACGTTACCTTACCGCCACCATCGACGCCATCAACCGCGTGGTAGAGGAGCTACGGGCGTAGGTGGGGTGAATAAGCGAGTTAATGCTTGACGCAACTATTCAATAGCCCTCAGAATAGTTACCTTCAGCTTTGTCTTAAATCTAATAATGTCGAACTGCTTTCGATTATATGTAATAATCTCCGTGCAGTTTTGAGACTCGGCTATAGCCGTATGTAGACAATCGTTGATACTACTAAATCCAGTGAACGCAGCTAATCTCATTGCCCGCTCGAAATGTGTCAGATCGTAGTTGATAGGGGCTACACTTCGCAGTGTGCTCATTGCTTCCTCAATGAGCGGAGCAGGCTTTTCGAACTTGCTCATTGTGAAGGCCACTTCCTGCATAGACAGTTGAGACACGTTGAGAAAGCCCATTTAAAAGGGCTTTCTCAACGTGTCCTTTAGCTTGAGCATGTGGCAAGGGAGCATAGCCGATGAAGTAGTGAGCAAGAACATCACTATCAAAGTAGATCATACAATAACACTACAACGAGTTATCGTTCACACCGTCAATGATGTCATTAATATCAAGGCCAGCGTGTATAACGATTGGTGTTTGTGCCATCCGTTCACGCAGGGACTGCATTTTCTCAAGCAGATTTTGCTGCCCTGAATCCGGCTTCTGAATCTCTTCAATACGGACTCGGATGCTTTTTGTCTGCGAATAGCGTTGATAGGCGTTTAGCAAACGCTCGCCGGTCATCCTGTGTATCCAAAACAAACGTAGCTTCCATGATTACCAATGGCAATATAACGAAAACCATGCCTACTTTGTGCAAAGGGCCTGACGTGACATGCTGCCCATCGGAAAATGAAGCTGGCTGGCGTGATTACATCTACTAAGTATGCGATAAGCTATGACCGTTTACACAAAATTTACATTTTGTATTCACAATGCCATTTAATGTAAATTATTTACCCTAGTATTGATCGAACAAAACAGATCATGACTTCAGTTGACCCAGCGCACCCCGGCGAGTTGATCCCCGAAACCCTTGAAGACATCGTTGAGTAAACCGGCAAAAAACTGACCGCTGCGGATGTTGCCGCCGGTATCGGCACAACGCACAAAACGTTGTCTGCCATCATGAACGGTAAACAGAGCATTTCGCCTGAAATGTCTATTCGCTTAGGCACTGCTTTTGCCAATACGTCCCCTGAATTTTGGCTGACGGTGCAGGAGAACTACGACCTTGCACAAGCGCGGCAAAAAGTTGATACCAGCACTGTAACAGTATTTTGGAAGCCAGTAATGAATTTATCTAATTCTTTATAGGACAATTTTATCAATTTTGATAATGGAAAATGTGATTAAAGAGTCGAAAACTCATTCATTAAATGCACTAAATATCATTTGTAATATTTTTTTCATGTCTTCCCAATCATGAGATAGAATAAGCTTTTTGTCAGATTCACATTTACCCAGTTTTTTATTAAAACGTTGTTGAACAGCAGCTTTTTCTATAATTTCACCTTGATATTTACCTACACCCTTCTCAAAGCCAGTCCATTGTATTGGATAAAAATCATTATTATTCATTAAAACATCTTTGCCAAAATATAACTCGATACTACATGCACATTTATTTATATCTGCATGGGTTAATCCGGTTGGCCCAAGTGTTAGATAGTTTGAAGCTAATTCTATATCAGGTAAATGAAGAATTCTGAAATTCTCTGGGATCGTCAATTTTGATAATTGCTTAGTTGCAGCATATCCAGCAGTATCGTTGTCAAACAAGCTAATAATTCTGTTGTTTATGCCTGCGCCTATAAATGACTTAGTGTTATTTGCTAAAGAGCCACTACCGCCTTGTACAGCGGCATTGTCAAAATCCATGAACGAATAATATTTTGATAAGTGTGGATATAATAGGCGTAATGATCTTTTTAAAATATTGGCGTCAGACGAACCTTCTGTAAGAATAATTATTTTTTCATTTATTCTGTCTTCAAATGGCAATTCATCTTCTAAAATTAAATCTCTATAAATTTCCTTGGTTTTAGGAAATTTATCATCATACAATTGAGAATATAGATGTTCAGTTATATCATATTCTAACAACATATTTTTAGGTGATATTTCTACTAACCCCCTTATTACGTTTCTTGCATCTGAATTAGGAAAATCTTCAAATGGATTTGTATTTCTGAAAAGATACAATAAAGTTTTGTAATTTTTGTTCTTTTTATAATTATCCAAATCCTTTTTTTGAATTTTATTTTCAAATATGTATATCAAAGCTTCAAAAAAAGTGTGGTAGGAGGCTTTTTTTAAGAAGCTTATTTCACTTCTTGCGCGTTTATTATTCTCACCAGAGAAAACTTGCTTTAGCATACTTATTCTGTCAGCAATTGATGAATAAAAATCATCTTCGCCGCGCTGATAACTAAATCCTAAAACTATCAAACGATCTTTTATAATATCTGCGCTTGCTCTGAAAACAGCACACATTTCATTTTCTTCTTTGTCCTCAATATCGCCCCAAACAATTTTATTTCTATCACCTTTTTTTCTTCTATAAATGTATAAATCATCTACATCAAATAACGCTGCGATATAAGGATTAACTTCGTTCCTATCTGATGATATAGGATAATCGCCCATCATCAATTCGCAGTAGTATCCCATATTTTCTCTAGCTTAAGTCGTAAAATCGGTAAGTAAGTAATTTTAAGCCAAACAGTACTAATTGTATACGGACAGTCTTGTCACAATATAAACGTTGGTATATATTGTGACAAGACTACCCTATCCCCTAAACCGCTCCTGTAGATGCCATGCGAAGGCTTCGCGGTTGGGGTAGTGCATCTCGCCGAAGGGGAGGCGGAGGGGTTGGTTTTGGAACTGGCGGAGGTTGTAGGGACTGGTGGGGTTTTCGGCGATGGAGGGGGAGACGAGGACGCGGAGGCGATCGTCTATGCCGATCATGCCCCGGTCGAAGGCGGTGTGTAGGGTTGGGCAGAGGGCGATGCCGTTGGTCACATGGTCATTGCCGGAGACGCTGATCGGGATGATGTGGCAGGCTTCAACCAGCGTAGCTCCATCCGTTGCTATCACTTTCAGGCCCGAAATGGCGCAGGTGAAATCATATACTTTCGGCACCAGCTTTTTGAACAGGCCACCGCGAATGAAACGCGTTTCGTCATCGTCGGTGGTGAGCGAAAGGGTGGTTTGGTAGGGCACGGCCTTCTCATTCAGCAGGTACGTTGCCATGTCCTGCACATAGCTTCGTCCGACGGTTTTCACGCTCAGGTACGTTGCTTTCGTGACGGGAAAGTACGTATCGAGCAGCAGCGTTTTCAAGTACGCTCGCGCCTGTGTATCCAGCAGTAGCGTATACAGGTCATCGGCGAGATAGGCGTAGGCCAGCCGGTCGCTCAGCGTTTGTACGGTGCGGATATAGGTGTCAAGCAGGAAACCGGGATTCGGTTGCAAAAACCAGAACCCTTCGCTTTTCAGGTAAAAGAACGGCTGCGTAAAATCGTCGTGATTGGCCGTCTTCACCAGCAGCGCAAAATTCTCTTTGAATGTGGCCACCAGTTCCGGCGAAACACCGATCCGGTTTTCGGTGATGAACTGCCGGTCAATCAGGTCGATCAACGTTAGCAGGAAAACCGGTTTGTGGGGCGCTGGTCCGTACTGGGTGCCGCCCCGTTTCAGCTTCGTGAATTTCCGGACGTAGTAGGCAAGGCGTTCCTGATTAATTGGGCTAGGCATAACGTGAGCGTATTTCGCCACAAAATAGCCTATTCCAGGTACGTGCCCTATTCTGCGACCATGTTCGTGCTATCAACCCATCACTAACGGTGCGGCCGCCAATGTCACTCAATGTCACTAGCGACATACAGGCTTTTGCCCCACCCTTTGGCGCAACGCACAAACAGTTCGTCGCCCGGTCTTGTGGATCCGGTGCAATGATTGTGGTGGTTTTGTCGGGCTGATGGTTTAGTGTTACAACCAGTTTTGTTTAATGGCAGATACCAATTGGTTCATTTGATATCCCGAGCCGGGCTTAACCAGATAGTCGCTGGCTTGCAATTGCAGGGCCTTCTTGCGGTCTTGTTCGCTGTCTGACGTTGTCAGGATAATAATGGGCAGATCGTTATAGGCCTCGTTAGCCCGAATGCGTTCCAGGGCTTCCATCCCGTTCATGCGGGGCATATTCAGATCGAGGAGTACCAGATTGGGCAACTTATCGGTCTGGTCAAGCGCCTGGATAAGCGCTTCACCGTCTTCTAAAATATCGACAACAGCTTCTGGACTATGCTCTTTGATAAGATGCTGGACCAGAAATTGATCGTCTTCATCGTCATCTACTAAATAGATGTGCTGCGCTTTTGTGTCGGTCATACGGATACGTGTCTATACAACAGACTAGCTCATGACTGGGTTCTTTATATGTTGTTATGTTTAAGTTAAAAGCTACATTTCTTCAGCAACCTAGGTCTTCTGAAACTGCTTGGGATGATAACAGGCTGACCAGTAAGACAAAATTGCCCCCAACTGACTAACCCATTCGGCATAGGTAGCTTTCTTCTCAAATAGTCCCTGAATAGTGAACTCATAGGCATGTTCCACCGTCCGCTCGTCGACGGGGTGCGTTATGAAAATAAAGGGAATTGATTTTTTGCGTAGCGCCGGACTCTTCTCGATCTCCCGACGCATTTCTAAACCGCTCATTTTGAGCAGCGATACATCTGATAAAATCAGGAATGGCACGGTCTCGCTCGAGGTGATGTACTCTAAAGCGGCTTCACCTTCATCAAAGAACAACGGTGGGTGTGGCGATTTCAGCTCGGCCAGCGCTTTGATAAACATGGCCTGATCGTCTTCGTCTGAATCGATTAATAGAATAGGAGCTTCATTCATAATTTATTGAAGTAGAGTACCGTCTATTAACTACGTACCTATAGGCAAGTGTTTGAAAGCAACCAGCATTAAGCCAGTTTGACTATAGATTAATAACCACGCGTGACCTTCCCGTAGTCATCTAGCTCAACCACCGTGGCAGGATTGACGACTTTTCGGTAGAGCTACCCAGACTATACGGTAATTTGGTATTTTTAGGGATTATCGGGACTGCTCTGGCGTAGCCCCGCTAATCACGTACCCAACTCATCACAACCTGTATGCGTACACAATTCCTTGCTAAGGCGCTGCTGCTTCCAGCGCTGGCATTGGCTCAACCACTGGCCGCTCAATCGAAGAAAACCGTAAGCTCGCCGAATCGGGCGGCCGCGCCCGCCGACCGAACGCGGCCCGACAAAGACAAACTGGCGATCATCGCCGACCTCGACAAGCGGATGCCGGAATTTGCGGGCATCTCGAAACAGATCTGGGACTTTGCCGAACTGGGCTACCAGGAAGAAAAAAGCTCACTGCTGCTTCAGGAACAGCTAAAGAAAGAGGGGTTCGACGTGCAGGCGGGCGTAGCGGGCATTCCCACAGCCTTCGTGGCTACCTACGGAACGGGTAAACCTGTGATCGGTATCCTGGGCGAATACGATGCCTTACCCGGTCTGGCCACGGAAGCTAAACCCGATTTCACACCCATTCCGGGTCAGAAAGGTGGGCACGGCTGCGGCCATAATCTGTTCGGTACAGCGTCGATGGCGGCGGCCATCGAAGTGAAGAACTGGCTGAAAGCGGGTCACGCGGGTACGATTAAAATCTACGGTTGCCCGGCTGAAGAAGGGGGCGCGGGCAAGGTGTATATGGTGCGCGAAGGGCTGTTCAATGGCGTCGACGTGGTGTTACACTGGCATCCCGGTTCACAGAACGCCGCCGACGCTGGTACGTCGCTGGCTAATAAGAACGCCAAATTCCGGTTCCGGGGTATTGCTGCCCACGCCGCCGCCTCGCCCGAACGCGGCCGGTCGGGTCTCGATGGCGTTGAGGCGATGGACTACATGGTGAACATGATGCGCGAACATGTACCGCAGGATACCCGCATTCATTACGTGATCACGAAAGGCGGCGAAGCCCCCAACGTGGTACCCGCCTTTGCCGAAGTGTATTATTATGCCCGCCACAAAGACCGCGACATTCTGCAAAGTGTCTGGAAGCGGATCGAGAATGCCGCCGAAGGGGCCGCCAAGGGAACAGGCACCAAAGTGGAATGGGAAGTGCTGGGTGGCGTATTCAACCTGCTACCCAACGTGACGCTGGCCGAGGTGATGCACAACAACTTGAAAACCGTTGGCGGCATCACCTACACACCCGAAGAAACGGCCTTCGCTGAAAAGATCAGGAGTACCTTCCCTGACGATCAGCGCGTACCCGTCACCAACGCCGCCCTGATCAAAGATTTCCGCGACGCCTCGGAAAGCGCCACCAGCGGCGGCTCTACCGATGTGGGCGATGTAAGCTGGACGGTACCAACCGTGGGCCTGCAAACGGCCACCTGGGTACCGGGTTCATCGGCTCACAGCTGGCAGTCGACGGCAGCCAGTGGCATGAGCATCGGGCAGAAAGGCATGCTGGTCGCCGCCAAAACGCTGGCCCTTACTGCGCTCGACCTCTACACCACCCCCACGCTTATCGAAAAAGCCCGCGCCGAATGGATTCAAAAACGCGGGGCTGATTTCAAATACGAAGCCCTGCTCGGCGATCGCAAACCCGCGCTGGATTACAGAAAATAGCGGTGACGATTGCTGGGGCGTATTGCTGACGCAGGCGTAGGGCGGGGCTCGCCTCCGCCCTACGCCTGCGTCAGCAATACGCCCCAGCAATCGTCACCCAACAACCACCCATAAATAACCCTCATCGACATATATGAAATACCTTCTCACAACATTCCTTGCCCTTGCCGTAGCTCCCTTGTCGGCCCAGCCTCAAACCGACGTACCTGGCGAAACACTGCTGTTGCGGCAACCGTCGCTCTCTAAAACACACGTGGCGTTCAGCTATGGCGGCGACCTGTGGGTGGCCAACCGCGATGGATCATCACCCCGGCGGCTTACGGTGGGTCCGGGTGCCGAAAGTGGGCCGCAGTTTTCACCCGACGGACAGACCATCGCCTTCACAGCTACGTATGACGGGAACACCGACGTCTATCTGGTTGGCATCAACGGTGGTATGCCCAAGCGACTAACCTTCCACCCGAGTCCGGAAACGGCGAAAGGCTGGTCGGCCGATGGGCAGCGGGTGCTGTTTGTCTCGAACAGCCTGTCGGCACCAGCCCGCTCCCCAAAAGCATTTACCGTATCGACGAAGGGCGAGCTGCCACAGCTACTGCCGATTCCGACGGTAGGCAGCTGGGCGAAGCTGTCGCCCGACGGCAAGGAACTAGCTTACAGCGTCACCTCCGACGCGTTTAACACCTGGAAACGGTATCGGGGTGGTATGACAACGCCCATCCGGATGCTGAACCTGCAAACGCTCGATGCGGAGGATATCCCGCACGTCAACGCGTCGGATGTGCAGCCGGTGTACGTGGGCAACACCATCTACTTCCTGTCGGACCGGCAACGGATCATGAACGTGTTCGCCTTCGACAAAAGCACCAAACAGGTTCGTCAGGTTACGAACCACACCGACTTCGACGTAAAATCGCTGGCTACCGACGGACAAACGCTCGTGTACGAACAGGCTGGCCGCCTATTCCTGCTCGATCCGGCTGCTTCGACGGCCGCCGGCAAAGGACAACTCATTCGTGTATCGCTGGCGGGGAATATCGACGTACTGGCCTTGCGGCCTACCTGGAAACCAGTGGGGAACATGATGCGGTCGTTCCACCTATCGCCAACGGGCGCCCGGGCGGTGGTTGAAGCACGCGGCGATATCTATACACTACCCGCTAAAAAAGGCGACTGGCGCAACCTGACCCTTACCGACGGCGTGCACGACCGAAATCCACTCTGGTCGCCCGATGGCGCACGGATTGCCTACGTGTCTGACGCGACGGGCGAATACATGCTGATGTTGCGCGACGCCAAAGGCGAGAAAGCCGCCGAGGCCATTTCGCTGGGCGATCCGTCATTTTACACCCTCGACAAATGGTCGCCCGACGGGAAGAAGATTCTGTATAAAGACAAAAAGCTGAACTTATGGTACATGGACCTGTCGGCGGGTCGCAAGCCTGTGAAGATCACCACCGACACATTCGGTCCCAATTCGACCATCGAAGCCGACTGGTCGCCCGATTCGAAATGGGTAGCGTTCTCGCGGAAGATGGACAATTACCTGAATCAGATTCACCTGTACGAACTGGCGTCGGGCAAGACCACGCCCATTACCGACGGCGCCAGCCATACCGACGCACTCGCCTTTAGCCGCGACGGTAAATACCTGATTTTCACCGCCAGCACCAACGTGGGTCCCTCCTTCGCCTGGCTCGACATGGCCGGTCTGGACCGTCGCGGCCTCGTGACGCAGAACCTGTATGCCGTGGTACTGAACGCCAAAGATGCCAGCCCGTTCGCGCCTGAGTCGGATGATGAAAAAGAGGCACCGGCCATGCCGGCCACCGACAGCACCCGCGCCACGCCAACGAAGAAACCCGCACCGGTCGTCACAAAATCGGCTGCTACTACGACGGTGATACCCAACGTACCCAGAACGGTGATCGATCTGGAGAATATCGGCCAGCGGATCGTGGCATTGCCTGTTCCGGCAGGAAGTATCGACAAGCTGAAGTCGGCCGATGGCGGCAAGCTGTTTTACATTGGCTACACACCCGCCACCGCCGCACCAACCCTCTACCGCTTCGATTTCAAGGAGCGCAAAACGGAAGCCTTATTGCCCGGCGTGAGTGACTACGAAGTATCGGCCGATGGGAAGAAACTCCTGTTCATGACTGGTTCCGACAAGCTGAACATCGCCGACGCAGCGGGTAAACCAGCCGTGGCTGATGGCAAAGTCGATGTAACGCCGTTGCAGGCGCTGATCGACCCGCGCCATGAGTGGTCGCAGATGCTGGCTGAGTTCTGGCGCATTGAACGTGACTATTTCTACGTACCCAATTATCACGGCGTCGACTGGAATGCCATCAAGACAAAGTACGCCCCCTTTCTACCGCATGTAGCGCACCGTTCAGACCTGAATTACCTCATCGGCGAGATGATGGGCGAGATGGTCGTAGGCCATAACTACGTCAGCGGCGGCGACATTCCCGACAGTAAGCCCGTTCCCGTAGGTATGCTCGGTGCCGATTTTGAGCTGGTCGATGGTATGTACCGCTTCAAAAAAGTCTTCAACGGCGAAAACTGGAACCCAACCCTCCGCGCCCCGCTGACCGAACCGGGTGTCAGCGTGAAAGCGGGTGAATACCTGCTGGCCATCAACGGGCGGCCACTGACGGCCACCGACAATGTGTATCAGCAATTGGAAAATACCGTTGACCGGCAGATTACGCTCACCGTGGGGCCAAACGCTTCGATGTCGGGTGCGCGGAAAGTGACGGTCGTGCCCATTGCCGCCGAAACGAACCTGCGCCTGATGGATTGGGTAGAAGGCAACCGCCGCAAAGTACACGCTGCCACGGGGGGTAAGGTAGCCTACGTGTACCTGCCCAACACAGGTCAGCAGGGCTACGACAATTTCAACCGCTATTACTTCAGCCAGGTCGATAAGCAGGCGGTTATCGTCGATGAGCGTTTCAACGGTGGTGGCCTCGTAGCCGACTACATTGTGGATATGCTCGACCGGCCACTGCTGAGCTACTGGGCACCCCGCGAAGGCAAGCCATTTACCAGCCCCGCCGCGTCGATTTACGGGCCAAAGGTGATGATCGTGAATGAATATGCCGGTTCGGGTGGTGATGCGCTGCCTGCATTTTTCCGTCGCCGGAATCTGGGCACCATTGTAGGCAAACGTACCTGGGGTGGTCTGGTTGGTATTTCGGGCTACCCGTCGCTGATTGATGGTGGTTCGGTTACGTCGCCCAGCTTCGGTATTTACAGTCCGGAAGGAAAATGGGAAATCGAAAACGAAGGCGTCGCGCCTGATGTTGACGTAGACATGACACCGAAGCTGAGCCAGAACGGGGCCGATCCGCAGTTGGAGAAAGCCATCGAAGTCATTCAGGCCCAGTTGAAAAAATCCCCCGTCGAGCTACGCGCCATGCCTAAGGGCGATCAGCGCGCGGCCGGGGAGTAGATGGCAGGTTTGCACCTGCAAGCAACTACTCCATAGTTTTTTTTGTCATTCCGACGTCAGGAGGAATCGTGGGGTTCCGCTTGACGTATTCAAAAGGAACGCCACGATTCCTCCTGACGTCGGAATGACAAAAAAAGCCACACCCTTCACGCTAACGTACCTGGCACCGGGCCTATACCTGCACCGGATCGATCTGGGTACGTATGCGTCTTTGTGGCGGGAACAGGATTTTACGTTCTTCTTCCGCGACATGACCGATCAGTTTGCCCAACAGGGCGAGCGCGTCATTCATTTGTGGGAAGATGTGGAGCGGCAAAAACCAGCCGTAGTTGCCTCACGACTGGCCGCTTTGCAGGGGCACTCCATCCGAATTCCGGGGCGGCTAACAAAGGCGCGGCGTATCGATAAGGCAACGGCAGTGGCATTCCTGGACGACCATCATTTGCAGGTAGCTTTGCCCGGTAAGGTTCGCTACGGGCTATATCTACCCGAGCGGTATTACCGAATCTTACCGGATACGTACCTGACCAATTGCCCCACCGACGAATTACTAGTCGCCGTAGCCACCTTTGCTCAACCACGTACCCAGCAGCGCAATGGTCTGCCGTTTCGCTCGGCCGAGCTTCTGCGCATGGCCAGTCGCGTTGGCACAACGGTCGTGGGCGGGCTGGATAAACTGGTAAAAACCTACCTGACCAATCACCCCGCCGACGCCCTCATGACCTACGCCGACCGCGACTGGTCGGACGGGGCCAGCTACCGAAAGCTGGGGTTCGACCAAACGGGCGAGACACTCCCGCAGCAATTCTGGCTCCACCCTAACGAAGGCATTCGCTACGTCCGTGACTGGCTTCCCCTACCGTTTAACGAAAGTAATGCTATAGACTTTGGCTACATTCCTGTTTATAACTCGGGGAGTTATAAGTTTGTACGAAGGTCTGAAAAAGTCGAGGAATCATAAGTTTGGCAAGCCGCGTCGTATTACTGTTGCGACTGTCCAGGCGTATTACTTGTTCTGACTTACGACTCTTAAACTATATGACTCGATCTATTTCTGCTTCCGATTACATCAAAGGATTTCTGCGTCTGATCCGGGTGCAGAACCTGCTGATCGTGGTCGGCACGCAGTATCTGGCACGGGTTGCGTTGATTGGGCCACGCGAAGACTGGCCAAACCTGCTACTGGATGGCCGGCTGTTCATCCTGACGCTTTCGACAGTATGTATTGCGGCGGCGGGCTACATCATCAATGACTATTTCGACGTTAAGATCGACATTGTCAATAAACCCGAGCGGGTCATTATTGGACGATATCTGAAGAGGCGGTGGGCCATTACGGCGCATCAGGCCCTAAACGTAATTGGGTGCTTTCTAGGCCTTTTACTAAGCCGCTGGGTATTTGCCGTTGATGTACTGTCGGTGTCGTTGTTGTGGTTCTATTCGGCCAATTTAAAGCGGCAACCGTTCATCGGCAACCTCGTAGTCTCGTTCCTGACGGCGCTGTCGCTGATCGTGATGGCTGTTTATTACAAACAGAACGAAAACCTGTTGCTGGTCTACGCGGCCTTTGCCTTCGTAGTCACCGTGGTTCGGGAAATCATTAAAGATATGGAAGACGTGCGCGGCGATGCCCGCTACGGCTGCCGCACCTTGCCAATCGTCTGGGGCATCCGGCGCACCAAATACCTGCTCTACGTTATCATTGCCGGGTTTATCATGACCCTCTTTCTGACGGCCGAACACTGGCAGAACCCCCGTTTAGGCTGGATTTTCATGCTACTACTTTTACCCGTGGCCTGGCTGGTATATAAACTGGTGCTGGCTGATACCCGCCGCGAATACAGCTACCTCAGCAACCTCTGCAAATTGATCATGCTGATGGGCGTGCTGACGATGGTGTGGGCGTAGGTGATTGGGGATGTCGGATTGCGGATTCTGCTCCGCCCTTTTTTCAAAGTAGCGGAGCAGAATCCGCAATCCGACATCCCCAGTCCAAAATCAATTAGCATTCCCCCCTGTCGAGGCCGTTGACCAGGTCTTTCATATCGTCGATTAGGCGCGTAAGGCGGTCCTGGCCGATGATGGTGCTGAAGTGCGCGTGGGCTTCTTCCATGCATTGGTGCACCCCAATCAATAACTCAAAGCCGCGCTCATTCAGGAAAATGCGGCTGGCACGAGAATCGGTCTCGTCCTTTTTCGTGTAGATATACCCCCCTGACTCAAGCAGGCTAACCACCTTGCTCATCATCTGCTTGGTCACGTCGGCCTTACGGGCAAGCTCGTTGTTGGTAATCCCGTTCTCCTCAATATTAGCAACCAGCCGAAGGTAACTGAGCTTAAAGTCAGTGAATCCACGCTGGTGTAAGCGGGGCTCCATAAATTCATCCAGAAAACGCTTGAGTCGCCAGGCAAGACGCCCCATCGACCGGCTTCGAACTTCCCGGAACATCTCAAAGGTGAAGAGTTTACTATCTGCAGAATTCATGACCGTGGCGAACTTTTATAAGTCGCAAACTGATTAATGATTAATTAATAGACAAATATAGTCAACTCACTTGACTTTTATAGTCAACCCGGTTTACCTTTGCTTGGTTCATCAACGGGTGCTCCCGCCCGTTCTGTTCACAACTGGATTTTTCGTGCTTCATCTAATTAAATCTATGGCATCTGACTCAACATCTCCTGTTAAAACATATTTACCCCGGCTCATCGGTTTGGTTGCCATTGTGGCTGCCGCCTATTGGGGCTTCACAGCCTACCGTCGCGGACAGCAATACGAATCAACTGATAATGCACAGATTGAAGGCACATCGGCCCCCGTGCTGGCGCGGGTAGCCGGGTACGTTCAGGAAGTAGACGTGGCTGACTATGCTACGGTGAAACGCGGCCAGCCGTTGCTTACCATCGATCCGCAAGAATATGAAGTAGCGTTACAACAGGCCGAAGCCGATTACCAGTCGACGTTGGCCGATATCAAAACGGCCCAGGCCGATCTGGCCACGGCCCAGGCTACCACCCGCAACGTGGCTCAGAACCTGAAAGTAGCCCAATCGGCCGCTGCCGTACAGGCTGTTCGCCGTAACAAAGCGCAGGCCGATTTGCAACGCGATCAGAACTTATACAATGACCAGTCGCTGACCCGTAAGCAGCTCGACGATTCGCGCAACACGGTAGAGGTGCAAGCGCAAACCTACCAGAATAGCCAGGAGCAGATTGGTCTGGCACGTACCCAGCAGGGTGTAGCCGAAGCTGGTATCCAGAAAGCGCAGGCAGCCATTCAGAAAATGCAGGCGGTGCTGAAGGTGAAAGCCGCCGCCGTTGAAAGCGCCAAACTTCGCCTCACCTACGCCAAACTGGCGGCACCCATTACCGGAAAAATCGGCAAGAAAAATGCCGTGGTTGGCCAGTATGTACAGCCGGGTCAAACGCTGATGACCATCGTGAATGACAGCACATTCTGGGTTATTGCCAATATGAAAGAAACGCAGCTGGAGAAAGTGGTCGTTGGCCAACCCGTTGATATCAAGATCGATGCGTATCCCAATTTGGAGGTAAAGGGCCGTGTAGCGTCTCTGTCAGAAGCAACCGGTGCCCGTTTTGCGCTGCTTCCGCCCGATAACTCGTCGGGCAACTTTGTTAAGATCACGCAGCGCGTTCCGGTCAAGATCGAGATTCTGAACCCAGAAAAGTACAAAGACAAGCTTCGCGCCGGTCTGAGCGTTGATGCAGCCATACGGGTAGCCGACTAACCTCAACGCCCACATGGAAACCACACTGAAGGCCCCGACGGCCCCGGCCCTCCCAACGGGGCTGCGGCGATGGGTCATCGTGATCACGGCCGTAACGGCGGCGATCATGGAACTGATCGACACATCGATCGTCAACGTAGGGCTGACCGACATTGCCGGTAGCCTGGGTGCCACCATCGAAGACGCCTCCTGGGTTGTTACGTCATACGGCATTGCCAACGTGATCGTGATCCCGATGACGGGCTTTTTGCAGCGTTATTTTGGCCGCAAGAACTACTATATCGGTTCGATCATCCTGTTTACCATTGCCTCCTACGGCTGCGGTATTGCCCCTGACCTCTGGACACTGGTCTTTTTCCGCTTCCTGCAGGGCGTTGGTGGCGGCGCACTCCTGTCAACCTCGCAGGGCTTGTTGTTCGACGCCTTTCCGCCGCAGCAACGGGCGCTGGCTTCGGCCTTGTTTGGTCTGGGAATCGTGCTCGGCCCAACGTTCGGCCCAACGCTGGGTGGCTACATCATCGATAACTACCACTGGAGCTGGATGTTCTACATCAATATTCCCGTGGGTGTAGCCGCTACCTTCCTAAGCATCCGGTTTATCGATAAAAAAGCCGATGAGTTCAACATCGATCGCTCAGCAATACACATCGACTGGCTGGGCATCTTTCTGCTGGCCGTTAGCGTGGGCGGCCTTCAATACGTGCTTGAACGGGGTGAAGCCGACGACTGGTTCGATAATGAAACGATCCGTTACCTGACCGGAGCCGTGGTTGTTGCCCTTCCCTGGTTTATCTGGTCGCAGCTGCGCGGCACAAGCTCACCGGTCCTCGATCTGCGTGTGCTGAAAAGCCGCAACCTGGCTGTGGGCGCTATTCTGATGTTCATTGTCGGTTACGGTCTGTTTACGTCGGTTTTGCTATACCCGCTGATGGTGCAGCGAGTAGCAGGTTTCACAGCCACGCAAACCGGCCGTCTGCTGATTCCAGGCGGGGCCATTGCGGCGATCTGTTTTCCGCTGGTAGGCCGGTTGCTCGGCAAAGGCGTATCACCGCGCTACATCGTAATGGTTGGGTACGTGGCCTTTGCTACGTTCTGCTTTATCATGTCGACGTTCACGACCGAAACATCTGACGGCTATTATGTGCAGGCACTACTTATTCGGGGCGTTGGCCTGGCGTTCGTGAACGTACCGCTGATCAACTCATCGGTGTCGGGTATGAAGCCGCAGCAATTACCCATGGGTATTGCCATTACCAACATGATGCGGCAACTGGGCGGCGCTTTCGGCGTAGCTATTACAAACACGTACGTTGCCCAGCGGGTGGCCGCTCACCGGGGCGATCTGGTGGCCAATATCACGGCCGAAAACCCACTGGCTACCGAACGAATCAATGGCATGGCCCAAACCCTGACGGCGAAGGGCATGAACGCGATCGACGCCGTTTCGGGTGCCTACCGTACGCTTGATCTGGCCGTTCAGAAGCAGTCGCTCCTGCTGGCCTATCTGGATGCGTTCCGGCTGGCGGGGATGTTCTTCGTTATCTCGTTTCCGCTGCTGTTTCTGCTACGGGCCGTAAAAATGGATGCCGCCACGGCCAAAGCCGCTGCCGATGCAGCCCACTAAAACTGTCAGTCAGTTTACTGTCTTCCGTCTTCCGTTGCTCCGCTAAGGCGCATAACCGCTGCAAAGCAACAGAAGACGGAAGACAGTAAACTGTAAACATCAAAACAATGAAATCACTCCATACTTTTATGCTGCTGCTGGTGCCTTTTCTGGCCATGGCGCAACAACCCCAGGCATTGCCTGCCGACCTAACCACATTGTTACAGCAGGCATCGGCCAATTTTCCGTTGCTGAAACAGCAGGAGCAACAGATTCAGGCGGCTGGCATACAGGCCGATCTGGCCCGAACGGCACTCAAACCGCAAGTGGCAGTTAATGGTACGTACCAGTATATCAACCCCGTTCCGAAAGCAACGCTACCCGTCGATGGCCGGAATGTTGAGTTGCAGTTTCAACCAAATCATAACGTCAATGCCAACGTGTCGGTATCGCAGTCGATCTACGATTTTGGGCGGACCAATGCGGCCGTTCAACGGGCGGGCGATAACCTGCGCATCATACAGCGTCAGCAGGAACTGACCCGCCATAACCTGACCTATCAGGTGGCAGCGGCTTATTACGGCATCGGGTTTATTCAACGCAGCCTGACCGTGCAGGATTCGGTTATTCGCACCGCCGCCAACAATGTCACCATCCTGAGCGCCCGCCTCCAGAACGGCGACGCGTTACAATACGACGTGATTACGCAGCAGGTGCGTCTGAAAACGGCCCAAAACCGGAAGATCGATCTGCAAAATCAACTCGATCGGCAGCGTGCCTTACTGACGTACCTGACCGGCAATACTGACCCGGCGATAGGTGCTGATGCCCGGCAATTTAGCGGCATCATTCAGCCATTTGCACTTGATGGACAGCTTCAGCTGGCTCAGGCTGGAAACAAAGATATTCTGGCCGCTCAGGATCGGGTACAGTTAGCCCAGACCGACATCCGGGTCGATGAACTATCCGGACGGCCCAGTCTGGTAGCGGTTGGCTCTAGCGGTTTCCGGAACGGATACGTACCTGACGTGAATACGCCCCGGTTCAACGTGGCAGCGGGGGTCTCTTTTTCGGCACCGCTTTATGCTGGTGGGCGTTATAAGCTACAGCAGCAAGCCGCAAAAATCAACCTGAATGCCAGCCGCTACGCGGTTGACAATGCCAACGCACAACTTCGGCAGCAACTTGCCCTGCTCAACGCCGACATTGCCGCCAACCAGACCCGACTACAGAATCTGAATACGCAGGTGTTGCAGGCTCGTCAGGCCCTTCAGATTGCCCAAACCCGCCTGCGCAATGGCGTGATTACGGCAGTGGAACTGGAAAGTGCCGAAACCGGTATTGAAGAAGCGCTGCTGGGTCAATTGGCCTTTCAATACCAGTTAGTGCTAAACCAGCTGGAATTGAAGCGGTTAATGGGTGAATCGTTATAAACCTGATCATTAAAAACTCCTAAATTGTGATTTATCGGTTTGTGGTATAGGCAACAAAATCAAGCATTTGGACGTTATCGGAGCAAACACCTTCTTCAAGACGTACTATTTCCATTCACGATAGACAAGCGCTTAACACCATGAAAAATCAGGTCATCAATATCCTCAAAAACTTTGGTATCCAAGAGTCGCAACTGGCTGCTGACGTCCATTTCACCCGCGACCTTGGCCTCGATAGTCTGGATACGGTTGACCTGATCATGCAGTTAGAACAGGAGTTCGGCATCCGTATTCCCGATGAAGACTATACCAAGCTGGCCACCTATGGGGGCGTACTAACGTACCTGGAATGCCAGCATATTTCTGTGGCTGCTTAATTAATACCAACGTACCCAGTTTTACCAAAAAGGGTCTCCAGCCATGTGCCGGAGACCCTTTTTGGTAAAACTGGGTACGTTGGCTGCGACGTAGTTTCCTGCCTTACGGGCCAGGTTGCGTTGAGAAGCATGACGCGCTTTACCTCTTACCCATTGCAAATGCCAATGCCCGGCGTTCGGCGTAACTAAACAGGCTCCGGGGCATCATAAAACCAACGTGACCGCCCAGTTGGGGCGTTTCCAGGAAGAAATTGGGTAGTTGATCGGCCAGCCAAACCGGCGAGCATTCGGGCGAGAGTAAGGGGTCATTCTGGGCGTTGAGCAGTAGCGTAGGTACAGTCAGGTTCTGCATGAAGTTGATAGCCGAGCCCTGTTCATAGAAATCATCGGCATCGCGGTAGCTGTTTACCGGGGCCGAAAACCACTCATCGAAATCTTTCCAGACACGTACCTGCGCTAACCGGGCCATGTTGAGCCGACCGGGGAACAGGGCTGCCTTCCGGGTTATTTTCACGAGAAGCTTCTTCATGAACCGGTTGCGATAGAAGCGGTTCGACGGACGATCGAGCAACGACGCACTCGCTTTCAGATCGACAGGGGCTGAAATGGCAATTACGTTACGAATAGCCAATGGCAGGTTTGCTCCGTGAACACCAGCGTATTTGAGCGAGATATTACCGCCCATGCTGTAGCCCACCAGCACCACATCGTCATACTGTTTCAGGGCAAGCGCATGGGTAATCACCTCATGAATATCGCCAATTTCGCCGTGATTATAAAGCCGGAACGCCCGGTTCATTTCACCGCTGCACGACCGGCAGTTCCAGGCAAGCACGTCGAACTGCTGTTCGTGGAACAGCCGGGCGCTGCCCACTATATAATGGCGACTGCTGTCACCTTCCAGGCCATGTGTTAACACAACCAGCCGTCTGTTTGCTGAGGTGCGGAGCCAATCCAGATCAACGAAGTCGCCGTCTTCGAGCGTCAATCGTTCCCGTTGATAAATTACGCCCGGAATCCGTCGGGTTAAACTGGGTATAATTGTTTGCAGATGAGCATTATATTGAAAACGTGGCGGACCAGGATAGGCCGAAGCAATAACAGGCATTAACTTCTAGTGATTAATCCGTGTTCAGGGAAGACGTAGTCATTTATTATCAGTACGCTTCGCTGTCAGCAGATGGTCATTGATCGTACAACAATAACTGACAGCGAAGCTACACGACAACTTAATCTATGAGTTACGCCAAATACATTTCAGTAGCCCTGGCCAGCATGCTTAAGTTCATTGGCGGCCCGTTGGCGGGTATGGCTTTGAAGCTTAGCTGGCACGAAACGGCTGTTTGTTCGGCCGTAGGTATGATGGCCAGCGTATTGCTGGTGCTTTTTGCGGGATCGGCCATTAACCAGATTCAGGCACGCTACCGAAAAGCCGTACCCCGTTTGTTCTCGAAACGTACCCGACTGGCCGTACGAATCTGGCAACGGGCCGGTTTAACCGGCATTGCGTTATTAACGCCCATTCTTTTAACGCCAATCGGTGGTACTGCGCTCGCCATTTCGTTCCGGGTCCCCATCCCGCGCATTATCCTGGCCATGCTGATGAGCGGCAGTTTCTGGGGAGTGGTGTTATCCTGGGGCATGTACCAGATACCGGGGCTGTTTAAATAAGTCGTACGTGCTCTGCCCTTCTCAACCAGGTGATACAGCAACGCCACTGACGACTTACGTTCTGACTGGCCTACCGACTTACTTCTACTGCTGGCTTGGTTGTTTTCTTACGGAAATCACCACGTGAGAAATGCTTCTCAATCAGGCAATAAAGTAAGATAAAGAAATAACGGCTTCCCATCTCTTTGATCTTCAGCTTCGATTCGCCGTATTTCCGGTTAGTCCAGCTGTTGGGTACTACCTCGTAGCTGTAGCCGCGCACCATCGCCTTCAGGGGCAGTTCTACCGTCAGGTTAAAGTGTGGCGACAGGAATGGCTTGATGCCTTCCATTGTTTCGCGACGGTACAGTTTGAAGGCGTTGGTGGTGTCGTCGTAACGGATGTTCATCATCAGCCGGATGATCATGTTCGCTACCCGGTTAATGACTTTTTTCAGGGCCGGGTAATCGATAACGCTACCGCCTTTCTGCCAGCGTGAGCCAAATACGGCATCGGTGCCGGTGTCGCGCATCTTGTAATAATATTTCACCAGGTCTTCCGGATCATCCGACATATCAGCCATGAATACGGCTACACAATCGCCGGAGAAGCGTTCGAGGCCATAGCGCACCGCATAGCCAAAACCGTTTGGGCCGGGGTTTGTAAAAATCACCAGCGAAGGAATTTCGGCTTGCAGCCCTTGCAGAACGGCCAGCGTATTATCCCTCGAATTATCGTTGGTTACGCAGATTTCGTGATCAATGCCATACTTGGCAAGCGTCTGATACAACGCACGTAGAGTCTCAGAGATAGACTCTTCTTCGTTGTAAGCAGGTATAACTACACTTAGCTTCATGAGTGAGAATTAGGTGACGGACAAAGTTACGCTGGTTTCCAGTGAGATGGCACATCGGGCACGGCCACTTTTATACGTTCCGTTATTTCGTTAGGTAGCGGACCCAGCCGCACTGCCCGACTATGACTGCTTACCTGCTCTTCTGATCGAACACCGGGGATAACGACCGATATGGCCGGGTGGCTCAGGCAGAACCGTACTGCCGCCGCGCTGATACCGCCTTCCAGTTCATTCAGAAAAGCCAGTTGCCGGGCACTATCGAGCAGCCACTGACGGTCACGATCGGGCAGGTAATGCCGGTATTGATCAGTTGGAAAGACGGGGTCCTGCTCCAGGTACGTTGCCTTTAAGAAGCCCGATGCCAGCGGCACCCGCGCAATGAACCGGTAGGCTGTGGCGGCCGGATCGTCCCACAGAACGGTTTCGGCCCGGCGGTCGAGGGCATTATAGATCACTTCCAGCACGGAGCCAAATCCGGCTTCCATTACGCGTCTGGCTCCGTACACAGAACGCGAACTAACCCCGTACGATTTTATTTTTCCGGCCCGAATAAGAGCCTCGAATGGCGCAGGGTCATAGACAGACCAGTCAAACGCATCGGGCGGGCTATGCAGCAGCAGGATATCAAGCGTATCGCGCTGTAACCGGCGCAGGCTGGCGTCAACGGCTTCGGTCAGGTACGTTGGGCTGTAGTCCTGCGTAGGCTGCCCGCTGGCATCCCGACGATTACCGAACTTGGTGCAAATTTCAACAGCCAACGATGCCGACTGATGGTGACCGGCCAGCGCTTGCCCCACCAACGTTTCGGCCTGACCGGCCCCGTAACTATCGGCCGTATCGATGAACCGAACGCCTTCGTCGAGCGCCTGTTGTATAGCCCGAACGGCCTCCTTTTCGTTTACGGCGCCCCAACCCGTTGGCTTATCGCCAACGTAGTTAGGGCCACCCAATTGCCACGTACCTATCCCCAGCCGAGATATGGCTGACGGATAGGTAGTCGTCGCTTCGGCGTCACTCATACTGTCATAGCCGGATCGCTAGTCTGACCGGCAGCCGACAGAATAATTTTACCTTTGATCAGGCTACGCTGACCAGGATATTCAGCAAAGAATGCATTGCGGCCATGCATCACCCGGTCGTCGTGGAAGAAGACGCATTCGCCTTGTTTCAACACAACGGGCATCACAATGCCAGACTCTATAATGCGGGTTTCCAGGAATTTCTGCCAGCGTTCGCACATGTCGAGCACTTCGGGCGAATTTTCTTCCCGGTCGAGGCAGTAATAATTCCAGTTGGCCAGATAACCCTCTTCGTCTTTGTCGAGCGGTTTTCTCACCTTACGCATACCACCTTTCGAGTGCACTACCTCAGTGCGCATCAGTTCGTCGAGCAGGTCGGTAGCACCATCCAGCTGGAGACACTCAACCAGCGTTGGCAGATCAATGAACGTGGTGGCACCACCCAGTTTAGCCTGCGACGCGCTGTAAAAAAAATTCACGGCTACCTCGTCATACAACTCTACATACGAGTCGTCGGTGTGCATTGGCTGCCGCGTGTTGCTCGACCGGTACCGATCAGGAATTTCGGGGTTATAAGTAATATCAATCCAGCGGTTTCCGGTTTGCTGACCGGTTGCGATGTCTTCATCAGCGGCGTGGATTTTGCCGATTGTTTCTGACAGGCGGCTATAGAAGTCGTGGACAGGCAGATCGGGTTTGAAATCAGACAGGTGAACCACTTTGTTGGTTAACACGGCCTGCTTTACGTTTTCAATTGTTTCATCGAGCGTAGTGTACGCTACTTTAGCAAAGAAGTTCATATCGAGCTTGCGTTTCGTTTCGTAAAAATGGTGGATGATAACCCTCTGCTGCCAAGCCACTTCCGGCTCTCAACCTACTTAAACGGTATGCAGGGCGAAGGTAAAAACAAACCGGGTTATTGTCTACCCTGTTCAGGCTTTCAACAGGCGAACCAGCAGGATTTCTAGCAAAAGGAAGGCCAATGCTGCCATTATGCAGTATGGCCATAGATTAGTGCCAAGATTTTCGCGTTCCAGCGCCTGCCCAAAATCACTGTCCTGAATGCTGTCGAAGACCTCTATGTTGGGCTGATTGGCAAATGCCTGACGTAATTCGGCGGGGCTGTAAAAAGCCATCTGCGACTCGGCCCGGCCATGATTCAGGGCGATGATCCGTTCTGTTTGGGGCGCTCCGTTCTCGCCGGTACGTTGCAGTTCGTAATAGCCCGCATCAACCGACTGGCCTGCCGTCAGCTGGTTGGCTTTGGGTAGTTCGAGGATGAGCTGATTGCCCACCACACGCTGCACCGGAATGATTTCCAGCGATTTGTTTTTCAGTTTGTATACCGCCCGATCAGCCGCATTGCCTGCGTTGGCTACTGCCGGAAAAGTCAGCACGTTATCGTCAAACGAGTAGGCAGTACGTTGGGGCCGTACGCTCAGAGCCGCCATTTTGTACATCACCGGCACAAACAGCGCATGTTGGGCCAGATTACCGTAATCGGCGCTGAGCGGGCTGGCCAGGATATAGAGCTGCCCCTGTTGCCCCGCCGTGCCACCGCCCACACGCGACTGTGTCAGGAATGACTGCCCGCTGCGAAGCGTGAGTAGCCGGTCACCGCCATTCCATTGCCAGACAGGCGCAGCCTGCGGCATATTGAGCACCTCCTGCCGGAATCCCTGTTGAAACACATCGGCAAAAAACGGATTACGCCGGTCGGGTTCGGCAACAGGAATCGGGGCGGCATCGGCCGGGCTCACCTGCACGCCAGGTACGTTCAGGCTGCTTAAAAAGGGGCCGTAACTGGCGCCATCAGGGCGGGCGGGTGGAATAACGACCATGCTCCCCCCCTGTTTCACAAACTGATCGAGTTCAGTGCGCAACGTACCTGACACCTGGGAAACGCCTTCGAGCACAACCAGGTCGGTTCCTTTTAGCTGACCAACATCGAAGTTCTGCGCCGAAAATTGCCGGAAGGCGAACAGACTGTCGTTCTCAAAAACAGCCTGGATGTAATCTGGCGTAGTTTTCTGACCGAACAGGTGCAATACCCGAATGGCAGGTGATGCTTCGATGACAAAGTAGTAGTCGTTGTCAAATGTAATGGGCTGATCGTCGAAAAAAACGCGGCCCCGGTGAAAGCCTTTTTTGGTGACGTTTACTGTCAGCGTTACATCGCTGGTGCCGTTGGCAGGCAGATTGACGGAGGCCGTAGAAGCCTGTACGTCATCGAGATAAAGCCGAATGGGCAGGTTCTGTACTGCCTCCTTCCCGCTGTTGTGCAACCGAACGTTCAGGCTATTGTTCTGCATTTCGCGCACAAACGGCGTTGTGAGCCAGACGGAGTCAACGGCCACGTTGCGTTCTGCCTGCGCCGTGACGGGCACCACGAACAAGCGGTCGGCCGTGTCTATTTTCAGGCGGCGAAGATCGCCAGCCGTGCTTTTCTGAAAGTCTGAAAACCAGAACAACTGATGGGTGCCGCCGCGCCCCGTACTGGCCAGCAAGTTACGCTGACGGCGGTATACGGCCTCCAGCGTGCGTGGTGTATGGGCTAGTTTCACAGACGCCAGCCGATCGCGGATGGCTTCGGCCGTAGCCGTCTGCTGCTCATCGGCTGAGAAATCGTTCGTCAACAGTTGCAACGACGTAGCGTTCCTGAACAGAGTGAGCAACTGATCGAGTTTACTTACGGCGATATCGATGTAGCGGCGGTGCGGAGCGTTGTTGGCCTCTTCGTTCTGCATACTGAACGAATTATCAATATACAGACTGGTAGCGCCCTGCCGTGATAAGCCAAGGCTGCTTTTCGACGGAATGAACGGCTGCGCAAAAGCGGCCACCAGGGCGGCCAGAAACAGGCAGCGAGCCAGCAGGATCAGCCAGTCGCGTAGCCGCCGGAACGACCGCGTGGTCGTTTGTACCGTTTGCAACAGGGCTACGTTGGTAAAGTAAACCCGACGGGTACGCCGAAAATTGAATAAATGGATGGCAATCGGAACCGCAAGGGCCAGCAATCCCCACAAAAACGACGGAAATAGGAAACTCATAGAGGCGTAACGCTTTCAAGCCCCAAGTTAGGGTGCTAAGGGGTAGAACAGTCACCATTTTAAACAGGATTACGGGATTGGACAGGATTTCTTAGTGAAAAGGCCCCAGTCTATCCCGTAATCCTGTTTAAAATGCTCGTTTAGCCTTTACCCTTTCAAAATGGTATGCCCCATTTTATCACGCTTCGTTGTCATGTAGCGCAGGTTGTGGGGGTTAGTTGGCATTTCGAGCGGTACTGTCTCTACAATTTCCAGACCGTAACCCATCAGGCCGGCTCGCTTTTTCGGATTATTTGAAATTAACCGTAGCTTGTGCACGTCCAGATCGCGAAGGATCTGCGCACCGACGCCATAATCGCGGGCATCCATTGGCAGGCCAAGGTCCAGGTTGGCTTCAACCGTGTCGCGGCCGCTTTCCTGTAACTTATAGGCTCTCAGCTTATTGAGCAGACCAATACCGCGCCCTTCCTGAAACATGTAGAGTACTACGCCTTTGCCTTCGCGCTCCACCATTTCCATCGACGCGTGTAACTGGGCACCGCAATCGCAGCGGCATGAGCCAAAAATATCGCCGGTAACGCAGGATGAATGAACACGGACCAGCACTGGCTCGCCGGGTTCCCATTTGCCCTTGATCAGGGCCAGATGGGTATCATCGGTATCGTTCTGGCGGTAGGCTATCAGATCGAAGTGCCCCCATTCGGTGGGCATATCAACGCCGATTTCGCGTTTGATGAGGGTTTCTTTGCGCAGACGATACGAGATCAGGTCCTGGATGCTGACCAGTTTCATGTTGAAGCGGTCGGCCATGATACGTAACTGTGGCAGGCGGGCCATGGTACCATCTTCGTTCAGCACTTCGATGAGTACGCCCGCAGGCTGCAAACCGGCCAGCAGTGCCAGATCAATAGCCGCTTCGGTATGCCCTGCCCGACGGATCACGCCTCCATCAACCGCCCGTAGCGGAAAAATATGGCCCGGTCGCCCCAGATCATCCGGCACCGTGGCCGGATCAACAAGGGCGCGGATGGTCTTGGCGCGGTCAGACGCCGAGATGCCGGTGGTGCAACCATGACCCAGCAAATCGACCGAAACGGTGAACGGCGTTGTGTGTACGGAGGTATTGCTGGTCACCATCATGTCGAGGCCCAGTTCGCGGCAACGCTGATCGGTTAGGGGAGCGCACATCAGTCCGCGCCCTTCTTTTACCATAAAATTAACCATTTCGGGGGTAACCAGCTCCGCGGCGCAGATCATATCCCCTTCATTCTCACGATCTTCGTCATCGACAACCAGTACAATTTTACCGGCACGGATATCGGCGATGGCTTCTTCTATTCGATCTAACTGGCTAGTGCCCGTATCTTTGTCCATAGGTAATTGGAATTGGCAGTGCTTTTTGGCGAGTTATTTGCTCCATTTTATATCACCACTATCCACTAAGTTAGAAAACTCTGTCCGGCAAAGATACGTTTCGTCAGATGCGCGAAAACACCGGGAATTGCGTTAAGGGTAAAGATCAACGAGGAAGTAGCTACGAAACAACACTATACCGTGAATGGATTCTGGAACAGGCAATGGCGCTTACTGGCGCTACTTATAACCCTGTCAGTCAATACACTACCAAGTTTGGCACAAAATTTCTGCCCAACATCAACCACGGCAGAAACGGGTGGCTTCACGGTCCAACCGCAGGTATGCGCTGGCAAACCCGTTACAATCACAGGCGTACCTGCTTCACTGGCAAACATCAGGTACGTGTATCAGTACAGTGGAAATGGCATACCGGGTGGTGTGGCTACTACCAGCTACATTTATACAAACCCAGGCAGTTACACTATTTTACAGGTTGCGGCCGGTAGCAATGCTACAGGTACGTTCGCCTGCCGGGTAGTAGAAGTGCTGCCAGTCGCCCTCGTTTCGTTTAGTACAACAACCTGCTCTAATGGCGTTGTCAGGCTTACGTACAAGTTAGACGCTGAAACAATTCGCTATAATTTCCTGTCGATCAACTGGGGTGACGGCACGCCCACGTCTACTGTTGTTCTTAATGGATCAACGACTACGGGAACAATTACTCATACTTACACAGGGACCGCAGTCAATTATGTTGTCCAGGTATCCGGCTCTTATACCAATGCCTGTACGAGCGTTCCGGCTGTGCAGAACGTTAAGTTACAGACAACGTCAGTTGTTGATCCGAACATTCTGGCGCTGACATCTGATGCGACAAAAGCAACTGTCGATTTTCAGGGGCCAGACGGGTACAGCCTGGAACTCTACCAGAAAGATGCGGGCGGCATCTATGCGCCAACCGGGCTGACAGGTACGTCGGGCGGCAGCTTTTCGATTCCAGCCAACCCAGCCACTGCGAATTGCTTCCAGCTGGTGGCCAAAGATGCCTGCGGAGGGTCTGAACGGCGCTCTACCGAAGTTTGCAGCCTGGTCATCACCGGCACGGCCGAAGACAAGCAGAACGTACTTAAGTGGCAACCCTATGCTGGCAAAGGTGGCACTTTCGATACCTATCGTGTTTATAGAAATAGTGGTCCGCCTATCTTCTCAGCCCGGAACCAGGCGATAAATGCATACACAGATATTGGCAATATCACCTGCAACAAATCGTACTGTTACATTCTGGAGGCCATTATAAGAAACACGACGACGTCGCCAACAACGGTTCGGTCAATGTCTACCTGCGTATCTGGTTCCGATAACGGCTCCGTGGTATCACCTACGTCGGCTTATGTATCGGTGCAACCGAACGGGGTAAACGTACAGGCTACTCTGCCTACACTGGGTTTGCCTTCGCCATACACACTCGTCATTACCCGGGCCGATGGGGCCGGTAGCGCTTTCAATCCGTTGGGTATTGGCGACGACCGATCTTATCTGGATGCTACAGCGCAGACAAACAGCCAGAGTTATTGCTACCAGGTAGCCATTCGTAATTCGTGCGGGGCGTTGTCGAAACCAACCGCACCAGCCTGCACTATACTGCTGACAAAGAACCCTAATGGGTCAATCAGCTGGACATCGGCCTCCCCCTATTCCAATGAGCCACCCCAGAACTATCAGGTCATTTTCATTGATCCGGTTACGGGCGCTTCCGATAAAAAGTCGCTTGGCAATGTAACCACCTACCAGCCCGACCCCGACAGTCAGGTTACCCAATACCAAATTGCCGCGATCAACAAAGCGGGTATCGAAAGCTATTCGAACCCGGCAGAGGTGGAGCTTGGCCTGCGTGTATTTGTGCCAAACGCGTTTACACCCAATGGCGATGCGCAAAATCAATCGTTTATGGCTAAAGGCCTGATGGCTTTCTGGGATACGTTCGAGATGACGGTCTACAGCCGCTGGGGCGATGTGGTCTACAACAGCACCGACAAAAACACCACCGGCTGGAACGGCGAGGTAAACGGCAGCCCGGCCACATCGGGTTATTACGGATACCGGATCCGCGTAATTGATTCAACGGGCCGTGCTTTTGAACGAACCGGGCAGGTATTGCTGATTCGGTAAACCGGTTTGCGATCTTTGTGGTTAGTTGTCTACAAATAGACATTGCACCTACTCTTATGTTTGGTAACCTCGGAGATATGATGGGCATGATGGGAAAGATGAAGGAAATTCAGTCCCGCATGAAAACCGCCCAGGATAGTTTAAGTACCCTCTCGGCCACCGGCGAGTCGGGGGCTGGTATGGTTCGCGCCACCGTTAACGGCCAGAAACAGCTGACCAGTCTGGTTATCGATCCCGATCTGGTCAAATCGGGCGACGACCGGGAGATGTTGCAGGACCTGGTTGTTGCTGCTACGAACAAGGCAATGGAAAACATTGAGCCGATCATCAAAGCCCATTTACAACAGGCCACCGAAGGTCTGCTGCCCAATATTCCGGGCCTGGACCTGGGAAGCATGATGGGGTAAAAAGTAGTTGTAAGTCGATTGTCATCAGTCAATAGTCGCGCTGCTGTGTCAAACAACGTACCTCAGCAGTGCGCCTATTGACTTACGACGATCGACTTACGACGTTTATCGACTTACGACTACTTTATGTCTTCCCTTGCTGTAGTTATCCTGAATTATAATGGCCGGGGCTTTCTCTCCCGGTTTTTACCCGCCGTTGTTGATCATGCCGATGGTGCTATCATTTATGTAGCCGATAACGGAAGCACCGACGGTTCGGTGGCCCTCCTTCGTGGGCAGTTCCCAGCCGTTCAGGTGATCGAGTTGCCTGTCAACGAAGGCTATGCCGGTGGCTACAATACAGCACTGGCCCACATTCGGGATACCGCCCCTGTTCCCTTCACCTATTACTGCCTGCTCAACTCCGACGTGGCCGTAACACCTGGCTGGATCAGGCCTGTCTTGACCCTGCTCGATACGCACCCGCGTGTGGCGGCTTGTCAGCCTAAACTGCTTGCCTACGACCAGCCCACGCAGTTTGAGTATGCGGGCGGGGCAGGCGGCTACCTCGACTGGCTGGGCTTTGCTTTTTGCCGGGGTCGACTGTTCGATACTCTCGAAACCGATACGGGTCAATACAACGACAATCGGCCGGTATTCTGGGCTTCAGGAGCCTGCCTATTCGTCAGAGCGTCTGTTTTTCATCAGCTGGGCGGATTCGATCCGGCCTTTTTCGCCCATATGGAGGAGATCGACTGGTGCTGGCGGGCGCAACGGCACAGCCACGAAATCTGGACCTGTGGCGAGTCGGTCGTTCATCACGTCGGGGCAGGTACGTTGGCGAAGACCAATCCGAAGAAGACGTACCTGAATTACCGGAACAGCCTGGCTATGCTGTATAAGAATCTGCCCGGTGGTAGTCCCTGGGGTTTATTATTGCTCCGTTTAATGGTCGACGGACTCTCGGCGGGGCCGTTGCTGCTGCGCGGCGAATGGGCGTCTATCTGGGCTATCCTTCGGGCTCATTTCGCTTTTTATGGCTGGCTGAGTCGGTCCGACGCTTCGGGGTTGCGCGGTCAGCGGAGTCAGTTGGCTCAGACAGCAACGACGGCGGTACCGCTTTTCCCGATGAGCATTATCTGGCAGTATTTCGCGAAAGGCAAGCGCCGCTTTTCAGAGTTATAACGCTTGAAGCGGGAAACTGCTTTACCCCTGTTGCAGAATGGGCCGAACGTCGATATGGCTTTGGTGGTACACCAGCGAATGTGGTTCTACACTTTCGGTGAGCCAGACGTTCCCGCCAATGATTGAATCATGACCAACCACCGTGTGTCCGCCAAGGATGGTGGCGTTGGCATAGATCACCACGTTGTCTTCGATGGTTGGGTGGCGTTTTTTCTGGGCCAGTGATTTGGCCACGTGTGTTGCGCCCAAGGTTACGCCCTGATACACCCGCACATTCTCGCCGATGATGGTTGTTTCGCCAATGACCACACCAGTACCATGATCGATAAAAAACGACGCACCAATGGTAGCTCCGGGGTGAATATCGATTCCCGTCTGGCCATGCGCATATTCCGTGAGCATCCGGGGTAGCAACGGCACTTCGGCTTTTAGCAGCACATTGGCAATTCGATATACGGCAATGGCGTAGAAACCGGGGTACACGGCTATTACCTCTTCGATGCTGATGGCCGCCGGATCATTGTCGGCAATGGCTTTGGCATCGAGCAGCAGGTTATCATGAATGGCCGGGAGCTCGTCGAAAAAGCGCAGAGCAACGGCTTCTGCCCGCGTGTTCAGGTTGGGTTGAAGCGGGTGCAACAGGCACAGCAACTGATCGTTGAGGCGTTGGTATGTTTCACCGGCATTGGCCGTAGCCGACTGGCAATCCTGAGTGACAGGAAACAGCAAACGCATCAGTTGATCGATAAACCGGCCGGCGTCGGGGCGCGAAGGCAGGCGATATTGATAGTGCTGCTGTTGCGCAGACAAACGGTTCAGGAAAGCAACGAGCGGAGTAGACATACGTAAATACAGTGGCTAATCTGCCCCAATCTGGGGCAGCAACCCAACAATCCAGCTTACTTTGTTTACGGAAGGGTCAGGAGCAAAATACCCCTAATCAACTGATTGGCGAACAAAAGGCAGGCCAAATAGTTCGTCTTGGCGAATTGGCCTGCCTTTTGTCTTCGCGTAGAGGCAATCCAGCTTCTACAGTCATGATTTATAAAACCCTAAGTATCTTATTGTATTCTTTGGCAGCTACCTCTGGCTTCTCATATTTTGTGTCGATGATGTGTTCATCACCGGCCGAGTTGACCAGCACAACGTCTGAGAAAGCGCCGACCGCCATTGCCATTACAACCGCCGATGCGCACCCCGGCCTCAAATTCGATGCGCCCGTAGAATACACCTACGCCAATGACGGTACCAACCGGATGTTTGTGGTTGAGCAGGCCGGAAAGATCAAGGTAATTGACCAGGCTACCGGCGCTAAATCGGCCGATACGTACCTGGACATTAAAAATAAAGTGGGCTACGGCGGCGAAATGGGCTTATTGGGGCTGGCCTTTCACCCGAACTTCAGGCAGAACGGTTATTTCTTCGTCAATTACACAAAAAATAATCCGCGCGAAACAGTCATCAGCCGGTTCAAAGCCAGTTCAGCCAATGCCCGTCAGGTCGATCCGGCTTCGGAGGTAGTGCTGTTTACGTTCAAGCAACCCTACTCAAATCATAATGGCGGTAAGGTGGCCTTCGGACCAGATGGCTACCTGTACATTGCCACGGGCGACGGCGGCAGCGGTGGAGACCCGCAGAACAATGCGCAGAACCGGGCAAGCCTGCTTGGCAAAATATTGCGTATTGATGTAAACGGAAAAGACAAAGGCCAGTACGGCATCCCGTCCGACAATCCGTACAAGGCAAATAAGGAAGGATTTCAGGAAGAGATTTACGCCTATGGATTGCGAAACCCCTGGCGGTTTAGCTTCGATAAACAAGGCAAGCTGTGGACCGGCGACGTGGGTCAGAACGAGATTGAAGAGATCGACGTGGTGACGAAAGGCGGCAACTACGGCTGGCGTATCCGCGAAGGAAATGCCGGTTATAAACAAAATGAAAAAGCCGCCGATCAACTGATCGAACCGATTCATACCTACACCCACGCCAACGGCGATCTGTCGGTTACGGGTGGATACGTTTATGAAGGAAAAGCAGTACCGGCTCTGGCCGGGAAGTACATTTATGCCGATTATGTGAGCGGCCGGGTGTGGGCGTTGACGCCTACCGGTGCGAACAAAGCTACGAATCAGCTCATCTCTGAACGGGCTGGTACTATATCGGCTTTCGGGGAAGACCGCTCCGGTGAACTGTACCTCTGCGACCATGCTGAGGGGCGAATTCTGAAACTGGCAAAGTAGCGTCATTCGCAGCACAGGACATACCTGCGCGCATGTTACTGCTGTAAATTTATGGATGAGCCCCACCGCAACAAGCGGTGGGGCTCAATTTGTTAATGTAGCAAGCGATCTGAATAGCTTGCGGCAGTCACTCAATGAAACAAAGGCAATCTGTGCGTTCCATAGGTCTAATAAAGGTGTGAATAGAAACGGAAAGCAAAGGCACTGCGAAGCCATATGGGCACAGATTAACTTCCTGATAAAAGTATATACTTGATGTTCATATGTATTCGTTAACATATTCCTTTTTTGTTCCTTTATTTATTCCTTACCTATCCTCTCTGCTCTTCTTTTTTGTTTCCGCACTAAAAATCTTCGCTGTATGACTGAACATGAAATGCAGAACTTAAAAGAACACATCAGGAAGAAATACGACGCATACCGTTTAGCCAAGCCGGGAAAATATCCGGCGCTTAAATTCAATAGCTACCCAGCCTCCTACGAGCACCTCCGGAATTCGTTTAAAGAAGAGTTCGACAAGCTGGGAAATGCCGATATGCAGGAAGCACTCGCGGCGATTCCCAGCGCAAAGACCTGGGCAAAAATCTTTCATGATGGATACATCCTTAGGGATGAAAAAATCCTCAATACCTGCTATTTGTACGTATGGGGCACGCCAAGAGATACTGCCAGTGGAGCGTTAGAGAAAACGGACGTACCTACGGCAATGCCCGAAGCCCAAACTTCCCTTGGCTGGACTACCCGACGCAGCCTGCTGGTAGCCGGTTTGGCAATTGGCATAGGGGGGCTCATTTACGTAGTCAGCCGCCAACTGACTGATGAATTAGTTATCAGTAACCCTGCCAACGGTATGGTTGTGCCCAGGCTCATGGTTGTTGAAGGCAAAGCCAGCAATGCAGAAGTTGTCTGGCCCATTGTGCATCCGATACGAAGCCGCACTCACGCCAACCCAATCGACGAATACTATGTTCAGGACCCAATTAGAGTAGCTAAAGACGGAACCTGGAAAGGAATAGTGTATATAGGCGGGCCTAATAAAACACACGTTGGCATTCGGTATCAGTTGCGTGTTTTCATCAATCCCGCCAAACCGCTACTAGACGAACAGCTCATTTATTCCTGGCCCAGGGCAGAGCGTGCGTCGAGCGCGGTTGAGATTGAGCGGGGGCCACAGGAGATACTGCTGCCTATCCCGTAATACGTATTTTGCCGCCTGCACCATACCTGATGGTACCCTGCACCTGCGCCGATCGTACCGACACAACATCACTGAGCGTGACAACATGACCAGCATTGACTCTGATTTTTTCGCCGGACATTGGCACGCGGCCAACTGTCCAGGTGGTGGGGCTGTTCCATGGCCCTGAGGTCAGGGTTTCACAGACGTCGGAAAACAGCGAGATCGTGGGGAAATTGTGAAGCAACAGGTTGTCGGCTTTAGCGCGGCCCGTTTCAAACCAGTCGTTGAGCAGATCGGCGTAGATTCGGCGAAAATCGATTTGCATCTTCACGTCTTTATTGCCACCGTAACTCTCGATCAGGTCAGACAGGTTAGGGTTTGTTCCGATTACCTGGTGCCGTACCGACGAGCCAAAGACGAACTGCGGAGCAGCTACACCATGGTCGGTTCCGTTTGATGCATTGGCATTTGCCCTCCGTCCAAAATCAGAGAAGGTCATACCCACTACGCGGTCCTGGGTTCCCTGCAGGCGAAGGTCTTCCTGAAAGGCATAGAGCGCATCAGACACTTTGCCCAGCAGATCAGCGTGAGGGCCCGTTACCGGGCTATTGACAATCTGGCCTGAATGGGTATCGAAACCACCCAGCGCAACAAAGAAAATCTTGGTTTTCAAGCCACCATGAATCAACCGCGCTACAATTTTCAGCTGTTCGGCCAGGCTGTTGTTCATATTCTCCAACGGATACGTACCCAGCGTCTGCCCGGCATCGAACGCATTTTTGATCTCGCCCGCATACCCCACGGCCAGCGCCTGCTGAAGCCGGATAAACGAAATCAACGTACCCGCGTCGCCGCCGGGTATATCGTTGGGCGAAGTGGGTTCGCCCGCACCAACCAACTGATAAAACGCCTCAGGGTCGTTAATGGCCACCCCCATCGACTGCTGGCTGCCCAACAGCGCCGTTGACGTCAGGTATCCGATCTGAATGGCCAGCGGGTCTTCCATCTGCTCATTCGGGAAACCAACCGGATAGCCCGGAAAACGGTCTTCCAGATACCGGCCTGCCCAGCCCGTTGTCAGGCTAACATCAGCATTGGCGGCGGTCATCCAGATATCAGTTGAGCGGAAATGCGATTGATCAGGGTTAGGGTAGGATACCGAATTGATCACCGTCAGTCTACCGTCGTTATAGAGGTTCCGCATCCCCGTCATGGCCGGATGAAAGGCCATTTTATCTGTCCCCTGGAGCCGCAGCAGGCTATTTTCGGGTAGTGCAATAGGGCTCCGCAGGGTGTTGTAGGTCGGGAGCTGGTCGAGCGGAATCACCGTGTTCAGCCCGTCGTTGCCGCCGTTCAGATACACGATGACCAACACCCGGTCAGTATTGACCGCGCCCGACTGCATCAGCGACTGCACAAGCGCCGACTGACGGGTCATGGCTTTCAACCCGAACCCATTCAGCATAACCGGTACCGTAAAGGCCGTTGAAGCGGCCAGAAAATCTCTGCGAGTCATAGGAAGAGAGTCGATAGTCGGGGAGTCGATAGCCGCGCTGCCAGGTTCGATACGCGCCTTAGCAGCGTAGCTATCGACTCCCCGACTATCGACTTGTTTTAAAACACATGGTATTCAGCAAGTCGAAGCGTGTACCGCATCAGGTTTTGCAATCGCCAGGTCACGCTGTTCTGTCGCCAGCTCAATTCGCCGGAGTTGGTTATCAGGGCCGTCCGGTAGGCATTCCATTCAAACCCCCAGGATGTTCGTGGCAGGCTATTCATCATGATCGTGTCGATTAGAAAATCCTTCTGTCTCTGGAACAGGTCGGTGGCAAACAGATCAGCAATAAAAGCCGCCAATATCGTTTCACACGTGATGGCAGGCGTCCCTGAGGGGTTGGTGGCGCTGGGTACGTTGTTAAAATCGGCCTGGAGCGATGTAGCCCAGGCCAGCACATCGATTCCCATATTGTAGCCGGGTTTCACTTCGAGCCACCGCCAGATCAGCGCATCGGTAAATTCGTTGCGCATGGCAATCGTGGTTGTATTCATCCAGTTTTTCGAGTAACCCGTCTGGTAATATGGCTCATACCCGAAAACCGTAGGCTGATCGAGGGTATTCATCTGAAGCTGGTCCATCCGCCACTGCATGAAGTCCAGCAGTTTGCCAAAGGCAACATAGTCGGTCGTCATGTCCGGAATTGGCTGACCGAAAAACCGGATTGACCCGACAATCAATTCGGCGGGTGATTTCACGATACAGCCCCGGTTGGCAGCTTCGAAAAAATGCTGGCTCGTCAGCAGTTTTACCACTACCGGCTGAATGGCAAAGTCATTGGCCGGCGACGCAAAAAACAGGGCCAGCGGCACAATGACGGTGTCTTCAATTGCCTGCGTAACATGCGGATTCACATACCAGCGGTACAGTTTCCGGCAGATAAACCGGGCCGTTTGCGGGTGCGCCAGCAGCATCGCCACCAGGTCTGTCAGTTCCTGATCGCCAGCCGTGGCGGTTGACCGGCCCGTAATACGTGTGTTATTATAATGGCTCGAAAATAGTTTATCGGTTGTGTCGTGCCGGCTAACGGTAAAGGTTGTTTCGAAGGATGTTGAGCCTTCTGTCCAGAAGTTGGTATAGTTCCAGCCGGTCAGTATCCGTGCCGCCGCTTTCACATCCTCTTCAGTGTAGTTTTTAGTACCGGCGAAATCAACGGCACCAACGGTGAACAGCTCCTGTAGTTCGCGGGCGTAGTTTTCGTTAGGGCTTCCGGCTTCATTTTCGTTGCCGTTCAGAAAGCGCAACATGGCCGGATCTTTGCTCACGGCAATGACCAGGCTACGGAAATTGCCAAGTGCATTGTTTCGCAACAATCGCAGATACCGGTCCACAAACCGATAATCGTCGACCACAGTGCGGGTAGTGACGAAGTGATTCTGCCAGAACATGGTCAGTTTATCGAGCAGCGCGGGGGCGCCGGTTTGCTGGCTCATGATGCCCAGCCACCAGTATTTGATGGCGTAGCCAAACTGAAAGTTCCGGCCACCGTTGAACGGCTTATCCAGAAACGGCTCACCAGCTCCCGGTTGGTTTTCGTCCAGTTCAACCGGTGGTGGTGGATTGTAATTACCGTTGGTGATCAGGCTCTGCACGGCCTGGGCGGCAGTTTGGCCAACCAGTGCCGTTATTTCCGCGGGCGTTGGGCCAAACGTAGCCCGGCGTAGCAAATGGGCTGCCGTTGCGCGGGTGAGCGGAACGGTATATGGATCTAAAACGGCCATTTAAACAGGTAAGTCACAGCGCCAGTCAAGTCAGCTGATCAGGCTGTAGCCAACACCAGTCACTCACAGGCCAATTCCGTCAGCCTGCGAAGACCAACGTATCTGATTATGCACCAACTTACATGCCAGTTTTGAATCGTTATTTGTTTTTTTAAGTAGTAATTCGCTTAATCTTCATTACCCTTAATTCTATCCCCCCAAAGTACCACAATTAACTGTTTATCTTTAGGTTAAGTACACGAAAACAACAACTTCGTCTTACAAACAGCAGAGTATTTTTTCTCAATTTACATTGTACCGGATCGGCTATCCATAAAGCAGGATTCTTTGGCATGATATACTATTCGTTTATAAACAAAACGGGTAGACTATGTCTTCACAGCCTACCCGACAAACGCAGTATTGCCTGCTTATGATTCGTATAACAACTTCCGGTCAACGGTTGGCGGAAGTGAACCGCGGCGGATGAGTTTCAGCGCCGCCAGGTTAGACCCCGCCCCGGCACACTCGGCGGGTGTACAGCCATCGAGCCAGGCAGTAAGGAAACCAGCCCAATACGCATCACCCGCCCCGGTAGCATCAACAACCGACAATGGTTTTCCGGGTGTCTCTACCACACTTTCTCCGTTGTTGGTCGATACAATACTGCCCTTCGCTCCCAATGTCAGGCAGACCAGCCTGGCCCCCATTCGGTGAAAATCGGAACATACCTGCTCAGGCGTTTGGGGCGAGCCATACAGCCGTTCGGCATCATCTTCGCTCAGTTTTACCAACGTACCCAGCGAGCAATAATCGGTTAATACCTGCCAGGCATTATCACGGTCGGACCAGATACTGGGCGCATAATTGGCATCGATGCTTATCTGCGCACCGGCAACGGAAGCACGGCGGGCCGCATCAACAATGGTTTGCTGAGCCGGATTACGGCTGAGGGCAAAGCAAGTGGTATGAAACAGCGCCGTCTGATCGAGCAATTGATTGGGCAAATGCTCGGGCTGAATCATGCAATCGGCGGTGCGATACGCAATGAAATCGGGCGTTCCTTTCGTTCGCGATACCACCACGATACTTGTGGGCTCGGTTGGCTCAATAACAACGTGACTCACATCGATACCGGTTTCAGCTACTTTCTGGATGAGAAAAGCGCCCAGATTATCGTCGCCAACGCACGACACCAACGCGGCCTGATTGCCCAACCGGGCCATATTTGCGGCCATATTGGCTGGCGATCCGCCCTGAAACCGGGTAAAATCAGCGGCATCGAACAGGCTTTCCGAGAAATTTTGTCCAATGAAATCGGCCAGCAATTCGCCAACAGAAAGAATGAGTTGTTTCGATGTAAGGATCATAGGGACAGGGTGCTAAAAGCTCCGTGTTGGTTTGCTGCCAACTCAAGCGAATTCACGAAAATAGGGCTGTTTTCAACGCGCCAATTCGGTGAGGTAAAAAATAAACGGCAACGTACCCAGCGTTCTGGTGAACAAAGTCGTCTTTGTCTGAAACAGGATTTACTCAACAGATATGACACTGACAAAACGATTACAGACAAGTATTCGGCAGTTGCTGGTACTGAGTTTCCTACTGGGGTCAACCAGCCATTGTACCCAGCAGGCTGTAGAGAAAAAAGCCGCTGGCCCTTGCCGGATCAAGCAGATTGACGAGAAAGCAACGGTACGGCAGGCGAACAAGACACTTGAAGAAACCACTGATCAGACCATTTACGAGTACGACGGGCAAGGCAGAATCAGCCGTGTGGCCCGTCATTATGAGAAACGGTTGGCTGGGCAGTCGGCCGTAGTGTACAGCTACGCAGAGAACACCAGTTATGTGTATGACGACGCCGGCTTTCTGACCGCGCAGTCGTCTGACGCTCACTGGTCGCCCAGCGACGGCCCAACCAGCACGAATACACGCACCTCACAGTATACATACGCCTATACAAATGGCCGGTTGACTCAACAGATCAATCGGCAGACAAATCCCTACGGTTTACAGACCCGAACAGCCAGCACATACAAATATGACGCAACTGGCTCGTTAACTACCCGGACAGACGAAACAACGTACCCGGTTATTCCAGCTTCAGCACCAGAAAAGCCTGCTTCTGCTACTGGCAGCACGGCAGAATGGACGTATCAAAATGGCAAGACGATCGATTATGTTGAAAGACAGGGCGGGGTCGACGTGCATCCATACGCGTTCCAGAACGGATTTCTTCAGACGCAGACGGGCGCCAATTACCGTTCAGTTTTTACCTACGATAGCCAGGGGCACCGGATAAAACAGGAGTTCTGGGTCAATGACCAGTTGCATTCGTACACAGACTACACCTATGCTCAGGCCCAGTTACCACCGGGATTGCCCCCCGGCAATTTCAACGGGTTTCCAACTGTAGTGAACATAGCCGGTGTGCCTGGTGTAATGAGCGCATCTACCCATTATGATACCTTTTCAACAGGGCCGCTCATGAAAGCCAGCAATTCGCAGGTACAGCTTAAACTGACAAATGCAGGTTATGTACAATCATCTGATCAGGTGACAACTACCTATCAGAATGCGGCGGGTACGGTATTAAGCCAGCTAACGTCTACAACAACCTACACCCTCGACGGATCTTGTGACTAACGCCGCCACTGTCAGCCTGATTGATGGTTGCCGACGGGGGAAGGAAGCAGCTATGAGCGCGTTTTATGAACGTTTCTACCCGTATGCGTTGTCGGTATGCCTGGCTTATGCCGACAATCGCGAAGATGCCCGTGAGTTGCTCAATGATGGATTCATGAAAGTATTCAGGCGTATTGGTGAATTGAAAAGCGAAGCTGCCCTTAAACCCTGGCTGCGCACGATCATGGTCAATACGGCCATTGACCATTACAGACGAACGACGAAAACCCCTACTGTTTCGACCGAACAGATTGAACAGCTGGTGGCTGAACCATACCAGAACGACGAGGCTATTCTGGCTCAACTGTCGGCCGATCATATTCTGGATATGATTCACCGCCTTCCCCCAGCCTATCGCATGGTGTTTAGCCTGTATGTACTGGAAGGTTTCTCGCACCACGACATTGCCGATCAGCTGCGCATCGCGGAAAGTACCTCGCGTGCTCACCTCACCGAAGCCAATCGATTATTGCGCCGCGCTTTAGCTTCACAAACGCATCATACCCATGAACAGCACCGACGATAAATCACTGCACGACTGGGTACGTCAATCGCTGAAAGACTACCAGCCAGCCTATCAACCTGAGGATTGGCTGGTGATCCGACGGCAAGTGCGTCGGCGCAAGTGGCGTACGGGGCTCCTTATAAGTAGCCTGTTACTCCTGATGGGCACCGCTGGGTATATCGTGGATCTATCTATTGCTGATACCCCACCCAGGCCCCGCTCAACCAGTCGACAGACAGGTACGTTAGCTGCTGTTTGTTCACCAGGCCGGGAAAGGCTTATCAAGCTTTCTTCTCCGAAACGGCAACCAGCCAGCGTTATACCAAAGAAGCCAGTACACACATCGCCGAGTGCAACAACGGTGGCAGACGCCCAACCTGAACGAGTCGTAACGCCACCACCATCAGGCGCTCAGGTACGTCCTGTTCTCGGCGTTATTCAACCGGTCAGGCAGTGGCCAGCGGTTACGTTTCGTACGTTATCTCCGTTTGAAATGGACCTCGAGAAAAAGCTGGTGTCGGGCGACATCGGGGCCGATTCGACCGTATTTGCGGCGCTAACCCGCAATTTGCGCCGTTGGCCAAATGCCGTAGTTGTTTGTGATCTTACAACCAGCATGGACCCTTTCGCCGCGCAGATTTACGCCTGGTTCCGGCATAATAGCCAAAGCCCCCAGATTCAGGGGACGGTCTTTTACACAGACTGCGACAGCCTGGGGCAGGAGACCCGCCCCAACGGGCCGGCCGGCATGTTCTTCGTCACTCGTGAGCGCGAGCCTCGCCGAGCTTTACCTACTTTGCTGGCCGCTGCCCGCAATACACTCAACAATCGCCTTAATGCAGAAAATGTGGTTGAGGCGTTACAGTTCGCTCATCGGGAGTTTCCTAAAGCGCAGCATCTGATTCTTATTGCCGATAACGAGAGTGGTGTTAAAGACATGGCACTGTTGCCCAGCCTTAACGTACCCGTCCATATTATCGCCTGCGATACCCAGTCCGGGCATGACTACGCGTTTGAACCGGATCAATTCCGGATCGCCCAACATACCAACGGCAGCCTGCACACCCTCGATGATGACATTGACCCGGGTAAGCTTACCAATAGCACTTTCGTTCGGTTAGGGTCAACTTACTACAGGTACGTTACTCGCAGGGGCCGGTTCATGAAAACAAACTACAGACACCGCCCCATCCGTGTGTTGGGCCTGCACTGGTAGAGCACAGAAAAGCCCGGCTTGCTGGCCGGGCTTTTCTGTGAACGTCAGGTACGTTCTATCAACAGCCATAGATCAGATTAAGCCGTGCGATTCTCTTTAACCAGGAAACACGACGCGGCGGCGGCCAGCATACAAACGCCGGCCAGCACCAGCGCATTGCGCGGATCATCGCCCAGAATGGTTTTGTAGAAGAGGGGCACCGTCAGCATACCAATGAACTGTGGTACACAGATAAACCCGTTGAAAATACCCATGTATACGCCCATACGCTCTTTCGGTACGGCACTGGCCAGGAGCAGATAGGGCATCGACATAATGGAGCCCCAGGCCATACCGATGATCCCCATACCAACCAGATAGATCATTTTATCGTTGGATGTTATGGTCAGGAAAAAACCCGTAGCCCCAAGGCATAAAAACAGCGCGTGGGTAGCCCTGGCACTACCAATAGCCTTGGCAATGCGCGGAATGAAGACTGATATAATGGCGCAGGTGATACTGAACATAGCAAAACAAAGTCCCCCCCACTTGGTACCCGCTTCGAACCCCGCCGGATTCGACGTGGCGTTGGGTGCATCGAAGGCGTATTTAGCTACGGCCAGCGACAAGTATTGCCACATCAGCGGCAGGCCATACCACGTAAAGAATTTCACCCACCACAACTGTTTCATCACCGTAGGCATTGACGACAGCGAGGCCAGCACCTCTTTAAAAACGGGCAGCATCAGAATCAGATACCCTCCGGCCATAACACCGAGCCCCCATTTCAGTCCGTTTGCCAACCCACCGGCTCCGTAGGCGAAAAAGAAGGCCAGAATAGCAGCACCAACCGTCAGCGCCAGGTGCCAGAACGAAATCGATTTCTTTTCTTCATCCGTAAAAACGTGCGCCTTTTTATAGTCATCGTCAACCGGCGGATACTCTTTGGTAGTACGCATGGTCCAGAACACCGAGATCAGGATAGACACGCCACCGATATAAAACGGATAACGCACGGAATTGGGAATACCATTGGTCAGCTGCGATTCAGACATTACCATCGATATGCCAATCAACGGAAGAAGAAAAGGCATAACGTTGGCCAGTGTTTGCCCGAAGCCTACCATAAACGATTGCACGGCAAAGCCTGTTGGGCGCTGTTTATCATTCAGCATGTCGCCGACAAACGCGCGGAAAGGCTCCATAGCCGAGTTCAGGCCGGCGTCGAGCATCCACATCAGGCCGGCAGCCATCCAGATCGACGAGGAATTAGGCATTAGAATCATGGCTATACTGCCCACCAACGCACCTACCAGCACAAACGGCTTTCGCCGACCCCAGGTAGGCGACCAGCTACGGTCAGAAATGGCGCCGATGATGGGTTGTAGTAGCAGACCGGTTAGCGGCCCGGCCAGCCAAAGGCCCGGAATAGAGGATTCATCGGCACCCAGATATCGGTAAATAGGGCTCATATTGGCCTGTTGCAGCCCAAAGCCATATTGAATACCCAGAAATCCGAAACTCATGTTCCAGATCTGCCAGAAGCTCAGGTTTGGTTTAGAGGATGCTTTGGCGGCAGAAGGCGCGCGTTCAGTTTGCATAGGTATGATCGTTGGTCGAAACCGGTTAGCGCTGTGTTGGAACAGGCAACGCAACCAGCCTTGATTTAGTAACGTAATAAAAGAACAATAATACGCAGACCATTGCATGATTCGGCGATGGAGTTGGGTTATTTTCTTACCTTAGAGGTTGCCAAAGCCGTTTTCTATTCACTGGGGGCACAATTCATCCAATAAGCTCCGAATTTCGTTTATTGTAGAACACTGCACCCATTGCAGCCCGCTCTCCTGCCCGTTATGTCGCTTTTTACGTTCATTTTTTCGCTCTGGCAGCTGACGGCTGTACCTGCCCCCGCCGATTCGGCCGTGGTGGTTAGGTCGGTAAAGCTAGTGGGCAATGCACGTACCCGCGACCGGATTATTTTCCGGGAAATGGCCATCCACACGGGCGATACGCTGCGCCGCAGCGAGTTGCCCAAAAAGATAGCCTGGGACCAGCGCAAAATCTGGAATACGAATCTGTTTATCTCCGTTGATGTGGCGGCCGTTGAAGACTCTACCGCCCCGCCCGAAAACCGGCCCGTTGATATAACGGTGACAATGAAAGAACGGTGGTATATTTTCGTAGTGCCCATCTTCGAGCTTGCCGACCGGAATCTGAACGAATGGTGGTATGACCGGGGGCATGACCTCCGCCGAACCAACTACGGCCTTCAACTCAGCTGGAAAAACTTCACGGGCCGAAATGACAAACTAACGGCAGTGGCCCAGACCGGTTTTACTCCCAAATATATCATGTCGTATGATCGGCCCTACATAGACAAAGCACAGCGGATCGGGGCCAACGCCGACTTTTACTACGCTACCAACCGCGAGATAGCCTACCGCCCTTTTCGCGATAAGTGGGAATACATTCGCCCCGACGGGCTTAATATGCTACGTACGCGCCTCACTACCAGCATCGGTATTACCCGCCGCGATGGTTTCTATAATTTCCATGAGCTGGAGGCCCGTTATACCAACAATACCATTGCCGACACGGTGGCCAGTCTCAATCCCGATTATTTCCTGGATGGACGTACCCGGCAGCAGTTTCTGACGCTTACCTACAATTACCGCTACGACCGGCGAGACAACGTAGCCTATGCCCTGCAGGGCACCTTACTGACCGCCATGGTAGCGCATTCGGGCTGGATGCCCAACGCCGATCTGACCCAAACAGACTTACTGGTAGGCGTAAGTCGCTACTACCCGCTGGGTAAACGCTTCTTTGCGGCCAACACGGTTCGGTTGCGTAACGTATGGGCAACGCGCCAGCCCTATTTCACAACCCGTGGCCTTGGTGTGGGCGATGACGTTATTCGGGGTTACGAACTCTATGTGATTGAAGGAAACCGTTACGGCGTATTTCGCAATAACATTCGCTTTCGCCTGTTCGACGTGAAAAAAGAATGGAAATGGATTCCAATACGGCAGTTCAATACCGTACCCATTGCCGCGTATCTATCGTTAATTGCCGATGCTGGTTATGTAAACAGTACAATAGCTGAAAAATACCAGAGCCGCTTGGCCAACCGCTGGCTGTATAGCGGGGGCCTTAGCCTCGACGTGGTTACGTACTACAATATGGTTTTCCGGTTCAGCACGGTTGTAAATGCACAACGGGAGACGGGTTTTTTCCTGAACATTCAGCGCGAGTTGTAGCTTCGCGGTATGAAACGCCTTTTCGTCTCCCTCTTCCTCATAGGTACCGTGGCTGCCTGCACCAGCCGCCAATCGTCTGATGCTACTACCACCGCCGATTCGAGCCGCATTGACTCTGCCGCTACCGAAACATCGGCAACTGTAGACCTCACCCCCACTCTGTCCAGCCTGGGCTTAACCAGTGATCACGACTGGAGAAACGTAAACCTGGGCGATGATTTCACGGCTGCCAAAGCCACCGAAAAAGCGGAAGCCTTTGAACAGGACGCCAGCCATATTGGGTACACACAAGAATTTGACAATCTCGAATCGATTGATTACCAATATTTTCAGGCGGGAAACAAGGTTTCAAGCATTCAGGTCGATTTTTACCTGAACAGCGCCAGTGCCGTGAAAACGTACCAGCAGGAATTGGCAACGTACCTGACTGCCCGCTACGGCCCATCTACAACCAGCGCAGGTACGTTAGCCTGGAAGCGCGGAAACGTAACTCTGAAAGACGTTTCGAAAGGAAAGGATTTTGGCCTTAAACTGACAATACAATAGTCTCCTGTTTTCAAGTGCGCCGACTACTTGCGACCAGATGGCAATCGGGTTGTCAGCGCACTTGAAAACAGACGATTTGACCCTATTTCGGGAAGGTAATCTTGAAGGTGGTACCATGGCCCATTTCGCTGTCTACGTCGATGTGGCCGCGGTGACTGGTTACAATATTTTGGGTGGCGGTAAGCCCCAATCCCATACCACTCTGTTTGCCGGTGAAGAAAGGATCGAACAGCCGCTGAATATTTTCAGGAGCAATGCCGCTTCCGTTATCGCGAATAATGACGCACACCTGCGTGTCGTCGAGGCAGTGCGTGTCTATCCATAACTTACCTACGCCAGGCTCCATCGCTTCAACGGCATTGATCAGGATGTTGGCCAGGGCCATACGTACCTGTTCCAGATCAAGGGGGGCCACGCAGTCGTCAGTAGTGTAATTGGTGACCAACTGCATCTGCTTGAGTTTGATACGGTCGGTAACGAGCCCAAGCGTATCGCGGACAACAGCGTTCAGATCCTGTGGTTTCCGGTCCAGTTCACGGGGTTTCGACGAGTTCAGCATGTCGGTGATCAACGTACTGATTCGCTCCACGTTCCGCCCGATGATATCGGTATAGAGCTGCGTTTCTTCCTGATTCTCGCCTAGCTCGTCGCGCAGTTGGTCGAGTGCCAAACTTAAGTTCGTCAACGGATTCCTGACCTCATGAGCAATGCTTCGGGCAAGTTTTCCCGTCATGGTCAGCTTTTCGGCAATGATCAGCTCCTGCTGTGCCTTTTTCTGTTCTGTAATGTCACGCACAATGCCCTGATACCAGACCGGGCGGCCAGCAGCATCATCAACGGCCCAGACCGAGATCAGGCATATACGCTTGCGGCCTTCTTTGCTGACGATCGTCGTTTCAAAATCTTTGATCTGGTTGAATTCCCGTACCGAGAAGCGTAATTGACGCAACGCATCGAGCCGATCGAAAAGCCGGGCTGGGTTTATGTGCAGCAGTTCATCACGACTGTATCCCAGCAGTTTCTCAACAGACGGGTTCACATCCCGAAACTGCATGTGACTGTCGGCAACAAAAATAGCGTCGAACGACCGCTCGAACAACGAGCGGTATTTCTTCTCCTGTTCAACTGATTTTGCCAACGATTCGGCCTGCCGCAGAGCATAGCGTACGCTACGGCCAAGCAATTGAGCGTCGATTCGCCCCTTTACCAGATAATCAGATGCACCGATAGCCATAGCCGAGTAATCAATCGACTGGTCATCCTGCCCTGTTAGCAGGATCATGGGAGCCTGACAACCAGCATCAGTCGCTTCCTGGATCAGTTCAATACCCGTTCGCTCGCCCAGGCGATAATCAATCAGGTATACATCATACCCGTTGGCTGTGATTCGCTCGAAAGCCTCATCATATCCTTCAACCCAATCCAGGCGGAGGTTACGATTCTCGGGCGCACTCATCAACGTGCGAGTCAGAATGTAGTCATCTTCATCGTCCTCAACCAGCAGTACACGAATGGTAGCAGCTTTATCAGACACGTCGGGAGTTGGCAGGATGACGGCAGTATTCATAAGTTTGAGTTGAGCAAAAAGTAGAGAGCAGTCATGTGCGTTAAAGACGCTTCACAACTACCGTAGTCACGTATCAGACTGGCAGTTGAACCGTTTCCAGCCAATAATATTTTAACGAATTGACCACCTCAACCAGGCGGTTGAAATTATGGGGTTTCACAATGTATGAGTTCACTCCTATCTCGTAGGTTTTAACTACATCACCATTGGCCGTAGAGGTCGACATAACAACCACCGGTAAACGCCGTAGACCCATGTTGCTACGGATCTCGGCCAGCGCCTGAAAGCCGTTCTTACGTGGCATGTTCAGATCAAGCAGGATCAGGCTGGGTAGGGGCGCATTCTCGGCGTTGAATCCGTTCTGGTGCGTTAAATAATTCATAAGATCTTCGCCATCCTCAACAAACTTCACTTCATGGCGAAATCCATTGTGGCGAAGCGCTTCAATCATGAACAACCTATCGTCGGCATCATCATCAGCAATCAGTATTGTTTTTACAGTGGTTGACGTAGCGTTTGTCATGCAAAATCGGCGAATACCGGTTAGTCAGTTGATCGAAAGCTAAGTTAACATTTACCCCAGCAACTCTACGGTCATTGAATCCAATTAATAGCACCAGGCAGGTCTACAGTGTTGCCTCTACAGCCCGAAAGTGTGGAGTGGTGTCCGCAACTACTTGTCAAAACAAGGAAGTTCATTTAGGCGCAGTACAATTTTACCTGCAACTAAAAATCTCATTATCAACCACTTACTCCAACTATAAATTGTAGAATTCATAAACTGGCACAGATTTGTCTCTGTCAATTGATGAATACATAGTTCATTACGCTTTATCCAACTTTCACAACAATCAATATCAACGTCATGAAATCATCAATCACAACACTAGCACTGGCTCTGTTGACTGCAGCTGGGATTGTCTCAACTACCACAGATGCTGTGGCTCAGGGCCGGGCACGTACGGGTATAAAAGGAGGCCTTTCGGCCAGCACGCTTCAGTTCAACGAGGTAGACTTTTCAAACCGGAAAGAGCGTATTGGTTTTCACGCGGGTGTTTTTACACAAATTCCTGTTGGTTCAGCCTTCGCCATTCAGCCTGAATTGTTGTACGTAAACAAAGGGGCTTCGTCAAACTACCGTTTACTAGGTCAAGATAGCCAGGCCTCGTTTAACCTAAACTATATCGATCTGCCTGTACTGGCCACGTTGAAGCTTGGCGATGCGGTTGAAATTCAGGCAGGACCCTATGCAGGTTACCTTCTTAATTCAAACGTAAGCAATACAGGCGGCATCGTGGGCAATTCAGCTATCAACCTCAATGCCGATCAGTTTAACCGCGTAGACTATGGTTTGGCGGGTGGTCTGAACGTCTATTTCGGTCAGGTATTACTCGGGGTACGTTACACGCAGGGCCTTCAGAAGATTGCTAATACAACGGCGTCGCAGGCGATATTCAGCAATGCCAAAAACGGAGTTGGTCTTCTTTCGATTGGCTACAGCTTCAACTAAACCAGCTTACGGATATCAGTCTGCGAAAAAGACTGATATCCGTAAACCGATTAAAGATGGATGTCATACGCTTTCAGTTTATTATAAAGCGTTTTGCGATCAATGTTCAGTACTTCGGCTGCCTTTGTTTTGTTGTAACCCGTTTTTTCCAACACCTTTAAAATGGCAGCCCGCTCAGCACTTTCAGACACAGACTTCAGGTTTCCTCCCTGCGAAGGCTGTTGCATGATGGGCGGCGAACCCGGGCGTACGGCATCTACTACAAAGCCAGCCGACTCTTCAGCCGAAATATAGGTAGGCGATACAATTTCGTGCGGCAACACATCAACCGTGATGTAATCGCCCTGAGTAAGCAACACAGCCCGTTTCACAACGTTCTGCAACTCACGCAGGTTACCATGCCAGTAGTAGTCTTTGAATTTCTCTTTGGCTTCATCATCGAAACCTAAAACGTCTTTCTCCAACTGACGATTGGCCACCTCTAGAAAATGCTCGGCAAACATCATAATGTCGGCTCGGCGCTCACGCAGTGCGGGCAGGTCGATGCGGAACTCGTCGAGGCGATGAAAAATGTCTTCGCGAAACCGGCCTTGCCGAACGGCGTCGCGGAGGTCTTCGTTCGTTGCGCACAGAATACGGACGTCAACATTGATGTCGTTATTACCGCCAACGCGTTTGATCTTCCGCTCCTGCAGCACGCGCAGCAGTTTTATCTGGTTTTCGTAAGAAAGGTTACCGATTTCATCCAGAAACAACGTACCTCCGGTAGCGTATTCAAAGCTCCCCATCTTATCTGAAGTTGCGCCTGTAAATGCCCCTTTTACGTGACCAAACAGTTCACTCCCCGCCAGTTCTTTCGATAGTGCACCGCAATCGATGGCTACAAATGGTTTTTCGGCCCGCTTACTACTCAGGTGAATGGCATTGGCTACGAATTCCTTTCCCGTACCAGTTTCGCCGGTAATAATAACCGACATGTTGGTGGGTGCGATCAGCTCAATGTGTTTCTGGAGTTGCTCGGCGGCCCGGCTTTTACCAAAAATAAACCGTTTACCGTTCGGTGCCAGATCATTTCGTCCGGCTCGGGCTGGCTTGGTAACAACGGGTTTCTCCGGCTCAACAACCGCAGCTGGTGATGCTTTAGCACTGGTACTGCTTACTCCCTTTTTATCTAATGCACTTTTGATCGTGTACAGAATCTCATCGGGTAGCAGCGGTTTCGTTACATAGTCGAAGGCACCGTATTTTAAAGCCTGCACCGCAATACGAACGTCGGAGTAACCAGTAATGATGATAACTGCGGTATTGGGGCTAAGCACCTTTATGCGGCGGAGCATTTCAAGCCCGTCAGTGTCGGGCAGCTTAAAATCGCAAATTACCAGATCGTACGATTCCTTGCGAAGCAGCAACAGACCATCTTCACCACGTTGCGCTGAAGCTGTTTTGTATTTCTGTTTAGTCAGAAACTTCTCCAGCAAAACACAGATGTCATTATTATCGTCGATGATCAGGATTTTTTCCATAGGAAATACCCGATCCGGTTAGTAACACCGTCTCGGGTCGAAGGAATGGTGGAAAGGCTATAAATGCGTTAGGTCTAGCCTTACTAGCCTCCTGCATTGTGAAACAAAAGCGTAAAGACAAAGGTGCAATTAAACCTGTATAGACTCTAACGCCTGTTCAACGGTTTTACGGGTAAATGGTTTACCCATAAAGTAATCGGCTCCCTGATCGCTGGCGCGCTTCCGCTCTGCCATGCCATCAAAAGCACTAATCATCACCACCTTTGGGCTTTCGGTAATAGAAAGCCCTGTTTTTATAACTGGCAACAAATCGAAGCCTATCCCGTCGGGTAAGTTCAGGTCCAGAAATATAGCGTCAAAATGCTGACGACTCAAACATTGACGACCTTCTTCCAGGAAATGCGCGCATGTAGGCTGATAGCCTAATCGGCGAAGCAACCCAGATAGCAGCAGGCAAATATCGGCCTCGTCGTCCACTATCAATACGTGCTTCGTAGTTGTCATATTGGTGTTGATGGCCGGTCTGAAGGTATAATTAGTTACCGTCCCTCCTACTCTTGCCCCATTCATAGTATGCTCACGTAATTTTATATATTCGTTGTCAGCTAATTACTATAAAATATGATGCCTGATTTTTCGTCAGCCGCGAATAAACACCTCACATAGTGATAAAAGACCCGTATAGAAGCAGTTAGCTCTATGAATAAGTGATTGCCCTGCCGGGTTTACGTTCGAGCCCGATTCCCAGTTGGGGAAAAGTGTGGATTTGTTGCCTAGTGCGCAACACCATTGTGTGGAATGTTTTCTACAATCTACATATATAGCTTCTTTTTTCACTTTGGCTGAAAAAGGCATCTCAGCAGCGTATCTCCCTCATTTTCATCTTGTGAGGACCTGTTTCTACCTTTTTACTACTGGTAAGCTGCGAACTGGCACGGAATTTTCAAAAGAGATATACAGAATGTGAGCTTAACGGCTTTCTGATTTACTCAACAACACGAACGTTATGGGAAATTTGCTGTACACTATTGCAGTGATCTTAGTAATCATCTGGGCACTCGGTTTCTTCGGATTCGGTGGCTTCGGAATGGGTGGTTTGATTCATGCTCTGTTAGTTATAGCAATCATAGCGGTCCTGTTTCGGCTGATTAGTGGGCGTGGCGTCTGAGGCAATTGCCAGGTACGTAGTTCACAGATCGATAAGGCCACTCAAGAATTGATTCTAAACTAGTGGTACGTTTAGGTTTGGTAAGGGTTCGCCCTTATGGTTTCATTTTAGGTTAAGTACAAGTTACGGTGGGTACGGAATCCCTGCGTCAGTTTGAACGCAGGGATTTTTATTGTAAAAAAGTCAACAATCGGTAGCTACTAGTCTGGAAAGTCGTTTTTAATGTTACTTACGCGTGAGCAACACTGAAAACAGACTTTCCAGACTAGCAGCTACCGACTGTTGACTTTTTTTAGAGACTCAGCATCTCTTTGAAACGAATAGCCTGCCGACGGCTGATCTCGATTTTATCATTGCTACCACGCAACGTAACCAGTAGCCCACCGCTAAACCAGGGCTCAATCTTGTCGATCCATTGCAGATTGATGATGTGCTTTCGGTTGGCCCGGAAATACGTAGCCGGATCGAGGCGATCTTCCAGCGCATTTAGTGATTTCAGGACCAGTGGTTTCTGATCATCGAAATATAAGCGCACGTAGTTCCCCATCGATTCAAACAGCCGCACCTTACCCAGCTTCACAAACCAGCATTTTTCGCCGTCTTTTACAAACACCTGATCATTTTCACCCAGCAGCTTGGTGTGGTCTTTTACTGCGCCGGGGCGTTCAGCTACCGTACTTTGGTGAAGCTCCTCCTCTACCCGATGAACAGCTTCACTCAGGCGGGCAAGATCAACCGGTTTGAGCAAGTAATCGAGTGCATTGAATTCAAACGCCTTGATGGCATACTCATCGTAGGCAGTTGTGAATACCACTTCCGGCGCTTTCCCTTCAATAGACTGCAGCAACTCGAACCCATTCTTGCCGGGCATCTGAATATCCAGAAACAACAGGTCGGGCTGAAGCTCGTCGATCATCGGTAACGCTTCATCAGCATTGGCCGCTTCGCCAACGATATCAACTTTAGGGAAGTTTTCGAGCAGACGGCGCAGTTCGTTACGGGCAAGCCGCTCATCATCGATAATTAGGGTTCTCATGGGATGCAGGTATCAATTGTCAGCGAGTAATCATTGCTTATCAAGCGCAGGTATACCGTATACAGGCAACATTACCACTTAACAGCAAGTGCTTGTTCACTGATGAAGGGTTTCGCGTTCGGGTTTAAAAATACTATCTGAATGCTGGGGAATCTGTACGTTGGCTACAACAACACCGGGTGCTTCCTGCTCAATGGTGAAATAGGCCTCAGCGCCATACAACAGGTCGAGGCGTTGTGATGTATTTTTGAGGCCAAAGCCGCCCGATGCCAGTTTATCACCCAACGTACCTGTATTCCGGATGCGGATATGTAGCTCATCCCGCCCCGACGTACCAGTTACGATTCGGCCAACGAGTTCAACGAAACCGCCGTTCACGTCTTTCGAAACTCCGTGTTTAATGGCGTTTTCAACCAGTGTTTGCAGCATCATGGGCGGAACTTGCCAATAGCTCGCCTGCGGATCAACGGTGACGCGGCAATCGAGTCGTTCTTCGTAGCGAACTTTCTCAAGCGCCAGATAATCCTGTACGGTTTTAATTTCTTCGCGCAGTTCAACAGTTTTGCGGCGGTCGGCCAGCAGCGAATTCCGTAGAATGTTGGAAAGCTGCGTAATTCCCAGCTGTGCTTTCTGCGGGTTCTCATACACCAATGCCCGAATGCTATTAAGCGCATTGAACATAAAATGCGGGTTTAATTGCGAACGTAACACTTTCGCCTCCGTTTCTCGGATTGATGATTTCAGCAGAATTTTTTCGATCTCCGCTTGTCGGGTCCGTTCCACGTAATGGTAAGCTGTATAACTCAGCACCCAGGCCAGCATGGTCTTTACCCAGCTTACCATAGTGGCCATAAACAACGAAAGCCCATGCAATTGCGGATTCGTAATCAGTTCAATGTCTACAGGTAAGTTGATTACCGACATGATAAATGCCAGTACAATCACCGACGCCAGCACACGCGGCACGAGTTGCAGAAAAGGTAAACGTACCCAGTTCCACCGCTGAATAGTAAGGCGGTACAGATGCGTAAGGCTGATGCCCAGCATTATATCGGCAATGGCCAGATAGAACACTTCCGGTTTGAACCCATCATCGATCCAGTAGATGATAAAATCAACCATGATGAGCAGTGTCCAGCCGACGATCTGGCAAAACCAGTATATCCGTTGTTTCGACATGCAGAAAAAAGCAGACCCGCTAGTGGTCTACTAACGAAACTACGCAACAATACCCGAAAACGCTGTGGTTTGTGGGAAACCATCCTATTCGTGGATGAACGGTTGAAAAAGAAGGCGGAGGAGAAAGTTGATGGTCGATAGCCGTAAGGCTGAAAAGCCTGTTTGGCGTTGCCTACGCGTCAGTAAGACACTTGCGTAAGTAACACTAAACAGGCTTTTCAACCTTACGGCTATCGACTTTTCCGACCTTTAGAACGTGTTTACCGCCAGCAGATGAGCAGTATCGTTGGCAATGTCAAGCGTGAACGTGGCACTGTTAGTTTGGTAAGTTAGTTTGTACAAACACAGGTTGCTGTGCTCAAATTCATCCATTCGGGCAAGCGGTTTGTTAAGTAGCCATGACAGCAGAATACGCATAGCCCGGCCATGCATGGCCACCAGCACTGGCGACTCATCGGGCTGAGCCAGTATATGAGCCATTGCCGGGCGCTGTCTGGCCGCCACATCTTCGGGGCTTTCGCCCTGTTCGGTTGGCATAGCCGTGTTGCCGGCCGACCAGTTTTCGATCAGGTTCCGAAAATAATCGTCGGCAAGGGTATTTGGAATCTTGCCCTCCATAATTCCCCAACTGATCTCGTTCAAACCAGCTAGCTTTTCAAACGGAATACCCAGCTCGATAAACGGTTCGACCGTCTGATAGGTACGTATCAGCGTAGAGGTGTAAATCTTGGCAAAAGGCACATGCTGATAGGCCTGGAAAAAAGCCAGCGCCTGAGCCCTGCCCATCTCGTTTAGGTCGGCGTCGACACCACTGCCCTGCACAATGCCCCGGCGGTTGTAATCGGTTTCACCGTGGCGAATTATATAAATGTCTTTATGTGCCAAAGCGGTTGTTGTTACCTTCGGGTAACCTATTTTGGCCGCAAAATTACAGATAAATCAGCGCATTATGAAGTCTACTCTAACACTAGAGAGTTTAATTGAACTTAACAGGAAATCGATTGTTGGTCACCTCGGCATTGAGTTCCTGGAAGCCACCGATAGCCACGTCTCTGCCCGTATGCCTGTAGATGAACGTACCCACCAACCGTTTGGCATTTTGCATGGTGGCGCTTCGGTAGTGCTGGCTGAATCATTAGGTAGCATAGCCTCTGTACTGCGCCTCAGCGACCCTACCACCCAACGGGCCGTGGGATTGGAGATAAACGCCAATCACATCCGGTCAGTGAGTTCGGGCTGGGTCTACGGCAAATGCACACCCATTCACATTGGGCGTACTACCCACGTCTGGGATATTCGGATCACCGACGAACAGGACCGCCTCGTCTGCATCAGCCGACTGACCATTGCTATCATCGCGGCCAAGTAATGTTTTTACTCAATCAGAATCCTGACCAACATCAGTTCAAACGCTGATAGATGCGCTGGCCAGCATAAAAAGACAATAAGCGTTATATATAAATAATACAATTCTAATTTTTTATAAGACAGGAATAAATCAATCCGGTCAAATTAGCGGGGCAGGTAGTATGCATACTACCCAAAACGAACCATGAATGGGTCAGATAGCTAACAGAGCATGTTTCTGATCAATATGTTCTATGACAGATTGATAGGAATGATATGACAGGTGCGTATTTTTGCCTCAAATTTGCGTCAAAAACCGCATATTACACTGTACAACCTACTTATTGTTTCTATGAAAAATCATATTATCTCTGTCGGATCTGATTTTCCTGAGTTCAAAAAACTCGCCGTTGTTTCGCTCGATAAAGGCAACGAATTTTACGAGGTCTCGTCAAGCGATCATCGCAATGCCGGCAAGTGGCTGGTCATGTTTTGGTGGCCTAAAGACTTCACCTTTGTTTGCCCAACAGAAATTGCTGAGTTCAACAAGAAGTTCGAAGATTTCGAAGATCGCGACACGATGATGATTGGCGCCTCGACCGACAGTGAGTTTGTTCACCTGGCTTGGCGCAAAAGCCACGATGATCTGCGCGGCCTTAAATTCCCGATGCTGGCCGACACCTCGAAGTCACTTGCCGAAGAACTGGGTATCCTGGAAGCCAACGAAAAAGTGGCTTATCGGGTAACGTATATCGTTGATCCACAGGGAATCGTACGTTGGGTAAACGTGAATGACTTGTCTGTTGGCCGGAATGTAAACGAGGTTATCCGGGTGCTCGACGCGCTGCAAACCGACGAACTGTGCCCCTGCAACTGGGTAAAAGGCGAAGCGACAATCAATGCATAACTAGCTTTGGACACGGGGCTTGGCTTACGTTTAGTCAAGAACGATACCCCAGCTCCAAACCCTACGCCAACAACAATGACAACTACCAGAACTGATACCGCCACGGCTATTCTGACCAATCTGGGTCTCGATACAAACGCGGATTTCCCTGTACTCGATGCGATGGGCGACAGTAAGTACCTGCGCGATCTGAAGATCAACGTGGGTAATGTACTGACTAATAGCCAACAGCTTACTGCTAAAGAAAGCCGCTTGCTGGCTTTGTCAGTAGCAGCTAACGAAAAACATCAGCCACTGATCGACGCGTTTTCTGCGGCAGCGGTGCAGGCAGGTGCAACTGATGCCGAAGTAGCTGAAACCCTGGCTTGCACATCGCTGCTGAGCACGAATAACATCTACTACCGTTTTCGCCACTTTGTTGATAAAGAGGTGTATACCAATGCACAGGCCGGTATTCGTATGAGCATCATGATGACGCCGGTGTTGGGAAAAGAGTTTTTTGAGCTCATGAGCCTGGTCGTATCAGCTATCAATGGTTGCGAAATGTGCGTGCGCTCACACGAAGAGAGCGTATTGAAACATGGTGCATCGGAAGCACGCGTTATTGACGCCATCCGGCTTGGTGCCGTTATTAAAGGCCTGATCACCGTTTTGTAACGGACGTCCGATTCTGTAGTCTCCGTAACTTCTGTAAGTAAACCCGAACCGGTAAATCGGTTCGGGTTTTTTCGTGCCTTTCGGGTCGGAACACCGCCTAATAAATCTAGTAGAAACAGCTATGTAAAAATGACCTAATCCACTATTATTGAAGTAGATATAACTAACTCTGTTCACTAATGAAACGTATTCTACGCTTATTAGGAGGTTTGGTAGCGCTACTCCTGGTCATAGCAGTTGCTGGTCTGCTCTACGTCCGGTATGCGCTGCCCAACGTTGGCCCACCGCCTACCCTGACAGTAAGGGCCGATTCGGCACAGTTGGCCAGAGGTCATTATCTGGCTAATCACGTAGCCGTTTGCGTCGATTGCCATTCCACCCGCGACTGGACCAGACTGAACGGGCCTATGGTAGCCGGTACAGAAGGAAAAGGCGGCGAGGGATTCATTCGTGAATGGGGCTTTCCCGGCAACTTCTACGCGCCAAACATTACCCCCGCCCATCTGGGTACGTGGAGCGATGGCGAACTCTACCGGGCCATCACCAGCGGCGTGAGCCGTGATGGCCATGCCCTGTTTCCGGTGATGCCTTACAAAAGTTTCGGCCAGGCCGACCGGTCCGACATTGAAGCTATTATTGCGTACATCCGGTCATTGAAGCCCATTGAAAATAAAGCCATTCCTGCCTCGGAACCCGATTTTCCTATGACGTTCATTCTCAACACAATTCCCGGAAAAAGCGAACACAAACCCCGCCCCGACCCTTCTGACGAAGTTGCCTATGGCCGTTACCTGACCAATTTTGCCAGTTGTAATGACTGTCATACTCCCGTTGACGATAAGGGGCAACCACTACCCGGTATGTATATGGCCGGCGGGCGCGAGTTTCCCATGCCTGGCGGTACGGTTCGTTCGGCAAACATAACTCCTCATGCCTCAGGCCTGGCCGCCTACACCAAAGAAGCCTTCATTGCCCGATTCAAAGCCTCATCAGTTGTTGGTAAAGCACAACCTGTAGGTGCAGATGGCTTCAACTCGGTTATGCCGTGGGCGATGTATGCCGGCATGACGGAGCAGGATTTAGGTGCCATTTATACGTACCTGAGGTCGCTAACGCCCGTTTCAAACACGGTTGTGCGCTTTTCGCCCAAATCGTCGCAAATGGCTAAGTTATAGCTACACCAGAATCGGTCAAAAAAAACCCCGCTCTGAGGCAGAGCGGGGTTTTTTATAATTCATATAAAGACAAGGTTACCGCCGGCAACCCGGAATCTCTACATTTTCTTTACGTTAACGGCGTTGAGGCCTTTCTTGCCATCAACGATCTCGTATGACACCTGATCATTCTCACGAATGGTTAGGCCGTTCAGGCCAGTGATGTGTACGAAAATGTCTTTTTTTGACTCGTCATCGACGATGAAACCAAAACCTTTGCTCTCATTAAAGAACTTAACTACTCCTGTTTGCATGATTGTAAAACGATAAAAATTGAAAACTTAAAAAAAACACTTTTCTACAAAAGATGCAAAACAGGGATCCAAAGACGCAAACAAGAGTACTTGGTAATCAACTGAGCGCAATTTGTCAGACAGTGTGGTAGCTTCCCATAAATGACAAAAGAAGCATCGTACAAAAAACGGCATTTTTTCGATATGGTTCCACAAATAGAGAAAATAGCCAAACAATTTAATATATGTATCCAGATAAGCAAGTGATTGAGTGGCTGATTGGGGCGAAGGCGAAATTTTTTAAGCGGTCATTAAACCTTTGCAAACGGCGGTTCTCTAATCCATAGATTCCGTTGCAACGATCTGCTTATCTGTTTTACCTCACTTGATAAACGCTTATACTCATGAACAGTCCCCTGTTTATTGCCGCCATTCTGGTAACCCTTACAGGCGGAGCAACGGTAGCTCAACAACCCAACGCTCGTTACGATCGTAACCCATATAATACCCCCGGCCCTGATCCTCGTTACAACGGAAACGGTCCTGGCTACGGCAATCAGGGGGGCGGCCGCTACGACAGTGACCGCCGCCAGGATTTGTTCCAGCTACGTCAGCTCGATCAGATCGTTGATCTGAGTCGCCGCCAGAAGAAAGACCTGCTGAACATTGAAAATTATTACGACCGTGAACTGAGTCAGGCATACCGTAACCCAGGTGTCCAACAACGGATGCTGTGGCAGAAAAGCCAGGATGTCATTGCAATCCTGACTCCCGCCCAACGCAACAGACTGTTTGCCTACGAGCAATACCGCTCGTATAATCAAGGCAGTTATGCATCAGGCCGTGGTAATGCAGACCGCGACTGGAGCCCACCAACCGGCCGACGCTGGTAAACTGGCTTTCCGATTTATTCCACCTTTCATGATATACCCCGTTCAGGCAACTGAACGGGGTCTTTTTTTGGCTATCCGGCACCGCTGGCAACCTTAGTACTAGCCAAACGTATTGGCTCATTATGTACCTTTCTGGTCCTAAACACGCATACATGAAAACGTCTTTCCTACTCATCTCCCTCCTGTTTGTAGGCCTCTGCTCGTGCAACACAAAAAAGCCGACCAGTCAGGCCAGTTCAGAAACGGTTACCGTTGATAGTGCAGCCGCGTTGACCAAACGCCCCGGTCCTGATGCGCCCCGATCAGCCGCCGACCGATTAGTGCGCGCTTTGTATTTCGAGCACAACAAAACCGACAATCCCTTCCGCGAAACCAGAACGGGTACCATTATCGATCAGTTTTTTGCGCGTCCCGTGGCCGACAGGATATGGAAGCGTGTATCGAACGCAGGCTATAAAGCGCCTAAACTGAATCCCCTGTTCAACGCGCCCGATGCCAGCATTTCCAAGATATGGGTGGAACCAGCCGCCGTGGGTGGAACCCGTGCACTTGTGTATGTAACGTACCTGCTGGCAGGCAAACCGGCCGAAATACGCGTTGATCTTCTACAAACGGCGGGGCGCTGGCGCATCACCGAGCTAACGTACCCAGACGGCAAAACGCTGACTAAACAGCTCTAGTCGATGCCCAGTACATTATCAGTAAAGCGGGGGTATTTAATTAGTGGGTTAATCTTCCTTGGTAATTGCTGCCTGGCGCAGACAGACCTATCGCAGGTAAGGGTATCCGTTGGTCTGCTTAAGAAACACGTGTATGCGTTAGCCTCAGACAGTCTACAGGGACGAGAAACGGGCCAACAAGGGCAGCGCGATGCTGCTCTGTACTGCTCCCGTGTTTTTACAAAAAGCAGACTAACGCCCATCTTCAGGCTCGATTCTGCCCGCTTTTCGTATCGCCAAACGTATCCATTTATAAGCACAGCCATTACTCCTTATGGCGCCATGAGCGCTCCATATGGCAAGCGAACCGGCCAGTCGGCAGACATGGTAGTTAACCGATTTGAGCTAGTTCAAATTCCGAAAAACAGGCAGGACAGCCTTCAGGTAAGCTACGGCCAAAATGTAGCTGGATTGCTAATTGGTACCGATTTAAAAAAGGAGTTTGTCATTGTATCAGCCCATTACGATCATTTGGGCCGCAAAAGAGGTGTCCTTTATCCTGGGGCCGACGACAACGCTTCAGGTACTGCATCCGTCTTGAGTATTGCCGCCACATTCGATAGTCTGGCACGACTAGGAATCAGACCCAGGCGGAGCATTCTTTTTGCCTTGTTTTCTGGCGAAGAAGGCGGATTAATTGGCTCTCAATATTTCGTCTGGAACTTCCCATTTTCCTTATCGCAGATCGCCTGCGACCTCAACATCGATATGGTGGGGCGGGTAGATGCAGAACACCGGAAAAAGCCGGACTACTGTTACCTTATCGCCGGTCCACGTGATAAAACCCTGCGTCAGGTTGTTGATCAGGCCAATACTCAGTCAGTAAACATGGTATTGAATCGGGATTACGATACCGAATACGACCCTAATCAATACTACTACCGGTCTGATCACTACAATTTCGGTAAAGAAGGTATTCCGGTCATATTCTTTATGGATGGTACCCATCCTGATTACCACCGCCCTTCAGATACCGCCGACAAGATTAACTACGAGGTATTACAGAAACGAGCCACGCTGGTTTTGCAAACGGCGTGGCTCCTGGCTAATCAATGAGCAGTAACGTACCCAGCTCCAGCCTGGCATCCGTTGTTTCTGTCCTGTTTTCTTTCTTACATGCAGAAAAAGCAGTATCAGATACACTGCCACATTATAACACACTGACAATCAGAGCTGGTCAAAGTTGAACTGTACCTACAGTTGTTATCCTCAATTGGTTAATTCATCCTCATAAAGCACGTCGAAAACAAGTTATTGAAGATCAAACTTTGCCCCGATTTAAGCAGGCGATGGGCGTTGTACTAGCAAGATTGCGGCGATAAATCGCTAAACGTTGGGCACGAACCGCTTTCATTAATACTTTGCCATTATTAGCTGTCTAACCGTTGTGAACAATAACACCATGAAATCATTTTTGCTGGCCTTTCTGCTGGGAGTTTCCCTGGTACCGGCTCTGGCACAACGGCCTGCATCGGGCTACACGCTGGGCGATGTAGCGGCTTCCTTTGCGCTGACAAACGTAGATAATCGTACCATTTCGCTAACTGACTACAAGAATCAGAAGGGCGTTATCGTAGTCTTTACCAGCAACCACTGCCCGTTTTCAAAAGCCTACGAAGACCGTATTATGGCCCTCGATAGCAAGTTCGGGCCGCAGGGGTTTCCTGTAGTTGCCATACTATCGAGCGATGCTTCACTGTATGAAGAAGATAGTTTCGACCGGATGCAGGTACGTGCCCGCACCAAAAATTATACGTTTCCCTACCTGCTCGATGCCAGTCAGGCAGTAGCCAAAGCATTTGGCGCGATACGGACCCCGCAGGTCTATGTGTTGAAACACAGCGGGGAACGGTTCACCGTTGAATACATTGGCAGTATTGATGATAGTCCGCAGGATGCCAGCCATGTACAACGTGCTTACGTCGATGAAGCCGTAACAAGCCTGCTGGCAGGCAAACCTGTTGTTACGCCCCTTACCAAAGCCATCGGCTGCGCGATCAAGATGAAGTAAGTCGATAGTCAAATAGTCAATAGTGGCGCTGCTTCATCTGGAGACTGCGATAAGCAGCGCCACTATTGACTATTTGACTATCGACTCTTTCCCCTCTGGCACGGTCTTGGCAAATTAATTTGGTGTTAAACCAAACACGCACACAACGCGATGAAAAAGTACACAAGATCCTTCGCCTCTCTTTTCGGCATTGGCCTGCTGGCCACTTCTATGACATTGCTTCAGGCATGCGGTTCTGACGGCAAAAAAGAATCACGTACGGAAGATGCCATGGAGCGCACCGGCGATGCCATTGAAGCCGACTCGAAAGACGCTGCTGCAGACGCTCGCGAAGGGCTGGATAAAGCTGGTGATAAAGCCGAAGCGGCTGGAGATGAGGCTGCTGCCGATTTTCGCCGGGAACGCGACGAGATGGTTGCCGATATGCGGGTACAACGCGACAAGCTCGACGCCAAGATCGACAACATGAAGGCCGACATTAAGCGCCAGGGTGCCAAAGCAAAAGCCGAATCGAAAGAGCAACTCGCTGAATTAGAGCAGGAACGCAAAGAACTCGGCGATGATATGGACAAGGCGCAAAACGCTACGGCCGCTGCCTGGAAAGACATCAAAGGTGGTTTCAAACAAGCCGGCAAATCGATTGGCCGAGCGTTCGATAAAGCCGAAGATAAAGTTGATCCGGACGGAAAAGACGACTAAGTCAGTTAACAGGTATCAATTAGCGCTGAACCCAGCTACTGCACCGACATGGTGATAGTAGCTGGGTTCAGCGCTAATTGATACCTGTTAACTGACCCCTGTTTTTCTCACTTCCGTGGAAAATCACCTACAATGATTTCAGTATAAGTACTTCACCGGGTTTGCAATCGCGGACCAGTTGCTCAGATTCGAGGGGTTGCCCGTTCACGCTGACTTTCTTGCCGAAGGGGTGAATAAGCGAGAGTTTTCCACCAGCCAGGCTCTTTACCCGCACCTCCGTCACCGCACCCTCTTTTACAGTAGCGCCAATCAGAAAAGCGCCATCGGCCCGGATGTCGTCGAAGTTCAGATTCTGCCAGGTACGTGGTCGGTTGGGGAGTACATAAATGGCATCATCGCGGCTTTGCACCAGTAATTCCAGTATTGCATTCAAAGCCCCAAAGCCCGCATCAAGCTGCATCACCTCGCGGTTCTGCTTTTCCGTTTCCCAATCCGGCGCTCCCAGCAAGCTTGTTCCATTCGTGTTGGCATTGCTCAATGTACCCCGGCCTTCGTTGGTGTAATTCTCTTTCCAGTAGTGCAGCCACTTAACGGCCGCGTCGGTCTGGCCCATCCGGCTCAGGATTGTTGATGCCCACGGAACCGACCAGCCAGCCCAGCCTCCTGCGCCTTTAAACCGCCAGGCCTGCAAGCTATGATCAATTAGTTTCCGTTGGGTGGGGTCGTTCAGGTCGAGCGTGGCAAACGGGTACACACCACCCAAATGCGAGTGATGCCGGTGACTCTCGATCAGGTCCATGCCTTCCCAGAGCGCAATACGTTCATTGCTCATGTTCCACTCCTCCACGAACTTTCCCTTAACGGTCGTGTAAGCGGGTAAGCGCTTCGCTACGTCGGCCCAGCGCGGATCAACGGGTTTTCCAAGCGCCGCAGCAGCCTGCGGCAAAATCCGGCAGATTCGGTGCAGGGCGGCCAGTTGAAACGAAGCGTCGCGCCCCCAGGCGTTCATGTCCGATCCCCGGTACTCGGGGCTTACCGAAACAGGCAGGCTATATTTTTTGCCCCCGTCGCCCGTCGACACTTCGTCAAGCATAGCGAAATAGCCCTCAAACGCACCGTTCAGCAAGGGCCAGGCGGTCTGACTTAATAGCTGCGGTGCATCCGGTTGATCGAGGCCATAGCGGTAGTTCTGCCAGGCCATCATCGCCATCCAGGCTGTGCAGGCGTGATCAACGGTGCCGGTCCAGAAGGTACCTACCACGTGGCACCGGTCATCTACAGCGTGCGGCAGCATGAGGGCACCTTTCCGACCAAAGAAGGCTTCGCCATTCTTTTGTAATTGCGGCATCCAGCCACCGATCATTTTCCATAACGGACGAAAATTAGCCAGTCGGTTTGTGGCCAGCGCTGGCGTGTAGATCATCTGCACGTTGATGTTGAAGTGGTAATCGTTACTCCAGGGGGGTAGCTGATAATCTTCCATAAATGGCCCCTGCAACGTACAGGCCAGCCCATTCGGCGAGGTGGCACATGCTTGTTTATACAGTCCGTAGTCAATGATTTCCTGCAATAGCGGATCAGGCAGGGCGATGCGGGGTACCACTTTGTAGTAGCTCTGCCAGAATGTGTCGGCGCTGGCCACGGCCGACGGCCCCCGATCGAGCAGCGCCTGCATGGCGGGGTAATCGAAGCGACGTGTTTTGCGGTTATAATACAGGTTGCTCGTCTGAATATAGAGGTGCTGATCATTAACCAGGTCGTAGCCAACCAGCAGTGGATCGTCTTCGGGCAGCGGCTGGATAAAAGCGCCTTTTCCGTTGTTGTCTTTCAGCACCCATTGTGGCTCTTCGATGCTGGCCGCCCGCAGCGCTTCAGCCACAAATGTGTAGTGCGGAATGAGTTTGTAGTTCAGCTTGCCGCGCAGGTCTTTGGGTATCTCCAGCTCAGTTATTTCCAGACTCGCCGCCTGCCGAACATTCAGTACGTGGCTCACCAGTTGTGGGTCGCGCACGATGATCTGCAGCAGACCCCGGTCGGTAAACAGGTTTCCATATTGAATGACCCAGCCTTCGGGTAGGGTTACATCCAGTCGCCCCCCCCCCAACTGCTGCGGATGGCCCAGCGACGGCTTATCCAGTTTCGGGGCCGCAAAAGCCGCCTCGATGCCTGCTTTATCGCCTGCCTGTAGCTTTGTTTTTAGATCAGCGTAGGTGATTTTGGTGTTGAACTCTACGCCTCCCCGATGATCCCAGAACCCTGTGCGGCTGATGGTGAAGTGGAGCGTTCGGCCTCCTCCCCATACCATGATTCCTTGTGTACCATTACCCAGCAACACGCCCGTGTGGGGCCGGGGGAGCGGAAATTGCCACGTCAGCGTACGCAGAGGCGTTTGTGCCAACGCCACGGTGATCGTCAGAAAGAATAAAAAAGCAGAGCGAAGTAGGTTCATAGTGGGAAGCCGTAATTGACAGAAAACAACTACGCGATAGCCAAAGGTAGCCCATCCTTGAAAGCACGGCAAACCGCCCGAGCCTGTTTATCGTTTAACAGATAGCGTTAATCCTACCCGCCCTCATGTCGCTTGTTACCGTAACTGTTCTGAATTTTGCTCCGGGCCAGCGCTATCGCGCTTTTGCCAACATGGGTCGCTGGCTCATGAAACCTTTCGATGTACCGGGTCTTGGGTTCCAGAAAATGATGGGAACCGGAAAAAACTTTGGTCTCTGGCCCGACTTTTCGCGGTACGTTTTTCTGGGCGTTTGGGCAACAGAAGCACAGGCAACGGCTTTTTTTGCCTCCGAACAATGGCAGTCGTTCCTGCCAACAGCAGGCTATACAGCCACTAGTCCGACCAGTACACTTTACCTGCAACCGATCAAGTCGCATGGCTTGTGGGACGGTGTTGATCCGTTTCCGGTTACGACCAACGTACCTGGCAGCAACGTACCTACCGATGCCGCCACCGCTGACCGCCCCATTGCTGTGCTGACGCGGGCCAGCATTCGAACCGGTGCCCTGCTCGACTTTTGGCGGAACGTACCTGAGGCCCGGAAACGCATTGATGAACAGGGCGATAACCTACTGATGGCCCTTGGTGCCGGCGAGAAACCACTAGTGCAACAATGCACCATCAGCGTGTGGCAAAACGCCGCACTGGTTGATCAATTCGCTTACCGTCAAAGCGGCCATCGGGAAATTGTTAAGAAAACAAGGCAGCGAAAATGGTACTCTGAAGAACTATTTGCCCGGTTTACCGTACTGAGAATGGACGGTTTCAACGAAAACGCAAACTAATTTACTGCGTAAGTTACCTAGTTTACAAGGCATTACGAACCCGCACCCCTACCTACTATTTATCTGACACTTTGTTCATTAAAGAAGCGCCCCATTTTGGCCCTATTCTTGTATCCCTGCAGGAAAGATTGTTATTTTGCGGGCTAAATTCGTGTATAAACCGAGATGTCATTAATTAACAAAATCCGTGAACGCTCCGGATTAGCAGTAGGCGTAATCGCCGTTAGCTTGATTCTGTTCATTGTGGGGAGCGATTTGCTAGGCGGCAAGAGTACGCTGTTTGGCAACAATAACCAGGAAATCGGGACGATCGATGGAAGAACCATTGATAATCAGGACTTCCAGGCAAAAGTAGAGCAGGTCCGGGCTCAGTATGAGCAGCAAACGGGCCGCGCACCAGGCGAACAGGAAATGACTCAGATTCGGGAACAAGCCTGGAATCAACTCATTTTTGAAACGGCTTATCAGAAAGAATTCGATAAGCTCGGCCTGACAGTGTCGCCCGAAGAACTCGTCGACATGGTACAGGGTAGCAACGTAAGCCCCGAAGTACGGCAGGCGTTTACCAACCCTTCAACTGGTGTGTTCGACAAGAATCAGGTTGTTCAGTACCTGAAAGGGCTGCGGAATGTACCACCGGCTCAACAGGCACAGTGGGCTTCGTTTGAACAGCAGATCAGCGTTAACCGTCTTCGCGAGAAGTTCGACAACCTGATGCGTCTCTCGAACTACGCCACTACGGCCGAAGCGCAGAAGGAATACCAGGCTCAGAACACAAAAGCCGACGTGAAATTCCTGTTCGTTCCGTATTACTCGGTAAACGATACAACGGTGAAAGTGACCGACTCGGAACTGAGCGACTACCTCAGTAAGCACAAAGACGAATACCCTGGCGCCGACACCCGTTCGATCCAGTACGTATCGTTTGCCGTGAACCCATCAAAAGAAGACAGCGCTTCGTTATACAACGAAATCAAAACGCTGGCACGTGGCCTGGGTGGTGCTAAAAACGATTCGACCTTTGCCCGTCAGAACAGCGACGTACCTGTACCCCTTTACCTGACGGCGGGTGAAATGCCCGAGCAACTGCGCGCGGCCATTCCTACGTTCTCGCCAGGTGGCGTGTACGGCCCGTTCCGGGAAGGCAACACGTATTTTATCTACAAGTACGGCGGCACCAAGAAAGACACCAGCTTTACCATTCGGGCCAGCCACATCCTGATCCGGGCAACGGCTAAGACCGACTCAGCGAAAGCCGACGCCCGTCGCCGGGCCGAAAGCCTTCTGAAGCAGATTCAGGGCGGTGCCAGCTTTGAGGCATTGGCGCAAAGCAACAGCGAAGACGGATCGGCCCAGCAGGGTGGTGATCTGGGTTACTTCAAAAATGATGGCCGGATGGTGAAACCCTTCGAGTCAGCCATCTTCGGATTCGCTGGTTCAGGTCTGATTCCACGTGTGGTTGAAACCGATTTCGGTTATCACATCATCAAGATCACCGAGCCTAAAACGAACCAACTGTACCGTGTAGCGGGTATTGGCAAGACTATCACGCCAAGCGAAGCCACGACAAACGAGGCGTATCAGAAGGCCAGCCAGTTTGCGGCCAATAGCAAAACGAAGGAAGCGTTTGATGAAAACGCCAAAAAAGACAAGTCGCTGGTGATTGCCAATGCAGATCGTATTCCGGAAACGGCTACGAACGTCAACGCATTGACCGATGCTCGTGCTATTGTTCGTTGGGCATTCGACGACAAGACTGACAAAAACAGCGTATCAGAGCCATTCCAGGTGGGCGAGCAGTATGTTGTGGCTGTTCTGACGGGCAGCACCGAAAAGGATGAAGTGAAAGCCGATGATTACCGTGCTGAACTGACCGCTAAAGTGCGTAACCAGAAGAAAGCCGAGCAAATTCTGGCAAAGCTGGGCAACCCAAGTGGCACGCTGGAAACCATTGCTCAGAAATATGGTGCCGGTGCTATTGTTGAAACCGCTGAAGACATCAACCTCGCTACCGGTTTTATGCGCACCGCTGGTGTTGATCCTGTGGCCCTGGGCCGTGCCTTCGGTTTGAAAGCAGGCAAACGGTCGAAGCCATTCGCTGGTGAAGGTGGCGTTCTGATTGTAGAACCAACCCGCATTGCACCTGCGCCAGCCGTAGCTGATTACGCGATGTACAAAACCTCGATCCAACAGAATCAGGGTCAGCGCACAACAGTATATGTGAACGAAGCCATCAAAGACGCCGCCAAAATCACGGACCGTCGCGCCAAGTTCTACTAAGCTGCTTCACATTTCGCTTATAAGAAAAGCCCCGCTGATGTTAGCGGGGCTTTTCTTATAAGCGAAATCCCACTCATTCGAAAAGGAAACGTGTATTTTGTACCTGCTCATGTATAGCAATAGGCTGTTTACACATTGCTCAGCCTATGATCCAGGTACGTTGCTGATCTATTTTTGCACAAACCTGTTTGAACAGTCGACCAACACTTTACCAGAGAACGAGTTGTCCTTACAAAACCAACGAGTGCATGACTAAAATGAGACTATTCTTTACAGGAGGATCCGGCAAGGCAGGAAAACACGTGATTCCCTACCTGCTCGATCAGGGGCACAAGGTGCTGAATGTGGACCTCGCGCCCCTGAACCACCCGGGAGTCGATAACCTGATAGCTGATATTACGGATTCTGGCCAAATGTTCAATGCCATGAGTTCGTATGCCGGGTTAGATGAACTGGAGGCAGGAACTGGCGTGCCGAAGTTTGATGCGGTGGTCCATTTTGCTGCCGTACCCCGAATCCTGATAAAGCCGGATAATGAAACCTTCCGGGTCAACACCATTGGCACCTACAATGTGATCGAAGCGGCCGTCAAGCTCGGCATTAAAAAGATTATCATTGCCTCGTCGGAGACCACCTATGGTATCTGCTTTTCAGATGGCCAAACAAACCCTACCTCGTTGCCTCTGGAAGAAGATTATGACGTTGACCCCATGGATAGCTATGGACTGTCGAAAGTTGTTAATGAGAAGACGGCACGCAGCTTTCAGCGACGGTCGGGAGTCGATATCTATGCCCTTCGCATCGGTAACGTGATAGAACCACACGAATATGCCGAACTGTTTCCGCATTATTTCGCTAACCCGGAAGTGCGCCGCCGGAATGCTTTCTGTTATATTGATGCCCGTGATCTGGGGCAAATTGTCGACTTGTGCCTACAAAAAGACAACCTCGGCTTTCAGATATTCAACGCAGGAAACGATCAAAACGGGGCTATTATCCCCAGCAGCGAACTGGCAGAACGGTTCTTCCCGACTGTGCCGATTACGCGTGAATTAGGGGAACACGAAGCCTTATTTTCGAACAAAAAGATCCGCGACGTGCTGGGATTCAGGGAACAGCATAACTGGCGAGACTATGTAAAATGGGAGTCGTGAGGCTACTTGGAGTTTAGGTACGTTAGCTATCGGCCAGGTACTTGTGTACGAAGCTAACGGCCATGGCACCTTCACCCACGGCCGAGGCTACGCGCGCCATGGCTCCCGAACGAACATCGCCCGCCGCGAAGATGCCAGGACTACACGTTTCGAGCAAGAACGGTTCGCGCTTCTGTTTCCAGATCTCGCGGTACCGGGTATGGTTGATCAGGTCTCGGCCGGTCTGGATGAAGCCTTTCTCGTCGCGGATAATATCCATCTCGATCCAGTCGGTGAGGGGTTTTGCCCCAATGAAGATGAACACGGCGGCGGCGGGGGCTTCGCGGCGTTCATTCGTATCCAGGTCTTCGATCACCAGCGTCTCCAGTTTATTGGTGCCTTTGCCTTCAACCAGTTCGGTACACGGCAGCAGCTTGATATTCGGCGTCCGCTCAATCTGATCGATCAGGTATTGCGACATCGTCTCAGACAGGCTTTGGCGGTGAATGCAGATAAATACTTCTGACGCCGTTCGCGAAAGATACATGGCCCCTTGCCCCGCCGAGTTGCCGCCCCCTACGATATAAACGGGCTGGCCCTTGAAGGCATAAGCCTCGGTAGTTGCAGCTCCGTAATAGACACCCGCGCCGGTAAATTTATCGAGACTTTCGTTGGCCAGTTTCCGGTACGAAACACCCGTACTCAGCAGAATGGCGCGGGCTGTCAGTTCACTTCCATCCGCCATTTTGATGCGTTTATATTGCCCTTCCGACTGAATCTCGTTCACTTCCTGCGGCGCCAGAAACTCAACGCCAAATCGTTTAGCCTGCGTGATGGCCCGCTGGGTTAATTCTGAGCCGCTAAGCCCATTTGGGAAACCCAGGTAGTTCTCGATCCGCGACGACGTACCTGCCTGCCCACCCGGTGCGCGCTTATCGATCAGAATGGTACGCAGCCCTTCCGACCCGCCATATACCGCCGCCGCCAGACCGGCAGGGCCTGCGCCAATGATGGCCAGATCATACAGATCACCTTCCGCTTTAGGACTCAGGCCCAGCTTCTCCCCTAATTGCTGAATGGACGGCTGTTTCAGCACCGAACCATCTTCAAAAACAATGACAGGCAGGTCGGCGGTGGTTAGGTTGTGCAGCTCAAGTAATTGCCTTCCCCGCTCGTCGGCTTCGATGTTGAGCCACAGATACGGAAACAGATTGCCGGCCAGAAAATCTTTCAGCTGATGCGAACTGGGCGAAAACTGATAACCGATCAGGCGGAGCCCCACGTAATCAGGTACGTATTTGTATTTCCAGTCGGATAGCAGGCCATCCAGAACCGGGTACAGTTTCTCTTCAGGCGGATCCCACGGTTTGGCGATGTAATAATCGAGTTGCACCTCGTTGATGGCCCGCACCGCCGCATCAATATCGGAATAAGCCGTGAGCAGGGCTTTCTTGGCATCGGGGAAAATGACGCGGGCCTGACGCAGGAAATCGACGCCGAGCATATCGGGCATCTTCTGGTCAGACAGCAGGAGAGCCACTGTTTCGCCCCGTTTTTTTAGTTCGGCCAGCGACTCCAGCGCCTCGTTGGCAGACGCCGTCGTCAGAATCCGATAGTCTTTACGGTAGTGCGCCCGCAGATCACGACGAAGCGCTTCAAGCACCTGTTCGTCGTCGTCAATGGCAAGGATAATAGGAAGTTTCATAACATGGGTAGTTATATGTCTAGCTTGACCGTATCGCTCATTGGGTATCCTGTACACGTCAGTACCCAGCCTTCGCGCAAATCACGGTCGGTAAGTACGTCGTTGATGGTCATAAACAGTTGCCCCGATGTACACCGCGCCATACAGGTAGAGCAACGACCACCCCGACAGCTGTACGGCAGCGAAATGCCCGCTGCGAGCGCGGCCTGCAACACCGACTTGCGGGCAGGTACGTGCAGAGCGAGCGTTTTTCCGCGAAACTGCAGGCTGACTGTCCGGTCAATAGCTGCTTCGGCAGGTAATGTATTAAGGGCCGACTCGACAACAGCCGATTGAACCACAAAATTCTCTTTTCGGATCAAATCGGATGGTATACCATTGACAATCAACGTAAACTGCACCATCCGCATATAATCGGCGGGGCCACAGATGTAAAACTGAAGCGTACTACGGTCTGATGACCCGATCAGGTCGGGCAACAGAGTTCCGAGCAGCAAATTGTTTAATCGTCCCTGCTTACAAGCCTGCCGATCGACGGGGTGGCTCAGTAGATGGATCAGCCGGAAACGGTCTGGGTACGTTGCCTGCCATTCGGCGAGTTCGTTTCTGAAAATAATGTCGGCTTCGCTGGTATTGCTGTAGAGCAACGTTACCCGCCGCGCTGGCTGATGGCGAAGTACGTCTTTCAGGATACTGAACAGCGGGTTGATACCGCTACCGGCACCTAACAACACCAGATCGCCGGGTTGGCTTGTATCGACGGTAAACCGACCGGCAGCCGGAAGGCTTGTCAGCCAATCCCCAACGCGCAGGTTGTCGAGTAAATGACGCGATATTTCGCCGTTCTGAACCCGTTTAATCGTGAGTCGTAGCAGTTCGCCGGGCGCCGAACTCAACGAATAAGAACGGCGAACGATCTGGTCGTGCCGTTCAACCAGAATGGTCAGAAACTGCCCGGCAAAATAAATAATTGGCTGATTTTGTGCCGGTTCCAGAAAATAACTGGTCGCTAGAGCCGTTTCGGCCTGAACGTGGGTAATCCTGAACCGGATTAATTCGTCAGTCATTCTAAGAAAGCTAAGTCTGTGCGTTGTTAATACAACCAGAAACCAGTGCTTATGGGTAATAGCCGGTTGTTTTTTTAGCCTTTCAACACAGCGCGAACAGCGTTTGACCAGTATCCTGTTTGCGTATAAGGTACTAAAAAATGCGGCTCCAGGCGAAACGGATGATAAGCAGCAGGGCCACAAAACCGATCAGAACGTAGCTGAAAGGCACATAGGTGAAGGCAACCAACCGTAGCCGATCAACAAACCACAGCACGCCGATAAGGCCCGCAATGAGGGTCAGGAAACTGGATAACCGGCCAAAGCCCGGAATATATTGAAACGGCAATTTACGCCGGATGAGCACCAGCGTCGCCACCATAGTTAGTATGGGTAATACCTGCAACACAAGGCTCACATCCCAGATACTTTGCCGCTCGAAAAGAAACAGGTAAATAGCCAGCGTGACCGCAAACATACCCGGAATGCAGGCAGCGTATACCAGACCCGCATACAGATAGCGCCAGCGCCAGATAGCTTCTGCTGTTTCACCAACCCACAGATTGAGAAGAAAAACCAGCGCAGGAATGATCAGTAAAAAAAATGCTACTACTCCTGGCTGAGCGGCAGCGTACTCGAACAAGTCACGGAACGTCATGAAAACGGAGGGTATAAGAACTGAAAGATAAAGCAGATTGATCCTGATAGTGCTATTTAAGCATATATCATGCAGCCCCCAAACGTTAACGGATTCTTTACGTTACTGGTAATGACACCAACTTACTAAGTCACCTCGGCCACCAAAAGGCCAGTATTGCCTCAACAAGGCTTCAAACGCCCGAAATGCACTCATGATTATGTCGTTACTCTTATCGCCGCTAACGTTGCGCAGCGTTCAGTTAAAAAACCGCCTTGTTGTCTCGCCCATGTGTCAGTATTCCAGTATAGACGGTTTTGCCAGCGACTGGCACCTGGTGCATCTGGGTAGCCGGGCTGTGGGTGGTGCCGGACTTATCATTACCGAAGCCACCGCCGTTTCGCCGGAAGGCCGGATTACCCCGCACGATCTGGGCATCTGGACAGACGAACATATTCCCGGCCTGAAACGCATTACTGATTTCATCAGCGCCAACGGAGCGGTACCGGGTATCCAGTTGGCTCATGCTGGTCGGAAGGCCAGCCATCATCGCCCCTGGGAGGGCGGAAAAGCCATTGCACCGCACGAACCCACCGGCTGGCAAACAGTAGCGCCAAGTGCTTTACCATTTACGTCCGATGAACCCATTCCAACTACATTAACCAGCGAAGGCCTGCAACAGGTACGTTCCGACTTCCGGGAGGCCGCTAAACGGGCATTGCTGGCGGGGTTTGTGGTGGCCGAAATTCACGCGGCACATGGATACCTGCTCCATGAGTTTCTGTCGCCCTTGAGCAACCGGCGGACCGACGCGTATGGCGGTTCATTCGAAAACCGGGTCAGGCTATTACGCGACATCGTTGATGACCTCCGCGGCATATGGCCTGATACGTACCCGCTCTTCGTACGCATATCGGCCACCGACTGGACCGAAGGCGGCTGGACAGCCGATGACTCCGTAGCACTGGCTTCTTTGTTAAAGCAACAGGGTGTTGATCTGATCGACTGTTCGACTGGCGGCAACGTACCCCGGGCAACTATTCCGAATGAACCGGGCTATCAGGTAACCTTTGCCGAACAGATCAAGCGTGAGGCAAACATCCCTACCGGTGCCGTTGGGCTGATCACCGACGTGGTTCAGGCCGAAGCCATTCTGGCCAACGGGCAAGCCGACCTTATTTTCCTGGCCCGTGAGTTTCTACGTAGCCCGTATTTCCCGCTCCATGCCGCCGCTGAATTGGGCGACGACATCCCCTGGCCTGTTCAGTACGAGCGTGCCAAGCCGAAGCAGTAGCGTTATGTATGATTGCCGTTCTGTTTTGCTGATGCGTGGCGTGGCCCGTCAACCAGGCGTCAGCAAAACAGAACGGCAATCATAAGCAACAGCAACGTACCTGCATCGGCAATATGACCACTGTTGCTTACATTAGGCATTGGATTCTGACCCAATAGCCCATGCGCTTCATCTACTGCTATCTAGTTACCTTTCTCTTTACTGTTTCCACGTTTGCTCAGACAGTTACGTTACTGCGGCCCGCCCGCGTGTTTGATGGGGAAACCATGCACGAAGGGTGGGGCGTTCGGGTACGTGGTGATAAGATCGATGCCGTTGGGCCAGTCGCCAGCCTGACAGGCGGGAGCAGCACATCGGCAACCGTCATCGATTTGCCCAACACGACCCTGCTACCGGGTCTGATCGAAGGGCATTCACACCTGTTGCTGCACCCTTATAACGAAACGCCCTGGGACGATCAGGTGCTGCGCGAGGCGCGTTCGCTGCGGGTAGCCCGGGCAACGGTTCATGCCGAAAAAACCCTTCGGGCGGGCTTCACCACTGTTCGCGATCTGGGCACAGAAGGCGCTGATTATGACGACGTGGGCCTGAAGCAGGCCATTAATCAGGGCATTATTCAGGGACCACGGATGGTTGTGGCCACACGGGCACTAATAGCTACAGGCAGTTACGCACCGAAAGGGTTCAGCGCCGATATAACCATACCTCAAGGTGCCGAAGAAGCCGATGGTCACGACCAGCTCATTCAGGCGGTACGGCGGCAGATTGGCAAAGGTGCCGATGTCATAAAAGTCTACGCCGATTACCGTTGGGGGCTGATGGCCGATGCCCGACCCACTTACACAATTGAGGAATTGAAGTTGATTGTGGAGGTGGCCAAAAGCAGTGGCCGGGGCGTGGTTGCCCACGCGGGCACGGCTGAAGGCATGCGGCGCGCTATTCTGGCGGGTTGCGAAACGCTTGAGCATGGCGACGCCGGAACACCGGAGATCTTTGCCTTAATGAAGCAGCACGGCACCGCGCTATGCCCCACCATTGCGGCTGGTGATGCTATTGCTCAGTATCGGGGCTGGAAACGGGGCGAGCCGGAACCAGAACGCCTCAAACAAAAACGCCAGACGGTAAAGCAGGCACTTCAGGCAGGCGTCATCATTTGCGCCGGCGGCGATGTGGGCGTGTTCCCACACGGCGAGAACGCCCGCGAACTAGAACTGATGGTCGACTACGGCATGACACCAACTGATGTGCTCCGTTCGGCTACATCGGTCAACGCCGATGTGTTTCATCTCGCCGATCGTGGCCGAATCAAAGCTGGCTTACTGGCCGATCTGGTGGCCGTAGAAGGCGATCCAACCCGTCAGATCAACGCCATTCGTCAGGTACGGATGGTAATGAAAGGTGGGGCGGTTGTGAAGTAGTTGACTGGTTGGCTGATAGCCAAATAACCAGCCAACCAATCAACCAGTCAACTACTTCACCAGTCAACCAGTCACCCCTCAACTGGCAGGCAAACGGTGAAGGTGGTTTCGCCAGGTTTGGATTGTACCTTGATGCTGCCATTGTGATGTTTGATCACGCCCTGAACGATATCAAGGCCCAGACCAGAGCCTTTACCAACGCCCTTTGTGGTAAAAAACGGTTCAAAAATCTTCTTCTGGATGGCGTCAGGAATGCCTGAGCCGTTATCGGTAAAGGTAGTCAGCACGAACTGATTCCGATCCAGTACACTGTTTATCGTAAGAGAGCCGCCTTTCTCCGGCATGGCATCCAGTGCGTTATCGATCAGGTTGGTCCATACCTGGTTCAGTTCGCCGGGCCAGCCACAGAGTTCGGGCAGATCGGTTGGGATATCAACGGTTACGGTTACGTTTCTGGCGCGCACCTTGTGGCCCAGCAGCGTGAGCGTGCTCTGAATGCCTTCTGCCAGATTGATCAACTCTTTACCCGCCCCACGGTCCATGTGTGTGTATGATTTGATCGAGGCTACCAGCGTCGCCATCCGGTTCGATGCTTCGCCAATATCGACAACCAGTTTTTCGGTGACCAGATTGTTGCTGACCCATTCCAGAACGCCCGTCAGGTTTGCCGCACCTACCTGTTCCAGGATATACTCCAGGTCGTCTTCCGAAAAGTTGAAATCGGCCAGAGTGCTGGCCAGATCAGCGGCATCAGAACCGTTGGGCGAAATACTATGATCGTCGAGCCAATCGGTCAGGTCATCTTCCAGGCTGCTTCGTTCCAGTAACGAGCGGGTCTTTGGCCGGTTGTCCAGCTTCTCGAACAGCCATTCGTCTACTGCGTCGGTCTGTTCATCGGTAAGAGCCAGCCGCATAATTACTTTGAATCGTTCGGGGGTGGCCCGCATATGGGTTTTCAGCGCCTCAGCATTGCGGACGATAGCCGCCACAGGGTTATTGAGTTCGTGCGCCAGCCCGGCCGACAATCGACCCAAAGACGCCATTTTTTCTTCCTGCTGCACCTGATGCGCAAACGTCCGAACCCGATCGGTCATTTGCTGAACAAAGGTTTCGGTAAGCTCGTAGCATTGGCGGGTCATTTCCCGAAGGTGATCCCGGTGCAGGGCCAGCGTGCGAACATCCGTTTCAGCAACAATAGGAAACCGGGCTTCCGACATCCGCGAGTAGGGTAACAGACCAAGCACCGCCGGAGCCAGGTACGTTATCATGTCTTCAGACGCCTGCCCGTGTATATTAATCTGGCCGTCAAGCAATAACCGCAATGAATCGACTGGCTTTCCCGCTTCATTGATAACACGCCCTTTCGGAAAATCAGCTACCTCTACCCGGTCGAGAAGCCAGTTTAACTGCTCGTCAGGTACGTTCTTAAACTGCGGAAATGCCTGGAGGTCGGCAAGAGTAGCCATGAGAAAGTGAGTTTAATGCCCGTGGTTTACGTTCTGGCAGGTAAGTTAACGGTCTGCCAGACAGGCGATGTACGTATAACTGAAAAACAGGTAGACAGGCTGTGTAAAAGGCTTACTGAGAGAGCATAGACCACACATCCTGCTCATATCAATCAGAACGAGGTTAGCTTTGCAGGAAGTTCTTCTGCTTCGCTATTGTATGATTGCTGTTCTTCAACGTGTGTCTGAGGCTACTGTTCGCATCGACGATCAGGTACGTGGTCAGATTCAACAGGGTTTTCTGGTATTACTGGGCGTTACGCATTCGGATACGGCCGATGATGTAGTGTGGTTGTCGAAAAAGATTGCCGGGATGCGCATCTTCAACGATGAAGCCGGAAAGATGAATCTGGATCTGGCGTCTGTGGGCGGCAGTATACTACTCATCAGTCAATTCACGCTTCATGCCGAAACAAAAAAAGGCAATCGGCCCAGTTTCATTGAAGCCGCCCGCCCCGAGGTAGCCATTCCGTTGTATGAACAGATGATTGCCCGGCTGTCTGATGCGCTCGGGCACCCTATTCAAACCGGTGAATTTGGCGCCGACATGCAGGTGTCTCTGATTAACGACGGCCCCGTAACGATTATCATCGACACCAAAAACCCGTAACAGAGTGGGCAACGCCCGGCCAGGTACGTTTGCAGGCGGCCAGGGCACGCCAAATGCCGTATACCTGATGATACATTTCTACCGTTTTTGGAGAAAAACGTACTTTTACAGTTAATCCTCGCGTTGCCGCGTTCCGAATGAACTTTCTGCCTACTGATGTTGCCACCTATGCCGATGACCACACCTCGCCTGAAGGTGATGTGCTACAGCGGCTTAACCGCGACACCTACGCCCACGTACTCCACCCGCGCATGCTGTCGGGACATTTGCAGGGGCGGCTGTTGTCCATGTTCGCGCACATGATCCGACCCCGGCGGATACTCGAAATCGGCACATTTACGGGCTACTCTGCCATTTGTCTGGCCGAAGGGCTGGCCGAAGACGGCCGACTCATCACCATTGATAAAAACGAGGAGTTGGAGTCGATTGCCCGTCGCTACTGGGCAGAAACGCCCTTTGCCAATCAGATTGAGCTGCACATCGGGAAAGCAGAGGCGATCATTCCTACGCTGAACGAAACGTTCGACCTTGTCTTTATTGATGCCGACAAAGAAAATTACGGTCTGTATTACGATCTAGTGTTTGATAAGGTCCGGCCTGGTGGCTTTATCCTGTCTGATAATGTACTCTGGAGCGGCAAAGTGGTTGAGCCGGTGAAGCCCGCTGATCGCGACACGAAGGCGGTCATTTCCTTTAATCAGAAAATCCACACAGATTCACGCGTCGAGAATATTCTGCTGCCCGTTCGCGACGGTGTTCTCATTGCCCGCAAATTATAACTTATGAAATACGCCCTCTCCTTCTTTCTCTTTTGGCTCACGCTGGCAAGCATTGCCCAGCCGTTGCCAACGCCAACCGTACCAGAGCAGGCCACGTTTGCCGACCTGACTGTTCGTTTCGACCCCGACGCCCGGCGGCTGATTCAGCAGGATGTAAACGCTCTGATGAACAACCGGCAGTACTGGAACGCCAAACTAGACCGGGCGTTGCTTTACTTCCCGATCATTGAGTCGGTACTGTTGAACGAAAAGATTCCGACCGATTTTAAGTACCTGGCCCTGCAGGAAAGTTCGCTCACGCCCGATGCCGTTTCGTCGTCGCAAGCGGTTGGTTTCTGGCAGTTTAAGCGCGAAACAGCCCAGGATTATGGCATGGTGGTGAACGAAGAGGTAGACGAGCGGAAAAACATTTCGGCATCTACAGCCGCCGCAGCGCGTTACCTTCGTCGCAGTAACGGCATGTATACCAACTGGTTATCATCGCTCTTTTCGTTTTATCTCGGCACCGGCGGCATCAGCAAGATCGTGTCACCAGAGTGGGCCAATTCGCGCGATATTACTCTCGACGGTCGTACAGACCGGTACATGCTTCGGTTCTTTGCGCACAAGCTGGCGGTCGAATACGCCATCAGGACCTACCAGCCCGTCAACACGTTCTCGCTGGTTGAATACACGGGCGGAGCAGGCAAGACGATCAATGAAATTGCGGGCGAACTTAGCCTGAATGCCAATGACATACGTACCTACAACCGCTGGTTATTGATCGACCATGTACCCATCGACAAGCCGTACGTACTGGTTATCCCGACGCCTAACGGACAGATCAACGACCTGCGGCAACGCATTGCCCAAACGACCGATAAGCCGATCAAAGCCGTTATAACCGACGATATTGGTTTTCCGGTGTTGAAGCGCGTAACCCTGGCCACCACGTCGGTGAATGACCCGGTGTTGTATGAAATAAACGGGCTACCGGGTATTCAGGCGCAGGACGGCGACAATGCTGGCTCACTGGCCCGGAAAGCGAAGATCAGCCTGTCGAGCTTCCTGCGTTTCAATGACCTGGGTGAGCGCGACGCTATTTCCTCGGGCGAAGTATATTACCTGGCCAAGAAGCGTAAGAAAGCGCTGGTACCTTTCCACACGGCCCGGCCCGACGAAACCATGCGCGGCATTTCACAACGGTACGCCCTGCGGCTAAAAAAACTATTGCGTTACAACCGGATGGACCGGGTGCAGAAACTTCAGGTAGGCCGAGTGCTCTGGCTGCGCGAACGTCGCCCATCTAAAACGCCGATCGAAGTCATCACCGCCCCTACCCCGCCCGTTTACGACAACTCACCTGCCACGCCTTCTAACCGCCCGGTTGTTGAGCGGCCGGGTATGGACGCCACCGCATCGGGGCAGATTCCGCGTAACGCGTCTGAGCGGAAACGCTATCAGCCCAAACTGGTTGGCAGTGCTACCCCATCGGCACAGACTGATGAGCAACGCGTAGCTGAGCCTAACCCAGCTCCGTCGAAAACAGCTTCAAATCCGACGAATCGACCTGTTGCCGCGTCGCCAACGCCCACGGTGACAACGGCAGTAACCCCCGACCGGGCAAATCCGGGCGAAACGGTTGAAGTGCCTATAGCAGCGCCCCGTGATGCCGGCTCGCCACAACGCACCATCATTGTGCGTTCAGAAGGGGAATCTGTACGCGAACGCACTACGCCTGCCCGCCAGGTGCCAGGTACGTTGCCAGAAACGCCAGATCCGGTTGGCAGCACAGCCAGTGCCCCTGCCACACGACCTGTTACAACCACCACGCCGGCAAAGCAGCAACAGCCGATTGAGCGCACACCGATTCCGCGGAATCAGACGGTTTCCATTCCCCCCCTGCCGCCGATGACAACTAGCCCGGCTCCGGCAGAGACAAGCAAAGGCCGCACCATGAAACATACCATTGAGGCCGGGCAAACTTACTACAGCCTGTCGCGCTACTACGGTATCAGTGTTGAAGACCTGTTGGCAGCCAATAACCTGACACTAGACGATAAGCTGGCTGTTGGGCAATCACTGGTGGTACCAAACGTGCCATCGGGCTACCCAGTTGGGCAGCCAACATCAGTGCCAGCCGCAGCGTCGGGGGCCACCACTCGTCCGGTTTCACCAGCACCTGTGGCAACACCTGTAGCCGAACCTACTTACCACGTGGTGGCCAAAGGCGAAACGCTGTACCGGATTTCGAAGACCTACAACGTAACCATTGAGCAGTTGATGCAATGGAACGATTTGCCCAATTTGGGTGTGAAGGAGGGTCAGAAGTTGAAAGTAAGCCTGTAACGCCCATGATATTAATCGACCATACCGTCATCAGCGACGACATTGCTGAACAGTTTTTCGTCTGTAATCTCGAAAAATGTAAAGGTGCCTGCTGTGTCGAAGGAGACGCCGGTGCTCCGCTCGAACGATCCGAACTGGACAAGCTCCGGGAAGTGTATCCTGAAGTGAAGCCCTACCTCTCGGCGGCGGGCATTCAGGCTATTGAAGCACAGGGACTGTACGAAGCAGACGAAGATGGCGACTACGTGACCACAACCGTTGGCGGTCGGGAGTGCGTCTACGCAATCTACGATGAAAAAGGCATCCTGAAATGCGGTATCGAGGCGGCGTACAATGACGGAAAAGTTAACTGGAAGAAGCCGATTTCGTGCCACCTGTACCCCATCCGCGTCACGAAGTATGAGCAATATCACGCCCTTAACTACGACCGCTGGCCCATTTGTGCGCCCGCCTGCGGCTTCGGCAAGGAACTGAACGTACCTGTCTACAAATTTGTGCGCGAAGCCCTCGTACGCGCCTATGGCCAGGTTTGGTACGACAAACTGGTAGAAGAGATCGAAGGCGAGAAAGAGTAAGAACGTACCTGTAAGAGTCATTGGCTCCTGTTATGGCAACGATTTTTAACCCGTCGACACAGGATTGTCCACACAAATGAGAGCCATCGGCTCGGCCTAGTTTAGATTGGCCGGGCCGATGGCTCTCATCATTCATTCACTGATCTATAGTTTTTGCAGGTACGCTTCTATGTTGTCAGTTAGGCACTAGATCCAGCCGGTTTGTTGCTGCCCGTAGCTGTTGCCGTTTGCAGTAGTAGACATACGACACCGCGCCGATAGCCGGGATGATCAGCATGGGGGCCCAGGTGCCGATTGGCTCAATGAACGCCACGGAATAGATCGCGCCAATGATATCATACATCAATCCGGCGTAGGCCCATTCCTTAATTCGGGGATAGCCCGGCACCAGAATACCGATTACGCCCAGCAGTTTGGCCCAACCCAGAAACGGAACCAGATAGGCCGGGTAGCCAATGCCCTTGAAACCTTCCACGGCCATAGGCATAATCAGAATGTCGGGAATGGCCGAACCGAGCATAAAGAAAGCGAACAGGCCGGTGAAGATCCAGTACAGGATATTTGTCTTTTTCATGATGCAACAAGGATTTAAGCGGGTGTAGTGACCTAGGTTATACGGGCTGATTTTTGGCAAAATTCAGGCACCAGTGGAAGCCAAACTGATCTGTCAGATCGCCAAAAATAGCGCCCCAGAACGTATCTTCCAGCGGATGTACCACCTGCCCATGAGCGGAGAGCTTATCAAATAATGCGCTGATTTCCATCTCGCTGGCACAATCGATGAACAACGAAATTGAATGACCGATGGCTTCTCCATCACCAACGCACAGGTCAGAAGCCAGCAGTTGCAGTCCGTCACTCTTCAGCGTAGCGTGCACGATGTGCTGACTCATCTGAGCAGGCAGTTGCTCAGCCATTGGTGATTCGCCTACTGGCAACAAGGTTAATTCACCACCCAGACACTCCTGGTAAAACGTCATGGCCTCCCGGCAGTTACCGTTGAAGTGCATGTACGCATTGATCTGTTTCATACAGTAGTTGTTGTTTGATTACAGATCAAATTTACCACCGTTGAGACCCGTAAGCGGGGGGTGATAGCGGCAACTTAAGGGGGTAATTGCGCCATCTTTCCGACTATATCCAGGTGCTTCGCCAGTACTCGCCCATCGACGTTACCCAAACCGCCTGACGCCTTTATTTGTCCTTCTTTTTCGTCTTCCGAATTTGTTCTTCGTAGGCTTCCCGCTGCCGTTTATCGGCCAGCAGATTACGATATAGCCCATTAAGGACATAAATATCGTCGACCTCGTCAATGAGCAGGTGCAGTTGCTCGCGGATGTGTTCTACTTTCATAAATGGTTGTATGGGCCTTTGACTCTATAAAAATAACCTCTCTGTCGGGAAATCGGTTAATCGCCTGTCCGTCATTTTATAAGACAATAAATAAACTATTGCCTTAATTTATGTAAACTTGTGAAAACGATTGGCTTCCATGAAACAGACGCTACTTCTCATTTCTTTTTGCTTTGCCGCCGCCGCCACTCAGGCGCAGAACGTGACTCAACGTACCACGGCTACCAAAACCGTTTTTAGTAATACGGTAGCTATAGTCGTTGACGCCGTAAAAGCCGATACGCCGCTCGATGTGCAGGCAGTTGAGCAAATCACGGCATCGAACCGTGTTGAACGTGCCGCTACGGCTACATATACTGCCGGCAAAGCCATTGTGTTTCAGCCCGGTTTTGAAGCCAGGGCCGGATCGGTTTTCGCCGCAATAGTTTCGCCAGTATCTGCCCGAGCAACTGAGGCAAGCGCAGACCTGACCGTGTCGGCCTGGCCTAATCCATTTCAGGACCAGACAACGGTTGAATACAAACTACCCGAAAGCAGTACGGTGAAACACACTCTGACCGATTCGCGCGGCGTTGTTCTTCGTCAGAACGCACCAACCGATCTGCAGCCAGCGGGTGTGTATAAAGTTGGTGTGGAGGGTGCTAACCTGCCAACCGGCGTTTACATTTACCAACTGCAGACTGGTAACCAGACGAAAACCATCCGCCTGCTAAAACAATAGCGTACAGGTAATTACTTGCGTAGACTTTAGAAAAGCCAGCACGTGTGTGCTGGCTTTTCGCGTTTAGACCACTCTATAATGTATTCAAACATGGTCTGGTCATTTTATGTTGATATTTTTAAAGCTCCCTACTCATTCTGTTATGATACCGAACGCCACCTCCGCCTCTGTCCGAAAACAAAATCCGAAGAACGTAGCCTTCATTGGTGATTATCTCCCCCGGCAGTGTGGTATTGCCACCTTTACGGCTGATATGTACCAGTCGTATGCGCGATTTGTTCCAGACGCGAAGCCATGGGTCGTATCAGTCAACGACACAGTAGAAGGCTACGATTACCCCCCCGAAGTGCGCTACGACTTCTACCAGCATGACCTGGAAGCCTATCGTAAAACGGCCGAGTTTCTGAATTCCAAAAACGTTGAGGTGGTTTGCCTGCAACACGAATATGGCATCTACGGCGGGCCGGCGGGTAACTATATACTGACGTTGCTGCGCGGGCTGACGATGCCCATTATTTCAACCTTCCACACCATCCTTAAAAACCCCGATCAGGATCAATTACTGACCCTGAAAGCCATCGCTGACCTGTCGGCACGGGTAGTCTGTATGTCGGAAAAGGGGCGGCAGTTCCTGACAACGATCTACGAAATTCCTGACGAGAAAATCGACGTGATTGCTCACGGTATACCTGATATGCCGTTTGTTGATCCGCACTTCTATAAAGATCGGTTCGGGCTGGAAGGCAAGCAGATCCTGCTTACGTTCGGGTTACTCTCTCCCAATAAAGGCATTGAAAACGTAATCAATGCCCTTCCCCGCATTGTAGAGCAGTTTCCGAACGTAGTGTATATGGTGTTGGGCGCCACCCATCCACACCTGATCCGGCACGAAGGAGAAGCCTATCGCGATAAGCTGAAACAACTGGCCGAGGATAACGGAGTGCGCAACAACGTGCAGTTCTACAACCAGTTTGTTGAGCTCGAGGACCTGCTCGAATTCCTGGGAGCCGCCGATATCTACATCACCCCCTACCTGAATCCTGCCCAGATTACGTCAGGTACGTTAGCCTATTCGGTTGGCGTGGGCAAAGCCGTTATTTCTACGCCCTACTGGCATGCGGAGGAGCTACTGGCCGATGACCGGGGGCGTCTGGTCCCGTTTGGTGACTCAGGCGCGATTGCCGACGAAGTGATCAACCTGCTTAGTGATGAGCCAACCCGGCATGCTATGCGGAAACGCGCTTATCTGATGGGACGCAGCATGACCTGGGAACATGTCATCAATCAGTACGCTGATTCATTTGCCCAGGCCCGGAAAGAACGCATGAGCGCAACTTACACGCCGGGGCTTTACCCGGGTGGCCTTGGCGGTGGCCTCCATCTGCCAACCTTAAAACTTGACCATCTGTACCGGCTTACCGATTCGACCGGAATGATCCAGCATGCCCGGTATCATTTGCCCTTTTATGAGGAAGGCTACTGTACCGACGACAACGCCCGTGCACTTATTCTGACGCTATTATTGAAAGAATCGGGTGTGCACGACCGCCGGATTGACCAGTTGGCCGACACCTACATGGCATTCCTGAACTATGCCTATTCCGATGAACACAAGCAGTTCCGGAATTTCATGAGTTACGACCGTCGCTGGCTTGAGGATGTGGGGTCTGAAGACAGCACTGGCCGCACTATCTGGGCGCTGGGTACATGCATTGGGCGTACCGACGAACACAATCCGCTGGTATGGGCCATGAACGTATTTGAGCAGGTGTTGCCAACGATTCTAACCATGCGATCGCCAAGAACCTGGGCCTTCGCCTTGTTGGGTATTCACGAGTACCTGAAACGCTTTAGCGACGACCGCCTGGCCAAAAATATTTGCAAGCAGTTGGTTGATAAGCTGATGTTCCGTTTTAGCGAAACAGCCACCCCCGACTGGCAGTGGTTTGAAGACACCGTAGCCTATGATAATGGCGTGTTGTGCCATGCCCTGATTGTGTCTGGTAACGAAGAAGCGATTGCTGTAGGGATGAAAGCCCTGACGTGGCTCATGGAATTACAAACATCCAAACCGCAGCCTCCTGTGACTCAGAAAGGCAACCTATCGACTGACAATCGCACTCATTTTCAACCTATTGGTTCAAACGGATTCCATTCAAAAGGACTTCACCGGGCCGAATTCGATCAGCAGCCACTGGAGGCATACAGTTCCATTTCGGCCTGCCTCGCGGCCTGGCGCGTTACGGGAGATACCGACTGGCAACGGAAAGCGATGCGCGTATTTCGGTGGTTTACAGGCCTCAACGATTTGGGATTACCACTCTATGATTCGCTCACGGGCGGTTGCCGCGACGGGCTGCACATCGATCGGGTAAACCAAAACCAAGGCGCTGAATCTACACTATCGTATCTCTTATCACTAGCCGAATTGCAACAGGCTTTTCAACCAACCATTGAAAAATCAATAGCCCGATCAGTGGCGAGTGCGTTATCTTAGCCGGGTAAATCTGTAGATTTTATCAGCCAACATTAATCAGTCGCCAGTTGTGCATCGTTCATCTATCGAAACCTATTTTAGTAGAACAGGAGCACTATGCCCCAATTGATATCTGGTAACTGACTTTTGCTTCCTGAAAACTGCCTATGAGCATCAAAGCCACTCGCACGGGCGTCGTGCTGCGTCCCGACCCGGCTCGGGTATTATTTCGTCCCTTTGACTTGGGTAACAGTACCCGAGTTCTAAAAATCATTGCCCGTGTTAACTCGCTAACGGAAGATGAAGTTCGTCAGAAGCTCGATGAGGTGATTCGCGAATTTGGCAACCGCCATCACAAGCTGAACACGTTTTTCTTACGACGTTTTGATCAGGTAAAGGCGCAGTTGCTGACCGATGAGCCATTGACCGATGAGCGTAAACTGCTGCTGGGGGCCTATTTCACGATGGAATACTCGCTGGAATCGGCGGCGCTTTTCAACCCGTCGATGATCTGGCACCCCGACCAGAGAAACCTGCCGCCGGGTTACAAACGATTCGTTCTCAGCCTCCGTGCCACTGGCGAGGGGCATATCTCGTCTATTTCGTTTCGAACCGGGTATATCGACGAAGAAGGCAAAGTGGTTCTTCAGAAGCCATCCAGGTACGTTACCTCGCCGGAAGCCATTGTTAGCCAGCAGTTTGACAAGAATACGTTTGTTAAGAAACTGTATGAGTTACGGCTGATCAATAGCATTTCGGAAGGAATTCTGGCTGGCCTCAGCGATGAATTCACCCTTCAGGACATTGAGGCGCAGGTGAAGCGGGTCATGAGTCAGTTTCGCCATAATGCCGAATACGAAACGATCACGAGCGGTTTGCTTGCCCTGGCGCGGTCGAATTATGAAATGCACTTCGATGACGACCAGAGCATTGATGAACGCTGCATCTTCCCGCATTCGCCCAACGAAACGAATGGTATCGAAGATGCTCGTTTTGTGGAGTTCCGCGACGACGATGGCGAGATCACCTACTACGCAACCTACACCGCCTATAATGGTCGGGTAACGTTTCCGCAGTTGCTGGAAACAAAAGACTTCACCCACTTCTCGATCAGCACGCTCAACGGGGCCGAAGTACAGAACAAAGGCATGGCTCTGTTTCCGAGAAAGATCAACGGGCGCTACGCTACGCTGTCGCGGCAGGATGGCGAAAACATCTTTCTGATGTACTCCGACGACCTGTATTTTTGGCAAACAAAGGAATTAATTGTCAAACCAACGTACCCGTGGGAATATGTGCAACTGGGCAACTGCGGATCGCCGATCGAGACGGAGGCGGGCTGGTTGGTGCTGAGTCATGGCGTAGGCCCCATGCGTAAGTATGCTATCGGTGCCTTTCTGCTCGACCTCAACGACCCATCCAAAGTGATTGGCCGAACGAAGGAACCGTTGCTTAGTCCCGACGAAAATGAGCGCGAAGGCTACGTACCCAATGTGGTGTATAGCTGCGGCGGTCAAATTCATGGCAATACGCTTATTATTCCGTACGCTATGTCTGATTATGCCAGCAGTTTTGCCACCGTAAATCTAGATGAACTACTGGCTGAGTTAACGGGAGTAAAAATAGCCACTCAGCATCCTATTGAACTGGTATAGATTAAGTAATTGTTACCAAAAAAATGCCTCTCTGGTTTCTGGAGAGGCATTTTTTATTTTGAGTACAATTCTTCAAATACCTTGTTCGCAAAATTTTATATAAGTCTTTCTGCAGATTACCAAATAATCGACAGTTAAAAAGCTTTAAAATCCATTTGTTCGCTTGACAACTATCTGGTAATTTTGGTAAGCCTTGTAGCTATCTTCTATAGGCATACTATGATTACCATTTACACGTAAACTGATCAACTCACAATGAGAAAACTTTTAATGATGACACAGCTACTGCTGTGCCTTTTCAGCGTTCCCCTGCTGGCC
>NZ_JAFMYW010000001.1 GCF_017353175.1 Fibrella forsythiae | reverse complement strand
ATAGAGCGGCTTGGTTTTGGCAATTACGTTATGCTTAACCGCATTCTCCAGCAGCAGTTGCAGGGTTCAGCATCCATATTTTGTCGTCAAATGGTGGGAAATTTAATTTCTCACGAGTGGAATTGAATTGATTTCCAGACGTCGAGTGAATTTCATCTTTTAGGCGTTTTTCCTCAACCAAAGAGCAACCCAATAAACTTAATATGAGGTAGCTTAAAAGTAGAAAGCAAAAAACTCTCATATTATATAGAGATAGTAATTGACGTTCATTATCAGGTCGTTATCCTGTCGACCGTGACGTAAAACGCCCGCTTGCATGAACGGGTCACTCAATGTCTGCAAAGGCTGATTGTACACCACAAGATAGAGCAAACCCAGGTACGTTACACCTTTTCAACTTTGCCTTTGTTGGGATGCCACTTTGACCTATCCGTGTGATACCTGTCACAGGTAAGTGGACCCCGCAGAGCTGACCAACAACCTACAAATCCAAGCAAGCCGAGAGAGGCCGAAACCTATCAGACTAGGCTGGCCAACGTAACTACTCAGGTACGTTCCTATGTCGCACGAACACATTCTCTACATTCTGTTCACAGGTAGTTGGCCTGTCGCCAAGTACATGGCAAACCAACAAAAAGCGTTCTGTCTACCAAACTTTGACCTCTCGCCAGGTACGTGGCAAACCGCAGCCTACTGTTACCCTGGGATGCACCCACGCCACTGCTAAAGCATCTGCGAGTTGAGCAGGCAAAGCATCACTGCTGTTAGAGCGACTGTTATAACGACAACTTTTTAAATGACGGCCTCTTGTCCACGGCTATAAATGGAGAGCAGAAAAACAGGTACAGCAACATAATAATATCGACTATGATTACAGGCTGAATGAACTTAAAGAAGTTAAGTACTTTTTGCATAACTCTAGAAGTATAAACCTACATAGATCCGCCATCAAACGCCGCAAATAGCTGATGACCAGTATCTTACTGAACACGCACACCTAGCTAACAGCTTTGCACTCTTTGTCATGTTGGGTGTCACTTCGCACACCTGGCAGCTTCCTGTCAGCGGTAACACACCAACGCTGAGCTAATAAACAACGTACGCCACCCAATGAAAGCTGTTGTTTTATAGGTTCAACGGTAACAGTAAGTCGTGACCCTGCCCGATACGCGTACTGACCCCGCCGTAAAGGTGGTTGTCCGGGTGATGGTGACGCTGTTTGTTTTAAATTCACCAGAACCCATATACTGAGTGTCATAGTTTACCCCATTGACCGCAAGCGGTTCAGTCAGGACAGGCACATCAAACGTCGCGCCAGTAACAATGGCTTTGTAGGAACGTTTTATTTTTGCATCAGGGAAATCCTCGGTAAACGTATAAATTCCGTCAGCACTTTTGACGACCATCAAGGTACCTTTTTGGGTACTCCTCCCACTCACTGGGGTATTATCGAAGTTAAAATTACTCGACAATTGTAACGCATATTGCCCCTCATAGCCTGGCGTAAGGGGAGTAGTTCGCTGTTGACAGGCTGCTAAAACAGCAGCGAGAGATAGGAAAAGCAGGAAACGTTTCAAATATATCCAGTATTGATGTTTAAAGACTACGTGAAAAATTAGGTAGGTTCTCGTGTCGACCGACACGTAGAATATTTGAAAAGCCACTCACTGTCAGTTATTTACCCTGTCACAGGTACGTTGCAAACCAGTAGAAACGCGCTGTCGAACGGACATTGACCTGTTGACCGGAACGCAAAACATCAACAAAAGAACCGCACCGGCGGACCGGTTCATTATCAACTAGTTACCCTGAACTCCCCGGTACGTGAAACGCCCACTTGCATGAACGGGCCACATAACATAGTAAAGGACGCAAGAGTACTAAACTACAAGTATTTGATAATCAGTAGTGTATAGTTTATTTTTGCTAATCAAGCGTTCACTTTACCTACAAGCTACGTAACGGCTGTGACATCGGCAAATAGACTTTGTTTCAATCGCTCATCTTGCTCGCCTCTTTTGAGCAACCGCCTAACTTGGGTGGCCTGGAAAGTACTGTCCCGGGCGGTGCGACAGCCAGCCCGGTTGAGCTCATCGCGATTTGCACCAAGTTCTTGCCTACGGATCGTAAAGCCAGCGCCATTTGATAAAGCACGGTGGTTGTTCTCGTTGGCCCGGGCCTGAGCTACGTTGGCGACAGCTCCTCCCGCCCGTTTTTCTTGCCCGATTTAACTTCGGCAAACTCGGCCAGGATGGGTACTCGCGCAAAGATGGCTACGGCCGACTGCTGGGCGGCGCGGCCAGGACCGAGTCGCCCCGTTGTTTGGTGGAGCCCCAGTAGTATACCACGTACCGGATCAGGTTAGTAGGGGCGCAGTCGGTGACAAAGTACCTGGGTTTATCGCAAAGGTAGGTGTTCCACGGCGGGTTTTACAGCCCTTGAATGACTGTTTAAGACCTGTAAAATAGAAGAAAAAGGACTGTTTTCAGCCCAATTTCGGTTGATCTAACGTTCGCCATACTACTCGCTTAATCTATAAACTCCCCGCCTGTACCAGGCCTAGCGAGAAACCAGTATTGGTCGTGTATAGCGCTCCTCGGTCCATGGCCATTGAGCCAGTCAATCGTAAGTTCTTAGTCAATCGCCAGCCAGCTGATACAATCATTGATTGCTGGTCAATTATAGGCGAGAATGACTCCTGATAGCTTCCGGCATTCTGGCTGTAGGAGGCTTTCACTAAAAAGGTCAGACCATCCATGAACTGACCAGATACGCCTACGTGGAAAACACGTACCCGATTGTTGTTAAAGAAGGTGTATTGAGGTAATTCTGGCCTTAGATCAGTCTGCGGCGCAATGAAGGGGGTCCCAATGGAGCGGCCCATGTAGGACCAACCATCACGGTACTGACCATGATTAAAATAGTTATCGCGGCCTCGTCGTCGATTGTCCTCATTGATAAATGCCTCCCCTCCCTGGCTAAACGTGTTCAGGTATTCCAGCGTCAGCTCACTAAGACGAAATCCCTGAGTTGTTGTTGATTGCGAATTTCTGAGACGTATCCCATTGAGGCCATCAGCAATGTTGGTCAAATAATAAAGTGAGCCGTCTTCGTAGATATTCTGCCGGTAGAGCAACATGGAGAGCTTCCCCATCTTTACCTCCAGGCCAAGATCGACCGTACCCAGATGATTTCCCACCCGGTTTCCCCGGTCAAAGTCACTGTAGCGAGTAGTGTCAAGATCTGTTTGTTCGTTTAAGCTAGCACCAGTAATGACCAACCCATAATCCCGCCAGGTGCTGGGAAACTGCTGGCCACGGATGAACGCATTGGGCAAGTGAGTAGTGTGGCCAGCCCATTGCACCTGATGATTAAAGCCGATGTAGCCCCGCACGCGGGAAAATGGCTTCCCAACCCGGATGTAGATGGATTTCTGGTGGAGTAGCGAGCCCTGTACAAAGCCATCGGCAAACCAACCCTGAGCAAACGAACCTTTAATTGATAAAAAACTTTTGGCGGGCCAGAACTCAGGGATAGCTAGTTGAAATTTGACCAGGGGTAGGGCATTCCCAGACCAGATGTAAGAGCCGCTGCTCAGCGGTGAGTCACTACCCAGACCGTATGTTTCCCGCCGCCGACCGGCCCAGACTTCAATTGCCCCCACCCTGGCTTTCAGATAAGCCTGTGAAGCCAGGAGTTGCTTGGTTGATCCGCCGTTGGCGACCGCCTCAAGTCCCCATCCCCAGTCCAGTTTATGCCCGCGCCTAAACAAACTGTCGGCCGCTGTGCTGGGAGTTGCCCGGTAATCAAGTTGCCACGCTGAGCGTAAACTAACAAGGGTTTGGCCGCGCGGCACAATACCGTTCTGGTTGGCACGCATCCAGAAGGGGATTTCGCCGTTGCTGGCCAGCAGGCTAAGAATTTCCTGTCGATAGCCTACGATTTTGGGAGCTTGTCCCCAGGCCGTTTCACTGGTCAGTAGGCTCAGTAAGCCCGGCAATAGGTAGCGGTATCTCATAGCGTCAATGGGTTTTAGGGGGAGGGGACAGGAAGGGCGGTATTCAGTCTGGGCTACGTAGAGGGTGCCCCGGACTGATTGAATAATCGCCTCTCCTCAAGGTGCTACCCTTCTAAATACAGAATGTGCTATGAGTGAATATATTTAGTAGTAATAACTAAATATATCGTCGTTAATTACGCATGAATTGCCCGCCGTTTTGAGCGGACAATTCATGCTTTCCAGTTTAGCGTGTGAATGGTGAATGACTGATACTAATTAACGCCTGCTGCCGTTTTTGTCTTCTCTTTGGCAACAACTTTAAGGGCTTTTGCGTCACTTTTTATAGCTTTCTTAACCGCTTTTTTCTCTTTTCGATCAGCTTTAGCAAGCCTGGTTTTTTTATCAGAAATGCCAGCTACTTCAAGACCCTTTCCGGTGGCAGCTTCCTGGCGATACTCCTGAGCTTTATCCAGCTTCTTTTCAGCTTTCATTTCTTTTTTTACCTCTTTTGCTTTTTGGACGGCCTGGGCAAATCCTATCTGTGAAGCCAGTAGAAGGGCAAGGGAAGCAGCAAAAATTGACTTTTTCATGTTATTTGAGTGATAAAGGTTAACGCCATGCTTCATGCAAACACGACTTGACAAATAACGGAAGAATTTATGTGAATGTTGTTCACCCGAAATTGGTCTATTTTTTAAAAAATATATTCTCTACAACTTCTATATACTAAATAAAAACTGCCTAAACAGGCTGTAGAGAGTGATTTATGTTCATTTTTATCAAGTTAATCGGTTGTTATGAAACAGTAATAAATTTGAGCCAACGGTCTGTTTTTTTGCTACATAGAGATTTTAATGTGGATGAAAAATTCTAGTTTGTCAACTAAATAAGCTAAGTATAGCTAATTATTAAGCAAATCAAATTGACTTTAACTTGTAATTGCGCGTATGAATGTTACAGATAGGACATAAATTTACCTACCTATAATTAGGACGTCATATTCTGAAAAAGGCAAATTGTAAAAAAATAGTTACATAGCAATAGTCAATGCAACTATATGTCTGGTACCAGTACAATTTTGTCACTGTTAACGCATTGTCAATGTAAACTGTAAGATCAGTAATGACATAGTTATTTCAAGCTATTACTGCTTAATCGTTTGACAGGCCAAGCCAGGTAGCTACTTGTCTAGTTCATAGATTTTGAACATTAATTAATGCGGCTTTATTTGTGAAAAACTTACCAACAATTAAAGACGCACGGCGTTTATCTATAGCGCAGTAAGCACATACATTATGTGAGTAGTTCAACAAAGCCCCAGTCTGTAAAAGCTGGGGTTTTTTTATTGGCTGATTACCTACCCGAAAAGCTACTACCCAGGCAAGGGCTTCCAGCCAGACTTGCCTTATTTGAGATAGACAAGCAGCCTTATCCTCCGCTGCTGTTTCGGTCCGGTAAGTCTCCGGGGGCAGCGTGTTCCTACTGGGGCAGAGGCCAGCGGGCAACGCCAAACCAAAATCCCTCGATTTTCTCAAACAGCTCTTCCCAGTCTGGCAACGTAGCTGGTCTGGGTAGCAAACAATTAGCTCCAGCCTGATATGCCTGGTCTGCCTGCTGGCTTTCACACAGAATAATCAGCAGTAAGTTTGGGTAGCGTTTCTTGAGAGCAGCCACCAAACCACCACCACTCAGGATCAAGTCGCTACCCAGAAACATGAACTGAGGAAATTCCCCGGGTTTGCTACTGCACTGGTTTACGTAAAGCAGTGCAGTAGCCAAGGAGCACTTAAAGGTGGATCTTGCCCCGGGGATTTTTGCCCGCAGGCAGTAGTCGATTAGGTACAGCTGGGCCAGATCGCCCTCAACCACCAATACGGGTACGTTGCTTGGACTTACTGGCCCTATGACGGAGTGGTCTGGGCCAGCGAAGATTTCCTCATAAATCCCGGAGTAAGTGGTTACGATCACGCAGAAAACTAAGCGCGCTGCTCAGCCAGCCAGCCAGCATCAACGCTTTGCTCCATAAAAGGGGGGCACCAAGTTCATCGCTGGTCAGCGCGAGCCAATCCTGAAGGCAGCTCAGTCCCAGGCTATAGCCCACTAATGCCGTGGCCAGGCTCCCCCCGAGTAGACTCAGCCAAAGAATTTTGTGTAGTCGACGGTAGATCATGATCAAAAAGTTTAGCATGTAGATGACTCTCGCTAACCCTGCTCAGGGCCTGAAGAGAAGATCGACTAAGTTGGAACTGGGTCGTTTTGGTAGATTTACCCCCGACTGAGCGTATGCCACGAATAATCACTTAGCATCGTGAACGAGCATGGGGGATGCCTAACTCTTAAGGTGGGTTTACGAGCAGCAGCCAAGTAGGTAGCCTATGCCTGCTGAGTTAGAGGCCAATAGGGCACCAAAAGAATAGGGATTGTTTGCTCGTGGGTCTACTTCACGCCCAGGCACGGCCGCTCGAGCCGTTTTTCAAAACGGCTTAAGTAAGGCATTGATCAACAGCGGCCAGTGAGCCTAGCGGTTCATATCTGCCAGACTGCGTGCAACAGGCGTCGTCGCCGGGGGGTAACAAAGGCGGGAGCATGGAGGGGGGCAAGCCAGGAATGAACATATGGCTGCCCGAAAGAAAAGAATAAAACGAGATTGGTCTCGGTTGGTAGGGTAGCCACAGCGTCTGTTGCAGCGTGAGCCGCTACAGATGGACCGCGAACAATTTTACTGTGAAGGTAGGTATCGAAATGATCACCGAAGCTGTCACCGGTGTCACCTGGATCCACTTCAAAGGCAGCCAGGGTGTAAAACAGGCCGATCAATGCCAGCAGCAGCAGCCGGGCGGCAGACAAGCGATTCCCGACCGGACTTGTCAGGCATACGTCTGTTGGCTGCCCAGGGGCAGTAGCGGTAAAACGGGAAGATTGTGGCCAGTTGCGGGCAACTGACAGGTCGGATACGCTGCGTTTCAGCTAATGCGTGCCGGGGATAAGGGAACAATAGGATCCTTTCATAGTCACTCAAGAGTAAGAACAAACAAAGGGGCAGGGGTACCGCCAAAGAGCGTTGGTTGTCTTTTTAAGCAGCAACATTGACCCTGCTACGCCTAACGATTGATTGCCCAGCCAGTAAACCGCTGGATATATGTAATCCTTGCAAATTGATTACCATAACCCTCTAGATTAACTCTAAATTGGGAAAACGCTGCTTTTTGGGCAAGCTGAGCCCTGTGCATCTGTTAAAATACAGCAGAGCATGACTGCTCTTTCGATAAGAGATGTAGAAAAAGCGCCACAGATGTGGGCAATAGGCGCTACACATAGCTGGGGCTGCACAGTCCAGGGGTGACAGATGGAGGTCAACGAGACCCCCTTATTTGGCATGTATCACTGCTATTAAGCCACATCGCAAACTGGTTTGAGCGCGCAGGAAAGCCTGCTAGCCCTATCAGGTGACCAATCCATGAGCTCAACTCTGGCCAGCGGCAATAGGTTTTGCGGTTACTTCACCTGGAGAGCAGTAAATGATAGCTTTGCCAGCCGTTCGTAGTACGCTACTCGATTGTCTCCTCTGGATCCTGAGTAGTATTGAGTCTAAGAGGGTGTTTATGAATTGAGAAAGATTGAGAGTCGTGTCAGCTTTGAGAACTGTTTGGTCGCCAAACGACAGAGTAACGACCAAACAGTTCTCAAAGCTGACCGACCCTCAATGGGCCCAATCGACCGGCGTTCCAGTTCGCCTTTTTTAACCCTAGAAGCAAGCGAAAACATGATTTGCGACAATTAACAAACACCATTTTATGGATCATGCGGACTGGCTGTCAATGGTGTAATCTGCACCAGGAGTGGCCCAACTGGCAAGCTGTCTATTATTATTTCGATCGTTGGAAGCAGTATGGCACCTTCAAACGCATCAACGAAACCTTGAATCAACTGGCTCGAAAGAAGGCTGGACGAGAAGCCTATTCTTTAGCACTATGTGCTGATGATCAGAGTGTTAAACTACATACTATGATTTGCCAATGCCGGGGTACAGATGCAAACAAACGAGTCGATGGACGCAAGCGAGAGTTCGTCGTTGACACGCAAGGGCGGTTATAGACCGGTTGCGGTTCATGCAGCCAATCAAGCCGAAGGACCGGCCTCGATCTCGCTAATCGGCCACATACGTTTACGGAGGATCACTGATTAGTTAAGCGTAAACTTGACAAATTGCTTATCGGATGCGCTCGGCCGAGATTTCCAGACACTCGCTCGGTGGGCAATTACACGGCAGGGGTGCTGTGTAGGGTATCGTAAAGGTGCCGCAGCCGCCCAGGATAACCACCACCGTATGGGTGCCGCTGCCGGTCAGCAAACCGGTAAATGAATAGGCTACCGATGTGGTCGATGCGGTTATTGGTACGGTAGTCGATTGAGTGCCGTCGGTAATGGTCAGTTGGCCTGTCGTGGCGTTTGAGAGATTTACCGTGCCAGTCAGACTATACACATTACCGGTACATATACCCGGAACTGCTGTGGCCGACAGTGAGCAAACAGGCGGGGCAGTAACCGCAATGCTGAACGAGGCAACGGCTGTGCAGGCTTTGACGTCGGTTACCCGAACGGCAAAGGTGCTGGTCGATGCCGTAGTTGGGTTGCCCGAAAGATTACCTGTGGTCGGATTAAGCGAGAGGCCGGCAGGCAACGTACCTGACAAAACGGTGTAACTGAATGGTGCCGTGCCACCACTGGCCGAGATCGCCTGACTGTAAGCTGTACCGATCAGGCCGCCTGCCAGAGGGGCTGTAGTCAGGCTGAGTGAGCAGACGGTACAGGAAGCGGGCGCCGTGTAGGTTGTGCTGCCGGGACTATAACCTGGTCCACTTACCGTGACCGTATGTACACCCGTACCAGACGGTAGATTCGCGAGGGTGAACGAAGTTGAAGATTGGCCAGCCGTTACTGAAACAATAGCTGTGCTCACCCCGTCGGTGACCGTCAATGAACTGGCTACGGCGTTGGTCAGGCTGATCGTTCCCGTTATTGTATAGGCGTTTGTTACACTTGTACACGTACCAGCACTTGCCGTAATCCCAAGCAGTGGGGTAGGAGGGGCATCGATTGTAATGGATAAAGGCGTCGTTACTGAACACGCCTGGCCGTCAGTAACAAGCAACGTAAAGGACGCTTTAGAGGCCGTAGTTGGGGTTCCTGAGATCACTCCAGTGCTGGTGCCGAGTGTAAGGCCTGAAGGTAGTGAACCTGCGGTAACCGAGTACGTAAGAGGCGAAGCCGTCGAGGTAGCTGTAATGGGCTGGCTGTATGCAGTCCCCACTTGACCCGACAGTAGGGTCGAAATTGTCAGGCTGAGCGAGCAGACAGGCGCACAACGCAACACGCCAGACTGATTCACACCCGCGTATTGGCCAGCATTGATCTGAAGAACACCATTGTTTGCCGGCACAGCATTGAAGCTGGTAAAGTCGGGATTGAATGCCAGTGTTGGATTCCCGTCGGGATTTTGTACGCTGAAAGTAATGATGCCGATACTCACCCAGTCGGCATTGGTGATCATCGGACAACTGACAGACGAACTATTCAGCGTCATCGTCAGATTGAACAGACCGGGGTTCGAGCCGTCGAAACTGTGGACATCCCACAACGCCTGGCCACCGCAAAGCGTAGCCTCATTGAAATTCTGCGACTGATAACTGACAAGCGACAATGAACTTGGGTCGTAGGTCAGAAAGACAGACGAGGTGCCGATCGAAAACGAATTGGCGTCACTGGCCCGGATCTGCATCGTTGCCTTATACGTACCGTCTGCACAATTCAGCAAGGTCGTCAGCCGCAGATCGGCCGTTTGAGCGGTTACTGTATGCGTTGCCAGAGCAACCAGGCAAAAGATGAATCCACTCAGGATTATACGGCTTAGAGAAGGTAGGAAAGTAGTCATCATAGCAAATTTGAGGAGGCCTGGATCTGGTCATCTACAAGCCAGGGGTCCCTATTTTAGACCGGTTAAGCATCCAGCGATTGTAGTCTTTGTTATTGATCACACCATTGCCATCGCCGTCGGCAGATAAGTATTTATTAATGGTAGAGGCGTTGATCTTCCACTTGTTGAAATCGAGTGAGTTAATAATGTCGTTTGCGTCGTAATCGCCGGAATACATGGCCAGCTTACCGCCAACCGGAGCCATCTGGTTGGTGCCGCGCACGGTTGATACACTGGCTGTAAAGTCCATCAATTGGTTGTCTGAGATGGTGTTACTCGACTGCACGGCCAGATGGCTCCGGTGATGAAGCGACACGTAGACCGGTCCGGTCAGCGATGGAAACAATACACCCTCCGACCCGTCGAGACTCAGGATGATACCGTCATTTCTGACAAAAACGGCCTTCTTTGCCAGAATACTACCCGTTGCATTCCGGGCCATCACCAGGATCCAGTCGGTTACGTTGGCGGGTATGGTTGTGACGGCTTCGGTGCCCGAATACGACCAGGGAGTTCCGGAATAAGGTTGCTGTTTAGGGAGTAAATTGTTGCTGGCCAGTAGCGTGTGCATCAGGCCGGTGGTTGCGCTGGTGAAGCCTTCGAGCAGCACTTTGCCTTGAAACAGAAGGGTTCTGGAGCAATCGACCATTTGAACGCTGGCCGTTGCTGACCCTGAACAGCCAGCGTCGCTGGTGACTGTGACCGTATACACGCCAGTGGCTGTGGCCACCAGGCTGGCCGAACTGACACCCGTATCCCAGCGAACGATGCTCCCGCCACTGGCCGTGAGGGTAACCGACTGCCCGGTACAGGCAGAAGCACTTTGCGGACTGATACTAGCTGTGGGTACAGGATTCACCGTGGCCGTGGCGATCCTGCTCTGCAACGTACCCGGACAACCGTCCGCATCGGTAACCGATAGCAAACTATAACTGGTTGTCTGGCTGGGGAAAACCGAAATGCTTGCTCCGTCAACGTACCCGGAAACCGTACTCACCGATGCACCATTGCTTATTTGTAGGGAATAGGGGGGGGCGTTGCCCGTTAGTACAACACTCAACGACAACGTCTGGGCACCGCAACTGGTTGTTGAGCCAACCAGCGAAGCCGTAACGGCAGTTGGCTGACTTACGGTTATTGTCAGGCTTTGTTTACAGGAGGCAGTTGCGTCAGTTACAGTGGCCGTGTAGCTACCGGCCGCCAGCCCGGCAAAGGTGCCGGTAGGCTGTAGCTGGTTGTTAAGCGTAAAGGAAAAGGGACTGGTGCCGCCTGCAACGCTGAGACTCACAACACCATCCTGCCCTCCGGCGCAATGAACGGCTGTAGCCGTGGCTGATAGCGTAAAACAGGTCGGTACATCGGAGCGAAGGGTATAATCTTCAGTTTCGCCATAATTGTAGGTAGTACACGAACTGCGTACCAGACCGTCAGGCGAGTACTGCGAGCGCAGGCGTAAGCGAGCCTTTCCGAGCGTAAAAGACGCAGGTATGGTAATGACGTTCTGAACCCTGGGGTTCATAAACTGGCTGGTGGTTGACTGATAGAGAATTTCCGGATCGGTCAGCAGGCCATCCTGATTACTGTCCAGCCAGATCGTGAGGTGCTGGGTGATGTAGCTGCCCGAAAGCCCCGTAATGGCACTGGCTGTAAACGAATAGGCGCGGCCCGGCAGCACGCCGAGTTCCGTAGCCGAATAGTCGGAATAGCCCGCCGGGCCTGCGCCAGTTGCGATTGACCGGAGGGTCGTCTGGCTGCCTGCCAGAATGAAGTCTGAAATCTTGGGGACAAAATTTGCAATTGGCCAGGCGTAGGCTGGGATGCAGTAAAACAACCCAACGTCGATGCGCTGAACGGCGCTATATTGGGTTGATGCGTTCGATGCTTTTACCCGGTAATAATAGGTTGTGTTCGAGACGACAGTGCCATCGGTAAACGAGAATGAACCGGGGGGCGTGCTGCCAATGGCCGTGAACGAGCCGGTTGGGCTGGTAGCTCGTTCGATCAGAAAACCGGACGCATCGGTACCCGTATAGGTAAATTGAATGCGCACGCCGGTTTGTATAAAACTGATCGTCAGATTAGTCGGAGCGAGTGGGTTGTCAGCGCAATGAAGTGTGTACTCGTTGCCAGGATCGAGCCGGATGCTTACCCCATCCATAATGCGTGCGTACTGACCCGGCGTGAAGCTGTTCGAGGGGCTGCTACAGCCCGAATAATACGACATCAGGTTGTTGAGGGCCGGGCTGTAACGGTCTCCGTTGGCGTCTGTCACCGTGCCGGTATACTGGCAGCCCGCTACCGTAGCTCCAGACAGACCATAAGGGTCGGCGGGCGTATCGCAAACAAGATCACCGGTTTCGGAACAGTTAGGTACCAGTAACCGGCTCTGCTGAGGATCGCCCGGCCGAATAACCAGTTCCCGATCAGTCACCTGACTGCTGATGCTATTCTGAAAGGTATGATACAGGTTGAAATAATGGCCAAGTTCATGCAGTAACGTGTTACCCGTCACTTGGCTTGCCTGTACGAACAGCCGGTTCGTGATAGACAGCGATCCTGGATAATATGAATAGCCCGTTGCCTGAACTCCACCGTAATTGATCGTATTGAGCAGGTAAACGTTGACGGCGTTGGATACATCGTTGCCGTCGGCCAGGGCGTCTTCTTCGCTGGTGTCGTAATCGAAGAGGGCCGTATTATCAATGTAATGCGGGGTGGACCCGCACATGTAGAACGCAACGCCTGCCGGCTGATATACCTGATTCAGTAAGACAAGAGACTGGTTCAAGCTGCTGATACTGAGTCCACCAGTTCCATCGCTGCGCCGGACAACGTGAAACCGAATTGGAATGTACTGAAGTGTATTTGCCAGCCGAGTTGACTGGGTGCGTGATTGTAGGGCAAGTAGTTTCGATTGCCAGGCCAATTGAGCGTTGGAAATAGCGGGAGTAGCACAATCATCTTGCGCCATACAACCACTGGTAATAACTAGTTGGATAGTAATCAGCAGAGCTATGAAATACTTAGCTGCGATCATGGTTAGTGAGCTGTAACTAAAAACTGATCTTTGCAAACAACATTTACTGATAAATGCTGATAATCAAGTATTATGCCAGGCAGATGTTTATTTTCATCATGTGAATAATGTTCTGGGTCTGCGTACTTCGTATGTTAAAAATTGAGTATTTATCTACAAGTAATAAACAAGGTTTTCTGAGGTCTATTGAACTGGTTGCTATACTATGGTCAGTTGACGCTGACGGGGGAAAAATGACCGGCACGATGGCGTGCATCTGGCCGGAAAATCCCTTTTTGCTGCTGGAAGAGGCCCCTTCATCAATGCTTGAGGAAGCGATATCCAGGCGAAAAACAGCAGGCCTCACTCAGGTACGTACCTGAGTGAGGCCTGCTGTTACACGGGCATTCGTCGCTAAAAAAAAGATGACACTGAACTCGTTTTTTTTTAGCGTAATCGCTTCACGACAATTGGCACGCACTTCGCTTGGCAGGCCGGATTTATCAGGGCTGCATCAACGGTCAATACATCACCCTTCAGTGGGTCGCCGGGGATGATCTCGATAATCGGAGAACGACCGGTATTCGGATCGACGTCGCTGTCCAGCGTATCGCCTACGCCCGGCAGCTTATAATCGGGCGAGAGGGTGCACTCAGTCGGGATGGTCGTTTTGTCGAACTCGACAACGTACCTGCCGGCTGGCAAATTCGGGAAGAGGTAGTTGCCGGTTCCGTTGGTAACGGTTGTTGATACCAGCGAGGTTGATACGACTGTTGCCCCCACCGGACTTGTTACAGCAAACAGCCGCACCATTACGTTGGGCACGCCCAGGTCAGTACCGGTATCATACCGGCCGTTCTGAACTACGTCTTTCCAGACCAGATCGCCAATGCTGCCCAGCGTTGAGCAATCAACAGAACTGATCAGAACCTGTTGCACAATGATCGACCCGCACAGGGTTACATCCGCAGGCTGGAGGTCAAGCTTCACATAGATCGTATCGCCTTCGTTAAACCGGGCAGGATCGAATTGGGTGATATAGACCCGCTGCTTCGTGTTCTTATCCACATAGAAGAACTTTGCCGTACCGGGTTGGTCTGCTATAGCAGTCAGGGAAACCGGTGCATCCGTGCGGCACATCGTCTGGCTTATGATCGTGGTCAGGTAATCCGGATATCGACTGCAGCTATTCCCGATCGTTAACACATCTGTTCCGTTGGTTACCGTCAGGGAGTAGTCTGCTCCATCCTCGAAGGTAAATCCGAGCTCATACTTGCCAGAGCCCACCGGGGTTTCGGTCAGCAACGTACCTGGCATAACCGGCCGTTTAACCAGCGTATCCAGAGAGAGCATATTGGTCTGCGCTACCACCGACCACGACTCGCCCGACGGTGCCGTAACGGCCACCAACTCAAATAATTCCCGTTTCTCGCCCAGATTCCATTCAACCTGGAAACACTGACAGGGATCGAGCAGCGCCACACTCGGTTTCACGAGCAGGGCCATATCGACGGTCGGGTTGTTGCGGGCGGTGCTGCTTGTTGGTTGGGTTACGTCGATGGTCACGATCTGCGACAGGCCCGTCAACGGATTAACGTCGGAGTCTTTCGCATCATCAGAACCCACGTTCTGTTTTGGCGAGATCGTGCAAGTGGCCGACAGGCTACCTGGCAGGATGAATTTTACCTGGTAGTTGCCCGAAGCCAGGTTGGTAAACCCGTACAGACCACTGCTGCTGGTAACCGTGGTTGCCATTGGGCTACTGCCAATTACACCGCCGATAACCTGATACAATTGAACCGTTACGCCAGCCGTGCCCGGTTCGCCCACATCCTGTACGCCATTATTGTTGATGTCTTTCCAGACATAATCCCCCAGACTGCCGAGCAATGGAATCAGGCCGGCATCGACGGTAAGGTTCTGTTCACCTGCCGTTAGCGAATACACGCCCGTTGAGCCCGTAGTACCCGTCAGCGAGTCAACATCGCTATCGGTAGCGTCGGTACCGGAGTTCGGCGTAGTGAACGTGGTGCCTGTCGGTGCTGTAAATTTGACAATGTAGCTGCCTGGGTTCAACTCCGTGAACAGGTACTTGCCTGCTCCATCGGTAACCGTCGTGCTGATGACGCTGTCCGAGGCAGCGTCGCACAGCACAGCCGTCACGCTGGTCACGCCCGACTCGCCCGGGTCCTGCTGGCCGTTACCATTGGTATCAAACCAGACGTAATCACCCAGGCTGGCCGGTAGCAGCACATAGCCCGCATCAATCGTCGGGTTATTTTCGCCTGCCGTCAGCGTCACCGGAGCGCTGATACCGTTAATCGGATTACTATCAATCGTTGTATCGGTGCTACTCAGTGGTGTGGTGGCGGTGTAGCCCGCTGGCGTCGTGAAGCTCACCGAGTAGGGAACGCCCGGTGTTAAGCCCGTGAAGCTGTAACAGCCAATACCCGTGCCACTGCTGGCCGTGGTCGTTACGGCCACCACCGTACCACTACTGATGAGCGTAACCGTTACCCCGGCAATCGGCGCATCACCGGCGTCATAAACCCCGTTTCTGTTCACATCAGCGAAGACCTTGTCGCCCAGGCTGGCGGGTGGCACCGTGCATACCACAAATGAAACACTAACTGTAGCCGTTGTGAAACAGGCCGGCGAGCTGCTTACCGTGACGCTGAAGGTTTGTAAGCCCGATACTGAAGCCGTTGCGGTGGCCGTTGCTGTATTGGCGCTGGTCAGGGTCACACCCGCCGGAGCACTCCAAGCGTAAGTATAGCTGCCAACCGGCGTTGCCGCTGCCGTTAATGTAACGGGTAAACCTGTGCAGACCATCTGGCTGCTGGCCTGGGCCGTGGCCGTCAGGCTACAAACAGCTTTGACGATACCGAAATCATACGTGTGATTGATTGCTCCCGGTCCACCCGTCGTGAGCTTGATACAGGGTTTGCCCGCATCGAGAATTGCGTCATTGTTGATGGTCGACGTACCTGAGTTCAGCGTACCGCTTTCGCCCGGTGTAAGTGGCGACACGTCGGCCAGGCTCAGGCCCGATACAACGGTACCCGTGCCTAAGCTGGTGATGACCAGCGCATAGGTCGTGTTGTATTGTAACAGTGAAGTTGATACCGATGAGGTAGACGTACCTGCCGCGACGGTTGCCGACGAGAAGTAATATTCCCCGGCAGCATTGGTGGTGGCACTGGCAATGACCGTGGTTTTGGCGGCATCGTATAGTTTCACCACAGCACCCGGAATAGCCGGTTCGCAGGGATCCTGAATGCCGTTCTGGTTATCATCGCGCCAAACGCGGTTACCGATCTGGATCGGCGCATCGGTACACAGCACAACCAGCCCACCCCAGTTGTTGGCTTTAGGGAAGTTCAATGTATAATACCCAGCAGAAGAATACGCATTATCACCCAGCAGGTGAATATCCTGCGACCGTTCGCCGGTAGTGCGGTTCAGCCAGGTAATTCCGGAGTTGCCTGCATGATAAACGTTGTCCATGGCAGGCAGAATAATCTCCGGACGGCCAGGAACATAATCCATCGTTCCCGATAGCATAGTGCCTTCGCGACCGACATATTTGAAGAATCGGCTCGTCAGCGAGGTATTGCCCCCGGCGTTGGTTGCTCCGTTTAAAGTCCAGTTTACGGTCGACACCTGATCACCTACTACTGCATTCGATTCCAATGCCCATGTGGGTGAGGCATCCGTACCCGTGTTGGCTACTCGCTGTAGCGTTCCGCCCGTCACATACCACGATTCGTTGATAAGATCGTGATAGCGATTACGGGTGCTTAGCAACATGCCATACTGCCCATTCGGTTGTTGGTCGAACTCAACTTCACCCAACCAGGGTTGCGTATGCTGACCATCGGCGCTGGTGTTCGTGTACGGAGCACTACCCGGCGTGTTGAATACATCCCAGGCATGAACCGTTTGCTCATACCAGGGATTCACGTTGGGGTTGGTAGCGGGAATAGACGTATTGAGCGGTACTGTTGTCTCCAGCCGGAAATCAGAGGCTGATGGTGAGGCAACGGAGGGATCGAACGAGTAAACTAATCCTTTGAGGTCAGCCAGCGTGGGCCCTGTACAGGTAAGTGTAGCGTAAACACGTTTCGTTGCCGGGTGTACGCCCAGACCTAACGCGGCTCTGTAGGGACGACCGTCTGACCAACTGCCCGTTGGGCAACCATCAGTTGGTAGTGGGAAGCGTTTGAGCTGAGCCGTAACGGGAGCGCCAGCAGCGTCTACCGGAATCACCAGCACCTCCAGCTTATTCAGGTTGACCACGTACAATTCGCTATCATCGCTGGCCATCCGCATGGACCCTAATCCAGTGTAGCCGATTTTAGCTGAGTTATTGCCAATGAGTCCACCTACATCCGCAGCCGGGAAAGTAGCATCGGTCACAAACGTACCTGATACGCCTGCACCCAATACCGTTTCCAGATCAAGCCAGACACCTGGCGTGGTAGCAGACCCATTGGCATACTTAATTTTATAGATAACCCCTTCTCCGAATCCGTTGGCAGCCGTTTTCATCGGGGCAAAAGCCCGGGCATAAGCCCCCGTAAAGGCCTGCTTGTGGGTTTTGTCCCAGGTAAGGCCAAAGGTGGTAGCCACATCGCCTACATTGGCAATTGTCGCTTTAGCCGCTAACGGTAATACTCCCGTTGGCGTTGCCCAGTCTTTGGTCGCATCGATGGCAGCTCTGGCTACAAAGTCTGTTCCGTCGGCATAACTGACTGTGATAATGGTGGGTTCAGCCACTCCGTCGGTGTTCCGGGCAAAGCAAACCACCGCAACCGGCGCATCGGCAGCGCAATAATTGGTAGGGTCACTCAATCCCAGACTTACTCCACAGCTCGGCGATTTGACAAACTGCACCGAGGTGCCACTATTGGCACCCCACGCTGACTGCTCAAACCGAGCCGGTACGTTGCTGAACTCGACTCGGTAGGTGACACCGTCGGTCAGGCCGCTGAAGAAATAATTGCCAATGAAGTCGGTAGTAGTTGTACCCGCCAGTGTGCTGTTGCCGTTGGCATCGCAGGCGTAGATGTTCACGGTTATTCCCGACAAACCCGGTTCGGCAGTAGTCTGGGTACCGCTGGCATCGAAGTCATTATAAATAGTACCGCCAACCTGGCCAGCACCCGCTATGCAGGATGTGCAGGCAACGCCCGTTACCGTAAACGTTGCCGGATCAGACACACAGCCATCAATGCTGGTCAGTGTGGCCGAATAAACCGCCGATGTTGTCGTGGCGCTGATGACCGGCGTGATTTGCCGGGTTGTTGCCCCCGTCGACCATCTGTACGACAGCCCTGGTGGTAATGTCAGCGTGGTTGAGGTTCCCTGACAAACCGTTGTCGCACCACCAATAACAGCGATTGGTTTGGGCGTTATGGTCAACACAAAGCCGTCAACGGGTTTGCAGGCGTCATCGGCCGATTCCAGCAGGGCGTAGACGTAATACGTCAGCGTGCCGGTGGTTGTGTTGGGCGGTACTACCGTTGTGAGCGAGACAGCTTTGGTCGCCACTACTGTTGTCGACGTAACCGTACCAAAATCGGTCCCCCCCGTATACATGGCCGTGCCCGACTGCGGGCTGGTGAAATACACGAACCGGATGGCATCTGGTGCCGTCGCGTTCGAATTTACCGTCAGGATAAGGGGCGTAGCAGCACACTGCGTGACCGTGGTTGCCGACGGAGCAGTAAAGGCAATGGCCTGAGTAGGCTTGATCGTCAGGCTGACAAATGCTGTTGTTGCACAGGTAGTCAGGAAATTATATGCTCTGAAAGCAAAATATTTTATGCCACCTGTAGCCGTCGGTAAGTTGGTACCTGTTGGCGTAAAGGTCAGGCTGGTAGCGCCCGAAATAGCCGTGAACGACGTACCTGTGGCATTAGTTAAAAACCATTGCTGGCTCGTTGCCGTACCGCTGACAACGCTGGCCGACAGGGGTAGCGTAAACGAACTGCCCTGGCAGATGGTCTGGGCAGCTGAAATAGCGATGGTAGGCGTATTGCAGGCTGGCGGAGTGCATGTTACAGCCGCGATGGTGAACGTCTGATCGGTAAAACACGTACCCGACCCGTTAAAGAAGCGAACCGTATAAGTGCCGCCTATATTCGGAATAGTTGATACGAGCGTGGTAGGGAAACCAACAATGGCCGACGCCGACGCATAGGTGGTTGTAGCGGTGTAAGTACTGCCTTCACTAATGGCAAAGCGGTCAGCATTGGCAATCTCGTTCAGAATGATCTGACCATCGTTGTTGGCCACGCCCAGGCTGCTGCAAGTAGGTGCCGACGTGTTGGCCGTAATGGAAGAGGGTACTGAGCAAACGGTGGTGGTTCCTACGGTGCCAATCTCAATATCGCCCAGTGCCAACCCTTTCGAGCCAAGAAGCGGGTTAGCGCCTACGCCCGGTGCACCGGCATAAGAAACCAGATCCTGATTGTCGATCAGCGAAGGCGGATTGATCCCGATTACCGACAAACCGTTGCTGTTGGCATTGACGGGATCTACGGTTACGCTTAGAAACTCGTTGGTGCCGCTCTGGTAGGCAATACCGCCCAGGGCCGCCTCGTCTTCCAGATTCGACATGATGTCGCCATACGTCTGGCTGATCGTGCTGCTCCAGCCAGCGCCCGACGGGAGCACCCGCACCACGTCGCCTGTTGCCCGTACCCGTTCGTCGGTGTTGGTCGTGCCGGGCTTTGAGTTGCCTTCCGACCCTGTTTGCAGGCCAAAGCGGTCCATGATCGAAATAAGCATCGAACCGTCGTCCAGAATCTCCATGCCCGCAATCAATGGCTGCGGATATAACTGGAAATAGCCATCACCTACGTTTGGAAAACCAGTAGCGTAGTTGTCGTACCAGGGCAACCATTCAGCTGTATTACTGCTACCTACACCCGGATAGCCCCGGGTATAATTAAGGTTAATGCTAACTACCTGCGTGAACGTACCAGTGATCTTGTCGAGCTTAAATACATAGCCAACCAGTTTAGCCCGGTTAGCTATGCTCTCCCGCGGTGTTGTTGAGGCTAAATTGATAGGGCCGACCGTGGTGGGCGTCGCCGGTGTTACGGCTTCGGCCGAGGCCACCACGCCGATGAAAACACTACCATCGGCGGCTACCTCCAGACCCCAGGGGCGTAATTGCCCGTCAACCGGCGTAACGCCGGTTGACGGGGTGGTGATCGGGTACACTTTGCCAACAGACGGGCTTGCCGGATCGCTGATATTGACCTCTATAAGTTGCCTGTCTGCTGCGTTGACAACCCAGAGCGTGTTCTTGGTTGGGCTGATGTCGATATCGCCCAGCGCAGTCTTGCCAGCCAGCGCAAAAGCCGGATTGTCGCTCCCCGGCGTGCTGAGCGTACCCAGACTGCCGTGGTCGGCTGCTGCGCCAGTGTTAATAGTAATAAAGGTGCCATTTGGTAACTGACCCGATGATCCGTCTAAATTGATCAATAAGGAAACCGATGGTGAACTGGCATTTGCGCTGATCCTATAAATAGCCCCTGAGCCATTAGGACCGTAACCGGAGTGTCGTTTAAGCGACGCTCCGGCATAAAAGCTATTGACGCGCGAGTCATAAGCTGCCCCCCAGGTGGCCCCAATCTGACCAAACGTGGCCAGGTGGTTGATGGCACTGGCACCCGACGAAAGGCTCGATCCGCCCTGCCCGGAGTTATAGTAAACGCCCACAAAGGCATCCTGAGTGCTGCCCGTAGATGGGCCATTCACGTAGCAGGGAATACCCACTACAGGTGTCGTCTGGGCTTCAGCTGATGTGATGCCGATAAAATAGGCGGACAGAATGCTGACCAGCGACACGAAAAGCCCCAAAACTAATCTGGGATATGCCTGCTGAAATAGGACTGGTTTAATAAAGCCTCTTCCCGAAAGACGAAGTGAACTGTAGAGATGGCGCATAATATACTTAGACGGAATATACTAGTTGGATAATTATCCAAAATGGTGCCATTCATATGTTTACGTATTTATGCTTAAACATTACTCATTTGATTATTGATATATATATTATTAACTTTATTGCAATTAAGTATACTTAAGATGACTAAAAATAGGTGAGGCCAGGTATCTTACGCCAATCTGTAGTATGAAATGGCGCGTTTACCCTCCGATTTAAGTTACTGAAACGCTCAGTTGTTGCTGATAATATTGAAATTATGCAATAATTGGTTGCAAAAAGTTTAATATTCTATGTATTCCTTTGACCCATAAGATTAATTGGCATGATTCATGTTAAATAACCGTACTCGTTTTTTGAATTTTAATAACTAATACTTACTAATTGATTGCCAGTCCCGTAGTGTGCTATTGAGCATATATGTCGATAAAGCCTGGTGCCGACAGGTACGTTATGGGTACCTATTAAATCAAACGCGGACGGTCAACCTGTACAGGTTGACCGTCCGCGTTTGATAGGGTTGAATGAGTATGTTTACCTTATTCGAGTCACTTTTATCGGTGTGCAAACCGAGGTTGGACAATTACATTGAGCGGGGGGAACTGTTGCCGTAGTATCGGCAAAACAGCCATCGGCCGTGTAGACCCGGATCGTATACACCTGACCAGGTGCCAATGCCGGATTAGGCTGATTTGCCAGTAGTACTCCACCCACCACGGAGGTTAGTAATTGGTTGGTGCTAAATATCGGGTTGGCCGCTGTGAAACTGTTGCCCGGCGTGATGTTATAGCTTGCCGCGTTTGTGCTGCTACCTATCAGTGTGATTTTAGCATCGCTCGCCGGAACGCCGTTGATGCAGTTCGCCGCTGTGGCAATAGCCGTCAGGCTGGGCGCTGGCGTTTCCTCAACAACGAATAGACAGCACGAGCCATCAGGGCAGCCACCTGCTGCCTGGCTGACGACGCTGTACTCGCCCAGGGCCGTCACTGAAAGCGTGTTGGATGATACACCCGCGATAGGTTGCCCATTTCTGCTCCACTGGTAAGGTGCATCACCGTGCGCAACGGTGATGTCGATCAGGAAGGGAGTAGCAGCGCAGACATGAAAAGGTACGGTGGTGCAGACGGAGGCCGTTGTGCCGTCTGGCGCTGTAACCTTGTTATAGGTAATTCCTTCCTCATTGAGCTGAACCATAAAGCGGAGTGTAGCTACTTGCCCGGCCACCAGCGAGGGAATACTCCAGTTACCTGAGCTACCCCCCGGCGTGAACGTACCTGTGGAGGCGGTTGCACTACCCACAAACGTAACAGCCGTGGTACTCAGCTGATCGCTTACTACCAGATTGGTCCCCGTGACGTTGCTCGTATTGGTTAGCGAGACCGTGTAAGTGACAATGCCGCTTCTCTCGACCCGTCTGAGGTCCACCGTTTTGGTGATGGCGTATGCCGCTGAACCTGCCGTGCAGGCAACTGGTGCGGTATAGGTTGTGGCCAGGCTTGAACAACCGGGCAACGAAACGGTGACTGTATGGGAGGTGCCATCCGACATCAGCCCGTTGAAGACGGCCGGGGCGATGACTGAACCCGTTGTGGCCGCCACCGCAAAGGTCACGCTCCGTATGCCATCGCTCACCGTCAACGTACCCGCCGTGGGGTTGGTCAGGGCCACCGTTACGGTGTTGGAGAAGGTGTTGGTGGCTGTGGCACATTGACCAGTGCTGACCAGGGCACTCAGCGAGCAAACGGGTGCTACCGAACACGAAGCCGGTGCGGTATAGGCTGCTGAGGTGCTGCCGCAGCCAGGCAGAGTGACCACCACAGGGTGAATGGCACCATCCGAGAGCAGGCCGTTAAAGGTCGCTGTGAAGGTGTTCTGGCTGATGGCTGTGGTCGAGAAGACCAGTGTCCGCCCGCCGGTGGTCACCGACAGGCTGGCGCCCGCTGGTGGATTCTGTGCCGTAACGATAGCAGTAGCCGAGTAGGTGTTGGTGGCCGTAGCACACGTACCTACGCTAACCGACACCGACACCGAACAAACTGGCGCTACTGAACAGGAGGCTGGTGCCGTGTAGGTGGTCGAAGTTGTTGAACAGCCCGGTAACGTTGCCTGAACCGTGTGAACGCTACCGTCAGACACCAGACCAGCAAAACCAACGGTGAAAGTGGCACTGCTGCCGGCCGTAGTAATGAAGGTGGCACTCTGGGGACCATCCGTGATGGTCAGTGTACCGGCTGTTGGGTTGGTCAGTACTACCACCGCTGTTGACGAATACGCGTTGGTGGCGCTGGCGCAAAGACCCGCTGTTGCTGTGGCGCTCAGGCTGCAAATGGGGGCTACCGAACAGGAGGCTGGTGCCGAATAGAGGCTGGTTCGGGTAGCGCAGCCGGGCAGGGAGGCCGTCAGGGTACGCGAGGCGCCATCGGAGAGAATGCCCGCAAAGACGGCCGTGAAGGTGGCCGTTGTGACGGCCGTTGTGGCAAACGTCTGGCTGGCGGGGCCGTCGGTAATGGTGAGCACGCCCACCGTCGGGTTGGTCAGGGTGACCACGGCCGTGGTACTAAACGTGTTGGTGGCCGACTGACAGATGCCTGCCGTGACAACGGCATTCAGGGTACAGACTGGCGCTACCGAACACGAGGCTGGTGCGGTGAAGAGTGCCGTTGTTGAGCCACAACCTGGCAGGCTGATGGTCGCCGTGTGGCTGGTGCCATCTGATGTGAGCCCGGCGAAAACGGCCGTGAAGGAACTGGTGTTGGCGGCCAATACCTGCGTAATGGGCGCCGCGTTGGGCAGGCTGACGGTGATGGTGCCGGCCGGCGCGTTGGTCAGGGCAACAACTACGCTTGCCGAGTAGGTGTTGGTGGCGGTAGCGCAGAGCCCGGCCGAAGCAATAGCACTCATGGCACAGATCGGCGCTACCGAACAGGAGGCCGGTGCCGTGTATGTCCGGCTAACCGGTGTACAGGCGGTATCAGAGAAACTGGCCGTCACGGTGAAGGTTTGCCCATTGCTGATCAGCCCGCTGTAGCTGAGTGGTCCCGATGCATTACCAGCTGGAATGGCAATTGTGCGGTTGGCAAAAGCACCCGACGAGATCGTGATTGTGCCACTGGTCGGTACGTTCGTGGCAACCAGTGATCCTGACAGCACATAGGTGTTGGTAGCCATTTCGCAAATCCCCGGCGTTACCGTCAATGCCAACCCGCAAGGGGCTACCGTGCAGGAGGCTGGGGCCGAATAGATGGCCGTAGTGGTTCCACAAGAAGGCAGGCTAACAACTACGGTGTGTGAGCCTGTTCCGGACGTTAAGCCTGACAGCGAATAAGCGACCGAGGTAGCCGAGGCGGCCACGGCGATGGTTGTACTCGTTGTGCCGTCGGTAATGGTGGCGGTACCGGCGGTAGCAGCCGTCAGGCTAATTGTACCTGTTACCGTATACTGATTAGTGGCCGGCTCACACGTACCTGGCGTAGCCGTGACGAGCAATGTGCAGGGTACGGCAGTACAGGTTGTAAAGCCGATGCCATGCGGTGTAGAGATTAACCCATTCGTCAGTGTAGCAACAGACGTACCTGTAACAGGGTCCCAGACTGAGATCTTACTGCCATAAAATTCGGCCAGATACAGGTTATTGTCGGGCCCAAAATCAATACCCACAAAGGTGCTGCCGCCCGTAACGATGGTACGGGCGGGCGTTGCAGGAAAACTGGTAACAGGCAGGCTATATACTTCTACCGTCTGCGGGCTGTTGGTCGTCACGACGTAAAGTTCGTTGTTGAATACCTTTAAGCCACCGCCTGTTGCACTGGCCCCCATGGTGGTGACAACCCCCAGAAGGGTGCCTGTGCTACTGTATTTACGTACCTCACTGGGGCTATTACGCGTGCTTACATACCAATTGCCTGCAGCGTCCTGGGCTAAGCCGTTTGGCTGATAGGTAGTGAAACTAATGAACGTATCAATATAAGCCCCGGTAGTCGCGTTATACCTGGCAATTGACCCTGACCCAGCGCCGGTACCTTCGTTGGCTACATAGATGGCTCCATCGGCACCCATAACAATCTGTTCGGTAAGGCCTGAAAACGGACCTCCCGAAAAGCTGAACTGTAATGTTCCGGTAAAGGCATCAACCACATTAACTTCTTCATATCCAGATAAATACAAATTGCCATTTGGTTTTGGGTACTGCATCACGGAGTTGATCCTTTGCCCAATCCCTGTAGCCAGTTGCCTTTCGTAATTCCCCGTACTACCGTCGAAACGCTGAAGAGACGCATCTGACCAGTTACTAACCACTACCGCAAAGTCTGAGCATGGTGCTTGAGCTTGTACTGAAAACGACAGGACACAGAGGTCCACCACCAGAAAAAACGCCCAAACAGCTTGCTGCCTGGATAGGCGTGAACGTAGAATAGCGTATAATTCTTTCATTTTATTAGATTGTAAAAAGGGAGTAGTGGATATAGACCGATACTGATAACAGGACGGTATGGCTGATTCGGGTGCCCTGTTCCTTGAGCTAATGGTGTATGGCCATGCGCTATCTGGCTGGTCTAGCTAATGAAATGGAAGCGTGATTAGTGGTGAGTTGCCTGTTGGGCAAACTGCCGTATATTCATGTGGTATTCCCAACACGATCGCCGTTTCCAGACACCACTCGGACCCTTGATAAGGCTTGGCCAAACAGCCGAAGTAGAAGGTGAATACCCGTGAATTGTACATGGGCTATGGTGGTCGGTGGTGTTTCGAAAAACAAGACTGAATGCCTGAATGGAGCGGAATGCGCTTATGCAGGAAAAAAGAGACATAGACCCACCATAGACTGTCTGTTTATAGGAAAAGCTAGATAAGTGGTAGGCGATCAAGCTACAGCGTGACATGCAAAAAATGTACCTACTTAAGTATATCGTACATGGACTTACTTATTTGTTAATAAATGATGGGCTTGTGTAAGCCGTAGTTCCATTGTTGGCTTAATGCGTTTACATAGACAGAATAATCCCGGCTTACCAAAGGCTGTGCCAAACCAACTCTGGTCGTAGATATGAGTAGATATAACTGGTTTGTTCGCTATGCTGATGTTGGTATGTTGAACCAAGGTCTACACTATCTACTCTGTAGCCACACTGTTCGTATGGCGTCGCTTGTATTAAGTTGCTATAGCTAATCAGAAGTAACAGAGCAGGGCGTGTAAAAAAACGGGCCAACTCGATGAGGAGTTGGCCCGCATAAAAACACGCTGGATATAATCTGCCCCTAGCGCCGAACGACGCGTTTCACCGTTACAGGTACACACTTGACGGGTGGACACTGGCACTGAGCCGGTGGAATGACCACTACCACATCGCTGAAGCAGCCTTCGGCCGAGTACACCCGAATCGTGTAGGTGGTTCCCGGGGCCAGAGCCGGGTTATGCTGGTTGGCTACCAGCACACTGCCCGTAGTCAAACCTGACAGCGGCTGGTCAGTGGCAAACAGGGGTGTCGAAGCCGTGAAGCTACTACCCACAGAGACGTTATAACTAACGGCATTGGTTGAACTGCCCACCAGGGTGATTTTGGCATCGTTGAGTGGTGTGGCACCGGTGCAGCTAGCCGCTACCGCCGTGGCGGTCAGGCTCGGTGCCGGATCGGCGATGATCACGAAGGGGCAGCATGAGCCATCCGGGCACCCGGCCGAGTTGGTTGCCGATACGGTATACTCACCAATGGCGGTCACGCTCAGTGTTGAACTGGTGGCTCCCGGAATTGGCGTGCCGTTCAACGACCACTGATAGGTGCTGAAGCTAGTAGGTGTCGACAGTAAAAACTCGAAAGGCGTATTCTCGCATACATGGAAAGGAACCGTCAGGCAGGCGGTAGCCGTAGTGCTGGTGCCGCCGGGTGCGGTGGCTACATTGTAAACCAGTCCTTCAGTATTGACCTGCGCCTGGAAGCTCAACGTAGCTACCTGACCACCGGCCAGCGTTGGTATAGTCCACAAACCGCCTGTTAACGAAGGAACAAAACTACCCACCGAAGCCGACCCTGAACCAATAACCGTGAGTCCCGACGAGCTAAAGGCATCGGTAACAATCACGTTCGTGGCCGTGGTGGCACTGGTGTTGGTCAGGGAGATCGTGTAGGTAACGATTTCACCTTTCGCCACCCGGCTCTTGCTTACCGTCTTCGCGATCGAGTAAGTTACGGCTGGCCGAACAAAGCCGGCATCCAGGGTGGTGTTGTTCTCGTTGACCGACAGGGTCACCGGGGCCGTGACACCCGCCACCGGGTCCGAATCGATGGTGTCGTCGCTGCCCACCTTCGGGGTGGTGGCCGAGAAACCTGCCGGGGTGGTGAAGCTCACCGAGTAGGGGAGGCCCGGGGTCAGGCCCGTGAAGCTGTAGAGACCGTCGACAGTCGTAGTGGTGGTACCCGCTACGGTGCCACTCTGGAGCAGGGTGACCACCGCACCCGGAATGGAGATATCACCGGCATCCTGAAGGCCATCCTTGTTGACATCTTCAAAGACGAAGTTGCCCAGGCTGGCCGTTGGCAGGAAGAAGCCCGCATCGAGCGTGGGGTTGTGCTCACCCGGAGCCAGGGTTACCGACTGGGTGTTGCCCGTGATCGGATCGGCATCTGAGTCGGCCGTGTCTGAGCCTACGTTGCTGATGGTAGTCGTGTAGCCAGCAGGCGGTGTAAAGCCCACCGAGTAACTGTTGGACGTACCTGGCGTTAGGCCTGTGAACGAGTAGAGACCCGATGCATCGGTGGTGGTCGTGGCCACGGCCGATCCGTTCTGGTACAATGTTACCGTTACGCCTACCAGCGGAACGTCGCCTGCGTTCTGAATGCCATCTTTGTTGGTATCAACAAATGCATAGTCGCCCAGTGAAGCCGGAATCAGATAAAAACCAGCATCCAAGGTTGGGTTGTTCTCGCCCGGAGCCAGGGTCACCGATTGGGTGTTGCCCGTTACTACGCTGGCATCACTGTCGGCGGTGTCGGAGCCCACGTTGGTGATGGTAGTCGTGTAGCCAGCAGGCGGTGTGAAACCTACCACGTAGCTGTTGGACGTACCTGGGGTCAACCCCGTAAACGAGTATAGCCCCGACGCATTCGTTGTTGTGGTGGCTACGGCGCTTCCATTTTGATAGAGCGTTACCGTCACGCCCGGTAATGGGGTGTCGCCTGCGTTCTGAATACCATCTTTGTTAGCATCAACAAATGCATAGTCGCCTAGTGAAGCCGGAATCAGATAAAAACCAGCATCCAAGGTTGGGTTGTGCTCACCCGGAGCCAGGGTTACCGACTGGGTGTTGCCCGTTGCCGGACTGGCATCACTGTCAGCCGTGTCTGAACCTACATTGCTAATGGTGGCTTTGTAGCCGGTTGGCGTAGTAAAGCCTACCGAGTAACTGTTGGACGTACCTGGCGTTAGGCCTGTGAACGAGTAGAGCCCCGACGCATTCGTTGTTGTGGTGGCCACGGCCGATCCGTTTTGAAAGAGCGTTACGGTTACGCCCGGTAATGGGGTGTCGCCTGCGTTCTGAATACCATCTTTGTTAGCATCAACAAATGTATAGTCGCCCAGTGAAGCCGGAATCAGATAAAAACCAGCATCCAGGGTTGGGTTGTTCTCGCCGGCAGTCAGGGTCACCGGGGCCGTAATACCCGTAGCTGGATCTGGGTCCGAATCGGCGGTATCTGAACCGACGTTGCTGATGGTGGCTGTGTAGCCAGCAGGAGCGGTAAAGCCAACTGAATAGCTGTTGGACGTACCTGGGGTCAATCCTGTAAATGAGTAGAGGCCCGAAGCGTTGGTGGTGGTTGTGGCCACCGCTGATCCGTTCTGATAGAGCGTTACCGTTACGCCGACCAGCGGTGTATCTCCTGCATTCTGAATGCCATCTTTGTTGGCATCATCAAACGTGTAGTCGCCCAATGAAGCTGGCTGAAAATAAGCGGCATCGTAGGTGAAATCATTTTGGCCGGGTAACCCCAAGGTGAAACTTACCAAACCGGCCACATTAGGGTCTGTATCAATCTGGTCGGGGTTAGTGCCCGTAGCTGAGTTTGGTTTGGTACTTAGTAGTAATGTGCCGGCGCTTGTGCTGGTCGGGAAGGTCAGTGAATACGAACCACCATATGTTAACGACAAACTGTTGGCAAAGCCTGTTGCGTTTGTTGCCGATCGGTTAGAGAAGTAATATTCGCCACTGCTATTCGTCGTTACCGAAATGCCACCCGTTGGTAAACCGGGGCCTTTCAGAAGCACAGCGACACCAGCCAGCGCCGGTTCGCCCGGGTCCTGAATGCCGTTATTATTGACGTCTCTCCAGACCCGGTTGCCAATTTGAATAGGAGCAGGGTCGCATACGGCGGCAATCACCCCCAGGCCGTTCGCTTTACCATAGGTAGCCGGGTTAGCCCCCGTACCTACAGTCAGGTAAATCTGATACCGTTTGGTGTCATCACCATTCGTGTTGTTGAACCAACTGAAACCACCCGACCAAATGGTGAGGGGATCCATCACGGTTGCTACAACATGGTTGGTTCCCGGGATTACCGCAATGCCACCTTCAATTGTTTCCTGATGGAGATCTCCGGTATTATCTGCATATACGTCGTTTGCGTAGAACTCCCCACCGCCCGGGCCCTGGCTATTGCTTGTGCCAGCCCCCGATAATTGTGCCTGTGTTGACGTGGCTGCAACCCGGCCATTACTTTCCATAACCCAGGCAGAACCATTGTATCGGGCGCGTAACAGATCACCGCTGATGTAGCCGTTGAACAGTGTATCGGGCGTTGCCTTTGTATCAGTTGTATTCCGGTTGCGGTACCCTAACTGGTGGCCACCCCGATCCATGAAGGCCAGGAGCATATCGCCATTGTCGGTAAAGGCAATGTTGGAGAGCATTGGCTGTGCCCGCCCAATCCGGGCGCCCGCCGTTGATGCGTCTCCCCGGAAGAGCTGCGCAAATGAACTGGCCCAGGGGCTCCAGGTATTGCCCATCTCGGGGTGCCCTGTGTGCATCCTGCCTTTGGTGTAATCCAGCGGTATCGTCAGAATCGGCGTTGAATTGAATACGTTGGTGGCCGGATCCATTTCATAGACGTACCCATCCAGGTTTGCGTTACCGCTGTTCACGCTGTTCTCTCCTGAGCAAACAATACCCACATACACTTTCCCATTTCCTACATTGACCGCAAAAGGCCGGGCCACACCGCCAACGCAGGTAGGGGTTGGAAGAGTCACCTGCTGAATGTCAGCAGCCGTAAGGGAGCTTTTGGCAGGGTTGCCAATATTCAGAATAAGCAGTTTTTTATTGTATAGGTCAATGACATACAATTTGCTTTCATCATCAGACAGCGCAACACCGCCAAGCCCAATTTTGCCAATCAGGTTAAAGGCAGTTGCGTCATTGTTCGAAACGGTGCCATTGGCAGGTAACACGCGAGTACCCAATAAGGAAGCACCAAGATCAATGCCTAACGTTTCAAGGTCAGCGTAGGTAGTGCTGGTTGGCGTAGTGGTTATGTTGGTCGTATAAATACCACCAAGCCCCAACTGGCCTAAACCCACGTGCCGTTTCAGGAAAGCTGCTGTAAACAGTTTTTTCGATGTGCGCTGATAAGCCGCTCCCCAAACGCTGCCCACTTCTGAAGCGTTTGCCAAATGAGAAGGTGAGGCCGTAGAGGCGTTGGCAATGCCGTAAGGTACTGTAACAATGGCATCGTCAGAGGCTACCGTACTGCCCGTTGCCAGCGGATCACCGCTAACGAAGCAGGCAACCGCCAGGTCGGGGCTACTCTGGCAATAATCTTTCGGATAGTTCACTGCAAAATTAACCGTAGCTGGTGCCGATGCCACGAACTGAATCGATGTTCCCTGACTGGTGTTTACCGCTCCACTGTAGAAATGGTCCAGACTTGTCGGGATCGTAAACTCCACGCGGTAGGGGCCACTCGCCTGCGTAGGCGTAATGGCATACGAGCCAGTTGCCGATGTGGTTACTGAGAGGCCTGGTGTGATGTTGACGCCCGCCGCGTTAAAAAGACGAACTTCTATGCCAGCCAGGCCAAGTTCTGTAAAGGTGGTAGATGCAGGAGCTGTATCATAAACTCCGTTACTGTTAAAATCGCGATAGACTGTTCCCGAAATGGTTTGTGCCTGTAGTGCCGTAGGGAGAATGCCTGCAAGAAATAATAGCATCCATACTATAGTTCGGCAACGGGCAGGGGCCCGGTAAGTAGTAGACCGATAATTTTTCATGACCCAAAAAAGTGACTAGATAAGTATTTACGTTATCTGAATGCACAATAGAAGGGCCATTAGAATTTGCTAAGTATAAATTGGTAATAAAGTAAAAAATAGAATAGGTTATATAGCTATAATAAACGATTGTATATCAGTAATTTACTGCAAATATGGTACTGTAAATTAAGTATTAACTATCTATTTTTGGCGTATTATTTTTAATAGTATATTCTTATTATAGATTAAGTATTATAAAATAGTAAGTGTATTTTTGCCTGTTAACAATAACTGTACCAGTTTAAGACAACAATGGCCATATTAACTATCATAGGCGATCGCTGTCCCTAACATGGCTGTGGAGTGAGTAACTTCCTTCAGCCATACGCTACTCACCACCGAAACGCCCGTAAATTAGTTGGGCCAGCCCTGTTAAGACTGGCCCGAAGTTAAATCAGAGACCGTAGCGGCGACCCTTACCGGCGCAATACGTTCTTGACCACAAATGGCACACATTTGACGGGTGGGCATTGGCACTGAGCTGGCGGAATGACCACCACTACATCACTGAAGCAGCCTTCGCCCGAGTACACCTGGATGGTATAGCTGCTGCCAGGCGCCGAGAGCGGGTTGACCAGACCGCCTTTAAGCACACTGCCCGTGGCCAGACCCGCCAGCGGCTGGTCAGTAGCAAACAGGGGTGTCGAGGACGTGAAGCTGCTGCCCAGGCTAATGGTGTAGCTGACGGCGTTGGTCGAGCTGCCCACCAGGGTGATGCTGACATCATCGAGTGGCGTTGAGCCGGTGCAGCTAGCCGCTACCGCCGTAGCGGTCAGGCTGGGGGCTGGGTCGGCCACCACCACGAAGGGGCAGCATGAACCGTCGGGGCAGCCAGCCGCGTTGGTGATGGACACAGTGTACTCACCTACCGCCGTCACACTCAGGGTGGCGCTGGTGGCTCCCGGGACAGGGCTTCCGTTCAACGACCATTGGTAGGTGCTGAAGCTGTTGGGGGCCGAAAGCTAAAACTCAAAGAGCTCATTGGCGCACACCTGAAAAGGCATAGTCAGACAGGCCGTGGCGGTGGTGCCATCGGGAGCCGTGGCCACGTTATAGACAAGGCCTGCTTCATTGGCCTGAACCTGGAAGCTAAGCGTGGCTGTCTGGCTGACAGCCAGGGAAGGGATCGTCTAGGCATCACCTGTTGCAGAAGGCGTAAAAGTGCCGGCGGAGGTGGTGGCTGATCCTACGATGGTAAGTCCCGACGAGCTGAAAGCATCGGTAACAATCACGTTCGTGGCCGTGGTGGCACTGGTGTTGGTCAGGGAGATCGTGTAGGTGACGCGATTCCGCCTTTTGCCACTCTGTCGTTATCGACGGTCTTGGCGATGACAAAGGTGGGGGATAAGCAGCCTTCACAAAGCCGACATCCAGGGTGGTGTTGCCCGTGATCGGATCGGCGTCTGAGTCGGCCGTGTCTGAGCCGACGTTGCTGATGGTCGCGTTATAGCCAGCAGGCGGTGTAAAGCCCACCGAGTAGCTGTTGGACGTACCTGACGTTAGGCCTGTGAACGAGTAAGGGCCCGACGCATTGGTTGTCGTGGTAGCTACGGCCGAGTTGCAAGGCCAACTAGACTTGTATGTCCGTGTCCTAACGCCCAGCCAAGCCTGACTGGCTAAATACATCAGGAACGGGTGTGAAAACCGCACTATACATAAGCATTCAAACAGCTAAGTGAGAACGTGCGAAACAGCGATAACTCAAGAGCCAACGGCAGGCAGAATACGTTGACCGAATAGGACACCGCTGACTCCATAGGAAACTCGATTTAATCAGAATAGTATTCTGATAGAGATTGTGATTAAGGTAGTTGGCTTATAATTTATTTGGTTTTTTTGAGCTGGTCAGGATATATATACCGTATCGTATCGAAAAGCGGATTGTTCTTTCGTTGTCTGAGCTATTTTTGATGCTTAAACTAAACAGAACACTCATCTACATGCGTAAACATCTCCTGTTGCTCTTGTTGGCAGTCGGGTTCACAAAGTCAGGGCTGGCACAATCTATAATACCCCAGAACGGTGTCCACGACGAGCGACCAAACTTCTACGCGTTTACCAACGCAACCATTGTAGTTGACCCACAAACTACCCTACAAAATGCCACGCTTATTGTTCGCAATGGTCGGATCGAAGCCATTGGCACATCTGTAACTGTACCGGCCGGAGCCGTTGTTGCCAATCTGGCCGGTCGCCGAATATACCCCGGCCTGATCGATCTTGATTCTGACTATGGTATGCCTGAAATCGTTCGGGGAGCACCCGGTCAGGGACGTGGCTTTGGCGGTGCGCCTCAGCTTGAATCAAACAAAAAAGGAGCCTACTATTGGAATCAGGCTATCCAGCCAGAAAACGATGCCAGCCAGCTTTTTAAAGTAACGGCCGCCAAAGCTGACGAACTGCGTAAGCTGGGTTTCGGAGCTGTGCTGACCCACAACCACGATGGCATTGCCCGTGGTAACGGCGCGCTGGTGACTGTGGCTGATGACCGCGAAAATATGGTGTTGTTACGCAATGGGTTGAGCCAGCATTTTTCGTTCAGCAAGGGGACATCAGGGCAGTCGAATCCCAATTCAATAATGGGTACGGTGGCTCTGCTGCGGCAATCGCTCTATGATGCGGATTGGTTCAAGCGGTCGAAACAGAAACCGCAGATGAACCTATCGCTCGATGCATACAACCGGATGGCGGGCGTACCGGCGTTTTTCGAAGTCGGCGATAAATTAGGTGTACTTCGGGCGGATAACATTGGCGATGAATTCAGAATGCAGTTTATCATCCGCACGGGTGGCGATGAATACCAGCGGATCGACGAGATCAAGGCAACCGGCGCTACACTGATTGTGCCCGTGGCGTTCCCACAGGCCTACGACGTTGAAGATGCCTGGGATGCCGACAACGTGTCGCTGGCGGAAATGAAACATTGGGAAATGGCACCTGCCAATGCCGCGATGCTGGCCGCAGCAAACATTCCGTTTGTATTGACCAGTTCAGGGCTCAGAAACCGGAGCGAGTTTATGGCCAATGTGCGCAAAGCCATCGAATATGGTCTTAGCGAGCAAAAAGCGCTGGAAGCATTAACAATTGGCCCTGCCAAATTAATTAAAGCTGATGACCTGCTGGGTACGTTGGCGGTTGGCAAAGTGGCCAACTTTGTGATCACGTCGGGCAACCTCTTTTCGCCTACCAATGTCGTCTATGAAAACTGGATTCAGGGTAAACAGTATGTGGTGACTAACCCGAACATTGCGGATATCCGGGGTACGTATGACCTGAAAATCGGCACCGCCGGGTCGCCGGACCGGCCTAACGTAAAACTGCTGGTAACGGGGGATAATCCGGAGAAGCCGACGTATCAGGTGACGGTTAACGATACGACAAAGCTGACGCCGATCGTATCGCTCGATAATAACCTGATTTCGATGCGGGTGGCCCTGAACCGGCGCCAGCCCAACGCCATGACCCGCCTGACAGGCTACCGCGATGGCACTGGTTTCAAGGGAGACGGCGAGCAGCCAAACGGCCAGGATGTGACCTGGTCGGCCACCCTGAGCAAACCATTCAGCGCGTCGATTGCCAAAGCCGATACGGCCAGAAAGCCTCAACTTGGTGGCATGCTCTATCCGTTTGTGGGTATGGGAAACACCAGAAAGCCACAGGCCCAGACCATGCTGATCCGGAACGCAACCGTATGGACCAATGAGGCCGATGGTATCCAGTCAAATATGGATGTGCTGGTGACCGACGGCAAAATTGCGAAGATCGGTAAAAACCTGCCGGCCCCCGCCAGCGGAAGCGTTGTTGACGGAACAGGCAAGCACCTGACAAACGGTATCATCGACGAACATTCGCACATTGCGCTGGTATCGATCAACGAAGGCTCGCAGTCGAGCACGGCTGAGGTACGTATGTCAGATGCCATCAATCCAGATGATATCAACATCTACCGGCAGTTGGCGGGTGGGGTTACCTCATCGCAACTCCTGCATGGTTCGGCCAATGCCATTGGTGGTCAGTCGGCTATTGTGAAATTGAAATGGGGTGAACCGGCTTCGAATATGCTGATCAAAGGTGCCGACGGTTTCATTAAGTTCGCCCTTGGTGAGAACGTAAAACAGTCGAGTGCGCCAGCTGCTGCTCAGGTACGTTTCCCACAAACACGGATGGGCGTTGAGCAGGTATACATGGACCACTTCATGCGCGCCAAAGAATACGCTAAAGCCTGGGCCGACTATAATGCGCAGGTTGCTACGCCCGCTAAAGGAAAGAAAGGTGCCGCAACCGCCACGCTTGAAATGCCCCGTCGGGATATCGAACTCGACGCACTGTCTGAGATTCTGGCGAAGAAACGGTTCATCACGTGTCACTCGTATGTACAATCGGAGATTAACATGCTGTTGAAAGTAGCCGATTCGCTGGGCTTCAAAGTCAACACGTTTACCCATATTCTGGAAGGGTATAAAGTAGCCGACAAGATGGCAAAACACGGCGTTGGTGGTTCGTCGTTTGCCGACTGGTGGGCCTACAAAATGGAAGTGAAAGATGCCATTCCATACAACGCTGCCCTGATGAGCCGCGAAGGCGTAACGGTATCGATCAACTCGGATGATGCTGAAATGGCCCGCCGACTGAACCAGGAGGCTGCCAAAACGGTGCTGTATGGTGGCATGACAGAAGAGCAAGCCTGGAAAATGGTGACACTGAACCCCGCCAAACTGCTTCACCTCGATAGCCGCATGGGTAGCATCAAGGCCGGTAAAGATGCCGATCTGGTGCTTTGGAACAACAACCCGCTCTCGATCTACGCTCGTCCAGAATTCACGATGATCGAAGGAGCGATTTATTACAGCCGGGAAAACGACGATAAGAATCGCGAAACGATGGAGGCAGACCGTGCCCGATTGATCCAGAAGATGATGCAGGCCAAATCGGGGGGACAGTCTACCGTACGGCCAACCATGCGCCGTCAGCGGATGTGGCATTGCGAAGACGTTGAAGGTGTATTCGCTGAAGGAGAAGAAAAGAACTAGTCAGTCGGTAAGCGTCATTAATTGGTATTGTGCTTCGCTGTTAGTCAACGGTCATTGCTAGTCATCAATCTTTTCGATGAACGCTAACCTGTTGTCTATCAGTGATTCTCAACCCGACGACCATGAATTAGACGCGCCGAAAGACAATCAAAAGACATGTATACTATGAAACACATTCTCATTACCATATTATCGCTGGCCTCGCTCACAAGCTTTGGCCAGAACCCCGCCCCGGGGCGGGCACAGGAGCGGCCTATTGCGTTGCTCGGTGCCACCATTCACACGGGAACCGGCCAGGTTATCCAGAACGGCCTGATCACCTTCGATAAGGGAATCATTACAAACGTGGCCGATGCCAGCACCATTCGCCTGAATACCAACGAGATGCAGGTGATTGATGTGACGGGTAAACACATTTACCCCGGTCTGATATCGCCCGCGTCGCTGGTTGGTATGCAGGAAATCGCCTCTGTGCGGGCCACCGTCGATTCGCGTGAGATTGGCGTACTGAACCCAAACATGCGTTCGCTGATCGCCTACGATTCTGACTCGGAGATTATCCCGACGATTCGGAACAACGGTGTTTTGCTGACGCAGGCAATGCCGATGGGCGGTACTATCTCGGGGTCGTCATCGGTCATGCAAACGGATGGTTGGAACTGGGAAGATGCCGTGTTGCGGAAAGACGATGGTCTATGGCTCAACTGGCCGGGCTATTATGCCCGTGAGTTCGATTTCGAAACGTTCCAGGCAGCCATCAAGAAAAACGAACGCCGCGACGAAGCCATTCGGGCCTTGCAGGCTACGTTTGCAGAAGCCAAAGCTTACGCCGATGGTACCAAACAGGCCTCATCGAACCTACGCTTCGAATCGATGAAAGGGCTATTCAAAGGTACACAGAACCTCTACGTGCGCGCCGACTACGCTAAAGACATTATTGAAGCTGTTCGTTTTGCCAAAGGGGCAGGCGTTGCCAAAGTAGTGATCGTTGGCGCTGAAGATGCCGATAAAGTGGCGGGATTCCTGAAAGAAAACAACGTACCTGTGATCCTGAGTGCATTGCACCGCCTGCCTAACCGGCAGGATGAACCAACGGATATGCCGTACCGACTGCCAGGCATTCTGCAAAAAGCAGGCGTAATGGTTAGCCTAAGCTACGCTGAAGAATGGTGGCGGACCCGTAACCTGCCTTTCCTGGCCGGTACAGCCGTTGGCTTCGGCGTTTCTGATCGGGAAGAAGCCCTCAAAATGATCACGTCGAACACGGCCAAAATTATGGGTATCGACGCTCTGGTAGGTACGTTGGAAACGGGGAAGCATGCCACGCTCGTTGTCTCGAAAGGCGACCTGCTGGATATGCGGACCAACCTGGTTGAACACGCCTTTATTCAGGGGCGTAAGGTTGACCTCGACGATAAGCACAAACGCCTGTACAACAAATTCAAAACGAAGTACGGTCAGAAGTAAGTAACGATCTGTTTGTTTTGTAGGGCCGCAATATCTTGCGGCTCCTCACGCGAAAGCAACGTATTGCCCACATCGCTGACGCATGAGGAGCCGCAGGATAATGCGGCTCTACGTTTTACCAGACATCCCTCCATGAACGATCTAACCCATCTTTCGACCACTTTAAGTGCGCACCTTACGCAGTACGGCTGGCAATTACTTATGGCTGGGCTGATGGCTGCGGGTGGGTTGTGGCTCATCAAACTGGTTACACAGGCTATCGGGCGGTTGATGAACCGGCAGGGTATTGAACGGGATGTACAGCCATTCCTGCTGGCAACCCTGCGCATAGGATTACGGGTGGCCCTGTTGCTGAGTGTACTGAGTGCACTGGGCGTAGAGACCTCATCATTCGTGGCTGTAATTGGGGCAGCCGGGCTTGCCGTTGGCCTGGCATTGCAGAATAGCCTGGCCAATTTTGCCGGTGGGCTGCTGCTTCTGGCATTCAAACCGTTTCGGGTAGGTGATCTTATCGCGGTGCAGGGGTTCACTGGGTACGTTGAAGCGGTTCATCTGTTCAACACCATCTTGATTACCAGCGATAACCGGACGCTGACGCTGCCAAACAATTCGATCACGACCAACTCGATCACGAATTACACCCTGCTGGGTACGTTACGCGTCGATGCCCAGTTTCAGGTCGATCGCGACTACGATATCGATCAGGTGCGTGGAGTTATTGAGCACGCACTAACTACCGCTACGCACCTGCTTCCCGATCATCATCATGAGGTTTTGCTGAGTAAACTCACCGCCGATGCGCTCCAGTTCGACGTCCGCGTCTGGATCAATGCGGCCAGTGTTGAAGAAGCACCGTTTGTGGTTCAGGAAGCCGTGGCAAGGGCCTTTGCACGGCATAAGATAACCGGGCCGAGAAATGTGGTTGAGATCGGTAGTAGAGTTACTGCTGGTTAATCAACGCCACGCAGAAGCCTGCGATGCCTTCTTTGCGACCGACGAAGCCCATGTGTTCCGAGGTGGTGGCTTTGATGGCAATGTCTTCGCTGGGTACGTTCATCACGCCAGCCAGGCAAGTCACCATGGCGGGAATATGCGGGTTCAGCTTCGGCTCCTGCAAAACGATTGTTACATCGACGTTACCGACTTCCCAACCCGCTTCGCGAATCATCCGCATCACCTCGGCCAGCAACACTTTGCTGTCGACTCCTTTCCAGCGCGGATCTTTATCGGAGAAGTGATACCCGATATTCCGCATGTTGGCCGCACCCAGCAGCGCGTCGCAGATGACGTGGCAAACAATATCGGCATCTGAATGACCGTAGGCCCCGTGGGTGTGCGGAATCTGAATACCACCCAGCCAAAACGGATGCCCTTCTACGAGTTTATGGACGTCGTAGCCCTGTCCAACGCGAATTTTCATACGTTCAGGCAGCTTCTTCGCGGCGATAGTAAAGCGTTGAGCTGTTTTCGGGACGTAGAATCTGGCGGGCAGCGGTTTGAATAGCCTCGGGGGTAACGGCCTGAATTTTTTCGGCTTCCTGATTCACCAGTTCGGGATCACCCGCGTTGGCAGCAAAGGCAAGGTTCATAGCCCGGTTCAATAACTCCACTTCCGAAAAAGCCAGGGTTGACTCGGCCTGGTTTTTTACTTTCGTGAGTTCTTCGTCAGGTACGTATTGATCGATTACCTCCTGTAAGACGCCCTGCACGGCAGCATCGGCCTCTTCGAGTGTAACGCCTTCATTCAGCGTACCCTGTACCAGCAACAGACCAGGGTCGATGGATGAGGTGATGTACGCACCAACGTTACTGAACAGCGATTGTTCCTTCAGCAGTTTCTGATATAACCGCGACGATTTACTACGGCCCAGCAGGTCGCTTAGCAGATCAGCTTCGGCAAAACCAGCGTCGAACCGGCCGGGCATGTGGTAGGCTTTGTAGAGGGCATTGAGCGGCACATCAGCCATCGTCTCTTCAAAACGAGCCTGTGTCTGGCGAGCCTCGGTGGGTAAGCTACGGACATAGTCCTTTCCGGCTGGAATTGGCTCGAACCACTTCCGGCAGAGTTGCTTCACCTGCTCGGTGGTCACGTTGCCGGCCACAACCAGAATAGCGTTGTTGGGTAAATAATATTTGTAGAAAAAGGCCTTTACATCATCCAGAACGGCATTTTCGATATGACTAATGTCTTTGCCGATTGTGGCCCAGCGGTAGGGATGCTGCTGATACGCCAGCGGCCGCAATTTCAGCCAAACGTCGCCGTAAGGTTGATTCAGATAACGCTGGTTGAACTCTTCAATCACCACTTTCTGCTGCACATCAAGCACCTGCTGATCGAACGACAAACTCAGCATCCGGTCAGATTCGAGCCAAAAAGCTGTTTCAAGATTGGCCGAGGGTAGGGTAATGTAGTAGTTCGTAATGTCGGGACTGGTGAAGGCGTTGTTTTCACCACCTACCCGCTGCAGGGGTTCGTCGTAGCTTGGAATGTGCTTCGACCCGCCAAACATCAGGTGTTCGAACAGGTGAGCAAAACCTGTGCGGTTGGGGTCTTCATCGCGAGAACCAACGTTGTAGAGAATATTGACGGCGGCCATTGGCGTGCTGGCATCCTCGTGGACAAACACCTTCAGGCCATTATCCAGAACAAATTGAGTATATTGAATCATTGAAAACGGTTCGCAAAAGCCTTGTTGAAGCTATAAACAAAAGTACACTGCCAAATGCAGATAGCCATCGCATCTAGTCATCATAGACAGCTATCGCAGACAGACAATAAACCATTAGTGGTAAAAAACAGTCATACTAATGGTTATTACTTACCTATGAAACGCATCTCACTACTGCTTCTGTTCGTACTCACGTCATTTCTTGCGCCCGCCCAGATCCTGACTGATCCTGCTGCGCAACAAACCGTTGCCAAAGCACTCGATCACATCTATAATTACGAGTTTGCGGAAGCCGCTCCATATATCCGGCAAATTCAGACCAAATACCCCCAAAGCCCGATCGTTCCTGTTCTACGAGCACTCACGCTGCAATGGCAATACCTGCCCATCAGCGAAAGTCGAACCGTGACGAACCAGTACGTTCAGCAGGTTAACCTGGCAATTCAGGGCGTCGAGAAAATGATTGAGAAGAATGAGAACGATCCTGAAGCGATCTTTCTCGGGTTAACGGCGCATGGCTACATGTCGATGAAGCACAATTTCGATAACGAGACGATGAAGGCCGTTAGTGAGTCGCGGAAAGCCTATGTGTACATGAAGCAGGGCTTCGAGTTGCTGGATAAGAACATCGAGTTTTACTTCTCAACCGGCCTCTACAACTTCTACGTTGAACGCTACCCCCTCGACCATCCGGCGGTGAAACCGTTCATGTTCTTCTTCAAAGACGGCAATATGGCGTTGGGGTTGAAGCAGATGGAGGTATCGGCTAAACGGGCGCTATTTACCCGGCCAGAGGCGAACCTGTACCTGGCCCACATTTACGTGAAACACGAAACCAACTTCCCGAAAGCCGTTGAGAACCTCCAGTTTCTGGTTGAACGTTACCCGAAAAACCCGATTTTCATGCTTAGGTACGTTGAGGCGTTGCTACTAGCCGGACGTTACGAGGCCGGGCAGGAGGCGTTGCAAAAACTGAAGAAAATGCAGCATAGGCTGCTGCCCGCCGCCATCTACACGTTTGACGGGATGCTGGCCGAACGCGTTGCCAAAAACGATTCAGCCGCGTCGGTAGCCTATCAGGCCGCGTTGAAACAGCCGGTAAACATCGCCTACACGACAGAAGAGCATGGGTTGGCATACTGCGGTCTGGCTCGTATTGCAGCGCGGGCAAACAACCACGCTCAGGCAAAAGCTTATTATAAAAAGGCGCTCGACATTGCCGAATACAAGTTCGTCATCCGCGAAGCGAAAGGGTATAAATAATTAATCATTACGAATTGATAATGGCTCTGCCAAAGTACCATTGGTGCTTTAACAGAGCCATTATCAATTCGTAATGATTAATTCCGCTTCGAAATTTCGTCGCGGATTTTGGCGGCGCGTTCGTATTCTTCGTTGCCAAGGGCCTCATCTAGCATTTTTTGCAATTCGTCTACGGTCATGTCTTTCAGCTGCTCGCTGAAAGCGCGGGGCGACTTGTTGGAGGTGCGAACCAGTTCTTCCTGCTCTTCATCTTCGTCATCGGCCGAGGCCGTAATGCCCGCTTCCGACAGAATAGTTTCATAAGTGAAGATCGACACGCCGAACCGAATGCCGATGGCGATCGCATCTGATGGACGGGCATCGACTACCGTCTCCTGAACGCCGTCTGAGCAGACGATTCGGGCGAAGAAAATGCCTTCGCGCAGATCAGAAATCACGATTTCGCGCACAGTGAAGCCGAAATTCTTGGCGAACTGCTTGAACAGATCGTGCGTCATGGGCCGGTTGGGCACAATCTTCTCGATCTCGATGGCAATTGCCTGCGCTTCAAACATGCCAATGATGATCGGTAAACGACGATTACCGTATTCTTCGCCCAGTACCAGCGCAAACGAACCCGACTGCGACTGACTCGGCGATAAGCCTAATATCTCTAACTTAATTTTTTCCACGACGCAAAATTAACTGATAGCAGGCTTGTTTGTTCGGTTGTTGGTGGGATTATCGGGCCGTTTGTTCGACAAACCGGCGACTATGTACCCGATAACGTACCTGTCTCTACAACAAAACGACTAAAAAAATGCCCGGATCAATCACCTACTTCACTTTCACCATCAGCGTAACGATGTTGGCCGTCATGCCGGTGCTGCGTAAATAGTGGCCGTAGCGTAGTTCCATTGCGTTCCAGCCGCGAAGGCCCATGATACCGCCGGGAGGAGCATACCGAATACCCGAGCCAACAAACTGGGTGGTCATGTTGCCAATGTCGTAGTCGCTGGTGTAATAGGCCTGGGTTGGGTTGTGCTGGCCGTAGGGATGAAAATAGCGAACCGCCGTTTGGGTATGGAACCGGTAAAACGGACTCACCGACAGGAAAGGCGTCAGCTTCACCGGCACCTCAACGCTTGCTGTATGGGCTACCATGCCCCAATCATCCAGGTAGAATCGGTAAAACGTACGCAGAATAGCCCGGTCGCCTTCAAAGTAGTTGGCGCGCAGACTGATCGGAAACTTCAATCGGGTACCGGGCAATTTTTCGGTCGTCACGGCCCCGTTGGTGAAATACACGCGATGGAACGGCGTGCTCAGCAGACCATCCTGATACGACGGCTCAACCGTGGCCAGCATCTGTAAGCGTTTATTGACAACCTGCGACACTGAGAGGGCCAGGTTGAACGAGTTTCGTGGCTTACTATCTACCCGGACCCGATCGTTATGCGAGCCTGATCCGTAATAGGATGGGCGAAGCTCAGACGGCAGAATGGCGTCATACGTATCCAGAAAGGCACTGGCCCGCAAACTTACCTCGCGGTTACGATCAGCTGAGAGTTTGGCAAATTGTGCCGTAAATCCGTGCGATCGGTAATCATACTCTGTTGAGTACGAATAGCCGAAGCCTTTAGTGATCCGACTCTTGGGATCGAATACCCGCCATGAAACAGACGGGTAGATGTGTACATCGCTTTTCGAGGCCGACGACACGGTCAGTGGGTCAATATTGTCTGATGAAGCTGAAGTGTACGCGTCAATATTGAAGTCGATATTGATGGAATGAAGCCGGCCGTAACGGTCTGTTTTCGAGAGCGTCAGGTCAAACGAATTGGCAAAGTCGGTCAGTTTTTCGGTGCCGATTCCGCCTGTTACGGCCGACCGGTTACCATCCTGACTGTAGTAGCTGGAAACGAAATTGATCTCTTCCACTTTCAGCGGACGAGCTTCATACGACGAAGCCGCTTCTGGCTTCGTCTGAGCCCACGTGCCTGATAGTGAGAGTAATGCAGCGACGGTGAATACGATTTTTTTCATGGCATGTCTATGTAGCGAAGGACAGTTCAGTTACAGCCACAGCCACCGCTGCTCTTACCGCCGCTGGCTCCCGACGGTCCTTCCCGATAGAGATAGAAACTGCCCTCGAATTTCTCCGATTTGCGGTTCGACAACTCCATTTCCGAATCGTTAATCCGGCTCTTTTGATACTCTTTCACCGATACGCAGGACGTTGCAACAAGGGCAAACGCGAAAGCGATAAGAAGTGATAGCAGCGAGTTACTACGTGTTTTCATGCGTGTAGGCGAATATTTTTTGACGTAAAGAGCCGGTCGTTATCGTCGATCAGGATGCAGCCGACCTGCGGCATTTGGTTGATCAGGTGTAGTCCCACGCTTCGACCCATGACCATGACCGGCGTGGCCAGTGCATCGGCAAGCTCGGCGTTTGGCGCCAGAATCGTGACGCTTTTCAAGCCCGTTACCGGGTAACCCGTTCGCGGGTCGATGGTGTGGCTGTAGCGTTTTCCGGCGATCAGCACGTATTTTTCGTAATCGCCCGACGTTGCCACGGCAAATCCGCTGATCGATAATTTGGAAAAAGCCGCTTGGCGCGTGTTTGGGTCAGCAATGCCGATGGTCCAGGGTTCGCCGTTGGGTTGTTTTCCCCAAGCCGTCAGGTCACCCGCCGCGTTTACCACGCCCGACGTTACGCCCAACCGGGCCATAACGTACCTGGCGCGTTCGGCGGCGTACCCTTTCCCGATACCGCCGAAACCAATTCGCATGCCTTTCTCGCGAAGGAAAACGCTATTATCGGCTTCGTTTAGTAATACGTTTCGGTAATTGATGAGCCGAACTGCTTGCCGGGCCATTTCGCGGTCGGGCAGGGCCGTCATCGTCGTGTCGAAATTCCAGAGCCGCTGATCAATCGAGCCGTAGGTGATGTCGAACGCGCCCTGGGTCAGTTCTGAGAGCTTTAGTGATCGACCAATAAGGGCAAACACCTCCTGATCAACCCTCACCGGGGAAATACCCGCCTGGGCATTGATCTGGTTCGTCTGACTGTCGGAGTGAAACGTTGTCAATAGCGCTTCAATCCGGCTCACTTCATCGATGGCGGCGTCGATGGCGGTCTCAGCAAAAGCAGCATCGGTCGTTACAGCGCTGATCTCGAACCGGTTACCCATCAATCGCAGCACTTTTTTATGCAATTGACCCGCCGGGTCAGTGAGCAGCGGCGTGCTGGGCATCTATCTCGTTAACAAGCGTTTGCACGTTCAATGTAGCCGGATAGCCAACCCAATGTTTCAACTCTTTACCCGAGGCGTCGATCAGGACGGTGAGCGGAAATTGTCCTTCCGGATTGTAGCGTTCGGCAAGACTTTCGTTGTGGGTCGTCTGTTGTGGGCTTAGCTGATTCTTTTTCGAGCGGGGGAAATCGGCGCGAACCAGTACCAGGTTTTTATCGGCGTAGCTCAAAAACGCTTCTGACTCAAATACCTCTTTTTTGAGTTTGATGCAGGGTCCACACCAGTCAGAGCCGGAGAAGTTGAGTAGAATGAACTTATGGTTGGTCTTGGCCTCTGTTTTGGCCTGTTCCATGTTTAGCTGCCACTGCGGCGCGTTGGCCATTCCCAGGATCAGCAGGAAAGTAAATAGGGACTTCATAGGTGAAAATTGGCGTTACGGATAAAGACGAAAACTAGCTATAAACCACCAGGGTTGTCCCGTCGGTGATAACCTTATAAGCAGTAATACCGCGACCGGCAAGGCTGTTTCGGCCAGAACCGTCGATATTGAACTGAGCACCGTGGGCGGTGCAATAAAATACACTGCCACTATAGATAACCTGCCGTTTAGGCTCGTGGCTGCAAGTTTGGGTAACGGCAGCGTAGGCGGTTGCACTCACCTTGGCCACGACGATGCCGCCAGACACGATGTAGCCGCCCACATTCTTCAGGGCAGTAGTCGTGGCCAGATTGATCTTGAGCAGTGGGTTCGCCACGCCCAATATGTCAGATGAGGAAGCTGTAGTACTGGTTGGCGTACCGACAGAGGTTGAAGTCGATGAACTGACGGTTGTGCCATTTGGTCCCGTTACAGTCTGGCCCTGAGAATTTAAGGTCAGCGCAGGTACGTAGGTGTCCTCCTCATGAACGCAGGAAGTCAGCACAGCCATCAGGGCGGCTCCCCGAAATCCGAGATTTTTTAAGAAAGTGTAGCGATTCATCAGTTCAAGCAGTTACCGTTTATAATAATCAGTACGCAGGGGTAGAACGGTTCGTTGCGCTTTTACTTTTGTAAGTATAAACAACGAAAAAGGCACCCCTACCAAGATCAAGGTAGAGGTGCCTCAATATAGTCAGCGATTTGTTTGATTACCAGACAGATTCGCGTCGTACAATGCAACTAGTTCAAAGCCTGAACGGCTTTTGTCAGTTTGGGTAAAACCTCAAATACATCACCAACAATACCGTAGTCGGCCGATTTGAAGAACGGTGCATCAGGATCCTTATTGATCACCACAATCACTTTCGACGAGTTTACCCCCGCCAGGTGCTGAATGGCTCCCGAAATACCAGCAGCGATATACAGGTTTGGGCTCACCTTGATCCCGGTCTGACCAACGTGCTCATGGTGAGGCCGCCAATCCAGATCCGATACGGGTTTTGAGCAGGCCGTAGCCGCATGAAGCGCTTTAGCCAGGTCTTCAACAATACCCCAGTTTTCGGGCCCTTTCAAGCCACGGCCGGCTGATACCACAAGATCAGCTTCAGGTAGTAGAATATCGCCCGTTGCCTTCTCGGTATTGGTCACTTTCAGCACGAAATCGCTATCGGCAACAGTTGGCGTAAAGGCTTCTACGCTGGCCGTGGCATCCGTTTCTTCGGGAGCAATTGTATTCTTTTTGATCGCCAGAATCTTCACGTCGGCCTTCAACTCATTATAGGCGAAGGCTTTACCTGTATAAATACTGGTCTTCACGCGAAAGCCGTTGCTCAGATCAGGAAGATCGATCACGTTCGGAGCCAGACCTGCTTTCAGTTTGCCAGCCAGCCGTGCTGCCATTGCATCACCCAGGGATGATTTGGCCAGTACGACCACTTTCGCGCCTTCCTGCTGGGCTGCCGCCGCCACAACCGACGCGTAGGCCATGCCGTTTACTTCGTTCAGTTTGGCGTCAGCCGCATGCAACACTTTCGTAGCACCAAATCGCCCTGCCGTGGCAAGTTCGTTCTGGTCAGCGGCGCCAATGACAACGGCCGTTGCCGACGTACCCAGCATACCGGCTACTTTAGAACCGTAAAAAATGGCCTCCTGCGAGGACTTTTTGAGCTTCCCTTCGTCGAGTTCAGCAAAGATTAAGACAGACATAAACGAGTTTACAGTTTACAGTTTGCTGTTTTCTGTTGCTCCGCTATACTTTATGGTTGGCTGTATGCAGCGCAACAGTAAACCGGTTCGCCGGTGCGTGCGGGTAAACAGAAAACAGTAAACTAGTTTTTAGATGACTTTTGCTTCGGTACGCAGGAGTGTGATGAGCGTTTCGGCTTCGTCGGCGGGGATCATTTTCACGCTGCCACGGGGGGCGGGCAGTTCGTAGCTGGCTACGGTTGTGAGTGAATCCTGACCGGCGGGCTGAACAATTTTCAGCGGCTTTGTCCGGGCCGTCATGATGCCACGCATGTTTGGAATCTTCCATTCAGCGATAGGCTCCTGGCAACCAAGTACCAGTGGTAATTGCGCTTCGATATCTTCTTTGCCGCCTTCGATTTCGCGGGTCATCTTGGCGGTAGTGCCGTCGATATCCAGCTTCATCACGGGCGAAATCGACGGGATACCCAACAGTTCACCTACGATACCGTGTACCTGACCGCCGTTATAATCGATCGACTCGCGACCCATCAAAATCAGGTCGTAAGGCGTCTCTTTGGCCACTGCGGCAATTTGTTCAGCCACGAAATACGCGTCGATTGGTTCGGCGTTCACCCGGATAGCATCGTCGGCACCGATGGCCAGACATTTGCGGATCACCGGTTCAGCATCGGCCTCGCCTACGTTGAAAACCGTTACCGAAGCGCCCAGCTTCTCTTTCAGCTCAACGGCCCGCGCCAAGGCGTAGTCGTCGTAGGGTCCGGTGATGAACTGAACTCCCGCTTTATTGAACTTGGTGTTGTTATCGGTGAACGTAATTTTGGTCGTTGTGTCGGGCACACTCGTGACGCACACTAAGATTTTCATAGACTGGCGTTTAGTTTTCAGTTTACTATTTACCGTCTTCTGCGATCCGCCGTCGCGGTGCTTCGCTTGTAGCAGTCTGTCTCAGTTAGCAGCGCCACATAAGACAGTATACAGTAAACGGTAAACAGTTTGATTTGGCGAAATTACACACGATTTTCAAAATGGTATGCATGCATACTACTTTTCTTACTAACTCATGAATCAGGAACGTATCCAACAACTCCTTCAGTTTGTCCAAGATGAACCCGGCGAACCCTTTAATGTTTATGCTCTCGGTATGGAATACCTGACGGAGAACCCCAGCCAGGCGCAGCATTACTTCGAACGGCTGTTGACCGATCACCCTCAATACCTGCCGACATACTACCACGCCGCCCAGCTTTATACCGACTTGGGCAACCGCGATCGGGCCGCCGAACTCTACGACTTTGGTCTATTACTGGCCAAGCAGCAAGGCAACGTGAAAACCTTTGACGAACTCAACCGTGCTTTCCGCTCTTTCAAAGATGACGAGGACGATTTATAACGAGTAGGTCCAGGTACGTTGCTAGTACGTTTCGACTGGTGCTTTATCCTCAGCCTCCGGTGACCATAGCTAGATAAGGAGGGTATTTTTCTATGCCCTTTCCCGCGAGAAATAAAACATTGACAGGTGCGTCAGGTTTGTCTTGAAACGAAAAAATTAACAGTGATGAACCAAGCCCCTGACCAATTTAAGCCATTACGTTACGATCCTGCGTATGAACAACCCGAGCCCGATGAAGCCGAGACCATCCAGGAAATAATTGCCACAATGGCGGAGATTCAGCAGAAAACCTATCAGTCGCAGGGCCATGCCATACGCAGTGTGCACGCTAAAAGCCATGCGCTTCTGAAGGGTGAACTGCAGGTGTATGACAACCTGCCTTCTTACCTCGCGCAGGGTCTTTTCGCCAAACCCGGCACGTACCCAATCGTGGCCCGCATCTCCACGCAACCGGGTGATGTATTGCCCGACAGTGTATCAACGCCCCGTGGTATCTCCTTCAAGGTGTCGGGCGTGGATGGCGAACGCCTGCCGGGTTCAGATGAGCAGGATACGCAGGATTTTATTCTGGTGAACAGCCCTGTTTTTCCGCAAAAACTAAAAGATTTCCTGAACGGTCTGAAACGGTTCGATGCCCTGACCAACAAAGCGGAGGGCTTTAAAGAAGGTCTTTCCAAAGTGTTGCGGGCTGCTGGTGAAGTGGTTGAAAAAGTTACCGGTTCCGATGCGGGCGTAATGGCCGGTATGGGCGGTCAACTCGCCACGCACCCTATGGGCGATACCTACTACTCGCAGGCTGCTTTTTTATACGGTGATTACATGGCTAAGTTTTCCCTGACGCCAGTAACGTCCAACCTGACTTCTCTTAAAGACAAATCCATCGACATCGACAGCGACGATTACGCCCTGCGCCACCTGTTGCAGGATTTTTTTGCCGGCAATGGCGGGGAATGGGAATTGCGCGTTCAGCTATCGACCGATATTGAAAAAATGCCGGTAGAAGATGCGTCGGTAGAATGGCCGGAAGAGGAAAGTCCTTACCTCACCGTTGGCAAGGTGACCATATCGCCTCAAATCGGCTGGTCGGACGAGCGATCGGCGGTGGTCGATGACAAGATGTATTTCAGTCCCTGGCATGGGCTGGCTGCTCACCGTCCACTAGGCGTCATTCAGCGGGCACGTCAGGCGACCTATAAAGCATCCGCCGATTTCCGCCGAAACATGTACGGTAAATCAGCAAATCCGGCAGATGTGAAGTAAGGTTAATACGCTTACTCAGTTTATCGGTTTCTACAGAAGGTCAAACGCCAGAAGGTTGCTCGCTGTAACCGCTGGCGTTTGCGCGTAACTGTTCATCGACAACCAGTTTTTCTTAAAACAACCTATGAATCAGAATACCCCACCGGAAGAGTTTACGGGTGACCTTGAACTAGGCAAACCTAAAACGGAGGCGGCCGGTATGACGGCCATTGCTAAATCGTTTGAGCATGTGTTGCGCGGAACGGGCGTTGGTCGTGGCTGGAAGGCCCTTGTCAATCTGAATCAGAAAGACGGGTTCGACTGTCCATCCTGCGCCTGGCCCGACCCCGACGGGAAGCGGTCGGCTATTGCTGAGTATTGCGAAAGCGGTGCCAAAGCCGTGGCCGATGAGGTCATGACCAAACATACGGCCTCTCCCGTGCTTTTTCAGCGGTACTCGGTGGCTGACTTACTGGAGAAAAGCGATCTCTGGTTAGGGCAGCAGGGGCGGTTGACGCAGCCCATGATCTTGCGGCCCGGCGCTACGCACTACGTACCTATCGAGTGGTCCGACGCCTTTCAACTCATGGCTGATCAACTCAACGCGCTTGACTCGCCGAATGAGGCCATTTTCTACACGTCGGGCCGCACCAGCAATGAGGCCGCTTACCTCTACCAGCTCTTTGTGAAAATGTTCGGGACCAATAACATGCCCGACTGTTCCAACATGTGCCATGAATCGACCACCGTTGCTTTAACGGAGACGCTCGGGTTGGGAAAAGCAACGGTGACGTACGAGGATTACGAAACGGCCGACGTCGTGATGATCATGGGGCAGAATCCGGGCACGACGGCCCCCCGAATGCTGACGCCGATGGAGAAGATGAAACGCAACGGTGGGAAGATCATTGCCGTCAATCCGTTGCACGAAGCAGGACTGCTGGCGTTCAAATACCCGCAAAGTCCGCGCGATATGCTGTTGGGCGGTGAAAAATTGACCGACGTATTTCTGCAGGTACGTATCAACTCTGACCTGGCGCTGCTGAAAGCGATGTGCAAACTGCTGCTGGAGGAAGAAAAGAAGACGCCGGGCAAGGTACTCGATCAGGCGTTCATCAATACATACACGTCGGGTTACGAGGACTTCGTGAAAAGCCTTGACCACTTTGACCTTGATGATCTGGCTTCCCAATGCGGGCTAACGGTGGCTCAGATTCAGGAAGCTGTCGATCTCTTCAAGTACACGCCTAAGCTGGTAATCATCTGGGCCATGGGATTGACTCAACACAAAAATGGTGTTGCCACCATTAGTGAACTCATCAATCTGTTGCTACTGAAAGGGAGTATCGGCATCAAAGGGGGAGGAGCCAGCCCCATTCGCGGACACAGCAACGTACAGGGCGACCGAACAATGGGCGTCTACGAAAAACCGAAACCAGAATTGCTGGCGGCGCTGGAAAAAGAATTTAACTTTACCCCGCCCCATGAGCATGGCTACGACGCCGTGGCAGCGGTGAAGGCTATGCACGAAGGCAAGGCCAAGGTCTTTTTCGGACTGGGAGGAAACTTCGCCATGGCTATATCCGATACGAATTACACGGCTGAGGCGCTGAGGCACTGCAAACTGACCGTGCATGTATCGACCAAGCTAAACCGCAGTCATCTGATTCACGGCGAAACAGCGTTGATTCTTCCCTGCCTGGGTCGCACCGATCAGGATGTGCAGGCAACGGGTCCGCAGTTCGTTAGTTGCGAAAGTACCACCGGCGTAGTAGCACAGTCACATGGGGTAGTAGATGCGGTTTCCCCGCATCTGAAAAGTGAGGTTGCCATTGTGGCGGGGTTGGCCAAAGCCACGCTGAATGAGCGATCAACCATAGACTGGGACAGTCTGGTGGCTGATTATGACCGGATTCGGGACCTGATTGCTAAAACAATCGACGGGTTTGACGGCTATAATGAAAAAGTTCGGAAGCCGGGCGGGTTTTATATTCCCAACGGCCCCCGCAAACGGGACTTTGCCAAAACCACTGACGGGAAAGCGCACTTTACGGTCAACGTACCGACGCGGCATGAACTGCAAACGGGTAACTTGCTGTTGATGACCATTCGCAGCCAGGATCAATTCAATACGACTGTCTATGCCAATGATGACCGCTACCGGGGTGTTTATAACGAACGGCGGGTGGTCTTTATGCACGCCGACGACATGGCCAATCTGGGCTTACAGGAAAAGCAAACGGTTGATATGCACAGCAACTATGATGGCGTGACCCGTACCGCCCATCGATTTATTGTGGTGCCCTACAACATTCCGCGTGGTTGTATAGCGGCCTACTACCCGGAAACCAATGTCCTGGTACCCATCGACCAGATGGCGGAGAAGAGCAACACGCCTATTTCCAAATCGATCGTGGTCACCGTAACGCCGACGAACGAGTAGACGTAAACCTATTGTGTCGATAAAGTGGGCGTCGATCGGGAATTGAACTCCGGCAATTTACTTCAGGCGTAGTCAGGGAGGTCAATGCCATCGTCTTCCTGCTTGTCATCAGGCTTGGGACTAAACAGGCTAACCAGTTTTTGAACCGGCTTACTGGCGACAAGTCCGGCAACTGCATTCAGCACGGACACGCCCAAGTGTGACTTAGGATAGACCAGCCAGGGCACGCCCGGTGGCAACTTCTGTACCGCCTCTACATACGGACGCATCCGTTTTTCGTACGCGACAAATGCGTCCTGATAGCGTTCGTGTCTGGCTAATTCGCCAGCCAACAGGTAAGCACCAACCATGGCCAGGGTGGTGCCCTTACCGGTTAGAGGTGTGGGGCAATAAGCTGCGTCGCCAATCATTGCCACCCGGCCTGCTGACCAACGCGGGGCTTTAATCTGACCAATTTTGTCGAAGTACACATCCTGAGTTTCATCAATGGCGTTAATGATCCGGTCTGCTTCCCAGCCCGCACCTGCCAGCCTGGTTTTAAGTACCCGTTTTTGCTCCTCGGGCGGTAATTTTTCGTACGATTCACCAGGTTCCATGAAGGCGACCGATGCGCGTATGGTCCCCTGATTGTCGGGCCGGAGCATAACGATTCGGCGGTCGGCGGCCGTATACCAGCGCCACCAGTCGTTGTCTGACTCTCGTCTGGGTATAGTCAAATAGGCGGTGTACAGGCCCAGATACGTAAATACAGGCTCCTCACCGAACACCAGTCGGCGAGTACTCGATCGGACACCGTCGGCAGCAACGACAAGCTGAAAGCGTTCTGTCTTACCACTCGAAAAGGTTACGGCAACATCGTCGGGGTGCTGCTCCAGACCTGTAATTGAATCGCCAAACCGGTAGTTTACTGCCTCTTTGGTCGCTTCGTAAAGAATGCTGACCAGGTCGCCCCGCAGAATTTCGAGCTCCTGGGTTCCGCTCATCGAGCTTTCTTTAGGAAAGGCGGCTGCTACCTGATTATTCTGGCCGATTAGCTGCAGCCCAACTTCGCCCGTATTAGCCGCCCGGATGGCGGTTTCGATCCCCATTTTTTGGGCAATTAGCTGAGCTGGCCCGTTTACATCAATATTTTGTCCACCAAGACGCAGAGATGCCGATCGTTCAACAACAGTGACTGCAAAGCCATACTTAGCCAGCCAGAAAGCCAGTGTCGGGCCTGCAATACTGGCTCCTGAAATGAGTACTTTTTTCGCCTTAGGGAGAGACATAACTGGTAAATGGTGTAAAACGAGATCGAAGCGTGTCGTTATCAGAACTGGTTAACGGCTGACCTGTTCAAAAGCAGGAAGTCATAAGAAGCCAAATAAAGCGGTCTTCGTAAAAAACTGGCTGTCGACTACGGCGTATGAAGGCTTGTCATTATCAGTCTACTTAGTTGATGAAACAGTGTTAAAGCCCCTTGTCTTGCCAGGTGGTTCGCCGTTCGTGCGTATTTTGCGCCAATGAAGATCACCGGCGTTACGCTCTACCAATACAACATCCCGCTGAAAGCGCCCATCGCCATTTCGTTGGGTACCATCGACGCGGCTCGTAACATGCTCGTTCGCATTGATACCGATGCCGGCCTGACGGGGTGGGGTGAAGGGTCGCCGTTCTGGATGATCGTGGGCGAAACGCAGGCATCAGGCCTGGCGGCGGCGCAGGATGTGGCCGGGCTGCTAATCGGTCGTGACCCATTGGCGATTGAACATTGTCTGCAAGCCATTCTGCGGTACCTGCCCGGTCACCCCACCACGCGCTCTGCGTTCGACATGGCCCTGTATGACCTGACGGCCAAAGCGGCTAATATGCCGCTTTACCAGTTTTTGGGCGGGGCTAACCGTACGTTGGTTACCGACGAAACGATCTACATCAACGACCCCGAACGGATGGCTGAAGACGCCCGGCGCATTGAAGCCAACGGGGGAGAGGCCATCAAAGTAAAGCTAGGCACCACCGCACAAGACGACCTTGACCGGCTGGCCATGATCCGGCAGGTGATTCGGTACGAAACGCCGATTCGTCTTGATGCTAATCAGGGCTGGGACGTACCTACGGCCCGCGCGGTGCTGAGTAAACTGGGCGACTGGAACGTGGAGTATTGCGAACAACCGATTCTGAAAAGCAACGTACCTGGCCTCCGGTTGCTGCGGCAGCAAACCAACGTACCTATTATGGCTGATGAATCAGTGTTCGACGCCGTTGATGCGATCCGGCTGGTGCGTGAAGAGGCCGTTGACTACCTGAACATCAAGCTGTCGAAAAGCGGCGGTATTTATGAAGCGCTGAAGATCAACGCCGTCGCCGAAGCCGCCAACATGGCCTGTATGATTGGTTGTATGTCAGAGTCAAGGCTGGCGCTGACCGCCAACGCTCATTTTGCGGCGGCCCGCCAGAATATTCGTCTCTGCGATCTGGACGCCTGTTTCGAACATGCCGAAGACCCGGTACTGGGCGGCATCGTCTACGACGGCTACCAAATCACGATTCCCGACGTACCCGGCATCGGCGCTGAGGTCGACCCGGTATTTTTGGCGAATTGCACATCGGTTCACATAGGCTAAGCGCAGCGCTTTTGTCATCCCGCAACGGCGGACCGCTCCTTACGTCGGGATGACAAAAGCCCATTTTCATTTATACTTCTACCGTTTCCACCGTATGCCAGTTACCATCACTACCACACAAACCGACAACGATCTTCGCGGGCTGCTGGCTCTGCAACAACGCAACCAGGTACGTAACCTCACGCCCGAGCAGCAGCGGGAGCAAGGGTTTGTTACGCTCACGTATACGCTGGATCAGATGCGCCGGATGCACGAGGCGGCGCCAACTGTTATTGCTAAAGACGGCGACGAGGTGGTTGCCTACGCCATCACCACGGTGCCAGAGGTACGCGCCGACGTACCCGAATTAGCGACGCTGTTTAGCCTTTTTGATACCTTGACGTATGAAGGAAGGTTGCTCTCAGAATACCCATACTACGTAGTTGGGCAAGTCTGCGTCGACGCACGATATCGGGGGCAGGGTATTTTCGATAAGCTCTATGCGTACCACAAAGAATTATATCAAAGCCGGTTTCGATTATTCATCACTGATATCTCGGCCCGGAATACCCGGTCGTTACGCGCGCATGAACGGGTAGGATTCAAATCCATTCATTCTTTCCATGAACCCGACGCCAATGAGATCTGGGAAGTCGTGGTCTGGGATTTTACAAAATGAAAAAAACGCTTTACCTCTGTTTGCTCTCTACGTCGCTGCTGGCGCAACGACCATCTGTTCCGATAAACGTACCCAATCAGCTAACAGTCAGTGCTAATCCGGCGAAGCAGGGTTTTTCGGCCGAACGATTAAAACGCGTCGATGAACTGCTTCAGGGGTTCATTGATCAGGGCCTGGCCCCAAACGCCGTGGCGATGGTCGTCAGAAATGGTGAGATCGTCCTCCACAAAGCCTACGGATACAGCAACCTGGAACGGAAGACGCCGTCTCGCACGACTGACATCTATCGGATTGCCTCGCAGTCGAAAGCCATCACGACAACAACGCTGATGACCCTGTTTGAGGAAGGGAAGTTCATGCTTGATGAGCCGATCTCGAAGTACATTCCGGCCTTTAAAAACCCGGTTGTGCTGGTGAAATACACAAAGAACGACCCCGTAAAAGGAGCGTATGAAACCCGCCCTGCCAAATCAGAAATAACGATTCGGCAATTGCTGTGTCATAATGCGGGCATCCCCTACGAACATCCACTCGATCAGCGGCCCGAGTTCCGAATTCCATTTTTTGGCTCGAAAGAACCTGATCGGCTCGAAGACGTGGTGAACAGGCTGGCGAAACGGCCGTTGGTAAAAGACCCCGGTGATGGCTTTACCTACGGCCTGAACACGGATATTATTGGCCGACTGGTCGAAATACTATCGGGTGAACCGCTCGATGTGGCCATCCGGAAACGGGTACTCGACCCGCTGGGCATGAATGATACCTACTTCTACCTGCCTCCCGGCAAAGCAAGTCGCTTGGTGGAGTTGTACTCGAAAAGTGCCGACGCCCCCTTAACGGTTAATCCCAACGACACCTACCGAACCCTCGCCGTGTCGGGTGCCCGAACCTATTTTTCGGGTGGTGCTGGCCTGGTCGGAACGATAGAAGACTACGCCAAACTGTGCCAGCTATTTCTGAATGGCGGCACATTCAACGGCAGACGAATTCTGGCTCGGAAAACCGTAGACATGATGCTGACCAATCAATTGGGAGAAGACAATGTCTGGGATCGGCAGGATAAATATGGCCTTGGCTTTCAATTGATCACACCGAACAGCCACTACGGTGATCAGGCAACGCCGGGCTCGTTTACCTGGGGCGGCATGTACTGCTCAGAATTCACCGTCGACCCCACCGAAAACCTGATTATGCTGGTCTATACCAACGTGCATCCATATGCCTATTACGGCGACTTTGTCCGCAAATTCAGGGTTGCAGTTTACCAGGCTTTAGAGTAGCTGTTTTGTATTCTGGTCGGGAAGGTTGAAATTTAAAGCTGCGTTTTGTCATCCCGCAACGGCGGACTGCTCCTTACGTCGGGATGACAAAAAAACATACCCAATCACCCACCATAGCCCAGTTGCTTTTTTACACTTCATATGAAACTAAATATTACTACTAAAATCGTCATTGGCTTTGTGCTGGGCGTACTGATCGGGCAGATTCTGCATGCTTCCTACGACGTAGCTACGGCCGAGGCCATTGGTCAGAAATTCCAGTTGGTCAGCAAAGTGTTCCTGAAGCTGATCAAGATGATTATCGGGCCGCTCGTTTTTTCGACGCTGGTCGTCGGCATTGCCAAGCTGGGTGATTTTAAAGTAGTTGGCCGGATTGGTATCAAAACGTTGGGCTACTTCTACTTCGCCACCATCCTCTCCCTCATCATCGGTCTGGTTGTAGTCAACGTAACCAAGCCGGGCAGTATTCAAAGCTGGCCACGGCCCGCCGCCGGTACGTCGATTGGCGTTGAAGGCAAGAAGTTGAATTCGATTGAAGAATTCATCCTGCACATCTTCCCCGATTCAGCGTTCCGGGCATTGGCCGAGAACGAGATCCTGCAAATTGTGGTGTTCTCACTGTTTTTCGGGGTGGCGCTGGGCGCGATTGGCGATAAGGGAAAGTCGATCACCAAAGCGTTGGATGCGCTGAGCGAACTGGTTTTCAAGATGGTTGGGTACGTGATGCAACTGGCTCCATTTGCCGTACTGGGCGCTATGGCGGCTGTTGTAGCGTCGAAAGGGCTGAGCATTCTGGCTTCTTACGCCTACCTGTTGGTTTGTTTTTATGGAGGGCTGCTGTTCTTCATCTTTGTGGTGCTGTTTGCTATCTGTACCGTCTCAAAAATTCCGTTCTTCCGGCTGTTGCAGGCCATGAAGGCGCCGCTGCTGCTGTCGTTCAGTACGGCATCGTCGGAGGCCTCGTTACCGCAGCAGATCAAAGTGCTGGAAAACTTCGGCATCTCGAACCGGATTATTGGTTTCGTCTTGCCGCTGGGTTATTCGTTCAACCTCGACGGCTCTATGATGTACATGACCTTTGCTACGGGTTTCATTGCGCAGGCCTACGGCATTCCGCTGACGTTGAACCAGCAGATTTTCATGCTCTTAACGCTGATGATCACTTCGAAAGGCATTGCGGGTGTACCCCGCGCCTCCCTCGTCGTTATTGCCGGCACGCTGGCGCAGTTTAACCTACCCGTCGAAGGGCTGGCCCTTATCCTGGGCATCGATCCCTTTCTCGATATGGGTCGCTCGGCCACATCCGTAATGGGCAATGCCGTTGCCACGTCGGTCGTAGCCAAATGGGAAGGCGAACTCGACCTCAACCACGTACCTGTGCTGGAAACAGAGTAGCCGCCTGCTAATCCCGCTAAAATTTCGTACCTTTGCGGCTTAATTTCAGCCACAACGAACGCGAATGATATCAGTATCGAACGTCTCGCTGCGCTACGGCAAGCGGGTACTTTTTGACGACGTTAACATAAAATTTGTACCCGGTAACTGCTACGGCGTTATTGGTGCCAACGGAGCCGGAAAATCAACGTTTTTGAAAATCCTGTCGGGTGAGATCGAGCCACAGACGGGGCAGGTGACCATGGGGCCCGGCGAACGGATGTCGGTATTGAACCAGAATCAGTTTGCCTATGATGAATACCCTGTTTTGCAAACGGTTATCATGGGGAACAAGCGCCTGTATGACATCATGCAGGAGAAGGATATTCTTTATGCCAAAACCGAATTTACGGACGCCGATGGCGAGCGTGCTGGCGTGTTGGAATCAGAGTTTGCCGAGATGAACGGCTGGGATGCCGAATCAGATGCCGCCTCGCTGCTATCGGGACTAGGCATTACCGAAGACCTGCACTATACGCAAATGGCCGACCTGAACGCCTCGGAGAAAGTGCGTGTGCTGCTTGCTCAGGCCCTTTTCGGCGATCCGGATATCCTGCTCCTCGACGAACCGACCAACAACCTTGACGTGGAATCGGCCATTTGGCTCGAAGGCTTCCTGGCTAACTTCAAGAACACGGTGATTGTAGTTTCCCATGACCGGCACTTCCTCGATCAGGTGTGTACGCACATCGTCGATATTGACTTCTCGAAAGTGAAGCAGTACGCCGGTAACTACACGTTCTGGTACGAGTCGAGCCAGTTGGCACTCCGTCAGAAGCAGGATCAGAATAAGAAGACCGAAGACAAGCGGAAGGAACTGGAAGAGTTTATTCGCCGCTTCTCGGCCAACGCCTCGAAGTCGAAGCAGGCTACAAGCCGCCAGAAACTGCTGGAGAAGCTCACCATTGAAGATATTGCGTACTCTTCACGGAAGTATCCATATATCCACTTCAAGCCGGAACGTGAGCCGGGCGACCAGATCCTGACGGTCGAGAACCTGTCGTACACGGGTGAAGACGGCCAGAAACTGTTCAGTAACGTGTCGTTCTCTATGAACCGGAACGATAAGGTTTTCCTGTATAGCCGCGACAGCCTCGCCGTTACGGCGCTGCTCGATGTGCTGTCGGGCACAAAACAAGCAGACTCAGGTACGTTCAAATGGGGTGTAACGATCACCAACGCGTACTTCCCGAATGATACCGGCCGTGATGCGTTTTTCCAGGCCGCCGATGACCTGAACCTGGTCGATTGGCTGCGTCAGTATTCGGTTGAGAAAGACGAGTCTTTTATCCGGGGTTTCCTGGGCAGGATGCTTTTCTCGGGCGAGGAATCGCTGAAGAAAGCGTCGGTGTTATCAGGGGGTGAGAAGGTACGTTGTATGCTCTCGCGGATGATGCTATCAGGTGCCAACGCCCTGATGCTCGACGAGCCAACCAACCATCTGGACCTGGAGTCGATTGAAGCGGAAAACCGCGGTCTGATCGAATTCAAAGGCCCGGTGCTGTTCTCCTCGCATGACCACCAGTTTGTGCAGACGATCGCTAACCGGGTAATCGAACTGTCGCCAACCGGCATGCTCGATAAATTGATGACCTACGACGAATTCATCGCCGACCCGCGTGTAAAGCAGCAGCGGGAAGAATTATATAAACAAATCGCATAAAACAGTCTTCTGTTTTCAGTTTGCTGTTTTCTGTTGCGCTGCTTAAGTACTAATCTGAATCTAGCGGAGTAACAGAAAACGGTAAACAGAAAACGGTAAACTCTCTTCCAATGAAAGCTCTAATGAACACCGATCGTGGTACTATGACGATCGAATTTTTTGAAAAAGATGCACCGGGTACGGTTGCCAACTTTGTGAAACTGGCTAAGTCTGGTTTTTATGACGGTGTTGTGTTTCACCGCGTCATTCCCAACTTTATGATTCAGGGTGGTGACCCAACCGGCACGGGTGCAGGTGGCCCCGGCTACAGCATTCCCTGCGAACTGTCGGGCGACAACCAATACCACGATCGCGGGGTGTTGAGCATGGCGCACCGGGGTCGCAACACGGGCGGTTCACAGTTCTTCATATGCCACAACCGGCAGAATACGGCTCACCTCGACCGGAACCACACGGTTTTCGGTAAAGTAACCGACGGTATCGACCTCGTTGACCAGATCAAACAAGGCGACAAAATCCAGTCGATCACGATCACGGAAGAAGCCGAAGCGTAAGCGTTAATCCTCTTTTCAGGAGCCCCGCCAGATTTCTGGCGGGGCTTTTTTTGTGGGTACGTTGCCGTTAATGTATTGCGGTCGAAGGGCCTGGCGTCAGCAACACACTAATCTACAAAGCATTGTACCTGAAAAACTAGTTACTTGCGGTATGACAGCATTACCCCCCTGGACCTTGACGGGCAGTGGCCTCGTTCTGATTGCGCATTTTCCCGAGATGTTCGTGCGGCAGCATGGGTTTCTGGATGATTTCCAGCAGGCAGGGTATCGCGGCTGGATCGGTACCGTTATGCTCGTCGATTATACGTCGTCGGATGTGGGGCCGTACTGCGAGTTGCTGTTCATCCCCGGCCTCTTCAACCTTAACGGGCGAACCACCTTTTCGATCTCAAAAATCTACGTGTCAACCCAGGTGAGCGTCGACAATGGCATCGCCAACTGGGGTATTCCGAAAGAGCAGGCCGATTTCACGATTACGACCCAGCCAGACGGCTCGAAGACGTACCTGGTGCGTAAAGACGGGCAGGCATTTTTCTCGGTGCGAGTCAGCACCGGTGGCCTGTCGTTTCCGGTGAGCACAAGATTGTTACCCGGCTTTCAGGTGACCCAACGGCGAGGGCACGAACTGGTCCTGACAGCACCTTCGGCCAGCGGAAAAGGGCAGTTCGCGTCGCTTCATGCGCTTCAGATCAACACCGATTACTTCCCCGACATCAGTCAGGGTACGCGGCTGGCGGCTATCGCAATGACATCCTTTGAGATGGTGTTTCCCGTTGCAGACGTGTTGTGACGTTGCACTTAGGTGGTACTACTGACAGGCAACTCGCCACATCACCCAGTGAGCAACGTACCTACCCCTGCACGCGGCGGAGGTTATCCAGGATCACGGCGGTGGCAATACCAACATTCAATGACTCAGCGTCGCCATAGCGGGGAATCGTAATCCGTTGGGTAACAAACGGCGTTATGTTCGGACCGATTCCGTTGGCTTCGTTGCCCATCACGATATACCCGCCCGCTGCGTTGAATGGACTCTGATGAACGTCGTCGCCATCCAGAAAAGCGCCGTACACAGGTGCATTGGCTTGGTTGAGCACGCCTGTCAGATCGCCATACCACCAGTTTACGCGTGTAAACGAGCCCTTACTGGCCGAAATTACTTTTGGGTTATACACGTCAGCGGTTGTTTCCGAGCATAAAATGGTGTCGATCCCATACCAGTCGGCGATGCGCAAAATAGTGCCCAGATTGCCGGGGTCACGAATGTCATCGAGAACCAACACCCAGGCGTCTGGCGCTCGTAAAAGCGGTACATTTGCACGCATACGGACAACGGCCAACGCGGCGTTATTGCTTTCGAGCGTACCAACGCGGGTTAGTTCTTCGGCAGTAGCGGTTTCAATTCGGCAGCGTTGGCGGTCTGCCCCGTCGGCGTTTTCTTTGTAGAAAGCGTCTGTCGTCAGTAAGAGATCGACCTCAAATGTTGATGACAGCACTTCCTGAACGCTCTTCGCGCCTTCGACCAGAAAGCAGCCTTCCTGCTGACGGTATTTTTTCTGGTGCAACGACCTGACAAACTGCGCGACAGATTTTGATATCATAAGGAATGACTAATAGACAATCGGCCCCCCGGTTCAATACAGTAGAGCAGAAACCCCGGTGGTGGACCAAAGGTATACTCAGTTTTGGCAAGCATGAAGCCCAACGCTCAGTATGCACGATCGGTGGCCTGATTTTACTGTCTGTTTATTTGATGGCCGCCTGCGCACCAGCGAAACGGTCCGGGAATCAATACCTGCTTTTTTCACAGTCTGTCAAAGGAAATCAGACCATTGACACCGAAGAACTGGAAGCGCTTATTCCCCGACGTCCCAACAAACGACTGCTTCAACTGCCTTTTACACCTGGTTTATGGATTTATCAGGGCTTCTCCGGAAAGTATGACCCCGAACAGAGGCGTAAAGAATTAGAAGCGCTGACCGTGCGTTTCGAACAGGAGAGCCAGGTGGTAGGAGGCGATTCCAAAGCGTTGAAAAAACTGAACAGGCGCTTCAACCGGGAAGCGCGACGTGATCAGAAATACATCGAAAAAGGCAACTGGGTGATGCGTAATTTCGGCGAGCCCCCCGTTTACTTCGTGCAGGCCGACGCCCAGGCTGACTCCGCTAAAATGCGTCTCTTTCTGAGAAAGAAAGGCTTTCGGAGCGCAACGGTTCGCTACACCGTTGATACACTGGCCGACAGCCGAGTACGAGTCAATTACATTGTTTCTGAAGGAATACCGTCAATTCTGCGGTCAATTTCGTACGACATTCCCGATAAACGGATCGATTCGCTGGTCGGCTATTCACTTAGCGCTGCGCTGATTAAAGCGAATGACCGGCTAGACGAGGACAAGGTTTTTGCGGAAAGCGTCCGAATTGAGGAGCTGCTGCGCAATAGCGGCTACTACAGCTTCTCACGCCAGTACATAATCCCGTTCGGGAATGATACAATACAGAACGTGTCCGGGGATAAGTCCAGCCAGCCTGTTGATCTGACCATGCAGATTCTGAACCCGCCCGGAAAAAGCGCTCACCCGGTTTATTATGTTGGTGACGTGCAGATGACGCTGGCCAGAGACCCTAAAGTGGCCGTCGATACGGTTCGACGCAATGGCATCCGGTATTTTCTGGAGCCTGGTATGTACTCGACACGCTTACTTGATACTAAAATATCCCTGCGTCCGGGCGCGCTCTACCGGTTAAAAGACTACGCCGACACGCAACGGCAGCTCTTTCTGTTAAACCAGTTCCGGTTTGCCAACGTCAACTTCACGGATACAACTGGTCGCCGCCTGAGAACCGTGATCACGGCCACTCCGCTGGATAAGTACGATATCACCACTGAGTTAGGGGCAACCGTGTTGTACTATGGGCAGGGTTTTCCGGGCCCCTATGCCAATGCTGCACTACGGGTACGTAATCTCTTTGGCGGGCTGGAGACTTTTGAGGTAGCTGCTCGGTTTGGTCTGGAAGCGCAGTTAGGTTTCGCCGTCAATAAAGTGCTGTATTCGCAGGAATTTGGCCTGACGACTTCGTTGATTTTTCCACAGATTCTGTTTCCCGGAAAAACGCGTTTTCTCTTCAATGAGCTTAACCCACGTACGCAGTTATCGCTGGGATACACGATTACCGACCGGCCCGATTACACCCGTCGAAATCTGCGCGGTACCATGACGTACCTGTGGCAACGTACCCAGACGCAGCAATTCAACGCCAGCATCGTTGACGTCAACTACCTGCAGGCTGGTATTCAACAAACGGATATCGGCGCACAGTTTCAAAAGTCGCTGGATAGCCTGACGAACGAGGGGAGCACAATTGGCAACAGCTTTCGAAACGCATTTTTCTCCAGCATAAGTTTTGGCTACACGTACAATACCAATATTCTGGGGCAAAACAAACGCGCCAATTTCTTCCGGACAACGCTTGAGTCGGGTGGCACCACGCTGAATCTGTTGAAGACCTCGGCGGTCGAATCCCTATCGCAAAGCTCAGGCCTGAACTTATACAAGTACCTGCGCACAAACGTAGATTACCGGCACTACCTGCCTATCTCGTCACGTGCGCTGCTGGCTTTTCGGGTAAATGCCGGGGTCGTCTTTGGCTATGGGTCCAATCTGACCGCCCCCTATGAAAAACGGTTCTTCGCGGGTGGTTCCAACAGTGTACGGGCCTGGTTGCCCCGCCGTCTGGGTTTAGGGGCGTCGTATCCGCGTTCATTCACGCTATCGGATGGAACAACGTTGCCGGTCTTTGCTAACGGCCAGAATGGGGAGTTCGATTATCGTTTCGAGCAACCAGGCGACGTATTAGTGGAAGGCTCAGCCGAATTACGGGCCAGACTTTTCCACTTTGGGGCTGATATAAATGGCGCCGTGTTCGTTGACGCCGGAAACGTGTGGCTGCTCCGTGATCCGGGAAACAACCCAAACGCGGTATTTCGGCCCGGTACGTTCTATCAACAACTTGCCGTAGGCACAGGCGTGGGCTTACGCCTTGATTTCTCGTTTTTTGTGATCCGCTTCGACTTTGCCGTGAAAGCCTACGACCCCTCGCGCAGGTACGTTGATGCAACGACGAAACAACTGGTCGATGAGCGATTTATCCTGAACAGGTTCTCGTTTAAAACCCCGTTCTCGGGTACTAACCCAGTCAACGTTGTCTTCGGCATCGGGTATCCGTTTTAGAGGAGGAAAGGGAAGAGAGGGAGGAGGGGAAGAAAGGGAGGAAGGGGCATCTGCGTAAGCAATACCAGCGCGTAAGCATCCCCTTCCTTCTTTTCTTCCCCCTCCTCCCTTTCCTCCCTCTTCTACATCCTTACCATTAATCGCTTCACCATATCGTTTTTCCACGACACAAAATCGCCGGCTTCGATATGGGCGCGGGCTTGCCGGACGAGCCAGAGGTAGAACGTCAGATTTTGAAGCGAGCCAATTTGGCCGGCCAGCAGTTCGTCTGACTTGAAGAGGTGGCGCACGTAGGCTTTTGTGTAGAACGTACTGGCGTAGCCGCCCAAACCGGCGTCGATAGGGCTGAAGTCACGGCTCCATTTTTCGTTCTTCATGTTCATGATTCCTTCCGTTGTAAACAGCAGTCCGTGGCGGCCGTTGCGGGTTGGCATCACGCAGTCGAACATGTCGACGCCCAGCGCAATGGCTTCCAGAATGTTGGCGGGCGTACCCACGCCCATCAGGTAGCGCGGTTTATGGCGGGGCAGAATCTCGTTGACCAGGTCGATGGTTTTATACATCTCTTCGGCCGGTTCGCCAACGGCCAGACCACCGATGGCGTTACCCACCCGTTCTTTACCGGCAACGATAGCCGCCGATTCGCGCCGCAAATCGGTATATGTGCTGCCCTGAACGATGGGGAACAGGTATTGCGTGTAGCCGTAATGCCCCTCTGTTTCGTCGAAACGCGTAATGCAGCGGTCGAGCCAGCGGTGGGTCATGTCCATCGATTTTTTGGCATAGGCGTAGTCGCAGGGGTAGGGGGTACACTCATCGAAAGCCATCATGATATCGGCCCCGATCGTGCGTTGGATGTCCATTACTCCCTCTGGCGTGAATGTATGTTTCGATCCGTCGATATGCGATTTGAACGTGACGCCCTCTTCCTTGATCTTCCGGGTGTTTGAGAGCGAATAGACCTGATAGCCCCCCGAATCGGTCAGAATGGGTCGTTTCCAGCCGTTGAAACCGTGAAGACCGCCCGCCTGCTGAAGCACGTCGAGGCCGGGACGTAGATAGAGATGGTAGGTATTGCCAAGAATAATGTCGGCATTGATATCTGTTTCCAGTTCGCGCTGATGCACCGCTTTTACCGTTCCCGCCGTACCGACAGGCATGAAAATAGGGGTTTGAATTGGGCCATGATCGGTAGTTAACGTACCTGTGCGTGCCTGCGAAGCCGGATCGTTGTGTTGAATTGTAAAGGTCATTGGTTGGAGTTTACCGTTTACTGTTTGCTGTTTACAGTTGCGCTGCCATAAGTACCCTGAGGCTCATGAGCAGCGCAACTGTAAACAGCAAACAGTAAACGGTAAACAGAAAGCATTGTGCTGAAACCACAAAGGTACGATGCCGCTGTTTGTCTCTATCTTTGCGGCGTTGAATAGTCTACTTCCTCCTTTGATTAAACTGCTACCGTTCTGGTGATTACTAGTTTACTGGCGGGATGGCTTGGCGTGCTGGTGATTCAGGTGCTGTGCCTCCTTTTTCTGTTTGCCCGAACGGCGTTTCGGCCTGTGCCGACCCCGGTTGGTGCGCCGTCTGCTGCCCAGGGAGTAACAGTCGTGGTTTGTGCCAATAACGAACACGATAACCTGCTCGAACTGCTCCCGATGCTGACCGCGCAGGATTACCCACTCTTTGAAGTGCTGGTGATGGACGACCGCTCCACCGATCTTTCCGACGTACTGCTGGAGGAACTGGTGCCGTTGCTGCCTAACCTACGCTATATCCGGGTCGATGTGGAAGCGGCGCATGTGACGCCCAAAAAATATGCACTGACCATTGCCATGAAAAAGGCAACGTACCCGACCGTTTTGCTGACCGATGCCGATTGTCGTCCCGCGTCTGATCAATGGCTGGCGGGTATGGTAGCGCCACTCCAGAGTCCGTCGACCGAAATGGTACTGGGTATCTCGCCGTATAGCCGCCGCCCCGGTTTTCTCAACTTCCTGATTCGCTCAGAAACCCTGTTTACGGCCGTGCAATACGTATCAATGGCTCTTGCGGGGCGGCCCTACATGGGCGTGGGGCGTAACCTGCTGTATCGGCGCGATCTGTTTTTCCGGCATAAAGGTTTTTACAGCCATATGCGCGTGTGGGGCGGCGATGATGATCTGTTCGTAAATGAAGCCGCTACGCCTCAAAATGTAGCCGTCAGCCTGCACCCGGATACGTTCACGCTGTCGACGCCGAAAGAAACCTGGGCTGACTGGAAACGGCAGAAACAGCGGCATCTGGCCGTAGGTAAACATTATAAAACCGGCGATAAGCTCTGGCTGGGCCTCATCACAGGCACTCACGTGCTCAGCTGGTTGCTGGGCTTGCTGGTGGCTGGGTACGTTGTCTGGCTTATACTGACCCATCAGACCACGTTACTGTATCAGCCGCTGTTGCTGATCACAACCGGTCTGTTTGTGCTTCGTTTTGGTTTATTTTGGGGTATAATCGGCCGTATCAGCCACCGATTCGACCAGTTGGTTCGCTGGTATGCGATGCCGGCCACCGACCTCACGCTGGCCGTTTATTATTGCCTGTCGACCGCACGCATGGTCTTTACCTGGCGCCGCAAACAGACAGGATGGTGAAACTAGTTTCGGGCATTCAATTTCGAGTTTCAGATGTTAAACGGTCTGCCGTTGCGGTGCTTTGCCAAGCAATCAGCCGGTTGATCAGCAGCGCCATTTGAAACCTGGAACTATATCCCTGAAGCGTAATATTTTGACACGTGGAACTCATTAACAGCTACTTCCCGAACCTGACCGACGAGCAGAAAAGACAATTTGCTGCGCTCGACGGGCTATACCGCGACTGGAACGCGAAAATCAACGTAATCTCGCGTCAGGATATCGACGCCTTGTATGAAAAGCACGTACTGCATTCGCTGGGTATTGCCAAGGTGATTCAGTTTAAGCCCGGCACCGAGATTCTCGACGTAGGTACGGGCGGCGGTTTTCCCGGCATTCCGCTGGCGATCCTATTTCCGCTGGTGCAGTTTCACCTGGTGGATAGCATCGGCAAGAAAATCACGGTGGTGCAGGGCGTGGCCGAGGCGCTGGGGCTGACCAACGTGCGTGCCGAGCAGGTACGTGCCGAATCGATAGGCCAGAGCTACGATTTTGTGGTGAGCCGGGCTGTAACGCGGCTACAGCCGTTTATGAGCTGGATGCGCTACAAAATCACGAAGCGCGGCAACAACGACCTGCCCAACGGGGTTCTGTATCTGAAAGGCGGCGATTTGACCGAAGAACTCGCCGAGATTCCTGATAAATACACCATTTACAATCTCTCTGATTACTTTGAGGGTGAATTCTTCGAAACAAAAAAAGTAGTACACGTTAAAAAATAGTTTACAGTTTGCTGTTTACCGTCTTCTGTTGCTTCGCTGTGGTCAGATACGTACCTGAACGAAGCAACAGAAGACGGTAAACAGCAAACTGTAAACGTAAAAAGCCATGAACGAACGTTTTAGCAGCAGCAGTTTTAAAGACCCGATCCGGCAGGACGTGGTTGAGTTTAACGACAAGGGCGTCACCTTCCGCGTGAAGAAGCTCATTGGTGGTACCGACAACTTCATCTTCTACTCCGACATTTCGGGCGTAGAGATCGACAACGGCCTGTTCTTCTCCACGATCCGCATCCTGCCCCGTGCCCGGCCCGAGATCGTGCTGAGCAACTTCACCAAGGGGGACGCCCGCCGGGTAAAGGAGTTGATCCTGGAGAACGTACCTGCCAACCGCCCCGACGTGTTCGGCGGCCCAACCGGCTACGGACAGCGATAAAATTTTTAGCCTTTGCTGGTCATTCGTAGTCACTGATAGTCATTAGGTTGTGCAGGCAACCCTAAGGCGAAAGCAGCGGCAGCAACGAAAATGAACGTTTTTTTTCGCCAAACGCTTGCGTTGAACCACTCAGCGGCCTACTTTTGCACCACGATATCAGAACAACGACATCGTCCGGCACATTCCCGAATAGCTCAGCCGGTTAGAGCATCTGACTGTTAATCAGAGGGTCGCTGGTTCGAGCCCAGCTTCGGGAGCAAAATCCCCAAATCATAGCGATTTGGGGATTTTTTGTTGGCTAGCGAAGTACGTCGATGACACCTTTTCGGGTGAATACGTCCGGATGGTCCGTTCCTTTTATCTCGAGTCGATATAAGTACAGGCCGTTGTTAACGGGTTGGCCGCGGTAGGTGCCGTCCCAGGTTGACCAGCCGGCCTGGTTGCCTGGTGTGTCGGTAGAGCGGTAAAGTACTTCGCCCCAACGATCATAGATGGTGAGGGTCATGCGCTCCGTTCCTGAGCTATGAATGACCAGGGTCTCGTTCAGGCCATCCTGGTTAGGCGTGAATCCATCAGGTACGTATGCCCTGGGTAGGGTAGGCGGGCAACTGGAGACAATACGCACCGAGTCGGCTGTTTCGCAGCCCGCCGATGATCGGGCTATTAATGTATAAAGGCCATATGATTGCGCCTGCACGACCGGGTCTGAACTGACTATCCGACCAGCCTGTAGCCAGCGGTAAGTTACGTTGGGCAGCGGGCCCGCATCAAGCGCAAGATAACCCAGGGCGATGTTTCGGAAACAGGTGTCGATCAGCCGACTGGTCAGTTGTACCGCCGGGTACGGGTGCAGGGTCACATTCAGCGAGGCATCGCTGCTACAGCCGCTGCTGGTGCTGAGCGCTTTAACGGCGTATTGTCCGCTCTGCCGGGCCACAAGGCGTCCACCCGTTACCGTCTGGCCAGTAGGCAGTGTCCACTGGAAGTGATCCCAATCACGGGTTGGGGGAGCTTCTACAGTCAGTGAGTCGCCACAACCCGATCGCGTTGGCTGGCTGAGCTGATACGGGGCGGGCTGTTGAAACGTTACGGTTACCTTTTTCTCGGAGAAGCAAGTGCCGTCGGTTAAACTGCTGACCCGGACCGTGTACGTCTGCGTACCATCCAGGGCAGTCACCGTCAGTGAATCCAGCCTGTCGCGGGGCGGTTGAATACCAGCGCCTGTCCATTGCGGCGTACCGCCAGTGGCATGTGCCTGTAGCAGGAAACGGCCACACGAATCGGCAACAGCCCGTGCGGTGGGGTTTACCTCAAGCAGCACAACGGGCACCTGGTTCGATTGAAGTTGAATGTCTTTGCATTTGATTTCCCGTAGCCTCAGGCTGTACGTACCTGATTTCGTTGGGATTACGGTGGGTCTATTTGCGCCGTCGATAGCCGTGCCGTCAGCATACCATGCGTATATCAGGTACGTTGAATCAAGGTTTTCTACCTTGGACGTGAGCCGAAATTGATTGCAACCAGCGAGTTGTTCGAGCGAAATGCTGAGTTTTGGCGGCAGGCTGGGAAGGGTATCAATAAGGGGGGGCAGTCCCGCCAAAGCCCGCCGACCGCCCAGGTCAACCGCCTGAACCACCAGATTACAGGCGGGGCCAGGCTGGTTGGGTTGATTAATGGCTAACAAATGGGTTTCCCCGGGTTGGGTGCCGTAAATCCTGGCGTCGGGGCCAAGCTGCAACGCGCCTATTCCGGGCGAAGCAGTCTGTTGCGCCTGCACAGACAGCCGTGCGGTAACTGTCAGATCCGTTGCCCGAAGCTGATAAATCGTTTTGCCGAAGAGCGTGGTCAGGTAGATCAACGTGTTGTCGGGCGAAAACTCAAGTCCGTATGCCCCATCCGTTTCCGGGCTCTGCCATTTCATCGGGTTCGAGATCGCGCCGGTTTTCGTATCAAAATCGAACACCTCCAGAAACCCGCCGTGGGCACTGTCTGACACCGCTACCGCTAGCTTTCGCCCATTGTGCGACGGCTTCATATACCCTTTCCGCTGCTGATGTACGCTACCAACCCGGTACAGCGTTGGCGGCATAATTACGCCGTTGTCATTGAGGAGGTTAACCCGGAACGCATTTGTTCCCGCGTCGTGTGTAATGACCCAGTGGTTCAGGTTATTGCAATGGCTGATTGTCGCGATTTTCTCCGTAGACTGGGCTGCCAGTTGTTTATTCTTCGTCGTTAAGCCGCCCAATCCGCCGTTCAGAGTCATGTTTACCCGGGCATATTGGATACCGGTTTGCTGGTTGCCCGCTACCGAAAAGACGTAGAACTCGGCGTTACTGGCCTGATGCGGTACGATGAGCGCTGCCTGGGTGCTCTGGCCGCTTCCGCCAAGATCGGTAGCCCCCGGCATTGCTTCATGCCTGCGATTCCAGATTGTGCTACCGTCTGTATAAAATTGCAATTGACCCGTCTCATCCGACCGGGCAGCACAGCCTTCCGTCGAACGAAGCTGGCCATTCGTTACGGCCTGAATGGTGCCTCCACTAAACGAAAGCCCCGCATTCGTGCCGAAATACCAATTTGAGTTCTGTGGCCCCTGCGCCTTGCTGAAGTAGCCACTAAGTGTACCAATAAGTATACTGGCAACAAACAGATGCTTATTCATAGACAGGCCCGATAAACGCTGTAACTAACCGGGCCAGACACGCTAATCGGGCCGGGAATGGTAAAATAAGTAGATTAGTTTAATAATTCTATAGAACAAGTAATCAATAATGGGCGGGAACTTACTTCCAGACCTCTTTATCGATTATAAGGTTGGAATGACTATCAGGATGATAGATACTGCCCAGAAGTGGAAGTGGAAAAGGCGCTGCTTCAGAGTGGATGTAGCCCATACGAGACACTATACGACGGCTTTGGTTTCGCCCAGCTTCTACTTAAATGTATTTATTCGTATTAAAAACTTATTTAAAAGAAACTATTGTTATCCGTTTTCCGTAGGTAGATGCACTGTAACGCCTAAAACACGTCATGCCTACTAAATCACTTCCATCCGTATCACTTGCTACTGTTAATCTGATTACCTGGTCTGTTGTGCTACTTTGCTCGGCACTGATGGCTTTCGGACTTTGGGAACTAGCCACCAGCCTGTTTCACTAAGCGAAACGTACCTGGTTCAGATCGGATACCTTACCGTATCGACGAACGCGTAAAAAAGCACTCAACAGTGATGTTAAGTGCTTTTCTGTTTTCTACTCTGTTGATGCTCAAATGCCCGCCACCGGATGCGGTTGGTACGCGCTTTCCAATTGCTTTACTTCGTCGTCGGTGAGCGTCACGCTTAACGCGCCCACAGCGTCTTCCAGGTGACCGGGTTTGCTGGCTCCAATAATGGGTGCCGTAATGACCGGTTTGGTAAACAACCAGGCCAGGGCAACCTGCATAGGCGGAATGCCGCGCGCCTCGCCCATCTTCGTAACCAGATCTGCAATGACGTAGTCATCATCACGCGTGTACAGCGATTTGCCGAAGGCATCTGTTTTGGCTCGCTCGGTTTCGTTGCGCTCCCTGCTGCGTTTTCCGGTCAGCAGGCCACGTGCCAGCGGCGACCAGGGAATAACCGCAATTTTCTGATCGTCACAGAAAGGCAACATCTCACGTTCTTCTTCCCGATACACCAGGTTATACTGTGGCTGCATCGACACAAAACGGGTCCAGCCGTTCAGATCGGCGGTATATTGTGCTTTGGCAAATTGCCAGGCAGCCATTGATGATGCGCCGATGTAACGGGCTTTACCGGCTTTTACCACGTCGTGCAGGGCCTCCATCGTCTCTTCAATGGGGGTGTTGCTATCCCAGCGGTGAATCTGATACAGGTCTACGTAGTCGGTACCAAGGCGTTTCAGACTGGCATCGATAGCGCTCATGATGTGCTTGCGAGACAGCCCTTGATCATTCGGGCCGGGCCCCATTGGGTTGAACACTTTGGTAGCCAGCACCACCTCGTCCCGGGACGCAAAATCGCGGAGGGCGCGGCCAACTACTTCTTCACTGGCTCCGGCGGTGTATATATCGGCCGTGTCGAAGAAGTTGATGCCCAGGTCCAGCGCTTTTTGAATGAATGGGCGGCTTTGCTCTTCATTGAGCGCCCAGGGCCACCGGTCTGTTGGCCGCCCATAAGTCATGCAGCCAAGGCAAAGTTTCGACACCCTCAGGCCCGTGTTGCCAAATCGAACGTAGTTCATTGTTGGTACGTGTGTTTACGTGTATCTGAGTAACTGACCTGAGAAAAGATAGTTTACCCCGGCCCTTCAGAACGACATTGCTACACGAGTGCTTAACTAATTCAGTTGGTTGAATACGCATCGCCTCTATCATCCCGACGACGGGAGTGATGACAGAGGCGATGCTTACCAATATCTGTACATTAAATTGGAAGACCATTGGGTACGTTCCTGCCTTAAGTTAATTGGGGTGGAAGTAACGCACTATTTATCACTGGTTAAAGACGGCTTACCATACTGTACGCCATTCACTAGGTCCAATTCAACTGCCGTTCACCCCTTGATAGCGTGGTCTGCTTTTACGTCCTGGCCCGACCAGATCTTTTTTGCAGTCCAGTCTTCGGCGGGTGCGGTCCAGAATGGGTCATTGGCGGCGAGGCCCAGCGGCAGAAAAGCTTCCGAACATAAGTATAGACTTCCGGTAGAAATATAGGTTTCACCGATGGAGGGCTGGTGACCGCACAAGCCAATTTGCAGCCAACCCTTGGCGTCGAACGTACCTGGCGCGTCCATGGTGCGGTGAATAACGGCTGTTAGTGCGCTACGTACCTGAGCGCCGGTCAGATCGGGCGGCAACTGGTTTTGTAAGGTAACCTGAGCCAGTAGCTGGAAGGCCCCGCAGCGGTAGGCCAGCGACCGGCCAAACGCTGCGAACGATCCGTCGGGGCCAATTAACCGCTCCTGAATGAGGGCGTATCGCTGAGCGCGGGCGAGCAGCAAATCATACAGCGACTGGTCGGCTTTTTTTGCCCTCACGAGCGTTTGCAACACATCCAGCAGCATAGGCTGAATAACGTAACTGTTGTAGTAATCCCAGTGAAAATCAGGACCATCGCCATAGGCACCGTCACCTTTGTACCAGACCTGGTGCTGTTTAATGGCGTAATCCATGCGCATCTCGTCGCCTTCGCCGGTGAATTTGAGCAATGCTGCTTCAACCATCGCGCTGAACAGCAGCCAGTTCGTATAACCGGGCTTGATGGTCCGGGTCGATTTCAGCGCCTCTACCAAACGTACCTGGGTTTCTTTATCCAGTTGTTGCCAGAGTTGCGTTGGTGCCCGAAGCAGCCCGTGGGCCAGAAAAGCAGCATCGACCAGCGGCTGACCACCCTGGGTGAAATTCATAAAATCGGGCGACTGCGGGTTGACGGCGTTCGTAATCGCCTGCCGCGCCAACCCGGCATAGGCCTGTTGCTGCGCCTTTTCGGCTCCTGCGGCCGGGTGCTCCAGCCAGGGTGCCATTCCCGCCAGCGTACGGCCCAGCGCTTCCAGGTAGGATACTTTCCGGCGACTGGCCTCTTGCCCCGGTGCAGATTCAACCGGCATAATGGCTTTCAACTGGCCTTTCGCCAGCGCATTTAACACCGGATCAGCTACCTTCAGCAACGTCTGAAGCCAGTAGGCTCTGTCATCACCGGCCAATGGCGGAACTGCATTGCCGGTAGAGAGTGGAGAGTAGCTAGCCTGCACGGGATTGATAGAGGCTAATGGAATTGCCGAAAACAGGCGGGTAAAGTAACGTCGGTTCACAAGGTCGTAGAGCATTCGCTTAATAGAAGCCCCGCAAAAAAGTAGGAGATCGGTGTCGACTTACTGTCTGTCAGCAGGCAATTATTGGCTGTTTTTGCCTGTTCTGGCCGGAACGTACCCAATACAAGCCAGTTAAGCCGCCGGCAGGCAAGGTAACCGGTAGTAATTTATGCTTTGTACAACAAGGTGGTTACCTGCCCTGGCATTTCTTTTGGTGTCATGACGGGGTTTGTGAAACGGTAATCGCCACAAAAACTGACATTGATTCATATGTATAAACGTCTGCTGATCGCCTTTCTTCTGTCACTAAGCCATTTAACCATGCTGGCTCAATCAGCTTTACCCGCTGGTGTAACACCCGCTAACTTTCATCTCTACATGCTGGCTGGCCAATCGAACATGGCCGGGCGGGGAACCGTTGAGGATACCGACAAGATACCGCATCCCCGCGTTTGGGTGCTGAACAGGAGCAACCAGTGGGTGCCTGCTACCGAGCCATTACATTTTGATAAACCGGCCGTAGTGGGCGTGGGGCCGGGTTTGGCGTTTGGCAGGCAGCTCGCCGCGCAGGATACGAACGTTTTTATTGGCCTGATTCCAACGGCTGTTGGTGGATCGGCGATCGATGCGTGGCAACCGGGGGGCTACCACGAGCAAACAAAAAACTACCCCTACGATGAGGCAATCAAGCGAGTGAAGCTGGCCCAGGAATCAGGTACGTTGCACGGCATTTTGTGGCATCAGGGCGAGAGCGATAGCAAACCGGAACTGGCGGCTGTTTACGAGCAAAAGCTTACCCAACTGATCGGACGGTTCCGCCAGATAGCCAACAGCCCGACGGTGCCGGTTGTGGTGGGTACGTTGGGCGATTTTTATGTCGAGAAAAACCCGGCTGGTACGCAAATCAACGCTATTCTGCGCAACGTACCTACGCATGTGGCCCGGGTTGCCTGCGTCGACGCATCGGGGCTGACGGATGGGGGCGATGCGACCCACTTCAATGCGGCGTCAGCTCGGGAACTGGGCCGCCGGTACGCGACAGCCATGCTGAAACTGGAGCTGGCAAAGCCGTAATGTGTGACCTTCCTTGTCTCAGACGAAGTGCTGTGGTCAGAAAATCAGTCTGTTATGACAAGAGGTGGACTGTCGGCCGGTTCGGTCGATACAACAATTGATGCTTCTCGCGACCGTTTCGTGACAAGCTCGTTCATGCGGTAAACGAAATAGATACAGGCCAGGAAGGCAATCGATACCACGTACCCAAGCACATTATAATGCGCCAGCGGGCTACTCTTGCCAGCCTGCGTAACGATCAGCCCTGCGCCAACTGCCGCTACGCCACCAGCCATTTGCTGGAGCGAAGATGTGATACTCATGTAAGCGCCGCGGTCTTTCATGTCGGGTAACCCGCTGCTGAGAATATTGGCGGGGATCATCCGGCTCATGATACCCATGAACATGATAACATTGATGACTGCAACCTCCCACAGCGGAATGGGCGGAATATTGGTGTAGATGATTACCATCACGATAGCCAGCATTGACCCGCCCGTAAACAACCAGAACTTATTGACCCGGTCGCTCAACCGCCCTATAACGGGCATAATAATGATCGACGACAAGCCGGATACCAGGAAAATCAGGGGTAATTGTGCCTGCTGCAAGTGAATGTTGTTGATCAGATACGCGCTGCCAAACGGCATCAGCATAAAACCGCCAATCGACAGAAAGGCAACGGCCAGGTAACCGGTCTGGTACGTCTTGTTGGCCAACGCATTCCATAGATGCCGAAACGCGTTGTCATCTGATTGTAAGGCCAGGTGTTTGGTAACGGGCTGCATCCGTAGCAACACGGCGATACCAATAAGTATGGCCAGCAGAACGATCATCAGAAAGACAGCGTGCCAACCCCATAGATTTGCGAAATAAAGGCCAATCGGGATACCTAACACCTGACTGGCGGCAAAGGCCATCTGTATAAACCCCATGACCCGCCCACGCTGGTTGATGGCGAACAGATCGGCCACAATGGCCATAGAAATAGACCCGATCACTCCGCCGAACAGGCCCGTAATGATCCGGGCCGCGAGCAGCATTTCAAAACTGTTGGCCATGGCGCAGAAGAACGTGCCGGCAATGAAACCAACATAAAAGAATAGCAACAACTTCTTGCGGTCGTATTTATCGGCGAAGCCGGCCGCCAGGATGCCCGACGCGCCCGCGCTGAACGCGTAGGACGAAACAACCAGGCCAAAGCCCGATGGCGTCATGTTCAGGGTTTTCATCAGAATATCGCCCAGGGGTGAGAGCACCATAAAGTCAAGAATGACGGTGAACTGCAACAGGGCAAGTATGGCAATCAGAAATTTCTGATATCCGGTAAAGGCAAGTATACGTGGTTGGTTCATGTGCGATGTGTTACTCTAGCTCAGCGCAGGCAAAGCCATGTTTGTTGATAAGGTGAATGATGGAGGCGGGCGCCAGCGTGGCCGACACTATGCGTAGCACACAGTCAACGTCCTGTAAATCGATGGTCCATGACAGGATCGCCTCATGGGCGTCCAGACTGGCGCTTACACAATGCTTGTCGGCCTCGGTTTGAACCGTGGTTCTGAAAACCAGTATATGTGTTAATGGAACTGTCATACATACAGGTAGTTAAGGTCTTCAATACGATTAAGGTTTCAAGCCATTGAGCACCATCTGGAGGGCATCTTCCAGCAGATCGTCTGACAGTTGGAATGGTTTGCCGCCCAACCCCTGTCGTTCTCTGTGAAAGCGAAGAAGCGTGTATAATGGCCCGTAGGCAACGCTCCAGAAGACCTCCGGCGCAACCGGCTTTAGTTCATGGTTAGTAATAGCGTTCTGGATGAATGTAGCCATGACATTTTTAAAGGTTGTCACTACTTCGTCGAGAATATAATCGCCATAGTGGGTGTGGCGGATCATGTCGTGATAGGCAACCTCATCGGGGAAGGCCATGGCAAACCGGGCTCGGTTCTCCCATTGTTTTCTAAGTCCCTCGGCAAACGGCATATCGGGTGAAAAACCGTCGAAGGTAGAGGCCACGAAGTTCCGACTGATATCAAGCCCGATCTGCTGAATCAGGTCATCCTTGTCCTGAAAGTAGATGTACAGCGTAGCTACTGAAATACCACACGCTTTGGCCAGCTTATTCATGCTGAACCCGTCCAGGCCATCGTTGACGAGCATCGAAATGGCGCGTTTCCTGACTAACAGTTCTTTATCGGTATCTCTTGTCCGCATTCGGCAATGGCTCAGTACAGGAAACGCAGAATTAATAAATAAACGTTCATTCACTTATAAAAAATAACAGCGGTAGAGTAACAGTGCTTATACCGCTTACTTTTTGGGGCAACTATTTCCTAAAACACGATGACTATCTATAAAGCGATGACAGCACTGGCAGTGTTATGCCTGCTCATTGCGCTCTATTTTGCGCTGGCCGGCAGGTTAGAACAGGCCGGTCCGTTTTTGATCGTTGCCTTCCTGGCATTAGCTATCGGCTTCAGAGGATACGAAAAGCTGAAGGGATTTTCCTATACCGTCGTCATTTTTGCGTCGGTAACCACGGCCCTCTATTACCCGAATTACTTTGTTGACATAAATGGCTATAAGCTATCGGGGCTGATCACGCCGTTGATCCAGCTGATCATGTTCGGCATGGGTACGTCGATGAGTGCGCAGGATTTTGTGGGCGTGGTGAAAATGCCGAAGGGCGTGTTCATTGGTGTATTCAGCCACTTTCTGATTATGCCATTGCTGGGCTTTACGCTGGCCAATCTGAGCGGTCTACAGCCCGAGATTGCAGCCGGGATCGTGCTCATAGGCTGTTCGCCCAACGGCATGGCCTCAAACGTGATCTCTTATCTGGCCAAAGCCAATCTGGCTCTGTCAATCACCATTACGGCTATCTCGACTACAATTTCGCCATTTGTGACGCCGCTATTGATGAAGTTGCTGGCGGGCGCATTTGTTGAAATCGATATGATTCATATGATGTGGGACATTTTTAAGATGGTCATTCTGCCCATTGGTGCCGGGCTGTTGTTCAACAAGTTCCTGAGCGGAAAAGCCAAATGGCTCGACGACGCCATGCCGCTGGTGTCTATGTTCGGCATCGCGTTCATCATCGTAGTGATTACGGCAGCCGGCAGAGCCAGCCTGCTCACGATCGGTCCGACGCTGATTGGCCTGGTGCTGATTCACAATCTGTGTGGATACATTCTGGGCTACTGGTCGGCCCGGCTGTTCCGGATGAGCGAACGGGATTGCCGAACGATTGCCATTGAAGTGGGCATGCAAAACGGGGGGCTTGCCTCTGGCATTGCCAAAGAAATGGGCAAGATGGCTACGGTTGGGTTGGCCCCCGCCATTTTCGGACCGCTCATGAACATTACGGGGTCAATGCTGGCGTCGTGGTGGCATCGGAAACCGGTTGATGAAGAAACGGCCAACACAGACGTGATGGCGAGCCTTCACCAATAGAACTGGCCCCGGTGTCAGGAAGACTCGTTAGTCTTGCCGTATAATCAGGTTAACTGGTGGTTGCCAGGTGCCGTTGTGCCACTGAAAGTCAAATGTTTCCTGCGAGATGCCCCACATTGACCATTTTCCCGCATTGATGGTATTGCTGATGTTCTGGCGATACTGCATGGCGGTAATCGGGAGCGATGTGGCCTTTTGCCCGGCTGTTCCGGTGGCCGGTAAACTGCTCAGTGCAATCTGGTAGGCTTCTTTACTGATAATGTATTCGGTGTGCGGATCTTGACGGGCCATGGTGGTTTTGTGTTTAGCTTCTAAACCCCAGGATAGGGGAGAGTGTTACCGAATAAATAAGCTCAGGAGGCTGGGTACGTGTCAGCAACCGCTTCACGAAGCAAGCTAAATGCCTGCTTTCGGGCTTCGTCGGTGGTTAGGTGTGCGGGTGATATCTGAACAGCCTTCTGTACGCCTAATTCCTCTAGCTGTGCTTCATTCAGGGCTAGTTTTCCGCAGAAGGCTACTACTGGTTTATTGGCGGCGTTCGCTAGCACGGCAATACCGCGAACGGCTTTGCCATGAAGGGTTTGCGTATCTAATTTTCCTTCGCCGGTGATGATCAGATCGGTGTGCCTGATGGTCTCGGCTAATCCTGTATAATGCGCCACAAGGGCAAAACCGGGTTCTAACTGAGCCTGTAAAAAGACCCGCGCACCAAACCCCACGCCACCCGCTGCGCCGTTGCCAGGCTCCTGGGCAACCGATAGGTCCTGGGTTTGTTCAACAATAGTGGCAATATGTCGAAGGCCATCGTCGAGTTGGCGCTGGGCAGTGGCGTTCGCCCCTTTCTGATGCCCGTAAACGTAAGCCGCTCCCGTTGGACCATATAACGGATTCGTTACATCGCAGGCCACGCGGATACGTACCTGACTGAGGGCCGGTGCCACGTTCGTCCGGTCAATCCGTGCGATTCGGACAAGGTTATTGCCGCTGGGGAACAGGGGCTGATCCTGTGCATCAAGAAACTGGAAACCCAGCGCCGCCGCAATGCCAATGCCTGCATCATTGGTAGCGCTGCCGCCAATGCAGAGCACTAATTCGGTCACTCCCGTTTCCAGTGCCTGCCGGATCAGTTGGCCCGTTCCAAACGTGCTGGTATACAGCGGATTTCGTTCTTTGTAGGTAAGCAGGTGAAGACCCGACGCTTCGGCCAGTTCAACGAAGGCCGTTTTCCCATCGCCAGATAAGCCGAAACTGGCAGTGATAGGCCTGCCCAGTGGATCAGATACTGTACAGGTTCTGAACGTACCCAGCGTTGCCTGGGTCAGCAAGGCTACAGTTCCTTCGCCACCGTCAGCAATGGGCTGGATCGTAATGGTCCAGTTGGGGTGGTGCCGGTGGAAGCCTGCCCGAATTGCCTCGGCTGCTTCCTGCGCCGTAAGCGACCCTTTGAATTTATCTGGAACAACTAGAACATGCATGCGTATAAAATAAACGGACCGATCGACTGCAGAAAAGTAGTGGAACAACGCTATGACTACCCGAAACTACCCGTTAAATTGCAATTATGCTCGTTGCCAACTCGGGCAGACTGCCTCACTGGGCTGGTGAAGGCGTAGGAACCTTTGGAATAGGCTGCCCGAAGTTGGGTGAACCATCTGCATTCCAACTGAAAGTCTGGATGTGTGGGGCCCGCTTGTTTCCGCATCCATCAGTAGCACCGGGATTTGCGTGGTAGATCATCCAGTTTTGTCCTTTCCCGTCCTGAAAGAACCCTCCATGGCCCGGTGCGTAGACGCCATTCTCGGCCGACTGCGTGAAGGCTGGCTGTGGCAGTTTGGTCCAGTTTTTCGGGTTCAGCAAGTCGCCTTTTCCGCGATAACGCAGCAAGCCCAGGCAGTAGTCGAGCCAGCAGGCATTGGCCGAAAAAGCGATAAACAACTGGCCGTCGTGTTGAAGTGCTTCAGGGCCTTCATTGACAAATATCTGGGGTACTTCGCCATTCTTCTGCCAGGCTGCAGGTACGTCTCCGTGCTTTTCCCACTCAAATGTTGGCGATGAAATTTTGGCCCGTTTTCCCTTTTTCAACGTCCAGGGGTTGGTCATTTCACTAATGAAAATATCCTGCTGCCCATTCTTGCGGCCATCCCAACCTGACCAGATAGCGTAGCGCTTTCCCCGAAAATCAAACACCGACATATCAATGGCCCAATGGTCATCGCGGTCGCCAATCTTACCTTTCACGATCCATTCACCCGTAAATGGGTCGGCGGAGGTGTTTTCGGCTACCCAAACGCGATGACTGAGATTAGTGGCCGAATCGGCCGAGAAATAGACATACCACTTATTATCCAGGAAGTGAATTTCGGGCGCCCATAGCTCTTTCGAGTAGCCTGTTTTGGTGGGCGGCGTGAAAATAACCTTCCGTTCTGCTGTGTTCAGGTCGGCCAGATTCTTCGTACGCCACAACGTCAGGTTACTTCCGGTGGTGTTCATATAATAGTACCAACCATCTTTCTGCAACACCCACGGATCTGGCCCTGACTGCTTAATGGGGTTTGTGAACGTGTTCGACTGGGCTATGGCAACTGAACTGATGGCAAGCCCTAGAAGCAGACCGAGAAGGCTATTCTTCATTTGATAACAAGACTTAGGAATGATTATACATTGACAGACTTCATTCTACCAGGTAAAGGCAGGCGGGGTCTAAAATAGCCCTGCGTCCGGGAATTTTCTCTAAAAAAGTGGCAGCCTGATTGTCTGGTGGCCCTGAGGCATGCGTAGGGCATATCGACTACATACTTACCTTTGGTATATGAAATACGTTGCCTGTCTACTCGTATTAATACTGGGTTGCACTTCACTGGAAACGAAGGTGAACCAATCGGCGGAAATTGCCCAGCCTGTGAAGCTGGCAACAGGGCCGTTGTATGATTCGCTGGGGCTGGCAAAGCTGGGGCTCAATCCGGTGGTTTTCGATCTGGCCTGGCGCGGGATGCAACTTATTCCTAAAACAAAACCCCTGCTACTAATTGCCGATATGACAAAACCATCGTCGGAGAAACGTCTATACGTGCTGGATCTGAAGAAAAAGCTGATCCTCTTTCATACGTATGTGGCTCATGGGCGTCATTCGGGAGGGTTGCTGGCTACTCAATTTTCAAACGAAATAAATTCAAATCAGACCAGCCTGGGTTTCTACCGGACAATGGGCCGCTATCATGGTAAGCACGGATTGTCATTGAAATTAAAAGGGCTGGAAAAAGGAGTGAATGACAATGTGTTCTCGCGCAATATCGTTCTGCACGGTGCCGACTATGTAAGCGAAGATACAGTTCGTCTGAAAGGGCAGCTCGGCCATAGCGAGGGTTGTCCGGCTATTCCAAATGCGGTGAGTATGACCATGGTAAAAACGGTAGAAGGTGGAGCCTGCCTGTTCGTATACTACCCCGACCCAACGTACCTGAGAACGTCATCGTTTGTCAATACACACCACCCCACTAATACCCAGTAACTGAAAACACCATTAAAAAGGGAGCGCCGGAGCTGTAATAGTGAATCAAAATAGTAGACTAGTCGTTTTTGTAGGACCGAGTCGAACGTAAGCCCCCGTATCTGCATGAAACAAGCGTTGATCGCTGTCTTCTCATTGCTTTCGATAGCCATCACCGGCTCAGAAAAGTTTACAGCTCCTGCCGAAATTCATCGAGAAATTACGCCAACAGTTGCGCCTGCCCCTTCTACTTTCCAGATGCTCTACGATGAGCTGAATCTGGCCTCGTCTGGTCTGAGTCGTGAGGCGTACCTCATCGCGCTGCGAGGTATGCTACAAATCTCGGGTGCCAAACCGCTGCTGTCGATCGTTGATATGAGTCAGCCTTCAAGTAAAAAACGGCTGTACGTCATTGATTTAGTGAAGCGAAAGCTGCTGTTCAACACGTACGTAGCTCATGGCCGCAACTCAGGCGAACTCTTGCCGAAGCGATTCTCCAACACCAATTCATCTTTTCAATCCAGCCTTGGTTTCTATAAAACCCTGGGACTGTATCAGGGAAAGCATGGTTTGTCGATGCAGTTGCAGGGTCTGGAAAAAGGCATAAATGATAATGCCTTTTCGCGAGCCATTGTGATGCATGGTGCCGACTATGTATGTGAGGAGGTCATCCGTCGCACTGGTCGGTTAGGTCGTAGTCAGGGTTGCCCCGCTGTGTCGACGGCCGAGTGTTCGCCAATTGTTCGCACAATCGCCGGCGGTTCCTGCCTGTTCGTTTACTACCCCGATGATACGTACCTGAAGAAGTCGGTGTTCTTGAAGTCATAGCTCAGCTATGACTTTTTATATACGTCTTTATAATAAACCAGTTGGCCTTGCTCGTCCACGTCGGCTAAATTATAGGTAACAAACACCGGGTAAGGCTTCGGTAATTTGAACGACGACGGGGTTTGGTCGGTCAGGCAGCGGTTGTAGAAACCCTGATCGAATTTTGGCGTGCCCAGTACGAAATTAGCCAACTCAACGGGTCTCTCAACGCGAATACACCCGTGGCTACGCCAGTGATCGGTGGTCTGGTCGAACAATTCCCGGGCGTTGGTATCGTGTAAATAAATGGCAGGTGGCCCATTGAGCACGAATTTGATCAACCCCAGCGAGTTGTTACAGCCCGATCGCTGACGAAACCGGTACGGAAAATTTGCGGCCGACACACTACTCCAGTCAATCGATTCCGGGTCGACCGGTTGCTCGCGCCTATCCAGAATCTCCATGTTCTGGCTATCTAAATAGCTCAGGTTTTCTTTTACCTTGGGCACGATTTCCTTCATGGCGATGCCCTCAGGTACGTTCCAATAGGGGTAGGCCACAATTTCCGTCAGGTAGCAATTGAAACGGGGCGTTGCTTTGGCTGCTTTCCCCACAATTACGTCCATCGGCAATTCACGTTTACCGGTTTTATCAAATACTGCGAGCCGAGCGGCTGGAATATTCACTACGATAAACTTCTCTGCGCCGAACCGATTCAGGTACCGGTAGAAGTTCAGCGTTTCCCTGATTTCATTAAGCTGGGTTGGGCTGGCTGTTTTCTTCGCTTCATTATACCTGGCCAACAGCGCCTGATAGGGAGCAAACGTAGCCGCATCAGTTTTCAGTGCGCCAACTACATCAACAGACTGGGCTAGCTTGCCGATTACCTCCGCATCTACCTTTTCGGGCAGCTTGGCAAATGACTGGCTAGCAGGTTTGTGCCCGTAATGAATTTCGGTAATCAGCTTTTCGAGTGCAGCCCGGGCGGCAACAGTATCTGCCTGGGCCGAAGCAACAATATAGTGTGTAGTATCGATGCCGATTGAATCAGCAAACCGGCGTGCTGCCTGAAGCTGACGGGGCAGAGTGTTCGTTCGCTCTTCTTTCTTACAGCTCGAAAAAAAGATCGTTAAGGAAAGAAAAGCGCCAATGCCAAGTGTGAATGAGGTACGTTGAGTCATACTATACAGACGAATGATGGCAGCAAAATGTTATCATTCGCTGAACAAAGCGCCCGTTCTATATTACGCTATCAAAGAGTTTGTTCGCGTTTACGCATGGCGTATCCAAAGCAAACAAGTGCCAGCGCGATGAGGTAGTGATAGGCATCAAGCGGGTGAATGGGTAACATAACGTTCTGAACTTTCGTGGCAAAAGCCATTAGCATAACAGCTACCACAATCCAGACGGCCCAGTGCTTTTTTCGTAGCAGAGCGAACACAGCCAGCAGCATAACCAATAGAATGCCCAACGCCGCCACAACGGGAGAGAAAATAGCAACTTCCGGAAAAAACAAGACGATAAACAGCAGTATGCCAATGCCGAGCGAAACACTGAAGCTGACTGGCGAAAGCGGCTGGTCGAGAACAATAGCGTATGTAGCTACAACGACTGCCACAACGCCCAGACTGCCAGCCAGTGTGGTAAGTGAGCGATGAAGTGGCTCCAGAACGAGTAATCCCGCAAAGGTGAGAACACCAACTAAGGCTGCTAGAGCAATGGTCAGAAAGAAAAAGCCCCAAAGCAGGCGATTATAAAAAGGAACTCGTCCGAATGCCGTGGCAAAGACCCAGACACCCGTTGCGGCCAGCACCGCGTCGGAGATCATATGCGAAAGAATCATTGCGGAAGATATGGTTTTTCGGTCTACTTTTGCGCCATTATCTGCAATATAGACGTCAACGCACGAGGCACCGCCTACGACCCACGAACAGCATGAGCGTATTAGTAAACAAGCACTCGAAAGTGATAGTGCAGGGCTTTACCGGCTCTGAAGGGAGTTTCCACGCCCAACAAATGATTGACTACGGAACAAACGTAGTAGGTGGCGTAACACCTGGAAAAGGAGGTCAAACCCATCTGGATAAGCCTGTTTTTAACACCGTACTGGAAGCCGTGTCAACTGCTGGTGCCGATACATCGATCATTTTCGTGCCGCCAGCGTTTGCCGCCGACGCGATCATGGAAGCTGCCGACGCCGGTATCAAAGTGATTATTTGTATCACGGAAGGTATTCCTACCGAGGATATGGTGGCGGTTAAAGCCTATCTGAAAGGAAAAGAAACGCGCCTGATCGGCCCCAACTGCCCTGGTGTGATGACGGCCGGAGAGTGCAAAGTGGGAATCATGCCAGCTTTCATTTTCCAGAAAGGGAAAGTTGGTATTGTTTCGAAGTCAGGTACGTTGACCTATGAGGCGGTTGATCAGTTGACCAAAGCTGGCCTTGGCCAAACAACCGCTATCGGCATCGGTGGTGACCCAATCATTGGTACAACCACGAAAGAAGCCGTTGAACTGCTGATGAACGACCCCGAAACTGAAGCCATTGTTATGATCGGCGAAATTGGTGGTGGTATGGAAGCAGAAGCCGCCCGCTGGATTAAAGCCGATGGGAACCGTAAGCCTGTAGTGGGCTTTATTGCCGGCCAAACTGCACCGAAAGGTCGCCGGATGGGCCATGCTGGTGCTATCGTTGGTGGTGCTGATGACACAGCGGCCGCCAAGATGGCCATCATGCGTGAGTGCGGTATTCATGTAGTGGAGTCGCCAGCTCTGATTGGCGAAACCATGCTGAAAGCACTGGGTCAATAGGACGTATACGTATTAAAGCGTGAAAAAGAGTGAAAGAGCGACTGACTGGCTTTGGTAAACAGACACGTATGAAGATGGGTGTCCGGATTGCTAGCCTTTCAGTCGTTCTTTTTCTATTACTCGTTCTCGCTGCCTCTCTTCCGCTCGTCGCTCAAGGCCGCCAGGAAGGTGTTGGCCCGAAACAGGCTTACTTTCCTGTTCACGACTTTCAGCAAGAGCTTGTCATCTATGACGAGGCGTTTAAAGCGTATGTCCCGTTTATTGCCGAACAGCACAGTGCCGAAAACGCGCTGAGCGCTTCCGTAGACATAGAAAGCAACCGTCATTACAAACTGCTGATACATAGCAAAGAAGACGGTTTTTTATTCATCGATGCCGCATTACGCCGAAAATGCCCGGCGGGCCAATGGCAGGTGCTCGATATTGATAGCCTGTATCGGTTATACAGAAAGCCGCAACTCTTCTTAACTCTGTATGGGCCCTCCTTGGCTGGCAATTGGCAGTTGATTATCGGGTATCCCCGGGCGGCATCCAGCCAAACAATTCGGATCAATGATGATCTATTGAGTGTAAGACCCCGAATCATATCACCATTCGGTAACTTCTTTGGCGTTGGTTTGGTGTTCCTGCTAGCCTTCAGTGCTTTTCTATATACGTTTTTCCGCCGCGCGTTTCAGCTTTTTTACAATCCGGTCAACCTGATTCGGCTGGCCTCGCCCGAAGAATCGTTTGTTGTAAGCAGGCCATTGAGCCGTGTTTCGCTGGCTTTTACACTGAATCTTAGCTTCATACTGGCTTTTTTGTTTATGTATGTGCAGCATCAGAATGTATACCTGTTTGGCTCGAACGGCCTGTTGCCTGAGCAGCAGACATTCATTTGGTTGTTAATAAGTTATGTCATCGTTAGTGCTGGTATATTTCTGCTGCTTATCGGAAAATACTTACTGATAGCTGCCGTAGGAAGTTTGTATAAATTTGATGCATTAGTGAATTCACACTACTTCAAAGTAATACAATCTTCGCTGATATTCACCACCATATTAGTCTTACTGGTAGCGGCTACGAGCCCCTATGTTTCCATAACTGATACATCAGTAAGTTATGTGCTGATTCCGTTCATTAGTTTCTATCTGGGGCGGCTGGCCTGGCTGTACCTAACCTTCGTGCGCCTGATGCCGGTCAAAAATCTCTATTTATTTTCCTACCTTTGCATCGTGGAATTAATCCCGCTTGTTGTCGGTATCCGGTTTGCCGTTTAACAAGCGTGCTCTTTTCCCAAGTGCAGAACCACACCGCGTAGCCGCCGGAATGCGTAACATAAGGTAGATTCAATGAGCCATACCAACACACAGCCCACCGAGGAACGTCAGACGAAAGTCAGCCATGTGTTAGTGACCCAATCCAAACCCGCAGACGATAAATCTCCTTACTTCGATCTGGCCGACAAGTACAATATTACCATCGACTTTCGGCCATTTATTCAGATTCAGGGAGTATCGTATAAGGAGTTTCGTAAGCAGAAGATTAACATCCTGGAGCACACGGCGATTATTTTTACGAGCCGTAATGCCATTGACCACTTCTTCCGGATCTGTCTGGAGGCCCGTATCGACGTACCTGCCGACATGAAATATTTCTGTATTTCTGAGCAGACAGCCAATTACCTACAGAAGTATATTGTCATCAGAAAGCGGAAGATATTCTCGGGTACGAAAACGGCAAAAGAACTTTTTGATCTGATCAGAAAGCATAAGACTGAGAAGTTCCTGTTCCCGTGTTCCAATATTCGTAGCAATGATATTCCAGACTTTATGGATACGGGCGGTTTGCACCTGTCAGAAGCGGTGATGTATGAAACGGTGGCAACAGACCTGTCTGATCTGGATGTCAGTTACTTCGATTTGATCGCGTTCTTCAGTCCATCGGGGGTATCTTCGCTGATGACCAACTTTCCTGATTTTAAGCAAAACGGGATCCGTTTGGCCGCTTTCGGCCCAACTACAGCCAGGGCAATCACGGAGGCAGGATTAACACTGGACATTGAGGCACCGTTGCCCAATGCGCCCTCAATGACCGGTGCGTTGGACCTCTACATACGGAAAGCCAACAATAGTTAAGTGTAAGACGTTAGAGAAAGGTCGATACCAGTGGAAAAAGCAGGTATCGACCTTTTTTCGGTCAATATTTTGTGTTTACGGGCGTTTATCAGGTAATTGACCAGGGTAACAACTGCCCGGATTTTCTTCGTCTATGCTTCGCAAACTCTACGTGTCACTTGGTGGCTGGCTGCTCGCGCTAACGGCGTTTGGACAGCAAGACCCGCAATTCAGTCTGTTTCCGTTCGCGCCTACGTTCTACAATCCGGCGGCGGCTGGTTCTGAAGGCCTTACGCGGATACAACTTATCTACAGAACCCAGTGGGCAGGCTACCAGACTTCCGGGGGGGCTGGTGGAGCGCCTACTACACAGTTACTAACGGCTAACCTTCCGCTTACCCGGTTGAACAGTGGCGTTGGTATTTATGCGTTCAATGATGCCATTGGGCCTCAGGCAAACCAGTCTGTACAGGTTGCCTACGCGTATCGGTTACCGCTGAAGTCAGGTACGTTGGCGTTTGGCGTTCAGGGCGGCGTGTATAATAAATCGATCGATTATAGCGATGTGATCGTTCGCGACCCGGGAGATCCCCTGATAGGCACTGGGAAGGTATCACAAATGCAACCTGACGTTAGCGCGGGTATTCATTATAATACTGTTGATTACTGGGTAGGAGTAAGTTTGTTTCACCTCGCTACGACCAGCTATAAGCTCGGAACGGCCCAGGGGATCAATCCACTCTCACGCACGGCCTACTTATCAGCTGGTTACCGACTTGGTGTAAGTTATGCTGTAGACGTTCAACCGTCAGTATTGTACAAATACAGTACTGAACCAGGCCCGCAGGCCTCTTCACTTGATCTAAATCTCTTGGCGACCGTAAATAATTATTTCTTTTTTGGGGCCGGATACCGGACTGGAGAAGCCATTACCGGAATGGCAGGAATTAACCTGTTAGCCAATAATGCCTTGCGGCTCGGACTATCCGGCGATCTTACTACGGTAGGAACTTCGGCAAAACGCCCGGCTTCGTACGAGTTTATGTTAAGCTATGCCTTGCCAGCACCTAATACCAGTAAAAAACCAATTATTCGTACGCCCCGCTTCCGATACTAACATTACTTTTTCGTCGTTTTGAGACAAACCACTCGGTGAAGTCGACAAATTGGCTTCATTGTTGTTAGGCAGTTTGGTGCCACGCGTTTAATTTTGACCGTTTCGCTCATTTCAGCCATTCTAAGCAGATACTGCTTCGTTCCGGCATTCAAAATTTACATACAATAAGCGTGAGGATTTTCGTTCTTACGTCAGTCTTGCACAAGTTTATGCAGTTTATACATATGAAATCGAACCGAATGCCGGCACATACACTCCGGGGCGTATTGGTTGTGGCGACAGTGCTGGTTTTGCAGAGTTGCGGCTTTGTTAAATCTAAATTTGGGGGCGGAAAGTCTGGAGATGTTGGCGTAAGCAACGGTGAGATTGTGGCTAAGTCGCGGCCAGGATACCGGCAAACAACACCATACGGCATGGTACTCATTCCTTCAGGCTCATTCATTATGGGTCAGGCAGATGAAGACATCGCTGCTACGCAGATCAACATGAATCGCCGCGTGACGATCAGCTCGTTCTACATGGACGATACGGAAATCACAAATCATGAATACCGCCAATACGTAAACGCCATGCTGGCCGATTCTGCTGCTTCGATCGGAGAAGAAGAGATCATGGCCAAATATTACCCTGATACAACCGTCTGGAAAAACGACTTTACCTATCACAATGGTGACCCAATGCTTGAGTACTATTATGGTCACCCGGCCTTCGATACGTACCCGGTAGTGGGGGTCAACTGGAAAGCTGCTCAGCATTTCTGCCAGTGGCGCACCAATCTGTACAACGATTATCGTACGAAAGAGAACCTCGTCAACTCGCCTCGTTTCCGGTTACCCTCGGAGGCTGAATGGGAATGGGCTGCTCGCGGTGGTAAGCAGGGGGCTAAATATCCCTGGGGTAACCCATACGTAGCTAACGGTAAAGGCTGCTACCTGGCTAACTTCAAACCACAACGCGGTAATTTCGATGCAGATGGTTACCCATACACGGCTCCTGCCAATCAGTATAACGCCAACGAGTACGGGCTATACAACATGGCCGGTAATGTAGCTGAGTGGTGCCGTGATGCCTATGCCGACAACGCTAATGCAATTGTGTGGGATATGAACCCCGATAACCAGAACCCCGATGAGCCGCGTAAAGTAGTTCGTGGTGGTTCGTGGAAAGATATCGCCTACTACTTAGAGTCGGGCACACGTACCTATGAAGACGAAAACGCCCGGCGGTCCTATATTGGTTTCCGTTGCGTGATGGATAACCTTGAAGGGCGTACAGCTTCAGCAAGAGGTGGCCGTTCGTCTGGCCGTTCGTCATCGAAATCATCTTCTTCAAAAGCCCCAAAAGGCACAAAAGGAAGTAAAGCTTAACCCTTTTCAATTCCACTTTTTTTAAAATCATCTGTAAACCAACTCATGGCAGCAGGAAAAGTAAATTTCTTTTGGGACCGTCTTGTTCCTACCATTTATAGTGCCGGTGCCGCCGTCGTAATCTTCGGAGCCTGGGCCAAAATTACCCACAATGAACAGTTCGGCTTTATGCTGACAGTGGGCTTGCTGACAGAGGTAGTGATCTTTGCATTGTATGCCGTTCAGAGTTTTACTCAGCCAGTCGCTACTGGTGACGATTACGAGTGGGAGCGTGTTTATCCTGAATTAGCTCCTGATTACAAAGGGGAGGCCCGTAAACCCGTGGCCGCCACCCCACAAGCTAATGGACTGACCGCTAATATGGATCAAATGCTGGCACAGGCTAAAATCACGCCTGACGTATTTGAAAAACTTGGATCGGGTTTCCAGAATCTGAATAGTACGGTTTCCAAGCTGACCGATCTGACAGATGCTACCGTAGCTACCAACGATTATGCTCGTAACGTGAAATCAGCTTCAGGTTCTATTTCAGAGATGAACAAGTCATACGGTACAGCAATCACAGCCATGAACTCTATGGCTGATGCTACTACCGATGCCAAAGACTACCGTGACCAGTTCCAGAAAGTGACCAAGAACATGGGTGCCTTGAACGCCGTGTATGAACTGGAACTGCAGGATACCAACAAGCACCTGAAGGCTATGAATGCTTTCTATGGTAACCTGACTTCTGCCATGCAGAACATGGCCGATGCCAGCAAAGACACGCAGCAGTTTAAGTCAGAACTGTCGAAACTGACGGGCAATCTGGCCTCGCTTAACAATGTCTACGGCAGCATGCTCACAGCCATGCGCGGCAGCAACCAGTAACAAATTAAAATTCAACGTTAAAGTCCGTGGTCTTGTCAAGTGCTCGATGAGCATTCGATACTGGCTGGGCTTTGACGTTGTTATACAATCATAAACAGTACTAAATCACTACCAACTAATGGCAGGTGGAAAAGAGACACCCCGTCAGAAAATGATCGGGATGATGTATCTGGTGTTGACCGCGTTACTTGCATTGCAGGTGACATCGGCCATCCTGGAAAAATTCGTCCTGCTGAACAATTCGTTAGAACAAGCAACGGGTTCAGCCAATCGGGTCAATCAGGAGACACTGGAAAAAATAAAGGCAGCTGTCAGTAAAACGGGTAACCGCCCCGCTGACGTTGCTGTATTACAACAGGCCGACCTTGTTCGCAAGAAAGCGGCTGATATGATTGGTCAGATCGACGGGCTGAAATCACAATTGGTTGAAGCGGGTGGAGGAACCGATGAAGAAGGGAATATCAAAAATCTGAGTGAAGAAGAGAAAGTAGCGCAGCTATTGGTTGGTAACAACCGAAATGGTGAGGCTTACAAACTTCAGGGAACGCTGAACCAGTATGCCGACGAATTGTCGAAACTGGGAAACGCTAAGTTTGCACCGCTGGCTCTTGACGGAAAAGATGATCCGATTGCCAATCGGTCGAAGGAACAACGCACGAAAGATTTTCCGACGTTGAACTTCGCTCAGACTCCTGTTCCGGCTGCTTTGGCTGTATTAAGCCAGAAACAGGCTGACGTTCGTCGTATTGAAGGTGAAACCCTGAATTATCTGGCAACGAAAGTTGGTGCGCAGGACGTGAAGTTCGATAAGATCATGGGTATGCTGAGTATGCAATCAAATGTGGTTGTAGCGGGCACCAAGTTCAGGGGCGAAATGTTCCTGGCAGCATCGTCGTCAGGTATTCAGCCCCGCATGAGCCTCAGTGGCGGCCCTGTTCGTATGGACAATGGGCGCGGTATTATTGAGTTTACCGCGCAAGGTGGTTCGTATGATAGTCAGGGGTTATCGAAACGCGTTTTGTCTGGTACAATTTCATACAACGCGCCGGATGGTACCGTTAAAACTGTTCCTGTTAAGGCAGAATACGCAGTAGCGAAGCCGACGTATCAGGTTGAAACCGGAACAATGCCTCCGCTTTATTTAGGTTGTGAAAACAAACTCAGCATTCAGAGTCCACAGCTGGGAGCTTTATGGAATCCTGTATTTTCGGCTAATGGTGCTGCAGTATTGCCATCGGGCGGAAAAGGTAAAATCACTGTTGTCCCTAATGCTGCTGCTGTATCCTTGAACATTAGCAACGCTGGTAATCTGTTAGGCACGGAGAATTTTAAAGTGAACAGAGTGCCTCGTCCTACGATTGAATACCTTGTGGGCGGCCGCCCTGCTACCGATCCTCGTGGTGTACCGGTTGGCTCGGCTCGCAGTATCAGTGTGCGGGCTGTGGCTGATCCAAGTTTCGCGGCCTATGCTCCTAACGATGCCAACTTCCGGGTAACAGGTATAACAGTGAATCTAGCCCGTGGCACACGTCGGGTTGCTGGCCCAATAACCTTACCGGCAGGAGGCGGATCATTGGGGGCTATGGCCTCTGAAATGGAGCCAGGTGACCGCCTTACGATTACGCTCGAAGGTGTTCAACGTCGCAATTTCCGTGGTGATATCAGCGACGTTCCTATGGGAAGTATGTTGCAGGTAATATCCTTATATTAACTATACTAAAGCGGCTTACGAGCCGTTTTTAGTGAGAATACAGGTAAAGAACACAGGCTATGAAGCAAGTGATAATGATACGGACGATTGCCTTTACAGCTACAGCTACGCTGGCACTGATGGGCGGTGCAGCTATGGCGCAGGAGCGTGATAACAGCAAAGCTAATTCCATGTCGGTTCGTCCTATCGACGATAGCGACATCATGATGAAGAAAACCCTTTGGCGTCGTATCGACCTGAAGGAGACGCAGAATCGGAGTATGTTCGCTAAAGGTAGTGAGATCACCAAATACTTGATCGACGCGGTGAAAGCCGGGCTGCTCGATGCGTACGAAGATGACTCGTGCACCAGGAAGATCTCGCCGGAAAAATTCCATGAAAAACTGCTTGTCCCGAATCAGGACGGTGGTCTGTCAAAGGAGGAGATCGAAGCTGGTTTTGGTAAGCCAGCCGATACCAAAAATGATGGCTGGGGAGATACTAAAAAGCAGGAACCAGCTAAAACGGCAGCTAAAAAACCAGCTGATGACGGTTGGGGCACCCCAGCACCAAAGGCAACCGCTAAACCAGCTGACGACGGTTGGGGCACTCCAGCACCCAAGAAAACAGCTAAGAGTACGAAGGGTAAAAAAGGCAAGGTAACGCAACCTGTTGCCCCGGTTGTTCAGAAGGATACTGTAGCGGTTGCTAAAGTTGCTCCTGCACTAACTGGCGACGAGTATTTTCCTAAAGAACTCAGTATTCTTGAAGTAAAGGAGGACTGGATTTTTGATAAGAAACGGTCGCGATTATACTACGATATTCAGACGATAGCCATGAAGCTACCTGCTGATAAGAACGCTGCTGGTTTCGAAGTGCCTGTAGCCACATTCAAGTACAAAGACCTCGATAAGCTGTTCCGGTCAGATCCGAAGAAGTTTGTGTGGTATAACTCACAGAACCAGGCTCAGCACAAAAATTTGGCCGATGCCTTTGACCTTCGTTTATTCTACGGTCGGATCACGAAAGTGGCTAACCCAGAAGATAAAGAGCTTGTTGGTATTTATGGTGATAAGGAAGGACTCATGAAATCGTATCAGACAGAGTATGATCTGATGGAAATTGAACACGGCCTTTGGGAATATTAAACCATTAAGCGTTACAAAAAAGGGCTCCTGCTGATCAGCAGGAGCCCTTTTTTGTAACGCTTAATGGTTTCGTGGGTGGAGCCGAAGGCGCGCAAAGCAATAACCGGAACGTACCTGGTCTTTTACACATCCTGTTCTTGCGCGCTGAAATAGGCCTTTACTTTTTGTGCCTTATCCTCGCCAATCAACTCTGCAATGGCGGCTACATCGGCTTCTCGTATCTTCTTAACGCCTTTAAAATGCGTAAGAAGTTTTCCCGCTGTCTTCTGACCAATGCCTTCAATTCCTTCCAACTCGCTAATCAGGCTGTTCTTGCTACGCTTATCCCGGTGATGCGTAATGCCGAACCGGTGCGCTTCGTCGCGGCAACGTTGAATGAGTTTTAGCGATTCTGACCGCTTATCTAGATATAAGGGTAGCGTATCTTCCGGGAAGTAGATTTCTTCCAACCGTTTCGCTATGCCAATGATTGGAATTTGACCGTATAGATTCAGGGCTTTCAGCGCGTCGCAGGCAGCGCTTAATTGCCCCTTACCACCATCGATGATAATCAGATCGGGGAGGGGGCCTTTCTCTTCCAGCATACGAGTATATCGGCGCGTAACTACTTCGTGCATACTGGCGAAGTCATTAGGCCCGATTACCGTTTTTATACTGTAATGCCGGTACTCCTTATTAGCTGGCTTTCCATCAATGAAACACACCATGGCCGATACCGGGTTTGTTCCCTGAATGTTGGAGTTATCAAAGCATTCGATTCGGTGAGGAAGATTCTTTAGCTGTAGGTCCTGCTTCAACTTAATGAGCACGCGATCTTTCTTGCTTGAGCTGGCAGTGGCTTCTGCGGCTGCCCGATCCTGGCGTTCACGACGAAAATACAGCACGTTCTTCAGCGACATATCCATCAGTTTGCGCTTGTCGCCGATCTGCGGAACCGTCACTTCTGCTTTCAAATCTGTGTCGAGCGGAATATTTGTAATAATTTCTTTAGCCTGGCTACCATACTGATCTCTAAACTCGATAATCATCATCGCTAACAGGTCTGCGTCGGCTTCTTCCAGCTTTTTCTTGATCTCGACCGTGTGGGTTTGAATGATCGTACCGTTCACCACCTTCATAAAATTGATGTAGGCAGCTACTTCGTCGGAAGCAATAGTGAACACATCAGCGTCGGCGATCTTCGGATTGACAACCGTTGATTTGCTTTGGAACCGTTGAATGACATCGAGCTTATCTTTATACTGCTGCGCTTGTTCGAAAGCCATTGTACCGGCAGCTTCAACCATGCGGTTTCGGAAGTAATCCTGAGCCGGCTTCAGCTGGCCTTTTAGAATGGCATGAATCTGCTCAATATCGGAGTCATAATCGGCCTCTGCCTGCTTTCCTTCGCAGGGGCCTTTGCAATTGCCAATATGGTATTCCAGACAGACCTTGTATTTGCCCGCCTCAATGTTTTCGGGTGCCAGGTTGTAGTTGCAGGTACGTAGCGTGAACAATTGGCTGAACATCTCCAGCACCGTGTACATTGGTTTCAGATTGGCAAAGGGTCCGTAATAAGTCCCTTGACCGCGTTCGATGCGACGAGTGGTTACCACACGTGGAAAATGTTCGTTCGTAACGCAGATGAATGGGTACGTCTTATCATCACGCAGCAGAATGTTATAGCGCGGCTGATACCGCTTGATCAACTGATTTTCGAGCAAAAGGGCGTCGAATTCAGTATGAACAATGGTGAATTCGATTTTCCGAATCTGGCTTACTAACCGCTGCGTTTTGCGGTCATGCTGATTCGATTTAACGAAATAGCTGCTGACCCGATTTTTCAGGTCTTTGGCTTTGCCTACATAAATGACCTCTCCTGTGGCATCGAAATATCGATATACACCGGGCTCATGAGGTACCCTTGCTAATTCCTTTTTGTAGTCGAATTCTGGCATGTATCGTTAACGAACGTACCTGGCTAAAGGTTGCCGTTTTATGCCTTCTGGGCGGTATCGTCTCGATACTGGCAGGGCCAGCAGATACGAACATTAATTCAAGATTTCCTCTTCTTCCGTAGGGGCAATCTGGGGTGGAATATACCGCTGGGCAGAATCGATGTAATAACCACCACAGTCTACTTTATAACCATTTGGTTTCAAAAATGGCCCCGGTTTATATTTGGTCAGCGATTTTTCAGCGTATACTTTCTGCATGAACAATCCCCACGCAGGCATAGCCAGACGTGCTCCCTGACCAAACGCAATATCCTTAAAGTGGATAGACCGGTCATCGCCACCAACCCAGAGTCCAGAGACCAGATTTTGCGTAATCCCCATGAACCATCCATCTGAAAAGCTCGATGTAGTACCCGTTTTCGCCGCAATCTGGTTTCCGCTTTCCAGAAGTTTATACTGTGAGGCGAGACGTGCTGCTGTTCCGCCCGGATCTTCAGTAGCCCCACGCATCAGATACAGCATATCATACGCTTTTTGAGCGCTGATGACCTGCACGGCGTTCAGCGTGAAATTGTGTAATACGTTGTCGTTCTTGTCCGTAATTCGATAGATTGTGATAGGCTCTACGCGGTGACCACTATTGGCAAACGTGCAATAGGCGGCTACCATGTCCATAACAGAAACGTCGGCAGTTCCCAGGCAAAGGGTTGGGTTTGTGGGAAAACCCGTTGTATCGATTCCCAGGTCGGCCGCCGTCTTTTTAACCGCCGCTGCTGTAGATTTTTTGATAAGCCGCGCCGATACACTATTAACGGATGCACCGATTGCTTCACGCAGCGATAATGCCCGCCCACTGTAGCGGCCAGTAGAGTTCTTGGGTGTCCAGGAACGGGGACCATTGCCATCTTCATATGCCGCAAACGTAACGGGGCTGTCCGTGATTCGGTCGCAGGTGGTGAAATAATTATTATTCAGCGCTGTCAGATAGACAAACGGCTTGAATGTCGATCCTGGCTGACGTTTTCCTTGTGCCACATGGTCGAACTTCATGTACTTGAAGTTGATACCCCCTACCCACGCCCGAACGTAACCGGTGGTAGGATCCATCGAGACAAAACCAGTATGAAGCAGGCGTTTGTAATAACGTAACGAATCAATCGGACTCATAACTGTATCTTTCTCCATACGCCGATTGGCATAGGTGAATACCTTCATCTTAACCGGCTTATTGAGTTCTTGCCAGATTTTTGCTTTGTCGTCGCCGTATACTTCCTTCAGCAACCGATATCGGCTGGTGCGTTTCACTGCATTTTCAATGAAGTTGGGCATTTCCTGCCATTGGTTGGCTGCATTCTTGAATACCCACGGATTTCGTCCCCGCCACTGCTGGTAAAATTTCCCCTGCTGATCCCGCATATTGGCCATCACGGCCTCTTCGGCTGCTTTCTGCATACGGGAATCGAGCGTCGAGTAGATTTTCAGGCCGCTGGTGTATAAGTTCAGGTCTTTGCCGTTTTCCTGGTTATACTGCTTGATCCAGCTTTTCAGGTAATCTCTGATGGCCGCGCAGTAATACGGAGCTTTGTTGGTATTCTGATTCTCAATATTGAAATCGAGCTTTAGCGGCTTGATTTTATAGGCGACGTATTGATCGGTGGTCAGAAACTTATATTTCTTCATCTGTGCCAATACTACATTTCGCCGCTCACGCGATCGGTCCTCGAAAACGCGGGGATCAAACAGTGACGGATTCTTTAACATACCTACCAGCGTTGCGCTCTCTTCAACAGAGAGTTGCCAGGGCTCACGGTTGAAATACGTTTTAGCCGCCGTCTTGATACCATATGTATTGTTGCCGAACGATACCGTGTTCAGATACATCATAATGATTTCCTGCTTGGTATAATTGCGCTCAAGCCGTACCGCCAGAATCCATTCCTTTGTTTTGGCAATCACGAGCTTAATAACCGGCAGGTCACCTAAAATGCCTTCATACTGCTCTTCCCGCGTATTGAACAGGTTTTTTGCCGTCTGTTGTGTCAGCGTACTACCTCCCCCTGTGCTGGCTGTATTCTGAAACGTAAGAATGCCTGTGATGGCTCTGGCAATAGACCGGAAATCGATGCCTGAATGCTTCATAAAACGAGCATCCTCAGTGGCCAGTAACGCCGAAATGACGTTGGGCGATACCTGTGTGATGTCGATCGGCGTGCGGTTTTCCAGATAGAACTTGCCCATCTGCGGGCCGTCATTAAAATAGATGGTTGAGGCCTCCTGGCTCTTCGGATTTTCCAGTGCTTTCAGATCAGGCATGCCGCCGAAAAGCCAAAGGAAATTCACCGATACCGCCAGTACATACAGCACAATGGCGGCCAGTGAAATCAAAACAAATTTCCAGAGTCGGGAAATGGTAGTGCGATACTGCCCGGAAGCAAAGTCAATCATGGGTGGGAGAAAGCTTCAAGTTTCATGTATCAGGTTTCAAGTGCCTTGCTTTACCGACATTATGTAGTGAAACAACGCACTTGAAACCTGACACCTGAAACTTGGAACTTATTGTTTAGTCCTTTTCGCCGTAAGCTGCTCAGCGGCAACCTGACGTTCTTTTATATGTGAAAGTAATGGACTCGTCGGATAATCACGAACGAATTCATTCAGGGCTTGCCGGTAGGCATCACCGCCCTGTACCCGACCAATCAGGATAATCCGCAACAGGGCCATTTTGTCGGCAATCTTCGAGCCGCCGAACGTACCCAGCGCTGCTTCAACCCGTGCCAGCGCTTCTGTGCTGTTGCCCGATTGGTACAACTCATACAGCTTTCCATAGGTTTGGTTGGCAGCAATCTCGTTGACACCACCCTTGCCCGATTCTGTACCACCAATTGCTACCGGGTTATTTCCCGCCGCCGTCAATAGTTTAGCGTACGACGACGTTGGAAACTCAGCTAGAAGTTTATCACGCCAAGGCGACGATTTTCCCGCCTGTTCAGCAGCAAGGTACAATAGATAGTAGGCTTCGGGTTTATAGCTGGAATTAGGATAGCGGACCAATAGTCGATCCAGTGTGGTCATGGCCAATAGCGGTTGTTCCAACTGAAATTTGTACAGCTTGCCCTGGCGGTAAAGGGCCGACTCGAGCAGGTCATTCGATTTTTGCAGTGCATCTGCCGAGAAGGGTATCTGCCGATACAACTCGTCCTTTTTTGTTTTACGCTGATTCAGCGTATTGGCCACTGGTGGGCGCGACCCCGCAACAGGTAACGTTGCCGCGGGGTTGGTAGCGTCTGCGGGGTTAGGCGCATTCAATGGGTTGCTATCACCAGCGATTGCCTGAGAGGCATCTTTATTTTGCCGCCGCCAGTTATCGGCCAGCGGACGATTTCCCCAAACCTGCATGAATTCCTGCTTGCCCTGTACCATCTGAATCGGGTTGTAGAGCACCCAACGGTCATTTGGAGCCAGATCAGAATTGGTGGCCTGCGCACCAGACAAGTTAGTGCGCCCGGTGATTTGCTTGGCCAGTTCAGCCTGAGCCGCATCTTCCTTCTCGCGCTGGTCAATGATTTTATCTAATAGCTGATCCAGGGCGGCCGGGTTCATCTGTGCCATGCGCTGCAAACTATCTTCCCGATCAATTATGGTCTGATTATTCACAAACTCATCCAGCGACTTCTTCCGGTTAGCTATGGTCGTATATAGCGCATTATTCTGCGGCAACAGTGCCAGTGAACTATCGTAATAGGCCTGAGCCTTGCTGTAGTTGCGCTTTTTCTCAAAATACAGATTACCCATTTCAGCGTATGTTAATGGGACCTGCGCCGTATTAGATACTCCTGTTTGAATTGCTTTGTTGAAATTTGCTAATGCTCGATCATAATTACCCCGGCGCGCATCGGCCTTGCCCATCGTGAAGTAAATCTTGTCTTTCAGATCTGAGTTTTTGCGGTCGTTCAGCATTTCCTCAAACCGTTCCGCGTTTTGAGCCAGTTGCTTCGGGTCATTGCCATCAGCCTGCATCAGGTAAATGTTGGCAAAAAACTCCTGATTATAGTTGGGCCGACTGCGAAGCACTTGCTGAAAATGAGGGGTAGCCAGCGCTGGCTTTCCTGCCGATTCATACAATTGACCTGCAATCAGGTGCAAACGAGCCATCGCTTCCGACTTTTTCAGCAATGGAAAGGTCGCATCCAGAATACCCGCAGCTACCAGTGTTTCTCCTTTCCGCTGATGCAGGTAAGCCTTTGTCAGGTAAAAATTTCGGGTGTTCAGTTTATTCAGCGGTTGCGCGCGCAGGTACTCCGCCACAGTTAACGCGTTCGGGAAATCGCCCGATTCAGTGTAGGCCCGCATGAGTAGAATGAGCGCTTCGTGCTTATCGGCATCGTCGGTGCCTTTCGTGTTCACGTATTTAAACACCTCAATCGCATTGGGCAAATCCTGCCGGTAGAGGCGGGTTTTGCCGATGAGCACATACGCATTATCGACCCACTTACTGTTCTGGTGCCGTTCTGCCACCAGCGATGCTTTCTTGATCGCATCATCTAACTGCGGACGTACCGATTGCGTCGCGTTTGAATCGAGTGGCAGGAGAATGGGCAGCGTTTCGTTGTAATTTTCCTGCCTGTTTTTGAACATGTAACGCTCCACTTCGTCGATATCGTCGCGTGCCATAACATAGGCGTTGAAATGAGCAGTCAGGTTATGATACCCCTTGCTCATAGAGCCATTGCTATGCTGCGAACACGACCAGAATTCACCCGCCAGCAAGGCAATCAGGCCTAGAGAAGCGATGGAGTTAAGTCGGAAACGGAGCATACACGATAAAGATGTTGGCTATTGCCCCTTTCCGGGACGTACCTTTGTAAAAGTGACAAAATAATGCTGAATCAGTTGTAGATAAAACGAGCCACCTACCGGCTAACGTATCGAATCCTGTGCCAGCGTGGCGAAATTAGCTATTTTCCGACGATGAATTCATCCGAACGCCCAAACAAGCCCGCTCAGGGCAATAACGATGACCGACGTCCGTCGGCCTTTGCGCAATACAGCGGTATCGGTATTCAGATGCTGGGAACCATCGGCGTGGGCGTGTATGCCGGTATGAAACTCGATCAGTGGCAGGGCAACAAAACCCCCGGCTGGACAATAGGGCTTTCGTTGTTCGCCATTTTTGCGTCGCTTTATCTTTTTATCAAGCAATTGCCCAAAAATTAAACCAATCGATTTAACAGCATTAAGGCGATTGGCAGGATATTATTTGGCTTCTTTGGTAAACGCCTTATTAAAATCAGGTTAATGCTGTTAAACGAAAAATTAACATGTAATGCGTGATTCGCTGCTGTTAACGGCATTCATAGGAATTGTATTTTTTGTAGCTGACCGATTATACAAACCAAACTGGCTGCATCCCTACTGGCCTTATTTATTGTTGTTCTACACCATGTTGTCGGTGTTGCTTCATCGGCTCATGAGTTTCGTAAAAGACCCTAAATCAGCGCAGTTCACCACTTTCTTCATGGCTTTCATCACAGCCAAGCTGATTCTGAGCTTAGCGTTCATGGGCGTGATGCTGTACAACAACGTACCTGGCCGCAAAATCTTCGTTCTTAGCTTTCTTGGATTGTATTTAGTTTACACCAGTTTTGAAATCTACGGCCTTACGCGTAAATTGCGGCGCGATTCGTAGAAACGCTTACTTATTTCATATGATGAGTTCGTCAATTAATAGATTTTTGCTCGCTTTTGCCCTTTTGTTCAGCACGGTAGCGGGTGCATTTGCGCAGGAGCACACCGCCGAAGGTGGTCACGAAGCTCACGCTGAAGAGAAGAAAGGATTTAAGGTTGGTGACATGATCACTCACCACATCAGTGACGACAAAGGCTGGGAGTTTGCTCATGGTCTTACCTTACCACTACCCGTTATTCTGTACACAGCTGATCGGGGTGTAGAGGTTTTCTCCTCATCACGGCTGGCCCACGGCGAAGTTTACAATGGATACAAGCTGGAACACGGTCATGTTCATCGGGTCGATGAAGCTGGTAAACCTGTGGAAGACATTCATGTAAGTGATTTTTCGATCTCGAAGAACGTAGCGTCACTGTTAATCAGTGCGCTTATCCTGTTCTTCGTCTTTACGTCAATCGCTAAAAGCTATACCGTAAACAAAGGAAAAGCGCCTAAAGGCTTACAGTCATTCCTTGAGCCGATCGTCATGTTTGTTCGTGACGAAATCGCCAAGCCGAATCTAGGACCGAAATACGAAAAGTATCTTCCATACCTGCTTACGCTGTTCTTCTTTATCCTGGTAAATAATCTGCTGGGCCTGTTACCCGGTGGCGCCAACCTGACCGGAAACATTGCCGTCACGATGGTTTTAGCGGTCATTACGTTCTTTGTTACAAATTTCAGTGGCAATAAGCATTACTGGATGCACCTGGTAAAACCAACTGGTGTACCTGTAGCCCTGCTACCGATTATGATTCCGGTCGAGATCGTTGGACTGTTCATGAAGCCATTGTCGCTGATGATCCGGTTATTCGCCAACATCACGGCCGGTCACATTATCATTCTGGCGCTGCTGTCGCTGATCTTCATTGCTGGTCAGGCAAGTGCCGGTACTGGTTATGGCGTAAGCTTGATCGTAGTTCCCTTTACCCTATTCATGAACCTGATCGAATTGCTGGTTGCTTTCCTGCAAGCGTTCATCTTCACACTGCTGACATCGATGTATATCGGTAGCGCCATTGAAGACCACCACGAAGCCGATCATGGTATCGGTTACGAAGGTCCTGGCGAAGAGATCGGGTAGTTCTTAGTTTGCTTTCTTTTGTTTCTTTTTCACATATAAATCTGTTTGAAGATGTTAGCTTTTTTGCTGTCAATCTTATTGGAAGCGACTGGTAGTGTAGCCATCATGGGTGCTGCTATCGGTGCTGGTCTGGCCGCTATTGGTGCTGGTCTTGGTATTGGTCGTATCGGTGGTAGCGCGATGGAGGGCATTGCCCGCCAGCCAGAAGCCGCTGGTCGTATCCAAACCGCCATGCTGATCATTGCCGCCCTGATCGAGGCCGTGGCTCTGTTCGCTGCCGTTATCTGTCTGCTGGTTGCCTTGGCTTAATCGCCCGGTCATCAGTACGTATCTTGTCTGAGCACTAGGCAACGACGCACGGGATACACCGCATTTCTAGTTAGCCTGCCAATTGGGGTTGCCGTTGGCAGGCAACTTTTACAACAAAAGAGAGCCTATAATTTCTTGACTCATTACGCTAATTTATAATTTACTATGGACCTGCTTACCCCCGATATTGGCCTGTTAGTTTGGCAAGTAGTCATTTTTGGTTTACTGTTCTTTCTGCTCAGCAAATTTGCCTGGGGCCCTATTGCTTCGAGCCTGAAAGAGCGCGAAAACAGCATTCAGGGTGCCCTTGACCTTGCCGAAAAAACGCGTGGTGAAATGGCTAAACTGAAATCGGAGAACGAACAGATTCTGGCACAGGCCCGTATCGAACGCGACACGATTCTTCGTGGTGCTAAAGAAACGGCCGACCGTGTTATCGCTGAAGCCCGTGACAAAGCCGTTGCCGAAGGGCAGCGTATGCTGGAGCAGGCGCGCGATGCCATGCAGAACGAACGTCAGGCACTCGTTGCTTCGATGAAGAAAGACGTTGTCAATCTCTCGATTGAAGTAGCCGAGAAAGTGCTGCGTCGCGAATTGGCCGACAAAGCATCTCAGGAGAAACTGGTACAAGACCTGGTGGCGTCATCACGGTTAAACTAAACGGTAGTAAACGATGGCTATTTCAACGGTTGCTGCCCGGTATGCTAAATCGCTGATCGATTTGGCTCAGGAAAAAGGTATTGTGGAAGAGATGTATGGCGACATGCTCTATTTCCAACGTACCATTTCTGAAAACCGCGCGTTGGGTGTTTTGCTGAAGAACCCTATCGTGCGTAACGCGAAAAAATGGAACATTATCAACGCGGTATTTGGCAGCAAGCTGAATCCGATGACGATGTCGTTCTTTAAGATCGTAGCGCAAAAAGGCCGCGATAATATTCTCGAAGATATTGCTGTTGCGTTTTGTACTCAGTTCGATAAGCTGAAAGGCGTTGAACGGGCTACGGTAATCACTACGGTGCCCCTCACTGAAGAGCTTCGCACCCAGCTGAAAGCCAAAGTGAAGTCGTTGACCGGCGGGAAAACGGTTGAACTGGAAGAGAAACAGGATGGCAAACTTATTGGTGGGTACGTTCTCCGCGTAGGTGACCGTCAGATCGATGCGTCGCTTCGGAGCCAGTTAAATGATCTGCGACTGGCCTTCCTGAACTAGACAACTTGCATGATATGCGTAAAAGCCGCCCCTGTCTGGGGCGGCTTTTGTATTTTTGTAGGAACGGGTTTCGGCTACGTACCTGGAATGTGACTTCATCAACTGTACAAGCTTATTCATTCACGTACCCAAGTTAGATTGTGATTATCCCTCTTGCTCACCGCGCCAATCAGGCTCAGGAATACTATTTCTCCATCAAGTTGGCCGAAGTGCGTAAGCTACAGACAGCGGGTCATGATGTTATTAACATTGGCATCGGTAATCCGGATATGATGCCTTCTGAAGCGACTATCGACACGCTAGCGCAAACGGCACACCAGCCAACAGCGCACGGTTATCAATCGTATAAAGGGATTCCGGCCCTGCGTCAGGGAATCGCAGCATACTATGCCCATACCTACGGCGTACAGCTTGATCCCGAGACCGAGTTACTCCCGATGATTGGCTCGAAAGAAGCGATCACTCACCTTTCGTTGACGTTTTTGAATGAGTGTGACGAAGTGATGGTGCCTGAACTGGGCTACCCGGCGTATCGGGCGGTGAGTCAGATGGTAGGCGCAAATGTAGTTGAGTACAGCTTGCTGGAACATCAGGGTTGGCAACCCGACTGGCAACAGATGGCCGACCAACTAACGGAACGTACCCGGATTATCTGGCTGAATTATCCGCATATGCCAACGGGCGCTCCAGCCACGCGAAGTCTCTTCGAAGAAGCCGTTAGGTTTGCGCATGAACATAAGCTGCTGCTCTGCCACGATAACCCTTACAGTTTGGTGCTGAACAAGAAAGCGCCGATCAGCCTGCTATCGATTGATGGTGCTAAAGAGGTGGCCGTGGAACTGAATTCGATGAGCAAGTCGCACAACATGGCTGGCTGGCGTGTTGGCTGGCTGGCTGGCGCAAAATCGTATATCGATGCGGTCTTGACTATCAAAAGCAACGTCGATTCAGGCATGTTCCTAGCGCTACAACAAGCAGCAGCTACGGCCTTACAAAACCCTGATGAATGGCATGCGCAGCGCAACGCCGTATATCAGGGCCGGCTGGAAGCCGCTTATGCGTTTTTGGATACGCTGGGTTGTACCTATGCCCGCGATCAGGAGGGAATGTTTCTATGGGCCAAACTTCCTGATAGTATTCCATCTGCCGAGGCCCTCGTTGATGATTTGCTGTATAACAAGCATATCTTCATTGCCCCCGGCCTGATCTTTGGCCCCAAAGGCAATCGCTATATCCGAGTGTCGCTCTGTATGCCAAAAGAACGAATTGAGCTGGCTGTAAACCGGTTACGTATATGACTATTTCGATTGTTGGTGTTGGTTTGCTCGGGGGCTCGTTTGCGCTGGCTGTTCGCGAAAAATACCCCAAGGCACGGTTTATTGGCGTCGATGCGTCGGCGGTACATGGCCAACTGGCATTGGCGAAGGGCATTATTGATGAAATGATGCCCCTGACTGAGGCTGTAGCCCAAAGCACATTAGTTGTGCTGGCAACGCCCGTCAACACGATCTTGACCCTATTGCCTACAGTGTTGGATCACCTGCCGGTCGATGCTACTGTGCTTGATCTGGGTTCAACCAAGGAGGGAATCTGCGCGTTGGTTGATCTGCATCCGAACCGTGCACAATTCGTAGCGGTTCACCCAATGGCGGGCACTGAAAATTCGGGACCCGGTGCGGCGTTTCGGGAGTTGCTCCCCGGCAAAAACCTGATCATCTGCGACCGCGAAAAAAGCCAGTCCGATAGCCTAAGCCTGGTAGAAGCCATGTTCAACGACATCGGCATGAAGCTGTTTTACATGACACCGCAAGAGCATGATCTACATTTGGCTTACGTATCACACCTGAGCCACATCAGCGCATTTGCCCTGGGATTAACGGTGCTGGAAAAAGAGAAAGATGAACAGGCCATCTTCGATATGGCCAGCACAGGTTTCAGCAGCACCGTCCGCTTAGCCAAAAGCTCGCCCCAGATGTGGGCACCGATCTTTGACCAGAACCGCGATAATGTATCGCAGGCCCTGGCCGATTATATCGATTTTCTGCAACGGTTCAAAGCCGTGATCGACGAGCGGGACGTACCTGGCTCACTCGATTTTATGGTCCGTGCCAACGTCATTCGCCGCGTGCTGGAAGGTATCGAAAAACGGTAAGTAGTTGGGTACGTATCAGAAAACAGAAGCTGGGCTCACATCCGGCTTCTGTTTTGTCTCTTCAAGCTATAAGTTACCACAGATGAGAGAGTGAACTATTAGTCATCAACATACTCTCACTTGAGCCTCAGAACACCGTCAACCGGTGATGAATTTCTTTGTAAGGTAACCCGTAGAAAAAGAACACCTGAAGTTTAGCTGGGTAATAAGATGCTTGGCGAGGTTGATGCCGAATAGCGACGTATGAACTGTCCTCGCGTTGCACAATCTCATAGTTAACGACGCCCTTGGATAACATTGATTGCCTCGACGTTGATGGCCAACGCATGGTATCTTGATGCGAGATCAACGATGCATTGATATGCTGCTGTATCACTGTCTTCACTGAATCATATGCACTAAGTGTATCTGAAAAAGAAAAACAATAGCTGTGAACAATACGGTTCTTGAACTTTAACGAATCAAGGTTTGGCTCTCCCAAGAGTGAATAGTCACTGCTTTTATACGGAAATTCCAGGTGCATTTTTCCATTACAACTCACTTTCGTTGAATACAGGTTAGGTCTACTGAAGCGAAGAGTATATTTCTTAGCTGCCTGTTCAACCGTAAGCGGTAAGACCCAAGTTTGACCAGCAAAAGTGAATTCTCTGGGGCTGTGCAACACAATAATAAGTCGGTTGGGTATTAACGCAGTAATAATAAATACTGCACTAATGCCGATTGTCCATCTACGGAGTAGGTTGCCCATTGATTTTATGAAGTCTTCCTGTTCTAAAAGCGTTGAAAATTTCTTCTGCTAAGTTGTCCCTATTGGCACATCCTATTTGAGCTTGAATAGCTAGTCCAACATTATTATTGAACAAGTCCATTGCCGCTGATTGTGCTCTAGCCGGAGGAATCCCACCGCAATTTTCATGAAGAGTCGCCATGTTTCCTGCATCAAAATCGCCGAAATCACATGCATTGAACGCAATGAACATGGCGTGCTTGACCGCATTAAGCGGTTCAGAATCTTGATCGGTAAAATTAGGGAATCTATCAAATATCCTATCAACTACATCTGAGGCATTTAAAAGCATACACACCGCTGCGTGTAAAGGGTTTCTACCTTCAAAGGCCATTTCGGCTAGATAAGAAATTTCACAATCATTGGCATGTGGCGGTTCAACCGGGTTCGGATTACCATCGCTACCGCCACTAATTCTGGTAGGATCGTCCGATTGTTGCAGGGATGCATCGACACACCAAGGTGCCCCTATTGGGTCCCAATCCTCATGACCATCTTCATAAGTCGTTACAAGGTAAGATTGAAAGCAACTTTCTTCGTGTAATGGAGGTAGATCAAAATGGGAAATAGTCGTCTGTATTAAGCCAAATAGCGGCTGGGTTAGAGATGACACCTGCCGAAATTCTGGCCTTTGCGGAACGAATGACTAATTTTTTTGAGCGGTGCAGTGGCGCAATCGGGTTAAACAATGGCACTCAGACAAATCACTATGACAATCGTGAGTTGATACATGAGCTTGAAAAGTCAAAACTGGAGATTGAGAAACTGCGCCTAGAAGCGGACAAGCTCAGAGTAGAGCGAGAGAAGGCCGAACTGGAAGTTCGCTATTGGCGCGAAAAGCAGGGTTAACCGGCTTCGGCAACGTACCCAACCAAAGAAAATACCCGGGGTTGAAAACAGTTAGCGGTTCTGACTAGTAAAGTAATGGAGGTTCATGAGGATGGACCTAAAACAAGAGTCAACAACCAATACCCATGCAGTCAACAACTGAACAACCAGCTACCGCCTCAGGCACAATTACGCTCGGTGGCGATCTAACAGTAAATCGTTTAGGCTATGGTGCCATGCGCATTACGGGCGAAGGCATCTGGGGACCACCCAAAAATCGCGACGAAGCCCTGCGCGTGCTGAAACGCTGCCTCGATCTTGGCATCAACTTCATTGATACCGCTGATAGCTACGGCCCATTTATTTCAGAAGAGCTTATTGCAGAAGCATTGCACCCCTACGCTGATGATCTGGTTGTTGCCACAAAAGGAGCCTTGCTTCGTACCGGCCCCAACCAGTGGCCGGTTGATGGTAGCCGTAAACACCTCGAAGAAGCCCTAAACGGAAGTCTGAAGCGTTTGAAAGTTGAGCAGATCGATCTATATCAACTACACCGGTTCGATGATAAAGTGCCTTCGGAAGAGTTTCTGGGCTTTTTGAAAGAAGCACAGCAGCAAGGTAAGATCAAGCACATTGGCCTGTCGGAGGTTGATGTCGATCAGATCAAGGAAGCGCAACAGTATTTTGAGGTGGTTTCGGTGCAGAATATGTACAGCTTCGGTCAGCAGAAATGGAACCCCACGCTGAAATTCTGCGAAGAGCAGAATATTGCGTTTATTCCGTGGTACCCGCTCGGTGGTGGTGATCTCTCGGCCGAGAAAGCCATTCACACGGTGGCTCAGCGACATGGAGCCACCGATTTCCAAATCGCGCTCGCCTGGCTGTTGGCGGCTTCGCCCGTAATGCTGCTCATTCCAGGTACGTCGTCGGTGAAGCACCTTGAAGAAAATACGGCGGCAGCTACCATTAAGCTAACCGACGAAGATTTCAAAGACATGCCATTGCCACAGTAAGCAATTGAACGTCACGAAAAAGGGGATGCAATCAGTGATTGCATCCCCTTTTTTTACAGGTAGCCGGAGCTACTTATTTATTACCCCGTAACGAGACAATCTTGTCACGTGATTCTTTGAGTTTCGTTAATTGGGCCGACAGATCCTCCTTGATGTAGGCAGGGATTTTGTCTTCTTCAATCGCCTCTTCATAGGCCTCAACAGCTGCGTTTTCGCCGAACTCTACGGAGCTTAAAACGGTGTCGCGGTCTTTGCCGGTGATAGCTGTTTTGATGTCGATCCAGGCGCGGTGGATTTTGCTGCTCGTATCCGTTGAGGTTGCTTCTGAAACCGCCGTTCCGTCGATGCGTACGATATGATCGGCCAACTGGCTACGGAAGTTCTGACTCTGTACGATCATCTCATTGAAAAGGTGATCTAACTGTGTGTCTTCGGTGTCTTCTACGGCCTTCAAATAACCCTGAATCCGGTCGTTATTGATCTTAACAAGATCATTCAGATCTTCAACAATTTCTTCGTTCTTAATCATGACTAACGTTGATTGAATGGTTTAAGCAATCACTGAAAAAACCGTCTTGGCGCATCAATGTTCAAAAAAAGCAGCCCGGCTTATTAACCGGGCTGCTTTAAAAATAGGGCGTGTGATGGTTGCTTGTCGGCGTATTGCTTACGGGAGGCGGGCGGCCCATAGTGGCCGCCCCTACAGATCAACCTTTTCTAAAACTCGGCTGACTTGGGGGCTCGGGGGAAGGGAATTACGTCGCGGATATTGCTCATGCCGCTCACGAACAGAACCAGTCGTTCGAAACCGAGGCCGAAACCTGAGTGAGGAGCTGAGCCAAAGCGACGTGTATCGAGATACCACCAAATGGCTTCGTCTGCAATGCCAACCTCCGCCATACGCGTAGTCAACTTCTCCAGATTATCTTCCCGTTGCGAGCCGCCGATGATCTCGCCGATGCCGGGAAACAACACGTCCATTGCCCGTACAGTTGGGCCGGGCGCCGCCGCTGATTCGTCGTCCTGCTTCATATAGAACGATTTGATCGCACGGGGATAATTGGTAAGGATAACTGGTTTTTTGAAATGTTTCTCAACCAGATACCGCTCGTGTTCCGATTGCAGATCAATGCCCCAGCTTACTTCATACTGAAACTGCCCTTTTTTGGCTGGTTTCGAGTTGCGCAAAATCTCAACGGCTTCCGTGTAGGTGAGTCGCTCGAAATCGTTATCGACCACAAACCGAAGCTTTTCGGTCAGCGTCATCTCGCTTTGCTCTTCTTTCTTTTTCGTTTTTTCTTCCTCTTTCAGGCGATTTTCGAGGAAGGCCAGATCATCGGCGCAGTTGTCAAGAGCATACCGAATCACCGTTTTGACGAAGTCTTCGGCGAGGTTCATGTTATCTTCCAGCTCGAAGAAAGCCATTTCGGGCTCTATCATCCAGAACTCGGCGAGGTGGCGGGTCGTGTTCGAGTTTTCGGCGCGGAAGGTTGGCCCGAACGTATAAATCTTGCCCAGCGCCAGCGCACCCAATTCACCCTCCAGCTGCCCGGAAACAGTCAGGTTGGTTTCACGGCCAAAGAAATCCTGGCTATAATCAACTTTTCCGTCCTCTGTTTTAGGCGGGTTTAGCGGGTCGAGCGTTGATACGCGAAACATTTCACCGGCCCCTTCGGCATCAGACGCGGTAATGATGGGCGTATTGAGGTAGAAGAAACCGTTGTCGTTGTAGTACTTATGCACGGCAAACGCCAGCGCATGCCGAATGCGAAGAATCGCGCTGAACGTGTTGGTACGGGGGCGCAGATGGGCGATCTCGCGCAGGAACTCGAGCGAGTGACGCTTGGGTTGTAATGGATACTTCTCCGGATCAGCGGGGCCATAAATGTGCACGTCGGCAATCTGTACTTCCACGGCTTGCCCGGCACCCTGCGACGGAACAAGTTCGCCCGTAATGGCCACACAGGCGCCGGTTGTGATGAGGCGAAGCGTTTCATCAGGGAGAAAACCAGCCTCGGCCACCGCCTGAATTGTGTGAATAGTAGAGCCGTCGTTGATCGCCACGAACACGGCGTTTTTGCTTTCGCGCTTGGTACGTACCCAGCCCTTTACCGTCACGGTCTGGCCAGGTTCCGTCTGAAGCAATTGCTTAACAGGTAGGTAACTCATGGGACAAAGATAAGACGGAGGGCCAATAGGGTTCAACGTTTAACGGCCAAAGTCAAACGTTGAACCGCAATTTGAACCGATCTTCATACAATAGGCCCATCCTGAGCGTTGGACCTTGACCTTTGAGCCACTTACGTTCACCCTATGTCTGCTGAAACACCCAAACGAACTGTGCTCGATGCTGTAAAGCAGTATGGCGGGCGGCTGTTTGGGTTTATCCGGGACAGGGTACGAACGGAAGAAGATGCCGAGGATATTCTGCAGGATGTCTGGTACCAGCTCAGCCGGGTGGTCGATCTCGACCAGATCAGCAGCCTGAGCGGATGGTTGTATGAAGTGGCCCGCAACCGAATTACGGATCGGTACCGACGTACCCGTGAGGTAACACTGACCGATGCGGCCCGAGATGACGATGATGGGGATGATCTTTCGCTTGATGATCTGCTCTTGGCCGATCCCGAATCGGCCGATGACCCGGCGTTTCGCGATCTGATCTGGGATGAACTGATGCAGGCGCTCTCCGAATTGCCCGACAATCAGCGCACGGTGTTTGTTCAGAACGAACTGGAAGACCAAACGTTACAGGCGATTGCCGATCTGACAGGCGAAAATCTGAAGACCATTATTTCAAGAAAACGGTACGCCGTGCAATACCTTCGCAAACGGCTTCAATCACTTTACGACGAACTGTCGAACTCCTGACACCCATGCGCTACGGACCTAAACGCCGCTTCATCTGGATTCCTTTTTTTGTGTTGCTCAGCGCGGCCATGCTCTCTGCGGCTGTAATGTGGCTCTGGAACCACGTACTCGTCGCAGTTGTCCAGGTACGTCCCGTAACGATCTGGCAGGCCGCCGGGCTGATGCTATTGTGTCGTTTGCTGTTTGGTAACTGGCCTGGCCGAAATGGCCGTTGGGGAGGCGGGCATAACCGGTTTGCGGGACCATCCTGGAAGGCCAAATGGCAGCAGATGAGCGAGGAAGACAAGGCCCGTTTCCGTGAGCAGTGGCGCAAGCGAAGGGGAGGTATTTAAGCCGATAAGCTGTTTTTCATTCGTTAAATAGTTGATTATCAACGGGTAAAAAATAATTTCAAAATTTTTTCAATTCTGTTTAAAGTAATTTCACGACTCATGCGTCATCCTGTTTGAAGCCGATAATAACCCCGGCTGTCAACAGAACAATGAACCGTATGCCTCGCTTTATAGTACCCGCCATTGTGTTTGGCGCGGCTTTAGTAGCCTTCCCGTTTTTCTTTCTACGGCTGGCTTTATTTGCCCTCATCGTTGGCGGGGCGCTCCGCTTTATTCGTCGTCGGGCTTTCGGTGGCGGTGCCGGATACCAGGGTAAATGGAGTAATCCGTGGCAAATGCGCCGCCTGGAATTCACCGACCGCATTCGAACCATGAGCGATGCCGAATACGCTGATTTTGTTCAGCAGAACAAGCCACAACGCCCTATTCCAATTGAATCGTTTGATCGTCGCAGCGAAGATTTCGTACTGTAGGTAACCTACGCCGATGCTGTCGACCAGCTTCTATTAAGTTTACAACCAATCCAATAAACAACAAAAAACATGCATCATCACCAACACCGCCATCAGCAGCATGGCCATCCGTTCGCTCAATTCATTCGTCCTTTCTTTGGTGGCTGGCGTCGGCCGAAACACAACGTACCTATGAACGTTGAAGATCATGGCGATCATTACAAAGTCATGGTATATGCCGTCAGCTTCGACAAGGCAGATATTAAAGTCAGCGTGCTCAACGACCAGTTGATCATTCAGGGAACCCGCGCGCACGATACTGCCAACGATCCGGCCTTTCTACTTCAGGAATATCCGCTGAAATCGTTCGAGCGCGCCTTACCACTAAGCCAGCGTGTTGACACGGCAGGTATCGTGGCCAAACAGGAAAACGGTGTACTCATTTTAACCGTGCCTAAAAAGCCAGAAGTGGTTGTTGAGGTAAGCTAGCGTCTAGTGAGTCGTTAACTGAAAGAGTCCTGAGTATGGAAGGCCAACGCTTTATGGCGACTTTCCGTACTCAGGACTTCTTTAATTAAGGACTGTCTATGGTATCAATGTAACGGCAGACTCTTGATTTGCCCACCCAGTACATCATCGACAGGATACTGAATTAAAAAGGCTTTAGGATCAATTGTCAGAATTGTTGATCGTAACCGGCTGATTTCAAGGCGAGTAATTACCACGTATAGTACATCAACGTCTTCGGGCATATTGCCGCGCTTGCCGTGGCCCTGAGCACCTTTCAATACGGTAAGACCCCAGCCAGCAGCCGACACCTGCTCCCGAATAGTCTGGTGCTCCTCTGAAACGATCAGAATAGCCGTATATTCTTCGATACCGTGAACAATGAAGTCGATGGTTTTGGAGGCGGCGAAGTAGGTAATCATTGAATAGAGTGCCAATTCGATGGTTAGGAAAAAGGCGGCAGCACCGAAAATGACCACATTCAACAGTAAGATAACGTCGCTCACTTTCATGGTTGTAGCCTGACGGCTAATGACCAGCGCGGCTACTTCGGTACCATCCAGCACCGCACCACCGCGCATGGATAGACCAATACCAGCGCCAATGAAGAAGCCGCCAAACAACGAGGTGAGCAGAAGATCAGGTGTAATGTCTGGATACGGAACGAGAACCAGACAGGCAGACAAACCGGCAATACCAAGCGTGCTTTTGATGGCGAATTCCCGACCGATCTGCCGATAGCCCAACCAGATGAAGGGCAGGTTGATGACTACAATGCCAACAGCGAGCGGCAAACCCGTTTGGGAGGCGATCAGCATAGAAATGCCCGTGACACCGCCATCGATGAACTGGCTGGACAGGAGAAAGCCTTTTAGCCCCAGACCTACGCTGAGGATACCTGCAATGATGAACGCCGCGTCGCGGACGTAATGGGTTGGTGGTTTTTTGAGCATAACATTGAGTGGATTTTGGGTCACTACATACAGCGTTGTTCTACCTACATAAAGCAAAATCGGCTGACTATGGTTATAGCCAGCCGATTGCTTTTAAATAGATAGTCGTTTAATACAACCGATATAGGTACGCTTACGAATTGCCGTTTCGATTCCCTGGCTGAAGAAGCTGGAGAATGAGATCAACTTTATCGGTCAAACCGTCTACTTTGTTGGCCAGGCCCTCGACTTGTCCCGACACACCATCGAATTTCTCATCCAAGCCCTCGACTTGTCCCGACACACCGTCGAATTTCTCATTCAGGCCTTCAACTTTACCCGATATACCCTCGAATTTCTCGTTCAAGCCCTCAACTCTACCCGATATACCCTCGAATTTCTCGTCTAATCCGTCAATTCTGTTCGACATGCCATCAAATCTATCTGACATACCATCAAATTGACTTGATAATCCGTCAATTCTGTTTGACATGCCATCAAATCTACCTGACATACCATCAAATTGACTTGATAATCCGTCAATTCTGTTTGACATGCCATCAAATCTACCTGACATACCTTCAAAATGACTTGACAACCCGTCAACTCTGTTGGTCAATCCGACAAGCCCCTGCTCCAGCTTTACCTGTCCCTGTTCCAGCTTTACCTGTCCCTGTTCCAGCTTGACCTGGCCTAATTTGAGGTCACTCACTTCGTGAAGCAGAAATTGAATATCGTCTGTATGCTGGACGGCAATAGTGATTAACTGATTATTCTGAGCGGCCACACGATCCATCTGCGCAGAAAGCTCTGCGACAAGTGGCTCTATCTGGTTAAGGCGTTTTTCCGGTGTCATAATGACAAATATATGCCGTATTTGGTAGCAGGGATAATCAATTACAGGTTATCTAACCAGTTATTCTTCTGTATGTTTAGTGCCTTAACTATAGTAAGGCAGTAACTGATAAATTGGTAAATTCATTGTTTGTGATAACCCTGGACGGGAAACTAAATGGCTAATCTGCTGCATTATCAGTTAGTACTATTGCGTCTGGATTTTTTGTTCATGTCGACTAGTCAATCAATACAATGGGCTTAATAAAACCAATCGGTACCCTCGACAGGAACCTGTCCAAAACGGGTCTTGTGCGTCTGGCGTCGGACCATGCTCAGCAGATCATTGATAGTGGAAACTACGATCTGCTGAAGACGTACGTGGAGATGAAGCGGTATGAGGTGTATATTAAGGCGATCATTGCCCGCCTCAAAAACCATAGCGTTGCTCAGGCGCAGGAGTTGCGGGCCATCACGCAACACCCTACGGTTGCCCCCGTTCAGGAAGGACAGGAAAACGCAACCGAATCCATGGCAGCTTCGCTTCTTCCCATGCCCACCAACTCGGCTACCTCGCTCGACGAAGGCGACGAGCCGACCGATGATCCGATCGTTCGAAATAATACGATCAATTACAACACGGCCAGCGTTCAGATTACGAAACGCGTGACGTACGACTTTACGCAGGATACGGAATGGCAACGGCTCACCGCCGAAATTGCCTCGCTCAAAAGTCAGCTTAAGCAACGGGAAGAATACCTGAAAACCCTGGATGCTACGCCCGCTCATGTTCAGGAAAATGTATCGGTGAGGCTGTAACGAGTGATATTACATACCTATTTTCAGGAAAACTTGACTGATACCGGGAGGAAAGCGTTATCTTGATATAGATTTACTCAACACTGAACTAGTCGTATTAAGCGTGTATACTTACTCAACTGACGCTGTACTGTGGGATGATTTTTTGACCGGAAGTCGTGACGCCTACGCGTTCATGTATGAGCGATACGCCAAAACGCTGTACAATTACGGCTATAAGATTGCCCAGAACCGACAACTTACTGAAGACTGTCTGCAAGATCTGTTCTTAACCATTCTGGAAACACGCGATCGGCTGGGGCGTACCGATTCTATCAAATTTTACCTCATGCGGTCGCTTCGGCGCGAGATCGTACGGCGGTTGCAGGCCGAGCAGCGCTTCGATCCCGACCCTGATGCGCTGGATTTTCAGGTCGAATTCCACTACGAACCAACCTGGCTCGATTCGCAGATTTCGGCCGAACAGTCGGCTGCCTTGCTCGTTGAACTGAACGCGCTACCGCCCCGGCAAAAAGAGGCGCTCTTCCTGAAATACTTCGATAATTTGAGCTACGAGGAAATCGCCGGCGTGATGAATATTGAACAGTCATCGGCCTACAAGATTATCTATAAAGCCATTGCTGCCCTCCAAAAACGCGTCGGTAGCAGCGTTCTGATGCTGTTGTTAATGTAAAGAAACCAGTGAGCGAACGAGTATCGATGCTTCTTGCTTGTGGGTGTTTTGTTCGTCTTTCGTTCGCTCACTGGTTTATTTCCTTCATCGTAGAAATTTTTGCATTCGTGAGGGATAAAAAGGGAATGCGTTTTCTTCTGTAGAAAATCGCCCGGAATGCCGGCCTGCCGGAGTGCCAACCCAACTTAATGCCTAACGAGCCATCAACCGACTATTCGCAATATACTATTCGTGACTTCGTCCTCGACGAATCATTCCGGCGCTGGGTACTTCAACCCGACGAGGAGACGATGTCATTCTGGCACACGTTCATGCTGCGCCATCCTGAGCGGCAGTTGGTGGTCGATGATGCCGCTTCGCTGCTCCTGCATTTGCGCGCTAACTATGATGACCTGACCGATGCCAGTTACGAACGGATCCGGGTAATTCTGGATCAGGCGCATGCTGAGCAGTTTACGCCGGTCGTTGACTTGAATAGTCGCTCATCTGTCTGGACATGGCTCGGTAAATGGAAGGTCGCCGCTGCTGCCATTGGCCTGCTGGGTACGTTGGCAACCGGCTGGTATATCCGCGAAAGCCGCCATCAGCATAAAGAACATACTGCCTTCGGCGAAACGCGTACGTTGACCTTACCCGACGGATCAACCGTGCAACTGAACGGCAACTCAACGCTAACCTACCAAGACGATTGGGACGAGACACACCCACGCGAGGTGTGGCTGGACGGGGAAGGTTTTTTTACCGTTGCGAAAAAGGCCGTGTCCGGGCAGCGGGTGAAGTTTACAACCCATACGCCTGGCCTAGATGTACAGGTACTGGGCACACAGTTCAACGTACACTCGCGCCGGGGGCAGACCGATGTAACGCTGGTGGAGGGCAAGGTGGAGCTCATTCGACCCGGCGAAACCAAAGCCCGAATACTGGAGATGAAACCAGGGCAGATAGCCACTGCCAAGCCTGGCATCGAGCAAGTTGCCGTGCAGGAAACCACTCCGGAAATACAGACAGCCTGGACACAGAAGCAGTTCATCTTCGACAAAACGCCATTACGTGAGGTTGGTCAGCAACTCAGCGACTCGTATGGCCTTACGCTGGTGTTCGACAATGAGGCGCTGGCCGCACGACAGTTTACGGGTAACCTGTCGAGTCAGGATGTGGAGACGCTGCTGACTACGCTGGCTGCCACCTTTGACCTTACTATTGAGCGCGACAGCAATATAATTTATCTGCGAAAGAACAAGTGAACGGGTAGCCCGCCTGCAACGGGTATGAAACGATAGTCATTTACCAATCGAGTTGCTTGATCGATTCACTATAGTGAACTGGTCGACTTTTATTCTTAATCATCCAAAACCATGAAAAACAGGTACGTTACCTTATCTGTGTTGATTGGCCTAAGTCTGTATAGCCTGCCTCAACTGGCCGCTGCACAGTTAATGACCAGGGCCAATACGAGTAGCAGGGGAGCCACGTTACATCCTGACGTACAGAGCGACGATAATCGGTCGAATCGGACACGGTCGCTGAAAAAGGCGCTGTCAGAAATAGAGCGTAAATACCACGTCAACTTTGCCTATGACGAGCAACTGGTCACTGGCCGGCAGGCAGAAGCAGACCTGTCGGGGGCAACGCTTGAACAAACGCTCAATCAGCTACTGACGGGGCAGGGGCTACGGTTCCGTAAGATCAAAGACAATCTGTTCGTCATTCAGGCAGCCGCTGCCGATAAAGCTACGCCGACCCCCCCTTTAGCAAACCCAGCCACGGATCGTCCGGACGTGGTGGTGGTGCAGGCTACTGAGGCTGTTGTCAAACGAATTTCGGGGCGGGTGGTCGACGAGAATAATCAGGGGCTGCCGGGGGCCAACGTAATTGAGAAAGGCACGAACAACGGCGCCACAACCGATGCTAATGGCAACTTCGTGATCAACGCCAGCGACGCCGCGACCACATTGGCAGTCAGCAGCGTTGGCTACACTACGCAGGACGTGACGATTGGCGATCAGACGGTTATCAACGTTAAGCTGGTGCCCGATGACCGCACCTTGAACGAGGTGGTGGTAATTGGTTACCAGACCGTTCGAAAGAAGGACCTGACCGGTGCCAATGACGTGATCAGCCCTACGCAGGCCAATAAAGTGACGGCCAATTCACTGGCCGAATCTATCCAGGGTCTATCACCCGGCGTTACGGTTCGCAACAGTGGGGTGCCGGGTACCCAGGCATCGATTCAGATTCGGGGAGTGGCCAGTTTTCTGAATACCGATCCTCTGTACATTATCGATGGCATGATTGCCGATGCCAACCCGACGATCAACAACGATGATATTGAGTCGATTCAGGTATTGAAAGATGCCTCAGCTGCCGCCATCTACGGGTCACGGGCAGCCAATGGCGTCGTAATTATCACCACGAAACAGGGCAAAGAAGGGCCGGTTCGCGTGTCGTTTTCGGGTAAATATGGCGGGCAGCAAGTCTACAAACGCTGGAACGTGACCGATGCGGCTGGCTTTGCGGCCCTGCAACGTACCCAGTATCAGAATTCGGGTCAGACGCCACCAAGTAGTGTGGCCACAGGTACGTTCAACCCCAACATCAACACGAACTGGCAGGACCAGGTGTTGCAAACGGGCAGCCTCCAGGATTACAACCTGTCACTGTCGGGTGGAACAAAGACCAGCACGTACCTGATTTCGGGCAGCTATTTCAATAACAAAGGTTACGTAATCGGCAGTGGTTTCGACCGGGCCAGCCTGCGGATCAACACCCGTAATCAGGTAGGACGGTTTACGTTTGGTGAAAATGCACTGCTGACGAACTCGAACATCCAGAATTTTCCGGCGGGTAACCCCATCTACGACATGGCCACGGCCTTGCCGGTCATTCCGGTGCAGGACCCCAGGTACGTTAACGCAGCCAACCCAGGCGGCTACGGTATCGGCACGAACCCCGACGCCGTTTCGTATTCGTATAACCCGGTGGCGGTACGGAATCTAGTCAGCAATGGGAGTAACTTCGCTAAACTGGTGGGCAACGCCTATCTCGACGTGAAGCTGACCGATTGGCTTAGCTACCGCGCCAACGCGGGTCTGGAGGTGAGCTTCGATTACACGCAGAACCTGCGTCGGTTGGGTACGTACCAGTACAGCGCCTCGCCGGTGCCTACGTCGGTGAGCGAAGATCGATCGCGTTACCTGAGCCTATTGTTCGAGCACACGCTGAATTTCAACAAAACGTTTGGCGCACACAGCATCAACGGGGTTGTTGGGATCAGCCAGCAGACGACGCGCCGTGATATTACGTCGGGATCGCGCACTAATCTTGGCTTCTCGGGAGGGCAGTATTTCACAACGATCAACGCCGCCACAGGCATCTCCAATTCGGCCGGTAGCACACCCGATGATTACCGGATTCTGGGGTATCTGGGCCGGGTAAACTACGCGTATAACGACCGCTACCTGCTGACCTTCACCGGCCGGGTCGATCAGGACTCGCGGTTCGGGGCTAACTACCGGACGGGCTTCTTCCCGTCGGTGGCGGCGGCCTGGCGCATCAGTCAGGAGAAGTTCTTCAAGGCAGACTGGGTATCTGATCTGAAATTGAATGCTTCGTATGGCAAGCTCGGTATTGTGGTGCCGTATCTGGGTTCGTTCCCGTACACGGCCTTCATCAACAATAACCCAAGAGCCATTTTTGGGGTCGATCAAACGGCAAATGTGGGGGCGTATCAGGCGCAGTTGGCCAACCCGGATCTGCGTTGGGAAGAACGGATTCAGCAGAACTACGGCGTGTCGACGAGTTTCCTGAACAACCGGATTACTACGGAGATCAACGTATACAACTCGCTGTCGAACGATGCCATTCTTAATCTGGCTGTACCGGGCTATCTTGGTAACCTGCGCGGAAATCCGTTCGTGAATACGGCGTCAATTCGCAACCAGGGCGTTGAGTTCTCGGCCACGTACCGGAACAATGAGCATCCGTTCAAATGGGATGTGTCGGGCAACTTCACGACCATTAAAAACACGGTGGTCAACGTTGGGAACCAGGGGCAGAACATCAACTACATTCAGAGTGGGAACACACGCTCGCAGGTCGGTTTACCGGTAGGCCAGTGGTACGTGCTGAAAACGGCGGGTATTTTCCAGAGCCAGGAAGAGATCAATAATTACCGGGGACCAAACGGGCAACTCATTCAGCCGAATGCCAAACCGGGCGATATCCGCTACGTTGACACGAACGGCGACGGGCAGATTACCCAGAATGATGATCGCCAGTTTGTATCATCGCCCTGGCCGAAGCTACAGGCAGGAGCGCAATTCAATGCGTCGTATGGCCAGTTCAGCCTGAACGTCCAACTGACGGGCGTATTCGGTTACACTGTCTATAACGACGTTCGGCGCAGTCTGGATACCTACCAACTGACCAACTTCCGGCGTGACGTTAGCCCGTGGTCGCCAACAAATACGAATACGACCGACCCTCGTTTAGGCCTGGAGGCAGGCGATCAGGGCATCGTATCTAATAATTATGGGTTCACCGATCGCTGGCTGGAAGATGCTTCCTATGTACGGATGCGGAACGTGGAAGTGGGCTATACCCTGCCACGTGCGTTCCTCGATCGCGTTAAGGTGCGTAGTGCACGTGTGTATGTGAGCGCTCAGAACCTGTTTACGATCACCAAATACACGGGTCTTGACCCCGATGTAACGGGTGCCAATATTCAGGAGCGTGGCGTTGATAACGGTCACTGGCCATCGCCCCGCGTGGTATCGGTTGGGCTTAACTGCGAGTTTTAAATTCGATTCACTCCAGAGCAAATCATTATGAAAAATACAATCATATCGCTCACCGTAGCTGCCGCCCTGATGCTGGCAGGTTGCGACCGGAGCTTAGATATTGTTAACCCAAACCAGGTGACTGCCCAGTCATTCTGGAAAACTGGCGACGACGCACTGGCGGGTGTTAATTCCGTCTATAGTACCATGCACCGGGGAGGTATTTCGCGCTGGATGCCGTTCTACTACATCATCCGGTCGGACGAAGGGCGGAGCCAAAGCCCGGCAACCGACATTGTGAATAACATGGACCAGTTCCGGGTGACCGATTATAACTACGGCAATGCCTACGCTGTCTGGAACGACAACTACATCGGCATCAACCGGGCCAATCAGGTGATCGATAACGTACCCAACATCAGCATGGATGCCACGCTGAAAGGTCGTTACCTGGGTGAAGCCAAGTTTCTGCGGGCCATGTACTACTTCCACCTCGTCACGCTGTGGGGTAACGTACCGTTGATTCTGAAAACATCGGTGGTGGGTGATAAGCCTGGTTCAGCAACTAGTGCGCAGGTTTGGGCGCAGATCGAAAAAGACCTGACCGAGGCCGCTACTGTGCTGCCAACTACATATGGCAACTCCGATTTGGGCCGGGCTACCAAAGGCGCTGCCTATGCATTGCTGGCCAGAGCGCAGATGCAGCAGCAGAAGTACACGGAAGCACTTACGCCCCTGCAATGGCTGGCCGATGGCGAAGGGAAAGGTATTTATTCGTTGATGCCCAATTACCGCGACAACTTCCTGATCACGTCGGAAAACAATAAAGAGTCGGTATTTGAGTGGCAGTTCCAGATCAACCCGGCCGAGTATACGGATGATGATACCGAAACGCCGAACCAGAACTATGGCACCTCGCTGGCGCAGTTCTTTGGTCCGAGTGGTATTGGCTGGTCAGACGGGGAAGCGCAACGCTGGCCGATCAGCGAATTCAACGAAAAAACGACCACGGGCGCGCGCGATCCACGGCTGGAAGCCTCGTATCTATATGATTCGACGGATGTGCGTGGGCCTAATTTCACGCAGATTTACGGGCAGACCTTCACGCAGCGGTACGGCACCGGCAATAAGCGTGTGTGGTTCCGGAAGTTTCAGAACGACCACTGGAAGAACGAAGAAGGCTACCGGTCGCCCAACAACTGGCGGTATATCCGTTATGCCGATGTGCTGCTGATGTATGCCGAAGCCCTGAACGCAACGGGCAAAACAACGCAGGCCTACGCCTACGTAGATCAGGTACGTCGTCGGGCCGGGCTGCCAACGTTGACCGTGGCGAAACCAGGGCTATCGCAGGCGCAGTTCCTGACCCAGCTAAAACACGAACGGCTGCTGGAACTCTCGGGTGAAGGCCACCGCTGGAATGATCTGGCGCGTTGGGGCGATCTTGGCCCGCAACTGGCCAGCCGCGATGCTGCTTTCTCGACCTTTGTGAAAGGCAAGAGCGAACTCCTGCCTATTCCTCAACTTGACCGGGATTTGAACCCGAACCTGACGCAAAACCCGAATTATTAACCAAAACGGAATTTACCACAGTGAAACTTCTGTTCCGCTGTGGTAAATTCCGTTTATACTCAACGATGAAAAACGCTCTTTTCTCAACCCTTATTCTGCTCTGGTTTATTGGTGGATATGGCTGTAAGTCAACCAGTACCGTAACGCCGCCAACGCCCGTTGTGCCGACGGATACAGTCGGGAAGTTCAAAAACCCGATATTACCCGTTGGCCCCGACCCGTGGGTGGCTCAGCGCGACGGGTTTTATTATGTGATGCATACCACCGGTAATACCATACGGATCTACAAAACAAGGTCGATGAGCCGTCTTGGTTCGGTAAGAGCCGTTACCGTCTGGACACCACCAGTTACCGGCCCTAACTCGCGGAATATCTGGGCACCTGAACTGCATAGCGTGAATGGCAAGTGGTACGTCTACTACACAGCCGATGATGGCGCTGACCGGAACCACCGCATGTTTGTGCTGGAAAATGAAGCCGCTGACCCTACAACAGGTACGTGGGTAGATCGTGGTAGCCTGGCCCTGCCCGACAATAAATGGGCGATCGACGGAACGTTGCTTAATCTGAACAGCCAGCTTTATTTTGCCTGGTCGGGCTGGGATACCGACCTTGGTGGAGCACAGTACATTTACATCGCTAAACTGACCAACCCATATACGGTGGCTGCCGGCCCACGGGTACGGTTATCAGCTCCTGACTACAGTTGGGAAAAGCAGGGCTTTGGCGTGAATGAAGGGCCGGAGTTTCTGGTCAACGGCAACAAGGTTTTCCTGGTCTATTCAGCCAGTTACTGCGCCACCGATCTATATGCTCTTGGCCAGCTGTCGGCCAGCACGACCAGCGATTTGCTGAACACAGCCAGCTGGACAAAATCAGCAACGCCCGTATTCGGACCATACGCCAGCGGGAGTACGTACGGAGTGGGTCACAACGGATTTTTTAAGTCGCCCGATGGCACTGAGAACTGGATCATCTACCACGCTAATCCGGCTCCCGGCCAGGGTTGCGGCGACTTCCGGTCAATCCGCATGCAGCCGTTTAGCTACAATACAGATGGAACACCCAATTTTGGCACGCCCGATCCGGCAACGAACTACATAAAACGGCCGGCGGGCGAATAGGCGCTAAATCACGGCTGCCCCTGATTTGATCGCAACGGCTGACCCATCGGCCAGAAAAACAGAATGGGGGGGCTGCTCAAAGAATGGCGCAAAAGCGGCTCCGTACAGTTTAGGTACGTTGCATCTGACGTCATAATCCGAGACGGTGTAGATGTTCCATTTTGGATGGACCACTTCATACTCGGATGTTCGGCCCGCGCCCCGCCCGGTATACCCCCAGTAATGCTCGGTAATGAAGGCCTCTTCGCTACCGGGAATCAATGCATGGCCTGTCTTGTCGGCGCTGACGCGGATATAATTCCAGTCGGCGCCGACTTTCCATTCATACCCAATATGTTGTGTATCGCCCTCCGTTTGCCAGCTGTGGCGCATGGGGTGGGTTGCGTATGGTTCGCCGTATAACGTTCTGGCAACGAGTGTAATGGCCAGTTTGGGCACAATCTCCTTCACGAAAACGACACCTCGTTTCCAGCCGGTTTCGGTCTTTCGCCGCACGTAGAACCGCAGATTGAATTCTTCGAACTCACGGTGGAACGGCACCGCGATCTGGCCAAACATTTTCACGCGCTGAAAGTAGAAACCAACCAGGCTTCCGTAACAAACACCCTCATATGTGTCGAGCTCGGTACCGTACGGAACCAGCGGCTGTAGTACGCGACGGTCAATGGCGTAGTTGGCAAAAATCAATTGTCGCCATTCGGCGGTCAGGAAGGTAGTAGCCATTCGGTGGGGGGATTACGCTGATGTAACGATGCCCGCAACGGAAGGTTCACTTCTCTACATCACCCGCCATTCGATGCGGCGATTGCGTTGCCGGGCTTCGTCGGTGGTGCCTTTTACGGCCGGGCGGGTTTTGCCATAACCAATGGCTTTCAGGCGGGCCGGAGCCACATTCATACGGACCAGGTAATCGACAACCGTTTGGGCACGTTTGCGCGACAATTCCAGGTTAGCGGTCGGGTCGCCACGGTCGTCGGTATGGCCGGCTATCTCGATCCGCGCCGTAGGGTTCACGTTCATAAACTCGGCCAGCCGTTCAAGCTCGGTCAGCGATTTACCCGATAATTCATATCGTCCAGACTCGAAAAACAGGTTGTTCAATGTTTCTTTGCTCGTGGTGCCTATAGGTTCCAGACCAGCATCGAGCGATACGCCCTGACCCATTCCTGTTTCGGTAGAGGTTTTATCGGTATAGTTAAAAGACAGACTTTTAAATAGATAACCCGGTGCACTTACGTAAAGGGCATACTCGCCGCCAGCGGGCAATACGGCAACATACTGGCCCGTTTGCACATCCGACGAAATGCGTGATACGGTCTGGTTCGTTCGCACGTCGATGAGGTCGATGGTGGCGCTCAGGGGTTTGCTGGTGCGGGCGTCGGTAATCAGGCCCTTCAGGTAATTCACGGGACGTACCTGATCGCGCAGTGTGACGGGCAGATCGAAGGTATAAATCCGTGATTTTTGCGATACGCCGTCTTTTTGTTCTTCAAACGAATAATACGCTTTTGCGCCACTGGCCGAGACAAACAATGACGCCTGATCTTCCGACGTATTGATCGGATATCCCAGATTGGCCGGTACAGACCAGCCTGCTTTGGTGCTGTCGGGGCGGTACCGGCTCACGAACAGATCATAACCACCCAGGCCTATATGCCCATCAGAGGCAAAAAACAGCGTTTGCCCGTTGGCATGCAGGAAAGGCGAGGCCTCGTTGAAGGGTGTATTAACGGGTTTACCCAGATTTACCGGTTCAGACCAGTCGCCACTAGCGTTGCGGGTGCTGCGCCAGATATCGCGCTGACCCAGACCGCCCGGCCGGTTCGAGACAAAGTAGAGTTGCCGCCCGTCGGCCGAGAGGCTGGGTTGTGATTCGTAATCACGGGTGTTGATGGTGGGGCCAAGGTTTTGCGGCACGCTCCAGACATCGCCGGTTTTCTGCGTGCTGTACAGGTCGCAACTGCCGAAGCCCTGCCGAACGCCGCTCTGGCAAGCGGTGAAAACCAGTAACCGTCCGTCGGCAGAAAGGCTGGCTGTGCCTTCATTATCAGCCGTATTAATGTTGGCTGATAGCGGGACAGGTGTTTGCCAGCCACCTTCCGGCGCAAACGTAGCCGTCATCAGGTCTTCGTCGCCTTCCGGTTTCAGCATCGTAAACACCAGCGTCTGCTCGTCGGCAGTCAGCACGGGGAAATACTGTGACTCGCCAATTTTTATCGACTCAGATAAGGGCTTCGGATTAACCGATACCGGATGCTGCACGGCTTCCTGGCCAAACCGGGCGGTAGCTAACGCACGCTGTACCTGCCGTGCCTTGGCCGACTCGGGCGCAAAGTTTTTCAGGAACGCCTCTAGCATTGGAATGGCTTCGTTGTAGCGGCCCAGTTTGAGCAGGATCTGTGCCGAACCCTGATAGGCGGCGGCGATGGCGCCGGTGGCCGAAGGCGCTGCTGTTGTTGACTGATTGCTCTGAAGCGCAATGGCAGCCCGGTATGCATTAAGGGCTAACTCGGGACGACGGGTGAATTCGTAAGCTTGCCCCAAACGTACCTGAGCGTCGAGAAAGGCGGGGGTATCTCGCAGGGCCTGCTCGAAAAACGGAATCGCTTCGCCCGCTTTCCGTTCGTTAAATAACTTTATCCCCTGCGTGTACAGATCAACGGCTTTTTTCGATTGTGCATGCCCCAGAAACGGCAGGGTAATCAGTAGCGCACAGTGAAAAATTACGAGCGCGACCAGACGTACCTGAGCAGAGTTGGCGGTCAATCGGTTCAGACAGACCGTTGCGGTCCATTTGCCTAGGGAATTTGCATGAATTTGTGCGTTTGCAGGGATATTTGCCACTGTGGATTTGCCTTTACATACTCAACGATGCGGGGCAACATTTCGTCTGAACGGCTCCACTCCGGTTGAAGTAATAATCGACAGCCAGGCCGTAGGTTTACGACGAACGATTCGGCAAAGGCAAAGTCAGACTGGTTGTAGATGATGACTTTCAACTCGTCGGCCTTCGCGTAAATGTCCGGATTGGGTTGCTTGAATTTCTTTGGTGAAAAGCAGATCCAATCCCACGAACCACTAACCGGATATACGCCGGATGTTTCAATGTTTGTCTGAAAACCAGCTACCTGCAGTGCAGCAGTCAGCGTGCTCAGGTCGTGCATCAGGGGCTCGCCACCCGTAATAACGGCCATACGCCCTGGGTACGTCAGGGCCTCCGAGACGATCTGGTCGATTGGCAGGTGAGGGTGGGCGTTAACATCCCAGGACTCTTTTACGTCGCACCAGTGGCAGCCCACGTCGCAGCCGCCGAGACGGATAAAATAAGCGGCTTTGCCGGCATGGGCGCCTTCACCCTGAAGCGTATAGAACGCCTCCATGACGGGCAGGGAATTGGTTGCTGTTTGTTGTTGATGCTGTTCGGTACTCATACCGCAAAGATACGGCTTTCCTAAAAGTCAATTGTAGTCAGCAGCAACAACAGTAATTGCTACATTCAGTCGAATGTACGAACATAACTGCTGGTTCGCCGTTATATCTCTGTTTTCGTAAACACTCAACTTTAAAGAAAAACTATCATGGGTATCTTAACATCAATTCTCGTTGGCGCTGTTGCCGGTTGGTTAGCCGACCTCGTGTTTAAGCGTTTCTCTTTTTCGCTGCTGGTAGAAATTCTGCTGGGTATAGCGGGCGGTATCGTTGGTGGCTATTTCTTCGGTAAGTCAACCGGCCTGATCGACGCCATCCTGACATCGTTTGTGGGTGCTGTTATCCTGCTTGGTATTGCTGCCCTGATTAAAGGCTCAACCAGTAGGGCCTAGTTGACCTCTGTTTAGTCAACAACCAGTATAATGCCTTCAACCCGGCGTATGGTAACTCCATCGCCGGGTTTGTGCGTTTTACCGGCTAACGTTCTGGCCGACCACTCAGTACCCCGATAATTCACGCGTCCAAGGCCATGAACGGGTATCGTCTGCGTTACTTTAACCGAGTCGCCAACACAATCGGCTTGGTGAGTCGAGCATGTAAGCCACCGTCGCATCCATCTCCAGAGAAATAGGCCAGACCCTGCCAGTAATGGTGTTTCGTTGGGCGGTGTGCTATGAATGCCGGGTACTGAGAGAAACAAGGTCATCACTGACTGACCGGCATTGCCCAACCTGCAGGTGTCGGTCAGGGCGGTGAGGTCAACTGTTCGGAGGGCCGTATCGAGATCGGTCCAGTTTATAGGAGGTGGTAGGGTAAAAATAGTTGTCATGAAAGTGGCTGATAGGAATATCAATAAAAAAACTTCCAGCAGTTTATCAATCAATTATCACCTTACCGGCCAGATAGTGAGGACACGGTCATCTGAAAGGAAATATCGAACCTAATGGCTTTTATCTGTAGATTCGAACTTCTCTGAACAGACACTTTAAACGAACGTACCTGATGTCGTTGACTACCCGCCTGCAATTATCGGCCATGATGTTTTTCCAGTTTTTTATCTGGGGAGCCTGGTATGGTCAGGTTACCAAGTACATGGAAAAAAGTATGGGGGCCACGGGCCTGCAACAAGGCGCTGCTTTTGCCACGTTTTCACTGGCTATGCTGGTTGCTCCTTTTTTCGTTGGTATGATTGCCGATCGCTATTTTGCCGCTCAGCGGGTGCTGGGCGTGCTAACGTTGCTGGGCGCAGCGGTCCTTTATTTTCTGATCGATGTGCGTGATCCCGACCAGTTTTTCTGGGCACTGCTGGTGTATTGTATCACCTTTGCGCCAACGCTGGCCCTGACCTCGTCTATTGCCATGCAGCAGATGGTTAGCCCCGAGAAAGAGTTTCCGGGCATTCGGGTGCTGGGCACTATCGCCTGGATCGTAGTGACGAATATTGTGGGGTACTACGGATTTGGCGACAAGGTGGCCATCTTCGAACTGTCGATGTACATGTCGGTGGCACTGGGCATCTTTGCTTTCTTCCTGCCCAACACGCCGCCCAAAGCAACAGGTGGTGCATCGATCAGCCAGATTCTGGGGCTCGACGCCTTTCAACTGTTCAAAGACCGGTCGTTCGCTATTTTCTTCCTGTCGTCGGTGCTGATCTGTATTCCTCTGTCGTTCTATTATGCTATGGCCAACTCCGCCCTGACTGATTCGGGCATGAAAAACGTAGAGAACGTGATGTCGCTGGGGCAGGCTTCAGAGGTGATCTTTATGCTGCTGATTCCATTTGCCTTTACCCGTTTCGGCGTCAAAAAAATGCTGATTATTGGCCTGATTGCCTGGATTGCCCGCTTCCTGTTCTTTGGCTACGGTAACGCCGAGTCGGGTATCTGGATGTTCTACCTCGCCATTATCCTCCACGGGGTGTGCTATGATTTCTTTTTTGTAACGGGCCAGATCTATACCGACCATAAGGCGGGCGATTCGATCCGTTCGTCGGCGCAGGGGCTGATTTCGCTGGCTACCTACGGCATCGGGATGAGCATCGGCTCCTACCTGTCCGGCTTTGTGAAAGACTGGGCTAAAACACCAACAGGTATCGATTACACCGCTTTCTGGATGGTGCCCGCGGCCATTGCCGTGGTTGTACTGCTGCTCTTTATCTTCCTGTTCACCGATACGAAGAAAACCCAACCAACTGAAGGTGAATTGGTAACGGGACCACTTTAAAAAAGTTTACAGTTTTCTGTTGCTCCGCTTAGACCGATTACGTACCTGGGCGGAGCAACAGAAAACTGTAAACTTTTTTATACTGTTGGCTCCTGCTGGCTCAGGCAGTGGAAACTGCCGAGACCCCAGACGATTTCGGTGGAGTCGATGCCAATGATTTTCCGGTCAGGGAAGCACTGGCCAATGAGGTCAAGGGCAGGCTGGTCTTTATCGCAACGGAAGGTTGGCACGATGACTGAGCCGTTGGTGATCAGGAAATTGGCGTAGGAGGCGGGTAGTCGCTGTCCGTCGCTTTCAACCGGGTCGGGCATGGGAAGTTCGACGATGTTGAGCTGCTTGCCGTTGAGCAAACGCATCTGCCGAAGCTCGTGGTGGATCTCCTGAAGCGGCGCGTAGTTCGCATCGTTGGGGTTGTGTTCGATAGCGGCAATCACCGTGTCTTCGTTCACAAACCGCACCGTATCGTCGATGTGCCCGTCGGTATCATCACCCACGATTCCGTCTTCTACCCAAAGCACCTGCTGAACGCCGTAATAATCGCAGAGGTAGCGTTCGATCTGGGCCTGTGACAGGTTTGGGTTCCGGTTTTTATTGAGCAGGCAGGCGCGACTGGTTAGTACCGTTCCGGCCCCGTTGAACTCGACCGAGCCGCCTTCCATAATGATGCCCGGCGTCACGTAGTCCAGCTTGCGGTAGTGGGCAATGGCCGTTGGCAACAAATCATCGCGGTCGAAGGGAGGATATTTGCCACCCCAGGCATTGTAGCCCCAGTTCACGATCATCCGTTCTTTTTTTGCGGGATTGATCAGAAAAGCCGGGCCATGATCGCGGCACCACGAATCGTTGGTGGGGAAGGGCAGGAGCGTGATCCGATCCAGGTTGGCCCCGGCCATGAGCAGTCGCATTTTTGCCTGCTGAATCACCAGTTCGTTGTGCGCATTGATGCATACCTGCTCACTTTCCGAGATCACTTTTATGAATTCGAGGTATGCAGGCATCATTAACTCAAGACGTTCTGCTGTCCATGACGCTTCGGTGTGCGGCCAGGTTAGCCAGGTGGCCACGTGCGGATGCCATTCGGCCGGAAAGAAAAAGCCCTGTTGCGCGGGCGTAAGAACCTCTGATTCTGTATCTGAAAAGAGCGACATTGCGTTAACTATTCGTTGAAATCGTTACTTATTACTAGGTTTGCCAGTAAACGTACAAAGCTATGCAAGGATACCGTGGCAACAACTGTCAACGCCAGTGGGCAACGTACCTGATTGGTTTATTGACGATCTGCTTGCCAGACTTCAGTATTGCCCAGCAACTGACCGAGCAACATCTGCCATGGTACATTCCACAACGGTCGGCTCCTTCCCGCTACATTGGTAGCTCGGCCATTATCGAGTATACTTCGTTGCAGGATCTGGCCGAAAAACTGGCTCAGCGAACGGATGGGCCATATCATCTTTCCATAAAGTTAGACAAGAACCCACCCGCGTATTGGCAACAGTTACGAGCGATCCCCCCGGCAACAAGTCTGGCTATTGAACTGGCCGACAGCGTGATGACCGACACGCTGGTTGCTATTCTGGCCAGTTGGAATAGCCTGAAACGACTGGATATTACGGGTATAACCGGCCCGCGTTCCTACACCATCGTGACGAACGCGAAAGGAGAAAAAGTGTTTGGCTCGTCTATTTACACCAAACGACTAAGTGCAACGGGCTGGGGCAAACTTCGGTCTGTCCAGGAAGTACTTATTTCAAATGAAATTGATCTGAATCAGGCAGCTACCGTTCTACGGCAGTTGCCCGCTCTGGAATCACTGACAATCCGCCAATTCCTGGATCGCACTATCCAGAACGTACCTGTAGAGTTCGCCGGTCTAGAGCGACTACGGAAGCTGACGGTTTCGGGGGGTATTTCCTGGAATTACAAGCAGACGTTTTCTGCGTTGCCAGATCTGGATGAGTTAGTGATTACTGACCCAGACATTCGCGAGTTGAACGCCGGATTGCCCTATCTGACAAAATTGACCTGTCTGCAGATAACTGTGTTTGGCCGGTCAACAGCATTGCATCAGCTAAGGCTGGGTGGGTTAACCAACCTGCAGTCGCTGTACGTAATGAGCCGCTCGCAATCGGCAATCTCGCTGGATTCTACGCTGACCGGATTGACTACACTTCGACGCCTGTCAATCGAGCAGACCAAGCTTAAGTCATTTCCGGTTAGTTTGTTGACAAACAAGAAATTAACGTACCTGTCGATGCCGGATGCTGATCTGGAAACAATCCCCGATCAAATAGACCAGCTACCTGCACTGGAGGAGTTGATACTCGATAACAACCCGCTTCATCGCTTGCCTGCTGCGCTTGGCAAACTATCCCGACTGAACCGATTGAGCGTCAGTAAATGCGAGCTTGACTCCTTGCCTGCTGCCATCGGGCAACTGGCCTCACTTACCGGATTGTCGCTGAATAGCAATGTATTGACCGCTTTGCCTGCGTCAATGGGGCAGCTCAGCCAACTCCGGCAGCTGAACGTAGCGATGAATCAGCTGACGGAGTTACCGGTTGAACTGGGTACGTTGCCAAACCTGGAAACGATTGCCGCTTTCTGGAATAAAATTGCCCGCTTCCCTGCGGGCTTTAGCCGGGTACGTGATCTTTACCTGACGGATAATCTGCTCACCGAACTGCCGGCTGCGCTGGGTACGTTAACCCACCTGCGTACGCTGATGGTGGATAATAACCAGATCAGTTCACTGCCCGCAGGTATTGGCCAGCTCGATTCGTTGCAAACCCTGGGTATTGGCGGCAACCCGCTGACGGCCTTGCCCAATTCGATTGGGGGGCTGCGTCGGCTGAACCGGCTTGATCTGGGAATGAGTCAGATACGGGAGTTGCCTGAAACAATTGGTGGCTTAACCTCGCTGACCAGCGTATCGCTCAAAGACATGCCGCTTACTCGGTTGCCCGCCTCAATCGGGGCCTGGCGGCAAGTTAGGCAGGCATTGTTCCGGTTACCCCAACTTGAATCACTCCCTGAAGAGGTTGGTCAGTGGCAGCATCTGGAGAGTCTGACTATCGAGAGCGACCGACTGTTGGTATTGCCCGAGAAACTAACGGACTGCCAACAGCTTGGTTACCTGTCCGTTACCGGAAAGAGGCTCATCGGCCTGCCCGAATCGATTGGGAAGCTGATCAGCCTGAGCCAGATTACCCTCGACGGCCGGGCCGATTCGCTGTCGGGGCAGGGTATTGGCAAATTCACGATGCTGCCCGCTGGTATCGTCAACTGTAAGGCACTTACCAGCTTGCTTGTGCTGAATCAGCAGCAGTTTGATGGCATAGAAGGCATGCAACTGGTTGAGCGCCTCCCCGGCCTCAGGTATTTGTCATTCGTTAACTGTGGCCTTACAGAACTTACGGGTATTTCCTGGAAAAAACTGCAGGCATTCACGGTCAACCTGTCCAGAAACAGAATCAGTCAACTGCCTGCCGGTATCCTCGATATGCCTCAGTTAGAGCAACTAAATCTATCAGAAACGAACCTCCCCGGGCCGCTAAACCAGTTTTTTTTCCGTCGGTCGGAGCTGGTTCAGGCGTTTAAGAAAGTAAGTGAATAACGTTAGCTTACTGCATCACCAGCACCCCCGCTGCAATGCGCCCGCCACTATTACCCGATGGGTCGGTTGTCTGATCGTCGGCATTAACGTGAATGACGATGGCCGTACCATCCGTATCGAAAACCGATTTGGTGCCTGCCGACAGCGTAATCCGTTCTGTGGCGGTTGTTAACGTACCCACGCCCTGTGCGTTAACCTCCAGGTTAGGCAGATCACCGTTGTGTGCGCCGTCGGGATTACTCAACCCATGTTTTTTGCTGTCGGGATTAAAATGGTCACCCGCCGACATAAACGCGGTGCTGGGTTCGGCCCGGCCCACAGCGTGAAAATGAATACCATGCTGACCTGCTGGCAGCCCGGTTACGCTGATCGCCATCGTGACAATCCCCGTCGATTCCTGCGTGAACGTAGCCGTACCGATAGATGCCCCGGCTGTGTTGATGATATTGGCCGTTGCCGTTGCTGTAGGTGCCGCATTTTCATTCGTGCCCAGACAACTGACCAGCAGGCCTGTGAGCACCAGCGCCAGCAGCACGGCGAAGCGGAGTGACGTATATTTTCGATCTGCTTTCATCGATGTTGAACCATACGGTGTGATCTGGATAACCCACAACAGATGCAACTGTTGAGGATAATGAGCCTGCGACACGTTTACTCTGTAAGGATACCTTTTTTTGCTAGTTGTAGAATTAATGAATAGTATTACAGGCCTGTGGAATGGGACTTAAATTGACATCCATCAATGCAGTTGCGCGTTGGTTACACCAATTTTGGCCCTCAACTCAACCACAGAGACTTCTATGCACCGGATTGTACTACCCTTTCTTTTATGTTTTTGCGTCAACGCGTTCGGGCAAGTAAGGTCGTCACCATCACCCCAGTTGATGCGCTTCTTTTTCCCTGATGTCAATCGCCCGCAGGGGACGATGGTGGAGAAACGGGTGGATGATTTCAATCTGACTTACACCTCCTGGGCAGACCTGGCTGAGAAGAGCCGTGCCAGTGAAAAACCTATTTCACTGTCTTTATTCATTGATTCAACCAGTTACCGGGCCGATTGGCGTGGTCTGAAACGAACGCAACACGTTCGGCTGCTACAAATTCGCCTGGCTACTCCGCTGACACAAACACTGGCCGATTCGCTCATTGGCGCACTTGCAGGCTGGCCGGAACTGGATAATATTCATATCAGCGCTTCGTTACCAGGTTCACCCACGGCGTCAGGCATTGCACCGCAGCAGATTGATGGAAAGGCCAGCGCCCGGCTCGCGTCGGTTCGCCGGCTGAATTTTAGTTTGTCGGGCGATCCATTGCGTGCTGCTATTCAGTTGTTTAGCTACTGTCCTTCGGTTTTCCATGTGGCCATCAATGACTATAAAATGCCTGCCAGTACGTTGCCCGATGAACTGCGGAATCTGACAACGGTACGTTCCTTTTCAATGTATGGACCAGGGCACGTAAGTATGGAAAAAATCATCGGTAGATTCCCTGCCCTCACGGCTCTGGAACTGGCTTATACCGGCGATTGGCAACAACTGACTACTGACCTGAAAAAGGTGCCGAACCTGCGTAGACTGAGCCTGACAGCCGGACAGGGACAGAGCAGAATCAGTGGACTGCGGCTCGGCTCCCTGACGAAACTCGATACGCTCAACCTCCGGCTAAACCAAGGCATAACTGAGCCCGTTGATTCGCTGCTCATAGGGCTCACATCCCTACAGGTGGTTGAGTTCGCCGATGCCACCCTGTCATCGCTGGCCTGGATGGGCGAAAATACAGGATTGAGGCAAGTGAATCTGTTTCGCTGCCGGTTTCCGGTCTTTAGCGAATCACTGGCCAGGCTAACCCAACTGGAAAGCATTGCCCTCAATCAGGCCGATTCGCTGAAACAGTTTCCAGTGGGGTTCACAACCGTACCGAATCTGCGCTACTTATCTATCCACAACTCAGGGATAACGGCTATTCCTGCCACCATCGGCACAATGACTTCGCTTACCGCCCTGACTATTTCGGGAAGTAAATTGCGGAACGTACCTGACGAAATCGGGCAACTGACCGGGCTCAGACTACTCTCGCTGACTGGGAATCAGCTGACCTCGTTACCGGCCAGCCTATCGCGGCTCGACCAGCTAACTGCACTGGAGCTGGCAACCAATCAGCTGACCAGTTTGCCGGTTGGCGTGGGTCGCCTTCGGCAGTTGCGCACATTGGCCCTTGCCCGTAACAAATTGACCGCTCTGCCCGACGAGTTGGGCCAGTGTCGTCAACTAACGGAGTTGAATCTCAATGACAATCCGCTGACGGCCCTGCCCGAATCGATCGGTAACCTGGATTCGTTGCGCACGCTGACGATGACCATGACGCGGCTACGGTCGCTGCCATCGACGGTGGGTAAGCTGAAACAGCTACGCTGGCTAAACGTATCGGGTAGTCGGCTGACGTCGTTACCCGAATCGTTGGGGAATTGCCAGAATCTGGTATCGCTCGATATCAGTGACAGTACGCTGACAAGCCTGCCTGCTAGCATTAACCGGCTTGGGAAACTCAGTGGGTTATCTCTGGAACTGACTCAGCTTCAAATGCTTCCGGCCAGTGTTGCCAGCCTGACGAACGTGAGGACGATGAGGCTGAACACACCACAGCTCGTTCTGTTACCCGACGAAATCGGCAACCTGACCAGCCTGACATGGCTCTCTGTTTCCAGCAGTAAGCTGATGGGGTTACCAAATAGCATTGGTCGGCTAAAGCAGTTGACCAACTTGACGATAGATGGTAAAGTAGAGCCGATCACCAACAAACCAACGGGTATGCTGGAATACTTTCCCGACAGCCTTGTCCGCTGTGATAAACTGACCGATCTGACGATTACGAATCAGATCGCTTTCGACGGCGTCGATGCGATCCGGAAAACGGCGCGCATGCCCAGCCTGCAAAGCCTGCGACTAGACCGCTGCGGCATGGATCGCCTGACCGATATAGACTGGAAAACGGTTCGGCTACGGACCCTCTCATTACAACAGAACAGTCTGCGCGACGTACCCGAATCGATCCTCGACGCGCCGAACCTTCAGTCGATCAATCTGTACTATAATTACCCGCTACCCCGTGCGCTGAATCAGAACTTCTGGAACAAAGAAGGCTTAAAAACGGCCTTTGTCGAGGCTCAACTGGCTACCAGTCCGGCGGCTGTGGATAAACCTGATGCCCGTATAATGCAAGCCTACATGAATGCGGGCATGCGCCAGATGCAGCAGCGAAACTGGGGCGAAGTGTTTGCCAACATGGAAAAAGCAATTCTTGCTGCCCCCGATACCCTGAAAGCAATGCCACTCGCGCAACGGGCCGAACTGTACATGATAAGAAAAGAATACGCGCTGGCTGTTGCTGATTATGAAATGGCAATTGCCGCCGCGCCGCGTTTGGTTGATCGGCAGATGGGAATGAACGCAGACATTGCCAAAAAAATGATGATTGCGCTGTGGCGGAAGCAGTTGGGTACCGCCCGTTCGGCACTTGGCCAGTACGATAAGGCATTGAGCGATTTAAATAAAGCGATCGAATTGCTTCCCAAAGAAATGAGTTCTCCCTTTCTGGCCAATTTTTACACTGAACAGGCCAGGGTGAATGCCAATCGCAATAAGCCGGATGAAGCCAGAAAGAGCCTCGACAAAGCCAATGAGGTGTATGCCGGGATGCTCTATGCGGGTCCGGGCGAACGGCTCACAGAAGTGGAGTTGGCCATTCTCACCAACCAGCCCGATAAAGCGACCGCCGCCCTGACCAAATACCAGAAGCAGTTTATGACGAGCCGGCCAACCGGTTTTGATACGGGTGGATACAACACGCTTTACGAGTATCTGGCTTCCTGTACGGCAATTCTTTCGGGCAGCAAAACGCCCGAACAGGCACAGACAGCACTGGCAACGTACCTGAAAACAACGCCGGGTAAAATCTATAACTGGAGCTTCGATCTGTTTGAGACCATGTTGCCGCGTATCGGATTATCTACTGAAAAAGTTGCGGCTTTAGGTGCACTTACGAAACTAACCAAAGAGCAGGCCGTGAAGATGGAATAAACAAGTTGCTGGTTTACCTGACAAAGACACTACAGCACCCTCATGATGGCGGCATCAACAACCTGCCCCAGGGCCTGAGCCTGTTGGGCATGTTTTCGGGCCTCGGCCAGATGCCCCGATTTTACGAGCGCATAGCAGGCATATACATGGGCGGGGCCATTGGTCGGGTCTTGGGCAATGGCTTTCTCACAGGTCGCTGTGGCTTCCTGATACTGTTTATTCTGTAGGTACGTTGCGCCCAGGTTCGTGATGAACTGGGCGTTGCCCGGGGCGCGAACAATGGCTTTCTGATAAAAACGGGCGGCTTCAGGATATTGCTGGTTTGAAAAATAAGCCGCTCCCAGATTGACCAGCGTATTAAGGTACGTTGAATCGAGCTGGTAGGCATGCTTAAGATACGCGATTGCCTCAACCGGCTGATTCTTGCCAACCAGCGCCGTTCCTTTGATGGCCAGTGCAACCACGTTTTCCGGATTTTGTGAGAGCAGGAAATCGGCATCCGTTTCAGCCTCGGCGGGGCGATTCAGTTTTGATAATAAGTAAGCCCTGTTGGCTCTGAAGAGTGGTTTAGGGTCGGTACGAACGGCTATGTCATAGTCAGCGAGCGCTTCGTCCAGGCGGTTGTTCTGCTCATAAAACAGGGCCCGGTTGCTGTAGGCAATAGCTGAGGCAGGCTGTGTTTTCAAGACGTCTGTCCAGAGGGTTTCGGCGTTTTTCCAGACAGCCGTGCGCTGAACGGTCAGCCAGCCGAATGCGAGCGAAAACAGGGAGGTCGCCACCAGTGTGGCCCACGTCCAGGTACGTTCGCGTTGGCGCAGCAGACGGTCGATGGTCATGGCGGTTGCGAAAAAGAGGCCGATGTAGGCAATGTAGGTGTACCGGTCGGCGTAGGCCGCGCTGCCAACCGCCTTGATCAGATGAAGTGTTAAGGCCAGATTGACAACGAAGAACATGAGCCCGAAAAACCATAACGCTGAACGCCGATAAAGCCAGACCAAACCAAGGACCCCGGCCAGACTGATTACCGTGCAGATCAGGTAAATGATGGGGAATGACGAGCCAGCAACGGGCCGCCCGTACAGGGCCGATAAACCCACAGGCCATACAAGTTTCAGCACGTAATTGACCAGGGCATAACCGCCCAGCTGGGTACGTTCCCAGAGCGAATAGTCGTTGTTGATGGCCAGCGCCGATGCCTGTGCTTGCAGGGTTAGGTAGGCAACATAACCCGCCAGCAAAAAGAAGGGAATAATAGGAATTAACTGATTGATTTTTAGCTGTTTGGTATACCAGTAACTGAGCAGCGCCAGCACAACAGGCAGTATGGCGGCGGCAGGTTTCGACAGGCTGGCCAACACGCCGCAGAGCAGGCTCAGGCACAGGTAAAGTTTGCGCCTACTGGCCAGGAATTGCCAGAACGTAATGAGCGACAGCAGGAAGAAAAAGCCATAAAGCACATCCTTGCGTTCAGATAGCCAGGCAACTGACTCAACATGCATGGGGTGAATGCCAAACCAGAGTGCTACCAGAAAGGCCACCAGTGGCCGACCGTCAGCCAGTTGCCAGATCAGGCCAAATACCAGGCCTACATTTAGTACATGCAGCAGCAGGTTGGTGCGGTGAAACTGGCTGGGCGAGGAGCCGCCTAGCGCGTAGTCGAGGCTCAGCGACAGCATGGTCAGCGGGTGAAGGTTGCCGGAAATAACGGCGGTGAAGTAGGCTGATAGCGGTGTTTTACGGAAATCGAGCAGCGGGTTGTTGGTCAAATAATCGGGGTCGTCCCAGTTCGTAATTCCGTTTTGCACCGAAGGCAGGTACAACACGACTGTACCGACCATGGCCGCTGCCAGGTACCAATACCAGTTAATCTGCCTGGCCGGTAGCGATGGGCCGGGGGGCATTACTTGCGTTGGGAAGGTAGTTGAGGTTGAAAGACGAGGGGCTGTTCGGGTCTTCATGCATGAGATGGGTTTGACCAGCTACGATCAAGTTACGTGCCATAATCGACCTACGCTAAGATGGGATAACTATACGGTCAGTTGAACAGTTGACTAGGTGACTTTATTCTGATAATCCACTTATGAAAACGATTCTCTTTCCAACGGATTTGTTCGACCAGTCGTCGACCACACTTTCGTATCTGCACCTGATGGCCCGTGTCTGGCAGGCCCGTGTCATCCTGCTCCATGTATATCAGCCTGTTATTGCCGACACCTCTCTGCCAACGTTTGCCGATCCCGGAATGGGTTCACTGGCAACGCTCGATCTGGAGACGATCAGCCAGAAGCACCTGAATACCCTGGTGGAGAAGTTCCGCAGCGAAGGGCTTGACGTAGTTGGCGAATGGCGGGTGGGTGATGTCGAAGATAGTATTATCGATGCTGCACGTGAGTTTTCTCCCGATATATTGATTACCCAACGCAGCGCCGTAGCCACTTTTTTCGATCGGCTTGTTGGCAGTGCTGCCGATGATGTGGCCCGGCAGGCGCCCTGTCCGGTGCTGTTTATTCCCGACGATGAAACGGAGGCAGGCAGACCGTCTGTTGCGTTCAGGTCGGTGGCGTATGTGCTGCAACCAACGATCACACAATCGATGGTGACCGAGCAGACATCGGCTATCATTGATGCCTTCGATGCCCACCTGACGGTGATCACCCCCGAACAGATTGAGGAAAACAAGCCCGATCTGTTCATTATTCAGCGGAGGGAAACCGGTTTCCTTGGCGGGCTGATGGGCACCGACCCAACCGAAAAACTCCTGTCATCATCCCAGGTACCAGTGCTGGTTTATCACGCCGCCGAGTAATTTTTGAACCTTGGATGATTGACAGTAAAAAGGCCGTTCTCTTTGCAGGGAACGGCCTTTTTGTTGATTGGCTGTTATTGATTGGCATACTCATCCATAAACTGGAGGACCTGCTGATGAAAGAGATTAAAACTACGTGACTGCTTCGCCAATTCATCAAAATCAGCTACCTCGGCAATTGATCGTGCAACAGCAATCATTTTCCGTTGATCGTCCTTTTCGCCGTACAACAGTCGCTTTAACTCTTTTTGATTCATTTTCTCGAGACTACGCACCTCAGGTTTCGAGCCTTTGTTTATTCGGAAAGCCTGATAGGCTAGCCAATGCTCTATTGCCTGAATAGGAACATACACGATAATCTGTTTTTCGTACCGTTTATAGGCGCTTGCGAGAGCATTAATCAGTTTTTTACATTCGTTTGTATGTTCCTGGAGATCATCTGTATGATCTGGTTTGTCCAAATCAATTCCGACAATGCATAATGCCTGCTCTTCGTCCTGCAACGCTTTTAGGCAAAGGAATTCAGCTTTTGATAATACTGTTGATTTGCTAGGCTGCCCCTTTAAATTTACACTGCTAGGCTTTACCTGTATATTTTTCTGAAACGCTAGCCTTTTTAGATATACTGGAATAAATGAATATTCGGAAAATCCTTCTGAAATCAGGGCGTAGATAAGAGCTGCTTTCATAAAACTTCCTCAGGTACGCCTCCTAATAATCCATACATCCAGTTATCCCCTAAATTACTCGTAAAGTCTATTTGTGCTGTGTTATTATTAATACTTTTCTCATGTGATGGTTCAATGATATCGTGTAGAAGATTTTTTACGTGCGTGGCTCCTTCGTCATCTTTCTCAAATACAAAGACGGCTTCTGGCCATGTAGTGAATTGGTCAAGCACATGCTCGTTGTGCGTTGTAAGAATAATTTGAACCCCTTTTTCTTCAGCTAGCCGAAAGATGAAATTCATCACCTCTCGAATCCGTCGGGGATGAATACCGCGTTCGGGCTCTTCCAAGAGAAGTAGTTTAGGCGGATTAGGTTGATTGACAATGCCGAGGAGCATGAGGAAATACAATACTCCTTCCGATACCTCATTTGCCCAATAACCGACATCTTCCTTGTCAAAAAATCGTAAGCTCAACAAACTATCATTACCAACCTTCACAGGTGGCATTGTAAAATAAGTAATTTCAGGAACGCACCTGGTAAAATCTTCTTTTAACTGCTTTGAATAAGTATTTCTAAAATTCGTCTCTATATAATACAGGAAAGAAACCAGATTTGAACAATCTGGTAATAACATTAAGTCATCTGCAGAAAGCTTTACCTGATGAATCAGCCGAGATGGGTCAGGGCGAAATAGTGTCGCTGACTTATAGTTGATAAATTCTTTCATATGGCCAGGAAAAGTTTCAATTGGTAACTCTACTCTACTTTCATTAATAAAAGAATCATGTGCGTCAGTTTTTATCCAGCTATTATTTTCATCGGTAGTTAATGTATAGGCAAGGGAATAGTGATATATAGTGTTTGGATTATTGTTTTTTAGCTTGCTCATTAGTCCATTAATATCAGGTAAATAGTCAAATGAATAGGTGACATCAACGGGCTTATGCTTGAATGTTAATTCTTTAAATGTATCGATACGATTACTGCCTAATAATGACAACGTCTCCTTATCCAATGCTTTTAGAAAGTTTGTTTTACCCGAGTTGTTAGGGCCAATCAATAGATTGACTGGCTGAAGATTGAGAGTGACGTCTTTCAGGCTTTTAAAATTCTGTATGGACACGCGCTTAAGCATAATTTGTAGCGGCTGATGTTGGTCGGTAAGTTAGCGATTTTGGCAATAGTACCATGTCAGGCTCGCGCCTGAAAGCGAGGATACACAAAAAGCCGCTAACCAGAGAAGTAAGCGGCTTTTTGTGCACTAAAGAGAGATGACCTACACCGTAGCTGCTTCTACCTGGGCCAATGGCTTCAGGTTCGCCGGAATTTCAGGTTCAAGTGCATCGTGCGGGACCACCTCCAGAATGGGCGTGAGGTTTATGTCCGTGATTTCAACGGGTACCAGCATCGAACTGAGGTTATCCGAGAGGCGTTGGTGCGCTTCACGAAGGTTAGACCCGTTGATGAGCATGGTGTTCAGCACCTTCTTGGCCCGTCCTTTATCATCTTCGGTCATATAATACGTCTTGCACTTATACCAGTTGTCGCCGCCTTCGATATGGAACACGTCGCTCAGACGCATGGGACGAATGGCCGTGATCTCAAAATCGGGTGTATTGTCGGCCACAATTCGGTACAAACGGGCTTCGGCATCGGTATACGAAACGGCATCGATCAGGTACGTTTCGTTAATGGTTTTCATTTTTGGTAATTCAGACGAGGCATCTTTACGCGTATCAACGGCCGCAGAATCGTCGGTTTGCTGGTAGCGTATTTTGCCGATAAACCAGGTTGGCATGAGTCAATTATCAGTTAACAATGATCAGTTATCAATGAACAATTACCAATGATCAACGGCTTATAGCAAACGGATTTCCGCGTGAGCCGATCGATAATTGACCAGTGCTAATTGTTCATTGTAAAGATACTCAATCCCGTTCGTTGGTCTGCTTTACCCGGCTGACGCCGGTGGTCTTTTTTGTCAGGTTTTTCACTTCGCCAATACGGGCAACGCTGGCGCCGGAAGCGTTGATGTCGGCCCTGTCAATGCGTATCTGGTTGGCCTGTAGCCTGCTTGCGCCCGACAGCGTAGCCAGCACCTGATCGGCTTTGCCGCGCAGAACAATCTTGGAGGAGCCTGTTTGGTCGGTCGTGATTGCTTTAGCCGTTGTTTTGACAAACACCTTACTATTCCCCGACAGGTCGAGCGTCAGGGTATTCAGAGCATCGAATTCGGAGAGGCGTGCTTCTGATTGACCCGATAACCGGACCACTTCTACCGTAGGCAGGGTGATTGTCAACCCAATCCGGTTGGTGGGGCCGTCGTTATTGTCGCGCTGTTCAATCCGGAGCGTACCATCTTCATTCGTAACGGTCACCTTGTTCAGCCCTTCTTCGCTGCCATTGCCGTCTACTTTAAAGATGGTGCCTTTCTGGAAACGTACCCCGAAATTACCCGAAATCGATACGGTGCGCGGGGCGGCGGTAGCGGTGCCAGAGGTAGGAATCATGGGGCGGGTCAATTCACCATCAGTGTCAACATCAACGTCGTCATCGTTGTCATCGTCATCATTTTGGTCATCATTACCCTGCTCATCTTCCTTATCGAGGGTGCGCTCGAAGCCAACGCCCGACAGCCCGGCGGCGGTAAACTGCCAGAGACTCTGTGGCATTGCGTCGAATTCCCGGTCGTCGAATCGGTTGATGATATAACGGGCAAACTCAGACGTCATATGGAATGGCTTGCCATACGGAATGTAGATACGCACGTTCAACTCCTGATCGCGGAAGCGAACATCCTCAGGCAGGACAAATTCGTCGCTGAACTTCACCAGTGAATCGGTTACCGCCGGTACATACTGGATTTCACGGGCATTGGCTACTGCCTGAGCCCGGGTACGTCCCCGTGCGGTTGCTTCGCGAATAATCTTGATCTCGGTACCGGGGTACCCCAGCAGTTCGATCCGGGGGCGGGTGTGGAAATCGCCGTCATTATCGGTATCGTTGATTGTAAAGGTTGGCGTGCCCGACGGACGTAGAATCTCGGTGGTTTCGACCTTGCCACGGCGGTTGAATTCGCCAACAATCTGCGGAATGGTTGTGGCCAGGATGACACCGCTGATAACCCATATAGCCAGCAGCGTCAGGGCCGTATTACCGTTCAGGAACGACTTGCGGGTGATTACGATCAGGCCGGTCAGGGTCAGCGCCAGACTGGGGAGAACGCCAAAAATAAATCCGGCTATTAACGTCAGGAAACTGGTGTCTTCACGCAGAAGCGAAAGCGGAATACCATCGCCATCACCAAAGCTGGTGCCCGACATAATGCCAATGCCAGCCCCAAAAACGGTTAGGCAGGCAAGGATGCAGCTGAAGCCGACGAGGAGCATGATCAGGCCAAACAAGACGCGGATGACGCTGCCCAGCCCGCCCAGTGTTTTGCCGAAAAGGCGCCCCAAGGCAGAGAATATGGCAGCAATGGCCCGGAAAGGGAAGAGCAGTAATTGGGTCAGGCCACTTTCCGGAGCGGAACTGGGTACGTTCAGGCTGCTTTTTACACTACTCTCGATATTGCTGAGTGTGATGGGCTTACCGGTCATTTCCATCTTCTCGGTTACGCTGCGGGCTTCCGGCGCTACCATCCAGAGCACGATGTAGGCCAGAATGCCGAACCCGGCCACGAATACACTAGCCACCATGGCGATACGAACGATACTGATCTCGACGCCGAAATAAGCGGCCAGCCCCGACGACACGCCCCCCAGGACCTTATTGTCGGGGTTGCGGTAGAATTTGCGAATACCCTTTTCTTCTTCGAGGGTGGAATCGCCGGGAAGAAAGGCCCAGAGCAGGATGTAGGCAAGGATCGTGACGCCTGAGAGAGAACCCATGCGGCCATCATGAAACAAACCGTTACTCAACGCGGGAAAACCGATGACCAGGGTTACGAGCAGCACCCGGACCCAGACCGGATCGATTCGGAAATAGTGAGCCAGACCGGCCGCTACACCACCCAGCGTTTTGTGGCGCAGGTCACGGGCCAGTTTGCGGCCATCATACGAATAGGACGTTTGCGTTTTGCCGGTGTTGGCGTCGCGCTGGTATTCATACTCGTATTTACCGCTCTTGTAGCTGTAGCTGGTGCCCGGCGGCGGAGCGTTGGTTGTCCGCTCTTTGCCAGGTACGTCGGCGTCAGGTACGTTCGTGCGAGGCTGGGTGCCGGGTGTCGGATTCGTTTTAGCCCGGCTGCTGCCGGTAACCAGTACTTCGTCGTTTTCAACGGCTTCAAAGTCGGCCACGGTACCCATTTTGGCAATCAGTCCGTTTACGTCTTCGAGCGTTACTGCCTGCCGGGCGGGTGTTTTATCATCACCTTTCAGGTTATTGAGGAGCTTTTCGGCAATCCGGTTTTCGATATCGGTAACAATCTCCTGACTGTCGTCGTAGGTCGAAAAGTATTGCTGAATTGACTGGAGGTAACTTTTCAGTTTCTCGTAGCCGTCTTCTTCAATATGGAAGATCACCCCGCTGATGTTAATGCTGATGGTCTTTTTCATGGTTGTAAAGGGGGCTTATTGATCTTGTTTAGGTTCGGGCATGACAATGTTGACCGACTCGGGAGCCGAGTCGGGCGTGTCAGTTGCGGGTTCCGGCGTTGAGTCTACGATCACAGCAGGGACAACGATAGCCGGTGCCGGTTGCACATCTACCGCGGTTTGTATGGTTGGTGGCGTACTGCCGCCGTTGGCCTGAGCGCGGTTTACGATCAGCTTTACTGAGTCGGAAAGCTCCTGCCAGGTTTCATTTAGCGATTCTAACGAATTTCGACCTAATTCGGTGAGCATATAATATTTGCGGGGTGGCCCCGAGGTCGACTCTACCCATTTATAATCGAGTAGCCCGGCGTTTTTCAGGCGCGTTAACAGGGGATAAAGCGTTCCTTCGACCACCATGATGCGGGCGGAGGTTAGCTCATCGAGCATATCCGAGGCGTAGATCTCGCCCCTTGATATGATGTGTAGAATGCAGAATTCCAGAATGCCTTTTCGCATCTGGACCTGCGCGTTTTCGATATTCATGAGCCGTAGTGGGTCATAGGTCAATGGATGAAACAAACATACTATAAGGTACTTTGTGATGCAAGGTACTTGACTCGGAATAGTAGTATTTTGGTATGAATGGTGGATTATCAGGGATGAGAAGTAGACTGGTTGATTGGTGGACTGGTTGATTGGTCGATTGGTTGGCTGGTTGATTGGTGGACTGGTTGATTGGTGGACTGGTGAACTGGTAAATGGTTAATTGGTGGACTGGTACATATTTATAGATCAACTCGTCTAACTTTCCTATTAACCAGCCAATTAACCAGCCAACCAATTAACCAGTCCACTAATCAACCAACCAGTCCACCAATCAACTGACTAGTCAACCATTAACCAATTCACCGTACCTTGTTGCTGTTTTTCACGCCACCGTATGAGACTACCTGTTTACCTGTACCTGTTCATCTTTCTGTGCAGTGTTGCCGCTAACGCCCAAAAACCGGTGTTCGGCAACGAGTGGATAAATCTCCAGCAGACCTACTATAAAATCCCTGTAGCGCAGAAGGGGCTCTATCGAATCACGTTCAGCGATCTGCAAAAAGCTGGACTGCCCGTAACCACCCTTGATCCCAAAACACTGCAACTATTCCACCGGGGTGTTGAGCAGGCTATTCTGGTGGAAGGGGAAACCGACGGGAAATTCGACGCCTCAGACTATATCGAGTTCCTTGGCCGCGGTAATGACGGCGCCCAGGATTCGGCGCTGTATCGCCCGGCTTCGGCGCAGCCTCATGCCTATTACAGCCTCTATTCCGACACTACGGCTTATTTTCTGACTACCCGTCTGGATGCACAACCCGGTAAACGGATGGCTACCTATACGGATATCACTACCAACGGACTGACGCCCCAGCCCTATGTCTGGGCCGAGGATGTGCGGGTCTTCACCGACCAATATCCGGCAGGTAATATTTACCCGATGGGAGCGGGCTATAGTAACGGTGCCATTCTGACAGCCTACGACGTTGGTGAAGGCTGGATGGGAACGAGTGTAAAAGCACAGACCCGGTACGAGCAGGCCATTACCCTTACTAAGATGCTCAGCACCAGTTTGGCCACCCCCACGCTAACGGTTCAATACATTGGCCGGACGCCTACGCTCCATAGCGTGCAGATACAGGTGGGGCAGGGGGCAAAGCCACGCACGCTGGTGCTGGCAAAAAGTGCCAACTATGATCCGCTTACGCTGACCATTCCGTTATCGGCAACGGATGTGGCTGATGGGGGGCGGGTGATCTGTAGTCTGAGCCCACAGATTACGGATGAAGAAGTTTCGATGGCCTATCTGCGCGCACAATACCCACACCAGACAGACCTGAGCGGCTATTCGTATCGCGAGTTCAGGACCGACCCGGTTGCGGGCGGGCGGGCTTTATTACGGCTAACGAACGTTCTGATGACAGGGCGCGTGTTCGACATCACAACACCTGGGCAGACGTCGGTTATTTCAGGTACGCTGGTCAATAGCACCCTCACAAGTGGCACCTGGACGGGTGTGATTCGAGCGGCAACTATACCACGTCAGTTGGTGATGACCAGTACAGTGCTGCCGGTGATTGGCCTGCAGCGGGTTGCGTTTCGAACCATCAACCCGGCCAAAGCGGGCTTCCTGATCGTGGCCCATCCGTCATTGGCGGTATCAACAACGGCTTCGCCCAACGCGGTGGCCGCCTACGCTGCTTACCGCGCCTCGAAAGCTGGTGGTAGTTATGATACGCTGAGTGTGATGATCGACCAGGTGTTCAACCAGTTTAGCTATGGCGAACGTAACGCCATTGCCATCCGGCGGTTTGTTGATTACATCAGTCGTAACGGATCACCGAGCGCCTTGCTGCTGATCGGACAGTCGCGCGATCCACAGGGAGTGCGTAAAAACCCGCTGGCCGGGAGCCTCGATATGGTGCCCAGCGGCGGTTGGCCCGGCTCAGATCTGGCACTGGTAACCGGCCTGAATGGCCGCCCCGACTACGTACCTGCGGTTGCCGTTGGTCGGCTCAACGTTACACAGCCGCAGCAGGTGCTCGATTACCTGAACAAAGTGAAAGAGCACGAAGCTGCCGCCACTACGGCTCCCTGGCGTAAAAAAATGCTCCACCTGAGTGGTGGCCGGTCTGCCTACGAACTGGGGTTATTTCGGGCATTCGTTGATGAATTTACGGCGAACATTACCCGAAAATACGTCAGTGCCAGCGTCGAAACGGTGTCGAAACGAACAGACGACCCCGTGGAAAATATTCCGATTGTTGATCAGATCAACAAAGGCGTTGGGATGATCTCGATGTTTGGCCACTCCAGTCTCGACGTGGCCGATATCGATATCGGGTATGTTAGCAATGACCGGCTCGGTTACCGAAACAAAGGCCGGTATCCGCTGCTACTGGCGAACGGGTGTGCGTCGGGTAACTTCTATTTCGGTCCCAAAACCTTTATTTCAGATTGGGTGCTCACCCCGGATCGGGGGGCTATTCTGGCCCTTGCCCATACGTATAACGGCTTTGCCAGTTCGCTGAAAACCTACACCGATAACCTCTATAGCGTGATGACCGACAGCACCTGGTATGCCCGATCGTTTGGCGAGATTCAGGTAGAGGGTATCCGGCGATACATGCTGACTAATAACTCGATCTACGATAAAACCAACGCTGAACAGATTACGCTTCAGGGCGATCCGGCCGTACGACTCTTTCCGTTCAGCCGCCCTGATCTGACGTTTTCGGATGGCGGTGTTCAGATAAAAGCGCAGCCAAACTCGCTGACACTTACGGCGGTTGCGCTAAACCTGGGCCGGGGCATAAGCCAGCGGCCGGAGGTGCGGATCAGACAATACGCGGCGAATGGGCAGTTGTTGGTGGAAGTGAAAAAAACGGTCAACGCGTCGGCCTTTTCGGATACGCTCCGGGTAACCATGCCTGTTGCCACTCTGGCGGGTACATTCTTTGAGTTGTATGCCGACGCCGACGGTCGGTTTGAGGAAGAACGAAAAGACAACAACGTATTGCAGGTAAAGAGTGACGGACAACTTGCCAACCTGCCCTTCGATGTGGATAATACAGCCCCGGTAGTCGAGGTCGCTTTCGATGGCCGACGAATTGCCAATGATGCCTTTGTAGCCCCACAACCCATGATCACGGTGCTGGTTGCTGACGAAAACCCGCGCCTGCTCCGCACTGACCCCGCTGGCCTCGAACTGTATCTGCAACGCCCCTGTACGCAACCACCCTGCTCATTTGAAAAACTGGTGGTATCGGCCAGCAATGCAACCTGGAGTAATACCGGCGGCACGTTCCGGCTCAATTACCGCCCGGCCCAACCACTGCCCGACGGCGTTTATACGCTGGAAGTCTACGGGAGCGACCTGAGCGGAAACCGGGCCCAGCCATATGCCATCCGGTTTGTGGTGAAACAGGCGGCGGTTGTGCAGGCGATTACGGTAGCACCGAACCCATTTGCGTACCAAACCACGATCAGGTACGTGCTAACGGGTAGCCAAACGCCCCAGCCCGTAACGCTTCATCTGTTTGATCTGGCCGGGCGGGCAGTACGTACTATTCTGTTGCCAACGGCGCTGGGTACCAACGAGTTCGTATGGGATGGTACCAACGATACGGGTGTTCCGATGGCGGCGGGGTCATATCTCTATCACCTCGACATTCCGGGCTATAGTGCTTTCGACGGCACAGCAAAGAAGCAGCTTACCGGACGAATTATACTGGCCCGATGAAGCAGGACGATGGCTGGTTAGGGGCGCAATGGCTACTCATCAGTAGCCTGATAGTCTGGCTGACCTACATTAATCCCACGCACTACCTGAGTCCCGACTCAACGTATTACCTGTCGTTTGCGGGTTGGCTGGTTGGGCTGGATGGCAATCAGTATGGGCATGTGGCAACCGGCTGGGATGGGACCTTCCCGCTGGGCTATCCGTTGCTTATAGGTACGTTGGCCATTGCTACAGGTACGTCATTGCTGGTAGCGTCTAAATTGCTGAACATTGTGCTGACGGGCGTTTTCCTGGCCATCTGGCGGCAACGGATCGGGGCGCGACGTGCTCTCTGGATAGGCTCGCTTTTGGTCTTGGGCAGTTCTGTCAGGATGTTGACGTACACCTGGTCTGAATGGGCGTTTCTGATCCTGTTGCTCGAATGGAGCTGGTTTATGAGCCAGCCTGTTGAGCCGATACGGTCTGGACGGGCGCAATACAGGTACGTTGGTATCCTGCTTCTGCTGACGATCGGACTGTTTCTGCTCAGGTACGTTGGTGGGTACGTGGTTATCGTGTATGGCCTGATGGCCCTGGCTTCGTATCGGCGTACAGGCTGGGCGGTGGCCCGCCTGCGAATTGGAGCCGATCTGGCCTACGGCATCAGCATGGCCGCTTTCATGCTGGGTTATTTCTTCCTGAACAGCCAGCTCTCTACATCTCCATATGGTGGAGAACGGTTCTACGAAACAGATGAAACGATCTGGGAGAAGGTGTACCTTATGGTGCTGGCACCGATGAATGAATTACTCCTGCTTCGCGATTATATCCCCGGCGAGCCTGCCTTACTGGTGCTGGTCGGATTGCTGGCGCAGGTTGCCCTGATCGGGTGGATAGGGTCACGACTGAAGCCGCAGCGAGATACGCTTCCCGACTGGAAACAGACCGACAGGCAGTGGTTACGCGTGCTGCTTTTCTCTGCCGGTACGTACCTGACCCTCCTGTTTGCCCTGCGATTCATCAGTCCGTTCAACGGCCCGAACGCCCGACTGATGGCCCCTGCTACAGTACCGCTGCTCAGCGTTGCGATGGTCTGGATCAGCCGGTGGAATAACGTGTCGGCGCGTCGGCAACTTGGCTATTGGTGGGCTATGTTCCTGCTGTGTTCGTGGCTTCAGCTACTGCCTCAGGTCGATTTGTGGGAGAAACTCCAGCGACTCACTTCTACTATGTAGCCAGCCCTCCGCTTTTCCTGCTCTGCGTAGGTACGTTCTGGTGGGTATCCTGTACGGCGCAACCTGTGATGGTGCACCTTCATTGCGCTATGTGTAAGCAAAAGGCTATTTTTGTAGCCTGCTCTCATCAGTACATCGTCAACCCAATGGCATCATCTTTCCTCGGCCTTCGAACAGCCATCTACGCAGCACCCGATCTGGAACAGGCCAAAACCTGGTACACTGCATTTCTGGGAATCGCCCCTTATTTTGACGAACCGTTCTATGTTGGTTTCAACGTAGGTGGCTACGAACTGGGCCTGGACCCGGACCTTACCCCCGCCGAGGGAACGCCCGTTTCGTACTGGGGCGTAGCCGATGTAGAGGCCACCTGGCAGGCGTTACTGACGCTTGGTGCCACGGCTCAACAGGAACCGCAGCATGTGGGCAGTGATATCATAGTGGCAACGCTGAACGACCCATTCGGCAACACATTGGGCATTATTCAAAACCCTCATTTCAAGGTCGAGTAAGTGGTAAGCTGTCCGAAAACCAGTAGCTTAATTTTTAATCGAGACAGCTACCAGCGCCAGACAACAGGCAATGAGCGTTATGGCATTGCGGAGGTAATTCAAACGCAGCCATAACGCTACCAGTCGGGATGCACGGGTGGCAGAAAGCTGGTCTGCCTGTTGTAATCGAATGGCGGTTGGGATGAAAAAAGCGAAGGTGCCGATTCGTTCAACGAGCGTTAGCAGTGCTGCGCCAAGCCACCACGTACGAAACGGATCCGACGATTGCCAGGCAAGAATAAGGTTCGCCAGGGTCAATAGAGTCAGCGGGACCGTTGTAACAAACCCCCAGAACTTCCGGCCCGTATCTATATCCCGCATGACGCTTGTACGTACCTGATAGTTGCCCGCCGCCGATCGTTCGAACCACAGGGGAAGCACAATGCGGGTTTCGTACAGACCTGCGCCGAAAGCGGTGCCCAGGTTTAACATAAACAACGCCAGGGAAATGGTAGACAGGAGGTTCATTGGGGAGATCAGTTTACCAGCAATGGGCTGGAATCTTGGTTTTTGGTATCAAACCTAGCTGGTTGCCAGTATGCACGCACCTGAATGAGGGCCAACCAGGCCCTGTTCAGGATAAACCCGGTGAATCGGGCGACGAATTAGCGGGCGCGGGCAACGGTTAAGGTGTTTTCTTTGCGTGATCACACGTATCGACTCGTCATGAAAGCGGCTTTCCTCCAGTCTCCCAATCAAATTCAGTTGCTCGACAGGCCCCTTCCGGAACCCGGAGCAGGCGAAGTGCGGGTGAAACTCAGAAAGGTTGGTATTTGCGGGTCAGATGTGCACCTGTTTCTGGGCCACCGCCTTCTCGACAAACCAACGATCATCGGCCATGAAGGGCTTGGGCAACTTGATAAACTTGGTGCTGGCGTAACAGGGCGTTCCGTGGGTGAGCGGGTCGTAATCGAACCTAACATTCCCTGTCGGCAATGTCAGTACTGCTGGTCGGGCAGGAGTAATATCTGCGTAAACAAGCGCGTAATTGGCGTGAACGAAGCGGGTTGTTTTGCCGAATACATTGTGCTGCCCGCCGATTTCTGCTGGCATGTACCCGACTCCGTCTCCGATGCCGATGCGGTGACCGTTGAACCAATGGCCGTAGCCTTACATGCGCTACTGGGATCGAGCGCCAAACCGGGCGATACGATCGCTGTTATTGGGCTGGGGGCTATCGGCTTGCTGCTCACGCATCTGGCGTTGTCGCTGGGTTACCGGGTGTTCGTTACCGAATTGAATGCCGCTAAACGGCAACTGGCCGAGACGATGGGCGCTGTGGCCGTAAGCCCGTCTGGCCCCCCTGTTGATCAGCAAATCGCCGTGGCCGATGCCTGGTTAGCCAACAACGTCTGCGCCGTGTTCGAGTGTGCAGGGACGGCGGCTACGGCATCGCTCGCCACGGCGGCGGTACCCCGCGGGGCAGAGGTTGTACTGGTTGGCTTATCAACAAAAGAGGCTACGTTTACGCCTCTCAAAATTGCCCGCGAAGGCATTCACATCGTGCCGTCGATCGTTTATGATCACCCGGCCGATTTCCGTCGAACCATCCAATTAATTGCTTCACGAGTAATTCGACCGTCATTCGTCATTTCATCGCAGATGGAGCTCGATAACCTGCAACAGGCGCTGGAAATAGCGGCATTGGGCGATGAGACTAAAATTCTGATTACCATTTGATTACCAGTTTACCCTTATCGTAACCGCCGAATCTGTCAGTTCATGTCCGTGTTAACTCAATCACCCACTGCCGAAACCGTTCAGGCTGATCTGAAAAACCTGATCGACACCCATCCGATGAGTCCGTTTCAGGTGCTGATGGTGGCTATCTGTTTCATTCTGAACATGAATGATGGTATTGATGTGCTGGTGGTGTCGTTTACGGGGTCGGAGATTGTGCGCGAGTGGGGGCTGTCGAAAAGTGAACTGGGGTATATTTTCAGTGTGGGGCTGGCGGGCATGACGATCGGCTGTTTTTTTCTGGCTCCGTTTGGCGATAAGCTTGGTCGACGCACGTTGTTCATCATTTCTTTGAGTTTTATTACGGCGGGTATGTTGCTGGCCTCGGTGGTAGGTACGTATACGCAACTGCTCCTGATGCGATTCGTGACGGGGCTGGGCATTGGTGGTATACTGCCTAACCTGGCAGCAGTGGCGGCGGAGTTTTCCAACAACAAACGGCGCGATTTCAACGTCGGGCTGGTGCAGGCGGGTTGGCCAATCGGGGCCATTCTGGCGGGCTTTTTCACGGCCTGGGCAATTCCGGCGTACGGGTGGCGGTCGGCGTATCTGGCGGCGGGCGGCGTATCGGCGCTGATGTTGTTGAGCATCATGCTGTTCATGCCCGAATCGCTGGCGTTTCTGGCCGGTCGTCAGCCCCGTAATGCCCATCGGCAGATTAACGCGCTGCTGACGCGAATGGGGCATAGCGCCCTCGATTTTTTACCGGAGGCAACGGGTCTTCGCTCCACCGTACCCATTTCCGTTTTATTTACGCCTGAATACCGCGCGTCAACGCTTCGGCTCTGGGTGGGTATTTTCTTCGGATTCATTACGCTTTACACCCTGATGAGCTGGGTGCCGACACTGGCGAAAGAGGCCGGTATGCCGTTCAACATGGCCACGTATGTTGGCACGGCCCTGAATGTAGGCGCCTTCTCAGGTAGCCTGATTTTCGGGATGGCAGTGGCACGCGTTGGCCTTCGCCGGTTAATTCTGGCCTTTATGGTCATCGCTTTCAGCATCATGGTGCTGTACGCGAGCCTGCCGATGACGTACCTGCTGATGTTCGTGATGACGTTCTTCATCGGCATTTTCGTGCAGGGGGGCTTCAACGGTTATTACCCAACCGCCGCCCGGGTTTATCCGGCGGTTATACGCACCACCGGCGTTGGGCTGGCCATGGGCATCGGCCGATTTGGGGCTATTCTGGGGCCTGCGCTGTTCGGTATTCTGTCAGATGCCGGCCTAAGCTTTTCGCTACTATTCTGCCTGTTCTCTGTTCCACTGCTGATCGCTGGCCTGTCAGCCTACACCATCCCGTCGAAAAACCTGGATTGACAACGGGCCAGGTACGTTCCTGGAGACGTTCGGTTTATGGGGTTCTCTCCTTCGCATGTCAGGTACGCCTGTTCGAAGGGTATTCATGAGCGTTCTGGTTACTGGTCGTTCAGGGCAACCTGTCTAGATCAATCGTCGGAGCCTGGTTGGTGGCGGGTCGTGTAAACGGTGAGCCGAGCGGGGTATAGTCATCGAAGAATCCGCAGTTTCGGAGGACGAATCGGCCGTTTTGCAGTCCACCCGCATAATCTTTTCGAAATGATTTTCGGGCTGTATTGTCGCCCGTAAACTGGCAGGTTGTGAGTTCCTGCCATTGTCCTTCCTTACGTCTGATCCACTGATTACCAAAGTAGGCTTCGCGTTGCTGGTTGCCGGTTTCCGGAGTGAAATTTTCCAGGAAGGAGTAAAGCGATTTCAGGTACGTGGTGGTTTTGGGGCGTTTGAAGCTGGCAATCAATCGCCAGTTAGCCGAATCGGGCGCGCCAAAATAAGCGGTGTAGGTGGTGTAGCTGTCGGGCCCGGGCTGCGCGTGTAAGAGAAATTTGTAGGTCTGGCCTGCCTGCCAGTTGTATCGCAGAAAGCTCTGACCACCAGCACCTTCTTTGCCAAAATCGTTGGTGATAACCCCCGTTCCTTTCCGTGCAAGCCTGATTTTCTGATCGTCAGGAATCGATTTCGGATCATCCGTTTGGAAGGGGCTCCATACCGAGAAGAGAATGCGTCGTTCGGTAGGCGAATTGACCTGCATGCCGAAGTAACCTTCGCCAAATCCGTTAGCCATGTAGTAGGAGCCGATCACGTCATTACCCGTCGGTACCGTGACTTCATTGTAAAACCACTCGGCCTCGGTATCCGCCGGCAATGGATAACGCAGGTGAACAGACGGTCCCCGCCGCCCCCAGTGGAAAAAGTTACCGTCATTGGTGCGTACGAACGAGGTCTGCTCATCTACCGGCTCGCCGCTGATGCCAACATCGGTCACATCGGCAAAAGTCTTTCCGGTCTTGCTGATTCCCTGCAGGCTAATCGTCACGTACCCCGGTTTGGTAACCGGCCAGATTCCCAACTCGTGCTCGGCAAGATCAGCGCCTTGAACGTCAACCTCTTTTGATTGGCCCATAAGGCTCACCCGTAGTCTGCTTTTCCCCGTAGGCACCCGCAGGTACGTTGACAGCCGTACCATTCCTGCTTTCTCGAAGCGCACGTAGGTGTCGATTGAGTTGGCCGGGTTTGTCCAGTCAGACAATCCGTCTTTTGTGAGGGTGGCCGCCTTGCCCGTTGCTGTTCTTATCCAGCTATTGCCACCAAGTGGTACCCGAAACGAGGCTGGCGTCTGCGCCGTAGCGAGAGAAGCCATACCGGCAACCAGCACCAGTATCTGATATACTACGGGAAGATCGATGCGTTGGTGCAGGCGGAAAAGCATGATGGTCGGTAGGTTTTTGGGTTATCGTGCAGGCTGAAGAAGGTTGAATCGTATTGCTCACACCCCTGTTTTATCAATGGCTCACGCGTTGTTATTCCGCCCTGCCGGATTGTCGGATGAGCAGATAATATACCGGCACCCCGGATAAAATAATGCCCAGACCGGGTAGCGTGTAGGCTGTTTCGAAAATGAGCAGTAAGACCGCTAATGCCAGCGCAACGGCGATGTAAACGGCTGGCAGAAAGGGGTAGCCGGGCGCTTTGTAGGGGCGGGGCATGTCGGGGCGCGTATGTCGGAGGCGATAAATGCCCAGAATGGTCAGAATATAGAAAATCAAGACGCCGAAGATCACCAGTGCCAGCAGGTTGTTGTACTCACCGGTCAGGCACAGAACAGAGGCCCAGATGCACTGGATCCAGAGGCTGAAGCTAGGTACGTCGTTTTTGTTCAGTATGCCCGCTTTCCTGAAAAACAGCCCATCCTGCGCCATGATGTAATACACCCGCGCACCCGACAGAATCAGGCCGTTATTACAGCCAAAGGTAGAGATCATGACCATGATGGCGATAATGATGGTGCCACTGCTGCCGAAAATATAGTCGGCCGCCACCACGCCCACCCGGTCGCTGGGGGCAAAGGCAATGTCTTTCAGCGGTACCACTGCCAGATACATCAGGTTGGCCAGCATGTAGATCACCGTGACCACCAGCGTACCCAGCACCAGGCTAAGGCCGATGTTGCGTTGCGGGCGTTTTACTTCACTGGCAATGGAGGTGATGCTGTTCCACGAATCGCTGGAAAAGAGCGTGCCTTTCATTGAGATGGCAATGGCACCCAGCGCCGCCAGTCCCGAAATGGGCGTCGACGTAAGCTGGTTGCTACTTACGGTGAAGTTTGATAAGTGCCAGGCGTTCTGCCAGTTAGCGTTCCAGATTTCGCCATTCACGCCCCAGATGAATCCGCAGATGATCAGGCCGAACAGCGATACGATTTTTACCAGCGTCAAAAACGTTTGCAGGGCGGCTCCGTCTTTCACACCCCGGCTGTTGATGTATGTCAGAAGAACGATGACGAAAATCGCCACTAGCTGGGCCGCCGACAGGCGAAAGAAACCAAGGTCGAGCAGGTAATTGGCTTCGCTGAACGCCGGGATCAGGTAGGCCGTGAATTTGGCGAAGGCAACACCCACGGCAGCGATCGTTCCGGTTTGAATGACGGTGAAAAACGACCAGCCATAGAGAAAGCCAACCAGCGGATTATAGGCTTCGCGGAGGTATACGTACTGGCCCCCTGCCCTCGGAAACATGGCCGCCAGTTCGCCATAACTGACTGCCGCAATCACGGTGACGATACCGGCCAGCGCCCACATGGCGATCATCCAGCCGGCACCGCCCACATTCCGGGTAATCTCGGCGGAGACAATGAAAATACCTGACCCGATCATCGACCCGGCCACAATCATCGTGGCGTCGAGCAACCCTAGTCGGGGTACAAATTCAGTTACGGCCTCGTCTTTAGTCTGCATATGGGATAAGTGGCGAATGAAATGCTGCTTCGTGGCTATAATGCCATTGATTATATGGCAAGTAAGCGCCTGATTACCGTTTTTAAGCTGGATACGGCTTGTATTTGTTAAAATACTATCAGCAACTGTCCATCCTGGCGGCACGAAGGATTTCGGTACAGCGTATCTTCGTTAGGTAGTCTGATCGATACGGGCCAGTCAGCCCATTCACGAACTCCCATGCACATCCTTATCAAAAAAGGCCTCCTGATGATTGCCTGTCTGGGAACGACCCTGGCCGGCAGCGCGCAGTCGAAGGCCAGCGGCGATTATCCGATTCAGCCGGTGCCGTTTACGGCGGTGAAAGTGACCGACAAGTTCTGGGCGCCGCGTATCCGGCTCAACCACGACGTTACGATTCCCATTGCGCTAAAGCACTGCTACAGCACCGGCCGGGTCGATAATTTTCTGGTGGCCGGTCACCTGAAGGCGGGCACGAAGTTCTGTACCGAGTTTCCGTTCGACGATACCGACATCTATAAAATCATTGAAGGAGCCAGCTATTCGCTCCAGACATTTCCGGATAAAAAGCTGGAAGCCCGGGTCGACTCGCTGATTGAGTACGTGGCCAGGGCGCAGGAACCAGATGGTTATCTCTATACCGCCCGAACCATCGATCCGCTGCATCCGCACCCCTGGTCGGGCCTGAAACGGTGGGAGAAAGAATCGGATCTGAGCCACGAATTATACAACAGCGGCCACCTGTTCGAAGCGGCCGTGGCGCATTATCAGGCAACGGGCAAACGTACGTTTCTGAACGTAGCCCTGAAAAATGCCGATCTGCTGGTGCGCGAATTTGGGCCGGGTAAACTGAGTTACGCGCCGGGCCATCAGATTGTTGAAATGGGGCTGGTCAAGCTCTACCGCAGCACCGGTAAAAAACAGTACCTCGACCTGGCCAAGTTTATGCTCGATGTTCGCGGAAAAGGGCAGGAATACAGCCAGGATCATAAGCCGGTTGTTGAACAGACGGAGGCCGTTGGGCACGCCGTTCGGGCTACCTACATGTATTCGGGCATGGCCGACGTAGCCGCCATCACCGGCGACAAAGCGTACCTGGCGGCCATTGACCGGATCTGGAACGATGTGGTTGCCGATAAATATTACCTCACCGGCGGGATCGGGGCTGAGGGTGGCCACGAAGGATTCGGAAAAGCGTTTGAGTTGCCGAATATGGCGGCCTATAACGAAACCTGCGCGGCCATTGGCAACATCTACTGGAACCAGCGGCTGTTCCTGCTCCACGGCGATTCACGGTATTATGACGTGCTGGAACGGACCCTCTACAACGGCATGCTGTCGGGCGTATCGCTCAGCGGCGACCGTTTTTTCTATCCCAACCCATTGGAATCGAAGGGGCAACACGCCCGCAGTGCCTGGTTTGGCTGCGCGTGCTGCCCCAGTAACGTGTGCCGGTTCATTCCGTCGGTGCCCGGGTACGTGTATGCGCAGCGTGGTAATCGGCTGTACGTCAATCTATTCATCAATAGTACCGCCACGGTACAGCTGAATGGGATGCCAATCACCGTTACGCAGGAAACAACGTACCCCTGGAATGGCGACGTGGCCTTTACGGTCGATGCCGCCAAATTAAGACCCATTGATCTGGCCATTCGTATTCCGGGTTGGGCGCAGAATAAACCCGTGCCCGGAAGCCTCTACGCCTTCGCCAGCCAGAACGAGATGCCGGTTACGCTTACGTTAAATGGCAAACCGCTGGCCTACACGCTGGAAAACGGCTATGCGGTGGTAAGCCGTAACTGGAAAAAAGGCGACGTAGTGCGGCTGTCGTTGCCTATGCCCATCCGGCGGGTGCAGGCCAGTGCAAAGGTGAAAGCCGATCAGGATAAAGTGGCGCTGGAACGCGGACCCATGGTCTACTGCGCCGAGTGGCCGGATGCGACAGATGGCCACGTGCTCGATCTGATCATTCCCGATAACGCTCCACTACAGGCCTCGTTTGATCCGGCCCTGCTGGGTGGCATCGATGTCATTACCGGGCAGGTGCTGAAAGCCCGTCGAACTACCAGCGGTTTACTGGAAACCAGTGTGGCCTCGCTGAAAGCCATTCCGTATTATGCCTGGGCCAACCGGGGGGCGGGTGAAATGGCTGTGTGGCTGGCGGCAAAACCCACTGCGGCCCGACCCACCCCCGCCCCAACCATTGCGGCAACGAGCACCATCACGGCCTCGCATAAAACCAAAACGCTAATGGCGCTGAATGATCAGGATACGCCAAAAAACTCCAACGACCGCGATAATCTGTACTACCACTGGTGGCCCAAAAAAGATACGCTGCAATGGGTACAGTATACGTTTGCCCAACCTGCCACGGTGTCGTCGTCGAACGTATATTGGTTCGATGATAGTCCCTGGGGCGGTTGCCGCATTCCGGCATCGTGGAAACTGATGTACCAGACGCCAACGGGTGATTGGCAGGAAGTGAAGGCAAAGTCGCCCTACGTGGTGACCAAAGACCGCTATGACGAGGTCAGCTTTGAACCGGTGCAAACCACGGCACTACGCATGATGGTTCAGCTACCGAAAGATGCCGCCAGTGGCATTATCGAATGGTCGGTTCAGTAGGTAGGCTGCGTATTCGTCCGGAGGTTTCGCCGGGTAGGTAATTGATTTAGCGATGGTACATGCCTACACCTCGTCGATAATCGAGGTGCCCGCCGATTGGTCGCCGGAGGTCCACTGCCAGGTTTCGTGCAGGCGAATCTTACCCGTTGGCAGGAGTTCCGGCACCGACGTACATCGGCCGGTCATCAGCTTTCCCTCGACGTTGATCTGGTGGTACCGAAAATCGAGGTGGCCTGCTTCGTCAACGAAACCGAGCAAATGACCCGTTACGATCCGCCCGCCGCTGTAATTGGCAATCAGCATCGCGCCTACCTGCCGGTAGTGAAAAACCGTATTCGATGAGGTTTCACCGTTTGCTGTATTGGCTACGGCCCGAAAGATTTTATTGTCGTAGTTGATTCCCATGTGCTGGAAACGCCGTGTTTGTTAAGCAAAACGACCTGGCCTGAAGGCGTCTATCGCCAGGCTGGATACGGAGTCGCTAACAAGTTCACTGACCAGCTTGCCGGTGGCAGGTCCCAGACTCAGGCCCATCATGCCGTGGCCGGTGGCTACCACCAGATTATCGTAGGTCGTAGCACGGCCAATGTAAGGCAGGCCATCCGGCGAACAGGGGCGCAGACCGCGCCATACCTTGTCAACAACTGGCATGTCAACTGGTATTTCCGGGTAATAGTTATTGATCGATTGCACAATGCCGCGTACCCGGTTCATATTCACCGACATATCGGTGCCGGCAACTTCCAGCGTACCGGCAAAGCGGAGGTCACGGCCCATTGGCGTGGCGGTTGCCCGGGCTTCGAGCATAATGGCTGGTATACGTACGTTGCTGGTCAGGTTCCGGAGCATGAAACTGTAGCCTTTCCCGCCCTGCAACGATAGGGTCAGCCCTAATTGGCGGGAAATATCTGCCGACCAGGCCCCGCTCGCTACCACCAGCGTATCGATGGCGGTATTACCCTGTGCGCTTTGCACCGATGTAATACGCGCTCCCGTTTTCCCGAAACCAGTTACGGTGTGGTTGTCCAGGATGGTGACGCCTTCCTTGCGCAGGTACGTTACCAGCGAGAGAATCAGCTCATTTGGATTCAGGTGGGCATCGCCGGGATACAGTATGCCGCCCCGCACATCCACGCGCGTGGCAGGTTCCATATCCTGCACCTGTTGGCCGGAAAGTATACGTGCTTCAATGCCCGCCCGGTTGGCTACGTCGGCTTCTTCGGCCATTTCGTGTTCGGCCCCGGCGGTTTTATAGAGCATGAACAGGCCCCGTTCCTGCCACTCAAAGGTCAGATCGCCGTTGGCGGCCAGATCCTGATACAGCGTTTTGCTCAACAGACTCAGGTCGCGCAGTACCGGTATCGACCGGTTGACGTGTTCGGGCGTGGCATGGCGGTAGAACAGCCAGCCCCAGCGCATCAGATCGGCGTTCAGGCGCGGTTTTACGTAGAATGGGCTGGTCGACTTCAGCATCCAGCGCATTCCCTTGGCAATCATACCCGGTTGCGCCAGCGGAACAATATGGCTGGGCACAATCATACCCGCGTTACCGAAGGAACAGCCATCGGCAATGGGGGATTGATCGAACAATGTAACGCGGTGCCCCGCTTTGTGCAGGTAATAGGCAGAACAAAGCCCGATAATTCCGCCACCAACAATACCAACGTGCATCTTAACAGAATGAATGAAGAGTGAGCGAGTGGCGCTTTCGGAGAACGTACCCGGCAGCACCACTCTTTACCTTTTTAGATAACCTGAAAACCGTGTACGTACGGATCATCATCGTTCAGAATCAGGTGATTATAACCGTGGATTCGAGCCCAGCCTTCAATGCTCGGAACAATGGCCGGTTTGCCGGCCAGCTCTGTTTCAGCTTCAATGCGCCCGTTGAAGATGGAGCCGATGATGCTCTCGTGCACAAAGGTTTCGCCCGGTTTCAGCCACCCTTTGGCATACCACTGCGCCAGCCGCGCCGACGTACCTGTTCCGCACGGAGACCGGTCGATCGCCTTGTCGCCGTAGAACACGGCATTGCGGGCGGTCGATGTCTCCTTGATTGGTTTACCGGTCCAGAGAATGTGGCTCAGGCCGTTGATCGTCGGGTTTTCGGGGTGCGTAAACGTGTATTGCTCGTTCATGCGTTGCCGCATCACCCGCGCCCAGGCAATAAGCTGCTCGGCTTTATAATGTTCCAGTCCGGGGAAATTAGGCTGCACGTCGACAATGGCATAGAAGTTTCCGCCGTAGGCCACGTCGACGGTCAACGTACCCAGGTCGGGGCAGTCGACGGTGAGTTGCTCGGCAGCCAGGTACGATTTTATGTTGGTGATTTTCACCGACGTAACCTTGCTGCCTTCCTGTACGTACTCTGCCCTGACCAACCCGGCGGGAACCTCCAGATTCAGTACGCCCGCCGTTTTTGGCCGAATCAGATTTTGCTCAATGGCGACCGTCACCGTGCCGATCGTGCCGTGACCGCACATGGGCAAACAGCCCGACGTTTCGATGAACAGCACGCCCGCATCGTTGGCCGGATCAGTCGGTGGGTACAGAATACTCCCCGACATCATATCATGACCGCGTGGTTCAAACATCAATCCGGTGCGAATCCAGTCGTATTCGCGCAGGAAATGCTGCCGTTTTTCGCTCATGTTTTCGCCCTGCAAAAACGGAATGCTGCCGCCCGTAACCACCCGGACCGGATTCCCGCAGGTGTGGGCGTCGATGCAGAAAAAATGGTATTCAGCCATACCTAATTGATGAAAACGGCTGGATTCTGGGTTGTCAATGCCGGGTTCAGGGGCGTTGACAGCTTATCTGTTGCAACAGGTTTACCGGTCGACAATGTGGGACGTTTGGCCAGAGCCGTGTTGATGACCGCCAGCACCTGCTCGCGTTCGGCGCCGATCAGCGGTAGCCGGGGAGCGCGAACGTACTCAGAACCAATGCCTGTTGCCTGCGCCGCCAGCTTGATATATTGCACCAGTTTGGGATGAATGTCCAGTTCCAGCAGGGGCATGAACCAGCGGTATATCTCCAGTGCCTCTGCCACGTTGCCCGCTTTGGCCAGGTCATAAATCGCCATTGTTTCGGTAGGGAAGGCATCAACCAGGCCACCAACCCAGCCATCGCAACCCAGCAGCAGAGCTTCCAGCGCCAGCGTATCAACGCCGCCCATCAGCTTGAACCGATCGCCGAACGCATTGCGCATGCGGGTGATGTTGGTCAGGTCGCGGGTCGATTCCTTCACGGCCTGAATGTTGGGGAGCGTGGCCAGTTCCTCAAACATGGCAACGGTGGTCATGATCTTGTAATCGTACGGATTATTGTAGATCATGATGGGCAGCGACGTCTCTTCGGCTACAGCTTTAAAGAACGTGACCGTTTCGCGGGCATCGGCGGGGTAGCGCATCGGCGGCAACAGCATCAGGCCGTCGGCCCCGTTGGTTTCGGCCTCGTGAGCCCGGGCAATGGCCTGTTTGGTGCCCTGCTCGGCAATGTTGACCAGCACAGGTACGTTGCCCTGGCAAACGCCCAGGGCCGACTGAAGCAGTTCTATTTTCTCGTCGTTCAACAGCGTACTGGCTTCGCCCAGCGAGCCACCAATGATGAATCCATGCACACCCGCGTCGAGCTGGGCATGCAGATTTTTCTCGAAAAGCGGCAGATCGAGTTGATCGTTCGCCGTGAACGGAGTCAGTAGCGCGGGGTACACGCCTTCCCATTGAACAGAAACACCCATAGTTGTAACAGACACAGTTAAAGTTGAAAACTATGGTTCAAAAGTAAGCAGAACCTGATTTTGGGCATCATGCATGGTTCGTTGATATTGATACTATATTCACTATATTTGATCTTAAACCTTTTTTAACGGGTAAAGAATATATTGAAAAAGCCCCTTCTGTTCAAAATCCCTTCCGTCGATGCCCGGTCGTTCAGAGTTGAGCAGGACGACCTGCCCCACTTTTACGGGCATCTGCATTTCCACCCCGAAATTCAGCTCACCCTGATTCAGCGGGGCGAAGGGACCCTGATCGTAGGCGACCGGATTGATCGGTTCGCGCAGTTCGATGTGCTGATGCTCGGAACCAACCTGCCGCATGTGTTTCGGAGCGACCCGGCCTATTTTCAGGCGGGCTCAACACTGCGTGCTGCATCGACCACCCTTTTTTTTCGGGCCGATCAGCTGGAGGCAACACTTTTCAGTTTGCCCGAAACCCATCACATCGAGCAACTCCTGCGCGAATCGCAGCACGGTGTTCGTGTTTGCTGTGGGGAAGGGCACCCGCTGGCCCAACTGGTAGCCGAGCTGCCGACACTACGGCCGTTCGACCAGTTGCTGAACTTGCTCAGAATACTGGATTATCTGGCTATTAACCCCGACCGGGAGGTGCTTTCCATTTCGGCCTACGAACAGCCGCAGCGCCCGGAAGATCATTACCGGCTAGAAAAAGTCTTTTCCTATATTTTCGAGCATTATAGTTCGCCGATCACCCTCGACAATGTAGCTAACATCGCTAACCTGACACCCGGCGCATTCTGCCGGTTCTTCAGGCAGCACACGCGTAAAACCTTTTCTACCTTACTCAACGAGGTTCGCGTTGAACAGGCCTGTCGCCATTTGCGCGAATCGAAAGAGACCATTGGCCACATCGCGGTAAAATGTGGCTACACGAACCTGTCAAACTTCAACCGGCAGTTTAAAGACGTGATGGGCATGTCGCCAAGCGACTACATTCGGAGCTACCACACAAATTACAATTAACCAGATTCACAATTGGAAGTCAGCTATATTGGTGCATCAGACAGTCACGTTCGTTGATTGGCTAAGTGCGCAATTGTGTATTTAGAGTGCTACTCTGCGAAGCAAGTTTCATGTGTATTTAGCAGGAAGACTATGACTACAGGAAACAAGTTAATAATCGGATGTCTTGCCGCGCTGGGTGCGCTTCAGTTCGTGCATATTCTTCGCAGCGAGAACCCTGCTGCGCCTATGTACAAGTACAAGTTTGTGACAGGCGTCATCATGATCGTTGTGGCCATTGCCGGATACAACTGGGCGAAACGTAATCCGCCCCAGCGCTGATGCGTGGTAATTTACCGGTGCTGCTTAAGCAGCCAGTTATAAATTGATCTGTCCTCATAGAGGTACTGAATATTGTGCCCTTTATCAGCAAGTTTAGTGAAAGTAACCTTGCCTTTGCACGCAGTCAGGTGCCGTATGAGCCGGGCGGTTTCCTCGAACGGAACAAGGTCGTCGTCGGTGCCGTGGAAGGCCCAGACAGGTACGTTCCTAATTCGGCAAATCTGGGTCGAGTCGTCGCAGCCACCACAAAGGGGCGCAATGGCGGCGAAGGTGTTGGGATAGGCCACCGCCGTTTGCCAGGTGCCGTAACCGCCCATGCTGATGCCCGTCAGGTACACCCGTTTGGGGTCGATTCGGTAGGTTGCCTTCAGTTCGGTGTACAGCGAATCGAACCAGTTATCCGTTGACCAGAACTTGCCGTCGGGGCACTGGGGCGAAACAACGATCGCATCGATGGTCAGTCCCTGCTCAATGGCATGGGGTGGACCATACTGCTTCAGTTTGCCGAGGTCGTCTCCCCGTTGCGAACCACCATGCAGATAGATGATCAGCGGTAACGGCTTCCGGGTTGCCGTATAGACTTCAGGTACGTAGATCAGATACTTGTAGCGGGCGCGTTGCTTTGATTGCCGATCAGACTGCGCTAAGGCTGGTAGCCAGTTCAGGAAAAGTAGAAGGTAAAAAAGGAAGGTTGGCCAGAAGCGTTGCATCGATGTAGCGGTCTGCTGCAAAGTTGATAGCCAGTTGCTATATCGGCAATGGTGGCTGCGTTAAAGTCGGGCTAATTTCTGCTCCAGTAGCTGTCTTTCAGGTGCTGAGGTTGTCAGGCTGAGACTTTGCGAATAATGCTGTCGGGCCAGGTCATGCTGAAGAGTCCGTTCGTACAAATCGCCCAGCACAGCATGGTAATAGCGATTAGTTGCCAGTTCGGTTAGGCTTATAATGGCCTCTATAGCAGCTGCCGGGCCAGCAACCTCGGCGAGGGCAACAGACCGGTGAAGGGCCACAACAGGTGATGGTTTACGGCTCAAAAGCAAGTCGTAATAGTGCAACACCATTGGCCAGTTCGTAGCAGCAAACGTAGGGGCACTGCTGTGAAGCATGGCAATGCCTGCCTCGAGGTGATAATCGGTTAGTTCATTGCCTTCGGCCGATCGGTTCAGGTACGTATGTCCCCGCCGAATGAGCAACTGATTCCAGCGATGTCTGTCCTGATCGGCCAGCAGCACAATACCGCCCTGGTCATCGGTTCGGGCGTCGAAACGGGCGGTCTGAAAACACATCAACGCCAGCAATGCGTCAACGGCCGGTACGTGGGTGTGTGGGATCTCTGTCAGCAGAAGAGCCAGCCGCATTGCTTCGTCACATAAATCCCGCCGAATCAGCGTATCGGGATGCGACGAGTTATAGCCTTCGTTGAAGAGTAGATAAACCGTTTTAAGCACGGTAGCCAATCGCGGTGCCAGGTACGTTCCGGTGGGTACGTCGAGTTGAATACCATCCTGTTTAATCTTCTCTTTCGCCCGGTAAATGCGTTTGGCAATGGTATCGTCGCTGGTCAGAAAGGCGTTTGCTATCTCGTGATAGCTCAACCCACACAGGATTTTGAGGCACATCGCCGTTTGTGATTCCGGCGTAATAGCGGGGTGGCATATCGCAAACAGCATTCGTAACTGACTGTCGGTGATGGCCTCATCGAAAAATAGTGCATGTGCCATATCGTCGTTGGTGTCCTGCTGATCCAGGTAATCAACGGACGTTTTGATCTGCTGAAACCGGTTTTCGCGGCGAATTACATCCAGCGCCCGGTTGGTCGCCACGCGGTACAGCCAGGCGCGCGGGTTGTCAGGTATGCCATGAAACGGCCAGCTTTGCAGGGCCTGAACCATAGCATCGTGTACGATATCCTCGGCCAGTTCGAGCCGGTCGACACCCAGCTTGTGGGCCAGCACCGACGTCATCCGGCCTGCTTCGTGGCGAAACAGGTGGTCAACTAACCGGCCGGATTCATTCGGTGCTGGCATGTAGCAACTAGCGCTTATCAAAAATTTACCACTGGCCGTACTTCGACGGAGCCCCCTTCCGTGTCGAAAATCGGGCAACCCTGCGCGAGCTGGATGGCCTCGTCAATGTCGGCGACTGACACCAGCGTGTATCCGCCAATGATTTCTTTACCTTCCGTAAAGGGCCCGTCCGTCACTGCTTGACCGCCCCTTGTCATGACTTTGCCAAACGGCATCAATGCTTCTCCACCGATCATCTTGCCCTTCGCCGCAATGCTGCCGATCCACTGATTCCATTTCTGAATTTCGGCCTGCATCTCCTCGGGCGATTGCTGTTGGTAGGTAACTTCTTGAGCTTGCGGCGAGTGAAAAATGAGCATAAACTTATCCATAGTGTTTGGTTTGATTGGGTGAAAATTACCTGATTTCGAGACTAAGACGAACAGGTATTCCCTAATCGGACAGGCTACTGAAAAAAAAATTGTCCTCTTTTGAAAACAGCGTACAGGCCGTAACCCGAGACCCAGCCTGCCCGGTAAAGGCTACCCGACTCAACTGTGGCTGGCTCTTTATTGGGGCCGTTACCTCTTTGAATGGGCATCTGGCCTTAGTTAGTTGTCAACTATCGGGCTGCAGCCGAACAACCAGCCTGTAGACCTGTTCACCGAAGCATACGAGTACTAAAACCAACAGCTCTACTTTATGAAAGCCTTACAAATTCATGGCATGAAAGACGTACGTGTCGACACGGTGCCTGATCCGATTATCGAACACGAACGCGACGCCATCATCCGCGTTACCAGTACCGCCATTTGCGGCTCTGACCTTCACATATACAATGGAAGTATTCCGCAGCCACGGCCAATGGTGCTCGGCCACGAGTTTATGGGTATCGTGGAAGAAGTGGGCAAGGGCGTGGGTGGAAAGCTAAAAGTTGGCGACCGCGTAGTAGTGCCGTTTCCGATTGCCTGTGGTACCTGCTTTTTCTGTAATCACGAATTGCCTGGGCACTGCGAAAACTCCAATCCGGAGCATTATGGTCCCGAAGGGGGGCTGTTGACCCAGAAAGGTGGTGCCTTGTTTGGCTATACCGATTTATATGGTGGCTACAACGGCGGACAAGCCGAGTACGTGCGGGTTCCCTACGCCGATTTCGGCCCCCGTATCATTCCCGATTCATTGACCGACGAGCAGGCGCTATTCCTGACCGATATTTTCCCGACCGGCTATTCGGGTATCGACTGGGCCGACGTGAAAGGTGGCGAAACCATCGCCATTTTCGGCTCCGGCCCCGTGGGAATTATGGCCGCCAAATCGGCCTGGCTGCGGGGCGCGGCGCGGGTTGTCATTGTCGATACGCTGCAATACCGCCTCGATAAAGCGAAAGCCACCGCCAACGTTGAAACCATTCTGTGGGAAGACGCCGACAGCGTGGTCGAGCAGATTCGGGCAATGACCAACGGGCGGGGTGCCGATGTCTGCGTGGAGTGCGTGGGTTTCGAGCCCGACCGCAGCCTGCTCGATCGGGCCAAAGCGGTGATCAACCTCGAAAAGGGCTCAGACAAGGTGCTGCTCGCCTGCATGAGCGCCGTTCGTCGCGGTGGTGTGGTAACGATTCTGGGCGTGTACAGCTCACCCTTCGATAATTTCCCGCTGCACCAGCTGTTCGATAAAGGCATTACCATAAAAGGTGGTCAGGCCCCGGCTCAGAAGCACATCGACAAGCTGCTGGCCTACGTGGTGGAGGGTAAAGTGAAGCTCGACGACATCATTACGCACCGGTTACCGCTATCTGAAGCGCCCCACGGCTACGAGATCTTCCGCGAGAAAAAAGAAGATTGCGTGAAGGTCGTGCTGACGCCGTAATTGGCTGGCTTTCGACAAAAAAGGGCTTCTCACAGCGAGAAGCCCTTTTTTGTTGGGATACTTTCCATAACCACTATTACTCATTGTCACTCGCCACAGGCTAGCGACAACGATGCGCATTACTGCTGCACCTGCTGTAACGCTTTCCCTGTCAGGCGAAGTTTAGCCGTGGGTGACGCTGTGAGCGTCAGTCCTTGCTTGAAATCGCTGTACTGAAACAGCCGGGAACTGTCACCGAGGGTGATGGCTGCTTTGCTAATGCCATTGTTGAATTTGGGGAATGTCAACTGGTTATGTTCTGAAAGGGAGGCGTTTAATTGATCATACGTCAAATGATCTAAACTTGTGCTACCTCCTTTCCCGCCTTGCGTGAGTGTCAGTACGTCTCCCTTGAAATTGTGGATCTGGCAATTGGCATTGACAGTAGAAACGGCCCGCAGCGTGGGTACTTGTACCACGAGTTGCGGATTACGCCATTCATCATCTTCGTCGTCTACCCTGAAAAACCAACCTTCTGCTGGGTTGATTTGCAGGAACAGCGTGTCTCGTTCAACCTGATACGTGTACGTCGGTTTCTTATACTGCCCCAGCGAATCGATTAGCAGGCGGGTTGTGTTGCCGGGTTCGATCTGGACAATAGCCGCTGAGGGGCCGGTGATCTGTACGGCATGAAAAAGGGGCAACTGCTTTTTCTGCCAACGCGAATAGGTGTCTGACTGATCTATCGAATCAAATTGATGATGGATGGAGACAGCCGCGCCAAACATGGCGATGACCAGGCTCAGGGCCAGACCAATCAGGAGTTTAATGCTCGTTTTCATGAGGCAGAGGCGAGTTGAAAAGCGTTGAAGCGGGCTTCTAGTTCGGTCATGCTGATGCCCAGCAAAGTCATGGTGCGGAACAGATCGGGCAGCTCCACGTCGAGGAAACGGGCGCGGCGCATGGCTTTTACGCGCTCTGTGGCATCGTCGGCGGCATAATAGCCCATACCGCGTTTATTGAACAGAATGTTCTGCTGTTGCAGATAATCGAACGCGCGCATGGCTGTGTTGGGGTTTACTTCCAGCGATGAGCCAAGGTCACGCACCGACGGAATTCGTTCGCCGGGTGGCCAGGCCTGCTGGAGGATCTGCTCGCAGACATAGTCGGCGATTTGCAGGTAGATAGGTTGTTTGTCGTTGAATTCCATGTGGTTACCGTTCTATTTCATTGAACCTGACGCGGGCGATGACCCAAAATGCCAGCAACATACCTGCGTAGGCACTGTGCTTTAGCCAATCGGGTGGGCCCAACAATTCATAGTTGCTCTTCGAGGTATGAACAGCGATTTGATAAAAGGGCAGCGCCGTTCCAACCCCTTCACCCGATACCATACCAACTATCCAGCGGTACAGAAACAGGAGACCAATTGTGAGAATCAACACCGATCCGACGTTACGGATGAACACACCACGCCGGAAGAAGAAAGAGCCAATCAGCGAGATAGCAAGGCTGGTGAAGAGGAAGTAGGGGATAAGTAACAGAAAGTCTTTATCTCCATAAATCGAGGTGTAATTAAAAATTAGCGTTGACACGTACCTGTCGGTTTCGGTGGGCAGAAGTCGACTGTTAGCTATGTTGAAGACGATCGCTTCATACCCAAAATACGCGATGCTTAAAAGCAACAAGGCAACGATGCAATACAGAGCGCCTAACCAAAATTTCTCGGTACGTGATGCTGGAATCATCAGATAGGAAATGGCGGATTCTTGTCTGAACAAGGCACTGAATACGTCACTTCCTATACTAAACGTTACCAGTAGCGCCAAAAAATTATAATACAAAATGTTGTTTCGCTGTACCCCAAGTTGAAAGATATGATCGTTTGACAGAACTTGCGATGGTACCAGCATTATGATCGGTATCAGCGCCAGTGCGGCAATCAGGTACGTCCGGCGTTTGGTGGCCCAGAACCAGCGGTTCAGGCGGGCGAAACGGGTGAGGGAAAAGGTCTGGTTCATGGTTTTGGGGCAGAGAAAAGGGATTTCATGCGTTGCGGATTGCTGATGGCGGCGTTGAACAGCCGCTCCAGGTCAATGGGCGTATCGTCGGCTGGGTCAAGGTTTTCGAGCACCACCGCATTACCACGCAGGCTGGGTTCGGCGTAGAGTACATCGGCGGGTACGTCGCGGCCAAGCAGCTCAAAACGAAGCCGTTGGCTTACCCGCTCAAGGGGCGCGTTGAGCAACAACTCGTGGTCATTCAGCACCACGACCGAATCAATCAGCGAATCGAGGTCACGTACCTGATGGGTGGAGATCAGGATCAGTCGATCATCGGCCAATGCTGCTGAAACCACTTTGCGGAACTGGCTCTTTGAGGGAATGTCGAGGCCGTTGGTGGGTTCGTCCATCAGCAACACGCTGGTATTGGTAGCCAGCCCGAAGCTGATCAATACCTTCTTGCGCTGCCCCAGCGACAGGTCGGCCAGTTTATTGATGGTGGCTGGTAGCTGAAATGCCTTTAACTGCTGTCGAAACTGGTCGTCGCTGAATTTCGGGTAGAACACGCTCATCGTGGCAACGTACCTGTCGAGGGTCATTGCAGGCGTATCTACTTCCTCGGGCAGAAAGAAAATATCTTCCAGAAAAGCGGGCTCCCGGCGACGAGGCTCGTGATTGTTTACCCGAATTTGACCATCGGTAGGGTAGAGGAGCCCCGCCATTAGCCGCATCAGGCTCGATTTTCCCGCCCCGTTTGAGCCCAGTAGCCCGTAGATGCGTCCCGGCTCAAGGTAGAGGCTTAAGTCCTGCAACACGGGTGGCTTGCTCCCATAGCAGAAGGTAAGATTCGATAGGTTTATCATTGTTGCAGTGTATTAGTGATATAATACACTGCAATAGTAAATAGTGATTTCGGAATTGCAATGGGAAGGGTGAAGAAAAGTTAGTTTGGGTAGTTGACACGCACCACCAGGAGCTTGCCTGTGCCAGGGGCAGGAGATTTTGTCATCCCGAAGCATGAGAGATCGTGGCGTCATGCTTCGGGATGACAAGATCATGCTAAACTTTCTTTACTTTCCCCGCGCTGTTTTCGCCTGGGCTTCCTGAATGAGCTGCAGGTTCGCGTTTTCGGGCGTTACGTGGGTGAACGTGCCTTTGCCCAACTGGCTCAACCTCGTCAGGTTCTGGCCCGTCAGCTTATTACGGCCAAAGGTGAATACGGTCAGGTAGATATCCTGCCGGGCACCGTCGCTGATGAGTTGGAAGACGTCGTCGCTGACGGGAAATTCGCCATCGGTGGCCAGAATAATCCGGTTGTTACCGCCCCTGATGTAGTGTTTATCTGCCACTTTGTAGGCTAGCTGGATGCCCCCGTTCCCATCCGTATCGCCCGACGATTGGAGCGCATCGATGACGCGGGTGATCTCGGCGGTATTAGCACCCGATGTGGGTTTCAACGCTACTTTCGCCTTACCCGAATACACCACAATCGAGAGTTGATCTTCGGGACGGAGCAGGGTCAGTAATGATTTGATAGAGCGTTTCAACAGCGGCAACTTCACCGGCGAATCCATGGATGCCGATACGTCGAGCAGGAGAACCATGTTGTTGGCCGCAAAACCAGCCAGTGTATTCGGCACCTCCCGCTGAAGGCCGCGATCGATATAGACAGTATCCGTTCGGGTGCGTTCTATGAGTTTGGTCCGTTCTACAACTAGCGTATCGTGCCGGATCATCGTACGTTCAGGTACGTTTGCTTTGGGTTTGCCAATGGCATCTTGCGCAGGTACGTTGCCGGAGGGCTTACCTGCTGTAACTGGTTCATTCGTAGGGGCTGTAGGGGTACGGGGCGGTATCGGAAGTGTGCTTGTTGCCTCCGGTCGTCGGAGCAGAAAAACGTCGGGTTGATTCACGGCCGGCAGGAGATTATCCTTCGCCAGTTCGGTGAATTTATTGTACTCGTACACCAGTTCATTGTTGTAGAAATAGTAGAACGATTCGTACGGATGCCGATCCGGCAATGTCGCTAGCAATGGCTTCACTTTCCGGGTTATATCGGCGAAGCGTAGCGTGTTGTCGGCCAGATCTTCGTAGGGCGAATAGGGGCAAAGACCGTTGCTGCGCCCCAGCCGTTGCAGCCCCTTCAGGTTGGTATATTCATCGGCCATCAGCGTTCGGGCGTTAGCCGTTAACTTATCCGTAGTGGGGAGTTGGGCGGCTTCGAGTTTCAGAAATGATTTCACGCCGAACAGCACGTCTGTGTTATCATCCAGGGTTTTCAGCATGGCTTTACCGGCCAGGTTCCAGCTGCTGGCCGGGTTGGCGGTGGGATAGCTGTCGAAGATGCGCCGCACATCGCGATACAGCTGCTCCTTTTTCTGGTCGAAGGCATCGAACAAATACGCGTACCGGTCCAGAATAGCATCGGAATAGCTGAACCGGTCCTGAAGATACTGTTTCTGAGCCGTGTAGGTCGTTAGTTCGATGCTTAGCCCGTCCATTTCGTTCAGCATGTTCATCAGCACCTCCGCCTGTGCATGAATAGACGGACGGTAAGCGCCGGGTATGTTCTGGCTGTTGCTCATCAGCAATTGATAGGCAGAAACCGGCAGTTTCACTTCTTCGTGCGAATACGCTAGTCGCGCATGTTGCTGGCTTTGCGTGGGGTCGCGATGATAGGCCGCCGATGAGGCATAGTTGCGCAGCAACACCTGTAGCTGGTGCATCTGCCGCAGCGATTCGTTGATGAAGGCAACGTACCTGGTCAAGGCCTGAAACGTTGCTTTGCTGGCCGGTGCTGCCGCCCGTTTGGTCGTAAAGGCGATGAGCGGCTTATCAATAAATGGCCTGGTTTGCGCAACTGCCTGGGTCGTTGTAACGGGCGAAGCAACGGTAAAAACCGGGCTGACTTTAACGGGGCTGAGCAACGGTTTTGCCGACCGGCTGTAATCGACAAACGCCTGATAACTGGCCAGCAGGTCATTGTTCACGTAGTTGAGCAGCGATAGGTACACGTTGTTGCCATGCTGCGCCGACTGTTGGGCGGCAAACGTGTTATCATCAATGCCGCTGCGTTTCACCGCCTGCACTGAACGGAGGGCAGTTCGAAATGAGTTGACCATATCAAAAGCCGGGTACCCGATCGATGCCTGCATTTTCCCGAAACGGGCAATCAACTGTTCATCGGTCAGCATGCTTTGCTGAACCAGCGTTACGGGCCAGTTGGGGCGGCTGTTTTCATTGAGGTAGTAGGGAAGCGAATCGAGCAACTGGTACTGACTCAGCACGGCTATGTCCATTTCCCGTTCCGTATACAGATACGCATTTGATGCCTGATACGGTTGGTACCGGTGGTAGATGCGTTGAATCTGCTTATACAGGGCATCTTTATCCCGCCTGAACTGCCTGAACATCGCCTGCATGCTGCTGATCAACTCGTCTGACTGTTCAAGATTGTCGCGCTGATAGTCTTTCAGGCGAACGTAGGTTTCCAGCGATTTGCCTGCCTGGTCGATCCTGGTCAATAACTGCCAGAACACCTGTGTGCTGGCGGTGAGTTCTTTCTTTTCAGTTGCCGTTAACCCGTTGCCCGCGAGTGCTTTATGGTAATAAAATTCCTCCAGCGGCCCCGATGAAGGTAGTCGGATCAGATCTGGCTTTTCCCGATAGCGCGCCACATCAGCCTGATACGTTTGCAGCATCTGAAACCGCCTCGTCACTGCCTCGACCGACTGGTTCAGGAACGCCACGTACTGATTCAGGGACTGTTGTGGCGTTTCCTGCTGGGCAGAAGCTGTTCCGAAGGCCGATACAAGCAGGAAGAGTAAACGAAATCGGAGGTGCATAGCCGGCTGGAAAACAGCAAGGTGATCATTATACGGAGTCATACGTACAGGCTTTGAGTGAACGGTTTGCCCGACCGGCAGGGCGAAACGAGCAACGATCGCTTTGTCGGCCACCATCTGGGCGATATGTACTTGTGTCTCCCCGTTATTTCGCCATCTTAGCCGGGTATTTCTGATCCCTGTTCTGCCATGAATTATCGCTCCCGGGTGCTGTCATTTCTGTCCGTACTCTCCATCATTACCTACATCGACCGAACGGGCATCTCGCTGGTAGCAGCCGACATGAAACGGGATCTGCATATCGAAAACGACGCCTGGGGTTGGGTACTCAGCGCCTTTGCCCTGGCCTACGCCACGTTTGAAATGCCAACGGGGGCTATGGGTGACCAACTGGGGCCGCGCCGGGTGCTGACGCGCGTAGTTGGCTGGTGGTCGGCGTTCACCATCCTGACCGGAACTGCCACAAGCTGGCTTTATCTGGTCATTGTGCGGTTCCTGTTTGGCATGGGTGAAGCCGGTGCTTATCCGAACGCGTCGATTGTGGTGTCGCGCTGGTTTCCGCGTCAGGAAACGGGCCGGGCGCAGGCGTTTATCTGGGCGGCGGGCCGGGTTGGTGGCGTACTGGCACCCTGGATCGTCATTCCGATCTCAACCTATTACGGCTGGCGGGCGGCTTTCTTCGCTATGGGCTTATTGGGGCTGATCTGGGCCGTTTACTGGTTCGTCTGGTTCCGCGATTTTCCGCACGAGCAACCCAACGTACCTGCCGACGAACGTACCTACATTGAAAACAACCGTTGGTTTAAGCTCAACTCCCATCATATTCCCTGGCGGGCGCTATTCCGAAGCACCAACATGTGGGCCATCATGCTTATGTTCCATTTCTACATGTACGGTGCCTACTTCTTTACGGGCTGGCTACCAACGTACCTGAAAGAAGGACGCCATTTCGATAAAACGCAGATGCAGTTATTCGCCACGCTTCCGTTTATTCTGGGCGCAATTGGCTGTTTCACCGGTGGTTTTGCCAGCGATTGGCTCGCCAAACGGTATGGTCTGAAAGTTGGTCGGCGCACGGTCGGGATCGTGGGCATGGGTCTGTCGAGCATCAGCATTTTCCTGTCGGCCAGTACAACCGATAACCAGACGGCGGCTATTCTGCTGGCGATGGGCATGGGGTTTAAAGACCTGACGCTGCCGGTTTCATTCGCCGTTTGTAATGATGTGGGGCGCAGCCAGTCGGGCGTGGTGTCGGGGGCCATGAACACTTTCGGGCAAATGGGCGCGGTGTTTCTGGGCGTGCTGTTTGGCTATATCGTGAAGGCAACTGAGGATTTCAACGACCCCCTGTTCATGATTTCGGGCCTGCTCCTGTGCAGTTGCCTGCTCTGGATGCGCATCGACCCAACAGAAGAAGTGGTGCTATGAGGTAGGGGGAGAAGGCCTAGGGGGGGCTCTGATTAGGCATTCGCCTTTGGCAGAACACCCCAGGCTTCCGCGCCCTACGTTCCCTGCGCACTACCCGCTGCGTACCAGAGCGCGGCAATCGCTTTTTTGTATTTGGTACGAAGCTCCTCCAGCTTAACGCCCAGGTCGATGAGTTTACTCTCGCGGGAATTGACCAGGAACAGAGAGCTTTCGCCGAGTGCGAATCGCTGTTGTTCGGCCTGCACCAGCCGCCGCTGATTGGCCACCGTCTGTTGCTGCACCAGAATCTGCTGGTTCAGATTCACCATCTCGTTGCGGGCGGCCAGTATATCGTTTTGAATATCCCGCACTGTTTGCTGGCGTTCCAGCGTTAGTTGCTGACCTTTCACCTGTACCTGACGCAGTTTACCGCGTTCTTTTCGCAGGAACAGCGGCATCACTACATCCAGACCGATCTTGTGATTCGACAGGCCAAAGGCATAATAACTGTTCCAGTCGTAGCCCTGCATAAGGTTGGGCGTCTGGCTCAACAGGTTGGCACTCAGGTTCACCTGCGGTTGAATCAACGCCCGCCGCAGCCGTTCTTCGAGTTGGTTCTGCCCCGTTTTAGCGTCTAATTTCAATAGCTCAGGGTGCTGTTGAACGGCCTGACTGAGCAATGTTTGCACCAGTTCGTCACTTATCGGCTCGCTCACGGCCGACTGCGGAACCACGTTGGCAGGCAGATCGATCGGCTGATTGTTGGCCGCCCACAAAAATACCGACAGGTTGAGCCGGGCGTTTTGCAGGTCAACCTCGGCCTGTTGCCGCTGCACCAGCCGATCCTGTACCGTGATCAGAGCCTCGGTGGTGTCGATCGTGGCTACTTCACCAATCAGAGCGCGCTGCCTTGTGGCGGCAAACCGGACGTCGGCCAGTTGAAACCCTTCGTTCACCAACTGATACGACCGGTAAGCCAGATACCATTCCCAATAGGCCTTTGCCGCGTCGTAAAGCGTTTTATTGACCTGTTTTCGCCGGTCGGCCTCGGCCAGATTAATGCCCAACTGCGCCTGCCGAAGCGCGGTTCGCCGCCCGTCGATGAGTAACGACTGCCCCACCGGAACGCTCACGCCCACCAGCACCAGACCCGTCAGGGGTGTTCTGACCTCTGGGTTCACCCGCTCGCCAATAGCCCGGTCGTAGCCCAGTTTAAGGTCGATCCCGGCGGGCATGATCGGTACAGACAGGCCCGTTTGCCAGCGGTTGTAATACAGGTCGGCGCCAAATTCTTTCCGGTCGAAGTATGACGTAATTTTCGGGTCAAATGCGCCCCGGGCCTGCATGATTTCAGTACGGGCCTCTTCAGAGAATAAGGCCGCCTGTTTCACAATAGGGTGAAACTGAATGACAGCCCCAAAAAAATCGGCTGCCGAGAAAACGACCGTGTCGGCCGGTTGCGTAGCCCGCTGGCCGAACAGCAACGTCGGGAAAAGACAGGCCAGCAATAAACGGCTGTATCCCACACTCACGCGTCTGACCGCGCCAGTCAGACGGCGAAGCAACGTACCTGAGTTGTTGACAACAAATGACTGTCTCATTTCTTTGCTCCTCCTTTTTCCTCCTTTGGCTCTGCCTTGAGGCTTGGCGGGAACCCGTTCAATTGCCGCCAGATTTCGTACCAGATCGGTACGTCGTCGAGCATGACCCAGCCGTATACACCCGATCCTACCCGAAGCTGCTCGGGCCATTTGGGGTCCTGTCCGGTTTGGGTGGGTCGAACCAGCAATCGGTATTTGCCGGTTGTACTGGCCACCGCGTCGATCACCGCTACCTCGCCACCGAACGTACCTACGGCCACTGTGGGCCAACCCGAGAATTGAACGGCGGGCCAGCCATCGAACTCAAGCCGAACAGTCCGTCCGCGCTGAATAAGCGGAACGTCGTTGGGGCGTACAAATAGCTCCACGGCAATATCCGGGCTGTCGGGTTGGAGCGTCACGATCGACTCGCCTTCCTTGATCGTTTCGCCAATACCCGCCTTGAACGATTGAACCACGAACCCATCCTGCGGGGCACGGATCACATACAGGCCACGACGTACCTGGACGCTGCTGATCTTGTTGGTGATCTTCGATACTTCACCCGCCGCATCGGCCCGGTACGATACAGCCGAGCTTTTGTCTGATTGGGCTTTGGCTACTTTCTCCTGATAATCGGCCTGAATGGTGTTCAGATCAATCACTGCGTTGATCAACTCCTGCCTTGACACGTTCAGTTTCGCTTCCTGCGAAATCACCTTGGCGTAGTCTTCCTGCAATTTCAGGCGGCGGCTTTCCAGGTCGGTCAGCGAGATCAACCCATCTCTGTGCATTTGCTCGGAACGAGCCAGCCGGTCAGCCGCGATTCGGTAATTGGTGCGCTGCGCAATCAGGTCGGTGCTATCACTCGCCACCTTGAATCGGTTCTGTTTTACCTTGTTTCGGGCCGATTGCAGCTTGGCCGTAAGCCCGGCACCAAGGGCCGTGATCTGACCATCGAGCGCCTGGATTTTTGCGTCGGTGGCCTGAACGCTATTCTGCTTGGCACCTAATTGCTCGCGCAGGCGTTCGGGCAGGTTCGGGTCGAAATACTCGTCTTTAATCTCTGAAATAATCAATAGTGTATCGCCCTTCTTTACCTTTTGGCCATCGCGCACAAACCATTGCTCAATCCGGCCGGCAATGGCGTTCTGAACCGTTTGCGGGCGATCTTGCGGCGTTAGGGCCGTTACGTGGCCTTCGCCGTTGATATTCTGCTGCCAGGGCAGAAACAGCGTGCCAAACAGCACCAGCATAATAATCAGCATCCACCGCCCCAGCGACCGCCCGGCGTTCAGATCGGGTAGCTTGCGAAGCGTTTGCAGCGGAAAATGATCAATAATATCGTCGTTGACACGACTATTCGACAGGTTTAGCATTGTCAGTTATCAGTGTACAGGTATCGGGAAAAGTGAGCAGTTAGTAGCAAATAAGGTAGTCCGGCATCGTGCGGGTACGTTCTTCAACGCAGCCATGCCTCACTGCTCACTGTTTACTGACATCTTTTCATTGGTTAGTGGTAAATCGGTAACCTGACCAATTTTCTCGGCGGCTGTCATGAGATCATACACTACGTCGATATTCATAATGAGCTTGTCTACAGAGCTGGTAATGAGAACAATAACCAGTTCGGCTGCCACAAACTGGCCCAGGGTCATTTCGCGGCCAACCACCAGTGTTGTGCCCAGAATCAGCAGCCCGCCCGTAATTACCGTCTTAAACGCCACGGCACTGTAATAGAAGCGTTTTAAGACCTGAAAGTGCGCATTCCGGTAATTGATATACTGCGCCACATACTCATCGGTATGGGCCATCAGATCGCTGGTCTGTTTTTTCTCACGCAGTTCGGTCAGTCGGCTGGCCATGTTTTCGAGCCAGGCCACCAGTTTGTATTTGTATTTCGATTCGCTCAGGCTGGTTTTCAGGGCACTTCGGCCAAACAACCCGATCAACCCGCCCACTACGAGCAGCGTAATCAGGCCAAACGCGATAAATACCGGATGGTAGAAAGAGAGCAGGATGATGCCGAACAGAATCTGCACCACCGCCGCCGTAAGGTCGATCAATAATTTAGGAAGTCCTTTCTGAATGGTAAGCACGTCGAAAAAACGGTTCATCAGTTCCGGTGGGTACGTTCCTTCGAGGCTTTCGGGCTGAATCCGAGGCAGGCGATACGTAAACTCAAAGGCTGCTTTCACGAAGATCCGCTGTTGCAGCACCTCTACGATTATCTGCTGCCCAACAAGAATCAACCCGCTGATGATAACGCCGATCACGACCAGACCAATCAGTACGTACACCGAACTGAAAACCATACCGCCCGACACCAGATTGAACACGGCCTGGATACCCAGCGGCAACGAAAGACTGATGAGGCCCGCTACAATGGCATATAAATAAACGTACCAGATGTCTCGGCGCTCCGTACTCAGCAGACGAATCAGTCGCTGAAGGGGAGATGGTGGTGGAGTTAAGGCTGAATTCATACATCTAATTTTAAGACGGCTTTAATGAATTGATAGTAAAGCTATCTTATTTGATAACGTAACTTTGATTCAAAAAAGTTTGTTATACATTTATGATTGTATTCATAATTACACCCTAAGTCCGCGCATGGAGTATTCCGTTCAGGTACGTATGAATGAAAAGCTGTTCCTTCGCGACCCGGAACAGTCAGAGTTAGGGCGTCGTATAATCCGTCAGGGCATTTTGCTGATCGACGAGATTGGTTTTGAGGAAACAACCTTCCGAAAGCTTGCCGACCGGATGGGCACAAAGGAGGCCAGCATTTACCGGTATTTCGAAAACAAGCATCGCCTGCTACTATACCTGATCGACTGGTACTGGCAATGGCTTGATTTTCAGGTGATGTTCGAAACAAATAACCTGACCGATAACCATGAGAAGCTGGAGCGTGTGCTTCGGGTGCTTCTGCAAACGAATGTGTCAACACCGGCTACACCCGATGATATTGACCTGGTAGCCTTGCATAATATTGTCATCTGTGAAGCCAGTAAGGCCTATCTTACCCGCCATGTTACCGAAGATAATAGTCAGCAGTTGTTCAAACCCTATAAAGACCTGACAGCGCGTATTGCGGCTTTAATTCTTGAGTACCGCCCCAATTATCCGTATGCTCGTTCGCAGGCCAGTTCAATTATTGAAACGGCTCATTATCAGTCGTTTTTTATGCGATACCTGCCTTCTCTAACCGATTTTGGCGGGGGGGATGCCGATGCTTCGCTGCTCGAGTTTCTTCGGCATCTGCTATTTGCCACGCTGGAAATTTAGTATAAGGAAGACGCATCCAGCCACGTTTTCGCCATTTTGAGCAAGCATACCTGGCCAGGCAGAGCGGCCAGTATAGTCAACGAACGACCCCCTATATGTCTGAAGCGATTGTCATTATCGGGTGTTTTGATACGAAAGCTGCCGCCTTTTCCTTTTTGAGGAACTGCCTGCTGGCCAGGGGAGAGTTTGTCCTGACGATCAACACGGGCGTGATGGAAACGACCGTCGACTTTCCCATCGACTACCCGGCTGAAGAGGTGGCGCAGCGGGCGGGTTTTTCGCTGGCCGAGATACGGCGGAGCCGCGACCGGGGCCGGGCCATCGACAGTATGGGCGCGGGTGCGGCCGCTATTATGGCCGAACTGGTTGATTCTGGTCGGGTAAAGGGAGCAATCGGGATGGGTGGCGGCGGGGGTACGTTTATTGCTTTGGCGGCCATGCAGCCCATCCCGTTTGGCGTTCCCAAGCTCTGCCTGTCTACGATGGCGGCCAATGATCTGAGCCGACAGGTGGGCACGAAAGACATTGTGCTGATGCCGTCGGTTGTTGATGTGGCTGGCTTCAACGGCATGTTAGCGCAACTGGTTGAACAGGCTGCGGTGGCCGTTTGCGCAATGACGGCAATCGGTCAACCCGCCCGCGCTAACCAGATGGGACGAATCGCCGTTAGTATGTTTGGCAATACAACCCCTTGCGTTGAGCAGTGCATTGCGCTGCTGGAAGGGCACGGGTATGAGGTTATTGCGTTCCATGCCAACGGCGTAGGGGGCCGCACCATGGAGAGCCTGATTGCCGATGGCCAGTTTATGGCCGTGCTCGATATCACCACAACCGAACTGGCCGATCACCTTTGCGGCGGTATTTGCAGTGCCGGACCCGACCGCTTGCTGGCAGCGGGTAGGGCGGGCATTCCGCAGGTAGTGGTGCCGGGCTGCCTCGACATGGTCAACTTCGGCCACCCCGATTCGGTACCTGCTCCGTATCGCCATCGTCACCTGTATAGCTGGGCTCCGAATGTAACGCTGATGCGAACGGATGCTGCCGAGAATGTGGTGCTGGGCCAGCAGCTAGCCCAAAAGGTAAACCAGGCCAGCGCGGCGGTGACGGTAGTACTGCCGTTACGAGGCGTTTCCCAACTCGACGACGAGGGGCATGATTTTTATCGGCCGGATCTCGACACTAGTCTCTTCGATGCCATTCGGGCCAATTTATCGGATACCGTTCAATTGCTGGAGTTACCGGCACATATTAATGAAAAGCCGTTTTCGGCGTTCCTCGTCAATAGCTTACTTGCCCTCTTGAAAACACACTAACGTACATCATATGCCAAATCCATGGACCGGGAAAGGAAATCCCTACACCAGAGAAGAAGTCCGGAGCCGCCTGCAAGCTACCCTTGATCAAAACAAAGCCATTATTGCCGCCGGGGCGGGAACCGGCATCAGTGCCAAGTTCATCGAGAAGGGCGGGGCCGATCTGCTGATCATCTATAACTCGGGGCGGTTCCGGATGTCGGGGCATGGCTCAACGGCGGGGCTGATGGCCTTTGGTGATGCCAACGCCGTTGCGATGGAGATCGGTGAGTTTGAGGTGCTGCCTGTGGTAGAGGAAATTCCCGTTATCTGCGGCGTACACGGCTCAGACCCCCGGCGTCGGATGTGGCACCACCTGCTGAAAGTGAAGGACATGGGCTTTTCAGGTGTCAACAATTTTCCCACTCATTGCATTGTCGACGGACATTTCCGTCGCGTGTTGGAGGAAACGGGCATGGGTTTCGACAAGGAGGTTGAGATGGTGCGTCTGGCCAGTAAAATGGAGTTGTTCTCGATCGTCTACGTTGCTACTCCCGACGAAGCCCGGCAAATGGCTGAGGCGGGGGCCGACGCCATTATCGCCCATGTGGGAACGACCGTGGGTGGGTCCATTGGCGTTACGGAAGCAACCTGTTCAATGGACGAAGCCATTGAACGTACCCAGCAAATCATTGATGCGGGTAAGTCGGTTAATCCGTCCATATTCTTCCTGGCGCACGGAGGCCCTATCAATACACCGGATGATGTTCGGATTGTGCTGGAGCGCTCGAACGTGCAGGGATTTGTGGGGGCTTCGTCTCTGGAGCGAATGGGCGTTGAAGAGTCACTCACCGACCTTACCCGGCAATTCAAGGCGCTTGCCATAGACGGGCACTTGAGTCTGTAAAACAACGTACCTGAGGCAGGTCAGCTTAGTCTCTACACGAACTCAGCAGGGCCAGTTCGTGTAGAGACTAAGCTGACGGCTTAATTCACCTTCACCACGCTATAGGCCGCCTGGTTTGGCTGCCGCTCGCGTTGACCGATTCGGGTACGTACCCGGTCGTCGTCATGAATGATAAAGAGCGTATTTCGGTCGGTGAAGGTCATGTCTTCTGCTTTGTGGGTGAAGGTCAGCGGTTTGCCATCCTGGGTACGTACCAGTTGAAGATCACCGTTGGTTTGCATGGCTTTTTCTGAAATCACCCATATGTAGGCCCCGATGGTGGTCCCCTGCTCAAACGAAGTCAGTATCCAGAAACACTCCCGATAGGGGTCATACTCAATGCTGGAAATGGCGAGTGGTTTCGGCAGGGCGGCATCAACATCGCCCACCTCGAAATTGCGAACGAAGACCGGCTTATCAATCATTACCCCACGACCCCCGCCCGGGCCCTCTGCACTCCGGTATTTGGCTTTCAGGAGCGTAATACGGTAATCGAATTTTTCGTAGTGTTCGCCCTGTTCACGCACCCCAAACCAGAGATGCGTATTGGTAGCCGCCAGTCCTTCAATCTTAAAATAGGGCGAGCCGCCCAGGGTTTGCTGAATTTGCTTTCGCAGTTCCAGCGAGGCAACACCACCTTTGGCCGTTCCAACAATGCGCACGTCCCCTTCCTGACCGGGGTGCCAGGCCAGCAGCATATTGTAGCCGTCGAAATCGGTTGAACCTGGCTTCACCCGGTCGAAGGCCGTGGTCAGGAAGGTCCATTTCTGGTTGGGGCTCTGGGTAAACTCTTCAAATTTATGGGCCGTTCGCAACACCGGCTGATCCAGGTAAATGGGGCTCGATGGGTCCAGGCCGGTGCGTGTGGTATCGCCTTTGGGCCATCTCACATAAAAGACCGATGACCGGGGCGCGGGCATGTCTTTATCGTTGGCAAGGTAGAGCCGCTCGCCCTGCGCCAGCACGGCCGACGCCTCGCACCAGGTTTTCCCCTCGGCCAGACCAGCCTCAAAACAGGTAATAAATCCTTCGTTGATGATACGGCCCACGGGAGTAGACCGAAGCTGAGTGGTTCGACACTGCGTGGAAAGCAAGGCGGTCAACGCAAATAAGAGCCAGATACTGTATTTTTTCATAACGGCGTAAAGAAAGCGAATTGACAGGAAAGCGTCTAGTTAGTCAGTAGAAGGTTGGGGTAGTTTAAGCGTTCAGGGGCGCGTTACTTAGACTACGAAAAGCCTGTACGTCTGGATTGCCCGGCTATCGGTGCAGAGACAGATTAACGAGCGTTAGGATAGGTAGCGATCCGGTAGTCAACGCAGCTGATCTGCCAGTCGGCAGGATGTACCCAGCCAACAGGTAGCCTGCTTAATCGCGGGACGTACTCAGTTAAGGCGCCGCAGATGTGCGTTGATTGACACCCACTACTCAACTTAATCGCTCACTCGCTGGTGTTCACGATGGCAGATCGACTTGATTGAAGGTGGCAAATGGCTCAATTATGATCAGTCAATTCGAACGGCTCATTTTCTTAAAAAAGTACAAATAGGACGGAAGTAGTATTGTTTTTACATGATTCCGGCTAATGTCCTACTTTGTCTGAGTAAGGCCAAAAATGTAACCGTGTAGCGAAATAAGGAATCTATTGCACATTCTCTTTTTTCGTACAACGATTCAGTTAACGACTTGCACAGAATCAAGAACTTTGGTTAAGTTACTGTTAATCAAGGTTTTTATGCTTGCATTTAAATCAGTTCGACGCCCACCTTTGTCGCAGTCAAAAACAACTGTACATCAACAATGAAACAGATTCGCACAACAATCGCCATGCTCGCCGTAGCATTATCGTTCGCCGCCGCAGGAACTGCCGTGGCTGAGACACCAGCTAAAAATGCACCGGTTCAGATAGTAAAATCAGCAACTAAAAAAATACGTTTGCAGACGCCCGTTGGAGCAACGCTCGATGTAGCGGTAATTGATCAGGCCGGAACGGTTCTGTATACAGGAACACTCCGTGCTAAAGATAACCGGGGTACATCGCTGAACCTGGCTAACCTGCCAGACGGCCGTTATTACGTAACCGCCACCAACAACGACGTCTGGATGTCGCAGGGCATTCTGGTACGCAACGATCAGGTTTTGGTCGACGCGCAAAACGTAACTGAAGTGGTTCGCCCTACGCTGGTGACCTACGCCAAGAATAAGTTTGAAGTGGTGATGCCCGGTGTTAAAACCTTCAACGTGGCTATCTATGATCGTATGAATGATCTGGTGTTTACCAAGTCGTTCGGTAGCGATGGTGAAGTACACCGCTTCGATCTGAGCTCACTGCCAAGCGGCGACTACACCTTCGTGTATGGTCCTGACCAGAAGCAATTCACTGAGCGGCTGGAGATCAAATAAGGATGTTTACCATAAGCCATCGGGCGTTAGGTTTCAGACAGGTTTCTGAAGCCTAACGCCCTTTTGTTAACCGTTTATCTTACTTCCTGCCAACTGTAAACAACTGCTGGTCAGCGGTTTTAGGAGCCAGTGATTTCAGGTTGATCCGGTAGATGGTATCACCCCATTTGGTGATGATTCCCCGGTCTTCGGGTTGGTCGAGTGTTACTTTTTCCACAGACGCCTGAAATTGCTTTGGGTTGTAGGCCACCACGAAATCGCTGGCCTTACCGCCCTTAGGCGCATAATGAACGATCAACTCGCCGGGTTTCCCCAACTCAGTTGGGTAGCAGGTCATCAGGTGCTGGACAATCCCGGATGCGTTTGCCAGTTTGAACACGTCATTGATCTGTACGTTCTTGCCCCGATTAAGCCGAACTGTGCGTTGCCAGCTTGTAACGCCCGCTTCTTTAGGGTAGGCCTGTTCGATGTTCACGCCAAATTGGGTAAACGCATCACCGGTTTTATAAGTCACGTTGCTGGCTTTGAACTGAGGACCGGGCAGCTGGTTCTGGCCGTTGATGGTGGGCAGGCTATGGTAGTCTGAGCAGTTGTACCAGATGTCGTACCGCTTGTCGCTGAAGGTTTTACGGGTATACGTACCCCGGCCAACGTCGATCAGGAGCGGTTGGCCGTCGTAATACACCACGTAATTGCCAATGTCGTTATGGTTGTGACTCTCGTCGTTATTTCCCCCTTTGGCGGCTACGTAAAAACCATTGGTCGTGCCAACCTGATCGCGGGCGGCGAAGACCTGAAGGTCGGGTAACCAGACGTTTTGCGGAAGGGGTAGTCCCTTGACCGCGCTTCGAAACTCGTCCTGCATGAAGAGGGCGTAGAAATGACGGAAGTAATGAAACTTCCCCACGGACCCATCTTCTGGTTTAAAGTAATACGCCCCGAACCGCATCATATCCGGGTCGTTGATCGCTTTTCCGTAGCGATAGATCATCGTAGCAGCCATACCGGGTTGCGGGTCGGCGTCGGCGAAGTTTAAAAAGTAACGGTCGCTGATCTGGGCGCGGTAAATGAACCGACCCATATTTCGAAATTTCTCATCGGCATACACGTAGGCAAAAGCATCGTTGCTGGCGGTGTTCAGCAGGGCCAGGTTATCGAACAACGACGCAGCGGCAGCTCCCCAGTAGCTCGGACCTTCATCGCAACCGCCATCCTGCGGGTATGGATTGACAAACTGATCGAGCACGTTAAGCAACTTGGCAACCGAGGCCGCCCGTTTGTCGTCGTCTTTTTCCAGCAGGAGCACCGCATTCAGCCAGTTTGAGCAGATCCACGGATTCCAGTTATTGGGTGCGCGACCGTTGGCATTTTTTGCCATCCAACCGTGGGGCTGCGTCATCAGCGGCAGGAAAATCCGGGCGTTGGTTTCGGTATAGATCCGTTTCCGAATCTGCGGCGACACGGCGTCCAGTTTATCACCCAGATAATAATCGACCCAGGCCAGGTACGTTGCCGTTTCGGCCGAAAACAGCTCGACAAACGGTTTCGACACGTCCATCAGGCCCGAATAGGCTTTGGATTTGGGCAAGTGAGCGGGGGCTCCCCAGAATGATTCCTCGCAGATCGACCAGACACCGTCGATGATCTGATCAACGAACCGACCCTTGTTTTCGTAGATCTCGGCCAGCAGCAACGTACCCAGCACTTCCCGTTTCTCGAAGCTGATTGCCTGATATTCGTCCCGGTCGCCGGTTCGTTCGATGAGTAGTGATTTCGTAGCGGGAATGTACGGCCATTGATACGTCAGGTACGTTTCTGCCTTCTTCACATACCCCCTCATCATAGTCTGATCGGCTTTGGCCCAACCGGAGCGGTCGTCGCGTTTGGGAAAAGGCACCCACTTCGCCTGCGGGATCAAAACGGCCTTGAGCTGTTGCTGCGTGAATTTCCCGCTGAGCAGATTCGCCTCCTGCGCGGTGGCTGTGAACGTGGTGGATAGCGTGAAGAGGAGAGTAATGAAAAGAAGTTTCATGTTGAGTACGGAGTAGTTGATTGGTTGGCTGGTTAACTGGTTGGCTGCTTTGCGCTCTAGGCCATTCGACAGACTCAGGGAGACAGCGGAGTGGCGGACCACTCCCACCCAAGGTCGTCATGCACCTGCTGGACGTGTCTTGTCACCCTGAGCCTGTCGAAGGGCCTAGAGCGCAAAGCAATCAACCAATCAACCAGCCAACCAATCAACGCACCTAAAACAGCGAATTCGTGAGCGCAAACAAACTGGTATCCCCGGTATAGTTGGATGCGGCGGCCGCGTTGTTAGCTCGTTTGTATTTCGATTCGGCGACGGCTTTTACGGGGAGAAATTCTTCCCGATGCAGGTCCTTGATCTGCTGGAACGTCCAGGGTTTCTCGCCGTTGGCGTAGGGGAGCATCCAGAAATACGCTTTTTTGATGCTCTTGCCGTCGGGCGTTTCGTAGTTCCAGAGGTCAACGTCGGCCGCTTCGGCTAGTTGCGCCAGCCCGAAAAAGCCTTTCAGGTTCATCAGCGAATAGCCCCAGGTGAGCGTGCGCGCCAATTCGTGTGGCTGGCTGCCATCGTCTTTCAACTGACTCTGAATTCGCTTCATCGTCTTCTGTTCGATCATCTGCTTTGCCAGCGGTTTATCACCGAGGAAAAGGGCAAAGGCAACCGTCTGGAAATCGTAATACGTGCCGTGGTTGTTGTGCTCGTCTTCTTCGTCTTTTCCCACCGGACTGGTCAGCATCCAGTTCATGAATTGCCGGAACCAGCTTTGCAAGGCCACCTGATCAGGTTGTGGCCAGGCCTTTGAGACCTTCAGCAATTGAACCGCATCAACCAGTTTAGCCAGCATACGCGTATCGATCAGGCCGATGCCTCGCCCTTCGGTAATGCCCGGAATGGCCTGCCCGTAGTTCAGGTTTGGGTTCATGCGCGTGTCGCTGTTCAGGAACCAGACACGGAGCAACTCGGCCGCGCGACGGGCATATTTCTCGTCGTTCGAGAAGTAGTAGGCCAGCGCCAGTACCTGCACATCATCGCAAAGCGCGTTCAGGTACGTTCCGTCCTGAATGGCGTAGCGTTCGGGGTTGATCTGTCCATCTTTTCGAATGTAGGGCAAGCCGTTGGGCTTTGTCGAGTCGGGCCACCAGTAGGGGCCAACGCTCATGTAATCGTGCTTGTCGCCGCTGGGTGGCGTTTTCGTCTTCTCGACTACCGAATGAACGGGCTTCGTCATCGCCTTATCGGCCATTACCAGCAATGCCTGTTTCGCGGCCAGCAACGGCTTATCACCCTGCTGCATACGCGTTTTGTTAGCCTGCAATAGCGCCCCGTCCAGCAGGAACGTCGATGGTTTCTGAGCTGTAGCGCTCAACACGCAGGTAATCAGCAGAAAGCCTATTGATAGTGCCAGTCGTTGCCCTGGTTTAGTCATGATTTGGGGAATTGGGGTAATAGGTTGAGTGGTTGATTAGGTGACTGGTTAATCGGTTCGCTGGTTTGGTGGTTACTTGCTTCGCGTCGTGCCCTGAGCCTGTCGGGGACGCCTAGTCGAAGGGCCCGCACGAGAAGCAACTAGTCAACCAATCATCCAGTTAACCAATCAACCAGCCAGCCAAATCCCCTATTTCAACTTCAACCGTTTGATGCTCACCGTCATGGTCTTGGCCGTGTTGTTTACGGCGTTGACATACACATAAGCAGCGTAGGTACCATCGGCCGATTTAACGAACGCACCCTGATCGGCAGCCAGGCCGTAAGCGTAATCGGCGGCGTTGGTAAAGGTGGTTTGTTGCAAGTCGATGTCGTCGATAAACACGTCGAAACCGGCGGTTCCGCGTAATTGGGCGTCTTTCACATCTACCCGCTTGTCGATCGCCGTGCGGGGTTTGGCCAGGCCGGTTGGCAGCGTTACGTCGGCCAGGTACGTTGGGTTTGACGGGGCCACGATGGCATGACCGAACGCAAACGTGTTGATCGTTGGCCGGTACACATACACGAAGTCGATCTTGTTGGCGAGGTTATTCTGCTCCACTTCCGCCTTTGTATAGGCAGTCATGTCGGCCAGCGACACATACGCTTTGGCACCGTCGCCCAGCACGATAGACCGTTTCATGTCCATGCTGCTGATGCGGTAGTTCGGCGACTGAATGCTGACCTCTTTACCCGTGGAGTTGGTCCCGCTAAACCGGAACGACACGTCTTTTCCCTGCGAATCAGCAGTCGGGTAATAATAGTAACGCAGCGTAACGGCTTTGTTGGTCGCCACATCCAGGATGTTGGCCGTTGATACGTTTCCGTTTGTCAGCGTATCGGTGGCGGTTTGTTTGGGCTGGTCAACGCCGGTGCTGTAGTTCGTGTACCACGAGTTGCGGCTAAATCCGGTTCCCGGCCCACCCGCTACGGTGGCTTCGGCCCGTACGTTTTTCAGATCGCCTTCCAGCGTTCCGATGGCGTAGGCAAACTCGATCCGGTCACCCACAATAGCAGGACCGACCGTTTTCTTCAGCAGATCATTCTTAAGGGGCTGCTCAGGCTCTACACTTTTCTGGCAACCAACGGCCAGCAGGGCCACAACGGCCGGAATCAACAATAGTAGGGGTTGGCGCATGGTGGTTATTTTTGAAGAGTGACCGTGACAGTGTATGTTTTGCGCACTTGCCGGTTCCCCGAAATCACCGTATACAGTTGAGGCTGGGTGAAGTCGGTCCAGACGCCCATGGGAGCATCCACGATGGCATCGCTCACCAGGCTGCAAAACGGTTTTACCCGTTGCATGTTGGTGCCGAATTTAGCAATGGCCGTCACGGTCAGGGCCGTTGTATCTACTTTGGTTTGGCCACTGACCAGCACAGTGCGGTGGTCAGAACCGAGCAGATCGAACGAGGTCATGTAGCATTGGGAGCGCTGGGTGATCAGCAGACCAGCGTCATCAATGGGATCTTTGCCGCAGGCGCATAGTCCCAGCAAGGCAATGATTCCCAGGTACGTATAAAGAATGGAACGTTTCATGGTGATAGACAGGATCAGGTTATAGCCAGGGTATGTTCTGAATGATTTTTGAGTTTACTTCGATCTCGGCGGGCGGAATCTGGAAGATGTAATACCGCTGGTAGGTGCGCAGATCGGAGTTGACAAACTCGTCGCGGATGCGGGTGCCCTGGGTGTCGTACAACACCTGTCCGCTTGGGGCTGGCCAGATTTCTTCCGCTTTTTTCCAGCGGCGAATGTCGAAGAAGCGTTGGCCTTCGCCCACCAGTTCAATGATGCGCTCCTGCTCGATGGCCTTGAAAAATTCCGTTTTTGAGGCAAACTTGGCGGCATTCAGCGCGGGTAGATTCCCCCGGCGACGAATGCGGTTCAGCAGCGTAAACAGCTCAGGCGTTGGGCCGCTCAATTCGTTAACCGCTTCAGCATACATCAGCCACACGTCGGGCAGGCGCATTAGGTAGATGTCCTGTGGTCCATCGCTACGACCAATGCCACCGGTTTGACGTACCCACTTGCGGAACACGTACCCGGCCGGAGCGCCGTCGTAGTTGATGGCCGTTACCCCGTCGCGGTTGCCAAAACGGAATGGCAGGCTGTCGGGCAGAACGGTCAGGCCGTCGGTCGACAGTTGCACCATTTTCTGGCCGTCCCAGACCATCGTGGCCCGCATGCGGTAGTCGCGCCCTTCGTATGATTTCGGATTCGTGGCGCTGTTGAGCAGCGTAGTGGTGCGGCTCAGCACCAGGGGAGGGGCAAAATCGCCTGTGCTGGTGAGCTGGTACCGGTTTGCCAGCCGGAATGTCGGGGCTACCCAAACCTGGCCGAAGCCCGTATTACGATTCCCAAAGTCACGCGAGAGTTCTTCGCCCTGGCTCAGGAGTGGGCCGCCAAACTGCACCGAGAAGATGATTTCGGGGTCGTATTCATTGAAATACTGAAACAGATGCCAGTAGTTCGGATTGTCGGCCGGACCGGGGTCACCATTCCGGAAAAGCGGGATGTTCTTGTCGATGATCTTCTTGAAATCAGCCGCTGCCGCCGTGAAGTGTTTCTGTGCTTCCGATGCGTTGCCTTCGTTTTTCATCCAGCTGGCCCAGAACAGGTTCACTTTACCGCTGAATGCCCAGGCCGCCAATTTAGAGGCCCGTCCCAGGTTATCGCCCGAGTAAGTTTCCGGTAAAACAGACGCGGCATAATTCAGATCAGCCAGGATCGAGTCTTTCACAACGGCGCGGGGCATACGGCTCAATGTGTACGCCTCGGCATTACCGTTCAGCTTGTTCGTGAAATACGGTACGTCGCCCCACAAGTCGATAAGGCGGAAATAGTTGATGGCCCGCAGAAAACGTGTTTCGGCCACCAGCCGGTTCATCAGGGCCAAATCAGCGGGGGCGGTGGTGGTTGCCCGCAACGTACCTATGTTGCCCAGCACGTAGTTCGCCCGGTTAATGGCCCGGTAGCAATCGCCCCATAAAAAACCGAAGTTGCCATTGGACCCCAGACCACTGGGACTGAATGAACCCTGGTTATTGCTGGTACCACGCGTATGCATGAACTCACCGGCCCCGTCGAAGTAGTAATCGCGGTCAAATGTGGTCCGATTCGCTTCGTACACGCCATTCACCGCCGCTACAGCATCTGCGGTCGTTTTCCAGAACAGCTCAGCCGAAAGCTGGGTGGTCGGCACCTGATCGAGTAGATCCTTGGTGCAGGCTGCCGACACGATCAGCAGGCCCACCAGCACATATAGTTTATATAATCGATTCATGACGAAAAGAGAAATGAGTTAAAAGCTGAGGTTTAGGCCGACCGAGAACGATTTCAGCAGTGGGAACGGATCATCGTTGTTATCCGCACCGGATACGCTGGTGCTCTTCTCAGGATCGACACCCCGGTATTTGGTGTAGGTGAGCAGGTTCTCGGCGGTGCCGTAGATACGCAGTTTGCTGACACCAACGCGGCTGGTATACTTGAGCGGAATGTTGTAGCCAACCTGGATATTCTTCAGGCGCAGGTAGCTAAAATCATCCAGCCAGAAGCTCGACTCTGCCTGGTTGTTACCTCCCGAACCGGTGAGCAGGCGAGGGAGCGAAGCCGAACGGTTGTCCAACGTCCAGGTATCATTCCAGAGAAAATCCTGGAAGGCATTTCGTGCCGATGGGATGTTGACCTGGTTGAAAGGCTCCAGCCAGAAATCTTTTCGACCCGTTGCACCCTGCCAAAGCACGCTGACGTCGAACCCGCGCCAGTTGCCGAACAGGTTCAGGCCATACGTACCCAGCGGCTGATCCCGGTTGAATTTGGGCTGGGCAATCCGGTCTTCGTCGTTGATCTGTCCGTCGCCGTTCAGGTCTTTGTACAGCACATCTCCCGGCGATACATACTGGCCCTGATAGGGAGCGTTGGCAATATCTTCCCAGCTCTGGGCAATACCGGTTGCCACGCGGGTGTACACGAAGTGATACGGCAGGTTCAGGTACGTGAAGCCTTTGCTCAGGAACTCGTTCCATTCCAGCAGTTTGTTCTTGTTCCAGGCCATGTTCAGCGTAGCGCCTACGTTGGCATCGCGCACCTTGGCCCGGTAGGTCACGTTCACCTCCAGACCGGTGTTGCTCAGCTTGCCAATGTTCACGCGTGGTGCGTTGTAGCCCGACAGGAATGTCGACAGCGACGATGGCCGGATCATGCCCGACGTCAGCTTGTTATAAAAATCGATGTCGGTTGTCAGCTTGCCACCGAAGAACGCCAGGTCGAGCCCCACGTTGGTGACGTTGGTTTCTTCCCACGAGAAATCTTCGTTGATGATCTTCGACGAGCTGAAGCCTTTGGCGATTTTGCCGTTCAGGATGTAATTGGTCAGGTTGAAGATATCGCGCTGCTCGTAGCGACCAACGCCGGAATTATTACCCAGTTTTCCGATCGATGCCCGGATTTTGGCCGACGAGACCACCGCGCTGAACGGTTTGAAGAAAGGCTCTTCCGAGAAACGCCAGCCCACCGACGCTGAGGGAAAGAAACCGTACTGGAAACCCGGCAAAAACTTGCTGGAGCCATCGTAACGGGCATTTACTTCAAACAGATACTTGTCGTTGATGACATAATTGAGTCGACCAATGCCCGACCGGAGACCCTCGGCGTCGGAGTTACCACCGGCTGCCTGCGTCGTGGTCAGGGCTGCGTCGATCTCGCTCAACAGTGGGTTGATCCGTTCCAGGCGGCTGGCCGACAGGTTGCGGTTGAACCAATACTCTTCCGTGTACGCGCCCAGCAAGGTCAGCTGGTGGTTGCCGAAGAGCGTCCGGTTATACGTAAGCCGACCCTGGAGCAACGTTTTGTAGCCCGAGTTCACCGCATTGCTGATACCCGCGCTGCTCGATACCAGCGTACGCGAGATTTGGTTCGTCTGGAAATTGAAGACGTCGGTCGGGTCAGAATAACTCTTGGTAAACTGGTTGTAATACCGCAAGCCGTAATCGACCCGTGCGGTCAGGCCCGTAATCGGCGTCCATTCTCCATACAGGTTCGCGTTGATCTCCTGGCGGTCGCGCAGGTTATGGTTGATGTTCATCGCCGCCAGCATGTTGTAAGCCAGCGCATCTTCACCGTAGGCCATGGCGCCGCCGTACTGACCCGTTACCGGGTTTTGTGGCAAAATGCCGGGAATGGCGTAGCGAATATCGTAACCGGCGGTCCCCGTGTACGTAATCAGACCTTCCGAGTTGGCATAGGTCTGGTTCGACCACTGTCCGTCCATCCGGATACCTACTTTGATCTGGTTGCTCAGTTTATAATCCAGGTTAAACCGGGTGTTGAACCGCTTGAAATCATGGTTGATCAGGATGCCCTGCTCATCGTACATACCCGCCGACAGATAGAAGTTGGCCCGGTCATTACCTCCCGATGCCGACAGGTTATGCGTCTGAATCCGGCCGTGGTCGCGCAGGACCACGTCCCACCAGTTAGTGCTTGGGTAGTTGATCGGGTCGATCAAACTCTTTGACAGCCAGTCTTCTACCGTGCCATACCGGAAGGTGGTCGATGATGCGCCCGCGCCCGATGCCCGCAGGTGCATGGTCAGCGAACGGGCGTAATCGTCGAAGTAGTTGTAGAAATTGGTCGGCTGCGACAGCCCATACGTACCTGAGTAGCTGATCAGCGGTTTCTTATTTCCCGAGCCATTCTTGGTGGTAATCAGGACAACCCCGTTAGCTGCCCGAGAGCCGTAAACCGACGCCGACGCCGCATCTTTTAACACCGAGATGCTGGCCACGTCGTTCATGTCGATCCGGTTAATGTCTACGTCGGGCAGGCCATCGACCACGATCAGCGGACCCGCGTTGTTCACCGTGCCCAACCCCCGAATAACCAGCGCCGCGCCGCTACGCCCCGCCTGCCCTGTCGATTGTTGCACCGACAGGCCCGGAATCAGCCCCGACAGGCCCGACGATACGTTGGCCAACGACCGGCTCGCAATCTTATCATCGATGGTAATGGCGGCAACGGCACCGGTCAGGTTTTCCTTCTTCTGCGTACCGTAACCCACTACCACTACTTCGTTGAGCAGCTTAGTGTCGGGTGCCATCGTCACGTCGAGGGTAGTCTCGCTGGTAATTGCCAGTTCTTTAGCCAGATAGCCAATCGCCGATACGACCAAGGTTGCCCCGCCGGTCGGTACGCTGATCGTGAACTTGCCATCGGCATCGGTTGTGGTTCCGGTACGGGCGTCGTTTTTCAACACCACGGTAGCGCCGGGAAGGCCACTATTTTTTTCGTCAAGAACCCGGCCGCTAAACTTGTAGGTGGCCACTTGCTGGGTGGCGGCAGACTGTGCTCTACCGGGCGGAACAGTCTGGCCCACCGCAACACCACTAGCCAGGGCAAGCGCCAGCCAGCTGTATGTTGTCGGTAGCAAGAGAGTAGAAAATACAGTTTTTTGCATGAGTGTTCAGTAAGAAATTGGCATGTTGAGAGTTAGAAATCTGTGTTGTCGTAATGCTATATTGGGATGCAGAGGGTTGATTATCAGTTTAATCCATCCAGAATGCCATCGTAGGCGGGTTTTTTAGCGTATTGTTTGTCGAAGGGGAGTGGGAAGTCCTGGCAACTGCAGTTGGACGGAATCCAGCTGTCGCCGTCGCTCAGGTTCCAGGTGGTAATTCCGTGCTGCTGGGCTTTTGGCACCAGTGTCCGATAGGCGCGAACAATGGCCGCGAACTTTTGCCGTTGCGCCTGCGAATCGGCGGCGGTTAATACGTAATTCGCTGCCTTGGCCTGATTCACGCGCACATCCAGTTCTGAAATATGAATAAGCAACCCCGTGGCGGCTACCTGCTGAATGGCGTTCTGAATATTGGCGTCGGTCTGGCCAATGTTGGTGTGCATCTGGAGACCCAGCCCATCGATGGGGATGCCCCGCCGTTTGAAATCTGTGGCCAGCGCCACCGTAGCCGCCAGTCGTTTAGGGCTATACTCGTGCCCATATTCATTGTAGAACAGCTTGACGGTTGGGTTTGCTTGCCGGGCGTAGGTGAATGCCCGCGCTACATAATCGGGGCCGAGGTGAGTGAGCCAGATCGATGGCCTCAACGTGCCGTCGTCGACGAAGACCTCATTTACTACATCGAAGGAGGCTAGCCGATCTTTATAATGCGACACGACGGTCTGAATGTGCGATTTGAACATGGCTTCCCAGGCCAGCGAATCGCCCTGGAAATTGGTTACCCAGGTCGGAAGTGACTGGTGCCAGATAAGCGTATGACCGTGCATGCGCTGTTTGTTCTGCTCGGCGAAATTCAGCAGAACGTCGCTGCCCGTCCAGTCGTAGCGGTCTTGCGCCGGGTGGACATTTCCCATTTTCAGGTAATTCTCGGCGGTGATGCTATTAAACTCCTGACTGGCCAGTTGCCGGTACGTAGCATTTCCGGTGAGCAGATTCGGGTTCAGCGCCGCCCCAATCGGGAAAGGCATTTTATCGCGCAGCGTAACGGCAACTGGCTGCGGTGCTGCCGGATCGACCGCCGTTGAACCGCAGCCAACGGCGCATAACAGCAGTGAAACAAGGCCGCCCTTAGACAACCGGACGACTACCGAAATGGGATCACTATACAATCGGCTTTTCATCGTTTCTATTGAGCTCATTGCTGGTTACGTTGCTGACTGAGTAGCGTTCCTACGCAAAACAGACCAGATCGAACAGCTTCAGATCGGGCGGCCTTTTTAAGCCCAAGACCCGGTTTTCTGTCGGAATGAGGCAATAGTAATGGGTATGTGACAATAAAATAATGGAATAGTAGTATTTGGAGCGATCAATCCACCTTTTTGAACGGTCTGTCACCCTGCTGAACAGTTTGTCCACCTGCCTGAACAGTACACATACCCAGTAGAAAAATGGACGATGGTAAACTTGCAGTGTCAAAACCTAACCGCTCCACTCGTGAGAAAAGATAGAAGCACGCCGACCCTGGCCGAAGTTGGATCGCTGGTACTGATCGTCAGTTTACTCGTTTATATGCTCTCCATTTTGCTTTAATCCCTGCGCTCCCGAACCTCCATGAAAAACACCTTACTCACCTCCGCCTACGTGCTCTCTGCTCTGCTGCTCGTAGCCTTTGTGCCCGACCGGTTGGTGAAAACGTTGTTCGCCCAGGCTGAACAGCAAACACGCCTGATGCTTGGCGAAATGGGGGGCGTGTCGCAGCCGACCGGAAAGCCAGCGCTGGTGTCACCCCGAACGCTTACGGCCGAAGGAGCCCTGCAGGCTGTGCCCGCCCGCGACTGGACCAGTGGTTTCTTCCCAGGCGAATTATGGTACCTCTACGAATACACAGGCAAGCAGGAATGGGCAAATCAGGCGCGTCAATTCACGACGCGGTTGGAGAGTGAGAAGACGAACGCCGGTACGCACGACATGGGCTTCAAGCTCTACTGCAGCTACGGCAACGGCTATCGCCTGACGCGCGACCCGGCCTATCGGAACATCATCGTGGAAGCAGCTCGAACGTTATCGACCCGATTCAAACCCAAGGCCGGTATCATCCGCTCGTGGGATCATCATAAAGAGGTATGGGATTGCCCGGTCATCATCGACAACATGATGAACCTGGAGTTGCTCTTTGCCGCTACCCGACTCACGGGCGATTCGACGTTTTACAAGATCGCCGTTTCACACGCTAAAACGACGATGAAAAACCACTACCGACCTGATTTCAGCTCCTACCACGTGGTAGATTACGATACGCTGACGGGTAAGGTGCTGAAGAAAAACACGCACCAGGGCTTCAGCGATGAATCGGCCTGGGCGCGGGGGCAAGCATGGGGGCTCTACGGATATACGGTCTGTTACCGCGAAACGAAAGACCCGCAATTTCTGAAACAGGCCGAAGCCATTGCCCGCTTCATGCTCAATCACCCGCACATGCCCGCCGATCTGGTTCCCTATTACGATTTCGACGCGCCGGGTATTCCCAACGAACCGCGCGATGTGTCGGCAGCGGCGATTATGGCGTCGGCGCTGTTTGAGCTGAGCAGCTACGTACCTGGGGCACCCTACCGGACCAAAGCCGATCAGGTGATTGCCAGTTTAGCCAAAAGTTACGCGTCACCCTTAGGCAAAAATCACGGTTTCCTGCTGTTGCATAGCACCGGCGCGAAAACGTTCGAACGCGACGTGCCGCTGGTCTATGCCGACTATTACTACCTCGAAGCCCTGCTCCGAGCCAAGAAACTAGGGGAGAAGCGGCCGTTGTTTTAGGGGGGAGGGACAACCATCGCTCGCTGATGCTGACCGAGTTTTATAAAAGCCGCAACTTCACTCACCACAAGCAAGTGACAACGCGGCTTTTATAAAACTCGGTCAGCATCAGCCTAGCTCGCGAAGCCACCTTTTGCAACAGCAACGTACCCAGCACTCACTACAACGCCTCTGTAACCTGTTCCGTGGCCTGAACGCTGTATTCGGTTGGTGTCATGCCGAACTGCGCACGGAAGGCGCGGCTGAAATATTTGGGGTCGCTGAAGCCAACAGCGAACGCAACTTCCGATACGCTGGCTTTGCGTTGTTTCAGCAACAGTTCCGCCTTTTTCAACCGTGTCGTTCGTAACAAATCGATGACCGATAACCCCGTCAGCATCTTCACCTTACGGAACAACACCGGCCGGCTCATACCGATCTCACTGACCAGACTCGTCACGTTAAAATCGGGATCAGGCAGGTGTCGATCCAGCACCAGCATGAGTTGATTCAGGAATTTGGCGTCGGGGTGGTCTAATTCCTGAGCCTGAGGCTGTAGCGTGATGAGCCGGTGGTACTTCGATTTTAATTGTTCGCGCAGGCTGAGCAGATTGTTTACCCGTGCCTGCAGCAGAATCGGGTGGAAGGGCTTGGTCAGGTAATCGTCGGCACCGGTTTCCAGACCCGTCAGCTGGTTGTCGACCGTATCTTTCGCCGTAAGAATGATAACCGGGATGTGGCTCGTTCGCGGATCAGACTTTAAGCGGTGGGTCAAGGCAAATCCGTCCATGATCGGCATGGCCACATCGGCAATAACGAGGTCGGGCAACAGGTGAGCCGCCTTTTCCCAGCCAGTGGCGCCATCAGCCGCTTCAATCACCTGGTACTTATCGGCAAATAGATGACGGATGTAGAGCCGGATATCGTCCTGATCCTCAACGATAAGGATAATAGGCTGGTCGGAGTTCGCCGTTGTATGATCTGGAGATGATTGCTGGGAAACCAGTTTGAGCGGTAGCTGGATCGATGCTGGCTCGGGTGCAGGAACGGGTTCAACCTGGGTCATTACCAGGGGAGGTACGTTGAGCGGTAAGGTAATGGTAAACCGCGTGAAACCAGCTTGTTGCGCCGTCGCTTTCCGACTTTCAACGTGTATCGTCCCGCCGTGTTGCTCAACGATATGTTTGCTCAGCGCCAGGCCAAGCCCAAAGCCCGAATCGCGCGTCTTGGGCTGACTGACCTGATAAAACTGATTGAAGATGTGCTCGATGTCGCCTGCTGAAATTCCCTGACCTGTATCCTCGATCAAGATAATAGCGTTCTCTGTGCCGGTCGACGACGTGAATTCCTGCTGCAACCGAACCGAAACGATCCCATCCGTTGGCGTGAACTTAAAGGCATTCAGCAACAGGTTATAGATCACTTTTTCCAGTTCACCACCGTCTACCCACGCGGGAAGTGTCGCCACTTCCGATTCGTTGAGCAGCGTAATGCGGTGTGTACGGGCATGTTCAACAAATGAATCGGTGATGGTACGCAGGAAACTGACCAGATCGACCTGCTGCTGTTGCAGCGTGATATTGCCCGTCTCGTGCTTCCGGAAATCGAGCAGTTGGTTCAATAAACGTAACAGCCGATCGGTGCTGTTTCGCATGATTGACAATTGCTTTTGCGCGCCCGTATCACCGGCATACTGGTCAGCCAGTACCTCAATTGGGGCCATCACCAGCGTCAATGGCGTTCGGATCTCGTGGGCAATCTCGGTGAAGAAATTCAGCTTGATCTGATGAAGCTCCTGCTGACGGGTCTTCTCGTCGTGCTCGACCTGTAGGTCGTGGGCCAGCTGAATCCGATTCCGGTTGAAACCCGACCACAGGCGCAGCAGCCCCAGAAACGTAAGAATATACAGGACATACGCCCAGGCCGTTTTCCAGGGTGGCGGCAGTACGGTGATTTTCAGTTCCAGTGGCTTTCTGTTCCAAATGTCATCGTTGTTCGTTCCTTTAACCCGGAGTATATAATCGCCGACCGGCAAATTCATGTACGTAGCCTGCGGCTCGCTGACGTAGTTCCAGTCCTTGTCGAAGCCCACCAACTGGTACGCGTAGCGATTTTTAGGCGAATTGATATAGTTGAAAGCGGCGAAATTGAGCGAGAACACGTTCTGCTGGTACGTAAACATCAGCCCTTCTCCCGACTCAAAATCCAGGTCACCAGCCATATCTGGCGGCAAATTTGTTACCGGCTGATTGAACAGGCGTAGCTGTGTAAAGGCGAGATGAGGCGCTTTCGTATTCCGGCGAATGCTGTCTGGGTGGAAAACGACGATGCCATTATACCCGCCGAAATACAGGTTGCCCTGCTCGTCCTGATAGGTTGAATTAGGGGTAAATTCTTTACAGATCAGGCCGTCGTGGCGGTCATAAGAGATGAATCTGGACTGAACCGGGTCAAACTGGGCCAGGCCTTTATCGGTGCTGATCCATAACCGGCCCCGCTGGTCTTCCTGAATACCAAAAACCGTGTTGCTCGGTAATCCCTGCGCAGTAGTGAAGTGCCGAAACGATCGCTGATCGGGCAGTAACAGGTTCAGGCCACCGTCGCGGGTGCCAACCCATATCCGCTGCTGCCTGTCTTCAAAGACGCAAACCGCGTGGTTGCTGCTGATCGATGTGCTGTCGCCATTCGTCTGAAAATACCGAACAAAAGCATTCTGGCCGGGTAGTTTTCGGTTTAATCCGTGAATAGTACAAACCCATAGTTGTTGCTTGCTGTCGATCAGCAGGCTGGTTGTATTGTTGGAACTCAGCGAGTTCTGCTGGTTGGACTGGTGCGTTATCGAGGTGAATGATTTAGTCTGCTCATCAAACTGGCATAGACCCGCAAAGTAGGTGGCAATCCAGAGCTTCCCCTCGGCGTCGCGTTTCAGATCATAGATATGATCGTCGGGCAGCGAATGCGGGTTATTGGGCTCGTGCAAGTATTGCGTCACCGTTTGGCGGCGTAAATCGATGTAATTGAGCCCTTTGAGCGTACCTACCCAAAGCCCGTTCGGTCCGTCGGCGAGCAGGCATTTTACTTTATCGTTGGTGAGCGACTGGCTGACTTTAGGGTTGTGTATGTATCGGCGGGCAATCGTTTTGTCGGCATTCAGCAAAAAAAGGCCTTTGTCTTCCGTACCAAGCCAGCGTTGATTGCCCGTACTGGCTGGTAGCATCGGTCCCGAAATTTTGAACGGCATGCCCCCACGGCTATCGATGGGGCGATACGAGCCAAACTGCCTTGCCAGCGGACTATACATGCCGACGCCCCCGTAGTACGTACCCACCCAGAACGACCCGTCGCGATCCCGAAAAAGCGAACGCACCGAATTATCACTTAGCGAACTGGGGTCGATCGGCTGGTTCATGTGCGTGGTGGACCGGCTACCGTCCTGCGCAATAATGTGCAGCCCCGTCATGGTGCCTACCCAGAAACTGCCTTTTCCATCGGGAAGAATCGTCCGAACGGTCTGCGTACTCAGGTCCAGACCCGCAGCCGGATTCCAGGACAGAACCCGACCGTGTTGTTTGTCGAGCAGGGCAATGCCGTTTCGCTCTGTGCCCACCCATAGCCTGCCGAAGCGGTCTTCGGCAATGGCGTTCACCCCATTCGAGATGTTATGGTACACAGAGTCGGCGGGATGCAGAAAAAAATTGGTTAACTCGAACAGCCCCGATGGGGTTGGTTTGAGTCGACTGATTCCCGCCGACGTTCCTATCCACATCGTCCGGTCCCGATCTTCAAAAATCGCCCGTATATTCTGATGGCTCAGGTCGCGGTGCGTTCTGGTCAGATCAACCAGCCGATCGCATCGATTTGTAGTTGGCTGCAAGCGAAACAGCCCCCGCGGTGTACCCGCCCAAATTCGCTGTCGACTGTCTTCAAACAGGGTATTGATGGTTGAGTCAGCTAGCTTTCCGGTGGTAACAACCTGGGGAACAACGGCCTGAAAGTCGTCTTGTTGATGCCTGTACAAGGCTATCCCTTTCGATGTACCGACCCATAACCGCCCCCGTTTATCGAGCAGAAGGCTATTGATAATGTTGGAAGGAAGGCTGTTGGCGCTACCACTTCTGGATTGATAAACCGCTACATGCCTGGAATCATAGCGGTTCAGCCCGTTACGGGTGCCAAACCACATGAATCCTTTTTTGTCCTGTGTGATCGTGTAAACGCTGCTTTGCGAGAGGCCTTCCTCAATGCTGAGGTTGCTGAAATGTTTGATATCAGACTGACCGAGCGCCTCCTGCCACAGCGTGAACAGCAGAGTGCCTACTAATACGACAAAAGATAAGTAGCCCTTTTTCATTAACGTCTCCCTAAAAAAAAACCGTCCCACCAGGCACTTGCTACATCTTGGCAGCTTTAAAGCCAATAAAATAGTGGAACAGTTTTATTTTTTCACTGTATAAAGCTAGTTTATACAGTTGAGATAAGGGTAATACCAGCAGGACTTTACTCACTAAATGTCGAGCCATTAGGAAGAGCAACGTACCTAGGCGCGCATGGGTTGGAGGCGCAGGTACGTTAGCGAACGCCACAGCCATTCGAGGGGCCCATACCGGAACCGAGCAAGCCAGAATTGACTGAACAGCACCTGCCCAACAAAGATGGGTATGGTGATCAGCGTGGCCTGCCACACGGTGGTTTTGTCCAGAAGCCCGAAACCAAATCCGAAGAACAGGTACGTGCCAATGATCGTTTGGGCCACATAACTGGTCAGTCCCATTTTACCAACAGCAGCTAACGGACCAATTGTCCACTGCCACGATCGGCGTTGAAACAGGAGGGCAAATCCGGCAATGTAAAAAATGGTTAGCAGGGCGCTTTGCAGGTCGAACAGGATGGTAACGGTTTGCATGACCCAGGCGGGGGGCGCCTTATCACTACCAAAGACCGCGAACAGCCCCAGTCCGATGGCCGTGATTCCGAGTACACTGAAGCCAGCAAAGCGGGTCGTTCGACGGAACCAACGCTTGTTCTCGGTCAACTGTTGAAAAAGGCGTCGCCGACCGGCATACAGGCCAAGCAGAAAGAAGCCAAGTGTCACAAAGATGCGGCCGCTATCTAGCTGAAAGCGCATTTTGACGCCGAACGCATTGGCATTAAATCGCATCAGGTCTGCCTGACTGCCTTTCGTCAAGACGTCGTAATAGGCTTTTGCGTCCTGCTCGTAGGTCTTTTGCTCTTGCTTCGGGTCTTTTTGCGCGGGTGGGCTGACAACCGTTTCGTACACGGTTCGGAGTCGGCTGGGTACGTTGGTCACCAGCAGCAGCGCAACTACCAGCACCACGGTGTTGGGTACCTTCCCAAACGGCAGCATCAGAAAACCCAGCATGGCGTAGATAGACAGGATGTCGCCGCGCCACAGCAGATGATGCAGATAGCCGATAATGCCCAACACGATCAATCGCCAGGCAAATCGCCGATAAAAAACACCCGATGGCTCCTGCGAACGGGTCATCATCAGCGCGAAACTTAGGCCGAAAAGAAACGAGAAGAAAGTGTAGAATTTACCATCGAAGAAAATGCCCATGATGGCCTGCGACACGCTATTGGCCACACCACTCGCTTGCGCCTGGTACACGCTGCCGGGTATAGAACCGGCCGTATACCACTGCGCGCAATGGACCAGCAGAATGCCGAAAAGAGCAATGCCACGTAGCGCATCGACCACCTCTATTCGATTCAGTTTACTCGATACGGCCGTTGGTGAAGCCGGAGTTGACGGGAAAGCAGGGTTCATAAGCTGGAGTAGGAAAGGGTAGACCCTAATCTATCCAGCGACACGACGTTACATCTGGCAAATGGGACGAAGCGTAAAAAAAGTAGCATGAGCGGACAAATAGTACTGTCAAGCAATCCGCTAATCCGTTGTTCCTGCCAGATCGGCGGCTACGGCGGCCGATTCGATCATCTTTCTCATTTTGGGCGAGTAGTCCGGTTCCTCGCCTCGTAAACGTAGAATAGACAACTCTTTCATCTTCGACTCGAAGACAATGTCCACGTCGCGGCCGTAGGTATTGGCGGCGGTGTATAGCCAGTCGGCATGGGCTTCCTTGCGGGCTTTCGGGTCTTCATAATGTCGCCGCGAATCAGAATAATGACACACCGGGCGAACATCCCAGGTGTCGTAAGCCGTATGGAACGCTTCTTCCTGCGACTGACCATCGGGGTGCAGCGAGTGGTGAAAATAGTCGAATACGATTGGCGTACCGATCTGTTCATACAAAAACAGCAGGTCATTCACCGAATAAAGCGTCGGCCGGTCGTCGTTCTCGACAGTCAGACGAGCACGAAGGTTCTCAGAGAGTCGCGTTTTGAAATTATGCGCGAATCGGGTCAGTGTGGCCAGTTTGTCGCCATACGTACCCCCGGCGTGGATGTTGATCTTGTTCCAGCGCGACGGGGTCAGGCCCATGGTGTCGAACACCTCCGACTGGTATTCCAGATCCGTTACAGTATTGTCGAGGGTTTTGCCCTGACCGGCCAGGTGATTAAACGGACCGGGGTGGAAGGTAAGCCGAATTGGTCGTGCGCCAACCTCTTCCAGTATGGCCCGTATTTCATTGAAATCGGGTAGTTGGTGCAGGCGGTATTCCGATGCCCAGGGAAACAGGTCCGACGAAATACGGAAGATCCGAAAGCCGTGTTCAAGGTTCCAGTCAACGATGCGCAGCAGGTCCTGAACGTTTTGCAGCGCCAGCTGCGAGGCATACTGTACGCCTTTTTCGGTGAATGTCTTTTTGATCATTCCCCGGCTGGTCGTTACTTTTTCCTCCACCTGTAGCGTCAGGTTGATGCAGGCATAGCCGACGTTGGATTGTACACTATTCATGTCAATACAACTCAACAACGGATGTTGTGTTTATAGGCAAAGACAGGCATTGGTACTAATTTTTTATACTGTTATTAACTTTCAAGTCGACATACTGAATGCTTAAGCTATCGCCTGGGCTAGAACTGTGTTTTGCGGAAAGATGCTGCCCATTACTTTCTTCGGCCAGAAGCTGACTTGAAACCGAAGTAATCCTGAATGTGCCCGGAATCGACAGCATACAACCAGCAGCAAATACGTACAGAGTGTTCATGGCTTGTGGAGATGTATAGATTCTCTGTTTAAAAAAGAAGCCCCAAGTAACAATACTTGAGGCTTCTACGCTACAAATCGATTGCCAGCTTTAGTTAATGCCGACCAGTTCGATTTCGAACGTCAGGTCCTGACCAGCTAGCGGGTGGTTCGCATCGAGCGTCACTGAATCGTCGCTTAGGGCGCGAACAATAACAGGAACAGGCTGTGGATTGCCGTCTTCGTGCATGTTCAGCGTCATACCTACTTCCAGCGGAATTTCGTCGGGAATATCGCTGCGGTTCAGGGTAAAGATCATCGCTTCATTGGTTGAACCGTATGCTTCGTCGGCCGGAATGTTGATTGTCTTCTGTTCGCCAACAGACATACCCGTAATGCCATCGTCGAAGCCTTTAATAACCTGCCCGCTGCCGAGCGTAAATTCTAAAGGCGAGCGGCCCTGCGATGAGTCGAACAGGGTGCCATCGGTTAGCGTACCGGTATAATGTACCTGAACGGTATCCCCAGCTTGTGCCTGTGCCATAAGTTGTCTGCGTTTTTGTTGAGGCGTAAAGGTAAGCAACCACTAGTGAACGGCAGGGCAACAGGCTCACTTTATCGGGGATATCGGATTGGGGATTTGGGATATCGGATTGGGGATTGTTGCTGACGCAAGCGTATTACTCATGCGTCAGCAACAATCCCCAATCCGATATCCCAAATCCCACATTTTTACTAGTCAAACCACTGGCTAACCATCTGGCTACGCGACTGCATTTTCAATCGGCGTTCCAGATCATCGGGCATCTTATCGAAGAAATCGAGACCGGTAGCCTGCTCAATAGAAGAAACAGGTACCACGAACGCTTTTAGTGATTCGTCTGACGGCTCGTTCTTTAGCAGGAACCCGATCATCCGGATATCGGGTGAGGCGCCTTTGCGGCAGTAGAGAATTACTTTATAGAACGAGTCTGGCACGGCCACTTCATTGGCCCGGCCAATTGTTGGGAGCCCCTTGCGCAGTACCGGTCCGGTCACAACATACAGGCCACCGTCGCGAAAGGCCCAGGCACGTACCTGTTCCTCAAGCGATTTCCAGATTCCCCGGTTGAACTGAGGTGCCTGTGGCGAAATATTACTCATGAAAAAGGATTGCCTGGTCAGTTGTTGCGAAAACTTGAAATCGCCTGCCGGTGCCTGATGGCCCCGATCGTAACCCGATTTGGTATAGTCGGACGGAAGGGCAGTGCCCCCATCAACGGCTGGGTCGGGCACAAAGCGTTCGGTATCGCGGTCGGCGTCGCCCGTGATTTCGTAGGCAAGCAGGGGATAGGCCACCCATAGTGGATTTTTCAGGTCGGTGTCGTACCGTAACGTATAGCCATCGTGCCGAACCAGTTCATCGTCGTCATGGCCCGAGGGAAGGATAAAATCGACCTGCTTTTCAAAGTCGAACAGTTTGCCGGAGGTACGTTGCTCCGAACTTCTGGTGGCCGTGCCTGTCGATTCCGAACTGCCCGACTGGCTATCTGAGGCTTCGCTCTCAGCACTGTCGGTTCCGGATGATCGGTCGTCGCTGGCTTCATCGGTTGTTGGTTCGGGTGCTTTATACGGATTGGTGCCGGTACGTTCGTGGGTTGACCGGCCGATGCCCAGCAGGCTACGTACATCGTTCCAGAAAGCCACCACGGGCTCGGTGCGGCCTTTGTAGTGCAGAAACAGCCCGACCATGAAAAAGCCGAACAGAATAATCAGAGTGTTTCCCCGGAGGCGAAACCCCCGGCGAGTGTAACGTTGAGAAGTGCGAAATTTGGGTCGGAAAAACATATGACAAATCTACGGATACTAGTCTCAAGTTTCAGGTTTTAAGCTTCAGGTTTCAAGTGCTTCGATTAATCACCCTATTGTTGATAATCGAAGCACTTGAAACCTGAAACTTGAAACTTGAAGCCTGTATCTGACTGTTACTCTCGCATGTCTTCGCGTCAATTAGCTATTATCGGAGGGGGGGCAGCGGGCTTTTTTGGGGCTATTGCTGCCGCCGAAGCCGATCCCACCGCCACTGTCACCATCTACGAAAAAGGGCGTCAGGTTCTTCAGAAAGTTCGTGTGTCGGGTGGTGGGCGCTGCAATGTCACCCACGCCTGTTTCGACCATAAAAAACTGGTTACCCATTACCCACGCGGTGATCGCTGGCTCCGTCCGTTGCTAACCCAGTTCGACGCTGCAGGAACCGTTCGCTGGTTTGAGAATCGGGGGGTGGCGCTGAAAACAGAAGCCGACGGCCGTATGTTCCCGACCACCGATTCGTCGGAAACGATCATTGACTGTCTGCTCGGAACGGCCCGTAGACTGGGGGTTCGCATTCAAACCAGTTGCGGTGTAGAACGCCTCGAACCGCTGGAGTCGGGTGGGTATATGTTGCACCTTCTGACTGGAGAACGCACCCGGGCCGACCGTGTGCTGGTGGCAACGGGTGGCTATCCGCAGGCACCTTCATACGGCTGGATGCCCGAGCAGGCTGAGCCGTTGCAATCGCCTGTTCCATCGTTGTTCACGTTCAATACGCCCGGTAATCCATTGCTGGCGCTGGCGGGTGTATCGGTACCGATGGCGCGGGTGCAGGTGATAGGCACGAAGCAGCAGCAGAGTGGCCCGCTGCTCATTACGCACTGGGGTTTCAGCGGCCCTGCCGTTTTGAAATTGTCGGCCTGGGCGGCCCGCGACCTGGCCAACTGCGACTACCGGTTTTCGCTGCGAATAAACTGGACGCCGGATAAAAACGAAGATCAGTTACGCGAGGCAATGGGTACGTTCCGACAACTGCATCCGAAAAAGCAGGTAACGTCGCAAAACCCGGTTGGTTTGCCCGCTCGTTTGTGGGACGTATTTTGCCAGGAAGCTGGCGTGACAGAAGGCCTCCGCTGGGCTGATTTGCCCGGTAAAGTTCAAAACCGATTGATCGAGCGCATCGGCAATAGCCAGTTTGCCGTGGTCGGGAAAAGCACTTTCAAGGATGAATTTGTGACCTGTGGCGGCATTTCGCTCGGGGCCATCGACCCGCACACGCTCGAAAGCCGGGCTCATACAGGTCTGTTCTTCGCTGGCGAAGTGCTCGACGTTGATGGCGTTACGGGCGGTTTCAACTTCCAGAATGCCTGGACAACCGGGTACGTTGCCGGTAAACAGCTGGGCAATGGTTGATTCGAACTTCGTGTGGCTGTCCGTAACGCTACGTGCTATAAACGGGTAAATACACGCTGAACGTAGCCCCCCGGCCGGGCTCGCTTGTGGCCGTAATGGTGCCTCCGTGATTAGCCGCTACCTTCTCGCAGATAGACAGCCCAATTCCTGTGCCTGCGTAATGGCTTTTACTATGCAGTCGCTGAAAAACCTGGAAGATGCGCTTGGCATATTTTTGTTCAAAGCCGATGCCATTATCAACTACATCAATCCGATGATACGCCTGAGCTGGTTGAATCGGCTTGACGTTGGCTGGCAACTCATCATTGTCAACTGTGGTTGACGTAATGCTGATCTGGTCGGCACCCGTTGTGGGTCGGGATTTTAGGGCATTCGTAATGAGGTTCTGAAACAGCTGGCCTAGTTGTCCTGCATCGCCCCTGACAGTAAGCAAGCTGCCTACATCAATACTAGCCTGGGTTTCGGTGATGAGCATGTCCAGATCAGCCAGTATCAGGCTGATCACCTCGTTCAACGCAATAGATAGATTGATTTCCCGCTGCGTGGCAATTCGGGAAAAGGTCAGCAAGTCCTGGATTAGAATGTTCATGCGAAAGGCCGCCGATTGCATTCGCTGCACCAGATCGGTGCCCTGGCCAAGCTGAGGGGCGTACTGTTCCTGAAGCAATGTTCCGAAGGACTGGATCTTGCGCAGGGGTTCCTGCAAATCATGACTTGCCACGTAGGCAAACTGTTGTAAGTTCTCGTTGGAACGTTTCAGCTCATCTATTTTTCGTTCAAGTTGTGCTTGTAAGTGCCTGAGCCGGGTGAAATCGGTGAAATGAATAACGACCTCATCGTCTAGCCGGGCGGTACTCATCAAGTTAAAAAGATCCAGCCCATCTTTGTCGTAGTGAATTTCGAAGGTGAGCAGCTGGCCCGTTTTGTAAGACTCAACGGCTTGAGTAAAGCTCATCGTCTCAAAATAACCGGGGAAGATGTCTCCCACCAGTTTGCCCTGTAGGTCTTCGGGCGTCGCGCTAGCATAGGCTGCGTAAGCCTGATTGGTCGCGGAAGAACATATCGAACACGCCATTGCCCACCATAGCCTCACGTTGAAGGCTGGTAGCTGTCAGGTACTCGTCTGAAACTGCTGTGATCGTGAATGTGGGCGCGTTGGGTAACAGCACCACGTGATTGCCCTTGATGACTTCTGCGACGTACCCGGTCTAGCAGCGCTTCCAGACCCAAGCCCGCCATATTGGGAAATGCGTCAAAACCGGCTGTTCGACCACTGGTGGATGGTCAGGGGGAAGCTGCCAAATATCGTACATACTTTTATTGGCTAGCTTGATGCGATAGTCAGGCCCATGCAATAGCGCAATGGCAACAGGAGCTTGCGCCAGCAGCTCGGCTAACCAGGTCTGACTTTGTTGCAACACCTGATTAGCCGCTTTTAAATTCTGAAGTTGGTGTTGATTGCTGATCATGGGTTAGCTGGCCAAATCGCTTAAAGGAAACTAAAAAAATAGGGGCGACAGCAGGCTAACGCGGTTACCTGGTCTGGGCTAAAAAAGGCAATTTTAGAGAAATAAGCACATTTCCTACAGGAACCCGCTTAGCCGGTTAGCCAGGTGAACAGCCGATTACCTCATCAACTAGTTACTCACTAATAGGTCACTATGACCAGCCCGGGCTCTACGTGCAGGCAGTAAAGCGCTACGGTTTCCTGGTGATCGGGGAGACGAACATGGCCCGTCAGGTACGTTGCACCGGTCGGAAATGGGTCGACCAGTAAGTGTTCGCGGAAGGTGAGCTGGCGTTTGCCGTAGAGTTTATAGAGTGCTTCTTTCGCACACCAGTACACAGCCAGCCGGTCGGGTTGACCGTTGGCATCGGCAATCTCTGACGCCGACAACACGCGCGGTACAACCCGGGTGAACTGATCGCGGATCGGTTCAATGTCGAGCCCGACGGGCCGTGCCTGATGCCAGACGGCCGCGGCCCAACCCGGTGTATGCGACAGGGAAATGTGTCCTGCCAGGTTACGCAAATGAGGTTTGCCGAACTCGTCTTTCCATAAGCCCGTGTAGCAGCCTCCCATTGACTCAACCAGCGTTTTCAGCGCTATCCGGCAAGCCAGCCATTCGAGTCGCTGGCCGGGGTGTGCGATGCCGCCAAGGTCGAGCTGTTCGTCATCCGTCAGCCTTAGTTGCCCGCTCAGGGCCGTTTCCGTTTCTGAAATCCGCCAACGGATGAGCGTGCAGTCTGGAGTGATGGTATGGGTAGAAACCTGAGGCATGGGGTAGGAAAGGTAATACGTCAACGGAAATGCCACTACTTTTGTACCAATTAAAATCTAGTTACTATGCCGACACCGGCCCCGCTCAAAATACAACGCCTCGACACCTTCGGCGGGCACCGTGACAGCGTTTTTGCCTTGATGGCCTCCTTACAGCCAGGGCATTTTTATTCAGCTGGTGCCGACGGGCAGGTGGCCGACTGGGACGTTGACCACCCTGATCTTGGCTCGCTGGTGGCCCGCATCCCCGCATCGGTCTATGCCCTGGCCATCGACCCGGCAAGTGGCGTTTTATGGGTGGGGCAAAACTACGAAGGTATTCAGTTTATCGACCCTGCTCAGAAAATGGCCGTTGGGTCGCTGCAACTGACCACCGGCGCCATTTTTGATATTCAGATTTATCAGCAGACAGCCTTTGTGGCGCTGGGCGATGGTGTAGTTGTTGTTCTGGACGTACCTACCCGGGCCGTTCGTAAACACCTGAAAGCGTCTGCCCAATCGGCGCGCTGTGTGGCCATTAACCCGGTTGAACGGGAAGTTGCCGTTGGGTACAGCGATAATCAGATTCGTGTTTTCGACCTGCACACGTTCGTTTTGAAGCGGACCCTGAGCGGCCCGGCCAACTCTGTATTCACCGTTGCCTATTCGCCCGATTTTCGGCACCTGCTGGCGGGCGGACGAGACGCGCACCTGCGCTCGTGGGATGTTGAGGCCGACTACCAGCCACAGGCCGATATTGTTGCCCATATGTATGCGCTCAACCACATGGCCTTTAGCCCTGGCGGCCATTGGCTGGCAACAGTAAGCATGGATAAGACCATCAAACTTTGGGATGCCGACACGCTGCGCCTCCGAAAAGTGATTGACCGGGCCAGACACGGAGGGCACAGCACATCGATCAACAAGGTGTTGTGGTTGTCAGGTACGACCTTTGCAACAGCCAGCGATGACCGGACAGTAGCCGTTTGGGAGGTTATCGGCTAAGTAATTCGCTCCGGACGCCTGTTTTGTTAAAAATAATGTTGTTATTTCACAGAGGGAGCGGCTTTGTCGATCCTTCATTTTCTGGACTCTTCCTGTAGGATATATATCATACGCATGAAAATTACACCAATTGAAATCCGCCAGCATACATTTGAAAAAAGTCTGCGTGGCTATAAAGTCGATGACGTCGATGCGTTTCTATCGTCGTTGTCGCAGGAATGGGAGCGAGTTGTTGGCGAGAGCAAGATGTTGAAAATGCAGCTTGAATTAGCTGAAAAGGAGCTTAACAAACTTAAAGAAATTGAATTGACGTTGTTTCGCACGCTGAAAAATGCGGAAGACAATAGTTCACATATTGCCGAGCAGGCAAACCGGCAGGCCGAACAATACATTGCCGAAACCCGCCAGAAGGCCGATGAGCAACTGGTAATTGCCAAAAAGAAATCGGCGGTGATGATCCAGGATGCTGAAAATCAGGCCAGGTACGTTCGCGAAAATCTATCGGTTGAGTTGAAGTCGCTGGAACAGGACTTCAAAGCTATGGAACGCTACAAAGACAACCTGATGGTTCAGATACGGGCCCTGGCTACCAACGCGATGGAGAGTGTGGATCGCTTCGAAAAGAAATTTGCGCGCCAGTCGGCCAAACAGAAATTTGATGAAGTGGCGGGTGATCATGTGCAGGCTGAAACGCCCGCTGTTGAGGGGCCAACTCAGGACGTACCCGCCGTTGACCCGTCAGTTCCGGAAACGATGCCTGTCGTTGAATCGGCCGATGCGCCGGTAACAGAAGCGCCTGTTGAGGAGTCCGCCCCAGTGGCCGCCTATGAGCAGGTTCCCGCCCCGGTTGAGCTACCTGCGGATGCCGAAGTGCCCGAAGGCCTGCCTACTAACGTACAGCTAACCGACGAGCCAAACTCACTGGCTGGCGCAGATGCCTCTGCCAACTACATGACCGAGACAGACACGTCCGAACCACAGGTAACTCAGGCCCAATCGTCTGAGAAGAAAGGCGGTTCATTTTTTGACCAGATTTAACAAACGGATATTTTGGGGACAATTGCCTTAGAAGGGCTGGAATTTTTTGCGTACCACGGTTTTTATGACGAGGAGCAAAAAATTGGCAATAAATATGCCGTTGATATCACCGTCTTCGCTGATTTTTCGGAAGCTGCCCGCCGCGATCGGCTTAGTGCTACGGTCAACTACGAGGCCTTATACCAGATTACGGCAGCAGTGATGAAACGTCCTGCCCGCCTGCTCGAACACATTGCCCATAACCTCATTGCCGATATTAAGCAGCAGTTTCCGGCTGTAGACAGCGTAGAGGTAAGCGTGTCGAAGTTTAACCCGCCTATCGGGGGCGTTTGTCATCGGGCCAGAATTACACTCAGAGAGTAAGGAACTGATCGTGTAGGCGGCGTCGAAGGTGTATTTTACCAATATAACTTTTGATGTTGCCTACACGATCAGTTTGTTACGCTGGAATGCCGGATCGCTCTCGCCTGGTCACGAGCGCGTTTAAGCCGCATCTTCATGGCACTGACACTCACGTGGGCTTCGTTCGCCAGTGTGGCTACATCTTTATTGGCCAGATAGCGCCGGCGAAGTAGCTGCTGATCCTGCACAGAGAGCTGGTCAAGCGTTCGCTCGGCCTGAAACCATCGTTCGTCGAGGGTTAGCTCTTCCTGTTGTACATATCCGCTTGTCATTTCACCAATCGAATCGAGCGAAACGAAAGTGCGCCTCTTCAGTGTGTCGAGCACAGACAGACAATGGTAACGGGTTAGTACGAACAGCCAGGTCGAGAATTTTGCCTCTGCCCGGAATGTGTGTAAACGGGTATACACCTTACAGAAGATTTCCTGCGTTTGGTCGAGTGCTTCTTCGGGGTCGTGCAGAAATTGTAGGCATGACTGAAATACCTTCAGCTGATACCGATTATAAATTTCGGCGAAAAGCCGCTCATCTTTTTGGCTGACAAATGCAGCCACAATTGCCTCATCAGAGTGAACCTGTTTCATAACAGACGCGAGGTACCAATCCATTACGACAGGTACGTAGTCAAGTTGGAGTAGAAGTGCTTCCCCTGATGAGGCTGTAAAACGAAATGACCAACCTTTTATTGTTGACAGTTAATCTATCGGTTTATCAGGAATATTAATCATACGCTTTCTTCATATATTTAGATTCCATGTATATACATCAATTGTAATGTTTTTTTTAGTGCATAATGTAAATTGTCTGATAATCAATAATTTATGAAAATGATAATTCTATTTTTAGTTGATTTTTAGTATTTACTCGTTTTTGATGACCAACGAATGATTGAATAACTACTACATGAATATGTAAACTATGTATACATAATGAGCGGGCTATTGTCGGCGACAGTTGGTGAACGAGACTATAATTGGTTGATAGCCGTTTCCCTCTGGGTAAGTTTAACACACCGCTTCGATTAACTAATGAAAAGGAGACAACTACGTGGGTACCTTCAGTCTGGCAAAAGCGGAGCAGCGTCTTAACTGGTGGTTGAATGACCTGGAACTAATGCCAGCATACCAAAAATTCAGAGCTAACTGTGATACGGAAAACAGGCGGTGTGGTACCAGAAGGGGGTGAAGACGAACGGGAAATACCAGGCCGGGTCAGGTTTTTCTTTTTATCCGCGGGTCGTTTTCTGAGCTATCCGCTTGTCTCTCTTTGTTCGCTGCTCCTTTTAACTGCCTGTCAGCCTGAGACGTCTACCCCCAACAGACCGCTGCTATTCTGGTGTTCCAATAATGCGGCCGAAATTACGCTGGCCAGGGAGTTCACCGACCAGTGGCAGCGTAATGAGCCCCAAACGCCGTTGCGCTTTCAGCCAATTCCGGAGGGGCAATCGAGCGAGGAAATCATCCTGGCGTCGGTGGTGGGTAAAACAACCCCCGATATATATGCCAACATGTGGCAGGGAAGCGTGGAGATGTACGCCAAAGCTGGTGTACTGGTACCCCTTGATACGATTCCGGGCTTTCTTGATTTTATCAGCGAGCGTTGCGACAGCGCCGTTGTGACGGAAATTACGTCGACCGATGGGCATATTTATCAGGTGCCCTGGAAAGTGAATCCGATCATGACGCTGAGCAATACGCAGGCACTGGCAAAACTACTGCCTGCTACACACGCTGGCGGATCAGCCTATACGTACGACGCTTTTATAGCGGCTGGAGAAGCATTCAAAAAAGACCTGAATCGTGATGGTTATACCGATCAATGGCTGGGTTACACGGAAGTAAAAGCACTCTGGTATCAGCGGTTGTTCAATTTCTACCCGTTATATCTGGCGGCCTCGGGCGGGGCACCGCTGCTCACGATCGTACCGGGCCAGAAGGCGCGCGCCGCCTTCAACAATCAGTATGCTGTTGAGGTATTCCGATTCCTGCAGACGCTCTACAAAAACGATTATTTTTCGAAGGAGCGCCTTTCCGCCACTCGCGATCCGTTTCTGGATCAGCGTATTGCCATTGAATTTACAGGACCCTGGCAGGTTAGCTTTCTGAAACGATATGGTCCTGACCTGCACTATCAGTTCTACCCGATGCCGGTTCCGGCCAGTCAGCGCGGGCCGATCTATACCTATGCCGACCCTAAGAACATTGTCCTTTTCAATACCTGCCCCAATCCAACGGCGGCCTGGGCGTTTGTCCGCACCCTTGTTGACCGCCCCGGCGATCTGCGACTGCTGGAGCTGACCGGACAAATGCCCCGCCGCAAGAACCTGACAACCGACCCGTTCTTCGCCGGTTATCTGACCCAGAACCCCCGTCTGAAACCTTTTGCCGAACAGGCCCGCTTCCTGCGCGGTGTTGATAATCACGAGCAGATTGTGGAGGTATTCGATATCATTTCGCAGGAATACGAAGCCTGTGTGGTTTATAACCGAAAAACCCCCGAAGCCGCCATCGCCGACGCCGCCAAAGCAGTGGATGTGCTCTTGGGGAATTAATGAAAAAACGGTAAACATGAAATTGACATCGAAACGCCTTACACCCTATATTCTTATTACCCCGTATTTGCTGCATGTTGCCGTGTTTGTGTTGTTTCCGGTGGCTTTCTCAATCGTGTTGACATTTCATAGCTGGAACATCATTTCACCCATGAAATACGTGGGGCTCGATAACTACGCTCACCTGCTGAAAGACCGGCTTTTCTGGCAGTCGCTGTGGAATACGGTTCGGTTTCTGCTGGTGCATATTCCGCTTCAGATCGTCGTTGCGCTGGCACTGGCCGAGTTTCTGAACGGGCCAATTCGGGGGCGGGCGTTTTTTCGGGCGTCATTTTTTCTGCCGGTCATCGTGTCGGGCGTGGTGGTCACGATTCTCTGGCAGCAACTACTTGGCTTCAATGCAGGCATGATCAATAAAGTGCTGACGGGCATGAGCATTCCTAAAGTGCCGTGGCTCGAAAGTCCTGATGTAGCCATGTATGCTATTGCCCTGATGGCTACCTGGAAAAATGTGGGCTTGTATATAATCCTATTCCTGGTGGGCCTGCAAACCGTGCCGATGCAGTATTATGAAGCTGCTGATCTGGAAGGGGCCACCCGCTGGCAGAAATTCAGGTACGTTACCCTGCCCATGATCAATCCCACGATTTTTATGGTTGTGGTGCTGTCGACAATCGGCGGTTTTTCCTTATTCATTGAACCGTACATTATGACCGAAGGAGGGCCACTCAACAGTACGCTCTCGGCCGTGATGTACATCTATCGGCAGGCATTTCAATACTATCATATGGGGTATTCGGCTACTCTCGGCTTCTTTTTCGCCCTGTTGATCCTGGCCGTGGTTGCCGTGCAGAAGAAGTATGTGGAAGAATAATTGGTTGACTGGTTGATTGGTTGACTGGTTAATCGGTTGACTGGTTGATTGGTTGACTGGTTAATTGGTTGACTGGTTGATTGGTTAACTGGTTAATTGGTTGACTGGTTAATTGGTTGACTGGTTAATTGGTTGACTGGTTAATTGGTTGACTGGTTAGTTGGTTGACTGGTTAGTTGGTTGACTGGTTGGCTGATTTATCTACCCTCTAACCAACCAATTAACCAATTAACCAGTCAACCACTCAACCACTCAACCAGTTAACCAATCCCCAATGATCCGGAAAATTGCCGTATACCTATTGTTGACCCTGGCGGCGCTGTCATTTCTTTACCCGTTTGTCTGGATGGTGAGCGCGTCATTATCATCAGAGGCTGGTATTGGATCGTTGCGGTTGCTGCCGGTTGAGTTTACATGGCAGAATTACCTGACCGTTTTTGATCGAATTCCGCTTGGGCGAGCCTTTCTGAACAGCGTGATTGTGGTAACCATCACCACCTCACTGGTACTTGTATTAGGTGCATTGGTGGGGTATGCGCTGGCGCGGCTGGAGTTCAAAGGGAAGCAACTGGTTTTCTTCCTGATCATTTTTACGATGACATTACCGTTTCAGATTACATTGATTCCCAATTACATAACGATGGTTCGACTAGGTTGGGTAGATACGTACCTGGCGTTGATTGTGCCGTTTGTAATGAATTCATTTGCCATTCTGCTGTTTCGGCAGGCGTTTATGGGACTGCCTCAGGCACTGATCGACGCGGCCCGGATGGATGGGGCGGGCGAGTTGCGGATCATCTTTCAGATTCTGGTGCCCAACGTGCTGCCAACCGTTGTTACAATCACCATTCTGACGTTCATGGGGCTTTGGAACGATGCGCTCTGGCCGCTGATCGTGATTCGGAATGAGCAGACCATGACCATGCCGCAACTGGTCACGCTGTTTTCTGTTGGTGGCCGGGCCGACGCGCAACTGGGCGTGAAGATTGCGGCGGCGGTGATGCTGGCCGTGCCGGTTATTCTTCTTTATCTATTTTTCCAAAAGCACTTCATCCGCAGTATGGCCTCTTCCGGACTGAAAGACTAACTCGACCTATGAAGCAACTAGTGGTCCTCGTCATCGTCTATGCCTTTTCGGGGACATCGTGCAGACGATCGGCGTATGATTCGCGAGGAATGACCCGGCTGGTCAATACTGACCATCTGCTGGGTACGTTGTACCAACCAGCTACCATGGCCGCCAGCGGAGCCGCTGTTGGTACCGTCTGGATTTATTCAGAACCCGATGCCAGTGGTGGATACAAGCTGGTTGCTGATGCTGATGAAGGATACACCTGCGTTGACGACGTGTCGCGTGCCGGGCTTTTTCTGCTTCGCGAAGCTGATCTGTCAACAAACGCTGACAAACAGGATAAACTCCAAAAAATGACCCGGTTCGTGCTCGAGATGCAGTCATCAACGGGTTACTTCTATAACTTTCTGTGGCCCGACAAAACGATTAATACCACGTTTCGAACCAGCACGAACACGGCGAATTGGTGGTCGTGGCGGGCACTGTGGCTGCTGAGTGAGGCGTACCCGTATTTTCGGCGATCAGATGCGCCCTTTGCGGCAACAATTCAGGCGGCCACGAATCGACTGGTCAACGTGATGCTCCGTGATTTTGGCACGAAGCCTAAAGAGGTAATTTCCGTGCAGGGCGTCAGTGTTCCTGCCTGGTTACCCTATGGCTCGGGTGCCGATCAGGCGGCCATTATGCTGCTGGGCCTGAATAACGTGTATGCGCAAACGGCATCGGCACCTGTGCTGACCCTATTGGAGCAACTGGCCGAGGGGATGCTGCTGATGCAACAGGGTGGCAGGCAGACATATCCGTACGGTGCTTTTCTGAGCTTCGAAAACAACTGGCATGCCTACGGAAATGATCAGGCCTACGCGCTGCTTACGGTTGGTAAAGCCCTGAACAAGCCCGCCTGGATTGCCGCCGCCCGGTGTGAGGTCGAATCATTCTATCCTTATCTGCTGAAGCAGGGTTTTCTGGAATCGTTTAGTGTGCGTCAGTCGGGCGGGGCATTGACGGTCCTTCGGCAGTCGGGATACGCGCAAATTGCGTACGGTATTCGCCCGATGATCTGGGCCACGCTGGCATTATATGATCAGACAAACGACCCTAAGTTACTCGATCAGGCCAGGCAACTAACCCGCTGGTTTATAGGGCAAAATGTTGCTCATGCACTCATGTACGACAAGGCTTCCGGGCGCGGTTTCGATGGTATCTCGTCGCCGGCCCATGTCAGTCGCAACGCCGGCGCTGAGTCTACTATCGAAGCACTGTTAGCCATTCAGGCGGCAGAAAAACACGGATTTAACAAGTGACCTATGGCAACCATAACTCTTTCTCATATTGCCAAAGCCTACGGATCGGAGGCGCGTGTGATAAAAGACGTGAGCCTGACAGTGAATGACCGCGAATTTGTGGTGTTTGTGGGGCCGAGTGGCTGCGGCAAATCAACCCTCCTGCGGATGATTGCGGGGCTGGAAGCGATCACCGATGGTGACTTGCTGCTCAACGGCGACCGCATCAACGACCACCCGCCCAAGGATCGTGACATTGCCATGGTGTTTCAGAACTACGCCCTGTATCCACACATGACGGTGTATGAGAATATGTCGTTTGGCCTGAAACTGCGGCATGTCAGCAAGGCCGGGATTAAAGAGCGGGTAACCCAGGCGGCGCGTATTCTGGAGATCGAAAACCTGCTCGATCGGAAACCAAAAGATATGTCGGGCGGGCAACGGCAACGGGTGGCCATTGGTCGGGCCATTGTTCGGGAGCCCAAGGTGTTTCTGTTCGATGAGCCACTGAGTAACCTCGACGCCAAACTGCGCGGACAGACCCGGCTGGAACTGCAAAAACTGCACCGGTCACTTCAGGCAACCATCATCTATGTTACCCATGACCAGGTAGAAGCCATGACCCTCGGCGATCGAATCTGCGTGTTACGCGGCGGTGATGTCATGCAGTTCGATACGCCCGTAACGCTGTACAACGAGCCGGCCAACCTGTTCGTCGCCGGGTTTATTGGCTCGCCGCCCATGAATTTTCTGCCGGGGAAGCTCATGGGGACCGGAAACTCCGTGCAGTTTGAGAGTGAATCGGGAACGGTCTGCCTGGAGCTATCGGCTCATCCGCACCGCGATGTGTATGCGGGCAATAGGGGGAGAGCGGTGGTGCTGGGTATCCGGGCAGAGCACATCACCGACCGGCCAGGTACGTTCAGCCATAGTCAATCAACAACTGTTGATGCGCTGGAACATCTTGGCAATGAGATATTTGCCTATACCATGCTGGAGGGTGTTCGCTTTGTGGCGCGACTGCCCGCTGATTCCGTTATGACCATCAATAACACGGCCACGCTTTATTGGCAGGCTGACAAATGCCACATTTTTGATGCACAAACTGAAAGGCGGCTGTAGGGGGCTAGCGTAATAAACCTGATCTATATTAACCAATGAACGAGCTGCCATCTATTCAAACCAGCCACTTATTTCCGATACTACACCAGAAATTAATTGTCCTGCTGCGGGGCTTGTCAACGGGTGACTGGCAACTGGAAACGGTCTGTGCGGACTGGTCGGTGAAAGACATTGCAGCGCACCTGCTGGATACGTCGTTACGCACGATTGCGACCTACCGGGACGGTTATTCGTCGCCGGATACGCCCCGGATTCAGTCGTATCAGGACCTGGTCAATTATCTGAATCAGCTCAACAATGACTGGGTACGTGCCACACGTCGACTGAGTCCGGCGGTGTTGATCGACTGGTTGGCGCAGGCCGGACGGGAGGCCGATGCACTGATTATGGCCCTGCCCCCCAACGAGCCGGCCCTCTTTTCGGTAGCCTGGGCTGGGCAGGCTGTATCGCCCAACTGGTTTCATGTGGCCCGCGAATACACGGAGCGCTGGCACCACCAGCAACAGATTCGGCTGGCCGTTGGTCAAACCGCCGACCTCGAAACCGACGAGCTATACCAGCCCCTGCTCGATACGTTCATGCGGGCTTTACCACACGCCTATCGGGATACACCTGCTCCGGCAGGTACGTTGCTTCAGTTTACGGTAGCAAACCTGGCGGGAGGGAACTGGTTTCTGCTTCGTCGACACAACCACTGGACCTTGTTACCGTCTGGGCAACGTACCTGGAATGGAGGTTCCCCGCATGAGCCATCGGCTGTTGTTCACATCGACCGTTCGTACGCCTGGCAACTGATGACGCGGAATCTGGCACCGGAACTGGCCGCTCTGCATGTTCGCATTGAAGGCGATCAGGCATTGGGGCGGCAGTTCTTACAGATGCGTTCGGTGATGATGTAAGTGCCGCAAACTAGCATTCATACCAACAGGCAGGTGATTTGGGCCTGTATATGGGTTGTAGTAGTTGGTTATCTAACACAAACGTATGCCGTATTTCCTGATTCTGTTACTTGTGGCCGGGGCGATCTGGTGGTGGCTGGTCCGCAACAAAAAACCGACAGTTACCCCTTTAACTCCCACCTACCTGGAGCTACTGGAGAAGCACGTTCCGTATTACGCATCGCTGACCGCCGACAAAAAACAACGCTTTGCCGACCGGGTCAGCCGGTTTCTGGATTATGTGCATATCGATGGGGTAGATACGCCGGTTGATGACCTGGATAAAGTGCTTGTGGCCAGCAGCGCCATCATTCCCATCTTCGCGTTTGATGGCTGGGAATATCCAAACCTGACGACCGTATTATTGTATCCGAATCGGTTCAATGAAGCGTATGAAACGGAGGGAGGCGACCGGGCAATTCTGGGGCAGGTAGGCGAGGGGGGAGCACTTCAAAGCACGATGGCCCTCTCCAAACCCGCATTACACGCTGGCTTTGCCGTTGAAACGAGTAAAGAGAATACGGGTATTCATGAGTTCGTCCATCTGCTCGATAAGGTCGACGGCTCCATTGACGGCACACCGGACTATATGATTCCCAGGGAGTATCTGCAGCCCTGGCTCCGTCAGATTCACCAGAATATCCAGCAGATCAAGGCCAATAAGTCGGATATTAACCCGTATGGAATTACGAACGAAGCTGAGTTTTTCGCGGTCGTCTCGGAATACTTCTTCAAGCGGCCAGACTTATTGCAGGCAAAACACCCGGAACTGTTCGAGATGCTTGAGTTGATCTTCCGACAACATCCACTCGAACCGGATAAAGGAGTGGACGCGGATACTGTTGCCACGGAAGGAGAAGCAAAGCACGACGATGAAGCAGCGTGATTCTTGACGAGAATTGATGAAGGAGCGCATTATCACCGGGGCCCGACAATTGTTCAATCATTACGGCGTGAAGACTGTTCGGCTGGATGACATCGCCCATCAGCTTGGTATCTCGAAAAAGACGCTCTATCAGTATTTCGAGAACAAAGAAGATCTGGTGAGGCAGATGCTGGAAGATCAACTCAGTGAAAGCCTGCAGGAGGCTGGTGAAATACATGCCACAGCGACCAATGCGATTGTTGGTGCCCTGCTTATCTGGGACCGGCTGATTCATTACAAACAAACGGTGAACCCGAGCCTGCTGCTCGACATTGAACGGCATTACCCGTCTGCCTGGCGACTTTTCCAGCTCATGAAGGCTGAGTACATTAACACAATCCTGGACGCCAACCTGCAGGCCGGTATTGCACAGGGCTTATACCGCGCCGACCTGAATAGGCCGGTAGTTGCCTGGTTATGGATAGAACAAAGTCAGGCCGAGGTACCCGATAAAGGCGATGAACAGGTATTGAAGCAGTTGTTTGTCAGGGGCTTACTCACGCAGCAGGGAGTAGCCGTTTATGATACGATCAATTAACTCCTTCTTATGCTTTTCGCCGAAAGTCATCATGAATCAGCTGTCTTGGCCATGCTGTTTTTGAAGTAGGTACGTATGGGTACATCAACGTAGATCATCACAGCATAGGCCAGGCCAATTAACAGAAGAACGCCTACCGGAATAAAAAGCTCCATCTGTAGCAGCGTGGGTTTTTTGGCTTCTACATAACTCATAAATAGCCATATAAACGGGTAATGAACCATGTAGAGCGGATAAGAAATCTCACCAGCTGCTTTACAGAGTTTGTCAAATGCTGGAGTCAGACGAGCGCCTGCGCCCAGGGCAACGATGAATGGAAGGTAAAAAACGACCAGGATCGGGTCTGCCAGTGTTGCCGAGGCCGTTGTATATGGACAGAGAAATGCAGCCATCAGCAGCAAACTCATCGCAACGAAACCCAGGCGCGAACGAATGATCCAGCCTGAGCGATAGATCAATAGTCCGATCAGGAAAGAATATGAGACCCGTATGACGCCTCCTTCTATGTTATCGCCACTCCAGCCTATGGCCAGGTTCCCCGCCCTGTGCGCCCCATAAAAAATAGCCCCCGCCGATAGTACGGTTAATAGCCAGAGGAACTTGTCTCGGAAACGGATCAGAAAAAGCGCGTAGCAAATATTGGCGACGTATTCCCAAAATAAAGACCATGCGGGTGGATTCAGGTGGAAAATATTGAAGTAACGTTCCCGAACGAGGGCATACGGAATCATCAGGCAGGATGCTAAAAATAATTGCACCGTTTTGCTTGAATGGATTTCGTAAATTTTGCTGTATGGATCGAAAATAAAGGCAAGCAAACCAATGATCGACCCGATAATTACCAGTGGATGCAGGCGAATAAGTCTCAGCTTCAAGAAGGATATGATGCCGATTTTGGGCAGCTTTTCATCATAGGCATAGGCTATGACGAACCCGGATAAACAAAAGAAAAAATCGACGGACAGATAAGCGTGGGCGATGAAGCTATCGTTGTAGTTAGGCACCGCAATCTCCATGAAGTGAAAGATGACTACCGCGACTGCCGCTACGCCTCGGAGGCCATCTAAAATCGCGTAATGTTCTTTCGTTTGCAGAAGTGGCGCGTTGGGTTCGGTAAGGTGCATTTATTGTCGATGTATGACGTAGAGAGGAAGGCTGACCAGCGCGTCTGTACGCTATCTGTCTGCTGATAGAGAAAGATGTGCCGTCGGCTCTTTATCCTTGTAATGCTAACACCAGGTTAGTCGATTTGCAAGATAAAACCGACACGATGACTGACTAAAGTAGTAGGTACGTTGCCAAAGTACCGAACGCCATAAACGCCAATGGCCGATCTGGATCCAGATCGGCCATTGGTGATCAATGAGTTATCAGTTAGTTTATCGCCTTGGCTACTTCGAGTTCCTGGGGCTTCTGCGGAACTACCTTCTTTCTGGTGAAGCGGGCGATCAACCGGTCGACGACCAGGTACGTTGCAGGAACAACGAGCAGCGTCAGTAGCAGTGACGAGCTTAGCCCACCAATGATTACCCAGGCCATGCCGTTCTTCGTTTCGGCGCTGGCTCCGCTGGCTAAAGCGATGGGCAACATCCCGAAAATCATGGCCAGTGTGGTCATCAGAATGGGGCGGAGACGTTCTTTACCGGCTTCGATCAGCGCTTCGACCACCTCTTTGCCTTCGGCTTTGAGTTGGTTGGTGAAGTCAACGATCAGGATAGCGTTTTTGGCCACCAGCCCCAGCAGCATGATCATACCCACAATGGCGAACACGGTCAGGCTTTCCATCGTCAGGGCCAGCGCCAGCAGGGCACCGATCAGGGCGACGGGAATCGAGAACAGTACCACAAACGGATACACCACACTTTCGTAGAGCGCTACCATGATAAAATACACCAGCAGAATGGCGATGCCGAGCGCCAGACCCAGACTACCGAAAGCATCGGACTGTTGCTGTAACTGACCGAGGTACTGGATCGAAACGCCTTCCGGCAGTTTGTTCTGTGCCATTTTCGCCTGAATATCGGCACCTACTGTACCTACCGGGCGCCCAACCACCTGCGCGTTGATCGTGATCGATGACAGCCGGTCGATACGCTCCAGTACACTTTCGCCAACCTGTTCCTGCACGGTGGCGAACTGCGACAACTCGAAGGTTTTGCCCTGGTTGTTCACAAACGTCAGCCGAGATACGTCGGATGCCTGCGTGCGGTCGAATTGGTCGAGGCTAACCAGGATGTCGTACTCGTTGCCATTCTGTTTGAACTTCGACAGGTCGTTACCCCGGAAGGCATTTTGCAGGGCAATTCCTACGTCTGACGCACTGATGCCCAACTGCGCCATTTTATCGCGATCCAGATTCACCGTCACTTCGGGCTTCGGATCTTTCACCGAATATTTCACGTCCTGCGTGCCAGGCACCGAGGCGGTCACCTGTTTCACCAGTGCGGCGGCCTGCCGAATATCGGCGAGGTTGGTACCTTTCACGGCAATCATGATCGGGGCCTGCGACGCGCCAACGATACCGACCGGGGCAACCGTCACCCGAACGCCCGGTATCTGCCCCACTTCATTCTTCAGCATCTGGCCAAAGGCTTCCGTCGACAGTGTACGTTGCTTTTTGTCGATCAGCTTCACGTTCAGGTCGGCCAGGTTGCTGTTTGAGGACGTACCCAAGCCGGTGCTGCTGTAGCCAATGTTACTGAACACATTGGTCACTTCGGGGTGCTTCATGATGATCTGCTCGGCCCGTTGCGCCACGGCGTTGGTCTGGTAAATAGACGCCGTTGGCGATAGTTCGATCTGTACGCTCATCTCACCCATATCGCTCTGTGGCATAAACGCCGCGCCAATGAAACCAGCCGGAATGAGGTAGATCGAGCCAACCAGCATGGCAATGACACTCAGGAAGATGTACCGTTTGTGACCCAGTACCCAGACCAGAATGCTTCCGTATGCGTTGGTCAGGCGGTCGATCATGCGTTCAAAGCCGAGGTTTAGTTTACCCCACAGCGAATTAGGGTTCAGCACCTCGATCTTACCGAAGCGTGAAGCCAGTAACGGCGTCAGCGTGAACGACACGAGTAAGCTCATCAGCGTGGAGAAAACGACCACCAACGCAAACTCCCGCAGGATGTTCCCGATCAGGCCACCGGTCATGGCCAGCGGCACGAATACCACCACGTCGACGAGGGTAATGGCCAGGGCCGTGAAGCCAATTTCGCTCCGACCGTCCAGCGCGGCCTGCCGTTTGTCTTTGCCCATCTCCAGGTGTCGATTAATGTTTTCCAACACCACAATCGAGTCATCGACGAGGATTCCAACCACCAGCGAGAGGGCCATCAGCGTCATCAGGTTCAGTGAAAAGCCCATGATGTACATCAGCGCAAACGTCGGAATCATCGACGAAGGCAGGGCGACCAATACGAACATGGCCGACCGGAAGCTGTGCAAAAACAGTAGCATCACCACCGATACGATCAGAATGGCCAGGCCCATATCGAACACCACCGCATCAGCAGAAGCCAGCGTGTAAACAGACTGGTCAGAAGCGATGTTGAATTTCAGACCAATGTTGCTGTACTGTTTTTCAAGCTGTTTGATCTTTACCTGCGCCTGCTGACTTACCGACACGGCGTTGGCATCCGACTGCTTCTGAATCTGCAAGCCAATCGATGGCTGCGCATTGATGTGGTTAATGGCCGTTGGCTTCGTGCTGGCATCGACCACTTCGGCTACATCTTTCAGCAACACCTGCGATCCGTCGGCTCGATTAGCAATGATCAGGTCACGCAGGCGGTTCACCGTTTGCACGGAAGCATCGAATCGAATCGAATACTGCGACTGCCGCGTTTCCAGCTGACCAGCGGGGTAACTGGCGTTGGCCGCGTTGATGGCCTGCGATACCTGACCGATCGCCACGCCGTAGCCGCGTAATTTTTCGGTGTTAACGTTGACCTGAATCTGGCGCTCGTTGCCGCCAATGATATTCACCTGGCCCACCCCCGACACGTTGGAAAGCTGCGGTTTGATGTTGTTGTTGATCAGGTCATACAGCGCCGTGGGCGACATGCTGGCCGTAACGCCCATCCGCAACACCGGAATTTCATCGGTCGAGAATTTATTGAGGATAGGCCGGTCGGCGGCGTCGGGCAGGAGGTTCAGAATCTGCTCTATTTTACGTTGGGCATCCTGTTGCGCCAGCGTCGTGTTCACGCCGTTTTTCAACTGGATAATCACGCTCGAGACGCCTTCCTGTGAGGTCGATGTCATGCGGTCGAGGCCTTCCAGCGCCGACAGCGCATCTTCGATACGCTTGGTCACGTTGGTCTCCACTTCGTCTGCTGAGGCACCCCGGTACACGGTAGCTACGCTAATAACGTTAGCCTCGAATTTAGGCAACAGGTTGTACGACAATTGCTGATAACTCAGTACACCGAACAGAATAAGCACGGTGAAGATGGTCGTCACCAATAGCGGCCGTTTAACGGCAATTTCGGATATAGACATGGGTACTTATTTTATTTCGTGATCTGTACTGGCTTGCCGTCGCTTAGGTTCAGTTGGCCGGTCGTGACTACCTGATCGCCAACGGCTAAGCCGCTCAGCACTTCGATGGTGTCGCCAAAGTCGCGGCCAACCGTAATGGTGCGGCGAGCCACTGCATTGCCATTGATGACGTAGACGTACGGGTTCTTGATGCTTTCGACCAGCGCCGCGCGTGGGATCTGAAGGGCCTTCTGGTTCGATTTCTGCGAGAAATCGACGTTAACGAACGTACCTGCTTTCAGCCCGTTCGCATTGTCGATCGTGATTTCAACGGGGTAATTGTGTTCGTCGGAACCCTGCGGTGCGATGTATGAGATACGGCCATTGAACGTCCGGCCGGCAAACACGTCGGTCGTTACCCGCACTGTCTGACCTTCGCGCAGGCGGTACACGTCGCTTTCATTCACCGGCACCTGTACTTTCAGGCGGGCTACATCGAGCACATGTCCTACCACTTTTCCAACGGTGATGTATTCGCCGGGTTCGATGGCTTTCTGCACAATGCGGCCACTGATGGGCGATTTCACGTTGGCGTCGGCAATCTGCTTCCGTATCTGCTCGGCCTGATTGAGTGCGTTCTCGTAGTTGTATTTCGTGTCGTTCACCTGCAATTCCGTTGTGGCGTTACCGGCCAGCAGCGTATTGTAACGCGTCACATCTTTCTTCAACCGGTCGATGGAAAGCTGTGTGGCTTCCAGCGATAATTCTTTCAACCGGTTATCGAGTTGAACCAGCAGCGCCCCTTCGCGGACGGTTGACCCCAGCGCAAAGTTCACTTTAGTTACTTTGCCGGCGGTGGTAGCAATCAGATCGGCTTCCTTGAAGGGAATCAGGTTGCCGGTTTTAACGAGTTGCTGGCTGATGGTTCCTTCCACTACTGGTGCTACGGTTACCGGAATGGACACGTTGGCTTTAACGACGGGCTGCTTCTGGGCTTCAATCTTCTTTTTGTTGGAAGCCAATCGAAACCCGATCAGGGAAACGACCGCCAAGATGGCTACCACAACGAGTAATGTTGACTTTTTCATGATCTATAAATCGGTTGTCTTGATCAAAGTTGGTTGTAGAACGTAAGGAGCTTGCCCTGCGATTGTTCGAGGTCGAGGCGTGCCTGATACAGGTTAATGAGGGAGTTGATGTAGTTGGTCCGGGCCTCACGGTATGAGTTATCCGCGTTGATCAGGTCGGTCAGTAGCTTGGTGCCCTGTTTGTATTGCAGCGTAGTGATGTTGTAGACTTCCTGCGCCAGCTTCACGTTGCGATCGTCGTTCTGCAGACTCGTTTGCGCCCGCTGAATCTGCGATTGTGCGCTGTTGAACTGAAGCTGGTACGACGACGTATTCAGCTTCTGCCGTTCCTGCTGGGTCAGCACCGTTAACCGTTGCTGCTTGAGTTGTGAATCACGTCGGAATCCGTCGAAAATGGGAATGTTCAAACGCAGCCCCACGCTACCAAAACCAACGAAATTCGTGAACAGGTTATCAATCGTTTGAGCCCCCAGGTTCACCGTACCGTAGTTGCCCGTCAGGCTCAATGTGGGCAAGTATCCAGCTTTAATCCGCTGCAGTTGAAGCTGTTGCAGAATAATGTTCGTTTCTGCCTGCTGGAAAGAGACAAGCCGCTTCGGATCAAACGGCTCATTGTCGATTGTAGGCAACTGCGTCAACAGCGTTGAATCGGAGAGGACCAGGTTCTGGTCTTGCGGCATGCCCATCTGGTATTTCAGCCGATTGATCGCCAGGTTACGGTCATTCTCGGCCAGCGTCAATTGCGATTGGGTACTGTTGTAACTGACCTCCGTCCGGGTGTAGTCAACCGGCTGAATAACACCGTTGTCGCGCTGAAGTTTCAGGATGTTCAGCACCTGCTGGGTACGTTGCAGGTTGTCGCGGAGCAGGGCAATCTGCTGTTCAGCCACAAATACCTGATAGTAGTTGCTGGCAATGTTATAGATCACGTCTTCCTGCGTCTGCCGCGTATTCAGGGCTGCCAATTCCTGGTTTGGCTTGTTAGCCTTGATCCCGATCAACAATGACCGGTCGTAGATTGGCTGGGTGACCTGGGCCGTCAGGTTTGTCTGGTATTTCTGACCGATAATGAATACCCGTGGTTCAGGCCCGAACACCCCCGCCGGAATCACGCTCTGCTGCAGTTTGAGGTTGTCGGTCGTTGTACCAGTGGCCGATACCTGCGGCAAGTACTGGCTCAGGGCTTCCCGCGACTGCTCGTTAGCTGTCTGCACCTGATACTGCGCAATGCGAACCGTTCCGAAATTCTTCAGACCGTAGTCGATACAATCTTTCAACCGAAAACCGCCCGACACAGCTGTCTGCGATTGAGGTTGTGCCTGAGTCTGCGCCTGTATGGGAAACCACAGGGCCAAACCTAAGCTAAGTGCAATTAATCGTTTCATAAATACAATGGTTGATGTATCTACAGTAGACATGTCAACTAATGGTGTAAAAAAAAGTTAGTTGTCGATCAGCGCAATGATCTTGCGGGTTGTGGTCAGAAAAGCATCCCGTTCTTCCTGCGAAAGCTGGCTCATCACCTGCTGATCGAGCATTTCGGTGGTTTGAATAGCTTTCTCGATTATCATCTTGCCGGCGGGAGTGAGTTTGATCAAATTCTTGCGACGGTCAACGCTGTCAGACACAACGCGCAGGAAGCCATCCCGTTCCAGTGTGCGAATAGAGCGTTGAATGCCCGATTTATCTTTCTGAAGCATATTGGCAATGTCCTGCTGGGATAGCAATTCGTCGCCTGCAAAATAGGTAACGAACAGAACAGGGAACTGCTCTATCTGAATGGTAAAGCCCAGCCGGGTCAGTTCGCGATTCGCTTTCTTAGCCATCAGGTGACCAACATGGCTGATCATGAAAATAGCTTGAGATCCCATACGTTCTGCAAACTTCGCTCGTAGCGTTTCTTCGTCAATCATGGGGCAAATGTAAATATGGTTGCTATATCAACCAAACAGTCGTGGGAAAAGTTTTTCTGATTCAGGTCAAATTAGTTTTGTGCTATTCCAGGTACGTAGTTCATTTGATTTACGCCTGAAAGTGAAGTCTGTTAACCATTTATTCTTGAATGGGAGGGGCAAAAGATGGCAAGTTCCTATTTGTACTGATGCACCGACAAAGCGCCATTTTAAGAGCAGAACTCAGTAACAATAGGGGTGTGCTGGTCTTGTTGAAGCGTGTTGACCACCGATTGATACACCTAATTTTGGGGACGATTTCCGAACGCTACCCTGGTTATGAACGCAAAACTCGCTTTCCCCGCTCTGCTAGTCATTGCTGGTTTTCTGATCGCTGGCGCCTTTACTGTGCCGCTTCGGGAAAGCCAGCGTATCAAGGGTAATCCCGGCGCCAACCGGCCAAACGTGGTTATCATCATGGCCGATGACATGGGCTGGTCGGATACGGGACCGTTTGGCAGCGAGATTCCGACGCCTAATCTGGATGCGCTGGCGAAAAATGGCGTCCGGTTTTCGCAGTTCTATAATAACGCCCGATGTTGCCCTACCCGTGCCAGCCTGCTTACAGGGCTGAACGCGCACCGGGCGGGTATTGGCCAAATGGCCGAAGACCCGGGCCCGAACCCCAAACAGCACGACTGGGGCACTGATGGCTATCGTGGATTTCTGAATCGCCATTGCGTAACCATTGCCGAAGTGCTGAAGACCGCAGGCTATCATACGTACATGACCGGGAAGTGGCATGTAGGTATGCACGGACAGGAAAAATGGCCGTTACAGCGCGGTTTCGAGCGGTATTACGGGATTCTGGCCGGAGCAACCAGCTACTTTCGGCCACAGGGCGGGCGTGGGCTTACACTCGACAATCAGCCCGTACAGCCACCTGCTGATCCCAATTACTACACCACCGATGCCTTCACCGACTATGCTATCCGGTTTGTGACTGAGCAAGCCGATGAAAACCCCTTCTTTTTATACCTCGCCTACAACGCTCCCCACTGGCCGCTTCAGGCAAAACCAGCGGACATTGCCCGGTTCAAAGACCGGTACAAGGTGGGTTGGGATATCATTCGGCAGGAACGGCTAACCCGGCAGGAGAAGACGGGTTTGGTTGGTAAGGGGCAGAGTTTGTCAGCGCGTGATAAGCGGGTCCGGCCGTGGCAGTCCCTTTCGGCGGGGGAACAGGATTCTACGGCCTACCGTATGGCCGTGTATGCTGCCCAGATCTCGTCGCTCGATGAGAATGTGGGTAAACTGGTTGCCAGTCTGAAAGAACGCGGCCAGTTCGATAACACGCTGATCCTGTTTCTGTCTGACAACGGGGCCTGTGCCGAGACGTACAACGAGTTGGGCAGTAGCCCGATGTCGTTGATCAATAATCCGGATTTTTCGGGGGCGGCCTCCTACGGCATTGGCTGGGCCAATGCATCGAACACGCCGTTTTTTGAGTACAAAGTCAAGTCCTATGAAGGGGGAATACGGGCACCGCTGATCGCTCATTTCCCGACTCTAATTCGTACGACTCGGGGACGCATCCTGACAACCAGAGGCCATGTGACCGACCTGATGCCTACCATTCTGGAGCTTGCTGGCGCAACGTACCCAGGTACGTTTCACGAAGGGCAATCCATTTTCCCGCTGGAAGGGCGGAGCCTGGTGCCTGCGTTGCAAACGGGTAAGCAAGCCGACCCCGACTATATGTACTGGGAACACGAGTGGTACGGGGCCGTGCGTAAAGGCAACTGGAAAGCGGTTCACGACCTGAGAAAAGGCACCTGGGAACTCTACAATCTGGGTACCGATCGAATCGAATCCAGAAACGAGGCGCAGAACCAGTCGGTGTTGCTGGCTGATCTGCAGCAACACTGGCAGCAATGGGCAAATACCCACGCAGTGTTGCCAAAGCGCCTGAACTAGTGCGAACAGCGGCGAACCGTAGAATACGCCTCTTGAATTCGTCAATCAACCTGAAGCGAACGGTAGTCGATAAGATGGTCGCTTTGTTGTAGGTAGATGGGCTTCATCAAAAAGCCGCCTTCAATCAGATGAGGGCGGCTTTCTACGGATAGAGACTAGTGGTCGGGTAGCAACAGCATGATCAGGCTAAGACCCCCACCTCTTAAAGCGGGTAAAGAGTGCGTGATACCGATGATTGAATAAGCCGGATGGTGTTCCAGCCCCTGGCTTACCAGCTGTGGGTCGGGGTTTGTTTAGTTTCTCGAATAAGCTGTAGCTCCCGGCATACGCTCCTCCAGCGGCGACGGGAAATGGACACCGTTTCACCCGTTGACAGATAAGCTATAGGTCCTGTTTTTGAGTTTTCCAGGCGCTGGATGTAGTGCCTGTTGATAATGCAGTTGCGGTGAAAGCGGATAAAGTGGGCGGGGGGCAACTGGTCCATGTACCATTTGAGCGTACGCGGCATGAGCATGCGTTGACCATCGGCCCAGCATAACCAACTGTAATTGCCCTCAGACTGTAAGGAGACCAGACTGCTGACGGGGAAATGCTGCTTGCCGCTCTCCCGAATGTAAAGTCTGAGGGGCGGCCAGGTCAGGGGAAACGGGGGGATAGTGCTATTCAGCGGTTGGGTAAAGACCATACGCGAGTCGTATTTTAGTTGGACAGCTACTCCCATGTACCAGTTGTGGGGTGCTATGGCACTTATATAAGGATAAACAGGTAAAGCAGGCGTACCGAATAAGGGCACGGCAGTGGAAGATCTGAAGGCATTCACTCCCGTATTTCCGCAAAACAGGCGAATAAGAAATGAGGGTTTTTCGGTCCTGAATGATTTTGCAATGTTATCTGAAGGCCGTCTGATCGATGTGCAGATTCCACCCAAATAGGTGCAGATTTGGTGCAAGAGGCCCAAAATGGGTAAAAAAGCAGGTAAGCCAGCCCTAAAAGTGGCCTTGTCGATCAATTAACGCTAGCTGCCGGTGCGGTGTACACTACCTCTGATGGGCAGGCCGGTAGGCCAGTGTGGACCATGCAATCGGCCCGTTAATGGATATATACTCTACAGAATATAATATGATACTACTTACATTTGACACCTTGCTTCCAGAATCAGGCATTTAAACAGTAAACATTGAAAGCGGTTCTTCTAGTCTTTGCTCTTTTCTTCGGTTGCTGCTCGTGGGCCTGGGCGCAGCAGTTTGCAGCCTCCATCCAGCGCTATGACCCAGAGCAGGGACTGGCCCACCGCGAAGTGAATGCCATTTTTCAGGACCACCGTGACTTCATGTGGTTCGGCACGAAGCTGGGACTTAGTCGCTTCGACGGGGCAACGTTCACAACCTACACCCGGGAGAAAAACGGGCTCGACTTTGACGACATCCACTCTATCGCTCAGGATGCCGATGGACTGCTGTGGCTGATGGGACCCGTGGGGAAGTCAAACATCATCCTGTTTGATCCGATAACAGGCGTAGCTACCTCCTTCGAAAAACGGTTCCACCGATCCCGACCTACGCACTTTTCTGGGGTGAGGCATTCTCTGCTGGGTGGCAAAGATGGGTCCATTGTGTTTGTCGATTACCAGCCGGCCAGGTTGAATATTTACCACCCCAAAACGGGATTACGGACGGTGTCGTTACCCCAGTACAAGACGTTGACGTTAGCGGCTGTCTCGGCTCGAAATACGGTCTGGGCCTTTGCCAACGTCACCCAACTGGTCGAGTTAACGATGGATGGGCGCGTGTTGCACACGTATGATCACCCACAAGGCCTCTTCGCCTGCCTCGGTCAGTCAAATGCCGGTGCGGAACTCGTTTATCGACTAACAAAGACAAATGATCCATGGGCCCCCATCGACAAGCTTTATAAGATTGACGGGGTAGGTCATCGTCAGGCGCTGTCCCCGGCCCTGGTTGAATCAAAGAAACTACGGAATCCACTCGCCTACGCTTTTAATCAGCATGGTCTACTCTGGAATGGCTGCCAGTTGCGCGATTCCACCGGCCGGATTCTCCTCGATATCACCAGCCAGTTGCCCAGTGGTCTCATTGAAGACCGAAGTTTTTTTCGGGATCGAAATGGGAGTATGTGGCTGGGAACCAGCTTTGGGCTTTACCAGATCCGGGTGGGCCGAAACTACTTTCAGCGCTTGTTCTATGAACCTGGTGACGGAAAACGACCTGCCGTACGGGGTATTACCGCGCTTGGGAAGACACTCTACACGAATCTGGAAAATGTGGGTTTGTTCAGCAGCACGTTTTCGGGTGGTTCGGTCCGCCAGTTACTGACAGGCCAGGGGGTTTTTAACAGTATGAGCGATCCGCTGGGTGGAAAGCTGTATTTAGCCCAGGTCACTACGTTAGTGGCCTACGACTACCAGACCACAAAAACCACCGTGATGCCGACCCCTGGTTCGGGAACGATGATCTGGAGCATTCATCCGTATTCGACAAAACCCAGTCGGCTGCTGGCCGGTGGCGATCCTGGTCTGTGGCTGGTCGACCCGGTGGCCAACCAGGTGCTTCCCTTCCGGGGTTATAACCAGTTTTCCGAGTTAGCCAAGGCTCATATCCTGCACATTGGCACCGACCGGCAGGGCACGATCTGGCTCTGCGCCAACACGGGACTCTATACGGTCGACCCAAAGAAGGGCGTTACGGCCCGTTACTGGCGGGGTGGACGGGGGGCGTCTCAACTACCCGCCGACAGCTACCAGCATTTTTACCAGGACCCGCAGGGGGTATTCTGGCTGGCAACGGCTAATACAGGGCTGGTGCGCTGGGATCGCGCCCAAGGTCACTACCGCCAATTTCGGCGGGCCGACGGGCTGAATAATGATAACATCTACGCGGTGTATCCCGACCACCGGGGCCACCTCTGGCTCAGCAGCGACAACGGTATCATGCAGTTTGATCCGGTCCGGCTCACCACCCGGACCTATACGGTGCCCGACGGCATCACCAATAACGAGTTCAACCGCATCGCCCATTATCAGAATGCGCAGGGACGGCTCTATTTCGGGGGGCTGAACGGCGTAACGGCTTTCGATCCGCGTGATTTCGACGCCGAACCTCCGCTGCCCACCCTGCCCCTACGCGTAGTTTCCTTGCGTCAGTTTGAGGCTGATCGCAACACGCTGGTCGACAAAACAGCGGAACTACTCCGGACCAATCAAATCACCTTACAACCCGACGACAAAAGCAGCATTCTCGCTTTTGCGCTGATCAATTACACCGATGCCAAAAAAAATACTTACGCTTATCAATTTAAGGGGGTAGATAACACTTGGCACGACCAAACTGAGCCGTATCTGCGGCTGAGCAACCTACCCTACGGCGATCATCAGTTACTGATCAGGGGACAGTCGGCCGATGGCCGACTGTCGGCGGCTACGCTTTCCATTGGGGTGCGGGTGCTGCGGCCGTTTTATATGAGCCCCTGGTTTGCCCTTATCCTGTTCTCTTTGTTGCTGGGTGGGGCGTGGGGCTGGGGGCGATGGCGGGATTGGAACTACCAACAAGAACAAGCCCGGTTGCAAACTAAGATCGACGAGGCCACCCGGGTCATTGCCCGGCAGGCGCAGGATCTACAACAGCTCGACGAGACTAAATCCCGCTCTTTCGCCAACATCTCCCATGAATTTCGCACGCCCCTAACGGTGATTCTGGGCATGGCCGACAATCTCCATCGGCAGGCCGACCCCCAGTTGCAGCAATCGGCCATTTTGATTGAGCGCAACGGCCGCAACCTGCTGCGGCTGATCAATCAAATTCTGGATCTTTCCAGATTGGAAGCCGGCAAGATGCCGCTCAAACTCGTGCGAACCGATCTGATCCAGTTTATCCGCTTCGTTGGTGAGTCGTTTCAGTTGATCGCCGAGATAAAGCGTGTGGGGCTGGCCGTGCATGCAGAGAAGGTAAGCGTTGAGGCCGACTTCAACCCCGATAAACTACAGGACATCGTGGCCAATTTGCTGGGAAACGCGCTCCATTTTACCCCGTCAGGAGGGCAGGTACGTTGTGAAGTGGCTATTCAGCCCCGCTGGCAACCACTTGCTCCGCAGGGGTACCATGAGGCCCTTACGCCCATCCATCAATTGAACGACCCATGGATTCAAATCACCGTCAGCGATACTGGCCCCGGTATTGATCCGGCCAGCCTGGCGAGGATCTTCGATCGCTTTTATCAGCAGTCCGACGAGTCGGCTGGGCAACATTTGGTCGGGTCGGCCAGTGGTGGCACCGGCATTGGCCTTGCGCTGGTACGGGAGTTGGTTAGTTTGATGCAGGGTGGATTGGCCGTTCGCAACAGACCGGATCCATCCAGACCGGGGGCATTCAGACTGGGCGCTGAATTTTTGGTCTCTCTACCTCTGACCCGGCAAGCGCCCCTTGTCAGTCATATACAGCCTATGACCATGCTAACCACGTCTGACCCGGGTGAGATGGGTAACTGGGTAGAAGCCGATCCGGACGAGACGCCAGCTCGCCCCGTATTGCTACTGGTGGAAGACAATGACGATGCTGCTACCTATATCCAGAGTTGCCTGCGAGAGGAGTACCAGATCATACGGGCCGAAAACGGGCAGATCGGTGTTGCGCAGGCACTGGCCATTATACCAGATCTGATTGTCAGTGACGTGATGATGCCTATCAAAGACGGATTTGAACTTTGCGCCATCCTGAAGAATGACGAACGCACCAGCCACATACCGATTGTCCTGCTCACGGCCCGGGCCGCTATGGACGATCGGCTTACGGGCTTACGGCAGGGGGGGGATGCATACCTGGTGAAGCCTTTCGGGCGGGAAGAATTACTCCTCGTGCTGGGCAATCTGCTTCAGACCCGACAACTGCTGCAGCGCTATTACAGCCAGCGAGCGCTGGGCAACCCGCAGCCTGACCTAACTCCTGCCAACGGGGCTGATGCGCGGGAAGATCAGTTTGTGGCTAAACTACGTAGTACGCTGGAACGGCATCTGGATAATGGGGCCCTGGATACGACTATGATCTGTCAGTTGATGGGCATGAGCCGGAACTCATTGTACCGCAAGATGATGGCGCTGACAGGCATGTCGGTAATTCCTTACCTGAGGGTCCTTCGCCTGCAAAAAGCCGAGGAACTGCTCCTGCATTCATCGCTGAGTATTGCCGAGGTGGCTTATGCCGTAGGATTCGACAATCCCCGGTACTTCAGCCGGGTCTTTTCGGAAGAAAAGGGAGTTCCCCCCAGTAACTTTCGAGACAGGGAATAATCGACTTTTCCTTTTCAGCCGCTGGAACAGCTCTGTCTGTTTCAGCGGCTGAATTACCATTCCTTTCGGTTTTCAGCGCAATGGCTGATTTTTCAAAAGATAGCACGTTGATAAGCCACGTTGACAGGGTAGCTGACTGCCAACTGCCAATATCATAACCGGATGATAAGGGTTGTAACGGACTTGGCGGTAACCGTCAACTGGTCGCGGGCGACGGTTCGTTTGCGCAGGTCGGTCGTGTCAGTTGTCTCATACATCTCAACCTGTTTTGTCTTGCTGCCAGCGCCATCCAGTTGAATGGGGCGGGCCTCACCAGGATTGACTACGACGACGACAAGCTGCTTTTTATCAGCGCTCCGATAGGCCGAAATCAGTGGCGCATCTGTAGAGGAAGCGGCGGTCTGAACGCCTACGCGGACCATGCCGGGGCGCACAAAGCGGGCGTAATTTCCTAGTACCCATAAGGTTTTAGACGCCAGAATGTTGCCGTCCTGCTGATTTTGGGCGTTTTCGCCCATCTTCCCGTTCGATTCCACGTAGATCAATCCGTCTTTATAATTACTGGCGCTGAGGGCCAGCCACCACTGCCAGGACGTTGCGTTGGCGATAGTTAAGTCGGTATGAATAACCTTCGCCACATACAGGGCCGTTGTCATGCCCAGATCCCGACCGTTCCCGTCGATCTCGCCGTCATTATCGCCCAGCACGCAGTATTCCGATTGCCAGAAAGCTACGCCCGTTTGTTGTAGCTTGCCGGCCAGCGTTTCCCGAATGCTTCGTAGCTTTTCTGTGGGGGAAGTCGTGAAATAACTATGGCCGGAAACGAGCCGCTCCACGTTCGGTAGATTATCAATCCGGGTTGGGCTGCCGGGGTTGAAAAATGCGGCAATCACATCATCCTGGCCCTCTTTGCTCCGGTTTGTGTTTCCCTGCGACAGGTAATTCAACTGCCCGGCTTCGCCCAGGGTCAGGCGGGTGGCCAGTTTGCGCGTGGTCAGTTCGCGGCTGAGCGCCCGGGTTAGTTCGGCCATATCGGCGTTGGTGGCGGGGGTGCCTTCCTGTGTTGCCATCCGTTGCCCTTTCTTGATGCCCCAATCCCACTGCGGCTCGTTGAACGGACTGAGGTAGTGCATAGGCATACCCTTCTGCGCAAAATGCTGGGCAACGCTGGCCAGAAACCGGGCATAGTCGCCGAGCCGCTGCCGGTTGAAGTTATAGTCGCCCAACGTACCTGAGGCATAGGCTTTCCCGTTGGCCGTAAACTGTACCGGGGGCGAATTGGTAAAACCCAGCAGGTAAGGCACCTGACGCCGATGAGCGGCCTCGACAAACCACTGCTGCCCCGCCTGTTTGGTCCAGTCATACGAGCCATCGGGTTTCAGAAAACATTCCGACCGTCGCCACGGGCTGCGGATACCGCTCGAATCGCCCTGTTCGGTACTCCCTGCCCCGATGTTGAATCGCCAGAGCGACAGGCCAATCCCTGTCGGGTTACCTGCCTTATCGGTGTCTGTACTGAATAACCAGTCGGCAATCTGTTCACGTTTGGCAAGCGGATAATTTTGCCCAATGAACTGCGCCGACCAGCAGTCAGACGCGCCAAAGCTATGTATGGTCTGGAAAGTCTGGTCGGGTTTAACGGTAACCACGAGTGGCTGCGACAGACTGCCTGTGTAAAAAATAACCGGAAAAAGTAAGGCCGACAGGAGCCGGCAAGGGATGAAACGCATAACGATGAAAAACTCGTACAAACAGTTCGAATTAACTACTTCTAACGCAAGCTGTAAAAGCTACAAATTGTTGCCTGGTGTTCGCACTAACTGGTACATGTGTGAGGCCGCTACACGACATTCGATGATATGAAGCGGGTTGTTTTCTAAAGACCATAAGTCCGGTTTGCCGGTCGGCTGTGCAACGAAAACCAGCTCACAGATAGCCTCCTGGCGAAAGAACCCTCAAAGTGACTGTTTACGGCCGGATCAGTTCAATTTCGGCAGCGCAGACCGCCAGGCCAAAAGTTGCGCTTTCATCTGTTCGGCAACCTGGCGTTGCTGACTGGATAGGTCGTTTTTTTCGGATGGGTCAGTTGTCAGATCATACAATTCAACACCAGTGCCGTTATCGTTGACCAGCAGTTTCCAGTTTCCCTGCCGCATGGCGAGGTTGGGGCTTCTGTCGTGCGGAAGCGGGTATCTGAATGACTCTGTATTCCGACCGTATTCCCAGAAGATGGGCTTGGTACGAACTCGTGGTTTGCCGGTTAGTACCGTTGCCATATTTTCGCCATCACCGCTTGTTGTTCCCTTTTTCCCGGCCAGGCTCTCAAAGGTTGGTAATAGATCAGTGGCGCAGATAATCGATTGGTTATCCGTTTTTCCTTTGGGCGCGCTGGCTGGGTAACGAACAATAAAGGGCATTCGGATCCCACCTTCATACAGGGAAAGCTTGCTTCCCCGGAACGTACCTGACCGTTTCCCCCCGAAGGTAGGTAAGGCACCGTTATCGCTGGTGAAAATGATGAGTGTGTTGTTGTCGGCTCCGATTGCTTTCAGCCCCGCCATCAGGCGCCCGATCTGTATGTCAAGTTCGGCCAGCACCGCGCTGAATTCACGGGGTTTTTCGGTCCCCTTTGGAAAGGCGTCGAGCGTTGTTTCGTCGGGCACCCAGGGCGTGTGAACATCGTCGGGCCAGAGGTTGATGTAACAGGGCCTGCCCGGATTGCGCTTCAGAAAATCGAGCGTTTTGTCGACAAAATAGGCCGTTCGGCTCCAGCGTTTCACACTGTCTGACCTGGCCCAGATCCAGTTGGTCGAGGTCAGTAGCGGGTCGGGGCTGGGGCTTTCCCAGGTGCTGGCGTATTCATCGAAACCGTAGTTTGGTATGGCGGGCGCGTTGTCAACGTCGCGCCCGCCGCCCATATGCCATTTCCCGAAATGCGCCGTAGCATAACCCGCTTTTTTAAGCTGACGCGCCACGGAGGGTGCCGACGCATCGAGAAAATCAGCCTGTTCGCAGCTACGGTTGTGTTTGCGTTCGGCCAGAAACGAGGTGATGCGCCACTTGCCCGGAGCCATACCGGTGGTCAGACCCACGCGTGATGGCGAGCAGATAGGAGCCGCACTGTAGTAGTTCGTGAATTTAATACCCTCAGCCGCCAGCCGGTCGATGTTGGGGGTGGGGGCAAACGTACCCCCGAAGCAACCTACATCGGCTGTGCCCATATCGTCGATCAGGACCAGAATGATGTTGGGTGGCCGATTCACCTGAACGGGCTTCTTCACCTGAATGGACACGACGAATGCACTGAATGCGAGCAGGCTAGTCAGCGCGAAAAACACGAGCCGAACGTTCTTCATTGATGTTGGGTAACGTGAGTAACTGGTAAGGTATATCGTAAGTGGATGGTGAATCGATTACCTGGCAACGGCCTCATTGTCAGTAGCTGATACCTTCGTCATAGTTAAAGAGGGGATAGGCCTTGCCTTCTTTGTAGCCAGGTACGTCCTCTAGCTGGTTGCGAACGGCGGCTTCGGAAATGGGCGTGGTAAATGGCATTTTGCCCGTTGGGTTGAACTTGCCCGACACCACATCCAGCAGGGCATCAAGGGTGGTACCAAACGTAGCAATCACCCCCTTTATACGCGGCATCGTGGTTGAATTGTAGATCTCATCGATTACCCAGGGGTTGGTATAATTGATAGCCAGAATCGTCGGTTTTTTAGCCGTCAGCGCATTGATGTAGGCTACATCGACGGAGTTCTTCGATAGCGAGAGTTCAATGGGGTCACCATTCGATGCGAAGAGCGATTTGGCCGACGGAAGCAGCCAGAGCAGAATAACGTCGGCCTCTTCGGGTGTTTTTACGAACTGAAACGCCTGATTCCCATCCGTTGGTACGAACGCTTCACCCTGACCGAAGGCTGCCGTATTGTTGCGTTTCGCGTAGGTTTCAACATACACTTTAGTCGCTGATTTCACCGGAAGCAGTCTTGTCTCATTCCGAAGCAACACAATCGATTTGCGGAGGGCCAGATTGGCTCTTGCCTGAAAAGCGGCATTACCCACGAGTTTTTCGGCGGCATCTTCATCGACATACGGATTCTCGAACAGGCCCAGTTCAAACTTTTCGTTAAGAAGCCGAAGAACCGAATCGTCGATCAGCGCCATGCTAACCTGGCCGGTTTTCACAGTTTCGAGCAGGTTGGCGGGGTCCGCCGTTCCCGAATACAGGTTAACGCCTGCTTCGAGCGTACGTTTGTAGCGTTGGATGATGGTCAGGTTTTCAGCACCCCAGGGCATCATCTCAATCGGGCCGGTATCTGAGTTGATGATGCCCTTAAAGCCAAGTTTCACGCGCAACAGATCATGAATGATCGGGCGGTTGTAGGCGTAGGCGATGGGTTCATACTGGGTGCCAACGGGCATTGAGTAATACGGCATCATTGACGATGTGCCGGCGGCAATTGCGGCTTTGAAGGGGATCAGGTTATTTTCCAGCATACTACCGGGAAAGACCTCCTGTTTACCCCAGTCGAAATGAGGGTCTTGTCCTTCCTTACCTGCGCCGCCACCCGGAAAGTGTTTGGTGGTCATGGCTACCGATGTGTTGCTCAGCTTTTTGCCCTGGAAACCCAGCACTACTTCGGTCATCATCTTGGCGGCCCAGTCGGCATTTTCGCCAAACGTGCCATCAACGCGTTGCCAGCGAGGCTCGGTAGCCAGATCGGCCATGTACATATAGCCTTTCCGCAGGCCAACGGCGGCCCATTCCTGCCGGGCAATGTCGGCAAATTCGCGGGTCAGTTTCAGATCGCGCATGGCCGACAGGCCGAGTTCGCCGGGCCAGGACGAAAAGGCCGTTTTGCCAACACTGGTACCGATGGCGGCCGTGGCCGTAACGTGATTACGCGGGTTCGAGGCAACGATGGCCGGAATACCCAGGCCGTCGCTTTCGCAGAGTGCCTGCAGCTTATTAGCCCATTCAGCGGTCATACGGGCGCTGACGTTGGCCCTGAGAATGAAATGACGCAGGTGAAATTGTGTCACCGCTTTGGTCGTTCCGGCGGCGCTCATCAACGGCGTTGGCAATGGCTTTCGCGTGAACATATTTGTGCTCGTCGACAAATCTGACTCGTTGAAATCGCTGCTGATTGGCTCCTTGTTCTTAGGCGCTTCAAACGACCAGTCGTTCTTCAGTCGGGAGGTGCTGATCAGCATAAAACCAACCTTCTGTTCAACCGACATTCTTGCCAGCAGATCCTGGCTACGCTGTTCAGGTGGTAGCCGCCAGTCTTCGTACTTGTCTAGCTGGCCGTTCCGGTTCAGGTCTTTGAACGACAGACCATCGGCTTTGATGATTTTGGCCGAGCGAACGCCCAGCACAGGCTGCTGCGAAGCCAGTTTCGACTGCGCCAGCGAAACGATTGCCGGAGCCATGACAAGTGCCAGGCAGGCGGTGGCCGTAGAACAGGTCAGTCGCGGATAAGAAGGGGTGATCATGGAGTTACGGTGGTTAGGAAAGATCGATCTACCAGGTACGTTTCCCTGCGTATAACGTTTGCAGGTCAGGTAAATAAGAGCGGGAAATGCTGGTAGAAGTAGAACAGACAGGCCAGTTACTCACCCAGCTAAAACTAGTTAAACGCAAAACGCCCCGCCCGGCCATCTCACAGGTTTGCCAGGCAAGTGGCACCAGTAAGATGGCCGGGCGGGGCGCTGAATCAACGCGTAAACCAGACCTCTAGTCGATTTCGCGGGTGGCTTCGAACAGGAACCAGGCCCGGCGTTCGGTTTCGTCGATATATACCTCAAGCAGGCTGGCGGTGGCCACGTCGTCGGCATTGTCGCAGTCTTCGTGGGCTTCGCGCATGTTCTTGGCCATTGCCTTATTCTCTTCCAGCAGGTCGATGAGCATATCGATTGGCGCCACAAAGTCTTTGTCATTATCCTTCACTCGTTGAAGGCGGCCAATTTGTGAAATCGAGTGAATGGTGCGCTCTCCCAGTTTACGGACACGTTCGGCCAGCGGGTCAATCGTAGCGAAGATCTGTTCGGCCTGCTCATCGAGTAGCAGGTGATAATCGCGGAAATGCCGACCCGACATATGCCAGTGGTAATTCTTCGTCTTTACATACAGGGCAAATGAGTCGGCTACCAGCGCATTGATTACTTCGGCAAGGTGCGAACGATCCGATTCTTTCAGGTCTGAGGGCGTATGGAGCAACTGCTCCTTCTTTGTTGTAGGCATTGTTGTTGCGTTTTATGAGCGTGACTAACTGTGTAACCTCTTTAGCTATTCGACTGTTGAGATTCATCAAGAGCTACATCCATTTTTAACCGACGAACCAGAATGACCAGCAGCACGGCCATATCTACCGGAAACAGGCCGGCAACCTGCATAGACTGATCATCAAATGGCCGTTGAACCAGCATAAAGGCCGTGCCGCCACCAAGCAGCGCGTTGATGAAATGGAGGATGATCACGGTCATATCCTGTCCACTTTCGCTGTTATCTTTCACGCCCAGGAACGTGTATATGGTGGCCACTGCCTGCGTAATTGCCACGAGCACTCCCCAACTGCCCAGTAAATTATCGACGCCTTTGGTCGGGCTGCCGAGGTAAAACAGTAATCCGATGCCAAAAGCAATGTCGAGTATACCCGCAATCATAAACCAATAATCGGGCTTGCCGATTGATCGGCTACTGCGCCAGAACCGATGAGCGCTGAAGCCAGCCAGCAACAGTAATGCGCTCAGGCCACCTACTGAGAGCAGGGTCTGCCGACTGCCGGTTAGAAACAGAAGTATGCCTAATACGCCCAGAAAGCCTGCCCGCAGGTAAAGTGATGGCCAGGGCAGGATCGTTGATGAGGCGGTTGTCGTTGCCATGATGAAGACGAATCAATGCTGGATTAGCGCAGTAGAAGCCTGCTTGGGCTACTGCTTTTCAGACAACCGGTAGAGGCCTGTTTGGTTGGTAGTTTAAGGGGTATTTAATGACTTCCTGATGCTGTGGGGCGGTTGAGGGCCACGTCGCGCCTATGCTTAAACTACCTGATCACCAACACCAGTTTTCCTTTTACGTGGCCCGTCTCGCTGTATTCGTGGGCCTGAGCGACGCTATCGAGTGGGTACGTCTTCTCAATGACTGACACGAGTTTGCCGGCTGTAACCTGTTTTATCAGCCAGTTCATGTCTTCCTGCGTGAATGAGAAAATGAGCGAATCGGCTTTCTGCTTCGTAAAAATCGTGACTACTTCTTCCAGGATCTGCCTGGGCGAAGGCGTTGTGGTTACGTAGGTGCCTTCGGGCGTCAGTATGTCGCGGCAGGCATCGAACGAGCTTTTGCCAACGGCATCGAACACAACCTCAAACTTATCGGGAAGTTTGGTGAAATCAGTCGTTTTATAGTCGATAACCACATCGGCCCCGAGTTGCCTGACCAGAGCGGCGTTGTCGGTGCTGCAAACGGCGGTTATATGGGCGCCGATGATCCTGGCAATCTGTACCGCAAACGTACCTACGCCACCGGCGGCACCGTTGATCAGAACACGATCGTTTGGCCGCAGGTGTCCTTTATCGCGCATGGCCTGCAGGGCGGTGCCAGCGGCAATCGGCATGGCGGCAGCCTGGATGAAATCGATGGCGTCGGGTAGCTTTACTACGTTCTTCTCTTTGGCAACGGCATATTCTGCGTAGCCTGCTCCCAGCGTTCCCAGCGAGGCGACAACCCGATCACCTGGCTGGAAGTCGCTGACCATCAGGCCCACTTCTTCAACGACCCCCGCGCATTCGGCACCCAGGATTTTCGGGAACGAACCGGGTAACATCAGCTTCATGGCTCCCTGGCGCACTTTGGTATCGAGCGGATTAATGCCGGTAGCGTGTACCCGGATGAGCACCTCGTGTGAATCAACTTCAGGTCTGGGTACGTCCTGAATCTGTAATTCGTGGCTGGTGCCGTATTGGTTAATGATGGCTGCTTTCATGACGGTACTAAACGGTTGTTCCCCGGCATTGTTACGAAATGACCGGGAAAATGCGCGTAGATCATCGGTAAGCAACTCGGGGTTTCAAAGGCTGCAAAGTGCCCGGGTCGGTGGTATCGGGCTGGCCTGTCGGGTGTTTGCCAAACGCCCCCGCAATTCGTCTGGCGTCTGTTGAGGAATGTTAATCCTGAACGGTTGCCTAACGGATCTGTAGCGAAGGTGTGGGCAACAGCCGGAACCCTACATGGCCGGTAGCGCCAGCAATAAGGTGTATAATCTGTGCAGGCTGGTCTTGCTGAAAAGCTGGTGCATCAGTCTGCTTCCTGATTGGCCCAAATAGTTAACTTGTCTACTACGAGTTCGCCAATATGAAGCTTCCGGATAAAGCCACGCCCGATGCGTAGCTGGCCAATGGCTACGGCACCGACAACCAGTGTTCCAACGGCCAAAGCACCCACAGCAAATGCGCCAATGGCCAACCGTCCGGCGGCAGCCTGACCAATCGCCTTACTCCCAAAACGAAAGGGTAATCGGAATCGTTTTGTCATGGGTCAGGAATTGGTTGAGGTTGACCAGCCTGGCCCGTCGTACAACAGGCATCGAAATTGTCAAACTAAACGTCAATAGCTGAATAGGGTATTCGCATTTTTAGTGAAAGCCCTCCTGATCTCAGCCTGGATTGGCCAGTGGCCGAACGACGTCGGTACTCGTTCTACGTTGAGGTTAGTTGCCAATAGTAAACACAACATCACGATAAGATTTTCCGTCGGTAGGGCGTTGCGTTTTCGTTAGATCGCGGTCAAAAAGGCGGTTCAGGTTATTGCCGGAGCGGTCTTCCAGCCGATTTTCGATACGAAGCCGGTACTGCCCGGCTGTCCAGCGAGCGGTTGGCGTGAATGTACTAACCAGCTCGTTTCTTCCGATTTGCCACGTACCCGGAACGGCGGCGCCATCGCTAAAAACATGCAGCGTTTCGGTCAGTAAATAATAATCAAGTGGTTCACCAAATGCTAACGACAACGGCTGTGTAGTCTCCGGTTTGGGCAAATGGATTGTCCAGCGGTCCGGATCCGGCGATAGGCTATCCCGTTGACTTACCCGGAACAGTTTTGTGGTGGAACTGGCCAGGGTAGCACCCAGTGCATCGGGCCAATTTGCCGAAACGACCAGTTGGTAGTGATCTCCGAGTTGAAGTGGTGCCCCCAACCGTTTGTTGGGTTGCAGATCGCGTTTGATACGGCCGGGGTCTAGCCAGAGGGTAAGCATCGTTCGGTCGGCATTCCAGAGTTCCGGCTGCAAATCGAGAAAAACGTCTCGTAGTGTGTCGCCGTTGGCATTGAGCAAGGCAACGTACCTGGCCGACTGGCTTTCGCGCATGGGCCGAGAAAAGCGGAAATAGACTTTCAGCAGATTGGCCGGCAAGGTATCCGGCGATGGGTAAATGGCTAGTAGCCTGGGTTTGTCATCAGCCTCTAATGCGGGAATTGCCAGTTCGCAGAGTGGCCTGTTCCGGAGCCAGATTGTATACCGACGGCCACGGGTGAAGGGCACCAGTGGCTCAAAGCGAATGCCCCTATGCGTTTGCTGATAGTCACCGGCCATAGCGATCTCCTGCCCGGCCAGGCGTATGGTCAGCAATTGAGCAATCGAATCAGCATTAACTTCCCCAACAAGTCGATCAGGAACGGTAATCCCGATTGCCCGTTTTCCGTTCCAACTGATCGTAATACCGGTTTCCTCGCCAGAGCGGCAGGCAGACAAGCAGGTGCAAAAAAAAATCAGGCTATACATGGTGTATAGCCTGAGACGTACCAGCCAGTAATGCTTACAGATACCGATCACTGGATGTCCAAAGGTCTAGATTTCCGTTCGACCGGCGCTGCAACACCACCATCCGGCTGTCGTCGAGCTTATCGAGCTGCAATACGTTCGTGAGAGGCAACGACACAAAATCGACGCCTGCTGTAGCAAAATTTTCAGCAACGGGTGTAGTCAGCGAACCCTGGTAGTCTTCAAGAGTTTTGTATTTTACCTTAAAAACTGGGCGGCTTGTATTGGCCATGAGCAGAAACGACTCGTTTCCTTTTTTCAGCATAACCATATCGATCGGCGAGTTACCACTGCCCATTTCAGCCACTGTCCGGCCTTTCACGTGCTTACCTGCCTTCAATTCGTCCATCGGGAACAGGACCAGCGGTGTGCAGGTATAGCTGGCCAGCAGGTATTTTTTGCCTTTTATTTCGGTTGTCGTAAACGTCTTGATCGGGGCCATTGTCTCGTACTTGGCATGTGCGGCATGGTAAATTTCCAGCGAGCTCTGATCCTGTACGTTGGTGAAGGGGAATGGAATGCTACGGAAGGTGGATCCAAATTCCTGGTTCGAGAGGCCACTGACCAGCAATTTGCCATCGGCAAAGCCAATGTCTGAAATAGACGCGATCCGAAGCGATTCTCCCCTGCGGTCTTTGGCATCCTCGGTCGCCACATTTGTCAGGGCAACGGTTGAAAACGGAACCTCTTTCAACGAAACCGCCGTCATCTTGTCGCCCTCGATTTTGAGCAGAACCGGAGTGCCATCGCTATGCTGAACGGCGCAATACACGTTCTTCGAAACGGGGTTTACCGCAATATCCTGAATAGTGACGTTTGCCACATCGGTGCCGAGCAGGGCTGCAATCTTCTGATCAATGTTTTTGATCTCGACGGGATTGGCTTTTTCGTTTGCGGTTGCATCTTTCGTATCCACTGCAAAGACCGAAGCGCTTCGTCCATCGCCAATGAACAGGACCCCATCAGGGCCAAACGTCAACGCATTGATTGAGCGAATGACCGGGGTACCCGTTACAAACCCGTACTGATTTGGTACCGAACGGGTTGTTGCGGCTAGTAGCAGAAGACCGGCAGCACCGGCAGCTAATCGGGAAGAGATCTTTTTCATGTCTGAATAGAGCGGTAGTCTAAATGGCTTGATTACCAGCTCGAAAGTACGTGTAGTGGCGGGTATTTCAAAGCACTTGACGGACCGTTGGATAGGAGCTTAGCCAGCTGCATCAACGTACCCGACAGCAGTTGAAGAATGGCACGGGTTGCTCAACAGCGTCACAGGCATAGGTAACAATAATGTAACACAACGTGAGCGTTTTCAACTGAGGTGATCTTTTACATTTGACCTTATAAACTTAACGGATCATGAAAAACCAGTTGCTTGCCACACTGATGATTGTGGCTGGTAGTATGAGCTGCTCGCCTGGCCCGGCACCGTCAGCTTCTGTCGTAACGCCCACCACAGGTGGCCCAACAGCAGTGAGCTCAAGCGAGAACGTCACGGCCCTCCAGCAGCAGTTTCAGGGTAAGTATAAGGTGATCAGTTCCGTGAGTAGCGAGCCCGTAGACATTGATCTGGATGGCACTGCTTCGGCTGACCTGTTGCACGAAATGACTGAACTGGCCCAGCAATCCGGTACCCGGTACTTTGTTGAACTAACCCTTCATGCGCCGTCGCCTGCTACGCCCAAGCCCAACTTTCTGTTCGTGCAGTGGTGGCCTGAACAGTTTATTCGGATCGGAGCCGGAAAGGTTTGGGACGGTGGTGAACTGATCAACTACAATCCGGAGTTGGTGGTCAAGTACGATTTTCAGGGGACCTATCGGAATTTTACTCTCTCATCGGATCTGCGGCAACTGGCTGTACTGCCAGATGCAACTGACAATCCGTATCGGTGGGTACGTCCCGAGTTGGTTACCGTTGATGGCAATGAGCGCCTGCGCGTGATCACTAAACGGCGGCTTTACACACGATCGGGCGTAAAAGAGGTGTCTATTACTACTGTTTATGAGCGCTTTAGTAGACCTTGAAAGGGTGCGTCATTACTTAGTCGTACCTGAGAGCGGCACCAGCTTCGCCGACAGATCGGGCGTTTTCATGTTCTTATCAAAGGGGAACATCGGGTGCTGAATACGCTTATAAGGCAGCCGGAACAGGTCCTGATCAACACCACCGGGGGTGAGGGCCATGATCCAGTCTTTTTGCATGTCGTAGAGTTCGGGTTGCAGGTAGCCGATCTTCACCACCACAATGTCGGCTGTTCGTGGGTTGAGGCCCAGTCTGGTAAAATCCTTTTCTTCGTGGTAGGGTTTCCGTTTTCTGGTTATGATAACGGACACGCTGCCCACCTCGACCACCACTTCTACCTCGGCGTCTTTATCGCCGCGTTGAATGGCCGTTACTATGCCGCGCAACGGCACCGGCGGCGCAAACCGATGGTCGACGATAGCGCCAGCTGTACCTGAAACCTGACCGCCCACACCCGCCGCCACTGCTTTGTCGACGAAGGCGGGGTCGGGAATGGAGGCGTAGATCAACGAAGGGCCATCTATTTTTTGGAATTCGGGCCGTTTCAAAATCTCTGTAATCGTCCAGGTAACGTCGCCGGCGCCACCAGCCGTTGGGTTATCGCCAGTGTCGCTGATGTAAAACGGATGGTTGGGGCTGGCAATGGCTTTGGTCAGTACGTCGGCCAACGTACCTGTGGGAGCAACAAAGTCAAACTGATTCCGGACCGTCCAGAAATCGCGGGCCAGCTTCTCGGCGGTCTGGGTCACCTTCGTTTTGTCATCGCCAACCACCATCACGGCGGCGTGGTTTCTCGGCTCATCGGCCCAGGCGTACCCGATCCAGATGCTTGCGTCTACTACGCCGGGTTGATGATCAGCCAGGGGCGTTACCTGTTGGTAGAGGCTTTTGCCGGGTTCAATGCGCGTACTCGTTTTTTCGCCCGGCAGCAGAATCGGCACCGAAATAAGGGCTTTGTAGGCGGGTTTGCCTTTACCGCTTTTGAGCCGATCAAGCAGGTTGGTTACCGCCCGTTCTTTGGTTTGCATGGCGTCTTCGTGCGGGGCCATACGGTAGCAAGTCATGAGGTCGGTGTTCCGGGCCAGCCGTTCCGACACGTTGCCGTGCAGATCCATCGATGTGGAAATGAGCGTTTTATAGCCCACCACATTCCGGATCCGGGTGATCAGGTCGCCTTCTGGATCGTCGAGCCCCTGCACGCTCATCGCCCCGTGAATATCGAAGTACAGGCCATCATACGGCCCGTATTTTTTCAACGAATCCAGCATCTTACCCACCAGCGATTCGTACGCGTTGCGCGCCACAATGCCGCCCGGCAATGATTTGCCAACCACCGTAGGAAACCACTTCGCCTGTTTTCGCAGCGGTGCCGCGCCCATCATGAACGGGTAGGCGGCGAATACCTCGCCGCTATAGCGGGCGTGAAAGGCTTCTTCCTGGGTAACCGCCGGTGAAAACGTACTGGATTCAATGCCCAGTCCGGCAATGGCAATGCGCGGCAACGTACCTGAAGTTGATTGAGCGAAGCTCGACGTAGTCACCGAAAAACAGGCTATAAGCCCCAGCACGACATGTTTCATGCCCCCAAGTTACTGAGTCGGCCGTTCTTTCCAGTGCATCAATGCAACAACTCCGTTCCTATGTAAGCTGGCATTGTCACCGCCTTCCCTATACGACAAGAGCCTCCCGTTCAGTAGTTTGCTGACCACTGAACGGGAGGCTCCTTATTGCTGCCGGGCTGTCGGCTCCGGGTGTGCTGTTTATTTTACTCGCTTGGCAACGGCGTCGAAGTTCATCAATGCACCTTTCAGATTGTCGTCATCAACCTTTTTGAGTTCGATAGCCAATTCTCCGGCCTGGGTAGAGTCAAAATAGATGACCAGCTTGTTGGCGCTCTCGTCGATCTTCGTAATCGGCAGTTTCGGCGCGGCGGCATCGGCAGTATTGGTCAAATCACCGGTTAGTTTACCGTCTTTACGAACCAGCGTCGACAGGAGTTTTACGTCGCCCATTGGTGTACCCGCGATCCCGATTTCCCATTTTCCGGCGTAAAAGTCAGCGGGAGTAGCCGCCACAGTGGATGCGGCCGGGCTGGTTGATTGCGAAAAGCCGCTGTAGGCTACGCCCAAAAGCAGGAAAGCGAGGATAATGCTTGTTTTTTTCATTATGCGAACGAGTTGACTGGAAAATGAGAGATAGAAAAGGGAAATGTGTGTGTTACTGGGCTGTTGGTGATAAAATGGCTTCAACCCCCATCACAACCATCAGGCTGCCAAGCGGATCTTTCGGATTGACAAAAACCAGGTACACGTCGTGCGGTTTACTATCGAACGGAACGGGCAATTTGAGGGGTACGTTCAGGGCCGACGGGTTGAAGTCGAGCTTGTCGGATGGTTCCAGGAACGACGACTCACCCACAACTTTTCCGGTAGGGCTATCCAAACGCACCTCAACCTTACCACCTTTTGCGTTGAGCTGCGGTTTGGGGGCCATGGCCATCAATCGAAGTTCAGTTAGCCCGTTTAAGTCGGCCTGTTTCAGCACCATATACGCACCAGACTTGGCCGGAATGGCCAGGTTATTACCACCGAACGACATTTTGTTTACGTTGTCGTAGGTATCGAAACCGTGTACGTCAACCTTGGCGTTCCGCAATACAAACGTTTGCTCTGACCGGAGTGAAGGCAGACCTTTTGCCCCTTTGTCTTCATACGAGGCCCGTACTATGTAAACGCCTTTTCCCTTGTCATCTTTAGGCAGGTTGGCTGTGTAACTGCCAGTCAACGGCAATGCACTGCTGCTGGCAGCGTCGGCCGATACGTTCAGGATGTACTTGACCATCTCCGACGCATCGGCTGCCGACAGTTGCGGATGAGCAGCCATAGCCGTTTCACCCCAAACACCACTACCGCCCGAGATTACTTTTTTGGTCAGTCGCTCCAGGGCAGACTTGTCATCTCTGTACTTTTTCGCCACATCCATGTAGGCCGGCCCGATCGACTTCTTATTTACGCTATGGCAACCTTTACAATCGCTAGCTTCGATCAGTTTCTTACCACCGGCAAACAGCGCAGTGGCGTCGGCCGACCGGTGGCCCTGTGCAATGGCTATTTTGTCGAAGCCTTCGGGCATGTAATCGATATTGACAGCAACGCGCTCGGGATCAATGCCTTTCCCGAGCGTGCCGTCCTCCTTGTCACTCACTTTTACGGCGTACTTAAACGATTTGTTGGCCGCAAAGAACGATTTGTTGCTACCGGGCAGATCAACCGTTAGTACGGGTGCTTCGTTGCCTACGGTGATATCCATTGCTTGAGAAGCAATACCTCCTTTTCCGTCGCTGGCTGTCAGCACCGCTTTATACACACCCGCTTTCGCAAGCGTCAGGTTAGCCTCGGGCGTGTTGATGAGTTTCGTAAACCCATTCTTCGATGTGATTTTCCACGAATAGGTCAGGGCATCACCATCGGCATCGGTTGTTCCTTTTGAGCTAAGGCTAAGGTTCAGCGGTACCGACCCCCCCATCTTGTTGGCTGCCACCTGAAGCTGCGGTTTCCGGTTGCCGCCGTTATACTCAATCCGAATCAGTCGGGCATCATCGTTGGCCGTAAACCAGCCCGAGCCGTATTCGAGCATATACAGGTCGCCGTTGTCGGCAAACTCCATATCCATCGGGTTGCTGAATTTATAGCTTGGCATGAATCGCTCCATCGATTGGTAGTTACCGTCTTTGTCCATGGTTACGGCCATAATCCAGCCGCGCATCCAGTCGTAGGTCAGCAGTTTTCCGTCGTAATAGTTTGGGAAAGCGTTGGGGGCGTTCTTGAAATTGTCGGCGTAAAAGACCGGTCCTGCCATGGCATTACGGCCACCGGCACCCACCAGCGGAAACTCGGGCGAGGCGTCGTACGGATACCAGATAAAGGCTTTCTGGGCCGCTGGTAGTACGTTCAGGCCTGTGTTATTCGGCGACGTGTTTGAAGGCGCATTGGCATCCCATTGCACACCCGACTTCGACGCGGCAAAGTCATACTTGAAATACGCTTTATTATCACCCACGAAATGCGGCCAGCCAAAGTTGCCGGCCTTGCGTGCCTGCCCTACCTCATCATGACCAGCGGCACCCCGGTCGGCAGCTGGTTTGGCCGCGTCGGGACCAACTTCACCCCAGTAGACGTACCCGGTTTTCTGATCGACCGAGATACGGAACGGATTGCGGTGGCCCATGGTGTAAATTTCCGGGCGGGTTTTGTCCGTTCCTTTTGGAAACAGGTTGCCTTCCGGGATCGTGTAGGTTCCGTCGGTCTGTGGTTTGATGCGGATGATCTTGCCCCGCAGGTCATTGGTGTTGGCCGACGATTTCTGGGCATCCCACGCGCTGCGACCTTCCCGCTCATCGCTGGGGCTGTAGCCGTTCGAGCCGTGCGGGTTGGTGTTATCGCCCGTCGAGAGATACAGATTACCCGAGCGGTCCCAGGCAATTGAGCCGCCGGTATGGCAGCACTCTTCCCGTTGCGTAGGTACGTCGAGCATCTTCTTCTCCGATGCCATCACCAGCTCATCGCCTTTCAGTTCAAAGCGCGACAAGACGTTTTTAGACTCTTTCGGATCAGAGTAGTACAGGTACAGCCAGTGGTTCTGGGCAAAGTTCGGGTCTTTGCTCAGGCCCATCAGCCCATCTTCACCCATCGACTCTTTGCCTTCTTTGCTTACATATTTGGTGCTGACCGGAAGCGTAGCGATGGTTTTGAGCTCCTTCGTTTTTGTGTTGTAGAGCCGCACTTCGCCTTTACGCTGAATGAACAGAACCCGACCGTCGCCCAGCACGCTCAGTTCCATCGGCTCATCCAGTTTCTCGGCCAGAATGGCTTTGTTGAACCGGTTTTCTTCTGGCCGTGCTTTGGCGTAGTTCAACGGTTTTGGGGCATCGCCGCCCGAGGTGTAGTTGATGCCAGCCCAGAGGTGGTTCAGAAACAGCGGTTCTGCGAACGATTCGTCGGTGTGGCCCATGGCCGTGTAAAACGAACGGCCCCCGTCGAACTCCTGGTACCAGCTCATCGGGTGGAAATCAGGGTTCTTGCCTCCTGTGTAGCTTTTTTCGTCGATTTTCAGGACGACATTGATCTTCGGCGAAATGTCTTTAAAGCTGTAAAACTCATCGCTGCGTTCAAACTCGTCGGGCATCCCCTGCGTGGCCCAGTTGTTTTTCATGGTCACGATATACTTCCCTTTCTGCACGTTGTTGGGCATCGGGTGGTCCAGGAAGTAGGCGCCGGCCAGCTTGCCATACCACGGCCACTCGTACTCGGTATCGGTTGCCGCGTGAACACCAACGTACCCACCACCCGCCTGGATGTAGCGCTCAAAAGCCGTTTGCTGCTCGTTATTAAGCACATCGCCGGTCGTATTCAGGAAAATAACGGTGTTGAATTGCCTCAGGTTAGCGTCAGAGAACTGCGACGCATCTTCCGTAAAACGCACCTCGAATGCTTTATCCGCGGCCATTTTGGCCAGGGCTTTCTTCCCCGCTTCGATCGACTGATGCCGGAAGGCTGCCGTTTTGCTGAAGACCAGCACGCTGCGTTTAGGCGCCTGGGAAAAAGCTGCTTGAACCAGCAGGCACAAACCCAACGCCAGCAGGCTGATTTTGAAGGACTTTTCTCGCATGTAGATTGGAAAGTTTACTCGTTTAAGCAAAGTAAAGGCAAAAATTCTTTATTGTCTAAGAGTTAGACAATAAATTTGATACAACTTTATATAGCCGTTGTACCATGTACGAGACAGTTCATACCAGTAAATCAATCCGGGAGGCTGGCATGGTATCCTGGCTATCTTTGCCAACCGACCAATCAGTTACAGCAGAAAACCACTACATGTATTCCCGGAACGAACAGGACTATATTCAACAGTTATCAATCGACTGTGTCATTTTCGGCTATCGGGAAAAACAACTCAATGTGCTGGTGCCTAAAATGGATTTCAGGGGTGATTTCTGGGCGCTTCCCAGCGGTTATATCGGGCAGGATGAAGGCATCGGTCAGGCCGCCCGGCGTATTCTGGAAGAACGAACGGGCATTCAGACTATCTATCTCGACCAGTTCTGTGTTTTTGGCGATGCTGAACGCAGCAATGCGCAGGTGCTTGAACGTCTCATCAGCCTGAACGGGGATAAACTGGTTGAACGGGGGTTGAACAGCAAAGCACTGGAATGGATCACCCGCCGGTTTGTCTCGATCGGGTACTACGCACTGGTAGACATCAACAAGGTAATTCCCCGAAAGAATGAGATTGACGAGTCGATCGAGTGGTACCCGATTACGCAGCTACCTACCCTGATCATGGACCATAACGAAATGGTGGCAAAGGCGCTGGAAACACTCCGTCTGAACCTGGATCAGAAACTGATTGGTTTTAATCTGCTGCCCGAAACGTTTACCATGAAGGAATTGCAGGAACTGTACGAAGCCATTTTCGACAAGCCCTTCCCCCGCAACAACTTCCAGAAGAAGATACTCGACCTGAACGTGCTTGAACGGCTGGAAAAGAAGTTTACGGGTGCCGCCAACAAAGCACCTTACCTCTATCGGTTTCAGCAGTAGCGCATGCTGTTGAGCCCAGGATGGCATTCAGGGGCTAATCGGTGGTCGCCCCTCGTTTGGCTACGGTAGATGGCGAGTGGCCGAACTGTTTCCTAAAAGCATACGAAAAATGCGACAGGTCCTCAAAGCCAAGATCGAGGTAAATTTCCGACGGTTTTTTGCCGTTTCTTTCCAACTGAAAGTAAGCCTCCTGAAGACGTTTTTTTACCAGCCAGCGGCTCGGTGTTTCGTGGAAGAGCTGCTCAAAGTCACGTTTAAATGCAGATAGGCTTCGCCCGGTTAAATAAGCAAACCGCTCGATACTCACATTGAACGTGTAATGGAGGTTCATAAACTGTTCGAGATTGATTTTTTCCGGATGGCCGAAATTGAACAGGATAGAGGCGAGGGCTGGCTGCTCATTCAGCAGAATCACCAATAGTTCGCTTCGCTTTATATCACTGAACTCAGGCCTGATTATGCCATCGCCATTCAGATAAGGTGTCAACGATTGAACAAAGTGGTGTACCAATCGATTTTCGGTTAGTTTTACCAGCGATCCGGCAGGTCTGCGACCTTCTGATGCATAGGCATAACGTACCTGAAACGCTTTCAGAAACGCCTGATCAAAAAAGATGACTACTTTTTCAAACCGCCCCTGGTCTGGTTGCTTGCTGTATTTGGCCAGCCCGTTCCGCACGGCCAGTCCGTAGTCGCCTGCCTGAAGAGAATATTCGGTATTCCCGTCAAATGCTGACATACAACCTGTTGCCAGGTAAAGAAAGAAATGTTCCGGAATGAATTGATTATCGGAAATTGTCGGGCTTATGTAGCAGGAGGATATGGTCGAAAACGTCATTCGGCGATTTGCACAACTTAGAGGGTAAACAGGAATCAGCGGTAAATGAGATGCTTTAACCAGCGGCTTTATACCTTTCCATTGGCGATTAAACTGACTGCTGTGGCCAGTAAGGCCTCTTCGTTCGATCGGGGTGCCCAGCCAAGCAGGTGCCTGGCTTTCTCGTTACTGGAATCTCTGTAGCGGCTAAGTAATGGGAGGATACTCTTGGCGGTGGGGCTAACGAACGAAGCGACCCTGACTACCCAGTCGGGTAATTTTCTGGTCGAAACACGCGATGCGGCATCGCCCAGTTCGGCCTTAAATAGCCGGGCAATTTCCGGTAATGACACCGTTTTGCCAGCCACTGCCAGAAATCGCTGCCCGTTTGCGGCCGGGCTGGTCATTGCGCGGATATGCAGATCGGCTACGTCACGAACATCCACAATGCCCAGTGTAATATTGGGTATCGACTTCATGGACCCGTCGAGTACTTTCTGTAGGAGTTCGAATCCACTTGACAGCTCGGGACCGAGCGATGGCCCAAAGATGCCTACCGGATTGATAACCGACAGTTCCAGATTTCCGCCTTGCTGTTCAATGAAGTTCCAGGCGGCCTGTTCAGCCAGCACTTTAGATTTGTTATAGGCTGAAAGACCTTTTTCCGCTGGGTCGGTCCAGCTTTCTTCAGTAATGATTTTGGTCGTATCGGTATGGCTATACCCAACGGCTCCGAAATTTGAGGTCATAACCACCCGTTTTACGCCTGCGTCCCGAGCGGCTACCAGTACCCTGATGGTGCCATCGACCGCCGGACGAATCAGCTCGTTCTCGTCTTTAGGTACGTTCAGAAAAATAGGTGAGGCCACATGCAATACATAGGTGCAGCCGGCTGCCGCAGTGGCCCAGTTGGTATCACTCAGTAAATCGGCCTCAATGAACGTAAGCCTGCCCGATGACCGGATACCCGCCGTTTCGACCATATTCAGAACGTCGTTCCTGCGTTTAAGCGAGCGAACGGTCGTTCGTACAGTATACCCCTGCTGTAGTAACTGAACGATGCAGTGCACGCCAACAAAGCCCGTTCCGCCGGTAACGAGTACCATTTTGTCTGAATTGTCCATTGTTATTTAGTCTGTCGATTAATGACACAAAGGACAGGCGAAACGCGGCGACTAACTTTGTTGAAACGTCCAATCTTGCTTTGTTGACACGTTCAGAATGCGCACTATATTAGTCTCGCTTCGGCTTATACTGAAGAACAACGATACCGCAATCGAAGGCTTTTGCCTGAACCAGCGTTAACTGACGGGTAGTATCCAACCCACCGAAGATGGCCATACCATTGCCGAGTGCGGCCGGATTGATAAACAGATGAAACTCGTTGATCAGACCGGCGTCGATCAGCGATGAAACGAACGTACCCCCACCGTAAACGATCAGATCACCGCCCGGCTGGTTTTTCAGCGCGTTGACCTCCGTAGCCAGATCGCCAGTGGCCAAAACGGTATGGTCCAACACCGACTCGGTAAGCGTTTTGGTGAAAACGACTTTTTTTGACCCGTTCATTTTGTCGGCCCCCGGCGCTTCCGGGATAGACGCCCAGTGCGGAATAAAGCCCTGCGCCAGCTTCCGACCCAGCAGGATAGTATCCACCGGTTCAGTCAGGGCCGTTACGTACTGGCCGATGTCGGTTGTCCAGCCAAAGGTCAGCCAGTCCATTTCTCCGTTGGGGCCAGCCATAAAGCCATCCACGGTGGCTTATACCTGTAATTTTAACGTTCTCATCAGCATCGATTTGTTCTGTTCATAAACCCACATGTTCGCCACCGATGCAAAAAGGGGACTAGTCGGAAAAAGTAAAAGCCGCGTCAGCAGGAGCTAAACGCGGCTTCCCGGTACGTTAAAACGAACCGCGACTTAATCTTATGGCTGTCCTTTACCGCCTGCTGACCCGTAGACCTGACCGGTGGCAAAGCTGGCATCACTGGCGGCCAGCTGTACGTAGATTGAGGCTAGCTCGGCGGGTTGTCCGGGGCGGCCAAAGACGGTATCGCTACCAAAGGTTTTTACTTTTTCCTGCGTGGCACCGCCGCTAGGTTGCAAGGGCGTCCAGATGGGGCCGGGAGCTACGCCGTTGACCCGTATTCCTTTTGGACCAAGCTGCTTGGCTAATGATTTTACGTAGTTCATCGTGGCGGCCTTGGTCTGCGCATAATCATACAGGTTGGGCGAGGGGTCGTAGGCCTGCTCTGAGGTGGTGCCAATAATGGCCGACCCGGCGGGCATATGCGGCAGCGCGGCTTTGATAATCCAGAAAGGCGCGTAGATATTGGTTTTCATGGTCGCGTCGAAATCCTCCGTAGTCAGGTCAAGGATTGATTCGCGTTGTTGCTGCCGCCCGGCGTTACTAACCAGAATATCCAGGCCACCCAGCCCTTTTACAGCCTCATCGACCAGCCGTTTACAGAACGCTTCGTCGCGAATGTCGCCGGGAATGGCAATTCCCTTGCGGCCGGCTGCTTTGATGAGGGCAATCACTTCCTTAGCGTCGGGCTCTTCGGCGGGCAGGTAGTTGATGGCCACGTCGGCTCCTTCGCGGGCATAGGCAATGGCCGCCGCCCGACCCATACCCGAATCACCACCGGTAATCAGCGCTTTACGACCTGCCAGACGGCCTGATCCTTTGTAGCTGGTTTCGCCATGATCGGGGCGGGGTACCATTTTGCTGGCCAGACCCGGAAAGGGCTGCGGCTGCTCTTTAAATGGTGGTTTGGGGTATTTCGATGTTGGATCTTCGAGGGCAATTGGTGCAACGGTATTCATGGGCTCTGGTTGAGAAGTGGCTAACACGGGTGTGGCAATGACGGTGGCTAAACCGCCGCCAAGGCCACCAATGACCTGGCGTCTGCTAAGTTGATTCTCGTTGTTCATGGTTGTAAACTGTCGTTGAATAAAAGTGTATCGATATGTAGTAGTTATTGTCTATCGATATTGTTGACTAACTAATATGACGCGTCAAGGTTAGCTGACTCACGTTTTTTTACGTCAGTAAGTCGAATTAGTGTGCCTATGGCACAGACTACGCCCAGGTACGTACCTGAATGCGTTGCCACCAGCGAACTGACCGCCGGGTGGTGGAGCAGGGGCGCAGAGGGAAGGAAGTAAGCTCCTCGGGTGTTGTGCCGGGAAGTTTGGGCGGGAAGCATTAAAAATACGGTAACCGATCGCTTTGCATGACGGGACTCACTCCATCAACCCGTTATTCTATGACCAGGCGGCCGCTGCTCAACACCATCATACTTGTTCCAGTTGTTATACTCGCCTTGCTCGCCTCGGCAGCGAGCAAGGCCGCACCGCCCTGCCTGCCCGTTGGCCTCCAATGTGAACACCTGGTCAATCCAATTGGGCTCGATGCTCCTGCGCCTCGATTTACCTGGCGGCTGGTGGATGTTCGAAAAGGAGCGAAACAGACGGCCTACCACCTACTTGTTGGTACCGATTCACTGGCGGTAGCCCGTGGTACAGGCGCTGGCTGGCAGTCAGGAAAACTAGCCTCAGATGCACAACTGGTCACATACGCCGGGAAATCGCTTCAACCGTTTACGCGGTATTTCTGGCGGGTAGAGGTGTGGGATAAAGACGGGAAGCCGTCGACATCGGCTATCGCCTACTTTGAAACCGGCATGCTGAACAGCCGTAACTGGCAGGGTGCCTGGATTAGCGACCGTAACGATGTGGACCTAAAACCCGCGCCATATTTCCGCAGAACCTTCAAAACAACCAAAGCCATCAAATCGGCACGGGCTTATGTGGCTGCGGGTGGGCTGTATGAACTGTACCTGAACGGGCAGAAAGTAGGCAACCACCGGCTCGACCCCATGTACACCCGCTTCGATCGCCGCACCCTTTACGTAACCTACGACGTAACCAGCCAACTGCTCGCTGGTAGTAATGCCATTGGCGTGTTGCTGGGCAATGGCTGGTATAATCACCAGTCAACCGCCGTTTGGGATTTTCATAAAGCGCCGTGGCGGGCACGGCCCACCTTCTGCCTGGACCTGCGCATCACCTATGCCGACGGATCCGTCGAACTGGTTTCGTCGGGGAAAGGCTGGAAAACGAGCCTTAGCCCAATCGTTTTCAATAGCATATATACGGCTGAACACTACGACGCCCGCATGGAGCAGCCCGGCTGGAACACGGCCAGTTTTTCAGACTCCACCTGGAAAGACGTGATCTATCGGGCGTCGCCTTCACCAACTATTGTGGCGCAGGCTATGCACCCGATTCGGAACGTAGAGGCGATTCCGGCCAGAAGCATCACCAAAATCAACGACACGGTATTTGTGTACGATCTGGGGCGAACAATTGCCGGCGTCAGCCAGTTCAGCGTCAGCGGGCCGGCCGGTACGACCTTCCGGCTGAAACATGCCGAACGGCTGTATCCCAACGGCCGGGTCGATCAATCCAACATCGACGCCCATTTCCGGCCCGTAGGTACGTCTGATCCGTTTCAGACAGATCTGTTCATTCTGGGTGGCAAAGGCGTGGAAACCTTTATGCCGCATTTCAACTACAAGGGTTTTCAGTATGTTGAAGTGACCACCAGCCGCCCAATGGAACTGACCCGCGATGCACTGACGGGCTATTTCATGCACAGCGACGTACCTGTGGTTGGTCAGGTAACATCGGCGAATTTAACGCTGAACAAAATCTGGGCGGCCACCAACAGTTCCTACCTCTCCAATCTGTTCGGCTACCCAACCGACTGCCCGCAGCGTGAGAAGAACGGCTGGACGGGCGACGCCCACATTGCCAGTGAAACGGGCTTGTACAGCTTCGATGGTATCACCGTCTATGAAAAATGGCTGGCCGATCACCGCGACGAACAACAGCCCAACGGGGTGTTACCGTCCATTATTCCGACCGGAGGCTGGGGCTACGAATGGGGGAACGGCCCCGACTGGACCAGCACCATCACGATCATTCCGTGGAATGTGTACCTGTTCTATGGCGATACAAAGATCCTGGCTGATAATTATGACAACATGAAACGCTACGTCGATCACATCACGGAGCTGAGCCCGTCTGGCCTGACCACCTGGGGCCTGGGCGACTGGGTGCCGGTTAAATCGAAAACGCCGGTCGAGTTCACCTCGTCTGTTTATTATTTCACCGACGTATCGATTGTGGCGAAGGTGGCGGCGTTGTTGGGTAAACCAGCCGATGCTGCCAGGTACGTTGCGCTGGCTGCCAAAATCAGGAATGCCTTTAACGCCAGATACCTGAACCGGCAATCGGGTGGCTACGGCAGCGGCCTGCAAACCGAACTCAGCGCGGCGCTGCATTGGGGGCTGGTGCCGGATGACAGGAAGAGCCAAGTGGCTGCCACGCTGGCCAGGCGGGTGATAGCCGATAATAACCACATCGATGTTGGCCTGCTGGGTACAAAAACGATTCTGAACGCCCTGAGTGACAATGGTCAGTCTGATCTGGCCTACGCCGTGGCCTCGCAGGAGACCTTCCCCTCGTGGGGCTGGTGGATACGAAACGGCGCAACAACCTTGTACGAAAACTGGCCGATTGACGCAACGAGCGATATCTCGATGAACCACATCATGTTCGGCGAGATCGGTGCCTGGTATTATAAAGCCCTGGGAGGCCTTAAACCTGATCCCACCCAACCGGGCTTTAAGAACGTGTTGCTGGAACCGCATTTCGTAACGGGCCTCGACCACTTCGAGGCCTCTCATGACGGTCCGTACGGCACCATTTCTTCTGCCTGGAACCGCTCAGGAAAAGCCGTTCACTATCGTGTGACCATCCCGCCAAATTCAACGGCAACCCTAAAGCTGCCGGGTGAACCAGCCACTCATAAACTGGAAGCAGGTACGTATCAGTTCGATATTCGCTAGCTGCAGAGCTTTACTCCCAACACGTACGTGAAGCCACACCGCCCCCAAAACAGCTGATAACAATAGGGGCCGGAAAGCGGTTACTTTTAGTGAACATCTGTACGGAAAAACGCACTCAGGTACGTTGCTGGTTAGTTCCTGTTTTTCCTAAACCAACTGCCCCATGGACGAGAACGAGGTCCCCGAATTGTCGGACGATGAAAAGAAACTGTTTGAGGATCTGATGCCTGAAGACCTGAACGACATTCTCGATACGGGGGTAAATCGACGGCATTTTCTGAAGCTCATGTCACTGGCTGGTAGCGGCCTGCTGGCTGCTCAGTCGGCAGTGGCTGAGCAACTGTTCACTAAACCGATCGGCCTGCCAACATCAGCGGAATTAGCCCCTGCTTCGGTCGAAAATGGCGTAAACGTAGCCTTTAAGGTCAACGGTGCGGCCCGCAAACTGCTGGTCGATTCGCGCATGACCTTGCTGGATACGTTGCGGGAACGGCTGGAACTGACTGGCTCGAAAAAAGGCTGCGACCACGGCCAGTGCGGAGCCTGTACGGTGATCCTGAACGGACAGCGGGTGTTGTCGTGCCTGACTCTGGCCGCCAGTTGCGAGGGTAAAACCGTACAGACAATTGAAGGCCTCGCGCAGGGAAGTGGGTCAACGGTTCGGCTGCATCCGGTACAGGAAGCGTTTCTGAAACACGACGGCTTTCAGTGTGGATTCTGCACACCGGGGCAAATCTGCTCGGCGGTGGCACTGATAGACGAGGCAAAACGAGGTGACGCCAGTTACGTGACGGCGGACGTCCGCAAAAAAGCTGCCCCTTTGCAGTTATCAACAGAGGAAATTCGGGAGCGGATGTCGGGAAACCTGTGCCGGTGTGGTGCCTACGCCAACATCGTTGCGGCCGTGCAGGAAGTTCAACATGGAAAACCGGTCGAGCAAACGTTCCGGTTTTCGGCCTAACCTTTTTACTCACGTACCTATGCGACCCTTTGTATACAACCGGGCCAGCGACCCCACTACGGCGCTGAACATGCTGTCTGGCAAGCCAAACGCGAAATTCCTGGCTGGCGGCACCAACCTGCTCGACCTGATGAAGGAAGACGTTGAACGTCCGGCCGAACTGGTTGATATTTCGGGGCTGGCGTTAACGACCATCAAAACGATCACCAGCGGGCCTAATCAGGGGGGCGTTTCCATTGGCGGGCTCGGGAAGAATACTGATGCTGCCAACCATCCGCTTATTCGGCAGCAATATCCGCTGCTGACACAGGCTATTCTGGCGGGCGCATCCGGGCAGATTCGGAACATGGCCACCAACGGCGGTAACCTGCTGCAACGTACCCGGTGCCCGTATTTTTATGAGGTTTCGATGCCCTGCAACAAGCGTGAGCCGGGCACGGGCTGTGGCGCGCTGGAAGGCATTAACCGCCTGCACGCCATCTTCGGCTGGTCTGAAAAATGTGTAGCCGTGTACCCGTCTGATATGGCTGTAGCGCTGGCAGCGCTGGATGCCATTGTGAAGGTCAGGAATGTAGGCGGGCAGGAACGCGCCATTGCGTTTGCTGATTTTCACCGATTACCCGGCGATACTCCACACCAGGACACGAATCTGGCACCGGGCGAACTGATCACCGCTATTGAGTTGCCCCCAAGCAAGCTTGCCGACAAGGCCTATTACCTCAAAGTGCGCGACCGGGCGTCATACGCCTTTGCGTTGCTGTCGGTGGCAGTGGGGCTGGAAATGGCGGGAAACAGGATTACTCAGGTACGTATTGCGATGGGGGGCGTGGCCCATAAACCATGGCGCGCACTGACCGCCGAGAAAATGCTGGTGGGTAAAGAGGCGACTGAAGCGAATGTCAGGCTGGCCGCCGAAGCAGAAATGGCCGCCGCTAAACCGCTGGAACACAACAAGTTTAAGGTGGAGCTGGGAAAACGAAGCATTGTGCTGGCGTTACAAACGGCATTGAACGGAGTTGGTTGATTGGTTGAGTAGTGAATTGGTTGCTTGGTTTTTCGGCTTCACTTCGCGCTTTAAGCCCGGGTACGTTACCAGTCACAAAAACGAACCAGTCACCTAGTTAACCAATGAACCGAATTATCAGATAACCACTCAACCAACACCATGCAGGACAAAAACAAACTAACCGGCACGCCCATCAGCCGGATCGACGGCATCGCCAAGGTGACGGGCAAGGCGGCTTATTCAACCGATTACCCGGTTAAGGATCTTGCCTACGCCGTTCTGTTTAAAAGCACCATTGCCGCCGGAACGATTCTGAACATCGACACGTCGGTTGCCGAAAAAGCACCCGGTGTGTTGGCGGTGATCACCCATAAAAACGCTCCGAAGCTGAACGTCAACGGTGGTCTGCGCGGTGGTTCACTGCTGCAAAGCCCGGAAGTCGAGTTTTTCGGCCAGCACATCGGTATCGTTGTGGCCGAAACCTTCGAGCAGGCCCGGCACGCGTCCCATCTGATCAGCGTAGATTACGATAAAAAAGAGCCTAAAGTCGACTTCGAGACACTGGCGCCCAATGCTGTTCTGCCTAAAGAGAAAGACAAAGCCGATGCCAGCCGGGGCGATGCCAAAGCGGCGTTGAGTTCGGCAGCCTATAAGGTCGAGGAAACATACAGCACACCCATTGAGCACCACCACCCGCTGGAACCACATGCCACCATCGCCGAGTGGAATGGCGACCGTGTAACGCTCTATAACAGCTCGCAGATTGTCAACGGAGCACAGACGTCGGCGGCTAATACGCTTAATATCAAGCCAGAACAGGTGCGTATCGTTACGCCGTACATTGGCGGCGGTTTCGGTTCGAAAGGTGGGCAGTGGGCCAATCTGGTACTCACGGCCATAGCGGCCAAACAGGTGAATCGGCCGGTAAAACTGGCCCTGACCCGGCAACAGATGGTGAACTCGGTAGGGTTACGTCAGCAGAACTTGCAGAAGGTAAGTCTGGCTGCCACGCAGGACGGTAAACTGACGGCGCTGGCACACGAGATCACGACGCACGCCGCCATTAAAAGTGAGTTCGTTGAACCCTGCGGCGACTGCTCGAAGATCATGTACGACGTACCCAACTCGCTGATTACCTACCGGGTTGTGCCCATGAACGTGATCTTGCCCACCTACACACGCGGGCCCGGAAAATCGACCGGTAGTTTCGCGCTGGAGTCGGCGATGGACGAGCTGGCCCACAAACTGAAGATGGACCCAATTGAGCTGCGCATCAAAAACGAACCCGCCCGTGACCCGTCGAACGGTAAACCGTGGTCGTCGCGGAAAGCGGTTGAGTGTCTTCAGGTAGGGGCGAAAGCGTTTGGCTGGGAAAAGCGGAAGGCCGAACCGGGCCAGAACCTGCAGGGAAACTACCTGATCGGCTACGGCGTAGCTGCGGGAACGTACCCGGCCCATCAGCGCCCAACCTCGGCGGTGGTGAAGCTTAAACGGACCGGCAATGAGGTTACGGCCACCATTGAACTGGCTGCCGCTGATCTGGGCACAGGTACGTACACCATTCTGACCCAAACAGCCGCCGATGCACTCGATTTGCCTCTCACGAATGTGACGGTGGTTATTGGCGACTCTGATTTGCCCCCCGCCGCCGGTGCCGTTGGCTCGGTAGGTGCGGCCAGCTATGCCAACGCAGTGAACGATGCCTGTCAGAAAATTACGGATGAACTGATCACGCGCTCGGGTAAGCAGTTTTTTGCCCGTCCAACGGCCTCGCAGATGATGCTGTCGGAGAAGATCACCGAATACAAAACGCGGGTCGATGCCAAACCGCTGGAAAGTGCGGAGGCGTATTCGGCCCACAGTTTCAACGCCAATTTTGCCGAAGTGGCCGTGAACCGGTTTACGGGAATGGTCAGAGTAAATCGATTTCTGGCCGTGACCGGAGCCGGTACCATCCTGAACCCGAAAACAGCCCGTTCGCAGATCATCGGCGGCAACGTCTGGGGCATCGGCATGGCGCTGACCGAAGAGTCGATCCTCGATCCCCGGTTAGGCAATTTCGTTACCCGTTCCTTCGCCGATTATCACGTCCCGTCAAACCTCGATATTGGCGACATGGACGCCATTTTTATTCGCGAAGACGATCAGAAAGCCAATAAAATGGGCATTAAAGGCATTGGAGAAGTGGGCATTGTCGGCGTGGCCGCTGCCGTCGCCAATGCCATTTTCAACGCCACCGGCAAACGCGTCCGCGAGTTGCCGATCACCCCGGACAAGCTGATATAACTGTTGGTTTTCAGGCTTAAACTGCTTAAACGGTTCAGGTTCGGTGTTTTGCCGCCCCGCCAGAGACCTGATGTGGGTAAACAAGACGAGTCGGGTTCATGAAAACACGTCCTGTCATGTCCCTGACAGAAGTCTGGATGAACTACGCCGGTGTGTCTCTCTGGCCAGGCAGATACTGCTCATCATGTATGAATCCCAACGGGCCTGGACCCGGTTACTGCCGCTACTTTTGCAGTATTGCACCGGGTTGAATGAACGTATATAGGTATTTATGATAAGCCATAAGGTAGTTACTTCCGGTAGCAGGTCGTTTAATTGCGTTCTTTTGGCAAACTTTGGGCATCCAATTGTCTTTGCTGTCCGTTCCTAATGAAAATAAGAAAAGCTGTTATTACCGCTGCTGCCCGTGGCGAACGATTATATCCGGTAGCCGATACCATCCAGAAAGCCATGCTGCCGGTTATCGACACCGACGGTCTGCATAAACCCGTTATTCAGGCTATTGCCGAAGAGGCGTTTCTTAGCGGTATCGACGAAATCTGCGTAGTGTGTGCCCCCGGCGATGGTGAACGCTACATCAGCGCCTTCACGTCGCTGCGCGACAACCTGGTTAAATCGTTCAAAAATGTGGACTGGGCGCGGCAGGAGGCCGAAAAGATCGACCACCTCATCAGCCGCACCCAATTTGTTGAACAACCCGAACCACTCGGCTACGGACATGCCGTTCACTGCGCAAAGGACTTTGTCAACAATGAGCCTTTCCTGCTGTTACTGGGCGATTATCTCTACGTGTCGAATTTGATTGGCAAACGCTGTGCGGCTCAGCTGATCGAACTGGCGGTTGAAGAAAACTGCTCCGTATCAGCCGTTAACCCAACTATTGAACACCAGATTGGCCGCTACGGAACCGTTACAGGCAAGCACGTACCCAACAAGAGCGGGGTGTATCAGATTGAAAAACTGATTGAAAAACCATCGTTAAGCGTGGCCGAACTGGAACTGCAAACACCAGGGCTGCGGGTGGGTTATTACCTCTGTTTTTTCGGGATGCACGTGCTTACCCCAACCGTTTTTAGCCTCCTTGAGAAGCACATTGCGCAGGGTGGTAGTAACACACCCCTGACGCCGTCGCTACAGGAACTGGCCGAATCTGAGACGTACCTGGCGCTGGAAGTAAAAGGAAATCGCTACGACCTGAGTGGCCGGACGGGCCTGCTCCGGGCACAAATGGCCCTCGGCCTGGCGGGCGAAGCCCACGACGAGACACTCACCTCCATGGTGGAGTTGCTGGCAGAGGCAAACGCACGAAAAGCGCAACTGGTGTAAACGTTTCTATTTCCCGCTGGTATAGCCCCCCGTCCTAAAGGGGGCTTGCCGGCCCAACCTTATTGCTGACGCACAACTACTGACTTGCCAGCGGGGCCCCTTTAGGGCGGGACGGTCCGCCGCTGCGGGGCACTGTTCAAACCATGAATGTTTTTATAGAAACCATCACGTCGGCTGATCCGGCCGTGCGTAATCGCTCCTTTTTCGATCTTAGCCGTTCTTTTTCTACCAGTAGTCTGCTAAAAGCGCTGCGGGAACTCGATGATTTTCGCAAGTCTACGCCGAACCTGTACGATAAAGTAAGGGCTATTCTCTTTCTGTCGGCCGGGTTTCGCTTTTCGCTGACCGACGCGCCGGAAACGCCAGCTATTGGCAAGATTCCCTATGCCGGTTTTGAAGACCTGTTGGCGCGCCGGTTCGAACAGGCTATTGTGCGGTTCCTGCAGGATCTGGACATGCACGGGCCAAGCGCTACGCTGTTCAGTGCCCTGGCCGACAGCTACCATCAGTTGTCGTTTCAGATCCTGGCCGATCAGGTCAGGAAAAGCGTGCGGTCGAGCAAAGGAAACCAGTGGATGTTCCGTGTTGGGCATCAGACCGAACACCCGATCCGTATTCAGCCCAGGCTGCTGCAACGGCCTGATAATTCGCTTTTTTACCCTATTCTGCACGAACAGACGTCGGTACGGATGGACCTGACCCACAGTGGCTGGTCGGACATTTTCTTTCTGGGTATGGATTATCCCGAAGGCGCCCGCGTTATCAACATCTCCATCGATCTGGGCGTTTTCGGGCGCGATAAGGATATCAGGCCACCACTGGAATGCTACGTGCGGGTAATTTCGGAACCCGTTCTGCGCCTGACAAGCGTTGACCTGAATACTACCAAGGATATTCACGACCTGGGCGATCTGTTCAATTTTGGCAATGATTACCTGAGTCTGGTCAAAGCAGGAGTGATTGCTTCCGGCCTGATTCCGCCCTCGTTTGAAGGGACGAATCAGGCGTTGCCTGAGATTCTGGCCCGGATCGTTGCGCCGGGTATGGGAATTGAACTGGTCACGAAAGTGAATGACATTCCGAAAGGGTCCCGCTTTGCGGTGTCGACCAACCTGCTCGGCTCGATCATCAGTCTGCTGATGCGGGCCACGGGCCAAACCCGGAACCTGGAGGGCGGTCTGGAAGAGAGCGAACGGCGGCTTGTTGCTTCGCGCGCTATTCTGGGCGAGTGGATCGGCGGCTCCGGTGGCGGCTGGCAGGATTCGGGGGGCGTTTGGCCGGGCATCAAGGCCATTCAGGGTACGTTTGCGCAGGAAGGCGACCCCGAATATGGGATCAGCCGGGGTACGTTGCTGCCCCGCCACCGGGTGTTGCAGGGCGACGATGTACATCCCGACATTCAGGAAAAGATCATGAACTCGCTGGTGCTCATGCACGGCGGCATGGCGTCGAACGTTGGCCCTATTCTGGAAATGGTTACCGAAAAGTACCTGCTCCGGGGCGATAAGGAATGGGTTGCCCGCCAACAGACAAACCAGATTTTCGATAATATTCTGGGTGCCATCAAGGAAGGGGATATCCGGAAACTGGGGGCCAACACAGCCCGGAACTGGGAAGGGCCCATCAAAACGATTATTCCCTGGGCGTCGACCTACTTCACAGAACAGATTATTGCCAAAGCCAAAAAGCAGTTTGGCGACGACTATTACGGCTTCCTGATGCTCGGCGGCATGTCGGGTGGCGGCATGGGTATGTTCGTTAATCCGGCTAAGTATGAGGCGTATAAGCTGCAGGTGCTGGAGATTCTGCGGAAAACAAAGAGCGAACTGTCTGATTCGCTGCCGTTTGCCATGGAACCAGTGGTGTATAACTGGAGCATCAACCCCCGCGGTACGTGGGCAACGCTGCAAGAAGGCACCGACGCCCTGATGCCGGAGCCGTACTACGGGATTCACGTGTCGGAGCTGGTGCGGAAAGATCCTGCCTCCATTCCCTACGGACGCCGGGCGGAAATTGATTTCTTTACAACCCATTGCGAACGGAATAATCAGGCGTATCCGTTGCTGCGGACGATCATCAGCAACCTCTTCAACGTATCGGATCCCTCTTCACAGGGTAACCGGAGTGCAGAGAACGAAAAGGCCGACCGGATCAAGAAAGACAACGGCTTCGACTACATCCAGCACGAAGAGATCAGGGAAGAGATTCAGCGCGGGCGCATTGGTTTGTCGCGGAACCGACTGCCGGTCGACACGTCAATTGAAGATGTGCAGGCGGCTGATATTGTGCAACTCGACCCCACGGCGACCTCGGCCAGGGTGGGTGAAGAAGCCATTCGGAAAGGTAAGGTGGCCGTCTTGAGCCTTGGTGCCGGTGTGGGTAGCCGCTGGACGAAAGGTGCTGGCGTGATCAAAACCATCAACCCGTTCGTTGAACTCGACGGTGCACATCGGAGCTTCCTGGAAATTCACCTGGCGAAGACGCGGAAGCTGGCCGAGACCTACGGCGTTACTATTCCGCACATCGTTGCAACCAGCTACATGACCCACGAACCAATTCGGAAGAAACTGGAACAGACCGGCAACTTCGGGTATCCGGGGGCAACGTACCTGTCGCCGGGGCGGTCTATCGGGCAGCGGTTTGTGCCGATGGAACGCGACCTGCGTTTCCTGTGGGAAGAAACACCGCAGGAAACACTGGATGAGAACAAGCAGAAGGTGCGCGATGCCGTTCGGCAGTCGATGATCAACTGGGCCAAATTGAAAGGAGAGGGCACTGATTATGTAGACAATATTGCGGCGCAACGGTTTTCGCCCCTGGGCCATTGGTATGAGGTTTCGAACCTGTTGCGGAACGGCACGCTGGCGAAGCTGCTGGCCGAACACCCGGAGGTGGAAACGCTGATGCTGCACAACATCGATACCCTCGGTGCCGACGTTGATCCGGCGGCGCTGGGTCACCATCTTGAATCGGGAAATGCGCTCACGTTTGAAGTCGTGCCGCGCCGGATCGAGGATCGTGGGGGCGGACTGGCGCGTGTAAACGGGCATGTCCGGTTGCTGGAGGGGCTGGCTCAACCGCGCGAAGAAGACGAGCTGAACCTGAGCTATTACAACTCCAATACGACCTGGATCCAGATCGACCCGCTGCTTCAACTGTTTGGCCTGACCCGCGACGATCTGCAAACCGGCGACGAGGCACAGCTGGCCAAAGCGGTGCGGAGCGTGGCCCATCGGATTCCGACCTATGTGACGCTCAAAGACGTTAAATACCGGTGGGGTCATGGGCAGGAAGATATTTACCCGGTAGCCCAAATCGAAAAGCTGTGGAGCGATATGTCGGCCCTGACCGATGTTAAGTGCGGGTATATGGTGGTGCCCCGGTTCCGTGGGCAGCAGCTGAAAGACCCGGCCCAGTTGGATGCCTGGGTTACCGACGGCAGCAAAGACTACGTAGCTACGTTATGTACGTTTGCATAACCAACTCGGGCTGGTTGTAAACTGATCGACGCCCCCCTGATTGCTGATGCTCTGGCAAAAGCAAGGCAGGGGGGCGTTCGCGTTTCGGGGTAAACTAGGAAAGGCCAATGGCCGTTTATACATTATATGGAGGAGGAACAACGTGCCTACCGTCGGCAGCAGACCATCGATGTGCCGGCTCATCTGTTCAGTGACCGGCTCAGTCAGGTTAGTGCGGCCCGCTCGTCATCAGGGTCGGTTTATTCGCGGCTGGCGTTGATTCATCAGGTGGCTAAAACCGTTGCCACAGAGGCCGTGAGCGAATCGGGACGTACCCCCGTAGATCTGACCATCGACGAACTGACCGACCCGCCGCTCTACGAGGGAGCTACCGACACCGAGCCAGTAATTATCCGGTTTAGCTATACTGAATAAGTGCAATATGATTAGCTGCCCTGTCTATGCCCGGGTACGTTTGTCACTAAAGTGTTCATCGTATGCAGGCGGAGCTGAGTTTCCAACAAATTGAGCAGTTCATTCAGGATGGGTTTGTGCGCATCGACGATGCTTTTCCGGCAGAAGTGGCACAGGCCGCCCGAACCATCCCGCCAATTATCTCGACTGGCGAGTCAACGTTGTTTCGAGAGGACGAGCCTTGTTGATGTTGTTTCTCTTCTCCGATTGTAGCGAACAGGATGCTCCTACGCGTATCCGTACCGGCTCCCATCGCGACGTGGCCGCGTTACTACATCTGGCCGGTGACGCGGGCCTGTCATTCATGGAACTGGCCGGTAAGCTGGGTGAACTGCCCGATCGAGATGAAGCCCTGGCCACGGGCAACGCGGGGACGGTATATCTATGTCATCCGTTTCTGGTTCATGCTGCACAGCTGCATCGCGGCACAGAGCCCCGGTTTCTGGCGCAGCCACCGCTGCTACTTCAGGGTGAACTGACCATCTCGGGTTCAGCAACGGGGTATACGCCTGTTGAAGTTGCCATTCGAGCAGGAACAGGAGCCGGGAGTACCGGCTGAATAGCCAGCAATCCGGCCAACGGATGGGGTGGTCCTGCCAGTGTTTGCTACTGCTTACAGGCCATCAGCATATCCTGTTCAGCCGTCAACACCTGCGTTACTTACCAGCGGGCAGGCTGATCACAAACTCGGCACCTTCGCCCTCCTGACTCTTAATGACCAGTTCTCCGCCATGCCCTTTCGTTATGATATCGTAGCTAAGGCTAAGGCCCAGACCCGTACCCTCACCGGTTGGCTTGGTGGTAAAAAAAGGCTGGAAAATCTTGGCTCTGATGCCGTCGGGAACGCCGCTGCCATTATCCCGCACATGAATGTCGACCTTCCCGTTTTGCCGGCAGGTACGTACCCGAACGGTTGGTTCGTAGTTGGCAGCTGGTTCCATTTGCCGGGCTTTCTGCTGTACAGCGTAAAAGGCATTGGTAAACAGGTTCAGCAGCACCCGGCCTATATCCTGTCCCACGATGTTCAGATGGGGCAGATTGGGGTCGAACTCCGTAATGAGCTGGCAGTTGAATGAGTTGTCTTTTGCCCTCAACCCATGATAACTCAGTCGAAGGTATTCATCGGCCAGGGCGTTGAGGTCGGTTAGCTGCCGTTCGCCGGTACTGCTGCTGCTATGTTTCAGCATGCCGCGTACAATGGCTGAGGCTCGTTGGCCGTGCTGAGAAATCTTGACCAGATTAAGGGAGAGATCGCCCACGATCTCATCGGCATATTCTTTTTCGTCGACGGGCAACAGCATCAGTGAACCTTCTTTCAACTCCACAACCAGTTCGCTGCTTACCTCGGCAAAGTTGTTGACGAAGTTGAGGGGGTTCTGAATTTCATGGGCGATGCCCGCTGTCAGCTCGCCCAGGCTGGCCATTTTTTCTTTCTGGATGAGCTGAACCTGCGTGGTTCGCAGCTCGTTGAGCGATTGTTCGAGCTGTTCGGAGCGCAGTTGCAGCAACGCATTCTTCTCGCTGATCAGGCGCAGGGCGCGGTTATTCGAGTTGGTAAAGACAAACGCAATGATCACGATTATCAGCATCAGCCCCATAATGATGTTGAGCCGAAAGAATAATCTGTACTCATTCAGGGTGATATGATTGGGAACAACAACGCCCCGAAATTCCAGGTACCAGAGTACAAGCAGCAGGGTCAATGAGAGGCTCAGTGTGATGAGTCCCCCTTTCTTTCCGAGCAGGAACGTACCTACCAGCGGCATCACCACCAGCCAGATCGTGACGTCGCCGTAGAATCCGCCGAGGTAAAAGCACTCCAGAAAAACGAACAGTATACCAAACAGATTAAAGGCATAGCCCAGCGCCAGGTACGTGATCACCCCGGCCTTGAAAAGGAACAGGGCGGTCACGAAAACCAGCAGGTTCGCCAGCATGATGTAAATGCCGGGTTCATACCGCAACCACAGGCAAAGAATGAGGTAGTTCAGGGTGAACAGGGAGGTCAGCACAACGGAGTTGACGATGATCGTAGCCTGTCGCCGGTTTTCCTCCGTGCCCGAAAAGTCTGGCGGGAAGAAGTAGGTGCTTACGCGTTGCAGCATATTATCCGACCAGTTTAAACGCAACCAGACAAGCGACCAGCATAACAAGACCTTCCAGCAGGCCGCCAATCAGGGCCCAGCGCCCACCAGCGACCGTTGCTTTGCGAATAAAATACGGAACCGGGAATACAAGCAGGGCTTCGGCCAGGTAGATGTAGTACGGTACGCCATGCCATTCCGGTGCGTTCACGTAATTCCACCAGCCCCCCTGAATAGCCCAGTTTTCGTAGAGCGGAATCAGAATGCCACTGATCGGAACAAGCAGCAGACCCGTTTGCAGCGGGCTAAGGCGTTTCATGATCAGGTAACCAATAAATCCGATCTGCGTTAGTACAACCGTCCAGCTGAACGGCATGTAGGCCGGAGAATCCCAAAGCCGTGGTTCGGGGCGGGGGTATATGAGCGTGTCGGTAATGGAAACCAGGTAGTAATCACTGGCCAGTTCGGCAAAACCGGCTACAAGCGCAAACGCCAGAATAGCACCTACCACCGTGTCGCGACTGAGGAGTACGTAAGCGGCATACAAGGCCGTCAGGCCATACCCCCAAACAGCGGCCGTGTGCCAGCCAAGGTTGAGATGACTGTCAAGAATGAGCAAACCAACCCCCAGGGTCATCATACCCAGCATGAACGGCACCCGAAGGGCATGAGCCCTGCCCACTTCGCCGCCATGAACAGCGGGAGGGGCCGTAACCGACCGGTTGGCCACGATCGTCTCTGGCCGGCGGGATAGCTTATCCTGCACCCAGTAGAACGCGATCATCAGGGCGAAACCAACGCCGTATACTATGCCCCAGGCCAGGAAAAGAGCTTTCAGCCAACCCGGCGGATGGCCGTAGGGTAGCCCCCGCTGGTAGCGGTAAGCATCGTACCACTTGTGGGGGACGAAAAAAGCAGGCTCGTGCAGGTTCCAGATCTGGCAGGGCTCGGCGTTGACCTTCGCTGCGTCGATGATGCAGTTGACGGCGCGGCGGGCAGCTTCGTTGGCTCCTTCCATCGTGGCCAGATCCGTGTTGGTTCGCACGTAATCGGAGGCCAGAAACAGGTTCGAGATGCCGCCTACATACGCATCGGGGCGCAGCCCCCAGCTATCGACGGTATTAACCAGCAGTGGCTCGTGGTTGACGGCTTTCAGGTCAGCCATCGCTTCGCCCACGGCCGAAGCGGCGGGGTCAGCTGCGCCGGGCGGTGCCTGCATGTTAATGGAGTGATCCAGATAATAACCTTTATAAGCCTGGCCGTGATCGTTGTAAACGCCCTGCCGCATGTCATCGCTCAGGACCACGGTGCCGTTTACGTTGAGGCTGCGCTTAAGCTGCGCCCAAACCCGGTCGGCAATCTCATCGAACGTCTGGCAATCTTTCGCCTTCATCGGCTTTAGATCCGGGTCGTTTTTACTGCTGAGCGTGTTCCAGTCGGAAATGTCGACCGAGAAGATGGTTTTTACGGTGCCATCGCCCCGCTCGTCCATCCGGTAGCCCGACCAGAAGGGAAGCTGCGAGATCGATGTCAACGCCCACTCGCTGTCTACATAGATGCAATGCCCCTGAACAATGTCGATCTCCTGGTTGAGGTAAAACTGGATGCCGTTCATCCAGGCAACGTTGCTGGCCAGTTCATCGAGTGGTTTCAAACTGCCACTGTTCTTTTTTACGCTATGCTCAAAGAGGGTGGTGGTCACCTCAACCGGGGTTGCCAGCAGGTAAAAGTCGCCCAGGGCGGGCGGGTCGTAGTTGAATGCGTTGGCTGTCGTAGCTGCTGAACCAGGGGCCAACGAGCTGGCAGCCTGCGCTTTTTGCCAGTCCCGAATCGTCACCGCCTCAATACGCCCGTCGGCGACTACCAGCTTTTCAACCAGCGCACCCCGGAAAAAACGGACTCCCTTACCGCTCAGGTACTCTTCCCAGGGTTTCAGCCACACATCGGTGGTAGGGCCGTTCAGCACTCGGTCGGTATGCATGCCGGGGTTGGCGATGTTGAACAGCAACTGGATGAAAATATCGCCCCCGGTTTTAGTGCTGGCGTGTTTGGCGTTGGCGGCCACCAGCGTGCGGGTAAGACCTTCCACCAGCAAATGCTGATACGGCTTGCTGTGGCTGCTGGCTTCCATGAATTGCCACCAGCCAATTTTTTCGTAATCCAGCTCCCGCCGACGTTGGCAGGAGGTCATCAGCTGCCACACTTTACTGGCAAAAAAACGGGCCTCGCCGGGCAGTAATCCGGTATCGTGGGTATGTAGGACGGATAGTGCTGCTTCAAGGTCGGCCAGCGATTTGGGGAAGCTGACAACCGTGATGATTGGGGGCTTGCCGTTGCGCAGAATACCAACGCGCTGCACATCAACCAGGTTGTCGTATACGCCATTTGGGTTTTTCCGGCCTGTTGCGTCGGTGAAGGGGATGCGCTTCATCGTGTCGGTGATGTGCCGGTAAAAACCGGGGAAAAAGCGGAAGCCGTGTTCGCCCGGTAGCGGCGCATGCTGGCCACCGCCTGCCTTCGGAAGCTCAGAGCCAGGTACGTTGACAGACCGTGCTTTGCCGCCCAGGTACGTAGGCTTTTTTTCGTAAACATCAACGTCAAATCCCCGCTCAATCAGCTCGTGAGCGGCACTCAATCCGGCAACGCCTCCTCCGAGGATAACCACTTTTTTAGGCATAAGTCAGGAATAGGGGGATAGCACTGATAACCAGCTAGCTATATACAATTTTTTTGCCTGAAAACAGGTTCTGACAACAACAAAGTCATGAATGCAGAGAAGTATGTCGTACGACTAATGCCTAGTACTAACACGTAGAGAAACTATCTACGGTTTTTGGTTCTTAAAGAGCGTTTCTGACAACCAAAGCAACGTACCTGACACGCTGTTAGACCTATTGGCAGGCAGGGCAATTCGCGGCTGGCTGGGCTGCGTTTGATGAGAGCCCAATCAACACATGGGCCAGGGCATTTCAGCGTGGGTCAGACCAGGGGGTATACATGCCAACGTGCCGGTACGTTTGTGATTGAACACAAACGTACCGGCACGTTATTGCTATCAGTATTGGATGAAAAAATGGGTGTCTGCTGGTTAAAGCAGCGCCTGCCTATCGTCCGCCGGCATCGTCGTTCTGTACTTTCTTGCTCTGCTTGCCGCCTGCACTCATCTGCCCAAATCGCCATTCGAACGCCAGCCGGAACGAGCGCGTCAGGAAGAACGATCGCGTTTCCGATTCAAAGGTCGGTGCCGATAGGGTCAGCGTTTGCCTGATGCCCCGGTTGAATGGATTGTTGATGCCGAGGGTCAGACTCGCTTTTTTTGCCTTCATCTCCCGTTTCAACGCAAAGCCATACCAGTAAAATGGTGAACCGATTCCCTGCAAACTGATCCAGCCGGAGTTTACATTGGCATTGGCCTGAAAGGTGTAATCGTGGGGCAGTTTGTAGGTACTGCTGACGTTCAGATTGCCAACAAGGCCGCTGTTGCTCTGATTCAGGGCGGGGCTACTCAGGTCAACGTACCTGACATCTACGCCCCCGTTCATCGTCCAGTTTTTGTTGGCCTGCCCCGACAGGTTCGTGTTCAGCCCATAGGCCAGGCGTCGGGCCAGGTTCTGGGGCTTACTTAACCCAACGCCTGTTTCATCAACGGTGCGAATGAACTCGATGGCGTTATTTGTCATGCGGAAGTAGAGGGCCGAGTTGATCGACAGGCCCGCTTTCGTGGAAACGCTATGCCCCAACTCAACGGCGTGGTTCAGCTCGGGGTTGAGGTACGGATTGCCCGTTTGCAGATTGCGGGGGTCGCTGGCGTTCACCCAGGGGTTGAGAAACCAGAGCTGTGGCCGCTGAATCCGTTGAGTGTAACTGGCTTTCAGCGTGTGGGTTTTGATGCCTTTCGAGACAGTTACGCTCGGAATCAGGTTAGTGTACCGGGTCGAGAGAGCCGTTTGGGTTGTCAGGAAATTTCCGTCGATGGTTGTTCGCTCCAGTCGCGCACCCAGGTTCAGGTTCCACTTCCGTTTGGTTTCCAGGCGCAACGCCGTGTAGCCCGAAACAATCTGCTGATTGTACTCGAAATCATTCGACTGGCTTGGGTCAACCACAAAGGGCGCTGTACCGTCTGCCGACTGCTCAACGCGGTATTCACTGCCAATGTCGCGCCGGATGGCCTTCAAACCTACCTCCAGTTTGGCCTGCGTGGTATCGCGGCTCGACCGGATCAGGAACGGATGGGTATAATCGGCCTGAAGCGTGTATTCTTTATTACGGCTGTAGTTGGTACTGCGCTGCCGAAAACTAAGCTGTTCTACCTCGTTGAGCGTGTAGCGGTCGGTGTCGTAGAAATAGTTGTCGGGCATTCGGCTAAACTGAGTCAACAGCGTGAATTCGTGATCTGAGTTGACACCGGCAGGCTTGCGAAACGTTTTGGTATAGCCCAGATCGAACTGACTGTTACCATACGGATTACGGAAACGGATATCGTTGCGGAAATACTGAAGCGGCATGCCAGCCGGGTCGGTCAGTTGGTTGATCACCGAACTGTTGTTGGGATAGGAGCCGCCCCAGGCATTGGCTGAAAAGTTGATACGGCTCGTGGTGTCGGGGTCATAATCGAGGCTGAACTCACCGTAGCCGCCAGTGCCTATATTATCGGCGCGGCTCGACTGCGTCAGGATATTCAGCGGCTGGCCGTTCAGTAGCGTTGTGCGTCGGGTATCTGCCTCCCGTATGTTCTGAAACTGGTACCCGTTGGCAGCCAGCGAAACCCCTACCTTTTTGGTCTTCACGGATAGTTTCGTATTCAGGCTGCGGTTCAACGTACCTGCCGAGGCCATCACCGAACCGTTGAATCCCTGAAGGGCTTTTTTGGTAATGATGTTTATGACACCCGCTGCCCCTTCGGCATCATATTTTGCGCCTGGACTAGTTATGACCTCTATGGATTTGATGTTGTCGGCGGGCATTTGCCTGAGGGCATCGGCCAGGTTCCGGGCCATCATCGCCGATGGTTTACCGTTGATCAGCACGCGAATGTTGCTGTTGCCGCGCATCTGAATGTTACCGTCCAGATCTAAGCTGAGGGCGGGCACTTTGCGTAGTACATCGGCAGCCGAACCGCCCGCGTTGGAGATGTCTTTTTCGGCGTTGTAGATGAGTTTATCGCCTTTTTCTTCAATCAGTGATTTCTGGGCCGTAACGGTGAGTTCACCCAGCGTGCGGCTCTCAGACCGGAGCAGCAGCGAGCCGAGGTTCACAATGGCCTGGTCGTCTGCCAGCGTGATCAGCCGGCTACGCGTCTGAAAGCCTATCGATGAGAGCACCAGCGTATAACTCCCCGGCGAAAGGCTGGCCAGTTTGAACGTACCTGTGCTATCTGTGGTACTGCCGCCAATGAGCGCGTTGGCGGTTCGAACCGCAACGGTGGCAAACGGAACGGATTTCGTTGTGGTGGAGTCGACCAGTGTCCCGGTAACGACGATTGTCGGGTTGGATTGGGCAAAAGTAGTCCCAACCCATAGCGCCAGAGCGGCTACGGCTAGAAAAGGCTTCATAAGAGGTTGATTGGATGGAAAGTGGGGAGCAATCCGTTACACGAGCCCGGCTCGGGCAACGGTGAACGGCGGCCTAACGTACGGTATCTGTGTCGTTGCTGTTCAGCGAATGCACCACAGCGGGTTACTGGGTCGCTCTGGTGAGTTTACTGATTAAAGGCCCGAAATGCAGGATAAGGTGTTGAATGAGAAAATAGGCATAGTGTGTTATGGATTGTTGCCCAAAACTAAGCGCGACACCCAGGCCCGTGTTGACAATGGGATGAACCAGCCCAAAAATGGGGTGAACCTGAACGCGCCTGAATACCCTTCACCCTATCTGTGCACCGTAGCGGAATGGCCTTTCACGATAAAGGATGCAAGCTGCTCCTGAACGTTGCATTGCGACCCAAAAAGGCTCACTTATTTTTCTTTCCGCAGAAAAATATTGTTGCTGATCGACTCCAGCCGCACCTCCGGGCCGCCACTCAATACGGTTCCTTCCAGCAGATAACCCACAATCGGATGCTTTTCGCGCTTGTTCTTGAAGTCAATAGTCAGATCGGAATACACTTCGCCCGTGATGGTTTTCATGGCCACGTTGGCACCCCGGTTTCCCGCCCAGCTCATATCTACGTACCCACTGATCGACTTAGCCCAGACAGGACTTGTGGCGCCCTGAATGTCGATGTTGCCATTGATCGTCTCGATCCGTAGGGCGGCCTTCCGGGGCAGGAAAATAACGTAGTTGATCTGGCTGCATACCGAATAGGAAGTGCCATTCTTTTCGGTCTTCCAGGTCGATCTGTTGTTGCCGGGGCAATCCTCTGATCTTCCCTGCTTAATCAGTTCGCGGTCAAAATCCGTGTTCAAGCTGACAGCCTGCGAATTCGATGATGTTTCGACCGTCAGGGCATCGTTCAGTTTGCCGTTGTTGATCAGGGCCGAAATCCGCACCGACGCATCGGCCTTGTCCCAGTAACGTACCTGGATGCTGTCGCCGAATTTCAGGTTGAGATGAACGGCCTGATCTGCCGTCAGCGGTAACGTTTTCGTCATGATTTTCTGGGAGAAAGCAGGGGTCACCAGAAACAGAATCAGCAGTAGAAGCAGGGCGTTTTTCATGGCAGTAGGGGTAGAGAAAAAGACGGAATGATCTGATTTGACGTGATTTGTAGGAAGGGCACTGTGGGGGTTCTGCCGTGTCTTCTTGCTGACGCACGGCCCTTCGACCAGGCGTCAGCAAGGCACGAAAGGGTAATAGCTTACTTCTGCTTTCGGATGTAGATATCGCTGTTGATCGTTTTCAGCTGAAGGTCAACCCCGCCGCCATTGGTGGTACCGTTGGTCGTGTAGCCGCCGCCCATTCTGTTCAGGCCATCTTTTTTGTTCAGGCCCAGGTCGAAATCGGTGTACATGCCCCCATTGATATTACTTAGCTTGAAATTGGCTTTTGTGCTGGCAGGCAGGGTAACGTCGATAGACCCGTTTATGGTAGTGATTGCCGTTGGCTTGCGCTGATTAAGGGCCGAGAAAGCCACCTTTACTTCGCCGTTGGTAGAGTTCGCCACGACGGGCCCCGTCACGTCTGTCAGGTACATGCTGCCGTTGTTGGTCCGGAGTTCCAGGTCGCCATCCACGTTCTGAATGGTCACGTGACCAACGTTCCAGTTTATCTGTTCATAGAGAATCCCCGCTTTCTGTGGGATACGAATCGTGTACGGTATATTCCTGGGTGTAGCGCTCTCGATGCTAACGCCGCCGCCTTCCGTTGTTACGGCCAGGCCAATACCGGTGTTGTCTACGGTAGAATTGTATAATGGCCGCAACCCTTTCGCCTGCTCAGGTACAACCGGTAGTTTAGCCGTAGTCTGGATAATCAGTTCGTTTCCATTGTAGCCCTCAATCTTCAGATTAGCGGCATTCAGCATGATCGTTACTTTCTGATCGTCTGAATTGGCCATCTTCAGTTTATATTCCTTGGTCTGCAAAGGAGCAACCTCACCTTCCTGCACCCGGTATTGGCCAGCGCCCGTTTTTGACTTGGTTTCCTGCGCATAGAGCACAGTGATTCGACTTAGGCATAGAATGCCCAGTAACAGCATTTTTTTCATGATAGTACGTGGTTAATTGATACGCTTTACGAAGGAGATTGTGATGGATTGGTTAGTGCGCCGACGCCCGCTTCGGCTTTAAGCCGTACTACCTCCAGCACCTGCTGATTTCGCGCCAGCCACTGCATATCGGTTGCAGCCCGTTTTTCTTTGATAGCCACCAGCGCGTCGATCAGCGTTAGTTGCACGTTGGGGTCTTTCTGGATCCGCAGTGACTGGATCAGCGCTTCGCGAACGCCCTCTTCCTGCTCGAACCGCAACAGCGCCTGACAGGCCGCCAGCCTCACGTTGACATTCGCGTCGAAGTTGAGCGTATTGATGAGCAGTTGCGTAATCTCCCGGTCGGCGCCGTCTAACGCATAACTCTGATTGACCGCCTGAATCCGGTCGCTGGCCGAGGTCTGCGACTTGGCATCGAACGCCAGCACTTTCTTCATCGATGCCGCTTCCGGCTGATCACTGGAAGCGAGTTCCGCATTGACTGATAGGCTAGCTGCCCAGCGTGTGTACACGTACCCACTCGCAAAGCCGATCAGCAGCAGCGTTACACCAGCCGCCAGGCGCAGACTCCAGGAAGTCAGTTGCCGGACTTTCCCCAGTTGCCGGGGTTCCTGTTTCTGCTCCAGACGGGCCGTGATATCAATTGGCGACTGTTGCAGTTGAGCGGTAGTTACATACTGAAACAGCGGCGCGTGCTGCTGTAAATAAGTCGGTACCTGTTCGGGGTGACTGAAAAAAGCGCGTAGCTGTTTTTCTTCGTCGAGGGTTGTTTCGCCCGCATAATAGCGGGATAACAGCTTATCAATGTCCTGTTTCATAGTTGGTTACTTTAAGATAGCCGTCGCGCAAGCGCTGCCGTGCCCGCGACAGGTTTACCCGTATTGAGTTGAGAGACAGACCGGTTATCTGTTCAATTTCATCAAAGGAATACTCTTCCACATCACGCAGGTGGAGTACCAGTTTCTGAACGTCGGGCAGTTCGTCAATCAGCCGATGCATCTGGCTGGCGCTGTCGATCAGTTCCGTTTGCCGGTACGGCGAAAGCTGGCTGCTGGCCACACTGCTCAGATCGGCATTGTCGACAGGTTTCTGCCGGGCATGGGCCTTCAGGCGATCCAGGCACAGATTTTTGGTCATTTGTACGGCCAGCGCTTCCACACTCTGATAGGCATCCAGTTGCTGTCTGTTCGACCATAAGCGCAGCATCACATCCTGCAAGGCATCCTCGGCGTCTTCGCGGTTGCGCAAAAACATCGTGGCCAGCCTGAAGAGCCGATTTTGGACGGGCAGTATCCGTTGCTTAAACGCGTGTAGGTCCATGTCAATGGCAAAGACGACTACAGCGGGAAAACATTACAGCGTTGGCGAAATTATTTTTGGAGAGGGAGGTAAGGAGGGAGGAATTTGTACGATATTTTCTGGTATAGATCGATATTATATAGTTGATATTCAGGTGGTTATATGCAATGCGTATTGCTTCGCGTTCCGGGCCCTAAGCCTACCAGGGTCGCCTGGTCGAAGGGCACATAGCGCGAAGCAATACGCACGCAAAAGCAATACGCAGACTACTTCGCTTCGCTAACCAATTGAATAAAGTTGGGTAATTTCTCCTTGATTTCTTCAGCCCAGGGCATCAGGCGTAACCGCATCAGCTCTTCGATTGCCAGCGAATCCTGATCCCGATTCATGCTGGCTACGGCCAGTATGCGATTTCCGCTCACGTAGAAGGCGAGGAAATCCTGTTTGGCCACCTTCCCGTGGATGATGATCTCGTCCCACTGATCGGCATGACCGACGTAGGAGAGGCGTTTTTCGTACTGGTTTGTCCAGAAAAAAGGCACTGATTCGCCAACCTGTCTGGCTCTGCCCAGCACGTTCAGCGCCGCAATGATACCGTGTTGCTGCGCCGTTCGCCAATGCTCGATGCGGATGGGCGATTCGCCATTTCGATGATCGGGAAAATGGGCAATATCGCCCACGGCAAACACATCCGGGGCGGCCTGCAGGTACGTATCCACAATAATGCTCTTGTCTTTTTCGAACCGTGGCAGGCTGGCCAGACAGTCTGTATTGGGTTGTACTCCAATGCCCACAATCACGATGTCGGCGGGTAGCTGTTCGCCGTTGTCGAGTAACACCGTTGACACGTGTTCGTCGCCGGCAAACGATTCAACCGTTGCGCCGAGATGGAACGCTACACCGTTGGTTTCGTGCAACTGCTGTAACATGCCACCGATTTCCGGGCCCAGTATTTTTTCGAACAAGACGGTTTCCGGCGTAACAACGGTTACCTGCAACGCGCGTTTCCGAAGACTGGCTGCTACCTCCAACCCGATGAAACTGCCCCCAATAACCACCGCCTTCCCACCTTCGGGTAGTTGCTCGACAATCTGCCGGGCGTCGGCGAACGAACGTAATGTACAGATGCCTGCCTTGTCGGCGCCGGGAACCGATAGTGTGTTGGGCGTACTGCCTGTTGCGGCGATCAGCGCATGGAAGTGCATGGAGTCACCGTCGGCAAATGTGATGGTATGGGCTTCTGCGTCAACGCTCGACACCTCGTTGTTGACCTGGACTTCTATGTTATTTTGTTCATAAAACGATTCGCTGCGTAGGGGTACTTTCTCGGCGGAAGCGCGGCCATCGAGGAAATTCTTGCTCAGTTTTGGTCGGTCATACGGCAAGTCATTCTCACGGGTGACCATCACAACGCGACCCCCGAATTTTTCGTCACGGAGCGTTTGGGCGGCAGTCAGTCCGGCAGCGCCGCCGCCAAGAATAACCACCGTTCGATCATCCGCAGGAATCTGTTCCGGGTCTGGATTGCCCGCCAGCGGGGTTTTGGTATCTGGCAAACTCACCCAGATTTGGCCATCTTCCAGGCGTACCGGGTACGTCGGCAGTCCGTCGATGCTGGGTGGGTCGAGCAGATTGCCGTTGGTAATGTCGAAACTGCTGTGATGCCAGGGACAATAGAGGCGATGACCGCAGAGCAATCCTTTTGCCAGCGGTGCCTGATAATGCGGGCAAACGGCACCAACGGCATAGACTGTTTCGCCCACACGCGCTACGAGAATTTTAGTGTCGCCCGCGGTTATTTCCTTCATCTGCCCGTCCACTAATTCGTCGAGTTGGGCAACGGCAAGTTCGTTCATGTCGTTGTTCGTTTATATAGATATCGGTTTACCAGCCCTTCACGCTGGTTCGTATTCGGCATAGATATGGCCCCGAAGCCATGTATAGCGTAGATCCGTCATCGCCCCAGGCTACGTTGGCGATGGTTTCGCCCGTGCTGATCCGGCCAAGTAATACTCCGGTTGGGGTGAGTATCAGCACGCCGCCATGCCCGGTTGCCCATACGTTCCCGTCGCGATCTACTTTTAGCCCATCGGCCCGGTCGTTGGGAAGCTGTTTGGGTACGTTCGACATCTCGAAAAAGACCTTTCCCTTTCCCAGATCACCATCAGCCCGCACCGGATAGGCCATTATCCTGGAGTTGAGCGAGTCTGATTCTGTCAGGTAAAGCGTTTGCTCATCGGGTGAAAAAGCCAGTCCATTTGGCCAGTTCAAATCGCGGGTAAGGAGGGCTAACCTGCCGGTCGATGCCAGTCGATATACGCCGCTGAACGGGGTTTCGCGGGTAGAATCTTTCTCCCGTTTGGGCAGGCCGTAGGGTGGATCGGTGAAATAGACGCTGCCCGACGAATGCACCACCACATCGTTGGGGCTATTCAGTCGCTTTCCCTCAAAACTGTCTGTTAGCGTTCGCTTGCCATTTTTTGGGGTCATTGGCAGGATGGCCACGCGTCGGTCGCCGTGTTCGCAGATGAGCAGGTGGCCCTCACGCGTGATGGCCAGACCGTTGGTGCCTGGTTCCTTGCTATAGGGCAGGCGGCCCGTGTAGCCTGTTTCGGTCAGGAATTTCGACAGCCCTTTCGATGGCGACCAGCGATAAATGGTTTGGTGCTCAGAGTCGGAAAACAGCAGCATGACACTATCACGTACCCAGACGGGGCCTTCCAGGTGCCCGAAACCGGAGCCAATAACCTCGATTGTCGCGCCGACCGGAATGAGCTGGTTGAGCCGGGCATCAATCCGAATTACCTCGCCGATTGTGGTCATAGAACCCTGTTTTGCGTTGCCTTTCTGTGGTAGCTGTGCCAGAATAGGAGCCCCGCAGCCTAGTTGCATGCCAGCGAAGACAAACAAAAAAAGATAGAATCTGTAGATCATAAAGGATTTATTCTCCGTAAGTAGTCAACGGCTAGCCGCAAAGGGATGTTAGCTGCCCGTTTGTCTTTATGAGTGAGTGGCCCGATTACGAACAGCCTGGTTGATACACAATGAAAAACCGCTTTTTCTCTCTTCTGATCCTCAGTATGACTGGCCTTGCCGCCAACGCACAAATAGCTCCCGAACTGATAGAGGTGGCCGAATTCGGACCTTATCAACCGGTTGGACTAGCCGTTTCGCAGGACGGGCCGAAAGGGGCGTCTGCACGAATGCCCGGCCGAATCTTTGTGACATTCCCGAAGGGGAAAGTGTACCGGTATGGGCTGGCGGAAATCATCGATGGCCAGCGGAAACCGTACCCTAACGCGCAGATAAACCAGTGGGATTCACTGAAACCCAAAGACCGGTTCATCAATGTGCAGGCGTTGTTTGTAGACCAGACCAACATGCTTTGGGTGCTTGACCCAGCCAATCCGGCAGACAATCCGCCAATCAGTGCGGGTATCAAGCTGCTACGGATCAACCTGAAAACCGACCGGGTGGAACGTACCTACCGCTTCGAGGATCTGCCCCGCGAGCAAACCGGCCTCAACGATGTTCAGGTAGATACCCGGCGGCAGGTAGCGTATCTGTCTGACCCCAAACGGTCGGCCCTGGTGGTGCTGGACCTAACATCGGGTAAGAGCCGGACATTGCTGGAGAAAGACAAGTCGACCTCGGCCGAACCAGGCTTTAAACTCATTATAGAGGGTAAGGAAGTGAAAGACCAGACGGGTAAGTCGTTCAGCAGCAACGTGAATGGTATTGCCCTAACCCACGACTTTCGGTATCTCTACTACCGGGCGATAAACCAGACCAAACTCTACCGTATCGCGACTGACCTGCTGGTCAATCCTAACCTGACACCCGCGCAGGTAGCCGAAGGCGTGGAACTGGTGGGCGAAACAGGTATCTCGCACGGTATGATCGCAGATAAATCGGGTAACGTATACCTCACCGATTCGCCAAATAAAGCCATCCGCCGGGTAACGCCCGATGGTAAACTGGAAACGGTGGTACGTGACCAACGACTAATATGGCCCGATAGCTTCGGAATCGGGCCGGATGGGTATCTCTACGTCACCGCTGCCCAGATCAACCGTACAGCCAAAAATAACGACGGTCAGGATAAAGTCAGCTACCCGTTCAGGCTGTTCAAAGTGAAGCTTTAACATAGTTAACGGGTCTTATTCAAACCCGTTAACCGTTACCCAATTAGTTTCTCCACGGTAATCGGCAGATCGTAATGGCGTTTGCCGGTGGCGTGGTAAATGGCGTTGGCGATGGCGGAAACCGTGCCAACAATGCCAATTTCGCCAATTCCCTTTACTCCCGCCGGGTTAACCGTTTCGTCGGCCTCGTCAATGAAAATGGCGTCTATATCCCGGATATCGGCGTTGACGGGTACGTGGTATTCGGCCAGATTTGGGTTCATAATCCGGGCATTGCGCGTATCTAATGCGGCGTATTCGTGCAGGGCCATACTGACCCCCCACACCATGCCTCCCAGAATCTGACTTTTGGCCGTTTTGGCATTCACGATCTTACCGGCGGCGATATTGCCCAGCATTCGGGAGATACGTACCTCGCCCAGCGCCTCGTCGACGCGTACTTCCACGAAGATGGCGCCAAAGGCACTCATCGAATGGGTTTCTTTCTCGGCCCCCGACTTCGACAACGTAGTGGCTTCAATGGGCTTGTTGCCGTTTCGCTTCAGGAGACTGGTAAAAGATTCCCCTTTCTTGGGGTCAGACTTAGATTCAAGCCTGCCGTTCTTGGCTTCGATCTCGGCTTCAGCTACAGCATACAACGGTGATTTCTTATCGCTATAGGCCATTTTTTTTGCCTTTTTCAGTACCTCCTGCGCCGCCTGTGTCACTGCCGATCCGGTAGTAACGGTGGTTCGCGAGCCGCCCGAGCCTACAGCTTCCGGGTATTTCGAGTCACCGGCTCCGAGCGTTACCTGGTCGGGCGATAGGCCAAGCACCTCGGCGGCAAGCTGGTTCATGATCGTGAACGTACCTGTACCCAAATCCTGCGTTCCTGTTTCAAGCCTGACAGTACCATCGGTATTCAGGCGAACCATTGCCGTTGATTCGCCCCGGTTGACGGGGTAAACCGTGGTAGCCATACCCATGCCAACGAGGTAATTGCCATCGCGGGTAGCGCGGGGCTGCTTTGCCCGTTTCGACCAGCCAAACTGGTCGGCCCCCTGCTGATAGCATTCCCGAAGTGATTTGCTGGAGAAAGGCCGGTTCCTGTGCGGGTCTTCTTCGGCGTAGTTTTTTAACCGGAATTGAAGTGGGTCGATCTTAAGCTTGTCAGCCATTTCATCGATAGCGCACTCCAGCGCAAAGACGCCCGGCGCTTCGCCCGGTGCCCGCATGGGTGAGGTAGAACCCACATTCGCCTTGATGAACTTGTGTGTCGTGGCCAGATTCGGGCAGGCGTACAGCATCCGGGTGATGGTGCCGGCGGGTTCCATAAACTCGTCGAAGGCAGACGTTTGAGCAAGGGTATCGTGGGTCATCGCCGTCAGTTGCCCGTCGGCCGTAGCGCCCACGTTCATGGTCTGCACCGTTGCCGATCGAGAGCCAACCATGCCAAACATATGCTCTCGTTTCAGCACCAGTTTAACGGGTTTGCCCACCAGTTTTGCCGCCATCGGCCCAAGCATCGCCTGCGAGAACGTGGTGCCTTTACTACCAAATCCCCCGCCCAGATACTGCGTAATCACCCGGACATTTTCCTTGGGCATGCCAAAAAGTTCGGCCACTCGTTTCTGATAGCCCGAAATGCCCTGGGTGGTCGTATACATGGTCAGTTTGTCGCCCTCCCAAAACGACAGAACCGCGTGCGGCTCCAGCGCATTATGAAACTGCGTTGGGGTTTTGTACGTCGCCTCGAGGGTGGAGGCAGCTCCCGCCATCCCTTTTTTTACGTCGCCGCGTGTGGTATCTACCTGGTCGTCTACACGGGGCAACCGGGGGGGAGTAAGCGGTTTATCGGTGCTGGTCGGCAGGCCGGGTTTAACTGGTTCTGTAGCATAAGTAACCCGCACAAGCGACGCGCCCTCAACGGCCTGTTCGAACGTGTCGGCAATAACCATCGCAATTGGCTGGTTGTTGTAATGCACCAGGTTGTCCTGAAATACATGCAACACCCGGTCAGAAGCCGTTTCGCCTGACTTGTTTTTGTCCATACCGCCCAGTTTCGGCGCATTGGTGTGCGACATCACCGCCAGTATGCCGGGGAGTCTGAGTGTTTCGGTTGTATCGAGCGTCTGAATGGTACCATTGGCAACGGTACTCATCACCAGTACTCCGTGTACCAGCCCTGGCCGTTTCACATCAGCCGAATACCGGGCCGATCCGGTCACTTTCTGCGTTCCGTCGATCCGGTCGATTGGATCACCGATTAGTTTCTTTGCCATAAGTTGAAATGTCAATATGCCTGAGGCGCCAGTACCTTCGCTGTTATTGGGTGGAAACGGTTGTCATTGAGTGGTTCATTGTTACCCGAAACGATGAATGACAGCGAAGCATACCGACCATATTTGCCAGCGAGAGCGGTTTATGCTACCGTTTGCAGCGCCCGGACAATGGCCGATTGGGCCAGTTTGATTTTGAAGGCATTGTGTTCGTGAGGTTGGGCACCCGCCAGCAATTGCCGGGCCGCTGCCTGAAACGTGGCGTCGGTAGCAGGTTTGCCAATCAGTTGATTTTCAACGGCCACCAATCGCCAGGGTTTGTGTGCCACGCCGCCAAGGGCCAGTCTGGCCTCGCGGATTACTCCGCCGTCTACCGCCAGACGAGCCGCTACCGATATGATGGCAAAGGCGTATGAAGCCCGGTCGCGCACCTTCAGGTAGTGCGATTTGCCCGCATTTTTCGGGGTTGGCAGGTCTATGGCTACGATGAGTTCATCGGGTTCCAGCACTGAATCTTTCTGGGGCGTATCGCCCGGAAGCCGATGAAAATCAATCACTGGCACCGACCGATTCCCGTTAGGACCACTGATCTGCACCACGGCGTCGAGTGCACTCAGTGCCACGTTCATATCGCTCGGATTCGTGGCGATGCATTGTGGGCTTGCTCCCAGAATGGCGTGAATCCGGTTGTATCCGCCGATGGCTCCGCAGCCCGACCCCGGTGCGCGTTTGTTGCAGGGCTGGCTGGGGTCGTAGAAGTAATTGCAGCGGGTACGTTGCAGCAGGTTGCCACCCATCGTTGCCATATTGCGCAACTGCGGCGAAGCCCCCGCGAGCAGGGCTTCCGAAAGTAATGGAAACTGGCTGGCGATGAGCTTGTTGGCCGCCACGTCGCTGTTCCGCGCCAAAGCGCCGATGCGTATGCCGGTAGCCGTTTTTTCGATTTTCGTTAGTGGTAACTGGCTGATGTCGACCAACGTACCTGGATTTTCAACCTCGTATTTTATCAGGTCGACCAGGTTGGTGCCACCTGCGATAAAGCGAGACGAAGGAGCAGCTCCGATCAGACGAAGCGCATCGGCCGGTTGGCTGGCCTGCACATAATCGAATGATTTCATACGGTTTTTCCTTCTTTTTGTACTGACCCGATCGCCTCAACAATACCTCTGTAAGCCGCACACCGGCAAATGTTTCCGCTCATCCACTCCCTGATTTCGTCGGGGGAATTGGCGTGGCCCTGCCTGATAATGGCCACTCCCGACATGATCTGCCCCGGCGTGCAGAAACCGCACTGGTAACCATCGTGCTTAACGAAAGCGGCCTGTAACGGATGCAACTGGCTTTTAGATGGGGCAAGTCCTTCGATAGTGGTGATTTCCTGATGCTGGTGCATCACGGCGAGCATCAGGCAAGCGTTACTCTGCCGACCATCTACGTGTACCGTACAGGCACCGCACTGACCGTGGTCGCAGCCCTTTTTGGTGCCTGTCAGATCGAGCCGTTCGCGCAGCACGTCGAGCAGCGTTTCGCGCGGTTCAACGTCGATCTTATACGTTTTTTTGTTGATCCTAAGGGTAATTGCCCGTTTTCCGCTGGGGGGTACTGTTGGTTGGCGTTGGGTAGATTGAGCCGATGTGGCAACAAGCGGAGGAGCCAGTAAAAGCCCGGTCAATGCCGACGATTGTTTCAGAAACCATCGTCGGTTCGAGCCGTCGATCAGGTACGTGTCTTTTTCTGCCATAACAGTGAGCTGGAATTCATTCGTACTGCTCAAAGTTGATTGGCGGGCCGTTTGTTATCTTTCCTTCGGCAACGGCCTGCAGGTGAACTTCCAGGCTCAACAGACCCAAAATAATACCCTACTTATGGAATTGACCTACCGATTAGCGACCGAATCAGACCTGATTGAGATCGTCAGAATGCTGTCGGATGATGCGTTGGGTAGTAAACGGGAGCAACTAAGCCTACCTCTTCCGGCAACGTACCTGCGTGCCTTCGAGCAAATTGACGCCGACCCGAATCAGGAGTTGATGGTGGTTGAGCGGGCCGGGTACGTTGTGGCGACGTTTCAGCTCAGCTTTATTCAATACCTTACGTACCAGGGTGGTATCAGAGCCCAGATTGAAGCGGTCCGCGTGAAGGCCAACTACAGGGGGGAGGGGATTGGAAGGGCGATCGTCGACTACGCAATTGACCGTTCCCGATTAAAGGGTGCCCATCTCCTCCAACTGACAACTGATAAAGAACGCCCGGATGCAAAACGCTTTTACGAGTCGCTGGGCTTTGTTGCCTCTCACGAAGGAATGAAATTGCACCTCAACGCCTGACATGTTCCTGCCTGAAAGGATAGCAAAAAGCCCCGCTCAGTGAACGGGGCTTTTGAGGCAATGAACAGGTAAACCTATTGTTTATCCCACCAGACGCGCGTGTCGAGGTTGTCAGCGCCCTGGCGGCCAATGGCCTCGTCGACTTTGGCTTTGTTGACCGAAATCTCCAGGTCAGGATACGACAGGCGATTGATGAAGCTGCCTTTGATCTCTTTACCCGGATATGGATTTGGGGTTAGTTTGGGGAATCCGCTGCGGCGGAAATTGGCAAACACCTCAGGTCCGTTCAGGAAGGAAGCTATCCAGTATTGCGTGTTGATCAGTTCCAGCCCTCTGGCCGCCACATACGGATTTGCCGTCAGGTAGGCCGTAATGTTGGCCTGCGGCACGAGCGATGTTGCATCATAATCACCCAACTGCTGCATATGGGCTGTTACGCCTGCGTTATAATAGTCGGCTGCGTTGCCCGTTGTCCAGCCCCGAACGGCTGCTTCGGCCAGCAATAACTGTGTCTGGGCATACGTAACCAGGTACGTTGGTGCAGTTATCTTACCCATACGGGTACGATCCAGCTGGCTGTAATCGTAAAAGCTTGCCAGCTTATCGGCCGTTGCGCGGGCTGGAATGGTACCGTTGTCGTAGCCCAGCGGCATCCCGATCTGTACCGATGGATCGCGGTTTATACGAGCCGCTGTTTGCTCAGGGCCGCTTTTGGCACCAACATAACGGGCAGCAATCGAACCAAGCCGGGGGTCGGCCGTCGATTTCAGGTAATCAACGAAATAGCCTGTAAGATACAGGTTGGCCGCTTCGGTTGAGTTCAGCGTGACACCAACCGGATTCTGGTAGTTGGCGTCGTTCCTGATCACGGCGTTGTCGGCATTCGACTGGAATACACCGCCGGCAACCGCTTTCTGCACCGTCGACTGGGCCAGCGTAGGGTTTACTTTCGACAGCCGCATGCCGGCCCGCAACAGCAGTGAATATCCGAATCGTTTCCACCTGGGTATGTTGCCTCCATAGGCAATTTCGCCCGCTTCGGTGGGTTTTGCGGCATCCAGGGCGGCCGAGGCTTCGGTTAGCTCTTTGATGATGTCGGTATAAATGCTCTCCTGCGAGTCGTACTTGGGTGAGACATTGCTACCGATATACCCCAGTCCGGCTTCGGAGTAGGGCACATCACCGTAGGTGTCGGTCAACACCATAAATGAGTACGCTTTCCAGATACGAACCATATTGTAGAGGTTGACCCGGTTGGCATCCGTTTTTGTCTGGTTCAGTATATCGACCAGGTAGCGAATGTTATCGCGGTAATAGCGTTGCCAGATCGCGGCGTTGGGGCCAGCTGAGCCCCGGTTATCAACGTTGAAGTTACCGCCAGCCAATACGCCTGAATTTGGCGAGAATATCTGTTGAACGATAGGATGCTCAAAAATCAGCGTCGACGATGGGAATGATGTATTTACTACGGCGTTGTTGAACGTAAATACCGGGTTGAGCGAGGTGGCGGCCGTTGGGTTGACGTTTAGTTCGTTGAATCCCTTGTCGCAACCGCTGATGCTTATCGATAACGCTGTCAGCGTAAGGAGAATAAGTTTATTGTTCATGGGGAGGTCGGTCGTTAAAACTTGACATTCAGGTTAAAACCAACACTGCGGCTGATTGGAATACCCGTTGCTTCGAGGCCAACGAGGTTATCAGAGCTGAAGCCGAATTGTTCAGGGTCGATGTTTGGCACCCATTTCTTCAGTACGGCCACGTTGTTGGCCACTGCACTCAGCCGAACGCCTTTGATAAAGAGTGTCTTGGGTAACATTTTGGTGAAATCGTAGCCAATCGAGATCTGGCGAAGTTTCCAGAAACCGGCGTCATACACCACCTGTTCGCCCAGGCTTTTCGAGCGGCCTACCGAATAGTAATCCTGCACGAAGGCCCGAACGGTATTGGGTTCGCCTTTCTCATTCACTCCGGCACCCACCATTTTCTGGTCGGCGTCGCCCCGGCCAACCAGTGTTTCCATCTGAAGACCATGACGGAACAGGTTCAGGTTTGTACCCGATATCATTTTTCCGCCCAGTTTAAAGTCGATCAGGAAGGATAGGTTAATGCCTTTGTAATTGAATGTGTTTGTGATACCACCAACGTATTTGGGAAGGGCTGATCCAAAGGAAATTGGTGTTGCCGTACGAACTGGCAGGCCGTCGCCACCGTGGATGATCTGACCCGCCGCGTTGCGCTGGTACCCATACGTGTATAGCTGCCCTAGCGGCTGATCAACCACCTGCCGTAGTTCACCAACGAATACGCCCGTTCCTACCACGATCTGTTCGGGTAACCCGTTTTTGTCGTAATCTCTTCCAGGTGTACCATTATCATCGGTCACTAATTTCAGCAGCTTGGTTTCGTTATACGAACCGTTCAGGGTGATGTCCCAGTTAAAGTTTCGGGTGCGTACCGGTGCCAGATTTAGTAATACTTCGATACCCCGGTTACGGCTCTGTCCGTTGTTAATCAGTGTGTTTGTGTAGCCAGATGCGTCTGATGCCTGGGCCGAGACAATCTGGTCGCTGGTAACTTTATTGTAATACGTCAGGTCAAGACCAACCCGGTTATTGAACATTTTCAGCTCAACACCTACCTCAGCCTCAGCCGTTGTACTTGGTTTCAGCGTGGCGCTCGGTACCGTGTTTGAGGTGATGAAACCAACCGGCTGACCAGCCCCCGACGGGTTGGGGAAGAGGTTGGCACTTACCGCGTAGAACAGGTTATTTGAGTAGGGAGCTACGTCGCCATCGCTACCAACCTGCGCATAGGCAGCCCGGAGTTTACCAAAATTCAGCCAGCCGGGCATCTTGTCGAACGCCTGCGAGAACACGAAGCTACCCGTTACCGACGGATACAGGATGCTGCGGTTGGCCTGAGCCAGGGTCGAGAACCAGTCGTTACGCGCCGTTACGTTCAGGTACAGGAAATCGTTGTACGAGAGTTCGGCCGCACCGTAGAGCGAGTTAACCCGCCGCTCACTTAACCCGTAGAGTGGATCTTTCACCCGGCCATTCTGCGGAACATATAACCCACGAACAATGAAATCGGTGGCCAGTACGCTGTTCAGGTCGCTCCGGCGGTAAAGCTGGTTACCACCCGCCGTGATGTTTACGCCGATTTTGCCAAACCGGCGGTTGCCACCGATCAGGAAGTCGCTGTTAAGCTCACGGAAACGACGGGCTTCCTGCACATACGCTCCGTTGACAAAACCAGCCGGGGCTGCAGCCAGTGAGGCCTGGCCCGTTGGGAAGTTGTAATCCTGATCGCGTGACCAGAAATCCTGCCCGATCCGACCCTGTACATACAGCCAGTCGGTCAGGTTGTAGCGGGCCGATATATTGCCGAGAAGCCGGTCGCGACGAATATTCTCGAACTTGTAGTTCATGACGAAATACGGGTTCGTGCGGTTCATGAAGCGCGAGAACACGAACTCGTTGCCTGTGGCCGGGTTGATCTGGTTGGCCTCCAGCACATCGAGTGGCATTGAGTTCGCCAGGGTGTAGACGGTCGTTGGTGTGCTGTTATCCTGCTGGGCAATCTGCGGCGGGTTCTTGTTCAGCTCGTTCGAGTAGTTCAACGAACCGGATACGATCAGCTTAGGCGACAGGTTATAGCTGAAACCAAGGTTGATTGTGCGCCGGTTAAACGAGTTGTTGGGTGTGATGCCTTTGTTGTCTAGATTCGACACTGACAGGTTGAAGCCGCCTTTCTCATCGCCAGACGACAGCGAAATGGAGTTGGTCCAGGTGCTGCCATCGCGGTAAAACGTATTGATTCGGTTACGAACGGGCTGATACGGGACCGTAAGGCCACCAAACAGCACCTGTGTTGCCCCGGGTGTGAATTTCTCGCCGAAGCTCCAGACACCAGACGTTGGGTTGGCCGCTGTGGGCCGAACGCCATACTCACCCTGACCGTACTCGTACTGGTAATCAGTGAAATCGAGCGGGTGATCGGTGGTGAAGTTAGTATTGTAAACCACCCCGATGCCACCCGATGTGCCTCTGGTTTTGGTAGTGATCAGAATGGCACCGTCTTTGGCACGTGAGCCATACAGGGCCGCTGCTGTTCCGCCTTTCAGCACCGTCATTCCCTCAATATCGTCGGGGTTCAGGCTGGAAAGGCCATCACCACCGTCTGAATAGTTCCGGTCGCGGTTGCTGACCGAGTTGTCGCCGCCAGTGTTGCCGTTGTTTTGGCCAAAGTTGGTGTTATCGACCGGCACGCCGTTGATAACGATCAGCGGGTTGTTCTGCCCAGAGAATGAAGACTGACCCCGAATCCGGATCTTGGCCGTGCCAGCCGCGCCGGTTCCCAGGCTAGTGATGTTTACTCCGGCAATTTTCCCCTGAAGCGCATTCACGAAGTTCACCGTCCGGTTGGTCGTGATCTGTTCCGGATTGACAACGGCGGTGGCATAACCAAGGGTTTTCGCTTCTTTCTTAATGCCAAGCGCTGTAACCACCACCTCGCTCAGGTTCTGATCGGCCTCCTGCAGCGTTACGTTCAGCTGAGTCTGATTGCCAACCGCTACCGTATTCCCGGCAAAACCAATTGCGCTGAATACCAGTGTGGCATTGGGGGGAACGTTGAGCACGAAGCTGCCTTCCGCATCTGTGGTAGTACCTAGCTGAGAGTTCTTGACCAGGATAGTAACACCCGGAATACCTTGCTGATCTTTCCCGGAAATAACTTTCCCGGTCACACGCCGATCCTGGGCACTAACTGTGCCGGGCCATAGCGATAGGGTGAATAGCAACAACATAGCTGCTAACCCACCCGTTCTACGGAGTAAAGAGTTGTTCATAAGTAAAGAGGTAATGGTTGATTTAGGGTATTTCTTTAGTGAAATTTAAACTGGTTAAAATTACAACCAATACCCAATAAACAGCCTTAATTGCCTATTTACTCACGCTTATGAACGTATGGTAAGTAATGTGAGTAACTTGTATAATAAGTACACTTTTAGGGTTTACCCTAGGTGGATTGCCGTATAACTGAAGGGATAACTAACTAGAATCGGCCCCCTGTCAGTTGCAAACCACGCCGGGCCGGGTCGGCCGACATAAATACTCAGGAATAAGCCTGAAGATGCTGGACGGTATGTAGTCAGTGCTCTACAGACAGCGCCCGCCGGGCAACGTACCTAGACGGGCAGATACACTGTAAATGTGGCTCCTTCGCCCGGTTTGCTTTGGGCAACAAGGCCGCCACGATGGTTGAAAACGACTTTCCGGCAGATGGCCAGGCCTACACCACTACCAGGATAGTTGGTTTTGCCATGAAGCCGTTGAAAGACCTGAAAAATCCGGTCGGTGTACTTCTCGTCGAAGCCGATGCCGTTATCGGCCAAACTGATCTCATGGAAGAAACGGTCCTGGTTCATCTCGGAGGGAGAGGCCAGGGCTGCCGCCGGCAGAGCGGATGCTGTAACCTGCCGGGCCGAGATACGGATTCGGGGTGACACCTCAGGCCGCCGAAATTTGAGTGCATTCGATAACAGATTCAGAAACAGCTGCTGAAGCTGTGCGGCGTCTCCCTGCACAACGGGCAGATTATCCGACTCAATTACAGCGGCAGATTCTGAAACAGCAATCGACAGGTCATCCATCACATCGACCAGCAATTTGTCGAGCCTGACGCTCTCAAAAGGGGCCTGCTGCGTAGTAAGGCGAGAGTAGTTGAGTAAGTCTCTGATCAGCAACGACATACGCGTTGCGGCTGAGCCCATCCGGTTGATCATGTCAATGCCTTCTGTTCCCAGTTTCGGGCCGTACTCTGTCTTCAGCAGATCGCCGAATGACTGGATCTTCCGGAGTGGTTCCTGCAAATCGTGGCTGGCAACGTAGGCAAATTGCTGGAGGTTATCATTCGACATATTCAGCGCATTGTTACTGATTTCCAGTGCTGTATTCGATTTCTCCAACCGATCGTTATTCTGACTCAGGAGCTGCTGCGTTTCTTTCTGAACTGTTAGGTCCGTAATAATGACCGACAGCGACGTGCCTTCGTCAAGCTCCAGTGTAGTGACAGACAACAGGCAGGGTACCCGTTTGCCGGAGTTATCGAGAAGAGAGAGTTCAGCTTTTCGATTCTCAATGCGGCCATCGGCAAACAGGTGCTGGCAGATCGTCAGGCAATCGGCACTCACGAAGTTGTAGAACGGCACGCCGGTCACCTGAGAAAGCGGCATACCTACCATTGTGGCAAACATGGAGTTGCAATACACAATCAAACCGCCAACGCCAAGGGTTACGGCGCCCTCGTTCATGGTTTCAATAATGACCCGGTAGGTAGTATCGGCCGTTTTGAGCGTGTATAGTTCGTGGCCTTCTTTCCCCTCAACCACCAGCGCATCGATCTGGCCCGTTCTGATGGCATGAATCGTTTCAGTTGCTTCTTCCAGTAGGAGACGCAACCGCTCGTTTTCGGCCAGCAAATCATTGTAAGTCTGTATTTGAGTCATACAGATTCATCTAGGATGCCTAACCCTTTAAGCACTTTTTCGGTATCTGACATATCGCCAATCAACCGACGCTCGGGGAGAGGTAGTCGTTTAACTAGTAAGGGTAAGGCAATAATCTGTTGCTGCTCGGCCAGTTGCTTTTGCTGATGCACGTCAATAATCTCCAGCCAATACTGACCAGCCAGGTACGTCTCGCAAAGGTGTTTCACATTGGTAATGGCCCGGATTGAATTAACCGAAGCACCGGCAACAAACAGTCGCAATTGATACGGCAGACGTTCACCATCCAGACGGTCGTCGCCTGGATGGTCATCCCCTTCTGTACCGTCTTCAATATGGGATGGATCTATCATCTTATTTGACCGCCGGCCGGATGTTCAACCCCACAAGCACCTTTTCTTCATTGGAGAGGTCGCCAATGATTTTTCGGATGGGTTCAGGTACTTTTTTTACCAGGGTTGGTACGGCCAGAATCTGATCGCCCTCGGCCAGTTGGGGGTGAACCAGCAGATCAATTACTTCAATAACGTAGTTGTCTTTCAGGTTGGCCTCGCAGTATCTTTTCAGATTACTCAACGCCAAATTTGACTTGGGCGTGTTGCCGGCAATATACAGTCGTAATTCCCAAACAGTATCTTTCTCTTCTATAACCATAACGTTGGTAGTGGGGGATGGGGGGGCAATTATCTGTTGCCAATGACCAGTTAACAAGGGTGCTCAGGTACGTTCCTTACCGGAGCCATTGATGACAGACAACTCTTTACTCTTCTTTGTGGCGCTGACGGGTGAGCTGTTCCCGGTTTTTTTCGAGAATCTCTTTCCGTAGTTCGTCTTCTATATAGCTCTTGTTCAGCTCTTCCTGAACAGACTCGAACTCTTCTTTCAGGCTGGCAATCTTCGATTCCAGCACGAGGCGCTTTCGTTCAATTTCGCGGTCTTTGCGCCCAACGGCATGGTCGCGCAGGGCAACGCCGGTTTCTACCTGCAACTGCTGAGCTTCGCGAGCCGACCCGATCAGCACGCCTTCCGGCCCCAGGTACACATCGACAAGGTCAACGCCCTCATCCGTGATCGTAAATTCACGTACCTGATTAGAGTGTTTCATGCCCCGCGACTTCATAATATAAATGCCCCGGTTGCGCTCACCATTCGATTCGATGTCGCGAACCAGCAGCCAGGCGTCAACCAGCGACGCAACGCCTTCATCGGCCTGCTCCTGCACAATGGTGTTGCGGGTCAGGGCGGTGAATAAGACCGTTATCTGCTCGGTTTGCAGAAAATCGATCAGCCGGATCAGCATGGCTTTTACGTCGCTCATAGACCCCACCGTGACCAGATTCGTGATCGGATCGAGCACCACCAGGCGGGGTTTCAGTTCCCGCACCAGTTTATGAATGGCGATCAGATGCATTTCGAGGCCGTTGAGCGTTGGGCGTGAGGCGTGAAACGTAAGAAGGCCCTGGTCTATATGGCTCTGAAGATCAAGCCCGATAGAGCTCATGTTGCGTACAATCTGCTGGGGTGACTCCTCGAATGCCAGATACAGGCAACGTTCGTTCCGTAAACAGGCCGCATTGACAAAACAGGCCGCAATACTGGTTTTCCCGGTCCCGGCCGTACCCGACACGAGCACGCTACTGCCTCTGAAATACCCTTTTCCATCCAGCATTTTGTCGAGCGCCAAAATTCCCGACGACACCCGCTCGGCGGATACGTCATGGTCTAATGTGAGCGAGGTGACGGGCAGAACGGAAATGCCATCTTCATCGATCAGGAACGGGTACTCATTGGTGCCGTGTACCGATCCGCGGTATTTGACGATCCGGAGCAGGCGGGTCGAAATCTGGTTGTCGACGCGATGATCCAGCAAGATGACACAGTCTGATACGTATTCTTCCAGCCCGTGCCGCGTCAGGGTGCCATCGCCGCGTTCACCGGTGATGATGGCAGTTACGCCTTTCTCTTTTAGCCACTCAAACAGTCGGCGTAGTTCAGCACGAAGAATACCCTGGTTGCTAAGGCCCGAAAACAGGTTTTCGATGGTATCGAGCACCACCCGTTTAGCGCCAATACTGTCAATGGCGTACCCCAGCCGGATAAACAGACCGTCGAGGTCGTATTCGCCGGTTTCTTCGATCTCGCTCCGTTCAATCCGGACGTGATCGAGTTTAACGAGTTTATCTGCCTGAAGTTGTTTGAGGTCAAATCCCAGAGAAGCCACGTTCATGGCCAGTTCTTCGGATTTCTCTTCAAAGGCCACAAAAACGCCGGGTTCGCCAAACTGAAGAGCACCACGAACGATGAACTCCATTGAAAAAAGTGTTTTACCACAACCGGCACTGCCACAAATAAGCGTAGGCCGACCTTTAGGCAGGCCCCCACCGGTTATCTCGTCTAAACCAGCAATTCCGGTTCTCGTTTTAGGAAGGGCAACTAAGGGGTATTTTGAGTCCCTGGAAAGCGTTGGATTCATTTAACGTCTGGCTATAGCTACCTAACCAGTAAAAGGATCAGGTTGTTAAAAATACAGAATACTTCAAACTTATTAACATGCATGCATGCAATGACTTGTTCAGGTTAATCTTAATAGATTGATTTTCAAGGTATAGTGTATGATTTGCTACTCATGAACATGTCAGCACAATAAGTGGATTTTAGGGGAAACAGGGGAAGCAGACCAGGCACAAAAAAAAGCAGTTATACCTTCCTGGTATAACTGCCTGTTAAAATGGACCGACTTGGCTTATACGGCCTGTGTCAGTGCCTGAAAGGAAATGCTCATGTGTGAGGCATCGTACACGCATTTTCCATCCTGAATGAGCAGCACCTGCGGCGACTGGTGGGTAACCCGGAAGGTGTCGGCAATTTGGCCGGATAAGGGCCTGTTGGCCAGTAAATCCAGGTAATATGGCTTGATACCTGCGTTTTCAGACCAGTTGCGCTCCATGCGGCTCAGGGCCATGGCGCTGATCGAGCATGTAGTACTATGCTTGAAAATCAAGACCGGCTGATCGGCCGATTCCGCTTTGATCTGATCGAGTTGAGCGGTGTTAGTCAGTTTATTCCAGTTCATTGTAAGCGCTTATTGACGGATAAATCAAAACGTTTTTCGTTGTAGCTGAGCTTATGGTATACCGTCAGAAAAGGTTTTTGACCTCGAAAAGTTCAGGCTAGATTTGTCAAAACTGACTGACCATGCAGAATCTCGATCTCCTTCGTTACCCCATTGGCCCCATGCCCTCGTCGCAGAGCTATACCCCCGAACAACTGGCAGCAAACCTTTCCTCGATTACTGAGTGCCCTCGCAAACTGACAGAACTGGTTCAGACTTGGTCTGATTCACGCCTGGATACGCCCTATCGACCCGACGGCTGGACCGTTCGGCAGGTGGTGCATCACGTGGCCGACAGTCATATGAATGCGTATATACGTACCCGGCTAGCCCTCACGGAAGATAATCCGCGTATTAGCCCCTACGAAGAACAGGAATGGGCCAAACTCGACGACTCAACCCTGCCCGTTGCGCCGTCGCTGGCCATTCTGACCAACCTGCATCTGCGCTGGGTACGTTGCCTGCAACACCTGACGTCCGATCAGTTGGGCCGAACGTACCTGCACCCCGGCAATCAGCAGACCTACACGGTGGCCGATGTACTCGCGCTTTACGCCTGGCATGGCGAACACCACTATCAACATATTGCCCGCCTGGCCCAACGGAACGGATGGGAGGGGTAATCCTGTTTACTGTTTACTGTCTTCTGTTGCTCTGCTTAGGCACGTTCTGCTTGGTAGCGGAGCAACAGAAGACAGTAAACAGTAAACTTCGTTGTTTATGCAGACTATCCTGATTTTTGTGTTGTTTGCGGCGGCGCTGGTCTATTTGGGCTGGCGGGCGTACAAGCGATTTGTCGTGACAGATACTGGCTGTAGAAAAGGGTGCGGTTGCGCGGCTGACAGCCGTTCGTCGGTACGTCGGGCCTCTTAGGGCCAGGCCTACACTAAGATAAACAAACCTTCATGGGGCAGTTGGCGTTGGGTGCCCATATGATTCCACGACGCTCTACCTATCTTTTCTTCCTGCTGATTGGGCTGGGGTGGGCCACCGCCTGCCAGAAAGTAAAGCCCAAAGCCCCTACGGCCGAAGGGTTCGATGACCCCATTCCGCCCGCTCGATCATTTCTGGCTGGGCCGATCACGTTCCAGATCAAAAGCCTGGAAGACAAGATTAATGCATCGATAAAGACCGAAATTGTGAACCCCGAGATGATGGAAGGCCAGAAAGGGGCGAGTTTTAATATGCGGGTGATCCGCACCGGACGGATCAAGATCAAGTATGCCAATCATAAGGTCAACTTCTCGGCTCCGCTGGAAATCTGGCTTGATAATCCCATTCGGCTGAAGAAGAAGAACCACGCTAAGCACGCTGTTTGCGCATTATCGGTTGATTTTCAAAGCCCGCTGCAAGTAGCCAGCGACTGGCGATTGACAACACACGTCAGCCTGATCAAACACACCTGGATCAAGCAGCCGAAAATTCGAGTGCTTGGCATCACTATTCCCTTTACGAAACTGGCCGAAAACGTCATTCAGAAACGCCGGCCCGAAATTGAAGCAGCCATCGATAAGGCCGTTTATGACGGATTACGCCTCGATAAGCAGGTACGTCCCGTCTGGATGGACCTCCAGAAGCCGTTGATTCTGGCTAAACAGCCCGATTCGCTCTGGCTGGTGCCAACTCCCTTTAGCGTAGCCGTGGGTGACGTGCAGGGGAATGCCACCACCTTAACTGTGCCCATTCGGGTGGCGTTTTACACGAAAACTATGATTGGCCCGCGCCCGGTTATCGAACTGAACCGAAAACTCCCCCGAATCAGGCGGGATAAGCATGTAAAGCAAGTGTCTGATATTCAGGTGATGAGCTTCATCTCGTATGCCGATATAAACCGGATACTGGCCAAGCAATTGAAGGGCCATAAACTGGAACTGGCGGGTGGCCTGCTGACGATCAAGAAGACAGAAGTGTATGGGGGGCAGCGCGCCGTTATTATTAAGGCCGATGTGGGGGGCGCGGTGAAAGGAACGCTTTACTTCCGCGGGCAGCCGGCCTACGATACACTCACCCACACGCTACAGGTTAAAAACATCGATTTCGACGTAGAAACAGAAGAACGCCTGCTCGCTTCTGCCGACTGGCTACTGCACGACCGGCTGAACGATACCATCTCCAAAGCGCTGAAATTTCCGATTCGTGAACAGATAGAAAAACTACCGTCACTTATTGATACTGCCTTTGAAAAGGCAAAAGCGGGCAAGAAGAATGACCTGAATATTCTCACGTTCAAATTTGTCCCCCAGCGCATTGCCATTCGTCCCGATGGGATACAAGCTCTCCTGAAAGTCCAGTCGACGGTCGCCTTCAAAGTGAAGAAGTTGTAGGTTGGCTGGTTGGTTAGTTAGTTGATTGGTTAATTAGTTGATTGGTTGGCTGGTTGACTAGCCAACCAATCAACTAATTAACCAATCAACCAATCAACTAGCCAACGGTTTCCACCGCCAGAAATACCGGCAGGCCAGGGTACGGTAGGGTCGCCAGGGGGCGGCTATTTCCTGTAACCGTTTATAGAGCGGACGACCTGTTTCGGTAAGATCATACGCTCTGACTATTTTCTGGCGAACCACCAGATCGTCGACGGGAAACACGTCGGGCCGGTCGAGGACAAACATCAACAGCATTTCCACCGTCCAGCGGCCAACGCCTTTGATGGGCAAAAGGTATTGCACTACCTCTTCGTCGGTCATTTCCGAAACGTGCGCAATCGTGAGCGGATTGGCCAGCGCGAATTCGGCAACGCTCTGCAAATACTTTATTTTCTGGAAAGATAAGCCGGCCGACCGTAGCTCGTCGGTCGTTTTCAGCAGAAGCTGGGCGGGCGAGGGGTAACCTTCGGCCTCGGCCGTTTCACTGAAGAGCATTCGGAAGCGCCGGAATATGGCGTCGGCGGCTTTCACCGATATCTGCTGAGAGACGATACTTTCTAAAAGTGCCAGATAAAGCCGATCAGCCTCGGGTACGTCGATAAAGCTGGCAGCGGGTTTGATGAGGGGTGTTTCAGCAATAATTTGGGCCAGAACCGGGTCTGTTTGCAGGTGAGCTAGTGCATCGGAAGTCATGATGCGAAATTACCGCTTTTTAGCGTGTTTCGGTAACGTCGATGCGCGGGAATGACCCGTGTAGGGAGTGCATGAAAATGCCATTAAAAGCAACTGGAGGGCCTTTTTTGTGTTCAAATTGCCATCGGAAGCGCCGCCCGGGGGTAAATGCTAATATCCTATACATTGCCGAAAAAATGATATAGACATTGCCCTTTTTTTTAGTCTTATTTTGAGGTTAGTATACAATCTGTTCCTGAACCACTGCCCGATCTTCTGACTGCTCGTTGAGGCAACGCTGTTACGGCTAGCCCAACATACAGAAGCACCGGCGTGCCAGGCTCTCGTCCAATGAAAAAACAACTGACCCCGATACTTCTCGCCGCTGGACTCCTGCTCGTTCAGCATACTGTGTCAGCACAGTACCCGACTATTCCTGCCGACGTGCAGAAAGCGAGTGATGAGTTACTTGCCGAGTCGCGCCGACAGTCGGATATTGCCTGGGGCAAAGCGCTGCCGATTATCAGGAAAGAAGCCAAAGAAGGCAAGCCATATGTACCCTGGGCTGCCCGGCCGGTTGATTTGCCGCAAGCTTCCATTCTTGCTTTTCCCGGCGCTGAGGGCGGTGGTGCCTATACATTCGGTGGTCGGGGCGGTAAGGTATATGTGGTAACCAGCCTGGAAGACCGTGGGCCAGGTACGTTGCGGGAGGCCTGTGAACAGGGCGGGGCGCGGACTATCGTTTTCAACGTGGCGGGCATCATTCGCATAAAAACACCCATCATCATTCGGGCACCATATATAACAATAGCTGGTCAGACAGCACCGGGAGATGGCGTTTGCGTGGCGGGAGAATCGGTTTGGATCAACACGCATGATGTTGTCATTCGCTACATGCGTTTCCGCCGGGGCGAAACGGGCGTGGGGCGGCGCGATGACTCGATTGGTGGTAACCCGATCGGCAACATTATGATCGACCACGTGTCGGCAAGCTGGGGGCTGGATGAAAACATGTCGATGTACCGGCATATGTATAACGACAGCACCGGCAAGACAGTGGAGTCGAAGTTGCCGACGGTGAACATCACCATTCAAAATTCAATCTTCTCGGAGGCACTCGATACCTGGAACCACGCGTTCGGTAGTACGCTGGGTGGCGAAAACTGTACGTTCATGCGCAACCTCTGGGCCGATAATGCGGGCCGGAATCCGTCGATTGGCTGGAACGGGGTCTTCAATTTTGCCAACAACGTCATTTTCAACTGGGTGCACCGGTCAACGGATGGCGGCGACTATACGGCGATGTACAATATTATCAACAACTACTACAAGCCGGGTCCGCAAACCCCCAGAGATTCGCCCATAGGTTACCGGATTCTGAAGCCTGAATCTGGACGGAGCAAGCTGGGTCATCTGGAGTTTGGCCGTGCTTACGTAGATGGCAACATTGTGGAAGGTCATGACCGGGTTACAAAAAACAACTGGGATGGTGGCGTCCAGGTTGAAGACCGGGCCGACGCGGGTGAATACACCGCCAACATTAAATGGAAAGAGCCGCTGCCAATGCCCAAGATCACAATCTTGCCCGCGCAGCAGGCCTATGGCTACGTGTTGGAAAACGCCGGAGCCGCCCTGCCCAAACGCGACCCCGTCGACGTGCGCATTCTGACGCAGGTGAAAACCGGAAAGATTACGTATGATCCATCCGTGAAAGCACCCGATACGCAGTTCAAACATCGCCGCTTACCCCTCGATTCGTACAAGAACGGTATCATCACAGACATCAGTCAGGTGGGTGGTTACCCCGAGTACAAAGGCACGCCCTACGTTGATACCGATAAAGACGGTATGCCCGATGCCTGGGAAACAAAAAATGGGCTGAACCCGAAAGACGCCGCAGATGCCAGCCAGGATAAGAATAGAGACGGATACACGAATATTGAAGAGTACCTGAACAGCGTAGTGCCCATTCAGCAAGTGAAGCCGCGCACGTAGGTTCGTTCGTCAAGGAGTCACTTTCGCTAGATGCTTCGCGCGAAGCATCTAGCGAAAGAAACATACAACGCGAAGACAGCCTACCCACCACCCCAACTAAAAAAACCGTGTTTAAGCTAACCGTACTTATTGCCTTTTGCACGCTCCTGAGCGCCCTCGATCGCGAGGGAGTGGTTCTTGCGCAGGGTACTAAGCCGGTTAAGAAACAGCCACTTACCGTTTCGCAGGGTCGTATTACGTACACATCCGACGAGCAGGGCAACCGTATTCCTGACTTTTCGTACTGCGGCTACAAAGCAGGTGACCAGGCAATTCCAACGGCCGGTATAAGCGTGACTGTTCCCTCCAGAAAAGGCGATGCTACCCGCCGGATTCAGGCCGCGCTCGATTACGTAGCATCGCTGCCTGTCAACGCCGATGGCTTGCGGGGAGCGGTGCTGCTCGAAAAAGGTGTTCATGAAGTGGCTGGTAGTCTGGTTATTTCAGCGTCGGGCGTGGTGCTTCGTGGCAGCGGAATGGGCGCCGGAGGGACCACGATTCTGGGAACGGGAACCAACCGCGACAACCTGATCACACTGGCGGGGAAAAGTGATCGAAAGCTGGCGTTGCCCCTCCTCATCACCGATAGCTATGTACCTGTCAACGCCCGGAAAATTCGGGTGGCGAACGCTGGTGCGCTGAAAGTTGGTGATAATGTTCAGGTACGTCGCCCGTCAACGAAAGAATGGATTCAGGCCTTACGTACCGATCAGTTTGGCGGCGGTCTTTCGTCGCTGGGCTGGAAACCGGGTCAGCGCGACCTGTTCTGGGACCGGCAGATCGTAGCCGTGAACGGTGCCGAGATAACCCTCGACGCGCCGCTGACAACCGCGCTGGATTCAGCCTACGGTGGCGGCACCGTCGCCCGCTACACCTGGCCGGGACGAATTGCCCAGTCAGGCGTGGAGAACCTTCGTCTTGAATCGACTTACGACAGGGCCAACCCGAAAGATGAAGACCATCGCTGGATGGCCGTTGTGTTCAGCAACGTACAGGATGCCTGGGTACGTCAGGTCGTATTCAGCCATTTTGCGGGTTCGGCCGTGTTGGTGCAGGAAACGGCCAGGCGGGTAACACTAGAAGATTGTCAGTCGCTGGCTCCCGTTTCGGAGATGGGCGGCGAACGCCGGAATACGTTTTTTGTACGGGGCCAGCAGGTGCTCTGTCAGCGGCTGTATGCCGAATTGGGTTACCATGATTTTGCCGTTGGTTATTGCAGCCCCGGCCCCAATGCATTTGTGCAGTGTGAGTCGCATTTGCCGTTCAGCTTCAGCGGTGGGGTTGATAGCTGGGCATCGGGCGTGCTGTTCGATATCGTTTACGTAGATGGTCATGCCCTGCGTTTTGCCAACCTGGGTCAGGATGGGCAGGGCGCGGGCTGGAACGCTGCGAACAGTGTGTTCTGGCAGTGTACCGCCGCCCGGGTTGAGAACTTCCAGCCGCCAACGGCACAAAACTGGGCGTTCGGAACCTGGGCGCAGTTTGCCGGTGATGGCTACTGGGACATGTCGAACGAACAGATTCAGCCCCGCAGTCTGTATTACGCCCAACTGAAAGAACGCCTGGGCGAGGCCGTTGCCGATCGGGCTATTCTGTTGCCGGTCGGTACCGAAGCGTCGAGCAGTCCGAAAGTGGAAGTGGCAATGGCGCTGACGAAACTGGCCGTTGAGCCGGCACCAGCGTTAGTCGATTTCATTACGGCTTCTTCGACGCGGCAACCCATTCCGGCAGGTACGTCGTCGGCCCGCTCGATCGATGCGATTGGGTTACCGAAAGAGGCAACGTACCCCAAAGCCGAACCTATGCGGGTGGTACAGGGGAAGCTGTTTCGTGGCCGTGCCCTCGTTGCTGGTCGGCGGCAGGAAGTGCCCTGGTGGAACGGCAGCGCACGGCCCTACGGTCTGGCTACTGCAAAACCACACATTACCCGCTTTGTGCCCGGCCAAACCGGGCGTGGCCTGACAGACGATTTAGGCGAACTGACTGATTCGATGAAAGTGGATCACGTGGCGGCCATTGACCACAACTATGGCCTCTGGTACGAACGTCGCCGCGATGATCATGAGCGTATTCGCCGGATGGATGGTGAAGTCTGGGCCCCGTTCTATGAGTTGCCGTTCGCTCGCAGTGGCAAAGAAATCGCCTGGGATGGACTGAGCAAATACGACTTGACAACGTACAACAAATGGTATTGGAGTCGCCTGAAGCAGTTTGCCGATCTGGCCGACCAGAAAGGGCTGGCCCTGATTCATGAGAATTATTTCCAGCATAATATCATTGAAGCGGGAGCCCACTATGCCGATTTCCCCTGGCGGCCCGTCAACAACATCAACAAGACGGGTTTCCCCGAGCCGGTGCCGTATGCGGGCGACAAACGGGTGTTTATGGCCGAGCAGTTTTACGACGTCTCGCATCCGGTTCGGCGGGCCTTACACCGGGCATACATCCGCAAATGCCTCGATAATTTCGCGGCCAATTCGGGCGTCATTCAACTGATCGGGGCTGAGTTTACCGGCCCCCTGCAGTTCGTGCAGTTCTGGATAGATACCATTGCTGAATGGGAAAAGGAAACTGGTAAGAAAGCGCTGGTCGGCCTCAGTGCGACCAAAGACGTGCAGGATGCCATTCTGGCGGATCCCAAACGCGCATCTGTCATCAACCTGATCGATATTCGGTTCTGGCACTACCAGGCCAACGGAACGGTCTATGCGCCTGCCGGTGGCCAAAATCTGGCACCGCGTCAGCACGCCCGGTTGCTGAACCCCAAGAAAACGTCGTTTGAACAGGTGTACAGGGCCGTCCGCGAGTACCGTCAGAAATTCTCCGACAAAGCGGTTACCTACGCCGCCGATAGTTTCGATGCGATGGGCTGGGCCATTCTGATGGCGGGCGGTTCCATGCCGAACGTACCCACCGTGGCAGACGCTCAGTTTATGGTCGATGCAGGCCAGATGCAACCGATGGAACTGCCGCAGAAACCAGCGAATCAGTGGGCGCTGGGTAATGACAAAACGGGCTACGTCATTTACACCGAAGTAACGACACCCGTTCAGCTCGACTTGTCGAAGGCCGCAGGTACGTTTCAGGTTAGCTACGTGAATCCGAAAACGGGCCAGGTGACCAAATCGAACGATATTGTGAAAGGCGGTAGCGTTGTGAGTCTGAAAAATCAGTCGACCGGTGCCGAGGTGATCTGGGTCAAAAAAAGCAACGGATTATGAGAAAGGAATATGCCACAGACCGGTCTGGCGGCTCGGTACAGAAAGCCCAGCGGTTTAGGCTGTCGGGAAAAATGGGTTTGTTCAAAAAAAGAACGCTGTGTTCTCTGTGCCGAGCCGCCAGACCGGTCTGTGTTCTCGTAGTTTTCCTCGGACTCACTCACGCTCAGGCCCAGGATACCGTACGCTACGTCGGTACTACGTTATCGAATATTGATTACCACCACGGGCAGTTAAGTCTGGCGGTGGGGGTGCATAATGTGCAGGCGTTTCGGGCCAATCGCGAGCATCCAGAACGGGCGGGGGGCACCAACTGGACGTACAACCACGCGCCGATGCTGGCGCACTGGAACAATACCTTTTACCTGCAATACCTCAGCAACCCGGTGGGCGAACACGTACCGCCCGGCCAAACGCTGCTGTTGACGTCGAAAGACGGCTATGGCTGGACGCCGCCGACGGTCATCTTCCCGCCCTACAACGTACCGGATGGCTGGAAAAAAGAAGGTCGCCCGGAAGTGGCGAAAGGCCTGCACGCAGTGATGCACCAGCGAATGGGTTTCTTTGTCGCGAAAAACAAACGACTACTGACGCTCGGTTTCTACGGCATCGTGATGGGGCCGAAAGACGATCCGAATGATGGTAACGGCATCGGCCGGGTTGTTCGCGAAGTATATACTGACGGCAAATACGGCCCGATCTACTTCATTCGGCACAACGCCTCGTGGGACAGTAAGAAATCGGCGTACCCATTTTACACGACCTCGAAAGACAAAGGGTTTGTTGCGGCCTGCAATGAGTTGCTGGCCAATCCGCTGATGATGCAGCAATGGGTAGAAGAAGCCGACCGCAACGACCCCCTGATTTCGCTGAAGCGGGAGGTAAAAGCCTTCAGCTACTATCATCTGCCCGATAACCGGGTAGTGGGTCTGTGGAAACACGCCTTAACGAGCATTAGTCCGGACGGAGGGAGGTCGTGGTTATACAATCCGCTGAGGGCACCCGGTTTCGTAAACAGCAACGCTAAAATCTGGGGGCAGAAAACTTCGGACGGGCAATACGCAACGGTATATAACCCGTCGGAATTTCGCTGGCCCCTGGCCATTTCGACCAGTAAAGACGGGCTGAACTATACGAACCTGCTGCTGGTCAATGGCGAGATCACGTCGATGCGCTACGGTGGGGCCTACAAATCCTACGGCCCGCAATATGTCCGCGGCATTGAAGAAGGGAACGGCACGCCGCCCGATGGTAAGCTGTGGGTGACCTACAGCATGAACAAGGAAGACATCTGGGTGTCGAGCATTCCCGTGCCGGTTACCGACGAGGTGAAAACACACGCCAACGAGGTGTTCGCCCAACTGCCTGCCGGTGAGGAACTGGCCATGTGGAACACGTACAGCCCGCTCCAGGCAACGGCAAAAATTGAAACCATTGCCGGCTCGAAAGCCCTCGTTTTGCGCGATAAAGACCGGTTCGATTACGCCAAAGCCGAACGCGTTATTCCTGATTCGAAGCGGCTGACGGTCGAGTTTTCGATCGTGCCGCAACAGGCCAACGCAGGTACGCTGCAGATCGAGTTTCAGGATGCCAAAGGCAACGCCGCCGTGCGCCTGATGTTCGACGCCGACAGCCTGTTCAAAGCCAAAGTCGGCTACCGCGATTCGGGCATTCAGAAATACGAGGCGGGTAAACAGTACGACGTACGCATCGAATTAGACCGCGACAAACGCATGTTCACCACCTTCGTAAATGGGCAACCAAAGGGCACCAAATTATTCTTTGCCCCGGTGGCGTCGTTTCGCCGGGTGGTGTTCAGAACGGGTAGCATCCGCCGCTTCCCCGACGCCGATACGCCGACTGACCAGACCTACGATCTGCCTAATGCCGGCGAACAGGATACCGAATCCGTGTTCGCGATCAAGTCGTTCAAGACCAGTGCCTCAACCAAACAACCCGAATAACGTCGGAAGACAATTCGCGCCCATGACCAACCGATTGGCCATACTGCTGTTCACGCTCTGCCTGTCTGCACAACTGAAAGCCGAGATTGTGTTACCCCGTATTTTGGGGCATAACATGGTGTTGCAACGCGATAAGCCATTGATTATCTGGGGGAAGGCATCTGCCGGGGAGGCCGTGACCGTTCAGTTTGCCGGCCAAACCGGCACCGCAACGACCGATGCGGCGGGCCACTGGAGCATCCAACTGAAGCCGTTGAAAGCCTCGAACGTACCGGCCGAACTGGTCATTTCGGGTACAAACACCATCCGGCTACAGAACATTCTGGTGGGCGAAGTGTGGCTGTGCGCTGGCCAGTCGAACATGGAATATACCATGCGGAAGAACAGCAAAGTGAAACACGGTACAGCCACGCAACTCATGGATGGCCACGACCCGGTTGATGAACTGGACTATGCGAAAAACCCGCAGATCCGTATTTTTCTGGTCAACCGGAAAGAACTGACCAAACCCGATCCGGGGCATCGCGGCTGGAACATCGCCGCCGATTCGGCCTTGCGGTCGTTTTCGGCACCGGCCTATTTTTTTGCCAGAGAGTTACAGCAAAAACTGAACGTACCTGTCGGCGTTATTTCGTCGGCCATTCCAGGTAGCCGCATCGAACCGTGGATTTCAGAGGCGGCCTTTCAGGCCGATGTCTACTATGGCGGCAACAACGTAGAGGGCGAACCGGGAAAATTCTACGAGCCCATGATTCGTCCGCTGGTGCCGTTTGCGCTGAAAGGGTTTCTCTGGTATCAGGGCGAAACAAACTGCTTCCTCAACGAGACCATTACGTATGCCCACAAGATGCAGACGCTTGTAACAAGCTGGCGCAGCGCGTGGAACGACCCAACGATGCCGTTCGTCTACACGCAACTCGCGCCCTTCCGTTACTCGGAATCGAAAGGAAAACGGGTGTTAACGAAAGAGACTTTACCCGAATTCCGGGAGGCCCAGGAACTGGTGCTGACCCTACCCAACACCGGCATGATCACTACCACCGACCTGGCCGATAGTCTGTCTGATATTCATCCACCGTTCAAATGGGAGATCGGTCGACGGCTGGCGTTGCTGGCGCTGGCAAATGGTTATGGCTTTCGGAAACTGGTGGCCGAAGGGCCTGTATTCGAGAAAATGAGCGTAAAAGGTCAGACCGCTCTCCTGCAATTCACGCACACAGGCGGCGGGCTGATCAGTAAAGACGGGTTGCCCCTCACGGGCTTCACCATTGCCGGAACGGACGGGGTTTTCGTGCCGGCAATGGCCCGTATTGACCGGAAGGGCGTGGTTGTGTCGGCGGCAAACGTACCTGCGCCGGTAGCAGTGCGCTTCGGCTGGGACGAGGCCGCGCAACCCAATCTGTACAACAGGGCAGGCTTGCCCGCCCGCCCGTTCCGAACGGATAACCCGCTCACTGGCCAATTGACAAGCGTAAATCCGACCGGCTCAAACACGGCGAAAGCGGCGAAACTATGAAAGTAATCCATGTCATATTCGCCCTGCTGCTTATCTGCACGTTCCCCGTTCTCGGAATGCGCGGAGCAGGCGTGACCGTGCAACAGGTACGTTGCGAAACCCTCACGAATCCCGAAGGTATCGACGCGACCCGCCCCCGGTTGAGTTGGGAGATCTCCAGCACGAAACGAGCCATCGAACAAACGGGGTATCAGATTCTGGTGGCATCGAGCGAAGAAAAGCTGGCCGCCGATACCGGCGATCTGTGGGATTCGGGCAAGGTGACGTCTGCTCAGAGTATTCAGGTAGCCTATGGGGGCAAGTTGCTGAAAAGCGGCATGCGCTGCTTCTGGAAAGTCAACGTCTGGACGAATCAGGGCGAAACGGGCTGGAGCAAACCGGCCCACTGGAGCATGGGTCTGCTGAATTACCTCGATTGGAAAGGCCGCTGGATCGGCCTCGACCGTGCCTTTGCCTGGGATACCGAAACGACCTTTTCCCGGCTGTCGGCGCGTTATTTCCGCAAGGAGTTTGTGGCTACGAAGACAATTCAGCACGCTGCCGCCTACATCATTGGCCTGGGCCTCTATGAACTCTATCTCAACGGGCAGAAGGTGGGCGATCAAGTGCTGGCCCCGTGCCCAACCGACTATACGCAGGGGGTGAAATACAATACCTTCGACGTGACGAGCCTGCTCAAGACCGGCCAGAACGCCATCGGTACGGTGCTCGGTAACGGACGCTATTTCGCCATGCGGCAGGCCTACAAGCCATACAAAATCAAGACATTTGGCTACCCGAAACTGCTGCTGAACCTGATCATCACCTACGCCGACGGCACGAAAGACGTGATCACCACCGATGATTCGTGGAAAGCAACCGCCGACGGGCCGATTCGCACCAACAACGAATATGACGGAGAAGAATACGACGCCACGAAGGAGCTGACGAACTGGAGCCGCGTGGGTTTCAACGATAAAAACTGGCTCAAAGCAGAGTTTGTGCAGGAGCCCGGCGGGGCCTATGAAGCGCAGATGAACGAGAACATGAAGGTGATGGAAACCATCAGGCCGGTCTCGATCAAACGCCTGCCAACGGGAACGTACCTGCTCGATCTGGGGCAGAACATGGCGGGTTGGGTACGTATGCGGGTGAAAGGACCCCGAGCAACCACCGTTACGCTCCGTTTTGCCGAATCGCTGCAAGCCAACGGCGAACCCTTCACCCGGAATCTGCGCGATGCCAAAGTTACGGACGTCTATACGCTGAAAGGCGGTGGGCTGGAAACCTGGGAGCCAACGTTTGTGTACCACGGGTTCAGGTACGTCGAAATCACGGGCTTCCCCAGCGTGCCGACCATCAATGATTTCGACGGGCGGGTGGTCTACGACGCTATGCCAACTGTGGGTACGTTCGGCTCATCGAACAGCACATTGAACCAGATTCATAAAAACGCGTACTGGGGTATTCTGAGTAATTACAAAGGCATGCCCGTTGATTGTCCGCAGCGCAACGAACGGCAGCCCTGGCTGGGTGATCGCAGCACGGGGGCCTACGGCGAAAGCTTTCTGTTCGATAATAGTCGCCTGTATGCCAAGTGGTTAACGGATATTGAGCAGTCGCAAAAAGCCGATGGCAGTATTCCCGACGTGGCCCCGGCATTCTGGCGGTACTATGGTGATAACGTGACCTGGCCGGGAACGTACCTGACTGTTGCCGACATGCTGTACCGTCAATTCGGCGATCTGGAATCGATTCGGAAACATTATCCGTCCATGAAAAAGTGGATAGACTACATGGCCGATCGCTACACAACGGATGGACTGGTAACGAAAGACAAATACGGCGACTGGTGTGTGCCGCCCGAATCGAAAGAGCTGATTCACGCCAAAGACCCGGCCCGGCAAACGGCGGGTGAATTGCTGGCATCGGCCACGTATATCCGGCTGCTGGCGGTGATGCAGCAGTTTGCGCAGCTGCTGAACAAACCCGACGATGCGAAGGCATTTGGCGCGATGGCGGCGGAGATGAAAACGGCTTTCAATACCAAATTCCTGAACGGCGAAACGGCCCACTATGGCAACAATACCGTAACGGCCAACCTGCTGCCACTAGCCTACGACATCGTGCCCGAAGCCGCGAGGTCCACCGTTTTTGGGGGTATTGTCGATAAGATCGTGAACGAGCATCAGGGGCATATCAGTACGGGTGTAATCGGAACGCAGTGGCTCATGCGGGGGCTGTCGGCCAATGGTCGTCCTGATCTGGCCTACCGGATTGCGTCCAACCGCGATTACCCAAGTTGGGGCTACATGGCCGAAAACGGGGCAACCACGATCTGGGAACTGTGGAATGGCAACACCGCCAATCCGGAAATGAATTCGGGTAATCACGTGATGCTGCTCGGCGATCTGCTGATCTGGTATTACGAAAACCTGGCCGGTATCAAATCGGCCCCCGACGCGCCTGCGTTCAAAAAAGTGGTGATGAAACCGGATCTGGTCGACGGCCTCGATTTCGTAACGGCATCCTATCAGTCATCGTATGGACGAATCAGGTCAGACTGGGCGAAGAAAGCCGGTCAGTTTACCTGGACAATACACATTCCCGCCAACACCAAAGCGCTGGTGTACCTGCCCGCCACCTCGGCCGATCTGGTCAGCGAAAGCGGTAAACCGGTGGCGCAAGCCGAAGGCGTATCGTTCCTCCGAATGGAGCACGGAAAAGCCGTTTTTGACATCGGTTCAGGTACGTATCAATTCACCTGTAAGCTCTGATCCTCATAGTCATGAAAAACATCGTCAAAAATTTCCTGTTCATCACCGCTCTGCTCGCAACATCACCTGTCTTTTGTCAGCAACAACCGGCACAACCTACTGCTAACGTTGACCCCAAAGCGAAGGCTGATGACGAACTGGGCAAAAAAGCCGCTGAATGGATCAGCTCGCTGAATCTGAACGACGCCGACAAAGAAAAACGCCTGGCCGAGGTGGTTGCCACCCATTTAAAAGCCATTCGAGACTGGCATAATGAGCATCCGGCCAGCACCGTACCGGCAGGCATCAATCTGCTGACGGGTAAGCTGTTGTCTGACCTTGACCGGCAGGTTATTGCTGATTCGGCCATTCCGAAAAGCGTACACCAGGATCTGATGACGGGTTTAGGGAAAGACCTCGACAAAAAGCAGGTCGACGCCGTACTCGATAACTACACGATTGGTAAGGTGGCGTTCACGATGGCGGGCTACAAATCTATCGTACCCAACCTGACTGCGCAGGAAGAAGCAACGATTCTCGGCTATCTGGAACAGGCCCGCGAGCAGGCGGTCGATTACAAAAACATGAAAGAGATTTCGGTCATTTTCGAGATCTACAAAACGAAATCAGAGCAATATCTGAACGCCAACGGCCGCAACTGGCGCGAGATGTACAGCGCGTATACCGCCGCTGTGAAAGCGAAAAAAGCAGCTGAAAAGAAGCAGGCAACAAATTGATGTTTTTCGGGATTGGATAAAGCCGAGAACAAAAGCAACTAGTACTAATGGTCAAACATACACTCATAATCATCCTGTTAATCAGCTTTGCCCTGTGCGGCAGGGCGTCGGCGCAGTTAGCCAAATGGCAAACCGGGCTACTCGTCGACGAGTTTGTGGTGGATCAGCCGCCCTACCCGGAGAGTCACGCGGCCACGATCGCCGAAACGCCGACAGGGCTGGTATCGGCCTGGTTTGGCGGTACGAAAGAGCGTAATCCGGATGTGTGTATCTGGGTGAGTCGGCAGGAAAACGGTCGGTGGACGGCACCGCAGAATATTGCGAATGGTATTCTGAGCGACTCGGTTCGTTACGCCTGCTGGAATCCGGTGCTGTACCAGATTCCGACGGGCGACCTGATGCTGTTCTACAAGATTGGTCCTAGTCCTTCGAAGTGGAAAGGCTGGCTGAAAACATCGGCCGATGGGGGACGTACCTGGTCGGCGGCGAAAGCGCTGCCCGAAGGCTATATCGGACCTGTAAAAAACAAGCCGGTTCTCCTGGTAAATGGCAACCTGATCTGTCCCACGAGTACGGAAGGGGATGGCTGGAAAATTCATTTCGAACTAACCCCCGACTTCGGAAAAACGTGGCGGAAAGTAGGACCGATCAACGATGGTAAAACGCTGAACGCCATTCAGCCCAGCGTGCTGACGTACGGCAACGGCACCCTGCAGATTCTGGCCCGCAGCCGGGATCGGGCCGTTGAAGAAGCCTGGTCGACCGATAACGGGGAAACCTGGTCGCCCCTGGCGAAAACGACGTTGCCGAACAACAATTCGGGCACCGATGCCGTGACGCTCAGAGATGGTCGGCAGGTACTGGTCTACAACCATGTCTTGCCGCCGGGTACGTTGGTAAAAGGACCGCGAACGCCATTGAATCTGGCGATGTCAAGCGATGGTAAAACCTGGTCGGCGGCGATGATCATCGAAGACTCGCCCATCAGCCAGTACTCGTATCCGTCGATCATCCAAACGAAAGACGGCCTGATCCATGTGGTCTACACCTGGCGCCGGCAAAAGATTAAACACGCGGTTATTGACCCGAAAAAGTTAAAACTGATACCCATTAGCGGTAGCGTATGGCCAGCTTTAGCGGGCTATACCGCACCGGTGGCCACGGAGATGACGAAGGATTGAGCTATGACACACCCATTAACCATACACTTTCCCGGAAAACTGGTCTTTGGCGCAGGCTCGCTGGCAAACCTGGCCGACGAAATCGGACAGCTATTCCCTGAAAAGGTGTTGGTGATTACCATTGCCCCGCTGCTGGGTACGTTGCAGGGGCTGGTCGAGGCGCTGGAAGCCCGGCAAATGGCGGTTCAACTGGATACCAGCATCGTGCAGGAGCCGTCATTTGCCCATTTCGATGCGCTGATGCAGACCGTTCTGCCGTTCAACCCGGATGTGGTGGTCGGCATTGGCGGTGGGAGTGTACTGGATATAGCTAAACTGGTCGCCGCTCAACTGGAAAACGAGCAGACGCTTGCCGATATGGTCGGTATTGGTCGGCTGACCGGACGGAAGAAAAAACTGATTTGCGTACCGGCCACGTCTGGTACGGGCAGTGAGGTGTCGCCCAACGCAATTCTGGTGGATGATACTGATAATCAGAAGAAAGGGATCATTAGTCCTTTTCTGGTACCCGATGTCGTGTACGTTGACCCACTACTGACGATCAGCGTGCCCGCCGCCATCACCGCCGCTACCGGACTCGACGCCCTGACGCACTGTCTGGAAGCGTTTACGAACAAATTCGCCCAGCCTTTCATCGACATGTATGCGTACGAAGGCATGCGCCTGATTGCCGCGAATATTGTTCAGGCTGTTCAGCATGGCGACGATGAGGAGGCCCGTACTCAGGTGACAATGGGCAGCTTGCTGGGTGGTTTCTGCCTTGGGCCGGTCAATACGGCGGGTGTGCATGCGCTCTCGTATCCGCTCGGTAGTTTATTCCACCTGGCGCATGGCCTGTCTAACGCCCTGTTGTTGCCGTATGTCATGGAGTTCAATATACCCTCAGCGGTTAGTCGCTATGCGCAGGTGGCCCTGGCGCTGGGTTGCGAACGGGCCCGGGACGATGCCGGAACGGCTGCCAATGGTGTTCGGAAAATCAAGGAGTTGATCCGTGACTGTGGCATTCCGGCCCGGTTACGCGATGTGCATATACCCGAAGCGGTGATTCCTCAACTGGCCGACGACGCCATGAAGATCAGTCGCTTACTGAAAAATAACCCGCGTGAGATTACGCACGAAGACGCAATTGCCATCTATACAGCCGCTTATTAACAATGAGTATGAACAAGAGATTTAAGGGAGTCGTGGTGCCGATGGTTACGCCCCTGACCGAGCGATATGCGGTGGATAAAGCGGCTGTCGAGAAGATCATGGTGAATCTTCAGGCGAATGAGGCAATGCCGTTTATTCTGGGTACCACGGGTGAATCGACGTCGCTCTCGTTGGCGGTGAAAAAAGACTACGTGAACGAGGCTGTCCGGCTGAAATCGGCTGATACGGTGCTCTACGCGGGTATCTCGTCGAACTGCCTGGAGGAGTCGGTCGAGTTTGCCAACTTCTGTTTCGATGCCGGCGTAGATGCCGTGGCGGCCACGCTGCCGTCGTACTACACGCTGTCAGACGACCAGATGAAGCAGTATTTCGAGCAGTTGGCCGATCAGTTGAATGGGCCGCTGATTATCTATAACATACTGGCTACCACCCGAATGTCTATTCCGCTGGCGGTGGTGGAAGAACTTAGCTACCACCACCGGGTTGTGGGCATCAAAGACTCGGAACGCAACACCGACCGGCTCTATGATTCGCTGGCGCTATGGGCCGATCGTCCTGATTTCAGCCACTTCATGGGTTGGGCTGCCCGCTCGGCCGATGCGTTGCTGCGTGGAAGCGATGGGCTGGTGCCCAGTACCGGTAACCTTTGCCCCGGTATTTACCGCGACCTGCTGAAAGCGGTGCAGGACGGCGACGAAGAGCGAGCCTATGCCCATCAGCATCAGTCGGACGTGTTTGGACAGCTCTATCAGGCGGGCCGAACACTGGGCGATTCACTGGCAGCGCTGAAGGTTCTGATGCAGGAATATGACCTCTGCGGAACAACCATGATGCCCCCCCTGCAATCACTACCCATGAGCGAAGACATCTCCCTGCGAACGGCCCTGGCTGAACTGGTTGAAAAAGAAGCGATACAACTGTAAATGCGCACAACATGACTACTGAAGATAAACCAATCGTGGGTATTACCATGGGTGATCCGGCGAGTATCGGCCCGGAGATAGCCATCAAAGCCCTGCTGAATCCCGCCATCTACGCCATTTGTAACCCGGTGCTGGTTGGTGACGCGGGCGTGTTCCGTGACATCGTCTCGCGGCTGAACCTGAACATACACATTCATTCGATCAAGCACATTCACGAAGCGAAATTCCAGCCTGGCACCGTCGATGTGTATGACCTTGATAACGTGGATCTTACAACGCTGAAATTTGGTGAGATTTCGGCCATGGCAGGCGAGGCAGCGTTTGCGTCGGTGAAAACGGTGATCGATCTGGCCCTAGCCCATGAACTGGACGCCACCGTAACGGGACCGATCAACAAAAAGTCGATCAATGAAGCGGGGCATCATTTTGCGGGGCATACCGAAATCTACGCGCACTTTACGAAGACGAAGAAATACGGCATGTTGTTGGTGGAAGACAACCTGAAAGTCATTCACGTGTCTACGCACGTGTCGCTTCGTCAGGCCTGTGATCTGGTTAAACAAGACCGGATTCTGGAAGTGACCGACCTGCTCTACCACGGCCTGATCTCGCTGGGCGAAACTAACCTGAAAATTGGCATCGCGGGCCTGAACCCCCATGCCGGTGATTCAGGTCTGTTTGGTACCGAAGACGAGCTAGAAATTTTACCAGCCGTTGAAGAAGCCCGCCGCCGTGGCTATGACGTGGAAGGTCCCGTTCCCGCCGATACGTTGTTTTCTAAAGCGGCCACCGGCTATTATGGTGGTGTGGTGGCCATGTACCACGATCAGGGGCATATTCCGTTCAAGCTCACCGGGTTCAAATGGAATGCCGGGAAGCAGCAGATGGACAGCGTGAAAGGCGTGAATATTACGATGGGGCTGCCTATCATCCGCACCTCCGTTGATCATGGAACGGCCTTTGACATTGCCGGTAAAGGCGTAGCCAGCCCCGATGCCATGATCCTGGCCATCGAATCGGCGGTTCAGCTGGCGAAGTTTAGAGCGAGCGAAAGGGCAACAGAGCGAAAGAGTGACTATGAGCCGGCGTAACGCTCGTTATTACCTCTCCATTGTCACTCGCCACAGGCAAGCGACAACGGAGAGCTTCCACCCGTTGGTAGTCGCCCTTTCACTCTTTACATATGCTTGCCGTCATTGCAGATGATTTCACAGGAGCCGCCGAATTAGGCGGGATTGGTCTGGCGTATGGGTATACAGTCGAGATAGCCATGTCAGTCAACCCGGCGTCGACGGCCGATCTGCTGTTGATTTCGACCGATGTTCGTTCAGGTTCGGAGTCGGAAGCGGTGGAAGAAATGGTTACCGTGAGTCGTGCCTTACTGCCGCTGAAGCCGCAACTGATTTATAAAAAAGTCGATTCAGTGCTTCGGGGACATGTTATGGCAGAAGCGCTGGCTCAGCTTACGGTGTTGGGGCTGACAAAGGCACTGATCGTTCCGGCCAATCCGGCGCTGGGCCGAACGCTGGTCAATGGGCTTTACTACGTGCAGGGCGAACTGATTCACCAGACTCATTTCTCGGCCGATCCGGAGTTTCCTGTTACGGAAAGTGATGTACAAAAGCGATTCAGTGAGCGGGTAAACCGGCTAACCATACAACCCCATTACGGTTCGTTTTCAACCGCTGACATCATCATTGGTGAGGTAAGCGATGAGGCCGACCTGCCTGCCTGGGTCGAACGAATAGACGAACAGACATTGCCATGCGGCGGCTCTGGTTTTTTTACCGCGATTCTTGATGCGCATACCGGCGCAAAACCAAAAAAAACAGCACCGGTAAGCCTGGGCAACCGTCGATTATACGTATGCGGAAGTGCATTCGGCGCCAGTGTCGAACTGGTCAGACGGGCGGCGCTGGCAGGTTTAGCGGTCTGTTACATGCCCGGTGAACTGACACGCTCAGGTACGTTGGCGAGCAATGACGTGACGGGCTGGGCGGCTGAAATCGGGCGGCAATGGCAGGCACATCAGCAGGTGATTGTGGCAATTGACCCGGCAACTGTAGCGCGTGATACGGGCGTGGCGGTTCACCTGCGGAATACGATGGCCAGAGCCATTCGATTGGCGTTATCGAACGTGGCAATTGATGAACTGATCATTGAAGGAGGTTCCACAGCGGCGGCGGTGCTCCGGGAGATTGGCGTCATGCGGCTGGCACCTACCCATGAACTGGCACCTGGGGTGGTCAGAAGTAAGGCACTCGACAACGATACCCTGCACATTACCGTCAAACCGGGTAGCTACCGCTGGCCTCCTGATTTATGGACATGATGATTAATTTCTAAACCCAATGGCAAACCCAACCTTAAATGTTGTCGACTACCTGATTATTGCAGCCGTATTGCTCATAAACCTGTATTTCGGGTTGCGGTACGCCAGGAATCAACGCACGACCGAAACCTATTTCGCGGCGAAAGGCCGGGTGCCAGCCTGGGCTATCGGCATGTCGCTGCTGGCCACGCTGATCAGCAGCGTTACGTTTCTGGGTTATCCCAGCGAAGGCTATTCGTCGAACTGGATTCTGCTGGTGCAGGGCCTGATGGTGCCCATTGTACTACTTGGAACGATCTGGTTCATCGTGCCCCTATACCGAAAAGTGATCGGCCTGAGCACATATGAGTACTTCGAGAAACGGTTCGGTTCATTCGCCCGGTATTACAGCTCTACGGCCTTTGTGTTGCGGCAGTTTTCGTCGATGGGTACCGTCTTTTTCCTGCTGGCGGTGGCGCTCACCAACATGACCGGCCTCGACACGTTCTATATTATCGTTGTAGTTGGCCTGATCATCATTGCGGTCAACCTGATGGGAGGGATCGAAGCTGTGATCTGGCTCGATGTGTTTCAGGGCTTTATGCTGTTCGCCAGTGGTATTCTTTGCGTGGTGGTCATTCTGCTTTCGGTGAATGGAGGCTTTGCAGAAGTGATAAGCGTGGCTTCGGCCAACAACCGGACCGGATTCGGCCCTTACGACATGGACTTTACGAAGCTCACGTTTGTGGTCATGGTCATCAATGGGATGTTTTACGCCATTCAGAAATACGGCACCGATCAAACGGTGGTGCAACGGTATCTGACCGCCAAAACCGATAAGGCCGCCATCAAGGCGTCGATTCTGGGTATCTCGCTAACGGTACCCGTCTGGGCCTTGTTCATGTTTATCGGTACGGCCCTGTTCGTCTACTACAAACAGCAACCACTGCCGGTCGGTATGCGGCCCGACGCCGTTTTCCCGTATTTTATCATGACTAAATTTCCGGTCGGCGTGGTCGGTTTTGTGCTGGCGGCCATGATTTCGGCGGCCATTTGCAGCCTCAGCGCCGACCTGAACTCGCTGGCAGCCGTTGGCCTCGAAGATTTCTACAAAAAAGCCCGCCCCGCCCGCCCGGATAGGGAATATCTGACCGTCAGCAAAACGATCGTGGTGCTGTCGGGCGTCATTGCCATTCTGATCGGGGCCATTTATCTGCGGGCTGGAAATGAAGGGGTGCTGGGCATTGTCTTTACACTGTACGCCATTTTCTCGGGCGGTATCGTCGGCATTTTCCTGCTGGGTATTTTCAGCGCACGGGCGAATAAACAGGGCGTCAACATCGCCATTCTGGTCTGTATCGTCTTCACGGCCTATGCCTTTCTGACGTCGACGCAGATTGGCTACGGTACGGATAAAAAACTGCTGCTCGATCTGGGCGCGTACAATTTCACGCACCACAAACTGATGCTGGGCGTATATAGCCACCTTGTGGTGGTTGGGGTGGGGTACGTTGCCAGTCTGTTTTTTCCAAAACCCGCGTTGGATCAGAACCTGCTGTACAGTGGCTGGCGGACGGCCTCCAAAGCGGCCTCGGCGGAAGTGGCTTCACAGAAACGTAATGCACAGAGAGCGGATGCGCTGGGAAAGCTGGGCGTGGTTGTGTTGCTGCTGGGTTGTAGCCTGTCGGCCAGTGCGCAAACCTCGGACGACAAGTTTAAAAAGCCACTCAAAGACGTCATTACTAACATTGAAACGCGGTTCTCGGTCAAGATCCGCTACCCGGATGAACTGGTCCGCGACAAGTACGTGACCTATGCCGACTGGCGGTTTCGGCCAACCGATCTGGAGCAGACCATGACCAACGTGCTGGCCTCGCAGGATATCACGTTTGCCAGAGAAGGAGATAGAAAATACAAACTTCAGGCGTTTCAATACCACCTGAAAACGCCCGCCGAAGGCAAAGCCCAACTCGACTACCTCGCCTCGCTCTACAACGACGTACCCAGCTGGGAAAAGCGTAAAGCTGAACTCCGTACCTGTATGTGGAACGCGCTCAAGCTGTCGAGTCTCCCCGCCAAACCGAACAGCGCGCCAATCATCACCAATAAACGTACCTACGATGGCTACACCGTTGAAAACGTGGCCATAGAAACCCTTCCGGGGCTGTATGTAACGGGGTCTCTTTATAAGCCGCTGAATCAGAAAGAGTTAATGCCAGTGATTCTGAATCCCGACGGGCACTTTAGCGACGGCCGTTACCGGGCCGACTGCCAGATTCGGTGCGCCATGCAGGCCCGGATGGGGGCCATCGCGTTCAGTTATGACCTATTTGCCTGGGGTGAATCGCTGCTGCAAATGCAACCCGAAGATCATCGGCGGAGCCTGGCCCAGACGATCCAGATCATGAATGGCATGCGCAGCCTCGACTGGTTATTGACCCTGAAAAATGCCGATCCTAACCGTGTTGCTATCAGTGGCGGATCGGGTGGAGGAAGCCAGACCATGCTGCTCACGGCCCTCGACGATCGCATTACGCTGAGCGTTCCGGTGGTGATGCTATCTTCGTATCATAGCGGTGGTTGCCCCTGCGAAAGCGGCATGGGTGTGCACCTCTGCGGAAACGGCACCAGCAACGTAGAGATTGCGGCCATGGCGGCCCCACGCCCACAGCTTGCCATCACCGACGGAAAAGACTGGACACAGCACGTACCTGAAGCCGAGTTTCCGTTCCTGCAACGCATCTACGGTTTCTACGGAAAAACAGATGCGGTCAATAATGTGCACCTGCCACAGGAAGGCCACGATTACGGCCCCGGTAAGCGGCAGGCACTCTACGAATGTCTGGCCCGGCACTTCGCGCTCGATATCAAAAAAGTACAGGACAAGACCGGTAAGTTCGACGAGTCGACCTGCACCATCGAGAAATTTCCCGCGATGTACGTCTTCGGTGAAAAAGGCGAGAAACTCCCCGCCACGGCCATCCATCGATTCGAGGAGTTGGAGAAGCTGGTAAAATGATACGGGTTGTGAGTGCATGAAGCTTCACGCTATGTGACAACCGGTGAGAAATGACAAACAAGTACACAATCAAGTTTTCCCAATGCCCCATACCCGCCGACACTTCCTTAAAGCCAGCACGTTGCTCACCACCGGGCTCATTCTGCCGGAAGCAACATCGCTGGTAAACCCGTGCGCCGAGCAATCGTACAAGATCGCCGTGGTAGACCTGATGATCCTGAAGCGGCAAAAGCTGGGCGCGTTTCAACTGACGAAAGAAATCGGGGCTGACGGACTGGAAGTCGATATGGGCAGTTTGGGTCAGCGAGAGACGTTCGATAATCAACTGGCCGATCCGGCCATCCGACAGCAGTTTCTGGACAAGGCAAAGGAGTTGAATCTTACCATCTGCTCGCTGGCCATGACCGGTTTCTATGCCCAGTCATTCGCTACCCGACCAACGTACCTGCGTATGGTTCAGGACTGTTTCGATACGATGAACGCCATGAACGTGAAGGTGGCCTTTCTGCCGCTGGGCGTTCAGGGTGATCTGGTCAAGAATCCAGAATTGCGCCCGGCCATTGTAGAACGGCTGAAAGAGGTGGGCAAACTGGCCAGAAAAGCAGGCGTGATTGTCGGCATTGAAACGTCGCTGGACGCACGCGGCGAAGTTGCCTTGCTGGACGAAATCGGCTCGACGCACATTCAGAGTTACGTCAACTTCTCGAATCCGCTGAAGGCTGGCCGCGACCTGCACGAGGAACTGCGCATCCTGGGCCGGAAGCGCATCTGTCAGATCCACTGCACCGACGAAGATGGCGTCTGGCTCCAGCATAATACGCGTCTGGATATGAAGCAGGTAAAGCAAACGCTGGATGCCATGCGCTGGTCTGGCTGGCTGGTCATCGAACGCTCCCGCGATGCTGCCGACCCGCGAAATGTGAAAAAGAATTTTAGTGCCAATACAACGTACCTGAAATCCATCTTTCAGGCTGGTTAAACGCATTCATGAAGAAGCTTACTTTCATTTTTCTGTTACTCCTGCTCTCTGCTTCTGCTTTTTCCCAGTCGGTGAGCGTGACCAGGTTACGCTGCGAGTACCGTGCCAATCCGGTTGGGGTGCAGACAGCGAAGCCGGTCTTTAGCTGGCAGCTTGGCTCCACCACGCGCAATACGCTACAGAAAGCGTACCGCATCCTGATAGCCGATTCGCCGGCAGCATTGAGTCAGCAGGGGGGAAACGTTTGGGATTCGGGCAAGGTCATGGTTGAAACATCGATCCAGGTAAGCTACGGAGGGAAGGCACTGGAATCGGCAAAGGTGTATTACTGGAAAATCAAGGTCTGGGATAATCACGGTGCCGAGTCGCCCTGGAGCGAAGTAGCCTCCTGGCAGATGGGCCTGCTGACCAGAGCCGACTGGAAAGGCGCAGCCTGGATTGGTTTCGACAGATTGCCCGATTCGCTCGTCGACGGGCTGCCAACCGACGGGAAGAAGGACGTTGTGCAGGGTGGAAACGTGCTGCCGCTGCTTCGTAAAAGCTTCAGGGTAACTAAACCTGTTAGACAAGTCACCCTGTTTATTGCCGGGCTGGGTCAGTTCGATGCGCACCTGAATGGCCAGAAAATCGGTGACCATTTTCTGGACCCCGGCTGGACCAAATATGACAAACAGGCCCAATATGTCGCGTTCGATCTGACTGGCAGAGTGAAGTTGGGCGAAAATGCCCTGGGCGTGATGCTTGGAAACGGGTTTTACTACGTGCCGCCAGTTAAAGATCGTTTTCGGAAGTTGAAGGTCATGTTTGGCTATCCGAAGCTGATCTGCCAGCTCCTGATCAACTATGCAGACGGATCGGCGTATACCATTCTCAGTGACGATTCGTGGAAAACGGCCCCATCGCCGATTACGTTTTCCAGCATTTATGGCGGCGAAAACTACAATGCCACGCTCGAACAATCGGGTTGGGACAGTCCTGCTTTTGAGGATGCCACCTGGCGAACGGCGATGGTTGTTGATGGCCCGCCCCGATTGGGGGCCCAAACTCAGGAACCAATAAAGGTATTCGACACCTTTTCGGCAGTGAGCAAAAAACGGCTCGATTCGGGCGACTGGGTATATGATCTGGGGCAAAACGCGTCGGGCATTATCCGGTTGACGGTTCAGGGAAAACGGGGCGATACCATCCGGGTGTATCCGGCAGAGTTGTTGAAAGCAGACGGGGCAGTTAATCAGAAAGCGTCGGGTAGCCCGTACTATTTCGAATACATCCTGAAAGGCAACGTACCTGAAACCTGGCAACCCCGCTTTACCTATTACGGATTTCGGTACCTGCAACTGAAAGGCGGAGTGCCGAAGGGAGAGCAGAATCCACGAAACCGCCCTGAACTGAGTGAACTGGTTGGGTTGCACACGCGCAATGCCGCCGCCAGCGCAGGTACGTTCACCTGCTCGAATGAACTGTTCAACAGGGCCAATACGCTGATCGACTGGGGTGTAAAAAGCAATATGGCCAGCGTCTTCACCGATTGTCCGCACCGCGAAAAACTAGGCTGGCTGGAAGAGCTGCACCTGATGGGCAGTTCGGTACGCTACCAGTACGACATCGCCAGTTTGCTGAAAAAAGAGATTCAGGATATGAAAGACTCACAGCTCCCCGACGGATTGATTCCCGAAATCGCGCCCGAATACGTGAAATTCGATTATGGCAATGGTATTTTTCGCGACTCGCCGGAGTGGGGGAGTAGCGCCATCATTGTGCCCTGGTACCTCTACCAGTGGTACGGCGAAAAAGCAGAACTGGCCGACAGCTACCCTATGATGCAGCGCTACCTGACCTATCTGGGTACGAAGGCCAGTAACCATATCCTGGCGCAAGGCCTGGGCGACTGGTACGATCTCGGCCCGAAACCGCCGGGTGTATCGCAGCAAACACCGATGGGCGTGACCGGTACCGCCATCTACTATTACGATCTGACGATCATGGCGCAGATTGCCCGGATGCTGAATAAGCCCGCTGACGCCGACCGGTACAGTGAGCTGGCCAAACAGGTCAGAATCGCGTTTAACCAGTCGTTTTTCAACAGGGAAACAAAGCAATACGCCACAAATAGCCAGACGGCCAACGCCATGGCGCTCTACATGAACCTGGTTGACGAGCCATTTCGCGAGGCGGTTGTCGGGAACATCGTGCAGGATATTCGACGCCGGAACAACAGCCTGACGGCGGGTGATATTGGTTACCGGTACCTGCTGCGGGCGCTGGAAGCGGCCGGTCGGTCAGACGTTATTTTCGATATGAACAGCCGCGCCGACGTACCTGGTTATGGCTATCAACTGGCGCAAGGGGCAACCGCTCTGACCGAATCGTGGCAGGCACTACCCACCGTGTCGAACAATCATTTTATGCTGGGCCACCTGATGGAATGGCTGTACGCCGGACTAGCCGGTATTAAGCAGGAAGAGACGTCGGTGGCGTTCCGCAACAGCGTGATCTACCCGCAGCCGGTTGGCGATGTGACCCATACGAAAGCCACCTACAACTCGCCTTATGGTCTGATTACCAGCGAATGGACGAAGACAGGCACCAACTTTGACCTGACCGTTCAGATTCCGCCCAACACTACATCGACCATTTATCTGCCTGCCATAAGCGCCGGGCAGATCACCGAAAGCAATGCGCCGATCGCCAATAGCAAGGCAGTGCGGCTGGCTGGTTTCGATAAAGACAGAGCCCGAATCATCGTTGGCTCAGGTACGTATCGGTTTCGGGTGAAAGGGTAGAGGTGTGGCGTGGGTTGAGTTGCTGACGCGCCGTAGGATTGCCGCGCACGCCATCAGCCAATCACCACCACGCTAACATGCTATAGTCATTTGGGAAAATTGTGGACAGCGATAGCGTTTATCCGGGATAGATTTGGACGCTGAGCAGTCAGTTATTGAAATCGATCCTGCCAATGACCTGTCCGATTATCCGAGTTATACTCTTTTGCCTTGTATCGACGCCATTCTTTGCCCAATCGCTCCGTGTTTCCGAGGCACAGATGCAGCGTATCTACGAGGCCGTAAAAACACCCTACAAGTACGGACTGGTGCTCACGCCCGCCGACAATTCGCAGAAAATGGACTGCCCGACGGTGTTCAGGAAGGGCCGGAGCTGGTATATGACGTACCTGATCTACAACGGGCGCGGTTATGAGACCTGGCTGGCAACGAGTAAGGATCTGCTGCATTGGCAGAACCTGGGGCGGCAACTGTCGTTCGCTGATACCACAAGCAGGCAGTGGGATGCCCATCAGAAAGCGGGCTACAACGTGTTGCAGGATACCCGGTGGGGCGGCAGCTACCGCCTTAAGAAATACCGGGACAATTACTGGATGACCTACATTGGCGGGGCAGCCCGCGGCTACGAAGCGGGCGATCTGTCGATTGGGGTGGCGTATACCGCGAAGAACCCGGCAACTGCTCATGAATGGCAGTGTAAACCAACTCCGGTGCTTACGGCAAACGATGCTGACGTTCGCTGGTGGGAGAACCGGAAACTGTTCAAAAGTACTGTTATCCAGGACCAGCAACGGCTGACGGGCCATCCGTTTGTGATGTATTACAATGCCAATGGCGATACCACTGGCGTGAACAAAACGCGCTGGTTTGAGCGCATCGGTATGGCCGTGTCCGACGATATGCTGAACTGGCAGCGCTTCAATAAAGAACCCGTGCTGATGCACCCGGCTGGCATTACCGGCGATGCCGTGCTTCAGCAAATAGACGGCCTTTGGGTCATGTTCTACTTCGGGGCATTCTGGCAGGACCGGGAAGGGGCATTCAACCGGTTTGCTGCCTCAACTGATCTCGTAAACTGGACCGACTGGACCGGCGTGAATCTGGTGGAGCCATCGGAACCGTATGATGAGCTGTATGCACATAAGTCGTTCGTTGTGAAGCACAAAGGCCTTGTTTATCATTTCTATTGCGCCGTGAACAAGCAGGATCAGCGGGGCATTGCCGTGGCCACGTCTGCCGACCTGGGCAAGAGTGGGAAGCAGTTTATCATCATCAATAAAAAGTAGCCGATGAAAAAGTTGTTCCTCTGCTGGCTGTGGCTGGGTACGTTGTCAACGGCCGTGCTGGCTCAAAACGGACCCCGAACCGTACTCGATTTCAATGACGGTTGGCGTTTTCTGCCGGGCGACGATGCCAACGCCAAAAACCCTGCCTTCCCGGATGATACCTGGCGAACGCTGACCCTGCCCCACGACTGGAGCATCGAAGGGCAGTTCAGTGAGCATAACCTCAGTACTACCCAGGCAGGGGCACTGCCAACCGGAATCGGGTGGTACCGGAAAACGTTTGTCGTACCGGCCTCGTCGAAAGGCAAAAACGTGTACATCGAATTCGATGGGGTATACCGCAACAGCCAAGTATGGATCAACGGAACGTACCTGGGCAGCCGCCCATACGGCTACAGCTCGTTCCGGTACGACCTCAGTAAGCACCTGAAAGCTGGTGCCGGAAAAAACACCATCGCCGTGCGCGTTGACAATGCCGCGCAACCCAACTCCCGCTGGTACACCGGATCGGGCATTTATCGGAATGTTCGGCTGGTCATTACGTCGGCCATTGCCGTTGATGAATGGGGTACGTTCGTGACAACGCCAACGGTCAGCGAGAAGATGGCTGTGCTGAACCTGAAGATCACGGTTCGCAACGCAACAGGCAGGAAAGACCAGGTTGTGCAGATCGGTACGGATGTGCTGAACGCCCAGGGTACACCCGTTGCCAGTTACACGCTGACGGCCGTATCGTTGAGAGATACCCTGAAAACAGTATCGCCGCAGCTGGAAATCTACACCCCCATTCTCTGGTCGGTTGAGCAGCCGTACCTGTATAAAATCGTTACCAGAATTTATCGGCAGGATCGCCTGCTCGATAGTTACGAAACGCCGTTGGGCATCCGCTCGTTTTCGTTCGACCCGGCTGCTGGTTTTTCGATGAACGGCAAACCGATGAAGATCCTCGGCGTCTGTTTGCATCACGATCTGGGGGCGTTGGGTGCGGCCGTGAACCGGCGTGCCATGCAGCGGCAGCTTGAACTCCTGAAGTCGATGGGCTGTAACGGCATCAGAACGGCTCATAACCCGCCCGCCCCGGAATTGCTCACGCTCTGCGACGAAATGGGCTTTATCGTGATGGATGAGGCCTTCGACATGTGGAAGAAAAAGAAATCGAAACAGGATTATGGCCTGAACTGGGATGCCTGGCACAAAGCCGACCTCGAAGCCATGATTCGCCGCGACCGCAACCATCCCTCGATTTTTATGTGGAGTATCGGCAACGAAATCCGTGAACAGTTTGATTCTACGGGGCTTACGATCGCACGGGAGCTGGCCCAGATCGTCAGGGAACTGGACACAAGCCGCCCCGTAACGTCGGCACTGACGGAGAACGTACCGGAGAAAAACTTCATCTACCAGTCTGGTGCGCTCGATCTGCTGGGCTTCAATTACAAGCACGAAGCCTACGCCGATCTCCCGAAGGTGTTTCCAAATCAGGCCTTTATCGCGTCTGAAACGGGGTCGTCATTGCAAACGCGCGGCCATTACGATATGCCCTCCGATTCGGTTCGGCTCTGGGGAAAAGGCGGCCCGGCCAACTTCACCGACGGTAACCCCGACTGGACAGCCTCCGCCTACGACAACGAAGCCGCCTACTGGGGGTCAACCCACGAACAAACCTGGAAGGTGATCAAAAAACTGCCGCATATGGCCGGCATGTACGTCTGGACGGGCTTCGATTACCTGGGTGAGCCGCACCCGTATCCGTGGCCTGCCCGTAGTTCGTATTTCGGCATTCTCGATCTGGCCGGTTTCCCCAAAGACGTGTATTATATGTACCAGTCTGAATGGACGGACAAGCCGGTCTTGCACCTGTTTCCGCACTGGAACTGGCCACCGAAGAAAGTCGTGGATGTGTGGGCCTACTACAGTCAGGCCGATGAGGTCGAGCTGTTTCTGAACAATAAATCGTTGGGCGTGCGCAGGAAAACCGGCAACGATCTGCACGTGATGTGGCGGGTGCCCTACGAGCCAGGTACGTTAACTGCCATTTCTCGTCAGGCGGGTAAAACCAGCTTGACCCGAACCATCACCACAGCCGGAAAACCCGCCAAAATTCAGCTGATTGCCGACCGTGCTACGCTGGCGGCCGACGGAAAAGACCTGTCGTTCATTACCGTAAACGTGCTCGACGAGCAGGGTAATCTGGTGCCTGGCGCCAATCATCTGATCACCTTCACGGTCAGGGGCGAAGGCACGCTGGCGGGCGTCGATAATGGCTACCAGGCCAGCCTGGAGCCGTTTAAAGCAACGTACAGGAAAGCCTATAACGGCAAGTGTCTGGCAATCATCAAAACAACCGGCAAACCGGGTGTGATCACGATCAACGCAACATCAGAAGGGTTACAGGCCGCTACTGTTGAGGTGGTTAGCCGGTAGCGTTGCCCGGCTGTTGTTGTTTACTTCAGGCAGGCAGCAACGAGAAAAGAACAGTTATGAATCAAAACCATGCCTAACCGAACATCCGTGCGTCGTCATCGTTGCCTACTAATCCTCCTCCTGCTGGCGGGGGAAAAACTAATGGCCCAATCGGCCGGGGGATTAGCTCAGTTGCTTGCCCGGCCCGGTGTGTCGGCAGCACAGAAGAATGCCGCCCTCCAGAGCGCCAAACCGTGGGTGTTCTGGTACTGGATGCAGGGCGCAGTGTCGAAAGAAGGCATTACGGCTGATCTGGAAGCGATGAAGGCGGCGGGCATTGGCGGGGCCTACCTGATGCCGATCAAGGGCGTGACGAACCCACCGCTGATGACGCCCGCCACCGAACAACTGAGTCCGCGCTGGTGGGAAATGGTGCGCTTTTCGATGCAGGAAGCCAAACGGCTTAGTCTGGAAATGGGTATGCACGTCAGCGATGGCTTCGCGCTGGCAGGCGGACCGTGGATCACCCCCGAACGCTCGATGCAGAAGGTCGTGTATTCGTCGGTGCAGGTTCAAGGCGGGCAAAAAACCTCCGTTTTGATACCGCAACCCCAGACCAACGAGGGTTATTACAAAGACATCAGGGTGCTTGCCTTCCCGACAGTGACGCCGGCAAACCTGGCGGTACCGAAAATCACGTCGAGCAGGCCGGGCATACATCCGCAATTTCTGGTGAGCCGGGGCAGTAAGGAAAGTTTCAGGAGTGATACCACCTGCTGGATTCAATATGCCTACGAGCAGCCGTTCACCTGTCGGTCAATTCTGATTAGAACCGGCGGAAACAACTACCAGGCACACCGGCTAAAGATCGACGTCAGCGACGATGGACTTATCTTTCGCCCGGCTGGTCGGCTCGTACCGCCGCGCCACGGCTGGCAGGATACCGACGCCGACGTGACCCACGCCATTGCACCTATTACGGCCCGTTTTTTTCGGTTTACGTATGACAAAGCCGGCTCAGAACCCGGCGCTGAAGATCTGGACGCGGCCAAATGGAAACCGAGCCTGAGACTGGTGGGGCTGGAGTTGTCTGCCGAATCCCGGATCAACCAGTTTGAAGGAAAAACAGCCGCCGTGTGGCGGGTAAGCGAACGCTCAACAAGCGGGCAGCTGGCTGATAGTCAGTGTGTTACGTTGGCAAGTATCATCGACTTGACGGACAAGCTGGGTAATGACGGTCGGTTGAACTGGAACGTACCTGCCGGTAACTGGACCATCCTGCGCATTGGTCATACGTCTACCGGCCAGACGAATGCAACGGGCGGAGCGGGAAAAGGGCTAGAGTGTGATAAGTTTGACCCGGCGGCCATCACCCTGCAGTTCAACAGTTGGTTTGGTGAAACGCAACGGCAAATTGGCCCCGACCTGAGCAAAGACGTGCTGAAGCTGTTTCATGTCGATAGCTGGGAATGTGGCAGCCAGAACTGGTCAACCGGCTTTGCCGATTCCTTCAAAAAACGGCGTGGTTATGACCTGCTGCCGTATTTGCCTGTAATGGCCGGTATCCCGGTTGACAGCGCTGAGCGGTCAGAGCAGGTGTTGTACGATATTCGCCGAACGGTGGCTGAACTGGTCGTTGATACTTTTTATAAAACACTGGCTGATCTGGCCCGTCAGCATGGCGTTACGTTCACGGCCGAAAGCGTGGCTCCAACGATGGTCAGCGATGGGCTGGCGCATTACAAACTGGTCGATATTCCGATGGGTGAGTTCTGGCTCAATAGCCCCACGCACGATAAGCCAAACGATATGCTCGATGCGATATCGGCGGGACACATCTACGGCAAAAACATCATTCAGGCAGAGGGCTTCACCACCGTCAGAATGGCATGGAACGAACACCCCGGCATGCTGAAAACCCTTCAGGATCGCACCTATGCGCTGGGAATCAACAAACTGGTGTATCACGTGTTTACACACAACCCCTGGCTCAACCGTAAGCCCGGTATGACGCTGGATGGAGTAGGCCTGTATTTTCAGCGCGATCAGACCTGGTGGAAACCCGCCACCGCCTGGGTCGACTACGCCACCCGCTGCCAGGCACTGCTGCAACTGGGCCGACCTGTGGCCGACATCGCCGTGTATTCGGGCGACGACATTCCCCGCCGGTCTGTACTGCCCGATCGCCTCGTAACGACGCTGCCCGGTATGTTCGGGAAAGAGGTAGTGGAGCGCGAAGCCAGGCGGCTTGCTAACGTCGGCGAACCACTCCGGCAAATCCCGGCGGGGGTGAGCCATTCGGCCAACATGGCCGATCCGGAGCAGTGGATAAATCCGCTACGGGGTTATGCCTACGACTCGTTCAGCGCCGACGGGCTGGCAACAGCCACAACAAAAGGCGGAATGGTCTCTTTCGCGCCCGGAACGAGGTACGCGCTGTTGGTACTACCGCAAAAACACCCGCTGAATACGAATAATGCATGTATGTTGCCCGAAATGCTGGCGCAGTTTGTGAAGCTGGTAAAAGAAGGTGCCACGCTGCTCATTGGCGACAAACCGGTCTGCTCAATCGGGAAAGGAGATAGTCGGCCGGTGAAGGCGTTGGCCGGCGAACTCTGGGATGGACCGTTCGAGGCGGTGCCAGGCAGAGGGGCTGTTTTCCAGATGAAAAAACTCGGTAAAGGCCGGGTCGTCAAGACGCCGTTTCAAGCAGCTACGTTGGATGAGCTTGGGGTTCAGGTCGATGTGATTGTTACGGAGCCGACAGGGACGTACGCGAAGGATATTGCCTGGACGCACCGGGTTGATGGTCAGACGGATATCTACTTTGTGTCGAATCAGCAACGTACCCGGCGGGAGTTAACTTTTTCGTTCAGGGTGAATGGGAAGTTGCCCGAGCTGTATGATGCCGTTACCGATGACCTGCTAACTGCGCGGCAGTGGAGCAGCCGGGCCGGACGTACCCAGCTTTCACTCCGGCTTGAACCGAATGCATCGCTGTTCGTAATCTTTCGTAAAGGTGTTGGTCAATCCATCGTTTCCGGTAAGAACTGGCTTGAGCCAACGCCGGTCGCTACGCTGGAAGGCCCGTGGCAGGTGCAGTTCGATCCTCAATTCGGCGGACCGGAAGAGCCCCAGGCGTTTGCTCAACTCACCGACTGGAGCCAGCATCCCGACTCGTCGATTCGCTATTATTCAGGCACGGCAGCCTACACAAAAACAATCAGCCAGTTGCCTGGTGTGGATGGGGAAATGCAGCAACGTACCTGGCTGGAACTGGGCCAACTGGCCAACATCGCCGATGTGAAGGTGAATGGTATCTCCTGTGGGGTCGTCTGGACGGCACCTTACCGAGTGGAACTGACAAACCGATTGAAGCGCGGAGAAAATACCCTTACCATCGAGGTGAGCAACACCTGGGCTAACCGCCTGATTGGTGATCAGGCAGTACCCGAATCGAAGCGCATTACCAACACCACCGCCCCGTTTCGGCTGGCAGGAAAACCGCTCGAAAAAGCTGGTTTGCTGGGTCCTGTGCGGGTTTTGGTGCAGTGATGGGCGGATTATTTCAGCCAATTTACCACATCGGCCCGGCGCGATTCGGGGGTAACGATCAGCGATTCGAGCTGACCGTTTTTGAGGACTACTTCAACCGTTGTATTGTAAGGGGCATGTAGTTTGGCGTGAACATCCCACGTTTTTGGCCAGGCGGGAAACAATAGAATCCGTCGACCATCTGTCTGCAACAGCATTTCCTGGAGGCCGATCATACCCGCTCCGCCCCAATTATGGTCGGGTGTCCAGTCATAGCCGGGGCCCCAGAAAGCGGGGAACCGACGGGGCGAATTGGCGAGTTTCATCAGGGTCAGCCGAGCCGCTTCATCGGTTAGGCCGAGGCGGGCGGCGAAGATGTTATCCTGTTTCCAGCCAACGTGGCTTCTGAATGTCAGCGCGTCTTTGTCGTACAGGTACGTGTTTATAGCCGTGTCGAGGCCGGCTTTTCCGAGGCCGTAGATGCCCCAGGGATACACAGGATACAGTTGTGGCGACTCCACGTTGTTGATGCGTTCCCAGAGTTTGGCCGGGGAAATGGTTGGGTGCCCCTCGAACGAGCGAAAGCTGATGGCCGGAATCCGGTTCAGAAACGACCGCCAGGCATTTCGTTTTTCGGGCGTCAGGTACGTATCCGGCAGGTCAAGCAGGCGATTGGCGACGGTGCGAAGGGCCGAGATCGTAGACGTCGAGTTATACGCCATTTTATACGTTTCTGCCGCCGAGCCGGGGTATATGATCAGCTTTTTGTCGCCATCGAGGGCCTTACTACCGCGTTTTCTGGCCAGATACTGATAGTGTTCGTCGAAGAAGGTGAGGCAACTTTCGATGAGCGGAACGTACCTGGAAATGTCTTCGCCGGTGAAACGTTCAGTGTCGAGCATCATCTGGCAGAATTCCAGCACGGTGTCCCATTCATACTCCAGCCAGGCGTTGTATTCCATGCCCTTGTCGTAGTCGGCAGGCCGTTTCCAGGTGTATTCAGCCGGGTTGGGCAGCCCCGAATTTTCGATCTGCTCGGTAAAACTGGCCCCCTTATGATGCCAGTAAAATTCGGTGCGTAACTCGGCGTTTCTGAGTGTGTTCAGGTAGAAATCGAACTGTGGCTTCATCAGCGCGAAGTCGCCACTTTTGAGCATTGGCCAGTAAACGAGTCGTTGATTTTGAGCGGTATGCGTGCCTCCGCCCCAATTCCTGAAATCAGGAGTGAAGCGCATTGTTGAGTCAGTCAGTACGGGGTCGTAGGTAAACAGACCACCATTGAATTTGGTCGGGAATGTGCCAAATGCGTTGCAGCCCAGCATGTATCGAAACAACTGATAATTACGCGCAGCCTGCCACTGCGGGGAGTCTGTCGGAGCGTTGATACGGATAAAGCTTTTCGCCCAGAAGTCGTTCCACCAACGCTGCGTTGTGCGTTCAGCGGTTTTCGCATGTGCGGTTGCATCCTGCTTTACCCGGTCTAAACCCTGCTGCCAGTGGGCCGGCGACGCTGCCTGATCGGTATGGAGATAAATTGCCAGCGAGTGAGCGCGGGCGGGGGAGGAGCTAACTAGTTTCCAGCCCTGAAAGTCTGTGTTCAGGTACGTTCCCGTCGATGTACCGGCCGGTTTCATGCCCTTGCCCGCCATGGTTCCGCCAAAGGTCAGGTTCGTCAGCGGATTGAACAATTGGCTTTTGATACTATCGAGCCCCTGCTGCTGCACCGTCAGGTCAAAGGCCGAGCGTTCGGGGCCGTTTCGGTGGTAGAACGTTACGGCGTCGCCGTCGAAGCGAATCTCATCTTTAAGTGTTTTAACCTCGCCCTGCGGCGCGAACTTATACGAGTTGGCGTTGTTCTCCCGACCTTTCACCACATGGTCTGCAAAGCGCCAGCTCTCGTAACTCGCCTCGGCGTTGATGGCTCTATTGCTCGCTATATCAACGTGAATGACCGGCCGGAACACATCGACCCACACCTTCACCGTCGCCGAAATGCCCGCCGCGTTTCCGTTGAGCTGAACGTACCCGTCGTTCAATACCAGTTGCTGGCTGAACCGGTTGTTGGCGGCGAACGGATTGGGCGAAAGCCGCACCCGCACCCGGCCAAGTTTCAGAACGGCGTTGTTGTGATCGAACGTACCGCTTTTGCCCACATAGAATAGCAGGTCGCCTTTCTCGACCCATACGTTCAGGCCGATATCGCCACCGCCACAAGGCATTGATTCTGATGAATTATTGCTTTGAGCAGACCACGCTACATTGTACTGCGCCACAGAACTAGTCTGCGCTCTAACGGCAGTTAAATTGCTGATTATTAGCAAAATAGTTGATAATAGGGAGATCTGTCTGAAGCCGGAAGTGAGTTTTGATCGTGAGCGTTGCAAGGCTAATATGGTATAATTAAAGGAGAAAATAGTAGAGATTGATGGTAAATTTAGGGACTAACTTTGTGAAGCAACTTCCCGAAAAATGCCACGGTCTGCCAGGTATGTTCGGAAACGGGCAGGCAGAACTCTCCATGATGACGTTTAAAAAAATATACTGGCTTATCGGGTTATCTGGCCTGTTACAGACAACAGGTTGTGCTGCTCAGTCAGGGGCTGTGCTGACGGCAGATAAGCTTAGGACGTATGCAACCTACTTCAATTCGATTGATGACGAAGCCGTAAAAAACTACGTACCCAACGCTCAGTCGATCGAATGGCTGTCGGCCAACGTACCGCTGTTCGACTGCCCCGATTCGGTTTTGCGGGAGGTGTATTATTACCGCTGGTGGGCGTTTCGGAAACACCTGAAAGAAACACCGGAAGGGTTCGTCTTCACGGAGTTCATAACCAAAGTGAACCATGCCGGCAAGTATAACGCTATCAGCAGCGCGTTGGGGCATCACATTTACGAAGGCCGCTGGCTACGGAATCCGCAGTATATTAATGACTACATTTCGTTCTGGCTCTACGTTGATCCCAGGCACACCGCCCAGCGGTTCCACTCGTTCAGCAGTTGGGTCGATGATGCCGTGTATAACCGATACCTCGTCAATCTCGATAAGCCATTTATTCAGAAGGTACTCCCCGCGCTGGATGCCGATTACCGCAAATGGCAGCAGGAAAAGCAGTTGCCGAGCGGGCTTTTCTGGCAGTTCGATGTGAAAGACGCGATGGAAGAGTCGATCAGTGGCGGGCGAAAAGACCAAAATCGGCGCCCAACCATCAACAGCTACATGTACGGCAACGCCCGGGCGCTGGCCGCGATGGCGGGCCTGATGAAGAACGATACGTTGCAACGTACCTACGAGCAGCAGGCCATTGCGTTGAAAAAGCTGACACTGGATAGTTTGTGGAATGATCCGGCGCAGTTTTTCGAGGTTCGCACGCCAAAGGGAGCATTCGCTAACGCCCGTGAGGAAATTGGGTTCATTCCCTGGTATTTCAACCTGCCCGATGATAAAGCCACCTACGCCCGGCAGTGGGACCAACTCATTGACCCTGCCGGTTTCAGCGCGCCCTGGGGCATCACCACCGCCGAACGCAGGCATCCGCTCTTCCGTACGCATGGGTCGGGGCATGGCTGTGAGTGGGATGGCCCCGTCTGGCCGTTTGCCACCACGCAAACGCTGAAAGGGCTCTCGAACCTGCTGACCGACTACAAACAACAGGGACGGATGACGAAACAGGTCTTTTATGATGAACTGCTGAAATACGCCCGTTCGCATATCATGAACGGCAAGATCTATCTGGGTGAATACCAGGATGAAACGAACGGCGAGTGGCTGAAAGGTGATAACCCGCGCAGCAAATTCTATAACCACTCCGGTTTTGCCGATCTGATCATCAGCGACCTGGTTGGCCTGAAACCACGCGCCGATAACGTGCTGGAAATTTACCCGCTCATTCCCGACAATCAGTGGGACTGGTTTTGCCTCGACAATGTGTTCTACCACGGTAAAACACTGACGATTCTATACGATAAAACCGGTGAGCACTACAAGAAAGGCAAAGGCTTCCGGGTATTCGCCGACGGAAAAGAAGTAGTTCACTCGAAGAAGCTGGTTCGGGTTACGTGTAAAAACTGGTAACGCCGCATTCTCTTCTCCTGACCCTATGAAAACACTGCCTTTCTTCGATCTGGCCATTATTGCCGCCTACCTGCTGGCGATGGTGCTGGTGGGCGTATACTTCTCCCGAAAAAATAAAAATGCCGATCAGTTCACCAAAGCATCCGGGCTGATCCCGGGTTGGGCAACGGGGCTGTCGATCTACGCTACGTTCCTGAGCAGTAATACGTTCCTGGGCGTTCCGGGTAAGGCATTTGGCTCAAACTGGAACTCGTTTGTCTTCAGCTTATCGATGCCCCTGGCCGCGTTTATTGCGTCGAAATACTTCATCCCGTTTTACCGCCAAACAGGCGAGATATCGGCCTATACACATTTTGAACACCGGTTTGGCTCCTGGGCACGTACCTACGCCGTTATCTGTTTCCTGCTGACGCAACTGGCCCGGATGGGATCAATTTTTTTGGGCATCGCCCTTAGTTTACAGGCACTTACCGGTTATTCCATGCAGATGATCATGATCGTGATGGGCGTATGCATCATCATCTACACGGTGATGGGCGGTATGGAAGCCGTGATCTGGACAGAGGTGGTACAGGCGGTCGTAAAAACACTCGGCGCCCTGCTGATCGTTTACCTGATTGTGCAGGCCGTACCGGGAGGTACCTCGAAAATTGTGGCGATCGGGGCCGATAACGACAAGTTTAGTCTGGGTACGTTCCGGTTCACGTTCACTGAATCCTCCTTCTGGGTCGTGTTGCTGTATGGTCTGTTCATCAACCTGAACAACTTCGGGATGGACCAGAATTACATTCAGCGCTACCATACCACGGCGTCGGTTAAGGAAGCGTCCAGATCGCTCTGGCTTTGTGTCTGGCTCTACCTACCGGCGTCGTTGCTGTTCTTCATTATCGGTTCATGCCTGTTTGCCTATTACCAGGTGCATCCCGAACTAATCGATGCCATCAAGCAGAAAGTAGCGATGGACAGATTGCCCGCCGGTGCCTCGGCCGCCGAGGTGTCGCAACTTGTGGCTACCCTGCAACCCGCCGATTATGGCGACAAGGTGATGCCCCATTTTATGGTAACGAAAGTGCCGCCCGGTCTGATGGGCCTCATTATTTCGGCCATTCTCTCGGCCGCCATGAGCACCATCAGCTCAGGAATGAACGCGTCGGCAACCGTATTCACAGAAGATATTTATAAGCGTTACATCAACGCCAACGTGTCGAAACGTAAACTGTTGACCCTGTTGCACCTGGCTACGGTGGTAGTTGGCCTGGCTGGTCTGGCGGCCGGTCTGGCCATGATTGGCGTCAAAAGTATTCTGGATGCCTGGTGGACCCTGTCGGGCATTTTTGCGGCGGGTATGCTTGGTCTCTTCCTGCTGGGTCTCATCAGTCGGCAGACGAAGAGTACCGAAGCCCTCACGGCCACGATCATCGGCGTACTGGTCATCGTCTGGATGACCTTTTCCGGCAAACTACCCAACGACTACAGCTTCCTGCGTAATCCCCTGCACAGCAACATGATCATTGTGGTGGGCACGCTTACCATTTTTCTGGTGGGGCTGCTGCTAACCAGACTCAACAAGCGCCGCTCGCCCTCACGGATCGAGCCGGTTATCGTACCCAATGACTGAACCAACTACCTCCGAAAAAGGCTTCATCCCCGTAATGCTGACGCCGTTCAAGACCACTGGCGCCGTTGATTTCGACACACTTTCCCGCCTGACGGACCTCTACCTGCAGGCTGGCGCGGCGGGGCTTTTTGCCAATTGCCTGTCGAGCGAAATGTTTGAACTGAGCGAGCCGGAGCGGCTGCAGATCATCGAGCACGTAGTGAAACGGGTGAACGGAGCAGTGCCGGTGGTGGCTACAGGTACGTTCGGCGGGACAATCGGGCAGCAGGCGGCGTTCGTTAAGCGGGTTCATGAAAGGGGTACGAAAGCCGTTATTCTGATCACTGGTTTGCTGGCTGACGAATCGGAGTCAGACGAAGTGCTCAACGATCGGGTGTTTCAGTTACTGGACCAGACGCCGGCCATTCCGGTTGGATTTTATGAATGCCCGGTACCGTATAAACGGGTGCTTTCGCCCTGGCAACTGCACCAGTTTGTGGCCACCGGTCGGGTAATTTACCATAAGGATACCTCGCTCGATATTGAGCAGGTGACGACGAAAATTCAGTTGGCTACCAACCCTGATTTTGGCCTCTACGATGCCTACATGGCACACGCCGTTGATTCGCTCAAAACCGGATCGGCCGGGCTGTCGTGTATTCAGGGCAACTATTTTCCTGAGTTGATTGTCTGGCTATGTGAAAATTACAACAACGGTCAGCTCCAGGATGAAGTAGCTCGTGTGCAGCAGTTTCTGATCGATCACATGGAGGTGATGCACAACGTGTACCCCATCGTGTCGAAGTATTTCATGCAGTTGCGCGGGTTCAACATGGAGCTATTCACCCGCCGCTCGGTAGGTACGTTCACGCCCGCCATCGCCAAACAGGTAGAAGCGCTCTTCGCCAATTACACCCGGCTTCAGGATGAACTGGGGCTGAGTGTGGTGATTGGTTGATTGGTTGGCTGGTTGATTGGTTGGCTGGTTGATTGATTGGCTGGTTGGTTAACTGACTCAACTGATTAGGATCTAAAATAACACACCAATCAACCAGTTAACTAACCAACTAGTTAACCAGCCAACCAGTTAACCAGCCAACCAATTAACCAACCACCCAGCTTCCTATTTCCCTTTCTTCAGATACTGCCGTTTGTATTCCAGCGGGGTTAGGCCGGTTACTTTTTTGAAGTGGCGGTAGAAGTTTGAGACGTTGTTGAAGCCGCAGTCGAAGCAGATAACTTCAGTAGGCGTCTTATCTTCGATCAGAGCCCGGCAGGCATGACTGATGCGTATTTCGATCAGGAAATCGTAGTACGTCTTGTTGGTCATGAGTTTAAAATACCGGCAGAACGACGTAACGCTCAGGTTGCTGATCGACGAAATTTCGTCGAGGGTAATGTCTTTTTTATAATTCTCCAGTGTGTAGCTGCACACATTATTTAAACGGAGCGAATCCGTCTCGTTCGACTGATAAAAAATTGCCCGGCCGTTCACGATCATTTCGTATTCGTCTGTTTCGGCGAGTGTTTTTAAAATAGACAGCAGAATTATGATTTTGTCGAGGTTTGTGGCGTCAACAGCCCGGCGCATCAGGTCGGCTAACTGTTCATTGGCCCGTCCCGTCAGGACCATGCCACTTTTTGCCCGTTCAAACAACTTTGGAATGAGGTAGGCTTCGGGTAATTTCAACAAATAGTCGCCCAGGCAATCGGGTAAAAACTGAATAACGATCACCTCGATATTCAACTCCGGATTACTCGAAAAGTATTCTTCATTACTCCGCCAGGTGTGCGGTAGATTCTCGCCTACCAGGACAATTTCACCGGGCGAAAAGTTGCTGATCTTATCGCCAATGAACCGTACACCTTCCCCCTTCACCGTATAGTGCAGTTCGAGTTCGGGGTGGTAGTGCCAGATGTTCTTGAAGTGGGGCAGCACATCGTGCCTGACGGTGTACGAGCTCTCCAGATTTGCAGTTAATTTTCGAAATAGTGGTTTCATGGCAGCCGGCAATAGCAATATCTATAAGTAGCCTGTTTGTCGAGCCTACTGAGCGATCAGTCTCTGCCATTCGGCTGACGTTCCTCCAGGCTATAAGTAGAAGTAGCCCCTCTTATGCAAGAAACGAAGGATTATGGATAATTCATATTTCTTCTATGATAATTTCCTATAATAAGTTGGCAAAAAAATGCACTTATAGCTACAAAATGTACTATATTTTTGTAATAGCTTATAGAAAAATACTATTTCATTATGCTATTTGTCTGCGCGATATGAGGGTTTATCGCTAATGTTTTTAGCAGTAAACCAATCGGCAGGCCCTAGCCAACGTCAGCCATACCAGCCACTTACCTATGTTCCGTTTCCGTAAAACCATATTAACCGCCTGGTTACTGACTGGGCTGGTAGCCAACCTGGCCATGGCGCAGGAGTCGACTACCGAGAGGAAAGAAGCGGCGTACACACGGACTATCACTGATCGGGCTGCTAAGATTGTTGGTACGCTGGGGCTAACTGATCCGCAGGTGGCTGCCCGGGTTCGGGATAAGATTGCACAACAGTATCGGAACCTGAATACGATTCACGAAGGCCGCAAAACAGCCCTTGCCGGTCTGACCGATTCGGCCCGCAAAGAGGCTGTTGAAACCGAAGCGGCCCAAAAAATAGCTGCGCTACACAGCAACTACCTGGCCGGGCTTGCTCAGGATCTGTCTTCGCCGCAGATTGATCTGGTTAAAAACGGCATGACATACGGTGTTGTGCCGATTACGTATTCCGGCTATCTGGCCATGCTTCCCAACCTGACCGATGAGCAGAAAGCGCAGCTGCTAACGTACCTGACTGAAGCGCGCGAGCGGGCCATGGATGAAGGAACGTCAGAGAAAAAACATGCCATGTTCGGTAAGTACAAAGGCCGTATAAATAATTACCTGTCTGCCGCTGGAATCGATATGAAAAAAGCCAGCAAAGAGTGGGAAGAACGTATTGCCGAGGAGGCTAAAAAAGCCAAAAAATAGTTGATTTTCTGCCTCGTGATCATCTGGTATTCTACCAATCGAACCTTGAATTGACCTCACTATTAGCTCAAACTTTACCTTAATCAAACGCGCATGATATCGCCTTTACGAACACAAAAAGTGCTCGCCAGTTCGCTAAAACTGGTCTGTATACTGGTCCTGGGCGGACTTACCGAAGCGGCCTGTTTCGCTGAAACCGGGAATCGGTTCCTGACAGCACCCGCTCACGGAAAAGCACCATTGGAAAACATTACCGGCACGGTGGTAGACGCGAAAGGCGAGCCGATTCCGGGTGTAAACGTGCTGATAAAAGGCACAAAAACCGGAACGATCAGCGATGTGAAAGGTACGTTTCGGCTCAATCTGCCAACGGGTAACGAAACGCTGATTTTCAGCTACATTGGTTTTAAAACCCAGGAGTTGCCGGTAAACGGTCAGCGGGTTCTGACTATTACGCTCGAAGAAGACGCCGCTGCCCTGAACGAAGTGGTGGTAGTTGGCTACGGTACGCAGAAGAAAATTAGCCTGACGGGAGCCGTTGCCAGCCTGGATATGAAAGCGGTGCAGGATCTGCCCGTAAACAACCTGTCGGCCGTGCTGGTGGGTCAGTTACCAGGTGTGGGCGTATCTGGCGGTACCAGCCGCCCCGGTGAGAACGCCCAGATTACGGTTCGTAACCCGGTTATTCTGTCGAAAGATGGCGGTACCCTGCGTCCGCTCTACGTGATCGACAACGTCATCCGGTCGGAAGATGATTTCAATGCGCTCGACGTCTCGGAGGTAGAGGCCATTTCGGTGTTGAAAGATGCCGCCGCGGCTATCTACGGTGCTCGCTCGAACCAGGGTGTTGTCGTGCTGACCACGAAACGGGGTAAAGCCGGTGCGCCTAAGTTCAGCTATAGTGGCTCAACGGGTACGTCTACCGCCACCTTGCCTACCATGATGAATGGGTACGAACAGGCAACGTACCTGAACGACCTGAACTACGCTGCGGGTAAACTGGCTACTGATCCACTGATCTATACGCCAGACGAACTGGCTTATTTTAAAAACAACAATACCGACTGGCTGCGTACAGCCTGGCAACCATCAACCGTACAGCGCCATGCGCTGAATGTAAGCGGCGGTAATGAAAAGGCGACCTACTTCGCGGGGGCATCGTACAATGGTCAGGACGCCAACTTTGCCAACATCAATACGGGAAAATGGACGTTCCGGGCCAGCGCCGACATGCAGGTGACCCGGAACCTGAAGGCGGCGTTATCGGTGAGCAGCTTCATCGGCGACAAGCGGATGTATTACCTGAAACAGGGTGGCGAAAACGTGGAGAACGACATGAAAAGCCTGCTCTACACGCCTCAGTTCAACCCCCCGTATGTGAATGGGCTACCCGTTCTGCTCTCGAACGCCAGCAACGTTAACACGGTTGATGCTTTCCATTTTTTTGAAGTGCAGAATTCGGATAACTACACACAGACAAAAACGACCGGTCTTAACGTAACGGCTAGTCTTGAGTATACGATTCCGGGTATTAAAGGCCTGAAAGCCAGAGCACTGTATGGCCGTACATTCGATAATTCGTACGGCAAGCAATACGGCACCAAGTATAACGTGTACAGCTTCTCGATGCTGGGTGACCATAAACACATCTACGGCGGTGATGTGCTGAAAATGGTAACGCTGAATAACGGCGACCGGGTACGTGTCAACCCGGGCTATATTGATTCATACCAGTTGAACGGTTATCTGAACTACGACCGTCAGTTTGGTAAACACCAGATCTCAGCCATTGCTTTCTTCGAACAGTCAGAAACCCATACAGACAACGTAGCGGCTATGGCTGAAGGCGTTATCATCGGCGGCCTCGACAACATGCGGTACGCCATTGGTACGCAAACGGCTTCTGAGACTGAAACGGAGGCGGGCTTCCTGTCTTACGCGGGTCGTTTTAACTACAGCTATGCCAACAAGTATCTGTTCGAGGCGGCAGTTCGCTACGATGCATCGACCAAGTTTGCGCCTGAACTACGCTGGGGCCTGTTCCCGTCGTTCTCGGCTGGCTGGGTGATTTCGGAAGAGCCTTTCTTTAAAGACAATGTTCGGGGAGTCGACCTGCTGAAACTGCGCGGTTCGCTGGGCTTTCTGGGCGGCGATGCAACCAAAGCCTACAACTGGCTAACGAGCTACTCGATTCAGACTGGTAAAGGCGCTGTGTTTGGTGGCAATGCCGACCGTCCGCTGATTGTGTCGCCAAATAACGCAATGGCCAACCGGCAGGCCCGCTGGGATGATAACACGAAATACAACATCGGCCTCGACGCGCAATTCCTGCGGAATCGCCTCTCGTTTACGATGGATGCTTTCTACGATCACCGGTATAACATGCTGACGGCCCTAACCTCGTCGGTACCATTGCTGGTTGGTGCCACGCTGCCCTCTGAAAACTACGCAACGGTTGATGGTTTTGGTACGGAAATCTCGCTTGGCTGGAACTCGAAAATCGGAAGCGACTGGTCGTATAAAGTGAACACGTTCTTTACCTGGAGCGATAACAAGCAGATCAAGATCGATGTCGACAAGGGCAAGATTGGTACCTATGAAGACCCAACCGGCCGGTCGTCGGACATGGGCTACAAAGGCTATAATTACCTGGGTATGTTCAGAACGCAACAGGACGTAGAAGCCTACCTGACCACGCACCCCGGATACACGCTGTTTGGCGCCGTGCCGAAGCCAGGTATGTTGTATTACGAAGATATTCGGGGCCCAAAAGATGCCTCTGGCCAGTACACGGCTCCTGACGGAAAAATCACGACCGACGATTTGCAGTACCTAACGGCAAAGGCCAGCAACCATTACGGGTTTGGCTTCAATTTCAGTGCGTCGTACAGAAGCCTGTCAGTAGCCGCAGTCATCAGTGGTTCATTTGGTGGGCAGGATGCCGTTGAAGGTACCGCCCGGTCGCAGGCAACCATCACTGCCAACCGCCCCCAGTTCTGGGCCGATCACTGGACGCCGGAGAATCCCAATGCAACGTACCCGAGCCCTTACTACAAAGACACGTACACGGTTGATTCGCAATTCTGGTTCCGCAGTTCAACGCAGGCATCGGTTCGGAACGTGAACGTGTCGTATGGCCTGCCGGTGCGTCTGGCCAATAAGGTTGGGCTGAGCAACATCCGGGTATACATGGTGGCTACCAACCCGCTGAACCTGTACAATCCGTACAACTATAAATCGTATTCAGGCGCTTATGACGCATACCCTGTGCTGCGTTCATTCTCACTGGGCTTAAATCTTGGCATGTAATTTCCCGTCAGCTCAAATGAAATTCTCCTATAAATTCCTCGCCGTCTGTTGCGCCACTCTTGCTCTGACAAGCTGCAAGGACGTGCTCGACAAAACCGATCTGAGTTCAACCAGTGGTGATCTGATCTTTAAGGATTCGACGCTGTCGCAGATGAATCTGGATTACATCTATGATCAGAACCTGCCAACCGGTATTGCCACACTCGGACCCAGTACACCCAGCGTGACCAGCCTGACCGACGAATCGTTTGGCGAAAGCAAACTGCTGGAAGGAACGCTGCTGGTCAATGAGGTGTCTGATTTTGGAACGGCCCTCAGCGCCACCAATAACTACGGCAAAATCAGGGTCATCAATATGTTCCTGAGCGACGTGAAGAATGGTTCGCTACCGCAGGCGACCAAGAATAAGCTACGTGGACAGGCGCAGTTTTTCCGGGCCTGGCGCTACTTCGATCTGGTTCGGCTCTATGGCGGTGTGCCCCTCGTGCTGACACCGCTGGCTGCCGTTGGCGTTGAAGCACGTGACGCTGCCTTTCTGCCCAGAAATACAACCGCCGAATCGTTTGCCCAGATCGTAAAAGATCTTGACTCAACCATTGCGTCGGTGCCCGGTAAGTGGGCATCGTCGGCCGATTGGGGCCGGATCACGAAAGGCGCGGCGGCAGCATTGAAAGGCCGGGTGCTGATGACAGCCGCCAGCCCGCAATTCAACCCATCTGACGACCAGACGAAATGGCAGGCGGCATACGATGCCAACAAACAGGCCTACGACCTGCTGACGGCCAACGGTTACGGTCTCCACGCGTCGTTCGACCAGCTTTGGTTTCAGGAGGTGAACAACCCCGAAGCGGTTTTCCTGACGGGCTACAACACATCGACGGGTGACCAGACGAAGAAGAATAACGGCTACGATAACGCTACTCGTCCGTCGTATAACGGTACCGGTGGCGGCTCTAACCAGCCTTCGTGGGAAATGGTGAAAGCCTTTCCGATGCTGGACGGTAAGAAACCCACTGAATCAACGAAGTACGCGTATACCGACCAGCTTTTCTATAAGAATCGCGACCCCCGATTCGACAAAACGATCGCGTACAACGGCGTAACCTGGCCACTGAATGGCAATACCGCCAATAAAGTCTGGACGTATTTTGCCGGTGGTAAAACGGTGGAAGCTAAAGCCAGTAACACCGGGTTTTATGCCCGGAAAGCGATTAACCCAACGGCGGCTATCGGCGATGTACAGTATTCGGGCACCGACTGGATCGAGATTCGTTTTGCCGAGGTGCTGCTGAATCTGGCCGAAAGTGCAGTGGGCGTCAACAAGCTGGATGAGGCCTACACGCAGTTGAAGGCCGTTCGGAAACGGGCGGGCCTGGAAGCGGGTACCGACGGACTCTATGGCCTGAAAGCCAATATGAGCCGTACCGAACTGTTTGATGCCATTCTCTATGAACGGCAGATCGAGTTCGCCTTTGAAGGCAAGCGTTTCTGGGATCTTCGTCGTTGGAAACTGATCGAAAAAACGCTGAACGGCACCCGTCGTACTGGTGTAACGATCAACCTGAAAACAACGGGCGTTCCCGCTGATTTTGCCACCACCCGCGATAACGTGAGCCTTGACCTGGCTTATACGAACTACTTCACGCTGGTCTTCAAACAGCTGGATACGAAATATGCGATCAACTGGAAACCAGAGTATTACTTCTTCGCTATCCCGCAAACAGCTATCGATAACAACCCCAAGCTGATCCAGAACACAACCTGGGGCGGCGCGTTTGATCCATTAAAGTAGATTGCTTCTCGTAGTGCATACTGCCGGGGCGTTCATGCGGGTTTTATAACCCTTGTGAATGTTCCGGCAGTTTTTACAACTACCTTGCTCATCGTATGAAAACCTTAGTTTGCACAACCCCTGGCGCATTCGCCTATCAAGAGGGCACTAAGCCTGAACCTGCACCCGACCGGGCGATTATTCGAATCAAGCGTATTGGCATCTGCGGTACCGATCTGCACGCGTTTGAAGGTACGCAACCCTTTTTTTCGTATCCCCGAATTCTGGGTCACGAACTGGCCGGCGAGCTTGTCGAAGCTAACGGCGCTGCTGATTTCAAACCGGGTGAACTGGTCACGTTCATTCCATATTTCAATTGTGGAACGTGTATTGCCTGCCGGTCGGGAAAACCGAATTGCTGCACCCAACTTCAGGTGAGCGGTGTGCACACAGACGGCGGCATGGTCGAGTACCTGTCGGTGCCGTCCTACTCGCTTGTTCACGGCGACGGGCTGGGCGTTGACGAACTGGCCCTGGTTGAACCCCTGGCGATTGGTGCCCACGGCATTCGGCGGGCGGGCGTTCAGCCGGGTGAGTTTGTGCTCGTCATTGGGGCCGGCCCGATTGGCCTTGGCGTAATGGAGTTTGCCCGGATTGCGGGTGGTACTGTCATTGCGCTGGATATTAACGAAGGACGACTGGCGTTTTGCCGGGAGAAGCTCGGCGTTGCGCACACAATCAATGCGCTGTTGCCCGATGTGCTGGAACAGCTTCGGGCGATCACGAATGGCGATATGCCGACCGTAGTGATTGATGCAACGGGCAGTTTGAAAGCGATCAATAATAGCTTTCAATATTTGGCCCACGGAGCCAGGTACGTTCTTGTTGGGCTTCAGAAAGGCGACATCTCGTTTAGCCACCCGGAATTTCATAAGCGCGAAGCCACGCTGATGAGCAGCCGAAACGCCACTCGCCAGGATTTCGAGCACGTGATTGCCTGCCTTAAAAAAGGGTTGATCAACCCAACAACCTACATCACCCACCGCGTAGTGTTCGATCAGGTTGCCGATACATTCGCCAGCTGGCTCGACCCCGCCAATGGCGTCATCAAAGCAATGGTGGAATTAGCCTAATCAATTTCCGTTCGCTATGTACCAGAAACGGCAGGCCCGGAACTATTGATGTAGTTCCGGGCCTGCCGTTCGTATGTGTGGGGCTCTACCTGACTTTCGTTAAGCCATTCGCGTTCGTTAACAGGTATCTTGTAGGTGTATCGCTCAACTGATTAAGACCCACGTACAGCCAAAATGCACGTTCGGTCATTTCGTCAACGTCGATCTGGCTGGAACCCCTAAACGCCGGAACCGGACCCAGCTTGAAAAAGTACGATTTTCCTTTTTCAACGTTCACAAAGACCGGCTTCGGCTGGATGATCAATCCCTGACTGTCGGGATAAGTAGTATCGATGATGATGCCCAGACTATCCGCATCTGTTTCGATCAGCGTATAACCACTGTTCTTTACCTTGATTTCCTTATTAGGGTCGAGCGTGGTACGGAATTGCATTAAATTCAGGAAACGTGATCCATTCCTGACCAGATAAATGCGGGTCGGCGCAGGTTGTCCGTAGCTCACGGTAGCCAGGAGATAAAAGAGAAGAATACAGGCGTTCCTTTTCATGGTGATTAGCTATTTTTCGTGGCCGGAAAGGTATAACTTATTCTTATTGAAAACGATAGATTGACCCAGTGGTACGCCTGATTTAATTGACTTTTCATGCGATGTACGTATACTTATCATGCTTAATCATCTGGTAATCCGTTGGAGAAAATGCCTTTGGGGGGGGCGTATAAGCTGTAAAAAGTTGAGATTTTAAGTCAATGGTTGGTAGTCAACTCGCCCATTCAGCCGTACACGTCACTGGACAATCAACTGATATAAACTTAGCCCCTCCGCATCGATTGCCATTAGGCGAACCGTATACGTACCTGCGTTGATCATGGTGCCGGTTGAGGTGGTGAACAGGTTCCACTTGCCGGGACGCGAGGGCGCAAGCTCGACGGTTTCTTCCTTGATTCTGGTGCCATCGGCCAGTAATAATTCCAGTTTTACCGTCAGCGTTTTCGTGGTTGGGTTGGCGTACCGGAGCGTCATCGCGTAGGTATCTGCCACGCCGGTTGTCATGGTCCAGTCGAGGACGGGGCCCGCCGCTTTTCTTATGGTTGCCACCAGACGATCATTCAGGCTGTCTTTAACGACTTCCGAACCCGCAAATCGCACGGACGCCACGGTGTAGGTCGTGGTGGGTTTCAGATCGTAGGCCGGCTCGATGGTGCTGACCGGTGCTACCATCACCGTGAAGGGGCTGAACGTACCTGAACCCGCCCCGCCAGGTTCGCCGAGGTAGATCATCGTTCCTTTGTCATACCGTTTACGATAGACCTGGAAGTGTTCGCCAAGACCATTCTCAAAACTGGTCTTCGTATCCTCAAAATCTGTCAGCCACGCTGGTTTTATCGTCGTTCGGCTACGGAGCCCAACAAACACGTCTGCGTTGGCCGAAACGGTGAAGCCAGGTACGTTGCCGGCGTTTCCGGGGCCACGAATCCACTCGACTCCATACAGGTTGGCGGGTAGTGTGCGGAAGGCTGTCTGCTCATCAGCATACTGCTTATGGCCCGTATCAAGCCAGGTTTGTACCGACCATTTTGCCGGTTTTTCAGTTGTCTGGAGCTCTGTGATCAACGAGGCTGGCGCGGCTGCGGGTTTGGCCGTTAGGTTAGCCGTGGCAATGGCAATGGCTGATAGTATGGCCTGCCCGGCCGCAACGCGTGGAAACGAAATAACTAACTGACCGCCCGTAATCTGTAGTGTGATGACCTTTTTCAGCGCTGTATCATGCCCGGCCTCTTTCCAGATATCCAGATCGTGGATCACCGTTTTGCCGTTGATCGCCACGTCGAACAGCCGCCAGCCGGTGCAGTCGAGGCCACCGCCGGTGCCCAGCCAGGGTTCGGTGAAGTAGAGTTCAACCCGGTAGGTGCCGTCTGGGACGGGGAAGGCATAGTGCAGTTTCTCGCGCCCGTAACGGAAGGTCTGGAAAAGAGGCCAGTCGGTCGTGCCCTTGATCGGGTCGTGGGTACGTCGCTGGCTGGCAAAGAAGGCGGGCAACCCCGGAAAATCATTCGTCCAGGAGGTACTGCCCCAGGTGGCGGTATTGCTTCGGGGCCGATCGGCCAGCCAGGCGTTTCCCTGTTTGTCCGTGTAGTCTGGCCCGCCACAGTTGACGCGGTAGAGGTAATTGAGTGTGGCCTGCGGTTCGGTGACGGGCCTGTTGTTCGCCAGGAACTTGTTGAAGTTTGGCGCTTTCGGTAGGTGGTTCAGCACGATGTAGTCATGCGCCACTTCGCGACCAGCCACGTACCCAACAGCGTAAAGTACGTTGTAGCTGACAGGTACGTTATCCCACTGGAAATGCGTACCAATACCCGTCCGGGTACGTTTTCCGAGCGAAGCAGAACGTACATCGTTAAACAGTTCAACCTCGTCGCAGTTGGAATACACCGTAATGCTGTCTTTCAGGCCGGGCGTAATCCAGCGGTCGGGCCAGGTGTGTGAGGCGATATACACCATAGGCTCCTTCTGCTTGTCGGCGTAGTTGGCCCGAAACAGGTAAAAGGCGTCGAGCGGCTCTTCCCAGGGCGTCAGTAACCCTTTGTAGTTCACCGGCCCGATCCGATCCAGTTCACGGAGCCCTTCACCACCCTGCACCCGGCCGGGGTTATCGTGTGAGGTAAACAACCAGAAAAAGTGCCCGGCAGTCTGCTCGCGCACCGATTCGGCCAGCCTGATCTTCGTTTCCATCAACTGCGTCATGCGGTCTTCGCTCAGCGCGCCGTTTGCCCGGAAGGACCCTTCGGCGTGCAGATCGGCCGTTCGCCACGCGCCGTATTCACCGATCAGCACCTGCCGTTTCACATCGTCGGCGTAGGTGGCCGGGTCGCCGCCATACGTACCTGTCCAGTTCTGAGGTACGTCCCAGTCGGTGCCGGAGCCGCCGTTGCAGGTGGTTACCTTTCGCTGCGACGAAGCCGTAGGGTCGAGCTGCCGAATCAGTTGCGTGCATTCCCGGGCGAAGTCGGCGGGGAGTTTACTTTCATTTTGCAGGCCCCATAGCACGACCGATGGGTTATTGCGGCGTTCGCGTACCCACTCGGTCAGCAGCGTTTTAAAGTTCTGGCGAAAGGCGGGCGTATCGTACCAGACGTGGGCGGAGAGCTGCGTCCACCAGAGCATGCCGAGCGAATCCCAGGCAGTCTGATACCGCAGGTTATGCGGCTGGTGTGCATCCCGGAAGGCGTTGAACCCGGCGGCTTTGATCTGCTGCACACGCGATTTTATTTGTTCAGCGCTAAAGGCGTGGCTCTTGCCAAGCAGATGCTCATATTCGGCAATGCCATTGATGAAAACCGGCTTTCCGTTCAACAGAAACCGATTTTGGCCGGGTGCTTTCCCGATGATCCACTCAATCCAGCGAATACCGTAAGGCGTCGTCTGCCGGTCGATGGGCTTTCCTTTTTCGATCACTTCCGAAACAAGCGTGTACAGATAGGGGTGTTCAACCGACCATAGCTGCGGATTCGCCACAACCGGCGGCTCCTGCCGAATCACCGTCATTTGTCCCGGTTGAATGACGGCGTTTTTCGTTTGCTCAACCACCGTATTTCCCCGCTTGTCGATAAGTCGGCTGACAAGCGTAACGGAACGTACCTGGCTGCCATAGTTTTTGATCTCTGTCTCCAGATGCAGTTGCGCTCTGGCTGCTGTGGTGGTTGAGTCGTTCCAGACATGAACGCCGAACGGTTCGATACGGACGGGAGCGGTAATGAGCAGATGCACGGGTCGGAAGATGCCCAACGGCTGCGAACCTTCTGAAAAGCCCCGGTCATCGGAACAGCCGCCGCACACCCAGGGCAGGTCGCTGATCATGGCCGGATGGTCGGCCCGAACGGCGAGTAAATTTGCCTGATTATTGAGCCGGATCGCATTGGTTATATCAATGGTGAAGGTGGTTCGGCCACCGGCATGTGCGCCAACCTGTTGACCGTTCAGCCACACGGTAGCGTAGGAGCCAACACCTTCGAAATACAGGAAATACCGCTTTTCCGCTGGTTGTGACTTCACCGTAAATGATTTTCGATACCAGGCATAGCCATGTCTATTACCGTGGGTTAGCCGCCGGTAACCGGCGTAATCGTCCCAGTTGTGGGGTACGTCAACGGTTCTCCAGTCGGTCTCGCTGAATGATGGCTGTTCAAACGACGGGTATGCCTGGTGCCTATCTGAGGTGACCGTTCGCCAGTCTGCATCCAGCGAGATATCCTGCCGAAGCGCTGACTGCGCTGTGCAGGTGGTGATGAAGAGGACGAGGCAAAGAAGGAGTTTCATGGGTGAGTTAGTTTCCCGCAACGTACTAATCTTCTTTGGGTTGGTCTGTCGTTACGGGTGGAGTGGGGGACGCCAAACGTCAATTAAATAGCCTGTAACCCTTCGCCAAACCTGTATGTCTTCCCTGCTTCAGTAGCGATACGTACCTGCTTTTCGCCGTAGCGTAGCAGACAGGGCTGACCGGCTCTTGACGTCACATCGACGCCGCTGAGCTTACCATTTTGCCAGCGAAGGTTCAGCACGAAACCGCCCGCTGTACAGATACCGTTGATCTGGCCGGTCGGTAGAGCCGCAGGGAGGGCGGGCAGTAAATCAATGGTTTTTCCCTGGCTTTGCACCAGCATTTCGGCGATGCCGCTGGCACCACCAAAATTGCCGTCAATCTGGAAAGGCGGGTGCGCATCGAACAGGTTGGGGTAGGAGCCCCCGCCGGTCATACCGTCGGGGGCAATAGCAGGGCGGAACAGCAGTTTGAGCATCGTATAGGCATGATCGCCATCGCGGAAACGCGCCCAGAAATTGATTTTCCACGCCAGACTCCAGCCCGTTCCTTCGTCGCCACGTTCCAGCAGCGACTGTCGGGCGGCGTTCATCAGCTCGGGCGTATCGTTCCAGGTAATGTCGGTGCCGGGGTGAACGCCCCACAGATGCGACACGTGCCGGTGGGTATCTTTCGGATCATCGATATCCCGTAACCATTCCTGCAACTGGCCATGCTTGCCGATCTGATTCGGTGCTATCTGGCCATACATGGTTTGAAGGGTATCGCGGAAAGCAGCGTCGGTACCGAGTAATTCGCTGGCTGTTATGCAGTTTTTGAACAGATCGCGAATGATCTGATGATCCATCGTCGGTCCAGCCACCAGCCCACCGTGCTCGGGCGAGTTGGACGGTGTACTGATGAGCCAGCCCGTTTTTGGGTCTTTCACCAGGAAATCGACGAAGAACCGGGCGGCGTCTTTCATGAGCGGATAAGCTTTGCTTTTCAGGAACGGACGGTCCTGCGTGTAGCGGTAATGCTCCCAGAGGTGATGCGATACCCACGCGCCGCCACTCACCCAGATGCCGTGATTCGAGGCGTTGATGGGGGCCGTGCCGCGCCAGAGGTCGGTGTTGTGGTGCAGGACCCAACCCCGGGCATTGTAGTGTGCCTTCGCCGTTTTACGCCCCGACTCCGCGATCTCGGCAATTGCGGCCAGCATCGGCTCGTGGCAGACCGACAGGTTCAGCATCTCGGCGGGCCAGTAGTTCATTTCCAGGTTGATGTTCGTGGTGTACTTGCTGCCCCAAGGCGGCGTGAGCAGGTCGTTCCAGATGCCCTGGAGGTTGGCGGGCTGGGCCGGTACGCCGTTACGGCCGGGCCGTGAACTCGAGATCAACAGATACCGTCCATACTGAAGATACAGCGATAGCAGCGAAGGGTCCGCCGATTGATCAAATCGCTGGAGACGCTCATCCGTCGGAAGTTGTTCATTTGCTGAATGCCCCAGGTCGAGCGAGAGCGTGTTGAAATACGTTTGGTACTCCCTGACATGAGCGGCTTTCACGGCATTGAACCGCTGGGTACGTAGCGCCTGCATAGGCCGCTGACTCAACGTGGCGGGGTCGCCCGACACATCTTTGTAGGTTTTGAAATTGGTGCCCGCCGTCAGGTAAAGTGTCGCTTCATCGGCACCCGAGACGACCAGCTTGTTGCCCGATATGCTGACCCGGCCTTTCTGCGTCTGAATATGCAGCAGGCTTTCGCCCCGCAATGCTCCATTACGTACCTGAACGGATATTGCAAGAGTCTGATTGTCAACGGTTTTTGTGGTATGTCCTTTATGTGGACTGGCCAGTGAGGCTTCGAAACTGATCTGCCCCGGTTTGTCGGCGGTCAGGTGAACAGCGATGGCCTGGCCGGGTGCACTGGCGAGGTATTCGCGGGTGAACTGCACGCCATTGGCCCGGTACGTTACGCGGGACGTAGCGGTCGTTAAGTCGAGTTCTCGGCGATAATTTGTTGGCTGACCCTGTCCGCTGAAACGAAGGTGCAGGTCGCCGAAGGGTTGGTAATCGGCCTGGTAGCGCGGTGCAGCGGGTGGGTTTTCATCCTGGATCCAGTAGCTGAATGGCTGTTTCAAGGGTACGCCATCCGTTGGCTGCTGTCCGTCGGGATACACAACGAAAGTAGGTTGAGTGGTCTTCACGCCAATGAAACCGCCCTTATCGAACAGATTGATAACCTGAATGGCGATCTGGTTTTCGCCGACGTGAAGTTTGTTGGCCGGAATCGGATAGCGCCGATTTTTGGTGATGCCTTCGGAGGTGCCGATCAGCTCGCCGTTCAGGTACGTGAAATCCTGGTCGCGAATTCGGCCCAGGTCGAGAATAACATCCTTACCTGCCCAGGTTTGTGGAAGGTTGAACGACGTGCGAAACCAGACAGCCCCGTCCAGTCCTTCAAGCCCTGTGCGTTCCCAGCCATCGGCGGTTGGCACAGTCATGGTTTTCCAGGTACGTTCGTCAAACGTAACCGCAGTTGGCCCAGCCTTCGTGTCAGCGAGTTTTCGGATATTGGTAAACCAGACGTTTTTCTTCTGAGCGTAATCTGCTTCATGGCTCTGCCGACCCATGAAGTGCGTTTGCGCCAGCGCTTCGGCCTCTGCCTGTTTTCCGTCGGCAAGCAACTGACGAATTTTAGGCAGGTATTGCGCAGCTCCTTCTCGCTGGTACTCGCGCGGCTCGCCCGTCCAGAGCGTAGCCTCGTTGAACTGAATATGGTCTGTCTCGACACCGCCGAACACCATGCCGCCCAACCGTCCGTTTCCAATTGGCAGGGCCTCTACCCACTGCTTTGCCGGTTGCCGGTACCATAACGTTAGTGGCTGGCTGACAGGTGCCTGAGCCCGGATTGTTGATGCAGTTAAAAGACTGACAATTAATGTAATAAGTGGTTTCATGGGTGCACGCCTGATGAGGGCGGGAAAGTTGTCAGGAGTTTGCTTGAACGAAGCAGGGGGTTGCTTTAAGTTGGGATGGCTTTGCGTCTGTAGCCCCGATCGGAGCCGAAACGGTCGGGGACGCCTAGTCGGGGACGCCTAGTCGGGGATGCCTAGTCGGGGATGCCGGAGCCATTCCATGAAAATAAGTTAGTGCAAATCCATTAATGAAAAGCCAGATACAAACTAACCATAACGATGATGAGCGAAAGCCAGGCGGTCCAGACGCGGCGGGTGGGTTTTACGATAGCTACATTTGTTGCAGCAGGTACGTAGACAGATGGATTCCGATCCAGCAATGAGATCAGAACCGCCATAACGAGAAGGGCCGAAAAGATGAAAAACGACAGTAACAGATAGTGCGGCCAGAACGGGTACTTGTCGGGCGGAAACACCCACAGATACAGCACACCAACCCCCAGGCTGAAGGCCGAACCGGCAGATAGCACCGTGTTTACCGCACTGCGACTGGTGCGTTTCCAGAAAACCGTCAGCAGGAAAACAACCGACAGGGGCGGGGCAATGAACCCGAGCACCGACTGGAACACATCGAACAGGTTTAGCCCTTTGATGCTATCAATCGCCAGCGCCATCAGCACCGCAAACAGACAGCCAACCACCACCGTGATCCGCCCCATCCTGATCAGTTCCTGATTGGTGGCCGTGGGGTTGATCTGTCGGGCATATACGTCCATCGTAAATACTGTACTCAGCGAATTCAGCGACGAACCGATCGTGCCGACGAGTACCGCAATCAGGACTACGATGACCAGGCCGTTCATACCGGGTGGAAACAGGTTCGTCACCATGGTCATGTACGCTTCAGCCGGATCTTTCAGGTTGGGGTAGAGAATGAAACACAGTATGCCCGGCAGAATGAACAGGGGGAGCGACAGGATTTTAAGCCAGCCTATGAAGTTGACACCCAGTTGCCCCTGCTCCAGATTGCGCGCGCCCAACACCGACTGCACCATCGCCTGGTCGGTACAGAAAAAGGCAATGGCCGCCACCGGATAACCGAGCAGAATGGCGGGCCAGGGGTATTTGGTATCGCTGGCCGGATGAATCAGGCTCCAGTAATCAGCAGGGGCTTTCTGAATGACGGTGTCGAGGCCACCTGCTTTATTGATGCCTAGAACGGTCAGCGTCAGCGAAACGCCGATGAGCAGGATCATCTGGAACACGTTGACGCGGGCAATAGCTTTCAGACCACCCGTGTAGGCGAACAGGCCGGCAAACAGCACCAGCACAATGACCGACTCCCACATCGGAATGCCCAGAATTTGCCGAACCAGAAACCCACCGGCAAACAACCCGAGCGATAGCCACGAGATCAGGATCTTAATGAGTGCGTACCACGCCAGAATTGTCTGGGTCGATTCGCCGTAGCGTTGTCCCATAAACTCAGGCATGGTTGATACGTTGGCGGCCAGGTACTTAGGTGCGAACACAATGGCCAGCAGAAAGAGGAAAACGAAGGCGTACCAGTCGAAATTGATCGCCACGATGCCGGTGCTGTAGCCGATACTGGCAAACGCGAGCAGCATGGACGGCCCCACGTTGGTGCCCCACATATTGAACCCGATACTCGACCAGCCCAGCGATTTGTTCGCCAGAAACAGCGTTTCATCCGAAGCGCCTTTCTTCGGTATACTGGCCCGATAGCCAATCACGGCCAGCGCGACGAGGTAGGCCAGAACGATACCGTAATCAAGGGCGGTTAAGCGGTCGGTGATGTTGGTCATAGGGGGCAATGAACAATGGACGATGGGTCATTTTTTGTCATACCGACGGAAGGAGGGACGACAAAATCGTGCACTATGGCATTCATTCTCACACTAATCCATGCTCGCGGAGGACATCCTGAATTTTCACGGGCAGGCCGGTTTGCAGTGATTTGTCCATTGATTGAAGCAGGGCCACGGTGCCGATGCCCTCGCGGATATCGGGGTAGGCTATCTGGCCCGATTCGAGGCAGGTGGCGAAATAGTCGAGGTAATTCTGATACTCGCCGGCGTGGTGACTTTTGCCTTCAAACCGGAAATAGTGCTTCAGCTTATGCTCCCACGTCTGCACCAGTTCCTCGCCGGAATTGGTCGTAATGGCGTAGCGAAGATCCATGTAATCGGCCTGGCTACAGCCCTCGGTTCCGCGCAGAATACAGCTCATTTCCGAGTCGCGCACCACGGGTTGTACCGGGCCGGTATATGCGCCGCTCACCCGGGCAATCCGTCCGTCGGTGGCTTTAAAAATGAAGTGCATCGTGTCGGCGTTTTTCAACCCACCTTTCCGGCCGTTGGCGCTGAGCATACCGTAGCCCATCACCTCTTCAATGTTGGGCAGGTACCAGCGGATGAAATCGACCGGGTGACTCAGGCCACCATAAAGCCACTTAAATTCGTTTTCCAGCGACCAGCCCTTGTCGAGGAACCAGCGGTGGTCGGCGTGGTAATAGCCTTCGATCGTGATCAGTTCGCCTATGAGGCCCTTTTCGTAGTCGGCACGCTGCTTTTTCATTGGCTCGAAAAAGCGCGAACTTTGCCCCACAAACACCTTTTTGCCTGTCTGCTCGCTAAGGTCGATCAGCTCTCTGGCCGTCGACAGGTCATCGATAAACGGTTTTGTACAGACTACATGCTTACCATGCAGCAAGGCCTGTTTGGTATGCTCGGCGTGGAATTTGTCGGGCGTGTAAATCGCGATGACGTCGATCGTCGGGTCGTCTAGCAGGTCCTGATAATTGGTCGTGAATCGGTGAAAATCGAACTCCTTGGCGCGTTGCTGACACAACTCGAGTTTCTGGTCGCAAATGCAGACCAGTTCGTAATTCGGACTCGCTGACGCCGCCGACATGGTGCTGCGTCCTTCGCCCAATCCTAAAATGCCTAATCGTAACATAGAGATAAGTGGATGTTGGATTGGGGCTATCGGATTTGGGATTTATTGTTTACAATAAAGCAATTCTGGCGTAAGTAATAAATCCCAAATCCGATATCCCCAATCCGACATTCCATTAGTTAACTGGTTTCAAATTCACCCATGTTTCGCCGGGTTTTGTGCCGGGGATTCCTTCCTGATATTTCTTCATCAGTGCATTCCACTCGTCGACGCGGGGATTATTTTCGGTTGTTTTCGGATTAAGTTTATCAAGACTTTCGCCTTTGGGAATACTGATGACGAGCATCAGTTGACGCCCGTTTCGGTACAGCAGCAATTGCTGAAAATCGGCGTTGCAGAAACCGTTCGACAGTTCAGGCCATTTCTCGAACTGCGTGGCGTGGTGGGCCAGATACTCGTGCTGACGTGCAGGGTCAGCCACCAGGTTCGCGGTCAGGATCGTGTGGTTCCATTCGCCAGTAACCGGCCCGGTGCTGCACCGGGAGCGGTTAAACTCGAAGAACAGGTCATAGTAGGTCTTCACCTGCGCCGTTGGAAACGCAGTTTTCAGGCGCTCGCTCAGCACAAATACATCCTGCACTTTATCGAAAATGACGTAATGATTGTCCCACTGGTAGAGCGATGCCTCACTGACCTTGCTTTTTGCCAGTACGGCTTTCATCTGCTGCAGATCCAGCGGGTGACCTGGTTTCGCTACTAATTCCACAATCACCGGATTCTCCTTGTTGATGCGCCAGGCCGGGTCAGGAGCCGTTTTGTCACCTAGCAGATGACCATACGACGGCTCAAGTCCGGCTTTTGCTTTCAGGCTATCAGCAACCTGCGGGCCGTTGTTGGCCCAGACGTTGTTGGGACCGTTCGCATTTTGCAGGTATTTCTCTGAGGGCGTCCAGTTGTCGCGGACCGTGAAAAACGAGGAACCTTCGTCGGTGTAGAGGTAAAACCAGTGGGCTGGCAGGTGCGCGTATGGCGCGTTGTACACACTATCGATCACGTTCCCGGCGATGATTGAACCCGGTTGGGCAGAGAGTGTGTAGATCGCTGCTGCATCGTACAGATGCTTGGCGAAATGATGAATCCGGTTCGCCACCACCCGGTTATTACGCATCACATTGACCGTCGGCGTCCAGCCCCAGCCCATGCTGATGCCACTATACGACACGTTGCTGATATCGTTATGCTCGATGGCAATGCCCCGAACGTACCCAGCACCGATGCCTACGCAGCCCCAATCTTCGTTGGTGACGTTGGTAATCAGGTTATTACGAATGGTCAGATTACTGCACACATCACGCTCGTCGGTGGGGTTATAGGGCAGGTGAATCTCAGTGGCTTCGTCGGAGAAAACGCCCGCCTGAATACCCGTGCCGCCAATATCGCTGAATACGTTCCCTTGAATCTGGTTGTCCTGAACGCCCCGGTGATAATCGAGGCCGGTAGACGCCAGGTGGGTAAACCGGCAATTTGAAAAACCGGTATGGTTGGCAAACGACACCTCGACCGCCGCCGCCGGACGGCCCACCCACGCCTGATTCTCGAGCGTCTTTTTATCGGGCGTTCCCGGCGTTTTTAGTTTGTAGGCATCCAGCATGTACAGCCCTACCTGGTGCGGTACGTGCCCCTGTTGCGACGGACGTACCCAGCCCGTATGCTGAAACGCGATGCCCCTGAACTGCACGTTCGAGACCGGGTGGTCGGGCGTGCCGGTAATCTGCACCAGCGTTTCGAGCGATGGCGCGATGACTGTCGACGTTGCCAGGTTTTCGCCGGGGCGGGGAATGTAATAGAGTTTCTGCGCTTTCGTATCCAGAAACCATTCGCCGGGTTCGTTCAGAAACTGGATGGCATTGGCCAGGTAAAAGGCCGAGTTACCCGTTTCTTTCGAGAGCCAGGGCGCTGGCCACGGGTGCTCTGACTGAATACGGCTTTCGGGTTGATGAAACGATAGTTTTGCGCTATCTCCCCGAATGTCAATGTGCTTTACGCGTAGATTGGCAATGGCCCACCACTGGTGAATCAGCATTTCCAGGCCTGCCGCTTTCGATAAGTCACCGGCTTTTGGCGCGGGAATCCAGCACGTCTGTTCTGCCCTGTTCCACGACAGTATTCGGTTCATCAGCGGATAGGGCGTGTCTTTGGCGCGGGTTGCTTTCTGGCCATTGACCCACAGTTGCCGGAACGTCAGCAGCCGACCACCTGCCATCGGTGCGTCGGCCACCCATACGTTGCCGATTGCTTCGTTGGGTAAGCCCGGAACGGTACCTTTTAGCTTTTGCCAGCCAGCAACCGGAACGCCGCCGCTCAACACCGGCCGCTCATCGGGAGCTGATTCAATTATTGTCGGATTCGCCAACGTACCCGAGTCTTCAGGTCGAATGAATACCGGTTCGTTGAGCAGATATAAGCCGTTGCGCAGATAAATATGCGCTCCTCCAGCTATGCTTGGGTCGGCTAGTCGTCGAAGTTCGCGCACTTTCCGCAACGCCATCTGTAGGCTGGCCAGCGGTTTTTCTTTCGTTCCCGCATTGGCATCTGACCCATCAACCGCCACCCAGCATTGAGCCTGTTGCGCAACGGTGACCGTGCCGAGAAGGAGTAGTAGAAGTGTAGCTAAGGTTCGGTTCATGGTTGGGGTTGTTGGTGGTGGTTGTGTACGTCGTTGTCACTCGCCACAGGCGAGCGACAACGAGTATGCGAAGCAATCAAGCGTCAGTAACACGCTGCGTCAGCTCCATTCACTTACCGGAAAAATCAAAATAGAGCGTCAGCACTTTGGCGCGGGCGGGTTCTTTTTCGTAGTCGTAAAAGATATTTTTCATGCCCATCGGGCCGGTGGTTTCGTTGCGCTGCGTTTTTGAACCGATGCTGCTGATGCCCTGCATGAACGAGATATCGCCGCTCGGGAAAATGGGTTCGTAATTGTGCCATTGGTCTGTTTTCCAGGCGGGTGTAAACAGCCGGAAAAACACATCTTCATCCTCGGTAGCCACGGTAAACGGCTGCCCTTTCGTCTCGAACCGACACCAGTACATGTTGGCGTGGTAGCCCTTGAACTCAGGATAGATGAATGGAAATTCGCCGGTTTCGGTGGTGTTATACGCTTTCGCCCACAGACCAAACGCACCCCCTTTCAGGCGGTTTTTCCAGACCCGATAAGGGCCTTTACCAACCCACGTTACGCCGTTCATCTGCGACTCGGGGAACGAGAAATTAACCCCTACCAACGTCGTGAAATAGCCGTCGGGGAAGTAACGTACCTGCATCTTCACCCAGCCCGACGGATAAATCGTCCATTGGAGCGTGTTGTAGCCTGATTTGCGGTCGAAGGTCGATTCGATAATGATGGTCTGTCCATCGATCCGCTTGCTGAAACCGCCGAAATTGTTGACGCCTTCCTGCAAGACCGGGCCGTTGGTAAGCGGAATGATCCCGTTTCCGTTAGAGACCTGTTTCAGCATGCCCGTCTTCCGGCTGAACGAGAGTTGAACGCCGCTGGCCTTCACCGTATACAGCGAGTCAGTCTCAGACGCTGCCAACGTACCTGAACCAGTCGATTTGACAATCGTTGCCGCCAATTTCTTCGGCAGTGAGATTGGGAAACTCCAGGTGAACAACTCCCGCTTGAACGGATCGGTGGCAGTGATGTAGATGAAATCGTAGTCGCGCCAGTTGGCCGGGAGGGTTGCCTGTAACGTGCCTTTTTCCAGCGGTTTCAGGCTCGGTGCCGCCACCGGAAAAGTGACCGATGTTGACCTGACGGCTTCGTATGGCCCGCTCACTTTTACCAGCTTCCCGGAAAATGAACATTGATTCACGTTGGTGAAATGGTATCGATTTTCGACCGGGAAACTGCCGTCAAACGTCTGGGTAATCTCTCGCCTTTCGACGTGAATGGGCGACCACACTTCTTTCACCGTAAAATAACTGCCTTCCTTTTCGCGATACGGTCCCACAATGCCATCGGCCCCCCGGTTGCCGTCGGTGTCGATAAATTCCGACCCGTCTGGTCGGCGTTTGTCTGTTCGTACTACGCCCTCATCCGAAAAATCCCAGAGAAAACCGCCCGCCGCCAGTGGGTCATGCCACATCGATTCCCAGTAGTCTTCGAGGCCGGCACCGTGTCCACCATCGTATAGGCCGTGCAGGAATTCGGTCGGTAGCGTCATCGAATGGCCGTGGTTGTAGTTGCCGATACCGTAGTTGAACTCGCGGTAATGCTGCGTGTCGAACCCGCCGAAATCCTCCCAGGCGTGCAGCACGTGCCGTTTCTGAATGTCTTCCCTGGCAAACAGCGGGTCGAGCTCGGTGTTGTGCCCGCCTTCGTTCCCGTTGATCCAGACAATGACCGACGGATGGTTTACGTCGTGCGTAATGAGTTCTCGGAGCAGCTTTGTACCGGTCGGTGTGTCGTAATGGCCGTGCCAGCCCGCCAGTTCGTCGAACACAAACAGGCCGAGCGAGTCGCAGACGTCGAGAAAATGATCGTCGGGCGGGTAATGCGACATCCGGACGGCGTTCATGTTCATGTCTTTCATCAGGTTCACGTCCAGAATGCTCAGGCCCTTGCTCAACGCCCGCCCCGACGACGGCCAGAACGAATGCCGGTTCACGCCCTTAAGTTTGACTTTCGTGCCGTTTACATAGATGCCATCCCGCTGCTTTATCTCCACCGTTCGGAACCCAAATGCCTTTGTCAACGTGTGAACGGGTTTGCCAGCCTGAAGCAATCTGAATACAACCTTGTATCGGGTAGGCGTTTCGGGCGTCCAGCGTAACGGGTTGGTCAACTGACTGGTGAGCGTTACCGACTTACTACCGCCGCTCAGTTTCGCGCTGACCAACGTACCTACTTTCTGCCCGGCCATGGTGTAGAGCTGCGCCGTCACCTGATTGGCGCTGGCCGTGTTGAGTTGAAGTTGAGCCGTAAATGATCCGTCTGCTTTGGCATCAATGGCTACGTGTCCAATGTGCTCAGCGGGAAGAACCTCCAGATACACCGGCCGGAAAATGCCCCCGAAAATCCAGAAATCGCCTTTGCGCTCGGCTTCATTCACCGAACTGTTCAACGAGTGTTTCGATACCGTAGCTTCCAGCAAATTCCCCGCGCCGTAGTTGAGCAGTTCCGATACATCGTAGCTAAAGGCGTAATACGATCCCTGATGCGTTGCCCCCGCCGATTTACCGTTGATTTTCACGTCGGTATCGGTCATGGCGCCTTCAAAAACGAGGTTAATCCGTTTTCCTTTCCAGGCAGCCGGCACCTGAAAGTCATGCTTATACAAACCCTGCTCTTTCCCCCGCGAACTGTCTTTGGCAAAGCCATAATTGTACTTGCCAAACCCCTGCAACTCCCAGTTTGAGGGCACCGGAATGGTTGTCCACTTCCCTGAATTTTGCCCGGCCGTGCAATAGAATGACCAGTTTACGGTATGGTCATTGCCGGTGCCCGACAGATAACGCCGTTCTGTCTGCTGCGCCGTCGCCAGCTGGGCCAGGAAGAGGAGTGAGCAAAAAAGGGAGAGGGTTTTAGGGTTCATTCGTTGTGTTGGTGGGTTTGGGGAGGTGCTGTATGTTGAAATTGATTATGTGTATTGCTTCGCGCTTGCGGCCCTTCGACTAGCTCAGGGTGACAAGACACATCCGAATGTGCCTGACGACCTTGAGTGGGAGTGGTCCGCCACCCCGGTGTCACCCTGAGCTAGTCGAAGGGCCGCAAGCGCGGAGACATCACACGTCAGCATACACGCACTACTCCTTCAGCAAACCCGTTAAAACGCGCTTTTTAACCTTGAAAATGGTGCCATGTTTATGCCCTTCAGGCACCGACGTTTGGGCCGAGACATCGGTGAATGTTTTAAAATCCTGAGTCTTCACGGCGCCGTATTTTTTATCCTGATACGAGTCGAAATAGATCAGCCAGTCTTTGCCCACGTTGGCTACGGATGGCCCTTCGGTGAACTTCTTCGTGAAGGGTGCCGACACGTTCGTATAAGGCCCGATGGCGCTATGGCCAAACGCTACTTTGATGTTGCGTTCCGGGCGAGTGTTGTCTTTCAGAACCAGCACATAATCAGCCGGTTTGCGCTTTACAATAACGGCGTCGATCACACTGAATTTTGGGTCCAGGAACAGCTTCGTGGGGGCGAAGGTCTGGAAGTCTTTCGTAATCGTGTAGTACATCCGGTGGTTGTTGGTTTCCTCTTCAATACCCCGCTCGAACCGGTTCGGGATGGTTGATGCCCAGATGAGTACGAACTGATCGGCTTCATCGTCGTAAAAAAGTTCGGGAGCCCACACGTTCACGGTAGTTGGCTCATGCTCCATCACAGGGATAAACTGCTGTTGGGTCCAGTGAATCAGGTCGTTGGAACTGGCGTAGCCAAATCCTTTATCCCCTTTCCAACTGCTGGTCCAGACGAGGTGGAACGTACCGTCTTTCCCCTGGGCAACAGACGGATCGCGCATTACTTTCTGGGTGCCGATCTCGGGCTTCAGGTACGTTCGGTTCAGGTCTGTCCAGTGGTAACCATCGTGGCTGTACAGCAGCCGCAGCCCCTCGGTGGCGGGTTCATGGAAAGACGTAAACAGGTAAACCGGCTTCGAGCACGAACTGAGGCCGATCAGCAGGGCGAAGGCGAAGACGAACCGGCTCATTTCTGCTGGAGAACTAACACCCAGTCGTTGCCCGCTTCAGGCTCGGCGGGTGGGTTGAATTCTGTCACGCCCGTGTTGGCCACGTCGCCAATGACCGTTGATTTACCGTCGCGCGGGTTGAACCAGGAGGCAGCTACGCTGGAGCCCGGAATCTTACCCATGTGCAGCTTGAACGTCCGCCCCGTGTAGGTGTAGACCAGGGCATATCCGGCACCCCGGCTGGCCACCAGATACTCGTACCGGCTGCCCTGGTCGGCAATCATCGACTGGTCGGGAATGCGGTCGAAGAAGGAGTGGGCGAGCATCAGGTTTTTCAGGTGAATCATCTGGCCGGCACCAGGCGCATCGATGGCCCTATCCCAGGTTTCGATTGGGCCGAACGACGTTTTGGTGTCGCCTTTCTTGTACATCTGCATCACCGAATTGTGCCCGTAGGTATAGCCAAAGGCCCCGGCCAGTACCGACCAGTAGCCGTACCGGCGAACCTCATCGGCTGTCCAGCGGGGGAGGGTCGTATCGTGTAAGCCGTGCGGAATACCTTCGTAGGAAGGCTCGGCGTCGATGGTTGGTTTGGCGGGCGTACGGGCCAGGTCGGCCTGAATGTAGCGCCAGTTATCTTCGCCGTAATGCCATTTTTCGTTGGCCGAGGTATCCTGCGCGTAGGTACGATGACCCGACTGTGCCATGTTGAAATCGAGCCAGTCTTCCGTATGAAACCACTCTGACGACGACGTGCGTCCGCGTGGGTGAAAGGTGATCAGGTGTGTCGAATCGAGCTGGTTGATGGTGCGGCCAATCGTTTTCCAGACGGCCATTGAGTCGCTGCCTTTGATGTCGCCACCGTTGAGCCAGATTATGTTGGGGCGGTTTTTATAGCGCTCGGCCAGGAAGCTGGCGTAGGTGGCCGCCTGCTGCTGATCCACGCCGCCGTTCTTCACGTTTCCGCCCCAAACCGGCACCAGCGCCATGTAGATACCTTTCTCGGCTGCCTTGTCGACCACAAAATCGACATGATCCCAGAAGTCATACTCGGCGGCATTGCTGAACGACGAACCGGCAGTGACGGCGGGCGTTGCCACGTTTTTATGGATGAGCGCCGAGTCGCCATACATGTTGGTAACCGACAGGGTGTGCAGCACCATCACCTGAATCACATTGAAGCCTTTCTGTTTCCGGTTCTCCAGGTACGTCTCGACCTCTTCGCGGGTGAGGCGGCTGAAGAGTAGCCAGCCGGTATCGCCGAGCCAGAAAAACGGCTTATCCGCACCACTACCACTGGCCAGGTAGCGCCCATTTCCGGTAACCGTCAGTTGTTGTGAATCTACCACCTTCCCGGTGGTGCTGCAGGCGATCAGCGTGGCTAGGGAACAGACAAAAAAGAGGGTTCTTGACAGCGTATGATTTGGCATAGACAAAGAATGAAGTTTTTCGACGCGATACTGTGTATGATTTTTTCGGCGATATGTATGATTTTATCAATCACGCGCTGGCCCAAACTGAACATCCCGAAAGGGTGAACTTTCGGGATGCCGGAACTCAGTGAGGTGACGTCTGTTGGCTCAATAGCCCGGATTCTGGACGATTGCGTCGTTTTGTAGCCGAACGATCTGCGGAATGGGCAGCAACTGCTTGGCCTGGGTAATGGGTTTGCCTTTCGCGCTCAGTACGGCAACTGCCCGGTTGGTGCGTTTCAGATCGAAGAAGCGCTGGAACTCGATGGCCAGCTCAACGCGGCGCTCGTGTTCAATTGCCAGATCGAGCGTCGGGTACTTGGCCGCTGGGTACGTTGGTGTGCCAAACGCAGGTACGTTGGCGCGGGTACGTACCTGGTTCAGGTACGTTACATCGCCGGTGGCTTCGGCCAGCATCAGCAACACATCGGCGTAACGCATCACCATGAAATTGTTGTTCGACAGGGAGACACCGTTGACGATAGTAGCGCCGGTATGCGTCCATTTGATCGGGAATTTCTGGGGCGTAAACGTTGTGCCGCTGGTGTAGCCGGGCGAAATGGTCAGGTCGCGGCGGGGGTCGCCCGTTTCATACTCGTTGTAGAGATCGTCGGTAATCTGGTTCATGCCCGTACCGATAAAGCCCAGCCCGGCCGTAACGGGGTAGTAGGTCTGATAATAGCGACTGAACGGGGCGGCGGCACTACCGCCCAGATACTGAATCTCGAAGATGGATTCTTTGGTGTTCTTCACGGTTGGTCCCCAGAGACTGGCGTAGGTGGGTAGTAGCGAATACTGGTTGCTGGCAACAACCTCCTTCAATACGGTGGCCGCCGACGCTTTATCACCCATTGCCAGGTACACCTTTCCAAGCAGCGTCTGTGCGGCACCCTTGGAGGCCCGGCCGGTAATGGTCACCGCCGAGGCCAACGGTAGTTTCTGAATGGCAAACAGGAGGTCGGTTTTGATCTGGTCATAGACCGCCGATTGGGGAGCGCGCAATACGTTGTAGCTTTCCTCGCCGGTGAGCGGGGTGGTCACGATGGGTACGTCGCCCCAGGTCTGTACCATGTCGAAGTAGTAGAGTGCGCGCAGGAACATCATCTGAGCCTTCACGCCATCTTTATAGGTAGCGTCGAGGCTGGCCCCGTCAATCTTGTTCAGAACGATATTGGCGTTGAAAATAGCCTTGTAATAGTCTTGCCAGAACTGATAAACGACCGTATTGGTGGTCGATAGGGTCAGGTCTTTAAACTGCCATTTGTCGGCCTGTATACCTGCAATATTATACACGATGGCGTTGTCGCTCATTTGCTCGTTCACGTACGACATGGCCCCCTCGGGGTGATAGATCACGTACAGAGACGAGTAGGCGGCATTGACGGCCAGTTCAAAATCATCGGTCGATTTGAAGTTATCGGCCGTGGGGTTGGAAATCGGTTTGAGTTCCAGAAACGTTTCTTTGCATCCTGTGGCTGCCAGGCAGATACAGGCGATGGTTAGCAACTGTTTTATCGTTTTCATGGTCTTTTCAGGTGAAGGGGCTGCCTTAAAAGTCTGTTTTGATACCTACGGTGATCACGCGGGGCACCGGGTACGAGCCGTAATCGACCCCAACGAATGCACCGTTTGGTGCATTGCCCGACGCATTCAGCCCGTTGCTGCCACCCGAGAAACTCGTGGCGTTGTAGGTCGTGTTTTCCGGGTCGTAGTTGGTGTATTTGCTCCACAGATAGGCGTTGTCGGCATTGACATACACCCGCGTTGTTTTGAACGGCGTTTTGGCCAGCAGCGCCGAGGGCAGCGTGTAGGATAACCGGATGTTTTTGAGGCGCACAAACGAGGCGTCTTCCACAAACAGATTGCTGAACTGATCCTGCAAACCGGTCAGGTTCAGGGTGGCCCGTGGGTGGATGCCGTCGCCCGGATTGGCCTCAGACCGCCAGCGGTTGTCTACAAAGGCATACATGTTGCGGCCGTTGTTCCAGAAGCCCGAGTACCGGTAATTCTGGTTCACAATCTCGCCGCCAAACGACCCCTGGAAGAAAATCGACAGGTCGAAGCCTTTGTAGGAGAAGTTGTTGGTGATACCGGCAATGAAATCGGGCTGGTAATTGCCCAGCGTCACCCGGTCGTCGGCGTTGATCTTTCCATCGCCATTCACATCGCGTACAATTGGGTCGCCGGGTTTGGTACTGGCGGCGTGCGGTGCCGCATCAATGGCCGCCTGATTCTGGAAAATACCGTCGAACTTATAGCCGTAGAAGTTCGAAATGGGCTGGCCTACTTCTGTTTTCACCGTCACCACAAAATCGGTGTAAATGATCGGCGCATTACCTGGCCCAAGTTGAAGCACCTTGTTTTTGTTGGCGCTGATGTTGAAATCGGTGCTCCAGTTGAATTTGCCCACCACGTTTTTGGTGTTCAGGTTCAGTTCAACTCCCCGGTTCTGCATCTCGCCAATATTGGTCAGCTGATTGGAGAAGCCCGAAATATCAGGAATAGGTACGTTCAGCAGCATATCCCGTGTGATGGAGTTGTAGAACTCGGCCGAAATCCCGATCCGGTCGTTCAGCAGTCGCATGTCCAGACCGATGTTCAACTGGTTGGTGCGTTCCCACTTCAGGTTGGTATTGGCAATGTTGCTGATCGCAAGCCCGGAAGCCAGCGTACCGCCCGACACGTAGTTCGACGTACCCAGCAGGCTGATCGAGCCGTAGTTGGGAATCTGGTTGTTCCCCGCAATCCCGTAGCTGGCGCGTAGTTTCAGGCTGTTGATGAACTTCACGTTCTGCATGAATTTCTCGTCAGAGATCAGCCAGCCTGCCGAAACGGATGGGAAATAACCCCAGCGTGTGGCCGTTCCGAACCGTGAGCTACCATCGCGACGGATAGCGGCTGTGAAGAAATACTTGTTCTGAAAGTTGTACTGTGCCCGCGCCAGATACGAAATGATCGACCATTCGGTAGCCGTGGTTGAACCGCTGGTAACCACACCCGCGTTCAGCGTCTCAACCAGATCGTTGGGGAAGCTGCCCGCCGTAACGCTCGAGAACTCGTCGCGTTGTTTCTGCACGCTGTAACCGGCCAGCACATTCAGGCTGTGGTCGCCAAACTGCTTGTCATACGTTAGGGTGTTTTCCGAGAGCCAGTTGAGCGAATAGGCCGTTTGCGAGTTGCCTTCGGCGGCCAGCAGGCTCGAGTAGCCATAGCCCTGATTCTTAAAGCGATACGAGTTATACCGGTTGTTGTAGGCGTTGCCGCTGATGCTGGTCCGGAACTTCAGGTTATCGGTAATGTAGTAGTCGGCAAAGGCGGTTCCGAGCGTGTTGAACGACTTGTTCTGCTTGTCGATGTAGCGCGTCAGCGAATACGGGTGCCACAGGTTCAGGTCGTTGTAGGGCAGGTATTTGTTCCAGACCGAGTTTGGGTCGCGGTAGCCCAGGTTACCGTTTTCGTTGAAAATCGGGAAAATCGGGTCGCTTTGCAGGGCCAGGCTTACCACGTCGCTTTTCCCCTGCGTACCGTCTGTACGATCGAAAATCGTCGTAGCGCCCAGATTCAGGCCAATCGTTAGCCGATCGGTTACTTTGTGTTTGATGTTCGAACGAATAGACAGCCGTTTGTAGTAGTTCGCATCCAGTACCGCATCCTGATCAAGGTAAGCGCCCGAAAACAGGAACTGGGTTTTCTCGGTGCCGCCCGATACCGACAGCTGCGCATTGTGCGACGGCGCCACACGGAACATGGCGTCCTGCCAGTCGGTACCCGCGCCAAACTGCTGCGGGTTCGTGATAAAATCATCGGGAATGCGGTACGTAACCGGCCGTGCGCTGTTTGGGTCTGTCGCTTTATTTACGGCGGGGTTCAGATCAACCCAGGCGTTGTTGTGCGCGTCGTTGTAGTAGTTGATCCACTGCTGGGCGTTCATCATCTTCACTTTCCGAATCACTTGCTGCGTGCCGTATTCGTAGCCCGCACTAATGTTGGTTTTGCCCGGCTTACCCAGCTTGGTGGTAATCAGAATAACCCCGCTGGCTCCCCGCGAACCATAGATAGCGGCCGAAGACGCATCTTTCAGTACATCGACCGACTCGATATCCTGCGGGTTGATCAGGTTCAGGTTGAAGTTTTCGAGCGGCACCCCATCGACCACAAACAGCGGGTTCGTACCGGCCGTAATGGAGCTGACACCCCGGATACGAATGATGGGAGCGACCCCCGGCGCACCCTGCGACTGGGTGATGTTGACGCCCGCAATCTTACCGGCGAGCGACTGGGTAACGTTGCTGAACGAGCGGTCTTTAAATTCATTGAAACCAACAGACGCTACCGCTCCGGTAATGGCGCGTTTGCTTTGCGTACCGTAGCCTACCACTACCACTTCGTTGAGTGTCTTGTTAGACGACAGCATCGATACGTTGATGACCGACCGGGCCCCAACCGGTATCTCCTGCGGGTCATAGCTGATCGAACTGAAGACCAGCAGTGCGTTCTCATCAACCGTGATCGAATAGTTGCCATCCTGATTGGAGGTCGTACCGGTGTTGGTTGATTTCACGACTACGGAAGCTCCCGGAAGCGGGTTGCCGTTTTCGTCGCTAACCCGGCCAGTAACGGTGATAGCCTTCGTTTGACCAAAAACCTGAACGAAAGAAAAGCAAAATAAACTAAAGGTTACCCTGAAAAGCCATTTTCGCTGCGACGTGAGTTTAAAGTTCATTTGCATAGATTTATCGGTGAAATAGTCAATCAATTCGTCGTAAATTACTAAAAATGATTGTGAAGGTAAGACGATATGGAAAGTGCACTCTCCTGTAGTCTACTGTAGAATGCTTTGTTATTTTTTCTTTTACTTTGTTTTTTTATAACATAGTTAAGCATATGCAGGCTGCCGGGCGCGTGCAGCCATATCTGGCCAGCCAACTCATTCAGGTTATGGATGGCGGTGATGAGTGGCCCTTGTTTGGGATTGCTTTGTGCCAGTTTGGTGGGTAATTCCGGCCGGTAAAACCTGACGGGCGTTGATGGGGTGGCAGGGTGAGGCGTACCGGTGCCAGCCCGCACGGCTAAATAAGTTTGCAACTAAGCTTGTGCTTTTCCTTACTTTTGAACCAGTCCAGCACACAAAAAAGACATTATGTTACCGAACCAGCGTCGGGATAAGATCCTCGAATTGTTAAAGGAGGATGGGTCAGCCAAGGTCATCAACCTCGCCAAAATATTTAAAGTCACCGAAGTGACGATTCGTCAGGATCTGGAGAAACTGGAAAAAGACGGGTTGGTCACCAAAGAGCATGGCGGAGCGTATTTGAAAGACGTTGGCGATCAGGTTCGTACGTTCTCGCTGGGTAATCAGGAAAACATCGACAAAAAAGAACTGATTGCAGCCAAGTGTCTGGAGTTCATCGAAAGCGGCGATAGTATCATTCTCGATTCCGGCTCGACAACAACCGAAATTGCGAAGAAACTGCGTGGATATAAAGACCTGACCGTCATTACCAATGCATTGAACATTGCCATGATCCTGGGAGCCGAACCAGGCATAGAACTGATCATGACCGGGGGCGAATTCAAACCCCCAACCTTATCGCTGACGGGCCAGAAAGCCGCCGATTTTTTTAAGGGAATCAACGTGCAGAAGCTATTTCTGGCTACGGCGGGTATATCACTCAAATCAGGGTTGACCTATCCGAGTATCAGTGATTTAGTGGTAAAAAAAGCGATGATCGATGCCGCCGATACAACGTACCTGGTGGCCGATTCGACCAAGATGGGCAAAAGCGCGTTCGCCAGCCTGGGCGCGCTATCCCTCATCGATTACATCATTACGGATGCGGGTATCGAAGAAAAACACAAACAGGTTTTCCACGACAACGAAATAGAGCTGATCATCGCAAACTAGTTCTTGGGGAGCTTGGCAAAGGCGTGTAAAACTGCGCGGAGCGGCATGGAGCACCGGAGAGCACACCTACTCAAACAGCCAGTCGATGTTCTTTTTGTTTCCGGCCAGACCCGCGTCATAAATCGGGACTTCCTGATCATCAGTGATAAAGCCCAGCAACAGACAGGCCCCCTTACCCAGATTCAGCGTGTGCTGGCCGGCTTTGAATGAGTAGGCATGTACGTTTACCGGTGGGAGTCCGCTAACCAGCACCGCATTCGAGATTTTGATTTCCGACTGGCCATAATCGTTTGCGCTGGCGTCGGTTTCCAACTCGGGCACGGGTAGGTACGTCGGGTTCTTCTCGTTGAAAAAGCCTACCAGCAATTTTACCGGTTCAGTGGTTGTAAACGTCAGACTGGTGCGCTGAGCCTGCTGTGTCGCTTTGGCGAATTTCAGCCCTTTCAGGTTTGTCAACTCCTCGGCAACCCCCAGGATCGTAGCCGTCGTATCCGAAAAAACAGCCTGCCCTTTGTCAACCGTGTACGTCTGAACCGGTGGACTTTGGACGGTTATGGTGGCTGGTTTGAAGGGGAGGCGCTGTTTGGAAACTGACACAGGCGCGGCTTTCAGCGAGTCGATCGAGTGCTTGAATCGCGCCAGCTCTTTTTGGTATACCGGCAGCATTTCCGACCAGTGAATGAACGTTGCATCAACGCCACGCATGGGAATCTTACGCTGCTTCGTCTGCATGCTGTTGGCGTACAGGTACGTATCCTTTGTCAGGTTAACCAGCTCTGTGTAATGGGTCACGCTACTTTCCAGCATCGGTACCGCTCTTTCCAGATCCCGTATGTCGCTGGAGTATTTGTAGCGTAGCACTGCCAAGGCGGCGCGGGCTTTCTGCGCATAAAAATTGGCCATTGCGTTCTGGGCGTAGACATCGTTTTTCAGCCGGGCAAATTCGGTCTGGTCTTTGGTCACGGCCGGGGCTGCTTTGTTGATGGCTTCAACCGCTTTGCGTCCGTGTTCAATCACCTCGTCGGCCACCTGAGTGGGTGTTTCGCCAATGTGCTTCTGGTTGTTCCAATCTTTCTCAGCCTCTTCGATGATCATCTCGCCTTCCGGCGCTTCCGACTCATACATGAGCGTGAACAGCCCGTATCGGAAGGGGTTGATAAGCTGCGTCATCAGCATACCCAGTGTCAGGGTCTGGCGGTTGCCGTCGGTAATGCCGTATCGACGGAGCAGCTTGGGCGAAATCTCGCCGGTTTGTTCGTAGGCTTCCAGCACGTCTTTCCCTTTTTCGGGCGGAAGACCGTATTTCTGCGCCAGTTGATTGCCCCAGTATGCGATCTCCGTTGGTCGGTCTCGCTTCGATTGCCAGGCGTAGCGTGCCCAGGTTTTGTACCATATCCAGTCGCGATCGAGTTGAAACAGGCGGGGAGAGGCTTTGTCGGCGGTGTAGGGCCAATCCCAGTAGGAGGCTTGCGGGTACAGGTGCAGCCCGTTGGCGCCGTACACACTGTGCATCGCCTGCACCGACTTCTGAATAAAATCGGCCGATCCGTAGCGGAAGGGCTCCAGATTGGCCAGAATGTGCACGTTTTCAATCTGTACCGTACCGATGTTGCTTAAGGTCCGGTGCAGTTCGGCCCATTTGCCGCGTGGAGTGTAGGTGGTCAGGGCTTCGCCGTTGAACTTGGCTTCGGTATACAGGTTCTTGTACAGGGGAAGGGCCGCTTTCATCACGCGCGGGGCGTCTGTGTCATGCGCGCGGAGCACAAGGGGCGGCTCGGTGGTTTTGCCCAGGGCTTTCAGGCCATCTTTCACACCCGGAATAATAGTTTTTGTGAACCAGTCTACATCGTCCTGGCCAACACCTTCCATGGCTTCACCGAGGGCAATAAGTAGCCCTACGTTCGGGTATTTCTCCACAAACGCAGCGATTGATTTCCGGGTGTAATCGGCAATAAGCGGTACAATGGGCCGGTTCCGGTCCTGCGTTTTAATGTGGTGATGTTCGGCAAAGGGCTTCGAGACAATGATGTTGTAGAACATCTGGATGACCCAAATGCCCCGTTTATCGGCTTCGGTGGTCAGAAAACGAAACATCTCCTCATTCTTTTTGAACGTGGCATCGTCGACCTCAACGGCGTAGGGATATTCGTTCAGCCGTACCAGCGAGGCGAACGGGTGGCCGTTCCAGAGGTACAGCGAATTGTACCGGTTCTCGACCATCATATCCAGATACCGAATCCATTGGGCTTTGTCGTATAGCCAGGGAAACGTTTCGGGCGTGTAGGGGTACTCATACACATCGCGACCGGGTAGGTACGTTGGTTTCTGAATACCGATGCACGTACCCCGCAGCACCATTTCAGGCTTGTCGGTTATGCTGATTGCAGTGGGTAGTTTACCGGTTTCGGTGATGCGGTCGGCCAGTTCCAGGCAGCCATACAGCACGCCGGATGGATCAGCCCCGGTGAGCCGCAGAGGCCCGGCAACCCCCTTCTGAATGGAAAATCCTTCTTTACCGATCGTCGACGTACCTGCCAGATCAAGCACGATCTGAGTGGATACTGACGTCGCCGTACCCGTTTTGATCTGAACCGGATAGCCTGATTTGGTCAACGCCTGCTTTAGTTTCTCCGCCCCATACACGATACGCACATGGGCGTTGGCTGGAAGCAAAATAGCAACGGGCTGCCCTGTCGACGCCCGTTGCTGAGCGTAGGAAGGCAACCCGACCAGGAAGGAAAGGAGGAAGGTAAACGCGGTGAATTTTGTGAAGAAGCGCATCAGGAGCGGCTGGACTAGTCAGGCAATGTATGACAAACATACCAGTTAATAACGTCCCGCTTCTCCACCATTTTCTCTGAACATTATACCATGTTAGCGAGGATTATCACCGCCCCTTCAGGCGGTTGGGCAGAATGAGGGGTAAAGGCTAATACCCGTCATTCTGCCGGAACTCAGCCTTGTTTGTAACGGCGTCGATCTCACTTTGCGGAATGGGTCGCAGCACGTGATACGGCTGGATGTACGCGGCGGCATCCGGGTTGTATTTTTTAACCCGCTCAACGAGCTTGCCCGTCCGTTTCAGGTCGAACCAACGTACCTGCTCACCGGCTAATTCGCGCGCCCGTTCGTCGAGGATGAAGTCGAGCGTCACATCGGTGGCTGTTATGCGCATGGCTGCCTGCCTGCCGGGCACAGCCGCCCGGGTGCGAACGGCGTTGAGGTAATAGGCGGCGGAATCTGCCTGGCCAAGCCTGAACTGCGCCTCAGCCGCAACCAGGTACGTATCGGCCAGCCGAATCATGTAGGCATCGCGTGAACTCTGCGTTTCGGTATCCGTGGCGCGGGTTGGATCATCGAATTTCCGTAGCGAAATGTAGTGAAAACGGTCGTTTGGCGTACCGTCTGCCTTGTACATGTCATTCACATCATAAATCCGGTATCTTTTCGACTGTCGGAAGCTCGCTGTCACCGGATATTTCGTGGTCAGCACCGCCGTATCGCCTACATTGATACCCGCCGGGCGTTTGGTGGCGTCGGTTTCATTGGCCAGCCAGGCCGATTTGAACGAAGCGTTGTAGCGCGAATCGTTTTGCTCGTTGAACAGATTCAGGAGGAACAGCGTAGGCATGTACCGAACGTTGGGAAAGCCATTGGCCACGTCGCGTTTCATGCCCGGCTGGGTGTTGTATTCCATCAGAAACAGCGTGTGGTTCAGGTTGCTCCCCGCGTTGAATGTCAGGTTTGTTGAGTAGTTCACGGCCCATAGCACTTCCGTATTTTGTTGCCTGGTGATGTTCCACAGGTCGGCATAGGTGGGCAGCAATCGGTAGGTTGATCCGTTGATCACCCTGGTGGCGTAATTGCCGGCTTCCCGGTATCTGCCCTGGGTCAGGTACACCTTCGCCAGAAAAGCCTCGGCGGCGGGCCGCGTAATCCGGCCATACTCTGTCGTAGTTGGTGGAACAGCAGTAACGGCAAACTGAAGATCTGAGGAAATTTGCTGGTAAACAGCCTCAACGGGTGCGCGCGTGGCGGTTGTTTCAATGCTTTCGGTTGGTGTTAACCGGAGGGGAACAGCCCCGAAGGCTTCAACTAAATGGTAATAATACCAGCCCCGCAGGAATCGGGCTTCACCTTCCAGTTCTGTGCGGCGGGTGGCCGTCAGACCAGCGTTTGGCATGTAGGCCAGCACACTGTTGGCCAGATTAATGGCCGCGTAACACTGTTGCCACAGGCGGTTCTTAATCCAGAGGTTATCGGTCGTCAGCCCCTGATATGTCGTTAGCGCGGGTTGCGGAAAGACACCGTTTGAGCCGGTATTGCCGTTATTGGCGGCGTTCGTCCAGATGTCTGACCCCATTTCCATAAGCGCCTGCCCCTCTTCTTTTCCGTAGAAATAGCGGTTGTAGGTGTACAGGCCATTGACGCCCGCTTCAATGCCTTCGGGGGTGGTGAACAGGCTCTGGGCGGTAGAGCCGGCTGGGTTGTACTCGGTCAGGTCTTCTTTACACGCCAACAACATGGTGGCCAGCCCCAGCATCGACAGATAGGTCAGGTACGTTTTCATAATTGGATGCGGTTTGGGGTTAAAAGCCAAGGTTCAGGCCAACTACATACAGGCGCGTAAGGGGCTGATCAATAACGCCTTCTCCTTCCGGATCGAAATCTTTCAGGCTGCTGAACGTATGCAGATTTTTTCCTGATACGTATACCCGCAGGTTATCAATCTTTAGTTTGTTCATGACCGTTTTGGGAAGGGTGTAGCCCAGGGTAATGTTCCTGATCTTGGTAAACGAAGCCTGCCGTTCGGTCAGCGTGGTAACGTAGGTCGAAGCGCGGTTGGCGTTCGGGCGAGGGTATTCGTTCGTTGGGTTTTCGGGCGTCCAGTAGTCGATACTGGCTCCGTTATTGTTGCCATTCCGGTTGTACTTCGCGTAATAATCAGAGCTGATCCACTGACCCACGCGGGCCACAAGCAGTATGTTCAGGTCGAATCCTTTGAAGCGGATATCATTCGAGAGGCCACCCGTCCACTGCGGTACGCGGGAGCCAATGATCGTGCGATCCTGACCATCGATTTTGCCGTCATTGTTCAAATCGGCGATCTTTATATCACCCGGGATCGAGCTGTATCTGGCCGCTGCCGATTCTTCTCCCAGTTGCCAGATTCCCAGTTTCTTATAATCATAATAAATCTGCGACGGCTGGCCTTCAATCAGCGAGTTCCGGTAATCATCGGCAATGACGTTGCCATTTGGTAGCGAAACGATCATCTCCTTATTGCGGGCGAAAGTCAGGTTGGTCGACCAGGTAAAGCCTTTCCGATTGATGTTCTGCGTGGTGATACCGACTTCGATACCCCGGTTCCGGGTTACGCCAATGTTGCGGTTCACCGTCGTTACGCCCGTCAGCAACGGCAGCGTATAGGGAAAAATAAGGTCGTTGGTGCGGGCATCGTAGTAGTCGATATTGGCCGTTATGCGGTTGTTCAGCAAACCAATATCCAGCCCCACATCGGCCGTTGTGGTCAGTTCCCACTTCAGGTTCTGATTGCCGATGGTCTGGTTAATCAGGTAGGCATTGGCTGCGTTGGCATCGTTGTAGGAAAACGAAGCGGTTGTCAGCGAGCTTTGCGTGGCATAGGGGTTGATCACGTCATTCCCCGAAATACCGTAGCTCGTGCGGAGTTTAAGGTCAGAAACCACCTTCTGGTTTTTGAAAAACGGCTCGTCGCTGATGCGCCAGCCCAGGCCAGCCGAGGGGAAAAAGGCCCATTTATTGCCTTCTCCCAATTTCGACGACCCGTCTGTGCGCCCCGTAACGGTCAGCAGGTATTTATCTTTCCAGGTGTAGTTGATCCGCCCCGTGAACGAGATGAGGCGGTTGCTGCTATACCCACTTCCGTAAAATGGATTCTGGTTTGCCGCCGCCAGATTATAGAAGTACTGGGCCGGAATCAGTTGATTATTGCCGCCTGCAAAACTCGACGTGTTGTTGAACGACAAATAACTGGTAACACCCGTAACCGTGAAGGAGTGATCCTGGATGGCGCGCTTGTAGGTGAATACGTTCTCCCAGCTCAGGTTTCGGCTCTGGTTACTGGTAATAGATGCCTGCGACCGGCTGCCTGCTCCATCGATGGTATTTCGTCCGTAGTAACTACCGGCTTCGGACGTCGCGAAAATGGCACCCAGTGTTGAGCGAACCGAGAAACCCGCAAAAGGGGTCAGTTCAATGTAGGTGGAGAGCGTACCCCGGTTGGTTTTGGTGTTTCGTTTATAGGCACCCGGCTGCTCATCGGCCAGCGGATTGATGATGGTGCCGCCCAGCGGAAACGGGATAAAATTGCCATTTTCGTCGTAGGGCGTTCCCAACGGAGGAATATTGGAGGCCCGGTTAAACGGGTCGCGGCGAATGTCGTTATCGATGTACGCCAGTTGGGTTTGAATGCCGACGGTGACCCAGTTATTGATCGTCTGATCGATGTTGAGGCGGGCCGAGTACCGTTTGAATTCATCGAGCCGAATGATTCCCTTTTCGTTGTAATACCCAGCCGAGAAATACACTTTCGTTTTATCGGTGCCGCCGGTGATACCCAGCTGATGATCCTGCTGGAATCCCGGCTTGAGCAACAGATCGGGCCAAACCGGAAACTGATTTTTCTGAATAGCATCTAACTGAGGCGCGTTGAAAATCTTTGCGTCATCGGCGGGGCTGTTCCAGGTGCCCGCCGCCCGGTAAGCTTCGCGACGGAACGCAATGTATTCAGGACCCGTCATGAAAGCGCCATAACCCGCTACATTCGAGATGCCCGCGTAGGTGTTGTAGCTGAGTTTCGGTTTGCCGCTCGTACCCCGTTTGGTGGTTATAATAATAACCCCATTGGCCCCCCGCGACCCATAAATGGCCGTTGATGACGCGTCTTTCAACACATCGATCGATTGAATATCATTCGGGTTGATGTCGGCGGCGCTCACACCCTGCACGCCGTCAACAATGTACAGTACGTTGTTTGAACTGCCGGGGTTGGCAATAGAACGATTACCCCGAATCCGGATCGACGCACTGGCGCCTGCGTAACCACTGGCGCGGGTAATGTCGGCCCCCGGAATTTTCCCCTGAAGCGCTTCCACGGGGGTAGTAACGGGAATTTTCGTTGTTTCATCGCCTTTGATAGACACCACGGAGCCGGTCAGATCGCGTTTGCGCTGCGTGCCGTAGCCGATCACGACCACCTCCGACAACTGCTTGTTGTCTTCCAGCAGGGTGATGGCCAGCTCAGTCGATGCACCAACCGGCACTTCCTGTGCTACGTAGCCTACGAAACTGAAAACCAACACGCTCCCTTCGTCGGGAACAGTGAGCTGGAACGTACCTGACGGATCGGTAGTGGTGCCGCGCCCGGCGTTTTTAATGACAACACTCACGCCGGGCAGGCCCTGACCATTTTCATCCTTTATGGTACCCTTCACCACTTTGTCAACGGCCACCTGTGATAGCGCCGACGGCTGGAGAAAACGGCTCGTCGATGATTGTCTGGCCAGGTCTGTCTGCGTGCTGGCAAGGGTCTGAGAAAAGGCAACAGTGGAATAGCTTAGCTGAACCAGCCCGAGCAGGCTGATTGTCAATGCGTGCAGGTGCTTCATACATATTGGGTTGAGTAAGGTATCGGCAAAGGCCGTAGCTAATCAGCTGGCAGTCAGTAATCTGCCAGGTTTATATCTACTGTTGATTGACAAACTTAGTAGATTAGTGTGGCGTCAATTTCCACCATTTTCTCTAAAAATTGTACAATGTTATCCTGGTAGAATAAGGTGATTAACTAGGCTCATTTTGAGGAGCAGTAGGCCGGGGAGGCTACGTTCTTCGGCTGGCGATGGCCTATGACCGCGCCAGCCGGAGACCCACCGTGGAGCAACGTACCCCATTTACTCAAACCAACTTTTCCGAAACCTGAATAGGGGCAACGTCTTCCACCTTGGGTACTTCAGTTGTTGGCTGCCGACGCCAGTAATTGGCCAGGATAGACCCCGAAATATTCATCCAGGGGCTGAATACGGCGGCGGGCAACCCGAGGGTGCCCAGCTTCCCCATACTGCCCGCCAGCCCCGACGCCATGCCGCCGTTTTGCAGGCCAACTTCAAACGCGATGGTTCGGGCCGAATTTTTATCTAACCCAAACAACCGGCTGAGCCAGTAGCCGAAAAAGTAACCTGCTCCGTTGTGAATCACTGACGTGATAAAGAGCAGAAAACCAACCTGCAACAGATTGTCGCGACCGGCAGCGGTGGTAACAGCGGTGAAATAGATGATGCCGAACATAGACAGATAGGGCATCCAGTCGTCTAGCTTCGGGTTGCGCTTTGCCAGTTGATGGTAAATAAACCCGACCAAAACGGCTCCCAGCAGAAAGCTACCGATCTCAAGGAATTGGCGTAGTGCAGTACTGGGTACGTTTACTTCGATATACGCCCAGCCGCCCAGGGCCAGCACCGCCAGCCAGATGGTCGACAGACAAACCACTGCCCGAACGGTCCGAATGCCGGGTACTGAGGCCGTTTTCAAATAATCATGCAACAGGGCCGCGAAAATGGGCACAATGACGATTTTGATAATCTCCATCATCATGTTCACAAACTTGATCTCGATCAGCGTACCGGCCAGCAGTTTCAGCAGCAGGGGCGTTAGAAAGGGTGCCGCCAGCGTAGCCATAGCCGTAACCACCACCGACAGCACCAGATTGGCTTTTGCCAGATACACCATCACGTTCGACGCCAGTCCACTCGAGCAGGAGCCAATCAGAATGATACCGGCAGCAATTTCGGGGTCGAAATGAACGATGCGGGTCAGGAGTAAACCCATGAGCGGCATCACCGAAAAATGGCAGAGTAGCCCAATGGCAACGCCTTTCCCGGTGGTGGCCAGGCCCGAAAAATCACGGATACTCATCTGAATGCCCATGCCGAACATCACAAGCTGGATGATCACCAGAATGAGCCATTTATTCCGCAGATCGAACGTACCCCAATGCGTAAACGCCGCCGGGTAGATCATCCCTGTAACCACCGCCACAATGATCCAGGCGGTGTATTGGTACGTTTTTAGTGCCTGAACAGATCGCATGCCAAAGGCAAAACTAACGGCTGCCAGTACAGCCGCTGGCTGCCAGACAGCCGGTTGGTGAATCAGTAAACCAAGCAGCAATGCCACAAAAGCAAGGGCAGCGATCAGAAGCGGGAGTTTGGTCATGGGAAGGGTTCGGTTTGGTTGGCTGGTTAAGTTCGACACTCCGGGTTGCCTCGCGTGAGCAATTACGCTGCCACGCGAAGCGCACACTCGCGAAACATCTCGCTAGCCCATCTGCGACGCCAGATGCCCGATCGCGATGCCGGGGCTGGCCAGGATGGGGACAAGTTTATCCGCATCGGCCAACGAATCGACGACGCGTGCCATGGAAGCCTGGGCCAGCAGAATGACATCAACCTGTTGGCTCAGTTCCTTCAAGGCCGCAGCAACCGTTGCATCATGTGTTGCTGCATCGCCGCTCATGAGTGCGTCGAAAGCACCTTCGCACAGGACAGCCGTTAATTCGATTGCTTTACCAGCAAGGGCTGCCCGTCGACGAACCAGATCGCTGGTTGGCTCCAGCGTGGTGGCCAATGTGGCAATCACCCCGATATGCTGCCCCATCTGAACGGCCTGGTCAGCCATTGGCTGATCGACCCTCAACACAGGTACGTTGGTTTGTGCGGCAGCGGCTTCAACGGCGGCACCGATAGAGGAACACGTAACCAGAATAGAATCGGCGCCGGCATCCTCGGCCGAACTAACGTAATGGCCAACCCGGCGGGCAATGTCGGGCGTCAGTTCACTGCGCTGAATAATATTTCTGACCAGGCTATCATCAACGATGTTGACGATCTGTACACCCGGCAGGTGTTTCGCGCAAAGCTGCTGGAATACAGGGACTAACGTGGCTGAGGTATGGATGAGACCCAGTGTTTTCATACTGATAATGTTGTTGTTTTCTTGTTAAGACACCCTGCCTGCGCGCAGTATGCCGAAATAGTCGGGAGCACCGACTTGACCGCCTTTGAAATTCACCTCCAGGCCATCCAGCGGTGAACCGGGCGCCGTAGCTCGGCAAAGTGGTGCGCCCGGAACCAGCGCGGTAATTATTTCAACAGCTTCGATGCCCATTGCCCTTGCTGCGTAACTCGACGTATCGCCCCCCGCTACAACGACCCGTTTCACCCGTGTTTGCCGAACGATTTCTCTGGCAATCTGCCCCAGGGCAGTCCCGAGCTTCTCGGAAGAGAGCGTACGATGCTGCCGAACAGCCCCCCCTGCCGTGTGAACGATCACATTAGCGCCCTGACCTACGTGAGCAATCGCCTGCTGAACGTACCCGGCCACAGCGGCATCGGGTATGATACTGTCGTGGATTGTTTGCGCATCAAGAATCACCTCTGCAAATCCGTTTGCCCTTGCCCAGGCAATTTGCCCAGCCGTAACTGGTGAGCAACTGCCTGAGAGCACCAGCAACGGATTCGCACTGCCCGGGTCGGGCCAGGATGTTACCGGCGTCAAGGCCCCAGTCTGTGCCCAGTGGCTACCCAACGCCATATCAACGCCCGACGAACCGACCGAAAAGAAGGGCGTATCGGGGTTACCGTACGAGTCGATCAGCTCGCCAATCGAACGTAACTGCGTATCTTCCATCGCGTCGAACAGGATGACCTGCGCCCCATTTTCTATTAATTTAGTTGTTGAATCGGCAATAAACTGCTGACTGGTAGTGAGTTGGGTTAAATCGATCAGTCCGGTTGCTTTGTCGGTCTGCCTGGCCAGATGAAGCCTGATGTCGCTTTCTTCTGCGGGTGTAACCGGATGCTTGCTCATGGACGGGTGCCGGTCGAGCCGATAGACGGTACCGTAGCTACCTGTACCCAACCGGGCAAAGAGGTTGCCGAACGCACAATATCGGCCCAGGGAGGGTGCGGCAACCAGCAGGGGCACGAACTGCCGCTGAAACAGGGCGTGTCCAACATCAATTGCCCGTCCGATACTGCCGATTGCTGGCGACGAGTCGAAGGTTGAACAGACTTTGTAATGGACATGCCGGGTGCCCAGTTTCCGGAGTTCGGCAAAGGCTATCTTCAGCGTCGTTTCCATCGTTTCGGGCGGCATGGACCGAGTAAGACCCGCAACCCCAATCGCATCAAGGCCCTGGTACCTGCCCAACTGGTCGGCCGTTGGCGGTTCAATGAACAACGCCGTTTTCGCCCCCGCCCGACTAAGAAATTCGAGAGCATCGGTTGAACCCGTAAAGTCATCGCCATAAAAGGCCAGTAGCAGGGGCTTATCCACGTTACTTACCGCCAAATTTTTCCACCGATTTTGCGAACTCCGGGTACGTTGCCGCCGCCTGTTCAATACTCAATCCATCAACTGCTGCTTGCCACGCCTGTTGCAGGGCAGTTACGCCCGCCGCCGGGCCCATCGGGTGAGCCAGAATACCCCCGCCAGCCATGTAGAGCAAATCGGTGGTTTGGGTACGGCGGTACGTTTCGGGAGCCTGACCACCCCATTGCCCTGACGATACGACCGGCAACACCGAATAACCGCCAAGTACCGGAGTCAGGCATGCCTTGATCGACTGCACCACGCTGTCGTCCGATTCCCAGAACTTGTTTTGAATGCCATTCACGTGAATCTGATCAACGCCCGCCAGCCGCCACAATTTCTGATAGGCCGTAAAGTCGATGCCGAGTAGTGGGTGACGGGTCAGCATGCCCCAGCCGTTACGATGGCCGTGAATGGCCAGCACACGTTGATCACAGATTTTTTTGGCTCCCGCCAGCCCTACGCTGTTCAAACTGACCATCGCGCAGGTTCCACCTCGGCTGACGATCAGTTCGTACCGCTCCATCATCTCGTCGATTTCGCCGCTGATATTGAAGGCGTACATCACTTTTTTGCCCGTCTTATCGGCATGTCGGTTGATGACGTCCATCACCGTATCGACGCGCTTATCGAACGGTGAATTGGCTGATGAGCTGAGTAATTCGTCGTCTTTAATGAAATCGATACCAGACTCGGCCAGCGTCTGAACCAGCGTGGCGGTTTGCTCGGGCGATAGGCCGACGCTTGGTTTCACGATAGTCCCGATGAGTGGGCGACCCTGCACGCCGGTCAGTTCACGGCAGCCCGCGATGCCGAATGCCGGACCACCATAGTGATCGGCGTAAGAGGGAGGAAGCTCGATATCAAGGAGTTTCAGTCCGGTAAACTGCCGGATCTCGTATAAATTGCCCTGTAACGTAGAGATCAGCACCGGCAGGTTATACCCGAAATTCTCGACTGACCAGGACACGGTTACGATTGCCCGCTGATACGTACCTGACGCGCTGACGGCTCCCGGAATAGCGGGTTCGGTGACCGTTTCCAGTTGCACAACAGACTCGACCCGCGCGGCAAACCGATGTTTCAATTCGTCTGTCTCGCCCGGCACCGCCACGAACGTACCTGACGATTGTTCGCCAGCCAGCACCTGTGCCGCCGCCTCCGGGTCAAATGGGGTTTCAATGTAATACGTAGCTTTTATGCGTTCCATAGTGGGTATGGCTTACCGGATCAGCGGAATCCAGACGGCCATTTCAGAATGGCCCCGATTCGCCCAGGCGTAGTAGGGAATGAGCCGAACGGGCGTTGATTGCGGTGCTTTTTCTGACACTTCGCGGTAAAGCTGGTTTGTCCAACTGCTTTCGTCGAGTAGCCTGGCCGTGCCGTCGAGCGCGATCATATCGGTGTTCTCGAACCGGACAGGTGTCGGCTTGAAATCGAGTTTGGTTGATAAGGCGATGGTTGCCAGCTTCGTTTTACGATTATCCACCGACTCCAGACAGTAGACGATCGGGCCGCGTTTCACCGCCACCTGGTTGCGGTTTTCTTCCACCAGCGGATTCGCTTCGATGAGCTTTACCGGCATCGGCAGGTCGATGTCGACCCGGTCGCCCGCCGCCCATTTCCGGTTCAGTTCCGCGTACGTACCTGCCTGTACCCGCGTCTTCACCAAGGCCCCATTCACCTTGATTGTAGCCCCCTGGCACCAGCCCGGAATCCGAACGAACACTGAGAACGACGAGGCCGGAACCTGGTCCAGTTGAATGGTAATAGCACCATCCCAGGGGTAATTTGTTGTCTGCGTGAGCCGAAGCGGTGACCCGTCTTTCAGTTGGGTGTTCAACTGGTTGCTCCCAAACATAGTCAGCCACAGGCCTTTGTCGGAAATGCTGTACGCGTAATTGCTCACTTCCGAGACTGTACGCACCGTATTGGGCGGGCAGCAGTTCGACAGACGGATGTAGTTCTGGCGGCCACCCATCCAGCGCAGGCCGTAGGGGTACTCATCCGACGCACTCAGTGGGTTGGTGTAGAAGAACTTGTTGCCATCCAGACTGATGCCCGACAAAATGCTGTTGTAGAGTGCCAGCTCCATCACATCCGCGTATTTGGCATCGCCCGTGATCTGCAACATCCGGTAGTTCCAGAGCAGGTTGCCGATGTTGGCGCAAGTCTCGTTGTGGGCCGAATGGTTGGGCAACTGATACGCTTTTCCGTAGGCCTGATGAATTTTCTGAACCGTATCGGGCTTGTACGACGTGCCCTCGGGCGAGACACCATCATACAGCGCACCGCAGCCGCCCGTCACATACATTTTCCGGTTCACCACGTCGTTCCACATCAGATCGAGCGTAGCCAGCAGCGTACTATCGCCGGTTTCGGCAAAAACATCGGCGGCACCGGCAAACAGGTAATTGGCCCGAACAGCATGACCGATCACTTTGGTCATCTTGCGAAACGGCACCCGATCCGAGTTGTCGTCGGTCCCTTCCGACAGGCCCCGAATGTCGATCAGCTTCTGGGCCAGCGCCAGGTATTTCGGGTCGCGGGTAGTACGGTACATCTCCGTAATCCCCATATAATGCGACGGACAAATGGCATTACGCGCCTGTTCGGGACTGGCGTTGTTGTAAAAACCGATCAGGAAATCGGTCGCTTTTTTCGCCACGTTCAGGAGCGACGTTTTGCCCGTTGCCCGGTAGTGTACGCAGGCAGCGGTCATCAGATGGCCGAAGTTATACGCTTCAAAGCTCAACTTGTCATCGAACATCTTTTTCTCGCCCGACTTCTTCTGCTGAATAATGGCTTTCGTGTAAACGTATCCATCGGGTGCCTGCGCTTTGGTGATGACTGCAATGGCCTTGTCCATCTGCGCATCCAGCTTCCTGTCTTTGGTCAGCGCATACATACTCGCCACCGATTCCAGCGTTTTGTAGAAATCGCCATCGTGGAAGGATGGTCCTTTGAACTCACCTGATTGCAGCCCGGCGGCTATTTCGAAGTTCCGAAATGAATGGCTGACGGTCGGATTCGTGTAGGTATCCCAGAGGTGCGGCACCATCGAATCGCGGCATACCCGAAATCGATCAGCCCAGAATCCTGTTGTCCAGGTCAGTGCGTTCAAATCGGGACTTTCCAGCCGGGCAAATTTGCTTTGCGACGTATTGACCAGCGCGTTCGTCTGTCCCGGCGATACCTGCGCCGTTAATAGGTGAAAGCCGGACAAGGCAACGTACCTGAAAAGCTTATTGATGGAATTCATACGGAGTAAATAGCATAAAAGCCAAAACTAATGGTAATAAACCGCTGCCGTTTGTGCTATTTTCTCAAGGAGTTGTAGGATGTTAGCGTATCGGATTGGCGCGGTTATTCTGCTGAGAATGGATTGATGTTTGGCTGAAGGTTGCGTTGCGAGGTAGGTTGCTGATGCCTTACAGCTTGTAGCTCACCACGTAACTCTTTCCTTTTTCGATGGTCAACTCGAACTTTCCGTCGGATGTTGTCCGAATGGCTCCCTGCTTGCAAATGGGTTTTGCTTTACTGGCAAACCGAAGGGTACCGGTTCCGGCAGCGGCACCCGTCACGCGGATGTCTTTGGCACTGCAATACACGCTGACGTCGCCATCGGGTGTGGGTACCTTGCCGTCGATCCAGGCCAGGCCGCCCAGTTGTGGCTCGATCAGGTACGTATCGTAGGCAGGCGTGAGGGGTTTCACGCCCAGGTAATATTTGCCCAGGAGGTAAATCGGGCTGGCACCCCAGGCGTGGCAAAGGCTCTTGCCGAACTCACGACCATACATGGCGTAGTGCTCGGCTCCTTTTTTCGTCGGGTTGTATTCTTCCCAGAACGACGTGGCTCCGAGATCGAGCATACCGCCCCAGTAGGCCTTCATTTCCTTCGTTACATACGTCTGTTCGCCCAGTGCGCAAAGGGCTTCGAGTTCGTAGAAACGCATGTAGGGCGTGGTGATCCTGGGAACGTCCGGGTTCAGCAATACATGCTTTTTTACGGCCTGTTTTTTGGCTTCGTCGAGGTAGTTGAAAAAGATAGCAAACATGTTGGCGTAGCGCGTCACGTTCTCGGTCGGTACCCCGTTTATCCGGCTGTGAACGAGGGCCTGTTTCTGCTCATTCCAGTAGGCACTAAAGAGCGTTTGCTTCACGTCGGCGGCCAGTTTGGCATACTTGGTGGCGTTGGGAACATCGTTGACGATGTTGGCACAAACGGCCATCGTTTCCAGACTGCGCGCAAAGAGCAACTGCTCGAAACTGACCTCGCCTTTCTTGCTCAACCCTTCGGCCCAGTCGATGAAAACCCAGTCACCGGCCAATCCTTCGAGCAGGCCATTCTTGTTTCGTCGGGCCAGCATATAATCCATCAGGCTCTGCATACGCGGATAAAACTGCTGGACGAAGGCTTTGTCGCCCGAATAGAGGTAGTAATCGTAAATGCTTATGAACCAATAGGATGAATAATCCATGATGGTGTTGATGTGGCTCGTGACCGGATCTTTCCCGCGCATGGCCAGCATGGTGCGGGTCACCGTTGGCGAGTCGAACAGCAGGTAGTAGTTCATCAGGTAACTCTGCGAGGCATCGCCCGACCAGACCCAGCGGTCGCGCTTGATACCGTCGATAAAAAACTCGCGGGTGTTCAGGTGCAACGTGTAGGCCGCCACATCGTAGATCTTGTTGATCTGCTCATCCGAACAACGGAAACTGCCCCGGTCGGCCACGGGCAGGTACTCATATAGCATTGACACATTATCGATCGAAACGCTGCCATCGAACTGGATAGATACGTACCTGAACGCCTTGGTCAGTTCCATGACCGAGTCACGTTTTTGGGTCATCGCCAGGTGCAGTTCATCGGTCGTTTCACAGGTTTCGGTAGCCAGCGCTTCTTCCCGCGATTCGCCGTAGTAGATCATCACCTTGCCCTTGCCGGTCAGTCCGTTCAGCTTGATGAAGCCAAATGTTTCCTTGCCAAAATCAAGCAGGATGGAGCCCGGTTTCCGCTCTGTTTTCACGGCTGCCTGTTCGGTGGTGTTCAGCCTGAATGCCGATGGTGGCGTCTGGGCGGTGTTGAAATTCCACGATCCTGCTTTTAGCCAGGTTGTACCCGACTGATCAGAGGCTTTGCCCGTCTCGTCGATCCATTCTTTGTCTTCAAACGTAACTAGCCAGCTGTTGTCGGAAACCACGTTTTTGCCCTTCACGAAAATAGCGGGCACCCGATCCTGACAAAATACTTTCAGGCTCACCCGGTGCTTTCCGGCGGGAACCGTGATCTTCGTTGGAAAGCCCGGAAAGGCTTTGCCGTCTATCTTGACGTTGTACCGACCTTCTACGGTCAATTCTACCTCTTCAGCCTCAGGTATGTCGAAATCTTTATGGAAATCGATCAGGTTGTAATGACTGTCGAGCTTCCAGAACGGGGGCAGGAACGTGCCTCGTTCGGTACGTCGATTCTGCATGTTGTTGCCCAGCCAGACTTCATAATCGCCTGGGTACCAGATCCATGTTGCCTGTTTTTGGGCAAAACCCGGTGAGAGAAATGAGAGCAGTAAGCAAGCAAACAAAAGAGACTTTTTCATGAAAGAGGGGTAGGAGGAAGGGTAAGTGGGAAGTTGGGGGTGGGTGCATACTATCGCTATGAGCGTGTAACAACGGCTTTTTTGTCATCCCGACGACAGGAGGGATCGTGGCGTTCCTCCCGATAGCGCTTGGCACTTTTGACAAGAACGCCACGATCCCTCCTGTCGTCGGGATGACAAAAATCGCACCCTTTACCCCAGCATGCCGATCAGGTTCTCAACCATAATGGGTGAACCAATGTAGAGCGGCACGCGCTGGTGAAGGCTGGTGGGCTTTACATCAAGTACGGCCTGATGCCCTGTTGAGGCCAGGCAGCCTGCTTTTTCGGCCAGGAAAGCCAGCGGAAAGGCTTCGTAAAGGAGGCGTAGTTTACCGTCGCGGTTCTTTTTGGTGGGCGGGTACATGTAGATGCCTCCTTTCAGCAAATTCCGGTGGAAATCGCCCACCAGCGAACCAATGTAGCGGGCGGTGAACTGTCTACTCCGGCAGTTGGTCAGGTAATCGCGTACGCCCTGCTCGTAGCTGTCGAGATTGCCATCGTTGCAGGAATAAATCTGACCATCGACGGGGCTGTGAATGTCCGGGTGCGATAGAATGAACTCGCCTAGTGAGGCATCATACGTAAAGCCATTTGCACTGTGGCCGGTGGTGTAGACCATGATCGTAGATGAGCCGTAGAGGATATACCCGGCTGCTACCTGCCGCCGACCGCCCTGCAGGAAATCGGCCATGGTTGGTTCACTGCCTATTGGGGTAACCCGACGGTAAATCGAGAAAATTGTTCCGATCGAGACGTTCACGTCAATATTCGATGAACCGTCGAGCGGGTCGATGGCCACCACGTATTTGCCGTTGTTATTGCCCGTGAAGATGATGTCTTCGTCTTCTTCCGAAATAATGGCGCAGGCTTCACCGCCGTTCTTAAGTGCCCGACAAAAACGGATGTTGGCGATCATATCCAGCTTTTGCTGACTTTCGCCCTGCACATTCTGAACACCCATGCCACCCGTCAAGTCGATTAGGCCGGCCCGGTTCACTTCCCGGTGAATGATCTTTCCCGCCAGCGCAATGTCGCGGAGCAGCTGGGAGAGGTCGCCGGTGGCATAGGGGAACGCCGTTTGGCGGTGCATGATGTACCGGTCGAGGGTAACTCCGACGGGTAGTGCCAGGGGGTGCGACGACGAGATTTCGAGTTGGCTAACGTTCATGAGTATAGCAGCTAAAATTGGTACAGAAAAGGAGTAGTGCTGGATAGAAATGGAAAGTAACGTACCTGGCTCGTGCGTTGACAGGCAGAGCAAAGGCTACTCAAAGCAGACTGGTTGATAGATGACTCGTTGGGCGTAAAATCTGACAATCAGCAGATTGGCTATGTAAGATTAAGTTGCCAATTTTAGATACAGCTGTTTTTAATCTTTTTTATTCACGCAATCGTTATCGGGAACGTTGCCAATTATTGAACGGGATTCGACATTTATGTCTCAACCATCCCTTTCGCGATTTGCCCCCTTAGCGGTAAGTATTGAGTTGGGTGAGTGGCAAAGACTTTTCCAATGAATTGATTAGCGATATCTGGCTTCGCGCTGTGTTGCTTCGCGCTACGTGCCCTGCGCCTGTCGGGGACGCCTAGTCGAAGGGCAAGTAGCGCGAAGCAACACAGCGCGAAGCCAGCTACCTCACTACCGCGTCTGCTTCAACAACCAGATAGCCAGATCCTTACCCGCGTTGAAATTCTCGAAGGTGGCCGGGATTTTTCGCCCGTCGACGTACTCGGTGTAGAGCCAGGGATCACCCACGGCAAACACGGTGCCTTTGCCGATTTTAGCCGTTGCTATGATGACGTCGCCCGCTTTACTGACTACGGCTTTGGCTGGCGCTTTTGCGTTGATGGGTGCTAATTCTTTGATGTAAGCAGACTTCGTATTTGGGAAAATGGCACTACCAGCCGGGATGTCAACGCGGCCTTGCTCAAACTGATCGCCCTTCACCATGTTGATGTTTTTCGGCAGAAACTGCATTCCAAACTGAGCCGCTAACTGATTCAAATGGACATGCTCACAGTTCGATGTGTCGTTGGCCATCAAGACCAGCACACCACCCGCTTTCACCCAATCGGCAATGGCTTTACTGTCGGCGGCGCTGATGTAGTTTGGTTTCGCCGTTTCCTTCGGCGTATCAGGGTCGACGATGATATAGATATCTACATGTTTGAGTGAAGCAGCCGTTGGTGCTCCTGATACTGATACCGTTTTTGCGCCCAGATCGCGGAAGGTGTTCCCCCACAGCCAGAAACCCGAATGCTGCCGGTCTTCCCAGGTGTAGTGATACGGCTCCTGCTGTCCATCAGCACCCTTGCGGAATTCGTGGTTGAAATAGGTGTCTACGGCTACCGTGCGCGGTTTCAGACTAGCTCGCTCGTTGGCGGCTTCCATTTCCAGGCTGGCCAGCACGAACGGGCCAACGCCTTTCAAATCGTCCTGCCGGAGCTTTTCGCTCAGGTAATAGTCGTAGCTGCCATCGCGGTAGGGGTTGCCGCCCAGCCCGCCAACCGATACCGTCTTCTCAAGGTGAACCAGACCCTTTGCATCGGTCGAAGTGAAGTTTTTGAGCATGCCATCGTAGCCTTTCCTGGCGGCGGCCATCATCGATGCGGGCAGGTAACCCATCCGCACGCCCTTTGCCAACGTGTACACAAACATGCTCGTGCCCGACGCTTCGAGGTAGTTCCCCTTGTCACCAAGTCGGTCGGTTACCTGGTACCAGCAGCCCGATACGGGGTCCTGAAATTTCAGAACGGCGGGCATGAAGCGTTGTAGGATCGCTAGCAATTCGCCCCGGCGTGGATGCGAGGCAGGAATGTAATCCAGTACGTCGGCCAGCGCCATACCGTACCAGCCCAGCGACCGGCTCCAGAAATTTGGTGAAGTACCGGTTTTGGGGTTGGCCCATTTTTGCTCACGGCTTTCGTCCCAGGCGTGGTAGAGTAGACCGGTTTTCTCGTCGCGGGCGTGTTTCTCCATCCACACAAACTGGTTGATGATATCGTCGAAACCTTTACCGGTTGGGTCGTAGAGCTGGGTGTATTCGGCGTAGAACGGTTCGGCCATATACAGCCCGTCGAGCCACATCTGGTTTGGGTACGTCTGCTTGTGCCAGAAACCACCCTCTTTCGTTCGGGGTTGGTTTGCCAGTTGTCTCCGAAGCAGGTCTGCCGCTTTGCGGTATTTCTCTTTTCTGGGTAGCGACAGCTGAGACAGCAGCAACAGCGAGCGGCCGGGTGCGATGAAGTCGATGTTGAACTTGCTGGCCTCGTAATTCTTGATCGAGCCGTCTTCGTTCACCATCTGGTCCATACTTTTCAGCATGTAGTTGTAATAGCGCGCATTGCCGGTGCGGGTCCAAACGGCTTCAACGGCGTGCATCATCAGGCCCATCTCGTAGTCCCAGTGTGCCATCCGACCACCTTTGGCTACCATCGAATCGGGGTACGTTGCCATGATGGTGGCGGTCATTCGCTGCGACCAGGGAAGGGTTTGCGCCTGCACCCAGCAAGGCAGCAGGGCTAAGGCAAGGAGTACGTTTTTCATGGAAGTAGGTAATCACGACAAAAGTGGCCGCAACAACTGTATCTACCTTCCTGAACCTACCTGCATCAACGTAGAATTCGTTTCTGCGGGAAACGCGCCCTGAAAACGACTAGCCAATGTTGGGTGTAGATTGGTTGCGTTTATCTCCCGGCTGGCTGGTTTACAGCTTTTTATACCGACGGCGCAACGTACCTACAATGGAACTGCCCATGTTGCTGCTCAGACTCGACAGTAGACTCTGTCGCGACGGGGGTGTTCCGGTTGCTGTCAGCAGCGTGTGCCCGTTTAGGGCGCGATCGTCACCCGAAAAGGTTTCCCATTGTATTTTCCAGTCAGCAGTTGACTGATCGGAATCCGTCCAGATGACCCGGCCTGTTTTGGTATCGATCGCCCGCAGGTCGACGTCCATCCTGGCCTCTACGAGGTGTGTATGCAACGTAAGCGTTCCCTTTACCTTCTCCATCACGTCAACAACCGTGGAGTCGTTGATCCGCTTCGTGCCAACTTTGTAAAGCTGGTTGCTCTCTACGGTGGTCGACGTGGTGGTGAAATGACTGTCGTAGGGTCGGTAATCACTCACAGCCACCTGCACGGCTTCATTGACCGGAAACCCATCATAAAGTCTGAAGGCCCCGTCGATGCCAACGTCAACCTGATTGGGGTCGAGGAGGTGTACGTAAGGGGATGGGTGGTTGTCGCCCTGTAAACTGGAAAAAATGTCACGTCCCAGTTCGGCCGTTTCAGATGGGTCGAGTTCAGGGGTTAACACGGGCGGCTCAATCAATACGCGGAGAACGGCGTAGGGAAACGATTCCAGCGATTTTTGAGCGGCCTGCCGGTAACCGGGCACCCACGCCAGTGCTTTCTGATACTGCTCGTAGGCATCGCGCGCCGCCTGCCGGTTGCTCTCCCGATACACGTAGGCTGATTCGGCCAGCGCGTACCGTTCTTCGGCCGCCAGCCCCCTCGACTCGTCCAGACGCTGGCTGTAATCGGCTGGGTACGTTGCCAGCCAGTCTGAACCGGGCGCCGCCTGCCGGGCGTCGGTTGTCATTTGCTGGAGAACGCTGTATTCGGTAAAAACGGCTTCCCAACGAAAGGGCTTGCCGGCCTGGGCGACCAAACTACGGATAGTTGATTGATGCTGTTCGTAGCCATCCACAAAAGCCCGCTGAATAACCTGTTTCGCCAGCGCATGCCCCCGTCGGCTAATGCCCGGCTTCTGGCTCAATCGTTGACTGGCTTTTTGTACCGCTTCGGCAAAATCGCCGCGACGGTAGGCCGTTTTACCACTGCTGCACGACAGAACTACGACGCCGACAGCAACGAATAGCGGGAGCAGGTACGGTTTCATGACATAACGGATTTGGGAATGGGCAGTGGTTGCGTGTCAATAATGGTTAGTTAATGACACGTAGCTATTAAAAGCGATCTTTGCACTTTGACGTAATTGGAGTACTAAGGTTTAAGCAGCATATCATTGGCACGACGTCGCTATAAAGTATCGAAGAAACCGGTGGGTACGTCGCCGGGTACGTTGACCTACGTAGGTCAGGAAATAAAGCACGCGACCAAGATCAAGCGGGTCGAGTATAACGAAGAAGACTACCACATTGATGAATCGGGCAAGCTGAGCGCCTGTAAGTTACCCCCGGGCGACACCCCGCATGTGCTCTGGCTCGATGTAGACGGCATTCATGAAGCGTCGGTGGTGGGGGCGCTGGGCACGCAGTTTCGGCTGCATCCGCTGCTGCTCGAAGACGTGATGAACACGGAGCAGAAACCCAAAATTGACTTGTATGACGACACGCGGGCGAGTTCGGCGGGCGTTTTTGTAACGCTGAAGATGCTGCACCACAATAGCCGCAGTCAGGAAATCGACGCCGAGCATGTCAGCCTGGTGTTGGGAGCCAATTACCTGATCTCGTTTCAGGAAGAACGGACTAAAGATATTTTTGCCCCGGTGCTCGAACGAATCAAACTATCGTCGGGCAAGACCCGCCGGAACGGAGCCGATTACCTGCTCTACGCTACCATGGACGTGGTGGTCGATCATTATTTTGTGGTCATGGAAGGCATGGCCGAAAAACTCGACGACATCGAAGACCGGATCATTCGTGATGTTGCCGGCCGTGATACGCTGGCCCGCCTGTATGCTCTGAAGCGGGAAATGACGCTGATGCGCCGCTATGTGCAGCCACTCCGTGACATACTGGGCGTATTGCTGCGCGAAGAGTCTCCGCTGGTACACCCAACTACGATGCCTTTCCTGCGCGACTTGCTCGACCATGTCAATCAGGTGGTAGAAACGCTGGATTCGTACCGCGAACTCATCCCCGGCCTGCTCGACGTGTACCTCTCAACGACCAGCAACCGGATGAACGCGGTGATGAAAACGCTGACCATTCTGTCGGCCATTTTTATGCCGTTGACGTTCATTGTCGGTATCTACGGCATGAATTTCGACCATATGCCTGAGTTACACTGGCACTACGGTTATTTCATGGTACTCGGTATTATGACGGTGGTGGCAACGGCAATGGTGATCTACTTTAAACGACGCGGCTGGATGTAAGGGAATAGGGAGGAAGGTAAGAACGGAGGAAGGGGGAAAGAAAGCGCTGGTTTACCTTTGTTGCATGGTAACGCTCCTTCCTTCCTTTCCTTCCTCCCCACCTTTTCTCCTTCCTTTCTGGCTTACAGACTCGCGGCAGGTGATGGTGCCTGCACAGTCTGTTTTCTTCGCCATCCGCGGCGATCATCACGACGGGCATAACTATATCGGTGAGCTTTACAGGCAGGGCGTTCGGCAATTTGTCATCGAGCAGCCTGTTCCTGAGCAGGTCAACCATCCTGACGCTGAGTTTATCAGCGTACCCAGTACCGTGGCGTTCATGCAGGCACAGGCGGCCGCGCACCGGGCCTCATTTTCGATTCCGGTGATTGGCATTACGGGTAGTAACGGCAAAACGATCGTTAAGGAATGGCTGGCGCAGTTGCTCGCCGGGCCGGTCAACGGGGTGGCGTCCGGGTCGGCCGGGTACGTTGTGGTGCGTAGCCCCAAGAGCTATAACTCCCAGATTGGCGTGCCGCTGTCGGTACGGCAACTGAACGATACCCACACGCTGGCGATTTTCGAGGCCGGTATTTCCCGGCCCCATGAGATGGCCGCCCTGGAAGCGATCATCAAACCAACGATCGGTATTTTTACCAATATCGGCACGGCTCATGATGAAGGATTCAAAACCCGAAAACAGAAAGTTGCCGAAAAACTACGTCTGTTTACGGGCGTTGACACGCTGATCTATTCGCTTGATCAGGAGGAGGTTGCCGATGAAACAGGCATGTTGATCAGGGCTGTAAACCCTGGCTGTCAATTAGTGGGCTGGTCGCGCGAGGGGCGTCAGGGAGCAACGTACCTGATAGCCGTTCAGGGCGACAGACTCACCGTTACTCAGTCTGACAAGGCAGGCAAGTGGACAGTCCGCACGCCGTTCACCGATCGGGCTTCGGTTGAAAATCTGACCCATTGTGTGCTCACACTGTTAACGCTGGGGATTACCGACGAGACCGAACTCAACCGCCGCGTTGCCCGTTTGCGGCCCGTTTCCATGCGGCTTGAACTGAAAGAAGGAATCAACAACTGCGTGCTGATCGATGATTCGTATAACAACGATGTGGCCGGATTACGGCTGGCCCTCGATTTCCAGAAGCAACAGAGCAACCGAGCCCACAAGACCGTGATTCTGTCGGATGTGCTGCAATCGGGGCAGAACGAGGCCGACCTCTACACATTCATCGGGCAGTTGCTGGCCGAACAGGGCGTCTCGAAAGTACTGGGTATCGGGCCGGTTATCAGCCGAAACAGTGCCTCGTTTGGTAAGAATAGCCTGTTTTTCCCTGACACAGATACGTTTCTTGGTACGTACCCCACGCAACAGCTCCGCGACAGTGTTGTGCTGATCAAAGGAGCACGGGCCTTTGGTTTTGAACGAATCGTTGACCGGCTCCAGCAAAAAGTACACGGAACGGTGCTGCACATCGACCTCGATGCCCTGACGCACAACCTGAACCAGTATCGCGAACGGGTGGGTAGCCAGACAAAAATAATGGTGATGGTGAAAGCCTTCGCCTACGGAAGTGGTAGTGCCGAAGTGGCCCGTCTGCTTCAGTTTCACCGGGTCGACTGGCTGGCCGTTGCCTATGCCGATGAGGGCGTTTTTCTGCGTCAGCAGGGTATCACGCTGCCCATTATGGTGATGAACCCCTCGCCCGAAACCTTCCAGATTCTGCTGGAAAATAAACTGGAGCCAGAGCTATACAGCCAGCGTATGCTCAACGAGTGGGGTGGTTTCCTCGAAGGTCAACAAGCGCTGCACGCCGCGCCGCCAACTCCCTGCCACCTGAAAATTGATACGGGCATGCATCGGCTCGGTTTTCTGGAAGCTGAAATACCGGCCGTCGTAACGTACCTGACGGCGCATCCGGCGGTTCAGATCGCCACGGTCTTCAGCCACCTGGCAGGGGCTGACGAAGCAAAGTTCAACGCGTTCTCGCAAGAACAGTTTGAGGCGTTCAGCCGGGCAACGGCGGCGTTGGCGGCGGGTATTGACTATATGCCTGTTCGCCACTTACTCAACTCGGCGGGAATTGTCCGGTTTCCGGAGTTCAAACTCGACATGGTTCGGCTCGGCATAGGGCTCTACGGCGTTGAAAGCAGCCAGACAGAACCGTCGCTGTTGCACCCGGTAGGTACGTTGACCACTACCATCAGCCAGATAAAAACCGTACCGGCCGGCGATACGGTCGGCTACAGTCGGCGTGGTGTGCTTGATCACGATTCGCGGATTGCCACACTGGCGCTGGGCTATGCCGATGGCTACGACCGACGTCTCGGAAACGGAGTCGGATCGGTATGGGTAAACGGTGTGCTGTGCCCTACTGTGGGCAGTGTCTGCATGGATATGACCATGATCGACGTGACGAATGCCCCCGCCAGCGAGGGCGATTCGGTCGAGGTTTTTGGCCCCAACGTACCTGTCACTGACCTCTCGCAATGGATGGGTACGATCCCTTACGAGGTCCTGACCGGCATCAGTGAACGCGTTAAACGGGTATTCTTTGCCGCCGGCTAACAACCGGTGTACAGGATTCGCTGTACATTGGTCTGTAAACGGCTCAATACAATGAACGGACAACTCATTCCAACTCTCTACACCTGGGCGGGCGAAAACGACCGGCTGGAACAACTCACGGCCCACTTCTACGCGAAAGTGGCGCAAGACGAGATACTGGCTCCGGTATTTCTGCACATGTCGGCCGAACACGCCCAGCACGTGGCCCACTTCATCGGTGAAGTGTTTGGCGGGCCGAAGCGTTACACCGAGACTGATGGCGGCAGTCATGCCAGCATGGTTGAGCACCACATTGGCAAGCACCTCACCGAAAAACAACGCCGCCGCTGGTTAGCTCTCCTCCTCGACAGTGCCGATGAGGTTGGTTTACCTGACGATCCGGAGTTCCGCTCAGCGCTGGTTGGTTATCTGGAATGGGGCAGTCGCCTGGCTATACTCAACTCACAGATCGACGAAAACCCGATCACCGAAAGTGAGCCCATGCCAAAGTGGGGCTGGGGCGAAACCGGCGGGCCGTATAATCAGTGAATAGTTATCAACGTACCAAGCTACTAATTCAATGTTGTGTTTAGGTAGCTGGGTACGTTGATAACTAACTAGGAGAACTTCACCGCCCAGCTAATAAGCTTCCGAACGCGGTCGGTGTAGGGCGGAAACAGGAACTTCATGGTGCCGAACTGGCGGCGCAGAATACTTCGCCGGTGTGAGAGTTCCTGAAAGCCGAAGTAGCCGTGGTAACTGCCAATGCCGCTGTTATTTATTCCACCGAAAGGCATCTCCGGGTTGGTAAAGTGGATCATGGCGTCGTTGATCACCGTATCGCCGGCCGAGGTTCGGTTGATCAGGTAGTCGATATTTGCCTGTTTTTTGCTGTGGATATACAGGGCCAGCGGCTTCTCGCGGCTGTTGATGTGCGCCAGTGCTTCGTCCAGATTCTTCACGCTGACGACAGGCAATACCGGGCCAAAAATCTCTTCCTGCATGATTTGCATGTCGTTGGTGACCCCGTCGATCAGCGTGGGTTCGATGAAATTATCGGCTTCGTTGGTTCGTCCGCCCATCAATACGGTAGCCCCTCTCCGGGCGGCATCATCGATCAGCCCTTTGACGCGTTGAAAATGGCGCCGATTGACGATCCGGGCATAGCTGTCGGAAGCGGCACGGGCGGCGGCATCAGGGCCGTACATGTGTTCTACCACGGTTCTGATTTCGTTCAGCAGCGGCGTTTTTACCGTTTCGTGCACCAACAGGTAATCAGGCGCAATGCAGGTTTGGCCGTTGTTGAAATATTTAGCCCAGGCCAGAATCTCCGCCGTTTTTCTAATGTCGGCCGTTTCGTCAACCACGAAAGGCGATTTGCCCCCCAGTTCGAGCGTAACCGAGGCCAGGTGTTTGGCGGCAGCGGTCATCACCACCTTGCCCAGGGCCGGGCTGCCGGTAAAAAAAATATGGTTGAAGGGTAGTTCCATCATGGCTTGCGCCGTTTCAGCTGCTCCTTCGAAAAGCACCACTTCTTCGGGAGGAAACACCTCATCCACCATTCGTTTAAGCAGGGCGGCCGTATTCGGCGTCAGCTCCGACGGTTTCAGCATGCACACATTTCCCGCCGCCAGCGCCGCAATCAGCGGACCCACCATCAGATCGAACGGGTAATTCCAGGGCGAAATGATCAGCACGACGCCTTTCGGTTCATAATGGAGATAACCGCTGGTACCCACCAGCGAAAGGGGCGTTGGCACACGTTGGGGCTTCATCCACTGCTTCAGGTGCCGGATCGTATAACGCAAATCACCCATCAGCCCAACCAGTTCACCCAGATCAACCTCCGCCGATGGTTTCCTGAAGTCGGCGTGCATGGCCGCGTGAATAGCAGATGTGTTGGCCTCAATCCACGACTTGATCCGTTTCAGCCGCTCAATTCGTTCAGGAGCGGTTGTTAAAGCCATTGTGGCGGCGTGTTGGCGCAATTGGTTGAAGGCCGTTTGAATCGGTGCTTTCAGGTCAGTTTCGGGCGATTGGACGATCATAGCAGGGTAGGAATTTTTGATGAAACTACATAAAAAATGGATAGTTTCTGTCAGCCACGTGCCGCCATCACGGCTTGTTTAAGCACCCTGTACGCCGCTCGTACGGATGAAGTCGTGGTTAAAAACGGGTTGGTGCAGGAAGGTGTAACCCTATAAATCGTCTACCTTTAGGGCTCTCTGCTTGCACACTTCATCAGATCTTAACGGCTTACTGCACTATTCATCGAAAAATATGCCTTTTCCGATGAATATTTGGTGGGCCGATCGTTTTGCCGAATTTTCAACAAATTTGCGACGCTAATGCATAGGCAGAACCGTGCTTATCTGTTTGTTACGAATCTGTCAATAGCTACCCGATTTATCATCTTTTGATTCTGTGAAAGACTATATCCGCCCAATCAACCGACTGCTGGTTGCAAACCGGGGTGAAATTGCCATCCGCATCATGCGGGCTGCCACTGAGCTAGGCATCACCACCGTAGCCGTTTACACCTACGAAGACCGTTATTCGCTTCACCGCTATAAAGCTGACGAAGCCTACCAGATCGGGCGCGATGATGAGCCGCTGAAACCCTATCTCGACGTAGAAGGCATTATTCTGTTGGCAAAGAGTAAAAAAATCGACGCGATTCACCCTGGGTATGGCTTCCTGTCAGAGAACGTAAATTTGGCCCGTCGCTGCCGCGAAGAGGGCATTATTTTCATCGGGCCAACGCCCGAAGCAATGGAAGCGCTGGGCGATAAAGTCCGGGCCAAAAACCTAGCCACCATTGCTGAAGTACCCCTGATTCCCGACTCGCGGGAAGAAAATATGTCGGCCGAACGGGCCAGCGAAGAAGCCGCCCGGATTGGCTTTCCAGTGATGGTGAAAGCCGCCGCTGGTGGTGGTGGTCGCGGGATGCGAGTTGTGCGCGAAGCTGATCAGTTCGAGAAAGCGTTTACCGAAGCCAAGAACGAAGCGAAAAATGCGTTTGGCGACGACACGATTTTCCTGGAGAAATTCATCGAGAATCCGAAGCACATTGAAGTGCAACTGCTGGGCGATACGCACGGAAACCTGATTCACCTGTACGAACGCGACTGTTCGGTACAACGCCGTTTCCAGAAGGTCGTAGAAGTGGCTCCCTCGTTTGGTCTGAAGCAGGAAACGCGCGAGCAACTCTATGCCTATGCCCTGAAAATTGGTAAAGCGGCGGGCTATAGTAACGCCGGCACCGTTGAGTTTCTGGTCGATAAAGAAGAGAATATCTACTTCATCGAAGTAAACCCCCGAATTCAGGTCGAGCACACGATCACGGAAGAAGTAACGGGCATCGACATCGTACGGTCGCAGATTCTGATCGCGATGGGCTATCTGCTGTCTGACAATGGCATATACATCAACCACCAGGATGAAGTACCGCTGAACGGCTACGCCATTCAGTGCCGGATCACGACGGAAGACCCCGCCAACGGCTTCAAGCCCGATTTTGGTACGATCATCGCCTATCGGAATGCCGCCGGTTTCGGTATCCGTCTCGACGAGGGCAGCAGCTATCCCGGCGTAAAAATCTCGCCGTATTTCGATTCCATGATCGTAAAGGTGTCGGCGCGGGGGCGTACGCTGAAAGGCGCTACCCAACGCCTGCAACGCGCACTGGTCGAGTTCCGGATCCGGGGCGTGAAAACCAACATCTCGTTCCTGATGAACGTGATCGATCACCCGGTTTTCCAGCGGGGTGATGCGCGGGTATCGTTCATCGAAAGCCACCCTGAACTGTTCAAACTCCGGCAGCCACAAGACCGCTCCACGAAAGTGCTGCGGTACCTCGGCGAGGTGATCGTGAACGGGAATCCCGAAGTAAAAAAGCGCGACGACAGCAAGGTGTTCCGCACGCCCGTTGTTCCGATCTACGACCAATACGGAACGTACCCGGCCGGCAACCGCGACCGCCTGAACGAACTGGGCCGCGAAGGGTTCGCCAACTGGGTACGTGATCAGAAGCAGATTCTCTACACCGATACCACCTTCCGCGACGGCCACCAGTCGTTGCTGGCCACGCGGGTACGTACCCAGGATTTACAGAAAGTAGCCGAGGGCTTCGCCAAAAACCACCCCGAACTGTTCTCGATGGAAGTGTGGGGCGGTGCCACCTTCGACGTGTCGATGCGGTTCCTCTACGAAAGTCCGTGGAAGCGGCTGGCCGCCCTGCGCGAGGCTATGCCCAACATGCTGTTGCAGATGCTGTTCCGGGGTTCCAACGCCGTTGGTTATTCGGCTTATCCGGATAACCTGATCGAAAAATTCGTCGAGAAGTCGGCCGAAACAGGCATCGACGTCTTCCGTATTTTCGACTCGCTGAACTGGGTCGAGGCCATGAAAGTGAGCATCCGTGCCGTTCGCGAGCGCACCAACGCCATTGCCGAAGCCGCCATTTGCTACAGCGGTATCGACGAGAAATACACGCTTCAGTATTACGTCGACATGGCGAAGCAACTCGAAGACGAAGGCTCGCACCTGCTGTGTATCAAAGACATGGCCGGCTTGCTGAAACCCCTCGACGCGCAGTTGCTGGTTGGTGAATTAAAAAAATCGCTGAGCATTCCCGTTCACCTGCACACACACGACACGGCGGGTATTCAGGCGGCAACGTACCTGAAGGCCATTGATGCGGGCGTCGATATTGTCGACTGCGCTTTGGGTGCGTTGTCGGGTCTGACGTCGCAGCCGAATTTCAACTCCGTAGTGGCGATGATGCAGGGCCACGAGCGCGAATGCCCGGTTGATCTGCCGTCGCTGAACGCCTACTCCAACTATTGGGAAGACGTTCGGGAGTATTATTATCCGTTCGAGAGCGGCATGAAAGCCGGTAGCGCCGAGGTATACGAGAACGAGATTCCCGGCGGCCAATATTCGAACCTGAAACCACAGGCCATTGCCACGGGGCTGGGCGACAAGTTCGAGACGCTGAAAAAGAACTATTCGGTGGCCAATCAGCTGTTCGGCAACATCATCAAGGTGACGCCTTCCTCAAAGGTGGTGGGCGATATGGCGATCTTCATGACGGCCAATAACCTGACCGCCGACGATGTGCTGCAACGCGGCGAATCGCTGTCGTTCCCCGAGTCAGTGAAGGAGTTGATGAAGGGAATCTTGGGTCAGCCTTATGGTGGTTTCCCGGAAGATATTCAGAAGGTGGTCTTGAAAGGCGAGGAGCCCATTACCGGGCGCCCCAATGAGCACCTGGCCCCGATCGATTTCGACGCTGATTTTACCAAATTCCAGGAGGCGTTCCCGCGCAACGATGGCTTCCTCGATTACCTCTCGTACCAGATGTATCCGAAGGTGTATGAGGAATATTATAAGGCCATTGACCAGTACGGCGACGTCAGCATCATTCCAACGCCCGCGTTCTTCTATGGCCTGAAGCCCAACGAAGAAATCCTGGTGCCGATTGCCGAAGGCAAGAATATTCTGGTTCGGCTGCTGTTCATGTCGGAGGCTGATGCGTCGGGTATGCGCACGATCACATTCGAGCTGAACGGACAGGGCCGTCAGGTTCAGGTACGTGACAAGGCCCAGAAAGTGGTGAAAGCGCAGAACCAGAAAGTAAGCAAACCCACCGACATCGGCTCGCCGCTGCAAGGTCGCCTGACGCGTATTTTGGTGAAGCCCGGCGACGAGGTAAAGAAAAACCAGCCGCTGTTCGTGATCGAAGCCATGAAGATGGAAAGCATCGTGGCCGCCCAGCAGCCCGGCACCGTCAAGCAGGTGCTGCTTAAAGAAAACACCACCATCGAGCAAGATGACTGGGTCATCGAGATGGCGTAGCGAATATCAATCCGCGTTCACAAACTAAAACGCCTCGTGTCCACATGAAATATGTTGGATATGAGGCGTTTTAGTTTGTGAACGCGGATTGTTCCGAATCGATAATGCTTAGCTGACGTTTTGTAGCTTTACGAGCTTCTTTGGAGATAGCATAAGCAACTATTTCTTTCTTCTTGCCAAACGCCACCGCAGCCTTCTCTCCTGATCTCACGACTTGAATCACTGCTGAAAAATTGGCTTTCAAGTCGCTGATTGTTAGTGCTTTCATTATGGCCTGAATGCAGTTGTGCCCAAATATAGCAACAAGCGGGTTCAACCCACTACCTTACTTTACGCATGGCTACGCCGCCATCGAAGATCTGTTTCCATTGCCACGAAACCTTGCCGTTGGTGCGTTGCAGCACGAAAAATGGATCGTTGATCTTGACCCGGTCTTTGGCGTAGAAAGCACCATCTGTGGCCGATCGGTAGTAGACCTTCAGGGTCGTAGGCGTTCCGGTGGCCACGCATTCCAGCGTGTAGAAGGTTTGAATGCCCTCGGCGTGCACCTCGCAGAGGTTCATGCCTCTGTACTTATCGTTGACCTTAATGGTGTAGGTGACGCCGTCCTTCGTTTCGCCCGACCACGTACCCAGCCAACTGTCTGTTTGCTGAAAACCCGACAGGACGGCGGCTCCGAACCACATACCCGCTATGAACAATACCGTACGCATATAATTTAGCTGTAAAGTGATGAATGGGCGCTGACTACGAGTGCAGGAATCCGTACCACATCAGGCCAACCAGTATCGATTCGGCAATCCAGACATGCAATGTATTGTTCCGGGCCGCGCGGCGGACGACATAGTGCAGGCCCAGCGCCCCGGCCGCGAGCGGAATACCAAAGAGAAATTGAAGGATGTTGTTATCCCGCTTCATATCAACGAATCCGTAGAGGATCATTATCACACCCATCATGGCCATAAGCACGAGTGGGGTAATCAGGCTGGCTATTTTTGATAAATCCATCTGCGTGTCGGGTTAGCATTACCTTATTCTAACATGACTAGACGGGCATGTGTTTTAGGCCAGGGTTCCTGTGGGCGTCTGTTTTGCCTTCTTAGCTGATCGACTTCAACCGCTGACCTGTAGAAAAAGCCATTGGCTGTTTACGTTTCAGGGCCTTTAGCGCGAGGCCATTCAGCAACAGGCTTATACGCGACTCGGTCACGCTCCCCACTAAATCACCCGCGTCCGGCCTGCCTTATGTAGTGGCTTGGCCTGTGCTTCGATTTGTCCTATTTTTGCACACGAAGTCTGTTCATTCCCGGTGAACAATTGATACTCAACTTACAGTTTACCAGCGTTTTGCCAAAGCACCTCCTCCCGTTTCTCTGTCTACTGCTCATCGGAATGTTGTCATCTGGCACCGTGGAGGGCAAGCCTAAACCGCGCAGCAAAGCTGTTGTCCATACCCGACGAGTGGTTGTGCGCACAACTACGAAGCAGCCGGGAAAACGGCAGAAATCAGGTGTGACCAAGCGGGTTGTTATCAAAAAAGTAGTGATAACGAAGAAAGCCGCGAAGCCCGTTTCACCCGCCGTTTTGAGGAAGCTGCCGCTTGGGGGTACCATTTTTTATCTGGCCTCGGGGCATGGTGGTCCCGATCCCGGCGCGATTGGAAAGTTTGGCAAATCGCTTTTACCCGAAGATGAATACGCCTACGATGTGACCATCAGGCTCGCCGATTTACTGAAAAAGCAGGGAGCAACGGTGTTTATGCTGGTACAGGATCCTAACGATGGAATCCGGGATGATGCCGTACTGAAGCTCGACCACGACGAGGTAGCTTACCCGCATCAGGTGATTCCGCTCAATCAGACAGCCCGGCTTGATCAGACCACCACGGCAGTCAATAAGCTGTATGCCAGCCATAAAGCGGCTTATCAGCGGTTTATCACCATCCATGTCGATAGCCGGAGCCAGGGCCAAACGATCGACGTTTTCTTTTACCACCATAGCAACAGCCCGGTTGGGAAGCGGCTGGCCAGCCATATTCACCAGCGGTTTCAGGCGAACTACAAACGGCATCAGCCCGCCCGCCCCTACTCCGGCAAGGTATCGACCCGCAACACGTTGTACGTTGTCAAAAACAGCCACCCGCCCACTGTTTTCATTGAACTGGGCAATATTCAGAACCGGCTCGATCAGCGGCGGTTTCTACTGGCCTCAAATCGTTTGGCGCTGGCCAGCTGGATGATGCAGGGTATCATCGACGATTACAGGTCGCGCGGTAAGTTGCCGTAGGCCCGCCGCGGCGTACCGTCCTAAATCTTTCCAGAATTGGCCGCTACTTTCGTTTATAAATCAGGAGATAACGTTATGAAAGTACTGGTTGTAGAAGATGAACGGGGGCTGGCCGAGAGCATTACCGACTACATGACGAAAGAGGAATACATTTGCGAAACAGCGGCTACCTTTCGTGAGGCGGATGAAAAAATCCACCTTTACCAATATGACTGTATCATCGTTGACCTCACCCTGCCCGACGGTAGTGGCCTGCACCTGATTCAGACCCTGAAACAGCTCGTAGCCACTACCGGGATCATCATTATTTCGGCCCGCAACAGCCTGGAAGACAAGCTGAAAGGCCTTGAAATTGGCTCAGATGATTACCTGACGAAACCCTTCCACCTGTCGGAACTGAATGCGCGGGTGAAATCGCTGTTGCGTCGGCGTCAGTTTGGCGGACACAATGAACTGCGGTTTCACGAGATCACCGTTGTGCCACATGCCCGGCGCGTGTATGTGAATGAACAACTCACCACGCTGTCGCGGAAAGAGTATGACCTCTTGCTATACTTCCTGTCGAATACGGATGTTGTACTAACGAAAGCGTCGATTGCCGAACACCTCTGGGGCGACAACATCGACTCGGCCGACTCGTTCGATATGGTTTACTCGCACATAAAAAACCTTCGCCGTAAACTGCTCGACAAAGGAGCTGCCGACTATGTGCAATCGGTCTACGGGATCGGCTATAAATTTGGCTCGTTGTGAAGCTGCTCAACAAAGCCAATTACATTTACCTGCTCTTTTCGCTGGTTATCTACCTGCTGTCGGCGCTGGCGTTCTACCAGGTGACACGCTTCCTGATCTACGACGAAGTGGAAAGCCGGTTGCGGGTCGAGAAACGCGATTTCGAAGCCTACGTACGTACCCACCATGATTGGTCGAGCAGTCCGTATTTCGTTGAGAACAAGATCGTTGTGACGCCCGTCAGCCAGCGTACCCAGCCGCCGCCCGAAGCATTCTCTGATACGCTGATCCTTAATCGTTACGACAACGAACTGATTCCATTTCGGCAGTTGACGTTCTACGAGCCGGTCGACGGCGTCATGCACCGCGTTGCCATTCGCAAATCGCTGATTCAGACCTACCGGCTCCTTGAAGCCATTACGGCCACGATGGTTCTCTTTCTGGGCATGCTCCTGCTGGGTACGTTCTGGTTTCAAAGTCGCCTGTCGGGCCGTCTCTGGCAACCGTTTTACGACACCCTGGCAACCATAAAACGATTCGACCTCAGCAGTACGCTGCCCCTGCAACTTCCCCAGCCTGCGATCACTGAGTTCAGCGAATTGAACGACGTACTGCGTAAAATGGCCGATAAAATGCAGCACGACTATCACAGCCTGAAGGAGTTCACCGAGAATGCATCGCACGAGATGCAAACGCCCCTGGCACTCATCAACGCCAAGGTAGAGCAACTGATTCAGACTGAGCAATTGACCGCCACGCAAACCCACTGGATCGATAGTATCTACGAAGCATCGCGGCGGATCGCCCGCTTAAATCAGGGACTTCTTCTGCTGGCAAAGATTGAGAATCACCAGTTTATCGATGTTCATCCGGTTAATTTATCTGCCGAATTGCGGCAACGGTTGCTGGATATGGACGAGGTGCTGCTTCATAAGCAAATCCGGGTAAGTGAGGAGCCGGGTGCTGATTTTCAGGTGCTGTTACCTCCATTTCTGGCCGAAAGCCTGCTTAGCAATCTGGTCAGTAACGCCATTCGACACAACCATCCCGGCGGGTTCATCCAGGTACGTTCATCCGCCAGTCAGTTGCAGCTCTGTAATTCCGGGCCTTCACTCCATACAGCCCCTGAAAGCCTGTTTCAGCGTTTCCGGAAAGAAGGTAACAGCCACGAATCGGTAGGGCTGGGCCTGGCCATCGTCAGGCAGATTTGTGACACCTACCACTTGATGGTCACCTATCAGTATGCAGAGGGCTTGCACACACTCACGTTGGCGGGGCGCGAATAAATCATCCTTGCTGATAGCACAGAAGCCGACACATCGATGCTACCGGCAAGCATGATCAGTTGCCTGAACGGCCTTGAGCAGCCTGTCATTTTTGTCAACCATTCCATCCCGCTGAACCCGAAACAGGCGCTACGCATTACTTTTGTATGATGTCGCTTTGTGGCATTCCTTTTCAGCTCAATCAATGCGTAAATTCACCATACAACTACGGTCCGCCATTGCGGTTTTCTGTTCATCGTTCGTTCTCCTTGCCTGCACCACCTCCGACGATTACCTCGACCAGGGGCGGGCGTTACTACGCGAAGGTAAATCGCGGGAGGCGCTCACCGCCCTGAATCAGGCTGTAGAAGCCGATGCCGACAATGCCGATGCCTTCAATACCCGAGGCGTGGCTTATTTCGAGTTGAAAGAATATAGCAACGCTCTGCTCGACTACGATCAGGCCTTGAAACTCAAACCCGACTTTTACCGGCCGTATTATAACCGCGCTCTTCTTAAAACAGCCCAGGGAGACGTGCCGGCGGCGTTGAAAGACTATTCCGAAGCCATTCGACTAGCACCCGACACCGCCCGAACGGCCACCTCCGAAACGTACCTGAACCGGGGGCAGTTGTTTGCCCTACAAGGCCAAACCCAGCCTGCACTGACTGATTTTGACCAGTCGATCAAACTGAATCCGAAAAATGCGCTGGCGCTTTACAACCGGGGCAACCTCCGGTTCAACGAGAAAGACCTGCCCGGCGCCATCGCCGATTTTCAGGCTTGCGTGGCCACAGACCCAACTTTCGGTAAAGCGTTTTACGGGCTGGGGCTGGCACAGGTGCTGGCGAATCAGCGCGACGCCGCCTGCCTCAGTCTCAGGCAGGCGCAGAAGCTGAACTATGCGGATGCGGCCAGTGCTATTGCTGCGTACTGTAACTAGTGACAATCTACTGCCATGCGTAAAACGATCTCAGTGATTTTCGCCGTGCTATTCGTGCTCTTCGCGGCCCTTCAGTACAACGACCCAGATCCGCAGCTCTGGATTCCTGTCTATGGCTTTGCGGCCATGGCCTGCCTGATGGCGTTTGCCCGCATTGGTCAAGTCTGGTTTTTTGCCTTGATGGCCTTGCTCTATGGCGTGGCGGCTATTTACCAGTGGCCGCCCGCCTTCGAAGGCTTCCTGCTCGATGAAATGGGCATGAAGACCGTCAACATTGAGCTCGCCCGCGAATCGGGCGGCTTAGTCATCTGCGCCCTTGCTATGGGCCTGATGGGTTGGCTGGTGTGGCGGGAGAAGAGAGCGTTTACCTGATTTGTGTGGGTGTTGCTGCCGGGTGTTGTATTGCTGATGTATGGCGCTGCAGTGGTAGACTGGGGGCAGCCTGGGCGGAGTTGACCCGGTGGCTGCCCCGGGCCTGGAGTACGAAGCAAATCACGTCCGATGGCCCTGGCAACGTACCTACGCTGCCAGGGCCATCGGTACGGCTTCCGTTTTTCCTTCCGGCAGTTGCTCGGCAACCGGCTCTACCGTCACGATAATGAACTTAGACGTTGGCGTATTGCTGATGTACGCAACGCTGGCTACCGGTACCAGTGGGTTCACTTCCGGGTAGTAAGCCGCTGTGTTCCCTTTCGGGATATTGTAGGTAACGGCTATGAACCGTTCCAGTTTCCGTTCCTGACCCTCAAAATGGCTGGTAATGTTCACCAGCTGGCGCTCCCGAATACCACGTTCGTTCATGTCATCAGCGTTCATAAAAATCACACGCCGTTCCCCATACACCCCCCGATACCGGTCATTATAATCATAGATCGTCGTGTTGAACTGGTCGTGGCTCCGAATCGACATCATAACCAGCTGATCGGGTGCAACATCGTGTTTCATCATGTCGGTCACCGTAAAATTGGCCTTGCCGTTTTCGGTGGTAAAATTCCGTTCGCGTGGCCCGTTGGGCAGGTAGAATCCGCCGGGTTTCCTGATCTTTTCGTTGAACCTGTCGAAACCCGGAATAACGCGGGAAATGGCATCCCGTATGTTGTCATAATTTTCGGTGTAGCCGACCCAGTCTACCTTCGATTTCTCGCCCAGGGTAGTGATCGCAATACCCGAAATAATAGCCACTTCGCTCAGCATCTCACCTTCCAGCGGCTGTAACACGCCTTTATTCTGGCTAACTACGCCCATCGAATTCTCGCAGGATGTAAACTGCTGACCTGATTTCTGCCTGTCTATGTCGACGTGCGTCAGGCAGGGAAGAATCAATGATGTGTTGCCGGTCACCAAATGGCCACGGTTCAGTTTCGTGCTGACAAATACCGTCAGGCTTTGTTTGCGAATGGCCTCGGCCACAAATTCAGTATCGGGCGACGCCGACAGGAAGTTGCCGCCCAGGCTCATGAAGACTTTACTTTTCCCTTCGTGCATGCACTTGATCGATTCAACCGTGTCATGCCCGTGTTCACGCGGCGGCTCGAATCCGTATTCGTTCTGAAGCGCATCCAGAAACTCCTTGTGTGGGCGTTCCCAGATTCCCATCGTTCGGTCGCCCTGTACGTTGGAGTGGCCTCGCACCGGGCACGTACCTGCGCCGGGCTTGCCCACTGCCCCCTTCATCAGGTGCAGGTTCACGATCTCCTGAATGCTCATTACCCCATTTTTCTGCTGCGTCAGGCCCATGGCCCAACAGGTAACGAGCTTCTGTTTGGGCGCAATGATGTTGGCTGCTTCGAGCAACTGCGCCCGCGTCAGGCCGCTCATCTCCTCGATCTCTTCCCAACCGGTGTTTTTGATTGAGGTCAGAAACGCGTCGTAGCTGGCGGTGTATTCCTTGATGAACGCGTGGTCGATAACCACGCCCGGATTCAGTTCTTCGGCCCGGATCAGGTGCTTCATGATACCGCGAAGCACCGCCATGTCGCCGTTGATCTTTACCTGCAAGTGAAGATCGGCAATTGCCGTACCCTGGCCCAGCAACGTACCTACCGCTCTGATCGGATTCATGAAATCCTGCGGATTCTTGAAATGGCTCAAGCCCGCTTCGTGCAGCGGGTTTACGGCAATGATCTTCGCTCCGTTACGCTTGGCAATCTGGAGGGCTGTCAGCATCCGGGGGTGATTGGTGCCGGGGTTCTGCCCCATGATCAGGATTACTTCTGCCTCATGTACATCGTTTAGGGTGACTGACCCTTTACCCAGCCCCAACGTGGGACTCAGCGCCGAGCCGCTGCTTTCGTGGCACATGTTCGAACAGTCGGGCAAGTTATTGGTGCCAAACTGACGAACGAATAACTGGTACAGAAACGCGGGCTCATTCGGTACTTTCCCCGATGTGTAGAAGATGGCTTCATCGGGCGAATCCAGGGCGTTCAGTTCGTTGGCTACCACCTGAAACGCGTCGGGCCAGCTGATCTGCGTGTAGTGCGTTGCACCGGGACGGAGCACCATCGGGTGTGTCAGCCGACCAGCATTATTTAAATCCCGATCGGTCATGTGCGACAGGTCAACCAGACTGTGCTGGGCAAAGAACGCGGGATCTGCGCGGCGAATGTCGGCATCAGAAGCCGTTGCTTTGGCCCCGTTTTCGCAAAACTCCGCCACCGACCGATGATCGTCGGGGTCGGGCCAGGCGCAGGATGAGCAGTCGAACCCGTCTTTCTGGTTAAGTTTCAGTAAGGCATGCGTACCCCGGCCAACACCCGCTTCGCTCCAGGAAAATTCCATCGATTTCAGCACGGCCGTAACACCAGCCGCTACTGTGGCCGGTTTGCCCAATTTCAGGCCGGTGAAGGCGTTGGGCGGTTGGGCCAGCACGGGATTTCTGTCTTTCGCGCCAATGGTATCGGGGGCGGTTAACACGCGTTTATCCGCCGAACCATCATTTGACAAATCGGTCAGGTCGGCTTTACGCTGTATTCGTTCGTGATCTGCTGCCATTTCTGTTCCCTGATTGGGGTGTTCACCGCTCATCGGTTGATTTTCAGCGACTTGGTCAGCGGGATCGCTGGGCCTGCTTTCGCTTTTTGGGGATTTATCCATACTCGAAACAACTAACGTTGAGGGCACCAGGTAACTGGCTGGCGCTATGTAACAAGATAACAAAAAAACGGCCCAATGGGGGCAAAAACGCCTACACTTACTCATAACCAGGCGATGTAGGGTAATCTATTGGGTCTTCCGCCAGCAATTCATTACTTGTTAATCCTTCCCTCTATCAGACGTTCTGTTGGCTAAACGAGATAGGTTAAGCTGCCGCACAGTGATGAACACACGCCTGTCTCATAGTCAATCGCTGCGTTCAGTGTCGCCCCCTGGCGGAGATGCGGCGGCGGGATACCTTTCTTCGGAAGATCTAGTTGGTACAAACCGGCCAGCACAAGGCTATATATTTTCAGGCATGCGCCACTTAACGCGTGCCAGTTAACTATATCGCTTCATATCTGGGCATATCGCCCGAAAACGTTCAACTGATCGAGGGGACGAAGGGATAGATAATATCCTGTTTTTGTATACTATCCATAAAGTCAGTAAACGACCGATTAGCTAATAGTCATTTTTGGCACGATAATTAACTGGGCGCGGCTAGTAAAACATCCGGGCTCTTATAGCTCCATACCTGGCGAAAAGGAGCGAAATCAGTAAAAAATACCGTTGCCTAATCAAAAAATAAGTTGGCTTGACTTTTGTTAGGATCACCCATCAGATGAGGATAGCCAATAGTTCCCAGTGATTTAGCAGGTTAACCAATTCCTTCATTGTCAGTTTTTTAGCCTTCAGCATCCTGGTTGTTTATGGTATTTTCGAGCACTTTTCGGTAACCAGACACCCGGCTTCGTACACTAGACAGGTTACCAGAGACAGAAAGAACAGGCTACTCTGGCAGCGCACCTTATGCATTAACGACCACCGATTACCTCGGTTCTCGCCTGGTCGACGTAGGGCTTCCGCCTCACTATATGCCATTTCCGGTATGTAGTGTCCACCCAATTGATTCGATCATCTTGCCACCCCGTAGCTGACAAACCCCGGCGGTTGCCTGCCTGGTTACTGACTGCTTTTTACTGCTTCAGGCGCAGCCTTTACAACAACCGATGCCCAGGCTATATGGATGGGAGCATCAACCAGTTACAAGCCAATACATCTCATCACAGTAAGCGCTCTGCTTGCCAACTTATGCACTCATGAAGAAAGGACTATTCACTTTAGTCGCCTATGTTCTTTTACTGGCTTTGCCCATTGCCTCCGTTGGGCAGGCAATCAATCTGGGCACTGCCTCCACATTTGCCCTCTTTACGGCAAATGGTGCGTTCAATACCACGGGGGCGGCCGTGGTAACGGGCGACGTTGGTACGAGCTTAGGGGCTTTCAACGCGTTTCCGCCAGGGTCAGTTACCGGTCAGATTCGTTTGCCGGGCAGTACGCAGGCGAACCAGGCAGCGCTGGATGTGGTGGCGGCTTACAACGATCTGACGTCGATTACCTGCAGCACCTTGATCAGCCCCATTCTTGGAAATGGCCAGACACTGACCGCGGGTGTTTACTGCCAGACAACAGCCGCGGCATCATCCTTAGAGGGTACATTGACCCTGAATGGGCCGGGTACGTATATAATCAAGCTCAACAGCGCCCTCACTACTGCCGCCGGATCGACCATCAACCTAACGAATGGAGCCTGCATCAATGACGTTTATTTTCAGGTGAATGGTGCCGTAGCCCTCGGCGAAGGCGCTGTGTTCAGAGGGACGCTACTGGTAAACGGAGCCATCAGCCTGCTTGCCGGTGCCACCCTGGAAGGGCGCGCGCTGTCGATTGCCGGTGCAATTTCCGTTAGCAACAACGCGGTGACAGCCTATGCCCAGACAATGGCCGTTGCCGTTACTGCGGGCAGCTGCACCAGTGCAACCAACACCTACGATCTTACAGGCACGGTGTCGCTCACGGCGGCAGTGGCAGGTACGTTGATCATCACCGATGGCAGTAGTTCAACAACTGTATCAATCACCACGGGTCAGCCGTCGGCTACGTTTGGTCTTTCGGGGCTTCTTTCAGGAACAGAAACGCATACCGTTACCGTGACAGGCCCCGGCTGTAGTTCAGCGGTGATCACGTATAATGCGCCAACTTCCTGCACAACGGCGGCCCCGACCTCAGCTACATTAATGGGGTCGGTATACGTAGATAACAATGCCAATAACGTTCGTGACGGTGGCGATACACCCATTGCAGGTGTATCGGTCACGCTGCTGAACAGTAGCAGTTTGGCCGTTGCATCAATAACGACCGGGCCATCAGGTACGTATAGCTTCACGGGATTGACTATCGGCCAGCCTTACTCAGTCAGTTTCTCAACCCCGGCCGGCTATTCGATCGCCACACCTGCCGGTAGCATTACTGGTCCACTGACAGTACCCTCTGGAGCAACCGTTGCCATTGTTGATGCCGGTTACCGATTCCTTTCACCAGCAGTAACCCTGGGTCTGTTCGTCGATCGCTCCATTGCCAGAGTGGGTAACGTGCTCACATACACGATCGTGGTGACGAATTCAGGTAATGGCCCGGCTGCCAATGTCGTTGTGCGTGATTCAACATCGGCGGGTCTTAGTTACGTACCCAATTCTGTGATCGTTCCCGTTGGGACGACCTTTACTCAGGGAACGCCCGGAAACTGGATTATTCCCAGTCTCGCTGCCGGACAAAGCCTTAGTCTGACGTTTCAAGCTGTGGTCAACGGGGCAGGTATTTTGTATAATACGGCCAGTATTCCCGGCGATACGCTTCGGGTTTGTACGTCTATTCCCGTCAAGCTTTGCCCCGGTGACCAGTATATCCTGTCAGTGCCGGCCGGAAGTGCCAGTTATCGCTGGTTTAAAGATGGTGTACTAATCCAGGGCCAGATAACCAACGAATTAACGGTCAGCGCACCCGGTTCCTACAGCCTAGGCATTGACAACGTGGGCGGCCAGTGCCCCAATTTCTCTTGTTGTCCGTTTATCGTAGAAGCAGATACTTTACCTGTGTTTGCAGCAGCGGCCATTCCCGCTACCTGCGTCAGTAATACCGCGCAATCGAACGGGCAGATCGTGTTGAGTGGGTTCAACGCCAGCCATACGTATCAATATTCACTCGGCACCACCTTCGACTCGACCAACGCAGTAGCTGGTACAGCCCAGCCAATTCCTGCCAATGGACTCATTGCGAGTATGCTGGCGAATCCGGTGGTGGCGCAGGCGTATACGATTCGCGTAACGAACATCGCAGGCTGTTACACCGACGTAACCGTTATGCTCATGCCAACCGTCTGTACCTGCCCAACAGACGTCTGTGTGCCAATCGTTATTCGGAAAACAAAAGGTGTTGCTGTAGCTCGGTAGTGAGCGTACGAAATTGATATCCGTCAATTTTCAGGAGTTGAGTACGCCGTTGCTTTGGGGGTGTTCCATGGTGGCTCGCCACCTTATCGCTCCATAGCTATGTTATACATCATTTTCGGCGTTTTTGCCTGCTGTTTCGTACTCGAACGTTTGATACCCGGCTGGAAGCTTCCAGACGTACCTACCTGGACAATTCGTGTGCTGGCGATCAACTTCGTTCAATTGATCGTCGTGGTGCTTGCGGGTTTCACCTGGGAGAAATGGCTATCGGCCTATTCCGTATTTCACCTGTCTGAAGCCGTTGACAACGTACCTGGTGGAGCTGCGCTGGGGGGCGTAATCGCGTATGTGATTGCTACATTTATCTTTTACTGGTGGCATCGGTGGCGGCACACCGTCGATTTTCTATGGACGCATTTCCATCAGATTCATCATAGTCCGCAACGGCTCGAAGTGATCACGTCGTTCTACAAGCATCCGCTCGAGATGACGGTCAACTCCATCATTGGTAGCCTGCTGGTATACACTTTGCTCGGTCTGAATGCCGAAGCAGGCGCGATTTATACACTCTGCACGGCGCTCGGCGAGTTCTTTTATCATACCAACGTGAAGACGCCGCAATGGGTCGGGTATATTTTCCAGCGGCCCGAGATGCATCGTATTCACCACGAGTACGAAAAGCATACGAGCAACTACGGCGACATCGTGTGGTGGGATATGCTATTCGGCACCTATCAGAACCCGAAGGAATTCACGTCTACCTGCGGCTTCGATCAGGAAAAAGAACTTCGTCTCGGCGACATGCTCCGTTTCCGCGACGTACACAGCAAGTGAACCAAGTTGATGGTACACGGATTGGGCGGATTGACCTCTACGTAAGAAAATCTGTATCCGCCCAATCCGCATTCCTATTCACTTCCGCGTACTCTTTTTCGCCAACGATTTTGCCAGGTTTTCCTGTACTCTGAATTTGACGATGCGGGTGATCAGGTCGATGGGAAGCGGCTTGTCTAGGGGAAACTGGACCGTGCCTTTCGCGCAATTGTAAGCTGATAATTCGTCTTTGAAAGCCGTAATTCCCGAAGGTGTTGGGTAAAATCCGATATGGTTTTTGTAGCCCGCGAAATAGACCAGTTTGCCATCCAACATAAACGCAGGCATCTGGTAGCTGATCGTTTCTACCGCCTCCGGAGCTGCTTCTCTGATCGCCTGCCTTAGTTCTTCCAGCAGGTACTGAACAGCCTCGGGGAAATCATACAGGTATTCGTCGATAGTTTTTGGGGTGGGGGCACCTGCCTTCATACGTTCTAATAGAGATAAGTTGTGGCGTTCTTAGCAAAAGGCACAAACAACTTATCTCTAATAGGTTATACCCGACAAAGCCTATTTTTCGCCCGGATGATAGGTCTTCTCCACGTGCTTCTGCACATCTTCGGGGTAGAACAGTACGTCTTTAAATTTCCCTTCACAGTAAAGCGGAGCCTGGTCGGTAAAGTGTTTTTCGCCGGGGCGGCTGCTTTGTCCCCCCGTCACCACCGAACGAGCTTTTACGCGGTTACCAAACTCAACCACGGCCACGAAACTGTTGCCGACGCTACCATACCGTTTTTTCGTGCCTGGGTACGTTTTCGCTGCAAAAGCCGCCAGCGAGCCCCAGGCCGACGAGGTGAACCCCACGGGAATACTCGGCTGATTATCATCGTAGGTTTCCTGCGTCTTACCCGTCAGGCGCTGGTAGCGGTTGATTTCGCCCCAGGGTGTTTTCCAGGTACCAAAGTCGCGGGTCAGATCTTTCAGTACATCAGCCAGCGCAGTTACTTTCTCCTGCGCCGACGTTTTTTCGTTGGTAAACGCACTAAGACCCAGGTTATCGAACCGCTGGTCGGCAGCGGCACGGCTACGGGCCAGGCGCTGAATTTTTTCGCCCCACATAATCGCCAGCGTTTGCCCGATCGAAGCCTTTCCGTAGTTTTTGTCCCAGACTTTCAATACCTGAATCGCTTCAATAAGGTCGTTTGACTGATTGACTGCATCGCCCGAAACGGTCTGATACGCATTGAGCAGAGGCGGCAGCAGATCGTCGAACGCGGCCAGGTGCGGATCGTTGGCGGCCGCAATCAGCGTATCGAGCGTGAATATGGCTTTATGACTAAGCACCCTGTCGGCGTTAATGCCCCGATAGTTTTCGGCGTCGGGTGCCATATAGGTGGGGTACCTCTTTGGGTTGGGGCTGCTGGTTCCCGACACGGTAAAGGGCGTTGAATTGCAGTTCTGAATCCAGCCGGAAGCCGGGTTACGTACCTGCACGATATCATCGATCGAGTGCAGTCCCTTCCAGTCAGTCTCCGGGTTGCTGCCATCAACGGGCTGATCCCAGTTGAATTTAGGGTCGCGGCGGGGCATGAAGTTGCCATGCCAGTAGGCAATCGTCCCGTTCCGATCAGCGAAAACCGTGTTGTTTGAGGCGTTCCCGTTCAGCTTCATCACCTCTTTGTAGCTCGCGTAGTCGGTTGCTTTTGTGCGCAAATACGATTGCGAAAGAGCGTTCAGGGGCGTGTTCATCATGTCAATGGCGATCCATTTCCCATCTTTCTCGCCCGCAATAGGGCCGTGCTGTGTGAAATACATCGTGAACTCCCTGTACTGAATTCCGTTGCCCGATTTGTAAGGCAGGCGCACTTTCTGCGTCCGAACGGGCTTGAGCGTCACACCGTGTTTGTAGTAAAGGTCATTGCCTTTCTTCTCGATAGTTTCCAGATACTCGTCCATCGAATCGGCGTAACTCGACGTGTGCATCCAGCCACAATTTTCGTTGAAGCCCTGATAGACAAAGAATTGTCCCCAGGTAACGGCGCCGTACGCATTTAACCCCGCCTGACTGACCATGTGTACTTCCGATCGGAAGTAGAACGACGTATGCGGGTTGATCAGCAGCAGGGCATTCTTCGTTGCGCTCTTCGACGGCGCGATGGCAAACCCGTTCGAGCCGATGGATTCACGCTCGTAATGGTCGATATTGCTGTTAAACGACGTCGATTTACGCTGTTCATAAAACGCCTTCAGTCGCTCGATAGGCACCACGCTGATATTCCCGCCGATGCTGCCTTCGCTGAACAAGAGTGGCATCCAGGGCTGGAAACGTTTGATGAGCTTTGGCGTCACGGCCGGATGAGTGTGGAGGTAGTAGTTGGCACCGTCGGCAAAGGCATCCAGTAGCTGTTTCATCCAGACCGGGCTTTTCTTGTAAATGGCCATGGCCTGTGTAGAGTCCATAAACAGCCGGGCCCGCAGGTCATGGTACAATGCTGACTCGCCTTCGATCTCGGCCAATCGACCAATCGAGGTGATGTAGTTTTCTTCAACCCGGCCAAAATCATCTTCGCATTGCGTGAATAGAAGGCCAAACACCGCGTCGGCATCTGTCTTACCGTAAATATGAGGTACACCCCAGGTATCGCGGGTAATGGTAACCTGTTTTGCCCGTTGCTGCCAGCGCGCAATCTCAGCTTTGGTAAACGCCTGCCCGTTTACTTTATTGAAACTCAAGAAAAGGATGAGGCTTACGGCTAAGCACACCGACCGCGATGTAAAGCGATTCATTGAAAGGTAGTTATGATGAAATGAGGATAATGCTGGGTACGTTTCCCAAAATACACTTACTGCCCAAGTGCCACAAACCGTTTCGGAGCCCTTCGGTGAAGCGTTGCCTGTTCGTAGCTGTAGGTCAGCTTTATCAGGGTTGGCTCGTCGAATAACCGGCCCAAAAACTGAAGGCCTGCGGGCAAGTTGCCGGTGGTGTAGCCCATCGGGATGGTGAACGCAGGCAGGCCCGTGGCAGGGGCAATCAGCTGACTGTTATCGCCTTTGTAACCTTTGGCGTCGCCAACCAGCGCGGGGGGGTAATTCCAGCTTGGGTAAATGAGGGCGTCAACCTTGAGCCGATTCATTTCCGCTTCAATGCCTTTGCGGTACGCGATTCGGAGCGGGTCGGTGAACGCATCGCCACAGGGAATTTCAGGATGAACAGCCCGGCCCGAATGCGTTTGCTGGTCTTTCAACCTATTACGAACAATATCGGAATAGCCGCCCACGCGGATGATGTCTTCCAGCGTTTTCAGCGTGTCCCGCTTCACGAACGTCCGCAGGTACGTCTCCACATCGGCCCGAAAGTCGGCGCACCACTGGTTGGCGCGTAACGAATCGAAATCAGGAATAGTCACGTCGATCACTGTTGCCCCGGCGCGGGTCAGATCGGCCACGGCTTTATCAAACAGCGCTTTGATCTCGGGGTGAATATTCGTCTCCGTCAGTTGTCGCATCACACCGATCCGGGCGCCTTTTAGCCCATCTTTCTTCAGAAACTGGGTATACGTTTTGGGTACGTGTCCCTGACTGTTTTTGGTGATCGGATCATGCGGATCATAACCGGCCGTTACCTCCAGCAGGCGAACGGCATCTTCGACCGTGCGACACATCGGTCCGCCCACGTCATTGCGCGTATACAACGGGATAATGCCGTATCGGCTTACCAGTCCGAGCGACGTACGGAAGCCTGCCAGCGCGTTATGCGACGATGGGCCACGGATTGAATTACCGGTGTCAGACCCCAGTCCAACTGTTCCCAGATTGGCCGCTACCGCCGCTGCCGTTCCGCCACTCGATCCCGCCGGTACGTAGGCCAGGTTATACGGATTCAGCGTTTCGCCCCCCATTGAACTCTGCGAGTGCATCGGCGTAAACGCCCATTCGGCCATGTTCGATTTGGCCAGCACAATCGCCCCGGCTTCCTTCAGTTTCTGAACCTGCCACGCATCCTCACCAGGCACAAATCCCTTCAGGGCAATGGAGCCGCCGGTTGTCTGCAACCCTTTCGTATTGAAATTGTCTTTCACAATCACCGGAATACCGTGTAGTGGCCGTAGTTTCCCGGTTTTCCGAAACTCAGCGTCCAGCGCCCGAGCTGTAGCGATAGCTTGGGGGTTGATGAGGATAATTGAGTTGAGTTTGGTAGGTTGGTCATACGTCTGAATGCGCTCCAGGTACGCCCCAACCAGTTGTTCGCTCGTTAATGAACCCGTACGAAAAGCCTTGTGAATAGCGCTGATCGTGGTTTCAACCAGTTCGAATCTGGTCGCTGATACTGCTTTCGTTTGGGCTGAAACAAATTGTGGCGGCAGTACACCGGCAAGTAAGAAACAGACAAGGAATGAAAAGTAACGAAGGGCTACGTGCATACAGAGACTTGCGAGCGATGAAGTTGTCTGGTAAAAATAGCCTTTCCTGCTTCAACTCAGCCACATCCGTGCACTAGAACACTCGTTTCTTTGGCTTCTGCATGAATAAACCAAAGAAACGAGTGTTCTGGCGAACGGTGTCAGCTCTCTGAATGGTCGTTTTTCTGCCGGCGGCACTCAGGGGTTCACGTTTGGGCAGTCAGTGTAAGTCCGGGCTTCTGAAAAAGGAACACCGTCGGCATGCCGAATAGGGCACGTTCAACAGAGTTGCCCGCCTTGTCAGGCCCGGTGGCCCATCGATGGGTGGCTGTCTGTTCATGCTTCAAGATAATCCATGTCCTTCGAGAAGGTTTCCTCCAGGAACTGCAGGGCCAGCAGCGAGCAGAGCACAATCATGGTTCCGATCAGGAGCGGACCGTACGTTAAACCCAGCGATGGTTTCAGACCCACGAACAGCCAAGTAAGCGGTACGGTAGCTCCCCGCACGAAATTGGGTACCGACGTAGCCACGGTTGCGCGAACGTTTGTGCCGAACAACTCAGCGGCCAGGATGATGAACAACGTCCAGTAGCCGTTGCAGAAACCCAGGCAGGCACACAGCGCATAAAACTGTGTGGTACTGCTGACTGGCAGACATAGATAGGCTATCATCGTAAGAAACGATAGCAGCATAAACAGCCGGATTGCTTTCTTCCGGCTTTGCCACCGCTGACTGACGAGCCCGCTCACGATATCGCCAAACGACTGCCCGGCAAAGGCAAGCATGACCGCTTTCCCGGCTACGATCGGTTCAACGAGACCGGCATTTCGGCCAAATTCCGGCGAGAAGGTGATCAGAATGCCGACCACAAACCAGAGCGGAACCCCCACCACAATAGCCAGCAGGTACTTTTTCAGGCTTTCGGCATTCGTAATCAACTTCAGAAAATTACCCCGTTCCAACTGCTGACTCTTCAGGTTTTCAAATAACCCGGACTCAAACACGTTGACCCTCAGAACAAGCAGTAGCAGCCCGAGGCCGCCGCCCACATAATATGACATCCGCCAGGCAAACTGGTCAGCCACGAAGTAGGCAGTAATGCCGCCCAGTACGCCCATTGTAGCCACCAGTACAGACCCATAGCTACGTAATTGTTTCGGCAGAATTTCGGCAACCACCGTGATACCAGCGCCTAACTCGCCAGCCAGACCAATGCCCGCGATAAATCGAAGGGCGGCATACTGGCTCAGGTTGGTAACCAATCCATTAGCGATATTGGCGAGCGAATACATAAGGATTGAACCGAAAAGTACGGATAACCGCCCCCGTTTATCGCCCAGAATACCCCACAGAACGCCGCCAATCACCAATCCGGCCAGCTGCATATTGAGCAGAAAAACGCCTTCGGGCAACAACTGTTCGCCCGTTACACCCAACGCTTTCAGACTCGGTACCCGCACGACGCTGAACAAAAACAAGTCGTACATATCAACGAAATAACCAAGAGCAGCTACTAAGACCGGTAACTGAAATAAATACTGACGCGACGAGGCAGGCGTAGAAATCATGGAGTTAGGATGCTGGATATTGGTCGTTGGCTATTGGCTGATTGACTTGAGAACCAGAAGCTGCTTAAGTCAATTAGCCAATAGCCAACACCCGGTCTTTGCTAATTAAACGTTCGTTGGAATCACGTAAGGGGCTCTGTATTTGCGGGTAAGCATGGCGTTCGCCTGTTTGTCGCCCACAAACATTTCTTTCTGCGGATCGAAATCGAGGGTGCGGCCCAGGCGATAGGCGATGTTGCCAAGGTGCGCCAGCGACGAGGCCAGGTGCGCCGTTTCAACGGGGCCGTTCAGCATTTTCTTGTCTCTGGCCCGCGCGGCATCGGTGAAGTTCTTGTAGTGGTCGCCGCCCGCATTTCGGGCTGGGCCCGGTTCGCGGTTACGGCCCAGGTACGTCTTGTAATCGTTGTATCCGTTGATGACCATATAGCCCTTGTCGCCGTAGAAAATATTGCCTACTTCAACACCATCTTCTTTATTGGTCATCCAGGGACGTACCTCGAACTCAATGATCTTGCCCTGTTTCGGATAATGGTAGGTCGATGTCAGCACTTCGGGCGTCTCCTTGCAATCATTCCAAAGAAATTTCCCCCCTGCCGACGTGATTTTTTCGGGCAGGCCCACGTCGAGCCCCCACATGCAGAGGTCGGTTTCGTGAATACCCTGGTTGCCGATATCGCCGTTGCCGTAGTCCCAGAACCAATGCCAGTTATAGTGTACGTAGTTCTTGCTGAACTCCCGTGCCTGGGCTGGTCCCTGCCATAAATCCCAGTTCAACCCTTCCGGTACGGGCGAATTACCCAGGTTGCCAATGTCGGCCCGCCATTTATAGACGGTACCGCGCGCCATGTACACTTTACCAATAAGGCCGTCGCGCAGGTGTTTGATCGCTTCCTGAATGGCCACCGAACTCCGTAGCTGCACGCCATGCTGCACAATCCGGTTGTATTTGGCCGCGGCCTCGATCAGCTTCCGCCCTTCGAACAGGTTGTGGCAACCCGGTTTCTCCACATACACATCTTTCCCCGCCTGACAGGCCCAGATCGCGGCCAGCGCATGCCAGTGGTTGGGCGTGGCAATGCTTACGGCGTCGATGTCTTTATCGTCGTAGACCTTCCGCAGGTCCTGCTCCATCTTCACTTTCTTCTTGAATTTTTCCTCAAAGTCTGAGGCTGATTTCCGGAGCACCACGTCATCAACATCGCAGAGGGTAGCGATCTCCACGTTATCTATTTTCGAGAAGCCCGAAATGTGGTCTTTCCCCCGGCCGTTCAGGCCGATAACGGCGATTCGCAGGCGGTCATTAGCGCCAAAAGCACTACTCGGAATAAGGGTGGGAAGCCCTAAAACAGCCGCGCCAGTGGCCGCGGTCTGAATGAACTTCCGACGGGAAAAAGAAGCGTTTTCCATAAGAAAGATAAAGGAGTTATTGTTAGGAATAGGGACTTGAACTGTATCTGTTTCAGGTGGGGTGTTGCTGGTTGCGTGTGTTGCCGACGCCCGGTTGAAGGGCCTGAAGAAACAGCATTACGCGAGCAGGTGATTACCCGCAGGCAACTCCTGTTACTTAATCGAAAAAGGGACCTAAACTACTCTGAACCAACCGCTAAAATTCACAGGCGGGAAAGCGTCAGCCCGCCATCGACCATAAAAACCTGACCGGTTGAATACGGGAATCCACCCTCGGCGATAGCGGCCACGGCCCGGCCAACGTCATCGGGTAAGCCCCAGCGCGGTTGCACCGTCAGGCCATCAGCAATGAGTGTGTCGTATTTGGCTGTTACACCCGCCGTCATGTCGGTCTTGATGATTCCCGGACGTACCTCATAAACCGGAATCCCGAACTCGCCCAGTCGCACGGCGAATAGTTGGGTTGCCATGCTCAGACCCGCTTTTGAAATACAGTAATCGCCCCGATTAACGGAGGCGACCGTGGCCGATATAGACGAAACCGTTATGATACCTGCCTGAAAACCGGCATCCTCTTTCTTTTGCCGAATCATCCAGTTCGCTACTGCCTGCGTCAGAAAATAAGCGCCTTTCAGATTGACGTTCAGCAGTTGATCGAAGCTTTCTTCGGTGGCTTCCAGAATATCGGCACGTACCTGCGGCGCAATACCCGCATTGTTGACCAGCAGCGTCAACTGACCAAACCGGTCGTTGATCCTGGCCAGCATAGTGGCACGGGAAGCGGCGTCGGCAATGCTTCCCTGACAATAAATCACCTCGGTGCCAAACTGCCGTAACGTACCCAGCACATCCGTAACGGCCGATTCGTCGCGAACGCCGTTGATGGCGAGGTCGAACCCTTTTCTGGCGAGGTGTTCGGCAATGCCAAGGCCAATGCCCCGGCTGCTTCCCGTAACGAAAGCTACGGGGCGGGTACGTTCCGACTGTTTCACAGGCTCTCCTTGATAGCTTTTAACTGTTCAGCCTCCGGCAACTTCTTATACAGTGGGTCAAGCGGATAACAGCCGGAGACGAGGCCGTTGCGGGGTGCGGTGGTGCAATCGGAAAACGTTCGGCAGATGTGATTACGCACCAGCGACCGGCCAGCGATCATGTCGGCGGGCATCGTGGGGTAGGAGAGTACCATCCGGCCGAAACCGACACTGTCGGCCATGCCGTTGCGTAGCACGTACTGAGCTACGTTGGGTAGCCATTCCTGCAAGTAGGAGTAGCCTGATCCGATGATGACCAACGCCGGAAACGCCTTTTTCAACTCGCTGGTCACGTCGATTTGCCGCTTCACACCCAGCAGCGGATCTTCGGGCGGTAAATAGCCGTCAGATGGAGGAAACAGGGCCGGGCGCATCAGATGCGGATTGTAATAAGGACTGCCACCCGTGATGCAGATCAGCTGGATGCCCAGCGACTGGGCCAGGTCGAGGAATGCTTTCGGCTCGTTCAGGTCGATGTCTAATCCGGTTTGCTGCCCGCCAAATGCATACGGGTAGGCATCGGTTAGTTCGGGTTCACCAACGTCGTTCAGCCCTTTTTTAAACGGCAGCAAATCGAATGCACTCAGCCGAATTCCCATTTCCAGGCCTGGCGCCGACTGCCTGATGCCAGCAACGATGGTCTGAAGAAACCGGGTACGATTCTCGAAGCTGCCGCCGTAGTTGCCGGCTCTGTTTACGGCACTCAGGAACTCGTGGCCCAGATAACCGTGGCAATGTTTTATGTCAACAAAGTCGAAACCAGCCTGTTGCGCCAGCACAGCCGCATCCACGTATTTCTGAATAATGCCGTCGATATCCTCGTCGGTCAGCGTTGGATACTCGGCATTCATCCCAAATTTCTGATTGAGGTACGGATGCGAATACAGGATCTGTGATTCGAATTTCTTGTGGCTGTTTGGTTTGCAAAACCGGCCCGAGTGGGTCAGTTGAAGGCCAATCACCAGATCATCGGTACGACCGAATTGCTCCCTATGCTTATCCAGAATAAGCAGCCGAAGTTTGGTCAGTTCACCAATTGTGTCGGCGTTGATCACTAATTGGTTTGGGTTTGCTTTCCCCTCGTGGCAAACGGCTACGGCTTCGCACCCAAACAGCAGTTTGGCGCCGCTCTCGGCAAATTTCAGCCAGCGTTTCCGGGTAAAATCAGTCGGCTTCCCATCCAATGTTCCGTCCCAGCCCTCCATTGGTAAAATACACAGGCTGTTGCCAATCGTCTTCCCGGATTTCAACTGAATCGGTCGACCAAACGGACTTTCATCGGGTGGCAACAGCGTCTCGTCGAAGGCCAGATCCACCCCGTTCGTTTTCAGGTACGTTGTCAAATCCGAGGCCGTTTTAATCTGGGCCATCCGGGTGTACTTTGGTTTGTATTTACCACTCATGCTTAAAAAGGGAGGTTCAGGAAGGGTAGGGAAAGCAGCTTATACGCAGTTGAAAAACAGGTAATATGGTGCCTGGTCAATGGCTCGCTGGACGTACAGGGCTGCTTCCCGAATGTGGTAATCGCCCCACATACTCGACTCGCCGTAGGGGATTTTGCTTCCCCGGGGTACGTAGTCCCAGCCATTGGGCCGATGGTAGATTGAGTGCAGCAACAGGCCCTGGTGCTGCGGGTCGGTGCTGAGGTAAGGTTCGTCGAGCAACGTACCCAGCACGGTCAGACCGGCTTGCCAGTAGGTCTGGCCTGCCTGCCAGTTGGTTTGTCCCAACAACCCAACGTCGGGCACCTGGTCGGGATTTGTCCGTTGCTTGTTCATCAGGTAATTACCTAGTCGCAGCAAACCCTGCGCGGCAATGGCGGCGGCAGAGCTATCCACCGGTTCATGGTCGTTGACCGGTTTAGCGGGACGGTCCAGGTAGTCGCCGAGTTTATGGAGGTTCGGCGCGCCGGTGTCCCAGTAGGGAACGCCATCGGTCGGTGTGTTTGCAATGTAAAAGTCGCAGGTAGCGCGGGCGGCTTTGAGCATCATCGCCTCCAGGGCCTCACGTCCGCCCAGACCAGCCAGTTCATCATCATGAATGGTTGCCAGCGCTTCGAGTTCTTCGGCAAACCCACACATGGCCCAGGCCAGGCCGCGTGTCCAGGTGCTGAAACCGGTGTAGCCCTGCTGCGAATTCGGACAACGGTAATTTCCGTCAGTGACGTTAAAAATGCTTTCATGGGCGGTACGTCCCCACACATCGTAGGAGTCGCGCCCTTCACCGTAATACACCGAAAAATCGGCGGTAGCTTTGATGTGGAGCAGTGCCCGTTCCAGCAAATTGATGCGCACATCGCCTTCACCCTGGAATGTATGGCCAAGTAAGTAGCTGATAACCAGTGATCGGCAGGATCGAATTGTATCGACAAACAGGGAATGCGGCCCATTGAAGGAGTGTATGAAGCCGGCGGGTGTCCCTGCTCTTTCCCGCGTCGGTGTCCAGCGGTTTGCCTGTACGGCCCCCGACACTTTAAGCGCTAGCTCGTAGAAGTTCTTTTCCCACTCGTTGTACGGAATCTTACCTTCCCGCATCAGCCTGAGCAAGTTTCCGTAGGTACTGACGTTGTTGAAGCCGTGGTCGTGCACACCCACATGACTGACGTGAGGAGCCATACATTCAATTGTTCGCTGGCGACCCAGTTCGAGGAACTCATCCTGGCCGGTTGCATCGAACTGGAGAATAGCCGAACCATATTGAAAGCCCTGCGTCCACTCGGTCCAGCCGCGGGTGGTGTAGCGGCCTTGCATCGTGAAAACGGGAGACCCGTTGCTGATGTCATACTGCTGCTCGATGAGGTTGATTTTTTGCGCAGAGAGCGCCCAGAATCGCTGGAGTTTTGAGGATAAGTCAGCCGGTTTAATGGAAGGGTTGACGTGAATCATGCGGGATTGACGAATGGAATGTAGCGCAGCTTGTGCCACTCGAAGCTGAAAAACAGCATTTAGCTACATTCTACTTTCAGGCGGGCCGTTCGTACTATTTCATCCCGTTATAGGGCCGGTAATCCACCAGGGTTGGTAGTCGATTGGTTTGGAATAAGCTACTTTTGCACGTTAGTTAAGTCACTGAAAACAAACATGAAACAGACTGTTCTACTTTTTGGCTTGTTCCTGCTGGTCCTGACCGGGGCATCGGCCCAATCCTTTCGTGCGCTCGATAAATCACCCATGGATATGGCCTATTACCCGGACGATTACGCACATGATCGCAAGTTTGCCCCCGCCAAAGTGGGTAACGACAAGCTGGCTGCCCGCGTCACCTACACTCGCCCCGCGAAGAATGGGCGTGAGGTATTTGGCAAGCTGGTTCCCTACGGTAAGGTGTGGCGGGCCGGTGCGAACGAAGCGCCAGAGGTCAAATTCTATCAGGACGTAACGATTGGGGGCAAGAAAATTCCAGCCGGGAGTTACGCGTTGCTGACCATTCCGAACGAAACCGAGTGGACAATCATTCTCAGCACTGACCTCGACCAGTGGGGTGCCTACAGCTACAACCAGGCGCTCGACGTGCTCCGCGTGAACGTACCTGTACAGAAAGCAGACACGCCAATCGAGAACTTCTCGATCCAGTTTGCCAAAAAAGATGCCCAAACCGCTACGATGTATATGGGTTGGGATACTACGATGATAGCCGTGCCAGTGGGCCTGTAGGCGCTGCAATCTACTGTTCGTTCAACTGCTTCCTGACGCTGTGTATGCATGGCGTTGGGAAGCAGTTTTGGTGTTAGGCTGCGTTGCGAGTCAGGCATTCCGACTACGCCGGTTCGCCGCCCCGATCCCCATTATTTCGCCGGAAAAGTACCCCGATGCCTTCACTGGCAGCGGCTTTCCCAAATGTTTCCAGAATTGACTTCGTGTTTTGTCGACAGGTATCCGTGAGCCAGACCAAAGCCGGGTACGTTGTTTCTGATGAATCACTTACGTCGCGTATGTCGCTTCGGTCGGCAATCAGCAATCGGACCGTTGCTCGTGGGGATGGGCGTACTAGCGATGCCTGCCTGCGGGCAATCGATAACGCTGAACCAGGTGCTGGAGCAGAGTGTTCGGCAGTATCCGTTTCTGCGCGCTAAACAGGCCGAAATCAGCAGTAGCCAAAGCCGCCTGAAAGGAGCACGTATTGAGTTTCTGCCCAGCCTGATTGTGCAGGACCAATACACCTATTCGACCAGTAACGCCGTGAACGGGTCTTTTTTCCCGAACGAAGGAACGGCCATTTCTACGTCGGGGGGTATCCGGTCGCAGAACTATTACCAGCCTGCGCCCGGCAGTTATACCAGTGCCGTCATTGAATGGCGGGCCATCACTTTCGGGCGTATCAAAGCGAATGTGTCGCTGGCCAGGGCCGAGGTGCAACGTGCTCAGGCCGACTACGAAAACGAGCTGTTTCAGCATCAGGTACGTACCATCGACGCTTATCTGCTGCTGCTGATCAACCAGAAACTGGTGCAGATTCAGGAGCGGAACCTGGAACGTGCCCAAACGTTCAAACGCGTGGTTGACTCGGGCGTTCGGTCGGGTATGCGGGCGGGGGTCGATAGTTCGCTGGCCGGTGCCGAGGCCGTTCGGGCGCGGTTGCTCCTGCTGGAAAGTCAGCAGAATGAGCGGGTGCAGCGGCTCCGGCTGTCGGAGTTCACGGGGCAGTTGCAACCCGGCATGCAGGTTGACAGCCTGGGCTTTTACTCTAAACTGCCAACTCATCCGTCTGGCACGGACTCTGTCTCGGCGAAAAATCCGGTGCTGCGTCTGTTTCAATCTCAGATTACCCTATCATCGGCTCGCAGTCTGGCTACGCAACGGACCATGTTCCCCACGATCTCGCTGCTGGGGTCGGGCTGGGCGCGGGGGTCGGGCTTTGCCAATCAGGGCGATGTGTACCGGCCCAATCTGGCGATGGGCTTTGGGTACCAGGCCTATAATTATCTCTTCGGCGTGGTGGCCCGCTGGAATCTGACCAACATACTGCGTGTAAAGCAGGATTATCAAGGCGACCAGTATCAGGTCGAGCGTTTCCGACAACTGTTCAACGAGCAGCAACTCCGTGTCAATCGCCAGTTGCAGGAAGCCGACCTGCAATATCAGGTGGCGTTGGAGCAGGCCCGCCAAACGCCCATTCAACTGCAGGCCGCCCGGCAGGCCTACAATCAGGCAAACGCCCGCTACCAAAGTGGCCTGACCGATTTACCCACCTTACTGCAAAGCGTGCTGACGCTCAACCGCGCCGAGGTGGATGGGTACGTTGCTGCGAGCAATGTGTGGCGCTACCTGCTGTTGAAGGCTGCTGCCGAAGGTGATCTGTCTTTATTCACGAATCAGGCTAACTAACTGGTTATCATGAATCAACTCATTCGCTCCGCCCTGCGGAACCCCATTTCGGTGCTTGTCGGCGTTATCGCGATCCTGTTTTTCGCCGTCATGTCGCTGTTTAAAATCCCGGTCGATATTTTCCCGAGCCTCGATTTGCCGACGATCTACGTGGTGCAGCCCTACGGCGGTATGGCCCCCGACCAGATGGACGGTTTCATCGCCACGCGCTACCAGGACCACTTTCTGTACGTGTCGGGTATCCGTGACATCGAGGTGAAAACCATCCAGGGGCTGTCGCTCATCAAGTTACAGTTCTATCCCGGTACCGATATGGCGCAGGCCGCCGCCGAGGTGGCCAACAATGTGTCGCGTGCCAAAGCCTACATGCCCGACGGAACGGTGCCACCTCAGGTGGTCCGGTTCGATGCCAGTTCGGTGCCGGTTGGCCAACTGGTGTTTGAAAGTCCGTCGCGGTCGCTGAATGAAATTCAGGATTTTGCGTCGGCGCGGGTACGTCCCATGTTTTCGCGTATCGAGGGTGTCTCCAGTCCGCCGCCGTTTGGGGGAAACCAGCGGACCATTGTGATCAAGGTGAATCCGCAACTGGTTCGCAGCTACCAGCTCACGCCGGAAGAGGTCATCAAATCCATCATCACCAACAACCAGCCGTCGCCTGCCGGGAACATTCGAATCGGTGATAAAACGATGATGACGCCAGTGAACTCGCTGGTAAAACGCCCCGAAGATTTTCTGAACATACCCATCCGCGTGGGGTCGGGCCCAACCGTGTTTGTGCGCGATATTGGTACGGTTGAAGATGGGGCCGACGTAACGGTGAGTTACGCACTCGTCAATGGTCGTCGGGCGGTGTATATCCCGGTGGTGAAAAAAGCCGACGCGTCAACGCTGGATGTGGTGAACAACATCCGTAAGGCCATGCCCGAACTGCAAAACGCGGTGCCGGACGATGTGAAAATCTCCTACGAATTCGACCAGTCGGTCTACGTGACCAACGCCCTGAAAAGCCTGGTGACAGAAGGGATTCTGGGGGCGGTGCTGACCGGACTGATGGTACTTCTGTTCCTCCGCGACTGGCGCAGCGTGATCATCGTGGTGCTGACCATCCCGATCTCCATTCTGTCGGCGGTAATCCTGCTTAACCTGTTTGGGCAAACGATCAACATCATGACCCTGTCGGGCCTGGCGCTGGCGATTGGTATTCTGGTAGACCAGGCCACGGTATCGATCGAAAATATTCACCAGCATCTGGAAACGGGCAAGCCCAAAGCCGTTGCGATCTGGGATGCCTGCAAGGAAATCGCTTTCCCCGAATTTCTGATTCTGCTGGCTATTCTGGCTGTGTTTGCGCCTGCCTTCGTGATGAGTGGTGTTCCCCGGTCCATGTTCCTGCCGCTATCGTTATCGGTTGGGTTTGCCATGATTGCCTCGTTTTTATTGTCGCAAACCTTTGTGCCGGTATTGGCCAACTGGCTCCTGAAAAGTCATCCTGCCCACGAAGCCCCAACGCTGGCGCTCGACGCGCAGGAACGCCACGCCATGATTGACGAAACAGCCCATCCAGCGGCGAATCCGACGGGTTTCGAGAAGTTCAAACAACGCTATGCTGGCTTGTTGGAGAAGCTGATCAACCGTCGTGGATTGGTCGTGGGCAGTTATCTGGTGGTTTCTGTTGCGCTCATTGGCCTGTGCTTTACGGTCATCGGCACCGATATTCTGCCCCACGCCAACAGCCACCAGTTTCAGCTTCGGCTTCGTATTCCCGATGGCACGCGGGTAGAGCGTACCGAAATGGCCACCCTGAAGGTGCTCGATATTATCAAAGCGGAAGTGGGTCCCGATAACGTCGACATATCGTCAGCCTACGTCGGCACGGTCCCATCCAGTTATGGTACGTCCAACATTTTTGTGTTCAATAGCGGCCCACACGAGGCTGTGTTGCAGGTGTCGCTGCGCGAAGATCACCCGGTGCGCATGGATGATCTGAAAGAGCAGTTGCGCGGAAAAATTGCCCATGCACTGCCTGCTGCCCGCATCTCCTTCGAGCCAATCGAACTGGTCGACAAGATCATGAGTCAGGGGTCAGCTACGCCTATCGAAGTAACAGTGGCGGCCAAAGACCTGCGCGAGGCGGGCCGGTTTGCCAATAAGATCAAAGACCAGATGGCCCGGATAACGTACCTGCGCGATGTGCAGGTGGCGCAGCCGCTGGCGTACCCGATTCTGAACGTAAACCTCAACCGTGAGCGGGCGGGCCAACTGGGAGTCACTTCCACGCAGATAGCCCGGTCAATGGTGGCCGCGACCTCGTCGAGTCGATTTACGGATAAGAACCTCTGGCTTGATGAGTCGAAAGGCTTGGCCTATCAGGTGCAGGTACAGATTCCCGAATATCAGATGCAAACGGCCAACGACATCGGTAATATTCCGCTGAAGAGTGGCGGCCTGTCGCCCCTGCTGTCTGACGTAGCCACATTTTCGGAAGGAACCACCGCCGGTGAATATGATCGCGTTGGGCCAAACCGGCTGGTGACCATCACGGCGAATCTGCAGAAAAAAGACCTCGGTTCGGCCCAGAAAGCAGTGATGCAGGCGATCAAAGATGCTGGCGATCCACCCCGTGGCGTGCTGGTCGAGATGCGCGGCCAAACCCGACTGCTTGGCGATACGCTGGGTAGCCTGCAAACGGGGTTGCTCGTGGCCATCATCATTATTTTCCTGCTGCTGGCGGCGAATTACCAATCGTTTAAACTCTCTCTGGTGATTCTGGCGGCTATTCCGGCGGTGGTGGCAGGGGCCTTGCTGATGTTGCTGGCCTGCGGGGCAACGCTCAACCTGCAATCGTACATGGGCCTGATCATGTCGGTGGGGGTATCGGTCGCCAATGCCATTCTGATGGTCACCAACGCCGAGAATCTACGCAAAGAAATGGGCGATACGCACCGGGCCGTGGTCATGGCCGCCAACAGTCGGATTCGCCCGATCCTGATGACCACCATCGCCATGATTGCGGGGATGGTGCCGATGGCGTCGGGCATGGGCGAGGGCGGTGACCAGATCGCGCCGCTTGGTCAGGCCGTCATTGGCGGGCTGATCGCCTCAACGCTGGCCGCCCTGCTGATTTTGCCCTGTGTGTTCACGCTGTTCCAGACAAAAGCGACGCTCCAGTCGGTATCACTCGATCCGGAAGATCCGGAGAGTCAATTCTTTCAACCCTCGTTGTCTTCTGCTTCCTTATGAAATCGTATCTGAAACTAGTCGGCCCAGTCTGCATCGCCATCGGGTTTGCGTCCTGCACGTCGGCGGTGAGCGACGATAAAACGGCTAAAAAAGAGCCTGAAGTAACGTCAGTTGCCACGGCCTCGGTGCAATCGTTGCAGCCCAGCAAACGGGTAACCCTTCCCGGCGAACTGAAACCCTGGAATAGGGTGAACATCTACGCCAAAGTCAAAGGCTACGTCCGCGACATTTCCGTTGATCGGGGAACGGCCGTTCGGAAAGGGCAGGTATTGGCCCGCCTCGAAGCGCCGGAAGTACTCTCCGAGTTAAGTCAGGCGCAGGCGCAGCTACAGGCGCAGCAGGCGACGCTGGTAGAGCAAACAACCCGCGCCCGTGCCAGCCGACTGACGTATCAGCGACTGGTGCAAACGGCTAAAACTGCCGGGGCTGTATCGTTGCAGGAAATTGATCAGGCCGAGGCGAAAATGCAGGCCGACAGCGCCATGGTCGCCGTAGCGCGTGGTACGGTGCAGGCGGCGCGGTCCAACTACCAGGCGAAAACAGAATTGCGGCAGTACCTGACCATTACGGCCCCGTTTGACGGATTGGTGACTGAACGGAATATCAGTCCCGGCGCGCTGGTTGGCGCTGGCGATGGTAACAAGCCCTTATTCGTGCTGGAAGATAGCCGTACACTGCGCCTGACGGTGGCAATTCCTGAAACGTTCGCCAATCAATTGCAAACAAAAAGCGCCGTTTCGTTCACCGTCAACGCCATTCCCGAACGCCGTTTTAACGCCCGGCTGGCCCGTTCGGCCGAAAGCCTGATCGAAGCCAACCGCGCCATGATGGCTGAGTTCGACGTCACCAACGCAACGCACGAGCTGAAATCAGGCATGTATGCCGAGGTAACACTACCCGTAGAGCGGTCGGCTCACACGTTGTTTGTACCCACCACAGCGGTAGTCAGTTCCAGTGAGAAGATGTTTGTGATCCGTGTGCGCGACAACCGGGTACAATGGGTGGCAGTGCAGAAAGGTAACGTGCTGGACAGTCTGGTCGAGGTGTTTGGCGATCTGCAACCGGGCGTGACCATTGTCAGAACGGCATCGGAAGAGATTCGGGATGGTCAGGCAGTCACGGTAGCCACACGAAAATGAGCCAAATGCAAATCAATCACCCGAAGCAGATGGCGCGTTTCGCCAGGTTACTGGTCGTTACAGGGCTGGTGTTGTTGGCGGAATTGCCTGTGTGTGCGCAGGCATATGAAGGGAATCTGCCCGTTGACCCGATCCGGGCTACGAACTTCTTCGAGCCGCAACCGGCAGAAACACCGTATCAGGAACAGGTACGTATGCTGCAAAAACAATTGCTGAGTGAGGGTAAGCTGCTGAATGAACTGTCTGTTGTTGACCCATCGGCTTATACTGCGCTCCAGAGCAGATTGCATACGTACCTGGACAAACTGGAGCAGCAAAACCCCGATTATGGACAGTCGGCTGTTCACCAATCGGTCAGGCGTTTTTTACAGTCGAGCGAGGAACAGACAAAAGCAGCCCTTGCCAAAGGCCGCCGTCGACTGATGGAATCGAACAACGGGGCTGGGTCAACGGAGGAACTTGTAAGGCCCGAGAACCTGGCATTGGTGGCGTATGCACCCTTATTTCGGAAGGCTGATTTCCGGTCACGTCGCCTTCATATCGTCTTACCCGGCGAACAGATTACACCGCTAAAAAAGGTGGGCAGTTACTATTTGGTGCGCTGCGGAACGAACAAAGGATACGTCCACGAGGGTATGGTGCAGTCAGGTCAGCAGGAAAACGCCCGGATTAGTATGCAAAAGTGAAAAGCACCTCCCACCTCAGCCGGGCAGATAAACGCTGAATGTGCTGCCACTACCCGGTTGGCTGGTGGCCGTGATGATGCCCCCATGATTATTCACCACTTTCTCGCAAATAGCCAGTCCGATACCCGTACCGGTAAACTCGTTTTTGCTGTGTAAACGTTGAAACACCTGAAACATACGATCCACGTACTTTCCATCGAAACCAATGCCGTTATCACTCACCTGAACCCGGTGATACATCGCTACCTTTTTAATCGGTTTAATTAAGTCGGGCAAGTCAGCTGCCGATATCGGTTGGGAACCAACTGTAATTTGTGATGGAATGCCTTTCCGGCGAAACTTCAACGCGTTACTGAGCAGATTTTGGAAAAGTTGCTCTAGCTGTTTGCTGTCACCCTGCACCACCGGTAGAGCCGTAACAGTTACCTGCGCATTGGCTTCGGAAATGTTAATTTCCAGCATTTTTAATACATCAGCTACTACCTGATTTAATGAGATCGACGCCGGGTCTTCCTGACGGGTCAAGATCCGAGAATAAACCAACAGATCCTTGATTAGCGAAGACATTCGTTTCGCTGCCTGCTGCATCCGCATAAGCAGATCGACATCGTCTCCCAATTGAGTTCCCCATTTGGCTTGAAGGATATCACCGAACGACTGTATTTTACGTAAGGGCTCTTGTAGGTCGTGGCTGGCGATCTGGGCGAATTGTTGCAGATTTTGGTTCGAACGTTGTAGGTAGTAAACCGACTCCCGCAATTCGCTGGTGCGTTCCTGAACTTGCTGCGCTAGCGTATCGGCTTGATCTATGGTTTGTTCAAGTAGTTCTGACTGTTGTAGATGCATAGAAATCAGGTCAGCAAATAACGTGAACATGCCCACTGTCTTAGCGTTGTTAAGCTGGATAGGACTGGGGTCAATGGCGCAAAGCGTACCAAAAAACTCGCCTGTTTTCAGCACAATGGGAAACGAAATGTAACTCTGAAACCCATACATCTTTGGCGTATGATGGTTACGAAATGCTTCGTTTGCCTGCACATTATCAATGATTACGGGTTGTTGGTTATCGCGGATCTCGTTACAAATGGTTGTTGCTATCAGAAGCTCGTCACCTGGCACCAACCCAAACTGGATATCATCGCGTACGCTACAGGCAATCCATTTGTCTTCTGTTACACGGGCCACAGCGGCAAATCCCATACCTGTTGTCTGACAAACCACATCGAGTAGCGTGGTGATCAGAGGGATTCTCATCACCCGTTCAATGTCCTTTCCAAAATCAATGTCTGATTGAGCCATGTAGTAGAAAGCCATTTTAATTGAAAATAATTGTTTTACTGGCCTCCATCGATAGCTGTTTCTTAGAGCTCTCGGTGTGTTCTACCAAAACTAACTAGCTTTTTAACTGATTCGGTTTTATGCCATTGGTTTTTAGTGAGAGGCCGCAATCTCGAACGGGAAACAAGTTGACCAGGCAAATGAATACTAAATGTATTGCCAATTCGCGATTGGTTGGTAGTTAGACTAACGCTCCGAACTGCGAATGGCCAGCCCGATACTGAATCGCCAACCTCATGGTGACCGTGTGCACATTGACTTTCCTGAAGCATATGGTTCCGTTGCCTCAAGGCTGCTAATCGACTCGTAGGCTGTTCATCTACGTAAAAAAGTCAACCCGGCAATCCTTTCCGATAGGCCGTTGGCGTTTGGCCGGTAATTGATTTGAACGTCTTGTTAAAGTGCGACAGGTTGGTGTAGCCTACATCGGCGCTAATGGCGGCAATGGTGTGATCTGTGTGGAGTAATCGGCGTGCCTGGTTTATGCGGTACTCGTTTACGAAGTCAGAGAAAGTCAGGTGGGTCATGCGTTTGAAGTAGCGACAGAAGGCAGGGACCGTCAGGTTGGCCAAATCCGATACCGTGCGAAGGTCGATCGGTTCCGCATGGTGTTCCGCCACGTAACTGTAGATCCGGTTGATGCGCTGCTCTTCCTTCGGGTCTACGGTGAACTGAATGCCATCGGCCTGAAGTGGCTGTACGTCTGTGGCCTGGCCTAATTTCTGAAACACGCTCAATAGGGAAAGCAGGCGATCGAAGCCGGTTTGGTTGGCCAGTTGAACCAGTAGCGGACCAACAAGTTGTTTGGTTTCCGTGCCGAAAACCAGCCCCTGACTGGCGCGGTTGAACAGCCGTTTAACCGCCTCCATTTCAGGCTTCTTGAGAAACTCTGCGCCCATAAAATCGTCGCGCAGCTGAACGACTACCTCTTCATAGTCACCTTCTTTGTCGTAGCTGAAATTCAGATGCGGAATGTTGGGGCCGATGAAGATCAACTCGCCATCCTCATAGTTCGAGACATGCTGGCCAACGTGCCGTCGTCCGTTTCCTTCAGGAATATAAACGATCTCGTATTCAGGGTGATAATGCCAGTATACCCAACACGTTTGCGGGCTGGTCAGGTGCACCACCTTAAACGAGCTATCTGGCTCCGGTTCTATTTTCTCGAATTGTAGACGCATGGGTTGGGAAGGTGTTGAGATTAACCATGTTCCTTCATGATTTGCGTAATTTCTTTTTTGCTCCAGGCCCTTCGACTAGGCCGGTGCGCCGTCGCAATCCCCGCCAGGCTCAAAGCCTGGAGCGAAAAAGAAATTACGCAAAAGCAACGTATCTGGCGTAAATCATATAGTGCTAAATTAACATACCCATGGTCAATTATGATCCGCACTGTCCATGAAAATGTCAATACAGCATCATAAGGCGTAAATGAAAGCACATCGTTGGCGAGTAGAAGGCCATATCTTTGTGATATGAATTCATCTGCTCAACCAATTCATTCGTTCACCCGGCACCTGTTTGCTTTTTTCAGCGACGTGCAAGCCCGCGCCGTTGGCCTTGTCTTTGCTACCGAAAGCCTTGTTTTTGGCAGTTGGGTTGCACACATACCGCACGTGAAGGATTCGCTTCAGTTATCGGATGCGCAGCTGGGAATGGCCCTCTTCGCTATGCCCGCCGGCCTGATCACCATGAACCCGCTTACGGCCTGGATCGTGGGAAAGCTGGGGCAGGCAAACGCCTGTTTCTGGTCGGCGATTGCGTTATGCTGTAGCCTGCTCATTCCGGTCAACGCCACCAACGTACCTATGCTGGCAGTTGGCCTGTATATGGTTGGCCTGTGCAGTGCCCTCATCAATGTAGCCATGAATACGCTGGCGACCGACGTTGAAAAAGCGAACAATGTGGTCATTATGTCATCTTGCCACGGTATGTGGAGTGTGGGCGGTATTCTAAGTTCGCTGATTGCCGGAATCGCCATTGCCAGTCATGTGCCGCCGGGGCTGCATGTCGCTGGTATAGCCATCGCCGTTCTGCTCGTCACGTTCCTTGTTCGTCCCACACTACTGTCAATTCCGGTGGTGCCGCCCGAAAAGTCGGCTTCATTTGTCCGGCCCAATATCGATTTACTGCTGATGATTTTCATTGGGCTTGCCGTGGCCATGGGGGAGGGGCTGGCCTTCGACTGGAGCGCGGTCTATCTGCGCGATTCCCTGAAAACAACCAGTCAGGTAGCGGCGCTGGGCTTCGGTGCTTTCTCGCTGACAATGACATTGGGCCGGTTCATGGGCGATGCCATTATTCCCCAAATTGGTGCCAAACGCTGGTTACTGATCGGTGGGCTGATCGGTGCGGCTGGGCTGGTGCTGGCCGTTGTGGTTCCCGTGCCTGCTGTAGCGCTGATCGGCTTTGCGCTGCTGGGGGCTGGAAGTTCACTCGGAGCGCCCATCCTGTACTCAGCAGCCCTACGTATTCCGAACATTCCACCCGCCGCCGGGCTGGCTACGTTCGCTACGTTCAGTTTTGTTGGCTTTCTGGCTGGCCCACCCCTGATCGGCTTCATTGCAGAAGGGTTTGGCCTGAACTGGGGCCTGCTCTTCGTTGCCTTCATGCTGCTCGCTTCAGCACTCGTCAGCCGGTTTGTTACGTTATTTTAAACCAAGTCGATAATCGTAAGTCGGTAGTCAACAAGGCGCTGCATAGGATCAAGTCACTTAACAAGCAGCGCGACTATTGGCTACCGACTTACGACTACTGATTTACCTTTCTTCTATGCTAAAAGCAGTAATCTTCGATATGGACGGCGTGATTGCCGATACCAACCCGCACCATCAGATTGCCTGGCGGAAATACTACGAACAACACGGCCGGACACTCTCTGATGCCGAATTTGTGGAATATGTGTCCGGTAAGCATAACCGGGCTATTCTGGGGCATCTCTTCCCGGATCAGGTCGTTGATGTGGCTGATTTCGACCGGCTTGCCTACGAAAAAGAAGCCCTGTTCCGCGAAATCTATGCGCCTGATATTATCGCTGTTCCGGGGCTTGTTTCTTTTTTACAATTATTGAAAGAACACGGCATCAAAACAGCCGTTGCCACCTCTGCCCCGGTCGAAAACCTCGATTTCGTGATGGATGCGCTGGCGCTACGCCCGTATTTCGATGAACTGTTGCACGAAAAACTGGTCACTCGTCCCAAGCCCGATCCTGAGATTTACCTGAAAGCCATGGCAATGCTGGGCGTATCGCCGGAAGAGTCGATCGTATTCGAAGACTCGATGACGGGTGTGAAAGCGGGTCGGGCAGCGGGTGCCCGCGTTGTCGGCGTAGCTACCACACATACGCCGACCGAACTGGCCGAAGTGACCAACGATGTAATCACCGACTTCACGGAAATGACCTGGGAACGGCTGATACAGCCGAGGTAAGTCGCTATGTTTTTGTCATCCCGAAGATGAGGGCTCGTGTCGTTCTAATCAGTAGCGCCAGGCGCTATTAAAAGGAGCGCTACGAGCCCTCACGCTTCGGGATGACAAAAACATAGCGAAAAAGCACTTGCTAGTTCTTTTAGCCAGGACGGTCAGTGAAGAATCGTTGCTCGCTTCCGTCGTGTTAAACCAACCTCACCTGATCACCAACACGTACCTGGCCGCCCTGGATGACACGGGCGGTAATGCCACCATGACCGCGCAGGGCGTTATAACCGCCTTCGCCGAGGGCTGTCTCCATTTTAGAACAGGGATAACACTCACCGGTGTACTCCAGGATCACGTCCTCACCCAAACGGAATTGCTGTCCTTTCAACGCCAGCAGATTTAGGCCCGACACGACGATGTTGCGCCGTAGCAGCGCCGGGTCAATAGCCGGTTCGCCTACAAACGCGGCAATGGCTGGCAGGTGTTCGGCTTGAATAAGGGTGATGTGGCGTTTGCCATTCTGCCCTGAATAATGGTCACCCACTAAGCCTTGTTGCTCTGAAACGGTCACCTCCGTAACAGGCGTTACCGGTATGTTCCGCTGGGGACGAATGCTGATCCAGTCAACACGGCCGGGGTGGGCTACGGTGGTGAAAAGCTCTTTTATATTGGCAGGCATAAAGGCTGAGATGCTTATACCGACGGGGCAAACTCCAGGTTCACATCGGTTTTTTGCCCGTCGACGGTTGTATTCTGGCGAATGATCAGCTGGGTACGTGACAGGGCGATGATGGGGAAAATGCCCGCGAAGCCATTCACGTTTACGTCCAGCGCTTCATTATTCTGGACCAGATACCAGGTTCCGCCATTGAGTATCTGTTTTGTTGTCCGGTCAATGGCGCGGGCAACGTTTTTATTGGTAAACTGTATATCCGCAAAATTTAGGGCCAATGCACCTACGCCCAACCGGTTGACGGCTATGATGGTGCCATTTGTATCGGTGATCCGGGTGAGTCGCCAGTCGTTGGCAACCAGCAGGTCGGCACGGGCAGCAATCTGGTCAGCTTCACTTTTTTTGCAGGAGGTGAGCCCCGTCAACAGCAGGAAGATGAGTAGTACAGGGCCTTTAGCGAAACGTAAGTAGCGATTCATAAATGGGGGTTGACTGGATTTTTTGCTATTTTACTAACTGAACGAATAGAATTCAGGTTTCACGTATACCATTACCCTTAATACACGATCAAGTATGAAACGGGTTCTCCTACTCACCGCCCTGTGCGGGCTAGCTGTCTCCTGCACAACCACCCGGCCAACGCCGAGTCATCAGCCTGCCGACGAAACGGAGTATTACGTAAAAGCCTCGCCGCTCGAGGAGCTAAACCGGCGTATCCTGCCCGATCCTATCGGGGGGCTTGGTCACAGTAATGATGCGCAACTCAGTGTAACCGATATTCGTCTGACTGCCAAATACACGGTCCTGTACATGACATTCGATCACTCACGTGGTCAGTATGGCAGCAGCTCATCGACTCAGATCTCCATTGATCCAAAGGCTCAACTGGTCAGCCTCGACGGGAAAGAAACATTTGCCTTCGTGAAGGCTGAAGGTATTCGCCAAACGCCTGATCATATTGACGTTCAGGCCGGAGACAAGGCAAAATTCGTGCTCTATTTTGAGCGCCTGAAGCCGGGAATCGACGAGTTTGCGCTCTTTGAGTGTAAAGATTCTCCGGGCCTGACGTGCTGGAATGTGACCGATATGCACGTAGACAATCCGGCAGCGCAGTAGCCTATTCGCCTGATGGATCAGCGTTTAACCGTTCGGCAGCGGCAAAAATCTGCCTGGTCAACGCCAGGGCGTTGTCTTCGCCCAGTTTCTCGGAAAATTTCGCCCAGTTGGCCTGCCAGGCCCTGTCTACTGCCGGAGCCAGGTCTTCACCAGCCTGCGTAGCAAACACCATCGTATGCTTGCCCACCATTTCCCGACGAGCCAGCCCTTTCCCTTCCAGTTTTTCAATCAAGCGGGTAATGGTTGACGGGGAGAGTAACAGTGTCTCGCTCAGGTACGTTGGCGTCATACCCGGATTAAGGGCAATTTCGTTCAGCAGGTAGGCGTGCGAATAGGAGAGCCCCAGTTGAGCAAATTCACCATCACCGATCGTCGTCAACGAGCGAGCCAGCGCATTGGCAGAAAACAGCAGACAGGCCCCGAAACGTGTCGAGAGTGCTGCCGTTCCGGATTCACCCGGCGAAGTTGTAGTAGGCAAGTCTGTATGTGGTGCAACTGAGTCCATGACAGGGTAACAACTTGGCTGGCGAATCCGTTTGCCTGTTATTTGGATGGAAGGTGCACCTCGGCCATCATACACCGGGCCGACCCACCACCGTTGGCTTCAATGGTTGCCAGATCAAACGTTTGTATGGCCGCGTAGTCGTCGAGCACATCGATCTGTTTTTCGGTTAGCGACTGGTGCGCCTGCTTCGACATGATGAGCAATTTCTGGCCACGGGTCGTCTTCACCAGCAGCATGTTACCCGCAAACGCATTCATTTGCTCGATGGTAATTTCAATGATCCGTTTGCCAAGCCGCTCCAACTCCTGCCGAACCATCAGCCGTTCGTCGAGGTCCTGAATCGCCTGCAGACAAACTACGGCAAACGAATCACCAATACACATCAGCACGTTGGTATGGTACACCGGCTTGCCCGTTTCGTCTACGGCATGAAAGGACACGGTTTTGTAACCCGTTTGCCGACTGAATTCGGCCAGCACATCCGGGTCAGTGCGGGGGGACAGGCAGGCAAAGGCCACGCGGCTCATGCGGTCGAGCACCATGCTGCCCGTTCCTTCCAGGAATTTCCCCTCTTTCTCAAACGCCGTCAGATCCACCACTTTCGAAACGTGGAAATGCTGAGCCAGATCATCGATAATATCCTGGCGACGTTCCAGGCGGCGATTTTCGGCTTGCATGGGATACAATACCACCGTTCCGCTGAAGTGGAAAGACACCCAGTTGTTCGGAAAAATCGAATCGGGCGTGTGGGGGTCGGGCGTATCGTTATAGACCATGACATCTACGCCACTGGCCCGGAGTTGCCGAACCATCTCATCGAACTCACGTTGAGCGTCGGCCTGCGCCTGCTCAACTGGCCGACCAGCCAGTGACGCATCCTGAAACGAATTGGATGCTGCCGTTTGCTCGTTAAAGCCAAACCGGACAGGACGGATCATTAAAATGCGCTGCGTAGTTTGAGATTGCATAGGGTAGTGGATGGTTCAATGTCTGACGATTGAACCTGTATAAGGTTGTAACGTTTCGTTAAAAATACAGCAAAATCGATCAAAACCCTTCGCGAAGCAATGGTAAACTCATGCAATGGCTACCGCCACGGGCTCGGCTAAGTTCGGCAGAGGGGAGCATGATGAAGGTGTTTTCGATTGCTTCCGGCGATGATTCGCCCCGCTCGAACCGATCAAGTACCTCAGCGGCAGTGACCACATCGAATCCCGCCTGCCGGAAGGCTTCGGCCGTATAATCGTTACGGTCATAGCCAACCACAACACCATCTTTCAGCGCCAGCAGGTTGCACGAGTCCGTCCACTGTTCGCGGGCACCGAAGGGAAATTCGTTGTTGCCGGAATAAATGAAGGTTACCGGTTCGGTGGCGCCGAGGTCATTCCGGCTAATATTGGCCAGTAGGTCTTCGAGGTTCTCGATCTCGATCGGCTTTTGCTCCTGGCCCTTTCTGAACTGAAGAATTTTCAGGTCTTCAGACAGGTCTTTCGGGGCGAAAAAGTGCATCACATCCTGCTTCCTGGCTTCGTCGCCAGTGCGTGCCAACGTACCCAGCAGTACCCAGACATTCCGTTTCACCTGCGTAAATACGGTGTCGATGTGCATGTAATCGCGCTTTTTGGGAATCTTGATGATCGTGACGGTATCGACAACGCCTTTGTCGAAAACCAGCCGCATCACCTGCTGGGCGGCGTAGAGGGTTGTTCGCTCACTGCAGCCGATCAGCAGATGCCGTGGCCCGATCATCATCACATCGCCCCCTTCGAGGGTTGAGCGGCTAAGGTCGCGGGCCGTGTCGGAGTCGGGCAGGAGGAAAGCGTGTTCGTTGTCGGGGATCTCAATGATCTTATCCCGGTAATCGGCAAAGAGCGAATGATTGAAAAAGATGTATTGAGCCAGAAGTGCTTCGCGGGTACGTGCCTGTTTGGCCGGTTTGTTTAGCAGAATATGATCGTTGATGACGATGCCGATGTCGCGCGTGAAGATGAAGTTGGGCAGCGGCGCAAACAGCATCGTGCGGTCGGGGAGCGAGCCGGAGATCAGAATTTTGGCCAGTTCAACCGGGTCAACGCTGGTTAGCTGCTGTTGGGTCTTAAACGAAGTGCGTTCAATACCACAGATGGCCGCAATCAGTTTGGTACGAATGACCTCATCGGCCAGAATATCGGAGAGCAGGCACTGAATGTCAATGACCTTCTCTGACGCAAAATAGTCTGGGTGATCGGGTTTGAAAAAGCCACGGTCGGTGCCGGGGGCCAGGTTGGCCACGCGCCCTTTTATCTTGTCCGGATCGAGAAAATAAAGCAACAGTTTGACATAAAAATCATACTCATCGCGCCGCATCATATCCAGATTCACGATGTCTTCGAACAACCAGTCCTGCGCTTTTGAGGGCACTACCTTGCCTAAGCCCCGGTCGGGACTATGGATCAAAAGCCGCCGGAGTGTGCCGATTTCAGAAGAAACGCGGATGAAATCAGAAGTTGTGTTAGCAATCGTCTGCATACAAAAGGTAGTCGGATTGGTTTGCAAGGTACGCGATTGGCCCGGAAACTCACCGTTCAGAAGCTTCGGCGGTAAGTGAACCGGAGACGTTAACAATCGGCTCGTTTATTGGTTAGGTAGGTAGATTCTTCTCCGGAAATGAGTCTATTTTCTTTTCAGATTTCGAACCACTCAAACACGATTATGCAACCCAATATTGGCCTCGAAAAGGACGTACTGAAGCAGGATAACGAGCTACTAAATGCGTTTCTAGCTGACTTACACGTACTATACATCAAAACCCGCAAGTTCCACTGGGACGTGAGCGGCCCAAGTTTCAAAGAGTATCACGAGTTCTTTGAAGAGCAATACAAGGAACTGGAAGAAGAAATCGACCTGGTGGCCGAACGTATTCGGCAACTGGGTGGCCGGCCATTGGCCACGATGGCTGATTTCATCAAAACATCCAGCCTGAAAGAAGACCACGATGGACACATCAAAACGCAGGAAATGTTTAAACGCCTGCTGGCCGACCACGAACAGGTGATTCGGGAACTGCGCGACGATGTGAAAACAACAGACGAAGAACTGGAAGATGCCGGCACGGCCGATTTCCTCACCGGGCTCATGGAGGCCCACGAAAAAATGGCCTGGATGCTCCGGAAATACCTCTCTGACGAGCGGGGATAGCCACAGCGAAAATAGGGTGTTACCAGCCAGAAGGCTGCCTGACTACGGTTGGGCAGCCTTTTTTTGGTGGCTAACCACTTGCCTGTCGGGGGCACAATGGTGCCGACATTGTTTCTTTGCAGCATGAACGTAGGACCAAACTCACTGCCCCGCTTGATAGATAATGCGCTGCAACTACTCAAAGCGCTGATTGCTACTCCGTCGATGAGCCGGGAAGAAGGGCCAACCGCTGAACTGATTGCAACGTACCTGCGCTTACATGGCATCACCAGCAAGCGGGTTGGCCACAACGTGTGGGCTCAGAATCGCCACTTTGACCCCAGAAAGCCTACGCTTTTGCTGAATTCGCACCATGACACGGTAAAGCCCAACGCTTCGTATACCCGCGACCCGTTTGCACCGACGATTGAGGATGGTAAACTGTATGGACTGGGAAGCAACGATGCGGGTGGCTGTCTGGTAAGTTTGCTGGGTACGTTCGTGCATTTCCACGACCGGGCTGATCTGGCTTACAATCTGGTGATCGCGGCGAGTGCCGAAGAAGAAATCTCTGGCCGGGGCGGTATTGAATTGCTCTTGCCGCATCTGCCACCCATTGATGTGGCGCTGGTGGGCGAACCAACCCAGATGCATCTGGCCATTGCCGAGAAGGGGCTGATGGTGCTCGATTGTACGGTTCGGGGCCGGGCGGGGCATGCCGCCCGCGATGAAGGCGAAAACGCGATTACCAAAGCCATGCCCGATTTGCAGTGGTTTCAGACGTATCAGTACCCAAACGTGTCGCCGTTGTTGGGGCCGGTGAAACAGTCGGTAACGATTATTCAGTCGGGCACGCAGCACAACGTAGTACCTGATACCTGCACGTTTACCGTTGATGTCCGGGTAACCGAGCAATACACCCTCGAAGAGGTACTGGACATTGTCAGGACCAACGTACAGGCTGAGGTAGTACCGCGCTCGGTTCGGCTGCGCTCGTCAGGCATTGCAGTCGAGCATCCGCTGGTGCAGGCCGGGCTAGCGCTTGGTCGAACCACTTACGGGTCGCCAACGCTGTCGGATCAAGCGCTACTGCCCATGCCATCGCTGAAGTGCGGTCCCGGTCATTCAGAACGGTCACATACGGCGGATGAGTTTATTTATCTGATTGAACTGGAAGAGGGAATTGCCGGGTACGTTACCATGCTGGAGGGGCTGGTGTTACGCTAGTTTTTAGGCTAATCATTACTGGCTATTGCAACGGAAGCTGTTGAAATAGACTCATTTGCCCATGAACGCTTCACAATCTATCTCGCTCACTATACTGCTGATGGCAGCAATTCCCGCCTGCTCGCAAGACTCCATAATGGTCATAAAGCCAGTGTCTGGTTCACAGATCTACGATCATATGCCTATTAGGAAGGGACAAGGGACGGCTGTGCCCATGCCTGGCCCGCGCTACCAGTCGAGGCAGGGACCTATAGTAATACCGATGCTGCCTGATTCGCTCCGCCGCAGGCCTAAGCGGGATTCTACGAAATAACTTATCAGCAGAGAATTATCCGCTTATCTTGGTATTCAGCCGTTTGTCTAAATACTGAATCCCCAGAGTTTATTAATTAGACATTTGTCTAAGTATTTAATCGATGAGCAGATGAACGCGCTATTCAAGGCCCTGAATGACCCGACTCGCCGCCAGATGTTGGAATTGTTACGAAAGGGTGATTTAACCGCCGGTGAAATTGCGGATCAGTTCGAGATGACCAAACCCAGCATTTCACACCATCTGGATTTGCTCAGGCAGGCTGGTCTTGTCGACTCAACCAAGAACGGCCAGTTCGTAACCTACACCCTGAACACCACCGTGCTGGATGAACTGCTGGCCTGGCTGATGAACTTCACCGGTTCATCCTTACTCAATACATCGCCGCCGGCACCAGAGCCAGATTCGAGTAAAAAATCCAGTTAACTGTCTATGAATGAATTACTCTATTACTTTTTGTCATGGAAAAATTATCACGCTCGTCAGAATGGGTGTTAGTGTTAATCACTGTTTTACCACTCATGTATCTGGCGTCAATTTGGTCCGTGTTACCGGCTGAGGTGCCGACTCATTTCAGCGCCGAAGGCCAACCCAATGCCTATAACAGCAAAGAATCGCTGGCCATCGGGCTGGTCGTTCTGTCTGCTTTCATCTACGGCCTGCTTCGTGTGCTGCCAGCTATAGACCCCAGGAAGCACCTTAATTCGGCCAGTTATGCTCGAATTCGATTCACGATGACGCTTTTCGTAGCCGGGCTCTCCTGTGTTATTCTGTACATCATCCACGCCGGCAAAACGGGAGAGATCGTCTCTGATTTGATCTTATCGGCAGTGTTTCTATTGCTGGCAGCCATGGGAAACGTCATGCTGACCGTGCCGCAAAACTATTTCGTAGGCATCAGAACGCCCTGGGCGCTGGCTAGTCAGGAAAACTGGCGCAAAACACATCGGATGGCTGGTAAACTCTGGGTTAGTGTTGGGCTAGCGGCGTTTGTGGTGAGTCTGTTTTTACCGGCCGTGGCCAAAACAGGACTCACTGTTGTGGTCGTATTTGTGCTGGCTGTGGTTCCGTACGTGTATTCGTATCGGCTGTTTAAACAGGGACTGGTGGTTGCGTTGTTTCTGTTGGCCGCTACGTCGGCTGTGCAGGCGCAAACCGAAGAAACGATCCAGTACGCCATTACTCAACCGGCCGGTGCAAGTCTGACGCTGGAAGGAACATTGACCCTACCCGCCAACGTGAAAAAACGGGTGCCGGTAGTACTGTTAATTGCGGGCTCTGGCCCAACAGACCGGAATGGCAATAGTAGCGCACCCGGCTACCAGCAGATGAACATGTTTCGGCAACTGGCCGATAGCCTGACCAAACGTGGGGTGGCTGTGTTGCGGTACGATAAGCGCGGAAGTGGCACAAATTCAGTGCTTTATGCCGTCAGGCTCAACAAATCGGAAGCCAACTTCGACTACGGTGTCGATGACGCCGTTGGGTTTATCCGACAGCTACAGGCCGACAAACGGTTTTCATCCGTCACGGTGGCTGGTCATAGCGAAGGGTCGCTGGTGGGTATGCTGGCCGCAGCACAGACCAAAGTGACCCGGTTTATTTCCATTGCCGGTGCCGGACAGAATATCGCGGATATCATCAAGGTGCAGTTTGCCAACGGGGGCGTACAGGGTGATGCGTTGATAACTGCCACCCGTGATCTGGATTCGCTCAAGGCCGGGCAAGCCGTAAAGCAACCGCCCATGATGCTGGCTTCATTTTTTGCGCCCAAGGCACAACCGTACCTGATTTCGTGGATGAAATATGACCCGGCCGACGTAATAAAGGCATTCAAAGGGCCCGTGCTTATTTTGCAGGGCAAACGCGATATTCAAGTGGCCGTAACTGAAGCCGAACGACTAAAGGCTGCCCGCCCAGATGCCAAATTGGTCTTTTTCGATACAATGAACCATATCCTTAAAGAAGCCCCCGCCGAACGGATGGCAAATATGGCTACCTATAGTAACCCCAATCTCAGTATTGTACCTGCTCTGGCCGATACGATAGCCGATTTTGTCGGGAAGCGGTGAGTGGTTGGCTGGTTGATTGGTTAATTGGTTGGTTAATTGGTTGGCTAGTTAGTTGGTTAGGCTAGAAGCTTCGGTTCCTAGCCTAACCAACTAACTAGCCAACCAATTAACCAACCAATCAACCAGCCAACCAGCCACCACCCCTAATTCACTTCCCGTTCCTGTTTGTACTTCACGGCCAAGCCTTCCAATGAATATCCATTGACAGTGGCGGTGGTGAAATACTGATATTTAACGTTTATGAGCGCGTCGGCTCCCAGTCGTTTGGCCTGCAGGGTCAGTTTACCCATCAGCGCGTCTTTGTCGAGCATGGTATTTCCCCGCCCCAACATTCGCCCGCCTTTGATTCGCTGGTTTTGCTCAATTGGTTTTTCGTCGGTGATATACAGAAACTTAAGCTCGTCGTAGGTTCGTCCCGGTGACTGATCAGCATAAAAAAGGTCTACCGGGTATTTTGGGCCCGTTGAGATCGGAATGGCGGGCCGGAAACAGCCCGACATCAGAACGGGCAACAGCGTCAATGCGTAGCGATAAATAGAACGGCGGAACATGAGAAAATGGGCTAGGTACGTTCTAAACGGCTATTGAGTGGCTAAAGTTGCCAGAACCTCACCCACCACACGCGGGTAATGCGCATACTCCAGCGCATGCACCTTTGCGGCGACATCGTCGGCCGTATCAGTTGACAAAACGGGGCACCTGGCCTGAAAAATTATTTGTCCTTCATCGTACTGTTCATTCACGAAATGAATGGTGATGCCCGACTCTGTCTCGCCTGCAGCGACAACAGCTTCGTGAACATGGTGGCCAAACATGCCCTTACCACCGAATTTGGGCAGCAGAGCCGGATGAATATTGAGAATGCGGCCGGGAAATGCCTGGACCAGCGAGGCGGGTACCAGCCACATGAAGCCAGCCAGCACAATCAGATCAATCTGCTGTGCTTTCAGTAGCTCAACAAGGCGATCAGTCGTTCGGAAAGCGGGGCGGTCGAACACCACCACAGGTACGTGCTGGCCACAGCCAAATCCCCGGCGTGAGCGGTCAATGACACCTGCCTGTGGGTTATTGGTCAGAATAAGCACAAGCTGTACATCTGTCTGATCTGAAAAATGGCGGGCAATTTCTTCGGCATTACTGCCTGAACCGGAAGCGAAAATGGCGATACGTTTCAATAGCTGGCGAACGGATTGGGTACGTCGAAGTTTGAATGTGGGCTATAAAGGTAAAATACCAGCCTGATTGATGCCCGACAAAATTGTCAACTGACCGCCACTCACTGCTGTGTAGAACTGTCGGCGCATTAGTATCCAATTGCTCATAGCAACTAATTCCTACCTGGATAGCCAGAACTAATAGTTGTCACTGTGGGCATTTAGCCCTAACTCCGCAACTCGTAAACTCAGCAGATCATTGAACGAAGTAAACAGAGAATAAACACTTATAAAAAAAAGCACTTCACACACTTTTTAAAATAACCTGACTAACTTTCTGGTTACTATGAAGTAAAGTAATATTGTTTTGTGAAAGTAAATTATCGTGAGAAACAGGACACCCAATATAGATCTTTAATCAATTTTTTGCTTTTATTGGACATATATCAGTATGAATATCAGCGATTTGACTAATGAGTACTTACAGACTAACAACTTAGTTGGTTAATACTGGTTTTGTTCACTAAGATTGGCTTATTGTTAATACGCATAAGTATATTAAAATCGGAAAATACACGCTGTAGCAATTAATTGTGCGCTATACGCTGTACCGCTTAGGACTGTCTATATCACGAAGATCGCTTTATCGTTGCGTCTGCCATTCGTTGTTCCGGTCCTGATTTATCTGCTAGCTATTAGCGGCACTTCTTTCTCGCAACAGATCTATATCAACGAAATAATGGCGTCAAATGCGTAAACATTCTCGGATGAGACAAACGCGTTTGAAGACTGGTTTGAATTATACAATCCCAACTCGGTACCGGTAGATATCGCCGGCTATTACGTCACCGACAACCTGTCGAGTCCGACCAAACATCAATTTCCAACTGGCTCTGCATAGACCATAATTCCGGCTCATGGCTACCTGATTATCTGGGCTAGCCACGCACCAACCGTGGTCCGTTGCGCGTTGGTTTTAAACTGTCGGCTGAAGGTGAATGTACATGCCCGACGGAACGACGCTTGTTGATCAGGTAACGTTTGGGCCGCAGCGGACAGACATTTCGTGGGGGTCGGAAACCGGATGGAACGACAGACTGGTTGTTTTTCCAGCGAACATCAACCGTAGATGATACCAGCCCAGGTACGTCGAATGCAGGTCAGACTGGGTATAGTGAGGTGCTGAACGTACCTGTTTTTTCGCAGTCGGAAGGTTTCTAAAGCAGTGCCTTCAGCCTCAGTATTACATCGCCAGATCCTTCAGTTACCGTCTACTACACATTGGATGGGTCAGAGCCTAACCCGGCTGACCTGGGCGTAAACACGTTTATTTATAAAAACAATTATGTTGAGCTACCGGAGCAGACCGACGGTGCTTTGCTGACCGAATCGTATCAGACGTTTGCGTACACAGGTGCAATTGCAATTACCGATAGAAGTAACGCGCCTAATCGGGTGTCGTTAAAGTCGTCGAGCTACAATTCCGGACCTTATTACTTCCCTGTTCTACCTCTTTTCAAAAGTACGGTGGTGCGGCCGTGGGCCAACCGTACTTGATCACGTGTTTATTTCCAATGGCCATACCGTTACGATCCCTGTCACTACTGCCAACGCAAAAAGTGTAACGGTGGGCAACGCGGCCCGGGTTCGATACACTACCGCAACGGCTTCGCTGCGCATTGCGCCCTGATGCGCTGGGTACGTTCCTGCCAGACGGAGCCAGCGGTTACCGATCGGGCAACACCGGCAGGTACGTTGTGCCAAGACTTTCTGGCTAGTTTTATCTGGGCCGAACAACTGGTCGGCAGCCGCAATTGATGGGCTACGAACGGCATAATTTGGTTGGTACGGTGCATTTTCATTCGCCCCTCTCTACTTTTGTGGAACGTACCTGATGGCTTTTTATGCTCACGACCCAGCGATTGACTTTTTCGTATTCGCCTACCAAGTCCTTTACGTTTCCTGACGTTAGCTGTCCAGACAGCGATGCACTATTGATTCTTGGTCAGTCGGGAACAGGTAAAACCACGTTTCTGCATCTGCTGGCGTTACTGCTTACGCCTGAGTCCGGGTCGGTGGTTATTAATAAGACGGATCTGACCACACTCTCGCCTGCCCAAACAGCAGCATTTCGGGCGGCCAATGTGGGGATCGTGTACCAGAAACCTCACTTTGTCAGTTCATTATCAGTAATGGATAATCTGCTACTGGCCAATTACCTGGCTAATAAAGCAGAGGCTAAAGACCGTGCCCGCCAGTTAGCTTCGCAACTGGGGTTTTCAGAACATCTGGGCAAGAAGACCAACGAGATGAGTCAGGGTGAGCAGCAGCGTGTGAGTATTGCCCGTGCTATGATGAACCAGCCCGCCGTGATTCTGGCCGACGAGCCCACCTCCAGCCTCGACGATGAGAACGCCAATCGGGTAATTGCCCTGCTGCACGAACAGTCGCAGCAGATTGGGGCCAGTCTGATTGTTGTCACCCATGATCAGCGGCTGAAAGACGCCTTTACTAACCGGGTAAATCTGTGAGAAAAATCCTGCTATTGTTGCTGTTGTTGCCACTCCTCGGCGTTGCGCAAAACAGAAAGAAGAAAGATTACCTCGTCTCACTCACCACTGATTTTGGAGTGATGCGCCTCGTTCTACACGATGAAACGCCGAGGCACAAGGCCAATTTCATCCGCCTTGTCGACAGTTCGTATTACGATGGCCTGCTCTTTCACCGGATTATCGAGAAATTCATGATTCAGGGTGGGGATCCCGATTCGCGTACGGCTGTGGCTGGTCAATCACTTGGCAACGGTGATATCGGATATCTGGTACCTGCTGAACTCATTCCCACTCTGTTCCACAAACGGGGCGCGCTGGGAGCCGCCCGCGACGACCGGCCCGATAAAGCATCGAGTGCCGTACAGTTTTACATTGTTCAGGGGAAAGTCTGGAACGATGAAGACCTACAGAAGCAGATTGACCGCGCCCGCGCCCGAGGAGCGACCCGCATTTTTACCGACGAGCAGAAACAGGTATATAAGACCATTGGTGGAACACCCCATTTAGATGGGAACTACACGGTTTTTGGCCAGGTCATTGACGGCTTAGCCGTGATTGACAGCATTGCCAGACAACCACGAAATTCGAAAGATCGCCCTCTTAAAGACATTCGAATGAAGATGAAAGGGGAGTGGGTCAAGAAGAAAAAAATTACTAAAAAATACGGATACGAGTATAAAGCGTAGCGGAGCAAGGTATTGTGCGGCTAGTGCATAAGTCTCTATGAACATTCTAATTACAGGTGCCAACGGACTGTTAGGTCAGAAATTAGTTGGCTTGCTGGCCAATCAGCCTAGCGTTAAGTTAACTGCCACCGCCCGTGGGGCTAACCGACTGCCTGTTGCTGATGGGTATACGTACCTGGCCATGGATATTACTGATCGTCAGCAGGTGCTGGATGTGATTACCCAGGTACGTCCTGATGCGGTGATTCACGGTGCCGCCATGACCGACGTAGATAAATGCGAGCTGGACAAAGACGGTTGCTGGGCACAAAACGTGACAGCCGTTGAATACATCGTTGAAGCCTGCCGGGCAGTTAACGCATTCCTCTGCCATGTTTCGACCGATTTTATATTCGACGGCGCAGCCGGACCCTACACGGAGGAGGCAGAGGGTAACCCAATCAGTTTCTACGGCTGGAGTAAATATGCTGCCGAAAAAGTAGTGATCAACTCTGGCCTTAATTGGGCTATAGCCCGCACGGTGCTGGTTTATGGCATTGCGCACGACATGAGCCGGAGCAACATCATTCTCTGGGTGAAAAAATCGCTGGAAGACGGCAAGACGATCAAGGTTGTAACGGATCAGTTTCGTAGCCCAACGCTGGCGGAAGATCTGGCCGCCGGTTGTGCGCTGATAGCGCAGAAGCGGGCAACCGGTATTTTTAATATTTCGGGCAAAGAAGTATTGACACCGCATGAAATGGCGATTCAGACCGCCGATTATTTTGGCCTTGATAAATCACTGATCACCGAAGCAACGGCGGCTACGTTTACACAAACCGCCCGCAGGCCACCCCGTACCGGCTTCATTATCGACAAAGCGCGCACCGAACTGGGCTATGATCCGCGCAGTTTCAGTGAAGGGATTGCCTTGCTGGCCGAGCAGATTTCGGGTCGGTAGGGGCGGAGCGTATGGCAAAGAAGAAAGCGAAATATTACGTTGTCTGGCAAGGTCGTGAAACGGGCGTTTTTGATAGTTGGGAAACGTGCAAAAAGCAGGTAGACGGCTTCGATAAAGCCCTGTTCAAGTCGTTCGATAGCAAGACCGAAGCGATGAAGGCCTACACCGACAACCCGCGCAGGTACGTTGGTAACAAGCCGAAAACGGCTCCGCAGATGAAGCTGTCAGACCTTCATCGGCCGCCTATTGAAGACAGTGTGGTGGTTGATGCCGCCTGGAACACAGCCACCGGCGATATGGAGTATCAGGGTATTTACCTGCCCACTCGGGAGAAAATCTTTCACCGGGGACCGTACCACGATGGGACCAACAACATCGGTGAATTTCTGGCCATCGTGCATGCGCTTGCGTTGCTCGATCAGCGCAAGAGTAACCTGCCCATCTACTCCGATTCGCGCACGGCCATCAGTTGGGTAAAGAAGCAAAAGGCCAACACCAAACTAGACCCTACGCCCCGCAACGCCGAGCTGTTCGACCTACTCGAACGAGCCGAAACCTGGCTGAAAACGCATCGCTTTGCCAATCAGATCCTGAAGTGGGAAACCACCGAGTGGGGTGAAAACCCCGCCGATTTTGGACGGAAGTGAAACTGTTGCTCACAACAACTAAGCTCTTTTTGTCATCCCGACCGCACCGGCGGACCGGTCGGGACGACAAAAAGGCTGGTACTAAACCCCGGATATCGTTTCGTACCAAGATTGTAACCAGGTTGGCTTGGCCCGTAGGATAGACTTGCCAACTTTTGAGTAGGCCTAACCGCTTGGATCTCACTGCCTCTACGCTGTTTGCGGGTACTATCTTGGCGAAATTAGCCATTGGCCCTTTACAAATCCGTAATAAAGCCCTACGTTTGTACCGGCAAATCGGTGCTACCAGCTCCTGCTGAATCCCCCAGGTCCTGACGGAAGCAAGGGTAGGTGGTCGTAGCGGTGAGACATTCGATTTGCCTTTTTTTTTGCCCTTTCCTCAACCATGCAGGTTCTCGACACCCTCACCTCGACCTTCAGAGGTACGTTCGGCGAAACGCCTACGCTCATCCAATCGCCCGGTCGCGTTAATCTAATCGGAGAACATACCGACTATAACGAAGGCTTCGTACTGCCAGCTGCCATTGATAAGGCAATTTTCCTGGCTGTTGGGCCCCGCACTGATCAAAAACTGCATTTCGTTTCTGCCGATCTGAACAGCACCTTTCAGGGCAGCCTGACCGCTATCAAGCGTAGTTCGAAGGGCTGGGCGAATTACCTGCTGGGTGTTGTTGACCAGGTGCAGAAAGAGACCGCTCTTCCGGGCGGATTGAACGTTGTTTTCGGCGGTACCATCCCCATCGGCTCGGGCCTGTCATCATCGGCAGCGCTGGAGAATGGGGTAGCTGTAGCCCTGAATCACCTCTACAGGCTGGGTATGGAACGGGTGCCGATGGCCCTACTGTCGCAACGCGCCGAGAATCAGTTTGTGGGCGTGCAGTGCGGCATCATGGATCAGTTTGCGTCGATGATGGGCAAACACGGTCATGTCATAAAACTCGATTGCCGGTCGCTCGACTATGAATATGCTCCACTGGCCATGGATGGTTACCGAATTGTACTCTGCGACTCGCGGGTGAAGCATTCACTGGCGGCGTCGGAATACAATACGCGGCGGGCCGAATGCGAAGCAGGCGTGGCCATTATCCGAGCGGTTTATGGCGATCAGGTACGTTCCCTGCGCGACGTAACGCTGGATATGCTCAACAAGCACGTACGCGATCAGGAACCGCTGCTATACAAGCGGTGTGCCTACGTAGTGCTCGAAAATCAACGCCTGCTCAGTGGCGTAGCTGACCTGGAAGCCGGCAACATCGACGCATTCGGGCAGCGGATGTACGAATCGCACGAAGGGCTTAGCAAGTGGTATGAAGTGAGTTGCCCTGAACTTGATGTGCTGGAAGACATTGCCCGGGCTCATCCCGGCGTTTTGGGGTCACGCATGATGGGCGGTGGTTTTGGCGGATGCACGATCAATCTGGTGCGCGAAGAAGCCCTGGCTGATTTTGAGGCGGTTGTTCAGAAAAAATACCTTGAACGAACAGGGAAGCAAACCCTGATTCATACGTGCCGGATCGAGAACGGAACGCACATTATTGCTTAACACACGGCCCATTTCCAGGTCGCATAAACCAAGTAATCTGTCAGAATACTGCAGTTAGATACTGCTAAACTGACTTATTTTTGCCGGACGATATAACTCTATATATACTACACACATGAAATTTTTCATTGATACCGCCAACCTCGCCGACATTCGTGAAGCACAGGACATGGGCATCCTGGATGGGGTGACCACCAACCCTTCGCTAATGGCCAAAGAAGGCATCACCGGTAAAGACAACGTGATGCGCCACTACAAGCAGATCTGCGAAATTGTAGAGGGCGACGTTAGCGCTGAAGTAATCGGCACTACGTTTGATGAAATGGTAAGCGAAGGCGAGGAACTGGCCGAACTCGATGAGAACATCGTTGTAAAGATTCCAATGACCCGCGATGGTGTAAAAGCCTTGAAATACTTCTCGGAAAAAGGCATTCGTACCAACTGTACGCTGATCTTCTCGGCCGGCCAAGCACTGCTAGCCGCCAAAGCCGGTGCATCGTACGTGTCGCCATTTGTTGGTCGCCTCGACGATATTTCAACCGATGGCATTGAATTGATCGAGCAGATCGTGACGATCTACCGGAACTACGGTTACACAACGGAAGTGCTGGCCGCTTCGATCCGTCACCCAATGCACGTGATTCAGTGCGCTGAAATCGGAGCCGATGTAATGACCGGTCCATTAAGCGTGATGACCGCCCTCCTGAACCACCCGTTGACTGATATCGGCCTGGCCAAATTCCTCGCCGACCACAAAAAAGCGGGAACGGCGAAATAAAAAGTTAAGAGTGTAGAGTTAAGAATTAAGAGTTGCTTCGCTTATTTACTTCGTAGGTAGCGAGCAAAGCAACCCTTAATTCTTAACTCTACACTCTTAACTCTCTTCTACTATGTTCAACTCCGATCCCGTTCTTTCGCTGTACGAGGCTGATATTTATCAGGACACAAAGCTCGTGCTGGGCGACGTCTCGTTTGATATCTTCAAAGGCGAGTTTGTCTACCTCATCGGCCGGACGGGCAGCGGCAAATCATCGCTCCTCAAAACGATGTATGCCGATTTGTGGCTTCAGCAGGGTCGGGGAAAAGTAGCAGGCTTTGCGCTGGAAAAACTAAAACCCGGTGATGTACCATTTCTGCGCCGTAAGGTTGGTATTGTCTTCCAGGACTTTCAGCTGTTTTTCGACCGGAATGTAGAGGAAAACCTGAAGTTCGTACTTCGCGCTACGGGCTGGACAGACAAAGCAAAGATGAGCAACCGCATATCGGAGGTGCTGATGCAGGTAGGCATGGGTACACACCAGAAACGGATGCCTCATCAACTATCTGGTGGCGAGCAGCAACGAATCGTTATTGCCCGCGCGATGCTCAATGAGCCACTGATCCTGATCGCCGATGAGCCCACGGGTAACCTTGACCCCGGCGTAGCTGACCAGATCATGGGGGTTTTCAAGCAGATCAACAATGCCGGTACCGCCATATTAATGGCGACCCACAACTATGACCTGATTCACAAATTTCCGGGACGCACCCTGCGGTGCCAGGATGGTCAGGTAATTGAACTACACGGTTAGTCGAACCGCTCAACTTCTTATACTTTCTCGAAGACCAGCCGGTAGTGATCCATAATTTCCCGCTCGAAACAGACGCGGTTGGGGCTTTTGCGGAACACATCAATTAGCCCTCTGAACGACGGGTTAGTTAGTAAACGAGGGAGCAACGAGGCGTAAAGCGCGTATTTCTCCAGCTTGAACTGTCTGAACCGTTTTCGCCATTGACCGATCGTTTCGATGTAATCGAGGCGGCCGCTGCTTTGGGAAATCAATTTAAATTGTGGTTCCGCATTCCGGATAACTTGTTCCGGCCCGTAGGGTAGCCAGGAACCGGGAAACTGAGCGATCATCAGTGCCAGGTAGTACGCATCCGAATCTTTGTCGGCATCCAGACTAACTGATTCGAAAAGAGGCATGTTGTTGCCAAAGACCATCGTCTGCATATAAAAGCGGCCGCCAACGGGCAAAAGCTGATGTAGCTTTTGAAAAAAATCGGCATAAACAGCATCCTGCTGGCCAGCCTGCCATTGTTCGATTGAGCAGAAATGTTCCAGCCCACCAATGCAGCTGACCGCGTCGAACGTGCCGAAGTCGGCAGGAGAGATGGTGCGGCAGTCTTTCACATCGACCGTCAGGCCATTCTGCTTACAAGCCTGCGCCTGCCCCGTTGATAGCGTTACGCCCCGGGCAATGGCACCTTTGCCCTTGATGTACGTCAAAAACGGCCCCCACCCGCAGCCCATATCCAACACCGACGTACCTGGACCAATGCGAAGGCTATCAGCAATAAACGCATGTTTCTGCGTCTGCGCTTCTTCCAGCGAAAGTGAAAAGTCGCCGTTGTACATGGCTCCGCTGTAATCGCCGGTTTCCCCAACGCTCAGGCGAAAAATGCGGTCAATAGTGGAGTAGGTGAAATCCAGATCCTGTTGAGTGGCCATGAGGAAATTGGTTGTTTCGTTGACTGGGTAATTGGTAGACTGGATGATTGCTTTGGTGCCAGGTCCGGAGCCTGTCACAGACGCCTGGGCGAAGGGCCATAAGCGCGAAGCAATCCTGACGATGTTCCGCCAATGATTTACATGGAATAGGTACGTTGACTGCTACACAGACTGGAGCTCTGCCTGGCCCATCTTTTTAAGCATGCGATAATGAGAACCGAGCGCCGAGAAGAATGTGGGGTTCTCCAGATAGGGAAGCTTAAACTCGTGAGCCGTCTGTTTTACGATGACCGAGATGGCCGGGTAATGGATATGGCAGATTTTAGGGAACAAATGGTGTTCGATCTGCCGGTTCAGGCCACCGCAGAAAAAAGTTGCGATCCTGCTTTTGGGCGCAAAATTGGCCGTCGTCTGCATCTGATGCACTGCCCATGCTTCCTCAATGGCCCCCAACTGGCCGGGCACTGGAAAAGAGGTGCCTTCAACTACGTGTGCCAATTGAAAGATCAAACCGATCATCAGGCCTTCTGCCACGTGCATCACCACAAACCCGAGTATGATCTGCCACCAGCTAAAATCAAGAACGAGTAGAGGCAACACGAGAAACGCCACGTAGTAGGCCGCTTTGTAGAGAAATAGATTGACGTACTCCCGGCGGGGATGATTTGCGTTGTTGTGTTGCCCGATTTTCTTTTTAAAAAATTTGATATAGTCTTTACGGAACACCCACGAAAGCGAAGCCAACCCATAGAGCGGGAAGGCGTAGAGGTGCTGAAACCGCTGCCAGGGTTTATAGGGTTCACTGGTGTCGAGGCGGATTAAGCCGGGCGCTACGTCAATATCTTCATCATGCCCCGGAATATTGGTGTACGTATGGTGCACCACGTTGTGCATGATCCGCCACATATACGGACTGGCACCAACCAGGCAGAAACTACGGCCAAGCATTCGATTGACGCGACTCTCGGCCGAAAAAGCGTCATGCAGTGCGTCGTGCGACACGTTGAAGCCGATAAAGGCCGCAAAGAGGCCCAACAACGTAGCGAGCCCGAGCGTGGCCCATCCGCTAAACTGGTTCGATAAAATTAGACCGTACAGCCCGGCGTAGGTGCCCAGAAAAAAAACGGCCTTTAGCCACATGGCTCCGTTGGCGTGGGTCGATAGTTGTCGCTCACTGAAATACAGATCGACGCGGCGACGAACGGTGGCAAAAAATTCGGTTCGATTAAGCGGGATAAATTTGAGACTCACTGCCCCCTTGTTCATTGTGTTTACCATCGTACAAAGTTGGTAAATCGGGTAGGCCGGGCTTATGATGGAACGGGTATGAACGCAGATAGCCATCAAACAGGCAAGTGATGGTTATCATGGAGCATACTGATGATAAGCAGGCCTCAACGCCTGAGTCGGGCCAGCTTCTCCATATTGAGCAGCGTGATCTGCCCCCCCGATAGGTCGATCAGTCCTTCGGTTCGCAGGTCGCTCAGGGTTCGGATAACGGTTTCGGTTGATGCCCCGACCAGATCGGACCAGGTCTCGCGCGATAGACTCATGGCCGGCAATCGGCCATTGGTTAAGGTAGCATCCAGTGGGTAGAGCTTGTGCTGAACCATTAGTAAAGCTTCGGCAACCCGTTGGCGGACAGATTGGTAAGCGAGCTTGATCAATCGTTTTTCCCGTTCAACCACGTCATCGGCCAACAGCCTGATGAAATAGTTGGCCACATCGGGATTATGATCGATCAGGTTGAAAAAGTCCGATTTGGGAACGGCTACCAGTTCGGCATCGTCCAGCATTTCGGCCGATTCGTTATGCGCTTTCTGTTGAAGCAGGGCCAGATACCCCACAAAATCGCCCGGTCCCGCCAGGGCGGTAATGTACTGATTGCCGCTGCCATAGGTCTGGAACCGCTTCACCTGCCCTTTTCGAATGAAATAAATAGCCGACGGAAAATTACCTTCAGCGTAGAGCACCTGCTTTTTCCTGTAGTGAACAGATGGGTACGTGTCGGCGGTGGAGGGCTGTTCGCTAGTGGGTTCTCTAACGGAGCCCAATAAAATCGCCAGCCCGTCGACGTGTTGCTGTAGCCTGGTTTGTTCGCCTTTGCGAAGACGCAACTCCACCGCATTCAGCAGGGCTATATCATCGAACGGCTTGGTCAGGTAATCATCAGCCCCCAGGTCCATACCCGAGCGGAAGTCGGTTACGTTGGCTTTGGCGGTCAGAAAGATAAACGGAATTGTGGCCGTAGTAGGGTCTTTACTGATGATATGCAGAACGCCGTAGCCGTCGAGCTCGGGCATCATGATGTCGCAGAGGATCAGGTTTGGCACCACAGTGCGGGCAAGTTCAACTCCCTGTTTCCCATCAGCGGCCTGCACAACCCGATACTGGGCAAGGGTAAGAATCTCGGCGATGTTTTCGCGTACCTCCCGGTTGTCTTCAATGACCAGAATCGTTTTCATACCGCTTCGGTCGATAAAGGTAAACGGACTGTGAACACGGTGCCTTCATTCTGTTGACTGGTAAATTGTATACTGCCTTCCAGCAGATCGACGTACCGCTTAACGAGGTAAAGGCCAAGGCCTGTGCCCTGAATATGAATGGCGTTTCGGGCCCGAAAGAAATTGGTGAATAACTTATCCTTGTCGACATCCGGGATGCCGATGCCGTGATCCTGAACGGCAATGATCAACTGGTTGTCAAGTACCGCGCTGGTAAGCTGAATGTCCATATCATCGCTGGAATACTTGCTGGCGTTGGTCAGCAGATTGAGCAGGATATTTTTCAGCAGTTGCCCATCAATACTGATCTGGGAGGGGCCCGTGGTATGGGTATACGAAAACCGCTGACCAGTCCGGGCAACAGCCACCGTATCGTTGATCACGTCCCGGCAGAAGTCAATAAGATCGAACTGATAAGGGTGACTGCTAATGATGGCCTGATCCATCTGACTAATTGCCATGAAGTCGTTCAGAATGCGAGTCAGGCTGTTAATAGCTGATTTGATTCGCAGGACATGCCGTTCACGTTTGTCTTCATCAGCCGGGCTATTGTAGCTGCCGATCAGTGAAGCCGATGACATGATCGTCATCATGGGCGTTCTGAACTCATGCGAAGCCAGCGTCACGAAATTGGATTTCAGGTCGTGTAGCTCCCGTTCGCGGGCCAGTAACCGGGTACGTTCGGCGTCGTTGTGACGTTCCTGAACAGATTGGCGCTCTGATTCCCGAAGCGCCCCTCGAAGTTGCTGTAGCTCAGTAGTACAATCGGCCAACTTCCGGGTCAACTCGCTGTTTGCCTGTTCCAATTGACGAAGCAAACTGGCCGAGTGGCTTGTGTTCCCCGTAAGGTCCGTATTGGTATCGTTCATTAGCGCCGTTTATCATCAGCCTGCCTCCATAAACCGGGTAACAGTTGTACGTGAACAAAGGTCTACGTTCAGAACCACTCAGGCTATGATGGGGGTCAACATACCATATGATAGTTAGTGTACGGGAGACCATCTGCTGAATCTAGTAGCTTTGCCCGCTGATCAGGTCAATGAGCATTGACCGGATGGTTGCAACCGGGCTATTTGTCTGAATGGCAGCCAGAAATGCCGTTTGCTGTGCCTGTTCACGGACTGATAACGGATTGTGCGTTACATCCTGGGCCAGAACCAGCACGCCGTCGTCTGACTGAAGGTATACCTGATTATAGCGGCCACGAAGCCCATCCAGCTGGTATTCCTCAACGTATTGCAAAGGCTGCTTTGTGTCAACAACCTGAATAAGCCGTTCGAGCATACCGGACTGTACTACGTCTGGTGCCAGCACAGTCAGCGGTTGGCTCAGTATATCTTCTTCCGGATGGCCTGTTAATGCCTTCTGCATTGAATTGGCGAGCAGATACGTGAAGTCAGTAATCTGACCAGCATCGTTACGGACGGCTTGCAGCAGAGCAACACCAGTTGATGCTGTGCTAATAACAGAAGCAATAGGGTCGGTTACCAGCCATGTTTGTGGAAATAAAGCAGATTGAGAGTGGCCGGAAGGTTCTTGAAAAAATGGATGCATGGTACTACCTGACCAGAATAGGATGGAGCCAGATTACTAGGATGAACAGTATAGCGGTGGCTAATCGTACCGCAGAACAACTAAAGTAAGTAAGGAAATAATCGTAAGATTCTGACGTGAGCGCTGGCTTGAACCGCTGAAAATTGACAGAAACTAAGTGTATGGTTTAATATGGTAATTTATTTATATGTTTTCCGGGTACGTTCAGGCAGATCCGCTGGAACGAACCTTCCTCCCGGTAGGGAACAAACGTGGTGAAGTCTCCGTTTAGTAGCTGGAAAGGACCAGTTGTTTTGTTTAATCTTTTCGGTTAAAGGTTGAACAAAACGTTGATCTCTACGGTTAGTTTAGTAACCATAGCACTCCTCCGGGCGTAGCGTTAATTCGCTGATTACCAACGCACTTAGGTCTGCCTGTGTTGTACACATACTTTGTAACGACAGGTTGGATCATTGATTTGATTCAGAACTACACATGACGGAACCCAACGGGGCAGATACCCCTCGCGTAGCCGTGTTCCGCAAAGAACACTTCAACGCAGCTCACCGGCTAAATAACCCAAACTGGTCGGATGAAAAGAATGCCCGTGTCTATGGAAAATGTAACAATCCGCATTTCCACGGCCACAATTACGATTTGATTGTGCAGGTTAACGGACCGATCGATCCCGAAACGGGGTACGTCATTGACATGAAATACCTCGGCGATCTGATCAAAATCCATGTGACTGACCGGTTCGATCACAAAAATTTGAACCTCGACACCGACGAATTTCGGGACCTGAACCCATCGGCCGAGAACATTGCCATCACTATCTACAACATTCTCAGAACCCAACTTGAGCCAACGCTCGATCTGAAAATTCGTCTTTATGAAACCGAACGGAACTTCGTTGAATACCCTGTCAACTAATGGCATTCACCTGAACGGAAACGGGCACAATCATGGCCTGACCGATGAACTGGTGGACGACATGGGCGACAACCACGCCAGTGCGAATCTCGAAACGCCCCTGCGTGACGATGCGTTCGCGCTGGACGACGACTTAAAAATTGATCTGATTGAGGAACATTTCCGCGAAATAATGACCATTCTGGGCCTTGATCTGACCGACGACAGCCTGAAAGGTACCCCGCGCCGGGTGGCCAAGATGTATGTCAATGAGACGTTTAAGGGCCTGAACCCGGCTAACAAACCCAGTACTACACTGTTTGAGAACAAGTACCAGTATAACCAGATGCTGGTTGAGCGCGACATCACGGTGCAATCGTATTGCGAACACCATTTCGTGCCCATCATCGGGAAAGCGCACGTGGCCTATATCTCAAGCGGTAAAGTGATCGGCTTATCGAAATTGAACCGGATTGTACAGCACTTTGCCAAGCGTCCGCAGGTTCAGGAGCGCCTGACGATGCAGATTGCCGACGAGTTGAAAAGGGCGCTGCAAACGGAAGATGTCGCAGTCATTATTGATGCGGCTCACCTCTGTGTATCGACCCGCGGCGTGAACGACACGGCCAGTTCAACGCTGACTGCCGCCTATAGTGGCAAGTTTGACGAAGAAGCCACCCGTCAGGAGTTCCTGAAGTATGTGGGGATGAAGCCAACAATGTAGCAGAGTTTACAGTTTTCTGTTTACCATTTTCTGCTGCGCTGCTAAGATGCGCTGATAAGACACGTATCTACTGAGTAGTATCGCAACAGAAAACGGTAGACAGAAAACTGTAAACTTTCTTTACATGCAAGGCAAGAATATTCTCATTATCGGAGCCAGTTCGGGCATCGGCCACGCACTGGCTCTTTCGCTTCAAGAGCAGGGGGCCACCTTGTTCACAGCCGGTCGCCGGCAGCCGGAAGGGATCACATCGACCCATATGCACTGGGATGTGAACGAACCCGCTATCGACGCGCTGAACCAGTTGCCCGACACGCTTCACGGCTTGGTGTATGCACCGGGGACTATCAACTTGAAGCCGTTCCAACGCCTACAGCCAGCCGATTATCAGGCTGATCTGCAAATCAATGTGTTAGGCGCTGTTTCTGCTATCCATGCGGCCTTACCTGCGTTGAAAAAGCCGAAAGGATCCAGCATTGTGCTATTCAGTACAGTAGCGGCAAAACTGGGTATGGGTCTTCACTCATCCGTTTCGGTAGCCAAATCGGCCGTTGAGGGATTGACCAAGTCGCTGGCTGCTGAGTTTGCTCCGTTAGCCATACGCGTCAACGCGGTAGCGCCTTCGCTGACCGATACGCCACTTGCCGAATCAAAAGGCTTGCTGGGCACACCCGAAAAACGGGAAGCAGCTGATAAGCGTCACCCCCTGAATCGGGTTGGTACACCAGCCGATATTGCCAGCATGGCGGCTTACCTGCTCAGCGATCAGGCTTCCTGGATTACCGGCCAGATCATCGGCGTTGATGGTGGTATGGGGAGTTTGAAATAGACGTTGTCTCGTTAAGGTTAGGTATCATTTTGCTTGCACATGGATTGCTTACGCGTGCTGGGTTGCTTTTTTGCTATAGGCCCTGAGCCTGTCGAAGGGCCCATAGCAAAAAAGCAACCCAGCACGCGTAAGCAACATAATACCATAACAAAAAGGGCCACCGGATAACCGGTGGCCCTTTTTGTTCAATCAAACTAACCTAGTGCCGAATGACCTTAACGGTCTTGGCCTGCGTTGGCGTATTTACGCGGAGCAGCAGCAGACCCGCTGGCTGGTTGCCCAGCTTGAAGGTTTGGCGATCTGCCGCCGCCGCCTGCTCAACCTGATGCTCAACGATGGTGCGGCCGCTCAAGTCGGTCAGGACATAGTGAAGTGGCTGCCCGATTGCGCCGGTAACTTCTACCTGGGCGTCGCCCTGAACGGGGTTACCCAGCAGGCGTACGGTCAATTCGGGCATAGGCTCGGCTTCTACCGACCGACGGCCGTTAGCACCTGGTTCCTGACCCCACACAATTTCCTGACCTACATACACCACTACGCGGCTGTTCTGAAACAGGTTCTCCGGCCGCTCCTGGTACGAGTAATCGTTGGCCTGATTGAAGCGACCATCGGTTTTGCTAATGCGATACCGGATAAGGCCTGTGTTGCTCAGCGGCGCAAATTGGCCCAGATTAGCAAAGCTCAGTTCCAGGTACGTATCCGCGTTAGCTAATGGCGTATTCAGGCGGACGATCTGCGTGCGCACGTTCGACGTGCCGAGCGCTGCGTAATCCAGTTCGACGTTGAGCGGTTGAGATCCATCGGCAGTGAAGTAATAGCGGATTTTCAGGTCGCTGTAGTTCACTGGCAGGTTACCCTCGTTTTGCAGTTGCAGGTACGTGCTGATCTGCGTGGCCGACGGGCCATTCTTGCTTTCGGTAAGGGCCCGAATCTGACGCACAGGCGTTACGGTTCCTGGCTCCTGACCAGCAACCAGCACGCCATCGTAATAGGCGGTAATGCGTGGATTGGCAACCAATTGGTCGCGCACGGTGGCGTATGAGTAATCGTCCAGCTCATTCAGCGCTGAGTAATCAGCTTTCGTAAAATAGCCCTGGATCGCTCCCGAATTAGCACCCGGTGCCAGGCTTCCGGCTCCCTGCGTAAAGCTGTATTCCACGTAGCCAAAGGCACCCTGACGAGGTTGAGCCAGCGGTACGTAACGCACTCGAACGTTTGAAGAACCCAGTTGAGCGTATGTAACCGACAGGTTTGGTTGCTGGGTCAGGTTTTCAAAGGTCAGGTAGTAACGCAACGTCAGCGGGGCCAGCGATAAGGCTGTTGTACCTTGATTCACAAGCTGTAAAACGGGCTGGATGGCGTTGTTATCAGCGTAATTATCAACGTCGCGGTGCAGCACCTGAAGCTGGATCGCCGTCACCGTTACGCTAACCGTGGTCGATACAGTCTGGCTACGCGGCATCGTTGCGTCGCCTGCGATGATCGTGAACGTCTGCACACCGGCTGGGAGGCCCGAAACGGTGGCCGTGTTGCCGTTGGGCGTAATCGTACCCGGTCCGGTGAAGGTGTAGCTGTAGGGCGTGGTACCGCCCGAGACCGTGGCCGATAACGTTGTGGTACCGGTGGTTAACAATTGCGAAGGCGTAGCCGATGCTGAAAGTACCAGGGGCGTAGCCAGGGTGAACCGGGCAACACTTGGGTCGTGATCGCTGTCTGGATTGGTAAATTCGGCATTGATGTGCACGACATCGTACTGATCCAGCTTGCCCAGCAGGCTGTTACTCACCAGAATGTGGTCGATCGTCTGCGAGTTGCCTTCGAAATTATACGTGTAGCGCTCGTTGGCAGGTAACGTTTCGATCAGCGCGTTGAGTGGGGCACCTTTCAGGATGTTAACCGGCGCCGAGAACTCGAAGTCGTTGAGGTCACCCAGCACAACTACATTGGCGTTGGGGTCGATAGCCAAAATGCTCTGCACGAAGTTACGGACAACCGTAGCCTGATCGCGGCGTTGTGCTTCGCTGAAGAGTGTGGCGGGTTGATTAACGCCGAACAGGATATCGTCGGGAATTTTAGAGCTGAAGTGGTTACCGATAATGAACACTTTCTGGCCATTGAACATAAACTCACCTGCCAGCGGCTTGCGGCTGTTACTGGCCGGGCCCGATCCGTCGTTGTTGGCAAAGGCAGGGTTGGTTGGGTCAACACGGCCAGGGTTGAACGACAACTGCGGTGCACCATTCACATTATTGACGGTTGTGGCGGCTGTTGATGTACCACCGGGACGATCAACGAACGATACGCGGTTTGGGTTGAACAGGAAGCCTACCCGGATATTGCCACCCGCCTGACCACCATCCTGGTCATCGACCGGGTTGATCTGGCGATATTGGTACGTAGGACCACCGGCGCTGGTAATAGCGTTGATGAGCAGGCCGAACGTAACGCTGGCGTCCACCACGGCATCGTTGGTAGCGCCGTTATTGTCCTGAATTTCTTCCAGCAACAGAATGTCCGGTGTTTTCAGGTTAGTGACAATCCGGTTGGCCAGGTTGGTAAACTTGCTGCCTGGGTCGCTCGGAGCCAGATTCTCTACGTTGAAGGTCGATACGGTCAGCTGGCTGGCCGTGGCTCCCAACGAGGTTACTTCTTTGGTTAAGCCGTTTGAGATCACGGTCGGTACCGACGTGAGCAACACTTCGTAGTTATCAGCCACCCAGTTAACAATGCCCGTCGCCGTGCCTAATTGGGCGCCAACGTTCACCGATGGCGTCAGGAAACCGTTGCTTGGCGGGTTCAGAATCGTATCGTCGAGCTGAATGCGCTCGGGGTTGAAATCATTGGCACTAACGATCACGCCACCGCGCGACGATTTGATCGTGGCATTGGCACCGTTATCGGCAACGACCCAAAGCTCGCCTGCTGCCGCTCCCGACTGCGCCGTTGGACTAACCGCCAGCGGGTTGTTGATCTGCACCAGCATGGCTTCCAGGCTTTCGTAGAAGTCGATACCATCTGTGGCCGGATCGAACGCCAGACCACCCGTTTCAACATTTCCGACCTGGTCTTCGATGATCATGTTTGGAATCGTACGGCCACCATTGCCCAGGAGCGTTGCCGCTGGTAGTGCATTCCCTGTTGATATCGTAACTACGGTTGGGGTCTGAATCTGGGTAACCGTCAGGTTGTTCGTGCCTGCGCTGCCACCCGAGCGGAACTCAGCAATGCTGCCACTGACCAGCACTGACGTGCCTACCGCAACAGATGGAGCTGTGCTGGTGAATACGAAAATACCTTCTGAGGTGCGGTCGTCAGTGTCGGGGTTTGGGTCCTGCATGTAGAAACCGTTGGTACGTAATCCTGTTACGATACCAGGTACGTTGTTAACCGTTTGGCCTAGCAGCGGTGAGATGTGCGCCGCGCCCTGAATATCGTGGATACGCTGGCTTGGCGTGATTTCATCGTCAGCGATGATGCCCGTAGCCGAGGCCGAACCAATCGTGTAAGCTGCATTGGCCGTGATAGTGAGGATAATGGTTTCGTTGGCGTCAATGACCGAATCGTCTACCGGCGTCAGTGTAATCGTGATCGACGACTGCCCGGCTGGAATTGTTGCCACACCGCTCAACGCCGGAGTGAAGTCGGTGCCGTTGGTGGCTGAACCGCCTATCGAATAGTTAACGGTTAAGTCTGCCGAGGTACTGCCCGATCGTGATAGCGTGAAGACGATCGGATCAGCACCCGCTTCTGCGCCGTTGGCATCAGTGGCTACGATGGATACCGAGGGCAGCGTTGGCGTGCCGCCACCACCGCAACTGACCGAGTGCGTGCCTAGTCCGTCGAAGGTATCGATAGCGAAACCATCCCACTCAACGCTGGGGTCGAATACATCGGTTGGGTTGACGTCACCGCTGCAAAACGCGGCTTTCCGGCGAATGGTGTTATCAGCTGTAGAGGTCAGTCCCGTGCCCCATTCGGTCGCCGGAAAAGGAGTGCCTATCTGTCCGATAGCATCGACCACCGTACCTCCTGTCCCGCCTTTACGCAGGACAACCGCATCGTTACCATTATAGAACGTAGAGGTAGTGGTCTGATTCGCTTTCGCCAGAATCGTGGCGTTGGCCGCCGTGGGCGCCACCACATACGTGCCCCCCGCCGCAATTGTGCCAGTAAGCGTAATAGTAGTATTGGCTGAAGTGCTGCCGTTGAAATACATCTGTATGATGTATTGACCAGTAGCCAGATTAATGGCAGAGCCGGTGCCGTTGTAAATTTCAAGGGCTTTGTTGTTGCTGCTTCCCTCAATGTATTCGGAGAAGAAAAGATCGGTAGGCGCTTGTGCCCTTACCCATGTTGGCGTCATGCAAAGCATGAGTAGCCCGAGCCAAGCGTAGAAAGCTCGCTGTAGAGATGAAGTCATGAAAGTTGGTATAAGTTTTCAGGAACAAAGCTACTATATCCATATTCTATATGGTATTAGCGGAATGTTATCTTCTGATGATTCTTACCTCTTTCTGACTGGATTTGTACAAGTTGGAAAATAAGGGCACGGAAAGTGATCAACTGGCCTGGGTACGTTGCCTATTCAACCGGCAGCAGCACTCTGATGTCAGCGATCAGTTTATCGATCTCCAGCGGTTGGGTGCCGTTATACACGCCGCGAATCCTGCGCTGCTGGTCAACCAGGATCAGGTGCTCGGTATGCAGAAATTCAGTCGAGTCTTTGGTGAAACCGATGGCGTCTTCGGCGAAATACGATTGGCGGGCGAGGGTATAGAGTTGACTTCGACCCCCGGTTAGTAGATGCCATTTGCCGGCAATGACGCCTTTGCTGTCGGCATAGCGGCGAAGGCGGGGAATAGAATCGATCCAGGGCGTGACGCTGAATGAGAGTAGGGCTACCTTCGGCTCTTTCCGGAATGTGTCCTGAACTGCTTTGAGCAGGCTGGTCATCTTTGGACAGACCGTTGGGCAGGACGTGAAAAAGAAGTTGGCAACGTAAATTTTGCCCGCTACCGTTTCCTGCGTAACCAGTTGATTCGTCTGGTCCCGGAAGGAAAAATCGGCGATGCGGTGCGTGATCTTTTGATCCGCCTCAGCCGGGTCAGCCAGCCAGACAGGCGTAAAGTCAGGGGTGTTGTAATAGGGTACCGTTGCTTCCGACAACGTACCTGCGTCTAGCTGACAAGCGATGGCGACAGCCGCCAGGGTAATGGCGAGGCTAATGCGTAACAGTGATGGAGTCCCAGACATTGACACAGTTTTTAACGCCGGTGAACCCATAATGCCGGCCATTCCGAACTTCGTAATTGACTTTCAGCGTGCCGTTATCGAACCACTGACGCTGAAGGCCCACTTCCTGACCTTCGTGGTAGTTGCCCGCCAAAGCCGGTTTGCCATTGGCATACCATTCAGTACGCGAGCCTTCGTATACATCGTTTTTAAACTGATACACGAACGCCGGTTTTCCTGACTCGTGCCAGCCGCGTTGTTCACCTTCCTGCCAGCCGTTATGATAATGACGTTCTTCTCTCAGTCGACCGGAAGCATACCATTGACGGTGTACACCGTCAGCTTTTCCGGCCAGAAAACTACCGCAGAAGAGGGTGTCGCCTGAGGGTGTTATGTGAACCTGCCAGCCGCTGAAGAGGGTATCAGTCAGCCACAGGCTGCCGGCACGTTGTTGCCAGCCAGGTACGTCGCTGTTAACGTACCTGGCTGGTATGGCTGGTGGTGTCTGCTTTTCCGACTGGCAGGCGACAAGTAATACGAGCAGTAGCCAGCAGAGAACACTATTGCGTAACAGTGCCCGACTTGCCATAGAATCCGCTGCCATTCAGGTATGGGTCTTCGGCGGTGATGTGATAATGATAAATGCCGTTTGGGTAATCGGCCGTGGCGCTGGTGTGGCCGTGGTATTTGTCCAGATCGGAATTGGTAATGGTCTTGCCATTCTCGGTTGGGCCATACACCGGAAACCCGTCGAGCAAAAAGCCGAGCAGGGCGTCTTTCCCTTTTGCCTTGGTCAGGTAGGTTGGCTCAACGTGGTAATGGTATTGACCCTGCTGCTGTGGATGGCCAGCGTACTGATCGAACCCGTTGATCTCGTTTGTCAATACCGCCCGTTGAGCAGCGTACTGGTTATAGAACGCCACTCCATTGAGCGAGACACCAATGGCACCCAGTGGGGTTTCGGCATGGGCGGCGTCAACGGCGGGGTTCATCGGGATTTTAAACGTCAGGCTAAATTCGCTGATCCGGTTTGGGTTCGAAGCGTACTTCGTGTTCGTTCCGTTGTAGGCTTCGTACAGGGTGCTTTCCCACTGGGTTCCCTGATAGTATGGGCTTTTATGATCGGGTCGCCCCTTCGTCTTGATCACAATATTGGTACCCTCAACATAGATCTCAGTAGCGCCGTAAATCTTCTTATACACGTCGGGCACTCCCGTGCCAACCGTCATGCTGGTGCTGGTTGTGCCGGTGGTCGACGGCGTAACGGTGTCGGTCGATTGCTTGCAGGCTACGAACGTGAGAAGCCCGGTTGTGAGCGTCAGCCCGCAATAAGTTGTGAAGAGTTGGATTCGGTTCATCGTGATGGTGATTTATGGTTTAGACGACCTATCAGGTACGTTCCTACGGGCGGGGAGGCAAATTAGCTGGCGGGCCTTCTGGCTGTCCATCAGGCGAAGGGCGAGGCGGGCGCTGTTGCCGACCGAATAAGCGACTCAGCTCGCTGACCAGTTGTCTGAACGCCGCCTGTTGGTCTGGGCGGCAGAGCTGTTTTATGTCGTTAAAATGATCGAAGTTCAGTTGAGCTTGCTCCCGCTGATTTTGCCCGATCTGTCGATTAAGCGACGTAATCTGTGCAGTATCCGGCTGATCGTTCTCTAATAAACCGTAGTAATCGCGGTACAAGTGCACTGATTGGCTAGCCAATTCGCGGGTCTGTGCCCGATGCGCCTCAATCAGCGTTTGATAGCGTTCCTGCTGGTTGTCATCGAAGTGAAGCCGCTCAATTATAATCCGGGATGGCCCTTCGCCACCGGGTGGTCCATCTTCTGGCCGGCCACCGGGTTTTCCGGGGCGTAGCACCAAAAATCCAATGGTAACCAGATTTAGCAGCAATAAGCCAATCACGGCTATGGTCAGTAGTTTTGTCCGCTCCATAGGTCATAGAGTTGATTGCTGGCAGGATACAGGTGCATTTCGGTGATCACGGTGTTCAACTCGTTCTTTTCCTGAACACCCTGCCCTGCCATACCTGCCAGTATCTGCCAGTTTAGCAGGGCCAATACGGCAAACGATGCTGCAACAACCCACACCAGTCGGCCAGGTACGTAGGCTGTTGATGGGGTAGTAGAGAGCCGATTCCGGATCCTGGCGAAAAGGAACGGGCTGGGCTCTGTCCGGTTTAGCCCGTCGAGGCTACCCATAACGTCATTGATCCAGTTGTCTTTTTCGGGTTCCATACGCAGTTAGACGATAGTGGTGTTTGTATTCCTACGGCCTGATCGAGTTGTACCAGTTCGCCAGTTGTTTTTTTAATGTGGCGTTGGCACGTTGAAGCAGTGACTCAACGGCCCCCACGGTAATGTTCATCACTGCTGCCGCTTCCATGTTGTTGAGTCCCTCAACGCGGGTTAAGATATAGGCGGTTTTTTGTTTGTCGGCGAGTTTGTCAATGGCCCTGAACAGGATTTGCGCATTTTCCTGGTGCTCGAGGAGTACCCCCGGGTGAACGGCCTCGGTGGCGTCGTGCTCAACGGCGCCCGTTTTGGGGTTGAAGAGGCTGGTCAGGAAGGCGAATCGTTTCTGGCGCTGCTGATGCCTTACAAAATCAATTGATTTATTGACGGTGATCCGGTACAGCCAGGTCGTAACGCTGGCCTCCCGGTTGAACGTACCCAGCGAGCGAAATGCCTCTATATATACGTCCTGGGTAATCTCCTCAGCATCTTCCCGATTCCGAACGTACCCCAGTGCCGTATTGTAGACGCGTCCCTTCGTCAGGTCATACAACTGCCTGAACGCACCCTCATCACCCTGCCCGATGGCATTCAGAAGCACTGTCAGATCGGGAACTTGGGGCATAAGGGCTGGTAACTGGCAAGTAACGAATGGCCGTGATTAGCGTTATTCCGATGAGGAACGTACCCAGGCAGCGCTGTTCCCGGCCAATCGTTAGCTGAAATACTTGCCCAAATCTACGTTGCCGCCGGTTAGGATTATACCGATAGTTTGATCAGTGAATTCATTTTTATACTTAAGTACAACGGCCAGTGGAACGGCGCACGATGGCTCGATAATGATTTTCATGCGCTCCCATACCAGCCGTTGCGCAGCTCTGATCTCGTCATCACTGGCGAGCTTGATTTCATGTACATATTGGCGAATGTAGCCCAGGGTACGTTCGCTGAGCGTGGCCATCAGGCCGTCGGCAATGGTCTGGATATAAGGCGCTTTTTCAACCTGACCGCTTTTCAGCGAGAGAATGGCATCGGCGGCACCTTCGGGCTCGGCACCAATCACCCGTGTTGAAGGAGACAGCAACTGCGTGGCCAGGGCTGTACCGCTGATGAGCCCGCCACCACCAACGGGCGCTAGGATTACATCGAATGGTTTGCCCGTAGGATTGTCCTCGATCAGTTCGATGGTGGCCGTGCCCTGACCGGCAATGACGTGATCATCATCGTATGGGTGAATAAGCGTAGCTCCTGTGCGGGCTATCACGTCAGCCACGGTGGCCTCGCGGGCCGCGAGTGTTGGCTCACATTCGATCACATGGGCACCGTACCCACGCACGGCGTCTTTTTTTACCTGCGGGGCCGTACGGGGCATCACCACGTAGGCGGGCATGCCAAGCTGACGGGCCGCAAACGCCACCGCCTGCCCGTGGTTGCCTGACGAGTGCGTGGCAATACCGTTAATCTTTTCTTGATCAGTTAGTTGAAGCGCTGCGTTCATGCCGCCACGCGCTTTGAACGCCCCGATTTTCTGGAAATTTTCGCACTTGAATACGATCGACGCACCCACCATCTGGTCAATGGTTTGGTTAGTGAGGCAAGGGGTCCGGTGAATGTATGGACGAATGCGATCGTGGGCGTCGTGCAGGGTTTGGCGGGTCAGCATGGAGAGAATAGGTTGTGTTTCCGGCTCAAATCTAACAAATTGCCCCCCGGTTGGCGTTTTAACTGTATGCATTGATCAGTATTCACAGCACAGGCGACCTGTTTTCTGACTTGTCTGAAAAGCAAGCAGCATGGGTAAACTGAACTGTAGCTCGAAAATCCTGTTCATCTTGTAAATTCTGTCAAAACTTCCTGGTCAGCTTAAACGCCGCTTTACTATACAACCATGACATCTAGTGTAACTCCTACGCGGCCACCGGCAACGTTACTCTTTATCTTCGGCGGAAGCGGCGATCTGAACTTCCGCAAACTCACGCCCGCCCTCTACAACCTGTTTCTCGATGGCTACATGCCTGAGCAGTTTGAGGTAGTCGGCATTGGTCGGACAGCCTACACCGACGATAGCTACCGCGAACGTCTCCTGGAAGGTATCGACGAGTTTTCTCGTCGTAAGAATGGCCCCGAGAATCAATGGGCTACATTCTCGCCCCGGGTTGGCTACCTGCAAATGGACGGAGGCGATGCGGCGGCCTATCACCTGATTGGCGACCGGGTCAAAGCGCGCGAAGCCGACTGGGGCGGACCAGCCAACATTATTTTCTACATGTCGGTAGCACCGCAGCTTGTGCCGGGCATTGCCACAAATCTGAGCCAACTCGATTTCTGTGGCGATAAAAGCCGGGTACGTATCGTGGTCGAAAAACCGTTTGGCCATGATTTGCAAAGTGCTCGTGAACTGAACGCGCTCTTGCTAAGTCACTTCGCGGAGGAGCAGATCTACCGGATTGATCACTACCTCGGGAAAGAGACCGTACAGAACCTGTTGGCGCTGCGATTTGCGAACACGCTGTTTGAGCCGCTCTGGAATCACAATTATGTGGAGTACGTGCAACTGACGGCCGCTGAAACAGTGGGCCTCGAAGGCCGCGGTGGATATTACGAACAGTCGGGTGCCCTGCGCGACATGATTCAGAATCACCTGCTGCAACTGCTGTGCATGGTGGCAATGGAACCACCCACCTCATTTGAGGCCGACGAGATTCGGAACAAGAAAGTAGACGTGCTGCACGCTATACGCCGTATTGCACCCGATCAGGTCGATCAGGTTGCCGTTCGGGGTCAGTATGGCGCGGGTGAAAAGGATGGCGGTTCGGCGTCCCGAAAGCCTACACCCGCATATCGCGATGAAGAAGGTGTAAAACCCGACTCGATGACCGAAACGTTTGCCGCCGTTACGTTCTTCTGCGACAATTGGCGGTGGGAGGGAACCCCCTTCTACGTGCGGACAGGTAAGCATCTGGCCGAAAAGTCATCCGTTATTACGGTTCAGTTCCGTCCGGCTCCGCATTATGCGTTTCCGGGTGCGGCGGCCAAGTCGTGGCAGCACAATTGCCTTATCATCAGTATTCAACCGGATATGAACATCCGGCTTCGGTTTCAGGCCAAGCGTCCGGGTCAAACGCTGGCGCTCGATCCGGTTGAGATGGAGTTCAACTACAACACCTCATTCACGGAGCAACAGCCTGAAGCTTACGAAACCCTGCTGCTCGACGTGATGGCGGGTGACGCCACGCTGTTCATGCGCGCCGATCAGGTCGACGAAGCCTGGCAGATCGTTATGCCGATCCTCGACCAGTGGGCGGCCCAAACCGACCCAGCCTCCATGCCGATCTACGAGCCCGGCTCGTGGGGCCCCGACCAATCGACCGAAATGATCGAGAAAAACGGTTTCAACTGGATGAATGAATAAACGAATGTCGGATTTTGGATATCGGATTTGGGATTTGCGTTGCGTGGTTAACAGTGCGGTCCTGAGAAAGCGGAGCAAATCCCAAATCCGATATCCAAAATCCCAAATTGCCCTATGACCATCACCGTCACCGAAAATCCCGCTGATCTGGCCCAGAAAGCGGCTGAGTGGATCACTGACTACGCCGAGCTTATTCTGGAGCAGCGCGACCGATTCACGATTGCCTTATCGGGCGGGAGCACGCCCAAAGCGCTGCACGAACTACTGGCCAAACCACCCCTTCGTGATCGGATCGACTGGAGCCGCGTACATGTGTTCTGGGGCGACGAGCGGTTCGTGCCGCTGACCGATGAGAAGAACAACGCCCGGATGGCCTTCGACACGTTGCTGGACCATGTACCTGTACCCGCTGACCAGATTCACGTGATGCAGACCGATCTGCCGCCCGAAGCATCGATGGCTGCGTATGATACGTTGCTACACAAATACTTCGACGGACACGCCCACACCTTCGATCTGGTGCTGCTCGGCATGGGCGACGATGGCCACACGCTCTCGCTGTTTCCCGGAACCGAAGTCGTGAATGAGGAACGTTCCTGGACCAAGGCCTTTTTCCTGACTCAGCAGGATATGTTCCGCCTGACGTTGACCGCGCCCGTTGTGAATAAGGCTGCGGCGGTGCTATTTCTGGTTGCAGGAGCTAATAAGGCCGATGCGCTTCATGAGGTGTTACACGGTAAGTACCAGCCTTATAAATACCCGTCGCAGCGTATCAAACCAGCTACCGACGAATTTGTCTGGTTCCTGGATAAAGCCGCTGCTGCGAAACTGTAAAAAGGGATTTCAAGACGGAATGGTCTGAGATCTCGGACTATTCCGTCTTGAAATCCCTTTTTTTACCGTTGGGTGCCGAAGTCGTTCACCCAGTAGTACTTGTAGGTGCTGGTAGCGCTGTAGGCGTAACCGACGCCTACCTCTTTAAATGATGGATTCATAATGTTGGCGCAGTGGCCGGGCGATTTCAGCCAGCCATCTACTACGGTCCGGGCTGTTGAGTATCCAGCGGCAATGTTTTCGCCCGCAGTGCGCCAGATGTACCCTTCGCGCGTCATCCGATCCCAGGGCTGCGAACCATCGCGACCAGTGTGGCTGAAATAATTGTAGGTAGCCAGATCGAGCGCGAATTTATCGGAGGCTGTATTCAGCTTTGTATTCAGGGCCAGTGCAGGAGCGGGTGCGTAGGTGGTGCTGCCACACAGACACGACTTTGAGCGGGCTGCATTCAGGTACGTCAGAATCTCCTGCTGCAGGGCTACCGATGCCGCGCGGGCACCAGATGACTTCACCTCAACTACTCCCGTTATCACCCCCGATGAGGTAGCTGTTGCTCCTTCGCTGGAGATACTTGTTGATGACGTAGCTACGGGCGTCTGCTCCTGAGCTTTATCCAGGACGTTATCTGACTGACAGGCGGCCATCCCGAACAGGGCGATTAACAAGCCTAAACCATATGATTTTTTCATGTATAGATGTTTATGTGTTCGATCGTAGAACGATCAACAATGATGCCTGGTATCTGGCAAATAGTCGGACACCTTTGTAGTCAGCTTAGTTGATTCTGTATCGTACTGAGAACGAGTTAGCTACGTGCGTATTAAATTACGGGGTAACTTTTTCAGATTACTTTCAAGTAAGGAGTTGATAGCATCGCCATTGGCACTTGTTCAGCGTATGGTGGAGCGGCTCGCCGTCGTTATATTGCCTGCACGTACTTCCTCCCACGTATATGCGCTCAACACTACTGCTCCTTATCTCCCTTTTCATACTTCCGCCCCTATACGCACAGTCAGTTGGCCCAGTGGCTCCATCGCTGGTTCTGTCGGAGCGCGACCGGGCCAAACAGATCGACGATGTATTGGAAGACCGGTTCACGAACCTGCTTCCCCAACTGATGCGTCGTGAGGGTATCGACATGTGGGTGATTATCTCCCGTGAGTACAATGAAGACCCTGTCCTGAAAACGATGCTCCCCTCGACCTGGCTATCGGCCCGTCGCCGAACCATTATGGTCTTTTTTGATCGTGGCGATAAAGAAGGCGTAGAGAAACTGGCCATTGCCCGCTACGACGTAGGTACGTTGCTCAAGGGAGCTTGGGACATCGACGTGCGGCCCAATCAGTGGGATGCGCTGGCGGCCATTATTGCCGAACGCAAACCGAAGAAGATCGGCCTGAACCGCTCGACCAACTATGCCCATGCCGATGGGTTGACGGTTACGGAACAGACGGAATTTCTGGAGAAATTGCCCGCCGAGTATCAGAAACGCATTGTTTCGGCCGAGAAACTGGCCGTTGGCTGGCTGGAGACACGTACCCCCAAAGAGATGGCGCTCTACCCGATGATTTGCCGATTGTCGCACCAGATCATTCAGGAAGGGCTATCCGAGCAGGTGATTCAGCCGGGTGTGACCACGACCGACGATGTGGTATGGTGGTTCCGGCAGCGCATTACCAACCTGGGCCTTGATACCTGGTTTCATCCGACGGTTGATGTGCAACGCGCTGATTCGAACGATTTCAATCACCTCCGTACGTTCTCGAAACGGCCTGATAAAGAAGTGATTCAGGCGGGTGATCTGCTCCATGTCGATTTCGGCATAACGTACCTGCGGCTAAACACCGATCAGCAGCAACACGCGTATGTACTGCGCCCCGGCGAGACCAGCGTACCGGAAAGTATTCGCAAGGCTTTTCAAAAAGGCAATCGACTACAGGATATCCTGACCGAGCAGTTTGTGGCAGGTAAATCGGGTAATCAATTGTTGCTGTCAGCACTGGACCAGGCGTCGAAGGAAGGCATCAAAGGCACCATTTATTCGCATCCGATTGGCGTGCACGGCCACGCCGCCGGTCCCACTATTGGCCTCTGGGATCAGCAGAAAGGCGTTCCCGGCCCCGGCGATTACCCGCTGCAGGCCAACACGGCCTATTCCATTGAACTGAACGCCGCCGTTGAGATTCCGGAATGGAAGAAAATGGTGCGCATCATGCTGGAAGAAGACGGCTTTTTCGACGGGCAAAAGTTCCGTTACATCGACGGCCGCCAGACCGAAATCTACACCATTCCCCGCACGCTTGGGTACGTTCGGTAAAGGACAAGAAACTAAAACCCGTGTACGGGGAGTTTTACGAAAAGATGAGTTTACAACCGATTATTAGCCGTAACCTGCCCATTATTACGCAGATTCTCAAGCAGAATCGGGTAAAACGTGCGTACGCTTTCGGGTCGGTTTGTACAGACCAGTTCGGCCCCAAAAGCGACATAGATCTACTGATTGCCTTTGACGATGGGCTGGACCCCGTTGTCTATGCCGAAAATTACTTTGCTATTGCCGAGGAAATGGAAGCGTTGCTGAAGCGACCTGTAGATTTGGTCACAGAAGCATCGGTTCATAATCCATACTTTATCAAAGTGATGAACCAGACAAAGACAGTTATCTATGAAGGATGAAGCCCGTAAGTTCTTATTCGACATCGCGGAGGCTATCATACACATCGACTTTCATCTGAATGGCGAACGCGATTTTGTAAAATTCACTAGCAATCTGACTGTACAGCGGGCCGTTGAACGGGAGCTAGAAATTATTGGCGAAGCCATGAGCCGACTGCTCAAACTGGATGAAGCTGTTTCTATTACGCATTCCCGTCAAATCGTTGGTTTGCGAAACAGAGTGATTCATGCGTACGACGCGGTTGATCTGACAACCATCTGGGGTGTTGTCAACAAGAGCCTTCCGCTACTGGCAGAAGAGGTGGAAATCTTACTGCAACAACCTGATTAGTTCAATACGGTTTTTCGACGAACAAAAATTCCGTTACATCGACGGCCGCCAGACCGAGATTTACACCATTCCCCGCACGCTTGGGTACGTTCGATAGGAGGGTTTACAGCAATTGGCGTGGCCAGTCACTCTGAATCACCCTACCGAACGTGGTTCACTTATGGCTGCGCCCTTTTCGTCAATAAGGCGTATGTCCGTGGCTGCTCATACGTTTGATGACGGCGTCGGCAATGTTCCTCCCGAGGGTTAGCCCCACCTCGTTGTCAGTCCGAAAATGGATGCCGCCCTGAAAGCGTGACTCGGCGCAATCGGTGGCTACCTGCTCAAATTCGGCACGATCGGCCGGAAAGAAGTGCGCGAGCAAATAGCAGATGGCCCCGGTTGTGGCGGCGTGGCCCGATGGATAACCCGGAAAAGGTGGCGTTTTCAGCAGCGGTCGGTACGTCGGGTCATATTGATCGGGGCGGATTCCCCAATAGGCGTATTTCGCATCGAAAACCGCCACAAACGAATCATACATCGTAATGGCGTGAGCGGCATACAGTCGGGCGGCCTGTGGTGGGTTCAGGTGGAGGTTATGCTCGAATAGCTTCCGGTTGAGCAAGTCACCGGTCGAGAAGTTGCCATTGAAGAAAAACGCGTTGGCTTTGGCCCGATTTGTATGCTTGTAGGCCTTCAGTTCAGCCATATCGGCGGCAAAATCGGGTGGGGGACCGGGCCGAAACTGATGGCTGCTGCTCAAGACTACGGGTTTGCACAAACCACCCGTTACGAACATAGGTACGTCGCCTGTCCAGATACCTGCCTGTTGAGGGCGTTTGCCGTCCCACGGCGTGCTGGGTACGTAGTTGGCGGTGCGGGCCAGCTCAAGTTCGGCAATCCGTTTTCCCAACTCAAACCCGGCGCGGGTATCGCTCGGAAAGGCCATGCCAGCCGCCACACGTGCCGCCATGACGCGATTGGCCATGCGTTGCGCCGAGTCGGCCATGGCCGGAAAATAATGGGCAATGATGGTGGCTGCTGCGCCCGCTGCCACCGAATGTTCGCAGGGATACGAGGGACTGTCGGGCGCCTGGCCGTAGGCCTGTATTCGTTTGTCAGCAGAGAAGGGGCGCGGGCGTTTGTGGGCGAATTTGGTGTTCCAGGCTACAATGGTAGCGTCGTAGATCGCCACGTTGAGGAGCATATTGCTAAAGGGACCATTGGGCGTCGGGTTGGTCATCCAAAGGTTGCTCATCCAGTTGGTCCAGTGATAGCCGGGAGCACCCGCGTTCCAGTACGTGATCTCCTGCCGGGTGGAGGCAGTCAGTTTTTTTTGCAGCAGCACGATCTGCTCAAGTTCCCGTTTGACAGGAGCCGGGGCAGGCAAACGATGGGCAGCCCCCGATTCGATAAACCAGGTTTTCCACTGACCGGCGGTTGGTTCAAGTTGGGCAAACAGGGGCGTGATGGTGCCGCAGACTAAGGCGAGAAGTCGTGTTATCTGTTTCATTTTTCAGTTGTTAAGCCGCAAGAATACGTAGGGAGAAGCGGCTTAAACTGGCGTCATCAGCAGACACCCGAAGCCCGTCTACCAACAACCGGATACCGGCAACAGACCGATTCGTTGACCCAAATTCGTTGTTTGTTGACGTTGGCAGGCGTGGCCTGTGAACTTGCCCAAAAGCGTGTTTACTTCGCCCTATGAAGTTGTTGATCAGGCAGGAACGGGTTCGGCTGTATCTCCGGATTGGAGTGGCTTTTTTGCTGCTGGGTGTCATTGGCGACCTGCTGTATGACGTTGCGTCGGTTGGGCCCAAAGCCGTGAATCACGTCTGGATGCTAACGTACCTGACAACCCTGAACTACCTGCTGTACGATCACCTGCTACCGGCTGTCCGGCTCACGTGGAAGCGTGTGTTGCTGGGTTTTTTGCTGGTCTGGGTGTGCATCGGCCTGTGCTCGTTTGGGTTGAATGCCTGGCGAATGATGGGGATCAGGCTGCAGCTGTACACCGATTTGGCGGCGTATAAGACCAATAGCGATGCCCTGAAGGCACAGATGGGGTATAGCGTTGGCTCACTGTTCTTTTTCGGAATCATCCGGTACACCTATGATTTCAGGCAGTTGAAAGAAACGGCTCAGCAACTTCGGATCGAGAAACAGGCCGCCGAATTGAACTACCTGAAATCGCAAACGAACCCGCATTTTCTGTTCAACACGCTCAACAACATTTATGCACTGTCGCGCGAAAAGTCGGAGATGGCCCCGGAGGCTATTTTGCGGCTGTCGGAGCTGCTGCGCTACATGCTCTACGAAACGGGCGGCCGACACGTGGCCCTCGACAAAGAAGTAACGATCATCACCAACTACCTCGCGCTCGAGCGTCTTCGTTACGATAACACACTGCGGGTAACTTTTACAACGGATATCGACAACCCCGGTCAACCCTTACCGCCCCTGCTGCTGATGCCATTAGTTGAAAATGCGTTTAAGCATGGCACTGCCGAAACGCGTCAACTGCCGTTCGTGGACATTCGGTTGGCCGTGAGGCAGCACCGATTGCAATTTGTGATCCGAAACTCCATTGACCGATCAACCGACGCGCCCATCACTGAACGCATTGGCCTGACCAACTTGCGCCGACAACTCGAACTGCTCTTTACCGATTACCAACTGCAGTTGGTGCGCGAAGGGCCGGTGTTTGTTACCACGCTCACCATCAACCTGACCAGCCATGTCTAAACTTACCTGTTTGATCATCGAAGATGAACCGTTGGCCGTTAACGTGCTGACCAGCTACGTAGCGGAGGTTCCTTTCCTGAGCCTGTTGGGTACGTGCAAAGATGCCCTGCTGGCTACTGATTTTCTGCGTACACAGCCGGTAGACCTGCTTTTTCTGGACATTCACCTGCCCCGGCTGAAAGGCATGGCGTTTCTGAAGACGTTGCCAAATCCCCCTGCGGTCATCATCACCACGGCTTACCACCAGTATGCGGTAGAAGGCTTCGAGTTGAATGTAAACGACTACCTGCTGAAGCCCATTCGCTTCGAGCGTTTTCTGGTCGCCGTGAATAAGGTGTTGAAGCCGAACCGGGCTTTACCCACCCAGATTGAGGCCGACCCGCCGAAAGACCACCTGTTTCTGACTGTTCAGAAGAAAAAGATCAGGATACAGTTTGCCGATATCTGTTACATTGAAAGTCAGCGGGAGTACGTAAAGGTAGTGACGGCCCAAGCCACGTACCTGACCAAATTAAGTACCCACGAGATCGAGGCCCTGTTACCACCTGACCGATTCCGGCGTGTTCACCGGTCGTTCATTGTGTCTGTTGAGAAGATCGGGGCCTATACGGCCGAAGCTGTTGAGATTGGCGGAGTGTCGATTCCCATTGGCAGGGGGTACCGCGATGCGATCAGTATGTTCTAACGTACGAATGGTGATCCCCCAACGCCCGGGTACGTTCGGTAAGGGCTACTTCACCACAGCATCATAGAGCTAAAGCTATCTCCCCAACAACGCGTTGGTAAAGCATAAGGAGACTGTTGGCCTCTGTTCTTTTTCTGGTCTTTTCAGGAGAAAACGCCGTGAAGAACTCGGTTTAATTCATCCATAACATGTTGGCGACCAATCACCGAATCGAGCACATCGGTTGGCCGTTGGTTATTCATAGCGGGTCTTCGGGTTTGAAGCCAACTGTTAAAACCGGCTTGATTTCTGAATACATCGACACCTTTAACGTATAACTCGGATAACGAAATTGCTTTCTCCGTCTCGTCCGACGTCAACCTAGTCTTTGTCCGTATTTGGCGCTGGTAGGTACTTTCAGAGATGGCCAGAATATGGCTCATCTGCTTATTGGTGAAGCCAAAACTACTTTGTAAAAAAGCGGCAGACTTCATTGGAATACCTTCTTTTACAATTTCCATGAGGTCAAAATCATGGCGAACCGCCCGTCTGATAAGCTGATCACCACCTAATCCATCGATGATCTTACGAATAGATACCTGCATGGGATTCTAATAGTTTTAGTACTGTCATTTGATGACACATCGACAAAGCTCATAATTCTTTATAACGCTTTTTGCCTGCGTAGTACCTTTGCGGCGTACAACACGTGAACGCCCGACAGAACGAACCAGCCTCTGACTCGCTGCGACCTGTCGCCCTTTCACGTATTCACTCTTTTACCCTTTATAAATGGAGTTCCGGATCGAAAAAGACACGATGGGCCAGGTGCAGGTACCGGCCAATGTGTACTGGGGCGCGCAGACGCAGCGCTCGATTGAAAATTTCAAAATTGCGCAGGACATCAACCGCATGCCGCGCGAGATTATCCGGGCGTTTGCCGTGCTGAAGAAAGCCGCCGCCCTGACGAACCTCGATGCGGGTGTGCTGCCACAGGAAAAATGCGATCTGATTGCCCGCGTCTGCGACGAAATCCTGGCGGGTGAACTGGCTGATCAGTTTCCACTGGTAGTGTGGCAGACCGGTTCGGGCACGCAGAGCAACATGAACGTCAACGAAGTGGTGGCCTACCGCGCTCACGTGCTGAACGGTGGTTCACTGCTCGACGAAAAGAAAGCCATTCACCCCAACGACGACGTCAATAAATCGCAGAGCAGCAACGATACCTTCCCGACGGCCATGCACATTGCGGCCTATCAGGCGCTGGTGGAGGTGACGATCCCGGGCATTAAAAAACTGCGCGACACCCTCGATGCCAAGGCGAAGGAGTTCATGCATGTGGTGAAAATCGGACGTACCCACTTCATGGACGCCACCCCGCTGACAGTAGGGCAGGAGTTCTCCGGGTACGTGTCGCAACTCGATCATGGCCTGCGGGCGATCAACAACTCGCTGGCGCACCTGAGCGAACTGGCCCTGGGCGGAACAGCCGTGGGAACAGGCATTAACACGCCACCGAACTACTCGGAGAATGTAGCCAAACACATTGCTGACCTGACGGGCCTTCCGTTCGTCACGGCCGAGAACAAGTTTGAAGCGCTGGCAGCTCACGACGCCATTGTAGAAGCACACGGCGCGCTGAAAACCGTGGCCGCCAGCCTGATGAAGATCGGTAACGACGTGCGCATGCTGTCGAGCGGACCACGGGCGGGCATTGGCGAACTGTTTATTCCCGACAACGAGCCGGGCAGCAGCATCATGCCGGGTAAAGTGAACCCAACGCAGTGCGAAGCCATGACGATGGTAGCGGCGCAGGTGATGGGCAACGACGTAGCCATCAACATCGGCGGCATGAACGGCCACTTCGAGCTGAACGTGTTCAAGCCGGTGATGATTTACAACTTCCTGCATTCGGCCCGCCTGATCGGTGATGTGTGCGTGTCGTTCAACGACAAGTGCGCCGAAGGTATCCGCCCGATCGAAGCGAACATCGAAAAGCACGTGCAGAACTCGCTGATGCTGGTGACGGCTCTGAACACGAAGATCGGCTACTACAAAGCCGCCGAGATTGCCCAGACCGCCCACAAAAACGGCTCGACGCTGAAAGAAACCGCGGTCTCGCTTGGTTACCTCACCCCCGACGAGTTCGACCAATGGGTTGTGCCCGGCGATATGGTAGGGGAGATCAAGTAGGGTACCTTTTTAGGGTATATGGCTGGAAATCGGATGGCGTTAACGTCATCCGATTTTTTAGTTTATGTGCTGTAGGTACGTGTTGAAAGCGTTCAACTGGTGGTAGTGTACTTCTGCTTAATGATTCCAGCGCAGGCCGGCTGAGTTGAATGTGACCTGATTCAGGTTTTGGCCAAGGATCTTCAGCTGGACCGTCATTTTCCGGGCGGCGCGTACCTTTCGGGTCAATTGTTCTGTATCGTCGAAGAAGATCAAATTGCCCCGACCGTTAGCGGCGGCTGATAGAGAGAAGGTAACGGGCTTACCGGCATCGAACTGAATTAATGCTTTACCGCCCTGGAAGCTGGGTGCCAACAGGCCTTTCGAGACAGACAGATACGCATTTGTGGTTCCGCCCCGGGCGCGAATCGTTAAGGTTACGGTTGAACCCCCAGCATACGGGTAGGGTAGCTGAAGCAGGTCAATCGCGTCCAGGGTGGCTTTGTAGGCAGTGCCACCCGAGGGGTCGGGCGTTTGCTGATACTGCCATCCAGCCGGTGATGCCGATGGATTTTTGGGTTGAGGTACAGCTGAAATCGGTGCAGGGCTATGAAGGACGTAGAGCAAACCAACCAGCCAGAGTGATAATTGCATAACAGCGTAATGAGAAAATTCAGAATAGATACAAAGCTGGTTATTTCAATGCGCCCTGTACCGAAATGGTTTGATGGCTGGTCGCAAACCGACCGTCGGGCGTGATGGCTTGCACAACAATCAGGTATCGGCCTTCCTGGTCGGAGGTATAGAAACTGAGGTTGGCTTTGCCCTGCTGGTTGGTTGATACGCTTGGATTCCAGTACAGCAGATTGCGAAAGTCAGGCAGTCGGCTGGCCAGTTGACCGGGCGTGGCGTAGCTGGGGGCGTAGAACTCCCGCCGCGCCTGTAGCCCCTCGTATTCCAGCACCACCGCGTGCGGGTCGAGTTGAAAACCGGCCAGATCGGCTTTGTAGGTCTTGAAACTGATGATGCCCGGCAGGTTCGCGTAGCCCAGCATATACCGCCGCGTTACTACATCCAGCGATTTAATCTTCAGCGGACTAAATGCCATAATCCGGTCGACGTCGTACACTGGTACGCCATCGAGCAGGATCAACGGGTCATCATTGAACGGCATGCGGTAGGGCATGTTGCTCACCCGCAGCACAAAATGCCCGTTCTGACGCCGAACCAGCACGCCGGGTACGTATTCGCTCAAGACCTCTTCCAGCACCGTAAACCGCGTGTAAGTGTCCAGGTAATACCGTTCATCGGGTTTGTTATAGAACATCGAGCTGTCGGTGTCTGACCGCAGTGCCGGATTAGCATAGGCGTTGAAATAGCTGTTCTGCACCTGCATAGCCAGACTGCGCGCCTGTAAGGGCTCGTTCACCGTTTTGTTCAGGTCTGGCGCTGGCATTACCGTGCTAGTCCCGGTTTCGGTATACGGATTCAGAATGTCGACACGGTGCAGACTGTCGCCCGCTGAGGTTTGCAGAACGAGGTCATGGGTTCCGTAGAACTCGGGTAACTCAAAGCGTACCAGCCCCCTGTTGTCGCTGCGGGAACTGTATAGCCGAATTGATCTGCCGGGAATGGCCAGGAACGTAGGTACGTCTCTGGCAGGCGCACCCGTACCTGCGTCTGTTACACGGCCCAGAACGACATGCCCTTTGTGCTCGGGGGGCTGAACAGCATCTGCTGGTCTCGGATTCAGCACATCGTCCCACCGGAACCGCCGCCAGCCGTGGGTCAACAGGAGGTTGTCCAGGGCGGCATCGGCTTCCGGGCCCGTCTGGTTCAGGTAATACTGTGGCGACTCAACAGAGCCCCGAAGATCGGAGGTGAGCCATAAGTAATCACCGATGGCCAGGCCTTCTTCTGACTGCAGCGAATCGACTTTATAGACTGATACAGACGCATTGGCCGGCAGGGGTGATCCGGTTGGACTGCTGGCGGTGAGGCCCATAACCACGTTATCGCGGGTGGCGTAGCGGTCTTTGCCCGGTGTAACCTGGAGAGTCATGCTGGCCTGTGGCCGCCTGGCTACTAATCGCTCGCAAACGGGCTTACCCGCCGCATCGAACAGGGTCAAATGAGAGATTCCCTCGCCCAGCTTACTTTTCGGTACCGAGAAAAGGGCCTTATTCCCTGCCATAGTTTGCCCTTCAGCTACGTTCACTACTTGTCTGGTATGCCCAATCAAATAGACGGTGGCAGCCGCCTGGTTTGCCTGAACGATAACCTGAAGCGTACCATCGCCTGTGTCGGTGACCTGCATGCTGTAGCCTGTTTCGTCGATTGCCGGAAGCGGCCGACTGATCGAATGGCCTTTCCGGTCGACGAACACAACCCGATAGCGCGTGCCAATCGATGGCGTGAAGGCGAACGTACCCAGGCCGAACTTAACCGATGAGAACCGGGCCAGCGTATCGTTGGCCGCACCCAGCAACGCCCCCCGACAATCGATACCCCGACCGGTTTTGGTGTCAACCAGCTTGAACGCCACCTTCGCGGGAAGGCCGTTCACCAGATGGCCCCCTTCCGGAAACAGTTGCGCATCGTAAGCCAGTGAATCAGGTAGCAACGGCAGGTCCAGTCTGCGAAAGGAATTGACAATGGTGATCGGTTTTTCGAAGAGGAATTCACGGCTCGTCGATTTCATCCATTGCGTGTAGGCACGGACAGTGTAAGTTCCTGAAAGTAAAGATGTTGGCAGGTATACCGAACCCATTCCACGACTGCTGTCCAGCGCAACTTTAGCCTGAGCTACTGCTTTCTGGTCTTTATCCAGCACGTCCAGATAGGCTACTTTGCTTACATCGAGTGGGCGGTGAACCATGCCATCGACGTAATACATGCGGAACCAGATCCGTTCTCCCGACAGATAAAAAGACCGGTCGGTGTGTACAAAAAGCTTCTCCTGTACTACCTGGTTCCGGTAGGTCTCCAGCTGCTGTTGGAGCCAGGGCAGCACCGGCTGCTGAGCATAACTGACCTGCGTTAAAAGCAGGAGCAAGCAACTCCACCTGATGGCGTTTTTCATACTCATTGGGGCCAGAACGATGGTCGTGTGGTGGTGCCTACATCCCGGCAATCGGCGCAATGGGTACCGGTGGCCAGGTATTGTACGTTTGGTTTCAGTTCCTTTATGGCGATGTACCCGCCTCCGGGGCTCAACAGGGCGCTGAGTGGCGGCGGTTGTTGCACGCCCGGCGTAGGAATGGTGTCCAGCGTACAGTATTCGTATCCCGTTCGCAGCAGATTGTACGACAGCTCGAGCGGACGATTGATGAAGACACGTACCTGATCGGTGGTGTAACCATCCAGAAAACCGAGAACCGGCTCGGTGGGGTTGGTTACGCTGTGCATGTTCCCGCCGATCTGCGAGGGTAGCGGGTCGAACAGGCTGCCGAGTTGTTCGGTTGTTTTCTGCAGATTTTCCCAATACGCATAGGCCTCCTGCGAGTGCGCATACTGCTTCACCATCAGGCTGTATTTGATCCAGAGTTTGGGTGAGCTGCCCGGAATGAACAGGAGCGGAGCCCGTTGCAGCACATCCTGCGTGAGCCGGGCCGTGTTGCCGAGGTTGATAGACGTCGATGTCTGTGTCCGCCAGCAGTGGTTTACGGGTGGGCTCACGCGATCAATCACCCGTCCGTTTACGTAATCGAATGGTGATTCAAAGGGCGTTCTTATTTCGTACGTATCCTCGTATTCCCAGCGATAGTAACGCGTTTTGTTGGTGGCATCGTGCGTGTTTACATAGATCTGCAAACCGTCGTTCTTAACCTCCCACGACAGACTGTCGATCTTTGGGGTCTGTTTGATGATGATCGGGTCAGACAGGTATTCGCCGCCTGCCTGCGTTCTGATACGTACCCGGTATGATTTGCCAACGGGCAGCGTAGTACCGGCCAGCGTGTAGGTTCCGGCCGCGCTTTCCACAAACGAAAATTTTTCGCCCGTTGTCCCTTCCACACTAATGGTTGCTTTGGCTTCAGCCAGTGGTTTGCCGGTGGTGCTCAGGTTTTGCGTGCGCGAGAGGGTAATGGTGCTGGTGCCCGTCCCCCCGTTCAGAAAACCGTCGACGACCAGGTACCGGTTTGGCGCTTCGATCTGTGGCGGGCGGTACGGATCAACGCAGCTGCCAATGAGCAGCAGCACGACCCCGGATAAAGCCCATCGCCTGAAATTGAACGTTTTCATACCGTTAGAATCTGAAATTGTAGGTCAGCGTTGGAATTGGCTGACCGAAAATGGATAATTGATAACCCCGAATGCCGCCGTTGGCCGAGTTGAAGTAAACCGAGTAAGGGTTCCGGCGGCCCGTCAGGTTGTAGAGACCCACGGTCCAGGAGCTGTGCGCCAGCTTCTTAACCTTATGATTACCTTCGATATTGAGCGACAGATCCGTCCGGAAATAGTCGGGAATGCGGTATTGATTCCGCTCGGAATAAAAGACCCGCTCGGCGCCCGCCAGCACATATTTGGCCAGCGGTAGGGTAATGGGGCGTCCGGTGCTATAGGTGACGTTGAACGAAATGCTGAACCGCCGATTGACCTTGTAATTGCCAATCAGCGTGATGTCGTGCGGTTTATCGTAGCTGCTGGGATAGTAGGCATTGTTGTTTACCACATCCGACGCAAACGTGCCGGTAGTACGGAGGAGCGACCGGGCGTATGTGTAGCTTACCCAGCCGTTGAGTTTGCCCGTCAGCTTCTTCACCATCAGTTCAACGCCATAGGCCACGCCCTCCGCATTCACAATATCCGTTTCGAGGTGGTGATTCAGCAGGAGGGTGGCGCCACTCTTGTAATCAAGCTGGTTCGTGAGGGTTCGGTAATAGCCTTCCAGCGACACCTCGATGGTGTTGGCCCGCAGGTTCTTGTAGAGGCCCAGCGAAAACTGATCGCCAATTTGCGGCTGAATGTAGGAGTCGCTCAACTTATAAATATCCAGCGGCGATACGGCCACCGTGTTCGACAGCATGTTCAGGTACTGCCGCATCCGGTTGTAACTCGCTTTCACCGATAGATCATCGGTAATGGCGTAGCGCAGCCCAACCCTATATTCCGGCCCCTGATACGTTTTCACCACGCTGCCTGCCCCATACGAAACGGTGTCCTGAATGGTGTTGGTGGTCTTTGCCAGACCGGGCGCATAGCCATAGACCTGACTGGGACCAAGGTTTTGGAAGAGCGAGTACCGAAGCCCCACGTTGAGCGACAGACGCGGGGTGACATCGAACCGATCGCCAATGTACAGGGCTGTTTCCAGCCCCTGTTCGCCGGGCACTACGTCGGGTGCAATGAGTGAGGCCGCGCCGCTGGGTTGCAGGTTTCCCGGCTGTAGTTTGTATAACGTACTGCCTACGCCGAAATCGATCGTGTGCTGGGCGTTGGGGTAGTAATTGAAGTCGACTTTGGCGGCAGTCTGCTGAATATCGAACCCGAATTTGAAGGCATTCGTCGGGTTTTTCTCGCTCGATACAGCGTACTGATACCGGCTATACGTACCTGTAAGCACGCTGTACAGTTTACTGCTGAAAATATGCTTCCACTTCAACGAAGCCACCTGATTCTCATAGGTATACAGGCTGTCGCTGTTCAGTTTGAACTGGTCACGGCTGGTGTAGGCGGTCAGGTAAAACGTATTTTTATCGTTAGCCTCGTGGGTCAGGTGCAGGTTCAGGTCATAAAAAGACGCTTTACTGTTCTGATAAGCCGCATTGGCCAACTGTCTCAGGAGCCAGTCCGAATACGTGGAACGTACCCCGATCAGGAAGGAGGTTTTCTCTGAAAAAAGCGGGCCTTCCAGGGTGAGCCGTCCCGTCAGCGGCCCGATGCCTCCCGAGCCAACCAGTTTCTTTTTGTTGCCATCGCGCGTGGTTACATCAAGTACCGACGACAGCCGCCCGCCAAACCGGGCTGGAATCGCACTTTTGTACAGTTCAACCGACTTGATCACGTCGGGGTTGAAGGCAGAGAAGAAACCAAATAAATGGGAGGGGTTGTAGATCACCGCATCGTTGAACAGGATCAGGTTCTGACCCGCCGAACCACCGCGCACGTTAAAGCCAATGGTGCCTTCGCCCACTGATTTTACGCCCGGAAGCGTCAATACTACCCGAATGAGGTCGGCTTCGCCCAGTACCGTCGGCACCTGCTTGATTGTCCGGATATCAAGGCGTTCGGCACCCATTTGCAGACCCGCTACGTTCAGGTCTTTTTTAGCGCCAACAATGACTTCCCGTAGCGGAACCACCTCCTCGTCCATATCGATATCCAGCTTGCCGTCGCCGTAGAGCATGATCTGGCGTTTAGTGTCGGTCATGCCGATGCTGCGAATTTTCAGTTCGTGCCGGCCGCGCGGCAGAGTGATGGAATAGGTGCCGTACTGATCGGTTGTGACGCCGATGCGCGGTTTTTCGATCAGTACATACACGCCAATGGCCGGTTCGCCCGTTGTCGTGCTCCGGATCCGGCCCGCGAGCGTGGCGTTGCCTGTCCGACTGTTTGCGCCCCGCGCCCCAATCTCGAAGAGTTTGGTTTCAAGCGAAATGCGCGTTTTTTCGCGGGTCGCGCTGTAGTCAACTGCGGCGCTGTCATCGGCGGCAGTGGCGGGCCCCCGATCAAAGAAACCAACGGGCAGATTGGTTCGAACGGGCTGGTTGGGGGTGATGAAGACCCGGTTGCGGGCATCGATCGCGAAGCGCAATGGGGTGCCTTCAAATACACGCGTCAGCAGGGAGATGAGCGGTTGGTCGGTAACCTGAAGCTGTACCTGCAGACTGTCTACATCGGTAGGGTTAAAATAAAACCGATAATCGGTACGGGCCTCAATCGCTTCTGCAAATTGCTTGAACGACAGAGCGTTGAAGCTGCCGCTGATGGTCGTATTCCTGGTTTGGCCATAACTCAGCTGCACAACGCAGCTACTTAATACGAAAAAAAACAGACAGTACAGGTTCCTCATAACGGTTTGGTCAATTCATCATACTGTTGAGCCAGTTTCAGGAATGCCGTTTCCGGCGATGGCCTGAAACTGAGTTTCTGACGGCGGGCAAAGCTGGCCAACTCCTTCCGGCGGTCGGCCAGGAGGGTAAGCAACCCCCGTTTGTTCTTTGCCTGAAAATAGCGCCCGTTCTTCCGCAGGTAATAGGTTGTTTTGGGGTCATAGATGCCATACCCAAAGGAGTTTGGGTTAACCAGAATATTTTTTTTGCGTCGGGCCAGAAGTTGCGTCGGGCCGTCGTACAACAGGTCATAAAAGCCTTCAGGCATATTCTGGCCAATACTATCGATGCGGATGAACAGGTGATTTTTCAGGGAAAATCGCTCCACCCGATCGGAATGGAGGGCAATCCGGTAACCGCTGGTGTGCACCACCACCACCACATCCTTAACAATATCGTATAAGAGTGGCACCGCAAATTGCCTGCCTTCGTAGAACACCATCCCATCCTGCATGGTGTCGGTCGGGAAGAAAGCGTGCCCTGTCAATCGGCGGTCATAGCTAATATATTCAGGGCCGTCATACAGGTGTTCCAGCGTGGCACTAACCTGGTCATAGCGGTCCACAGCCTGACGGGCGGCCGTTGTTACAGGAGAGCTGTCTCGGCCTGTCGACTGTCCCAGCACAGACTGGGCAAGAAGGCATAAGCCGAGTAGGTTGAAAAGAACGTGCATCGAGTGTCAGAAAAGCCGCAATCTACTACAGGGGGCGTATATAAGTAGTATGAATGATCGAGACCTTTCCGGTGAACGCATGAAAAAAAGTTATGGGCATACACACGCTCCTCCCGACGAAGAAAAGAGCGCGTCGATATGGGTAGATTGATACGATACCGGTCTGGAATGTTATTTTTTTGACCCGACACCGATGCCTGCTCTTTTGGACAAGGGTAAAAAAAAACGTTCTTTACTAAAAATTTTACCAAACTCGATCCGTCCATGACGCTCGTCAGCAACAACATCAAATACTTACGAAAGTTGAATGGCTTAACGCAGGAGCAGTTTTCGCAACGCATCGGCATTAAACGGTCGTTGCTGGGAGCCTATGAAGAAGCCAGAGCCAACCCGAACTGGAACACGCTGATCACGATTGCTAAACTGTTCAACACATCGGTCGATCAGTTATTGAAGCACGATCTGCGTAAGATCCGTGAAACGCCCGATCTGAGTTTACCGATTGGCCAGCACAACAGCGCTACCCGTGCAGCGTCGCCACCGCCAATCTTCGGCGACACGGATGATGACGACGACGATTTCATCTCGTCGCCGCCACAGATCAGCGATCCGAAATTACCGCCCGCCGACCGGGAGGCATCGGAACCGCAGCCGCTGGTGAACGTGCTCGAAAAATACTATAAGGCTCCCGCTGACCGAGTGGCTTCCGAGCGAAATCCGGCCAGCGCCCGCCTGGCTGAGCGGGGACCAGACGACCGCCCGGCGCCGCAGCCAGGGCCCTTGTATGAAGAGATCCGGGCGCGGTCTGGCCAACCCGTGCAGACGCCCCCGTTCACCGTCAGTCGGCCAGCCGACGGCTTCAATAACGGCGGTGAATCGCTGCCCGCGTTCAACAATCATTTCGAGAAAGCCCCGACACCAGCTGCGCCAATGCCCGATCTGATGCAGGTCAATGACCATTCGGCGCAAACGATCCATTATGTACATCAGGCTCAGTTTGGCGATTACCAGCATCGGTTCCAGCAGCCCGATTACCTGAGCCGATTGCCCACGATGCGCCTGCCAATGTTGCCGGTTGGGCAATACCGTGCCTTCGAAGCCGACGGTGAGTTTACATTCCCCGGTGCGTGGCTGATCGGCCAGTTTGTGCGTAACTGGTTTGAAATCACAGACGGGCAATTCTATGTGCTGCTGGTCCAGCATCAGGGCATTCTGGCGCGACGTGTTTTCAGCAAGGTCAAAGATAAGGGCACACTTCTGCTAACCGGCGACCGGCCGAACGTACCCAACCGCGAGGTAGCGCTGAAAGATGTGCTGGAAGTCTGGGATGTGAAAGCGTTCGTGAGCCAGCAATTACCGCCCCCCGCGCCCAGCTACGACCGCATCCGCCAACTAGCCGATGAGCTACGCTACGAAGTGGAAAGACTGAAGTGAGTTGGGTGGCTGGTTGGTTGGTTAACCGGTTGGCTGGTTGATTGAATGTTAGGGTGAACTCCGCACTAGCCAACCAATCAACCAGTTAACCAATCAACCAGCCACCCAGTGATCATACTGCATGTATGACGCGGTTTCGCGGGCCTCGTCTGCGCCGAAGAGTTTCCCGATCACATAAAGCGACATATCGATGCCGGCTGAGATACCCGCCGACGTGATCACCTTGCCGTTATCGACCCAGCGTTCCTGAGGGTGCATCGTGACGTCGGGGAACAGATCGCGCATCGACTGCACGGCTCCTTTGTGCGTTGTGGCCGATAAGCCGTTGAGGAGACCCGCCCTGCCCAGTATAAGTGAACCCGTACAGACCGATAACACCAGTTCAGCGGTGGGTGCGTGGCGACGTACCCAGTTCAGGATGGCAGGATTATCCATCTCGCGGCGGGAACCCGCGGGCGTACCATCGGCCAGGTAACTCCCACCGCCGGGAACGATCAGGATATCCGGTTTGGGATGGTCGTTCAGTAGGTACGTTGGGTTGATAGACAGCCCGTTACGGGCGTAAACCGGTCCGCGTTCAGCCACGGTGAATACCTGAAAAGGTGGCGTCGAAAACCGTGTTTGCCCCGACTGCCGACCAGTCACGCCAAATACCTCGAACGGCCCGGCAAAGTCGAGCACTTCGATTTCATTAAAGAGGAGAATAGCTACGTAACGCATAAGGATATTGGATATCGGATTGGCTCTACTGCATCAAAAATGGCTAATTTTCATTCAGCAGAGCATGTTTTTCCGCTCTTTCCTCGCCTCCGTTCTCCCTTTCCTCCGTTAATCATGGCATTCCATCAGGAGCAGATCGCCGGTTTGGGTTGTGATGCGGACGAAACCGTCGTTGGCAGCTTCGTTGCTGCTTCCGGTTCGGTAACCGATCGTCAGTGACTCGTTGTAAAGATTATACAAGAGGCCTTCCGTTTCGATGCCTGTAACCGTACCTACCGGAATGAGCGAAATGGGGGTGCCTTTGGCATACCATTTCTCGAAGCGTCCCACCAGCGGGTAAACCACCGAATAATCATCGATGAGGGTCACTTTGATGATCGATTTGAACCGGACGATGTTGGTCAGATTGGTAATGGTATGATCCATCCGTCGACCGGTGGCCCACACGATGTTGACGGCCGGAAACCCGCGTTCGACCAGAAAATCGATGCCTTTTTCGAGATCGGTCTTGTTCTGGTCGGGCGTTGAGATGATCTCAATGGGGTATTGGGCGGCACGGATGGCCTCCACATCGAGGTCGCGATCGAAATCGCCAAGTAAGACGTCGGCCTTCAGCCCCATGGCCATAACCCGGTGGATGGCCTGATCGAGCACGACAATATAGGGCGACCACTCCAGTAACTGGCCCAACAGGTCGGGGTCACATGATTCGCCGTTGGCGATCAATAGAGCAGGCTCCTGCTTTTCACGAACAATATGATGTGACGACATAAACAAAGAGGCAAGTGGTGATGATTCGTTGCGGGTGGTTTCGGGTAGTATACGAAGTTGTCAGCTTTGGCAAAATGCGTGCCGATACTGTTGGCCGCCCTTCTATAACATGCCGTGTAGGTACGTTGGCTGGAAATATAGAACCAAATCGCGTTGTCTACCCGTTACGTACCCATACCAAACGCATTGATTAACGTATGCATATCACGAAACATAAGGTAGCCGCCATCCGGTACACGTTGCGAAACGATGCCGGCGAGGTGCTCGATTCCAGCGAAGGTGGTGAGCCACTTTACTATCTACACGGCGAACATAACCTGATTCCGGGTATGGAAGAAGGGCTGGAAGGCCGGCAGGCGGGTGATAAACTCAACCTGAGTATTCCACCCGAAAAAGGCTACGGCGTACGCGATCCGAAAAATGTGCATGAGGTGCCCAAAACTGCCTTTGGTGGCTCTCCGGTCGAGGTAGGCATGCAGTTCCAGGCCGATGACGGCATGGTGGTCACGGTAAAAGAAGTGGGTCCAACGTCGGTTAAGATTGATGCCAATCATGAACTGGCGGGCGAAACCCTGCACTTCGATATTGAGGTGGTGGAGGTACGCGATGCAACCGACGATGAACTATCGCACGGGCATGCCCACGGCCCGGGCGGGCATCATTGATGCCTGTTTCCTACCGTACCTGATACTAGCCCGGGCAGATGTCCGGGCTTTTTCGTGCGCATGATCGGGGTGCCCGGCCAGTAACTGACTGCGGAGAGTAATCTGTAGTAATAGAAAGAGGTCTTTGATTCCTGCTTTTTCTGTCCTGGGTAATGCCGATAAGGGGAGCCTGTTTACTGGCAAATCAAACGAACTTACCCGTTTGGTATCGTACATATCCAGGCGCTTTCACCCGTTGAAAGGGTAGATTTGGTGACATCGGACAGCAATTGTAACCAAAAGTAACATTAAAATGGGATTAAAATTTATTTAATCTTTAAAGAAACTCTATCGGTTTAGGAGGCTCAGAATTGACTATAAATGATCTAATGCTGTTTTATTTTTATAAGATATGTGATTAAACCAATAAAATTGGTCTATTTATTAAGTAGCAACACTAAACCGTTTAATATCTATCTAATGCCAGAAAAAAAAATATTGGGCATATATGTAGTATACTTGCTTTCGATATCGAAAACATATTTTTGATATGACACACCGTAAACCATGAATTATTTACCCACACTTCGAATGAGAGAGCCTGACACAGGCAGGCCAGCAGTCACAGTTCACTCACTATAAAGTGAGCGGCTGATGTGCGCGAGATGACAACCCATATTATGCACTTACGGAGAAGTTGATCCTTCAGATGTTTAGTTGAAAAATAATTCTAAAGATCGCTGTAAGGTATTCACAATCAAATTAGTGTCGTCTACTACCCAGTACAAATGACTAGAAGTATTTTTGAGTATATGCATAAATAGATACGCACTTTTTGTTAAGTGCTTACTTTTATTTCTGCATAAAAAATATCATTTATGCGGTCTTTTGTAACTTTTTGGTATGGTTTGTGCTCGAATTTGTATATCAAATGACGATAATAACATTCATAAAAGTTTTTAGCTGACTTTTAGGTCAGGTCATTAAAATTATACGAGCGGGTCATCATTAACTAGGGCTTTGTACTCTCACCAATTATCTGATTTTTCTACTTACTAATTTGTAAAGATCATTACATGAAAACTGCAAAACTCAGTATCCGGTTTCTCGCATACGGCTTATGCCTGGCGGCTACCCTGTACAACTGTAAGACGAAGGATGTGGATTCGCTAACGCCATTCACCTACACCTTCAAAGGGTTCGACACCAAGCTGCCCGACATCACGCCAACAGCACCTGCGGCTGTGTCAGTAACAGCATCGACGTTCACCTCGTCAACGGCTGCGGCTGCCGTTAGCTCAGGCCTGTCGAGTATGTCGGCAACCGGTGTAGTACCCGCCAGTGTGCAACAGGCAAGTAACGCCGTTGCCTCGGCTGTGTCACCTGCGAAAGCGGCCGAACTGGCCGCTAGTTTCTCACCTGCCGTGATGGCCAATCTAACGGCTACAGGTACATTGCCTGCCAACTTAAAAGCTGAAGCCTCTGCCCTTGCGGCTAACCCTGCCCTGAAAGCTTATCTGCCCACCTTTACCCTGCCTACCGTGAATGGTAAGCCGGTAGGTGGCCGGACATCGTCGGGTGGTGAAACCGGCCTGATCGAGAAACTGGCCGCGACCAACGCCCGTGCCGATGACGATGCCTGTAAGGCTGCCGCCGCCGCTGCCTACAACACCGCCCTGACTACCCTGAATGAAGGGAAAGCAACGCAGGACGCCGCGGTGAACGCGACCTTTGCCGCCGCTCAGGCTGCTATTGCGAGCCAGGCAACGAGTTGCGTAGGCACAGTGACCACCAACTTCGCCCCGCTCCGCGCCGCCGCTGCCAAGGATTATAATGATGGAATTGCCGGCCTGAACGCCAATAAGGCTGTTCTGGGCAGTTACTATGACCTGCTTGTTGTGTTGTATGCGGTTGCCTATGTTGATGCACTTGGTATCTATAACACACTTCAGGCTGCTGAAAATGCTGCCTGCTCTGCGACTGCCACCGCCAGAACTGCCTCTGCCACCGCAGCCCGAAACACCGATCTGAACAAGATCACAGCCAACTACAACACGGCAAAAACAACCTTAGACAGAAACCTTGCTACGGCTGTTGCCAGCTGCCACAACCAGGGTAACGGCGGTTGATCCGCAGTCGCATCAACTGAACGATCCTGATTCCACCTCAAGCCAGTCAATCTTATGTGCAAAAAATCTATTTCCGCTGCCATTATTGTCCTAGCCGGTTTCTTTGGTGTCCTCTCGGCCCAGGCCCAGGTTAATCTGAAAAGCATCAGCGTTGGTGCCAGCTACTGGCAGCCCTCGCTCGACTACTGGAACGACCGGTCGTTTCTGCTCGACTATAACAGCGGGAGCGGTGCCAGGCTATCGGGTAAAGTGATGCCAACGGCGGCTATTGAAATCGGCCTGGTCAAGAACCTGTCGATCGGTGCGCGGGTCGGTTATTACAAGAACACGGCATCAGGTACTGTCACTATTGCGGGAATAACCCGTACGGAAGACTTCTCACTGTCGATCATTCCGGTGGCGGCCGACCTGAAGTACACCTTCGCCGGTAAGCAGGACGATGCTAAAACGCCTTTCCTGCTGCCCTACATCGGGGTAAGCGTAGCGCGCTATTTCATCAATAACGAGCTGAACCGGGTGGTGACGGCCAACCCAGGTACGTTGAGCGAAAAGCAGTCGGGCAACTCCTACGGTGTGCAGGTGTTTGTGGGTGCCGAGAAGAAGCTGGTAAAAAGTTTGTACGCCGGTCTCGATGTTCGCTACCACCTGGGCAACTACAACCAACTCGTTCGGACCGAGACAGCGAGCAGCACCGAAAAGGTAAGCCTGAACGGAGTGGAAGCAGGGCTTTCGCTACGGTTTAAGTTTAACTAACCTATTGATGATAAATGGTTTACTAACGCAATTTCTAAGGAATTACGTATAAGGGTTACCGTTAGACGAATTAGTAGCTATGAACGCCGGGAAAAAGAGAATGATCATGCTGTTGCTTGTAGCCAGTATCGGATGTCCGATACAGGTACTGGCACAGATGAACATCTCCGGAAAACCGGGACTGATCTACGTTCCATCTGCGGAAATTATGGATGATGGAACGTTCTCCATTGGCTATAACTACAACCCGATCAACTACGCATTCAAATACAATAAGACTAATTCGGAAAGTATCGCCTACGTAAACCTGGCTCTACTGCCCCGGCTGGAAGTCAATCTGAATCTGTTGAATGCGAACGGCGATATTGCCTTTAAACGTAAAGGGATTGGCGACCGTCAGGTTGATGTGAAATACGCCATCCTGACAGAGCGAGCGAAACGACCTGCTGTAGCAGTGATTCTTTCAGCTCCATTTGGCGTCGACAACTCGCTCTTAACGCACGCGATTGTGGCCACGAAGCATACACCTGTCACACGATCTATCAATGCGGCGGTAACAGTAGGTTATGGGAGTCCATATACAGTTGGCCGACGTACAAACCAGAATGATATACTGTCGGATTTTAGGTTCCTGGACAAGAAGCGAGATCTACAGTATAACTATCTGGTGGGTCCATTTGGCGGGGTTAGCCTCAACTTCGCCAGGAAAGGTGGTGTGATGGCGGAATGGGATTCACAGCACCTGAATGTTGGCGCATACACTACGCTGTTTAATCATTGGACGATTCAGGCGGGGCTGTTAAACGGCGAGCAACTGACAGTGGGTACGTCCTACAAGGTGAACTTATTACGTTCTCAAAAGCAGGTACGTACCAGTAAACCTACATACTCTGCCACTAAAACACGATCAGACGGAGAAGTGCTAGGTAGCAATAGCGAGCGAAACGTGTTGCTGGACTACGAAAATCTGGCCGTTGATAGTACAAACCGCCGCGTATACTACGAGCAGCGACTGTATCGAAATCCGTTTACGGGCATTGTAAAGTTGGCTGATCCATTGGCTGGCCAGCAGATCAATGAGTTCGTTCCGCTTTTTCAGGGTGTACCCATTGCCCGGTATCGGGTAGGGGAGACACTAACGGCAGGTACGTTGTCGAAGCAGGAGCGGGCTGATTATGCAGTGGCTCATCCGTTTGACAGCCGGAATTACAAGCTGGATTTCCGGATACAACCGGAATTCATTGCGCAGTTTGGTTTTCGGGAACAGACGGTAGAAAGTAAAACCAACCTATTGCTGCAAAGCCAACTGTTTCTGAGTCGTGGTTTGGTGCTGAACTGGGGCGTGTTGGTTCCACTCATTAACAAGCTGGATAATCAGCCGTTGAATGTGCGCCCCGCGCCGACGTTCCTGAACCAGTTCCTGGCGCTTGATGGTCGTAATTTTTTGAGTCTGTCGGCCGGGTTGTTCTATAACGATCAGTACGGTGTGAATGCCCAGTACCGCCATGCCGACGTGAATTCAAACTGGTCTTACGGTGTCGAATCGGGGTTGACAGGGTTTTATTACTTTCCTGAGAGCGGCTTCTACTATGAATCGCTTAACCACCTGCTGCTCCTGGCTGATGTGGCCTATCGCATTCCGAAGCGAGATATAACCGTTAAGGTGTCGGGTGGGCAATTCTTACGACAGGATCGGGGCGCTCGGGTTGATGTGATCCGGCAGTTGGGAAACGTGGAAATTGGCTTTTTCGCGGTGAAGACGGGCAATGGAACAACGGGGGGCTTCAATTTCGCCATTCCAATTCCACCGGGTCGGATTGCGCAAAGTCAGCGGCTACGGCTACGGACTAGCGAAGAGTTCCGCTGGGAATATGCCTACACCCGTGGCTACAATATTGCTGGCCGGTACAAGGTTGGCTACCAATTAGATGCCTTGTTGCGACAGTATCAGGGTAGTTATTTACAAAATCAGTATCGATAAGAAGTGCATAATGTGACTTGTATGAATGTTCGTGAAATGCGTGCCTGGATAGGTGCTTTGGTGATTGGTTTGAGTACGTGTCTGTCGAGCTGCATTTCCAGTAAGGAATTGGTGCTTTATCAGTCGAATGGCTCAGGTAAAGACTCGGTGATCACTGTGGCGCCCCGGTATATTCCGACCATCAAGGCAGGTGATGTCTTATCGGTTCAGGTCAGCAGTCTGAGCCCGGAAGCAACGGCTTTTTTCAACCCTTATGCTATGATGAGCGTAGGTGGTCAGACCGGGGCTACGCAGACGTCAACGACCAATCCTGTGCCATATACGCCCGGTTATCTTGTCAGTGAAACGGGACAAATTACTCTTCCGCTGGCGGGCTCGATTACGGTTGGGGGTCTTTCCAATACGCAGGCTGCCGCGCAGATTCAGCAGAAGCTGCTCGATTACCTGAAAGAGCCAACGGTAAACGTACGTAACCTGAATTTTCAGATCTCTATATCTGGAGAAGTTGCCCGGCCGTCATTATTCTCGATTCCGAATGAGCAGATCACGTTACCCGCTGCACTGGGCCTGGCTGGTGACATCACCATTTTCGGTCGTCGGGATAACGTCTTGGTGATTCGGGAAGAAAACGGACAACGTACCTTCAACCATGTTGATCTGACTAAGCGCGACGTCTTTCAATCGCCCTATTATTACCTGCGTCCCAACGACGTCGTTTACGTTGAACCGGGTAAGGCACGGGTCGCCAATGCCGACCGAACATATCAATTATTGCCTATCGTCATCAGCGCCTTATCCTTCGTTGCCATTATTGTTAGCCGTTTTTAATACGAATGAACATGAACACTAACACGAACACATATACTCCTTACCAAGCCTACGAAATAGAGACTCAGCCTAACCTGCGTGCCCTACTGATGCGGTATGTACGCAACTGGCCCTGGTTCGTTGGTTCGCTCGTGCTGACGGTGGCTGCGGCTTACGTGTATCTATTGTATCAGCAACCTGTCTACAAAGTAACGGCGAGTATGCTGGTCAAAGACGAAAAGAAAGGGATGGCGGGTGAAAGCATGATGAAGGAACTCGATATTTTCACCAGCAGCAAAGTGGTTGAGAATGAAGTAGAGATCCTGAAATCATTCACCCTGATGGACCGGGTTGTTAACAAGCTGGGCCTGGATGTTCGCTACTATGAACCAACCAGTACGATCAAGAAAGAGGTATACAATGAGTCGCCCATACGACTGCTGGTTGAAAACCCTATGCCTCAGCTGTATAAAGAGGAACTGGAGTTCACCTTTGTGAATGCGGGCACGGTGAAGTTGAACGGACAAACGTACCCGGTAGACCAAAGCATTAAAACGCCGTACGGCCAATTGCGCATTTTTGCCCGTAAACCACTCACCGGCAATCTTCCCCATATTATTACCACGGTAACCAGTCATCAGCAGGCCGTTGAAGGATATCTGGCTAACCTGAAAGTGGAGCCGACGGCCAAGCAGTCGACCGTACTGGCGATGAGCCTGGAAGAAACCGTACCGGATAAAGGCGAAGCAATTCTGAACCAGTTAATTCTGGAGTACAACAAGGAAGCGATCGTTGACAAGAACAAAGAAGCAAACAACACACTCACGTTCATTGAAGATAGGCTGGCGCTCATCTCGGGAGAACTATCGACGGTAGAGAAAGAAGTAGAGTTCTACAAATCCACTCAGGGCATTACGGATCTGAGCGCCCAGGCACAGACATTCCTGCTTACGGTGAAGGAAAACGATACGCAACTGAATGAAGTAAACGTTCGGCTGAGTGCCCTGGATGACGTAGAAAAATATGTAAAAAACCAGTCGGGCGAGAAAGGGGTTGCGCCTGCTACGCTCGGATTCAGCGACCCTATCTTGACCGGCTTATTGACCAAAGCCTCGGAGTTGGAACTGCGCCGTGAAGAAACATCACGCACTATGTCGGGGAACAACCCGTTGGTTCAGTCGCTCGACAGTCAGTTGAGAAACCTGAAAAGCAGCATCAACGAAAACATTCAGACAATGCGCCAGCAATTGACCAGCAACCGCAAACTGCTTGTTTCGAATAACCAGCGCATAGAAGGCATGATTCGCACGGTGCCGGGCAAAGAACGCGCGTTGCTAAACATTACCCGGCAGCAGGCGATCAAAAACGGCCTATATACGTACCTATTACAGAAACGGGAAGAAACCGCGTTATCGGCAGCTTCGACCGTATCAGATAGCCGCACCGTCGATGCTGCCCGTACAGGTAGTACACCTATTCGCCCGGTGAAGATGACTATTTTTGGCTTGTTCGCGTTCCTGGGGATGTTAGTGCCGGTGGTAGCCATATCGGCAAAAGATGCCCTGAACAACCGGGTATTGCGCCGTTCTGACGTAGAAGATGCTACGCATACGCCAATCCTTGGGGAAGTGGTAAGAAGCAAGCAGGCAACAGCTGACAGTCTGGTTTTTAAACCACGTATGCAGTCAGTGATCGGCGAGCAGATCCGGGCCTTACGGACTAACCTTCAGTTTATGCGGAGCGATTCGCAACGGGCGCAGGTGCTGTTATTTACGTCGAGTATAAGCGGCGAGGGTAAATCGTTTATCTCGCTGAATCTGGGAGCAAGCCTGGCCCTGGTTGGTCGTAGAACGGTCATTCTGGAAATGGACATGCGCAAGCCCAAGTTGCACAAGAGCCTGCATATGGAAAATGGGGCTGGCTTAAGTAACTACCTGATTGGCGATGCATCGGTTGACGAATTGTTACGGCCAATTATTGGCTACGACAATTATTACATCATTACGGCTGGCCCACTCCCACCAAACCCATCCGAATTGCTCAGTTCACCTCGACTAGCCCAACTGTTCGAAGAATTGAAGGAACGATTTGAGTATGTCCTGGTCGATTCGCCACCAGTAGGGCTGGTGACTGACTCACAACTGATCGCTCCATTTGCCGATGCCACCATGTTCCTGGTGCGCCATGACCACACGCCCAAGAATTACCTGAAAATGGTGGATACCCTGTATAAAGAGCAGCGCTTCCAGAAGTTAAGCATTATTCTGAACGGCGTTGGCGAGGGAGAGTCGTACTACTACAACTACAGTTACGGTGATTATTACGGCGGCGCTGATAAAAAGAAAAAGTTAAGTCCGGGAGCGTAATCGCACCAGGAGCTGAAGTCTCTCTGAATCAATGCTGTTTACTACACTCTCAATGTAACTAGAACAACCATGCTTAGTCTTGACTCTCACTACAAAGCACTCTACGTATATGCTGAGCCACGTACCCGTAACAATGACACAATCATTCGTTTGCAGGGGAAACGAGTGTTTGATATCTGCTTTTCGTTGCTTGTAACTGTCTTCGTGCTGTCCTGGATGATACCCATTTTGGGTATTTTAATAAAGTTATGTTCACCCGGCCCAATCCTGTTTATTCAGAAGCGTACAGGATACCGGGGAATTCCCTTTAGCTGTATTAAATTCAGAACAATGACCTATAGCCCAAAGGAGGACACGTTCAAGCAGACAACAAAAAACGACTGTCGTGTTACTCCATTGGGCCGGTTCTTACGCAGAACAAATCTGGATGAAATGCCACAGTTTTTGAATGTGCTTGTGGGCGATATGAGCGTTGTAGGGCCACGCCCACATGCCTTACCACATAGCGCACAATTCTGGAATACTATGCCAAGCTACAGAAAGCGGTATCGCGTCAAGCCAGGTATAACTGGCTTAGCTCAGGTACGTGGTTGCCGAGGTGAAACGGATAAACTGATCAAAATGCATCACCGCGTAAAATATGACCGTTTTTACAACCGTAAACAGTCGCAAATGCTAGACATTTGGATATGCTGGTTAACAGTAAGTGCGATGCTACGAGGCAATGTACATGCTTGGTAGTTAAATGATAAATACATAATGTCAACAGCAAAAAGATTAATTTCTGGTACGATAGCTTCTTGGGCAAGAATAGGGGTTACTATTGTAACTCAGTTAATATTAGTACCAGTTTTCTTAACTTATTGGGATATTAAAACTTACGGAATGTGGCTTACAATACAAGCTCTAGTAAGTGTTGTAAGTACATTTGATAAAGGATACGTTGATTATTTAGGTTTTGAATTTTTAAAACAAGGTCGTGAAAATGTCGAAAAAATAACCAATTATTTGTGGTCGGGAGTAGTAGTTTTACTAGCTATTGGCACTGTGGAATTATTATTGTTATGGATTTCAATACCATACTTTCTGACTTACACAATAAGCTCAAATAGTAATTTAAGTCAAGATACTATAAGACAAGGCACAGTTGCATTGATATGCCAATGGTTTGTATGGGTGTATTTTTCAAATACTACGGGATTATTTTTTAGAGCATTATCTGCTTGGGGCTATTTTTCAAGAATGGCATGGTGGGATGTTACAATTGCTTTTCTAAGCTCAATTGTATCTATTTTAATTGTAACACAGGGGGGGGACTTATTTGCATTGAGTATCGGAAATTTAATTTTTCTTGCAATAATCAATATATTAAGATGTTATGACATATCAGTAATATTAGAAAAGGAGAACATGTTAAAGGGCAGAATATCGATTGATTTAGGACTACAGACGTATAAAGATTCAATATTATTGTCTGTAAGATATTTACTAGAAAATTTTAAACAACAAGGCCTTCGGTTAATATTAACACCGCTTATCGGAGTCGAGGGACTTACTTCGTTTTCTACAACTAAAACGGGTACAAGTTTTATGCAACAAGGTATTTTAACAATAACAAATCCAATGTTGCCAGAATTAATGAGATTTTTAAATAAAAAAGAACAAGATAAGCTTGATGCGACATTTGGGACAGTCTGGGTTATAATTGTGACTATTTTGGGGCCAGGAATGTTATTTTTCCAGATTTCAGCTCATACACTTTTCGATATTTGGACTAAAGGTAAGATACCGTTTGAACCGTTTCTAATCGCCACTTTGTTGTCAAGTATATTGATTTATTCTTTTTCGCAACCTGCAATTGCGATAGTAACGGGTAACAATCTTATTAAAAATCAAATGCTTATTTCAATTTTGTCAACATTAACTCTTATTGGACTTATTTTTTTTATTGTGCCTAATTTTGGATTGAATGGTGTCGGAATTTCAATTCTTATATCTGAATTCTTGGCTGGATTTTGTTTTATTATATTTGCGAAAAAATGGCTAAGAGCTAATAATTTGTGTTGGCCTACACAATTGTCATATATTGTTTTTCTTTCAGTAATTAGCACTATTATATGTATGCTTTCTGTTTGTTTTAGAATTTTAGAAACTTGGGTGATTTTGATTTTCTATGTCACTGTATCTATATTATTGATGATTAGTTATTGGAGTTATACTTCTATTTTCATAAAAAATAAATTACTTAGAGTGTTTAAAAAGACTTCATTAAATATTAATTCATAATATGAATACATCTGATATTGTTGGTTTGCAGTATGAAACTGTAAAACACAAACAAGCTCGATTTTTAAATTTGGTTAATATAAATAGCAAACAGTTTCTGTTGTTATTTAAAAAATGGTCATGGATAGTATTAATAATTTCTGGAATATTACAGTTGTTATTACATTGGAGTATTGAAAATCTATTTGGCTTAATTTGTGTGTTTTCATGTTGGACTTTAACTAATAAATATGTTTTAGATCACTCAAAATTAAAAAATTATTCTTTTTCAACTTTGATTTTACTAGGTTTTGCAATCACTCAATACTTATTGCCAACAATTTTTACTTTAGTTGAAAATAAATATTTGGTTTATAATTTAAAAGTACCCAATGACGTTTTTGTTCATTCAACTTTAGCATATATAACAATAATAATATCGCATATTTTATATTCAAATAGCTTAATAATACAAAACATAATTCGACCTAAAATTCAGAAAGGTATGTATGATATATCCTTTTATAAAGTCCCAAGCGACACGCAAGTCTGGATAATAGGAATGATGGGATTATTATCAATGTTTGTCTCCTATTTTTATATTAAAGAAGATTATAATAATTATTCTGAAGGTGCAAGTAATAAGATGTTAGAAGGTTTCATTCCATTTACATATGCACCTTACTTATTAGTCGCGAAACGATTATATGGGACAAGCGAAGGTTTGAAAAAAGGATATTACTTAAAATTATCTTTATTCACTCTTGTACTTATGGCGATTGGAATTGGTGGTAATGCACGAGCATTGTTTATTAATGGAATTGTTTCTGCAGGAATTGCATACTTTCTAGGCTTATTGATAGGGCTATATGACAATAAGCTTTTCAAAGCTAATAATATTATTATAGCAATATGTGCAGTACTGTTATTCACAGGTCCAGTTGCTGATATTGCTACATCCATGGTTATTGTGAGAGATCAACGTGGTAGTATATCGAAGTCTGAAATGTTGATAAAAACCTTAAATGTTTATAGAGATAAAGATGCAATAAGGCTTTACAAGCTTGCGGCTAATAACTCATTATCAGATTGGGATGAACATTATTTTGACAATTTATTTTTAGCAAGATTTTGCAATTTAAAATTTAATGATAAAAGCCTAGAACTATCAGGTAAGATAGGGGTATTAGATGAAGATGTACGTACATATTCTATCAATAGATTTTTGTCAATATTTCCAAAACCTGTTCTTAAATTGTTTCAATTTAATTTCGATAAAGATAAAGTAATATCTTCTTCTTACGGTGATTTCTTATACATGAAAGCTGGAGGTGGGCAAAATGCTTTAGGAGGATTTAGAGTTGGGCAATTTGCTGGTACCGGCATGGCTGCATTTGGTTGGTGGTATTTAGTGATACTTGGCATTGGTATTATACCCGTGTATCTTTTGATGGATTCTTACGTTTTTCGGAATAAACGTTCTAATAGTTTTTGTATTAGCCTAGCTGGCTTGTTACAAATTACAACTATTTTCATGTTCTTATCTTTATCATCTACTTCTGAAAGTGTGATGAATGTATTTAATTTCATAGTTAGAGGGTGGCTTCAAATTAATGTGTTGTATTATTTTGTTTATGTACTTTCAAAAAGTCTTCAAAAACTATTTTAAATTTATATCCTCTTTATAATTAAGTGAATAGTATTTCGTTGTGGGTATTTTGAAAGATTAAAATTTAAATTAATTTGATTCTAATATGAATAATTCAAATATTAAGTGGGTAGATATTTTGAAAGGAATAGGAATTTTTTTTGTAGTAGTAGGGCATATTTTTAAAGGAAAAATTGTTGATATGATTTTTTTGTTTCATATGCCTTTATTTTTTTTTGTAAGTGGATATCTATTTAAGCCTACTGACAATTTAATTGGTTTTTTTAAAAAAAAAGTAATTCACCTACTAGTGCCATATCTATTTTTCATGATTTTAATATACATTCCTCAAGAAATAAGTTGTTTTATGTCTGGAAAAGACACTTTTGTTGAGGCAGTTTTAAGGCCAATCTTAGGTGGAAAGTTCCTTGTAGGTTGGACTGGTGTGTTTTGGTTTACTACATGTCTCTTTTTTGTTCAACAAGTGATGAATCTGCTTTACGTATCATTTGATAAAAAAAATGTAAGTATTATAATGTGTATTTCTATGGTATTTGGATATATTAATGGCATTATTTTTCCAGGCTTCTGGTTGCCTTGGAGTATTAATATTGCGTTTGTAGCAATGCCAATATTCTACATTGGATACCTTTGTAAAAACATAAATTACTTTGATATAATTAAAATTTCGAATTTTCTCATTTTACTATGTATTTCGATAGGGATTTTGATCGTCCCTGGCAATTATATGAATATGAAAAATGCATATTATGGTATTCCAGTAATTACTATTATATCTAGTTTTGTTATTATTGTTTTTTTAATAATTCTATCTAAGAAAATTTCCAATTTTCCATTGATGAGTAACGTGTTATCAAGTCTTGGTAGCGCTTCTATTATCGTAATGTATTTGCATCAACCGATTCAAATGATTTTAGTTGATTCTTTTGGAATAACAAGTTATATGACAAGGCTGATTTTTTCACTTGTTTTATCATTTTTATTTTATAAGTTATTCAATCACTATGATTTAAGTAAGGCACTTTTTTTAGGTAATAAAGAAGCCTTTCAAAGGGTTTTACCATTCAAACATAAGCTTTAATTGTCTTATGAAAATATTACTTTTTACACACCCTAATTTTTCTAGATCACAAAGTATGCCACGGTATGCTAAGATGCTTGAAAAGTATTTAACTGAATCTGGACATGTTGTTACCGTTTGTTCCCCACGCGGATTTTTATATAATCTGCCTTTTTCTCAAAATATAAAGAAATGGCTTGGTTACATTGATCAATATATCATATTCTACCTCAAGACTTGGATTCAGTTGTTTTTTATTCCTAAAAACGTGCTATTAGTATTTGCCGATAATGCATTAGGACCATGGGTACCCCTTGCAAAAAATAGAGCTCATGTAATTCACTGTCATGATTTTTTAGCCCAAAGATCGGCTCTAGGATTCATCCCAGAAAATTTAACAGGCTGGTCTGGTAAATGTTATCAGTCTTTCATTAGGAGAGGTTATAAACAAGGACATAATTTTATTTCTGTATCAGTAAAGACACAAATTGATCTTCATACTTTTTTAGAACATGAACCTACATTGTCTAAGGTCGTTTATAATAATGTTAACCCTATTTTTTACCCAGGAAATCTTTTCGAGTCAAGAAAAATTCTATCGCAAAAACTTTCTATAAACTTACTTGACGGATTTATTCTTCATGTTGGTGGCAATCAATGGTATAAAAATAGGACTGGAGTCATAGAAGTTTATAATAGCTGGAGAAATGAATGTTCGAAAGTACTGCCATTGGTATTTATAGGACCGCAACCCGATACTACTCTGCACGATGTCGCAAAAAAATCAAATTATTCAAACGATATTCATTTCCTCACCAATATTACAGATGCTGATGTCGTAAACGCATACAGGGGCGCGACTGTATTTTTCTTTCCATCTTTGGAAGAAGGATTTGGGTGGCCTATTGCTGAAGCTATGGCCTCAGGGTGTCCAGTCGTTACCACTGATTCTGCTCCAATGAACGAAGTTGCAGGGAGTGCAGGATTTTATATAAAACGTAGACCGAGTCCTATAAATCAGTTTAGTACTTGGGCTTCAGAAAGTTCAAAGATTCTTAATATAGTAATTAATTTAAGTGATTCTGAGCGTCAGGTAGTGATTAAAAATGGTGTTATTAACGCAAAACGTTTCAACGTAGAATTTTCTTTGAAGGTTATCGAAGATATATACAATAATATTATCTGTACAACTGATTATTTTTCATCAAATGATTAATTGTTGTTTTATATTAAATTGCAATTTTTAAACTATTGCCTTGTTATGAAAATTTTACGAGTAATTCCAAGCATGAATCCAAAACTTGGTGGACCTTCTCAGGGTATCCGTAACATGATCCCGGAATTAGAAAAGTATGGGCACACAAATGAGGTAATTTGTTTTGACGACTCTGATGCTGAATATGTTCTTAATCAACCATTTATAGTTCATGCTTTAGGTAAACCATCAGGTCCGTGGGTTTATAACTCTAAACTTAGAAAATGGCTTGATTTTTATCTGTGCAAATATGATGTAGTAATCATTCATGGTCTTTGGCTTTATCATTGCTTTGCTACTTATCAAGCAGTTACACAGTATAAGCAAAAGAATAAGAAGTCTAATATTTCTTTATATGTAATGCCACATGGTATGTTAGACCCTTGGTTTCAAAATTCAAATAGCCGTAGATTTAAGTCTTATCGAAATTATATTTACTGGTTTATTTTTGAACGACATGTAGTTGCTGCTGCTGATGGACTTCTGTTTACAAGCGAACTTGAAGTTGATTTAGCTCGCAAGACTTTTCCATTGTATCGTCCTAAAAAAGAATTAAATGTAGGATATGGAATTCCTGAAGCCCCTTTGTTTCATTTAGGGATGAAGCATGCTTTCACGTCATTAATTGATACTTTTAAAGATGAACAATATATATTATATATGAGTAGAATTAATGAAAAAAAAGGGGTAGATATTTTAATTGATGCATATATTAAACTTAAGATTGACGGAGTAAATTTACCAAAATTAATTATTGCTGGTCCCGGAGCTAATTCTCCTTACGGTATTAGGTTAAAGAATAAAGCTTCTTCTGAGACTGACATATTGTTTTTAGATATGCTCTCTGGCGATGCTAAATGGGGTGGGTTATATTCTTGCTGCGCTTTTATTTTACCAAGTCATCAAGAAAACTTTGGCATCGCAGTTGTTGAAGCTCTTTCCTGTGGAAAACCAGTATTGATCTCGGATCAAATTAATATTTATACCTCAATACAAGGTAAAGGTGGACTAGTTGATAAGGATACATATGAAGGCGTGCGTAATTTGTTAAGTAGTTGGGTAAAATTATCTGATTTCGATAAAAATGAACTGAGTGTTAACGCAAAAAATATTTATAATACTCTATTTTCTGCTCAAGCAGCAGCTGCTAGATTCCACGAATTATTGTTGGACTAAACTTTATTGTGGCATTATTTTATTTCGTTTATTTCTGCTATGAGAAACATTAAATTCTCTATTGTTACGATAGTTTATAATGAACAATCGTACATAGAACGAACTCTTCAAAGTGTTGTTAATCAGTCTTACGCTAATTTTGAATACCTTGTTATTGATGGTTATTCAACTGATGACACAGTTTTAATAATCAATAAATATATTAAAAATATTAAATTTTTTGTTAGTGAGCCTGATTCAGGCCTTTATGATGCTATGAATAAAGGCATTATTCATTCAACTGGCGATTACATAATATTTATGAATGGTGGAGATCGTTTTGCTACTAATGATGTCTTGGATCTACTAAGTAAGGAACTTAGTAAAGATGACAGGGTGATTGACTTTGTATATGGTGATTCTTACGTATGCTACGAAAATTCTGAAATTGAATTTTACAAGAAAGCTAGGAATGCTAAATACCTTTGGTATGGTATGTTTGCCAATCATCAGGCAATGTTTTATCGTTTAAGTCTTGTAAAATCAAATAACTTGCTATTTGATTTAAATTACAAAATTAGTGCTGATTATAAGTTTACTGTGGACTTTTTAAAATTTTGCTCAACTAAATTATATATTAATAGGCCTTTTTGTGTTTTTAGGCTTGGAGGAGCGTCTGTTGTTCAGAGGGATCTTGGCTTATTTGAAGCTGAAAAAATTCGTAAGTTTTCCCTCGGTTATACTATTCCTGTAATACTATCAATCAGAATATTAATATATAGCGCCCGATTTCTGGAAGATAGACTGTCTTGGTTACACAAATATTTGAGGTTTTCCAATTTGTCAACCAATTAAAATATTTAATATTATATGAAAATTGATTTAAAAAAAAGTGTTTCACCATTTTCAAAGAAGGAGAAGTACTCTAGATTTATTTGGAACATAGTTTGGTATTTAGTCTCTCCACTTCCTAGACCAGCGAGTTCATTAAGAATAAAATTGTTGAGATTATTTGGCTCTAAGATTGGTAAAGATTGTTTAATTGAGCCAGGTGTGAAAATATGGATTCCATGGAATTTGATACTTGATGACTTTGTCGCAATTGGCCGCCAAACTGAAATTTATAATTACGGAGTCGTTTCTATTGGTTCAATGACTGTTATTTCACAGTATAGTTATTTATGTACCGGAAGTCATAACTATAGCCATCCGTATATGCCTTTGATATGGGATAACATTGTCATTGGGAGTGAATGTTGGATCGCTGCTGGTACATGGATAATGCCTGGTGTAAAAATAGGTGATGGGGCTGTGATTGGCGCTAGGTCTTTGGTGACAAGAGATATTCCTGATTGGTCAGTCTGTGCTGGTCATCCTTGTAAACCACTTAAGGAAAGAAAGATTCTTAATATTGATATAATTGACTGAAATATTGAAAAACGTTTTGAAATTATGATTTCAGTACTCGTACTTACCAAAAATGAGGAACAAGATCTCCCTGCTTGTTTAGAATCTGTGTCTTGGTGTGATGATATTCACGTTTTTGACTCATTCAGTGATGACAGAACTTTGGAAATTGCAGATAGCACTGGTGCATTAGTTACACAGCGCAAGTTTGATAATTGGTCTTCCCATCAAAATTGGGGTCTTTCTAATATACCGTTCAAGTATGAATGGGTTCTATATATAGACGCTGATGAGCGAGTTTCACCTGAGTTAAAGGATGCATTACTCAGAACTCGATTAATGAGCGACAATATTGCTGCTTTCGAAATACAGCGTAGAGATTTTGCCTGGAATGGGACTTGGTTGAAACACGCACAAATGTCTCCGTACTATATGCGTTTGTTTCGTCCTTCAAAAATGCGATATGAGCGGCTTGTAAATCCGATCTCTATACCGAATGGAGATGTTTTGCGATTGGATGGTTTTTTGGATCATTATCCGTTTAGTAAAGGCTTCCGGTACTGGTGGCAGCGTCATTTAGGCTATGCTGATTTAGAAGCTTCTATGCGTATGCAGGATATCAATATAGGCACCTCTTTTTCATTACAGAAAGCATTATTTAGTAAGGATTTTAGCGAACGTCGTTATCATCAGAAAGGAATTTTCTATAAGATGCCTGGTCGTCCTTTAATTAAATGGTTTTATCTAGCCATTTGGCGCCGGGGTTTTCTAGATGGTCATGCTGGTATGACCTATGCACTTCTCCAAGCTATATATGAGTATTTTATTGTTTTAAAAACAAAAGAGCTATCTTCTGTTAAGCCGAAATACTCTTCTTCAACTAAGAACTTCTTCTAACTGGTATTATGCGACACGTCCCGATTCTATTTATACTAGGCGTTGGGATCATAATTATCTGCTTTCTAAGTTGGCTGCCTACGCCCAATTTAGGCGTTTATGGTTTTTTGCCTCGTTGGATCACTCAATGGACGGACAACACGGCAAATATGAATATTAGAACAGCGATCCCCCTTGGCTTACTTGGCATCTGCTGTGGGCTATGGTTGCTATTGGGTAAGCGTACCTGGGCTAGTTGGCTGGCGATGTTGCTGGTACTAATCGCTGTCGTAAGTATTGCGGAAATAGGACAACTTATGTTGCCCTTTAGACACTTTGATTGGGGAGATATTTCTTGGGGGATTATTGGCGCATGTACTGGATTAGGCCTAATTGCCTTAATTCGTTTGGTATGGACTAGGTGTCATTTATTTAAGTAATGATGTATGAAAATATTGATCTACGGCATCAACTATTCTCCCGAACTGACTGGTATTGGTAAGTACACAGGTGAAATGGGTAGCTGGCTGGCTCAGGATGGGCAGCAGGTCGATGTAATTACTACAATGCCGTATTATCCCGAATGGTCGGTACACGATTCCCATGTGGGGAAGTGGTGGTTCACTGAACAAATCGATGGCGCTAACGTCCATCGATGCCCGTTTTACGTACCCAAAACCGTGACGTCAGCGAAGCGCATTCTGCACGAGTTTTCGTTTATGCTGAGTAGCCTGTTTTTCTGGATTCCTGTTTTCTTCGGGAAACGGTATGATGTGGTTATTTGCCTGTCGCCTCCCTTCCACCTCGGATTGATACCGGTTTTCTATAGCAAACTGCGCCGTGTTCCGCTGTGGTGCCACATTCAGGATCTGCAAATTGATATGGCTAAAGATCTGGGAATGATCAAAAACAAACGGTTTCTGGACATTATGTTCCGGGTAGAGGCGTTCATTCTGAAAAACTGTACAGTTGTCTCTACAATCAGTGAAGGCATGGTGCTGAAGGTGACTCATAAAAAGGTAGTGCAGGGCGACTGTGTTTTATTCCCAAACTGGGTTGATGGCGAGCAGATCAAACCACTACCGAGGTCTCAATCGTTACGGACCGAGTTAGGTCTGTCAGGGTCAGACAAGGTGATGCTCTACTCGGGTAGTTTAGGCGAAAAGCAGGGATTAGATCTGATCATCGAGGCGGCCCGGGCGTTTGTGACTCAACCTGAGGTGAAATTTCTAATTGTCGGGTCGGGTGGGGGAAAAGACAAGCTTGAAGCGCTCGTTGCACACTATGGTTTGACCAACGTCAGATTTCATCCATTACAACCTTACAAAAAGCTGGCTGCCCTGCTGGCTACAGCGGATGTTCACTTGGTGCTCCAGAAGAAATCAGCGTCTGATCTGGTGCTCCCGTCCAAGTTGACCGGTATTCTGGCGGCGGGCGGTTGTGCGCTTGTTTCGGCTTTACCGGAAACTACCTTACACACAGTGATTGACCGGTACAAGATGGGGTTACTGATTGAGCCGGAGTCAGTCGAGGCGTTGGTCGAAGGGATTCGTGCCGCTTTGTCAAGTGATCTGACTGTTTACCGGAGAAATGCCCGACAGTATGCGGAGAATAACCTGGACAAGCAGGTGACCTTGAGCCGGTTTATGGGGCGTTTACGACAATTTGCTGACAGTGGCTATCCGCTGTCCAGCGTGAAAAAGCCGCGCGAAGTGGAGCCCTCGGAAGTAGTGTAAACATAGAGCACTCAGTTATTCCAGAGCTTTCTTGATTATCAAGTGATCGAAATGCCTCAGGTACATTACGTAACGTACCTGAGGCATTTCGATTTTTTTGTTAAAAGCCCCCAACTAAGCGCACGTCACTAGCCATAAAATTCAGTGTGTCTTATGAAAGCTGATTATCATAGATGTCTGGCCAAAGGGCATGTATTACCAATTAATCACCAACATAAAGTAGCTACGCCTGTGTATTATGTGATTTTAAATAAATATTAAGGTTGATTATCAACGCTATAGGTGCTGTTACACAACTCCCAACTAACTTTGTGATGAAATTGTCATATGACAACTTTGCTACCGTAACAAACTTCATCACCGAGTGTACATGTTTAAACAACTACCCAAAAAATCAAGTAAACGAATTGCTCTGGTCTATAGCTTACTGCCTCTTCTTAGTATGAGTTGCCAGGATTTTTCAACTTTTATTCGTCCTCAGGCTTCACTGCCTTTCCTTGAAAACTTTGAAACAGACAGTCAGGGATGGACTGTGAACGCCGCAGCCAAGGGTGGATACAGTAAAACGGGAGGGAATCCGGGAGGGTACCTTTATGGAATTGATAAATCAACTGATGCTTGGTTTTTCATGGCCTCAGACAGCTTACTTCACGCATCGAAGAAGGGGTATGGAAAAACCCTGAGTTTTGAGCTTGAACAGGATGCTGTAGATGCACAAGCAACTACCTCAGACGATGTAGTGATGTCTGATGGCGTTATTACGTTAACATACAACACTTCTTGTAATCCTTCTACGACATGGACAGCCTACTCGGTGAAACTCGACGAGTTGAGTGGCTGGAAAAATGAGAAAAAGGCCGCAACAAAGGCAGATATCCAACAAGTTTTGGGCCACCTGACTAGCCTGAAAATACGAGGTGAATTTCGGTTTGGTCCCGATCGGGGCGGGTTAGATAACGTCTCGCTTAAATAGCAGGTCTATTCGCTGCACGTCAACGTACCTGGATGGACCAAATGTCCGTAGGTACAGGTACGTTGATTATAGCTAAGCCATTATCCTAAAGACATCGTATTCAGTAGGGGTTGCTGCTCCAGCATGGCCAGGTCTTTGGCGTTGAGTAGACGGGCCATGGCTTTCAGGTCGCCGGGGCGGTGGAGGTCACTGCCGATGAAGTCGACCCATTGCTGCTGCAGGAGGAAGCGTGCCTGTTTCTCTACCTGTGAGCCGTAACGGCCGCTCAGCGACATCCAGTTGAGTTGAAACAGACAACCGGTTTCCCGCAGGTTGGCCAGTGCGTCGCGGTCGGTATGGTAGTATTTATACCGTTCGGGATGCGCCAGCACAGGTACGTATCCACGGGTCTGAATCCGGAACAGGATATCGGCCAGTTGGAAGGGCGGTGCCGACCAGCCCGTCTCCACGAGCAGGTAGCGCTTGTCACCAAACGAGAGCAGATCGCCCTTGTTCAGCAGGTCAAGAAAGAAGTCGTCCAGTAGGTATTCCGCCGCGGCATCGATGGTGATGGGTAACTGATGTTCGGCGATGAGCGCCCGCACATCGGCGAGGCCCTGCTGGATGGCGGCTGAACTGGTCGGATACCAGTCGCGGCTGACGTGAGGCGTGGTGATGACTTTGCGGATGCCCCAGTCGGCCAGTTGCCGCAGGCAGGTAAGGGTTTCGTCGAGGCTGGTGACGCCGTCGTCGAGGCCGGGAAGCAGGTGCGAGTGCATGTCGACCTGCCAGGGGACAGTCAGGTCGGGCGGGAGGGCGTTACTGGAAGAAAATAAGCGTTGCCAAAGGCTTTTCGTAAACATTTAGTACAAAGGTACGGAGGAATTGAGGATTTCGGGGAAATGTATTAGGAAGCGGGAGGAGTAAGACCTGGGGCTGGGAGACGGGGGAATGTGTGTTGATTGATGGATGCGGGTACGTACGGGGAAACCTGTTTTTTGGTTCAGCAGGGTTTTCGTATAAAAACTGGAGCGGCCCATCGACCCACAACATGGGTAGTTTACGTCCCGTCAGCTACACATAGGTAAACGATTCCCGCGTACCTGATAACTACCTGCAATTGTGTGCCTGATTAAAAAAAATTAATACTGACGATCAGGCTTTTGTTGGCAATATTTGGGTAATTCTACGTTTCCGAAGTATATGGCCCTAACCGACCCCTACCGTAAACCCTTAACCGGTCAACAGGCGGCGCACTTGTTGAGGCGGGCTACCTTTGGCCCGTCGCCCGCCCAGATCAGGCAGTTTACCGGGCTGACGCCGCAAGCCGCCGTAACGACGCTACTGACGACACCCGCAACGCCAACTCCGCCGGTCGACCCCGCGACGCTGAAGCCCTTCAACACGCTGGCGTTTGATACGGTGCAGGCAACGGCCTGGCAGAATGCAACCAAGTACTGGTGGCTGGGCCTGATGGTGAACGAAGGCCCGTCGCTCCGGGAAAAAATGGTCGTGTTCTGGCAAAACCACTTTGTATCCACGTTCGGGGTGGTTGCCGATGCCCGCTACATGTACCGGCAAAACACGGTGCTGCGGTCGCATGCGGTCGGGAATTTCCGGGCGTTTGTGATCGACATGACCAAAGACCCGGCCATGCTGCGCTACCTGAACGGGAACCAGAACGTGGTCGGCAAACCCAATGAGAATTACGCCCGCGAGCTGCAGGAGCTGTTTACGATCGGGGTAGGCAACTACACCGAAGACGACGTGAAAGCCGCCGCCCGCGTACTTACCGGCTGGACGGATGTGGGCTACCGCAGCACGACCAGCGTAGATATTTCAACGACCTTCCGGTCGGCCCAGCACGACGGCACCGACAAGGTGTTTTCGGCAGCGTACCAGAATAAGGTCATCAAAGGCCGAACCGGTACTACGGCGGGTGATACGGAGCTGGGCGAGCTGGTCGATATGATCCTGGCTCAGCCCGAGGCGTCGCGGTTCATTGTCAGGAAGCTGTATCGCTGGTTCATTAACTCAACAATCACGGCTGATATCGAGCAGAATTTCATTGAGCCTCTGGCGTTGCAATTCAGGCAGGGCGGTTTCGAGATAAAACCGGTCGTGACCACGATGTTGACGAGTCAACACTTTTTCGACGATGCGTTGCGCGGCGCCATTGTAAAATCGCCGTTGGAACTGAACGTGGGTACGTTGCGCTACTTCGGCATTAAAGCGCCCGATGCCGTGACGAACCAGAGCGGCTTTGCGCAACTGATGGCTTTTGTTCAGGCAAGAAACGTTGAACAGCAACAGAACATCATGGACCAGCCGACGGTGTTTGGCTGGCGACCGTATTACGACACCGGTTTCTATGATCTCTGGATCAACAGCACGACGCTGGCGTTACGCGGTTACTTTACCGATCAACTGACGGCCGGAACGGTTAAATACGGTGTCGATAAGCTGGTGCTCGACCTGATTGCGCTGGCAAAGCTGACGTCGGACCCATCAGACCCGGTAAAGCTGATCGATGAGTGGTCGGCCCTGTTTTTTGCCGTAGATATGACCCAATCGCAACGCGATTTCCTGATCGATAACGTACTGATCTCGGGCTTACCGCGCTATGAATGGAACCTGGAATGGCAGACCTATATGAGCGACCCCACCAACAAAAACAAGCAGATGGCCGTCAACACAAAACTGAATACCACCCTGCAATACATGTTCCGCCTGGCTGAGTATCAGGTTTGCTAACCGGATTTCGGATTGGGGATCTCAGATTGGGGATTTGCGCTGCTTATCACCAGTCATGAAACCAAGCGAAGCAAATCCGAAATCCACAATCCGAAATCCCCAATCTTCCCCTATGGATCGTCGACATTTTCTTCAACATGCGTCTGCTTCGTTGCTGCTGCCCGTTTTTATTGATGGGTTTGGGGCAAAAGCGTTTGGATCTCCCAATTCGGCGTTCATGCAAACGCTGCTTCAACTGGCTACGGCGACCGACCGGGTGCTGGTGATGATTCAGCTGAACGGCGGGAACGACGGGCTGAACATGGTGGTGCCGCTCGATCAGATGAGCAAGTACACGGCCCTGCGAACCAACATTGCCCTGCCCGAAGCCAAGGTGCTGAAACTGACAGGGAACCTGCAGACGGGGCTGCATCCGTCGATGACGGGTCTGCAAAGCCTGTATAACGAGGGGAAGGTATCGATCGTACACAGCGTGTCGTACCCGACGCCCAACTTCTCGCACTTCCGCGCCAGCGATATCTGGTTTACCGGTGCCGATTCCAGTCAGGTGCTGACTACCGGCTGGGCGGGTCGTTATCTGGACGCCGAATGGCCCGGCTATCCTACGGGGTACCCAACCAAAGACGTACCTGACCCGCTGGCCATTCAGATCGGCTACATCACCTCAACCGCTTTTGCCGGTCCGGGCGGGCCAATGGCTGTGGCTATTCCGAACCCCGACACGTTTGCCCAACTGGTAGGCGATAAACCGGCCATCGATCTGGCGCCGCCGCCCAATACGCCGGCCGGTCAGCATATTACGTACATCCGGCAGCAGCAACTGTCGTCGGTAGCCTACGCGTCGCAGATCAAGGCGGCGGCGGCGAAAGGCAAAAATCTGGTCACGTACCCAACCGGCAACGGCCTGGCCGATCAGCTCAAGATCGTGTCGCGGCTGATTCACGGTGGCCTGCAAACGCGGGTGTATTACGTGACCATTGGCGGATTCGATACCCACGCCAGCCAGACCTCGACCACCGATACCACGACGGGGGCACACGCAACACTGTTGAAGACGCTCTCCGACGCTATCAAGGTATTTCAGGATGACCTGCGCGTGCAGGGTACCGAAGACCGGGTGGCGGGTATGACCTTTTCGGAATTTGGTCGCCGGGCCATTTCCAATGCCAGCTATGGCACCGATCATGGCGTGGCGGCCCCCTTGTTTGTTTTCGGGAAAGGTGTGAAGACCACAGTGATCGGTAAGAACCCCAACCTCTCGGATCTCGATAACAACAACATCAAAATGCAGACCGACTTCCGGCAGGTCTACGCCGCGCTGCTGACCGACTGGCTGGGCGCGGGTAAACCGGAGGTGACGTCGGTATTGCAGAAGAGTTTCGATATCGTCCCCATTTTCCAGCAACTCATTACGGCTACGGAACCCCTGGCATCTGCGTTGCGGCTCTATCCGAACCCGGCGTCTGACCGGGTTACCCTGGAAGGCGATGTCCTGCTGGCCGGGGTCAGTAACCTGCAGGTGGTCGACCCGTCTGGCCGGGTCATGGGCGTGCCCATCAACCGGTTGTCAGACCGGGCGTTGGCGATGGATGTTCAGTCACTGGCTGCCGGTACGTATGTGGTTGCTCTTCAGGCTGGCGATCAGCGGTTTTCAACACGGATGCTGGTGGCGCGGTAAGCCGGAAGAAGAGCAACCGTTTCATCACAGATCAACTGGCACCTGCCTTTTTTGCCAGCATGCCGGCTGGTGAACGTGCGTTTCAGACGAGATGACATGGCCGGCGCAAATCAACTTGCAGCGCGACGTAATTTTCTCCTGCTTCGTCCATAATTCGCTGCATTTTTCGTTTTTATAAAAGAAAAGTCTGTTAATTCCGTCAATTTCGTCGGAAATTATGTTGTAGAGGTAACGCTAACCAAATCCCACATGACCAATCAGAATCAGCCTAGAGTACAATCGAGATACATTACGCCCGAAGATGTTGAACGGGAACAGGCAGCCTTCATGACGCAGGTCTACGGCTGGATGAGTGTCGCCCTGCTGATCACCGCTGTGGTGTCTATTTTTACGGCGTCGTCGGAAACGATGCTGGAACTGATCTTCGGCAACCGGATCATTTTCTACGGCCTGCTCATTGGCGAACTGCTGATGGTGATGGGGCTGTCTACGATGATCAACCGGCTGACGGCGTTACAGGCTACGGCCCTGTTCATTGTTTATTCAGCGCTCAACGGCCTGACCATGGCGTGTATTTTCCTGATCTATACAGGTACGTCCATTGCGTCGACCTTTTTTATCACAGCCCTTACGTTTGGGGCGATGAGCGTCTACGGGTATTTCACCAAAACAGACCTGACCCGTATGGGAAGTCTGCTGATGATGGGCTTGATTGGCCTGATCATCGCGTCGGTGGTGAACCTGTTCCTGCAGAATGATGTGGTAAGCTGGATTACCAGCTTCCTGGGTGTGCTGATCTTCACGGGGTTAACTGCCTACGATACGCAAAAGATCAAGGAATCAAACGCCGTTGGCAATACCGATGCCGAGTCGGACCGCAAAGGAGCCATTATGGGTGCCCTGCGCCTTTATCTGGATTTTGTCAATCTGTTCCTGTATCTGCTTCGTTTCTTCGGAGGCCGGAAATAAACCGGAACGACGCGTTCGTTTTTAAACAAGGGAGCCTATCGTGTGGCGCTTTACTGGCTGCGGTTCATCTGAACAGCGCCTGTAGGCTCAACACGATAGGCTCCTTTGTCTTGTTTCCAGCCTGCGGGCAACTGCCTGAAGCGCGTTCCCTCATGGTTAAAAGCAGATGGGCCGCATTGTGAGTTTAGCAGAAGAAGCTAAAGCTGAAGCAAGCATCCGGCAGCAACACAGGACACTAAACCCGATACGATGAGTCGTGCATTTCTTAAAAACGAATCGGCAGATGACCCGGTCGTGATTCCGGCGCGGGCACCGCTGCCGCCGGGTGTCGCCAACTACGTTACACCCCGTGGATTGACCCTGTTACGGGCTGAACTGGCCGAACTGGATGCCGAACACGCACAGGTGCAGCGCACGGAAGCAGACGAGACTGAACGTACCCGGCAACTCGCCCTCATCAACGGGAAGGTAGGTGCGTTGCATCAACGTATTCGGAGCGCGCAGGTTGTGAATCCGGGTGCTCAGCCACCGCACGAAATCCGATTTGGGGCGGCGGTAACCCTGCGCCCAAAAGTCGGCCCCGACCGTCAGCTGACCATCGTTGGCGTTGACGAAGCCGATGCGGCCAACGGACTGATTGCCTTTACCGCCCCCATTGCCAAAGCCATGCAGGGCAAACGCATTGGTGATATTGTTCCTCTCCGTACCATGAAAGGAGAAGAAGCCTATCAGGTGGTGGCGATCAGGTAAGCATGTAGGGGGCTTCGCCAGTCACCGGCAAGGCAGGCTGGCGGAGCCCCCGACACTCGATACCTACTTCTTCCCGCCCGGAATGGTGGGCCGTACCTCGATTTTGCTGGGGAGTGTGCGGGGGTGCATGCTGAGAAGGTCGATCACTAGTTTACCGATGTCTTCAGGCTGAATTTTCCAGGCGTCGGCCTCAGACGGGGTGTGGTCGGCGAATTCGGTAGCGACCGAGCCGGGCATGATTGTGCTGACCTTGATGCCTTCGCTGCGCAGGTCGAGCATGATGGCCTGTGAGAAACCGACCAGGCCAAATTTGCTAGCATTATAGGCCGACCCTTTCTCGAAGAAATTGGTGCCAGCCAGACTGGCAATGCTGATAAAATAGCCCTCTGTCTTCTTCAACTCGGCAAGGCTCGCTTTCACGGAGTTGAATACGCCTGTCAGGTTAATGTCGATGGTTTCCTGCCATTGTTCAGGCGTCAGTTCCTGAATCGGGGCAAAATGACCCACACCCGCGTTCGCAATGACGTAATCGAGCCGTTCCCACTGCTGGACAACGGCATCAACTACCGCCTGCTGCGAGGCCAGATTGCGTACGTCGGCAGCCATACCGATGGCATAACCTTCCCTGATTTCATTGAGTTGTTGAGCGGCCTTATCGGCGGCCTCCTGTGAGCGGCTGGTAATAGCCACTTTCACGCCTGATTTAATAAGGGCTTCGGCCACACCGTAGCCAATGCCTTTTGATCCCCCCGTTACGAGGGCTGTTCTGATATGATCTGCCATAGACCTATAAGTCAGCCGGGCCTGCATAGGTTTCGGAAAATCGGCAGATTTTAGGCAACAGTGATCCCTGTTGCGCTGAACTGGAACGGCAAGACAGGGATAATCCGGTCACCGGCCTGCCAACAATGTGACGGGGAGCCTCGTTCTGTTAACAAGAACAAACAACTCGACGTATGAACTACGCATCAATTCTGGCGGCCGTATGCGCCGTTGCTATCCTGAATCTGACTTCCTGTAAGCAAACCGACCTGGTTGATGCCGGGGGCGATACCCTCTCGACGCAAACACCGACGATACGTACCCAGACTGTGCTGACCGGCTACGAAATCATCTGGGGTATGGATTTTCTGCCCAACGGCGATCTGATTTTTGGTGAAAAACGCGGTCGGCTATACCGTCGCTCGGGCGAAACCGTGACGCAGCTAACTGGCTTGCCCGCAGACATCAGCACCCAGGGGCAGGGCGGCTTGCTGGACATTCGTGTACACCCTAATTATGCCGCTACCGGATGGATCTACGCCTCCTACGCCGCGTCGGCAACCGGTACAACGAACACCCAACTCAATCTGATCCGGTTCAAGATAACGGGCACTGCACTGACCGACCTGCAAACGATCTTCCGGGCGTCGGCCACAAACCAATGGAAAGGACACTACGGCAGCCGGATCGAATTTGACCGGAATGGATTCCTGTATCTGAGCATTGGTGAAGGTGGCCCATCGACCTACGGTGGGGCTTCGTCGCCAAACAAGAACGCGCAGAATGTACAGACGGAATGGGGGAAAGTGCACCGAATGACCGATGCGGGTGCCGTTCCTGCCGATAACCCGGTGTTGCCTGGCAACACCGCCCCAACGACGGTGTTCTCCTATGGTCACCGGAATCCGCAGGGGCTGATCCTGAATCCAACAACGGGTGATCTGTGGGAAAGTGAGCACAGCGCCAAAGGGGGCGATGAGGTAAACATCATCCAAAAAGGTAAAAACTATGGCTGGCCGCTTGTATCCTACGGAATCAATTATGACGGAACAACCATATCGGCCAGTCCGACAATGACCGGCATTGAAAACCCGATCTACACCTGGACGCCCTCCATTGGCCCTTGTGGGCTGGCCTTCATCACCAGCGATTCGTTCAAAAGCTGGAAAGGTAATTTGCTGGTGGGTGGGCTTGCCTTAACGTACCTGAGTCGGCTGGAGTTGTCTGGCAATCAGGTTGTTCGGGAGTCGAAGTTACTGGAAGGAAACCGCATTCGTAATGTGAAGCAGGCCCCCGATGGCAGCATTTATGTCTCTGTAGAGGGCCCGGGCCGTGTGCTCCGACTAGTAGCGGAATAAGCTGAGCTGTATCATGCTGTTTGGCTTTGCGAGGCAGGCCTGTCTCACGAAGCATGCGCCACAGTGCGAAAGCAACCCGGCTCGCAAAGACAGACAGCGTGATACAGCAGGCCATCAGGTGAACGATTTTACCCTCGTTTTCCAACGGAATAGCTGAGTTTTGAGTCCAGGAAAGGATAGTTAAAAATGGGCTTGTATCACTAGACTGGCCCGATTGAATTACTAACTTGCTGTCATAATTCCTGAACTCGCTGACGTGTGAAAACTTTACTGACTCTTCTTCTGCTGGGTAGTCTGCAAACTCTGCTGGCTCAGCCTGGTCAATCTGGCAAACAAACACCGGTTCTCCATTTCGTGCTGATCGACAGTACAATCGTGTCGGGGCGCGTAATAAAACAGGACAGCAGTATGGTGGTTGTTCGCAAACGAAACGGCGACCTGACGTACCTGGAAACCTATCAGATTGTTCGGCGGAGCGACATCATGCCACAGCGCCCTGATCAGCCCGGTGAAACGATCAGCTCGTTTAGCCTCAGAGACGGGGCCACTGTTACGGGCCGGGTTATCAAGCGAACACCGTTGGCCATCGTGGTGCGCCAGCAGAACGGAACGCTGAGCTACATTGACCCGGGCGATGTGCTCAGCACGGATACCGAGGCCGGTACGTTACCGACCGGTACATTGTCCGGCCCTGACGGTAACGTACCGGCCGGGTCGCCGTATTTGCTCAACAGCCATACGGCCTATACGCCTCGGTCCGGGCAAGTCTATTACCGGAATACAAACCTGATCCGGAATGAACTGGAGCTTGGTATTACCAATGGCTGGAGCCTGGGGATAGTATACAATCCGCTGATTACCAGTTTGTATGCCTCATCGGTTCTTATAAATGATGCCATCTACACCAATTCAGATTTTGGTACGCAGATCTACACGCGGATCGGTATACCCATTGGGCGGAAAGTTCGGGTTGGGGCGGAGCTGCGGACGCATCTGCAATATCCGGAGTACGCACCCACAATGAGAACATCGTTTTTGGGCCAGGCACAACTATCGATCGGTGACCAGATCAGTAACGTGACGCTCGGTTATACGTTTAAGCTGGGCGACCAGAATGCGGCGCTACTCAACGAAGGCGCCCTGACGATCGGGGTCCGGCAATACCTGAGTCCTTCGCTGTCATTTGTGAGCGATAATTCGATCAAACTGGTTACGTCTTTTTCGTCGCCGTTTGCCCGTTTAGCTGCCGCCCTTCGTATTCACCGTCGGCATCATGCCTTCGATATTGGGGTGCTATCGGCCGTCAATCGCTACATCTACAGCAGTTACTACGGCTATTACTCGTGGCAAACCAAATTCAACGCATACCCATACCTGGGCTACAGCGTGCAGTTTGGGCGCCGGTAAGGCCAAGTAACGGGCCAGAAGCCATAAAAGCGATTGCCTCCCGGTAGATGATGTTCCGTTTCCAGAAGAGCTGCTTCACCATGGGCACGTGTTCCTTGCCCGGAATGACCGTGTAGCGGCTGTTGATCCCCAGCGACTGCAGTTTGTCGTGCAGGGCTTTCGTTCCGGATATAATGCTTGGGTAGGTCTTCTCACCTGTGTACAGAAGCATCGGTGGCGTGTCTGCTTTCACCTGGAACAGCGGCGACATTGCCCGCCAGCCATCGGGTGCTGTTCCGAACGAGGTCAGGTATTGTTTATCGCCGGGAAATTCCATCTTCTTCAGGTAATCATACATATTGATTCCTGCGGGATCATCCAGGATGGCACCTTTAACCGGGTTTTTCATGAGGCCAACGTTCGCGAACAGGGCATCGTTGGTGGCCAGCAAGGCGGCCAGTCCGCCACCGGCCGAATGGCCCATTACGTAGATTCGGTTGGGGTCGCCGCCGTATTCGGCAATGTGCTGGCTGGTCCAGGCAACGGCCTGCGCACAATCGTCGGCCATGGCGGGTACCTGTACGGCTGGCGACAGCCGGTAGCTGATTATGACGGCCACAACGCCCTGTTTAGCCAACCGGCGACCAATGAACCAGTAGATGTTTTTGCTGCCGCTGTTCCAGTTGCCGCCGTGAATGAACACAACGACCGGAAAGGGTTTGTCTGCTTTTCTGTTGGGCCGATACACATCCAGCACGTTTTTCTCGGCGCTGAAACCGGGTGCTGTCTGGACCTTGTAGGGAATATTCCTGATTCGTTCACTGGTGATCGAAATGCCGGAGCTGTTGATGGACAGGAGGGTTGACAGAAAAAGAAACAGGCAGAGTGGCCGTAAGGCGTGACGGGGCATGGGAGGGGGGGGGGATGGTAAAAGACCTGATACAGGTAACACGGTTGGGCAGTCGGTAGTTTTGATTTTGCCGGTGCTGCCGATTCCTGTACATTCGTTCCTATGGAAGAAAAACACCCGTCGACCGTTTCCGGCCCCATTACCGACGCGGAACGTACCTACGCCATTGAACTGCTCATAGCCACACGCGACAGCCTCAGGCAAACACTGGCTGGTTTATCAACGGCACAGCAGCAGTACAAACCAGCCCCGGACCGATGGTCAATTGCTGAATGCACTGAACATATTGCGCTGGTTGATCGGGGCATCTTCATGTCGCTTCAGAAAGGGATGGCTGTGCCGGCAGATGACTCGAAACGGACCGATGTGAAACTGTCTGATGTGTTTGTCATCAAAGCAGTTCGGAGCCGGGGAACTGCAACACCGGCTCCGCTGGCGTTTGTACCGACCGGGCGCTACGGCGATGTTGAATCGGCATTGGCCATTTTTGAGGAGCAGCGCGCCGCCGAGATCGCCTATGTTCGGGCGGCAACGGAAGACTTCAGAACCCACTATTTCGACCATCCGTTTCTGGGTACGTTAGATGCGTTTCAGGCCGTGTTGCTCCTGGCGTCGCATGGCGAACGGCACCGGAAACAGATCGAAGAAGTAAAGACTGACCCCGGTTTCCCCAACTGAATGGCTGCGTTACCTATTCTGTATCAGGCCGATGGGCTGGTGGCAATCAATAAGCCGCACGGCCTGCTGGTGCACCGATCATTTATAGCGGCCGATGCCAGTGAGTTTGCCGTTCAGTTGCTGCGCGATCAACTGGGACAGCGGGTGTATCCCGTCCATCGGCTCGATCGGAAAACGGGCGGCGTATTGCTTTTTGCCCTCACGGAGGCCCTGAATTCAGCCATGCAACAGCAATTTGCGGAAGGGCAAGTACACAAGACGTACCTGGCCATCGTGCGCGGCTACACCCCCGACCAGTTAGACATCGACTATCCGCTCCGGCGCGACGATGGCAACGGTAAGCCAGGTACGTTGCAGGATGCCTTCACTGCCTTAAAAACGCTTGAACGTGCCGAGGTACCCGTGCCATTCGGCAAGCATGAAACGTCGCGCTATTCGCTGGTCGAACTAACGCCCGCGACGGGCCGGATGCACCAGCTTCGGAAGCACATGGCGCATATTTTTCACCCGATCATCGGCGATCGGCCACACGGCTGTAACAAGCAGAACAAGCTTTTTCTGGAGCAATTCAATATGAACACGATGCTGCTCCACGCCCGACAGATCCAGTTCACGCGGCCCGATACCGGCGAACACGTCATGATTGAAGCGCCATTCCAGAACGAGTTTTCACGAATGCTGGGTACGTTGTTTGGAATGGTGGAAGCTTGATGAGTGAATAACGGTGCCCGGCGCTGACTGCACCTGTATTGCGCTGATGTGATATCCTGCAGCATACCAGTTGCGCTGTTTATGCAACATCCCAAATCCGACATTCACTCATTTAGGTTTTTCAGCCAATTTGGGCTTCAGCTTACCACGGGCGATGGGGGCGGGCTTCGAAGTTGGCGTTTCGTACCGGATCAGTTGGGCCGTGGCCAGTTCGTCTTTCGGCAGCTTCGTGATGAGCAGTTGATACGACCGGGTGCCGACGATCAGGTTTGAATACATGACGTATTTCCCGTTTTCGCGCGGTAAATCCCAATTCGCGGCCGACTGTTTGGCCAGCAGGGCTTCGTCTTCGTCGGTGAGGGCGGCGTAAACGGTATCGGGGATAAACTGCTTGCCGGTAACTCCTTCAATGACCGAGGCCACCGCCGAAGGCGTAGTTGATACCGGCTTGGTTTGGGCCACTGAGAGCCAGCTTATCAAGAGCAGGAGTACTACATGGACCAGCGTTTTCATAGACGTTTGTTGGCAGCGATCCGGCTTTCAGCGAAAGCTGCGGAAGCATACCAGTAGGTTTGTCTATTCAGAAGCCCTCAGATCGCCTGTTTGTTTGGTGTTGACCTATTTTATCGAGTCTGTACTGGCCAGAACGGCTAGTATCCCGTCAGTTGCAATGCAGCGGATTCGATCATCCCGACACGCTTGCCCATCTTCTTCTGGATAACTCCGAAATGGTGTTCATCCTCGGGCGTGATCAGCGAAATGGCTTCGCCAGAGGCATCGGCCCGGCCTGTGCGACCAATGCGGTGAATATAATCTTTGGGTGAGCGGGGAAGCTCGAAGTTGATCACGTGCGGCAGAAACTGAATGTCAATTCCGCGCGCCAGTAGATCAGTGGCAACCAGCACGGGTATCTGGCCCGATTTGAATTTCGCCAGTGCTTCCGTTCGTGCGCCCTGTGTTTTATGCCCGTGCATGGCCACCGCCTGAATGCCGTTTTTAGCCAGCTTGGCCACCAGATTATCGGCTGTTCGGGTGGTTGAAACAAAGATCAGTACCTGCTTCAGCTTGCCGGATTTAATGAGGTAGCGAAGCAGCGCACTTTTCCGCTCGGGCGTGACGCGGTACGCCGTTTGTTGAATCTGATCAATGGATTTCTCCGCTTCCTCGATCTCGATCGTAATGGGTTTGCGCAGTACCGACGCGCCAATGTCCTGGATGGCGTCGCCGAGGGTGGCCGAGAAAAGCACCGTTTGTCTGTGGCCGGGAAGCAGGTCGAATACCTGTTTCATTTCGTCGGCAAAGCCCAGTTCCAGAATTTTGTCGGCTTCATCAAGCACCAGCGTCTCTATACCCGACAGCTTAACGGCGTTCTGCGCGACCAGGTCGAGCAGGCGACCGGGGGTGGCCACCAGCACGTCGGCCCCGCGAACGGCGATCATTTGCGGATTGGCCGATACGCCGCCAAACACTGCCACCGTCTTGATGCGGCGCGGCAGGTCAGCGCCAAATGTCTGAAATACAGTGGCTACCTGCGCGGCCAGTTCACGGGTTGGCACCAGCACCAGCACCCGGTGACTCACCGAACTGCGCACCAACGCCCGCTGACGTTGTAGCCGTTCGAGAATAGGAAGTACATAGCTGGCTGTTTTACCAGAGCCCGTCCGGGCAATGCCCAGTACGTCTTTTCCAACCAGAATAGCCGGGATAGCCTCCTGCTGAATCGGGTAGGGCGTTGCATACGCCTGTTCCGTAATGATGGTCAGCAGTGGCTTCGACAAGCCGAGGTCAGAAAATTGCATAGGATTAAGGGGGACGTTATTTTTTGCCGCTGCGTTTGATGGGCCGTCCGTACTTCAGCATTTTCTCGGCGGCATAATCACGGCGGACGTTAACTTTCTGGTTTTTCGCCGATTTCTCATGAAAAGCCGGGCCAACCTCATCCCGTTTCACCGTTTTAACGGTAATCGTCTTCATGTTCACCTTCGGTTTCTCTTCCTCGAGCAAGACGGGCGAAATGAGCAGATCGGCCGGTACGGGAACCATCGGGATGGGGTAGTTCATCAGCGTTTCAATGGCCGTCTGGCGATCCTGCTCCGCATCCGTAATGAACGCAATAGCGATCCCTTTCTTGTCGGCCCGGCCCGTACGGCCAATCCGGTGAATGTAGCTTTCCGGCTCTTCGGGTAAGTCGAAATTAATGACGTGCGACACGTTGGCCACGTCGATTCCCCGCGCCACAATGTCGGTGGCGATCAGTACGCGGATGGTGCCGTCGTGGAACTGGTTAACGGCCTCGAACCGCTTGGCCTGCGCTTTGTTGGAGTGAATGACACCAACTTTCTCGGGAAAGCGTTCCGAAATTTCGTCGAACAGCAGATCGGCGAAGGCCTTGGTGGATACGAAGACCAGCACGCGATTCATGGTTTCGTCGCGTTCCAGCAGTAATTGGAGCAGGTTTATTTTCGTGTTGAAGTTCGGCAGAGGATATGCCATCTGCGAAATACCCGTCAGTGGTGTGCCAACAGGTGCCGCTTCAACCCGAACAGGGCTGGTGAAGAACGTTTCGATCAGCAGTTCAACGTCGGGTGTGATGGTGGCTGAAAAGAGCAGGTTTTGCCGTTTGGGCGGCAACAGATCGAGGATGATTTTAAGCTGCGCCCGGAAACCCAGATTCAGCATTTCGTCGACCTCATCGATCACCAGTTTCTTCACCGTTTTCATCTTCACGGCACCAGACGTCAACAGATCGACCAGGCGGCCGGGCGTAGCAACCAGCAGATCGGCACCTTGCTGTACCTCGGCTAGTTGCGGTTTCAGATTAACGCCACCGTAGACTCCCACCACGGTCAGATTCATGTAGGTCGTCAGTGCTTTGACGGTCTCAACCACTTGCACCACCAGCTCACGTGTGGGTACCAGCACAACCATCTGCGGGGTACGTTCCTTCGCATACTGATACTGACGCAGGCAGGGCAGGAGATAGGCGATTGTTTTACCCGTACCCGTCTGGGCAATGCCGCAGACATCGCGCCCCGACATGACCACCGAAAAAACCCGTTCCTGAATGGGCGTGGGGGTGGTCAGGCCCAGGTCATTCAGGGCGTTGAGCAACGGTTTGTTGAGATTGAGGTCGTCAAATGTCATGGCAATAGCATCAAGTAGTCCGCAAAGGTACGGTAATCCCGGAAGGCATCCGGATACCCCGTAGATAGATAGAAGCTTAAACGTACCCTATAAGGTTTCAAAGGAGGCCAGCGAGACGTGTATAGGCCGGATAAGCTGTACTTTTACGGCATGAATGAATCAGGTACCCCGCGTGGATTCGACCACGTTCTTGCTGCGCTCGGCATTGAGGCGCTGAACCCGATGCAGACGGCTGCTGAACAAGCTATTTTACCCGGCACAGATACCTTTCTGAGGGCACCCACCGGCTCTGGCAAAACGCTGGGCTTTCTCCTGCCGGTACTGTCATTGCTGCAGGCCGATACTGGTAAAGTACAGTGCCTGGTACTGGTGCCCTCGCGCGAACTGGCCATGCAGATCGAGCAGGTATGGCGGAATATGGCTACGGGCTTCAAGGTAAACGTTTGTTACGGCGGCCATCCGGTAGAAACGGAAGTGAAGAACCTGAGGAACCCACCCGCCCTGCTGATCGGTACACCCGGCCGCATTGCCGACCACCTCACGCGCCGCACGTTCGATACCCGCGGCATTCACACGCTGGTGCTCGATGAATTCGATAAGTCGCTGACGCTGGGTTTCCACGATGAGATGGGGTATATCGTTGAAAAGCTGACAAATCTGAAAACAAGGGTGCTCGTGTCGGCCACTTCAGGCATTGCCATTCCCGATTTTATTGAACTGCACAATCCTACCCAATTGACGTTTGAGGCCGATGAAACCAAACCGGGCGCCCTCGAACTGAAGGTTGTATACACCGACGGTCCCGACGATCGGGCCACGCTGTTTCGCCTGCTCTGCACGCTTGGTTCCGAATCGGCGCTGATCTTCTGTAACCTCCGCGACACCGTTGAACAGCTCAGTAGCTGGCTGAACAGCAAAGGGTTATACAGCATCGCCTATCACGGTGCTCTGGAACAGGCCGATCGCGAACGGGCACTGATCCGGTTCCGGGGGGGGAGCGTAACGTACCTGATCACGACGGATCTGGCGGCGCGGGGGCTCGATATACCCGACATGAAACACGTGATCCACTACGAGTTGCCGACACACGAAACCGAGTTCACCCACCGCAACGGACGTACCGCCCGGATGCATGCGTCGGGTACGGCTTACGTGATGCTGCCTCAGGGCGAAACCGGTCCGTTCTATATGCCCGAAAATCTCGAAGCGTTCCCATTACCTGCTCAAACGCCGGGTTTACCCGCACCACCTGACTACACAACCATGTATATTAGTGGGGGTAAAAAGAACAAGATCAACAAAATCGACATTGTCGGCTTCTTTGGCCAGAAAGGGCAACTGGCTAAAGATGACCTTGGCCGCATTGAAGTTGGTGATTTTATTTCGTTCGCCTCCGTCCGTCGTGATAAAGTGGCTGACCTGCTTAGTCGGATTCAAAACGAGAAGATGAAGGGTAAGAAATATAAAATTGAAGTGGCACGCTGAGAAAATTATTTGTCGAGGAGAAAGAGGACTCGGCGAAAAAAACGAACTGGCAATGACTAAAACTGGGAAAGCGTGTGCCAATTTTCTTATCGCTCTTTTGTTGAATGCTATACCAGGTACGTTCGCGTTTGCGCAAAAAATAGTTAAAACATTTGCTGACGTGTACCCTCTTCAGCGTCGGTACGTACCTGTACTGGACTCATCGCTCAATGTTGCTGCACTTTCTCTGAAAGAGCGCAATAAGCTGATCGAAAAAATAGTTGAGGTTGACCAGATGTTTCGGAAAAGCCTGAACAAAATAGGGGCGACGTCAGAAAGCGCTGAGGCAAAGCATTATGTAGGTTTAATGGTTACAAATGACGCTGTAAATCAGGCACTATTGCGGAAGATAATCAAGCTTGATGGCTGGCCTTGCGATGTAAAAAAAGGCGAAAAATCGCTGTCCTATAAAGCCTGGTTTATTGTCTGGCATGCTGGTATTCAACAGCAAAACGAGTTTTACCCGTACCTTAAAGCTGCGTACAACTCAAACTGTATGTATGAGACGCAGTTCAAACCGATAGATGAGGCAGTTAGGCGGGTTCGACAGTTTCAGAGCTTTACCATCACGAACTGATTAAGTATAAACTATTGGTTTGTTTGCACTACTTTTTGCCTGAAATTTATTTAGTTTCCGTATTGTCAGCCTAATCGTAACAGATTTGTAAGTTCAGTATCTGGTGATTATTTAGTTATGAAAGCAGATACCTACGAGAATGGGAAATTCGTACGGAGTAGCCCTGTTTCATTCAATCACTCACAAGGCTCACTGACTTATTTAGTGACTGTGGAACAAATCAGTAGACGTTTTATTACGCATAAAAGCCCCGGCTAAATATGGTATAGCCGGGGCTTTTATGCGTAATAAAACCTGTTATTAAACGCCTTCTTTTTTCAGCTTGCCCTGCATGGCATGGCGGAGTTTTTCGACTTTAGGCATCGAGACACCTTGAATGTAGGGTTGCTCGGGGTGTAGTTTGCAGTAGTTCTGATGATACTTTTCGGCGGGGTAAAAAACGCTGAATGGTACTACTTCTGTCACCACCGGATTGGGATAATGCTTTGAGGCGTTGGTACGCTGAATGGCGGCCAGGATTGCCTGTTTCTCGGCAGGCGTGCGGTAGAAAGCAACCGACCGGTAATCACGCCCCCGGTCGGGGCCCTGGCGGTTAAGCGTGGTCGGATCGTGACCCGCGAAAAAAGCCGTCAGCAACTCATCGTAGCTGATCACTTTAGGATCATAATACACCTGTACTGATTCGGCATGGCCAGTCTGGTCGGTGCCTACCTGCTGATAGGTGGGGTTGGGTACGTTACCACCCGAGTAGCCTGAAACAACCTCCCGAACACCTCGAAGTTGATCGAATCCTTCTTCCTGCGCCCAGAAGCAACCGCCTGCAAAGGTGGCTACGGCTTCGCCAGGTTTCAATTTTGGCAATGTGGCCGGGGCTGACTCGTCGCCCTGTGCCTGTGCGGCGCTACCAATCAGGAAACAGCCAAAAAGAAAGATATGAATGAATCGCATGCTATGTGTTTGTTTAGGACGATTTACGGTTTTTGCCGCGCTGCGGCTTTAAGCACCTATAGAATAAACACGCATCAACTGTAAATCGTCACCAGTTCGGGCTGGTTTTTGAGGACAGATCATCTCCGTCTACAGACTGATAACGAACGGGTTGACCATGGCGCGGACCTCAGTAACCTGCCGCCTGACCATCTTTTCGCATTTCGCTGGCACCCCGGTAGATTCGATTCAGTATATCACGCTGGATGGCCTGATACCCCCCAAAAAAGTCAGTCTCGGCCAGGTGGTGTCCGCGCCGTTCCAGTTCAGTGCTAACGCCGGTGCGTATACCGCTTTCGAGGGCTACTCGGCCGCCGTCGGTCATGGTGGTGCCGATGGGTTCACTGCTGCCGGCATGGCTAAACCGGGCCGCGTCGCCCGCTTCCTGTACGTTCATGCCAAAATCGATGATGTTGCAGATGACCTGAAGGTGTCCCTGCGGTTGCATGGCGCCGCCCATGACCCCAAAGCTCAGAAAGGGTTGCCCGTTCGTTGTCACGAATCCCGGAATGATGGTGTTGAACGGCCGTTTACCGGGGGCGTATACGTTGGCATGGCCGCGTTGCAGGCTGAAGCTGGTGCCCCGGTTGTGGAAAACGAAACCCAGTTTGTCGGGCACCATGCCGCTGCCAAACTCCAGCATATTGCTTTGAATCAGCGATACCATGTTCCCCTCGGCGTCGGCCACGGTCAGGTAAACGGTATCGCCTGCGCGCAGAGCCGGAGTGCCCGCATCAAGATGTTCTGACGCTTTTGCCGGGTCAATCAGTTTACGACGCTGGGCGGCATACTCTTTAGAAAGAAGCCAGCTCACGGGTACTTTCGCAAAAGCGGGGTCAGCATAGAATCGGGCCCGATCTTCGAACGCCAGCTTCTTGGCTTCTATCAGCAGGTGCAGGTAATCGGCACTGTTATGCCCCAGCTTTTTCAGGTCGAAACCCTCCACAATGTTGAGCATTTGCAAGACCGAAATACCCTGTCCGTTTGGCGGAAGCTCCCAGACGTCGTAGCCACGGTAGTTGACAGAGACTGGCTCAACCCACGTACTTTGGTGGGCGGCCAGATCGGCTTTCCGGAGAAACAGCCCGGTCCGGCGAGCATACTTATCCATAACGTCGGCCAGCGGTCCGTTATAGAATGCATGGCGCCCGCCTGCAGCAATCAGTTCGTAGGTACGTGCCAAGTCAGGGTTACGGAACAGTTGGCCCTCTGTGGGTGCTTGTCCGTTGACGAGAAACGTCTGCCTGAAGTTGTTGAATTCAGTGATATCGGTTTGGTTGGCTGCCAGTCGGCGGGCGGCTATCTGCCAGGAGAAGGCGATCACCTGTGGAACCGGCACGCCGTCTCTGGCACACCGGATGCCCGGAGCCAGGAGCGTGCGCATGGGGAGTCTGCCGAACCGCTGATGGAGTTGAAACCAGCCATCTACTGCTCCGGGCACCGAGACTGACAATGGACCATAGAGCGGAAGCTGTTGACGCGTACCTAACCGGGTGAGGAGGCTATCGTACGTAAGGCCCTTTGGCGATCGGCCGCTGGCGTTCAGCCCATACAGCTTTTTATCTTTTGCCGACCAGACAAGGGCAAACAGATCACCGCCGATTCCACCATTGTTTGGTTCGATGACGCCCAGCGCAGCATTAGCGGCAATGGCTGCGTCGACAGCAGTACCGCCCTTTTTCAATACATCGAGCCCGATTTGGGTGGCCAGCGGGTGACTGGTAGCAACCATACCATGCTGACCCAGAACCGGGCTACGCGTGGCAAACTGTAGCCCGGTAAGCCGATCCCCCTTGCCGGACTGCTGCGCAAAAACAGGCGAAAGAATGGAAATGAGCAGAAATGCCAGCCAGGCAAACAGGGTAAACTTCATGGTAAAAGCAGGTTGTTGCGGTTGCCCGTATGTTCCTGTATGAGCAGGCAGCCTTCCGGGTACGTACCCAGAAGAAGATCCCGAAGTTTCCCTACTTCAACCGCATATAGTCAGCTCTGTAAACCCACTTACATAGGGGTGCTACCGGGTTAATAAACCAAAATAAAGGCCCTTCCGATGCCCGGATGGGCATCAGAAGGGCGTACCGACACGACCGGGTTAGCGTCGGCCTCTCGACCAGCCGCCACCGTATGACCGGCCACGGGCGCCGGGGTAATAGGCACGGGGTGGCGGAGCGTAGTAGCGGGGACGCACCACAACGGGCGGTGCCACAATTACCGGACGGCGGGCATACCCGTAGCCGCCATAGTAAGGCGGCTGGCTATAGCCAACCCCGGTACTCAGATACGATGGTCCACAACTAGCCATCAAGATGATCAGTGCGCCACTCAGCAGCACAGACAGACTTTTTACTGCGTTCATTGTCGTAGAAATGAGTTAGTGTTGGACGAACAAAATTGCCTACCAGCGACGGCCGCTCCGACCGCCAAATCCTCCGCCGTGATGGCTGAATCCGCCACCGTAGCCATATCCATAAGGAAGAGCTGGCCGAACCACAACCGCTGGAGGGCCGTAGACAACCGGAGGTGGGCTAATGACCACCCGGGGAGGTATAACAATGACCTGTGGCTGAGGCGGGTAAGGCTGCCCATACTGAGTATAGGCACCATAACCGGTTGGGTACTGCACATACCCGTTCGGATAAGTCTGCCCGTAGTTGCCAGGGTATTGCCCGTTGCCGTTGTTATAGCCGTTCGGGTAACTCTGACCATAGCCGTTCAGGTACTGTCCGTATCCGTTGGGATAGTTGGGTAAACAGCCGTTCCCGTTGGAAGTCGCCTGGGTGTGCCCTGGCCCGTACTGCGCAAAACTTACAGACGTTATTCCCGCCAGCAGGCCGGCCGCAACCAGTGTTATCTTCATCGCTTTCATCAGTATAGTGGGCTTTCGCTCAATTTGCAGGTTAGATTACCTGCTGCCCGCTACGTTTAATGCGCTACCCGATAGACCAGTTAAAGTTCGGTTAATTCAACCGGCAGCACCCAAAGTCGTACCTGCTGTACGGCACCTTCAGGGAGGCTTATTCTTTCAGTAGCATACGGATTCTGGCTGTAATGCGCTCACTAGCTGGCGGTTGTGGTGCGTTGTGAACGCCCCTGATCCGCCCCTTTTTGTTGATGAGCAGCATCGACAACGCACCCGAATTCCTGCGGGTGCGTTGTCGACTCCGTCGGTCAGTACGGGTTAGAGTACCTATCCCAATCGGCCAAACCGTTCATAAGCCTGCCGCTCCAGTTCGTCGCGGTGGTCGGGGTGGGCAATGTTGATGAGTAACCGGGCGCGCTGCCGGAGGTTTCGGCCAAACAGATCGGCAATGCCCCACTCGGTTACCACGTAATGTACATGCGCACGCGTGGTGGTTACGCCGGCACCTTCTTTCAGAAAAGGTACAATTTTGCTCAATCCTTTGCTGGTTACGGAGGGTAGGGCTATAATGGGCTTGCCGCCCTCGGAGAGCGCCGCGCCCCGCACAAAGTCCATCTGACCACCCACGCCCGAATATTGCATAGTGCCAATGGTGTCGGCACACACCTGGCCCGTCAGGTCTATTTCGATGGCCGAATTGATCGCCGTTACCTTCGGATTCCGGCGGATAATGGCGGTATCGTTCGAGAAGTTCGCCTGTTTCATCGCTACAGCCGGGTTGTCGTGAATGAAGTCGTAGATGCGCTGACTGCCCATGACAAAGCTCGACACGATCCGGTAGGGGAGAACCGTTTTGTGTTCGCCTGTGATCACGCCCCGTTCAACCAGATCAATAATGCCGTCGGTAAACATCTCGGTGTGAATACCGAGGCCCTTATGGTGGATCAGTTCGGCCAGCGTAGCATTGGGAATGCCACCGATACCCAGTTGAAGTGTGGCTCCGTCTTCCACCAGGCTGGCAACGTGTTGGCCAATCTTACGGTCTGTTGCATCGATGGCGCCGGGAAGTACCTCATACATCGGCGCATCAACTTCGATGGCAGCGTGTAGCATGGAGTAGGGAATCAGCCCGTCGCCGTGGGTACGTGGCACACGCGGATTGACCTGCGCAATGACGTATTTGGCCGCCCGGATTGCCGCCAGCGATACATCGACCGATGGCCCCAGCGAGCAGTACCCGTGTGCATCGGGTGGTGATACCTGAATGAGGGCAACGTCGATGGGCAGGATCTTCCGGCTGAATAGTAACGGAATTTCGCTCAGGAAAACAGGTACGTAGTCGCCGATCCCCTGGGCAAGCTGCCGCCGCATATTGGCCCCAATGAAAAAAGAATTGGGTTTGAAAATGCCTTCATACCGGGGCTCCAGATACGGTAGCTTCCCTTCGGTATGGATGTGGCAGATTTCCACGTCGCGGAGACGGTCTGCCTGGTCTACCATGGCCTGAATGAGCACGTGGGGTGTCTGCGCGACACTATGAATAAAAACACGATTGCCACTCTGAATGGCTGATACGGCTTGTTCGGGCGTTGTCATACTGGGTTATTTCTGATGTGAAGCTCACATACGATCAACCCTAAATCGGGTTGCCTGGTTGCGATACGCAGGTACGTTCACCAGAATAAGAGAAGACCGGACTGCTGAGTATAAATCAGCGATTAATCAAGAGAATCGCTGATCAGGTTAAAATCTAGTATATTGCCTCATCGTCTACTCCTCTTAGCTCGTCTATGAAACTCACTGCTACATTTCTCTTATTAGGCTCCCTGTCAGCAACATCGGTCGTCGCCCAAAGTCAGATCGTGGTGCCCGATAATACACCAATCGCCATTAGTTCTGACAATGGTACGTCGAACCTCTACGTCGGTCAGAGTACCTCAATTGCCAGCGGAGCATCGGCCAACACTTTTTTGGGCAGCCAGGCAGGTCAGGGCAACACCTCCGGTGCGCGCAACACGTTTATGGGCCTGAAAGCCGGCTACCCAAACACCACCGGTTCAAACAATACGTTTGTTGGCTTTGAATCAGGCAAGAATAATACCGATGGCAGCGATAACGTATTCATGGGCTTCAATGCCGGGCAAAGCCTGCGCGGTGGTCGTGGAAACAGCGGCGTTGGGGTGGGGGCCGGCCCGCTGGATGGAGATGGCGACAACAATACGTACCTGGGCTTCAACGCCAGCAGCACCGGCAAAGGGTTATCGAATGCAACGGCTATCGGAGCAAACGCCCGGGTGCTAAGCAGCAATGCGCTTATTTTGGGCAACGGCGTCAATGTTGGTATCGGTAATTCATCACCACAAAGCCTGCTGGAGCTGACAGCCCGCACCGAAAATCAGAGCGGTCTGCGGTTTACCAACCTGACTGCGAAGTCGCCCGCCCAGAAACTGGTTGCCGAAAAGTTCCTGACCCTGTCAGACAAAGGAGATGTGGTGCTGGCCAGTCAGCTGAACACAAACCAGTTGGTGGTCCGTACTCAGACTGCCAGCCAGTGGGCGGATTATGTATTCACAAAAAATTACGCCCTTCAGCCATTGAGCGAGGTAGAGCAGTACATACAGAAAAACGGGCATCTGCCAGGTATTCCTGCCGCTGCCGAAATGGCCGACAAAGGGGTTGAACTCACCAAACTGCTGACTACGCTCGTACAGAAAAACGAAGAACTGACGCTGCACCTCATTCAGCAACAGAAAGAAATCAAGGCGCTGCAACAGCAACTGAAATCGCGGCAGCGGTAAGCCAACCAATAAGATTAAGCAGGCCCGGCAGTCAGACAGTGCGTTCTGATTGCCGGGCTTTTTATTGTTGGCGTATCTTTGCAGCCCCTTATGACTGAACCTCTCAAAGACACCCTGATCAGCGATGCCCACTCGGTACGCTGGCGGGAAGCCTGGCAACAACCCGTTTTTCGGCGAATGGCGATTGGCGGACTGCTGCTGGTGTGTGCGCTATTGTCTATCTGGCCGTGGTATTTAGCGAAAATCGAAGCCCGTGACGGCATACTGCTCAATGATGTTGTGTTGAACGCGCTGCCCCGACATGATGTATCACTGGCCGTTTTTCTGAGCTTATGGGGCGCCGCCCTGCTGCTGATTTATCGGGTACAAAAATCGCCGGCCATGTACCTGCGGTTTATCTGGGCGTATGCCTTTCTGTTTATTTCCCGCATCATCAGCATCGGCCTGACGCCCCTTGATCCGCCCGTCGGGTTAATCGAATTGCGCGACCCGCTCAGCAACTATTTCTACGGCGCAAAATTCATTACGAAAGACCTGTTCTTTTCCGGTCATACGGCCAGTATCTGCCTGATGGCTTTCTGCCTGGTGCGGCCTCTCGACCGCTGGCTGGTCTTTATCGGGACGGCCATCGTTGGGGTCGGCGTGCTTGTTCAGCGGGTACATTACACCGCCGACGTAGTGGCGGCACCACTTTTCACCTACGCCGTATACTGGCTGGCTGAGCGGTATACACGGAAAGCACTGGTAGCCATCACAGAACTGCGTTGACAGGCATACAGGTACGTTCCGTGAGTTGCCAGGGGATAATTTTCCGGCATGACTGTTTTGTCTGGATAGCCAAGCCACTCACAGGCGCTTGCAGACTTCTCAAACGTTTATCATAGGTTAGTAATATGGAAAGGGCTGCCTGTTTGGGTAGCCCTTTTTTTGAGTCTATATACGCATCAAAGGCATTTATACATTGGCCGTTCTGCGTAGGCCAATTCGTTCCGCTAACCGGCTGGTTAATTTTTAGTTACAATTCCTGGCTTTCATAGTAAATTTTGTAGTTCGGGCTGCTTTGAAATACGTATTCCTCAACCGCCCTGCATGCTGCGCTACGCTACGTTACTTATACTTATAGTTTTTGCAGGCATGACTGCCGGCTATAGTCAGTCAAAACCTACCCACGCGCTGACTGGCTATGTACGACAGGCTGGATCAAATGAGCCAATTTCGGGCGCTACCATTTTTGTGCAGGAAACCCGGGCGGGCACGGTCACCAGCAAAGACGGCTTTTTTATTATCCCCCTTGTTGACGGTCGTTATTCCGTCAGGATTTCGCACATCGGCTTTGTCACAGAGGTGCTTTCGTTTGCCGTAACCAAGCAACTGGTAGTCAATATTGAGCTTGGAACAGATACCAAATACCTGGAAGAGGTGGTTGTTCAGACCGAAGCGCCCGACAAGAACATCAGAAAGGTAGAACTCGGCGTTACGCAGTTAAGCATCAAAAACATTCGGCGCATTCCTGCCTTTATGGGCGAGGTAGACGTGGTGCGGAGCCTGCTTCTGCTGCCGGGCGTAACGTCTGTTGGCGAAGGAGCAACAGGTATCAACGTACGGGGCGGGAGTATCGATCAGAACCTGGTGTTGATGGATGATGCCCCGCTGTTTAATACCAGTCACCTGCTTGGTTTCTTTTCAGTATTCAACCCCGACATTGTGCGCGATTTGACCCTGCACCGGGGAGGTATTGCACCCAGTTACGGCGGCCGGGCTTCTTCGGTACTGGATATTAAGATCAAAGAGCCCGAAACGGAGCGCTGGTCGGCGTATGGCGGTATCGGAATCGTATCGAGCCGGGCGGGGGTTGAAGGGCCGATTATCAAGAATAAACTGACCATGCTGGCGGCAACCCGCCTGTCTTTCAACGATTTTCTGTTCAGTATTGGCCCCGCAAGTTTGAATGGTACCAGGGCCAATTTTTATGATCTGACCACGAAAGTGAAGTGGCAGCTTTCGGAGAATCACACGATCAGCAGCACGGGTTATTACGGTCGCGATATCTTTAAACTCCCGTCTGACTCGCTGTCGGGTGTGGAGATAAATGCCTCGTCGACGCAGTTCGATTACCAGACGCTGGCTGGTACTATTAAATGGAACTACCTGATCAACAGCAGGCTGAATTTATCAACCACGGCGGTCTGGAGCCAGTACAAGACCGAAACATCGGCTCCCGACTCGGCCAACCAGTTTCGTCTGGTGGCGGAAGTAATGCACAAACAGATCAAGAGTGATCTGAGCATTGCGGTTAATGAGAAGCATGCGGTTCAGGTTGGTATCAGTGGTATCGATTATTACATCCAGCCAAATAAACTGACGCCCGGTCCGTTTTCGAATGCGTTGCCGTTTGCCCTGCCAACTGAACGGGCTTTTGAACTGGCGGCTTACGCACAAGACGAGTGGAAGGTATCTGAAAGCACCTCGCTGCTGGCTGGGTTGCGTTACTCTACCTTGCTGAACGATGGCCCGGCAACGGCACGTACCTATGGTAATGATCTGCCCCGCCTGCCCGGCACCACCACCACAACAACGCCTTATGCTGCCGGTACGATCTACCACAGTTCAGGGGGGCTTGAGCCACGTTTGGCGTTGCGTGTGAATGTTGGCGAAGGGCGTTCGGTGAAAATTGGGTATAACCGCATTCGGCAATACATTCAGCTGGTCTCCAATACAACGGCCGCCCTGCCTACGTCGCGCTGGGTACTGAGCGACGCCAACATTAAGCCGCAGATCGCCGACCAGCTGTCGGCCGGGTATTTTATGAACGGCAAGCAAAACGAGTATGAAGCGTCGGCAGAGGTCTATTACAAGACGCTGACGAATGCCATCGATTACCGCGACGGAGCCAATCTGCAGCGGAATGCCGCGCCGGAAACCGATGTGCTTCAGGGCAAAGGGCAGGCATACGGGCTGGAGATGCTGGTTCGCAAAAATAAAGGGGCCTGGACAGGCTGGGTGAGCTACACCTATTCCAGAACCCTGCTGACGATCACCAGTCCATTTCCTGAAGCACAGGTGAATAACGGCCAAACGTACCCGGCCAATTTCGATAAGCCCCACACGCTGAATGCAACCGCCACCTACCGGCCCAGCCTGCGGTTCAGTATGTCGCTCAATTTTACCTATAGCACGGGTCGCCCAATTACGCAGCCGTATGGTCGGGCCAGGCTCAACAACGTGGTGGTGCCTATCTACATTAACCGGAATCAGGAGCGGATTCCCGATTATCACCGTCTCGATTTCTCGATGCTGTTTGAGCAGGACCCCGCCAAAAAACGGAAGGTGCAGCAGAGCTGGAACTTCTCGGTGTATAATGTCTACGCCCATAAGAATGCCTATTCTGTCTTCTATAAGTTCGACCCCCGGCAACTGACCGACGCCTTCAAGCTGTCGATTTTCGGTACTATTTTCCCATCGCTCACCTACAACGTTCGGTTTTAGGGAAATCCGAAACCCAGGACACTCCCTGATCCATGAAACGACCCCCTCTTTCCCCGCTTCGCACCCTTGCCCGATACATCGCTTTTACGCTGCTCTACACCTGGCTCATCGGTTGTATAACGCCCTATCAGCCAGAATTAAAATCGCTCGATCAGCCCGTGCTGATTGTAGACGGATTCATCACCGATCAGCCGGGCCCTTATCAGGTTGGCCTGTCATACACCGCCGATTACACCGCAAAAGCCGTCAATCTGCGGGCTACCGGCGCCAAAGTGACCGTTACGGATGACACTGGCGCGAAGCAGGATTTCATCGAAGTGGCCGCTGGCATCTACCGAACGCCAACCACATATCAAGGGCAGGCGGGACGTACCTACAAGCTGACCATAACGCTGGCCGATGGCAAACGATATGAGTCGACTGCCGAAAAACTGAAGGCGGCTCCACCAATCGACAAGGTATATGATGAGTTCAGCCAGAAAGAAACGGCCAGTGGTCTGGACAGTGGATTTGATGTGTTTATCGATACCAGAGATTCGCCTACGCCGGGCGACTATTACCGCTGGCGGTGGACCAACTTTGAGCAGATTATTTATTGCGGCATTAAAACACAGACTGTACGAGGTGTTACGACCGAAACAGGGCAGAGCTGCTGCCAGACCTGCTGGGATGTGATCACCTGTACGGGCCCCAACTGCATCAATACGCTTTCTGATGAAGCCATTAATGGTAATTCGATCAGCCGAGAGCCAATCATGCGGGTACCATTCACCTCATACGGCAAGTATTACCTGGAAATCGAGCAACTGAGCATCAGCCGTGAGGCGTACCTGTTCTACAAGTCGGTCGAGAATCTGACCGTGAGCAATGGGGGCATCTTCGACGCGGCACCAGCCACTGTTAAGGGGAATATTCGGTCACTGACCAACGCCGGTGAGTTTGTCTTCGGGTATTTCAGCGTGTCGGGTGCGCAGAAGGTGCCGTACGTCGTAGATCGCCTTACAGGAAAAGGGTCACCGGCAGTGAAACCAGCGGTGATCCCACCCGGCCCGCTCGATCCCTGTGTTGCCTGTGTGGAAAGTGACTACCGGACGCGTATCAAACCTCGCTGGTGGCCTTTATGAGGTAAACAGACAGCCTTGTACTACCGGCCACCTCAACAGCTATGAACCGAACCGTAATTAATCTTTTTGTTCATCTGCTGCTTGCTGCGGCGGTGATGTCGTGTATAACGCCCTATCAGCCGGACACGAAGTCGCTGAGCGGGAAATTGCTGATCGTTGACGGCTACATTACTGACCAGCCTGGCCCGCATCAGGTTACGCTGACCTATACCGATGATTTTACCTTCAAAGCGCTGAATTATATTGTCACAGGCGCTACGGTTATCGTGGCGGATGATCTGGGCAGGCAACAGCGATTTAGCGAGATCGGCAAAGGCATGTACCGTACGCCGGCGTCGTTCCAGGGGCAGGCAGGACGTACCTACAAACTGCTGGTTACCTTACCCGACGGCCGCCGGTATGAATCGAAACCGGAACTGCTGAAGGCTGCACCGGCCATTGACCGGATCTATGATGAGTACACGGAGGTTCCGGTCGATGGACTGCTGATGCCGGATAAAGGCTTTAACGTGTATCTGGACACGAAAGACCCCGCTACCACGGGTGATTATTACCGGTGGAACTGGACCCACTTCGAAGCCCTGAAGTATTGTACTATTGTGACGTTCGCGAATGGGGCCGAATACGGAGTCTTCTGCTGCAACGATTGCTGGGATATTTTCAGGTGCTCGGGCGCAAACTGCGTAAATGTTACCTCTGATGAGCAGGTGAATGGCAAAGCGATCAGCCGCCAGTTTATTGCCCGTGCACCATTTGCCGCAACCAGTGGCTATTACATGGAGATTGAGCAGCTGACTATTTCGCGCGATGCCTATCTGTACTACAAAACCATCGAGAATCTCACAAAAAGCAACGGGGGCATCTTCGACACGGCACCGTCTTCAATCCGCGGGAACATTGTATCGGTCAGCAACCCCGGCGAACTGGTCATTGGGTATTTCAGTGCGTCGGGCGGGCAGAAAATGCCTTATGTGGTTGACCGGTCTAAAGGGGTAGGTACGCCTAATTTCAAATATGTTCCGCCGCCAGTACCGGGTATACCGCCCTGCATTGCCTGCGAAGAAAGCGACTACCGTACGGCCATTAAACCTCGATGGTGGCCGTTTTAGGTGTAATTTTGGCGTCATGGCTACCAAGTTCCTCATCCTTCGCTTTTCGTCGATCGGCGACATCGTGCTGACGACGCCTGTGGTTCGGTGTCTGAAACAGCAGATACCCGACGCGGAGGTGCATTATGCCACTAAGCGAGGTTTTGCCACCCTGCTGGACGATAACCCCTATATCGATAAAACCCATTATCTCGAGGGGTCGCTACAGACGCTGGTAAAGCAATTGAAAGCCGAACAATTCGACTTCATCATCGACCTGCACCAGAACCTGCGTACGCGTCTGATCAAGCTGCAACTTGGCGTTAAAGCCTACTCGTTCGATAAACTGAACCTGAGCAAATGGTTGCTGGTCCGCTTCAAGATCAACACGTTACCAGACATACACATCGTTGATCGGTACCTGGCTACGGTACTGCCTCTGGGCGTAAGCAACGACGGTAAAGGGCTCGATTATTACATTCCTTATAAAGATCAGGTTGAACCGAACTGGCTGCCCAACACGCACCAGACTGGGTACGTTGCCTACGCAATTGGTGGGCAGCATGCCACCAAAAAGCTGCCCATTGACCGGATGATTGAGCTATGCCGCAAGATAGACTACCCGGTGGTGCTGCTGGGTGGTAAAGAAGACCAGACGGCGGGTGATCTGATTGAAACGGCATTGGGGTCGAGCCTGATCTACAATGCCTGCGGCCGCTACAACCTGAACCAGTCGGCATCGCTCTTGCAGGGTGCCCGCGTGGTGTTCAGCCACGATACTGGCCTGATGCACATTGCCGCCGCGCTGAAAAAGAAGGTATACTCGATCTGGGGAAACACGGTTCCTGCCTTCGGAATGTATCCTTACAAGACGCCGTACGTTGCCCTGGAAAACAGCAAGCTGGGGTGCAGGCCCTGTTCCAAAATCGGCTATGACAAATGCCCGCTCGGCCATTTTAAGTGCATGAGGGAACTGCCATTCGATTTCGAAATCACAGAGCTAAAGCGGCAGCGGGGCGTTTAGAGAAATCAGCGGCTTACCTCATTTACTGGCATTCGGTGCGTTGGGGTTAAGCACCACATGCCGAACGCGCTGGCGTTTCCAGGTGTAGGAGATATGAACCAGTCCGTCAGCCGTTTGAATAACGGCTGGGTAGGAGTATTCACCAGGTTCATTTTCCAGCACAGCCAGCGTTTTCCAGGTTTTGCCATCAGCAGAAATGGCCGCATGAAGTGGTGTACGGGGGCCGCCAAACTGCCCCGGTGTGGGCGAGGTTGGGTTATACACCAGCACATGGCGCCCATCGGCCAGGGTCACGGCGTCGGTGCCTGAATTAGGGTTCGGTAGTTTGGTTTTCGCCCGTGCCGACCAGGTTTTACCACCATCTTTCGACCAGGTTTCCAGGACAAACCCGCTTTTCTGACTGCGACAAAGTGCCTGTAACTGCCCATTTTTATGAAATAAGACACTTGGCTGAATAGCGCCGTCGGTGATTCCTTCGTTGATGGGTGCCGATCGCTGCCAGGTCTTACCCCAGTCGCTGGTTTGCTCGAAATGCACCCGCCAATTATGATCTTCTGAACTGCTTGGGCAAAGTAACGTACCTGAAGCAAGTAACACCGGCTTATTCTTGATCGGCCCTGCAATACCGTCTGGCAGCCGTTCCGGGGCTGTCCAGGTTTTCCCGTCATCGGTCGACCGTTTCAGCATGCCCCACCAGGTTGATGGGCTTGGGCCAACCTTATAGAATAACAACAATTCGCCTTTGGGTACCTGAAACAGCACTGGGTTCCAGCAGGGCAGGTGCTTCCCATCAGGTTGAACGCCATTGGCGACCTCAACGGGCGGTGTCCAGCCTGTAGCTGTTCGTTGACTGGTCCAGATGCCTACATCGGGATGGCGTTCATATTGCCCGCCAAACCAGGCGGCAACCAGGCCGGAGGGTGTTTCAGCCAGCGTAGACGCATGACACTCGGGAAACGGCGCTTCGGTATAAATCCATTCGCGCCCCAGCGTTGGGGTGATCGGCTGTGAAAAGGCATGCTGGATGAGGACGAACAACCAGATGCTGAGCAGCGCAGGTACGTGTTTCATAGCCCGAAAATAGGACGAAGCAACGTACCTACCTGCGTTGTTTCTGGCAGACTGTCAAATTAAAGAGCCGCCAACTTTATCGGCATGCCACGCAGTAACCTACCCGGCTTGTGCGCGCTTAGTGGTTACCGCCGGGTTGAAGGTGTCATTTCAGCTGGCGTAACCACCCTTCAGGCTTACCAGGGCCATCGCCATATCACTTCTTTCCCGGCTGGGGGTGAATCCAGATGAAATCGAGGTAGGCCAGGTTTGATCCTTTGTTATAGTACAGCGTAAGCAGGTTTGGGCCTGCCGTAGGGAAGGTAATCTCGCCAACAGTTGCCTGTGTCCAACGGTGGTAGTCACCCGTGTTTTCAGGCAAAACGAGGTCAACTACTTTTAGGCCGTTTAGCCATAGCGACGATTTGTTATCCTGGAAGCCATAAATCGTACTGATCCTGTACCGCCCAGGCACTTTCACATCGACCGTGTAGTTGGTCCACTCGCCATCTTCCTGCCAGCCGATGTAAAGCTGATTTACTTTCGGATCAACCTGGTTGGGATGGTTGAAGTCGGCGAAATCTTTGGTGAAAGAAATATCGACGCCTTCTTTTTCTCTGAAATGGAGCAGGTAATCAGGAATGCCGGGTCGCGCGTGGATTGGCTCACGATTCAGCTTCCCGCTTCCGTTGTTGATCGGATCGGTATCATGGTAGGCAACGCCTTCGCCCCCCAGATCATAATACGCCAGCTCTACCCGGCCCGGAATAGGCTGTGCGCCTTTGGTGTATCCCGCATCCCTGAACGGTTTACCCTTGTAGGTTCTTGGTATCTGGGCGGCAGCCAGTGTACTGGTCAGCACTAGTAAACTGGCAAGACAGCAGGCAACGTATTTCATGGCCGGGAGGGGGTTAGTTCAACAGCGCAGATACAGCTTCGTCGCCCATGGCAGCCTGAGCGGGCCGGGGATGCTCGTCCGTAAAAACACGAAGGGCTTCCGGGGAAAGAATCGTGTTTCGACTCTCATCGGGTTGCCCATTTTTGAGCACGCGATTTAGGTCAAGGCCTAAGTGTTTCGCCAGAAACTGATAGGCTGCTGCTCGTTTGTTGGGCCCGTAATCATGGCCTTCGTCGGGCAGGTGCACGTTGGCTACCTGGCTTTCTGCATTGTACAGCCGGTAAACGCCCTGCATAAACGGGTACTCAACGGCTGGCGTATTCTTGGTCCAGTCTTTCCCATCAGAAATCAGGAGCAGCGGCCGGGGAGCGATCAGCGCCGTGAGTTCAGCGTTGGATGTTTCGTGGCTCGGTCGCTTGTGAACAGGCATACCGCTCTCACAGGGGCAGCCGCCAAAAAAATGGGCTGATACCATCACGACCGGAACGGCCACCGTAACGCGCGGATCGAGTGCAGCCAGCATGAAGGCCTGCGTGCCTCCGCCCGATTCACCCGTAACGCCAATGCGAGCTGGATCTACCTCCGGCAGACTTACCAGAAAATCGACCGCCCGAATACTATTCATTGTCTGAATTTTCAGAGCCTTGGGCAACTTATGTTCACACTGTTTGCTATCGCCGTAGCCAATCATGTCGTAGGCAAACACAACCGCGCCCATTCGGGCCAGGGTAGCGCACCGCTGTTGGGTCGATTCCGGCGTGCGGCCATCAAGCGTTTTGGCATGGCCATGCTGGCTCAAAATTGCTGGACGTTTACCCATCATGCTCAGTGGCCGGTACAAATTGCCCGTAATGAAAATGCCTGGCAGGCTCTCGAAAGCTACGTTTTCAACCGTGTATCCATCCAGTTGCTGCAGACTGTGGCGAAATAAAACCAGCGGAGCGAACGCTGGCTTTTCGGGTAGTTCCATGCCGTCGTGCAGTCCCTGGCGTAGTAGGGTTGCCCGCTTTTCCCAGGCCGCGCGCGTCAGGTACGTTTGTGCGGTGTCGGTTAGTCGTTTAGCACCTTCCGCTTCGGTATAATAAGCCCCCTGCCGCAGGTCGGGCCGGGCGGGAGTGGGCTGGGCAGCGGCGGCCTGGACCAGACATAGACCGCCAACGATGACATGAACAGGAGCGAAACGAAGCATACTGGTCAAAGCAGTACGTTGGCAGGCTTCTACCGATTGGGCTAAGGGGGAGGGAAGCTTTCGTGTGAATGGCGGATGCTTACTATCAAATGTACAACCGCATCATGGTAGGGTTCTACACGATCACTAATCTTGTATTTTTCCGTGTTTTTGGGAACAACGAACAACTCTTTTTGGTCTTTATTCAGGGGGCGATTAGCCCATCAACTACAAGCATGGGAAAACGAAAAGACGCGCACGTTCAATCGTCAGACGTTATTTTAATAGGAGCGGGCATCATGAGTGCAACGCTCGGGGTGATGCTGAAGGAGCTGAACCCTGATATCACGATTCAAATTTTTGAGCGGCTTGATCAGGCCGCTGCCGAGAGCTCTGACGCCTGGAATAATGCCGGCACCGGTCACTCTGCCTTCTGCGAACTCAACTATACCCCCGAACGGGAAGACGGCACCATCGAAACATCGAAAGCCGTGAAGATTGCCGAATCCTTCGAGCAATCGAAGCAATTCTGGGCGCATCTGGTTGAGGAGGGGTTCCTGAAAGATGCCCCGAATTTTATCCGGCCCATTCCACATATGAGTTTCGTCTGGGGCGACGACAACGTAACGTACCTGCGCCGTCGCCACGAAGCGCTGACCCGATCGCACCTGTTCCAGGGCATGCAGTATACGGAGGATAAAGCCAAAATTGCCGACTGGACGCCGCTCGTCATGGATGGTCGTGATCCGGGCCAGCCCGTTGCCGCCACCCGAATGGACATGGGTACCGATGTGAATTTCGGTACGCTAACCCGGGCTATGTTCCGTCGGCTGGAAGAAATGCCCGGTGTGTCGATTCATTTTGCGCACGATGTGCACGAAATCTGGCGGTCGAAAACCCTGGGCGGCTGGAAGATTGAAGTCGAGAACGTAACAACCGGAGCCACCCGCGATGTACACGCAAAATTCGTGTTCATTGGTGCCGGTGGCGGCTCGTTGCGGTTGCTCGAAAAATCGGCTATTCCCGAAAGCCGTGGTTATGGTGGGTTCCCTGTAAGTGGGCAGTGGCTGCGTTGCCTGAATCGTAATATCATTGAACGGCATCAGGCCAAAGTGTATGGTAAAGCATCGGTAGGGGCACCCCCAATGTCGGTGCCTCACCTGGACACGCGCATGATCGACGGAAAACGCGAACTGCTGTTTGGTCCTTATGCTGGTTTTTCAACTAAATTCCTGAAAAACGGCTCATACTCCGACCTGCCCAAGTCAATTCAGATGAGCAACCTGGCTCCGATGATGATGGCCGGCCTGCACAATATTTCGCTGACGAAATACCTGATACAACAAGTGATGCAGTCGCCGGAAGACAAGCTGGCGGCGTTGCGCGAATACTTCCCGGAAGCACAACTACAGGACTGGGAACTTGAAATTGCCGGACAACGGGTGCAGGTGATCAAGAAAGACGATGAAGAAGGCGGCGTGCTCGAATTCGGTACCGAAGTGGTCAGTGCCGCAGATGGAAGCATTGCTGCCCTGCTGGGGGCTTCTCCGGGTGCCTCAACCGCCGTGTCGATCATGATCGACCTGTTGAACAAGTGCTTCCCCACGGAGATGCAGTCGGCCGACTGGCAGGAGAAATTCCGCAAGATGATTCCAAGCTTCGGACAGTCGCTGGCGAACGATGCCGAACTAACGCAGCAAATGCGCGAGCACACCAGCCGTATTCTGGGCCTGACGCAGTACGAGTTCACGGCATAACGGGGAGTCGAAGGGCCACGTGTAAGCAACCCAGCTGCCTAAACAAGAAAGCCGCTAACTGAGATCAGTTAGCGGCTTTCTTGCAAAAATACGGTTACACTATACGCGTTCGATCTTCACTTTCAGGACAAACTCGTCCATTTCGATATCGACGGCCGATCCGTTCAGGCCGGTTACCAGGTCGAGCTGAACGGCTTGTACTTCTTGCTGAATGTAGGCTTTGTTGGCTTCTACGGCAGCAGTCAGCAAGTCGTTGTTTCGTTCCAGCTCGATGCGGATCTTGTCGGTTACCTCAAACTGCTGATCTTTCCGTAGGTTCTGAATCCGGTTCACCACGTCGCGGGCAATGCCTTCGCGGCGCAGTTCATCAGTTACGTTCACGTCGAGGGCCACTGTCAGCGGTCCGTCGGCAGCAACCACCCAACCCGGAATATCCTCAGTCAGGATCTCCACGTCGGCCAAGGTGATGGTAAAACCAGCCAACTCGATCTGCTGGGTACGTTCCAGGTCCGCCAGTTGATCGCCATTCATACCGGTGATGGCTGCGGCAACGTCTTTCATCTGTTTCCCGAATTTCGGTCCGAGCGCCTTGAAATTAGGCTTCACCTTCTTGGTCAGAATACCACTGGCATCATCCACAAACTCCACCGCCTTCACGTTCACCTCCGATTGAATGATCGGCGCTACATGCTCGATCTGACGCCGTGTATCAGGCGTTAAAACAGGAATGAGCAGCCGCGAAAGGGGTTGACGAACTTTCAGCTTGTGGCCTTTCCGTAGGCCGTGAACCATCGAGCTGATCTGCTGCGCCAAGGCCATCGACGTTTCCAGATCGGTGTCGATCCAGCTTTCATCGGCCGTTGCCCAGTCGGTGAAATGAACCGATTCGTGCTTGAACGGCGTGTTTTCGGCAATTGATTCCTCCCGTACACGCTCGGTCAGGTTTTGATAGAGCCAGTCGGCGTAGAACGGCGCAATCGGAGACATCAATTGGGCAACAGCTGCCAGACAATGCTGTAAGGTCTGGTAAGCCGCCCGTTTGTCGGTGCTCAACTCCCCGGCCCAGAAACGCCGACGGCAAAGCCGAACGTACCAGTTCGAGAGCTGATCGTTTACGAAATCCTGCACCAGCCGTCCCGCTTTCGTGGGATTATATCCATCGAACTGTTCCGTCACTTCCTTGATCAGCGTATTCAGCTTCGACAGGATCCAGCGGTCCAGCTCGGGTAATTGCTCGCGCGGAATCCGGTCGAACTGTTCGATGGTATAGCCGTCGAGGTTGGCGTACAGCGCAAAGAAATTATACGTGTTCGTCAGCGTGCCGAAGAAGCGACGCTGTACTTCGGCAATACCGTCGATATTAAACTTCAGGTTGTCCCAGGGCTCGGCGTTGGTAATCATGTACCAGCGCGTGGCGTCGGCCCCATACGTACCCAGCGTGTCGAATGGGTCGATACCGTTACCCAGCCGCTTCGACATTTTATTGCCGTTCTTATCGAGGACCAATCCGGTCGATACTACGTTTTTGAACGCCACCGAGTCGAACAGCATACCGGCGATGGCGTGCAACGTAAAGAACCAGCCGCGCGTTTGATCGACCCCTTCCGAGATGAAATCAGCCGGGAACGATCGCTCGAACACCTCCTGATTCTCGAACGGATAATGCCATTGCGCATACGGCATGGCCCCCGAATCGAACCAAACGTCGATCAGGTCCGGCTCGCGCTGCATCAGCTGACCATCTTCCGACACAAAATAGATTTCATCGGAATAAGGACGGTGCAAATCGAACGTGCCGGCGGCATGTGCAGCCAGAAACGCCTCATTCTTGGCCCGTTGCTCGTCGGTCAGCACATCGCTGGCCAGTGCTTCCCAAACGTACCCACACAGTTCTTCCACCGACCCGATGCAGACTTCGGCCTGCTGAACGCCGGGCGTTGGTTCGCTCCGCCAGATCGGTAGGGGCGTACCCCAGAACCGGCTACGGCTCAGGTTCCAGTCGACCAGGTTTTCGAGCCAGTTGCCGAACCGACCGGTGCCCGTGCTCTCGGGCTGCCAGTTGATGGTCTTGTTCAATTCCACCAGCCGATCTTTTACCGCCGTGGTTTTAATGAACCAGCTATCGAGCGGGTAATACAGAATGGGTTTGTCCGTCCGCCAGCAGTGGGGGTAGGGGTGTTCGTATTTCTCGACCCGGAACGCCTTGTTTTCTTCTTTCAACTGAATGGCGATCAGCACATCCGTTGGTTTGAACTCAGGGTCGGCCCGCTCTTCGTCGCTGTAATATTCTTCTTTAACGTACCTGCCCGCATAGTCGGTGATTTCGGCGACAAACTGACCGTGGCGATCCACGATAGGTACGTCTTTGCCCGTCTCGTCTTTCACCATGATGGCCGGAATGCCGTTCTGCTGCGATACCCGGAAGTCGTCGGCGCCAAACGTTGGCGAGGTATGCACAACGCCCGTGCCGTCTTCGGTCGTTACGAAATCGCCGAGGATAACCCGGAACGGCTTACCTTCTGAAGGCGCTGGCTGCACATAGGGCATCAGCTGTTCGTACTCGATGCCTTCGAGGTGCTGGCCTTTAAATTCAGATACCAACGACCACGGAATCACCTTATCTGTTGGCAGATAGGCCTCGAATGCCGCCAGGCTTTTTTCTGGTTCAACCTTCGCCTTTTCACTCAACCAGCGACCTACCAGGTTCTTGGCCAGCACCACATGCACAATCCGGTGTGTGTACGGGTTGAGCGTTTTCACCAGCACGTAGTCAATATTGGCGCCAACGGTCAGGGCCGAGTTGGCGGGCAGGGTCCAGGGTGTTGTTGTCCAGGCCAGGATGTACACGTCGGCATCCTGAGAATCGAAGAAGAGGAAGCCCGATTTGCCGTTTGGCTTCACCTTGAACTGAGCCACGATCGTCGTATCCCGCACATCGCGATACGTACCCGGCATATTCAGCTCGTGCGAGCTCAGTCCCGTTCCGGCTTTTGGTGAAAACGGCTGAATTGTGTAACCTTTATACAGCAAGCCTTTGTCGTACAGCTTCTTAAGCAGCGACCAGACCGACTCGATGTAATTGTTTTCGTAGGTGACGTACGGGTGTTCAAGGTCGACCCAGTAGCCCATCTTTTCGGTCAGGTCATTCCAGCGGTCGGTGAAGCGCATGACCGTTTCCCGGCATTTCTGGTTGTATTCCTCCACGCTGATGGTCTTACCAATATCGTCTTTGGTAATGCCCAGTTCTTTCTCGACCTGTAGCTCGATGGGCAGGCCGTGGGTATCCCAGCCACCTTTCCGATCGACCTGAAACCCTTGCAGGGTTTTGTACCGGCAAAAAATATCTTTAATCGTCCGGGCCATCACGTGGTGAATGCCGGGCATACCGTTGGCCGAGGGTGGACCTTCGTAAAACGTAAACGTGGGCTTGCCTTCACGCAGGCTTACCGACTGTTCAAACGCATGGGTACGTTTCCAGTGGTCGAGCACTTCATCGGCCAACCGGGCGTAGTCAAGATTCTTATATTCTTTATAGATCACGGCGTAACGCAGGTCATTTCAGGTTGCAAAGATACGGCTTCTTCTCAACCCTATAAGGTTATGAGAGTCGTATAGGTTTCCGGTACGCCTATACATAAACTAGATCGCGTAAGTACGAGTAACTTTAGCTGAAGGAACGTTATTTCATTTCTTGTATCCAAGAGATCAATTCCTTTAACTCGCTATCATTGAGTGATGAACGTTCGGATTTATCATAAATTGACAGGAGATATACTTCACTGTCAGCGCTATAAACGCAGGTGATCACTCTGGCTCCACCAGCCTTGCCTTTACTCTTACTTGCGATAGCGAGCCGAATTTTGTAGCAGTCGTTTCCCAACGAAGTGCCTTGAGTTGGCTCTGTTTGAAGCCGCTCGATTAGTTGTAGTATCTCCTTTTTTAAAGAAGGGTACTTTTTAATAAGCCGCTTCGCCTGACGCTGAAAGGGCAAGATTGGTATTACCTCAATGCTCATTGAGTTCATTCAGGAAGTCATCTAGCGAAGGTTTGGCTAGTTTTCCCTGCTTTATTTGTTTCATCTGGTCGAACGCTTCTAGCAGTTCCTGACGGTGAAGGTTCTCAGATTCATCAGGTAAGTCTAGCTGCTTGCGTATAGAATCCCACTCCTTGATTGGAATGAATACCCCTGTCACATTCCCTTGATGGTCTGCCAAATATTGAAGATTCATGGTTATAGGTTGTTGAGGCTTATCACTAAACGTAGGTACGTTGTCGCCATAAAGATACAGCTTCTTCTTAACCCTATAAGGTTATGAAAGTCGTATAGGTTTCCAACTAATTAGAATTCAATTAGGGAGCAGATCGACTCAAACTAATGCACTACTCTATACGTTTTATAGACAGTAAACAACCAACGTTTTATCTATGAATAGGCAAGGAGTATGGCGGCGACCCAGTCGGGTCGTGGCTATTGCGGCTGTAGCGCTAGGCCTGGCTACCGGACTGACGGCCTGCAACAGCACCGCTACGAATGACCTGAGTCCCCAAGACTCAAATGTGATTATCACTAACTACGATCGGCAAGCCGATTTCAGCCAATACAAGACGTTTAGCCTGCCCGATTCAGTCATTGTGGAGTCGAACGACAGCTATGGCCAGTCGGCGCAACCAACCGAACAGCGTTTTGTATCGCGGGTGGCGACTGAGCTGACGAACCGGGGTTACACACGGGTTACCGCTGGCCAGCCGGCCGATCTGGGCGTGGCTATTACCCGGGTCGATAATGTCTACACTGGGGTTACAACCAATCCGTATGCCGGTTATTACGGGAATTACTGGGGCTATGGGTATGGCGGCTTCGGTGGTTTGTATGCACCAAACTATTACCAGTACTACCAGGTGGCCGATCAGTTCTGGCGGATCCAATTGGTTGATCTGAAGAACCGGCCAATCACCACGCCCAATACCGATCCGAATGCGCCGCAAAATCAATTGCGCGTGATCTATCAGGCCGAGGTACGTGGTAATGGCATCTTTGATGACAACGCCGTTGATCAACTTATCGCCGATACGTTTGCTCAGTCAACGTACCTGCGTCCAACCCGTTAAGACTCACCTATGAAACTCACTCATCTGTTAACGGCTTCCATGCTGTTGACCTCTTCGCTGACCTGGGCGCAAATTCAGCCCCAGCCCGGCAATCCTGATTATGGTAAAGGTGATGAACGAAATACGTTCAACCTGATCCAGCAATCGACCTACAACAGGTACGTTACGTTCAACGGCGCCGTGAAATACGGCGTCGGTCTGCCAATGGGTACGTCGCGCAACTACATCGACAAGCTTTCACCAACGAATGTGCTGGCAACGATGGAGTGGCAGTTTCCCCAGCAATTCTCACTTGGGCTGCAAACGGGTTATCAGTATAGCCAGCAACGACTGCCCAGGGCGGTGTATCAGGTTGGTGACGAATCCATTTCGGCGGTACAAACCCGTACGCTGACGATCACACCCGTGATGGCCACGGCGGCTTATTATTTCACGGATCCGGCGGCGGCCATTCGGCCCTACGTGCAGATCGCAGGTGGTGGTGCCTTTGTGAACTACACTAATTTCTACGGTACGCTGTCTGATGCTGACAAAAAATTTGCCGGAGCCATTGCGCCGGCCATCGGTCTGAAAGTGTTTGGCAAACGGGAAGGTGGGCTTGGCGGCGAAATCCAGGCCCAGTACCAGAACGTGTTCTACAAGTACAATGAAATCAACAACGCCCAGAACCTGATGCTCTCCGCCGGGTTAACGTTCCGGTTCTATTGAGAAATGCGCTTTAAGTTTCAGGTTTCAAGTTTCAAGGGCTCCGCTGATCTACCATCTGGTTTATTAGCGGAGCACTTGAAACTTGAAACCTGCCACTTAAACCTTATTTCCCTCCCTTTGGATGGGCCTGGTCGTGGGCTTTTTTGAGTTGGTCCAGACTTGTGTGGGTGTAGATCTGGGTAGCGGCCAGGCTGCTGTGGCCCAGTAAATCTTTGATAGCGTTTAAGTCGGCCCCCCGGTTGAGCAGATGCGTGGCAAACGTATGGCGCAACACGTGGGGGCTTTTCTTTTCCAGTGTAGTCACCAGCGAAAGGTACTTGTTCACAATCCGCTGAATCAGCACCGGGTAGGCCGCAATGCCTTTATCACTGACGATCAGGCTACCTGGATCAGCTTTTCCGTCGAAGAAAATCGCTTTTTGCTGCTGGTACTGGCCAATCAACTCGAAAAGCGGCGGCGTGAGGGGGACAATCCGATGCTTGTTTCGTTTGCCCAGCACGGTAATGGTTCGGTCGTAGTGGTTAATGTCGCCCGGCTTCAGACCGGTCAGTTCGCTGAGGCGGATGCCGGTGCCGTAAAGCAGCTCGAGCACCAGTTTATCGCGCAGGCCAATGAAATCATCGGGGAAATCAACGTCGTCGAGCAGGGTAGCCATTGGCTTTTCTTCCACGAATGTCGGCAACTTCTTGCTCATCTTCAGTGCCACGATCTTCTGCATCGGATCGGCACTGATCTGCTGGCGACGAAGCAGATAGCCGTAGAAACTGCGCAACGTAGCAATTTTCCTGTTTACTGTGGATTTATCGAGTTTGGCTTCGACCAGGTATACAATCCAGGCGCGGATCAGCAGGTGATCTGCCTGCCGGGCTAACGTACCCGGGTGGTGTTCCTGCAAGAATTCGGTGAACTGAAGCAGGTCATTTTCGTAGGCAACCAGGGTGTGGTGGCTCAGCCGCTTTTCGTAGCGGATATGCTGTAAAAAATCAGAACCGGAATCTGCCGGCGGTAGAGGAGGAACGGGCTGCATAGGAATAGAACGAAGATACGTATCTATTCATGAAACCTGGTAATCCTGTACTGCCGGAAAATTCCGGTTCAAACAACGGGCGTCAATCAAACCGATCGACTACTGCTGCGTGTGATTGCCGTACATTTTTTCTTTGTAGGCAGCGCGAATGACATCCTTACGACGGCTGATCGAAGGCTTCTGGAAAGCAGTACGTGAGCGTAATGAACGCAACACCCCTGTTTTCTCGAATTTCTTCTTGAACCGCTTCAGGGCTTTGTCAATCGACTCGTTTTCTTTTACGTTAATGATAATCATGTAATACCGGTATTTTTGTGTTTTGCAAAACGGACTGCAAAGATAGCAAATCTGCTACATGAAACAAGCGGTGATCGACCTCGGAACCAACACGTTCCACCTGATGATTGTTCAAAAAAATGCCGATTCTACCCGCAACGGAGCGTATCAGACGCTCTTTCGCGAAAGCAGACCTGCCAAAATTGGCCGTTCATCGTCGGGTGGAGGAGGAATAACCCAACGCATCATCACCGATGACGCCATTGAGCGCGCCCTGAGTGTTCTTACTTACTTTATGGAAGTGCTCGATGAATACCAGATCAATCCGGCCGATGTGGCTGTTTACGGCACCAGCGCCATTCGGGTAGCGCAGAATCAACAGGCGTTTATCGACCGTATCGGGCAGAAGACGGGCCTTCAAATCCGCGTTCTTTCGGGCGACGAAGAGGCGGGCCTTATTTATCAGGGCGTACGCTCGTCGGGGGCCATTCCGGCAGGCGCCACAGTCATGGTGATGGACATTGGGGGCGGCAGTGTTGAGTTCATCATCGGAAACGACAGCAGGATCTTCTGGAAACAAAGCTTCGAAATCGGTGGACAGCGACTGATGGAACGGTTTATGGGGGAGGCTGACGTCATCAGTGCCGCGTCGGTAAACCGCATGCAGACGTTCTTTCAGGAACAGCTATTACCGCTGACAAACGCCGTACACCAGTATCAGCCCACTGTGCTCGTGGGCTCGTCGGGCTCGTTCGATACGCTCGTGGATATGTATTATCACGAACAGTCAGGTACGTGGCCGCCCGCCGGGCAGGCCGCCTTTACCCTGCCCATTGCCGATTTCTATCACTTCTACCAACTCCTGATCGAGCGGAATCACGCCCAGCGCATGGCATTACCCGGTATGATCGAACTGCGCGTAGACATGATCGTTGTGGCCGTTTGTCTGATCGATTTTGTCTTGCGTTCCTACGGTATCCAGACCATTCAGGTGTCGACCTACGCGCTGAAAGAAGGAGCACTGGTATGATTTACGAGTTACGAAGTACGAGTTATTGCTTTCGCACTACTTGTGATCAGCGTAAACTAACGCGAAAGCAATAACTCGTATTTCGTAAGTCAGTTTGGCGAGTAGTGCTGAAGGTACGATACCAGCCGGTCGAAGTTCATGGCTTCGTACGCGTTCTGCGATTGGCGGGTGAGCTGGTGCCGGTACAGATCGATTAATCCCAGGAAGTGCGGGTTATGCGTCAGGCTGGCAACGGTCAGGCCTTTATAGCAGCGGAATGTCTGGTTGTACACAAATGGACAAGGCTGCGCGGGATTGTCGTTCAGGATCGTATCCAACGTACCCAGCGACATCGAATTCTCGATCAGGTCGAAACCCGTTTCTTCGAAGAAGTCAGTAATCTGGGCACATACACTATCCAGTTCACTGTCGGTGCGAATACTGAAGCGCGGCGGGTTTACCTGTTTATACTTGCCAATCGAAATAAGCAGCGTATTGGCATCAGGGCGGAAGTCGGTAAGAGTAGGCAGAAACTGCTGGGCAATCTGCTCAACCTGCTCATTGCGGCAGCCGAAGTTAACGTCGAGCAGGGTAGTAGGCCCGTAATAGGAGGGCGACAGAATGATGTTCTGAAAACCGGTTGGGGTGACTTTGCGAAACTGCTTTTTCTCAGGAAGCAGGGCAAAGTCATGCTGCCCGAAGAATCGGGCTAACTGCCGGTACAGGCTCGTTTCAAAAGGCGTCAAAGTCATGGCCCTGGCAGAACCCGCTGGTTCCAATAGCAAGCGTTGTACGGGTATAGTCCCTTTGAATTATCTACTGCCAAGTTAACTCATTTTAAACGAAACTGTTTCAGCACTAAGATGGAAACGAATAACGGGTTGCAGATAGCTACATTGTTTATTTAGTACGTTGATAATCAGAGGCCGATTGGCGAAACATTTCCCGAACCCGTTCAGCTTTCTGCGTCTGTCGGGCAGAGCCGGGCGGCCAGTTGGGGCTAACGTGGCAACCGGTAGATAAACAGTTGATACACCGATCTTGATCTGACAGCACCAACGGCTGAAACTTTCAGCATATAGGGCTGGTTATACAGATACATTACCTGGGGGCGACTGGAATTGACAGCTTGCCGAAAGTGCGTGTAAGCATGCCGGGAGTTGACGGTATTTCCCGACCCGAACAAATCGTCAAAACAATAACTGGCGAATATAACTACGCCATGGCTGCTTAATCCGGAGGATTTAGCAAATGCCATCGTCTCCCCGACCTACGTGCTGCCGGTTGGATCAGGAGGCGTCGACTCGCAGCGCTGGCTTCGATAATCATTGTGACAAGGAGCGAGACAAAACAATGTACGGTTGTCAATAGGCCAGTTGTGAGCCAGTTGCCCGCCCGACAATTCCAATCACAACTAAGCATGTAGAAAGCGCGACGCTTTCCTTGACTGGACCAGGGTTCAAATCCCTGCGTCTCCACTAGGAAAAGATAAACCCGTTGATAGTCAACGGGTTTTCTTGTTTTGTAAGTATGGTTTCAGTAGCACTAGTGTCGTTTCAAACACCAGAAGGTACTTCTCCAAACTGACCGCCCTAGGGATACATCGTCCGCACGGTTGCCCGATCAAGTGCCGAGAGCGAATCGCGCTGACTCGTGAAGGTAGATCCGTCTTTTTTGGTGATGGTTGGCAAGCCGTTTGCCGAGAAGCTCCAGGAGTGGTACATCATCACCGAATTGAAATCGAACCCGCCAGGCTGATCAAAGCCATCTTTATTCTGCTGTAAATAGGTCTGGAAATCTGACTCGTAGCCGGGCAGAATGTTTTGCGTCAAAATCGTGATAGAATTGTCGCGATCGGCCCGGCTGTGCTCGTGATACAGGCCAACCGTGTGGCCGATTTCGTGAATTGTGTTCCCTGTCGTGCACCAGTCGGCCAGAGTAATAAACTGCTGTCCACCCAGCCGCCCCACATACGACGAGCAACCACTGCCAGGCTTGAAAGTAACGTAGCTGTACTGCGTTGTTCGTACCACAAAGCGAATAGCCGTGTTGGCTTGCCAATGAGCAATGGCTGCCATAACACGATCCTGGTAAGGCAGGGCCGGGTCAATGGTGTAGTAAACGGTCTTTCCTGTCCAGCGTAGGCTTTTCAGCGTTCTGCCCGCGCCCTCTGAAGCATGATCTGCATCGGATAAATCGCCGCTGGCCAATAGTATGTCGCCCTGATAAACGGATTCTCCATTGATGGATTGATAAACAATCGGCTGCCCCCGATACGTACCTGAACGAACTTTGCCAGTCTGAAGGGGGTAAGCTATTTCAAGCAGCGGACTGTCTTTCAGACGGGGAGCCAACTGGCTGGATTGTTTGTCGGCTGAACAACCAAACAGACTCAAAATTACCAGCGCCGTTGCTGGAAGGGATAATTTTAAGTATTTCATGAGTTGTAGATAAGTATAAAAACTAAGTAACACGAATGGGTATAATGCAATTGCCGGGCCAGATATGAAAAAGACCGGATGTTTTAAGAATACTAACGGTACTACGTATACGTTGGTAGGAACGCCTACCTGGCAAAGGCCGTTAGGGTTAGCTGGAGTTAGCGCAATAAACGGATCATGATTGCAGCTTATTAACGTATCAGCTACGACAATTAAAACAAGACGTGCAACCATCTATAAACAACAACTCAACATGCTCTATAAGCTAATCGGAAAATTTGGGGTAGGTAAGTACGAACGAAGCTGAAAGAATATACTATGGTTTGTTTGCTGTTACAGTCTGTTCTTACTATCCAGTCTGTCTTTATTATTAAAAATGACTGGTGCTATTCGAACGTTCTGTCAATGGTATTACAAAAATTAGTTAGCGATATAACCAATACGCCGAATAAATATTTTTAGTGGATTACATACTTAATTGTGCGTATGTGGCTTATTTCATACATAAGCTATGAATGATCTATTTACAGACAGCTTTGTTGGTAGATCATACATCCCAGGCAGTACTTAATAATTGGTTGACACAGATAGTTTAGCGAACTACCTGTTGTGAAAATTATACTGAATTGCTGTCCGGATAGGGTGAAGAAGAGCGCAACTGCTTGAATGAGGCGTTCAGAAAGCAGGATGCGGATAGTTTTTAAGGTTCGGTATAATAAATTACAGACAGCCTGATAGTTTAACACCATGATCTCCGCAATTGCCCGATTATCAAAACTATAGTAATACTTCAAAAATATGATCTCCTGTTGCCTTTTCGTTAGCCTGGCTATGGCGTGGCGAGTACTGATAATTTGCCACTCAATTAATTCATTTTCAATGATTTGATCTTCTATGGAAGGTGCCAGACTAAGTTCGTAGAGCATATCTAGCGATGCGTATGTGTATTTCTTATGGTAGGAGAGCAAGCGGTGGCGTAATGCTTTCATTAAATACATTTTCACACTGCCTGTCTCAGAAACTGATGCTGGCTTCTCTAGGAAATCGCTGAACAAGTCGTGGAGACAATCTTTTACAACGTCACTATCGGAAGTAAATTTACGTCCATATGCGTATAGTTTTTTACTATGACGTTCGTAAATTTCAGAGAGAGCATCCTGGTCGCCTTGTCGAAATTTACTCCATAATTGTTCGTCAGAAGGTGGAGACAGTATTGCCTCTACTGTACGGTATACGTGTAACATAATGATGTTAATAGACGGTGGTGGGTACGAAGAAAAATAAATGACTGGTTTATATACGTTGCCAGAACAAAATTGATGTGTTCTACGCAAGCATAAAAGTAAATAATTGGTTCGTATGTAAGTAACCCTGTGAAAAAAAAATCGTTTTATTTACGAACAGAACGGCGATAATATCAGTCTAAAGTGAATGGGTTGATATATCTGCTTTTAGTACTAATGTTTGTCTTGTATTATTTTGGGTTAGTGCAAATTAACTGCCAATATTATGCATTGACAGAATGAAATCTTCACAGTTGAAAAAATGCAATTCTGCCGGCAATTCTGTGAGTACAGAAAATCGTTGATCAGCTGGGATAGTCAACTGGTTCACGTTAAGTGGCCAGTAAGTTGGTACGAAGCGGTGATCACACTGATTAACCGAAAATAGGGTTTCAGTAAAGCAAATCGACACCTGTATCGAACTTTCAGCACGCTGGTGTATGAGCATATACGCTACAAATATGAACAAATGACTATAATAACAATGACTGTTTTATTTAACGGTATTTATACTGAGGAAATATAATGTTACTTTAAAGTAAATATAAACAATAAATACTCATCGTCAGAGGGTCTCTCGAAAGTATTGTTTTACGGCCGTTGGTGATCAACTATGAACTGGTGCAATGAATTGCCGCTATTGTCATTATAGACAGTAGCTTGACGAAAAATGAGTTAATTTAGCCCGGCCAGATTGGGCAATTGACCCCCTTATCTCTAACATAGCCATAACCAGTAGTTACGTATGTCTGTTCGTCTAATTCCCCGGGTTGCGGCGGCTCATGAACCGCCCATGTTGATAAAAAATCTGCTTCGCCAGTCGAATCGATATGAGCCAAACCGGGAGATCGTGTATCGGAACCTGTTCAGGATGACCTACACGACTTTTAACGAGCGGGTGCAACGCCTGGCCAATGCATTAACCGATTTGGGTGTTCAGGCGGGAGACACCGTTGCGGTCATGGACTGGGATAGCCACCGGTATCTGGAAGCTTTTTTTGCTGTGCCTTGCCTGGGGGCGGTGCTCCACACGATCAACGTTCGGCTTTCTCCGTTTCAAATCCTGTACACAATAAATCACGCCGCCGACAAGGTCATTCTGGTCCATGAGGATTTTCTGCCTTTGCTCGACGGAATCCGTTCGCAGCTGACGACTGTGGAAACGGTGATTGTGCTGAGCGATTCGGTGTATGATGCGGCCACAAAGCAGATAAACACGGCTACGTTTACGGCTCCTGACAATACGGCGGGTGAATACGAAACCCTGCTAGAAAAGGCGTCAGGTACGTTCGATTTCCCTGATTTCGACGAAAACGCGCTGGCTACTACGTTTTATACTACCGGAACAACGGGACATCCGAAGGGCGTATATTTTTCGCACCGCCAGTTGTTTATGCATACTATGGGCCTGTGTACGTATGTGTGTGGCTATCAGGCGGTTTCTTTTCAGTCAACCACAGACGTTTACATGCCAATCACGCCCATGTTCCACGTCCACGCCTGGGGATTTCCGTATCTGGCCACCATGCTGTCGGCGCGGCAGGTATATCCGGGGAAATATGAACCGGAGATGCTGCTGAAACTGATTCTGACTGAAGGCGTCACGTTTTCGCATTGTGTTCCTACGATCCTGAATATGCTGGTGAGCAGTCCGGCAGCGGTGCAATTCCGCGAGCAGTTAAGTCGCTGGAAAGTGATCATCGGCGGGTCTGCGCTAACAAAAGGTCTGGCTACAGCGGCAATGAAAATGGGCATTCGGGTATATCAGGGCTATGGTATGTCAGAAACAGCCCCGATCATGGCCGTATCGTATTTGAACGATCAGGAGCGGACGCTTCCGATCGACGAGCAGGTGCCGTTGCTTACCCAGGCCGGGCGCATTGCTCCGTTTGTGGAAATGCGGTTGATGGATGAACTGGGTAATTTTATGCCCCACGATGGCGAAGCTGTTGGCGAGGTTGTTGCGCGCGGCCCCTGGCTGACGCAGGGCTACTGGCAGGAACCTGAGCGGGGCAGTGAACTCTGGCGCGATGGCTGGTTGCATACCGGTGACGTGGCCAGTATCACACCCGATAACTGGGTGCACATTGCCGACCGCACCAAAGACGTTATTAAAACGGGAGGCGAATGGGTATCGTCGCTGGAAATCGAAGATTTGCTTTCGCAGGTAGAGGGTGTTGCTGAAGTGGCCGTCATTGGCCTTCCCGACGAAAAATGGGGCGAACGCCCACACGCCATCATTGTGCCTAAACCCGATTATAAGGAAACCCTGCAGCCTGATATGGTGAAAGCGGCCCTTCAGGCACGGGTAGACCGGGGTGAATTGAACAAATGGTACGTACCTGACCGAGTCATATTCGTGTCTGAGATTCCGAAGACCAGCGTTGGTAAACTGGACAAGAAACGGATGCGTGCAGAGATGAAAGAAGAAATCATGAAATAATGCTCAAATTATACGTTATGGAGACCGCGCCCGTACGTTGACGGGCAGTGGCACGTCGGCAATTCATCGCACATTGTAATGCATCAATCCTTATGACCCGGATCGGGCTCATCTCCGATACACACAGCTACCTGGACCCGGCTGTGTTTACACATTTTGCCGATTGTACGGAAATCTGGCATGCAGGCGATGTTGGCGCTCCTGAGGTGGCCCAACAACTCGCCGCCTTTCGGCCGTTGCGTATCGTTAGCGGCAATATTGATTCAGAGCGTGATTATCCGGCCAATCTACGATTTGAACTGGAGGGGTTCTCTGTCTGGATTACGCACATTGGGGGAGCTCCTCCGCGCTACAACCCAACTGTGCGGCCATTGCTTCAGACCAACACACCCGACCTGTTCATTTGCGGGCATTCACACATTCTGAAGGTGGTGCGTGATCCAAAGCTAACCAATATGCTGTACCTCAACCCCGGCGCAGCCGGGAAGACTGGGTTTCATTTGCAACGTACCTGCCTTCGCTTCACACTCGCTGACAAGCGGATCAGCGATATGCAGGTGATTGAACTGGGCAAACGTTGAGGAGGGGCTAGACGCGCCTCGTCACGTTGCCTCCAAACGGTTGCCCGACCCGGCTCAGGGCTTCAAAGGTGTCGGCGTTTGCGTTAATAAAAGGGGCAACAATCAGTCTGATGGTTGTCCAGAATGAGACCGGCTGAGTAGCGTGATGTTTTTGATTAATTGTTGTGCGAATGGATTGCATGAAATTGTTAGTTCGTTGACAATGAGGTATCTATCCTGAATCTGTTGGATACCCGTTACCACTTATAGAACGAAATTGACTTTTAAAAAGATTCGTTTTATTGAAAAAGTACAATTTGTTCCCATGTCAACCCTTCGTTTTCGGGTATAATACCATAGATTCTTTATCCGATTCTCTCTTTCTGGATACGTTTTTGCGCCCGATGACTTTCGATTCTGTTGCCCCTTTCTATGATCTGCTGGCTCAACTGATGTTCGGCCGGGCATTGATTCGGGCGCAGCAATGGGGAATTGAGCAGGTACGTTTGGGTGGCCGGGTATTGCTGTTAGGCGGCGGAACCGGCATCACACTGCCCTCCCTGCTGGCCCAACAGCCAGGCCATATTCTATACGTAGAAGCGTCGGCTGCGATGATGGCCAAAGCCAGGCAACGTACCCAGCCCGGCGCACCAGTCACCTTCCTTATCGGAACAGAAGCGGGTATTGCTGAACAAGAGCAGTTCGATTGCATCCTGCTTCCGTTTGTGCTGGATATTTACCCTGCTGAGACGCTGCAAGTACAGATGTTGCCCAAGCTACTTAGTCACCTCAAACCCAACGGACAGCTGATTGTCACAGACTTTGCCCGCCCCAACGCCTGCTGGCAACGGGCGTACATGTGGCTCATGCTCCGCTTCTTCACGTTCACCGCTGGCATACCCGTGCAGAAATGGACCAACTGGCCCGATGCGCTGCTGACAGCCGGTCTTGTTGAAACAAGGAAACAAGTATTTCGGGGTGGTCAGGTACGTTCCGGTTGCTGGGTACGTAATTGAGTGACTTACACCAGCAACGCCGACAGGGCTTCATGTACGTCGTCGAGTGGGCCGATATCGTACCACTCATCGCCCCCTACGTCCAGGTAGTGGCCATCGCGCTTCGGGGGCTTGGCAGTGCCTTCGCCGGGGATGTAGTCATGGGCAAATACGACACCCATGAGTGTCCGAAGCTGCTCCCAGGGAAGGGCACTGTGTGTTTCCTGCCCCTTCTGGATGGTGATCAGCTTAACGGTCCGGGTGGCGAACTGAGCCTGTAGATGCACTTCCGAATCGCCGCTTCGCTGGAAACTGAGATAACTCAGCTCAAACGGTTTTTCTTTCCCTCCGGCTTCGTAAATCGCCTGGATAAGTTCCTGAATAGCATACAGAAACGGTTCAGCCTGCGTTGGCGTACCAACCATCGGATCATCGTAGCCGGTATCGATGGTCACTTCCAGGAAATCGTCTTTCTCACCCAGCTTCGTTTCATCAAACGGCCCCAGTTTGGTGGTCGACACAATAGAATGCACAACGGGTAACCAGGCTGCTCCGAGTTTTCCCGACCACGCGAAATCGTCGTTCAGGGTAAAGCCTTCACCGGTAATGTCTTCTTCGTCAAGTTCTTCCCGATCAGTATAGGTAATGGAGAAGTCGATATACAGCCCACTCATCCCGGCGGGTCGGGCTGTTAGTTCGTAGAAATGGGTATAGGGTGCCGGAATCATCCCGGCTGATTGGAAGCGAATGGAAAGTGAGACGAACGACATTAGTCGATGAGGTTAGCGGCGGGGCAATTGTGCAGCACCCGCCAGCGTGTGGTACAAAGATACAGCACCGGTAGCCGCCAACGTACCTATACCGGCTCCGGCCAGCACGTCGAGCGGATAATGGGCACCCACGTAGATACGGCTATAGGAGACCACGGCGGCCCACAGAAACAGCCAGCGCAGGTGAGTTAACTGCTGCCCGAACAGTAGCCACAGGCACATGGCCAGTGCAAAGGTGTTGGCCGCATGTGACGAAGCGAAGCCAAACAGGCCGCCACAGGGTATGACGGGGTGAATCAGTGGTTGCAGGGCTACCTCATGGCAGGGGCGGAGCCGAAGGGTAAGCGGCTTGAGCACTGACGAACAAACCTGATCGCCGATGGCCACGGCCAGGGCCAGCGTTACGACCAGCCCCACGGCCCGCCAGCCAAAACGCCGGCCTAGCCAGATCACCAGCAACAAGTAGAACGGAATCCAGGTATTTCGTTCGGTAACCAACACCATGACGGGGTCGAGCCAGGGGGTGTGGAGACCGTTTAGAACGAGGAAGAAGGTTGTATCGAGCTGATTGAGGGCATCGCGCATGGTGGCGCAAAGATAGTAGTTGCAGAAGCCGCTCAAATCGACTCCAGAAGCAGTTTAGCCTCGCCGCCTAATTCGATCTGGTCACCGGGCGAGAGGGTATAGCCAACGCCGGGCAGGTCGGCACGCTCAACGGTATCGTCGGCGCGGAGGATTTTGGTTTTATTTCCGTTCGCCGGTAAACCGCCTGCATCAGCCATGAGGCGATACCGACGCGTAGCTGCGTCATAGCGGATCGTGGCGTGCTGACGGCTGACACTGCTGTTTGGTTCGCCACGTTCAGTGTCGAAACCCGTCTCGGCTGAATCCAGAAAAGCAATGTCATTTGTTCTGACACGCCCGGAGGCCGTTTCAACGGATTTGCCCCTACCGATGCGGAATTCAGTTTGCTGGGCAGGGTCCAGAATATAGAAGGTTTGGGTTGTTTGGCCGCGCAACGTCCGAATGCGGATTTTCAGTGGTTTTTCAGTCGCGGGGCGAATGACTTCCAACCCCAGATTTCCCTGTTTGTACGTACAGTAGGCTGGCAGTTCGTCGCGGACAAACTGCCAGTTGAACGTCCAGTCGGGAGCCAGTCGAATGTACTGATCGGCCAGATGACGGCTTAATTCATTGCGGAAGTGGCCTGGTTGAGCAGCATACAATGCCACCGACAGATGGTCTTCTTCGGCCGTGTCCAGGCAACGTACCCAGAGTGTCAGTCCCGTTGGCAGCCCGTCGGTTTCGCTGGAATAAGCAGACAGCTTTTCCACGATAAACCGGTACAGATTCTCGCGCTGCCGTGGGGTCGTTGGCATACCCGACGAACTCGGCGCAGGTACGTTCGTTGCCGGGCTGGCGGGCGCCTGCGGATCGGCCGGGTACGTACCCAGCCCAAATAGCTGTTTTAGCGTATCGATGAAAGCCATAGTCGATGAACAAGTATCAATGAAGAATTATTGATGAACAATTAACCATTTCAGTGTGGGTGTAGCTACACTACCCGGTGTTAATTGTTCATTGTCAGAATGAGCCCAGATAACCACGTTCTTTCAGAATCGGGGCGATCAGGGTGTTGGCTAATTTAACGGCATCGGCCGAGGATTCGCCCAGTTCAATGCGTACGCAGGTAACCGTGTGGGAGCGGCCATTGGGCGTGGGCGCAAAAAAGACGTACCAGCCGTCGTTGCGTTTTTCGCCCATCACGATCCGTTCGGGAGTTCCGGTTTTACCCGCCACCTTGCTGACGCTGATTTTGGCTCGCCCGCCCGGATTCGACTGTTCGATCATGAAATCGCGGATCAGGTCGGCGGCAGGCTGTTGAGTGAGCGGTACACCTTTAGCCAGCGGTACGTTCTTCCCGGCCCGGCGCAGTACGAACCGAGAGGGTTGCATAATGCCCCTGTTGGCTACAGCGCCCGCCATTCTGGCTAAACCAGCTGGCGTAGTGGTAAGTTGACCCTGCCCCCAGGCCAAGCCAGAAAACTCACTCCGATACCGCCGGGGGTAAACCAGGCTTTTGTACAGATTACGGCGGACCACAAACGAGGAATCGTGCCAGTGTTTCAGAATGCGGGCCTCGTCGGTGGCCGAGCGGGTGTCGGCAAAGGAGTAACCACCCACATAATCGACGTTCATGCCGGTGCTCAGATACAGTTTGGCCAGTTCATTATCCAGCGAATACTCGTTGGCAATGCGAATAAAATACACGTTGCTCGACCGCACGATCGCCTGCCGCATATCGACCCGCCCGCCGCAGGGTTCACTTTCGGTTTTGCCACGCCGGATAATCTCGCCACAGCTAATCGGGAACGTCACGTCGGCCCCGGCCATGCCCAGTTTATTGAGCGCTGCCGTTGCCGTCATGATCTTGGCGGTTGATCCGGGCGCGGTTGGGTACGTCATTGCCAGGTCACGTTCCGTGGTCAGGTAAGGGAGTTGCATCCGTTCGCGGTCGGGCATGGCTAATTCGTCGGGGCGCTGTAGATTGGGTAGCGGATACATCGCCGAAGCCAGTACCTCGCCCGAAGCAGCGTCCAGAACTGCCACTGACAGTCGTTTGTCGTTATAATCAGATTGGGCCAGGGCCTTCTGAATATCAACCTGTAATGCGGCATCGATGCTCAACTGCAAGTCCCGGTTCCGGGCTTTGTGTTCTTCTACCACCCGCCCGTCGATCCCCGATCTAACGGCCGGAGCCAGTTCGCGGTAGTCGTAGAGGGGTAAGGTCAGTGCCCGATTGATGGCCGGTGTGAAGCGGTCGGCTTTATAACGGGTGGTAAGCAGCGTATTCTGACGGGGGTGATTATCGAAACCGCGCAGGTCGCTGAGGTGAGCGGCTTCGGCGAAATAGCCATTCTGCTGCCCCCAGAACAGCCGCGTGTTGGCATCGCCGACCATGTAGAAAAGCTGCTCACCGAACGGATAAAAACGCTGTAAGCGCCTGGTGGTTAGTTTGGTGACGTTGGCGGCATCCAGCCCTGCCTGCCGGAGTTGCGGCATATTGCGGCGTACTGAATCGGGCGAACTAGTCGCCAGAATTCGTCCGCTCCGGTCATATAACGTACCTGCGGCGAGGGCATCTGTAATTCGGTTAATGCGTGGATTATAACTGTATACGGGTAAGCCATCCCGACTAAGCACCCGGCTGGGCCTGACAATGTAGTCGGCCCAGTTTAACAGCGATACTTCGCCCGCCCGGCCTACCAACACCAGCGAGCCAATTAGGAAACCGGCAATACCCGTGGCCAGAACGGGGTCATAATGCTGGTCCAGGTACGTATGCTGTACCGCCTGACCCGGTCGGCTGGCGATGGAGAATACCACGCCCATTGCCGTGAGATTGATGATGAGCGACACGTTTCCGTAGCTCAGAAAAGGCACCGAAATGCCGGTAAGCGGCACCAGGCCGAGCGACCCGCCGGCAATGAGCAGGAACTGAACGCCCGTTGCCAGGGCAATACCCGCGCAGAGGTAAAAACTGAACGGTTGGCCCGCCCGGCGCGCATGAAGCAAAATCCGGTGCAGGAGCATGAAGAGCAACAGGCAAACAGACACCAGCCCCACCCAGCCAAGCTCCTCGGCCAGACTGGGCAGAATCATGTCGGTATGGGCGGCGGGCATGGCCGTAGCAAAGCCTTTACCCAACCCTTGACCGGTCCAGCCGCCGGTTGCCAGGGTCCAGAAGCTGTGCGCCAGGTGATCGCCGCCGTAGACATCGTTGTTCCAGGGGCTGAGCCACATCGCCTTCCGGTCGGCCAGTCGGTCGCCCACAACGGGAATCTGATCGCCGAAGGCAAAAGCGGCAAGTACCAGCACCAACAACACCGGGCCTTCGGCCAGCAGGGCCAGCCAGCCGGTGGATGTGGCGGTGCGGGCGTGCCCTTTCCAGATAAGCAGGCCAATGGCACCCACCAGGCCGACAAGCGTAGCGGGCAAACCGTGCAACTGCCAGAGCGCAACTCCATACACCAGGCCGGCCATGAGCGTGATACCCAGCGTTTGACGGGCGATGGTGTAAAAAAGGAGGAACGTGAACCCGATAACCAGGGCCGGACCCATATCGCCGAGCAGCAGGTAAAGGCCCATGAGCACGCCCGTTCCGATGAACACGCCGATGCTGATACGCCACCGCCAGCGCAGATCGGGCAGGGTGCGGAGTTGCTCTTCGTTGGCCGCAAAAAAGCCCGCCAGAAAGAGTAACATCAGGTATTTAGTCAGTTCGCTGGGTTGAAACAACAGCCCGCCGATTCGTAGGTTTACCCGTACGCCACTGCCCTCCGGCCCCGTTCCAAAGGCCAGTGTCAGCCCCGCCAGCCCAAAAGCGAGCAGGAGCCAGGTCCAGCCGGTGAGGCGGAAAATAGACTTTCGGCGGAAGTTGGCCAACGGATCGAACCACCAGCGGGTGTAGAATTTGCCGATGTTTAGTTGCGAAACGAGGGTCAGCCCGGCTAACCCCAGCCCAACGCCGAGCACGGCCTGACCGCCGTAAAACGTATCCTGCAAGGGGTCCTGAATGGCTAACAGCGTCAGCACGGAAATGCCCGTCAGCAGCATCAGAATGGGTAACAGAAGCGGGTCGGACTGAAAATGACGAATTGTCCAGATCAGGTGCACGGCCCAGAATGCCAGAAAAAACAGGCCAACCTGTAGCCAGAAATCCAGCCGGAACTCAAGTGGTGTGCGTACCGTAAACGCATGATCGGTTTTCAACTGTCCGTAGGCCAGTGGGCCGATGAGCCGTAGGGTATGCGGACGGGCGGTGAAGGTGTAGTTCGTGGCACCGTCCAACTTCGATGTACCGCGCCTGCTGCCGAACTCGTAGCCTGGCTTCAGGGGTAAAACGCTGTAGGATCCGTCGGCTTGCAGGCCGGCAAAGGTGAAGCGTCCTTCAGCGTCGGTACGGGCGTAGGTAAAGTCGTCAGGTGAATCGTTGGCCGGGTCGCGGTTGGGGCGGTGTTGTTTCAGTTGCACCAGCACATTGGCCAGTGGTTTTCCTTCCGGCGACGAATCGAGAACCTGCCCGGCCATCTGCCCGCCTCCCGACCCTACACTGGCCGGGTACGTCTGTGGGTTATTTACTTCCCGGTTGTAGAGTACCGAATCAAAGCCGATCTGCTGCCTTGACACGCGTAGACGGCTCTGGAAATCGTTGCCACCAATCCGGCTTTGCCAGCTGAGCGGTGTTCGAATGGCAAACGCCCGTTTGTTGATGGCTCCCAGATTGTCAGGTGTGCCGTTTTGGGTGAGTTTAGCCCTGAGTGAATCGCCAATAAGGTCAATATCGCGTGAGTCGGTGAGGTAGTTCCCTTGCCGGAGTAATCGCTGAATGGCGTTGGCACCAAGGCCGGGTTGAAGGTTCAGCTTGAGGCCGGCGGTATAATCCTGCTCGGCCGCGTTGAGCAAGGGTTGTCTGTTGATGAACAACCGCGTGAATAGCGCCAGCAAGAGTGCCGTTGCCACCAGCAAATAGCCGCGTTCTGAAAAAAAGGTCTTCATGTAGTGGGTCGTTGAGTGTATGAATGATGGGATGAAGCCCCCCGTCCGGTTGGCCTGCTACGATCAATCATCACTCCGTACTGTCGGGCACCATGGTAGTATCTGAATCGATAACGGGTAATTGGCGCGAGCTTGTATCGGCAGGGGCAGGCTTCTCACTTTCCTGATTGGTAACGGTCTCTGCTTCTGGCTCATCGTCAACGGGTGCCGTTTCGGTCGAATCTGGCTCAATGGGCGTGGTGCTCGGCTGCATCAGCATCGTTGAATCGATCTGGTTTGCCGGGTTGGCGGGCGTTTCCCGGTCAGAATACAGGTAGAGGCCAGTTGCGAGGCTAATGGCTACCACAATGCCGCCAATGCCCCACCAGGTACCGCTGCTGATGCCCGAATCGTCGTCGGGTACGTAGTCATCGTGGGGAGCTTCATCGTCAACGGGCGCCGCCGCCGCCGTAACAGGCCCTGCCACTGTTTGGTGAAACGAATGGGGTGATGGCTGCCCGGACCGACCCGCTTTCAGGTGTTCAACCCGGCTTTGTTCGAGCAATAACTCCAACTGGTCGGGGTTTCGCAATCGGTTGGCTGGGTTTCGGGTTAGCAGAGCCATCAGCAACGTACCCAGACTAGGTGGTAAGGCTTGTCCGTTTGGCAGTACAGGCGTGGGGATCGGAGCTGTCAGCACCTGATTCATGAACCCGCCCAACCCGTTTTCGTGGTGCAGCACAAAGGGAACGTGGCCCGTAACACATTCGTACAGAACGGCTCCAAGTGCATAATAATCAGCGGCTTCGTCTACCTGCCGTGGATTGTCGAACTGTTCGGGAGCCGCGTATTCGTAGGTCATCAGCGACTGGCCGGTCCGGGTGCGTGCACTATCATCGGCCCGCAGTTTGGCGATGCCGAAATCGGTGAGCAGAAAGTGTAGCTCACCACTCACCAACCGGCGATACAACACGTTTTCGGGCTTTACATCGCGGTGAATCACGTGCAGCGGGTGCATGGCCCGGAACGCTTCCGTCAACTGTAAGCCAAGCCGGATTGTGGTCGGTATATCCAGATGCCCCGCCTGACGAAGCAGGCTGCGCAGATCACCGCCTTCCACAAAGTCCATCACCACATAGGGCATGGCGGCACCCAGTTGTACCTCGCGCACCCGAACTACATTGGGGTGATTGATCTGGGTCATGATCTGCGATTCGCGCTCAAACCGCCGGAGTGTATCGTCATCGGTAGCGAAGGCGTATTGCTTGATGGCAACGATATCGCCCGTGGGTACGTGCCGGGCTTTCAACACCCGCGTATTACCCCGACCCAGTTCGGCCAGCACTTCATAATCGGGAAGGTGTGTGTTAAAACTAACTGTTGGCATTGACGATCAGCGGGATAGAGGCGTTGTGGCAATACTATCGGGGTTGGCAGCGTCGGCTCGCAGAACTTCCGCCCTGAACCGGGTACCGCGCGGACTGTCGGGCGCCACCCGAACGATAGTGGCATTTGGACCAAGCTGGTTGAAATACATCACGGTCGATTTGTAAAGATCACCGCTTTCCTTGATGTATTTCACCTTGACCGCTACCTGCGTGAAGGTAATAGACGAGAGGTTCCGTAGTTGAATACTCAATCCTCTGACCCCCCCGAGCAACCCGGTTTTTCCGCCAAAAGCCTCAACGGTGAGTTGTTGAGTGGCCTGGGCAACCTGCTCTTCGTAGAGTCGCCGAGCCGCTTCGGTATGCACCTGTTTTACACTCGGTGGCAATTGACCTGTAGCGGCTGTTGAATCGGTGGTCGCAGCTGGTCCATCTTCGTCAGAGGTATCGGTCAGGGGAAGATCGTCACTACCTGCATCTTCCTGCGTTTGGGCTGGTTGAGTTGGCGTTGATGTCGTCGCGGGTGTACTGGTTGGCCGATTAAAGAACCAGTAAGCACCCAGGCTTGCCAGCAGGAGAGCCCCTACCAAGAAGGCGATGGGCAGTAAGCTGCGGCGGCGGCGGGTGGCCAACTGATCGGCTGGCCGGACCGGATGCTCATGACCAGCCGTACGTGACAGAGTAGCCGTGGCGGGAGAAGTTCCTGTTGAAGCGGGTGGTGTATAGGATTCTGTCCGGTTGACCGGTGCAGGCGGAACACTGGTTGTGGCTGGTCCATTTTCGTAGTGTAACTGCTCTACTTCAGCCTGTTTCAGCGCCAGGCGTACGCCGTCGGGGTTATGTAGTCGTTCGGCAGGGACTTTGACCAATAACTGTTTTACCAGATTCGCTAAACTGGGGGGTATCGGTTGGTTCGACGGAATAACTGGTGTGGGCGGGGGCGTGGTCAGAACGGCGTTCATAAACGTCACGATTCCGGTTTCACCCCGCATGGCGAACGGAACTTTGCCCGTCAGGCATTCGTAGAAGACAACGCCAAGCCCGTAGTAGTCAACCGCTTCGGTAACGTTGCGCGGGTTGTCGAACTGCTCGGGTGCGGCATATTCGTAGGTCATCAGCGACTGACCGGTCATTGTCACAGGCTGTTCGTGCAGGCGTGCCACGCCGAAGTCTGTCAACAGGAAATGCAGCTCGCCGCTTGCCAGCCGATGATACAGAATGTTTTCAGGCTTAACATCGCGATGAACGATTCCCTGCGCATGGATCAGCCGGAACGCGTTGATCACCTGCAACCCCAGCCGGATGGTCAGTTCAACGGATAAGCAGCCCTGCTCGGTAATCAGTTGCCGCACGTTACCACCTTCAATATAATCGAGTACAATGTAGGGCAGATCAGCTTCGAGCCGGACTTCACGCACCCGGACAATATTGGGGTGCGCCATTCGGGTCATGATCTCCGATTCGCGCTGGAACCGGCGTAATGTATCGGCATCGGTATTCAGGGCGAAATGCTTTATGGCTACCAGGTCGCCCGTAGCCAGGTGCCGGGCTTTGAGCACGCGCGCATTGCTGCGCCCAATTTCGCCCAATACGTCGTAGCCCGGAAAATTTGTGTTAAAACTAACAGTTGGCATGGTCTACCGCTTTTGACGGATTGAATCGGGTTGAGTAGTTGCATTATTGGTGCCAGACGAGTCAGAGCGAACAGGAGACAGGCCCGAGGGCGCGGCTGAGCCTGTATCGGCCGGGGGTGTTTGTACCGGGCTGGCGGGTTGTGGCGGGTCGTTCATCCGTTCCAGCTGTATCAGCCCCACCACAACCAGCATTCCTAAAACGAGCAGCCAGGGCTTCCAGGTACGTTTCGGTGCTGGTTCCCGCGTTGGGCCAGGTACGTTGGCTGGTAGCATAGTTGGCCGGTCGCGGGTACGTACCCGTTCCGGAGTTACCTTATCTGACACAGGGCCGGGCAACGGATGCTGCGCCAGCACTACCGTGATATTGTCTTGACCGCCCCGGTCATTGGCCTGCCGGATCAACTCGGCGATCTGCTCATCGGCGCCAGTAGTCTGGGTCAGAATGTCAGTTATCTCGGCGCGGGTGAGCATATCCGTCAGGCCGTCGCTGCACAGCAGCAGCAAATCGCCCGGCAAAAAATCGGTCTCATCTGATTCCAGAAAATCAGGGTCATCAACGCGGTGGGCTTCTGAGCCAACGTTACGCAGGATTTCATTGCGGCGGGGGTGGCGCATGGCTTCGCGCTCGGTCAGCTGGTTGGCATCTTCCCGAAGGCCTACAAGCGAATGGTCGTGGGTTAGCTTGTCGAGCTGCTGGTGCCGAAACCGGTACAGGCGCGTGTCGCCCACGTGCACGAAGAGTAATTTGTTGGTTGCTGCATCGGCCACCGCAGCGGTGAGCACACAACACATGCGCCCCAGCGAAGGGTCTTGCCGGCGTTGTCTGACAATCTGGTTATTGGCGTGAATCACAGCTTCGCGCAGCATGGTCAGGGTATCGCCGGTTGGCGTGGCCATGTACTGCACAATGGAGTCTTTGGCCAGGGCGGCGGCTTCTGCACCACCCGCATATCCACCAACGCCATCAATAACGACCAGAAGGGCATCTTGTGCTGACCAGAGTGGCTGGCTGATATAGGTATCCTGATTATCGTGGCGAGACCGACCGACGTCTGTCTGCCCGAAAATGGGTAATGTACTGGTCATTGGGCTGTTAGTTACTTCACATCGGCGTTCTCCTGCGTTCAGTACACGTTGGGTGCATACGTTGTAAACAACCTGCCATTTCTCAAACGGGTACTGCCCTCCCGGTAGAAGCGAAATGAATGTACTGAGTAGGCTATCTAGGCAGGTTCCGAAAGTGACGGATAAGAATCATCAGGACGAAGCCAAACAATAATAGGGCCGTAATTTGGTCGATCATCACTTATGCAATCCGTTGAAACGTTAATGTGACCACGCCATTCAGTAAAATCTGCGACGCGCTGGGCAGGTCAACCCAGTCCGGATTTCCGGGTTCACTTTTAGAGACAACCACTTCATTCAGCCGGGTTTCATGTCGGCTAAACGATGCCAGCTGAAACGCATCGGCTGCTTCATTGTACCGAATCCGGGCATGGGGGTTCGATACATAGGGCGATGCTAACCGGATGTAGTTGGTGAACAGTTCATTGTCGGGTTCTCGGCGGGCAACCACAATCTCCCGGTCTTTCATCCAATACGTTTCTTCGGTGTTCTGGTCAGCCATATAACAATCAATTCGGGCCAGTGCGTCGGGGCGAACAGGGCCTGGTGCAGGAGCGGCCGGTGCCGGTTGTGGCGCTGGCTGCACAACAGCGTCGATCTGCTCAACTACCGGATGCAGGAGCGCAGGATCGATCCGAACGGCAAAAGCACCTGGTTCGCGGAAGTCGATATGGCTGAATGCGGGTAGATTCAGATCCAGTTTGTCGTATACATTCGTGTTCTTTACCTTCCGGGTTGCCTTCAAATTGATACTTCCTGCTTTGGGGCTCAATACACTGTCATTCTCGAGCGAAGCCCCGGTCAACGAACCGATCACTTCCACATCGGCGGGGGTGATCGGCCTGTTATCAAACTCCGTGCCTGGCCCGAATTTAAAATGCCAGTGCGACGCAACCGTGACAATTCGGTTGGGGGGCTGGTTGCGTTTTTTTAGTTCTTCGCTAAACGCATTCACGGCCTCGTTGACAATAACAGGCAGTGCGGCCAGCCGTTCGGCATAACTGGCCGGATGCAGGATGACCACGTAACTGGCATCAAAAAGCAGGCTGGTGCCAATGCTTTCCCGGTTCAGTGAGGTTTCGAAACAGCGGATCAGTTCATGAAGAATCTGCTCATTCGATACCGTACGGGGTGTAGTTACCTGCCGTTTCGGTACGAGCAAATTGCCCAGCTGATCCCATATTGTGGATGGTGTTTTTTCCATTTCCCTAATAACGGGCCAATTGACGTGTTTTACATGTCATGAACACAACAGCGGGCGTTAAGTTTTCAACCGGTATTCAGCGCAGGTACGTCGGCTGGCTCTGGTAGCGCACCGCAAGGCCGCTACTGACAGAAGTAACGCGCTGATCGAAGCGACTGTGGTGAACCGTACCCTGTTCAGCATTGAGATCGGTTGATAAATCGATCTTTCATCAGGCCGACAGAATGTTGACTTGTACGGATATCAGTACTTTTGGTGTTTCAGCATCAGAATGCCCCGGCGCTTCTACTATTTCTCACTGAGCTAAGCTACTAAAAGACTACCCTATTGATGTTTCTGGAGAAGATTAAATCCGCAGAATCAGGCGTGATGCTGTATGGCATCACACCACCGAAAGCCAATACTCAACCTGAACGAGTTGCCGAAATTGCCCAGAAAACCGTTGAGCGGCTCGCCAGCCTGGATATTGATGCCCTCGTGGTGTACGATGTACAGGATGAGTCGGCCCGAACGACCGAAGAGAGGCCTTTTCCGTTTATCACGGCGCTTGATCCGCTTACGTTTGCTTCCGCCCATCTGGGTACGTTGTCTATCCCCAAAATCATCTATCGCCCTGCCGGTAAATTTTCGCCCGACGAACTGTCCGACTGGCTGGAGGAACTCCACGAACACCGCCTTTACCCTGTTTTTGTGGGTGTACCCGCCCCTGATTTCCCGGTGAAAACGAGCCTGCCGGAAGCCTACGAGATCTGGAGCAAGCATAAGGATACATCCGTTATCGGGGCGGTAACCATTCCTGAAAGGCATAATCTCCTGAACGATGAGGATGTCAGGATACTGGATAAGATGAGCTGCGGGGTATCGTACTTCATCTCCCAATGCGTATTCAATCTCGACTACGCCAAACAAGTGATCGAAGACCTTACGCTTCGCTGTAACCGGCAACAGGTTTCTCCACCGACAATCATCTTCACGCTCACCGCCTGTGGATCAGTCAAGACACTCCACTTTATGGAATGGCTGGGCATTCATGTGCCGGAAGACTTAAAGGAAGAGCTGAAAGTGTCGGAAGACATTCTCGAAAAATCGGTCAGGTTATGCCTCGACATTGCTTCGGCGCTGACCACATTGTGTATGGAACGCTCTATCCCTTTCGGTTTTAATATTGAAAGTGTTGCCATTCGTAAGGCAGAGATCGAAGCCTCTATTGAACTGGCAACTGGTATAGGTCAGATGCTGAGGGACAAAGGCGTACGCAAATCGACGACAGACAGGAAAGTTCTGAACGTAAAGCAGTTCGAATAGCCTCATTCAGGGCCAGGCATGCAAGGGGGTGTTCCTCCATGACTGGCCCTGCTTCAAAAGATTGATCGGGCTTAAAAGACAACCGCAACATCCGGGCGGGCTTACTCGATCAGTTCATTCGTAAACAGGTTCTGAACATCAGGCGGGGTGTTTTCCAGTCCCTGCTCATGTAACCAGTCGACAAAACGCTGGATCCGGCTCGCGTCCATCTTACCCCAATTGCTTTCGTCGCCGTAATAAGCTGCCGTATACGTCTGGCTTTTCAACAGATCGATCGCCTGCCTGTCGCGCTCGGGAACAACCTGCCGAAGAATATCTACGGCTTCCTCCGGGTTTGCTTTCGCATACAGAAAGCCTTGTTTGGTCGCGCTCAGAAAAGCATTATATAGTGCGTTGTTCTGCTCAATTGCGGCTTGTGTGGCCATTAGCGCGGGCGAGTAAGCATAGGGTATCTGATAGTCGGCCAGCCTGAATTTGGTGAGTTGAATACCTGCCGTTTCGGCCTCAACGCCTTCCCAGTTATCGAAAATCCAGGTTGAGTCTGCGGCGTTTGTCAGCAGTGTGTTCCAGATGCCGAGCTTATCGGGGTATTGTAGCTGTATATCGCCTTTGCCGCCATCGTTCACAATCATCTGCTGAATGATCGAATCTTCATAGCGGGCTTTATACGAGGCGTAGGTACGTCCATCCAGCTCGCCTGGGCGAGTGATGTGACTCGAAGCGAGCGCCACAATTGCGCTGAGATCTTCCTGCAAAAGGGCCGCAATCGCTTTCACGGCCACCGGCTTAGGTTTGGTGTGCAGGCTGATGATGCTCTCGAATGGAGCCAGTGCGAAATCGACCTGCCCCAACTCCAGCTTTTTGGCGGGTGTGGTAGCATACGCATCGTCGGCGGGTGTTATCAGGGTCAACTCAATAGCCTGATCAGCGTAGAAACCCAGCTCTCGGGCAACAAAAAAGCCGGTATGGTTTGTATTGGCTGTCCAGTCAAGGGCAATTCGAAGGTTTTTCATCTGGGTTGTTGAGTACATGATGAGTGGCTGCATGATGCACGGCCACAGGGATAGGCCGGCTCATTTATCGTAATTGAAAGACTCGTATCGCCTGATTTGTTACTATTTTTTTATCGGGTAGAGCAATTTAAACGCGTTGTACACCCCCTGGTGGATCATCGTGGCATGGGTTTCGTCGGGCAGGTAGTCAAAAATGACCGTTGTTGTCTGGGCGCCATAGGTGGTCAGGGCATCAGCCAGCGCTTTGGCGTCGGCATACATGATCTCGCTTTCAGACCGGGCACCGGCACCGATGTAGACGGAGCGTTTTTGGGCGTGCATTTTTAGCAGCGCCGGTGCCTGCGTCAGTAAGGCTTCCTGACCCCACCAGAGACTGGGACTCAGGATAATGTATGTATCAAACAGGGTGGGCTTCTTCAGTAATATTTCTGTTGCCAGCAACCCACCCAGCGATTCACCAATGATCGTTTTTGCTGCGGTCGTAGCGTATCGGCCAGCAATGAATGGCTGGAGTTCCTTCTCGATAAATGCCATGAACGAGGCTGAGCCACCGTATGCCGAGAACTGACCTGGTTTGAAACCCGCCCGGGCCACAAAATCGAGGTTAGCCACCCCGAACGTGAAGTCTCGCCGTCTGTTCACGTTGGCAATTCCCACAACAATAGATTCCGGAAATCGGTCTATCCAGGGCGTGGTGTTGTATTTTACCAGCCCAACGATATGCACAAAATCTTCGTCTGCTCCCCCGTCCAGCAGGTAAATCACCGGATATCGTTTTGCTGAATCGGGTGAATAACCTGCAGGTAGGTAAATGTTAAGAATCCGTGTTTCATGCAGGGTCGCTGACCAGACCGAATCAACGATTCCCAGCACAAACGGTGCGGGCAATGGTACCTTTTGGCGCGTACTCTGACTGAATGTACAGCCTGTTGGGCCGAGTAAGCAGAGAATAGCTAGAACTGCTCTGAAACGCATAAAATGGTGGCTGGATAGGTGTTTATTCAGAGGGCGGAGCGTATAGGCTTTAGCGGCGTTTTGCCACTAGTGCCGCTTTCACCGGGAAACGAGCCTGAATAAGCTGGCAGAAATTGGCCCACTCTTTGCTGGGTACTGACTGGTGCCGCCTGATCAATCAGTTGAAGGCCCATATCTAGCATCCCGAATTTTTTGCCATTCACGGGCAGTACCCCCGTTGCTGAAGTGGTCATCTTCATCCTGGATTTCCTGATCCCAACTATAGGCAGTTGTAAATTGCCCGGCGGCGGTCAGGTCGAGCTGAAATGTATTGGCACGAGGGTGCCCATCTGTTTTACGAAGCTGATACAGGCGTTGCACGGCTTCGGCTACTTCTGCAGGGAAATCGGTGGTTAGCGGTTGAGGCTCACCGGCCTGATCCAGGTACGTACCTGCGAATTCCACGTCTTCTCCATTGGTCAGAAACTGAACAGTCAGGCGAGCGATGGTCCAGCCGGGGGGTAGATGTTCCTCCATCGCATCGATAAGCAGCTCGTAGATGGTATTTGGCTTCATAGTGGTTGAGGAGATAATGGGAGGGGCAGACGGCCAAAGATACGGCATTCAGTCGCCTGAACGATAGGTGAATGGAAATCGATATCGACGGTAAATCAGGAGCCGGTGGCTAAGAAAATAGTGGAGACTTTTTTGTCAGTGACGAAATTCTCAATAAAATTCTCGCTATAACGGTACATTTTTACTTGCAGAACGTCGTAACAGACAGCGATATGTATTGCGCAGCCACGTATTACTCATTTAACTAGTCAGTGTTTACCTGAATGAATACTCAATTGTTACCACGGTGGTTATCGATCCTGATCGGTCCGGAGCTATTGTGGTTGTTGATGTACGGACTTGTAGTTCTACTTGCCAGCGCAAATACGCCACCCGGTCGATTGGCGGATGATTTATTTGAAAGCCTGTCGATTATTATACCAGTACTGACGGCCGCTGGTTTTTTGCTTTGGTACCTCCCGGTTGTTGAAAAACGCTGGCTGCTGCTCCGGTTCTGGATTGCCGGGGTACTTGGCGGGCACATTGTGCTGGCAACCGGCATGGCAGCCCACAGTCAGCAGGACCCGGATGGTGAGAAGGCCTATCTGGCCGGTATGGTGCTGGTTGTCTTTGTGCTGCTGGTTGGTAGCCTGTATGTGCAGATTCGATTCCGGAGCCGCTCATCGAACAATCACCGGTAGGCGTGTCTGCCCCACCTGGATTGACTGCATCGACATCATCGTCGGCCATTCATTTACACAGCAGGATCATGAGCTGAGCAGCCCCTCTGTGCCAGATCCGACCCGGTTAGTGCCTGGATACAACGACACTGCAGCTGGTGCCGGGTGTAGGGGCACGCCATGCGGGTTGCTAAAGAAACCAAAAAAAGCAGCTATCTTTTTGGACACGCACCTGAAGTACACTTCTTTGCGCTGAAATTGTGCCGTTTAACTGTTCCTTACCACTTAATCATGAAGAAAAAGAACCTGGTCAGTCTGATGGTGGCTGCCGTATTCACCGTACTCTCCGTAACCGGTCTGCTCATTTATTTTGGACAGAGTAATCACACCATTGACCACACCCACGCCTGGTTTGGCATGCTGTTTTTCACCGCTGCCGTCTTTCACATTGTCAATAACTGGTCGTCGATCAAAGGCTACTCTACGGATAAGCGAACCGGTGGTATCAAACGTGAACTGGTGATTTCGGCCCTGATGGCTGTACTTTTTGCCGGTGGAATTGCCGCAGATCTGCCCGTATTTAAAGACCTCGCCAACGCAGGTAAAAAGCTGTTTCGGCCAGAGCGCCCGGAAAAACGCGGTATGCCGAAAGCTGCTATCGATTCAATTGCCCGTCAGATGGCCGTTCAGGGTCTGGCTGCTGATGGGGAGTCGATCAAGTTTGATTCAACAGCCTCGCTGGCAGAAAATGTCATCATGGCGCAGGGAACCGCTTCACGCCCCAAACCAGACACAGCTATGTTCCGGTTTACTGAAGTGCTGACCAAAGAAGGTAAAGACTGGAAAGTAGCCGCCCAGCAAATGGCGCCGGTAAAGTAGCCGGGTCATAATTGTATTCTGTGGTAACTTACTAAAAAGGCCAGATCTGTTGAGGATCTGGCCTTTTCTAAAGCAGAGTCAGCTAGTTAATTATTGCCGCGGGAACTGCCCCGACCCGTTGAATAACCGCCTTGTGGCTGGCCTCCGGGAGCCCGTTGTTCACCGCCTCCGACCCGCTGCTCACGACCGCCCGATGGTTGTGCCTGGGGCTGCTGCCGGTTCTCGAAACCGCCACTTGGCGGTTGAGGGCTGGCTGGTGCCGGGCTGGCCGGTGGCGAATAGCTACCACCGCCCCGCTGTCCACCCCATTCGCGTTGTGGTTGTGGCGTAGCTTCCGGACGAGAAGGCTGCGCTGGCTGGCCGGGCTGGGTCATTGGCTGGTTCTGCTGTGCTTCGTAGCTGGGCCGTCCATAACCGCCACCGCCTCTGGTTTGCCCCCGATCTGGATACGAAGGGGTTGAGTTGGGGTTTGCTGGATTTGCCCGGTTGCCAGGGTCGCCATAGGAACCTGCGTTGCCGCGTCCCCCGCCGTTGTACGAGCCAGGGGTAGGCACCGGGCTACCGGCTTCAGGTACGTTGTTAGTCCGCGCATTGCCACCATAACTGCCCCCCGAACTCCGGCCAGGTACGTTGTTGCCGCGAGAATCATCCCGTGAACCGCCCCGGTTATTGTCAAATGGCGCATTATAAACGCGGCTGTCGTTACCTCGGCTATCCCGAGTGCCACGGGTTGTTTCGGGGCGGTAGATGCCGATCGAGTTGTTGTTTCGCACCTCGTCGCGACCCGGACGCCTTGAGTTTTCGATCCGGTACACCGGTACCGACCGGCGGGTTACGCGTTCGATCTCATCGCGGCGGGGTCCGTAGGCATATGCCCGGTTATTGACCCGATACACGTTGTTGATGATCGTGGTTTGCTGGTAGATGTTGACCACCCGCGGACGAGGTACGTAATAGCTGTACAGGCTTGGGCTGGTGATGTAGATCTGTGGCACAAACACCCAGTAATTGGCTGGAATGTTGATGTTCACGTCGATATTGATACCCGGTCCCAGCGGTGCCCAGCCGTAGTAGCCGCCACCCGAACGCCACGATACCCAGGCCGGTCCCCAGTCGTAGCCAGGCACCCAGGCCCACCCCATCCGGGGATCCTGATACCAGCGACCGTAGTGAAATGGACCCCAGCCCCAGGCGTAGTCAGATACCCAGGTGTTGCCGTACTCGGTCACCACCCAGTGGCCATTGGTGGCATACGGCTGAAAACCCGGCTGCACGTTTGGAATCCAGACGGTACCGTATTGGGGCGTTTGTACCCACTGGCCGTAAGGCCCGAGCTCATTATAGAAATCCTGTGGTTGACCACTGTATTGATTGTATCCCTGCTGGTTGTTGTAACCGGGCTGATTGTCGTATCCGTTATCGTAGCCCGGCTGGCCGTAGCCGGGTTGTGTTTGCCCGTATCCGGGTTGTCCGTAACCGGGCTGGTTATAGGAGCCCTGTGCGCACGAACTGAGTACTCCGGCCAGGCTGAAGGTCAGGCCGACCAACACTATCACTAATTTACCTGCTGTTTTCATGGCCTTAAATTGGGCTTGTATACAAGTTAGATGCATCTGACAGGCAAACGTTTAGTTGAGTCTCTGAAAAAAGAATAGCACACTGATAACGTGGCTAGAACAGAATCGGACGCTATAATCTAGCGTACAACTGAACTATCCGCGAAATCAGTGTGCTAACTGATCGCCAATGAGTTAGTAACTACCCCTTGTGACTAAGCGCCCCAGCCTGGAGTTTGCCCTGAAGTACGGGGCGGGCATCTTTTGTTTTATTGATCTTCGCTATGCTGCTCTCAAATTCGACGGTAACCGCATCTGCCCCAAACCGACAGGTAACGGTTTCATAATGAGCTGTTTCTATAAACCGCCACGTCATCAGCAGCGTATTGGCATCCTGCCAGGTGGCCGTTCCGGCAATGAGCGTTTTACGCTCGCCGGGAATGGGCGTTGGAACGAGTTTGATGGGCTTCGTCGAGAGCGTCGATTCGCTTTCGGCCCAGCGGTTTATGCCGCAGGTAAGTTGGTGATTCCCCTGATCGTCGCTGAATTTGACCTGGCACTTATCGTTGCCGAACGTCAGGGTCATGGCCGTCGCTTTAATTGAGTTTGACTCAAACGCGATGGTTTTTCCGCTGATCAACGCCACCAGGGGCGACGTTGCTTCCAGCACTGGGTACGTTAGCGCCAAACTGCTTAGTTTTTTCGCTGTCAGGGCCGTTGCTGCGGCGTCGGCAGGTAACGGGGTTGCTTTGAAGGCGGGCAGGATATGATTCCAGACAGCGTCCATTACGGCCTGCATATCGCCCGTTTCAGAGGTGATCGCGATGACGGCGTCTTCTTTTGGCATCACGATGCAGTACTGGCCCATCGCGCCGTCGCCACGGTAGGCATCATGCCGGCACCGCCAGAACTGGTAACCGTATCCTTGCAGCCAGTCGTTCTCCTCCGCTTTCCGTTTTCCACCTGCCGACTGAATATGCGACGTGGTAGCCTCGGCGACCCAGGCCTCAGACAGGATTCGTTTGCCGTTCCATGTACCCTTTTGCAGGTATAATTGCCCGAATTTGGCGATGTCTTCGGTGTGTAATCGTAGCCCCCACCCGCCGGTATTGATGCCATTCGGATCAACTTCCCAATCGGCCCCCTCAATGTCCAGTGGGCCAAACAGGCGCGGTTGCAGGTATGTGATCAGCGGTTGGCCCGTCAGCTTCTGCACAATGGCCGACAGTATGTAGGTAGCCCCGCTGTTATACACAAAATGCGTACCCGGCTTATGATCGACCGGATGGGCCAGAAACACCTTGATCCAGTTTGTGTTGCCGTTAGCACGCATGTCGGGAGTGGGCTCTTTATCATGCCCGGTCGACATCGTCAGCAGATCCTGTACGCGCATCGCCGCCAGGTTCTCGCTGACGGTTGCAGGTAACTGATCCTTGAAGAACGAAATGACTTTATCCTCTACTGTCAAACGGCCTTCAGCAACAGCAAGCCCAACGGCTGTTGACGTAAATGCCTTGCTCAACGAATACAGCGTGTGCTTCAGTTGGGGGGCATAGGGGGCCCACCAGCCTTCGCCCACTACCTGCCCATGACGCACCACCATGATGCTGTGCACATTCAGGTTGGCTTTTTCGATGGCATTGGCAAAATCGAGCAGGCCAGTGGGAGCAACGCCCTGTGCCGTTGGGATACTACGCGGCAGCTTAACCGTACGCGCGGGCGAAAGCAGGCTTTCCAGCCCAGGAACTGAGTTAGCCAGTCCGGTGGTAGCTGCACCCAAACTAAGGGCACCAACGCCCAGTTGCTGTAGAAAATGTCTGCGATTCAGGTGCATCAGGAGGGGGAGTTTGAGGGAGTATGCTCTTGCCAAAGAACGGCTAATCCCGATTATACTGGCAGTATACGGCCTGTATAAACCACTCTGAACGGGATTGCCACTTACGGTTTCGATCCTTACTGCCAGGTACGTTGTCTGTGCTTCTCTGGGCGTGTAAGGCGTTTCGTCAGCAATCTGCCGGCTTTAGTGCAGGTACCAGGAGGTGGATGCTGAGTAACGCTACCAGATAAGCCGATCCGCACACGATAAACAGTATATTATAGCCAGTGGCTATACTTCCCTGGGCTTTATAGGTGTCGAGAAGAGAGCCCACGAGCAGCGGAAACAACATGCCGCCCAATGAACCGGCCATGCCTCCAATGCCGACAACCGAACTGACGGCTTTGCGGGGGAAAAGATCAGACACCAGCGTAAAGAGGTTGGCGCTCCAGGCCTGATGCGCAGCCACGGCCAGGCTGAGTAGCCCGATAACCACCCACAGGCTTGTGGCAAACTGGATAGTCATCACCGGCACGATACAAAGCGCAAAGACAAACATCGCCGTTTTTCGAGACCAGTTGGCCGTCCAGCCACGTCGCAGGAAATAGCCGGAGAGGTAGCCGCCGCCCACACTGCCGATGGTAGCTGCGGAGTAAATAATGATCAGCGGCAGGCTTGGTTTAGTGAGATCTAGTTTGAAAGTCGACGCCAGAAAGGATGGCAGCCAGAACAAAAAAAACCACCATACCGGATCAGTAAAGAGTTTTCCCGTTATAAACGCCCAGGTTTGCCGGCGTGCCAGCAGGTCGACCCACCTGACCGAGGACTCACCCGAGGTCTGCGGTGCTTCATTAACGTAGGACAGTTCTTCGGGCGATATTTTTCGGTGCCGGGTGGGGGTTTCGTAGTAGCGCCACCAGAAAAAAAGCCAGATGAAGCCAATGGCCCCGGTAGCAAGAAAAGCCGCCTGCCAGCCGTAGTTCCCCAGGAGCCACGGCACAAGCAGGGGCGCCACCACCGCACCGATGTTGGTGCCCGAATTGAATATCCCGGTAGCGTAGGCACGTTCTTTCTGCGGAAACCACTCTGTAACCGTCTTGATCGAGGCCGGAAAGTTCCCGCCTTCGCCTAACCCCAGCATCGCCCGAAAAACTCCGAAGCTGACTGTGCCACTGGCAACGGCGTGGAGCATGGCCGCCAAGCTCCAGACGAAGACCGAAATGCTGTAGCCAAGTTTAGCCCCGATGCGGTCGATACTCCAGCCAAACATGACGAAACTTAGCGCGTAGGCCCCCTGAAACGCCATCACGATGTGGCTGTAATCCGTTTCCGACCAGTTGAAAACCTGTTCAAGCGTTGGTTTTAATAGGCTGATTACCTGCCGGTCGAGGTAGTTGATCGTAGTTGCGACAAACAGTAAAGCGGTAATCTGCCAGCGGTAGCTGGTTGGAAAGTGTGGCATTGAACGGGAGACGAAAAAGGAAAGATGTGAAATGGCAACGTACCTGACTAGTCAAAATGGCAGTGTTCGGCCTTCCCGGCTGCTTTGCCGGGCCAGGTCAATTACTCTGGCAATGGCCTGGATTTCGTGGGGCTTAACCACTGGTTCGGCACCATTGACAATCGAGTCGAACAGGGCGGCATAAAAAGCCGCGTAGTTGCCGGGAAGGCTGTCGACCAGTTCAGCTTGATCGCCAGTGGTGAGCAGGCCACGGTTTTCGGATGGTTCATAGCCCCAGTTGGGCGTATTGGGCAACGTACCCAGTTTCAGCGTGGGCTCCTGCACGTCCAGCCCTCCTTTACTAAACGAGCCCAAGGTGCCGTGAATGGTAAACCGGCGATGGTTCTGATGAGCCATCAGGCTGGATTTTAGCGTCACTTCTTTATCTGGATAAGCGAGGCGAATGGTAAACCAGTCTTCAATCTGGCTGCCGGGCCGGATAATCCGGATGTCGGCCGAGACGGTCTTTGGAGTGCCGAACAGGTGTAACGCCTGATCGACGAGGTGAGGACCCAGATTGAACAGACTGCCCCGCCCATCGCCCGATAGCTCTTTCCAGGAAGTACTTCGGCTGTCGACGGGCATAAATCGATCATATCGCGCTTCGTAATCGAGCACGGCGCCCAGCCGGTTATCAGCAATCAGTTGTTTAACGGTCAGAAAGTCAGCGTCCCAGCGCCGATTCTGATAGGCCGTTACCATCCGGTTACGCGACGAGGCCAGATCCAGCAACTGGCTGGTTTCGGCTTCAGTGAGGGCAAATGGTTTTTCGATCACCACATGCTTGTTGCGTTCCAGCGCAGACAGCGCGTACCGGAAGTGGGTTTCGTTGGGCGAGCAGATAAAAACCAGTTGAACAGAGTCGTCGGCAAGCAGTTCGTCGGCCGTTGAAACGGTGCTGATGGCCGGATTGAACGCCGCCACCTCAGCAGGCCGGCTGGTCACGACCGTCGTTAGCTCGAATCCCGGATGAACAGATAAGAATGGCGCATGGAAATAGCGCCCCGACAGGCCAAATCCAACCAGACCGACGTTGATTTTTTCGTAAGGCATAGTACGTGCATACTGTCAGTGAGGTGATCAGCCAGAGCGTTCTCCTGAGAACTCCGTGTCTGATCACCTCACTACCAATTAATTAAACTCGGCATTTTGAGCGGTTTTCAGCTCCTTCAACAAAGCGGGTACCAACACGTATGGGTCGTACGGAACGTCTTTCACATACAGTGTTTCAATGGGGATGTAGCCCCGGTAGCCGCTACGCTTCAGGATCTTCATTAAACGGGGCACGTCAGTCGGTATTTTACTGCCAATGCCAAACACGCTTTCCTTCACCTGCCAGTTAACCGTGTAGGGAATTACCGCTTCAATGTCCTGATAAGGATCGGTGACCTTGAAATTACCCGTATCGAGGATGATTCCCGCCCAGGGGGAGTTCACGGCTTTAACCACTTTAATGCACTGATCGGCCGTTTGCAGCATATCACCGTGATTCTGAATGCCGATGATAACCCCATGTTGCGCACCGAATGCAGCGCACTCTTTATAACAGTCGATCATCCAGCCCGCCACTTCGTCCCACTTATTTTCGTATCCTTTAGGAATCTCACCGGCAAACAACCGTAGCACAGGCGCGCCCAATTTCTCGGCCACGATGATCCATTCTTTGGCCCGTTTCACATCGGCCGCCCGCACCGCCGGATCGGGTGAGGCAAAGTTGTTTTTGATGCCGGTACCACTGATATCGATGCCCAGTTTAAAAGCCTGCCGTTTAATGGAATAGATATACTCGTCTGTTGGTACGCCGGGATAGCCGGGGAAATAGTAGCCCGTTAAATCAACGGCTTCGATATTCTGAGTGGCGCACCAGTCGAGCAGCTCGGGTAAGGTCAGCGTTGGCTTGTTCTCTTTTTGCCGGTTGCCCGTCAGCATGTCGTTAAACGAATAGGCGTTCAGTGCCAGTTTGACGTTGGCCGGAAGCTTTCCACGCCCGGCGCTTTGCGCATTTGCCGTTGTCAGGGCACTACAGCCGATAAAGAACGCCAGTGCGAGAAGGCATCGCATGGTCAGGGTAGTCGGGTTACTCATGATGTAGGGAATTAGTTAGCAATTGGTTATACGTTGTTCTTACGTCGAGCAGCAGGCGAGGTATTAAATGCCGGAGTAAATACCTTCATTACCGCCCCAGCCTTCATTCTGCTTCAGGACGCCGTTGCTCAGGTTAATCTGGCTTTGCGGAATGGGAAGCAGACCTTTTGTTTCGGGCCGGTAGCGGATGGTGATCTTTTCCTGCACACCAAACTTGTACACTGGTACATCGGTCTTGTACTGGGCAATTTGCTGGTCAACGATCCGCCACCGAAGCAGGTCATACCAGCGAATGCCTTCAAAGGCAAATTCATGTCGGCGCTCTTCCTGAATGTTGGCGAGCGTGGCTGGTTTGTAAAATGGCTTGCCGGCAATCGGTGTGTTTCCAGCATTTTTCTGGTAAGCCCGCGAACGTACCCGGTCGAAATAGGTTTGCGCATTCGGACTACCCAACTCAGCGGCCATCAGCAGTACGTCTGAAAAACGCATAATGTACTGACCTACTGTCGCATCGTTGGTATTGTTCTTGGTGGCCGTACCGTTCAGCACCGTGTTGGCCGCCGTGCGCTTACCACCCACGTTTACATAGATATGGCAGTATTTTTTCTGGAGGTAGCCGGTTTCTTCTACGTTGCTCTGTGAGTTGAAATAGAACTTTCCGCTGTTGGGGGCGGGGGTACTACTAAATTCGATACCCTCCGTGGTGGCATCCTTCACATTCCAGATCGAACCCGCTTTACGCAGGTCAGCACTGTCCCATTCGTCATATACTTTAGGGTTAACGGCGCTCATGCCACTGCCCGCGCCAAAGGGCGTGATGCCGGGTACAGACGTGCTCACGCTATTCTGAAAACGATCCCACTGGTTGTTCGTACCCAGACCCGAGAACGAAATCAGATAGATACATTCGTTGTTGCCGCCTCGTTCACCAATCCAATTGAGGTTATTGTCCTTGGCGAATTTGTAATCGGTATTGGCCAACGAATACAGCCACAGGTTCCGAAAATCGTCGATCAGACCGTAACCGCTCGTGTTGATCACGTCATGGAGGTAATCAAGCGTGTTGGCTTTAGAAACAGTGCCCCCTTCCATCAGCGGCAACTCCGGCTTTCCGTACACACCGGTGTAGAACAGGAACACCCGGCCCATCATGGCTTCAGCCGCGTATTTATTGGCATTGAAGAGCTCATTTGCCTTGTTGATGTTCTGAAACGATTTGGCCGGTAACGCCTCAATTGATTTTTTGAGGTCGCTGGCAATGAGCGCAAAGCACGAATCGACCGAGGCGCGGGGGGGATTGTTCGATTCCGTCGACGTTTTCAGCGGAACCCCGCCGAAGAGGCGGCACAGGTCGAAGTAACTGGAGGCTCTGAGGTACAACGCCTGACCGCGATAGCTTGCTTTCTGCGCATCGGTTAAGGTTGAGTTATTTTTGTTGAGGCTCTCCAGCACGAAATTTGCCCGGTAAATGGCCTTGTAGTAGTTCTGCCAGGGGGCAAGCAACTGATCGAAATTCCTGACCTGATAGCGTTCAAATCCCCGGATCATCGGATCGTCGAACAGCGCCCGGCCATTGGCAATATTGTCATCGTCGAGGTACGACGAAATGCCAATGAAGCTGTTGATCTGGTCGAAGTAGGCATCGCGCTGGGCCGCATAAACGGCGGCAATAGCCTGATCGTAATCGGTAACTGTAATGGGAAATGTGGCATTAGTCTTTTCTGTAAGATCCTGTGTGTCCAGAAAGTTGGAGCACCCAGCCCAGACCAGGCTGGAGGCGATCAGTAGAATGGTTAATGTGTTTTTCATGGGTCAATTGGTTTATAGCCAATGAATTAGAAGGGTTTAGAATTTCAGGGAAGCACCCAGCAGGAAGGTCCGGGCTAGCGGGTAGGGTGATGAATCGACCCCACCGGCCCAGTTGCCGCCGTTTTTACCCCCATTCCCAACTTCAGGGTTGAAGCCTTCATAGTTGGTGATGGTGAACAGGTTCTGGCTGGATACGTACATCCGCAGCTGCTTCATCGGCGAGTTGGGCCAGAGCGTTTTGAAATTATAACCCAGCGTCAGGTTGCTCATCCGCCAGAAACCGGCATCGGCCACGAAGCGATCAGAGAGGGTGATATCCTGCGTGCTGCCGGTATTGATGCGGGGCGTGGTGGTCGACGTACCTTCGCCATGCCACCGGCTTAGGGCCAGTGTCGACCAGTTGTAGGTGCCGTGGTTGGTATTATTGAAGTAATTCCAGATCACCTGGTTACCGGCAACACCGTTGGTAATGGCACTGAAATCAAAGCCACGGTAGGCACAGTTGAACGAGAAGCCAAACACAAATTTGGGGTTCGGGTTACCCAGCATCGTGTAGTCTGACTGGTCGATGACCCCGTCGCCGTTGCGATCTACGTACCGAAGGTCACCCGGTTGGGCTGCGGGCTGAATGATTTTGCCAGCCGCATTTTTGTAGTTCAGCACCTCTTCCGGGTTCTGAAACAGCCCATTGGTCTGGAGGCCCCAGAAATAGCCGATTGGCTTGCCCACTTCGGCCCGGTACGTTTCTTTCTGATCGGCGTGCAGGGCGGCGTTGGGCCCGTGAATGATACCCTCCGGGTTAGCAATCCGGGTAACTACATTGTCCTGCTTCGCCACATTGGCCGACAGCCCGTAGGTGAACGTACCTACCTGGTCGTTCCAGGTTAGCGCCAGTTCAATGCCTTTATTTTGTACGTCCCCACCGTTCACAAAGGGTGCCCCGGTCCCATCAGAGGCCAGAATGGGAGCCTGAATGAGCCAATCTTTGGTCAGCTTCTCATACCAGTCGAGCGTGACCCCCAACCGATTGCCCAGCAGGCGGGCGTCGAGGCCAATGTCGGTTTGTACGGAGGTTTCCCAACTCACATTCGGGTTCGACAGGATGTTGGGGTACCCACCATTATCGAACTTGGTTTTGTCGCTATACCTGAAAAATGGCGCTCCGTTAAATGAAATCGTCGATAGGTACTGGAACGGGCTGATCGACTGATTGCCGTTTTGGCCCCAACTGGCGCGAATTTTCAGGTAATCGAGCCAGCCTTTTGTCCGGTCCATAAAGGTTTCGTTGGTCATGGCCCAGCCTGCCGATACAGACGGGAAGTAACCCCATCGTTTGCCGGTGGCAAAATTAGATGACCCATCGGCCCGGAATACGGCTGTGAACAGGTACGTCTGTTTATAGTCGTAGCTGGCCCGGCTGAAACCAGATAGAATGCGCGACATGACCAGTGGGGAGCCACTCAGATGCGTAAAGGCCGGGTCGACCGTTTTGTTGTTGATCAGGTAGGCATAGTCGAAGCTGCTGAAGAGCGAGTTTGCATTGTCGCCGCTGATCGACTCGCCAATCCCAATCTTTTCGGCTGAGCCGCCTACCATCACATCCAGGTTATGCTGTTTTGGCAGAGCAACTTTGTAGGTGAGTGTATTATCGAAAATCCATTTCATACCCTGCTGAAGCGATTGCGCCGTACGGTCGAGGGGATTGTAGAAATAGGTGGTGGCCTGGGTAGCTGAAAGTAGGTAGGCAGGTACCCAACTTCTGTCGGAAGTGGCGTAGGAGTTGACCCCGAATGATGATCGGAACACCAGTCCTTTAATGGGTTGGAGTAGTAGGTAAATGTTGCCGTTCAGGTTATTGCCCCGCCTGAAACTGCCCGATTTCTCATAATCGAGCCAGGCCAGTGGGTTTGGGGCCGTTGGGGCTACACCCGTAGGACTACCATACACGTTGTACGGGTAATATGGATAGGGCCCCTGTTTAGTTGGGTCGGGGTTGTATAACTGAATGACCGGGCTGCCGGTGACGACAGAGGCAAAACTGGTCTCATTACCAGCCCCTTCACCAATGGTTACGCGCCGGTCGGTATTGGCGTAATTGACGTTTTCGCCAATCTTCAGCACATCGAATCGGTCATTCTTTACAATCGTGTATTCTGAATTCATCCGGAAGGTCAGCCGATCGTAAGTGGGTGTTGCCGGTTTGCCAACAATGCCCTGTTCGGAGTTCAGCGACAACCCCATTGAATAGATTGCCTGATCGTTACCGCCCGAAATGTTCAGCGTATGATTCTGGATCGGGGCGTTTTTGTTCGAGGTAGCATCCAGCCAGTTGGTGCCATCCCAGGTGCCGTTGGCAATATCGGCATAGCCCGGAATAAGTGCAGCAAAGTTGGGGACGGCGATTTTGTTATTGGTGTAATACTCTGACATCAGCATCAGGTAGTCTTTTGCACCCAGAAACGTCATTTTTTTTGCCACGTTCTGAATGCCGAAGTACCCGTCGTAGCTGATCGAGGCTTTGCCTACTTTCCCCTTTTTGGTCGTCAGCAGGATTACGCCGTTCGAGGCCCGCGACCCGTAAATAGCGGCCGAGGCGGCATCTTTCAGCACATCGAGCGATTCAATATCAGCCGGATTCAGGTTGCTGATATCGGGAACCGGAACGCCATCGACCACGTATAAAGGGCTTGAGTTCCCCGTGGTGCCCAATCCGCGAATACTCACTTTAAAGCCATCGCCGGGCTGGGCCGATGCTTTTGTGATGTTCAAGCCGGCCACCTGACCTTTCAGCGCATCGAGCACCCCGGTATTGTTTCGTTTCTGAATGTCGGCACCTTTCACCTGGCTGGTGGCCCCCGTGATGAGCTTTTTCTGTTGCTCGCCATACCCGACCACCACTACTTCATCCAGCGATTTGGTGTCGGGCTTGAGGGTCACGCTGATGGAGGTCCGGTTGCCAACGACTGCTTCCTGGGGCAGATACCCGACAAAACTGAAGACGACAACGGCCTGCTCATTCGGCACCGTCAGCCGGTAGTGCCCCTCAACGTCGGTTGTGGTACCAGTAGTCGTTCCTTTCAGGACAATGCTGACGCCCGGAAGACCCTGACTTGTTTCTGAGTCAGTTACTGTTCCGGTAAGGCTAATCTCGGCTACCGACAGACTGGTGTTGCCTGCTCGCTGGCGGTCGGTAGTGGCCGGGAGCATGGTTGCCTTTTTTGATCCGGTAGTGGGGAAGATGGCGTAAAGCGTGCCATCGACCCGCTGGTAATGTAGCCCTTTACTAAGAATGCGCTGAAGTACGCCTTCGATCGTGTCTTTCTGCCGTGGATCGTAGCTGACCAACTGGTTTTCGAGTAGGGTGCCTTCGTACAGAAACTGAACACTAAACCGTCTTTCAAGATCAGTCAATACATCTTTCAGGTGCAACTGCTGTTTAAACGTACCTGACGGCGGGGGCGTGGCACGTTTTGTCGTTGCTAAATCCTGCCCGATTGCTACAGTCAGACAACTGGTCAACCAGCCTGTCAGCGTGAGTAAACGTATGTTCATGGTAAAACAGGGTTTGAATGAATTCGTAAGAGGAGAGAAGCAGGGCGCTGATCAACTGACTCAGTTGCCAAACACGACGGTGTTATTTTCCATATGTACAGGTACGTTCAGCGTCAGGGCAATGCCATCCAGGAGAGCCCGTTCATTACCCGTTGGTACTGAACCACTCAGCACGCGGCGCGCCAGTGCTGGCGACCGAATGACCACTTTTCGGCCATAGGTATCTTCGATAACGCTGCCGAGTTCGGCCAGAGTCATGTAATCAAGCAGCAGTACGCCCCGGGTCCAGGCGGCCATTCTTGTGGGTAGCATGGCGAGGCGTTTAAGGCGACCCGTGGCGGGTTGGTAGTGTACCCCATCGCCGGGGCGCATCAGGAGTGACCGAACGGTATCGCTACCGGCTAACCGCAAGCGTACGGAGCCTTCCTGCAGGAGTACATCGGCCTGCTTCCGGCGGCTCTTTACGTTGAACGACGTACCCAGCACCTCAACAGCCAGTTCGTCGGTATGCACCACGAAGCGGGACTGCGATTGCCCTTTCCGTTTCACGACGTGAAAGAACCCCTCGCCACGGAGCCACACTTCCCGAAGCGGCCGGTCGCGCCAGTTGCCCGGCACACGCGCTTCACTATTGGCATTCAGGGTAAGAGCCGACCCATCCGGCAAGGTGATCTGACGTAGCTGGCCGAAAGCAGTGCGGTAGACCGTATCGGGTACCGGCTGGTTTGTCCACCAGAGAAAACCGATCAACAGACCTGCCACTGCGGCAGCGGCGGCCCACCACCGACGGAATGGACGTAATTGAATGACAGGTACTTCAGCCGGCTCAGTGACCAGCGTTGTCCGGTTTTGCACAAACCGGTCCCATTCCGCCTTGATTGTTGACTCTGAAACGGTGTCTTCACTGAACCGCATAGCCAGCAAGATGGCCCTGGCTTGCCGCAGGGTAGGTTGCTGTTCGGGGTGCTCACGCTGGAACGCCTCCCAGAATAGATCCTGTTGGGGTTGGGGGCTTTTGACCCAACGTATAAAGTCAGTATCCGTTAAAAAGTCTTCTACCTGGTAGTTGGCGTACTTCATGCAGCATAGCGTCTATGTTACAAGAGAATAGACAGCGCGGCATGACTTTGTCCTGAATGAGCGGTGATTATTTTAATTAATCAGGTAAAAATTATATTCAAATTATAAATAATCAGGATTGTTCTTGGAATTGTTATAGTTATAACTGAGCGTGAACGGCGACAAGAAGGTTGATAGCAATAGAAATCAGTCGGCTGCGTAATAGCTTCAGGGCCTCGTAAATCAGATTCCGGACCGCGTGGTTGCTAACGGTCATGACACTGGCGATCTCCTCATACTCCATATCGTGGTAAAAACGGAGGTAGATCGCCTCTCGTTGTCTTGGTGACAGGAACGACAGCCAGTGAACCATTTGCTGACCCTGTTGGGCCGATAGTTCTTCATCGACAAGGAGTTGCTCGGGCGAAAGCGTTACGTTGAACTGGTGCAGCTCATCTGTCAGTTCGCCATGGTCGGGCTGGCTGGTCGACAGCCGCAGCATTTTTCGCCGCAGTGATTTGTACAGATAATGCCTGACAGAGGGTGTCTGGTTCAGAAACGTTCGTCGCTGCCAGAGTTCAGAAAACAACTCCTGGATGGCGTCTTTGACGAGTTCGGTATCGGTTGAGAATTTCTTCCCGTAGCGATACATGAGCGGGTAGTAGCGCCTGAACAAGTGCTCAAACGCCGCATCGTCGCCTGCCGTAACCAGCAACCACAACGCTTCGTCATCGGGCATATGGGAAGCTGTGCTGGACACTGAGTTGACGGGATTGCGTTGATAGTTTTGCAAAACAACGCAGATATTTGTAATAATTCTGTATAAATTATCAATATACCTGTGTCAACTGCGCATGCTACTTTCTGGCGGGTGTTTGCATGGCCTGTTTGAAATACCGTCCCTGCCGGGTGGGCGTGTAGTTCCAGTCGCTGAATAGCATGGGTGCCCATTGTGGGTCGAACACCCAGACAACATACGAAATGCCGTTGGTGGCGCAGTAACTGGTGATGGCGTCGCCATACGATTCGTCACTGATAACAGGCACGTGGGCCCCTTTATCATCGGCACCGCAAAAGCCGATTTCCGTTAGCATCAGCGGGTATTTCTGCGCAACAAAACCCCAGTCGGCAGTCCATTGGGGTTCCCAGGGTTTAGGGCGCTTCATGGGGTAGGGGTGGCTAACGTACCCAATGCCTTCGGCGTTGATCGGATTTTGCGCCACCTCTTTCAGGTCATACGCCCAGTTGAAACCGGCTACCAGCGGAATGGCCTTACTGCCGTTGGCCCGGATGATGGTGATCGTTTCTTCCATCAGCGCCTTCCATTCGGCCCAGCTGCAGGTGCCGAGCTTGCCACCCATGACAGTGGGTTCGTTGAACAGTTCAAAAAAGGCAACCGTCGTATTGCCCTTGTAATGATCCGATAGGGTTCGCCAGAACTCGAACGATTCTTTGTGGGTCGTTTCGTAGTTCGGGCTCTGGTACATCTCGTTCTTCAGGTTGCCAATGCTGTGCCAGTCGATGACGACGTACAGGCCTAGTTCATTTGCCCAGGCTACGCCCTTGTCGAGCAGTTGTAGGTATTGGGCCGCCCCACGGCTCCGCCAGGCGGCCGGATGCACCGGAAAACGGACGAGTGTAGCCCCCCAGCGTTTCATTTCTTCGAAATAGGATTTATCCCAATGACCGCTTTTGTCTAGTTTGTCGGGGTCGCTGGCGTTCAGGCCCCTGAAAACGATCGGGCTGCCGTCGGCGGTGACAAACTGGTTGCCCTGCACGCGCAGTTGACTCATCGGCGTCGATTGAGCCAATGACGGGCCAGCTATCAGTAGGAGTAGCAGGCCGATCAGGTGGCTGAAAGCTACGGTCATTCGTTGAGTTAAGTATGCCATTTTAATCAAAGAAAGGCCCCAATGCGAGCTACTGCCTGCATTGGGGCCTTTCATCTATACGAGTACGCTTCGATAATCTGCTTACACCGCGTTGCCGATCTTCATTTTCACGGGGTCCCAGGTCATAACTTTTTTCTGGAACAGGCTCATGTTGCCGCACTGCGTTGGCCCACAGGCGCGTAGGCCAAAGGTGGCGTCTTCGATGTTGGCTTTTTTGTCGCGTACCGAATTGAAGAAGTTGACGAAGTGTTCGTAGCGATCGCCTTTGTAATCTTTCGGCACTGTGTACTTAAACTCCTTCGGTCCTTCCATTTCCGGAACAGATGGATATAGCTTGTTGTATTCGGCCAGGAACAACTCTTTCTGGTCTTTCGGGAAATTGTCGATCGACATACCCGGCGCTTTCGGGAATTTGTTCCGGTGAACCGTCAGGCTATCCCAGCCAATAGACAGGTCGCCCTCGGTGCCAACGAGCCGAACCAGGTAATTACCACCGCCACCGTCTACGAAGTTCGAGCGGGTGGTGAGGTTAAACTCGGGGTGCTCGGCGGTCTTCGGGTAATCGTAGATACTCAGCTGAATGTCAGGTACGTCGCGGCCATCTTTCCAGTAACGAGTACCCCCACTCGAATACACGCGGTTTGGTCCCAATGAACCGGTTACGGTATGCAGGCTGGTGAGCAGGTGCACGTATAGATCACCCGCGATGCCGGTGCCGTAGTCCTGGTAGTTGCGCCAGCGGAAGAAGCGCAGCGGGTCCCACGAGCGTTTGGGGGCACTTCCCAGGTACGTATCCCAGTCGACGGTTTGCGGTGACGCATCGGGAGGAATCGAGTATTGCCAGGCACCCATAGCGCTGTGACGATCATAGATCGCTTCCGCAAAAACGAGCTCACCAATGTCGCCGGCTTTCAACAGTTCTTTGGCTTTGGCAATGATGATCGACGACGCGAACTGGCTTCCGACCTGAAAGACCTTGCCCGTTTCGTTCGATACCTTGATGAGCGTGTGGCCGTCTTCAACTTTCTGCACCATCGGCTTTTCGCAGTACACGTGCTTACCTTTCCGCATGGCGTCCGACGATATTTTTTCGTGCCAGTGGTCGGTTGTGGCGTTGATTACGGCATCGATGTCCGAGCGATCGAGGAGGGTGCGGTAATCGCGGGTGACGGTCAGGTCATTGCCCCACAGCTCTTTGGCCCGCCGTAGCCGACCATCGTAGAGGTCACAGGCGGCCACCATCTCAACGCCGTCGATCATCAGGGCCGTCTGCATATCGCCGATGCCCATGCCGCCAGTGCCGATCAGCGCCATCCTGACTTTGCTGTTGGCCGATGTGCTCGCGTGGTTTTTGATCAGGTTCAGGTATTGCGTGGTGGGCGCGGCCTTCACGGTCTCGGTCAGGGCAACGGGCGCAGTGGCCGCTAAACCCAGTGTTTTCAGAAACGTCCGCCGTGAGTTTGCCGGGACCGTGGCAGGCGAAACGGGTTGTTGATCGTGTTTTTTCATCAGGTACGTTCGGCTACTAAAAAGCAATGCTGTTTTTTATCGAAGTAATTTAGTGCCCGCACATACTCTGTACAAGCGAATGTGCCTATTTATCCTGAACGAACAAATGGCTGAACAAGCACCCCCGGGCGACCCAACGTTATTACTCGAATTGATCCGCTACCCAATGCCATTCGGCAAGTATAAGGGGCGGTTATTACGGCAGTTGCCCGTCTCGTATCTGGAATGGTTCGCCCAGAAAGGATTTCCCGCCGGGAAGCTGGGTACGTTGTTGCAAACGCTTTACGAAATCAAAATGAACGGGTTGGAGTATCTGCTCGATGAGCTGGAAAAACGGCGTTAGTATCTTACCGCCTAGCGGGCCATCACGTTGTCGTAGAGTGGTTTGAGTTGCGAATCGCCAAAGCCGTAGATGCCCTCGCGCTGGGTAAAGGCCCTGAACACAGCCGGAAAATCGGTTGTTCCGCCGCTGATAATGGCTTCTACTACCCGTTCCGGGCGGCCTTTCTCACCGTGACTTCCAAAACGTTCGATGTGCGCCCGGCATACCTCGTTCAGGTAGGGGAAGCAGGGCGAATGGGTAATGGACAGCTCGGCCAGTTTGACCAGATCATGCTGCCTGTAGGCGTTCCATAAGTTGTTACCTAGCTGAATGTCAGCGTTACTGAACGCAACTTTGCTGGCAAAGCAGCTTAACAGATCGGCAACTGTTGCCCCTCCGAAATCATTCCAGATGGCGTCGCTGTTGAGGTGCGAAGGGTACACGGCAAAGACATTGAATGTCCTGGGCTGGTTATATAAGAGCGACAACACAAACCACATATTGACCTGACAGAACAGATCGTAACCAAACCACAAATGAACGTCCGACTGATCCTGGGCGGCGAGAAGCTTGTCAAACTCACCGACAACCCGCCGGAAATACGTGGCGCTGCTTTCATGATAGGCCGATTCGATAGACGCAGCCCGGCTATTCCAGAAATCAGCCAGCGAATTGCCCGACACGTCGCCTTCGATCAGACATTCCCGGGCAACGAGTACCTGACCTTCCAGTTTGGTTGCCGTAAATCGATCAAGCAGGGCATCGCCATTCAATAGGTGGTAGGTCATGGTTGCGGCTTAGTTGATAGTAGAAGCAAATTAATGGGGGTTAACCCGATTTTGCAATCACCCGTTGTGTAGTTGAATCCATGAGCAGCAGGCCTTCGTGTTCGGCATCCAGCTGCCCAATCCGTTCACCATACTTGTTCCAAATCGATGACGAGCCGGCACATAGCTCACCGTCAGCTTCGCCCACACAGTTTGCCATTAAAACAGGGATAGCGTACGTGCTGGCAATGTCGGATAGCCGGGAAAGGGCCTTGTCGACGCCTCGAACAGATTTAGCTACGCTGGCTATGTAAACGGTTGCACCATTCGCACAGGCGGTTGCCGTATGTTCCGGAATAGATAGTTCGTAGCAGATCGCCAGCGCAATCGGCTGCTTCCTGATCAGTAGGGATGGAAAACCTGTTCCGCTGACAAAAAAGGGTTCTTCGTCTGAATGGAGATACTGTTTCGAGTAAAGTTGCTGAGCCTGATTTGGCTGAAAAATAAGCATACTGATGCAGATTCCCGGCTTTTGTCTGGTTGGCGCCCCAACGCCAATGACGATCTGGTGTAGATCACTGAGTTGCTGAAAAACAGCCAGGCGGGCATCGTCTGGTGTTACAACGAGCGTTGCGGCCAGCGTAGGTTCATAGCCAGTCAGGGAGAGTTCGGGAAAGAAAATGGCATCTGCCGCTGCTGAAGCCGCTTGCTCGATCAAATGGCAATGGCGATCAATGTTTGCCGGAATGTTCCCTGCGACGGGCTTTGTCTGAGCTACACAAACGATCATGGAAATACAGTTTTAACATGCATGTAGTGCTGCCGAATTACGCAACGCAAATCGGCACGAAAGCAACACCAACCAGCCTCCCTAGGCATCGTACAGGGCTTTCCGAACTTTTTCGAAAAAGGCGGGTACTTTCTGACGGGGGTCACCTTTGCCGAGCGTTTCGATGGGCAGATAGCCCCGATAACCTGAGTCGCGAACAATGCGAACGACCTTGCCCAGGTCAGTTTGCACTTCCTGCCCGTCGACAAAGAGATTCTCTTTCACCTGCCATGTGGCCGCCAATGGTGCCAGTTTCGCAATGTCGGCGTATGGATCGCCGATCTTGAAGCTACCGATGTCGAGGTTTGGCGCGAGCCAGTCGGAATTGATCTGCTTCAGAATAGTCAGGACATGATCGGCTGTTTCAATGAAATCAGCGTGGTTTTGCAGGACCAGCATCACGCCCTGTTTGGCCGCGTAGTTGGTGCATACGCCGATGGCATCGACCACCCAGGTTGTCACCTCCTCCCGAGTGTGGCCTTCAGGTACGTTCTTACCCGCGAAGATGCGGAGTACCGGCGCGCCCAGTTTGGCCGCGAAACCAATCCACTGCCGCACCAACTCAATCTCGGCTTTCCGTCGGGTTGGGTCGGGTAAGGTAAAATCGTTGCGCACGCCCGTACCGCTGATATCGAGCCCCAGTCGGAACGCCTTCCGCTTGATCAGGTACGTATAGCTGTCGTCGGGCAACACCGGGTAGCCTGGAAAGTAGTAGGCCGTTGGGTCAACCGCCGCGAAACCGGTATCAGCGCAGAAGGCCAGTACCTGTTCGAGCGTCATGCTTTTGTTGACCAGCGGCTCGTTGAACGAATATAAATTGCAACTCAGCCGTACCCTGCCGGGCGTAGCCGGGACTGAACTCGAAGCGGCTACCGACGGAAGCGGGGCCGTAGCCATAACCGGTATCCCTGCCGTTATGGTTTTAATAAAAGACCGCCGATCTGATGCTGACTTATCCATAAAAGCAGGGTTTGAGTGTCTGGGTGTAACTAGGTGACAGGGCTACGTTCTGTGTTGACTGCCTTTGAAACTAGGCTATCAGGCGTATAGCTTCGCCTCGTCGAGGGTGATTACCTGCTCACACATGATAATAAGCCGTTCAAGTGCAGTACGTAGTCCACGGGTGTTGGCTTCCCACAGTAATAGGGTTAAATATGTTAAAGCGGCTGGTTCTATTTCCTTATCAGGTACGTTGTAGTCCAGGCAGATATCCTGAATAAACTTGTCGATCAGAAGCGGGATATCCTCCCGGTGACTGGAAAGGGGAGGCAGATGAATGGCTATTTCACGAAGGTGATCGTACAAATCGGCCCGGAAATTTCCTGCCTCCACCTCACTCACCAGGTCTTTCTCTGTCGATGAAATGATGCGGGTGTTCAGCTTGAGTTCTTTTTTACTTCCGATGCGGGTAAATGTCTGTTGGTCAATGGCGTGCATCAGCTTTTCCTGGACCGCCGGGCTTATCCTGCCTATTTCATCGAGAAATAAGGTACCTCCTTCTGCCTGCTCAATTTTACCGATCCGTCGGCTGGCTGCTCCCGGAAAGGCACCTTTTTCATGACCAAACAATTCGCTTTCGAGTAATTCATCCGGAATGGCTGCGCAGTTCACCGTAATTAGCGGCCTTCTGGCGTTTCTGATTTTGTAATGAATCTGTTGGGCCACCATTCCCTTGCCAGCGCCGGAAGGACCGGATATCAATACAGGTGCACGTTGCTGACTTGCCTGCTCAATACAAGCTCTGATCGCCTGCATTGATGGAGACTCGCCCACAAACTCGCCGATTCTGTATATTTTTTTCCCTGCCAGTCGATTCGCTACTGCCCGTTTATAGCGTTCAACAGCATCTGCGGTAACTTTTAACAACCGGCTTAAGTCGGGTGGTTTCACGATAAAATCAAACGCACCAAGTCTGGACGATTCGATAGCATTTTCAACGGTGCCGACGGCCGTGATAACGATTATTTGTGTACTCACGCCTGCTTCATGTGCGTGAAATAACACATCGAATCCATGCATCTTGGGCATGTTCAAATTACAGAGTGCCACGTCATAGTAGTCTGTTACGAGCATTTCAATGCCTACCAGGCCATTTTCGGCCTCATCAACCTCGTAGCCTTCATACTCCAGAATGTCGCGAAGGGCAGCGCGAATACTCGCTTCGTCCTCAATAATGATGATTTTAGCCATTTACTCAGCGCGATAATGTCCCCGTAGTTGTCAGCTGGTTGAGCAGGGTATACCTACTTCTTTACTGCAATTGCTTCCTTCATGATTTGGCCATCAGCCTCCCAAACGCAGACCGTTGACTTACCGGAAAGGGCCAGGCTTGGCATCTTACCTTTCCCTAGGGCCACAGGTACGTTGCTGCCGTGTTGAAGCCAGACCGTGCCGTTCTCATCCCAGGCCATAACGTTTCCCGCCGGGCCGCTGGCGAGGGTCACGTTTTGTCCGGTGGCGAGAGGCGTTTCCGGTTTGCCCGGCTGGCAGGTATAGAGCGTGTTTTCGCGCCGCCATACCGTTGTCGGGTTGCCAGATGGGGTTAACGCGAGCCCGCCGCCATCCATTGGGCAGCCCGCCAGTTGCCAGGTGCCGATGCCCAGTTTCTGTACCGAGGGGTAGGTACGTCCGCCATCGGAAGAGTGGGCTAGGTACAGGTCGCGCGAGCCGTCGAGCCAGTTTCTGAATTGAACGTAAACGTCGTTGTTCCGCGCGGCAACAGACACCCGGCAACATTCGCAGACCGAGCCACCAGGCGATTGGTAAATGATTCGGTTAGCTGCCCAGGTACGTCCCCCATCTGTCGAGGTTGTACCCACGATCTTGTTTTGCCCGTTGCCGCGCAGATCGAGCCAGGCGGCGTGGAAGGTGCTCGATGACGCGCTGGCAACGGCCTGAAACCCTTCTTTGGCCACGTCAGGGACGTCGTTCAACCGGATTGCCCCCGACCATTTTCCGGCGCGACGATCCAATGTGTAGGCAAACAGATCGCCAATCTTGTTTACAACCGTGATAACAACGTAGCTGTCGGTTGCGGCGATTTGTGGCCCGCGTTTGGCCGTGGTAACCAGGCCGTGCAACGATGCTACGGCCACAGGTGGCGAAAAACTGCCGGGCTGCCCATTGGTATTGGCGTAATAAATTGTAGAGTCCTGTCCGAAGGTAAGATGCACCGTTCCTGCCTGGTCAGCTACAACTACCGGCAGATGCCCCGTTGCCATGCGCTGCCCCGAATCAGTTGGCTGGCTGGGTGTGAGGAATGGGAAAAGAAAGATCAGTAAGGAAAGAAGTGCGGGCATGGGCTGGGAAATTGGATGTACTACGTGATGCTGGTGCCAGGCCGTTGAAACATGTAGCGCGAAACCAGGTTGACGAACCCCCTCACCTCCGGCCGGCTATAAGGATTTTTGTGCGGCGCATCTGGCGGGTGGCTTTGTACCGAAGTCGTTCGTTGTACAGCATCCAGCCACCAATACCACCAAGAACACTGCCAATGAAAATATCGATAAATCGGGCAATGATCAGGGCTGTCGGGTCTACGGCTAGTGACTGGCCCGATTCGGCCAGGAAAATAGTGAGAACGGTGATAAAGATGACCGCTAATCCGTAATTGCGCACCACCAGAAACTCGACGATCAGTTGCAGGGCAATAATGCCCAGGCACAGCATCAGCGGCGATGGCTGTAACAACAGGATGACCCACGTAACCCCCAGTCCGATAAACGTACCCAGAATACGCTGCACGCTGCGTTGCCAGATATGCCTGGTACTTACGCCCTGCATCACGGCGGCGCAGGATGTGGGCACCCAGTACGGATTTTCGAGTTTTAGCAGATTGGCGATCAGAAGGGCAATACCAACCATGGACCCGAATGTGGCTGATTCGATCAGGTTGACGTACTTGCTTTTTGCAACAGTAACCGTCTGACTGTCATCGGCATGGCTCTTTATCGTCAGTAAACTGTAGACCACTGCCAGGGCGAAGGAGATCATCGTGCCAATGCCAATGAAGCCAATGTTTTGCGGAATGGTTGATAGTTTGAAAGGCAGGCAAATGGCAACCGACGCAATCATGATAAAAAAGAAATTGCCTGGCGGACGGGTCATCTTCAGGTAATAGAGGGCTACATGAACAACGAATGCGTATAGACCCAGGAGCAGTGGTGCCAACAGCGGATTGAAACTGAACAGACTACCCACTGAAAACGAGACCATGATGCCAAACGAGCAGGCCATCAGGATGATGAGCCGGTTGGCAATACGGATCGAGTGAATGTACAGAATGACGAGTCCGGCCATTGATGCCAGTTTGCCCCCCGGCAATGTTCCGGTGAAGTAGCCCGCCAGAATGGGAATACCAACGCTAAGGCCTGCCAGCACGGGTATGTGCCATTTCCGGTCTGTTTCTTTAAACTCCAGTAACTGCTTTAACATGGTGCCGCCCGTTTGTTTTCTGTCGGGAAAGTAACCCTTTATACGGCTCAACGCTATACGGATGGAGGCTTTATCGAGTGTATGCGCTTACGTACGCTGTTTATTTTGGGTGATGGCAAAGCCAGGGGAGAGTCAGCAACGCAACGCACAAAAGCGCTTAAACCCGAATGTAAATTCTGCGGCGGTCTAAGAGCCAGCCAACGCTCCAGCATAGGAGCATAAAGGCGAGCGCGAAGAGCAACGAACCCACCGGGCCGGGCGCGATAGTCTGAAACACGTGCGTGCCAACCCAGCCCTGTACGCTTTCGCCATCCCCCGCCGGAATCATGTAGCAGATAATCACGAGTACTTCGGACAGCAGATAAATGAAGAGTGGGTTTTTGCCGGGAATGACAAAGAATTGTGTCCAGTTGGCCCTGTTCCAGCGTCTGATCTCGATGGCGTAGATCAGCGTTGCCAGAATAGCCAGATCGAGGCCGGTGGTGAGCAGCACGAATGAGCTGGTCCAGAGCTTTTTGTTGATCGGGAACACCATATCCCAGCAAAGGGCCAGGAAGATCAGCGCGGCAGCGGTCAGCAGCAGCTTTGCTACGCTTTCGTAGTTCTTGCCCACCCGCTGCACAAACTGACCGGCGTAAAAGCCAATGATGACGTTGACAATGGCGGGCAGCGTGCTTAGCAGCCCTTCAGGGTCGAAAGCTACGCCGCCGTTGCCGTGGTATAAGTGATCATCGCCGAGCATGAACCGGTCGAGTTTGCGCACTGCATTACCCAGCAGGCTTAGCGGATCGGCCGGGTCACCCCAGCCAAGCAGCATCAGCCAGTAACCCACCAGAAAAGCCACACTCAGCCAGAAAACCGTGCGGGTCGAGAAGAAATAAACCATGAGCGAGGCCAGGCCGTAGCACACGCCAATACGTTGCAACACGCCCCAAATGCGGGTTTCGCCAATCGGGAAACTGAGTACATCGCCCGAATCGCTCAGCCGGAAAAACGGAAACCAGTACATCAGGTACCCGAGCAGAAAGATCAATGCCGTGCGCTTTGCCACTTTGCCCAGTACGGCCAACGTACCCAGCGCACTAACCTTTTTCATGGCAAAGCTCATGGCGTTGCCAACAGCGAATAAAAAGGAAGGAAAGACCAGATCGGTCGGGGTGAAGCCGTGCCAGTCGGCATGGTTGAGCGGGGCAAACGGTGTGGCACCAGCTCCGGGGGTATTCACCACGATCATGAAACAAACGGTTAGCCCCCGGAACACGTCGAGTGACAAAAAACGGTTGTCTGTCTCTGGAACGGCCAGTTGGGGCGGGGCAATCGAATAGTCTTCCACGGTAAAAATGGCTAAGGTGAGTGGTGGTAATCAGGTACGTTACTTTTTGATCGTTACCGTTTGTCCGGCCCGACCCGCCGAGTTGAATACCCGGAGCTTTGTCGTACTGGTAAATGGCAACGGAGCCGTGTACACCTGGCTGGCCGCGGTGGGCTCTGTGCCATCGGTGGTGTAGCGGATCGTCAGGCCGGGAAATTGTGTGTTGGCCATCAGCTTATTAGCAACGATGCTGGCTCCTGCCGTAGGAATCCGGTACTGAAACCCACCCGCGAACGAGTCGAGCCGGGGCAATTCCCGCTTGCCAACTGTGTGAAGGAATTCTGACCAGGCCCGATTATACAGTTGCTCACTCTTCCTTTCGTCTTTTTCGCGGGCCCATTCGGGGTCTTTAGCCCAGGCGCGCTCGGCAACGGCCAGTAGTTTGGGCAGGAGCTTGTATTCAAACTGAGGTGTGCTTCGGTTTGTCTCGGCCCAGAGCGGCGCTTCAATGCCGACGATGTTAGCCTTGCCTTTCTCCGTGATCATCTCCCGGCTCCTTATTCGGTTCTGATCAATGCGCTGTCCCGTATTATCGTCTTTCAGGTTGCGCAGGTAGTTGTAGGGGATAAAGTAGAACGGTTTGTCGATGTCGACGTACCCGCCCCAATATTGCCCGGCTTCTTCAGATAGTGGGTTATAGGCCAGATCGAGATACAGGTGCGTAACCCCGGTCAGGATAACCTTGTAGCCAGCATTGGCCATCCGGTAGGCCAGGTCTTCGGCGCCCGATCCCGGTTCGTTTTTCCATACGTTTACCCGGAATTTTTCGGGCACGAATGTGGGGTTGGGCACCCAGACTGACTTGTTGTTCTGCACCACTTTCTTCAGGCCAACTTCTTCCCAACCCGACAGAAACAGGCCCTTCTTTTTGAGCATTTGACCCAGCCTGCCGAAATAATAATACCACAGATCATCGGTTGATTTGACCGCTGAATTGCCCGCCATCAGCCGTTGCACAGCCGGTGATTTTTGCCAAACGCCCTGCGGTACTTCATCACCGCCAACGTGGATCGTTTTCAATGGAGCCCCCGCCTCGCGGTACATGCTTGTCAGATCATCGACTACCCGCTCCAGGAACGCGTAGGTTGAGGGGAGCGCTACGTCGATCACGTTATCATTCCAGCCTTGCACTGACTCATACGTCGATTTGTCGGCCAGATCTCGCAGCAGATACTGTTCGGCTTCAGCCTTCTTGCCCGCTTTCACCAGGGTTTGGTACCGGACATCCATTGCCCGCAGCGCGGCGCGAGCGTGGCCCGGCGATTCAATCTCCGGAATTACTTCGATATGCCGGTCGCGGGCGTATTTGAGGATCTCGATAAAATCGGCCTTTGTGTAGAAACCCGTGCCTGCTTTGTTGCTGGCATCCGGGCCGGAACCGTAGGAGGGAAGCAGGCTTTTTGTCTGATCGGCGTTGTAGGCACGGGTTCCGCCAACGGTGGTCAGTTCAGGAAGAGACGGCATTTCCACCCGCCAGCCTTCATCGTCGCTGAAATGCAGATGCAATACGTTGAGCTTGTATAAACCCATCAGGTCCAGCACTTTGATTACCTCTGATTTGGGTTGAAAATTCCGCGCCACATCCATCATCAACGCACGATAACCGAAGCGAGGGGCGTCTTTGACAACTAAACCCGGCAACCGAACGGAGTTAGCTTTCGCGGTGAATGCACTGGCCGGGATAAGCGTCTGGAGCGACTGAATACCGTAGAAAATCCCCGCGCGTGAAGACGCAGAGATCTGAATGCCGTCCTGGTTTACGCGCAATTCATAGCCTTCGACGGTAATCGACGGGTTTTTGCTAAGCGTAATCGTTTTGCCCGATGCCTGCGTTTTGACCGTCAGCTTTTTATCGACCACCGGAACAAGGCTCGCGACCAGAAAATTGGCCTCGGGAGTAAACTCGGCAGGCGACACAATCACGGTCTGTCCGTCGAGTACGAACGGCTGTCCCGTTTCCTGATACGAAGTTGGGGTTGGAAAGACCTTGGTCAATTGCTCATCAGGAATGGGCTGAATCGCCGTGTTTTGGCTATAAATACGCTCGGTCAGCTTTCGGTCTGATGCTTCGAACAAATCACCCAGGGTCGCCGTCAATTCGATTGGAAAAGCCTGCGCAGGATCTTTGTCAAAAACGATGTAAAATCCAGACGGGAAGTCGGTCCGGTTACGGAGCCGGCGTGACGAAACGGTTAGGGTGGCTGACTGACCCGGAGCAATCGACGAGAAGCCCGCCCCTGGGCTTAGTGCGTGCAAATCGCCATTTACCTGCTTTACGCTAGCCTGATTGGCGTCGGTGCTGGCATAGGATCCTCCATTGAAGAACAACCGCCAACCGGAAGCTGGCAGCGGCGTATCGCCCGTGTTTTTCAGCGTCAGGGCCATGCGTGATCCCGCCTTTGCGTCATTACTTACGAGCGTGAGCGTAATAGCAACAGGTTTCGACGCGATAGCTACAGCTGTCGGCAGGGGCAAGGCTGTGGCAGTAGGTGAAAGTGAGCCAACAAGAGGGAGGCAGAGAAGAAAAATACCAGGGAGGTTGAGGCGCATTAGAGTGGGGAAAGGGCGAAAGGGAAAGGGGGGTATTTATAAGGAATTACTGATAGTAAGCTTCGCGAGTCGTGCTCTTCGACTCGCGAAGCTTACTATCAGTAATTCACTCTTTAAAGTATATCAAAAAAATGCCCTGGCTTGCTGTATCGAGCAGGTTGCCAGGGCAAAGAAAGGGTGAATCAGAGCATCCCTCGCTTCAATTCGCCTACGGCGTGATTTGCCGCACGGGCGGTAATGGCCATGAACGTGAGCGAAGGGTTCTGCGTCGAGGTGGAGGTCATGCAGGCTCCATCGGTGACGAACACGTTTTTGCAGTGGTGCAACTGATTCCACTTGTTCAGCAGCGACGTTTTCGGGTCTTTCCCCATCCGAACGCCACCCATCTCGTGAATGTCGAGCCCCGGCGCTTTATCGGGTTTGTCGTTGGTACGGATGTTTTTAAAGCCCGATACCGTTAGCATCTCCGACATCTGTTCGTGGAAATCGCGGATCATTTTCTCGTCGTTGTCGTCGTAGGCCACCGAGATTTTGAGCTGTGGAATGCCCCAGGCATCTGTCAGAGCGGAATCCAGCGCCACGTAGTTCGACTCTTTCGGAATGGTCTCGCCCATCATGTGCGAGCCAACCCGCCAGGGGCCGTATTTAGGCTGCATAAGGCTGTTCTTCAAGTCTTCACCCAGGCCCGACGTATCTGTTTCCGATGATCGATAGCCACTAAAGCCCGCCGCGTAGCCGCGTAGAAAATCGGTTTCCTGCTTGAATACGTTACGGAAACGGGGAATATAACTGCCATTGGGCCGTATGCCGTCAGTGGTGGTGTCCTGGAAGCCGTCGTGCTCGGCCGAGATCGTTGTGCGGAAGTTATGAAACGCGACGTACTTGCCGAGTAGGCCGTTATCGTTGCCGAGTCCATTCGGGAAACGGTGCGAGGTCGAGTTGAGCAGAATCAGGTTACTATTTAAGCAGGCGGCATTCACGAACATGATTTTGGCATAATACTCCGTCACCTGTTTCGTGTGCGCGTCAATTACCCGTACGCCTGTAGCCTTGTTCTTTTTTTCGTCGAAGATGATCGAATGCACTACCGAATCGGGTCGGAGGGTAAGCCTTCCCGTGTTTGCAGCCCAGGGCAGTGTCGACGAGTTGCTGCTGAAGTAGCCGCCGTAGGGGCACCCCCGTTGACATAGTGACCGGTTCTGGCACTGACCCCGGCCCTGCTTCAGGTGAATAGGCTGCGGTTTGGTCAGGTGCGCACAACGACCAATGATCACGGGGCGGGTTCCCTTATACCGGGCCGCCATCTGATCGGTGAAGTGCTTCTCGATACATGACTGTTCGTGCGGCGGCAAAAACTCACCGTCGGGCAATTGTGCCAGTCCGTCTTTATTCCCCGAAATCCCCGCAAATTTCTCGACGTGGCTATACCAGGGGGCAAGTTCGGCGTAGCTAATGGGCCATTCCACCGCGAAACCATCGCGGGCCGGGCCATCAAAATCATATTGCGACCAGCGCTGCGTTCCGCGTGCCCACATCAGAGACTTACCGCCCACCTGATAGCCACGAATCCAGTCGAACGGTTTTTCCTGAACGTACGGATGGTCGGCGTCTTTCACAAAGAAGTGACTGGCATCTTCCCGGTTGGCGTAACAGCGGCTGGCAACAGGGTTGGCATCGATATACTCTTTCGACAGTGATCCCAAGTGAGCGAACTCCCAGGGCTGCATCATGGTCGTGGGGTAATCGGTAACGTGCTTCACGTCGCGGCCCCGTTCCAGCACGAGGGTACGTAATCCCTTTTCGGTGAGCTCTTTAGCTGCCCAGCCTCCGCTGATGCCTGAGCCAATAACAATAGCGTCGAACGTGCGCTCTTTAACGGAATCTATATTCAGAAAAGACATAATCGATTGGAGTAGAGATAAAACGGAAAAAGCCGAACGTACCTACCGGCTACCCGCAGCGGTCAGCTTTTCAACGGGTATACAACCATGGTAATAGCCCGGTGCCATGTTGAATTTCTGCACATTCACCAGGTAAAATTCCGAGTTCGTATACCCTTGAATCGTTAGCCGTTTGATCAGGTTGACAAAGGCTTTTCCAGCGGGGTCTGTCGAGGTGGCAACGGCGTTCAGCACTGCTTTTCGCTGGCTGGCATCGCAGTCAGCAAACGACTTGGTGAACAATTGCTGTGCAGTCGATTCCGTCAGTACTGTGCCCTGCTTCAGCGCCGTTTGAGCTGGTTCGCCATAACAATCCTGAATCATGCGCATGGCAAACTGATGCACTTTAAGCGATTTAGCGCCGGGTGTGGTCGTTTCGGGAATAATCGTCTCAACGATTTCGCCAAGTAGCGTCTCGTCATCGACGGAACCAATCGAAACTGGGCCGATCGACTCAGGTGTCCAGCCCGTCGCCCAGGCTGGCAGCGAAACCAGGCCACCCAGTGCCATCGTCAGGCCCCGAAGAGCAGTACGTCTTTGCATACAGATGAGGTATAAAATTAACTGTGAGTCAGATACTACGTGATACAGTAAAAGCACTACTCAACTAACGAAGCGAGTGCCCAAAAAAGTAAGCGTACCGGGAAATGGTGAGTCGAGTTGGCCACAAGCGTAACGCCCCATCCAAATCACGAAAAGCTGAAAAGCCTGATTCAGCTACTCTTTTACAACCGTACGACTTCGCCGGTGCGTACGCTTTCGTCGCAGGCGAAGGCAATGCGGAGGCTGTTGACGGCGTCGGCCAGGTGATCGGTCAGGTCGAGGTCTTCTTGAATGGCCTTCAGGAAGTAGCGCTGTTCGCGGTTGCACAGTTCCTGATGATCTGGCTCGTCGTGCATGTCGATCCAGGTGTCGGGCTGGGTAAACTGATCATCGGCGTTTAACTGAGCAGAATGGACCCGGAGCGATTCGGTCTTGGTATGCGAATCAACATCGTCGGATTTTCCGCCCGCGCCCGCATTTTTTGCTACAATGGAAACGCAACCCTTCGGACCAATCACGTCTTTCACGAAGAAAGCCGTTTCGCTGACCATCGGTCCCCAGGCGGCTTCGTACCAGCCAACAGACCCGTCTTCGAAACGCATCTGAAGTTGTCCGTAGTTGTAATTGTCGGCTGGAATATCGTCGGTTAGCCTGGCACCGATGGCTGATACCCAAACTGGTTTCGAGCGGGTCATCTGGCACATGACGTCGATGTAATGTACGCCGCAGTCGACAATGGGGCTCAGGGATTTCATCAGGTTGCGGTGAACCGTCCACATATAGCCGTGGCTTTGCTGGTTCAGGTTCATGCGCATCACCAGCGGTTTACCCAGCTTCTGGGCTTCTTCTACAAACCGGGCCCAGGAGGGGTGCACGCGAAGAATATAGCCCACCACCACTTTTTTGCCTGCTTTCACCGCTGCGGCCACTACTCGTTCTGACCCTTCGACGGTATCGGCCAGGGGTTTTTCAATAAACACGTGACAACCCGCTTCCAGGGCCATGATGGCAAAAGCTTCGTGGGTGTCTGGGTACGTTGAGATACAGACGGCATCGGGTTTAGTGTCAACGAGGGCTTTCGCGTAATCGTCGAAAAGAGGGTAACCACCGCCGAGTTTATCGTTCAGGGCGTACTTGCTTTGGCCGGTCGATACGATGCCGCAGATTTGAAAACCGTCGAGGGTATGATACGCCGTGGCGTGGGAGGCACCCATGTTGCCACAGCCGACAACCAGAACGCGTAGGGGAGAAGAAGACATAGTCTATTGAGTCAGGAAATAGTTGCAATATAACGCCGCGCTGAACCCTACCCGCAAAACACCCGTATATTGTGACGAAGGTTGACCGAAGTAATGCACATTTGTAAGTCGACCACTGTAATCGTAAGTAGTCATACATGCGTCACATCGTCATCATTGGTAATGGTATTGCCGGTATCACCGCCGCCCGCGAACTTCGTAAAGGGGGCGATGACCGGATCACCGTTATTTCGTCGGAAACCGACCACCATTTCTCGCGAACAGCCCTCATGTACATTTACATGGGGCACATGACCTACGCGCATACGAAACCCTACGAAGATTGGTTCTGGTCGAAAAACCGCATCGATCTGGTTCGAGCTCATGTAACAGGGATCGACTTTGACAACAAGCAGCTGACGACCAAACCCACCGACGGAGCCGAATTGACGCGTTCGTACGATGTGTTGATCCTCGCCGTAGGGTCGTCGCCTAACCGCCCTGGCGTGTTGCAAACAAACCTTCGAGGTGTGCAGGGATTGTACGGTATGCCTGATTTGGAGCAGATGGAAGCCCTGACCGATGCCAAAGAATCAGGTACGTTGGTAAGCCGGGCGGTGGTGATTGGTGGCGGGCTGATCGGGATTGAACTTTGCGAAATGCTGCTCTCGCGCGAGATTCCGGTATCATTTCTGGTACGCGAGTCTGGTTTCTGGCGGAGTGTGTTGCCCGTCGAAGAATCGGCGATGATCACCCGTCATATTCGCGAACACCACGTTGACCTGCAGCTGGAAACAGAGGTAACGGACATCCATGACGATGGCAATGGCCGAATCGGTAGCGTAACAACCAGTACCGGACAGCGAATCAACTGCCAGTTCGCAGGGGTGTCGGTGGGCGTGTCGGCGAATATTGGCTGGCTGCAGGGAACCAGCCTGGAGACAGACCGGGGCATCCTGGTTGATACGTACCTGGCAACGAACGTACCTGACGTCTACGCCATCGGCGATTGTGTGCAGCACCGAACGCCACCCCCGGGCCGCAAACCGACGGAACAGATCTGGTACACCGGCCGGATTATGGGCGAAACCCTTGCCCAGACCTTACTCGGCAAGAAAACGCCCTACCAGCCTGGCGTCTTTTTCAACTCCGCCAAGTTCTTCGATATTGAGTACCAGACCTACGGCGACGTACCGGCCAACCTGCCTGACAACGGCACGATTCAATCGCTCTATTGGGAACACCCGAACGGACAGAAGGCCATCCGGATCAATTACACCACCGCCAACGGGGCCGTAATGGGCGTGAACGCATTCGGCATCCGGCAACGACAGGATGTCTGGACACGCTGGATCACCGAAAAGCGCCCGATCCACTACGTGCTGGAACACCTCGCTCAGGCCAACTTTGATCCTGAGTTTTTCCGGCAGCACGAAGCCGATGTACTGGCCGTTTACAACGCCCAACATCCGGACGCGCCGCTACGCTTACGGGCGAAAAAGGGCTTGTTTGCCTTGTTCGGAAAGTAGCGTGATACTCGACCTTCTCATGCTGTTGCATGCCCTACAGGAAGTCGCCAGCTAAACGGATAACAATCGACGCTAGTCTGCTACTGCCTTCTCCACCCGGACCTCTGCCGACCTGGCCAGCGGGTGCGTAATTCCGGCCTGTATGGGTGGAATGGCGACTGCTGTTGCTGCTTCTATCTCCCGGTCGATAACGACCCGTTTCTCATCGATCCGCCGGAAGTGGTCGTCGAAATAATCGAAGCGAAGCTGTATCTGACGATAGCGGTGCTGACTGGATGTGTTGGTAATGGAGAACCGGTGTTCGTTTACCCGAGTCCCCGGCCGGTTGGCAATGGCCTTGGGTGTCCAGAAAATGCGGTCAATCAATAAGTCGCGAACCGGATTGGGCTGGCTTTTGTAGGAAGACTTATCGCTACCGCAACCAGTCAAAACCAGGAGAAAAAACGCGCAGCTTAGTTTTGCAAAGTGCATGGGCAAACCAGTGTCAATTAAAGTCAGTTGTGCAGCATAAATATTGGTGAAAGATAGGGTATGTTGGCTATAGTCGTTGACTGGGCAACATACTTACCCTGTAGAAACCCTGACTGGCTATGAATTCTCTGCGAAAACGTCAGCTCCTTGAGCTGTATCAGACCTTCCGGATTCACGACGCTGCGGAGCCCGATCGGCTGAAGCGCTGGCGTAATCTGGAGCCTGAATCGGCTTTGCTGCTGGCCATGCTGATCCGAACGCAACGGGCTCAACGTGTTCTGGAACTGGGTACGTCCAATGGGTTTTCTACGCTCTGGATAGCCGACGCACTCGAAGCCACGAACGGCCGATTAACGACAATTGATATCGATGCCGCCCGAACGGCGCTTGCGCAGGAGCACCTGCGTCAGTTTGGGCTGGCCGACCGGGTTGAGTGCATAACCCAGGATGCTGGCCTGTTTCTGGCGCAGGCAGAACCAATCTACAAACTAATTTTCTTAGACGCAGAGCGGCCCGCCTATGTTGGCTATTTGCCCGATCTGATCCGGCTGCTGACCCAGCAATCGGGTTGTTTACTGGTAGTTGATAATGTGCGCTCACACGCCGACGAGGTACACGAGTTTATAACGCTTCTTGGGGCAGAGCCTTCGCTCATGCTGTCAACGCTGGCCGTTGGGGCGGGCTTGCTGCTCTGTGTTGCGAGCTAATCAGTATAGTTTACCATCCCAACCTGAATTTGTCTGACTATATTGACCAACACTTCTATAGGATAACCCATGAAAAGACTGGTATACCTCTCGCTCGCCCTGTTATTGGCAGGTGCCTGCAGGCAAAACTCCATTACAAATAGAAAACGCGTCGTGGTTTCGGGCATTGACGCGTCTAAAAAACCGGGCGATGATTTTTTTATGTACGCCAACGGCATCTGGTATGATACCGCCCGAATTGCGGCTAGTCAGACCGGTGTTGGCGCGTATTCCTTTATGAATTACCCGCAACGGATCCGGCTGCAGGCAATTCTGGATAGCGTTGCGGCCACCAACAATCCGGCAGGAAGCATTGAACAGAAAGTGGGTGATTTTTACGCGTCAGGGATGGATACGGCCGCGATCAATAAGCGAGGGTACGAACCGATCAGGCCCCTGTTGACCCGCATTCAGGCCGTGACGGATGTGCCTGCCCTGTTGAGGTTGGTCGCTGACGAACAGAAAGTAGGTAATGGGTCCGTCCTTGGCTTTAACGTCGGCCCTGACAACAAACGGAGTACGGTCAACATTGCTCAATTTTCACAGACAGGCATTGGTCTTCCGGAACGGGATTACTATGTAAAAACCGATTCTTCGACGATCGCCATTCAGAAAGCGTATCGAAATTACCTTGCCCGTTTGTTTGAATTGACGGGGACGGAGCCAGCGATTGCCCGGAAAAATGCAGCTATTGCGTATGACATCGAGAAGCAGTTGGCCGCCGCCCACCGAACCAATATCGAACGAAGAGATGTAAAGGCCAACTACAATAAACTGGCGATCAGCGACCTGTCGGCTAAACAGCCTGCGCTGAACTGGCCTTTGTTGCTAACGACTTTGGGCGTAAAGGCTGATTCAGTCAATGTAGGGCAGCCGCCTTATTACGATAAACTGAATTCAATGCTGACTGCGGTTGCTATCGACGACTGGAAGGTCTATCTAACTGCGCATGCGCTCACTAATTATGCTAATTTCTTAAGCCAGCCGTTTGTCGATGCGTCGTTTGCCTACACAAAAATTCTGACGGGTCAGGCCGTTAAAAAAACGCGGGCCGAAGAAATGACCCAGGCGGTCGATGGCTCCCTGGGTGATGCCCTGGCCCAGCTGTACGTGAAAAAATATTTCCCGGAAGATGCCAAAAAGCGGATTGCCGTGCTGGTTGATAACCTCAAAAAAGCGTTTGAAGCCCGCATCAACAAGCTGGATTGGATGAGCGACTCTACCAAAGCAAAGGCTAAAGAGAAACTGTACGCTTTCAACCAGAAAATTGGTTATCCCGATAAATGGAAAGATTATTCGGCTGTGACCGTAAAACGGGACACCTATTTTGAAAACCGGCTGGCCACCATTAAAAATGAGTATCTCAACCGGGTGGGTAAAGTAGGTATGCCGGTAGACCGAACCGAGTGGCATACCACCCCGCCAACGGTTACGGCATACAACAACCCGCCCCTGAATGAAATTGTGTTCCCGGCCGGCATCTTACAATCACCTTATTTTGATTTGTATGCCGATGATGCGCTGAACTATGGGGGCATCGGTATGGTGATTGGCCACGAAATCACGCACTCGTTTGATGATCAGGGAGCGCAGTTTGACAAGGTTGGCAATGTAACAAACTGGTGGACAAAGGCCGACTACGACAAATTCAAAGCGAAAACACAACAGGTTATCGATCAGTACAACAAGTTTACCGTACTGGATTCGGTATCCATTAAAGGTGCCTTGACGGTGGGTGAAAATACGGCTGATATTGCTGGCGTTGCCATTGCCTATGACGCCTTTAAACTGACAGAGCAGGGAAAAGACACCACAAAACTTGACGGCTTTACGCCCGACCAGCGCTTCTTTATTTCGATTGCCCGAATCTGGCGCGTCAAAACGCGGGATGAGTTTATGCGCATGTACGTAAACACTAACCCGCACTCACCGGCCAAATGGCGGGTAAACGGGCCACTGATGAACTTCACGCCGTTCTATAAAGCCTTCAATGTACAACCTGGCAACAAAATGTATAAGCCCGAACAGGAGCGAATCACCGTTTGGTAGGGTTTAGTAAACCACTGAATGCGCTGTATGCCGTGCTTACTAAAGCAGCCTGTAGTGTACGTCTTTGAGGATGTATGCTACAGGCTGCTTTGTTAACTATCTGCTCATGATCAGAGGGAGACTGGATCCAGGCTATCAATGCGTGGCGAACACTGGTTCCGGTTCTGTCACTTCCACCAGGCTTTCCGGGTTAATGGCCGAGAGATGAACGGGAACCAACTCGTTGATGCGCAGTGGATCGTAGTTGGCCACCACGCGAACGTAGTTTTCGGTGAAGCCCTGCATGCGGCCGGTTGCTTCGTCTATGTCGTCTTCAAACAGCACCGTAGCCGTCCGCCCGATCTGCGATTCGTAGAAAGCACGCCGCTTTTTATCCGACAGAATGTGCAGCATCTTGCTCCGTTCGGCACGTACCTGACCGGGCACTACCGGCTTGATCGTGATGGCCATGGTGTTGGGCCGTTCCGAATAGGTGAACACGTGCAGGTACGAAATCGATAGTTCAGTCAGAAACTCGTACGTCTCACGGAAGAGGTCGTTCGTTTCGCCGGGATGTCCCACGATCACGTCGACACCAATGCAGGCGTGCGGCATGAGCGACTTGATTTTGGCTACCCGTTCCGCGTATAACTCACGCTTGTACCGGCGGCGCATCAGCCCCAGCACCGTATTGGAGCCTGACTGAAGCGGCACGTGAAAATGCGGCACGAATCGTTTCGACTGGGCTACAAACGCGATTATCTCGTCGGTCAGCAGATTTGGCTCGATGCTCGAAATGCGGAATCGGTCAATGCCCTCCACCTCGTCGAGCGTCTGAATCAATTCCAGAAACGTCTGGGTACGTTGCGGAGCCTGTCCAGCTACGTTCACCAGTCCGAAATCACCGATGTTCACGCCCGTCAGTACGATCTCCTTCACGCCACGACTGGCAATTTCGTGGGCGGCCCGAACTACGTTTTCGATTGTGTCGGACCGGCTTTTGCCACGCGCCAGTGGAATGGTGCAGTAGGCGCATGGATAATCGCAGCCGTCCTGCACCTTCAGAAACGTGCGGGTGCGGTCATTGAGCGAATAGGCGGCGTGGTAATCGATGGCTTCTTCAATGTTCGAATTCAACACCCGCCCCGGTTGGCCAACGGCGGCTTTCGTAAACGTCGGCATCAGCTCGGCTAACCGGAATTTTTCAGCGGCTCCCAGCACGGCATCGACACCCGGAATCTCCGAAATTTCGGTGGGCTTCAACTGGGCGTAGCAGCCAAGAATGGCCACAAACCCATCCGGATTTACCTTCTGGGCTTCCCGAACGATCTTGCGGCATTTCTTATCGGCGTTATCGGTCACCGAGCAGGTGTTGATGATGAAAATATCAGGTTGCTGGTTGAATTCCACGCGCTCGTAACCCTCTTTCTCCATCATGCGGGCGAGGGTCGAGGTTTCCGAGAAATTCAGCTTGCAGCCAAGCGTGTAAAAAGCCACTTTTTTCATATTCATTCCTAACACCCGTCATGTCATCGGGGTTTCATCCGGCAAAAATACAACATTCCGGCGTAGCCCCGCAGTGGCGGACCGTCCCGCCAGCATACCGAACCGTCTAAAAAGTACTTTCGTTGTCACTCGCCGCAGGCAAGCGACAATGTGCGCTGTAGCCGTATGCTGATACATCCACTACTCCCACGAATCCAGCCCCAGTAATTTCCGGCCCAAGTCTGACAGTTCGGCGGTTTGGTAGCGGGTCTTTTCCCAGTTGCGAGGGTCGCCGGGAAACGCGTAGCCTTCGGGTGCCTGCCGGTTGCGCCAGGAGCTGATGCGCCATTGGCGAAGTGCTTCGTTATCTTCCTGTGCGGGCATCATGGAAATGTATTGGGCAATGCGCACTTTATCCGTCGAATGGTTGGGCCGGATACCGTGAGCAAGGGTGCTGTTGAAGATGAGCAGGTCGCCCGCTTCGAGCTTCACCTTCACCAACTCGAAGCCGGTTGTGTCGGGCTTAAACCGGTCGCGGTCAGCGGGCTGAGTCAGCTTCCAGGTGTCGTAGGTTCGGTATAAGTCAGGGATGCACTGAAAACCACCCATGTTTTCGTCGGTCTGATCGGCGAGGGCCAACACGCCCTGCACGTTCTCCGGGCGCGTTTCGGGGTCATAATCCCAGTGAATAAACCCCTTGAAGGGCTGACCGGGCTGCAGCGGGAAATTGAGATTAGCCCGGTCGATAGTGACCCATAGTTTTTCGGTTCCCCACACATCCACAAAGGCGTCATAAACCCGCTGCGTCTGCCGGTTGTCCCACTCGTGTTGGTGGTTGTATAGCTCGACCATGCCCGAGCCGATCAGTTCTTTCATCCGCATTTCGGCGCGGGGTGGCGTGTACCAGGTGGCTTTATCGGTGGGGTCTTTCTCTTCAAATGCCCAGATCGTTTGGGCCAGGCGTTCAGCCTGCTCGCGGGGAACGGCCTGCTTGATGATGACGTACCCATTCTCGCGCCAGAATGTCCAGTCAGCTTCGGTTAGCACACGAAGAGGGGCACCGTTTGAACGGTCATTTAACGGTTGGGTGCTGCTGGTGGCGGTGGATGGATTACCCGGAATATCGGTATGCGCATTGTCGGGAATCATGGCAGGTTGCATAGTCGGTGTCATGGTTGGCTGCATCGTAGGGGTCATGAACAGGTTATGTTTTACAGTGAAAGAATAAGACAAAACTAGGATGCTGCCTGTTGTTTGTGTTAGCACGTACCTGACCCTTTTTTGCATTATATTGCTGTTGTCTGATGAGAATAAAGCGCACAAGAGTAAAGGAGTAAAAGAAAGTAACGCCGGTCGGGGCCACCACGCTCCAATTCAGATACTACCTCACTATGAAAATTGCCCTTGAAGAAATCCGACCTGATGCAGACAGTTCGTTTCATATTCTGCTGACGCCCCACCTGCAGGACGTTTTCCTGTGGCATTACCATCCCGAATACGAGATCGTGTATATCGACGGTGCCAGCGGAACCCGGCATGTGGGTGACCATATTTCACGCTATGAAGGCAGCGACCTGGTGTTTATTGGCCCTAACATTCCGCACCTGAACTTCGATTATGGTGTCAAGACCGACTACCGAAAAGTAGTGGTTCAGCTTCACGAATCGTTTCTCGGCGAAGGCTTCTGGAAGGCGCCTGAATTTGCCGCGATCACCACACTTTTTGAGCGTGCACGGGCTGGCCTATCATTCGGGGGTGAAACAAAACAGCAGGTCGGTGCTAAACTGGAAATGTTAGCCCATCAACCACCGTTTGAGCGGATGATGGCGTTACTGGCCATCTTCCAGCAACTCGCAACGAGTGCTGACGTCACCTCGCTGCATGGGAAGCCGGTGACAAGCGCATACAATCTGCGGGAACAAGAGCGAATCAGGAAACTCTATCAGTTTGTGGAAGAGCAGTTTACGCGGAAAATTAGTATCTCCGAAGCGGCTGATGTGGTGACCTTAACCGAAGCTGCTTTCTGCCGATACATTAAACGAATGACGGGGCTGACCTTTACGCAGTTACTAAACAAATACCGTATCAATCAGGCCCAGAAATTCCTGTTGGCCGATCATACAGTGACTGAAGCGGCTGAGGCCTGCGGGTTCGAGAGTCTGTCGTACTTCAATAAAATATTCCGAGCGGTAACGGGTGAAAATCCCTTGCAGTTCAAGAAACGGTTTCATGCCCGCTAGCTAGCCGAATGCTGGCGATTCCGGGGGTAACGAAACCAACGCCCATCAGCAGCTATGTTGCCCGGCTGCCCAGCGCCACGCTGATCAGTTCAACCATATTTTTCACACCTGCTTTTCGGATGATGCTGGCACGTTGGTTGGCAATCGTATTCGGGCTGACGTCGAACCGGTGAGCTATGTCGCGGCTGCTCATTCCCTGGGTGAGGCACTGCAGAATCTGGGTCTCCCGGGGCGTCAACTTTTTCCAGATCGTTGCGTTGCTTTCTTTGGTAAGTGCGGGGGTTTCCCGTTGCTGCGCCGCTTTAGGTACCACATAATGCCGAATGATGACCGCCGAGGCCGACGGCGGATAATACAGTTCGCCCGCCGCAACGGTCCTTAGTGCCTTCAGAATCTCGTCATGATCGCTGTCTTTGGGCAAATAGCCCGCCGCTCCGTTCTGCACGGAGGTCAGGATGTAATCAGGGTTGTTGTGCATGCTGAACATCAGTACCCGTACGCTGGGGTAGCTGGCGGCCACTTCCCTGGCCACCTCGAGCCCCGATAGTTTGGGCATGGTAATGTCGAGCAAGAGTACGTCGGGAAGCAGATCGGGAATGAGCGCCAGGGCCAGCTCACCATCTGCTGCTTCACCAATCACCTCCATGTCGTCGGCATCTTCGAGCAGGGTTAACATGCCTCTGCGCACTACGGCGTGATCATCGGCGATTAGGATTCGGATAGCCATCTGATTATGGTAACAGGTTGGTTGTATGATGAATAGTGGTAATGATTGTGGTTCCCTGCCCGGGCGCCGAGTGGATAGCGAAGGTGCCGTTAAGCAGTCGGGCTCTGGTGCGCATTGTGTCAATCCCGTTTCGGCCAATAACGGATTTGCCGCCAGTATCAGGCAGCTTACCTTCTGAATCTGGTGGCGTAAAGCCGAGTCCATCATCGGCAACCTGGATCGACACAACGTCATCATGCTGTTCCAGACTTAACCATATATGCTGGGCGCTGGCGTGCTTGACGGCGTTATTGATGGCCTCCTGCGCAATCCGGTATAACCCAATGTCAATTGCCGGACTTAACTTTTGGGGCGGGTGAAGTGATTCTGCCTGTGTGGCGTCAAACTGAACCTGAAGACCAGTAGAGTAGGCGGTTTGATCGGCAAGAAGCTGGAGGGCAGGGCCCAGGCCGAAATCGCCCAGAACCGAGGGCATCAGGTTATGCGATATCTGCCGGGTGGTTTGAATGATATCGCCGACAAGGTCGCACAGGTTTTCGGCCCGGCGGCGGTGTTTCTCGTCGGTGAAGCTGGCTTTTTTCAACGTACCTGCCTGTAGTTTTAATCCGGTCAGCATTTGTCCAATCCCATCGTGTAGTTCACGGGCAAACCGGCGGCGCTCTTCTTCCTGGCCTTCCAGCAGGGCGGCAGACCGAACGGTATCTTCGGCCCGTTGCAACAGGTGCTTATCCGTTGTCGCCTGAACAAGTTGCTGCTGCGTGCTGGTCAATGTCTGGTTGGCTACAATGAGCGTACTATTCGCCGCCTGTAGATCATCTTCTGATTTCGCTAATCGTCTGATGATCAATTTAACGTAATTGACAACTGGTCGAAAAATGAAAAGCCCTTCGAGCAGCAATGTAATGAGTGTAGCCAGTCCCAGAAACCATTCCGTCCGTTCCAGCGAACGTACCCGGGCTACGCTCTCGGCATCGAACTGAAACACGATCGCGTTCATCTGTCGAAGATAAGCCGGTTCGTTAGCCAGGATGACCCGAAGCGCCGCCTGCTTGTTTTCCGGTGACTGATTCAGCTGTATTACCTGCGTCAAGCCGTCGTGCATTCGCTGAAAAACAGGGTCTATCAGGATAAACATGCTGTCGAGCACCGGGCTTTTGGGAACTGTATAGGCTTTTTCCATTAGCAACGTACCTGCACGAAGCTGCTGATGGCTCTTGGTCCAGGTTTGCAATAGTGAATCGACGGGCGTCAGGTCGTTGCCGGGTATGTTCAGCAAACGGAGGAGCGCGAGTTTGGTCAGGCGCTGGCTTAACATACGCTGTCGGCCCGCAACGTTCACCACGCGACCATCATCGTAATGCTCATTGAGGGTACGCCGAACCAATACAATGCCGCTTACCGCCAATAGGGCAATGACCGACAGGGCCAGTACGTAAAAACGCGTAAGTCGACGAGCAACCTGCTCGTCGACTTGATGGTTTGTATGGGGGCGCGGGGGTGAGGTCATGCCGGGAGGCCAATATAGACCATGCCGTTCTCAATACGTACGGCGAATGTGTCGATCTGGTAATCGTCGCCGCTCAGACAGGCCCCGGTTTTTAGCGAAAAGGCCTTCTTATGGAATGGACAGGCAACTTTGGGTTCGTCGCCCACACTGCCGGTCATCCCCCGCGACAGGATCATCTGCTGGCGGTGGGGGCACTGGTTGTCGGTGGCATACCATTCGTTTCGGCGGGCCAGGTGAAAGATGGCAATTTGCCGGCCATTGATCAGGGCGCACGCCCCGCCGTCGGCAGGTACGTCGGCAGTCTGGCAGGCAACGTGCCAGGTTATGGTTTCGGTAGTTGTCATGGTTGTATTTTGTTCTTGATTCTGAAAAACAAGTTGTTAGGTGATTTTTCGCGTTTAGTGTATTGCTTTCGCGAGCTAGGCCCTTCGACAGGTTCAGGGTGACAACTCACTCAAGCATGTAAATGACGACCTTGGGTAGGGTTGTTACCCTGAGCTTGTCGAAGGGCCTACAGCGCGAAGCCAACGCTAGCCAGATCGTCGTTAAAATTCAACGTATCCAATCCTGCGCCTGTATCTGATCGCGCATGGGGGCAAACTGAACGGTTGGGTCTTTGAGCGTTGGGGCGTTGACAAAGTGGGTAAAGCGCTGGCGAAGGGCGGGCGACTCAACCACAGCCTTCCATTCGCAGCTATAATTGGCAATCAGCGCGTCCATTTCCCCTTCCAGTTCGGCGGCAATACCCAGACTATCCTCAACAACTACGGCTTTCAGGTACGTTATGCCGCCTTCCATTTTGTTAATCCAGGTAGCGGTGCGCATGAGCGGATCGGCGGTTTTAATGTAGAACATCAGGAACCGGTCGATCAACTTTACGCAGGTCGCCTTGTCAACGTCCGACACCAGCAGGTGTGCGTGTTGAGGCTTGGCCCCGCCGTTGCCACCCACATAGAGGTTCCAGCCCTTATCCGTAGCAATGATGCCGAAATCCTTGCTCTGCGCTTCGGCACACTCGCGCACGCAGCCCGATACCCCCGATTTGAATTTGTGGGGCGCCCGAATGCCTTTGTACCGGTTCTCGATCTCGATGGCAAACGAGACTGAATCCTGCACCCCAAACCGGCACCAGGTGGTTCCTACGCAGCTTTTTACCGTTCTGAGGGCTTTACCGTAGGCATGTCCGCTTTCAAAACCAGCGGCGATCAGTTGTTCCCAGATGGCGGGCAAATCACCCACGTGCGCGCCGAACAGGTCGATTCGCTGGCCACCGGTGATCTTGGTGTACAGGCCGTATTGCTTGGCCACCTGACCAATGGCAATGAGTTTGTCGGGCGTGATCTCGCCGCCCGGAATGCGGGGAACTACCGAATACGTACCCCCGCGTTGAAGGTTGGCCAGATACCGGTCGTTGGAGTCTTGAATCGGCGCACGGTCTTTCTCGAGGATGTTCTCATTCCACAAACTGGCCAGAATCGAAGCCACGGCCGGTTTACACACTTCGCAACCGTCGCCTTTCCCCAGCGTATCGAGCACGGCTCCGTAGGTGGTCAGCTGGTTGATCTTGGCCAGATCAAGCAGTTCCTGTCGGGTGTAGTCGAAATGTTCGCAAAGCACATTCCGAACATAGACGCCCTGCTGCTTCTGAACGGCCTGAATCAGGTCTTTCACCATCGGTGTACAGCCTCCGCATCCCGTACAGGCTTTAGTCGATTTCTTCAGCGCATCAATAGTGGTCTGGCCATTCTCGCCAATTTCGTGGCAGAGTTGCGCCTTTGTAACGGCCTCGCACGAGCATATCAGCGCTTCGTCGGGCAGGCTCATAACGCCCGCTCCGGGTACGTCTTCGCCACCCCGGTTGCCCAGGATCAGGTCTTCAGGGTCGGGCGGGAGAATCGTCTTGTTCTTGCAAACCTGTAATAACTGGTTGTATTCAGCAGCATCGCCCACCAGAATGCCCCCCAGCAGGGTGGTTCCGTCGGCACTGATGTTGATCCGTTTGTAAACGCCCTTCGCCTTGTTCTCATAACAAACCGTCCGGCAGTCGTCCCCTTCGGCAAACGCATCGCCAAAGCTAGCTACGTCGACCCCGATCAACTTCAGTTTTGTCGACATATCGAATGGCTGAAACTCCCGTTCGGTGCCGGTCAGGCGGGCCGCCACCACGTCGGCCATGTCGTAGGCCGGAGCTACCAGTCCGTAGATCATCGAGTGCACCAGCGCACATTCGCCAATGGCAAATATGGCCGGGTCGGACGTTTGTAGGAAATTATCGACCACGATTCCCCCGCGCGGATGTACGTCGAGACCACTGCGTTTGGCCAGTTCATCGCGCGGCCGAATGCCGGCCGAAATAACGAGCATGTCGATGGACAGAAGGGAGCCATCGGCAAACTGCATGCCGTTTATTACCCCGTCGCCGGTCAGTTGCTGTGTGCTTTTGTTCAGGTGAATCTGGAGGCCCAGATCTTCAAGCCGGCGTTGCAGAATGGCCGAACCCGCCGCATCGATCTGCCGGGGCATCAGGCGTGGCGCAAATTCAACCACGTGGGCAGCCTCCAGACCCAGGTCGAGCAGGGCGTTGGCGGCTTCGAGGCCCAGCAGCCCACCGCCCAGTACCGCCCCGTGCCGGGCTTTAGTGGCGTAGGTACGTATCAGGTCAAGATCTTCGAGTGTGCGGTACACAAACACGCCATCTTTATCGACGCCTGGTATCTGTGGCACAAACGCCGATGAGCCCGTGGCGAAGATCAGATAGTCATAAGGAACTACGTGACCGTGGTGTGAGCGAACCTCTTTCCGATCACGGTCAATGGCGATGACCGGGTCGGAAAGATAGAGCTGAATGTTGTTGTCGGTATACCAGCTTTCCGGGGCAAGCGCCAGATCGTCGGCGGTTTTTCCGGCGAAATAGGCACTGAGATGAACCCGATCGTAGGCGATGCGTGGCTCTTCCCCAAAAACGGTTAGTGTAAACGGGATTGCACTGCCCAATTGTTTGGCAATAAGCTTCTCGCAGAATTTGTACCCGGCCATGCCATTGCCCAATACCACAATACGACGGTTGTTTTGTGTGTTCATAGTCAATAGTAACTACGTGTTTAGAATTGCCCTGTTTTTTTATAGTACTAAACCAAGAAAATACCCCCGTATCCTCGATTTTTGTGTGCTTCAAAAGTAGCCGTGTTTTGCTAGTATTCCTATTAAAAAGAGCGTATAGAGGTTAAAATTCAAGATATTTTTTGGCAAAAGTGTTTTTTCTCAAAATTTAACCTCTACTTTTGAAGCAGTTAATCGTATAGTTACAAACAACTATAAATAGTACTTTTCTACTAACCAACAAGCAAGGCTATGCGTAGTGCAGTCCCTAAACTTACTCTGGTTGGCGCCGGTCCCGGAGATGCTGAATTGCTTACGTTGAAAGGCGTGCGGGTGCTCGAGCAGGCCGATGCCGTGCTGTACGACGACCTGGCCAACCGGAGCCTGCTGGCTTATGCTCCGGCGCATGCCCATCGCTACTATGTAGGAAAACGGGCAGGCCAGCCATCAACGCCTCAAACCGTTATCAATGAGTTGATCGTTGAGCTGGCGCATGAAGTAGGGCACGTGGTGCGGCTTAAAGGGGGCGACTCGTTTGTATTTGGTAGGGGATACGAAGAGATCGACTATGCCCGACGTCACGGGCTTATCTGCGACATTGTACCGGGTATATCGAGTTGCATTGCCGTACCCGCGTCGCAGGGAATACCCGTAACCAGCCGGGGCGTCAGCGAGAGTTTTTGGGTTATTACGGGCACCACCCGAAGCGGTGAACTGTCATCGGATCTGCCCCTGGCGGCACAATCGAACGCAACCGTGGTGGTGCTGATGGGTCTTTCGAAATTAACGGAGTTATGCCAGTTGTATCGCCAGTTTGGTCGGGATCACCTACCAATGGCCGTGATACAAAACGGAACACGCCCCGACGAACGGTGCGTGGTTGGGCAAGTCTGGAATATGCCACAATTGGTTGCGGAACAGGGCGTGGGGGCGCCCGCCGTACTGATTGTTGGTGAGGTGGTAGCGTTACACCCGGCCTATGTGACCGAGTATGCGCTGGGCCTGATGCAGGCTTGTTAACAAAAAAGCCGGTCTGGTGTGGGGGCACCTTTAGACCGGCTTAACAGGGGTTGTCTATGTGTCACACAAACAAAGCAAAGGAAATGAAAAATAGACCGTAAAGCAATTCAGCCGGCGGTTCACGCCCGGTTCCATTCGCCGCCTGTTGCACGGGCGAATGCCGCTCAGCACCATACTGAGCCCTTTTTCACCATCATTTTCATTGCTTAATCGTAACCACTTTCATGAAAATCTACCGTATCCGGTACTGGCTCCCGCTTGTGGCGCTGGTATGCGCACCGGGCCTTTTGCTGGCCCAGATGACCCTGGTTGGTCAGGTACGTACCCGAACAGAAATCAGGAATGGCCTGGGTAACCTGGCCCCGTTAGATGCTAAAGCGGCTGTATTTACGTCGCAACGTACCCGCCTCAACTTCGGCTATAAATGGGATCGCGTGCTGTTCTCAACCGCCATTCAGGATGTTCGCGTGTGGGGGCAGGATGCGTCAACCATCAACAACGCCGATGGCAACCGACTCATGGTTCACGAAGCCTGGGCCGAAATCACCCTCGCTAACAGCGCCGATACGACCATCCCGTTTAAAGCCATTCAAAACCTGTCGCTGAAACTCGGTCGGCAGGAACTGGTCTATGACGATGTACGCCTGCTTGGTAACCTCGACTGGCTGCAACAGGGCCGCCGGTTCGATGCTGCCCTGCTGAAAGCCCAACACCTCGGCTGGTCGCTTGACATTGGTGGTGGCTTTAACCAGAACTCCGACGCGTTTGGCGTGGCCGGTACCGACTACACACCCGGCAACGTGCCTGCATCAGCGCTGTCAAACAAGAACGTGTCGCTGGCCATTCCGGCGGGCTTCATCCCAACGTCGGGGAAAGGGGGGGCGCCGGTATTGGCTACCAATGTGAGTACCAACGGCCAGAACCAGCAGTTCAAATCGTTTCAGATGGCCTATCTGACGCGCAAGTTTGGCCAGACCAAATTCTCGGCGCTCTTCTTCAAAGACGACTTTTCCAGGTATCGTATAGACAGTACCGGTAGCGCTGCGGCTGGGTACGTTTACGGTCGCCGGTACGACCAGACGGGCACCAATTCGCGGATGACCTACGGCGGTATGCTGATCGGTCAGTTGGGCAATGCCTCATCGCGATTCGGGAAAGTGCAGTGGCAGGCGTTCGGCTACGGTCAGAGCGGTACCGACCGCGACGGGCTACTAATCAAAAATGCGTATCACTATGGCGGTAATCTGATGGTGCAGCGCGGATTATTGAGCACCGGTCCGGGTTATGAAGTGCTGTCGGGCAACAATGCCGCTACGATTCAGGCGGGGCAAACGAGCCGGTTCGATCCGCTCTACGGCACGCCACACCGGCATTGGGGCTACATGGATTATTTCTACGTGGGTACGGGTTCACCGGCGGGTGGTTTGCAGGATGCGTTCTGGAAATTCAAATACGCCGGTTCGCGTCTGACAGCCACCTTCGATGTGCATTATTTCTCACTGGCAGCGCCTACCTACAACAAGATGCCCGACGCCCCGACGGGCGCTCTCGTCGATGCCAAACTGGGTATGGAATACGATTTCATCGCCACTTACGCGCTCAACAAATTCACCACGGTTGAACTGGGTTACGCCGTCATGAATGGCACCAACAGCCTGGAATACACCAAACAGGGTACCATGAACCAGCGCGATAAAGTGGGTACGTGGTCTTACCTGATGATCAACATCCGCCCTGATTTCTTCTACGCTAAGCCAGTGGCTATCAAACAATAACACCATGAAAAAGAACTACATACGACTGCTCATCCTGACGTTACTGCCGGTTTTTGCCATCACCACGGCGCTGAAACCCGCCTCGGAACCCATCAAATTAGGGTTCATTCCCCTCACCGACTGCGCGCCACTGGTAGTGGCCAAAGAGCTCGGCCTGTTTCAGAAATACGGGGTGAATGTGGAGCTCAGCAAAGAAGCATCGTGGGCCAACATTCGTGATAAAGTACTCAACGGCGAGCTCGACGGAGCCCACTGCCTGTTCTCGATGCCTGCTTCGGTCTATACCGGCATCGGCGGCAAAGCAGGGTCGGAGATGAAGATTGCGATGGTGCTCAATAATAACGGACAGGCGATCACCCTCTCGAAAGATTTCTGCGGCCTCGTGGGCTTTAAAGAGATCAAGAAAGTGGGCGCGGCCATTTCGCAAATCAAACAGCGTAAGGAAGTTACGTTCGCCATGACGTTCCCCGGCGGCACGCACGACATCTGGTTGCGCAACTGGCTGGCAGCAGCGGGCGTGAACCCGAAATCGGTGGGTATCATCACCATTCCGCCGCCGCAGATGGTGGCCAACATGAAGGTCGACAATATGGAAGGTTTCTGCGTGGGCGAACCCTGGAATGGCGTGGCTGTGGCCCAAAACGTAGGATTTACGCACATCGCTTCGCAGGATATCTGGAAAGATCATCCCGAGAAAGCGCTGGTTGTCAACAGCCAGTTCTCGTCGGCCCGCCGCGCTGATCTGAAAAATGTAATGAAGGCCCTGATTGAAGCCGGTCGCTGGCTGGATAACATGGGTAATCGCAAGAAAGCAGCCGCCTGGCTCAGCAAACCGTATTACGTGAATGCACCGGTAGCCGTACTCGAAGCCCGGCTGATGGGTTCTAACGATCTGGGTTGTGAACTGGGCGTACAGAAATACGGCGCCGACAAGATGAATTTCTATAACAACGGTGTGGTGTGTACGCCGCTGAAAAGCCACATGATGTGGTTTCTGTCGCAATACGTTCGATTTGGCTACCTCAAATCAGCGCCCGATTACAAGGGCATATCTGAAAAGCTGATCCTCGATGACCTGTTCGCGGAAGTGGCTAAAGAGATGAACGTACCTATTCAGCCCGACATGAAGCCCATCAAAACGGCGTTCGATGTGGTGTTCGATCCGCTGGCTCCGGCAGGTTATCTGGCTCAAACAAAACATTAAGCGCAGACTGACTATGAAAAAGCTATTCACGAGGGCATCACTTCTGACCGTCGGTTCATTTGCTCTCAGCATGCTGATTCTGCTGGGCATCTGGTCGCTGGTGACGATGCTGACGAAAAACGAGATTCCGGGCCCGGTAGCCACCTGGACGGTGTTCTACGACCTGTTGCAAGACCCGTTCTACGATTACGGCCCCAACGATAAAGGCATTGGTATTCAGTTGTGGGCGTCGATCAAGCGGGTATTCAGCGGATTCCTGATCGGTAGCCTGATCGCCATTCCGGCGGGTTTGCTGATGGGCGCTTCGAAAACGGGCATGCGGTTGCTGAACCCAATTGTGCAGATCCTGCGTTCCGTATCACCGTTGGCCTGGTTTCCGCTTGGATTGCTGGCGTTCAAAGCGTCAGACGGTGCTACGGTGTTCATCATTGCCATCACTTCGCTCTGGCCAACGCTGGTCAATACGGCCTTTGGTGTAGCTAGTATTCCGCAGGATTTCAAGAATGTGGGGCGGGCCTACGGATTTCCGGTTGGCAAATACCTGACCAAAATCCTGATTCCGTACGCGTTGCCGCACATCATCACGGGACTGCGATTATCGATCGGCATTGCCTGGATGGTCATCGTAGCGGGCGAAATGCTCTCGGGCGGCGTTGGCATCGGCTTCTTCGTCTGGGATAGCTGGAATGGCCTGAGTCTGGAGAAAATCCTGTCGGCCATCCTGATCATCGGTATCGTAGGCCTGCTGCTCGATAAGCTGTTCAGCGGTTTTCAGAAGTGGGTCGCCTACGAATAAAACTTTTTCCGGTCCCTCTGCGCCTGCGGAGGGACCATAACAACCAACAACATGACTACTTCACTGATAGATAGCCCGGACGTACCTGTATTGGGCATTCAGGATCGGCCCGTTAGTATCGAGGTTAAAAACGTGACTGTCTCGTTTAAATCGTCTGGTAAAGGGCAGTTTACGGCGGTAAAAGACATTGACCTGACCATTGGTAAAGGGGAGATTGTCAGCATCATCGGTCACTCCGGCTGTGGCAAATCAACGTTGATGAACACCATTAGTGGTATGGTGAGCCCATCGGCCGGTGAGGTGCTGGTGAACGGAAAGCGCGTAACGGGACCGGGTCCCGACCGGGGCATTGTCTTCCAGAACTATTCGCTATTGCCCTGGCTCACGGTGTACCAGAATGTGTATCAGGCGGTTGATGCCGTGATGCCAGCGTGTTCGTCGGAAGAGAAAGCGGAAATCGTGATCAGAAACCTGGCCATGGTGAACCTGTCGGCGCATCAGGACAAACGCCCCGGTCAATTATCCGGGGGCATGAAGCAGCGCGTGGCCATTGCCCGCGCCTTTTCGATCAACCCGTCGGTGCTGCTGCTCGATGAACCGTTCGGCGCGTTGGATGCCCTGACGAAAGGCAGCATGCACGTGGAATTGCTCAAGCTCTGGAACCTCGATAACCGCGATAAAACGATTGTGATGGTGACGCACGACATCGAAGAAGCCATCTTCCTGTCAGACCGGGTGGTGGTGATGAACGATGGCCCATCGGCAACCATCAACCAGATCGTGGATATCAACCTGCCACGTCCCCGTCACAAAAAAGATATCATTCACCTGCCCGAATACATGGCTGTTCACGACAAGCTGCTAAGCCTACTGGTGAAGACGTATTCTATTGATGATGAAGTGGTTGACTGAGGCGTGGTTAGATGAATGACCAGTGCTCGATCAATTAAACTGGTTGACTACTGTGAATTAAGCAGCGCTTTTGTCATCCCGCAACGGCGGACCGCTCCTTACGTCGGGATGACAAAAAGCGCTGCATATCAACATCAGGAAATAAAGATATCAAGGGCCTAAGCGAGTGGTGATACCGCTACAAAACTCGTCAATTTAATTGTTGAAAACTCCTTCCCCCGAGTCTATAAACCGTACCGTTATGATTTCTCAAAACAAACCACTTACCAGTCTCAACGTACTCAGTTTCAGCGGCATTCAGATGCGCACGTTTCACATTACGTGGGTTACGTTTTTTGTCTGCTTCTTCGGCTGGTTTGGCCTGGCTCCGCTCATGCCCGCCATCCGCGCCGACCTGGGCCTGACCAAACCACAGGTCGGTAACACGATTATTGCGGCGGTCTCAGCCACGATTTTTGCCCGTCTGATCATCGGTCGCCTCTGCGATACCTGGGGACCGCGCAAAACCTACACGGCTCTGCTGGTGGTTGGCTCGTTGCCGGTTATGCTGGTGGGACTGGCCCATGATTATACCTCGTTTTTGTTGTTCCGGCTGGCCATTGGCATCATCGGCGCGTCGTTCGTTATCACGCAATACCACACCTCAGCCATGTTTGCACCGAACATCAAAGGCACGGCCAACGCGGTAGCGGGTGGTTGGGGGAACCTGGGCGGTGGCGTCACGCAACTGATTATGCCGTTGATCATGACAACCATCGTGGGCTTTGGGTACGTCAAAGGCGATGCCTGGCGGCTGGCCATGATCGTCCCCGGCGTGCTGATGCTGGTCATGGCTTACGTCTATTATACCTACACGAAAGATACCCCCGCCGGTAATTTCCAAAGCGCCGGACCGGACGGTATTGAGCAGACGTCGTCGGCCAAAAGCGGCATTTCGTTCTGGAAAGCCTGCGCTGACATTCGTGTATGGGGGCTGGCGCTGGCCTATGCCGGTTGTTTTGGCATGGAAATTACGTTCGACGGGGTGGCCGCTCTCTACTTTTTCGACAATTTCCACGTGTCGATGACCGAAGCTGGTTTCTGGGCCATGCTGTTTGGGTTCATGAATCTGTTCGCCCGTGCGCTCGGCGGCATCCTGGCCGATCGGGTGGGACGTACCTACGGCATGCGCGGGAAAGGCTGGTTGCTGGGTGGCCTGTTGCTGCTCGAAGGTGTGGGCGTTATCCTGTTTGCGCAGTCGGGTAATCTGCCCATCGCCATTGCTTCGATGCTCTCGTTTGCGCTGTTCCTGAAAATGGCGAACGGCAGCACCTACGCCATTGTGCCGTTCGTAAACCCCAAAGCCGTGGGCGTGATCTCGGGCGTTGTGGGGGCAGGCGGTAACCTCGGTGGTATGCTGATGGGCTTCCTGTTTAAGTCGGAAACCATCACCTACGCGCAGGCTTTCGGCTACATCGGCATTGCCGTAGCCAGTGTCGGTGCGCTTCTGTTCCTGATCAATTTCAACGAGAAAACGCAGGTCGCCGACGAACTCGAGCTGGTGCCCATCGCCGAACGAGCGTAGCGCAAGTTAGTTGATTCATAGTTAGATAACTGCTTCGCGCTCACGTACTTGGCTGACGTCTAGTCGAAGGGCCACAAGCGCGAAGCAAACGTGCCAACTCCGAACCGTACTCACCCTCTTTATCCCTAAAAACATGACGCATCAAACCACCTGCTGTTACTGTGGCGTTGGCTGCGGAGTTGTGGTAAAACAGGCCACCGGCGGACAGCTTTCCGTTGAAGGCGATACCCAGCATCCGTCGAATCGGGGTATGCTGTGTTCCAAGGGAATGAACCTGAATTACACGGTTATGGATCAGTCTGACCGGCTGCTGTATCCACAGATGCGGTTCAGTCGCGATCGGCCGATGCAACGGGTAAGCTGGGATGCGGCACTGGAACGGACCGCCGCCGTTTTCAAGACGTTTATTCAGAAATACGGCCCCGATTCGGTAGCGTTTTATGTATCGGGACAATGCCTCACAGAAGAGTATTACCTGGTAAGCAAGCTCATAAAAGGCTTTATCGGCTCCAACAACATCGATACCAATTCGCGGCTGTGCATGAGCTCGGCGGTGGTGGGGTACAAACTGTCGCTGGGTGAAGATGCCGTGCCGGTTTGTTACGACGATATCGAAGAGGCCGACCTGTTTTACGTGCAGGGCGCTAATCCGGCGTGGTGCCATCCCATTATCTGGCGGCGTATTGAGGCGCACAAAGCGGCCAATCCGCAGGTACGTATCATCTGCGTCGACCCCCGCCGAACAGACACCGCCCGTTCGGCCGATCTGCATCTGCCCATCCGTCCCGGCACCGATATCGTTCTCAATCACGCCATTGCCCGGGAACTGATTGACGGAGGAATGATTGACGCCTCGTTCGTCGCCGATCATACCGACGGGTTTACCGCCCTACGTGACGTGGTGCGCCTGCGAACCGTTGACGAAGCCGCCGACATCTGCGGTATTGACGCAGACGCAATTCGGCAAACGGCAGCGTGGATCAGCCAGTCGAAGGGGTTTTTGTCGCTCTGGACGATGGGGATGAACCAGTCGGTGGTGGGGGTGAACAAGAATTTGTCGCTTATCAATTTGCACCTGCTGACTGGTCGAATCGGAACGCCGGGCAACGGGCCGTTCTCGCTGACGGGGCAACCCAATGCCATGGGTGGCCGGGAAGTAGGGGGGCTGGCCAATGCGTTACCTGCTCACCGCGACGTGACTAATGCCGCCCACCGCGCCGAGATGGAAGCGTTCTGGAATAGCCCGGTGCCGATTGCGCCCAAACCCGGTCTTACGGCAACCGAGCTTGTCGATGCGCTGAACAACGATACGCTGAAGGCCATCTGGATTATTAATACGAATCCGGCGGTGAGCATGCCCGATGTGAATTCGACAGAAAAAGCCCTGAAAAACGCTCGTTTCGTAGTCGTGCAGGATATTTCGGCGCGGGCCGATACCGTAGCGTTTGCCGATGTAGTTCTGCCTGCTGCTGGCTGGCTGGAAAAAGAAGGCACCATGACCAATGCCGAACGCCGGATAACGTACCTGCCCAAAGTGCTCGACGTACCCGGCGAGGCCCTGCCCGATGTAGAGATTATCTGGCGATTTGCCCAGAAAATGGGCTTTGGCGATGCCTTTACGTACCCAAATGCCGAGGCTGTATACGCCGAATACGCCCGAAGTACGGCCAATACCAACGTTGACGTAACGGGCGTAACCTACGCGTTGCTGAAAGAGAAACGATCCATTCAGTGGCCTTATTCACTGGCCGATACCGAGTCGCTCGGTACGTCCCGCCTGTTCACTGACCACACATTTTACACGCCGAACAAACGCGCCCAACTCCACGCCGTACCCGACGAAAACGCATCGGAACCGACCGACGCCGATTTTCCGCTGGTGCTCACAACGGGACGGGTGCGCGATCAGTGGCATACCATGACCAAGACCGGGCGGGTGGCCAAGCTGAATCAACACGCGCCGTTGCCCCGGTTGCAACTTCACCCGGACGATGCCCGCGCCCGCGCCATCCGGGATGGTCAGCTTGTAACCATTACCGGTCGTCGGGGTCAGGTACGTGTCACCGCCGAACTGTCGGAAGATATCCGCCCCGGCCTATGCTTTCTGCCAATGCACTGGGGCCGCGCCCTGGCAGGCAACCCGGACAGCAGCACGCTGGGACGAGCCAACAACCTCACCAACGCCCTGATCGATCCCCGATCAAAAGAACCCGATTTCAAGTTCACGGCCGTGGAAGTGCTTCCGTACCAGAAACCGGTTGAAAAAATCATTCTGATCGGCGCTGGATCGGCAGGGTTGGGATTTATCAATGCTTACCGTAATCTGAATACCACCGACGAAATTCATGTGTTCTCGAGCGAAATTTATCCGTTCTACAACCGGGTGTTGCTGCCCGACTACATCAGTGGCGCGCAATCGTGGGAGCAGCTTGTCAAACTGCGCGAAGACCAGTTTGCTGAGGCGAATATTGTGGTGCATAAAGGCGTTAGCATTGCCCACATTGACCGACGAAATAAGGTGGTGACCGATACCGAAGGCGTTGAGCACAGCTACGATCGGCTATTGCTGGGCATGGGTAGCCGCGCGTTCATGCCGAAAGGCGTACCGAAGTTGCCCGGCATTTTCAATATGCGGTCTCGGCTCGATGCCGATGCGTTGCTCCCGTTTCTGTCGCCTGAAGCCGTTGGCAACGTACCTGTAGAACCACATACCGGAACGCCGACCGCCGTGATTGTGGGTGGTGGCCTGTTGGGGCTGGAACTGGCGGCGTCGCTCCGGCAGATTGGCGTTCGGGTGTCGGTCATTCAGCGCATCAGCCGGTTCATGGAGCGGCAGCTTGATCCGATAGCGGGCGATTTGTTGTATCAGGATCTGGTTGAGCGGGGCATCGACGTGTATTTCAACGAAGAAGTACAAACATTCGTCGGCACCGATCGGGTGACGGGCGTGCGACTTAAATCGGGACGCACACTGGCCTGTCAGGTGGTGGTGATGGCCATTGGCACCGTACCCAATACTGAACTCGCCCGCGATGCCGGACTGGCATGCAACCGGGGCGTGGTGATCAATGATTATGGGCAAACGTCGGACCCTGCCATTTTTGCAGCGGGTGAACTGGCGCAATGGCGCGGACAGATGTGGGGAATCACGCTGGCCGCCGAACAACAGGCCGAAGCCGCTGCCCGCTTCATCTCGGGCGACGTATCGCAACCCTACAAAGGCAGCGTGTCGATGAACATTCTGAAAATGGAGGGCCTGCACCTGTGCAGTATCGGCCTGCCCGAAGTGCCCGCCAGCATCGACCCGTCGGAGCGCGCCGCTTACGAAGAGATTATCTTCATCGATAAAGCAAAACGCTACTACAAGAAGTGTATCGTTCACCGGGATAAGCTGGTCGGCGCCGTGCTGGTTGGCGATAAAAACGAGTTTCAGGAATTCCGTGACCTCATTGCCAACGGCACCGAACTCACCGAGAAACGTCTCCAACTGCTCCGAGCCAGCAAGACGGCCGATCCGATTGCGGGCAAACTGGTTTGTTCCTGCAATAACGTAGGCCAAGGAAACCTGGAAAGGGCTATTACGGGCGGCTGTACCGATTTCCAGAAACTCTGCCAGCAAACGGGCGCCGGTACCGGCTGTGGCTCCTGCCGCCCCGAGGTACGGGGAATACTGGAACGAATGAGCGAATTGGTGAAAGCGGTAGCGAGTGACTAGTTACGTTGTCGGGATGACAAAAAAGCATACGCTCATTCTATCGTCCGTTCACTACCTAATTTCTTTCATCCATGCGCGATTATTTCACGGTAAAAATTAACCTGCCAGCTGGTATTGTCTCGCCCGCATCGTTGCAGAAAGTGCTGAAACTGGCCTACGAGGCCCGGGTACGTCAGGTACGGTTTGGGAGTCGTCAGCAGTTGCTGATCTCCGTTCATGGCGAGGAAATGAGACCGTTCGAGAAAGCCCTGAAAAGCGAGGCGATCACGTATGAAGTTGATACGGACAATCACCCGAACATCATCAGTTCGTATTGCGGCGAGGCGGTATTTCGCTCGGGCGACTGGCTGGGCGAAAGCGAGTACCACACCATTCTCGACCAGTTTGACTACCGGCCGAAGCTGAAGGTAAACCTGTCGGACGCCAACCAAAGCTTTACACCGTTTTTTACGGGTAACCTGAACTTCATTGCCTCGTCCGAACCCCATTTCTGGTATCTCTACATCCGCCCGAAGCAGAGCAATGCACTATTCCGCTGGCGCGATCTGGTGTATACGAATGATGTAGGTCGCCTGGCCAAAGCAGTTGAGGAGGCATTATTAAGGTCGGTAGGAGAGGATATCAACGCCAATGACCTGTACACGACGGTGATGGCTGGCAACTCGTTTATCACCCAGCCCGCCACGCAGGAGGTAGACCTGCCCGAATTTACGCTGCCGTACTACGAAGGTTTTAACCGCTACGGCGAACGTACCTGGCTGGGAATTTACCGCCGCGATGAGCTATTTCCGATCAGTTTCCTGCTCGATGTCTGCGCGCTCTGCCTTAAAACGCGGATTGGGGAAATTTGCATAACTCCATGGAAGTCATTGGTCATCAAGGCGATTACTGGTAAGGATCGGGCTGCCTGGTCGCACGTGCTTGGTAAACATAATATCAATGTACGCCATGCCGCCAATGAACTAGCCTGGCAAACCGAAGATCATACCGATGAAGGTACACGCCTGAAAAACTACGTGATCCGATTTTTCGAGAAGCATGATACGCGCACGTTTGGCTTGTGTTTTGGCATTCAAACCCGGGCCAAATCAGAGGTGTTCGGCTCTATTCTGATTCGTCGGCGGTCGGTGCTGGGCCTTGGACAACTCTCTTTCTTCAGCGTCTACGACCTGTATTTTGCCGAGAATTTCAATCCCAACAGCCGACGCTACACGCTTTTTGAGCGGGGCATATTTAAACTGCACCTGCCCGCCCGCATCGATCGGTTGTGCCATCAGTTCAACACCAGCCGCCTTAAACTGATGACTGTCAGCGCGGAACCAGCCGAACTGCCAACGCCCGCTACGGAACAGAGTCAACCGGTGCATCAATGCCCAAGCTGCTTCACGATCTACGATCCAGACTATGGAGATCTCAGACAGAACGTACCTGCTGGCCTACCCTTTGAGCAACTACCCACCGATTACCATTGCGCAACTTGCGACGAACCGAAGGCGAGCTTTGTGGCGGTTGATCTGAATGAGGTAATGGCTGGATGAGACGTACCTGATCGTAAGGTTGGTGGGCTGGGAGTTTTTGTCATCCCGACGTCAGGAGGGATGACAAAAACTCCCTCGAATTGATAAGAACTGTAAGTAGCAATCCTTACTTCCCGTTCTTACGATCGTTGCGATTACCGTTCATCTCCAGCAGTTTCAATCCAAGCAATCCGTTGATGCCACCCTCAGAACCTCCCTCGGCGCCGCCGTTGATGACCAGATCGGGAATGATCTTGATCTGACCTTTGCCGATCTCCTCGGTGATCTTGTAGCGGGTGAAGTTATCGTCGCCCATGGCCTTCACCTGCAATTCGTAGGCTTCGGCGGTCGATTTGCCAATGGCAAGAATCTTCTCGGCTTCGGCAGCACCCGTTTTGGCAATACGTTCGGCTTCGGCCTCGGCAGTCAGTTTGGTGGCATCTGCTTCGGCCGATGCCTGGCGGCGGCGGGCTTCGGCGTTGGCTTCGGCGCGTACTTTCGTGGCTTCCGATTCGGCCCCAACCTGAAGCTGTAAACTCCGCGCTTCACCTTCGCTTTTCTTTACGGCGGCATTGGCCGTGCGTTCGGCAATCTCTACGCTCTGTTGCGCTTTCACGATCTCGCGCTGCATCTCGGCAATGGCCGTTTCGCGTTCGTACCCCTGCCGTTTTTCCTGTGCCATCCGTTGCGTGTCATACGTTTTTTCCTCTTCCTGCGCCACCTTCCGGTCAGTCAGTGTTTTCATCAGGGCTTCAGGCGGAACAATGTCGCCAATGAGCGTGTCAACGGCGTTCACGTTGTAGATTTCCAACACCTGCCGGATATGCTCGCGGGCGGATTCCTGCCGTTCTTTCCGGGTGCTCAGAAAGGCGATCACGTCGGAGTCCTGCGCGGAGTTACGGAAGTAGTTGCCAATCGTAGGCTCCAGCACTTGCGACACCAGATTGACCATCGAGCCAAAACGGGCAATCACCTTGGGCGCTTCGTTGGCCGGAATGTGAATGATCTGCGCCACGTCGAGGTTGAACGGGAAACCATCGCGCGACCGTACCGTAATGGTCGACAGATTTCGGTCAAGTGCGTGCGCTTCCGAACGCGCATTCGCCCAGTTCAGGACCAGGTTGGTGGTAGGTACGTTCTCGACTTTCATCGTATACGTATTGATCGGGTATTTCCCCGGCCCCAGCGGCTCCATCCAAACGCCCCGGAACCCCTTCCTGACAATGTTGCCGTGCTTGAAGGTATCGCCGGTCATGTCTTCGCCATCTTCACCAATATAGGAGATCACCACCCCCACATGCCCGATCGCTACTTCCGTCATCGGGATCTGCTCGATCTGCACCGCCCAGGGGTTTATATAATAGGAACCTGCCAGCACCACCTGCGGCTGTAAGCCCCGGTTACCGCCATTCTGCAGGAAGCTATCGATGTTCTGGAAGTTGTTGTGCCCTTCTACCTGCCTGCCCGCAATCTGACCCGGCTGTAGTGGTGCCCCGTCGAGTGCGGTAATAATGCCGACCATGTTTTCTTTCACGTCGGTCATCGGGGCCATCGTGACCGTGAAGGCGTAGGGGTTGATCCGGTACGTACCTGGCGTCAGAATCGACGTTTGCCGACCTTTCTGCCCGCCGCTATCGAGGAAGCGGATGGTATCCTGGAAGTTGTCAGATTCCACCCGACGGGCCAGAATATTACCTGTTGGTAGCTCTTGCCCGTCGTTGGCCAATACAAGCCCTACCATCCCTTCCGGTACAACCGTGAACGGCTGCATCTCAACGCCGTATTGCCAGGGCCACATCCACCAGTATAAGCCCGGTGCGAGCATCTTAGCCTGGTAACCGGCTTCTCCCTTAGTGGCCATAATGCGTCCGTCGGGTAGCTCACGGTCAGTACCGACCAGCACGAATTTCTTGGTCACCAGGCCAATCCGGTCTTCGGGAACGATCACCATTCCGAACAGAAAGCGTAGCACGAACTTGTATAACACAATGGCTACCAATAGAATGGGCGCCCAGGCCCAGCTGGTCAAATCAGATAAAAATGTCATCGATACGGTTAGATTAAGTTGTTTTTGACAGCCGCCGTTTGGTGGCTGATCGTGGGTCAAATGTATTTACCTCCAACTTTCGTAGTGTACCCATCTGGATGTACGGTTGCCTTATGGCCGGATTGGTCGCCGGTATTGACGAATGGCAACCTCTGTTGTGCTTAAGTATATTTATGGATTATATGGTATAAAGGCGGGCCATATGAACTGAGGCTGGTAAGAATTTAAGGCAGTTCTCAACCCAAAATTGAATTTTGTCGAAATTGTGGCTTGTCGTAAAATGCCTGTGAAAACAGACGATAAATTGGTTGAAATTGTATTTAACAAACATTAATTGTAATTCAGTGTATATACCTCTATAAAATCCTGTGATTGCCGATAATTGCCTTTTTTTATTTTGGAAAGAGGGGTCTATATTTGATGCCGACAGTACCACCCACGTACCGCAAAACAATAAAACGACCTCTCCAAACACATGGCAAAGTCTAAATTAGAGTACATCTGGCTCGACGGTTACAAGCCCACCCAAAGCCTCCGGTCAAAAACGAAAATTGAAGAAGACTTCTCAGGCAACCTGGAAGATTGCTCAATGTGGTCATTTGATGGCTCCTCAACCGAACAGGCTGCTGGCGGTTCATCAGACTGTTTGTTGAAGCCCGTTTACATCTGTCCGGACCCACAACGCAAGAACGCGTTTCTGGTAATGTGCGAAGTGTTAAACGCCGACGGTACGCCACACGAAACCAACGGTCGTGCAACGATTGAAGACGATGACAATGATTTCTGGTTTGGTTTCGAGCAGGAGTACTTCCTGTACGACACGGCTACCAACAAACCATTAGGCTTCCCTGAAGAAGGTGATCCAGCTCCGCAGGGTCCATATTACTGCTCAGTGGGTGCCAACAACGCGTTTGGTCGCAACATCATTGAAGAACACCTCGACGTGTGCCTCGATGCGGGTCTGAACGTAGAAGGGATCAACGCCGAAGTGGCGCCCGGTCAGTGGGAGTTCCAGATTTTTGCTAAAGGTGCCCGTGAAGCTGGTGATCAGATCTGGGTTGCCCGTTACCTGCTGGAGCGTATCGGCGAAAGCTACGACGTAGCCATTAACTGGCACTGTAAGCCTCTGGGCGTAGATGCTGACTGGAACGGCTCAGGTATGCACGCTAACTTCTCGAATACGGCCCTCCGTACGTCGGGCAGCAAAGAAGTATACGACGCCATCTGCCAGTCGTTTGCTCCTGCAGACGTTGTTAAAGCACACATCGACGTATACGGTGCCGATAACCACCTGCGTCTGACCGGTAAACACGAAACCCAGTCGATCGACCAGTTCTCATATGGTATTTCTGACCGTGGTGCATCTATCCGTATCCCGATCGCTACTGTTCAGCGCGGTTGGAAAGGCTGGTTGGAAGACCGTCGGCCAAACTCGGCAGCTGATCCATACAAAGTAGCTGCTGTAATCATCAAAACGGTTAAGTCGGCTGCCCTGCCCGAAGTAGCTTAATCCGTTAGACTGTTCTTGCCAAAACGGCCCGTCGTTCTCGACGGGCCGTTTTTTTTGTATGTTTGGCAGGAAAAATGTTGTTCTTTAAATGAATGTGACTTGGTTAATCGGTTAACTGGTTGGCTGGTTAATCAGGTAATTGGGTGTTGGTAGCAATTAACCAATCAACTGATTAACCAGCCAGCCAACCAGCCAACCGATTAACCACCAACCAACTCCTTCACCACCAAACAGACCGAATGGCCTACCTACGTTTTAATGCCCTTGACACGGCACAAAGCCGCCAGCCGCTGGCGGTTGCTGCTCCCGCCGAACGTCTGACCGAATATTACGGAGTATATACATTCAGTAAAGACGTGATGCAGTCGCTGCTCTCGCGGGAAGCATACCTGCGCATCGCTGAAGCCATTGATACCGGCGGACGAATCGACCGAGATATTGCCGATGAAGTGGCTAACGCCATGAAATCGTGGGCGGTGAGTAAAGGCGCAACCCACTTCACCCACTGGTTTCAACCGCTGACCGGATCGACCGCCGAAAAGCACGACTCGTTTTTTGATCTGGCGAATGATGGAAAAGCGCTTGAGAAATTCAAAGGTTCGGCCCTGGTTCAACAGGAGCCCGACGCATCTTCCTTTCCGAGCGGTGGGCTTCGCAACACCTTTGAAGCGCGGGGGTACACCGGCTGGGATCCGTCGTCGCCTGCGTTCCTGATGGATAATGGCGCGGGCGGGAAGACGCTCTGCATTCCGTCGGTGTTTATTTCGTATACGGGCGAGGCGCTTGATTATAAAACGCCGCTACTCAAATCACTGGCTGCCATTGATAAAGCCGCCACAGCTGTTTGCCATTATTTCGATCGGAACATCGATAAAGTAACCCCCACACTAGGTATTGAGCAGGAATATTTTCTGGTCGATAAAGCCCTGTTTGTGGCTCGTCCCGATCTGGTTATGGCTGGCCGTACCGTGTTTGGTCATGCACCTGCCAGAGGGCAGCAGCTTGAAGATCATTATTTCGGTACCATTCCGCCCCGTGTAAATGCGTTTATGGTCGATTTTGAGTTCGAAGCGCTCAAACTCGGAATTCCGGTACGTACCCGTCACAACGAAGTAGCCCCCGGGCAGTTTGAGGTGGCACCCACGTTTGAAGAAGTAAACCTGGCCATCGATCACAACGCCCTACTGATGGACCTGATGAACAAGGTTGCCGAAAAGCACGGCTTCAAAGTGCTTTTTCACGAGAAACCGTTTGCGGGCATCAACGGGTCGGGCAAGCATAATAACTGGTCACTGGGCACCAACACAGGTGTGAATCTGCTGGGACCGAGCAGTAAACCCAAAGAAACCCTGCGGTTTATCGCCTTCATTGTCAACGTGGTAAAAGCCGTTCACGATCATGCCGATCTGCTTCGGGCAAGCATTGCTTCGGCCGGGAACGAACACCGTTTGGGTGCTAATGAAGCGCCACCCGCCATCATGTCGGTTTTCTTGGGTGATACGCTCACAAAGGCGCTCGATGACCTGGAAAACAAATCGGAAATCTCGCTGAGCAAGGGTGATAACGTGTATTATAAGCTGGGCCTGAACCGTATTCCGTCGTTGATCCGGGATAATACCGATCGCAACCGTACGTCGCCATTTGCCTTCACGGGCAATAAATTTGAGTTTCGGGCTGTGGGCGGCGGGGCCAATTCTGCCTCAACCATGATTGTGCTGAATACGATCGTGGCCGATCAGCTCATTCAGTTCCGCCGCGATCTGGAAACCCGGCTGGAAACCGGCGAGAAGAAAGAACTGGCCGTTGTGGAGGTGCTGAAACAGTATTACCGGGAATCGAAACGAATTCTGTTCGAAGGAAACGGCTATTCAGACGAGTGGGTTGCCGAAGCCGAAAAACGGGGCCTCTCCAACATCGCCTCCACGCCCGACGCGCTGAAGGTGTATCTCAAACCGGAGTCGATCGATCTGTTTGCCCGGCTGGGCGTAATGAATCACGCCGAAGTAGAAGCCCGCTACGAAATTGAGCTGGAGAAATACATCAAAAACGTGCAGATCGAGGCGCGGGTAATGGGCGATCTGGCCATTAACCATGTGGTGTCAACGGCGCTGAAGTACATGAACCAACTGGCCACAACGGCAAAATCGCTGGTGGACCTGGATATGATCAACGAAGCCCAACCGGTGAAAGCCATTATCCGCGAGCTGTCGGCGCGGGTGGTGGTGATCAAGAAAAATGTGGAGGCGATGATTGACTCACGAAAGCGGGCCAATAACGTACCTGACTCGGTTGAAATGGCCCGCCTCTATGCTACCGAGGTGAAAGGGTATTTCGACGTGATCCGTTATGAGGTAGACAAACTTGAACTGCTTATTGATGATGACGACTGGCCGCTGGTGAAATACCGTGAACTGCTTTTTGTGAAGTAGGGAGCAGATAAGCTGTAGTTTTGTGGCCATGCACCCCCTTCTGAACGCTCTTTGCCAGTTACCTCATCGCGGCGCGGCCACACCCAACGAACGTGAAGCGGCCCGCCTTCTGGCCGAACACCTGCGAAATCGGGGTGCTGCTGTCAGACTTGAGGCGTTTAGTACGCCCCAGACCTACGCAACGGTGGTTTACTGGATCACCGGCCTGCTGCTGGCAGGCATCGGCCTGGCCCTCAGCGGCGGCTTTCTGGTTGGGCAACTTGGGGTGATCCTGGGCGGGTTTGCCCTGAGTCAGGCGTGGTTGTACAGCAATTGGCGGGAAGCGCCGGTAACCCGTTTTCCTGGTCAACACCGGGCCGTAAACGTGCTGGCACAGTGGTCAATACCCGACAAGATACCGGTGAAGCTGCACGTCATCCTGATGGCTCATTACGACACCGCGCCAATCTCAATACTGTACAGCATGAAGCGCCAAAAAACTGCCAGGGCAACGCTGATCCTGTCGCTTTTCCTGATGACGCTGGGCGTTGTTCTGTCGATCATATACACCTTTGGCGGCACCTCGCCAGTTGTCTTCTGGTCGTTGTGGGGAATCGCGCTGTACCATGTTGTTCTGGCCATTGTCAGCACGCTTGGCTACCTGGTAAAAGGGTATGCCAACGGGGCGAGTGATAATGCAACCGGCGTAGTAGCGGCTATCGAAACCGCCGTCCGGCTACAGGCGGCCAGCCGATCAGGGGCATTGCCAGGTACGTTGGTTGAGGTAGTGCTGCCTTCAGCGGCAGAGGCTGGCATGCTGGGGTCATTGGCCTACCTGAGGAAAAATAAGGCAGAGTGGCCTAACGGTGGCCAAAATACAATCGTCATTAACTTCAATACGTTGGGGGCGGGTATGCTTACGGTAGTCGAACAAACCGGTACTGTTGAGGTTATCCGGTATACGAATGCGTTGACAGGGGTGGCCCGTCAGTTACTTGTTCAGCCTGATTTTGCGTTACGTGCGCAGACTGGGCAATGGCATGCCGCCGACTTTGATAGCGTCTGGTTTGTGCGGGAAGGAATACCGGCACTGGCTCTGTGCGCGCTTGATTCTGATGGAGGCATGCCACGTATTCACCAGATTAACGACGTACCTGATTTGGTCGACGAAGCGCCAATGAATACGGCGGTAGATCTGGCGGCATCAGTAGTGGAACATTGGTACAAACAGTTTTAACTAACTTGCAACAAACGAACGTTGCTCAATCATGAATTATAAGAATGAAGGATACGCCCCCGAAGAAATTGAGGGGCTCCGGGAAGAGTGCCGCGAGACAGGCCGCTCATTTATATATGTTGAAGACGAAGACCTGGATGTACTGGAATCAGGCGAATGTGCGCATATTCAATTTGTTGGAAAGGATTTTGGCGATGAGGTCATCTTCGACGGATTGATCTACACCCTGCGTCTTCACCACAGCAGCACCGTATATGAAACGGCTGTTGAGCAGATCCGGAAATCGCACCCGGAATATGTGCCACCCGAAGAGCGTCAGCCTGGCTATTCGATTGATGTGGCTAAAGATGAAGAGATCGAAGAGTTGTTGACGGAACTGATCGAGGAACTGGAAGAAACCGAAGCCGTGAAAGTGCAGGAGCACGTTGAACTGGAGCACGATTTCGAATACGGTATTGGTATCGATGTGTGCCTGAACGTGGAAGATATCAACGACGAGGTGATTGAGAACTTTATCAGCCAGTTCAACGCTGGCACCCTGAAACTGGATAAGACCCTCTACTCGTTCACCAGCGACGAAGTGGATGAAGAGTAATTCATAACGTATCGTTCTTGATCTGTCAGGTACGTTGTGAAGCGCTGGCTAGTGCAGCATACTCGACAGATCATTTTTACTTCTCTTTTCTATGCACTTCCAGGGCACCGAATCCTATGTGGCTACGCGTGAGTTGAGCGTAGCAGTCAACGCGGCCATTCAACTGCAAAAGCCACTCCTCATAAAAGGTGAACCCGGCACTGGAAAAACATTGCTGGCATTCGAAATTGCCCGCGCGCTGAACAAACCGCTGTTTACCTGGCATGTGAAATCGACCACAACAGCGCAGCAGGGGCTGTACGAATACGACGCCGTATCACGCCTCCGCGATTCCCAACTAGGCGACCGGGAGGTGGGCGACCTATCGGCTTACATTAAAAAAGGTAAACTCTGGGAAGTATTTGAAACCGACGAATCGTCCGTATTGCTGATCGACGAGATCGACAAGGCAGATATTGAGTTTCCCAATGACCTGTTGCAGGAGATCGACCGCATGGAGTTTTACTGCTACGAACTCCGGCAAACGATTTCGGCTAAACATAGGCCGGTCGTGATTATCACCTCCAATAACGAGAAAGAATTGCCCGACGCGTTCCTGCGGCGGTGCTTCTTCCACTACATCCGCTTTCCCGACCGCGAAACCATGCAGACCATCGTTGATGTACATTTTCCGGATCTGCCCGGTGAACTCATGGCGAAAGCGTTAGCCGTTTTTTACGGCATCAGGGAGGTTAAAGCGTTGAAAAAGAGGCCATCGACCAGCGAATTGATCGACTGGATTCGGCTGCTGATGGTTGCCGGCGTTACCCATAATGACCTGACAGACCTCGAAAATCTTCGCGAAGTTCCTCCTTATTTAGGCGCGCTGCTAAAAAACGAACAGGACTCCGACCTCCTGACCGCCCTACGAACAAAAGGACGCAATTATTGACAGCAAATAATGACCAGTTATCAGTGATCCACTGACTGATAACTGATCACTGCTACCTGTTGACAACGTATGTTTCTCTCCTTCTTCTTACTACTTCGCCAGCATGGACTTCCGGTTACACTGTCGGAGTACCTGACGTTGCTCAATGCGTTACGGAGTGATGTGGGCGGCGTAACGATCGATGACTTTTATTACCTCAGTAAAACGACGCTGGTCAAACACGAACAACACCTCGACCTGTTCGATCGGCTATTTGGCAACTGGGTATCAGAGCAGCCCGATGGCTCGGCGTTATCTGAAAACCTTCCCGATGTGCCGCCCGACTGGCTGAAAAATGCGTTGTCGCTCAACCTGAGTGATGAAGAAAAAGCGGCCCTGGACGCCGCCGGTGGTCTCGATGCCCTCTATGAACGGTTGCGTACGCTCCTGGCCGAACAGCAAAATCGGCATGAAGGAGGCAGCGAATGGATCGGGACAGGAGGCACGTCGCCCTTCGGAACGGCTGGTTATGCGCCGAAGGGATTCAACGTCGACAAGTCAGCGGAAGGGCAGGGAAATCGGACCGCATCAAAAGTCTGGGAAAACCGCGCTTATAAAAACCTGGATGACGGCATTGAACTGAACACCCGGAACATGAAGATGGCGATGCGTCGCCTGCGAATTTTAACCCGTGAGGGTGCCGCCGATGAACTTGATCTGGATGAAACCATTTTGGAAACCAGCCGGAACGGTGGCTATCTGGATATCAAACTCCATCCGTCGAGGCAAAATCGGGTTAAAGTGTTGATCCTGTTCGACGTGGGAGGCTCGATGGACGAGCATATCGACCTGTGTAATCAACTGTTTTCGGCCGCCCGGTATCAGTTTAAACACCTTGAGTTTCTGTACTTCCATAATTGTGTTTACGAAACACTCTGGAAAGACAACTCACGCCGACGTGAGCGGTTACTGACCTATGAGGTGCTTCATAAATACAACAAAGAGTATAAAGTGATCTTCGTGGGCGATGCCGCTATGTCGCCCTATGAGATTACCCAGTCCAGAGGGAGCGTAGAACATTACAACGAAGAAGCAGGCATTGTCTGGCTCGACCGGTTTAAAAGACAGTATCCGCACCTGGTCTGGCTAAATCCGTCACCGGCGGGCTATTGGCAATATACCCACAGCACCACGCTCATCCGCGACTGGTCGGGTAACCGCATGTTTCCGCTCACACTAGCCGGGCTGGGGCAAGCCATGAAATCGCTGAAAAACCCGAAGGTAACGTTTGAGGGGTGACGCAGACCTCCTGCGCCGAATCAATGAGGTTGAGAGTCGCCTTTTGGGGCAAGTATGCAGCACTTACCGGCATGTAGCAGACCGGTAGCCTGCAAAGGGCCGTGAGTAACGTTGCTTACGTACTAAATCTGAGCTGATTGCTGCGTTGGTGGCCTCAAATTGGTTAAGTTGCCTTGAAATTGAGCCGATTGGCTTTTGTATCTGATGGGCACTTTATATCGCATTTGCCAGGGGTGTTATCTGCTACTATTGCTCGCTTTTTGCCTGGGTAACGTACCCAGCCAGGCACAGTCAGTGCAACGGGCAACGTTAACGGGCCGGATCACCAATGCCACCGACGGGCAGGCATTGCCATTCGCCAGTGTGTATCTGAACGGAACAACAAAAGGCACGACGGCCGATCAGAACGGGCAGTTCACGTTGACGGACGTACCGTTTGGCGCCATTGAACTGGTCGCCTCATATACCGGGTTTTCGGCCGTACGCCAGGCGATGCGCATTACAGAAGCCAGGCCTCGTCCGGTTGCCATTGCGTTGCTGTCCATGACCAACATGCTGGCTGGTGTAGTGATAACGGCGAAAAAAGATAAAACCTGGACACGGCAGCTTGAACAGTTTGAACGGGATCTGCTTGGCGAATCATCGTTTGCCCGTCAATGTACCCTTATCAATCCAGACGTTCTCCAGTTTGAGGAGTCTGGCGGTACGCTGACAGCCACTGCAAGCGAGGCCCTGCGTATTGAGAATCAGGCACTGGGTTTCCAGATGACTTATACGCTGCTGGGATTTCGGAGCCAGGCAAAAACGGGAAAGGTTGTTTTTGGCGGAACAACACTGTTCAGGGAATTGACGCCCGAATCACCAAAACAGACCAAGCAATGGCAGCGAAACCGGATACTGGCTTATCAGGGGTCACTCCGGCATCTATTGGCCAGCCTGGCGGCCAATACTTATGAGCAGGAAGGATTCATGGTGTATCAGACCGACCCCGCTCACCCGTTGGTGGATAACCCGCCCCCGTCATTATCCGGTGAACTGGGTCGTCATCTGAAGCCGTTCAATGCAAAATTGATGGTCACGCCAGGTACGTTGCCACATGAACGCTGGCTGGTTAGCGCAAGTCCGCTTGACGTCTTTTACACGAAGATCACATCGCGCAATTCGCCATATCGTGATGCGCAGTATGCTTTTTCGCAGATCGTTCTGCCCCAGCTTTCGCTTGGCTTTACCGTAAACGGGCAGATCACGTCGCCGCGTGGTTTCGAAGCGGTTGGTTACCTCAGCAACGACCGGCTCGCCAATTCGCTGCCCGATGACTGGCAAACCGATGCCGCCTCTCCCGTTCAGCCACTCGCCTCCCGCCGCGATTCGACCCGTAGCCAGGAAGAAATAAAACCAGTTGCAGAATCCACCCTCGATTCACTGGTTCAGCGTTGGAAACGGCAACCGGCAGAAGCGCCAAAACCGGTTTTCGTACAGATCAACAAACCCCTGTACATGACTGGTGAGCGCCTCTGGTTGAGCGGTTATTTGCTCGATGCCCGTTCGCGGCGTTGCGATTCCGCACAGGTTGGTCCGGCTCTGTCTGTTGAATTAGTGAGCGCATCGACCAACAGGCTGGTTCAACACCAGTGGCTACCCGTTGAAACGGGTCGAACAAGCGGGTCATTTCAACTGTCGGATACGCTGACTTCAGGTACGTACTGGTTACGGGCCTATACTGAGGTAGACCGGCTACAGGGAAAAACTGCCTTTGAACGGCCGTTCTGGATCGTGAACCCGACAGTTCCATTGCCTGAGTCACCCGCCAGTACGACTGTCAGTGAACCAATCCGTAATGCCTGGATGCCAATGAGTGAATATGTAGAGGAGGCACCGGGGGCACCGTATCGGGTAACCGTGAACGTGGATAGTGCCCAGTTTTCACTGACATTGAACGCCCGTTTGAAAACCCGGTTTCAGACAGTGTATGTGTTGGTTGAGAGCCGTGGCAGGCTTGCGCTGTCTGCCTACGTACCTGTTCGGGCTGCCTCCACCACAATGCGGTGGTCAACGCGTACCTGGCCAACCGGTACCGCCTGGATTTCGCTAATGGATAGTACCGGACGAATCTGGGCCAAACGATCGGTGCGCGTGGCCGAACGGGCGGGCGACATCGCCGCCACGATTACCACAACGAGAGCAGGTACGTTTGGTCAGCCGGAAGGCGCTGTAGTCGTTTCGCTGCATGATGACGTTGGTAGGCCCGTTGTTGCACAGGTGTCTGTTTCCGTTGCCGACGCAGCCCTGACCCCCTCCGACTCGATGGTGCCGGGTTTTGCTGATTATCTGATGATCCTGGATAGCCGCCGTGTAACGCAACCGATACCTATGTCTGCAGCCGCAGACATCACGCTTCACGGTCAGGTTTCGACAACTGAAAAGCACCCTGTCAATGTGGTCCTGCTGGCAACTGGCCAGCAGGGAATTCAGTCCCGCTCTACGCAGACAGACGCCGGTGGCCATTTTCAGGTTCGGCAGTTATCGCTGGCAGATTCGGCCCGGGTTATGGTGCAGGTAACTAACCGGCGGGGCAAACCAGTTGATGCATCTGTTACGTTCCCGGTTGGGGCCAATCTTGGCTTACTGCCATTCTGGCCAGATGCCGCCGCGCAGTTTCGGCCGTGGAAAGCGTTTATCGAGTTGGCCCGCCAACGGCAACTGGCCGACACAACCCGGTACCGCCAACGTGATGCCCGCCAACTCCGCGAGGTGGTGGTGCGAACGAATCGACCGATCGACGAACGGCCCGCCGATATACAACTGCGGAGCCTGCACAGCCAGATCGATCAAACCATTATCCTGAATAAAGACACGCCACCGTTCGAGAATCTGTACCTGCTCATGCGAGCCAAAGTGCCGGTTCTCCGGGTAGATGAGGTACTGGCTGGCGGACGTACAGCCTACTCCGTGAGTTTTCCCGGTGCTTCGTCGGTTATGAATTCGCAGGTTGCCCCCGTAGTTAGCCGGGGAGCACCACCACAACCCACAATGGTGAAAGCCCAGGCTGGCATACAGAACCCGCTTTTTCTGATCGATGGCTTCCCGATTGATGATACCGACGGCACCCAATTGCTGTCATTTTCGCCTACTACCATCGAGCGTATCGAAGTGTTAAAATCGGGCGCTGTGGCGGCGATGTATGGCACTCAGGCCAGCAAAGGCGTGATTGCTTTTTACACGAAAACAATGCGTGAGGCCGCCAAAGCAAAAGGAGTCAGCCAACACCTGCTGCTGGGTTATCCCGCCAGCAGACCGTTCCCGAAAGCAACGTCCGCAGCGGCTGGCGATGTACTGGCCTGGGAACCGATAGCAACTACCGATCAGGCCGGGCAGTTACAGATACCGCTCACTATTCCCTCAACTACCAGGCTGCTGCGCGTAACCATTCAGGGTGTATCAGCCGATGGACAGCCCATCTATAGCGTACAAACGGTATCGCTAAAGCCTCACTGACCAAACACGGTTTGGGCAGTAGCCAACGTTTGTTTGTGAGCTGTAACGGCATCCAGTGTGTTGGGCGAACCGGTTTCCAGGCATTGTTCCATCACAATCAGGGGGTTAACTTTTATCGCGTCCAACGCGGATGCCAGTCGTGAATAATCAACGTCACCGGTTGGCGTAAATGTCTCAGACCAAACCCCTTCCTTCGATTGCCTGACGTGCAGTTCCACAATACGTTTGCCATACAGCTTCACCACATCGAACAGCGCTATCTGCGAATTCTCTGACCCCCGGTACACCCAGTGAGCATCGAGGCAGAGCGATACGTTGTTGGGGTCGCTGCCCAGCATCATGTGGTGAAATTCGCGGGCAGCGGCGCGGTGCTCCGGGGCATGGGTGTGGTAAGCCAGCGTCAGGCCTCGCTTTCGGAGTGCCGCACCCAGCCGGTCGAGGTTACGTACCTGTTCGATCAACTCAGCATCTGTTTTATTGTCGGCCGACCCCCACTTGATCGGATTAGGGTTGGTGACGATGATGCGCGTGCCCAGCGTTTTGGCCAGATCGGCAATGGCGAGTGCGGCGGCGATTGAGGCGTCGGCTTCGTTGGGGTTATGCAGCGAGCTATTCACGTAGAGTGAAGGCATGGCGAGGCTATACTTTTTTAGTAATGGGCCAAGTATCTGTACTTGTTTCAGCGAATCAACGCCCGGTTCGTAGGCCCTGAACCCTGAGGCGACAAAATCGCTGAGGGAAGCTTCAGGGTCCTGCATCCAGATCTTGCCAGCCCGGTTGTAGAAGGTATTCCAGGTGTAGGAATTACAGGCGATGAGCGGCGAAGCAACCAGCAGCCCGCTTACAGGCATCGCACCGGCAACCAGCGGCGAAGGGATAGTTAGCGTGGTGGCGCCCAGCGTGACTGATTGAAGGAACTGACGGCGTGTGGTGGTCATGGCGGTTTTGTGGTTTTACCAGTAAAGGAACACCGTATCCCAATTTCCCGATGAGTGACTGGTTATTTAGGTTGCGAAAGCCGACGTAAAGCCGGATTTTTGAGCCACTAACTTGTCTTTACCAATCACGACGTCGTTCATGCACATTGCGATTACCGGGAATATCGGTGCCGGAAAAACTACCCTGGCTCAACTTTTAGCCACTCACTATGGCTGGGACGTCCTCTACGAAGCCGTAGAAGGAAACCCCTATCTGGCTGATTTCTACGGTGATATGGCCCGTTGGTCGTTTCATCTGCAGATTTATTTCCTGAACAGCCGATTTGAGCAGGTTCAAAAAATCAGGGCATCGGGTCGAAGTGTCATTCAGGACCGGACGATCTATGAAGATGCCTATATCTTCGCCAAAAACCTGTACGATACGGGCAAGATGATCCCGCGCGACTATGAAACATACCGGAGTTTGTTCGATAATATGGTTGGGCTGGTGCGCCCGCCCGATCTGATGATCTACCTCCGCGCTGATCTGCCTAAGCTGACCGGCCAGATCAGGAAACGGGGCCGTGATTTCGAGCAGGCTATTAGTCCCGATTACCTGGAAAGCCTGAATGGGCTTTACGAAGATTTTGCCCTGACCTATTCCGCCGGCGACCTGCTCGTTATCGATGTGAATAATCTGGACTATGCCAACCGTTCCGCCGATCTGGAGTATGTAATATCGCTGATCGACAGGCAGTTAACGGAAAAGGTTTAACCGGTGAGCCAACGAGTAGTCGGTGGCTTGGCTTGAGCCCTGGCCACTCGTTGGCTCACCGTCTTTGTACCGGTTACTTCAATGAGTAACGTGCCGGGCGGGGTTTATCGACCATCAACAGAATGCCTTGGGTTGTCAGTGCACGAAGGAGCTTCGTGGCGCGGTAATCGGAGATGTTGACGAGTTTGCCCAATCGTTCGGCCGTGATACTGTCGTGTTTGCGGAGAAACTGAAGCAAATTCTTCACCATTGGCGTTTGTATCAGCTTCTTGTCTACCGTCTCTAGGTCGAGCATCAGGTGGTTTGTGGGCACTGATTTGTCGCGCTGGCGAACGTAGATCGTGCGATTTCCCCGCTCGTCGAGGGCTGTATGTGGCTTTTCGCTGCTTTCCGGAATAGTAAGTAGCAGGATAGTTTTTCCGTCTAGTCGCCGGGTCTCGTAACTGATGTCGATGGGTGGTTCGATCAGAAAATCGGTGGCCCGTTCAATCTTCTCCATCTCCTTGTATTCGGAATCGATACCGACAATTTTTCCGTCGTCGGCAATGCCGATCAGCAACGTACCACCGCTTGTATTGGAAAATGCCGTGAGCGTTCTGGCAATGCGGTAGGGCGTTGAGAGCGTGCTTTTAAATTCAAGCTGAATGCCTTCGCCGCGGGCAATAAGTTCAGGTATAGAAGCTGCCATATACAATATAAACGCGATCGGGCGGGCTGTGTTGCCGTCGGTTCGGCTAGCGCCTGCCCAGCGTCATGAGGGTGACACCAATAAGCGCCACGCCAGCACCAATGAGCGAACGGGCAGAAAAAACCTCACCGGCAAACGTTACGCCCAGCAAAACAGCAATGATCGGGTTGACAAACGCGTAGGTTGCCAGCAGGGCAGGGGGCGCATGTCGGGCCAGCCAGGCATAGGCCGAGAACCCAATGATACTGCCAAAGATGACCAGATACAGCATGGAGCCAAGGGCCTTCACAGGGGCATGGGTAATGCTGAACAGATTGACCGGCTCGAAGATCAGGCTGATCACCATCAACAGTAACCCGCCCATCAGCATTTGCATACCGCTGGCCAGAGTTTGGTTTGGCTGCTGAAGCCGGGGCGTCAGCAACGTACCCACGGCCCACGACAGGTTGCCGATCGCGACCAGGACTGTACCGATCAGGTTTGCATCGGCACCGCCTGAACTGACCATCTTGTCGGGTTTAATGAGCAGGTAAATGCCCGTAAACCCAATGGCAACGCCAATCAACGACAGGTTTTTGGGACGTACCTGACCGAAGGAAACCCAGTTCAATAACAGCAGAAAAATAGGCAGCAGGCCCCCAAGTAACGCGCCCACCCCCGACGGAATGTATTGAAGGGCCAGTGTGAGAGCACCATTGGCAACCGTTAGCAGAAAGAAGCCAATGATCGAAGTTGACTTCCAGTGAGCGAGCGTTGGGCGTTCGGTGCCTGTGAAGCGGGCGTAAGCATACAGAATACTGCCCGCTACAATATACCGCATCGATGCCATGTAGAGGGGAGGCATCTGCTCGGTCATGAAATGAATGAACAGGTACGTTGACCCCCAGAGAACATACACGGCTGCCAGCGATAACCAGAGCCGGGTGCCGCTGGTAACAGTGGCCGGAGCCGAGTCAATAGAAACTGCCATAATACGTTACTAATGCACCTGCACCGGGAATAGTGCCAATTTTTGCCAGAATGGCGATTTTTGGCCGTTCCGTCAGGGTTGACGCAGGATTTTCTTCATGAACAACTCGTCTCCAACCCGCACCTGAATAAAGAACATGCCTGCCTGATCGAGCGGTACGGCAATGCGGGCTGGCGTTGAACCGCTGCCAAGTTGCCGACCACTAATCTGAACGCCCCGGCTATCGAATACTTGCAGATCAATAGGGGTACGCTCTGCTTTCAGAAAATCAATCCACACCTGACCGGATGTTGGATTCGGATAAATCTGGATGCGATTGGCCGCTGGCTCAACGGCAGTTGGCAGCAAGCCGGTTAGCTCACCCGCCGCCAGAACGGTTCCTTTGCCGCAGTCATTCGAGACGTTTGTCAACCGCGTGATACCTCCGGGTAAGGCCGGGAAGGTTATAACGGCGGGTTGTGTGGTGACAGTCTGAGAGGTGCCATTAGAAAATGTCAACTGCCAGGGAGCGTCACCCGTAAGGCTAACAGTAGCAGATGCCGGCTGCCCAACCAGGGCCGTTGCAGAACCTGTTACCGCTGCCGTTGGAAGGGCCTTTATACTGAATGCCGGCCCGGCAACTACCTCGGCATACCCAACTTCGCGGGGAACGGCGCGCAACCGGTAGCCCGTTCCAGCGTTCAGGTCTGCCGGAATTCGGGTTGTGAGCGCGGCAAACGTACCTGAACTTAGTGATCGTGGCGAACTGAAGCTGCCTGAAGCGTCGGAGAGTTGTATGTCGTATGTCCAGTTTGGCGCGAGTGGTGCATTTTCCGCGGTGACTGTCAGTGTAACGATGGTGCCGGGGCAGTAGGCCGATGCCGCCAGTGCGTTGGTGGTTAGTTTCGGGCGGGGCGCTACCGTTACCGTATATTCATCCGTAAGGCATCCCTGCCCATCAGTAACCCGGAACGTACCTGACTGATTGACCGTCCGAATGGTGCGGCTTGTCTGTCCGGTCGACCAGCTGTACCGGGCAGACGAGCCATTGCCAGTTACCGCGTTTCCTACCCAGGAGGCAGTAAGTGTTAAGGTGTCGGCATAGTTTAGGGCAAATGACTGACGGCGGTTCACGTTCTTTACCATCGTGAATCGATCGAGAACACCACTCGGTGCAACCCATTGACCATCAAGCCGATTCTCAGATGCATCGATCACCATCGAACCCCCTTCGTCGGTATAACTGTATACCATAGCCTTGTGTGGGTAGTTGGGCGACCGCCCCGTATTAGCACCGCCTGACCCATTGACGATATAGACAAGGCTCCCGTTTTTCTGAACGATCGGACATGAATTAGCCGAACCATCGTATCGCCCCGTCGTTGTATCTACGGCATATAATTTCTTGTCGAAGGTGGTAGACAAACCCCGGTGGCCGCGCATCTGGTAGGTACGTTCGTACACATGACTGTGCCCACTTACGACCAGATCAACGTTGTAGCGTTCAAAAATCGGCGTTAGTCGTTCACGGTTCAGGATCAGATCCTGTTCTGTATCCGAGTTGCGCGATCCCTGTGTGTAGGGCGGGTGATGAAAGACAATGATTGTCCAGGGTCTTTTATTGGCGGCCAGATCACGCTTGAGCCATTGCATCTGCGTGCCGGTGGTGTCCCAGATTCTGTATTTACCGTCTTCATTGCCAAAGGAGTCCAGCGACACCAGGTGGACCGCCCCGTAATCTACCGAATAGTATGACGACGAGTTGGAGGGAGTGCCTCCTGCTTCGCCTTGTTTTGGGTACGTAGTTAGTGCATAATAAGGCACATTATAATCGTTATTGTCGTCGTGGTAGTCGTGGTTTCCCGGCGTCGCGTAGAACGGTAAATTACGCAGATATTCGGGTGCATAGTTGAATACCCAGTTCTGATACTCGTCATCTCTGCCATATGTATAGGCGTTGTCGCCGAGCCAAATCCACAAATCAGCGCGCTTGTTCTGAAACGGTAGTTTAATGGCATCGAAGGTTTGCCTCTGACGGTCCGAGCCCGTCCCGAAATCACCCAGCATCCATAACCTTACCGGGTCATTCGACCCAAATGCGGGTGCTGTTTTAACATAGTATGAATCGTCGACCGGCGAAAGATTAGCCGTTGACGTACCGACAACATATGGGTATTTGGTCGCTGGAAGAAGCCCAGTCAGCGTAACAGCGTGTTCTGTTGTCGATTTAGGGTCAGTAACCTGTTGGGTCAATCCTGTACCGAAACGTACCCGGCTATCGGTTGCGAGGTCAGTTCGCCAGCGCACCACAACACTGGTGGGTGTAACCTGTTGTAGATACGGACCACGAATGATCGTTTGTGCCAGGCCGGGCAAGTTGCTCAGGCAGAGGCTTAACGGGAAAATCAATAAACGTAGAGTGTAACGCATGCGCGAATAAAAATAGGCTGTGCGCAAAGGTACGGGCAAACAAATAAGCCCGCCAACGAGAGTTAGCGGGCTTACCGAGTTTTGTGTGTAATGTGAGGCCGTCTTATCGGCTTATTTATGGGTACTAAGTAGTTTTACAAAGATCGTGCCAGAAAAAGTTTACAATTTTCTGTCTTCAGTTGTGCCGCTCATTCCCAGCCGGTTGCTTAGCGAAGCAATTGAAGACAAAAAACTGTAAACTCTTTTTTTACCTGCCGCCTTTCAGGTTAGTCAGGAACTCAACGACATCCCTTATCTCGCGTTTCGAGAGGAGGTATCCCATCGGCGGCATACTTGAGGGCATGTTTTCCCGCTTCTTGATCCGTGATACGGCCACTTTCAGTGGCTCGGCTTCCGTTGTTTTCAGCACAAGTTCACTCTCCGACTCCTGCATCAGAACACCACTAACCGTTTGCCCGTCGGCCAGGGTGAGCATTACCGTTCCGTAGCCGGGCGAGAGTCGGGCACTTGGTTCGATGAGCGCCTGTAATAGTTGATCTCGGGTAAGTACATTGCCGATATTGGTCAGCGAGGGGCCAACCTCGCCACCCTGCCCGCCGATGGCATGGCAGCGTACACACTGACCGGTTGAGTTGGTCATAAAATAACGACGACCCGCCTGCCGGTCGCCACCGAACAGCGCATCCTGATAATCGGCTACCGTCATGCCCGTTGAGCGGAAGGGTGCCAACTTAGCGATGAGCGAAGCTGATTTGGTTGAATCAACGGCTTCATTTAATTCCAGCGCAAGACTTGGAGCAAGCGTTTTAGCCGCCATCCGGTCAATCAATCCAGCCAGAATTGGTTCGGTTTTCGCTACCGGCATGGCTCCCAGCACCTGAATAAGCTGCTGCTGTTCTTTCTCCGTACCTTTCTCGAAAATCGTTTTCGACATTTCGGCCAGCGCCGCCGCAGACAGGTTTTGCCCGCGCATGAGCCCCAACGCTACCGTACGAACGTCGGCGTTTGAATCACTCATGCCCATCTTCAACGCCGATTCCATACCGGCGTAGTGTAATGTGTTCAGGGCCGTCAAGACAGCACTGCGTACCTCGCCAGCACCGCTTTCCTGTTGCAGCTTGGCTAACTTATCAGTGGCGCTGGTGATGCCCAGATTACTGGCCATCTGTGCCGTTGCCACCAGAACAGCAGGCTCAGAGTCCTGCAACAGGTCATTCATATAAGGCTGAACGGCCGATTGAACCGTAACCAGATCATGTTGAAGCGCTCCCCGATAGCGGCCGTCAACCCGGTCCATTAGCGAAGGGGCCGCCCACGTACCCAGCGTTGCCAGCGCTTCCGCTCTCAGTGTTTTGTCTACGTCGGTTCGTTTGGCAAAAGACAGGAGCTGATTTATCTGATCATTACCCCCAACGCGCAGACAGGCATTGATTGCCCGCCGGAGTAGCGGTTCAGATGTGAACCGTTTTTCGCCTAGCGTAGCTGCCAGGGCGGGCAGGGCCGTTGGGATCGACTCGTCATCGTTGATGGCGCGGGCCGCTTCGGTGACGATATATTCATCGCTGTCTTTCAGGAAAAGGGCCACTTTGTCGTTTTTCAGGCGGCGCAATACCAGCACGCCAGCCAGGCGGAGCGATTTGTCCTGGCTTTTTGCCAGCGCGGCTATCGGGTCAATCTGGCCAATACGAGAAAGGGCCAGTACCGCCGCATGACGCAGGTAAACGTCTTCGTCGTTGTTGGCCTTGATCATGGCCAGCAGGGGCTCAACGGCGGCTTTATCGTGAATACGGCCCAGGGCCTGAGCGCTGAAAAACTTAACACGTGGATGCTGACTCGCCAACAGAGGAAGCAGGGTGGGGCCAGCTTCGGTAAGCATCTCGTCGCCGATCACTTTGGCGGTCTGCGCCACTATCTCCGGGTCTTTATCGGTCAGCAGGGCCACGAGCGGTTTGCCGTATGTTTTATCCTGCCGGGCCAGTTGCCCCAATCCCCAAATGCCGTGAATGCGTGCTAACTGGTTCTCCGTTTGGGCAATGGCTTTGTTCAACTGCGCAGCACCGGCAGCACCACGGCTGGCCAGTTCAAACTGTGCTTTCTGCCGGATACGCATATCCGGGTTGCTTAACAGGTTGTACAGCACATCTACAGTCTGGTCTGGGTACGTTAACTGCATGAGCCGTTTGGTCTCCGAACGTAGCGCACTCATGTCGTTTTTGTCGGTCGTTACGTCCAGCTTCCAGACCCGACCGTAGTTTTTCGTATCCCATCCGTTGATCCAGTCGGCAACATAGAGCGCGCCATCCGGACCGAAACGAATGCCCGTTGGGAGTAAACCCGAGAGAATGTTCTGCTCGCCGTCGAGGACAAACGAGGCTCCCTTTGGTTTCAGACCAAACGACCAGATCGGCGAACGGGCAGGGTTGCCCACAAACTCAACCAGGAAAAACTTATTTTTCCAGGCCGACCCCAGTGCCGTTCCCGGATTATAGACCATACCGGTGGGGCCGTTATGGTAATTCATGATCGGTGGAATGATGTAGGCGGCCTGACCGTCCCAACGTGGCTTGTAGAGCTTCTCGTCCATCCAGACCTTATACAGGTTATTTTTCGGGTCGGTGTATTTGCCGTACTGCCAGTTCGACCGCCAACCGGCATCCGAGCCATCGACAACGTGTACCAGCCGTTCGCTTTCGCCGGGATGGTCGCCGTCGTTATCCGAACTGATCAGGTTGCCGTATTCATCAAACACGAATTCATGCGTGTTGCGAAGGCCACCGGCAAAGATTTCAAAATGAGTGCCATCCGGGTTCGACCGGGCAATGATGCCTTCATTCGACCGCTTGTGATTGACGCCCTCGGCCGTAGTAATGTTTGCGCCGATATCGCCGATATTCCAGTAAATCTTCCCGTCAGGCCCTTCAATCGGGTTCGACATGCCGTGGCCACCGAAACCGATATGAACCCCATACCCGTGGCTGATCGACGTTTTCTGATCATATACACCGTCGTTATTGGTGTCTGTAAGCCGCCATACATCGGGGGCTATGGTTACGAAAGCGTCTTTTGCCCGCACCAGAATACCGCCAGCTACGTCCGATACTTCGTCGAAGAAGTCGTTCAGAACGCGCATCGACACGTCGGCCAGTCCATCGCCGTTGGTGTCTTCGAGTCGCCATACTTCGTCTTTTTCAACGGCCAGATCACGCCAGTCGTGGCTGCCGTCTACGTTCAGGTCTTTCAGCCATTCGTTTTCCTTACTTTTTGCGGGGTCAAATGTTTTGTGCAGAAAAGCACGCCGGTCTTCCACCGTTTGAAGCCCAATTGACTCGGTCATCCAGTCGCGGTGGCCCCGAATGTCGAACTCCGAGTTTTTCTGCCGGTTTGTCCGGTTCAGGTATACGCGGCCTTTATCGTCGATCGACATCGAAACCGGGTCGGGCGCCAGCGAATCAGAGGCCCATAGCGATACCTGAAGGCCATCGGCTACTTTAAGGGCGGTCTTTTCACGGGTTGCTTTCGCGTTGGCGAGGCCATTAACTGGATCTTCCCGAATAATTTGCGCCGTCGATTTAGCAGTTTTAGACGATCCGCCGGGCGCCATTTTAATGCAGGAGACAACGGCAATGGCCAGGAAAGCCAGCCAGAGTAGGGGTGTTTTTAGTGATTTCATTCGAAGCATTGAGCGGCGATGTGTCTGTAAACAAGTTACTGTCTGGCATCGCAGTGGCGATCAGCTGGTAACGTACCCAGTAAAGCGAAAACAGGCCAACCCTTACCGTCTGTCTGCGATCAATCACGAATATCGCCAACCTATCCAGCGAAAAAAAAGCCCCTGCTAACTTAGCAGGGGCTTTTAACCCTGTTATGTCTTTCTGAGACCTGACAGAGTTAAAACATTACTTCACTTCTTCGTAAGGAACGTCTGAAACGTCACCGTCCGTAGGCTGGTTCTGCGCGCCGTTTGGCTGGCCACCGCCGGGTTGTCCGCCGAAACCATCCATTGGGTTGGCCCCGCCATCCTGGCCTTGTGTGGCCGCGTAGATTTCCTGCGAAGCAGCGTTCCAGGCAGCGGTGATCGCTTCCATCGCCGTGTCAATCGCGGCCACGTCGCGTGAACCGTGAGCCGAACGCAGTTGCGTCAGGGCGCTTTCGATGGCTTCTTTATTACCAGCCGACAGTTTGTCGCCGTAGTCTTTCAGTTGCTTCTCGGTTTGGAAAATCATCGAGTCGGCGCTGTTCACTTTCTCGATTTTTTCGCGTTCCGCCTTATCCGATGCTTCATTGGCTTTCGCTTCTTCGCGCATCCGGGTAATTTCAGCGTCGGTGAGGCCACTGCTGGCTTCAATCCGAATCTTCTGTTCTTTACCGGTGCCTTTGTCGCGGGCCGTTACGTTCAGAATACCGTTGGCATCTACGTCGAACGTCACCTCAATCTGCGGTACGCCACGTGGTGCTGGTGGAATGTCTGACAGGATAAACCGACCTAACTGGCGGTTCTGAGCCGCCATCGGACGTTCGCCCTGCAGGACGTTGATCTCTACGCTAGGCTGGTTGTCAGACGCCGTTGAGAACGTTTCCGTTTTCTTGGTTGGAATCGTGGTGTTGGCCTCTACCATTTTGGTGAACACACCGTTCATGGTTTCGATACCCAGCGACAGCGGAATAACGTCGAGCAGCAGTACGTCTTTTACTTCACCCGTCAGTACGCCACCCTGAATGGCAGCGCCAATGGCTACGGCTTCGTCGGGGTTAACGGCTTTCGATGGTTTGCGGCCAAACAGTTTCTCTACTTCTTCCTGCACTTTCGGAATCCGCGTTGACCCACCTACCAGAATCACTTCGTCGATCTGGCTGGCGCTCAGACCTGAGTTCTTCAGCGCGCGGCGGCAAGGCTCCAGGCTCCGCTGAATCAGTGAATCAGCCAGTTGCTCAAACTTCGCCCGGGTCAGCGTACGCACCAGGTGCTTGGGTATGCCGTTAACGGGCATAATGTAAGGCAGGTTGATCTCTGTTGACGATGAACTCGACAATTCGATCTTCGCTTTTTCGGCGGCTTCCTTCAGGCGTTGAAGCGCCATTGGGTCTTTCCGCAGATCAATGTTTTCGTCGTTGATGAACTCCTGCGCCAACCAGCCGATGATCACCTGGTCGAAGTCGTCACCACCAAGGTGCGTATCACCGTCAGTTGATTTTACTTCGAAGATGCCATCACCCAGTTCCAGGATCGAGATATCGAACGTACCGCCACCAAGGTCAAATACGGCGATCTTCATGTCCTTGCTAGTCTTGTCAAGACCGTAGGCAAGGGCTGCCGCTGTTGGCTCGTTGATGATCCGTTTCACGTCGAGGCCGGCAATCTGACCAGCTTCTTTGGTGGCCTGACGCTCAGCATCGTTAAAGTAAGCAGGAACCGTAATAACGGCTTCCGTTACAGTTTGGCCCAGATAGTCTTCGGCCGTCTGCTTCATCTTTTGCAGAATCAGCGCCGAAAGCTCCTGAGGAGTATATTGACGATCGCCGATGCGTACGCGAGGGGTGTCGTTTGGACCACGCTCAACGGTGTACGGCATTTGGCTGGTTTCGTTGGCAACGTCGTTGAAACGCTTGCCCATAAACCGCTTAATCGATGAAATGGTGTTTTGCGGGTTCGTAATGGCCTGACGTTTGGCGGGGTCACCGATTTTACGCTCGCCATTGCCGTTGTCCATAAACGCCACTACCGATGGTGTGGTACGACGGCCTTCGCTGTTTGGAATAACAACGGGCTCGTTCCCTTCCATCACGGCCACGCACGAGTTGGTGGTGCCTAAGTCAATGCCTATGATCTTTCCCATATTTGGTTAATTGGACCGCCGCGCCAGGCGCGACAGTCAGATGCTGTTTAGAGTTTATGCTGTGGTTAATGATCGTTCGATTCCTATCAAAGCAACCGATTACCACTCCTACATCAAGCAAAATGCCAGTCGACTTTTTTGTTCGATTTTGTGACAGATTGGCAGTTAAATTCAACGTAACGGGCCGGAATGACAGGGGGTGGGGGCAGGTGGCAGTAGTAGTTGGCAGTATGCCCGTCCGGGTACGTTGCTTTGGGGACCTGCACAATAGGGCATAAGAAAAGCCCGCAGTCGAAACCACGGGCTTTTTATACCGTTTCAAAGTAGGGCGATGTACTGCCTGCTGCAACTGCTTACTTGCCGCCGAACAGGCCACCCAGCATACCGCCGAGGCCACCTGCACCGCCGCCAAGTTGGCTACCTGCTACGCGCATCAGGTCGTTCATGTCCAGTTTTCCGTCGGCCATGGCAGAACCGGCCATACCCATCCAGTCAGTACCCTGTTGCCCGGTAGCTGCACCCAAAATGGTGTTGCCATCTACGCTTGAGTCGTTCGGGTCAGCGGCTTTGTGCATCAGCTTGCCCAGTACAACGGGTACCAGCGCTCCGGCAATTGACATTGCCACCTGTGGCGAAATGCCCAGTTTCTCCATCAGGCCCTGCTCAACGTTCTGCTGAACACCCTGCGTTACCGGATTGTCCTGAATATTACCGCCGCCGTTTACTACCATGCCGAGCAGGTTGCCCAGGCCACCGCCCTGTGCCTGCTGTGTAAGGCCACCCAGCATGCTCTGTACGACCGTTTCCATAGCGGTATTATTATGCTGGTTCGGAATGGCTGGATTGTTTACAATTGCACTGCCCGCATTCTGCTGGACAAGGTTCATTAAGGTCTCGAACATGATCTTGGTTGGGAAAAGAATGGACTATTGGTTAGACTTCGTTTAGCTACCAAATGTAGCAACTTGAGGATAAATGCTTAGCACAGAGTTGCAGAATACATCTGGAGCAATAATGTGGTTTATTCTTAACTGCGAATAATCGACGCTATACTGTTACTTTACAGCACCTGATTAATTCACTCCTATGACGACCGACTCAGCAGATAGTAACGTACCTGAACCGAACATAAAAGCTCAATCTGAGCCAGAAACAAGTTCTTTCGTTCAAGAGGTAACCCCGCTCTTAACCGATTTGTTGTATCCCAGCGAGTCTGACGAACCGCTGGAGCCCGTTGATACGTACCTGCGTATGGCTGAGCCCCTCACGGTCAGTCACATCAAAGACTGGCTGATGCTGCCGCCATCCAATTATGTGGATGAGATCACCGAAGCCGAGTTCTGGGAGCCAGTTGTGACGATAGAAGACTGGTTTGGCGATGAAGAAAAAGCCAAAGCCGACCAGTTTCAGAAGCTGAAGACGTACCTGGAAACGACCCTTACCGACCGGCAGGTATTCCGCGTGGGCCAGACCGAGATCGATGTATACCTGCTGGGTAAACCAAAAGAAGGGGAACCCCGCGTAGGGCTGAAAACAAAGGTTGTAGAAACGTAGTACATAAGCGAGCTAAAACTGATATCATGTTCTTAACGGGACGTAAACTATATACCGCCCCGCCGTTTTCTACCAATCTTGTGGCCCGATGGGCCGCTCCAGTTTTATAAGAAAGCTCTGGTTGAGCATCCAAACGGCAAACAAAAAACCCCGACTGATTCAGTCGGGGTTTTGCAGTAAGAAGGTCTGTTTATTTAAGCTGGTCAACAACCGCTTTGAACGCCTCCGGGTGGTTCATAGCCAGATCGGCCAGTACTTTCCGGTTCAATTCGATACCTGATTTATTCAGGGCGCCGATGAATACAGAATATGACATTCCGTGTTGGCGGGCACCTGCGTTGATCCGTTGAATCCATAGGCCGCGGAAATCGCGTTTCTTGGCTTTACGGTCACGGTATGAGTAGCCCAGGGCTTTCTCAACCGCGTTTTTGGCAACGGTCCAAACGTTTTTACGACGGCCATAGAAACCTTTGGCCAGTTTTAAAATTTTCTTGCGACGTGCCCGTGAGGCGACGTGATTGACTGAACGCATAATGGTTGCTTTTTTTGACGCGGGCGGGTTTTGATTTAAGAATCAATAACGTAGAAGTAAGAATGGTTGCCAGATGGGTCAATTCTTAATCTTTAATTCTTAATTAGCTTCCTCTTGGTTGCCCTGAGTCGGGTGAAATAGATAACCGAAAAAAATAGACTAAGACAGGCCCAGAAGCGCTTTGATGCGGGTCTCGTTCGTCGGGTGTACGGTCGACGAGTGAACGAGGTTACGCTTCTGCTTCGTGGTTTTCTTGGTCAGAATGTGTGAGTGGAAGGCGTGCTTCCGCTTGATTTTTCCGGTGCCGGTCAGCTTGAAACGCTTTTTGGCAGCCGAGTTGGTTTTTTGCTTTGGCATGATTGAATTGGGCCGGTACGCCGGTCGCGTTAAATAAACAGGCCGCAAAGGTACAACAAAAGGAGGAAAGGGAGAAGGGAGGAAAGGAGAAAAGGTAACTCCGATACATAACGTACCTGAGCGCAGCCCTTTTCTCCTTTCCTCCCTTCTCCCTTTCCTCCCTTCAGTTATTTCTTCACCTGCACCGCTTTGGGGGCAAGGAACATGATCATACGTTTGCCTTCCAATTTGGGCTCCTGCTCAATTTTGCCTACTTCTTCGAGTCCTTTCGAGAAGCGTTCCAGAATCTGAAGGCCCCGGTCCTTGAACACGATCGAGCGGCCAACGAAGTGAACGTAGGCTTTCACCTTAGCCCCTTCTTTCAGGAATGTCAGGGCATGCTTCAGCTTGAATTCAAAGTCGTGATCATCCGTGTTCGGACCGAAACGGATTTCTTTGATCACCACTTTCTGGGCGTTCGACTTAATCTCTTTTTGCTTCTTCTTCTGCTCGTACTTGAATTTCGAGTAGTCGATGACGCGGCAAACCGGAGGGGTCGCGTTTGGTGAAATCTCCACCAGATCTAAGCTCTGAGCTTTGGCAATGGCCAATGCCTGCTGAATGCCAAAAATGCCTTGCTCGACGTTTTCGCCGACAACACGCACCTCGCGAGCCTGGATGCGTTCATTAATTCGGTAGGGTTCTTCCACCACGCGACGGGGTGGTCTCCGTTGGGGTAATGCCATATGGTTTGGTTAATGTGACTACTTGTTGGTTTGGTAAACGTATTGTGTTACTAAAAGTTTAGAGTGACATCAGGCAATTGCGTACGGTCCTGGTCTGACTCGGGTAAGCAACTGCCTACTGCCACTGTAAACTGCGACTAAACTTTTACTTGCTCTTGAAACAGGGCTGTAAATTCGGCGACGGTCATGCTACCCAGATCGCCTTCACCTTTCCGGCGAACAGATACCCGGCCCTCTGCCTGCTCTTTCTCGCCGACAATAAGCATGAAGGGTACTTTTGCTACTTCAGCATCGCGAATTTTGCGGCCAATTTTTTCGTCACGCACATCCACGAAACCTCTGATATCATTCTCCTGCAAGTTTAGGAAAAGCTCGTTGGCGTATGCTTCATACTTTTCCGAAATAGGCAGCACGGCAATCTGATCAGGCGACAACCAGAGTGGGAAATTCCCCGCTGTGTTTTCGATCAGGATCGCAATGAAACGCTCCATAGAACCAAAGGGAGCGCGGTGAATCATAACGGGCCGGTGCTTTTGGTTATCGGCGCCAGTATACTCTAGCTCGAAGCGTTCAGGCAGGTTGTAATCGACCTGAATGGTGCCCAACTGCCATTTCCGACCAAGGGCATCGCGCACCATAAAATCAAGCTTGGGACCGTAGAAAGCAGCTTCGCCCTTCTCCATAACGGTAGGTAAGCCTTTCTCGTTCGCTGCGTTGATGATGGCCGCTTCTGCTTTTTCCCAATTCTCGTCGGAGCCAATGTACTTGGTACCATTATCAGGGTCACGAAGCGATACCTGCGCACTATAGTCATTGAATCCCAGTGCCTTGAATACATAGAGCACAAGGTCGATCACCTTCATAAACTCTTCGCTTACCTGATCGGGGCGGCAGAAGATATGGGCGTCGTCCTGGGTGAAACCACGTACCCGCGTCAGTCCGTGAAGCTCACCCGATTGCTCGTAGCGGTATACCGTTCCGAACTCGGCCAGCCGCAGGGGCAGGTCGCGGTAGGAGCGGGGCTTCGTCTTGTAAATCTCGCAGTGGTGTGGGCAGTTCATCGGCTTCAGCAGGAACTCCTCACCCACATCAGGGGTCAGAATAGGCTTGAAGGAATCCTCACCGTATTTCTCCCAATGGCCCGACGTAACGTACAACTGCTTGCTGCCAATGTGCGGCGTTACCACGGGCGAATACCCGGCACGTACCTGCGCTTTGCGAAGGAAGTTCTCGAGCCTTTCGCGAATGATCGCGCCTTTAGGCAACCAGAGTGGCAAGCCCTGACCTACTTTTTCCGAGAAGGCAAATAGTTCGAGTTCTTTACCCAGTTTGCGATGGTCGCGCTTTTTGGCTTCTTCCAGCAGGGTCAGGTACTCTTCCAGTTCCTTCTGTTTTGGAAACGTGATGGCGTAGATGCGGGTCAGCATCTTGTTCTTCTCATCGCCGCGCCAGTAGGCACCTGCCACGTTCATCAGCTTAGCGGCCTTGATAAAGCCCGTGTTCGGTATGTGTGGCCCCCGGCAAAGATCTGTAAAGTTGCCCTGCGTGTAGAACGTAATGCTGCCATCGGCTAGCCCCTGCAGCAGGTCAATTTTGTATGGATCGCCTTTTTCTTCGAAGTACGCAATAGCATCGGCTTTGCTCACCGACTTGCGTACATACGTATTTTTCTGCCGTGCCAGTTCAAGCATCTTGTCTTCAACTTTCTTGAAGTCGTCCTGCGAGAAGTGCTTGCCCTCAAAATCAACATCATAATAGAAACCATTCTCGATCGGTGGACCGATGGCGAATTTGATGCCCGGATACAGCGATTCCAGAGCCTCGGCCAGTAAGTGGGCTGATGAATGCCAGAACGTTGATTTTCCTTCCAGATCGTTCCAGGTCAGTAACTGCACAGAAACGGGTTTTCCATCCGCAGGTAGGTCGATGGGCAGGGTAGCATCCTGCACTTTCCCGTTCACTTTAGCGGCCAGTACATTGCGGGCCAGTCCCTCGCTGATACCAAGGGCCACGTCGTACCCCGACGAACCGGCTGGGTACTCGCGAACACTGCCATCGGGCAATGCCACCTGTAATTGTATATCCTGAGTTGTCATATTCTTTGTGTTTACGGTTTTCTGTTTACTGTCTTCAGTTGCGCTGCCTGGGTACGTTCATTTAAATGAGCGGAGCAACAGAATACAGTAAACAGAAAACTGTAAACTGATTTAATCAATTTGTTTTACTTTAAATGTTGAATCGTTCATCGAACGGATGCGGGTTCGGGGCTGTATCGGTGCGATACGGATCCGGCTGGTGTCAAGTGTACGCCCGCCGGGCGTTCGGGTTGATGGAGCCTGCAATAAACCCGTTTCCGGTGATGTTGGATTCAGTAAATAATCATTGTACGATGAGGTTGCCTGCTGCTGCCTTTTCTGCACGCGCCAGAAGCCAAATTGGGCAAGCTGATCGTTCGGATCTTTCTGTAAGGCGCTGGTATACTGCGCTAAAGCACGGTCCCACTGGTAGGTCATCTCGGCTCCATGCCCAACATAAAAATCAATATGGGGGAATGTTGGTTTCCGTTTTTGTACCTGTTCGAAGTTAGCTAGTGCTTGTCCATAATTATGGAAACGGTCAAAAATCAGACCAGCCTGAAAGTAAGCCTGCACGTAATCGGGTTGCAGGCTGACGGTACGCTGGTAAGCAATCAACGCGCTGTCTGCCCGGCCGGCATATTGGTAGATCATGCCCCGCTGGAACAGCAACTCAGCATTGACCGGAAAATAGTGCATAGCCCGCTCATTATACACCAGCGCCGTGTTCAAATCACCCAGTGATCGGTATACAGCCGTTAACTGGTTGTACGTTGGCAGGAAGCGCGGTTTCAACTGCAACGCCTGCTGATATTGCGCCAGTGCTCTGGTGGTGTCTCCCTGCTTGGCAGCCATCAGCCCGCTATAAAAGTGTGCTTCTCCGTCGTAGGGGGCCATTTGCAATGCCTTGGCCACGTACAACTGCGCTTTCGGATATTGTGCCTGTTGTTGCAGTACATCGCCGATTAGCGTAAACAATTCGGGCGAATTGATGCCCAGAATTTCTGCCCGCTGGGCATCATCGAATGCGCGCGCTGGTTTGTTCTGAGCACGCATCACCTGCGCCCGAACCAGAAAGAAAAAACCGGTACTGTTGTTTCGGGAAATGGCCTCGTCAATATCCTCCAGCGCCTCGGCCGTTCGACCTACAGACAGGAGCAATACGGCCCGTTTGGCGTAGGCAGTGGCAGACGACGACTGATTAATGGCACGAGTGAGCGCCCGGAGGGTGTTTGCCGTCTGGACACTGTCTGAGGCCTGGGGGAGGGGTGGAATGCGCGAAAGCCGCCGGTCGCCGCTACTGCACGACGCCAGGGTGGCTACCACCAGCAGGATCAATATGTACCGCAAAATGTCCCCAAAGCAATTGACGTTTGTTGTTATTTACTGTTTACAGTCTTCTGTTTTCAGCGCAACTGAAAACAGAAGACTGTAAACAGTAAACTTATTCCTACAAATCTACGGAAGAAAAACGAGAGAAAACGCCCAGCGGGAGGCGTTTCTGGTGTGAATCGGTCAGGAAAAGCTCGCCAGACTGTTCGTTGGGTAGGTTGCCGAAGCACTGTGCCATCAGGTTATCCAGGATCAGTGCCGAAAAACCGAGCGAATACAGGTTGATGATGAAGAAGAAGTTCTGCTTATCGAGCAGGGCAGCGCAGGTCTTCAGAATGCCGTTGAGCTGTTCTTCGAGTACCCATTTTTCGCCGTCGGGGCCGCGCCCGTAGGCGGGTGGGTCCAGGATGATGCCGTGGTAGGTATTGCCCCGCCGTTCTTCGCGCTTCACAAATTTCACGGCGTCTTCAACCACCCAGCGAATGTTGTCGAGCTTACTCATCTCCATACTCTCGCGTGACCATGAGATTACCTGCTTTACTGAATCAACGTGCGTAACGTCGGCTCCTGCCTGACGAGCGGCCAACGATGATCCGCCTGTGTAGGCAAACAGATTCAATACACGTGGTTTCTCAACGGGCAATGCCTTTACTGCATCGTGGATGTATGTCCAGTTGGCTGCCTGTTCAGGAAACAGACCAACGTGCTTGAAGGAGGTAAGCGCCAGTTTCAAGGTCAGGTCCAGACCCTGTTGCCGAAACCGAACCGTCCAGGGGTCCTGCATTGGTTTCAGCCGAAGCCAGTCGCCGCGCTCCGGCGATTGCTTGTCGCGGCGGAAGGTAGCGTGGGCCTGCCGTTCCCATTCCGCTTCCGAGAGCGAACAGTCCCAGATGGCCTGTGGCTCCGGCCGGGCCAGCACATACGCCCCGAATCGTTCGAGTTTCATGAAATCGCCCGAGTCGATCAGTTCATAATCAGGCCAGGCAGATGGTGTGAGTAGGGTCATAACTAACTGTCTTCTGTTTTCAGTCCTCTGTCTTCTGTTGCTCCGAACAGGTACGTTTCCTGATTGAGCAGAGCAACAGAAGACAGAGGACAGTAAACTATTTTTTCACTAGTAATACCACGTTCTCAACATGGTGTGTGTGGGGGAACATATCCACGGGTTGTACGGCTTCAACGCGGTAGGCTTCGTCGAGCCAGGCAATATCGCGGGCCTGGGTGGCGGTGTTACAGCTGACGTACACGATCTTTTGGGGGCCCGCTTTCAGTAACTGGCGAACAACGGCCTCGTCCATACCGGCGCGGGGCGGGTCGGTAATAACCACGTCGGGTCGACCGTGCTGGGCGAAAAATTCGTCGGTCAGTAGCAATTTCATATCACCCGCGTGGAAGGAGGCATTCGTGATGCCGTTCACCTCCGCGTTAACGTGCGCATCGGCTACGGCCGCTTCAACGTATTCTACGCCAACAACGTACCTGGCTTCGCGGGCAACGAAGAGGGCGATGGTGCCCGTGCCCGTATATAAATCGTATACCAGTTCGTTGCCGGTCAGGCCAGCCATGTCGCGGGCGATGCTGTACAGTGCGTGAGCCTGAATAGCGTTGGTCTGGTAAAACGATTTCGCATTAATCCGGAACGTCAAGGGTGGATGATTGGGCGACGACACCATCGTTTCTTCAATGTAGGGCGTGCCGGCGTAGTTAATCACCTCCTGATCGCCGTAGTTGTCGTTTTTCTTCTTGTTAATAATGTAGTTCAACGACGTAATCTGCGGGAAACGCTCGCGCAGATGATCGAGCAGGGCGGCCAGCGTGTCGGGGTGATCCTGTGCCACCTGCATCGTTACCATCACCTGACTGGTGGTGTCGGCGGTGCGGATAATCAGCGTGCGTAGGTAGCCTTCATGAGTTTTCAGGTTATAGGCCGCCAGGTTATGGGCAAACATATAATCGGAAACCGCCAGCCGAATATCGTTTGATGGATCGGGTTGTAAATAACAGTGATTGATGGGCAGCACCTTATCGAACCGGCCTGGTACGTGGAAACCAACGGCGCGGAAGTCCATACGTTCGCCTGCGTCTACTTCTGCCTGCGTCAGCCAGCGACCAGCGGCCACGGTAAATTCCAGTTTGTTGCGGTAATACTGCGTGGGTTCGGCGGCAACAATTGGCTGAAACTCCGGCAACGGAACCTTGGCAATCCGCGTAAGATGATCAATGACCTGCTGCTGCTTGAAGCGAAGCTGTTCGGCATACTGGATGTGCTGCCACTTACAGCCCCCACAAATACCGAAATGTTCGCAGAACGGCTGGGTACGTACCTCAGAAGGTGTAACGATCCGTTCAACGACGGCCTCGCGATACTGCTTCTTTTGATTGACTATTTTAACATCAACGATATCGCCGGGGGCAGGCATCGGATAACCGGGCCGGCCTTCCACAAAGATGACACCTTCGTCGGTTTTAATAATACACTTTCCTTCGGCGGCCACGTCGGCTACCAGGAGGTTGGCAATGAGCTGGGGTTGTTTGTGTTTGTGACGGCGCATTAAAAAATGAGGTCGCTGGAATGACCTGCTGGATGTGACTACTAACAAGTAGCTGATTTATAGTACTTTCCTTGAAAGCAGTAGCCGTTAGGCTCCTTTCAATAGACGCTTATTTCGAGATAAACCGCTAAATTAAGCATCCGTTATCGGACCAAGTGTACCCTGCCCCAATTTGTATGACTCAACAATACCGTTCATTTTTTCATTTCCTGCTTTTCGTTGGCCTGTTCGGGTTGTTGCCGGGAATGGTGATGGCCACCCATATTGTCGGTGGCGAAATAGAATTACAATACCTGGGCACCGGACGAGCCTATACGCACCGGATCAACCTGAACCTGTACTTCGACCAGTTGACGGGTAATCCGGGGGCCGAAGATGCCACGGTTTCGCTTGGCGTTTTCCGGAAGCGTGACAACGCTTTTTTGTCTGGTATTGTGTTGCCTCAGACTGGTTCGTCACTTGTTGCCTCCACACTGCCCAACTGCACGCAGGCGACGCAAAGTACACGCCTTATTCGATACGGCATTGATGTTACCCTGAACCCGCAGGCGTTTAATGATCCGGGTGGCTACTACATTTCCTGGGAGCGCTGCTGCCGGAACGCGGGTATTGTCAACATCAATCTGCCTGGCGATGCTGCCGACGCGTTTTATCTGGAATTTCCGGCTATCTCGGCCACATCAACGCCGCTGTATAATTCATCGCCTGTTTTTAACACGCCCAAAGGCGATTACATCTGCCTGAATCGCCCGTTCACGTTTGACTTTTCGGCCAAAGACCCCGACGGTGACAGCCTGGTTTATACGATGGTGACGCCCTACAACGGGTTCAGCGACAAGAACAACCCGATTCCGGGCATCGGTACCCAACTCATTCCGCCTATGTTTAATCCCGGTCCGTACCCGACTGTCAACTGGAGTTCAGGGTATTCGGCTACCAATGCCATTCCGGGAAGTATTCCGCTGCAAGTCAATCCCCGGACAGGTATTCTGACGGTTACGGCCAGTCGGGCGGGCCTTTACGTGTTTTCGGTTGAGGTGGTCGAATACAGAAAAGGCGTTGCTATTGGGCGAGTCCGGCGCGATTACCAGCTGAAAGCGATCGATTGCCCCGTGAATGACCCGCCGGTACTGCTGATGAAAGCACAGGGAGCCAGTGGTTTTTACAAAGAAGGTACACTCCTGACCTTAAATGACACCGATAACGCCTGCCTGACGCTTTACGTGACTGACCCCAACGCCAACCAGACGATCTCGATCGCGAACGGAAGCGGATCATTATCGGGCCTGGCCATTACGCCAGGTGTGCTGGTGTCGAGAACCGGTCGGGATACCACAACGGCCCAGTTCTGCTTCGATGCCTGCGCCTTGTATAACAATGGGAAAGCTGTGACGCTGCAAATAAAAGCAACGGACGACGGTTGCCCGCAGGGGTTGACCTCGATCATAAATATTCAGGTGCTGGTAAATGCCACGGTGGCAACAAAGCCCGCCGCCAGCACTGATCTGCGAAACGGACAGACAACCGTAACCGTAGGTACGTCGCTGACATTCAATGGGATCGGTAAGGATTCGCAGAACGGAGCCGTAACAATTCAGGCAGTTGGGCGGGGGTTCGATCTGGCCAGCGCCGGTATGTCGTTCTCCCCCAAATCAGGGACCGCTACGGTGTCGAGCCCGTTTGTCTGGAAACCGACCTGTTCGCAGGCTACCCGCACCGAATACCTCGTTGATTTTATCGCGATCAATAAAAAATGTACTACCGAACGCCGCGATACGACCACCGTTCGGCTGACAGCGCAAGGCGTGGCCAGCCAACCGCCCAGTATACGAACCTCGTTGGCCAGCCGAGTCATTGAACTGGTAGTTACCCCCGCAGATACGGCCGCAGGTGGTGTTCGGTTTACCGTTTTTGGCAATGACCCGGACAAAGGCGATACCCTGAAACTGACAGGTACAGGCAGAGGCTTCAATCTGGCGAGTGCAGGCATGGTGTTTACTAACAAAACGGGGCGACCTGAGTTGCAATCGCCTTTCTCATGGCAAGCTACCTGCGCAACGCTCCAGGGAAAAAGTGAGGCTACGTTCACGCTCGATTTCGCCAATACCGACGGAAGCTGCCAGCCTAAAAATACAGATACCACCAGTGTCGTGCTGAAGGTGAGAACGCCGGAGATCAACTACGACGAGATGAAGATTCCGAATACGATCACGCCCAACAACGATGGTAAGAACGATTATTTCGGGCTTATGAACGTACCTGTGGAAACCTGTACGGAACGGTTCGAGCGCGTTACGGTCTACAATCGCTGGGGAAAATCGGTCTTCGATTCAGTCGATCGGGCATTCCGCTGGTACGCGCCCGATTATCCGGCAGGGGTCTATTATTACACCATACTGTATGGCCAACGAAGCTTCAAAGGAACACTGATGATTATGCGCTGAAGCACCAAAGCAAGTAAGATGAGAAGCCCAATTCGAGCCGCCGAGCCATCGAGTTGGGCTTCTCATCGTTTGGTGCTGGTCACCTGGGTATCCTGCACAGCCAGCTTGCCGGTTAGGAGGGTAAAGTAGCGAAGACTATTCCTTATAGCAGTAGATAGTTTTCAATCCTGATTGTCTTTACTTTTTAAAGCACGTCTTCACTTCATGTATACACCTTCTCTTTACCAGCGCCTGATCGGTACGCGCCGACTGGGGCGAACCATAGCCGTGGCTGGCGGCTTATTAGCTGCTGCATACGTACCTGGTAGTAACGTACAGGCGCAGTCGCCAACGGCCAAACGGGTACTCGTTTTCTCGCGTACTATGGGTTTCCGTCATCAGTCAATTCCAACGGGTCAACGTACATTGATGGAATTGGGCAAACAGAACGGATTTGCCGTTGATACCACGGAAGATGCCGGGAAATTTACAGAGGATAACCTGAAACGATACGGCGCCGTGGTTTTCCTGAGTACAACCGGTGATGTTCTGAACGATGCCCAACAGGTTAATTTCGAGCGTTATATTCAGTCGGGCGGTGGGTACGTTGGTATTCATGCTGCCGCCGACACAGAATATGACTGGGCCTGGTATAATAAACTGGCCGGAGCTCAGTTCGCATCGCACCCCGGTAACCCGAACGTGCAGGAGGGTGAGGCCTATGCCGTGAATAAAAACAATGCGTCGATGTTTGGTTTTCCTGATCGCTGGAAGATCAAAGATGAGTTTTATGACTTCAAAAACGTCAATCCGGCCATCAATGTGCTCGTAAAGATTGATGAGAAGACGTATAAGGACGGCAAGATGGGCGATAATCACCCAATGGCCTGGTACCACGATTACGACGGTGGGAAAGCGTTTTACACCAATTTCGGTCACCCCGACGAGACATATGCCAATCCGGTTTTCCTGAAGCACCTGCTGGGCGGTCTGCAATCTGTTATGGCCACTTCGCTGGACTATGCCAAAGCCAAATCAATGCCTGCGCCTGAAGAAAATCGCTTCGAGCGCGAAGTAATGGTTAGCAGCCTGGATGAGCCAACCGAACTGGTTGTACTGCCGGGTGGCAAAGTGATGTTTGGCGAGCGCAAAGGGCTGTTGAAGGTGTATAACCCCACGACGAAAAAGACCAAGATCGTGGCCCGGATGCCGGTTTACACCAAGTTTGAGTACGGTCTGATGGGGGTAAACGTCGATCCGAATTACGCAGCAAACAAACGGCTGTTTCTCTATTATGCACCCGATGCTGCCGTATTTGGTGCCGACACTGCCCAGCACCTGTCGCAGTTTACTTACGACGACGCGCGTGACACGTTGTTGATGAATACTGAAAAAGTGCTGCTTCGCGTACCTGTTAAACGGACGGGTTGCTGCCATACGGGTGGGTCTATTGCCTGGGATCGGAAGGGTAACCTGTACCTGTCGACGGGAGACGATACCAATCCATTTAATTCAGATGGATACTCGCCTTCCGACAACCGGGAAGGTCGCCAGGGCTGGGATGCACTCAGCACGTCGTCGAACACGAACGACCTGCGCGGAAAAATTCTTCGCATTACGCCAAACGGTAACGGCGGTTACACCATTCCGGAAGGAAACCTTTTTGCTACGGGTAATCCCAAGGCCCGGCCGGAGATTTATGTGATGGGGAACCGGAATCCATACCGGATTGCTGTTGACCAGCGCACTGGTTTTCTGTATTGGGGCGAAGTTGGCCCTGATGCTGGTGAAAACCGGGCGAAACGCGGCCCCCGCGGCCATGACGAAATGAACCAGGCCCGGAAAGCCGGGTTCTTTGGCTGGCCAATGTTTGTAGCCGATAACAGGGCGTATGACGTTTTCGATTTCAAAGACAGCACCTCAAGGGGCATGGCCTATGATCCGGCTAAACCCGTCAACAATTCGCCCCACAACACAGGCCTGAATGAATTGCCACCTGCTCAGAAAGCGTTCATCTACTATCCTTATGCCGATTCGCCCGAATTCGGCGCGATCGTTGGAAAAGGTGGCCGTAATGCCATGGGCGGCCCGGTTTATTACTACGACGACTACGCTGCCGACTCGAAGGTGAAGTTTCCCCGTGCTTACGATGGAAAATTCTTTGCCTACGACTGGATGCGCGACTGGATCAACCCTGTAACCATGACGCCGGAAGGGGATTTCGTGAAGATGGAGCGGTTTGCCCCCAACATGAAGTTCTCGCACGTTATCGATATGCAGTTTGCGCCGGATGGTAGCCTGTACACGCTCGAATATGGCCAGAACTGGTTTGCTGCCAATGACGATGCCCGTCTGTCGCGTATCACCTACAACGCCGGAAACCGCCGCCCGGTAGCGGTTGCGTCGGCCAATAAACTGGTTGGAGCCGCCCCGCTTGCCGTAACCTTCTCAACCAAGGGAACGATGGATTATGATGGCGACGCGCTTACCTACAACTGGGATTTCGGGAAGGGAATGGCGCGCAGCACGCAGGCAAACCCAACCATGACTTTCAGCAAACCGGGAATCTACACACCAACACTGACCGTGACCGATGCCGCTGGAAATAAAGCCACGCAGACAGTGACGGTTAAGGTGGGTAACGACATGCCAAAGGTTGACCTGGCCGTTAAGGGAAATAAAACGTTCTTCTTCCCCAAACAGCCAATTGCTTACCAGACAGCCGTAGCCGATAAAGAAGACGGTACGCTGGCAAAAGGCATTAACCCTGAAGATGTTACGATGACGATCAACTACGTGGAAGGCTTTGATAAAACCATGCTGGCACAAGGGCACCAGGCAAACCTGGGTTATACGGCCGGTAAACGATTGATCGAACTGAACGACTGTAAATCCTGCCACGCCATCGAGCGCAAATCGATCGGACCAGCGTATATCGATGTGGCCAAAAAATACAGAAGTGCCACGCGGGTACGTGCCCTGGCGCAGAAGATCATTAGTGGTGGTGGTGGCGTATGGGGCGAACAAGCCATGAGCGCTCACCCGCAACTTAAAATCGAAGAAGCTGAAGACATGGTCCGCTACATTCAGTCATTGGCCGACACGAAAGTGGCAGATAAACACCCCCTGCAGGGTAACTATATGACCCAGGATCATACAAAAGACGGGTCATACATTCTGACGGCGACCTACACCGATCGGGGTAACGGTCAAATTGGCCCTCTGACTCAGGTTAAGTCGGTGGCTCTCCGTAGCCCGAAATTCAAGGCGATCAATTACGATGGAAAGAAAGACATCTCAACCGTGAAGATGCCAACTGGCAATGACGTAGCTATTGCTACGAAAAGTGGCAGTTACCTGGTGTATAATGATATCGACCTGACGGGCATTTCGGGCCTGAGTGCTTCAGTAATGACCAGAGCCGGCATGTCGGCAGGTGGTAAAGTAGAGGTACGTACTGATTCGCCGACGGGGCCCTTGCTTGGCGACGCCGACGTGTCTGTGGGAACGGCAGGACCAGTTAGTATTCCCTTCAAAAAGCCAACATCGGGTATGCATAAGCTCTACCTGGTGTTTGTGAACCCGGAAAGCGCAAATAAGGCGCTTATGGCCGTTGACGATTTGACAGTACAGCAAAGCGGGATGTAAGCTTACTGCCAATTATACCAATAAGAGGCCATTTCCCGAAGGAAATGGCCTCTTGCGTTTAGCGTGGATGGGGCGCTTAAGCGCAACGTACCTACGAGATCGTTAGCACCAGTGCACCTAGTGGCGGCACGGTTACAGGAATAATCTGGCCTGCCGTAATCGTAGTTTTCGTCAGGAAAATATCACGATAGGTGTAGGTTTTCTTTGGGACAACCTTCATCGCTTTCCATACATCAGCTGGAATTTGGAGTTGCGTACGTATCGTTTCCTGCCGGTCGAAGTTGCAGACGATCAAAAGTTTCTGTTTGGCCGAATACCGCAGGTAGCTGAAAAGTTTTTCGGGCCTTCCATACTGTTGCAAATCATAAAACGCACCGTTCCTAATGGCCTCGCTGGCGTTGACCAGCTGACCTAGCTGGACGTAGAACTGCCGCAGCTTTTTCTGGTCGGCGGTTAATTTGCCGCCATCGAACGCACCGCCGTTTGTCCAGGCCTGGAATTCAGGGATACCCCAGTAATCGAAGATGGTGGTTCGTCCATCGTCGCCCTGAAAGCCTTCTGCCTGGATTGGTTTTACGCCCACTTCCTGACCCGCATAGACCATAACCGGCCCGGTTTGTAGTGTGGCCGACAGCGTCATGGCCGGCACAGCCGTCCAGGGGTCGTTGGCGAATTGTGTTGCCGCGATACGTTGCTCATCATGGTTTTCCAGGAAACGAAGCATGTGCTTGCCTAACGTACCTGATTCGCCCTGACAAACTCTTGAAATGGCAATGGGACTACCTTTCCCCTCCATGAGTGCCCGAACAGAATCATACAGGCCAACCTTGTCGTAGAGGTAGTCGAATTTTCCTGTCTCGATGTAATTGGCGTACTGTTGCGGGTTGTAAATCTCGGCAATGAAAACAAGGGGTGCGTAAGTGGGTGCGGCACTAACACCCGAAGGCGCCCCGGTAGCGCCCGATGGCCTGGAGGGCTTCACCGATACCACCGGGGCGGGCCTACTGGCTTTAATCTGCGGAATTACCCAACCCCAGAATTCGACCGGTACCATTTCGGCCATATCGCACCGGAACCCATCGACGCCCTTTGCTGCCCAAAAGAGCAGAATATCGCGCATCTTGATCCACGTTCCCGGAATGGGGTCGAAATACGTTTTCCGGCCGTTCTGATAATCAACACCGTAATTGAGCTTGATCGTTTCGTACCAGTCGTTACTGTCAGGCTGCGCTTTAAACACATCATTACCCGTAGCCTTCGCCGGATTTTCTTCGTAATCCGGAGCGATCGTTCCTTCGGGGACCAACGTACCTGCGGGCGGCTGAAAAGGCTGGTCGGGGAGGTAATAAAAATTGTTTTGCGGGTCAAAGGCCTTCGTTGTGTCGTCGGTTTGCCCCAGATCCTGAACGCCTTCCGGTTTAGCATCCGAACTATACTGGCGTGCCAGGTGATTCGGTACAAAATCGATGATCACCTGCAACCCGTTGGCATGCGAGCGTTTCACCAGCGACTCAAACTCAGCCATCCGTTTTCTGACATCGACCGCCAGGTCAGGGTCTACATCGTAATAGTCTTTAATGGCGTAGGGTGAGCCGGCACGACCTTTTACCACAAGCGGATTATCATTTGCAATGCCTAGCGATGAGTAGCCCGTCATGGTCGCGTGTTCAATGACGCCCGTGTACCAAACGTGCGAGACCCCCATTTTTTTGATTTCCTGAAGGGCTTTGTCCGTAATGTCGTTGAATTTGCCAACCCCGTTTTCAGCCAGACTTCCCCAGGGTTTATTCGCCGTTTGCTGGTTGCCAAAAAGCCGTGTAACTATCTGATAAACAACCAGTTTGTTGGTGGGTGGAGTAGGGGGGACGGGCGTCAGAAGACCAGCTGCCGCCCGAGCAATTGTGTGGCCAAGTAGGCCAGTTGCTGCTAGTCCGACAGTAAATGTTCGGCGTGATAAGTTGGATGAACGGGAGGTAGGCATAGGTTTTAGGAATCATGGTTAGTAACTACAGAAAAAGCCCAGAGTAACACCCTGGGCTTTTTCTGTAGCTGGTTCTGGATGCTTAAAACGGCGTTTCCTGACTTGGATCAGCATTACCAAAGTTAGACAGATCGTTGGCGCGGCTTCGTAACGTACCTGGCGTTGGTGGAAGCGGGGGCATGGTACCCGGTGGCGGAATAGACCCTGGCATGCCGGATGCTCCTGATCCATCGAAGCTGCTCATGCCCGACACGCCTTCAGGGAATGAACCCGGTACCGGCGTGAAGTAACCGTCGAGGTCACAGAACTTAGTGAAACGGTTAACGAATCGCAACTGAATGGTATCCAGTGAGCCAGACCGGTTTTTAGCCACGATGACCTCACCAACGCCCAGCGTTGAATTACCCGCTTCGTCTTGAGTAATGTTGTAATATTCAGGACGATACAGGAACATAACCATATCCGCATCCTGCTCGATAGATCCTGATTCCCGCAGATCGGATAGTTGCGGCTTTTTATCGCCTCCCCGCGTTTCAACGGCCCGGCTCAACTGCGACAGGGCAATCACAGGTACGTTCAATTCCTTGGCCAGGTTTTTCAGTGCCCTCGAAATCGACGCAATTTCCTGTTCGCGGTTAGACCCTTTGCTGTTATCGCCGGTCATCAATTGCAGGTAGTCGATCACGACGATCTGAATATCGTGCTGTGCCTTCAACCGGCGACATTTTGCCCGAAGTTCCAGAATGGAGAGCGCAGGCGTGTCGTCGATGTAGATCGGTGCTTCGGTAAGTCGCTGAATTTTGTGGTGAAGCTGTTGCCATTCGTGCGGTGCCAACTGCCCCTTCCGTATCTTCTCCGAATCGATCTCGGCCTCGGCGGAAATCAGACGATTGACCAGCTGCACCGATGACATTTCGAGCGAGAAAATAGCCACCGGTTTGCCATGGTCCACCGCCGCATTTCGGAGGGCAGAGACAACGAAAGCGGTTTTGCCCATCGCTGGCCGGGCGGCAATAATAACCAATTCAGACGGCTGCCAACCGGATGTTAACCGGTCGAGGGCGGTGAAGCCGGAAGGTACCCCCGTGAGGCCTTCCTGATTCTTCTTGGTCTCCATCTCCTTCAGGGCTTCACCCACGATGGAGCGCATGTCGGAGACAGTTTTGCGGATGTTCGACTCGGTCAGCTGGAACAGGTCGCGTTCAGTCCGGTCGAGGAGGGTGAAGACGTCGGTGGTGTCTTCGTAGGCATCGCGCTGAATCTCCGACGACATCGTGATCAATCCGCGTTTCAGGGCCTGCTCGGTGATGATCCGGGCGTGATATTCTATGTTGGCCGCTGAGTTAACCCGGAGCGTCAGCTCCGAAATATAGCCTCCGCCACCCACTAGCTCGATCTCACCAGTTTTACGCAGTTGCTGGGTAACCGTCAGAAGGTCAATGGGTTCTGAATTGGCGAACAGTGTTAGAATCGCCTTATAAACCCGCTGATGCGCCTCCTTATAGAAGGTCTCAGGCTTCAGCAGGTCCACTACAGCCGACAGCGCATCTTTTTCGATCATCAGCGCGCCCAGAACCGCTTCTTCCAGATCTACCGCCTGTGGTGGCAACTTGCCGAGACCCGTATCTAGGAATCGGTTAATGCCTGCCTGTTGCCGATTTCCCGGCGCGTTAGTGGTATTCTTTCTAAAGTTGTTGTTGGGGCGGGGCGCTCCGCTGTTGGTATCCATAGTTAAACAAAAATAGGCGGAAAGCGCCAGTAAAGGCAAGTTGCTTAACGGCCCAAAATTCAGAATCGGTTAACTTGGAAGAGCTAACTAACTGATCACAAACAGGATGCTGACCACCTAAAAAAGCAGGTTATCACCAAAAAAATCGTTAGCCCAAAAATAGATCTTTTTTATTAAACGACTGGGTGAGCGGCCCTGTTTTGCAAGGTTGTTGACCGTCAGCAAGATAGAGAGGACCAGGCAATTATTCAGCCTTTTCGTTGTGCCGTTATTATACGGTAAGGGTTGGGCCGGTGAGCCAATTTTTTCCAAATCGTGTTGTGTAGGTAAGGCGATTCGGTATATTCAACCAACCAACGTAAAATCACTCTACTAATTCAGAGGTTGACTGGTGTCCATTGGAAATGAGATCGAGTCTGCTGGTTATTTGTACTAAACAGATACGCATCTTTTCTTTAAATGGCCCCCAATAATCAGCCTTCTTTAATCTCCCCTAGCAGTTTGGTCGAAAAAATCATCACTCTCGACGGCGACGTTTCCCTCATCGATTTCCTGGGCGTCGAAAACACTAATATCAAGGAAGTGGCTGCGGCCTTTCCAATGAGTAAAATCATTTCGCGGGGTAACGAAATCCGTATCAAAGGCACTACGCCCGAAATTTCCCGCATCACCGACATTCTGGAATCGCTGATGCAGCATTACCAGCGGTATGGTAAGCTGACCCACGAAAATGTGCAAACGTACCTGAGTGGCGGCAACGAATCAGACCAGAACAGCGTACCGGTATCTGACGATGAAGTGCTGGTGTACGGTACGAAGGGCATTGTGGTCAGGGCCAAGACGGCCAACCAGAAAAAACTGGTTGAAGCCGCCGAGAAAAGTGACCTTGTGTTTGCTATTGGCCCCGCCGGAACGGGTAAAACCTATACCGCCGTGGCCATTGCCGTACGCGCCCTGAAAAACAAGGAAGTACGCAAGATTATCATTACCCGCCCTGCCGTAGAAGCCGGTGAAAATCTTGGTTTTCTGCCTGGCGACCTGAAAGAGAAGATTGACCCGTACCTACGTCCGATTTATGACGCTCTCGACGACATGATTCCGGCCGAAAAACTTAAATTTTACCTGGAGAACCGGACAATTGAGATTGCACCGCTTGCCTATATGCGTGGCCGTACGTTGAACAACGCGTTTATTCTGCTCGACGAAGCGCAGAATACCACGGCCATGCAGATGAAGATGTTTCTGACCCGGATGGGGCCATCCTCAAAAGCCATCATCACCGGCGACCGTTCGCAGGTCGATTTGCCGAAGCATCAGAAATCAGGGTTATCAGAGTCGATCGGTATTTTGCGGGATATTCCGGGCATTGCCTTTGTTGAACTCGATGGACGCGACGTGGTTCGTCACCGGCTCGTGAAAGCCATTATCAGTGCATATGAAAAAGCAGGACAATAGAGGAGGAGTTTTCAGTTTGCTGTCTACCGTTTTCTGTGGCGTTGCCAACAGGGCGACCCTCGAATTGGATAACCAACAGAAGACAGAAGACAGTAAACTGAAAGCTGTTTTGACCGGCCTTTTTTTGTGGATGTCGCTAACCAGCGGTTTTGGCCAAACGGGCGTACCCAGCGTGGGTACATCTGCTGACGACGATAGTCATAAACAGCGGTGTGCCAACCCGATCATCGAAGCCCAATTGCAACGGCAGTCTCCCGGTCGGCTTCAACAGATAAACTCGCTGAACGATCAGGTACGTACCTACACGTTGTTCAACCCGCAGGCAAGGGGAGCGGCCGCCACGGTTTATCGCATTCCGGTGGTGGTTCATGTGGTGCACAATCAGCCAACAGGAACAGTTGGCGGAGCAAACAACCCTAATATCACTGAAGCGCAGATTCTGTCGCAGATTCAGGTGTTGAACGAAGACTACCGTAAAATAGCCGGAACGCCGGGTGGTAGCTCGACCAATCCGATTGCGGTAGATACGAATATTGAGTTTTATCTGGCTACCCAGGATCCCAACGGTCAGACAACCAACGGCATTACCCGCACCTATTACGCGGCCAAAAGCTCTTTCGATCTGTTTAATGACCTGTTTCTCCTATCGAGCATCGTTTATTGGCCATCTGACCGCTACCTGAACATCTGGGTAGCTGCTATTTCAAACAAGAATTACCTGGGGTACGGACAGTTTCCTACCGCAGCCGATACACTGAAGGGACTGGGCGATACCGATGCCCGCATTGACGGCGTTGTTATTGATCATCATTATTTTGGCCGGAAAACGGGCACCGTCACCAGTAGCCTATATTGCTGTGGGCGCACTACCACCCACGAAGTTGGCCACTGGCTGGGACTGATTCACCCCAACGGCGACACCTATTGCGGCGATGATTATGTGGCCGATACACCGCCTATCCAGTCGTTGAATGAAACAGACAGGTGCACGGATATCTTCTCAACCTGCAAGCCGGGCGTCACCACGCGTAACCTGATCGAAGATTATATGGATTACACGCCCGATGCCTGTATGAACGTGTTTACGGGCGGGCAACGCGATCGGATGGCGGCCGTTTTGCAGCTAAGTCCCAGGCGGTTACAGTTGATCCAGGCGAATAGCGCATTGCCCGAAACAGAAAAGTTGACGGTGCTGGTTTATCCGAACCCGAGCGAGACGCAAAGTACCGTAAACGTGCAGTTCAAGGGCTCCCAGGCCTTCAGTACCGAACTGATTGATGCGAGTGGGCGGCTTATACAGTCAGATGCTTACCCAACAACCCTGAGTCGACAAATCACACTACCGGTTACCAATTTACAGGCGGGAGTCTATATATTTCGGGTCAAGACGCAGAACGAGACAGTTAGCCAACGTGTGCTGATTCGGTAAATCGTTGCGTCTTTCGCCACTATGATCACTGTATCCACAATCCAATCGAAAGCCGATCTAGAGACTGTTTTCGCCATTCGTCGGGCCGTTTTCGTTGTTGAACAGAACGTACCTGCCGACGAGGAATATGATGAGTTTGAAGACACCAGTCATCACTTTCTAGCCATGCTCGATGGCCAACCCGTTGGAACAGCACGGTGGCGCCGGACCAGCAAAGGCATTAAGCTGGAGCGGTTTGCCGTTCTGGCGTCGGCGCGGAAGAAGGGTGTCGGAAAAGCGTTGGTTCAGGCGGTGTTGAATGACGTATTTGCGCAGCAACCCGAACCCATCGAAAGTATTTACCTCCACGCGCAGGTTACGGCCATGCCGCTATACGCTGATTTTGGCTTTGTTCCCGTTGGCCAGAAATTTGAGGAATGTAATATCCAGCATTACAAAATGGTGTTGCCCGGTAAGCGAATGCCTGGCGAACAAATGGCGGGGCCGCAATAGTCGTGCGGGGGTATCCCTTTTTCAGGTACGTTGGTGCCATGCTGGTTGGCATTTTTATGGCCGAAGCGTGGCCCGATGCCCGTTGGTGGCCGCTTTGCCTTGCCCTCACCAGCGGGGTTGTAGCTGGCGCGATCATCTATCGAAACGAACGACGGCTCATTAAACCGCTGAGTCTGGCTCTAGGCTTATCCATGCTGGGGCTGTTTGGCGTCATTGGCTGGTTGGCAGTGTATAGTCAATCACCGGTTCGCCGGCCAACGCATCTGCTCCATGCGAGTCAGTTACCAACCGCTTACGAAGCCGTGGTGACGAATTTGCCTGAGGCACGCGCTAAAACGTATAAAGTTGAACTGAGTCTCCGGCGGGGTCAACTCGGCAACAGCAGCAACTTATTTCAGCCGTTGACCGGGCGCGTGATGATCTACCTCGACAAGGGAGACTCGCTGCACCCAACTCCGCTGCCTCGATACGGTGACATCTGGCTGGTATCCGGTCAGCCCCGCCTGGTTGATCCGCCCATCAATCCGGGTGAGTTTGATTTCAAACGCTTTCTGGCCCATCGGGGTATTTTCCACCAGCAGTATTTGCTTGCCTGGCAACGGCACGTCGTGGGCTACGAACCGCCAAACCGACTGGTGGCGCTGGCCTACCAGACCAACCGCTGGGCCGATAGCCTACTAACTGCTAGCATTGGCACCAAAGCGGAATATGGTATTGTCAATGCCATGATTCTTGGCGTTCGCGATGATCTTGATCCGGCGCAGTATCAGTCATACGCTGCTGCCGGAGCCGTCCATATCTTGTCGGTGTCGGGGCTGCATGTCGGTATTTTGTTCCTGGTGCTCACCTGGTTATTACAAAAACTTGCGCCGGGGAAGGGCAATAGTTGGTGGGTTGTCGGCATAAAGCTGGCCGTGCTCTGGTTCTTTGCGTTGATGACTGGCTTCTCGGCGCCCGTGTTGCGGTCAGCCCTGATGTTTTCTTTCCTGTTGATGTCGGGATTGATCAACCGAACGCAGAGTTTGCTCAATACGCTGGCGGCATCGGCCCTGCTCATTCTGTGTTACGATCCGTTTGCGGCGTTTTCGGCTGGTTTTCAGTTGTCGTACCTGGCGGTAATCGGCATTGGCGCGTTCGTTCCGTATCTGAATCAACTGCTACGACCCACCACCTGGATTGGCATCAAACTGTGGGAGATTTCGGTTGTGGCGGTGGCGGCTCAACTGCTTACGTTTCCGTTGGGTATCTATTATTTCCATTCGTTTCCAACATTTTTCCTGCTGGCTAATCCAATCGTGATGGTGTTATCGGCGGGGTTGGTGCCTCTGTCAATTGCCACGTTGGTGCTTGGTTGGGTACCGTATCTGGGTGACGTGCTGGGCTGGTTGTTACAGAAAACAGCCTGGTCAATGAATCAAAGCGTCGAGGTTGTTGGGCAATTGCCCGGGGCTACGCCTGGCGATCTGTGGCTGTCATCAACGGGTCTGGCGTTAGTCTACGCACTCATTGGCACCGGTTGCCTGCTATTATTGACCCGCGACCGAACGTACCTGAATCTGACGGCTGCATTGTCGTTCTGTTTTGCGGTGCTGGTGATTTACGAGAAACTGCAGCAAAACGAACAGCAACGGTTAACGGTACATTTCCTGCCCAGAAAAACGGCCGTCAGCTTTACCAGTGGCCATCAGTCGTTGGTATTGACCGACGATGACTGGCAGGCAAACACCCGCAACTACGACTTCTACCTCAAAAACACGTTTGGGCAGTGGGGAATTGATAGCCTGCAGGTTGGCAGCCTGCGCGCCGATTCGCTCGCCTTTCCGCTGCCCTATCGGCACTACCCGGACATGGCACTGGCTGTGTGGCGAGGGCGCAGTATTCTATTCGTGAATCGAATAGCTGAGTATCGCCCCTGGCGATTACCTGAGGTCGTTGATTATGCCATCATACGTCGAACTGCCGTTCTTAATTGGGCGTCGCTGACCCGGCGGGTGGTAGCCCGGCACGTTATTTTCGATGATTCGAACCGGGCCGAACCGACGGATAGTTTGTTGGCGCAGGCGCCGCCGCCCGGAATTGCCGTGCACTCAATTCGGCGTGATGGTGTCTTCATGGCCGAATGGTAAGTAACAGTTACGAGCTGGCAACACGTAGCCGCCAAAGCGAAACCAGTCCAAGGGCAACCGGCAGACCAATATTGACGAACCAGAGCGTCAGCGTGGCGGCAAGTAGGGCGGGAGCAGACAGACCAAACGGGGCAAATACCCAAAGAGCCGCCGCCTCACGAACCCCCAAATCACTTAGCCAGTTGAAGGCCGGTGTGATGGTCTTGACCAGAAAGATGACGCCAACCCCCGCTGCCAGTGGTAAAGGAGCCAGCAGAATGCCATACAACCGAAAGGCCGCGTAGAGTTGCAGCGAAAAGGTCAGGTGCCGCAACAGGGCCAGCCCAGACACCATAGCCATTTCGCCATGTGTATACTGCCCGATTACCTGCCACCAGACAACGTACCTACTCAGCAGCGGCCACCGCCCCGACCAACTGACAAACTGACTACGGCAAAAGTTGAGCACAACGCCCAGCACACTGAGTCCCGCCATCAGGAAAAGCAGTCCGTTTCCGGCCGTAGTAGCGCGTTCAGGTACGTTGGTCAGGTACGTTGCCCAGGCGAACGTACCCACCACCAATGCCACATAAAACTGCATGCCACCTGCCACCAGCGCAGCACCCACTGCCCCGGTGCGCTGCCCCGCCCGGATGGATAGCACCCGTCCCGCCGTATCGCCCAATGGACCAGGTAGCGCCATACTGAGCGAAAGACCAGCGAGAACACCGTTGAGCGCTTCGCCGAAAGGTAGCGGAGCCAATCGCCGGACGAGCCACTGCCATTTTAGCGCTTCGAACGACCAGTTTAACGGCGTCAACACAATCAGCAAAACTGCCCAGCCCGACCGCCAGTTAGTCTGAACCAGCGGCTGGCGCAAATCGGACCAGCGGATTGTTTGCTGATGCAACGTCCAGCCGATGAAGCCAATAAGTGAAAAAAAGGTGGCTGCTTTGGCCCAGCGAGTGATTTTTTTGGTTACGTCGGGCATGGAATACGTTCCGAAAGCGTTACTTTGCACATATGGCCTCTAAAACTCCCGTTACTGAAAAAATCATCCTCGGTGTTGACCCCGGCACTGTGATTGCCGGTTATGGCGTCATTTCGGTTCGGGCGGGCGTAATGCGGATGTTGCAATATGGGGTCATTAATCTCTCCAAATATACGACCCATCAACTCAAGCTTCAGAAACTGCACGAAACCATGCACCGGCTCATCGAGGAACATAAGCCTGATGAAATGGCCATTGAAGACCCGTTCTTCGGAAAAAACGTGCAGGTGATGCTTAAGCTGGGGCGGGCGCAGGGCGTGGTGATGGCGGCTGCCCTATCACGGGGCATTCCGATCGTTGAATACGCACCCCGCCGGGTAAAACAATCGGTCACGGGTAATGGAAATGCCTCCAAAGAGCAGGTGTCGCACATGGTATCCAGCCTGCTGGCCGAAGAGTTAGTGCCCGAATTTTTCGACGCTACCGATGCACTGGCCATCGCAATCTGCCATCATTTCCACGAAAACGCGCTGCCTGTAAGGTCGACCAAAAAGACGAAGAAAGGGGCGTGGGGCGCTTTTGTAAGCGAAAACGAAAGCCGGATTATGTAAGCGTACTTCCGCCGGATGCCGCCTCAATTGATCATCTGAGTTGTACTGTAAAGTCATTGCCAGCAGGTGATGACTTTTTTTATGCAGGTGAGGCCCTGATTAACTAGTTGTTTTATCTGTTTCGGTAGTCTTTGTCCTCCCGTCGGGAGGACGAAAATTGGAAACTGTTTCAGCTTACCAAATCCAAAAACTAAATTTTTTCCTCCAAGGATGTAGGATAGGCAAGGGTAAAATTGTCTTTGTCTGTACGGCGGATAGCAACACTCTATTTTACTCCGCCATTCGACCAGATCATGCTGTATTCGTCAAGATGTTTACTCAATAGTTTATGCTTCACTCTTCTTCTTGCAGGTCTTCTAACTGCCCCGGCCAGCATATTGGCACAGGGCGTCAAGCCCGAGCAAGTGAACTGGAATGCAATTGCTGATAGCAGCAGTATGGCGCTGGATACGCAGTTCTTCAACCCGGCTGGACGGTATTTTAACGTCAACAATAGCGGTAAGACAGACTTTAATTACTGGCCGCAAGCTCATGCCCTCGACCTGCTTGTTGATGCCTATACCCGTACGAACGATGCCCGCTACCTGACCCATATGAATGACTGGTTTGTTGGCGTACCGGTCAAGAATGGTAATTCGTTCCTGAACACGTATTACGACGATATGCTCTGGAATGCGCTGGCGATGCTCAGAGCGTATGATGCCACGAAGGATAAAAAATGGCTCGATGCCACCCGGCTCTTGTGGGATGATATCAAGCTTGGATGGAGTGATGTTCAGGGTGGTGGCATTGCCTGGCAGAAAAAGCAGCTCTACTATAAAAATACGCCAGCCAATGCGCCTGCAATTATTCTGGCCGCCCGCCTCTACCAGCGTTTCAAGCGGAAAGATGACCTCGACTGGGCGAAAAAGATATACGATTGGCAACTAAAAACACTTGTTGATCCCGCAACCGGCTTCGTCTACGATGGCATCAATCGCCAGAACGATGGGAAGATCGATCTGAACTGGAAGTTTACCTATAATCAGGGGCTGATGATCGGGGCAGGGGTGGAGATGTTCCGAGCTACCAGGGTCAATACGTACCTGAACGAGGCAGTGAAGACGGCTAATTTCACGCTTACCGACGCCAATCTCGCGCCTTCAGGCATACTAAAAGCCGAAGGAAATGGCGATGGTGGCTTGTTTAAAGCCGTTCTTGTCCGTTATCTTGCCCTGCTGGCTGTTGAAGCTGCTGCACCTGCCACTGACCGGAACAGGTTTGTTCGCTTTCTGACCAGCAACGCCGAAAGCCTCTGGCAAACTGGTACTCAGAAGCCTGCGATCGTGTTTGGCCCCAACTGGACCAGGCAGCCCACAGATGGAAAGGCGGAACTGACAACTCAACTCAGCGGCGCCATTTTGCTGGAAGCCATAACCCGATTAAACTAATTTTCCGTTGCTCTCAGCAGGAGCAGACGTAAGTGTAATTAAATAATATGAACCGAAGAACATTCATTCAAACGGCTTCCCTAACCACCGCTGCCGTATCGGCAGGGCAATTCTCACTGGCTAAACCGGCGGCAGATTATCCCGTTGTTCGGGTGCCGCTTTCGCAGCGCAATTTCCGGTCAGAGGCCGTTGAGAAAACCATTCTGGCCGTAAAGAACGGAATAAAAAATCCGGAGATGGCGTGGCTGTTCGAGAACTGCTTCCCCAATACGCTCGATACGACCGTTGACCACTCAATGCTCGATGGAAGGCCTGACACGTATGTCATCACTGGTGATATTGATGCCATGTGGCTGCGCGATTCGACAGCGCAGGTATGGCCTTATTTGCCTCTGATGTCGCAGGATAAACCACTACAACAACTGGTGGCTGGTGTTATTGCCCGGCAGGCGCGCTGTATCCGGTTCGATCCGTACGCCAATGCCTTTTACAAAGAGCAGACTAAAACGGGTGAGTGGAAGAATGATGCCACCGACATGAAACCCGGCCTCCACGAGCGCAAATGGGAGATAGACAGCCTCTGCTATCCTATTCGGCTCGCTTATTTTTATTGGAAACGAACAGGCGATACAACACCGTTCGATGCCAGCTGGCAGGAAGCCATGCGGCTGGTTGTTCAAACGTTTCGCGAACAGCAACGCAAGACCGGAAAGGGCCCTTATAAATTTGAACGGCGCACGAGTTGGGCCACTGATGGTGTACCATTAGGTGGTTACGGATACCCCGCCAAACCCAACGGGCTCATCTGCTCAATGTTTCGCCCCAGCGACGACGCCACCATTTACCCGTACCTGATTCCAGCGAACTTCTTTGCCGTAACCTCGCTCCGGCAAATGGCTGAGTTGCTCACGGCCTTAAAATCAAACGCGTCACTGGCGAACGAAGCGCGCACAATGGCCAATGAAGTAGATGCCGCGCTGAAGCAACACGCCGTAACGACACATCCAAAATATGGTAAAGTGTATGCTTATGAAGTAAACGGCTACGGATCGTATAATTTGATGGACGATGCCAACGTACCCAGCCTCCTGGCTATGCCGTATCTGGGAGCTATGCCCGTCAGCGATCCGATCTACCAGAATACGCGTAAGCTGTTGCTCAGCGACGATAACCCGTTCTTCTTCAGAGGGAAAGCAGGCGAAGGTATTGGTGGCCCACACGCCGGTATCGATATGATATGGCCTCTCAGCATCATTATCCGTGGCCTCACAAGCACCAACGATGCCGAGATCAGGCAATGTTTGCGTACGTTACAAAGCATCAATGCGGGGACGGGCTTTATGCACGAAGCCTTTCATAAAGACGATGCCAGCAAGTTTACCCGCAAATGGTTTGCCTGGGCCAATACCATCTTCGGCGAGTTTGTGCTGAAAACCTTCAACGAACGGCGGAGCCTGCTTTCGTAATGCTACTTGCCGGGGTTGTTGACGCGCTGCACTGACAATCCCGGTAACGTGATACGCTGACTGGACCATGATGCCATTGGAGTAAGGGAAAAACCATTCGTGGAAAATCCAGCATATAGTCAGCCAAAGCTGGGGCGTTTTGGGTTATCACCAGTATGTCCACTCAACTCGATTCAATGACGTCCTACGAACAGACGGCTCAGCAGGAGGTTGTGCGCTGGTCGGAAAAGATGCGCCGGAAGCCTTCATTGACAAACCGGCTGGCAAAATCGTGGCAAACACGAATCAACCGGTTGATTCCGAATAAAGTGCATGCGGTGATAACGGGAGCCATCAAACACATGACTCGTGCCGTATTGCTAGGTTCTGAGTTCACAGCTCCCAAGCCGTTGACGAACAAATCGCTCGAAGAGCGCGAAGCAGCCGTTCATAACCGGATTGCCTGGTATAAGCGATTTGGGGCGGCCGAAGGGGGCTTAACCGGTGCCGCCGGCCTGCTGGTAGGCCTTGCCGATTTTCCGCTGCTGTTGAGTCTGAAAATGAAAATGCTCTACGATATTGCCGCACTCTACGGGCACGATGTGTCAGACTACCGGGAGCGGCTCTACCTGCTTCATATCTTTCAACTGGCGTTTTCGAGCCAAAGCCGCCGTCAGGAACTCTTCGCGCAACTCGAGAACTGGACAACCTATTCCCAGACGCTCCCCAACGATATCCATCAGTTCGATTGGCTGACGTTTCAGCAGGAATACCGCGATTATATTGACCTGGCCAAAATGCTTCAGCTTGTACCCGGTATCGGCGCCGTTGTAGGCGTCATCGCTAACTGGCGATTGCTCGACGACCTGGGGAACGTAGCCGTAATGGCCTATCGAATGAGAACAAAGAAATAGGCGGCACTAAACAGGCCCGGCGCCCAGGCTAGTATGTACAACTAACTGTGGAGCCAGGCCTGTTCCCGGATATCCAGGACAAAAAGACGCCTTTCCTTTACGCCTCTACAGCTTTCAGATCGAAATACGTTTTGTAAATCTCCGTACCGATTTCGTTGGTCTGGGTCTGGAAATTATCAAGGAACTCGTGCAGGCCGCTTTTAAATACATCGTCTACCACCGTAAATTCCAGATCGCTCCTCAGCTTACTGATAGCCCGTTCGGCACTGTTGCCAAACCCCTGCGATACCAGCGTACCTGAGATTTCGTACAGCGATAATTCGGCCTGACGAATGCAATGTGCCGCCGCCCTCGGGAATAGTTTATCCAACAGGAGAAATTCCACAATGTTGGCGGGCGTTAAGCTGCGATACTGCTGCCGGAACATGTTATAGGCCGACACCGATTTAAGCACAGCGGCCCAGATCACCAGGTCGAGCGTGGTCGAAGCTGATCCGTCGGCGGGGAGGAGGGTGAAATACTTTACGTCCAGAAACCGGGTCGTTTTATCGGCGCGTTCGGTGAACCGGCCAACGCGGGCAAAATGCCAGGCTTCGTTGCGGGTAATCGTAGCGTCGATGATGCCGTAGAAAAGCTGCGCTCCGTAGCTGATTTCGGTAAAAAAATCCTGCGTCTGACCCAGGCTCCAGTCGGCGTGGTTACCGGTTCCCTGAACCATGTGGTAGAGTTCGTTCAGTTTTTCCCACATCTCCCGCGAGATCGTCTCCCGAACAGTGCGTGCGTTTTCACGGGCAAAATTCAGGCTGGATACAATCGAACTGGGGTTCCGCTTATCGAACGTCATATACTCGATCACATTGTCGCGGGTTGCCTCCTGATAGTGTTCGTAGAAACCAAAGTTGTTGGCAGTAGCAATAAGCAGCGGCTCCCATTGCGGTACCACGTTGGGTGGTAGATCGAGGGCAAGGTTGAAATTCACGCTCATGAAGCGGGCATAATTCTCGGCCCGTTCAATGTAGCGATTCATCCAGTAAATTGAGTTGGCAACGCGGCTCAGCATGATGTTAGCGGGGAATAAAAAAGAGATTTGTCAAAAATAACCCCCTCACGCGCTGAAACAAGTGATTCCGGAGAAAAGCCTGGTTAGCCTTGCTCGATTCATACTCACGACCGGGAGCTAAGTGAGCATACCGCTCAATTGGTCTACCTTGATTTGCGTATACGCATCAATCACCAGGTCTGCTTTTTCTGTTGCTTCCGGTTCGTGGCTGGTTTTGAGGGCAATAACTTTCATGCCCGCATGCTGGGCCGCTTCAACACCTTTTGCCGAGTCTTCAAAAACAAGACACCGTACCGGATCGGCACCCATCCGGTCGGCCGCAATCCGGAAAACCGCAGGGTCAGGTTTACCCTTAGGTACGTCGCCATCGGTGATCACGTGCTGAAAAAATTGACGGATGCCCAACTTGTCAAAAACGAAATCAACATTTAGTAGTGGGGCCGATGTGGCAAGCGCCATTGGGATGCCGGCAGCTTTTACCGCCATTAAAAATCCGGGAAGGCCAGCTATCGGCCTGATTATAGGGCTGTATAGTTGCTGAAAAAGAGTTTCTTTTTCAACAACCAGTTCTTCTATCTGTTTGTCTGTTAATTTCTTACCTTTTTGTCCAAAGAAGAAGGTCATTATCTCGGTATTGATTCGGCCAGAGATGTGTTGCGTAAAATCATCATCAGAGATTTTGATACCATGACGAGCAAAAAATTGAGTGTATGCTTCTCTGTGGGTTGGATTACTATCAATCAGTGTTCCATCCATATCGAAAATCAGGTATAGCGTATTGTTTGTATCTGTCATAGTTGTTCATGATTATATATTATGACAGATAGGCGTTCATTTTGTTCATACCAGGTGTGTGCATGTCAGCGCTAAAACCAACGCTGATTTTCAGGAAATCAGTATAATTTTTGAAACTATGTCCTTTCACTCTAAAATATCACATACATCTGATGACCAAACATCGCTTCACCCTTTCAAATACAGTTGGCTTATTGGCGCTTTGCTGTCTGACCACTATGGCTTTTGCTCAAAGTCCCTCTTCAAAATACTATGAGGTACGTGTGTACCATCCAACTCCGGGTAAGTACGAGGCTATTGTTGACCGGTTCAGGCAATACACGACCAAGCTTTTTGAAAAACATGGCATGGAAAATATCGGCTACTGGACCCCAATCGACACCAGCCGTAAAGAGTTGATCTACATTCTGGCCTATCCCAGCAAGGCTGCCCGCGATACATCGTGGAAACATTTCGGATCTGATCCGGCCTGGCGGGCGGTAGTGGCCAAGACAGAAGCCAACGGGAAACTGGTCGAGAAAGTTGACTCTTACTTTATGACCGAATCAGACCTGTCGCCTGCCATTAAGCTAAAGAAAAAATCACCGATGCGTACGTTTGAACTACGTACCTACACTGCCCAGCCAGACAAACTGCCAAACCTGCTGACCCGTTTCCGCGACCACACCCGGAAGCTGTTTACGAAGCACGGTATGGAAAACATTGCCTATTGGACAACGGCCGAAAAAGAGGGCGTGCAGCCCAAACTGGTCTATATCCTTGCCCATCCAAGTGAAGAAGAAGGAAAGGCAAATTTTGAGATGTTTCGCAAAGATCCAATCTGGGAGAAAGTAAAAGCAGATTCGGAAAAAGGAGGCCCATTAACCGTGAAAGTTGAGTCGGTCTACATGAAACCTACCGATTACTCACCGATCCAATAACCGCAGATACACGTCAACCGCCTTTATTTTACAAAAACTTAAGCCTTACCTGAACATCAGGTAAGGCTTAAGTTTTTGTACCTCGGTATACTTACTGATGCGTTATTTTAAAATACACTATCTATCTGGATAAACAGTTTTCCGGATCCTGTAAAAATCCATACTGTCACTATTTCTGAAAGTTTAGCACTCAAATAGACCTGTTTTGTGAAAATTAGTTATAAGAAATCGTGTTTTTATCTACTTTATTGAGCACCTTTTTTATTAGGTAACGGCTACTAGCTATTACTTTTTATAAGTTTCACCGGCCCGAATATGCTGCCTGCCGTGCATGTGTAGGTTAATAAATGACGAAGCAGACTCCCTTAATTTATGAGCGTAAATGTTGATGCCGAATAAAATGTGAAGAGGATAGCATATTTCTGCATTCTAGAAAAGGTGCTAAACTAGGTTATTATAAATAATTTTTTCTCACCTAATATAAATGTGTATGTTTGTGATGAACTTATCAATCCCAACATTATGCAGACAGGCGAAATCCGCTTCTTCAACCCTTCGGAAAACACAGATGTTGTTCCACAAAAGCGCTCGAAAAAACCAGCTACACTTACTGGCTATATTTCTACAACGGGAAAATTAGTACTGCCAAATAAAACTGTTGAACAGCTAGGCCTCAATCTTGATGGAATGACGTTTAAAGTTGGTGCTCAGGCCGGTAAGCGTACTGCTAAACTTTTGTATCTGGTGCCGGCTGATTCTGGTGACTCATCTGCTTTTGAAGTAGTGAAGGCGGCAAAAAGCTACAGCATTTCGTTGCCATTTATTCTCCAAAAGAATGGTATTGACTACGTTACTCAGAAATATACCTTCGTTATCAGCTCTTTCGACTTTGACGGCGGCGTAACTGGCTATTCGTTGAAATTGAACAAGCCTGCTGAAAAAACTGGTAAAGTTGGTCGGCCAAAGGCCGAGTAGCTGAATACACCCATAGCCTGATTGGTGGCCAGCAAATCGAACACCCGAGGCCATGAATTACTAATTGCTCTGTGTTGACAGTAGTTAACAGATCAGGTAGTAGTTCATGGCCTCTCTGTGTATAAAAGATCCCGGGAATACTATGTAGCCTCGCCAAACTTGTTGCAGCAGTGCTTTGAGCGTTGGTGGGTAACATCATTTCTGGCGATATCAGGCGAACAACGAACCGTACTGCAAACTCAGTCGGGCTACGTTATTTTTGTGCATCAATCACCCTTTCATCTATGAAGAAACAATCGTCGTTGACAAAGTCTGCAACCAAACCAGACCTTTCATTGTCTGGCATTGCCGGGCAGACTCGCGTTCGGATCGAACGCGTCTCGCCGGAAGTCGACGCAGGCTACGACCGGCCTGGTAGGTACCCTATAAAAGCCATTATTGGTGATCGTATTCCGGTTGAAGCTGATATCATTACAGATGGTCATGATGTTCTGGCTGCCCGGTTACTCTATCGCCATGGTAATGAAAAAAAATGGCAGGAAACGCCCCTGCAGTTACTGCTCAATGACCGCTGGGCTGGGGCATTTACCGTAGAAAAACTGGGTCGTTACCAATATACAATAGAAGCCTGGGTTGATCACATTGCTTCCTGGCAGCATGAGATCGAACTGAAAGTTGCTGATGGTCAACGTATAAGCAGTGAACTACTGGCTGGTGCCGTACTGGTCGACGGCATGGCCCACCGGGCTGGTAGCGCATCAAATGCCGACGCGCATGACGCGGCAACCCTACTTCGGGTGGCTGCCCTGTTTCGCGAAGGATCAGAGCTAGCAAACAATGAAGCGTATCAGGAGGCAATTCAGGTGGCCGAAAGTGAGCAGTTTCTAGTCTGGGCGCAACTATACCCGGAACGGCAGCATCCGGCCCGCTACCAATACGAACTCAACGTTGAGGTTGATCGGGCTGCCGCCGGGTTCAGTACATGGTACTGCCTGTTCCCCCGTTCGGCAAGCCGGGAACTGGGCCCTGGCAACGTACCTGTTCACGGCAACTTTGGCGATGTGGAGAAATTATTGCCACGCATTGCCGGCATGGGCTTTGATGTGCTCTACCTGCCACCTATTCACCCAATCGGTACGGCTCACCGGAAAGGGAAAAATAACTCGGTTACATGCCTGCCCGGCGAACCCGGTGTTCCGTATGGTATTGGCTCCGCCGAGGGTGGGCACGATGCCATTCATGCCGAATTAGGTACGGTCGACGAGTTTAAGCACCTGATCACCGAGGCGAAAAACTACGGAATTGAAGTGGCCATGGATTTGGCAATCCAATGCTCTCCCGATCATCCGTGGGCTAAAGAACATCCCGAATGGTTCAAAAAACGCCCCGACGGAACGATTCAGTATGCCGAAAATCCGCCTAAAAAATACCAGGACATTTACCCTGTTTACTTTGAAACTGCCGACTGGCAAAATCTGTGGCTCGAATTAAAACGAGTGCTGCTTGTCTGGGCCGAGTGGGGGGTACGTATCGTTCGGGTTGATAATCCGCACACCAAACCGTTCGAATTTTGGGAATGGGTCATTGCCGAAGTGAAGAAACAGCATCCTGATATGCTGTTTCTGTCGGAGGCATTCACAAAACCCAAAGTGATGCAGCAACTGGCAAAAGTTGGCTTTGCGCATTCGTATACGTATTACACCTGGCGAACGACCAAAGCCGAGTTGGAGCAGTACATGACCGAGCTGACGGCGGGCGAAATGAAGCATTATTTCAGGCCGAATTTCTGGCCAACAACCCATGATATCAATCCCGGGGTGCTGCAGTCGGGTCACGAACCTCAATTCCTGATTCGCTACTTTCTGGCCGCAACGCTTTCGGCTAATTACGGAATTTATGGCCCTTCTTTCGAATTGATGGAGCATGTGCCGGTGCCGAATAAAGAAGAGTTTCTGAACTCAGAAAAATACGAAATCCGCCACTGGGACTGGGAGCGCACCAACAAACTAACGTACCTGATCAGCCTGACCAACCGCATCCGACGCGAGAATCCGGCCCTGCAGCAAACCAATAACCTGACTTTCTGCCGAATTGATGAGGAGCATTTGACGGCGTATCTGAAAGTTACCGGCGATAACCGCTTGCTGACGGTCGTAAATATGGACGCCTATAATCGGCGTGCAGGGGTGGTTCAGGTACCCATCTGGCAGTTGGGTATTGATGCTGACCAGCCCTATACGGTTCATGATCTGCTGACGGGCAACAAATACACCTGGAAGGGGGAATGGAACTTCGTGGAACTGGACCCGTATATTATGCCGATGCATCTGTTTCGGATAGAATAGGGTGTTAAAGTAAGGCCGCATTAATCAATAAAAAACGCAGACCGTTGAGTCTGCGTTTTTTATTGAATCAGATGACGAAGTAGGTCCTGAATCAGTGCAACCACATCGGCGAGGCGGTTTGCAAACCAGTTGGCAATGCTGAAATCACCAACGTTCGGAATACTGAGCGTAGGGCGCTGAAACGTAGTTGGCAGCATGTAGCGAAGGCCAATCACAGCGACGATACACAGTGCATTCAGGGCAAACATTGCTGTTAGCCGCATGCTTGAATGATCACTGAAAAAACGCGATGGGCGGCTCATAAAAGTGAGTGCTGTTTGTCGTTACAAAAATAACAGACAAACGTATGCATCTCTTCTTTACGAGCTAATTATTACGCTGCCAAGTGCCAGCCAATCAGCTATTTGGAAATGATTTTCAGCATCGTACCTTTTTCCACCCGGCTGTCGGCCTTGAGGCTGTTTAAAACACCCAGTTCCTCGATCCGGGCTGTGGGCATGTTTAGGGCAGACATTACCTCCTGGAACGTACCTGCCCGCGGGGCCTGCCGAACATACACCCGATCTGGCTTCCGGTTAAGTTTATCGGGGTCTGTCAGGCTACGGAATCCTTCTGAAACCGTACGAAACGTTGGGAACGACCGCTCGAAGTCGGCAGCAGATGACAGACCGTGAATGGCATATATGAGGTTATTGTACTGAATCAGGTACGTGCTGATCTGCAATGTGTTGGCTGCCGTTTGCTGTTGTTGCGGTTGTCCCTGTTGCTGCTGCGGAAGCTGCTGCGAAATGAGCGCGAGTGCCTGGTTTCCGTTTACGGTCCGTTTGCTGTTTTCCAGAACCTTCAGGTTTAGCTCCTTCACCATTGTCTGCGCTGCCTCGTCGAGCGAGTTTCCTTTAGCCAGCATCATAATAACCGATGATTTCCCGTCTTTAGGCCCCATCTGAAACTGCGACGGTGCATTCTGATGCTGCCAGCCGGCTGGTACCGGAAACTGAAACTTTAGCTCCGGGTGGTAAAAGGCGTTATTTTCCACAAAACCCTGCTTAGGATCTTCGCCAAACAGCAGTCCATCAATCATTCGCAAGTATGCTTCACGATTGACTTGATAATTGCCGGGGTTCTTGGCCTGATAGTCTTTGGCAAGCTCATGTACTTTCGTGAACCGATTGCCAGGGTCCGGGTGTGTCGACATCATATTCGGCACACTCTGCCCCGAATTATCCTGAATGCGTTTGATGGTAGCAAAAAACTCGGCCATCTGATTGGCATCGTAGCCAATCTTGCTGGAGTAGCCAACCCCGATCTCATCTGATTCTGACTCGTGTGCGCGGCTATATTTCAGCTGCAACAGCTGCGCTCCCTGTATGGCCGACTCCAGTAAGCCTCCGGATTTGTCGATGAGAATAGCGCCCAGTATGGCACCACCGGTTGTCAATATCTGGCTAGTTTGCTGCCGGGCCGAATGCCGGGCCGTGATATGACCGATCTCGTGGCCCAGTACACCCGCAAATTCGGCCTCGTTGTTAAAGTGGGCCAGAATACCGCGAGTGAAATAAACGTATCCGCCCGGAACGGCAAAGGCATTAACTACGGGTGAGTCAACGATAAAAAACTGGTAAGGCAGTTCGGGCCGGTGCGAGATAGCAGCCATGGCCTTGCCCTTCTGATTCATAAAGGCTTGGAGCTTAGTATCTTCGTAGAGGCCCATAGTGGCTACGATAGACGGATGCGACTCTTTACCAATGGCAATCTCCTGTTCAGTCGACATGAGGCTTATCTCGCGTTTGCCGGTAACAGGATTACGGGCACAGTTGGTCAGCAATAGGGCAACCGAAGCAATGACCAGTCTGGATAAGGTAGGAATGGATTTCATAAAAGATGGATTAAAGAATGATCCCTAACGCTAAACCTCCGATAATGAGTGCGTAGGGCGGAAGCTTTGTAAATTCAAGTAGCAATATTGTACCCATTACAACGGCAACAAATGGCCAGTGCGGTACCATCGGTTCAAACAGAATAATGGCTGAAGCGGCGGTCAAGCCGGTGCTGGCGGCATTGATACCTTCTAAGGAGGCACGAACAGGCCGGTGGCGCTTGAGCTGGTCCCAGAATCGATACACAAAGAAGATAAGGAACGTACCTGGCAAAAAAATGCCGACTGTCGACACCAAACTGCCCAGCAGTTGACCGTGTAATCCCTGATCGCGCATGGCCAGCGTACCGATGTAGGAGGCAAATGAAAAAACCGGACCTGGCATAGCCTGAACAAGGCCGAGCCCGGATAGAAACTCCTCACGGCTGACATACTGCTTAAACGCCACAAACTCGTTGTATAGAATGGGGGTTAGCACCTGCCCGCCGCCAAAAACAAGACTGCCATTCCGATAAAAATTCTCAAATAACCGAACCGGAAGAGACTGGGTTAGTGCGCCCAGAACGGCCGCGCCTGCCAGCACACCAAACCAGAGCCCAAAATTAGCCCATTGGATCTTCATGGGCTGATAATCCATTTTCTCGTGTTTGCGATAGGCAAGCGAAGTCGTCAGGCCACCTACGACAATCACAATGGGTGTCAGGAAAGGTGACCGAAATGCGTAGGCTGCCAGCGCTGCCAGTATAGCCAGTACCAAGCCTGTCTGATTATGAATCACCTTACGGCCAATTCGGTACCCGGCAACCACCAGAAAGCCGACCGCCATGGGTTGTATGTAACGCGTAAAGGCTAGTGAACCGTTGTGCTGCTCAATGTAATGCACGCCAATGCCTGCGGCTGTCATGGCCAACACGGCGGGTAAGCACCAGATAATCAGCGTTAGATAGGCCAGATTAGGGCCGCCAATCTTATACCCTAAGGCCGTAATCGTTTGCGTTGACGTTGGGCCGGGTAATAATTGACACAGGGCCGTTAATTCCATTACCTCAGCCTCTGTAAGGTACCTGCGTTTGCTAACCAGCAAATCCAGAAACATAGTCAGATGTACCTGGGGTCCTCCAAACGTTGTTATAGCCAGAATCAGCACATCTTTAAGAAAGATGATATGCCGAATTTTCCGGACAGGTGTTAGGGTAGGAGGGCGTTTCAAAGCAGGGAAACCGTGCGTCGTACGTTGATAATTGGTCTGTTTCTGGCTGAAAGTTAGATAAGCAGCGCAACTTACGATTATCAACGTACGACCTGCAATTATTTTTTCAGGCCCAACTCCATTAACCGCTCGTTCAGGAACTCGCCAGCGGTCATGTCTGAATAGAGCTTTGGGTTCTGAGAGTCGATACAGCTATCGAGACTCGTCAAATTCATGTCGGCACGGGGATGCATAAAAAACGGGATCGAGTAGCGCGACGTACCCATTTTCTCGCGCGGAGGGTTCACCACCCGGTGAATTGTTGACTTTAAATGGTGATTGGTCAGCCGGTCGAGCATATCGCCAACATTGACAATAATTTGGTCAGGTAGCGCCGTAATGGCAATCCACTGGCCATCTCGGCGAAGTACTTCCAGTCCATCGGCCGAAGCCCCCATCAGTAGCGTGATCAGGTTAATGTCACCGTGGGCTGCTGCCCGCACGGCACCTTCGGGCGTCTTGTTGGGGTCGAGCGGGAAATAGTGCAGGGCGCGCAAAATACTATCGCCCTTGTAGACTTTTGCTTCGAAATAATCTTCCGGCAATTTCAGGAACAGAGCAATGGCTTTCAAGAGTGTTTTGCCGGTTTGTTCCAGAATCCGATACGTGTCGACCGTGTATTGGCTAAACTCGGGATATTCGGCTGGCAGTACGTTGGCGGGCATTGAGCCTTCGGGCTCCGGCTGGCCAATGTGGTAGAATTCCTTCAGGTCGGCCACTTTGAAGCCTTTTGCCGTTTCTCGGCCTTTGCCGATATAGCCGCGCTGCCCGTTCAGTTCCAGGTGCTCGTACTGTTTTTTTACCTCGTCGGGTGCTGAAAAAAAGGCTTGAGCCGATGAATACAGGTTCTTCGTGAGTTCGTCGGTCAGTCCGTGATTTTTTATGGCAACAAAGCCAATATTAGTAAACGCATTGCCCAGATCTGCAACGAAACGGTCGCGGCGGGTTTGGTCGTCTGAAGAAAAATCGGCTAAGTCTAGCGAGGGAATTTCGTTGTACTCTGATAAGTCAGTCATAACTAGTGACGAAGTTTTATCGCGCAAAATTACAAAAATGGATGCTAATGTAGGTAAGCTATAATGGCCAGCCCGTTGTGGTTAGCATTGCCCATTCGCGCTTTTTTTTAAACAGGATTTAAGCATGTTGCGTTACCAATCCAATTGCTTGTGCTCCCGTTGAAGTAAGCAGATAAACGTATGCACTAACGAATGTATTCTATACCTCCCGTAACCACTTCATTGCCAAATGGCCCATCTGATGGACTTTTGCAGATTGCCCTTGACCAATCGGCTAGTGGGATTATTGTCTTCGAAGCTAGACGGGATGAGGCCAGAAAGTCGATTCAGACCTATAAGATTGTACTGGTGAACAAGCGTGCTGAACAGGTCATTGGCCTACAGCGCGAGGATCTGTTGGGGCAGACCGTTGATAAACTTTTCCCGGAGTCGATTGGGGCTGATCTGTGGTCTAACGCCGGGCAGGTCATCGATACCGGTATTGCCCATCGCCAGGATTTGTTCTATCACTCCCGGCGTACCAACAGCGCCGCCTGGTACGATCTTGTTACTGAACCTGTTGGCGACGGAGAGCGGGCAGTTGTCTCATTTACCGATATCTCGGAGCTGCGTTCCGCACAGGAAACGATGCTCACCGACTCGATACTGTTCAAGGCCTTGTCATCCACGGTACCGGAAGTTGGCGTTATTGTAACCAACTACTTCAAGAAGGTACTGGTAGCTAGTGGAACACTGCCGGGGTTGCTGGCTAAGACCGATCCTGATGAGTTGGTTGGTCGTTTATTGGAAAATAACGTATTACCCGAATTTCGGGAAGACTGGCGTAATTACCTCGGAACAGCCTTAACGGGCGAATCACATTTTTTCTCTGATCATTGGGGAGGATGGCGCAGCGAAGTCTATGTGGGCCCGGTACGGAACCAGGCGGGCGTGGTGGTGATGATCCTGATCGTTTTCCGCAATGTTACCGAGCAGTACCGGCAGCAGCAGGCACTGATCCAGAGTAACACGGCGCTTCAGCAGTCGAACCAGAATCTGGAGCAGTTCGCGTATGTTGCCAGTCACGATCTGCAGGAGCCCCTACGGAAGATCAGGGCATTCGGCGATCTGTTGAAAGCCAATTATGCGAGCGTAGTTGGAGACCAGGGCGTTGATATGATTCATAGGATGCAGGCGGCGTCTGACCGGATGAGCACCCTTATTCAATCGCTATTATCGTACGCCCGGTTAAGCTCCGACCAAAAACCCCAGGGGATCGTCCATTTGGAAGACCTGTTCAATGAGCTGATCTTTGATCTTAGCGTGCTGATACAGGAACGAAACGGCGTTGTCAGGCTGAAACCACCCATCCCGATGATTCCTGGTGATGAGCAACAACTCCGGCAGTTGTTTCAGAACCTGTTGACCAACGCACTCAAGTTTGTTCCGCCCGAACGGACGCCACTTATCACCCTATCTGCGCGGATTGTGGAGGGGCCGAATGTGCCTAACCTGGCAACGTCAGCCGATTCAGTCTATGCCGAATTGATTGTGAAAGACAATGGCATCGGTATTGAACCCGTCAATTTTGATAAAATTTTCGGCCTTTTCAACAGACTGCATGGCCGCCGTCAGTTTGAGGGGTCAGGTATCGGGTTGGCTACCACAAAGAAGGTAGTAGACAACCATAACGGGACAATCTCGCTGGAAAGCGAAGTGGGTAAAGGGACCGAGTTCCGCGTATACCTACCCATGAACTCAGAAAGAGTTATAACGAAGTCGTAGGAGAGTTGTAAGTGAAAAAGTCGTAAGTCATAAGTGGCGTTACCCTTTCACCTGATTCAGATGAGCGGAGCTCTTACGACTTACGACCGCAGCGGCGGACCGTTTACGACTTACGCGAACGCTTTTGCGGCTTTGTCCCAGTCGTACAGATTCCAGGCGGCCGCTACGTAGTCTGGACGCTTGTTCTGGTATTTCAGGTAGTAGGCGTGTTCCCATACGTCAAGACCAATCAACGGTGTTCCTGGTTTTTCGGCCAGCTTCATCAGTGGGTTATCCTGGTTGGGCGTTGACACGATCTCTACGCCATTGCCATCTTTAATGAGCCACACCCATCCCGAGCCAAACCGGCCGGTAGCCGCTTTTGCCCATTCTTCTTTGAACTTATCGAACGAACCGTATTTTTTATTAATCGCGTCGGCAAGGGCTCCTTTAGGTTGACCACCCCCCTTAGGCGATAAAATATTCCAGAAGAACGTGTGATTCCAATGGCCACCGCCGTTGTTGCGCACCGCTGCAGGCGTTTTAGCATCAATGCTCCGAACCAGCTGGTCGATGTTCATACCCGCCATTTCTGTGCCGGCTACTGCCTTATTCAGGTTGTCGACATATGCTTTATGGTGTTTGCCGTGGTGAATCTCCATCGTCATTTTGTCGATGTGTGGCTCCAGTGCGGCGGCATCGTAGGGTAGCGGGGCCAGCGTGAAGGGGCCCGCCTGTTGAAATCCAAATACGCGGGTTTGGGCAACTGCCAGACCGGCGGCGGCCCCAAAGGCTAACTTCAAAAATTCAGAACGATTCATGTCAACGTGGTTTTTAAATACAAAAGGCAGCAGAGGGCCACACTAGTATAACTGGCAGTCATGACTGTCTGTTGCCTGCTATTGGGCAAGTAACAACGTTTTCAACGGACAGCCAAACAGAATGCTGCAGCCTTAGCGCACGGGCATGCCCGGTCTGCTCAGGCCACCTGCTCCGGGCCGTGGAGCAGGGCCTGGTGTGGGCATTCGGCGACGGGATACAATTCGGTCACCATCGCGAAGCTGGTTCTCTTCAACTGTTTTGTACGGGTCAACAAATCGATACGGACGATACCAGGCCCGGCGGATGTAGAAGTACCATTCGTAGAATTCACCTCTTGGATTGGCAATCTGAATCATCCGGTTTGGGTTCTTCCGGTTATCCTCGTCGATGGTCAGTTTGAAGCCATCGCCCACAAGCATTACGTCGGGGATCTTCGACCGCATATCGTAAGGGTTGGGTTCATTGTAATTTACGTCAAGCACAAACGTCACCACTTTGGTGTTGTTGCGGTCGCGCTCTGTTAGGTTTGGCAGCCGGATCAGCGGATTATATTTCCAGATCTTGTAGATCCTGGGTGGAATCTGCTCAAACAGTTCGTAGGCCCAACTAATAAAGTACGGAAGTGGAAAAGCCAGCATTGTACTGATTAGTGGCCGAACGTTTCCACGGAATTCCTGTGCATTCAGTGATTCAAATAATTTAGGCGAAAAGGTCAGGAAGAAGAGCGTCAGACTGCCCACCAATCCAATGTAGAGCGTCATAACCGTGCCCGTCATGTAGTCATCTGCTTTGATCCAGGTAAACATGGAGCGGAGAATCGTCACGTGAATCATGCCCAGCAGAAAAACGAAGCCCATGGTGATTGCGTAGATCCAGAGGCCAACATCACTCGTTGCGGGTAAAAATTCGTTGATGACAATGGCGTGGGCCAAGAAACCAACCATACCAAACACAAGAATGGCACCAAGGGTGTATAGGATGGTCGCCCTGACGCTGGGTTTGCGGATAAACCGGCCCTTTGCCTGATTAACCGTTCCCGTAACCAGCGTGCGGGCTTCATTACCAAGGTTGGGTGTATACATGGTGTAAAAGAGAATAGTTGACTAACTCGATCGGAATACCAACTTTTACTGCCAATAACGTCAATCTTAGCCAAATAGTGGCTGCTATTTTACAAAGCGGACCACTCATCTGATACCTATGATGGCCAGCATTCGTCCGGTGAACCCCTGTTCCAGCCGGTGAGAAAAATAATCCGTGTTGTTGAGCACTGTTGAATAGGGTGATAGTTCAATTTGCGTATCGGAAAGCCCAAAATCACGCAACTGATCGGTGTTGGCCTGCTTCAGATCAACCATCGATTTGCCGGTCGATGGGTTTGTAGTTATATAATTTTCGTTAAACTGGGTGGCCACTTCATGACCAACCTCGAAGGAGCAGGCATCAATACACGTACCTACGTACGCCCGGCAATCGGCTGATGTTGTTCCATAGGTTTCCTGCATCATCCCCAGCGTTTTCGTGACAATGCCGCCCACCGTACCGCGCCAGCCCGCGTGTATGGCAGCTACCGCCCGGTTTCGGACATCATAAACCAGAATAGGAGTACAATCGGCTACAGTTACGCCAACTACGAGCCCGGGTACGTTGGTAATCAGCGCATCATATCCCGTTGTGCGCCCCGCTGCTGTAGCTACCTGAACGGCGGTTCCATGCACCTGATACGAGGAGGCCAGGTTTGATTCATCCAACTGCCAATTGGCCAGCCATAACCGACGGTTCTCGGCTACATTCGCGGGTTCATCGTCGGTGTTGATACCGAGGTTCATAGATGAGTAGGGTGGCTGACTGACACCACCGTGGCGGGTACTCTCGGCCGCAATCAAATTCAGAAAAGGAGTGAAGATCGACGGAGTTCGAAATGAAGCGGTTTGCATGGGGTAAAAATAAATACTAGACGTTGGATACTGGATGATGAATAATAAACCTCGGTTATCAGGCATTAGATGCCCTGATAATCTGGTCAATCCACGGATGGTCAATAGCTAATGTCCCGTACTCAGTATCTAGCGGCCAACATCCGGCATCCAGTACCTATTTTTACCTCATGATCAATCGAGTTCGTACGTGGTTGAACCGGCCTTTAGCTGAAGATTTTAGCTTTAAAAATCAGAGTACACTGTCCGTTCAGGCGGGGATTTACGTCTTTCTTTTCTTAACGGTGTTCAACGCTGGCTGGGCTGACTGGCAGAGTCGGCTGTGGATGCATGTCCTCTTTGCGATAGGTTGCGTATTTTCCTCGGTACTGGCCAACGCTGCAATTCCCCGCCTATTTCCGGTCTTGTACGACGAAGACCGCTGGACAGTGGGCCGACACATCGTGCATGTGCTGGTTGTTCTACTGATTATATCAATTGGCAATCAGCTGATTGTGTGGTCGCTGAAGCTCCCTGCTCCGTCATTTCTTACTATGTATGGTATGGTCACGGCAATTGGTTTTTTCCCGATTTTCATGGGTGTGATGGTCGCCGAACGCCGCCGATTGAAGCGAAATCTGGCGCAGGCCAGCCAACTCAACAAGCAGCTCAATGAACTGCACCAGCCAAACGTACCTGACACCGCCAACGTACCTGAACTACCGAGGGGAATTTTACTGACAAGCGATACTGGAAAAGAGCGCCTAAGCTTGCTGCCGAACCAACTCATCTACGTTGAATCGGTGGGGAACTACGTGGAGGTGCATTGGCTGAACTTCATGTTTCCGCAGAAAACAGTGTTGCGGAGTACACTCAAAGACGTCGAAGCCGCAGTGGCCCATGACCCCCAGTTTTTCAGGTGTCACCGGGCCTTTCTGGTCAACCTGCGGGCGGTGAACCACACCACCGGAAATAGCAGGGGGTATCAATTGACGATGAGTGGTTCGAACCGTGAAATCCCTGTTTCGCGAAGCTACCTGGTCAGCTTTGATGAGCGAATGGCGCAACTGGTATAAGCTGGGTACGTTGCCAATGGCTTCCCTACTGTCTGAAAATGCCCTTTTCACCCCCATTGACTCCCGGATAGATGCCTGTCTGGTTTCAGATAAGGTCGTGATTATCGTTCCTGCGCCAGCAAATACAGCACGGCCATGCGTACGGCTACCCCGTTTTCTACCTGGTCGAGAATAATGCTGTGGGGCGAATCGGCGGCGTCGGAGGTGAGTTCCACGCCCCGGTTTATCGGGCCGGGGTGCATCAGTACAATGGGGCGGTCGAGCTCATCGAGCATTTGGCGGCTGATACCAAAATACAGGCTGTATTCGCGCAGGCTGGGGAAATACTTGATCTGCTGTCGTTCCAGCTGAATACGGAGCACGTTGGCTACGTCGCACCATTGCAAAGCCTCGCGCACATCATGACTAACCCGAACACCAAGCGAAGCCATATGCTTGGGAATCAGGGTGGTTGGCCCACAGACCATTACGTCGGCTCCCTGTTTTTGCAGGCAGAAGATATTGGATAGCGCAACGCGTGAATGCGTAATGTCGCCGATGATGGCAATCCGTTTGCCGGCCAGGTCGCCTAGTTTTTCGCGCATCGAAAACGAGTCGAGCAGGGCCTGGGTGGGGTGTTCGTGCGTACCATCACCCGCGTTGACCACATTGGCGGGAATCCGTGATGACAGGTAATGTGGCGCCCCCGGACTGCTGTGCCGCATCACGATCATGTCGACCTTCATGGCCAGAATGTTATTGACCGTATCGAGCAGCGTTTCACCTTTTTTCACGGAGCTACCCGATGCCGAAAAATTAACAACATCGGCAGAAAGGCGCTTTTCGGCCAGCTCAAATGACAGGCGGGTGCGGGTCGAATTTTCGAAAAAGACGTTGGCAATCGTGATGTCCCGCAGAGATGGGACCTTCTTGATTGGCCGATTGATAACGTCTTTAAATTGGGTGGCTGTCTCCAGAATAAGCTGAATGTCGTTCTGGGTCAGGTCTTTAATGCCAAGCAGGTGGCGCGTACTAAGTTGCGGCATGGGGCGCGGCGTGGGCGACGATTTGGCAAATATAAGACGGGATGACTGTAAGTTAAGGAGTCGTAAGTCGCGTTGTCTCATCATCTGGCTCAGATGAGCGGAGCTCTTACGACTTACGAGATTACGGCTAACCCGAATGCGGGCAAGGTCAGCGTACCCTCAGCAAGCAACGTACCTGGAACGGTAGCTAGCTGAACGCTTTCAGCAGCTTGTTCGGCTGCCGATAACACTACATCGATAGGGGAGTTTGTGAGGTTTTGAATAAACCAGACCAGGCCGTGCTCGTTCTGCCGGCCAAACGAAACGATCCCTTTCTGCCGGATGCCGCTCAACTGAAGGCGACTGCGATTATCGTTCAGAACGGCGTGACCATTCCTGAAGGCGATCAACTGTTTGTAATGCGTAAACAATGAATCGGGGTCGGTCTGCTGATGGGCCAGGGGTCGAACCGTACGGCTGGTCGAATACCGGGCGTGTGTCCAGCGAGCGCGATGCGAGTCTTTTTTGCCGACATTCCAGATGAATGGTTCGCGGATGTATTCGTCGGGTTTTAGCCCCAGCATCCCAATTTCTTCGCCGTAATAGAGGTAGGGGTTTCCGGGGAGGGTGAGTAATAGATTTGCGGCGACTTTCAGCTTGTTCAGGTCACCTTTTAGCAGGCTACCAATCCGATTCTGATCGTGGTTCGACAGGATAAGTGCGTCGATGAACTGGTCGTTTACCTCGCCGTATGCCGCCTGCGTTTCGTACAGGAACGCCATTACATCGTTTTCATCATCGCCCTGACGAATGATGGCCTCGAGTTCAAGGGCCAGATCAAAATTGAAGTTGGCCTGCAATCCCCGGAAGTAGGGAGCTACTTTGTTAGGGCGGGTCCACACTTCGCCCACGAGGTATGCACCCGGTTTGGCGGCCTGCACAACCTGCCCGAACTCATCCCAAAACTGGTGATTCTTAGGCTCTTCGGCTTCCCGGTATAAATGGCGGGCTGCATCGAGCCGGAAACCGTCAACCCCAATGTCGGTGAGCCAATAGCGGACAATATTATAAATTTCTTCGCGTAGCGGCTGATGATCGAAGTTCAGATCGGGCATGCCGCTCCAGAACATACCGTAGTATTTTTCGGTAGCAGGGTTGCTCCTGGTGGTGCCTGGTGCATAGTGCCACGGGCTGCGTTCGTCAGAATCGGCGGTAATGTCGCGGGTGGCCAGGTTGCGCCGTTTTATTTCATCGGGCAGCATCCATTTATAAAATGAGCGGTACGGGTTATCCGGCCCTTTGGCTGCTTCGGTAAACCAGTGGTGTTTGATACTGGTATGGTGAATGACCAGATCCATCAGCACGGCGATACCCCGTTTATGTGCCTCGTGGATTAGCCGACGGAAATCATCCAGCGTGCCGTAGTCCGGATCGATGCCGTAATAATCGGTGATGTCGTATTTATGGTAGGTAGGCGAGGGGTTGACGGGCATAAGCCAGATGGCCGAAATGCCGAGGTCGCGCAGGTAATCCAATTTCTGGGTTACCCCGTTCAGGTCGCCGATGCCGTCGTGGTTGCTATCGGCAAAGGCCCGCACAAATAGTTCATAGTGAACGCCGGTTGTGCCCACATGGGCGGCGGTGCCGATGGTAGGCGCGTGGGTACGTACTTCGGTAGTCAAAACGTAAGCGGTAGTTGATGCTAGATGTATAATGATTTCACAACCGTAAAGGTTGACGGATTTTTAAAAACTAAACTAACCGACTCCATTAACGGATTGATTTTCCTATCAGAGCGGAGCTGTTGGCTCGTTAAAGGTAGGATGATACGTTTGTGGGCTGTGTTGTTTTGGGTAACCAGTAAAAATTTGCTAATTCTGTTGTGGCCATTTTATAGACGATATGGATACTAGTTTGTAATCATTATTATTTTTCTTTTACCTTTTAATACTTACTTGTAGGTTATTACAGGCAAGTTAACGGTCTTACACGTAACAAAACAGGTAGCTATGAATACGTCGAGAACTACTGGTCTACTGCTACTCATCCTGGTATTCGTCGGTTTAGGTTGCCGCGATCAGATACAGACTATACCTGAAGCGGATAACGCCGGGTATCTGCCCTTACCGTCTGTAAACAGATTGGAGAAGAGGATATATAAAACGGTCATTCTGGAAGGCCCCGTTGTTGAGCCGGAAATAGTAGATGTGGGTGTGGAAAAACAGTTACTGTAGGAGTTAAAGAAGTAGCTACTTATACGTATGATGAAAAAGGACGGCTAACAACAGAACTAACTGTTAAATCAAAAGGGGATTCTTTACAGACTAATTACACGTATTTGCAAAATAAAGTAGTATTAGTCAGTAAAAATAAGCGGGCAGATTTGCCTTTATCACCACCTGGTATTTCATAGGACACTCTACTACTTAATGGAAATGGATTAGCAATTGTTCAGAGGAATAATGCTAAAGTGACTTTTGATAGTAACGGCTACGCTATCCGGGTACTTAGTGGCGGTTCAGATGAAGTTACTTTAATAAAAGACGGTAATCCCACAGAATGAAGCAATTTTATGGGCAGTGATATTGGACGAATAATTATTTATCAGGATTTCGACAATAAAAGTCATAATCGGCAGCCTGATCTGTATCCTTTTACGGGTCGAAAAAGTAAAAACCTTATGGTTAACAGTAAGATAGCATATTCAGGCAGTGTTATTTATCCAAACGAACTTGTATATACGTCAAATTATTTACGTACCCTGGATAAGTATGGTCGAATCGTTAGGGAGGTCGCAATTGGTCAACGGCTCAACCGTTCTTGGCCGTTCGAACTTCACACGGATGGTATTGGCGTATTCATACATGAATACGCTGTAAATTGATTAATAATTTACCGAATTTTCTCACAACATTTTCCCACCATTAACTATCTATAGACAATGAAAAAATGTCTAATGGTATTGCTATGCTTACTATTTAAAGTAGGCTACGCTCAACAAGTCAATTCAGCCATTCCCGGACCGGGATACAAACCCTTATTAGTTAATATTTCTCTCCCCCTTTCTGGAGCAGTTTACCAACGGAATGCCCAAAACAACGGACGAATTCGGGTAATTGGCACCTACAACGGTTTATCAACAACCAATAATAGTAGTTCAGTAGCTGCCTGGTTGACCAAGCTAAACTTGCAGAGTGGAAGTCCGGTGGGAAATGCATCTATTAATATCAATATGGCTCAAGATGGGCCATGTTTTCAAGGGGAAATTGAAGCTGATGCGGGATGATACTTAGAGCATGTTGGGGAATTGAAAAGGGTTGAGAGTCGTGCCAACTTTGTATCGACCAAAATGCAAAGCCATGACCAAACAGTGGATGCCACTGACCGACCCTCAATGGGATCAATCGGCCGGCGCTCCGGTCTTTAACCTCAAACGCAAACGTAAACATGATCTGCGGCAGATTCTAGATGCTATTTTGTGGTTGCTGAGAACGGGGTGTCAATGGCGAAATTTACCGTCAGAATGGCCTCACTGGCAAGCTGTTTATTATTACTTTGATCAGTGGAAACACCAGCAGTTGCTGGCACAAATTAACGCGGCACTTAATGAGGAAGATCGAATTCGGACGGGGAAAGAACCACTACCTTCGCCTGGATGTGCTGATTCACAAAGCGTTAAGCTACATCCAATGATCTGGAAGGATCGAGGATTGGATGCTAACAAACGCGTCAATGGACGCAAACGGCTGTTTTTAGTCGATACGCAGGGGCGGGTCTGGGTGGTGCTGGTTCATACCGCCAACGGAGCCGATGGCCCGGCCGCCACCGCCCTCATAGGCGACCTGTTGTGGCGCACGGGTGAGCGGTTGGAGAAGGTGTTCGGTGACCAGGCTTATAATGGGGTGTTTGCTCAAGCGTTAGGCGAACGGGGGATCGACTTTGAGAAGGCTTCACGTCCCGAATCAGCGCAAGGTTTTGTCCCTGTTGCCAAGCGGTGGGTAGTAGAAAGGACCATTGCCTGGAGGAATTTCTTCCGACGCATCGTCAAAGACTACGAGTATACGGTAGCTTCTTCGGTAAGCTGGTTGTATTTGGCTAACATTCAGATCATGTTGCAACGAATTGACCATCAATACCAAACATTATTTCCCAACACCTTCTAAGTGGCCACGCTGCCAACGGCTTATATGATTGGAACTTACAATCAAATCCGGCAAACACAAATCTATGGCGCGTGTTTTACCCTGCCAACAACAATACCTGGGATTTGGAAGGCTTTGCCAACGGGTCGTTACTGCAGATATATGGTAACACGTCGGAAAGCTTTTATGACTGCCGCTCCTTCCAATTCGAACCTGCTAGCTGCCCTACTACAGTCGGGTCGTGTAATTTTACACCATCGGTAGTGTCAACTGTAGCCAATCCTGGCTGCGGGCAAACTGTTCAGCTCACTGTAAACTGTTCGGGGTCTAATTGCGACCAACTTACCTATAATTAAAATGGTACAGGGCAGACCAGTCAGTCTGTTAACGTCACCTTGCCCAATGCGAACGGTAGTTATAGCTACGCCGTAACAGTTTCTCGGCCCGGCTGTGGTAATAACACAACTAGCATCACCCTAAACGTGTCGGGGTGCGGCGGCAGTGACCCTTGTTCAGCATACACTGTCGGTGCTCAGGTGGCGTATCGTTCTCCTAGTATCGGTGACCCTTCGGTGAAGATTGTGGTTTCAGCCGCTGGCGGTTGCAAGCGGGCGGTTTGGAGTAACAACGATGGGGCAGTAAACCAAGACTGGCTCCCTTATGTAACGGCTAACCCTGGCTTTAGTGTTAGTCAAATGGCTAGTTGCCTTAAGTTTTCGGATGAACCGTGTAACGGTAGAATGGCAGTAGATGAGCCAGCTACCGACCTTACGACACTGGAAGTGGTAGTTACCCCGAACCCCAATAGTGGACAGTTTACTGTGCTCTTCCAGACGAAAGCCGGACAGATGGCAACCCTGCGGATAAGCGATTTAAAAGGGCGGGCTGTGCGACCTACTCATACAATACTGGGTACGGGGTGCATTCATCAGGAGACCGTAAACCTACCGGCTCAAGTGCCTGGAGTATTGTTACTTGAAGTTGTAAGTGGACAGCAACGTGGAATTCGAAAAGTACTGATTGAGTAAGGATTGACAATTCAGTACACAAAAAACGGTTGGCTACAATAGAAGCCAACCGTTTTTTATGTACTGAAACTTGCCGAATGTGATATCAGGCCAAAAAGGAATTGGGTACGTTGTTGATCAGCAACTATTTCTTCATCAGCTTATACTTCGGAGCTGATGCGTTGGTTAGATCAAATACGACATCGTATGTGCCGGCCGTTACCTTAATGTTGTCACTACTATTCTTTACGAAGACGCCGCCTGTGAGGCCATAGTTATTATCCCACTTGTTGTCTTGCCGGAACTTCACTTCGCCATCTGCGAGCTTTACGTTATTGGCGTAGAAGTAGCCGTCCTTACTGAAATCTGGCAGAAGCAAAATATCTGGTCCATCCCAGCCTTTAGGCGTAGCACTACCTACCAAACCCCAGGGTTTATAGGCTTCAATGGCGTATGTCAACGCAGTAGCTTTAAAATCAGCTGTAATCAGGTACGTACCTGCGGCGGCTACTTTTATATTGTCATTGCTTTGAATGAGCTTACCGTTTAAACCGCTGAAGTTCACAGCCCAGTCATTGTTCTGACGGAACTTGATCTCGCCTGCCTTGAGGGTTACAATGGCCCGCCACTGATCGGTAGAGGGGTCATAGAAGAAATTCTGATCAGGGCCATTCCAGCCGTTAGCTGTTGCATCGCCAACAACGCCCCACGAGAAGGGATCGATTTTATACGTCAGCGCAGTGGGATTTATTGTAATCTTATATGTACCTGCTTTCACTGCGATATTCGGGCCATTATCTGCCGTGAGTTTACCGGCAGCCCCACCTAAGCTATAAGCCCAGTCGTTGTTTGTGCGAAATTTGATAAAGCCATCCGTCAAGGTCACGTATGATACCAACTCGCCTGTCGTAGATGTCTTGTAGAACGGTTGGTCAGGACCGTTCCAACCGTTGGCCGTTGCATCGCCGACGACACCCCAGGGCGAACTCAGGTCGAGGCGGTCCAGGTAAGGCGTTGCTTTCACGCTCGCGAGTGCTGAAGACAACACCGTACGGCCACCCAGTGCCGACATTACTTTCACGTCAACATCACCAGCCGTTGCCGGTACGAGACCCAGGCCCAGCAACAGGCTGTTGAGCTCCGATGCTTTGAAGGTTTTAGACAGGCTTGTGCCAACGGGAAACGTAGCTGCTTTCGAGAAATCACCGCCTTTTTTATCGACCATGATCGTATAATTGGCGGCGGCGTCATAGCCGTAGTTTGGTTTCGGCCAGCTGATGGTCAGGGCGTCTTTATCGGCGTTGTCTTTAGTCAGCACAACCGTGGGTGCCGAAACGCTCACAACCGGTACTGCCGAAAAATCGAGCAGGAGCTTTTCCTGTTCTTTCTCACAGGCCGTCAGCGTCAGCAATGCCGACGCAACAACAAGGAAGCTTTTAAGTAACGATTTCATATCAATAGAGTTGATTGTTAAGTTGGTTAATGTTCTGCGTGTTAGACACTAAAATCGCAACACGCAGAACATGACGCTATCTATTAATAGCCACTGCCGTTTTGGCGTAGCGTTGGATTTGCCACCAGGTCTGTTGCCGGAATCGGATATAGATTGAAGCGGACATCTACAGCACGCCCCTCCTTCACGCCACCTTTCCAGGGCCACAGGTACGTTCCTGTAACAAACCGCTCGTAACGAATCAGGTCAGTCCGACGGTACCCTTCCCAATAGAGTTCACGCGCCCGTTCGGCCAGAATGAAATCCAGATTGATCGAACTGACCGCTGCTGCTTTAGCACGGGTACGCAACAGGTTCACGTAGCTAATCGCCGTTGCCTGATCGCCACCGGTTCCGCCGCGCAAAACGGCTTCGGCGTAGGTCAGATACATATCGGCCAGGCGAATCAGCGGGAAATCAGTATCCACAAACTGTTGGTCAGAACCTGGCTTACCGGTAGAGGTTACGTTTTTGTATTTCGTAATGGCGTAACCGTCGGTGAACGTACCCAGATCATTCAGATCGCGTTGCTGCCCGTCGGTGTAAAACACCCCGCGTTTGTCGGCAGCTGCTGTTGCATCCGGAAATACATCGGCCAGTTTCTGGGTTGAGCGGATGCCGGCCCAACCGCCATTGACCCCGTAGCTGCTCACGTTCATGGAACCACCCACCTGCGCATGCACCAGGAAGGTCATTCCACCATATGTCTGGGTACGCGTGCCATCGAAAGTGATCGGGAAAATGATCTCTTTGGATAAGTTATTATCGGCCGTAAACAGGTTCTGGTACGTTGGTTCCAGCTTGTACACACCCGAATCAATTACTTTCTTCGCATAAGTGATGGCTTCACTGTATTTAGCTGTGCTCGTATACACTTGCGCGTTCAGATACAAACGCGCCAGAATGGCCTGGGCGGCAGCCCGGTCGGCCCGGCCATACTCGGCAGCGCCAGGTGCTGCCAGCTCTGTTTCAATGGCTTTCAGTTCACTTTCTACGTATGTAAACAACTCCTGACGAGTTGCCTGACGTGGCAGGAACGAACCCGGCGCATCGGCTTCTGTTACGAACGGAACCGTACCGAACATATCGATAGCGTGGAAATAGGCCATTGCCCGCAGGAAACGCGCCTCAGCCCGATACGTTTTTGCATCCGTTGCTGCCTGACCGGTGATGCTGCGCTCAGCCAGTTTGGCATCCGTTGTCTCGCGGATGAATTCGTTTGAGAGCGAAATCAGATAAAAAATCCGGTTATACATTGCCGTAATGAAACCATCGCTCGACGTCCAGGTAATCTTGTTGATATCCTGAATGGTGGCATCGTTCCAGGCGATTTTGGCTTCATCGGTCGGCAACTCCTGGAGTTTCCAGTACAGACGCATGTAGTTCGACGTACCTTCATCAATGCCCGAAATGTCAGGTTTACCGGCGGGCCCCTGCTGTCCGCTTACGGCCAGGGTAGCGTATAAACGAGCCAGTACAGCTTTGTAATTGGCCGGATCGGCATAGACCGATGCCGAGGTTACTTCATACTTAGGTACGCGGTCGAGGTCATTGACACACGACGTAGCCACCGCCATTGCGGCAACCAGCATACCAACTCTTAGTGTTACTTTAAACATGGTTCGATTTGTCGTTTAGAAGTCAAGATTCAGACCCAGTGTGCCTACGCGGGGGCGAGGGTAGAAGTTGTTGTCGATACCCCCAGAAATTTCCGGATCGAGGCCCGAATATTTAGTAATGACGAACAGGTTCTGGAAGGTGGCGTTCAGGCGCAGGTTAGCCCGGCTGCCAATTACCCGACCGAAGTTGTAGCCGAAGTTCAGGTTGTCGAGACGCAGGAATGAAGCGTTCTCTACGTAGTAATCAGAGAAGAACTGTTGCGTACGGAAACGGGTATCAAGCACGTTTGTCGATGCATTGGACAGGAAGCCCAGTGAGTTGACCATACTCTGCGTGGTTCCATTACCCGCCCGAACGTTGTTATACACGTAGTTGCCGGCCGTTCCGCGCAATACGAAGCTGGCCGTGAACTGACCAACCGCCAGGCTTGAGGTAAACCCGAAGAGCTGTACCGGGTTAGCCGTTTTATACCGGTACCGGTCGTTAACGGTGATGCTGCCGTCGGCGTTCATATCCTGATATACCCCCTCAATTGGCTGACCATTGGCATTGTATATCTGACGGTTTACGTAGAATGTATTGGTTGGGTAACCAACCGTCTGAATCTGGATGGTGTTACCCGTTCCGCCCGAAATGCCGCCTACCAGAATGCCCGGATCGTTTGGCGTTGGCACTTTAGTCAAATTCGTGATCTTATTCTCATTGTAGGTATAGTTGAAACCTACTTCGAGTTTCAACCCTTCGCGCTGGATGGGCGTCGTGTTGATCAAAAATTCGACGCCACGGTTCTGCAGATTACCAACGTTGGTCAGAATCTGGTTGGTCAGGTTTGAGCCAGCTGCTACCGGAATAACAGCCAGCAGGTCCTTGGTTTTCTTATCGTAGAAATCGATGCTACCCGAAATACGGCCATCAAACAGGGCGTAGTCAACGGCGGCGTTGATCGACTCGGTTTGTTCCCACTTAATGTTGGCATCATATCCACCAGCCCGCAGCGTGTTGTAGAACGTGTTTCCGAACTGGTATTGCGCCGTTGGGTCAGAGATCAGGTACGTTGGCAGATACGGATAGTTGCTCACCCCTGCCGGCAGATCCTGCTGGCCCGTTACCCCGTAACCTAACCGCAATTTAAGCGCTGAAACAGTCTTCGAGTCTTTCAGGAAATTCTCGTCTTTTACACTCCATGAAGCCCCCAGTGATGGGAACCAACCCCAGCGCGCATTCGGACTAAACCGGGAAGTACCGTCGCGACGAATTGTTCCCGTGAGCACGTACTTATCATTGAACGTGTAATTGAGGCGACCAAAGAACGCCAGCAGGGTGTACTGTGTGCGGAATGGGTTACCCGCCGGATTGTACTGGGCACCCGATGCAATGTTATCGGCGTAGCTTGGTTCATCACGGATAAAATCCTGGTACGAATACCCACCCGTCAGATCAACTCGACTTCTAATGCTTTTCAGATCCTTTGCGTAGTTCAGGTAGAATTCCAGCGTCTTGTTGGTCCGGGTCTGCGTGTAAATCCGGTCAATGCCTCCGGTAGTGGCATAGTCACCCGTGATGCCCGGACGACCCTGCCCACGGCCAAAACTCGAGGCTGCGTAGGCTGGCACAAGAACACGGCCATCCGTCGATGAAGCGTCAAGACCGAGGTTCAGGTTAGCCCGCAGTTCACGCAGGAACGGCATGCGGTAGTCGAGTTGTACGTTACCAACCAGGCGGTTGATCTGGTTACGATCCTGTTTTTCCAGCAGTAAACCCAGCGGATTGCGGGTAGCCTGCCCGTTTGGCCGCCCGGTTGTCGGGTCGAGCCATTCGAAGAAACCGCCGTAGTTATCATTGCCACTATAGACGGGCTTAGTTGGATCGAAGCTGATTGCTGAACCAATGGCACCCTGATCGGCAAAGCGGTTGTAGACAATTGACCCTTTAGCGCTGATATCTACCCGGAGGTCGTTATTCAAAAACTTAGGTGACAGGTTCAGGGCCACTGAGTGACGCTGGAAGTTTGACGTTTTCAGAATACCATTCTGTGTCGTGTAGCCGTAGGATACACGGTAGGGGATGTTCCTGTATGCACCCGAGATGGCCAGGTTGTTATCATTACTGATACCTGTTTGATAAATCTGGTCCTGCCAGTCGGTGCTGGTGGTTCCGCTTGTTAGCGAACGCTGCTCTGGTGTTGTGAAGCCTGTGGCAGGTGTTACGTCGTTAATCAATGACCGGAACTGATCTGAATTCAGGACCGATACTTTCTTGGCAATGCGCGAAAGCGATAACTGCGTTGAAAATGTGATTTTAGGAGCGCCTGTGGCTCCTTTCTTTGTCGTAATCAGAATGACACCATTAGCTGCGCGAGCCCCGTAAATGGCCGCCGCCGAGGCATCTTTCAGGACTGTGAACGTTTCGATGTCATTCGGGTTAATCAGGCTCAACGGGTTGGCCGCTCCGGAAATTCCCTGGTTATCGACAGGTACGTTGTCAATCACAACCAACGGATCATTGCTGGCGTTGAGCGATGATCCGCCCCGAATACGAATAGTGCTACCACCGCCAGGCTGACCACTCGGGGGGGTAATAGATACACCGGCCAGCTTACCGGCAATGAGTTGTTCAGGAGCAATAATATTTCCTTTCTGAAACTCATCCGAGGAGATAGAGGCAATTGAACCGGTCAGGTCTTTGCGGCGCTGCGTACCGTAGCCCGTTACAACAACCTCCTGTAATGATTTTGAATCATCGGCAAGGGCTACGTTTACAGTAGTTTTATTGCCGATGGCAACTTCCTGTGAAATTTTACCGACAAAGCTGAAAACCAGTATACCCGAAGCTGGAGCCTGAATGCGGAACGAGCCGGTAGCGTCCGTGTTGGCGCCCTTCGTTGTTCCTTTTAGGGCAACCGTAACACCGGGTAGTGGAGAGCCGTTTACTTCAGTGACGGTTCCGGTAATTGTTTGGTCCTGCGCCAGCACCGGATAAGATCCGAGCAGCATCAACACCATAAACGCCTTTAGCGAACTGTTACAAGTCGCCGCTGCCGTTTGGAAAAACCTTCTGACAGAGAGGTAATTCATAGGTTAACGTATTGAATGTTAGAAGAAAAAACGCGAAGGCCCTGTTGAGTATTTTGAGCCAACTTTATCTTGCAAAAATAATATATTCAGTTTGTCCATGTCGTTCCAGTTTCCTCACGAAGTTATATAGCTGCCAAAATGGTATTTATTAGTATGATTGTTTGATATTCAGTGAGTTATAATATAAAAAGCGTGCCATTTTATGAAAATGGCACGCGTCGATCTGTCTTACTGTCTAAAAAAATGGATTTATTCTATCAATTCCACGGCCGTTGGGTGTACACTTAGATACTGGCTGGGCGTTTGGCTGGTTAATTTTTTAAACGACCGGTTGAACGCCGTTTTTGAGTTGAAACCTACTTCGTATGCCATACTCAGTACCGTATATGAACGAAATTGCGGATCGTTCAACCGTTGTTTCAGTTCTTCTATCCGGTGGTAATTTATAAAATCGAAGAAATTCTTCTGATATTCCTCGTTGATCAGTTTTGAGAGAACATGCGGTTGAATTCGAAGGCGAATGGCAAGTTCCGCAAGGGTTAGATTTGGATTTGTATACGGCTTCTGACGTTTCATGTATGTGTCTAACTGCTGTCGAAGCGCTATAACTGATTCGGTCGATTCTGTAGGTGTAGGAGCCACTACCATTGCTGGGGCAACCTCTTTCGCTGGTTCAAGACGCTCTGTTTGTAGAGCCGTTGCCGATGGCTGAGCATGAAGCGAAGCTATTATCTGAACGTCAGCTGGCGGCGCGGTTTCCAGCAGTGGTAGATGTTCAGTGTCCGGTAATTTAAATAACTCGGGTTGATGAATAGCATAATACCCCAGTAAGTAAATAATAGCAGAAAAGGTCAGCCAGATCAGGTCCACATTTTTCTGCGCAATCGACAGGACGTCTGTGTCTGTGTAGAGGCCAACTGCAACGAGGCCAAAGAAGAAGCACCACAAACCCAGACAAATAGCCTGAATAGTGAGTACAGTATTGAGGTAGTGTACCTGTGGTTCGGTAGACAAACTCATCTCATGGTTATCCTGATAGGTTTTGACAGCTCTTCGGCATAACAGCCAGTATCCGAAGTTATAAACCAGGCCAACCAGACCTGCCACCATAAACAAACCGGAGAGCCAGGGATCTCTGTTGACGATTTTGAGCTGCAATAGTTTATTATCGCTTAGTAGGTAAGGCATGTAAACGACCACCTGTATCAGAGAAGGCATAAAATGCCGCCACCATCCAGATGCCGGGCGCGACGAGTTGAATAACAGCTTCCTAAGATAGATGTAAAAAGTGGGTGCGTACAGGAAGAGAATAAGATCGGGCACCAGAAGTAACTTAGTATACGCCTGGGCTACATCGCGGTACGCTGCCACTGTGCGAACGAATACTAATAGCGAAGTAAGTCCCAACAACAATACCAGCCAACGGTTGGCAGATCGGTTATAGTTCTGAATGCTGGGTATGGCGATTAATAGCAAGACCCCCTGAAATGCCGAAAAGAGCATCAGAAGATCATATATTGAGTAAAAATGGAACGTACCTGAGAGATCCTCCCAACTCCGAATTGCAATGTCTACTTCAACCGGGCTTTTGCTCGCAGAACGGAACAGAATATGATTTGGCCGAGCGTTACCGTTCTCCTGCCCTTCAACAGATTCCCAGGTCCCGCGTGTTACTTTGAATTCCAGACGAGGCAGATCTGTGCGAACAGTAAGTTGATATGAGCCGTCGATCATTCGATTGAACCGAAACGACGGATGAGCAGAGTTCCACTTGTTGAAATTGCCTGACAAAAACAGCTGCGCATCGTGAGGGGTATTCACGGGCAGTTCGGTAATGATAAACTGGTAGGTAGGTACTGGATGCGACCGTACCTGAGCAGACGAACTAAATCCAGCCAGCTGAAATAACAACCATAGTAGTAGCCAATAGGCTTTCATTCCAGGATAGGTTAATGAAAATAAGAAGCAAAAAACATATGACCGTGGCCTAGTTAATCTAGCTAATTAGGATTCTCTGATCGTATTCGACTAACACTTGATGGTCAGTTTACGTTACCAAAGTACGAATCTAACACGCAGCGTAATGAAAATTAATGTAGAAGAAGGGCTGGACAAACCATTCCTGGCTGATGGCCGACACGAGGTTGAAATCACCAATATAGACGAGGGGAAAAGCGAGTATAAGGGTATTCCATTTATTGCCTGTCGTTTTGAGAATGAAGATGGATTTGTGAACCAGCGTTTTTATATCTCGCCAACGGGTATGCCCGTCTTGATGGAGCTATGCCAGGCGGCCGGGGTAGAGGCTGAAGCCAAAAAAGAGCTGGATACGAATCAGTTATTGGGTAAAAAGGTGTCGATCCAGGTTGGTGACTATACATACAATGACCCTGAAACAGGCAGTGAACGCACATTGAAGCAGGCGTCAGCTTTCGAGGCATTGGTATAGTGTATCTTTCTCTTTGCCGCGAAATCAGCCGTATATTTGCGGCGACTACACAACAGTCAGAGGTTGGCCTGCCCGGCCACGGCCTCTGGCTTTATTTATGACTATGAACAAATTACGAATTCTGTTTATCTGTTTTCTGCCGTTAGTATCGGTGGCGCAATCACCCGTTTCAAACCGCTTAAGCGCTGGTGTAGACCTGGGAGCCGGCTTTGCCAAAGAACAGATAAGTCCATCACTTACCTACTATCAGCTGCTTCATGTAACGAAGCAAAAGTTTTTATCTGTTGGCTGGACGGCCACATTTCGCACAAATTATGCCAGCAATGTTGATTACACAACGGCACCAGCAAACCTGACGCGCGGCGGTAAAACAGGTTTTAATGCGTTAGGGGCACCAATAGTACCTGCCAATCTGGATACACTTCGAATGGCTTCTGCATCAGGTACGTCGTTGAATTTTGGGGTTCGGGCGCAGATCCACATCAAATTCCTGGAAATTGGAGCTAGTGCAGATATACTCGGATTAGCACTGGGTAAAAACCGGGTTGGCCAGTACCTTTCTTCAACTGGCAAATTCGTTGCCGGTCAAACGGCGGCTGGCGCAGATTCACTGGCGCGTTTCACCGGAGCGAATGTAAACCAGACGGCGAAGCCTACAATTGCCAACCTTCAGCTACTGGGCGACAATTCGATTGGAACGCTGGCAACAGAAGTGTATGCACGCGTATTACTTGGCCAGCGTCTCGGTGTAAAAGTTGGGTATCAATGGCTAACATCAGAATACACCACATCAGTCAAAAACACGGTTGATGGTAATAACCGGTTCAGAAACCGTGCTGGCCTTACCTACGTTGCGCTGACATTTCCAGTCTATTAGTGAGTATCGGCCAGATGAAAACAGGCATTATTGTACTCGCGGCGGGATCGTCGAAGCGCTTCGGGGGCATTGCCAAGCAGTTGCTCACCATAAACGGGACATCGTTAGTGCGTAACGCTGCCCAACTGGCTCTGGCTGCAGATCTGGGTGGTCCGGTGGTGGTGGTCCTGGGAGATCGCCGTGAACAGGTGGCACCAGAATTAGACGGCCTGGGGGTCACACTGATCGATAATCCTACTTATACTGATGGCATTGCAACGTCGGTACGTATTGGTTTGGCCGGACTTTTTCTGATGCAGCCAACCATCGAGTCGTTTATTGTGATGCCTTGCGATCAGCCATTTGTCACACCTGCATTATTGAAGCAACTGGTGGCAACACAACTGGAATCGGGTAAAGGCATGGTGGCCACACGGTATGCAGATCAGGTGCACATGCCAGCGCTCTTCAAACGGGAGTATGCCGAACCACTATCGAAGCTAACGGAAGATAAAGCGCCCAAATGGGTGATCATCAGGCATAAAGCAGACCTTGCCGAAGTGCGGTTCGAACCGGCTGCAATTGATCTTGATTTCTGGGCGCAGGTTGAAGAGCTGAACAAATAGCGTACAAAAAGTCGTAGGTCTGGAGTATGGTGGTCAAGTATGCATACTCGATCACCATACTCCAGACCTACGACTTTTTGTACGCTATTCGTAAGGCAAGAACCTTACATCATCTTTTTGATCAGTTGTTCAACCGTAATACCTTCCGCTTCTGCTTTGAAGTTGCGCACTACACGGTGGCGCAGAATTGGCATAGCCACTGCCCGAACATCTTCAATATCGGGTGAATATTTACCAGCCAGCAGGGCGTTGCATTTTGCCGCCAGAATCAGGGCCTGTGAGGCGCGCGGACCAGCTCCCCATTCCAGATACTGGTTGGCCTCTGTTGCAGCCATTTCAGTATTTGGGCGGGTTTTGTGTACCAGTTTAACGGCATACTCGACCACATTGTCGGCTACCGGTACCCGACGGACAAGGTGCTGGAATTCAGAGATTTGCTCACCAGTGATCACTTGTTGCACCTGATACCGCTGGTCGTTGGTCGTACTCTTTACGATCGCCACCTCCGATTGATAGGACGGGTAATCCAGGTAGATGTTGAACATGAACCGGTCGAGCTGGGCTTCTGGAAGCGGGTAAGTCCCTTCCTGCTCAATCGGGTTTTGTGTGGCCAGTACAAAAAACGGACGGCCCAGGGCGTAGTTCTGGCCTGCAATCGTCACTTTATACTCCTGCATCGCCTCCAGCAGTGCTGACTGCGTCTTGGGTGGCGTCCGGTTAATTTCATCGGCCAGAATGATATTGGCAAAAATGGGGCCTTTAATGAACTTGAAATTACGATCCTGATCCAGCGTTTCTGAGCCCAAAATATCGGAAGGCATCAAATCCGGTGTGAACTGGATCCGGTTGAAATTCAGATCAAGTGCACCGGCAATAGTCTGGATCAACAGGGTTTTGGCCAATCCCGGTACGCCTACCAGCAGACAATGCCCCTGACAGAATATGGCTGTCAGCAGCAACCTCACGGTTTCGTCCTGACCAATAATGACTTTACCAATTTCGGTACTTAATTTCTTGTAAGCGTCTTTCAGGGCTTCTGCAGCCTCCACGTCGGATGTATAAGGCATTAGGGAATAATGAATTATAAATTGAGAATGATGAATTGAGGATTATGAATCAAGAATGGCTAAGCTAGTTAATTAATCCATCATTCTTAATTCATCATTCCTAATTACTAGCCTGCGCTCCAGTTGTCTGGGTAGTACCAAAAATACGGCAGCTCGTATACTCGGGATCAACCGTAATGTACACGTCGCCCACCGATTTGCGGAACCATTCGTCGATTGCTTTATTCTTCTTGTTCTGCAGCACTATGTTCTGTAGCTTTTCGAAGTCGAGCTTGTAATCTGCCGTGTGGGGGGCGATTTTGGTTTTGTAGTACAAAATCCGTACCCCAGTTTTACCGTCGTCGGAGCGATAGGGCAAAACTGGAGTGATTTTGCCTACGGTCATCGTGTCCAGAATGGAGAACATGGCGTAATCCATGGTGCCGTCCATAGCCATCCGTGAGCTACCCGACTGAGCGTCACGTAATAAACCGCCGGCATCGGCCGTAGCTTTGTCTTCTGAAAAATCTTTAGCGGCTTTTTCGAATTTCAGACTATCCAGCTGAATCAGGTTGCGCAGGCTGTCGAGGAAGCGCGTGGGCTCGGTTACCTCAAGCCGGTTGTATTCTGGGCGCAGCAGAATGTGGCGGGCGTGGTACTCTGCACCACGGGTTTCGATGAGTTGGATCAGGTGAAAGCCGAAATCAGATTCCACGATGTCCGACATTTCGCCGGGTTTCAACTTCAGGGCAGCTCCTTCAAAAGGCGCCACCATCATGCCGCGCTTAGCATAACCAAGGTCGCCTCCTTTCTCGCCCGAACCCACGTCTTCTGAGTTGGCTTTGGCCAGAACGGCAAAATCGGCCCCATGCAATACGCTGTCTCTCAACGCAAGGAGTCGCTGACGTAAGGTTTCTTTCTGTGCTTTCGTGACGACCGCATACCGAACAATCTGCCCAACTTCTACCTCAGCAGGCATGTATGGCAGGCTGTCTTTCGGGATGGTGTTGTAAAATTTGAGCACATCGCGAGGCGTGACTTTGGTCTTCTGCGTGATCGTCTCCTGCATCTTGCGGGTAAGCATCTGATCACGTACCTGAACGCGCACTTCACCTTTCAGCATTTCCAGACTTTTGCCAAACTGCTCAATGATGTTCTTCTCTGACCCATATTGTTGAACCATGTATGACATCCGGCTATCCAACTGGCTATCAATCTGCTTATCTTCAACCACAACGGAGTCAATTTCGGCTTTGGCCAGCATCATTTTGTTGATAACCAGGCTTTCCAGTAACTGACATTTCTGAGGGGCTGGCTGCCCGTTGGCAGCATACGACTGCAAGGCTTCTTCCAGGTCTGACTTCAGCACATAATAATTGTCAACCTTGGCGATAATCTTATTCAGCAAAACGGTTTCAGGCTCGCCAACAGTATCTGGTCTGGCGATAGCCAGTTCGGCAGCTGTCTGAACGGGTTGTGGTAAGGCCGACGTTCGAGTGGCGAATCCTCCCGTGCTAAACGCCTGAGCTAACGTCAGTGTAGCGCCCAGTATGCTCAGCGATGCGGTTTGTAGTTTGTTCATATCTATGGTAAGGAAGTTTACTGAAGCCAGTAAACTCATTTCAATAATCGTTTCAACTCTTCCTCGTTCACCTGAACGGGATATTTCTGACGCAGATCAGCTAAAAACCGCTGTTCCAGGTACGCCTGGTAATCATTTATCACGGCACCACGCGCCTCCGCGAACGTGCGTGGACGGGGCTGGTCAATCCGGCTGATCGTGACCTGCACCACCTTGTTTCCCTTCGCAAATGACTTGGAACCTGTCTGCCAGGGAAGTTCGTCAACATAGGCGTTTTGTCCTTTAGCGAAAATGCCCTCCGTTATCGTTACAGCGTCTGTTACGGTACCGCTCAGAACGCGGGCTACATCCTGCTTCGAGGTTGTCAGGTAGGTAAATGATACCCGTCGGGCTGCATCGCCGTTTGAACGAGCACCTTGTAAGTCTTTCTCGTTAATTCGAGCCAGTTGAACTCCGTTACTGGTCAGGTACGTTACAACCGACCGCAACCGGCCTGCCGACGTGCTGTCTTTCTCGTTCGCATCACGCGAGGCCGTTACATCGAGCACATACGCTGGGTTCTTTACCATGGTTACCAGTACCTCAAACAGTGCATCGCGTCTGGCAGGCGAAAGTGCGGTTTGGTTTGCTTCAAACAGAAGATCCGGCGCAGACCGTTTCAACGCGTACGGACTCGTTGCCAGCCTGACCTTCGTTTCGGCTAGTAGTTTGTCGTCGTTTGCTTCGATAATGGTAGCTACGGCTCTGGCTGGGTACGTATACTTAGATTTATTTTGCTCAAAATATTGCTTCTGCCCGGTCGAATCGCTCAGTGATCGTTCCCAGACTTTCTCTTCCATCATCTGCGACAACAATACCCCGTCGCGAACCTCAGCCAGTAGCGCTCGAAACTCCGGGTATTTTTTTTCCAGATTTGCCTCTTCAGCGGCGAATAGCTGATCGCCTACGAATCGCGAATACATGCGCTGTATAATGCCCTGACCAGTAAGACCCGTTTCTGTGCGCGGCAGTTGCTTTTGCTGGACGTAGGTAAAGAATTTTGACGCTGGTACGTTCAGGCTGAACCCGCCAGCACCGCTCACAGTCAGCAAAGTCGACGGGTCCGGGTTGACCGGCATACGCCAGCGCCCCTGAATCAGGCTTGAATCAGCTTTGGCCAAGACGGCCTGCTTCACAGCTTCGTTTTCTTTTACATTGTAGTCGCGGCTGAAGCGTTGAAGCATGGTTTGGCGGATCGCCTCAGAGCGGCTGTCAGTTGCTACTTTCTGCCGGAGCGCCGGAGCTAACTCGGCAAATGTTTCGATCGGTTTGCGCTCAATGAGCTTGAGCACATGCCAGCCGTAGTTGGTTCGGATGGGCGGGCTGTAACTACCGGGCGTGGTCAGGTCAAACGCGGCTTCTTCCAGGGCCGGAACGTTTTGGCCAGTAGCAAAAGGAGGGAGCTTACCACCCGCGTTTTTGCTTTGCGCATCGTCAGAATAAGTCCGGGCCAGCGTCTCGAACAACTCACCCGCCTTCAACTTGGCATAAACCTCGTCGATACGGGCTTTGGCCGCCGCAACGCCAGCTGGCTCGGCCGATGGCGACAGGCGAACCAGAATATGGGCAACCTGTACTTTCCCACGCGATGGGCGACGGTCATTCACCTGAATGAGGTGATAGCCAAACCGGGTACGTACCGGCGCTGACAAGCTACCGACGGGCAGTTGATACGCCGCGTTTTCGAAGGGGTAAATCGTTTGGAAAACGGAGAAATAGCCCAGGTCGCCCCCATTTCTCGACACGGTCGGATCTTTCGATACCTGTTTCGCTACAGTAGCAAAGGGCTCTCCATCCTGCAGGCGTTTACGGGTGGCCAGTGCCAGTTGATAGGCGGCTAGCGTATCGGCGGGAATGGCCTCTTCGGCAACTGGAATCAGGATATGTGAGGCACGTACTTCCTGTTGCATCCGTTGATACGCTTCGGTGGCCAGTTGTTCAACCAGCGTTTTGTCGGTCAGGTACGTCTGCGCCAGCTGCTTCCGGTACGTTGCCATCTCTTCCCGGAAGGCCTCAGTAGTATCGCGACCTGACTGTTCAGCAGCCAGAACCTTCAGTTTCAGGTTCGTATACAGATCCAGATAGCTGCGGATGTCGGTCCGTTGCGATGAGTCAGCCGAAAGCTGGTTCTTCGTAAATGAATCGAAAAACTCATCGCTGGAAAAGGCTTTATTGCTACCGATAGACAGCACAACCGGTTTTGGAGCAGCCTCAGGAGCTGACGTTACGACGGGAGCCGACGTTTTACAGGCGGTGACGAACCACAGCAGCAGGGCTGAACCAGTGAGCCGGCAGACCGCCGGGGTGCCGAAAGAGGAAGGAGATAACCGCAAAAACAATGAATTTGAAGCCGGTAAACGCATGTACGATTTGCTACGTTCAGAACAGTCAAACACCGATAAATAGTGCCGACTGCGAACTAACAAAGATAGGACTTATTGGCCAGACGGCTCTATTTTAACGTTTTTTAGAGTCAGATCGTACGTCAGATCATAGTCGAACGAATCGCGGAGGTGCTGCCCCGTAAAGTGAGCCGAAATCTGCATCCGTCGCTTGCCAGACTTCTTCACGGAGGCGTCGGTCAGTTCAACGCTGCTCTGGCCCAGTACGTCGTCATCGTCGAGTTGATTGGCGAATTGCAGGCCCATCCCCGCAGCGGCTAGCCCGGCAGCTACGTACTTGAGTGGCGTGAGCGCTTCAGCACCGGCCAAAAGAATACCGGCGGGCACACTGATAACGGTGTTTACCTTTTGAATTTTTCCGAGTAATTCCGATGCCTGGTTGTAATCGTCTACTTCGATTAGCACCACTGAGGCGACGATTCGCCCGTTTTTTGGCATCGGTAACCGAACCGGAGTAGCAGCCTGACTCAAGTTGGCGGAAGCTCCTTTGGTCATAACCTGAACACCCCAACCTCCATTCGCTACACCCACCGCTTTATTGTTGGCATCGTAGCTCACCAGTGAATAAGCCAGCATGACCTCATCGCGACGGCTAAGGGTCTCCTCCAGGTTGTTGGCTTTGAGTAAGTTGGGTTTCAGCTCGGCCGTCAACGGGCGCGGAGCCGCACAGGAAGCAAGCAAAAAAAGCGCAAGGCCGCTAAGCGGAAGTTTCATAGAGTGGGGGAGAAGCTTTTCGTAACAACGGATTTGAGGCTAAAAAAAGTCTTTTCTTTGCACCATGCGCTTAGTTACCTATAACGTGAATGGCATTCGGGCGGCCATTAAAAACGGCCTGATCGACTGGCTGCGTGAGAATCCGGTCGATGTGCTTTGTCTCCAGGAAGTGAAAGCCACCCACGATGTAGTTGATCTGACCCTGCTCGATGAGCTTGGCTACACGTACCACTGGCATGCCGCCGAGAAGAAAGGCTACTCGGGCGTAGCCACCTTCGCTAAAATACCTGCTGATAAGGCCGTACTGGGTTGTGGGCTAGCGCATTACGATTGCGAGGGCCGTGTTCTCCGCACCGATTTCGGCGATCTGACGATCCTGAACTGCTATTTCCCCTCAGGCACGTCGGGCGACCTTCGTCAGGGCTTCAAGATGCAGTTTCTGGACGAGTTCTTCGAGTACGCGCAGAACCTGCGGCAGTCACGACCAAACCTGATCGTGGTGGGCGACTATAACATTGCCCATACCGAAATCGATATTCACGACCCTGTTCGGAACAAAAATTCGACGGGTTTTCTGCCCGAAGAACGTACCTGGATGACAAAGTGGTTTGCCAGTGGCTTTATCGACGCTTTTCGCGAAAAGAACCCCGATTTGGTCGAATACAGCTGGTGGAGCTACCGGGCCGGGGCCAGAGCCAACAACAAAGGTTGGCGTATCGACTATATTTCACTGGCAGAGCCCCTCCGCGATCGCCTGCTGGCTGCCGGTCATCATCCCACCGCCGTCCATTCCGACCATGGCCCGGTATGGGCGGAGATAGAACAGGTTTAAACCCAGAAAACCTATGTTTAAACCTTATTATAGTACAATCTCTTATGCATTATCTAATTTATAAACCCTTCGGCATGTTGTCGCAGTTTTCGCCGGAAGGGGGGAAACAGACGCTGGCTGAGCTGTCGTTTGCGTTTGATCGGGACGTTTACCCGGTAGGGCGATTGGATGCTGATAGCGAGGGGTTGTTACTACTGACGAACGATAAATCGATTAATCACCGGCTGCTCGACCCGCGTTTTGCGCATGAACGTACCTACTTCGTGCAGGTCGACGGGGCCATTACGGATGAGGCATTGCAGCAACTGGCAGAAGGAGTCACGATTACCGTCGACGGAAAGCCGCACCATACGTACCCAGCCGTGGCCCGTCGTATCGATGAACCAAATCTGCCGCCCCGTACTCCGCCGATTCGGTTTCGGGCAGCCATTCCTACCTCATGGATTTCGTTGACACTGACGGAGGGTAAAAACCGTCAGGTGCGTAAAATGACCGCTGCCGTTGGCTTTCCTACGCTCCGGCTGGTGCGTTGGGCCATCGGGCAATTAACCGCTGAAGGCATGCAACCCGCCGATGTGCGGACCATCGCTGAATCAGACATCACTCAACTTCTGAACTCGAATGGCTCAGCCTCTCCTCGTGTGCCTGTACGGCCCCGAAAGCGTCGGTAAAACTACGATGGCCCAGCAACTGGCCCATCATTACCAGACCGTATACGTACCTGAAGTGGCGCGCGATCTGATCACGTCAAACGATCTGACAGCTGACGACTATGCTCGAATTGCCGTAGCGCAGACAGCGGCCGTAGAACAGGCAATACCGAAGGCGAACCGGGTGTTGATCTGCGATACCGACCTGATTACGACGCAATTATACGCCACCATATACGGCGTGACCCACCCGGCAATCTTGACCGAACTAGCGGCCAGTGAGAGATTTGATGCCTATTTTCTGCTTAATCCGGATGTTCCCTGGGTTGCCGATGGTCTTCGTGATCTGGGTCACCGCAGGGCCGAGATGTACGCTCTCTTTGAGCAGGCACTAACTGAGCGAGGCATTAGATATATTGTGATTGCTGGCGTTGATTACGCCGCGCGCGTGGCAACAGTGATTGCGGAGATTGATCGTCTGTTGGCTGACAAACTGTTGTGGGCAGCTTGATACTTTTCAGCGTGAATCAACTGTATTACCGCCATAAAAAAGGTCAATGCATAACCAGCATTGACCTTCCTGTATTGAACTACCTGTCTAATTTGACGGCGTGTTGCAATTATCGGGCTTCATTTCCGGAAGCTTCTTTTTGGCTGTAGACTCAGTTACTTCCGTCAGAACGAGTTTATCACTCATGAATCGAACCTTCACATCGCCCTGAATATAATAGACCTTGTTGGCTTCCATATCCAGGCTTAAGCCGTCTTTGTCTGGAATATTCAAGCCACCAGCATTCGATGTAAACTCGACTTTGCCTGGCTTTAGTTGAGCGGAGAAGTAACGTTTATTACTCAAACGACACAATTCAGTGCCATTGGCACGAATCGTGAAATTGACCGCTGCCCGCGCAAATTGAGCTGGCCGATAGAAGACCACAGTGGCCATATCTTTAGATGGTTCTGGAGTCTGGGCCATACAGACACTAACCGAGGCAATAAGGCAGAAAGCGAAATTTAGTGGTTTATACATGTTCGGGACGGAGATAAAATTAAAGCAACAAGTTATTCTGTTACAGTTAATTTAAAACAACTCTTTCGCGATTTTCTGTACGTTATCGCCCTTACCCATTGTGTAGAAATGGAGTACGGGAGCACCAGCTGCTATCAGTTCACGGCCCTGCTGAACGCTCCACTCAACACCCACCTGCCGGGCCTCGGCGTCGTTCTCGCAGGCACTAATTGCATTAACCAGGTCGTCGGGCATATGGAGGTGGAACAGACGCGGTAGAATGTCGAGCTGCTTCCGGGTGCTGATCGGTTTCAGACCAGGAATAATGGGAATGTTGATGTCATGTTCACGACATCGCTTCACAAAGTCGAAGTAGCGGGCATTATCGAAGAACATTTGGGTAACGATGTAATCAGCCCCTTTGGCAATTTTCTGCTTTAGGAAATCGAAGTCGATATCGTGGTTTTCAGCTTCGAAATGTTTTTCGGGATAGGCCGCTACGCCGATGCAGAAGTTGGTGGGTGTCATAGCCGTATCTTCTTCGTGCAGATACTGACCCTGATTCATGTTAGCTACCTGCTCCACCAGTTCACTGGCGTATGAATAGCCGTTTTCCTTTGCCTTGAAGGTCTTGAACGGTTTGGCCGGATCGCCCCGCAATACCAGCACGTTATCAATACCCAGGTAATTCAGGTCGATAAGGAAGTCTTCTGTTTCGTCGCGCGAAAAACCGCCGCACAGTACGTGCGGCACGGCATCGACGTTATATCGGTGCATGATGGCCGAACAGATGCCCACCGTACCAGGCCGTTTCCGCGTAACGATCTTCCGAATGGTGCCGTCGGGCTGGGGTTGCTCGATGTACTCTTCGCGGTGGTAAGTAACGTCAATAAACGGTGGGTTGAACTCCATCAGGGGTTCAATGTTGTTGAGCAGATTTTTCAGATTATCGCCCTTGATGGGGGGGATCACCTCAATCGAAAAAATGGGTTTGCCGTTAGCCCGGCGAATGTGTTCGGTAATCTTTGTCATCAGGTGGGTATCCTGTAAAAAAGGTAACTTTATTCGGTAACAACGCTGGAACTCGAAATGCTCCAGCGAATAGATAAGCCGCTGGCAAAACCGCTACTCCAGGGGTTAACCGACACGTTGGCGCGACCTGCTGGCTGGCCGTTATGGCGGCGGGTCTCGTGAAGTCTGGGAATTCCCCAGCCAGCCAATGAGCCGATGGCGGCACCTGCCAGCAGATCGGTGGGGAAGTGCTGTCCAGCTTCGTACCGCAGATACGCCGTGCCCGTAGCCAGCCCCAGAGAGCCAACCCATACCCACGGTTTTGCCTTAGAATCAGGGTGATAGTGCCGAAATATCTCGGCGGCGAATACCGCCGTAGCGAATGCATTGGAGGCGTGGCCCGAATAGAACGACCGCTGCGTATCCTTATCCAGCTTGTCGGCGAGGGGCGCTGCCGGGTTGTAGGCAAAGGGCCGGGTACGTTCTACCGCGTTTTTTACGGTACTTTTTACGCCGTTGGTGAGCAACATCGTTTCTACGTACATCACGCCAACAGTAAACAGGTCACTCTTGAAAAAAGAATAGGAAACGGGTTGCTTAGGCTCGCCAGGAACCATCTGGGTACGTCCGGGGGTAGCGTTAGCCGGGGCTTTTGCCGACAGAATAACTAAGCCCGTCAGCCCAATACCGGCGCCCAGGGTCAGATCGCTAAGGTGAGCAGCATCGGGCGAGTAATGATTGGCGGCCGACCGATCATAGGCCGGAATAGTGGCTTTATTTAATTGGGAAACACTAATGACCGTGAGTGGGTCCAGGTTTTTGTTGAAAACGTACGCAGCACCATATGAAACGACGCCAGCCCCCAGTAGGGCAGCTTCACGGCCTATTTTTAACGAGTACGGCGACTGATGAACTGGTTGAGTTGTGCGGGAAACAGTATCAACCTGGCCCTGTGCGGTTAATGAAACAGCGAGTAATAAACCCAGAAACGGTTTTTTCATAAACGATCAACGCTGGGTACGTTCCCGAGCCAGACAATCCGGCCTTCAACGGTCGAGTAACCCATTTCTTTGTATAAGTCGATAAAGGTAGGCAGGTATGATTCGGTTTGCTCGCCAATGCTTTCGTATTGCACCAGAATAACGCCGCCGTTTGGCAGGTGAACGACCCGATGCGGAGCGCCCTTCGCCTGGTTGCGGGTAAGGATACTGCGGTCTGTGTCGATGCGCCGATCGTAGCCAAACACATCGGTAAGAGCTACGTGGTTGACAATGGCCAACAGACCCTCGTGAAGATCTGCCACCTCAACAGAACGAATCACGCCTTCCCGAACGAGCCTGCCCAGCGTTTTGTCGATGCAATCAATTCCTTTGATCAGGCTCAGGGCCGCACACAGTTTACGGTCGCGTTCGCGGTTCTGTTCAAACGTGCGCGTATCGAAAACGCGTTCGGCCATTCTGCGTAATTGCATATTCTGACCACGTGAGCCGCTTCGGATCAGTTGCAGATCGATCGACCCCCGTTCAGTATCGGTCTCGCTTTGCGATTGGACGCTGGTGCTCCGTGGCCCAACACCATTGATGAGCGTGTACTGGCGGCGACCTTCTTCCCAACAGCAACCCGCTTCCTGGGCTATCTCACTGTCGCGCAGAAAACTGTGAAGCCAGTAGGCCGCCGTTGCCTGCCCACGTACGTTGCCAAATTCTTTCCGTTCAGCGATGATATACAGGCGATCGGTTGGCCGGGTAAACGCCACGTAGAGCAGGTTCATGTTTTCGATGAACGTGCGACTTTTCTCGTTGGCATACTGTTCGCGGACCTCATCGGGTGTAGCATCAAGTTGTTGTGTCAGCGTTACCTGTGCGTTCATCAGGCGACTCAGGCTACCGTCGGGCATGGTTACGGCCAGCGGAGCCGTATCGACACTGGCGAGGTCAACCCAGATCGTATCGCGCGGATTGGGGTCAACCGTCCAGTCGGCGAAGGGAATAATAACGACGGGATACTCCAGTCCTTTTGCTTTGTGGATCGTCTGAATCGTCACCGCGTCGGTGGTAAGTCCCTCACTGACGGAGACTTTCAGTCTTGCCGTTTCCCAGTGCGTCAGGAAATCGGCCAGGTGACCACTTTCGCGGCCGGCGAAGGTCAGTATTTCGTCCAGGAAACGGAACAGAAATGGCTGATCGTGCGGCCGGTCGAACAGGTGGAAACAGTGCGCCAGCTTTTCGGCCAGTTCATACACATTCAACTGCGCCAATCCGGCCGGCTTCAGGTCATAGCCGTCTTTGGCAAGGTAGTCGTAAATAGGCGATTCGTCAGGAGCACTGGCCACGTCCCGAAGCCGCTCCGTTTGCTCATCGTCGGGTACACGGTTGTGTACGACGCTGTGGTAGAGATACAGCATTTCATAACGCACCTGCGGCTGGCCGGGGCGGCTGATCATCGTCAGCAGCGCAATCAGCAGGCGAACGGGTTCGGAGAACTGCAGCGAAAGAGAATCTGCCGACGAGAGGGGAATACCCAACCGGTTCAACTCATTGGCAACAAGCTGGGCGCTTTTCCGACTGCGGGTAAGTACGGCCATGTCGCCAAATGAATAACCATCGGCCTGTGCCTGCCGGATGTGCTCAATGGTCAGTTTCACCATTTCGGTGGCCACCTTACTGTCGGAGCCAAGATCGTCGGCATTGATAAAGTCGAGCTGGATATGGGCCTTATCCGGCGCTTTCAGGGATGGTTCCTGACAAAATAATTTCAACTCATCATACACCTCGTCGATGCGCTGATTCATGTGCGCATATTTACGGGCAACGAAATCGAAGAAGTCGTTATTGAATTTGACAATGGGCCGGGCCGACCGCCAGTTGATGCCGAGCGTCTGGGGAATGATCTGGCCGTTAAGGGCGTCGATGCGTTCGGCGGTCCAGGTATGTTGGCCGTGGAGGCGCTGTAAGTTGTGGAGGTTCCCCCGGTGCAGGGCCACAATCTGATCCATATCGCCGCCCCGGAACCGGTAAATTGCCTGCTTACCGTCGCCCACAGCCAGGTTGAAATGCCCGCTGCCCAGTGCGTTTTCAATCAGCGGCATCAGGTTGGCAAACTGAAGCTGCGACGTATCCTGAAATTCATCGATCAGAATATGGTTGTATTTACTGCCCAGCCGCTCGAACAGAAAGGGTACGGGTTCGGTCTCTACGATGGCCTTGATGCGCTTGTTAAATTCCGAAATATGCACGCGGTTGTCTTTCCGGAGCAGGTCGACAAACTCGTCGCGAATCTGTTTCAGTAAGGCCATTTTCTGCAAATGCGGGTCAATGGCTTTGTAAAGGGTTAGCAGTTTTTCGTTGGCTTCGCGCTCTTCCCGGATGGCGTAGAAACAATCGCAGAGGGCATTGGCAATGGAATCGATGGCCGCACGGGTACTGGCCGTGGTTGTTTTCGTACACCACTCACCGTCGGTAACGGCCTTCGTAGCCGTTGCATTGGCAGCTTTCTGCGTGTCTCCTTCGGCTATGGCCCGGAAGAAACCGCCAATGCCTTTTTCTCCCAGTTTGAAATCAGATGCACTTAATCCTGCTCCGGCAATCAGCCCCCAGGCGGTTTTACCATGGTCCTGAATGCGGTCGGCCACATCGGCACTGAACGTAAGCAGTTGCTTTCTGATCGTCCTGATCTGGCCGGGTGTGAGGTCGGCAATGCGGCCAACGGCTTCGTAATGCTGATCGGACGTGAGTACGTTACCAAACTCGCGCAGGGCTTCGGCAATCTGGTTCCAGCTTTTTCCTTCGCGGGCCGTTTCTTCAAAAATCTGGTGGAGGATCGTCGTGATATCGGCCATTTCGTCGGTGCCAACCCGTTCGATCAGGTTATCGACGGCCACTTCCAGCACGCGGTCAGTATCCATTTCCACCTCAAACGAATAGGGGAGGCCCAGTTCATCGGTAAACGCCATCACGAGCCGTTGCGTGAAGGAGTCGATGGTGGTAACGGAGAAATCGGAATAGCGGTGCAGAATTGACTGGAAAAGCCGCCGACAACGTCCGCGAATGACCTCAGTCAACGCGGAAAAATCGGGATGATCTGCCGTTTTACCGGTCAATTCAACCGTCAGTTCGGTCAGGAAGCGGTTTGAATCCGGGTTATTCTGCGCAATGCCCGAAACTTCGCGTAGAATCCGTTCCTTCATCTCATTGGCCGCCGCATTGGTAAACGTGATGGCCAGAATATTCCGGAAGTAAGTGCCTTTGAACGTGTCAGTTTCCTTCACCATTCGGCCTTCCCCAAGGGCTAATGTGAGGTAGGCTTTGGTCAGGGTGTACGTTTTTCCTGACCCGGCAGAGGCACTATATACGTTGAACATGGATTTCTTTAGTGTCAAGTCTCAGAGTTCATGTGTCAAAAGCTGTGGTGCGTTTGACACATGAACTCTGAGACTTGACACGCATTTCCTGACATTTTTTCAAAGATTAAACCGTACTCCAACTCCCGAACTGACACTCAAAAACAGGGGAGCTGGCACCACTTCGGCGTAAAGCCCTAATTCGGCGAAAATGGAGTACTGCTTGTTGGGTACGAAATATTCGAGGCCCGCAACCGCTGACCCACCCAGGGCAATAGCGCTTTCGTAGTCATTGGTTGCCGCAAACCGATCCGGGTAATACCGGCGGCTATTGATCTGACCACCAAAGCCGTAATACCCCCGAAAGTTATCGTTGCCCAGCACACGGTCGTGCCAGAGGTAATGTCCCTGAATACTCAGACCAACTGTTTTATAATAGCCACTCCGGTAGGCACGGGTGTTGCCATAGAGGCCACCATACGTACCTACGTTGAGGTCAAAAGCGTGATTTTCGCCAAAATATTTTCTGATGTTGACGCCTGCAGGCTCGCCAATGCGGAAACCAAAGGCCCAGTTATTGTACTGTGCAAGTGCCTGTCTGGGTGTAGCCAGACAGGCTGTGAGCAGAGCGATAAGTAAAAGGATACGGCGCATAAAGAAGATACGGAAGACGTTTGGTATAGAAAAGCACCCCTATAAGCCGAACTGCCAGCTTATAGGGATTGAACTAAATGGGTACGGCAATAGCGTGCAGAACCGCCAGTAACCGGGCGTTTTCGGCCTCGGTGCCAACGGTAATCCGCAGACAGTCTTCACAACGCGTCACGCTCGATCGGTCGCGAACAATGACTTTACTGTCAATGAGTTGCTCGAAAACGGCATGGGCTTCGTCGAAGCGGACGAGCAGGAAGTTGGCGTCAGACGGGAAAATATGCTGCACGTTTGGCAACGTACCCAGCTGATGGGCCAGCCGGTTACGTTCTGTTACGGTTTGCATCACCATCCGCTCTTTTTCGGCCACGTTGTCGAGGGCGTCAAGTGCCAGCGCCTGCGAAGGGGCCGATATATTGTAGGGCGGTTTGATCACGTTCATGATGCGGATCAGTTCCGCAGAGGCAAAGCACATGCCCAGCCGCAAGGCCGCCAGCCCCCATGCTTTCGAGAAGGTTTGCAGAATTACCAGATTCGGGTACGTTTCCAGGTACGTTGTCCACGAGGCGTAGTCTGGCCCGGCAAAGTCGATATAGGCTTCATCAACCACCACCAGTGCTGTTTTTGCCGCGTCAAGTACGGCGCTGATGGCCGCCGGATCAATCAGATTGCCCGACGGATTATTGGGCGAGCAAATCCAGATGATCTTCGTTTCAGCATCGATAGCAGCCAGAACAGCGGGTAAATCCAGTTGATACTCGGTGGTGAGCGGCACCTTTTTCACCAGCACGTCATTCAGCCGCGCCGACACTTCGTACATGCCGTAGGTAGGCGGAAGCAGCAGCACGTTATCGATCCCCGGCCGGCAAGTGGCCCGTACCAGCAGATCGATCGGCTCGTCGGAACCGTTGCCCAGAAACAATTGAGTTGGTTGTACGCCTTTCAATGGGGCCAGACGGGCCTTAATAGCCGTCTGATGCGGGTCGGGGTAGCGATTATAATGCCCGGTATGGGTAGTTGACCCAAGGGCATTTTCGTTGGCATCCAGGAATACGCCTTCCGTTCCCGTGTATTCGTCGCGGGCCGACGAGTAAGGCGTTAATGAGGCAATATGTGGCCGAAGAACGGCGGCTAAATCAAACATGATAATAAGAGACGAGTCACCTGACAAAGGTAACGCCATAGCCCCAAAGTTTAGTAGACGAAAAGCTCTCCCCAGGCTCGGGAAAGACAGTAAAACGGGATGCATCGCCCCGCACTCATCCGTACCAGGTAAGATCAACCGTCATGCCCGCCTGCAGCAGGCTCCAGTCTGCATTGACTGATCGCAACTGGATGGTATCGGTGTCGATCACCCACTGCTGTTGCGCCTGATCAAACCAGATTTGCCGGATCACTTGCGAGGGCGTGGTTAATGTGGCCTGATTCAGCTGGCTCTGATCGGTCAGAATGCGGCCCTGCGATAGTTGAATGACCCGATCGGCCAGTGCCTGCACATCGGCTTTATGATGGCTTACAAGTATCGTTGTTGTGCCCCAGGTGCGGTGTAACGAGCGCAGTAATTGCCGCAGCTGATCGGTAGCGTCATCATCCAGCGCCGAGAACGGCTCATCAAGTAACAACAACTTTGGCCGACGCACCAGTGCACGTGCTAATGCTACGCGTTGGCGCTGTCCGCCCGAAAGTTGGGCTGGCCTGATTGAGGCGAAGGAGGCCAGTCCGGCAGACTCCAGCAGTTCGTCAACTTGGGTACGTTGCCCGCGTGTGGTTGCATAGGCGATGTTCTCGCGAACGGTCAGATTCGGAAACAGTGCTGTATCCTGAAAAACGTAGCCAATCGAACGCTGTTGAGGGGGCAGGTTGATCCGTTGTTCGTGATCGAGCCATACCTGGTCGTCTACCACGATACGGCCCTGCGAGGGTGTTTCCAGCCCGGCCAATACGCGCAGAATAGTTGTCTTTCCGGAACCAGACGGACCCACAACGGCCGTTAAGCTGCCGCTGGTGAGCGATACGGCCAGTTGCAAATTGCCTGGTCCTTCCGTGAACAGGCGCGGAAACGTAACGGTTAGGTCAATCATACCGTCGTTACCCGTTTATTGAAACTATACACGAGCAACAGAATCGCCAGTGACAGTCCAAGTAGAAGGGCGGCATAGGCGTGTGCGGTCTCGAAATGGAGCAATTCCACTTCGTTGTAAATGGCAATGGAGGCCACCCGCGTCTGTCCGGGCAGGTTGCCTCCAATCATCAGAACCAGCCCAAATTCGCCGATAGTGTGCGCGAAAGTCAGTATGATACCAGTGAGCAGGGCAGGTTTGCAATTGGGCAGCAGCACGCGCCAGAGTGTCTGAGTGGGCGATTTTCCCAGTGTGTAGGAGGCCTCGCGCCACGAGACGGGCAGGTTTTCAAGCCCTGCCTGAATGGGATGAACCATGAACGGCAGGCTGTATAGCAACGATGCCACGACCAATCCGCTAAATGAAAAAACCAGTTGCAGATCGAGTGTTCGCAGTAACCAGCCACCGAACGCACTCGTCGGGCTGAATGCAAGAAGCAGGTAAAACCCCACCACCGAGGGAGGCAAGACAAGCGGCAGGCTGATCAACGATTCGACCAGTGGCTTGAGCCGAAAGTTGCTCAGCGCCAGCCAGCCAGCCAGCGGCACGCCAATGATCAGTAACAGCAAGGTAGTGACACTGGCCAGGCGAAGCGTAAGCCAGATGGGTTCCCAATCGATGGGCATAGAAAAAATGAATCAGGAAGCGGAAGTTCGGTAACCAAATTGTTGCAAGATACGACGTGCCGCCGCTGACTGTAAAAACTGTACGAATTGTGCAGCCGCTTTGGGTTGAGAGGTGCGCTTCAACACCACCACACCCTGCGCAATGGGCGAATAGCCTGGCGGCGGCAGGTCAACCCAGTGGCCGCGGTGCTGTAAAGCGGGGTCAAGCACAACCGATTTCGCCGTAATACCTACTTCGGCTGCCCCAGACAAAACATACTGGTTTACCTGCGAAATGCTTTCTCCGTACACAATTCGAGACTGAACGGGCACCAGCAGTTTGTGGTATTTCAGGAGAGAAACTGCCGCTTCGCCATACGGAGCTGTTTCCGGATTGGCAAGGGCAATGTGCCGCACCGCCGGATTACGGAGTATTTTCAAATCGGCCGATAGGGGTAACGTACCCAGCGTCCAGAGCACCAGCGAACCATAGGCGTAAATGACTGGCGCAGCCGTGGTCAACTGCTGGTTGTGCAGCGTGCGGGGGTAATCCAGGTCGGCCGACAGAAAGACATCGTAGGGCGCGCCCTGCTGAATCTGCGTGGTTAGCTTACCCGACGAGTTGACAATCGATTCGATCTTGATGCCGGTTTGTTTCCGGAACGCCACCCCCAGCGACTCCATCACAAACTGTGCATTGGCGGAAACGGCCACACGCAGCGATTGCGCCTGTATCGCTGACGACCAGGCCAGGAGCAGAACAAGTAATTTCTTCATCAATACGGGAATCTAATTGGCCGTACGTACCTCGATTGACTTCACCTGCCGAACCCACCGCGCCTGTTTTTTCTCATCAGGCACCACAATCCGGTACGGTCCGGTCGCAGGGGGCAGGGCGATACCATCTGCGGCATCGGCTAGAATGATGGAGCGGGTTGCAAATTCAGGGTCAAGTTCGGGAAGGGCAAAAACCGCTTCGTAGCCGTCAGTGGCTTTGACAACCACGTATTTTGCCAAGTTTTTGCCCCGCAGTTCACTACCCGTTGTGGTGCCAGCCTGCTTCAGCAGGTCAATTAGTGCAACGCCCGAATAGCGATGCTCTTTCCCATCATGCTCTTTACCAGATACCTCAGTGTGTGGCATTCCCTTCAGCGCATCGGCATTCAGGGTTAATGGGTTGGTCACCAGACCAGAAACTGACAAGGTTTGGGCCTGGCTCGTGTTGAGTAATAAAAGTAGGCCCAGCAGTAATCCAGGTAGTCTTTTCATTGTGTAAAGTGGAGGGATAGCCAGGAAGGATCCATCAAGATTATACTAGCGTTATTTTCAGTCAAATATAACGAAGTGCTCGTTTTTAGTCCTACTCAATGTGAGGTTGGCTGCCTGGTTCCAGCGTACGGCCTCTGATCAGTTTGAATAGTAGGGCCGGACAGCGCAAAAGTTTAGCCGTTAATTTCCAGAGGGCAGGGTAAGATTGCGGTTGTTTCTTTCTTTCCTGTTTCGGTTAATACTACTTCAACATTTGACATGCAACGACCTTCTAAAATCAGTACATCAGCGTTTTCAAGCCTATTTCTGGCCTTACTTTTTATTTCAAATCTGGCCGTTGGCTTTGCGCCAAAGCGGGAATATTACCAGTTGAAAGTGTACCACCTGGCCGATAACAGTCAGAAAGAGCGGCTGGAAACGTACCTGAAACAGGCGTACCTGCCAGCGCTGCACCGCGCCGGTATCGAAAAAGTGGGCGTGTTCAAGCCGGGTGCCGAGGCCGATTCGCTGGTATACGTGCTCATCCCCTTCAAGTCGATCGACCAGTTTACGGGGCTGTCTGACAAGCTGGCGAAAGACAAAGAGTACGCATTGGCCGGGCAGGATTATGTGAACGCGGAATTCAATAAACCGACGTTCAAGAAGTTTGAATCAGTACTGATGGAGGCCTTTGCCGGTATGCCCAAACTGGTTCAGCCAAAGCTGACGGGCGTTGCCGCCCAGCGCATTTACGAACTTCGGCTCTACGAAGCGGCTACTGAGAAACTGCACGAGAACAAGATCAGCCAGTTCAATAATGGCGAACTGGATATTTTCAGCCGGCTTGGGTTCAACACCGTGTTTTGTGGACAGGTGAAAGCGGGAGCCAAACTGCCCAGCATGATGTACATGACCTCGTTCGAGAATAAAACCGAGCGCGATGCCCACTGGAAAGCATTCAGCGCCGATCCCGCTTGGAAAACCCTGAACGCGCTACCCGAATACGCGCATAACTTCCTCCGCGCCGATATCTATCTGCTGCACCCAACCAATTATTCAGATATTTGAACCGAGGGTTTCCACACAAAAAAGGGCTCAGGTACGTACCTGAGCCCTTTTTTGTGTGGAAACGTACCTACGCCAATCAGTTGACCAAACTAAATAAATGACTCCAGCGGATTTTTTGCCACCCGTTGGCAGGAACGGGGTCGACCGACATCCAGACAAAGGTGGCCTTGCCTACCACATGATCTTCGGGGACAAACCCCCAAAATCGGGAATCTTCCGAATTGTGCCGATTGTCGCCCATCATGAAATAGTAGTTCTGTTTGAATGTGTAGGTAGCCATTGCCTTTCCATTGATAGAAACCGCTGTTGGTGTGATCACAACCTGAGCGTTGTCTTCGTAGCGCTGAATGACAGGACCATAAACGGCAATGGTCTGTTTATTTATGGGAACGGTCATCCCGGTTTTAGGAACCTTGAGTGGGCCAAAATTGTCCAGATTCCAATTGTATGCTGATCCGCCATAAATGCCTTCCTGCTTCTTGCCAGGTTGTTCCAGCATGGGCTCAATACCCTTTACCCAGGTTAATTGCCTGATTTTTTCGATCGTCGATTCTGTGGTTAATACCCGATAACCAACCAGCACTGGCGCTTTTGTTGGGTCAGGCGTGGCTTCAAGTGGTTGCCAGTTTATGAAAGGACCTTCAGACGACACAAAATCATTGACAATGCCGTATTGCCTGAAAAATCGATCATCGAGCGCCTCCGTAGTCTGGATAAAATAGCTGGATTGCGCGTTTGGCGGTACGGGAACGGGTTTGTTGTTGACAAACACGTTTCCGTACCGAATCGCCACGACATCGCCCGGAATACCAATGCACCGTTTGATAAAGTTGGTTTTAAGATCCGACGGATAATCGGGTTCGCCCGCTTTTCGTGGTGGATAATTGAAGACCACCACATCGTTGTTTTTCACCGGCGAAAATCCGGGAAGCCGGAACGTGGGGAGTTGAATGGCCGTGCTGTATGACGGAATAGTAGTGCCCCAGATTTTCTGATGCGTGAGTGGTACCTGAAGTGGTGTTTTGGGCGTTTGTGCCCCGTAATGAAGCTTGCTGACAAACAGATAGTCACCAACCATCAGGGTGCCTTCCATGGATGGTGTTGGAATGGCAAAGGCTTGAAACGTCAGAAAACGGATGATCGTTGCGGCTATTACGGCAAAGAGTAGCGAGTCGCCCCATTCTCTGAGAATTGACTTTTTGGGTTTACGGCTGGTTGACTTTCTGGAAAACATGCTGGTAGCTGTTTAAAAGGAATGATAATCAGTCGCCAATGGCTCAAAAATAGCTGGCTTGGCAAAAGGTAATCAGGAGGCTAACTGGCCGTGGGCACTTTTACACCAACGGTCTGAATTCGGTAAGGAGTTGGCTGGATAAGGCAGCCATATGCCAGTCTGAGGGGCAGGAGCGCATTTCCGGATGAATTACCTTCGTGGATGGATTACTTTAAAAAGCTACAGGAGTTACTTAAGCTGGAACGGGAAGAAGACCGCTACCAATACCAGCAACTGACCCAATCGACGAGTGTGGCCGAACGCAGGGCCAACGGCCTGACCTGGTACCCAATCGCAATTCGTGGCACAGAACTGGGGCATGCAGACTACCTGAGTGTTGAGGTTGAGCGAACTACGCATCAAGACCTGACCCATCAGCTTCGGGCGGGGGTTCCGGCCATTCTATTCAGCAATCACGATCCTAAGGTTGACCGGGTAGAGGGAACCATTTCATACCAGAATGGCAACCGGTTGAAGATAACGCTACTGACGGATGAATTGCCCGAGTGGTCGCGCAACGGGAAGCTGGGTATCGAAATGCTGTTCGATGATTCCAGCTACGATGAGATGCAAAACGCTCTCAAACAGGCCAATACCCTCGCTGAAGCCGGTACGAATCGCCTGATAAACATCCTGATTGGCGAGGCAGACGCTACGTTCCACCCGCATAGTTTGACCGTATCCATTCCGCGTTTGAATGAGAGTCAACAGCGTGCTGTTTGTTCTGGTTTGTCTGCTAATGAGCTAGCTATCGTACACGGCCCGCCGGGTACGGGCAAGACAACTACGCTGGTGCAGTTGATCAAATCGATGATCGGTCTTGAGCACAAGCAGATTCTGGTAGTGGCACCCAGCAATGCGGCTGTTGATTTGCTTAGCGAAAAGCTTCACGACGAGGGCCTGAACGTACTTCGGATTGGCAACCCAAGCCGGGTTTCTGATCGACTAACTGCCCTGACGCTGGATAGTAAGATGGCTGAACATAGCCAGATGAAGGAAGCTAAAAAGCTGAAGAAGCAGGCGGGGGAATTCAAGAATATGGCGCATAAATACAAGCGAAGCTTTGGTAAAGCGGAACGTGAGCAACGGAAGGCGCTCTTCGATGAAGCGCACCGGATCATGAAAGACGTGGCTACCACTGAGCAGTATATCATTGACGATGTGGTGGGCAAGTCGCAGGTAATTACGGCCACGCTGGTGGGAGCCAATCAGTACACCATTCGTAACCTGAGCTTCCATACGGTCGTTATCGACGAAGCCGGACAAGCCCTTGAACCAGCCTGCTGGATACCCATCCTAAAGGCTCAGAGAGTGATCCTGGCGGGCGACCATAATCAGCTGTCGCCGACTATCAAATCGGCTGAAGCCGCCCGCAATGGATTAAGCAATACCCTGCTCGAAAAATGCGTTGTGCTGCATCCTGAAGCCGTTACGTTGCTGGATGAGCAGTACCGAATGCACGAACAGATTATGGGCTACTCGAGTCGGGTGTTCTATGGTAATCAGTTACGGGCGCACGCATCGGTGGCAAGTCATGACCTGTTTCAGGGCGACAGTGCCTTACAGTTTGTTGATACGGCGGGGTGTGGATTTGACGAAAAGCTGGAAGGTACCAGTTCAACAAACCCGGAAGAGGCGGCCTTGCTGATCAAGCACTTAACACAAGTAGTTGCCCAGTTAAGCCAATTCTATCAGCCAGCCACTTTTCCGAGCATCGCCATTATCTCACCCTACAAGCAACAGCTGGTGGTACTGAATGAGTTACTTAGTCATGCGCCCGATCTGCAACCATACCGGCACGCTATCTCGGTCAATACCATCGACAGCTTTCAGGGACAGGAACGTGATATTGTCTACATCTCCATGACCCGCAGTAACGACCGGGCCGAGATTGGGTTTCTGGCAGATATCCGTCGGATGAACGTTGCCATGACCCGAGCCCGGAAGAAGCTCGTCGTCATCGGCGACAGTGGTACGCTGGCGAGTAATCCGTTCTACGCCGATTTCGTTACCTATGCAGAGCAACTGAATGCGTACCAGAGTGCCTGGGAATGGTTGTGAAGTGATGTTGTGGTAGGTACGTTCCTGAATAAAAAAACGCCCCCGATAGTCAATGACCACCGGGGGCGTTTTTTATTTATACTGAATCAGCACTCAGGCCTTACGCCTGAACCTGCATTTTGATCAGGTTAAGTGCTGAACCCGCTTTGAACCACTCGATCTGGCCCTGATTGTAGGTATGATTCACCGGGAACTCATCCGTAGACCCGTCGGCGTGATGAAGCACAACCGTCAATTGCTGACCGGGGGCAAACGTGGTCAGGCCTTTGATGTCGATAGTGTCGTCTTCCTGAACTTTGTCGTAGTCGGCGGGGTTGGCGAACGTTAAGGCCAGCATACCCTGCTTTTTCAGGTTAGTTTCGTGAATACGGGCGAACGACCGGACCAGAATGGCCCGAACACCCAGGAAGCGAGGCTCCATGGCCGCGTGCTCCCGTGATGAACCCTCTCCGTAGTTCTCGTCGCCAACCACTACCGAACCGATACCGGCTGCTTTGTAGGCACGTTGTACGGCCGGTACTTCGCCATATTCGCCCGTTAGCTGGTTTTTAACGGCGTTGGTTTTCTCCGTGTAGAAGTTCACCGCGCCGATCAGCATGTTGTTCGAGATATTGTCGAGGTGACCACGGAATTTCAGCCATGGACCAGCCATCGAAATGTGGTCGGTCGTACACTTACCTTTCGCTTTGATCAGCAGTTTCAGGCCGCTCAGGTCGGTGCCTTCCCAAACCGGGAACGACTCCAGCAGTTGTAGCCGATCAGAGGTTGGCGATACGGCGATCTGAACCGTTGAACCATCTTCGGCCGGGGCCTGATAGCCCGCGTCATCAACGGCATAGCCATTCACTGGCTGCTCAATGCCTTGTGGCTCGTCGAGCATAACCTGCTCACCAGCTTCGTTGGTCAGCGTGTCGGTCATTGGGTTGAACGTGATATCACCGGCAATGGCCATTGCCGTCACGATTTCGGGCGAGGCCACGAATGCGTGTGTGCTGGCGTTGCCGTCGTTCCGCTTGGCGAAGTTCCGGTTAAACGACGTGATGATCGAGTTCTTACGGGTAGGATCGTCCATATGACGGGCCCACTGCCCGATGCAGGGACCACAGGCATTGGCCAACACTACACCGCCGATACTTTCAAACGTAGTCAGCAGGCCGTCGCGCTGAGCCGTGAACCGAACCAGTTCAGAGCCGGGCGTAACGGTATATTCCGATTTCGCTTTCAGGTTTTTTGTTGCCGCCTGAGCCGCAATGGATGCGGCGCGGGTCATGTCTTCGTAGCTTGAGTTGGTGCATGAGCCAATCAGGCCCACATCCAGCTTCTCGGGCCAGTTGTTTTCTTTTACCGCTTTGGCGAAATTCGACAGGGGCCAGGCGAGGTCTGGCGTGAACGGGCCGTTGATGTGTGGCTCCAGCGTGTTCAGGTCGATTTCGATCAGTTGATCGTAGTATGAAGCCGGATCAGCGTAAACTTCATCATCGGCCCGCAGGTGTTGCTTCACGGCGTCGGCAGCGTCGGCAATGTCGGCGCGGCTGGTAGCACGGAGGTAATCGGCCATTTTCTCATCATACGTGAAAATTGACGTTGTTGCGCCAATTTCAGCACCCATGTTGCAGATCGTGCCTTTACCGGTTGCCGACAGGCTCTCGGCGCCATCGCCAAAATATTCAACGATGCAACCCGTTCCGCCCTTTACGGTCAGGATACCTGCCACACGAAGGATAACGTCTTTGGCCGATGCCCAGCCCGACAGTTTACCCGTCAGTTTAACACCGATCAGTTTCGGCATTTTCAACTCCCAGGCAAGACCCGCCATCACGTCGCAGGCGTCAGCGCCACCCACACCAATGGCGATCATGCCCAGACCACCTGCATTTGGTGTGTGCGAATCGGTACCGATCATCATGCCACCGGGAAACGCGTAGTTCTCGATCACCACCTGATGAATGATACCCGCCCCCGGCTTCCAGAAACCGATGCCGTATTTGTTGGAAATCGACGACAGGAAATCGTATACCTCTTTGTTTTTACTGTTGGCAGTGGCTAAGTCAGCGGTAGCACCTACTTCGGCCTGAATCAGGTGATCGCAGTGTACCGTTGATGGAACGGCAACCTGTGGCCGGCCAGCCTGCATGAACTGCAACAGGGCCATCTGTGCGGTGGCATCCTGCATGGCAACGCGGTCAGGGGCGAAGTCAACGTAGGCTTTCCCCCGCTCAAAAGCTTCGGTTGCCGGACCTGACGACAGGTGCGTGTATAAAATCTTCTCCGACAACGTCAGTGGTTTGCCGACAGCCTGCCGGGCTGCTTCGACACGTTCGCCCAGTTGAGCGTACACGTGCTGAATCATATCTAAGTCAAAAGCCATAATAAAAAGGGATAACGATTACTGAATAAGGGGATATAACAGAATAACCAACGAGTTGCCGGCATTCATTCCAATTGATGCGCCAAAATTAGGGGATTCTGGTTCGTCTTGGAAATATTCTCGCCGCTAGTCTGTACAAGTGGCTTTCTTGGCCGATCTACGGGGCCCGTTGGCTCAAATTCAACTTTTTTTTAACACCATATCTTGGGTAAAGGCCGTTGAACAAGTGATTGGTTACCGCAGTTAATCTGTGGAACAGATAATTTATTGTCCAACTAACTCATATTGACGTATGAAAAACAAGACAGCTCTCCTGTCCATGTCGGCCTTGCTTGCATTAGGACTCACCTTCACATCGTGCAAAAAAGACGATCCTGTAGTGACAACACCAACTACAACCCGTTTTACAGCGACGCTGAATGGGATAAATGAAAAACCAACCTCAACCACTTCGCCAGCCACAGGTACGTTCGTTGGTAACCTGGATGAGGCCAGTCGGGTCCTGAGCTATACCGTTACGTATTCCGGGTTTCCAACGTCGTCGACAGTAACGATGGGACACTTGCATCGGGTAGCAACCGGTGACGCTGCTGGTGTGAATGGAGTTGGTTCGCCCGAGATTTTCTTTCCCAGTCTGACTTCACCCATCATCGGTACGTCATCGACGTTGACACAGGCGAAGGTCGATAGTATGAAAAATGGCTTCTATTACGCCAATATTCATACAAATAATTATCCAAATGGTGCAATTCGTGGCAATGTAACCAGGCAGTAATCGGGCAGAACGCTGATACTGTATATTATGGCGACCTCAGAGATGAGGTCGCCATTTTTTATGAACTAACCTCATTAACAACTGAGTAAAAATAATTAGTAGGAAAGTAGCCTGACGAAGCATCCTTTATTCGGATTACTACGTACACACTTATGTTCTTGTTCTGATAAACATACTCTCACGTACATTATGATCCTGAATTCTCCGTTTGCCAAGCTCGTTGCTTTCTCTGCGCTAGCCATTCTATCCATTGCCTGTAAGAATACAGACAACAATACCGTGGTTGTTACGCCAGATCCGCCAATTCAATTAGTATCTACCTTATCGGGCGCTGGCGAAAAACCAACCTCGGCCACATCAGCGGCTACAGGTACGTTTGTCGGAAAACTCGACCGGGCCTCACGGGTGCTGAGTTATACTCTGACTTATTCGGGTCTCACGCCAACGGCCGGTCACCTGCACCGGGTTACGGCGGCCAATGGTACGGGTGGCGTTGATGTTCCGTTTGCCAGCTTAGCCTCGCCGATCATCGGAACAACCACCATCAGTACGGTCGGGAAAGTCGATAGTCTGATCAACGGCTTTTATTATGCCAACCTGCACACCACGGCCTATCCGGGTGGCGAAATTCGGGGAAATCTTCGGGTGAGCGGACCGGTCAGGTTGAACGCAACGATTAACGGGACCAGCGAAAAGCCAACGTCGAACACGTCGGCCGCCGCAGGTACGTTCGCTGGAGTTATTGACCCGGCCACGCGGGTGCTGAGCTATACCGTTACCTACTCAGGCCTGACACCAACGGCCGGTCACCTGCACCGCGTAACCGCAGCTAATGGTACGGGTGGGGTTGAGATTCCGTTCGCCAGTCTGGTATCGCCGATCATCGGCACGGCCACGCTAGCTACAGACCGCCGGGTCGACAGCCTGTTTAATGGGTTTTACTACGCTAACCTGCACACAACAGCGTTCCCGGCTGGTGAGATCCGCGGCGATATTAAATAGCCTATTGATGAAATTCAGTTCAATTAACAAGAAGGGGCTCTCGGATTCGAGAGCCCCTTCTTGTTAATTGAACTGAATTCGGCTAGTCAGCGCCTGACCTGAATTGAAGGCTGGTGAAGACCGATAATGAGAACGAATCGGGTGGATTGTAACATTTTCGGCAGAATTCTGCTTATTTAGCCGTGATTAACCAAATCAATACGACCATGTTTACGACGCGACAACGCTTTACATTAACGGCTGCACTGCTAATTGGCTCTGTGCTGGGCCTGAGTGGCTGTTATGAAAACACAATTGCCACTAATACTGCGCCGATTCCTCAGGCGCCAATCGCGTTGACGGCAACGCTGAATGGAACCAGCGAAAAGCCGACTTCGACTACTTCAGCGGCTACGGGTACGTTCACCGGGAGTATCGATCGCACGTCGCGGGTGTTGAGCTATACCGTCACGTTTGCTGGTATTACACCTAACGCCGGGCACTTGCACCGCATCACCAACGCCGACGGTACGGGTGGGGTAGCTATTCCATTCGCCTCGCTGACGTCACCCATTATCGGTTCGACCAGTACGCTGCGTCAGACACAGATCGATAGTATGACCAATGGCTTCTTCTACGCAAACCTGCATACGGCTGCCTACCCAGCCGGCGAAATCCGGGGGGATATTAAGGTGAAATAGGTATCGGATATGGGATTTATTGCTGACGCGTCAGCCTGCTTTTGCGTAAGATGACGCGTCAGCAATAAATCCCATATTCCCAATCCGAAATCAAAGTACTCCCTTCGTGCTTGGGAGGCTATCCAATGCTTTACTATCGCGCTTAACGGCCATTTTGATGGCTTTGGCAAACGCCTTGAAGATCGCCTCGATCTTGTGGTGTTCATTATCCCCTTCCACTTTGATGTTTACGTTTGCCTGAGCGGTATCGGCAAATGATTTGAAGAAGTGGAAGAACATTTCTGTAGGCATCTCGCCAATTTTTTCCCGCTTGAATTCAGCGTCCCACACGAGCCAGGGGCGGCCCGAAAAATCGATGGCCACCTGCGCCAGGGCTTCGTCCATGGGCAGCAGGAACCCGTAGCGGCTTATACCGCGCTTGTTACCCAGTGCCTGCCGGTAAGCTTCACCGAGGGCAAGTGCGGTGTCTTCTATGGTATGGTGCTCGTCGATGTGCAGATCGCCGTTGACGTGAATGGCCAGATCGGCTCCCGAGTGTTTGGCCAGCTGATCGAGCATATGATCGAAAAAGCCAAGGCCGGTGTGCATGTCGGCTTTGCCCGTACCATCGAGGTTTAGTTCGATCTTGATCTTCGTTTCGTTGGTGTTCCGCTCAACTGAAGCCGTGCGGGCCGGTAGCCGAAGGAACGTATAAATCTCGTTCCAGTCGTTCGTCGTCAAGGCGATGGCCTGTTTCATCTCGTCGGTCATGCCTTCGGTATCAGCCGCCTGCGTTTCCGGGTTGATGTTGGGCGGGATGAACAGAATGGCTTTCGCGCCCAGATTTAAGGCCAGTTTCACGTCGGTCAGCCGGTCGCCGATGACGTAACTGTTGGGCAGGTCGTAGGCATCTGTGAAGTAGCCCGTCAGCATGCCGGTGCCGGGCTTGCGCGTAGGTACGTTGTCGGCCGGGAACGTACGGTCGATGTGCTGTGCGGCAAACTGGATGGCCTCGTTTTCGAGCGTCCGCAACATTTTGTTGTGAGCGGGCCAGAAGGTGTCTTCGGGAAAAGCAGCCGTGCCAAGTCCGTCCTGATTGGTGACCATCACCAATTCGTAGGATGTTTCTTCAGCGATTTTCCGGAGTGCTGTGAGCACGTTGGGAATAAATTCGAGCTTTTCGAGCGAATCGATTTGAAAGTCAGACTGCGGTTCGATAATCAGCGTTCCGTCGCGGTCAATGAATAATACTGGTTGCATGGGTGCAAGTTAGTGCCTCAACAAGAAACAATTGGCTAAAACAGCGCTGAAGCCGCTTTTTGCTCTATATTTGGGCCGTAGAAACTAGTAAATGAGCCGTTAGATCGGCCTATAATTACCTCCGTATCTGTTTAGTGTAAAAAAGTAGCGTAAAGGCATTAGAGTAGGTATTTGATAGCGATACAATTAATTAGGGTGACTGCTTTCTGACTAGATATTAGTTCATATGCTTCCCCGTTTTGGTAGTAATAAAGCTCAATAGCCATACTTTCTCAGAGTGTACTTGTTCCCTGATTTTCATATATAATTAATCGTTTTTCGTACAAAAAATGCAACAGTCAAGACGTACTAAACTTACCCGTATTGGGGTGTTCTATGACGGAAATTATTTTCTCCATGTAAGTAACTACTACAATTATTCACACGAGCGCCGTAGCCGGATCAGCATTTCGGGGCTGCACGCGTTTATACGTAGCCAGGTAGCCGATGCTGAAAATACCGATAAACATCTTTGCCAAATTGTTGATGCCCACTACTTCCGCGGCCGCCTGAACGCCCACGAAGCCAGCCAGCGGGGTAATCAGCTTTTTTATGATCGCCTGTTCGATGATATCCTGATGTCGGAAGGCGTAGTGACCCATTACCTGCCCGTTAAAACATACCAGGGGTATCGTCAGGAAAAAGGTATAGATGTATGGTTAGCATTAGAAACATACGAATTAGCAACGTATAAAGAGTTTGATGTTGTAGTTCTGATCACTGCCGATGGCGACTACGTGCCGCTAATCCGGAAACTCAATACACTGGGAACGCGGGTAATGGTATTGAGCTGGGACTTTGAATACCTGAATGATGAGGGCGAAAAAATGGTAACCCGTACTTCGCAGGACTTACTCGAAGAGGTTTCATATCCGGTGCCAATGCATGAGATTATTGATAATCGCCTGAAAAAGAACGATTCGCTGATCCGTGATTTATTCGTGAAACAGCAGCCTCGTACCGATGCACCGGCCCGGCAATTCTACCAGAATGGATCAGCCACGGCAAATGGGAATGGCAACGGGACCTATCAGAACCAGAATTTTACGGATGAGAACGTGGAGCTGATGCCCGGTGAAAGCGAAGGTGATGACGATATGCAGCCCGATTTTGAGAACTCAGACGAGCGGCTCATCAGCACGGTGCGTAGTCTGAAAACTGGCTATGGCTTCATCAACTGGCCACCCAACAACCTGTTCTTCCACTACACCAGTGTGACAGCCGGCGACTTCAACGACTTCCAGATCGATGATGAGGTATCATTCCGGCTGGGTAAAAATAACGAAGGCAAAGATATTGCCATTGATGTGCAAGTGGTTGAATACCAGCCATGAACCAATTTCGCTTCAGGGTAACTAAGCTGATTCAAGCCGGACATATAAACTGGCGCTTGGCGTTGCTGGCTGCTGCTGAAGCGACATTTAACGAGGTTGTTTTCCTGAACAATAACAACTTGACATACCCTAACGACCCGTTTCCTAACCGGCTTTATGCCGGTGCGAAACGGGTCGTTCCGTTTATCGGCGAACATGACCTGCAGACGCTCTCCGATTATCACCGGGAGCATCGCTGCCATCTGGTCGGGTACGTTGGTTATGACCTGAAAAACCAACTCGAAAACCTGCAGAGCAATCACGCCGATCACCTTGATTTCCCGGATAACTGGTTCATCGAACCAGCGTACATCGTTGATTTCGAAGCCGAGGCGGTAACTGTACAAACCGAATTGCCCGATGCAGGACCTTGGTCTGACTGGATTACTTCGCCAGGTACGTTGCCTGTATCTGATCAGGTTGCTAACGTACCTGGAAAAGTGCAGGCGCGGGTCAGCAAAGCGGAGTATGTCCAGATTGTTCAGCAGATAAGAACGTTGATCGAGGCAGGCGATATTTACGAGTTGAACTACTGTATCGAATTCTTCGCCCATCACCTGAAATTGGACCCGGTTGAAGTGTACAGGGAGCTCTGCGGGCGTTCGGCAATGCCCTTTTCTGCCTTTCTGAAACAGGCTGACCGGTACGTAATCGGCGCTTCGCCCGAGCGTTTTCTGAAGCGAACCGGAAGTCGGCTCGTATCGCAACCAATCAAAGGAACAATTCGAAGGGGGCAGACGCCCGATGAAGACGAACAATTGAAACGGCAGCTTCGCAACAGCGAAAAAGAGCAGGCCGAAAATCTGATGATTGTTGATCTGGTCCGTAATGATCTGGCGCGTTCGGCCAAAACGGGGTCGGTACGGGTTGACGAATTGTTTGGTATCTACACGTTTCAGCAGGTGCATCAGATGATCTCCACCGTTTCGGCAACGGTGCGCGATAATGTGTCGTTGGCGGAGGTACTGGGCAACGCGTTTCCAATGGGGAGTATGACAGGAGCCCCCAAGATTCGCGCCATGCAACGCATTGACGAGCTGGAGGCCAGTCGACGGGGGGTGTATTCGGGCGCTATCGGCTACGTCATGCCCAACGGCGATTTCGATTTCAACGTGGTCATTCGCAGCATTCTGTACAACGCAGAAACCCAGTATGCCAGCTTTTCAGTGGGCAGCGCCATAACGTATGATGCTGATCCTGAGCAGGAATATGCTGAATGTCTACTAAAAGCTAGTGCCATGCGGATAGTGCTGGAGGGCGCATAAGCGGAGTTCAGTAACTTGCCGGTACGATTCGTTTAAACTCTAATTCGTATGGCGGTTTATTTCATGGCGGCAATCTACATGCTGGCCGGTATCTGGCACTTTGTGCGCCCCAAATTTTACCTGCAGATCATGCCGCCGTACCTACCCGCTCATGATGCGCTGGTTTTCTGGAGCGGTGTTGCTGAGGTATTGGTGGGGGTTGGCCTGCTCTTTCCGGCAACACGGGTATGGGCCGCCTGGGGCCTGATTGCCCTGCTGATTGCTGTATTTCCAGCCAATTATTACATGGCTGTCGGCGAAAAATTCCGGCAATTATCGCCCTGGATTCGTTGGGGGAGATTACCCCTACAGGGTGTTCTTATCTGGTGGGCCTATCAATACACGAAGTAGGGGCACAGCTCATTAACTTGCTGAGGGGCTATCAGTTCTGATGTTGTTTCCTGTAAAACAATACGGGGCTGAAGCTGCTTTCTATTGGTGATAGCACACCGTGCAGAGTCACAACACGTATGAGCCGTATCTCTTCCATACTCTACACGCTCAGCGCCACGCTGATCGGTCAGTTATGCCAGTCGCAAGCCTTGCCTGTGTCTCCGGCTGAGAGGCTGCAATTCAGTCAGGAGCGCTACAATCATACCCGTACGCTTGGGCTTTCGCTGGGTGGGTATGCACTGGCCAATCTGGCCGTCAGTGGCATTGCGATTGGGCAATCAACCGGCGAGACGAAATACATCCACCAGATGAATCTCTACTGGAACGCCGTTAATCTGGGTATTGCCGGTCTTGGTTTGTTAGGTTTGCGGAAACAGCATCCCGAGACAGAAACATTGGGTGAGGCCGTTCAGAAGCACAATTCCATGAAACAGACGCTTCTTTTCAACGCGGGCCTGGATGTTGCCTATATAGCGGGTGGCCTGTACCTGACCGAACGGGCGAATTCACATCCCGATCAGGCTGACAAGCTGCGCGGTTACGGGAAAGCCGTGATGGCGCAGGGAGCGTTTTTACTCGCGTTCGACGTCGTTAACTACCTTGTTTTCAGAAGGAGAGGGGATCCGCAGCAGGTTCAGCTCATTGGCCAGGCGCCAATGGGTGTGGGCGTATCGATCCCGATTCGTTAGTAATCGCGCTTAGTCTGCTAATTTCGCGGCCTGGAGAAGCAGTTCTCCGTGTACATTCCATCAACCAGTAGACGTTGACCGTCAACCCCATTAATGCCGCAACCCAAACGCGCTAGTGAATCGCATACCATCATGACCGAGATGGTCTTGCCCAATGATACCAACACACTGAATAACCTGATGGGAGGGCGTCTGCTCCACTTCATGGATATTGCCGCCGCCATCGCCGCCCAAAAGCACTCGAACAGGGTTGTCGTGACCGCCTCCGTTGATAATGTGTCGTTTGCCGAACCGATCAAACTGGGCAATATCGTTACCATGAAAGCGCAGGTAACACGGGCGTTCAGCTCGTCGATGGAGGTGTTTATCGAAGTGTGGGCCGAGGATATTCCGGCGGGAGTACGGGTTAGCACGAACAGTGCCTACTACACCTTTGTTGCGGTTGATCAGAGTGGCCGCCCTATCGAAGTGCCGCCCGTTATCGCTGAGACTGACGACGAAAAAGCGCGATTCGAATCAGCCCTCCGTCGACGTCAACTTCGCCTGGTACTGGCTGGCCGCATGAAACCACAGGAAGCCACTGAACTTCGGGCTTTGTTTGAGATGTAGAGCGGATGTGGGGTGGCGGCAACAAATCCGCCACCCCACATCCGCTCTACACGCTATGCCATTCTGAATCCGTCGCCAAGGGCGAAAATCGTTTTCAGGCATTGTGCCGTCAGGATGGCATCTTCGAGTGCATTATGAAACGAGTCTTCGCGCTCAAAACCGAAGTGAGCAGCAATAGCGGTCAGGCTTAAACTCTTCGGAGTAGGCTTTCCATTCTTCTGCAAGATTCGGAACACAAAATAACTCAGCGTATGCAGGTCAACGAGCGTGCGCGAGAATGGCCATTTCAATTTCTCATCGATATAGGCCTGTTTCAAAAAATTAATATCGTGCATAACGCTTTGGCCGCAAATAACCACATTGCGCAGAAACGGCGTTTTGTCGATCTGATTGGGCGGTACCCGGATGTTCAGTTTCTCGCAGATCCAGCTCTCAAACTCGGGAATGACGTCGTAAATCATAGGCGCATCATCCAGGTCGGCCAGAGACAGGTTATGCACTTTTTCGGCCGAGGCCGTGAAGGCTTCCGCGTTTTCGGGATACACATTCGTGAGGTACTGACCTTTTTCGATCCAGTTGTCATCGAACAGCACAGCACCCAGCTGAATAATTTCGTTGTATCCGGGCTCAGGGCCAGACATTTCTAAATCGAGAACTAAAAAAGGCATCGTTGATAAGTGAGTGAAAAGGCTGAACGTAAGTAGGGTCTACAAACAAAAGTAAAGAAGCAAGTTGGATTCGATGAACTATTTGAGATCAAATGAGTTTCATTTGTATGTACAAATATCAAGTTTAACTAAACTACTTTAGCATCATGCATTACGTCATTACCGGTTCGCTTGGGCACACAGGAAAGCCCATTACTGAAGGACTACTTAAGGCTGGGCACACGGTTACCGTGCTAACCAGCAAGGCTGAAAATGCCGCCAAAATTGAGGCATTGGGCGCTATAGCTGCTGTTGGCGATTTGAGCGACGGCGATTTTGTGACTAAGGCATTTGCGGATGCCGACGCCGTATACCTGCTGATTCCACCCAACATGCACGTGACTGACTGGCGCGGTTATCAAAACCACATCAGCGACAACTTCGTGGCTGCAATCAAGGCAAATGATATACGTTTTGCCGTGATGCTCAGCAGTATTGGTGCTCATAAAGGGCAAGGCACAGGCCCCATAGATGGGCTATATGATCTGGAGCAAAAACTGACATTGGTGGAGGGACTGAACGTGAAAGCGTTGCGCCCCTCATATTTCATGCAGAATCTATTCGCAATGGTTGGTATGGTGAAAGGGATGGGGATTATGGGCAGCAACTTCGGCGACGATAAGGTTATACTGGTTCACACCAACGATATTGCGGAAGCAGCACTCGACGAACTCCTTCGTCTCGACTTCACCCGTTTCCAGGTACGTTACGTTGCTGGCGACGAAAAAACGGGGGCTGAAATCGCTCAGATTTTAGGTGGCGCCATCGGCAGGCCCGAAACACCGTGGATTGTTTTTTCAGACGAACAAAATACACAGGGTATGTTACAGGCTGGCCTGAACAACGAAATTGCAACAAAGTATACGGAGATGGGTGTAGCTCTGCGCGACGGGTCAATGCAGGCTGATTATATGGCCAATCGCCCAACGTTGAGTAAAACCAAGCTTGCTGATTTCGCGAAAAACGAGTTCGCCCCGGCGTTTAACGCATAGGAATGCAGAGAGCGGGGCGGTATCCCTGTGAGTAGGCTGGCAACTATCTTTTGCCACTGCCAACCGCCACTATTTCCTTACCTTTGCCGGGCGTTACAGCGACCCGGGTCGTCTTATCGCCTCGCTTTCTGGCGGGGAGGAAAGTCCGGACAGCATAGAGCACCCTACTTCCTAACGGGAAGGCGGACGGCGGGTAACCACCGTTCGACAGCCAGTGTCACAGAAAATATACCGCTTTCCAGCGTGGGGCATTGGGTTGGGGGCTTGGGGTGCGCTGCTATATCGCATAACGGTGATAAGGCAGAAATCCCTCAGCCCAGAGCTCTATGCCCCACGCCCGGAAAGTAAGGGTGAAAAGGGGGTGTAAGAGACCACCGCGCGCTGGGCGACCAGCGGGGCATGATAAACCTTAGGGGCTGAAAGATCAAATATGTGTTGGACGAGGGGCTGCTCGTCTCCACGTCACTTTCGGGTGGCTGCCAACACGGGTAGATCGATAGAGGGAGCCGGTGACGGCTCTCCCAGATAAATGATAAGACGGTTCGGTGCGCCTACGGGTACGGTCGGGCCGACAGAATCCGGCTTATAGATCCGGGTCGATGTAGCGTTTTTTTTGCCGTCTGCAGTTTGCTGTTCACTGTTTTCAGTTGCTCCGTTTATTCAGAACGTACCTGAGCGGAGCAACTGAAAACAGTGAACAGCAAACTGTAAACTTTTTAGTACCTTTGCGGCCATGTTTCACCCGGGGGACGAGCTCCCCCCATGGAAAGACGAGTTCTTTCCGGGTTTTAAAACTCCAGACAATGGCAGTTAAAATTCGCTTAGCGCGTCGTGGACGCAAACGTATGGCTATCTATGATATCGTAGTAGCCGAGTCTAAATCACCACGTGACGGTAAGTACATCGAGAAAATCGGTTCGTACAACCCAAACATTGACCCTGCCCGCATCGTATTGCAAGCCGACCGTGCTGTGCACTGGTTGATGGTAGGTGCCCAACCATCAGACACTACCCGTTCGATCTTCTCACACGAAGGAATTATGCTGAAAAAGCACCTTCAGGTGGGTGTTGTAAAAGGCGCGATCACGCAGGAAGCGGCTGATGCTAAATTTGCTGACTGGAAAGAAGGCAAAGCAAGTCGCGTTGCTGGTACCGCTGATACGAAAGATCAGGCGAAAGACAAAGCTCGTCAGGAGCGTCTGGCTGCCGAACAGAAAGTATCTGCTGCCCGTGCTGAAGCCATTGCGGCCAAGTACAAAGTAGAAGAGCCTGTTGCTGAAGCGCCTGCTGAAGAAGCACCAGCTGCAGAAACAGCCGCTGAAGAAACTCCGGTTGCTGAAGCACCAGCTGCTGCCGACGTACCATCAACTGATGAAACGGCTGCTTAATCAGCATTCACGTCAATGCGAAAAGCCTGTTCAACCGAGCAGGCTTTTTTTGTAGAAAAATCTGTTTACACACAAACAGTTTACCGTTTACTGTCTTCTGTTTTCAATGGCGCTGCTACATAGACCTTGTCTTGCAGCAGCCCATTGAAAACAGAAGACAGTAAACGGTAAACTTCTTATAGCATGACTAAAGACGATTGCTTTCAACTGGGCCACATTACCAAAACCCACGGGCTCAACGGAGAGGTAGTTTTGTTTCTGGATGTAGATGATCCATCTGAGTATGAAGAACTTGACTCAGTGCTAATCGAAGTGCGGGGCGAGCTAACCCCCTATTTTATTGAATCTTCGTCGATCAATCGGGACCGGGCTATTCTGGCACTGGAAGACGTAGAAACCCTGGAAGAAGCAAAAAAACTGATCAATTGTCCGGTTTGGCTTCCCCTCGATAATCTGGAACAGATCACCGATCCAGACCGGTTTTATTACCATGAAATCATCGGTTACCGCATCATCGACAAAACCGAGGGGCCACTAGGTACAGTAACATCGGTGATGGCTATGCCCACGCAGGATCTGATTGCGATGGACTACCGGGGGCAGGAGATGCTTATTCCGATTAATAGCGCTATCGTAAAAACGGTCGACCGGGCTGCTAAAACCCTGAACGTAGAACTTCCAGACGGATTACTGGAAGTTTACCTGACGGATGCTGGCCTGCCCGACGATGCCGTAGATGGCGATGCCGATTACGACAACGACGACAAAGCCTGATTCTCTTATGCGTATTGATATAATCACCTGCCTGCCCCGGTTGCTCGACAGCTTTTTTGGTCATTCGATTTTACAACGGGCGCAACAGGGGGGGCAGGCCGAGGTGCACGTGCACGACCTGCGCGACTATACGGCTGATAAACACCGCCGGATCGACGATTATCCGTTTGGGGGTGGGGCAGGGATGGTTATGCAGATCGAGCCCATTGCCAAGTGTATCCGCAGCCTGCAGGCCGAACGTACCTACGACGATGTGATCTACATGACCCCCGACGGTGAGCGCCTGGCGCAACCGCTGGTGAATCGACTGTCGCTGGCCCAGAATCTGATCATCCTCTGCGGGCACTACAAGGGCGTTGATGAGCGGGTTCGCGAGCACTTTATCACCCGCGAAATCAGCATTGGGGATTATGTCTTGTCGGGTGGCGAGCTGGCGGCGGCGGTATTGTCTGACGCGCTTATTCGACTGATTCCCGGTGTGTTGGGCGATGAAACGTCGGCCCTTACCGACTCCTTTCAGGATGACCTCCTGGCACCACCGATCTATACCCGACCAGCCAGCTTTGAGGGCTGGAACGTACCTGATATTCTACTGTCGGGCCACGAAGCCATGATCGATAACTGGCGCTATGAACAGGCACTGGCACGTACCCAGGCCCGTAGACCCGATTTATTAAACGAGTAATTCGTTTACTGTTTACCGTCTACAGTCTTCTGTTGTTTCGCCAACGCACGTTATTCAAGCCCAGCATAGCAACAGAAAGCTGTAGACGGTAAACAGTAAATTTAACGATATGAACGTACAACAACGAATTGATGCCTTCGTAACGCTTGGAGATGTGCTTCGTGATCCCGCCCGTCGGGCCGATCGCGAAGAGGCCGCCTACCGGGCCAACTCGAAAAATAACTGGTTCAACCCGGAGAACGTACAACGTGCGCTCGATGCTATTGCCGACCGGATGCTGACCAGGGAGGCCCTGACGGAGTGGACAAGCCACTACCCAACCGAGCCCGCAAACCCGCGTTGGATCGGGGTAGTCATGGCAGGAAATATTCCGGCTGTGGGTTTTCACGACATGCTGTGTGTGCTGATCAGCGGTCATTATTTGCTGGCCAAGCTGAGTAGCCTTGACGAACTGCTGATGCGCTACCTGATTCATACGTTGAAGGAAGTGGAACCTGCTTTTGCAGAACGAGTCAAGATCGTTGACCGCCTGAACGACGCTGATGCCTACATTGCTACCGGCAGCGACAACACAGCACGGTACTTCACCTATTATTTCGCGAAAAAGCCGAACATAATCCGGCACAACCGGTCGTCGGTAGGGGTGCTGACGGGCGATGAAACGACCGATCAACTGGCGTTATTGGGCGATGATATCCTGACCTATTTCGGACTGGGTTGCCGCAACGTATCCACCCTGTTCGTGCCCGATGACTATGATGGTTTGCCTTATAGTTTTACGCCCTTACTTAAGACGCTGGAGCCCCGGTCAACCGAGTTCCTGAGCCAGCACAAGTACTCCAATAACTACGATTATAACCGGTCTATCTACCTGGTTAACCGGGTTGATCACCTTGATAACGGCTTTCTGATGATCACCGAGCAGCCTGGTCTGGTATCACCTATATCGGTGGTGTTTTACCAGAAATATCATGATCTGGCGCATCTGAAAGCACTACTGGCAGCTTATGCCGATAAAATTCAGGTAGTTGCATCGGCCAATGGCTGGTATAGTGGATCTGTCCCGTTTGGCCAAACCCAGTTTCCCGGCCTGATGGATTACGCTGATGGCGTGGATACGATGGCGTTTCTGACTTCTCTGGATTAATTAGCTAGTACTTAACTGGTTGATTATCCGAGTAACAAACAAAACGTGTAGATTTATGGCTGCGCTAGCCTAACCTGTCTGCACAATGCCCGCCTGGTCTGTCTCCTATCTGACATTACGTCTTTTTCTGGATGGAATGCTGGTTATGATGGCGCTCTACGGGCTGTTGTCATACGCTCAGCACAGGAAAGAGATATACTGGCAATATGCCTTGTATATTGTTTGCATGGTGATCACTTTCCGCATCGACGATCAGTCGTATACGAAAGCAGATTACCTTCCAGGCGTGAACTATACAGTTACGCTGCTGGAATCGCTTGCGTTTTTCCTCTATATCCGTTTTGCTATTTTATTGATGGACATGCCCGTCAACGACCCGTGGAGTCACCGGTTATTGACGGGCATGATCTGGTTACTGGCTGCCCACTTACTGCTCGACACCGAACTTTGGCTGGTTGGAACCCCGGCTGGTATACGGTCTGGTTTGTATGTGGCCGATCGAACCCTGCTGGCGGTTGGTGCTCTACTGGTAGTACCGCGCATTATCCGGTTACGGCAGGCCGTTATGGTTTATTTCATTATTGGTTCGTTCTGTTTTGTGATGGGTTGTCTGGTGGCACTTGGCGTCAACTACGTACCTCAACTCTTCACAAAGCAGCTGACAAATGCCCTGACATTTCCGGTAACCTATATGGAGGTAGGGGTTGTGCTCGAGGTTCTGTGTTTCACCATGGGTATGTCATTGGTTAATCGGCAGATAGAATCAGAGCGACTGGCCGTTCAGGCTGAGCTGATCAGACAGTTGCAGGAAAATCAGCGGCGACAGCAGCAGCTCGATCGCATCCGGGCAGATATTGCCCGGGATTTACATGACGATATCGGTGCCGATCTAAGTAGCATCAGTATGCTGAGCCAGGCAGCAGAACGCCAGGTGCATAAGCAACCGGATCAGGCGTCGGCAACGATGAAATTGATCGGGGGCTCGGCTCGGCAGGTATTGAAAAAGATGCGGCAGATTGTCTGGAGCCTCACCGAAACGCCAGCCACGAGCGACGTATTTGCCCACCGGTTCAGCGAAGTGGCCCATACGCTCTTCGAGCATCAGGACGTAGAACTGACGCTCGACCTACTGCCATTGTCTGTTAGCGACATCATATCGGCCGATGTTAAGCGGGAGGTTTTTCTTGTCTACAAAGAATTGTTACACAATGCTTTACGGCATGCAAAGGCTCGCACTATCGACGTTAAGCTGGCTGTAACAGACGGTACCCTGACCCTTACTATCAGTGATGATGGCGTTGGATTTGTAACGGACAACCAACGACTGGCAGGGAACGGCCTGACGAGCCTTCATCAACGTGCTCGGGACCTGAACGGCACATTGGTCATCCGTTCGGCGCCAGGCAGCGGAACCAGCGTGACACTTTCCTGCCCGGTACTGACTCCCGTTCAGGAGGGGACACGCGTTACATCGCCAGCGTAGAAAAGTGGGTGCCAGTGTGTGTGGGTTGCCGTAGTAAGATGCATGAATAACGTACCCAGCGTCTACGGGCGATACTTGGCCAGTGCTTCGGTGACGGAATGAACGTGCAGCTTTTCGTATATGCGCTTTATATGCGTGCGTACCGTTTCAATACTGATAGCTAGCTCTGCCGCTACAAGCTTGTAGCTCATGCCCTGGGCTAGGTAATGTATCACCTGGCTTTCGCGGCCAGTCAGAAGATCCAGGTCGGCCGACTGCGTTGATTTTGAGGGAAACGTCTGAATGACGCGCCGAGCAATACTCGGGGTCATTGGCGCTCCGCCTGCATACACAGATTTTATGGCATCGGTGATATTATCCGGAGTGGTTTGTTTGAGCAGATACCCCGATGCGCCAGCGCACAACGACCGAAACACGCGATCGTCGTCGTCGAATACGGTGAGCATGAGCACCTCCACCGTTGGAAAGTTGCGGTGAAGACCCGTGACGGCCTGAATACCATCGCGACCCGGCAGGTCGATGTCCATAAGTACCACATCGGGCTGATGCCGGTAGGTGTTGTCATTGGCATGCAGACAGTCGCCGTAAGCACCTACCAGAGTTAGCTCGTCTGTCTCGGTAACGAGCGTACTAAGTGCTTCGCGCAGGGAGCGATTGTCTTCGTAGATAGCAACGCGGATGGCCATAATAAAAACGATAAATGCTAGGTCAAAACTAGGCAAAGTAGGAGGAGCAGGCTATACCATGAATAGGTGATGCTGTTGCGGGAATAGTTACTTAATGGAATTAGACTAAACGAGTAACCGCACTGTGGTGCCCTCGCCAATACGTGATATGACTGTGAGTTCGCCGCCGAGCGTAGTAGCTCGTTTCTGCATATTGATAAGCCCATTGCCGCCACCTGGATTCTGATAAGCAGGCTGCTGAGGATCAAAGCCCCGCCCGTCATCCTGAATCTGGAGGAGCAAACCCGTCTGGGTACGTTGTAGCGAAGCCCTGACCCGGCTGGCCTGGGCATAACGCGCCGCATTCGTAATGGCTTCTTTAAAAATCAGAAACAGGTCGCGCCGAGCCTCGGCTGAAATCGGGAACGTACCCAGATCATCGCCAACCTGAATGTTGAAATCGACAGGCGTATCATTGAAAAGGCTGTTGCCTGCGTCGGTCATTCGGGTCACTACTTGCGTCATTGAATCGTTGGAGGGATTAATGCTCCATACCATATCGTTCATTGATTCCATCACCCGCCTCGCCGTTTGACCTATACGATCGAGGGCTAGCTGGGTTTTCTCCGGATCGCGAATGGTATTTCTATGGGCGGTCTGACTCAAAATGCTTATGCTGCTCAGGTAACTGCCCATATCATCGTGTAGGTCGCGGGCTATTCGATCACGAGCCTGTAATACGCGAAGCTTTTGACGGAATCTGTACTGCATAAATAGATAAACGACCAAGCCAATCACACCAATCAGGTAGGCAAAAATGGTGGGAACAAACCACCATTTCCGCCAGATGGGAGCTTTTACCTGGATGGTGACCGATTCAGTATGGTCGGAAAATTGGCTCTTCAACTGGAACTTATACGAGCCTCCCGGCAGGTTTGAATAATGGATATGGTCGGTGCTCAATCCGTCGATCCATTCGTTATCGAGCCCATCCAGCCGATACTGAATGCGCGTTGGTACTGCCGCTTTTAGTCTGAACGATATATAGTTCTGACGTCCTTCCAGGTTCAGCGCAAAAGGAGGATACTTTACAATTGCCTGCCCATATTCGTCAGGAATAGTAACACTAGCTACCCGGGTCTCCGGCGCACTCTGCTGACCCAACGTCGTTACAGCCAGTAATAAACAGGACACTGTACTTCCTGCCAAGTAGCAAACCCGTTTAGCGCGACATATTTTTTGTTTTATAGAAGCCCACGCCATATAGCAAATTACAAAAAATGGTGATGCCTAGCTGAAAGCAAAGCCAGACCATATATAGCTCCAGTGAGGAGGCCAGCATCATTGGTCGGAATGCATCATATATCGTACCCAGTACCGAACTGATAAGGTGTGCAATGCTTATCCAGAAAAAAGGAATTTGCAGAAGGTTTATTTTTGTTTGGCGGAGTATGTAATGCAGATAGAGCAGCACTGTAGCGGTGGTCAGTACCGTTTCCAAGGGTACTGACCACAGACTAGTTTCCCGATAATGAGCCTGAACGATGGCTTCAAAAAACAATCCTGCTAAACCCGCTACGCCTAATCCCGCAATTAGCTGTTTACGCCAACCTGTGGGCACAGCGAACCAGTAAGCTGCGGCGAAAAAGCTGCCAAATGCCCCCGATATTAGATACTGAAACAGTAGCGTATTTGATCTCTCGGCTAAAAGACCGATAGAAAACGAGGTCACGAAGAGCAGCAGGTAAGATAGGATTGCCCACCAGCTTAACCGAAGTGCCACAGATAGCGAGTTCCAAAACCATATGCCAATGACAACGGGTATCAAAAGTGTAGCGCTGTTTAGATAGCTTAAGGCGATAACAAGTTGCTTCAGCATGGCTGGTGGAGTCGCTCGTTACTCAACGGTAGTTACCTCGGAAGAAAGTGGGGGCGAGCCAACATCGGGTGGGTTGGTTGCGCCATCGACAGGTTTCGACGAGTAGTACGTGGCCGCTGTGCGGGCCGTATTCAGTGACGCAGCGCCTGCCAGTTCGATAGGTAAGCCAACCAATTCGTAGGTTGAAGGAGACCCACCGCTTGCCTTGGATATCCCATATTTGATTAAGATGCCATCGAAAGACTCTTTTTTCAGTTCCTTTACCAGGTCATCCAGAAAATCAACACCTAAAAACAGGCCTAGTTTTGCTCGTCGGTCTTTTGCTTTGTAGAACTGGTTCGTGAGCTTTTTAGCGTCATCCACGGGTACGTTTTTGTGAAGTCCGTACTTCTTATAATTAGAATCAGACATAAATTGAGAGGTTAAAAATTACGTAAAAGACCAAAAAAGAATAAGCTTGCAATTGCATTCCTACCTGACCACCTTGTTAAACTATGACTAGCCTGGTATTTAAATTTAGAGACGATTTGTTGCTGGATAGTAATACATTCCAGCCAATTTTACCGAAGTTAACAGCCAGTTTTTACACTAAAGCAGCCCACTATTTCGTAAAAACACAGGCTCAGGAGCCACTTACTTATCAGCAGTTACTAAAAAGTAAGCTATCGGCGCAATTAACTGATTTTAAGCAGATAATTAATGAATTGATTGATCACCAACCCGTATTTCTATTTGAAGGAGTTGACCTAAACTCATTTCATCAGTTATGCGAGAAACAGGTGGCCTATCTAGAGACCAAAGTAGGCAATGTGAAGTCTGGTTTCCCTGATGTGGTTGCAGGTATGCCAAATTTCTTTAACTATTTTCAAATCGAATTTTCGGATTATATTAATGACTTCATACTTCAGGATTTGCTCAGTAAACTGGAGCCCCTTCTTCCTCACAAGCAGAAGACAAATTACCATCTGTTGCAGTATGCTTATCTGAAAGATGATCCGGTACCACTTTCCAGCTACCCAACAGCACGAGAGGCAAGGTTGATAACAGGCACAACGCAGACTTATTTCGGCGATATGGGTATACCTTCCGTAGCACTGGCTGCTCATGTACCCAACGTAGCGCTAACGGTAGTGGAAGCAGGTGGTTGGGATCTCACTCATCCACAATTTTCGACTATCACCACAGAAGCCGTACTCATGAGCAGTACTGCCCTGAATGTACTGACTGACGTATTGCCAGCGCCAATTAACCAGGCTCATGGTACACAGATCCTTGGAATAATAGGTGCAAGTCGGGGCGATCGGGACGATGATGCTGGTAATGACCTTTGTCGGGGAATTGTATCCAATGTAACCGTGCGGTTGGCGTCGTGCATAAAACAGGTAACTGCCCGATCTGTACTTTATGCCGAAGAAATCGCCGTTTTAGTAGCTGTATTGGCAACGCAGTCTGGCGAAACGATACTGATCGAAGTAGGTACGGCCGGTGGTTTGTTTCCATTAGATATACAACCCGCTGTTTATGAGTTAATTAATGTTGCTTTTAGTCGTGGTATAACCGTTGTTCAGGCAGCTGGAAACGGTCAGAACGGAATAGGGGCTGTGCTGAATACTTTACCAGCTGATGTAGTTGATCCCTTGATGCCGCGCGATCTCCGGGCCAGTAAATTACGGTACACGCTAGCCGGACATAGCCAGTCTCATTGGAATGCGTATACGGCAACTTTCCCTCGTATCGCCGATATAGCCGCTCGGAATGGGGTATCTATTGGTCCCCTTTTCAAGGGAATCGATGATTTTCTGGGGCGTTATCAGGAAACGCCCAGCAAGTCTATTTTAGTGGGCTCCACGTTCCGTTCAAATTCACCAACAAATAGATTCACTGTTATGCCTGCTTCGAGTCGCGGTAACCGTGTTCGGGTATTTGCTCAAGGAAATAACATACTAACAACTACGGAATTGTGCAGGTTTACTGACGATATGGGCAGTACTTCGGGCGCAGCAGCCATAGTAGCCGGTATTGTGTTGTTGGCGCAACAGACGGCAATTGCCAAGGGGCGGCGACCCATTTCACCCGGTACTATGGGTAGTTGGTTAGCTACAGGGCCGGGAGTGGCTATGGTTTCTTCCGGTGTTGTTCCATCATGTGCTGATTTACTGAGACGAATTTGACTACCATGGGGCGTCGTATTAAACAGGCTCCTGTTCACGTGTCGCTTAATGGTAAAACAAAGGTCAGTTAACTGTCGCCGCTGCACTATCCCATAAATGGGGGATATAGTAAAACAAATGTTCCTGGCCAGATTCACGGTTGAGCCTGGCTAGGAACAGATACTGAAAAACTAAGTTTAGGAATTAGCCAGGAATGTTGTAGTACGCTTTAACAGCCTGGTAGTTAGTGCGATCTAGGCCATCATTAGCGATACGGCCCGAGGCTACTCCGCCCGGAATGATCACGTACCTGAACTGTTGTGTGCCAAGGGCGTAACTGGCCCTGAGCTCAATCCGACCCACGTAAAAGCGCTAGTGAACAGTGTAGGTGGTGGTACCAACCACTTCGGCGTAAGGCAGAGAGAGTACCCGGCCCCCTTCATTCCAATACACACGAATATCTGCTTTGTCGAGCACGTCCTGCGTAATTTTAGGGGCAGTAACATTGCCGGTGTAGGATGAGCCACTGCCTGTAAAGGGTGTACTGATCCAGGCCGAATAGATAACGTTGGCCGAGCCGGGATCTCCCTTGGGGCCCTGCGGGCCAGTAGCGCCCGTTGCTCCGGTAGCTCCCTGTGGACCTACCTCGCCATCTTTGGCTTTTTGGCAAGCCGTAACCGAGAGGGCAAACGTGGTGATCAGAATGAGTGTGTGGCGGATAAGAAGATGGTTTGTCATGGCGTGTGGCAACATTGATTGGTTATGTTTTGGGGTGTCGGTTGCCAGCTCAAATCTGCCTTCTTCCCGCCGTTATTTGTCTGCCATTCCAATAAGTCAGGTAGCAATACCTATTGGTGCGTAGTTAGCCTGCATCAGACAAGTTTATGCCATAAAAAATGCCTTACAGCATATTGCAAGGCATTTTTTATGGCATGACCGTACGCAGTACGATGGTGATAATGAAGCCGAATCACCGTGTAGCCCAGCGATAAACCCAGTAGTTCTACGTTTAGTCGGCATTACGGTTTTCTGCCGGAAACGTACCTGAACTACGTGCCGACAATCCAGTGATAACATACCTGGAAAACAGTCTGTTACTGGTATACCCGAACGTAGTCGACCTCCATGCGGCGCGGCCAGATTGTTTCATCGACGCCTTTCTGCCCGCCCCAGCCTCCGCCAACGGCCACGTTGAGCAGCAGATGGAATGGCTGCGTAAATGGCCACTGCTGCTGAGTAGTACCCAGCTCCGCACTGTTCACACTGTAGTATTTCTGGTTGTCTACGAAGAAATCGATCCGGGTGGCCGTCCAATCAATTGCGTAAACGTGGAACGCTGTCGTGGCGGTTGGAATCGTGATGGGGGCGCCTTTCTGGGTGCCAATTTTGTGGTTATACGCCTCAGAATGGATCGTGCCGTGAATAACGTTCTCATCCCATCCCACGTGCTCCATGATGTCAATTTCGCCGCCGAGGGGCCAGCCTACTTTGGCCACTTGCTGGCCAAGCATCCAGATGGCTGGCCAGGTTCCTCGCCCAGCCGGGATGTGGGCCCGGACTTCAATACGGCCATATGTCCAGCTTTGGGTATCTTTTGTCAGCAGCCTGGCCGAGGTGTAGTTGCGGCCCTGGAAGGGCTCTTTGCGGGCCTCTATGATCAGATGACCGTTTTCGACACGGGCATTGTCAGAGCGGCTTTTCGTGTAAAACTGTAACTCGTTATTGCCCCATCCGTTTCCGCCAACATCGTATCGCCACTTTGTCGAATCGGGTAGGCCGGCCCGGCTGAATTCGTCTGACCAGACCAGTTTACGGTTCGTAGGCGCGTCAACGGTTGTCACCGCCATCGGCTTTGAGGTGGTAGACGGCTGCGCAACGGATTGGCTATAAGTGAACAAAGCGCTAGCGAAAAAGGTCAGGAAGAGTTTCATGCGTGTTGTCTGTGACTGCGTTAACCAGTAAGGCGGGGTCGGTATAATCCTACCTGCCAAACGCCCAGGTCAGGAAATCGGGCATGATTTCGCTCCAGGTACGTTGGTTGTGCTCGCCACCAACCACTTCAACGTACCTGATCTCGTGCCGAGAGCCATTTTCGTCGCGGCGGAATCCTTTCTTTTCCAGCTCCTTAATGATGTCGAGCGTGTCGTCGATCGAGTCGATCACACCATTATTGTTCCGGTCGCTGGTTTCATCGTTGGTGCCCGTCTGTAACCAGAAACGGACGGCTGGTTTGTGGGTACTTTCGCGAATGAGGCTGTGCATGATCCGGTCAGTATCATCGTCGTAGGCGCTGCTGAATGCTTTCTTCCGCCACCAGAACGAACCCGAGAACACACCAACCCGGCTGAACCGATCGGGGTGATGAAAGCCAATGTCGAACGCTGAGAGGCCACCCAGTGAGAATCCCGCAATAGCGCATTGCGACGGCTCTGACGACACGTGGTAGTGTTTCTGTATGTAAGGAAGTAACTCGGTCAGCACAAAATCGGAGTAAGCGCCGGCCTTGCTGCCTCGTTTCATGTAGTCGGCCTGCGACGCCGTGCCGTATTCCTGAATACGGTCTACATTAGCGTGCATGGCAACCAATACAAACGGCCTGATTGACTGTGCGTTGTACAATGTGTTAAGTACATCGCTCATATTCAGGCGCGGTAGGTCCTGGCCGTCGTTCAGATACAGTACGGGTAAACGTTGACCCGTTTCTGAATAGCCGGGGGGAAGTATAATGGTGAGATGCACAGCCCGGTTCAGCGGAACAGATACGACCGAATCGTCGGGTAATACCGTCACAGAAGCCGACGGCTGGGCTGCTGCAGAGGTAAGCATAAGCACAAGCAGAGAGATAAATAGATGTTTCACAGGCGGTAAAGTTCCCACATTTTAGCCAATAGTCCGTTCTGGCTGGCATGCTTTCGTACTTTTGCCCTATGAAAGAGTCGTACATCAAGTATTATTCACACCATCTGGGTCGCGACATCGAGATGCTCGTATACGGCGACTGGGGTTACCCGGTACTCCTGTTCCCAACAACCATGGGGCGTTTCTACGAAGCCCGTGACTTTCAACTGACCGAAGCGGTTCGTGGCCATGTAGAAGCAGGCCGGATCAAATTGTACTGCATCGATAGCATCGATAAAGACAGCTGGTACGCTAAACACCTCCATCCCGGAACCCGCATCTGGAACCATGTGCTATATGATAGATTCCTGTGCGAAGAACTGGTACCTTATATTCAGCGCGAGTGCAACGTTGGTAAAATTGGCGTAGCCGGTTGCAGTTTTGGCGGTTTCCAGGCGTTAAACTTCGCTTTCCGGCACCCCGATCAGGTCGCTCACCTGATGTCGATGGGCGCTAAGTTCGATATACGGTCATTCATGGGTGGCTATTACGACGAGAACGTATACTTCAATAATCCGCCCGATTACGTACCTGGCTTGCAGAACGAGCACCTGTATCAGATGCGGATTGTGCTGGGTACGTCGGAGTATGACTTCTGCAAGGAATCAAACATTCAGATGTCTCAACTGTTAGGGGCAAAGGGTGTCTCGCACTGGCTCGACATCAAACCCTGGGGCGATCACGACTGGCCTGTCTGGCGTGATCAGTTTCCACATTACCTAAACGGAATCTAATTGTAACCGAATTGGTACCCCGATCAGACAGGTCAGTCAGTTTTTCTGACAGCATAGGTGGATTCAGGTTGTATCCTCTTTACTTCGTGTCGTCTGCGTACCATTATTAAACCAACAAACAACTCATATGAAAAAAATAGGTATCCTTTTCGGCATAAGGCATACGTTGTGATAGTCAGTTACTAAAACTATAACAAACAGCCGTTTAGCCTACCTATTTTCTTCATTTGAGGACGTTTCCTCAACTGGTTTTACCAAGCCTGTTGTAGTAGCGTTGTAGCTAGGTTTTGTTCTTCCGATTTTGGTACAACAAACTGACTTTATCAACGGCTTCCTGATCGAACTGCTCCTGATAATTAATGGTCGTTTTCATGTCTGCGTGACCGAGCGCCTCCTGACGGGTTTGCATATCAACGCCGCTGCGACGCATCATATCGGCAAAACTGTGGCGCATGACATGGGGCGTCAGTCGTTTAGTTAAGCCGACTCGCTCGCCCAGGGCGATAATCTGTTTTCTGGCCCGACCTTTTGCCTTTCTGACTTCAAGGTACTGATCGGCCGTTTTTAGCTTATCAAAGTTGGCGGGGAGGTAGGGGAATAGGAATTCGTCCGGTTGCTTTGGCGTACCGTTTTCATGGACCAGGTAGGGAGCTAATAGCTCAATTGCTTCCCGGTCGAGTAGAACCGACATCGATCGTTTATTTTTACCCGTATTATACCGGAGCCGGTGTTGATCACCTTCAACGGTGTAAGCGCCAGCGCGCCAGGTAATGGCATCACCAATGCGCGCCCCATGTGCCAGGTACATCATCATGGCCAGCGGGCGGGCGTGTTTCGGACTGGTTACCGACGGATGGCCGCCCCGGTGTTTGGTAGGGGCGGGAGCCGTAGCCAGCTGCTCAATCTCCCCTTCGTGCAGTCGTTGTACGTTCTTGCGTTTGATCGTCAGGCTAATGCCCCGCATAGGAAAGCGCTCAAAGCTGACCAGTCCCTTGTCGGCGGCCAGGTAGAGCACGTGGCGAAGGTTTCGCAGGTAGCTGGTTACGGAATTGGGGGCATAGTATTGAAGCAACCACTCTTTCAATGCCAGAGCGTCTGCTTTAGTGAATTTGCCAAGCAACCAATACGAATCATCAATCTTCTCATCGGATACGCTATCGGCTATCTTGTGGGTTTCGCGCAGGTAGCCCCGGAATACCTTCAGGCTTGATTCGTAGCCATCGGCCGTTTTAAGCTTACCCAGGTCGCCACCGGCAATGGCTCGCCGGTGGGCAATGTGAGCGGCGAAAAAGGGGAGGAGTCGATCCGGTAGGCCGCCCTGCTCCAGATACGATTTAACATCGGTTGCCGAGAACTCAAGCTCCCGATTTTCAAAAAAACTGATTGCCTCTTCGGCCCGGTTTAGAGCCGAAACAATGCGGTCGTTGAAGATGGAGAAATCGGCACAGGACCGGCGTACCCAGTTCTTAAGCTGCCGATTACCATTGCCGTTGAACTGCTTTTCTGGAATGGCTACGGATAACGACAGAAACACCGCGTCACGGTCCTTAGTGATCCGAAGCCAGACGACATGCAATTCCGCTTTATTGGCCTTTGGGTTGAGTTTAACGGCCAACGTGCAACGACCCATTTATAACCGTGATTTATAATAATCGTAAACGTGGTATACCTGCCGTATATCGCCCATAGACAACTTTAGCTCGTCGCCGCCATTGTCGGAGCGCAAAACGACGGTCTCGCCCACGTAGTCGACCGAACGCAGGCGTTTGATGATGAGCTCGTCCTGAAAATCGACAACAACGATTTTGCCGGGCTTAGGAAAGGTGCCGGGTGGCATACGGTAAAGCAATACTTCGAAACCTGGCTGAAGCAGCGGCTCCATACTGTCGCCATTCACCACAATAATGCCGTGGTCTTCGGGCCTAATGCCGGGATACAGCCGATCTTCGGAAATAGGCACATACTCCAGTTCCTTGGGGTTGTCGCCAAAAAACGCCTGGTAGCCAAATCCCGCCCGCGCATTGACCGGGATACGCATAACCATCACCCGGTTCATTGCCTCAACAGAAACCGGACGGATACGGCGAAACTCATTGGCAATCTCGGCGGATGAGAGATCTTGAGCTTGCCCGAATACATCGTCGTATTTGGCCCCCAGTGCCTGAAGAATTACCTTCTTATTCTCCGCGCTCAGGGAGGCTGATTTAAAATATTGATTAACGGTGCTTTTGCCCTTTTCTAGCCTCCGGGCCAATTCAGCCTGCTGAATACCTGCCCTATCCATCCACTCCTTCAACGCCTTCCCCTCGTGTTTTCCGGACCGGTCCGGTATGCTCTCACTGTTTGTCCAAAACTGCGGTAACTCGCCTCTCTTCATCCATTCTAATCGCGCGTTGGTGGCACGCTCAATCTTTTCCAGGTGGTCGTCATTGAAATGACGAGTGGACCCTGGACTCAGCAGTTTCGATAATAGTGTCTCACCGAGGCCAACCATAATTGCAAAATCGCGCTGGCTCTCATTGGTGATCGTCTTAATTAGCTGTTCGACGCGCTTTTGTACGTCGGACTTTTCAAGCCGTGTTGGCATTAGGTACGGACCCACCTCCCAGCGGGCGTTCGTAGGAAAAGAAAAAATGTTCGTCATGCTTGCAAATAGTACGTATTAATTCGCATATTTGTCAAGCTCTTAGCGAACGGTCTAAAAAACTAGCGTTCGCACTCAATTCATATTAATTCGTAATAATACACATTATGGCAAGACCAAAAAACGTCCTGAGCAAGATTCAGCAGGACGAAACGCTCTTTGGAGGGATCTGTGAGGCCATCGATATGATTGGCCCCGATGCATTAGTGGGAACTGGCAAGATCGGCCGCACGTCAGTTTTTAAGTACAAACGCCGTGAGCCGGTCAATCCCAGGGTAGAGGTAGGTTTACTAAAAGCGATCGAGCATTCTGGCGACCCAAAGTATGTCAACACCCTGGCGGCAGCCGGGAGAATACTGAAAAGCATCAAAAAAGCCCGCTAATATGGCTCATGTTGTTGAATATGAGGAGTTTGAGAAAGTAATGAAGCGTATAGAGGCACTGGAAACAGATAACCAGTTCTTCAAGGCTTTACTACTGGGGCAAAAATGGCTCAGTCGTAAGCAGACCTATACGGCGCTCGGGGTATCGGCTATGACCTTAGATCGGTTGCGGCAGGCCAATGCTATTACTTATCGTTACGAAGGCACTAAGCCCCTGTACTGTATAGACAGTGTGCGGGACTACATGAAAAACCGAAAAATTGAGGGAAAGGCCATTGATCAACGCCTCATTTCTGCGTTACAGGCCAGATAAGAGGCAGTATCCATGTCAACAATTCGTATTCATGCGTTTTGTAAATTCGTATCAATGTCAATTTTTATTTGCCTAATAACTTGACATTAATACGAACTAATACGAACTTTGGGGTAACGAAACAGGCTAACCAATGGACACTGCTCAACTCCCTTTTTTGTCAGATACTCCCCGGTCAGGGTACCGCTTAGACAGCTTTCGTGGCAAGTACGTCCGCATCGATGCTGACGCCGAGCCACTGGATTTTCAGGATGAAGACGATTACAGTGATAGTCAGCAAAACCGCGATTTCTGCCGCCCCGAAGTATGATACCCGAACGCACCCAAACCCGAATTCTGGCGCTGGTTTCTGCCCTGCTACTGGGCGGGGCCGCGCTGGCCATCGCTTCCCGGCTTCTGTCATGAAAGATCGCCACCAACACCCCTCCGATGGCATCTGCCTGCTCATTGTCCTGTTCACGTTTGCCTTTGGCTATGCCATAATGACCACACTCTAAATCCTATTCCGGTGCCTAAGACGCTAACCATTACCCCCGAAGAAAAGGGCGAGCTGACCTACCAGGAACTTGTCGGCTACCTGAGCAACGACATTGATTTCTCCGAACTCGATACTGACTCGCGCTTGCTGGGCATACCCTACTCAGCCTGGGTAGTAGGCGTTTTGGCCGTCGGTGGATTTTGCACGACCTGCTTCATAATCAGCTTATTCCTATGAAATCTGAAACCATTGAAACGCTGGCCGAAGGGCAAAGCGAAACGCTGGGCCGCCTGCTCTTTGGTCTGCTGGGCCACGTTGACGATTACGCCAATCTGGAAGCGCGCATTTCAGATTACATCGAACGGGAGCTTGATCACTCGCGCCACACCTCCCCACTGATTGCCGAGCCTTATACGCTGGCCTACTTCGAGGCGCGTACCAAGAAGTTTGTCGTTCACCTGGCTGGCCTGTACGGCCGAAAGGCGCTTCCGGCGCTGCAACAGAAATATTTTGGGCTGTTTACCACGCTTACGTACGCCCACCTGATCGCCGGTCTGATTGACGAGCAGACGCATCTACGACTAACGGTCGACTTCGCCTTTGTCCGGGATTTCATGCGGAAGGAAAACTAAGCAATGAGTCAGGTAACGCACTCCTTTTCGGTTGATGTAGCGAACGCGGTTGGTGATCGTAAAGCGATTATGCTCAACAATTTCGCGCATTGGCATAAGATCAACATGACCGATGAGCGGCATTGTATGGACGGTCACGTTTGGTTGTACAACACCGTTGAAGACTTCGCCAGACTGTGGACGTACCTCACACCTAAACAGATCAGAACTTCACTGGATAGCCTGGAAGAAGATGGATATCTCATAACGGGCAACTACAACGAATTCAAGAATGATCGTAAGAAATGGTATGCCCTAACTCAAAAGGCCTGCGACCTTTTATGCATTGAATTTTCCCATTTGCCCAAACGGGCAAATGCATTTGCCCAAATGGTCAATTCCATTTTACTAAATGGGCAAATGCAATTGCCCAAACGGGCAAATCCAATTGCCCAAATGGGCAAATCATATACTAATACAAAACCTATAGAAACCTCTATAAAAATCTCTATAGGTAATACTACCGCCGCTAACGCGACGGCGACGCCCTACTGGTCAGTACTGACTATCTCGCTTGCTCAGTACGAAGTGCTTTTAAAGTCAAAAAAGAAAAAAGCCCCCCCCGGTTCCGCGACGCCCCCCCCGTCCAATCACCTATTCCGCAATTCGCCCTATGCCGAGCGGACCGCATTTGTGGCCGCGTTTACCAGCGATGAACGGTACTGCATTTACGACGCTGACTGGTATTACGATCTGGTGAGCAATTGGGCCGCCTCGAAAGGCGCGGTAAAAAAAGACTGGCTGGCTACCGCTCGCAACTTCATGTTAAGCGATGCCCAAAAAAATCAGGCCCGTCTGCGGCCTGATCTCCAACCTCAACAATCACAAAGCAATGGATACGCTGCAAAAGCCGGACGGAACGCAACTCCCGGCAATCAAACCCAACAACAGCGGGCTGAGTTTGCCCACGACGTCTACTCTGCAATTGATCAGATGGTTGCTACAGGGTAAGGCTGGCGACATGGGGGCGGCTCTGTCGCTGAGTAAGTATGCCACTTCGCTGACACCCGCCATGGCTATGCACCCGGCTAACAAGCAACTCTCCGTGCTTCGCAAGGAGGACGAAGCCAAATACCTGAAGGTGATTGCTACGCTACTCATGCGTACGGCCGAACTACTGAATGTCAGCGCCGCCAACTCACTCTCGACGATTCAGACGGCCGATCTGGCGATACGAATCGGAAAAAGTTACTACTATCTGCGTCTGGAAGAACTCGTTTACGTGTTCAACCGCGCCCAGAATGGCGTATACGGAAAGGATTACAACCGCCTGGACGCGCCGACGGTGATGGGCTGGCTTGACCGCTACGACATTGACGAGCGTACGCCGTTGGTGTTGAGCATGAATCAGGTGGCGGCCGCTAAACTGGAAAATCCCGACATGCAGCCCGATGAGAGGGCCAAACGGGAGTATCTGGAACGCGCCAGAGCGGCCGGGCATAACGTACCTGACTACGATCAACTGACGGCCGAGCAGCATGGACAACTTGAAAAGTATACCTCGGTCCGTGAGCTATACGACCGCGTTGCTGCTGGCAAAAAAACGGAGGTAAGCCAGTCTGAGAGTGAACGCTGGGCGAACCGAGTGCCCAAAACCGTACAGGAACAGTTCGCCGAGGCCCGCACCCGGTGGGTACAGGAAAAGAAGGAGGGTATAGTCGCTGATTATGCGCAGGCTAACTCGACCGACACCGACTTCGAAGAAATCAACGAACAATAGCATGGGCTACCAAATGCCAATCCACCGCGCCCGGTGCCGATTCATTATGGGTATCGACCCCGACGTTGATAATTCCGGCCTACTCGTTTACGACCGGCAAGCTGTCAAATGGTACGCCGACGAGTTGGATTTGTTCGCCCTGATCGCCTGGATACAAAAGGAATTCAACCCGGCCGATCTGGATACGATCATCGAAGCGGGTTGGAAAAACCCCAGCTACCACCACGTGGCCACCTTCAACCCCCGCTTCAAGGTGATGTCGGAAAAAAACAAGTTGGCCTTCATTGCGCGGGCTGCCATGGACGTGGGCGAAAACTTCAACGTCGGGAAGCAGATCGATAAACGGCTCAAGCAACTGAGCTACAATACCACTCTTGTCGCTCCGGTGTCGGCTAAGCTGAACGCCGCCGAATTTATGCGCCGTACCAAACTGGAGCACGGCTACAACGAAACCATCCGGGATGCCTACCGAACGATGGAGCCTTTCATCTAAACCAATTTTTCACCTATAAATCAGTACTCAAAATGTCTAAATGGTATCAACCCAAAATCAAGTACACAGCCTTAATCGAGGGGAAATCGAAGGTTGTCAGTGAACCCTATCTTTTCGAGGGAGTCAACTACGGCGAGGTTGAAAAGAACTGTTACGAAGCGCTGCGTACCCGTATCAAGGGGCCTGACGTGGACACAATCGCCAAGTCGTCATTAGGTGAGCCTGTATTTTATGCTGGTACACGTGAGGATAGCTTTGAGGCAGATCCGTTTTGGCGGGTTGGCATTGAAACCGGTGAAAAGTACGTTTACCTCGTTCCGGCAAAAGACGCCGAAGAAGCAATTAGCCGGGCGCTCAAGTTTCATGGGTACGGCGAGCGTAAGTCGGTGTTTGACATCAAACGCACCGATATCCTCGGCGTCTGGCATCCTAAAAACGAACTGTGGCAGGGTGACTGGTGGAACCGTATGGAATTGCTGCTCGAACAGAAGAAGTGCAGCTGGGATATTAATCAGACGAGCCTATTTAATGCTGACGGCGCAGTAGACCCAGAAACCGGAGAAGTATTCAACAAACCAGCCGACTTCGTAGCACCGCAGGAGACCGAAGAACAGCGCATCGCCCGCGAGTTGGACGAGCGGAAAACCAACGTACCTGCCGTGCGGAATGTAGGCGTCGGTTCGGTTGAAACGCTTGCCGTTGAGGCTGAGGATATGGAAAACGGCGTAGAACCGGAGCACTTCCACGAGGCGCGGTTGATCGAAACGCCGCAGCTGGGGCCAGGTACCGACATTAACGCCAATTCCGAGCAGAAGTACCCGGCCGGCAAATCGAAAGCCAAGGCAAAACCCAAGAAGGAGGTTAAGCCTAAAACGCCGAAACGAGCCGCCAAACGCCGGGGTGACTGGGTATCGCCTACTGCGTAATGGCCGCCAAAAAGCAGAAAAAAGACCTTAAAGTCGATGCCCAACTGCGACAAATAACCCTCGCAGTTGGGCGCGATTCGAGCGGCGTTGTCTGCCGGATAATCCGAAAACTGGACGTCGGTTTGGTGCTTCAACGCCAGCCCTACGTCTCCCCGATTGATGGGTGGCGGCAGGAATACCCCGACCTACCCATCGACCCCGATAATTCGCTTTGGCTTCTCAATACGATTAAAAATAGCCCGGCTGAATGGCCGGATTAAGTCAGAGCCGGGCCGTCGGAAGCGGCCCGGTCTTCCAACCACTAGTATCTACCCTTTCAAATAGACGCGCAATGTTAAGCAATAATTCATACCAAGCCTTTCTTGAAGCCAAGATCAGTTTGGCGCCAAAATCGGGCATTACGCTTGACCCTGGCCAGTTGCACCCGCTACTTAAACCCCACCAGCGCGACATCGTGTTGTGGGCCGCCGAAGGTGGACGCCGGGCAATCTTTGCTCAATTCGGTTTAGGGAAAACGATCATTCAGTTAGAGCTACTGCGCCAGATCATTAATGAGCGCGGCGGTTACGGCTTAGTTGTTTGTCCCCTGGGGGTAAAACACGAGTTCGTCCGGGATGGCGCCAAGCTGGGCTTGACGGTTCAGTACATCACAACCACCGATGAACTGGATGACCCGTCGGTAATTTACATCACCAACTACGAACGGATCCGTCGCGGCTCCATCGACGCCAGCTTGTTTACGGCCGTCAGCTTTGATGAGGCCTCAATTCTGCGCTCGCTTGATACCGATACTACGCAGACGATTCTTGACACATTTCAGGCAGTAGAGTTCCGGTTTGTCTGCACGGCCACGCCATCACCCAACCGGTTTTTAGAGCTAATCAATTACGCCGATTACCTCTCGATTATGGACCGCGGGCAGGCACTAACGCGGTTTTTTGAGCGAGACAGTACAACGGCCGGTAATTTGAGTATTCACCCGCGGCGGGCTACTGAGTTCTGGCACTGGATGAGTTCATGGGCTATTTTCCTGACTCGCCCCTCTGATCTGGGCTACGAAGATGAGGGATACGACCTGCCCAAACTAACGATCATTCCGCACAGGATATCGTTTGATCGGGCCGTGAAAGTGGATAAGAAAACCAGGCAAAGCTCCCTTTTGTCAGACTCGAGTAAATCGCTTCCTGATGCGGCGAAAGAAAAACGGGAGTCGGTCGACCGCCGGGTCGAAGCGCTTAACGGCATCCTGTTGGATAACCTCGACGATAATATCTTGATCTGGCATACACTGGAGCAGGAGCGCAAAGCGATTCAGACACTTATCGGTAGCGGCTGTAAATCCGTTTGGGGGGCGCAGGATATTGATCAGCGTGAGAGCTACCTGACTGGTTTTGCGGAAGGATCTGTCAAGTACCTATCGACCAAGCCAACTATCGCCGGTTCGGGCGTCAACCTGCAATACCACTGCCACAAGGCTGTATTCGTTGGCATTGATTACAAGTTTAACGACTTCATTCAGGCAATTCACCGCATTTACCGATTCGGCCAGACGCAGGCCTGTGAGGTGCACATCATCTACACGGACGCCGAAGACGAAATCTACAAAACGCTCCTGCAGAAGTGGGCCAATCACGACACGCTACAAAATGAAATGACGACCATTATCAAGGAACATGGCCTAAACGCCGACGCCTACGCCGCCCAGCTGAAGCGTGAACTGTTCGCCGGCCGCCAGGTAGCTACAGGTCAGTTGTGGGAGTCGGTCAATAACGACTGCGTAGCCGAGTGGCAAACTAAACCCGACAACTCGCTCGATCTGATTGTAACGTCAATTCCGTTCGGTAATCACTACGAGTACAGCGAGAACTATAACTGTTTCGGCCACAACGAGACCAACGAGGCGTTTTTCGAGCAGATGGATTTTCTCATTCCTGAGTTATACCGGACGCTCAAACCGGGCCGTATTGCCGCCATTCACGTAAAAGATCGGATTCGGTATAGCTACATGAACGGAACGGGTTTTTCGTCCATCGACCCGTTTTCAGACGATACCGTACGGGCGTTCCGCAAGCATGGGTTCTACTTAATGACGCGCATTACGGTTGACACCGACGTGGTACGCGAAAACGCAAGTACGTACCGTTTGGGCTGGTCGGAGGCCTGTAAAGACATGACCAAGATGGGCGCTGGCCTGCCTGAGTACGTGCTGATTTTTCGCAAGGCGCCATCGACCTCGGACAATGCTTATGCTGATGAGCCGGTCACGCATCAAAAGCGAGAATGGAATAACGATTCCAAATCGTGGTCGACCGACTACGAAAGCGGTTATAGCCGGGGCCGTTGGCAGTTAGACGCCCATGCGCATTGGAAAACATCGGGCGAGCGGCTCATTTCGGAGGAACGGCTCCGGCGTATGAATCTGAAAGATGTGCTCAAGTACTGGAAATCGCTGGAGGCGGGCGAACGCTACGATTACCACCGGCACGCCCAGCTGTGCGAAATGCTAGACCAGCAGGGTAAGCTACCGTCCGGTTTTATGGCTACGCCCCCGCAGGCTAATTCCCCCGACATCTGGGACGACATTACCCGGATGCGAACGCTCAACTCGGAGCAGGTGAATCAAAAAAACGAGAAGCATATCTGCCCACTTCAACTGGATATCATCGAACGATTGATTGAACGCTATTCAAATCCCGGTGATCTGGTAGCGGATCCGTTCGGCGGCATTGGCTCAACGGGGTATCAGGCCGTGAAAATGAAACGTCGCGCCTTCCTGACTGAGCTTAACAGTGCGTACTGGCGCGATGGTCTAAAACACCTCCGCGGGGCCGAGGTGAGCCAAACCGCCCTTTCCCTATTCGACATTCCCGAATTCGCTTAATCAACCTTTCACCTACCGACATCAATGTCGGTAGGTGACTACAATCAACCGAGAATCATGGCTTCATCAAGCATCGAATGGACTGAACAGACCTGGAACCCGACGGTTGGCTGCACGAAGGTTTCCGCCGGTTGCCGGGGCTGTTACGCCGAAATCATGCACCGGCGATTACAGGCAATGGGTCAGGAAAAGTACGCCGATAAGTTCACCGTCGTAAAGCCTTACCGGCCCCACCTGGGATTGCCCCTCTTGCGTAAGGTGCCGACTACGTATTTCGTCAACAGCATGAGTGATCTGTTTCACGAAGACCTGCCGGTTGACTACATCATCGAGGTATTTGATGTGATGAAACAGGCAGACTGGCATACGTTTCAGGTGCTGACCAAACGCGCTGATTTGCTCGAATACAACGGGCAGTCCATCGTATGGCCAGATAACGTCTGGATGGGTGTTTCGGTCGAAGACTACCGGCAGATTGACCGCATCGATCACCTTCGGCGTACGGGGGCAAAGGTCAAATTCCTTTCGCTTGAACCGCTGATCGGCCCTCTTCCTGGCTTAAACCTTACCGGTATTGACTGGGTGATTGTCGGCGGCGAATCTGGCCCGATGGCTCGCCCGATCCAGGAAGAATGGGTGGAGAACATCCGTTGGCAGTGCGAGGCTCAAGGCGTTGCCTTCTTCTTCAAACAGTGGGGCGGCAAGAATAAAAAGCTCAACGGCAGGCTGCTTAACGGTCGTACCTACGACGAAATGCCAGTACTATAATATTCATACCTGACTATGAAAACCCAAAATATGGCATTCCCAAATATAGACGTTCCAGCAGAGGATTTCCCCGACGCCCAGTTGTCGGCCGCCGAAAAAATAGCCCGCCCAATCACAATGCACTGTCTAGGCGTTGCCTTTCGCCTTCGCATCGAACGCGATTTGGTACGGGGTATCAATGGTCGAATCTTTTTGCAGGTGGTCTATGACGATCCCTGTACAAAGACCGACCAAACGCAGGAGTGGCACGGCCGGAAGTGGTACCTCAGCGACCACATGACGGCCGATGAAATTGTAAAAACGGCCTATGCTGCCTTCGAGGCAACCGTCAAGCACGAGGTCATGGAGGGCTTCAAAGTCGACGATCAAATCCTGTTTAATCCGCACGTTCATTTCCGCTCACTGCTGGCCATCACCGATCAGGAAGTAGGCCGACCCGTTCAACAATGACCCCAAATCAACCCATGAACACCCCAACACAAAAACCCGTCGAATTACACGCGATTATCGAACTTTTTGGACATCAAAAAATGGCCGGAAAGGTCAGTGAGTACCAGCTGGGCGGCAATTTTATCCGCATCGACGTACCTGAAACGTCTACGCAGGGGGCCTACTGCCGCATCGTAAACCCCTCGGCCGTCTACGCGATCAACCCCGTAACCGAGGAGGTAGCCAAGGGCATGGCCGAACATCTCCAGACTAAACCGATTGAGGCCTGGGATATTTCCACGATGCAGCGGAAGCTGTTGGCCCTCAAAAATGCGACGAATGAACCGGCCGATGAGGACCCACAGGATGAGGGGGATTATTACGAACGTATGTAGGCACCTACTTATCGGCTATGTACTTGACTCCCTCTCGCAGGGTAGGCAGGTACGTAGCCAACCGGCGTAAAACACCGGCCGAGGTGTCGCCCTCCTGCCCGCCACGTCGCATTCGATCAATCGCCCCGCGCACCATCGATGCCGGATCGTCGGTCGATTCAAACGCCGAAAAATTGATATGGCCTTTGGGCAGCTTATCCAAAATTGATTCGAAGTACTCGATTAATCGTTTGTCGTCATCAGTCATACCACAAAGCTACTGCCAACGGAAATGAACGTACCCACTTTTTTGATTCCCGTCGTAAAGCGCCAGGTGCCGCAATCGGCCGTGGTTCGCTTTGAGGCCTACGGAAACTACACGCTTATCTATGTGGAGGGCGAAGGAAGCCCCATTCTATACAGTCGGTGCCTATTGGAGATGTGCGCGAGATACCCATTTATGGTGCGTGTATCCCGTCATCATGCCGTAAATCCACAGCGCGTTGAACGTACCCAGCATTGGAATGTCATCCGGGTCGATGGTATGCCCATCAAGCTAGTCGGCCGGTACTCACCCGTTTTGAGGAGCGGCCGATTACCCCAAGTTAACTCATTTATGAAGTCGGTATGAAATTTCTCAAGAAGCTTGACCCCTCCCGCGCCGCCTGGGTATGGATGAAAGATGCTTCCGTCACGAAGCCTGAATTGATCGAGACGGAGATTGAATTTCGGCAAAAGTACGGCGATGCCTTCATGGGTGCCGTTGGCCGGGTGTTTTACTTCCAGTTTACCAACGCTCTGGCCCGTTCGCTGTTCCTGCAATCGTTGGCCATCGCCTATAGTGATGAGGGTGTATGGACTGAGTTTGTCGAGGCTAACCCATAAATCTTCCCATATGGTCTACATCGATAATATGAATGCGTCCTACCGTGGCATGAAAATGTGCCACATGATCGCTGATACAACTGCCGAACTACTTGAAATGGCCGATAAGATTGGCGTTGCCCGCAGGTGGATTCAAGACGTCGGTACCTACAATGAGCATTTCGATATATGCCAGACCAAAAAGGCGAAAGCTATTCAGTTAGGCGCACAAGCGGTATCCATGATGGAATTAGGTCGAATACTGGTTAAACGTCCTGGCCATCCTTTATACGAATCAGTATCTAGTTAACCCATTCACAACACCTACGACGATGAACAAACCCCAGCGATTAGACCCGCGCTTCTTTTACCTGCGGGGCATGGAATACGAAATACCCACCGCCGATGTGATTCGGTTCGAAGGTCTGGGCAACTACACCCGTATTTATATCCGAGGTCAGCGTAGGCCTTTACTGTATGGTTACACGATCGGTACGTTGTGCGCCCGATTTCCATTTATGGCCCGCGTGACGGTTTCCGTAGCGGTGAATCCGGCCCACGTCGAACGCACTGGCCAGCGCAATATTATCCGGGTTGGGGCTATTCCGGTCAGGCTGTCTAAGCACTATACCGCTAAGTTGCCCGGCAACGCGCTAGCTCTCTGACGGCCAAACTAAAGTTATTCCGGCCCCTTTGGTGGGCCGGGTAACTTAGAGGCCTATGGAACCTAAAAATCTATCTGACCTCATACCAGATCAGGACAATGCCAATAAAGGCACCGAGTACGGTCAGCACCTGCTCCGCAAGTCCATTCAGGAATTAGGCATCGGCCGGGGCGTACTGGCGGCAAACGATGGTACCCTGATTGCCGGGAATCAAACCGTCAATATGCTCTCCGAGCTTGGCTTCGAGAAGATCATCGTCGTGCCCACCGACGGTAACACACTGGTCGTAACGCAGCGTACCGACATTGCGCCCGGCACGAAAGAATTTCACGAGTTAGCCTTAGCCGATAACAAGGTCGGCCAGGTCAACCTGTCATTTGACGAGGGCAAGGTCGATGAGTTGGCCGAGATGTTCGATATCAATCTGGGTGACTGGGGGTTCAAAACCGAAAAGGTCGTCGGCAAACAGCAGAACGAGGGCGGGCTGGCCGAACGCTTCGTAGTACCCCCCTTTTCTGTACTCGATACCCGCCAGGGCTACTGGCAGGCTCGTAAGAAAGACTGGCACGCCCGAATCGGCGATAAGGGGGAAAGCCGGGAAGGTACCCTGCGTAAATCCGCCAGTGGCGATGATCCCTCGTATTACCGCCAAAAATCCGCCATCGAGGAAAAACTGGGCCTCAAACTCACCTCGGCCGAGTTCGAGGAGAAACATTACGTTCGTTCGACGAAAATACCCAAGGGTGTAAGCCTTCTCGACCCCGTTCTATCCGAAGTGGTCATCAAGTGGTTTGGCCTGCCCGGTGGTCATGCCTTTGACCCATTCGCGGGTGATAGTGTGTTTGGCTTTGTGGCCGCCTCCGAAGGTCAGCAGTTTACCGGCATCGAACTCCGGCAAGAGCAGGCCGATCTGAATCAGGGCCGTTTAACCGAGTCAGGCCTGCCGGGACGATACATTTGTGACGATGGCCGGAACGTCGCCCAGCATGTGCCGGCCGAATCGCAGGACTTACTGTTTAGCTGCCCGCCCTATTTCGATCTGGAGGTATACTCCGATAAAGAAAACGACGCCAGCAACCAAAAGACGTATCAGGGCTTCTACGCGATACTCGATCAGGCATTCACCGCGGCTATTACCTGTCTGAAGCCCGGCCGGTTCGCCGTTATCGTCTGCGGCGACGTACGCGATAAGAAAACCGGGGCCTACTACCGATTCCCCCAGGACGTAGTAGGTACGTTCGTCCGCGAGGGCATGTACCTCTACAATGAATTGATTCTGATTGAGCAGGCCGGTAACGGAGCCATTCGCGCCAATGGTCAGATGAAACACCGGAAGGTCGTCAAGACCCACCAGCAGGTACTCGTCTTCTATAAGGGCAACCCCCGCGATATTAAAACCACCTTTCCCGAAATCACTTATGAGCCCGAAGATCTGGAATCATTCGGAGTGGATTCCGCTGACGAATCCGACCACGCTGAAGACTAAGCTCGACGCTATTCTTCTACGCGCGACATTCAACGTGTTAAACTTTTCTGAATACCACTTCGAGCCGTTCGGATGGACGGCCCTTTGGCTGTTGGGTGAATCGCACCTGGCTATTCACACCTTCCCCGAACACGGCAAATCGTACCTGGAGCTATCCTCGTGCATGCGCGATAAGTACGTCGTGTTTCTGGAGGAGTTGGAGGGGTTGCTTGAGTCGGTAAATGGGAATTAAATGGGAATATGGAGACGAATGATGACGAAGTAGGCTACGGTAAGCCACCTAAGGAGACGCAATTTTCGAAGGGTCAAATCGCCAACCCGAACGGTCGGCCTGTTGGCCCAATTACCAAGTTCCTCCGGGAGTTTGGCGACGCCACCGAACTCACGTTTTCGATTACGCGGACCGACAGCAAGGGTACGTCCAAGAGCGAGGCGTCGCTATCGACCAATGGCACGAAGACGATCAATCAGGCGATTGCGGCCCGGTTGCTGCAACTGGCCATCGCGGGCGATATGAAAGCGATTCGGGAGGTGTTGAACCGGACCGAGGGACGTGTGCCTCAACCGCTCAACATCGGCGGCCAGAACGGGGAGAATCCGTTAGGCGTCGTGCAGGTCTTTTTGCCCGACAATGGCCGGGGCGACCGGCGAAGTGATGAGTAAAGCGGTCGATATTCGCCCCCAGCCCGGCTATCAACTCAAATCGCTGGCTTCACCGGCTGATATCGTCATCGGTGGCGCCAGCGCAGGCGTTGGTAAAACGTTCTCGCTGCTGCTGGAGCCGCTGCGGCACATTCAGAATCCGGACTTCCGGGCTGTCTGTTTCCGCCGTACCTCGCCACAGATACGGGCGGGCGGTGGTCTATGGGATACGTCAATGGGGCTATATCCGCTGACGTCGGCAAAGCCTCGTGAGTCAAGACTGGAATGGGAATGGCAGTCCGGCGCGCGGGTCGCCTTTCGACACCTGCAGTACGAAAAAGACAAACTCGAATGGCAGGGTTCGCAGGTTCCCCTGATACTATGGGATGAGCTAACGCACTTCTCCGAGTCGATGTTCTTCTACCTGTTGACGCGGAACCGGTCAGACTGTGGCGTACGGCCGTACGTTCGCGCGACGTGCAACCCGGACCCGGAATCGTGGGTGGCCACGCTCATTGCCTGGTGGATCGATCAGGAGACCGGCTTTCCGATTCCCGAACGCGATGGCGTAATTCGGTATTTTACCAAAGCGGGCGCGGACTACATCTGGGGCGATACCTTCGAAGAGGTGGTTGAAAAGGGCTGGTGGTTTCTGGAACCACTGTTGGCCGAATTCAACCTGCCCGCCGAGGTATTCGTTAAATCGATCACCTTTATTTCCGGGCGGCTGGTCGACAACCAGGCGCTGCTCAGTAAAGACCCCGCTTACCTGGCCAACTTATTGGCACAGGATGAAGAGACGGTGATGCAACTCTTTAAAGGCAACTGGAAGGTGGTTATCTCGGACCGCGACATCTACGAGTATCAGTCGTTTGTCGGGATGTTTGTCAATCAGTACGCTGTCGACACGCAGGGCCGCTACATCACGGCCGACATTGCCCTGCAGGGTAGCGATAAGTTCATTGTCGGCGTCTGGTACGGCATGGAACTGGTCGACATTCTGATTATGCCCAAATCCAACGGCCGGGAGGTCGTGGACGCGATCAAGGGGCTGGCTGCCACGCACAAAGTACCCAACCATCACATTGCCTACGATAACGATGGCGTGGGCGGCTTCATCGGTGGTGAGGGTGGCTTCATCGAAGGAGCGCGGCCGTTCCATAATGGCGGTTCGCCATTGGAAGTCCCGAACGCAGAGGGGAAACCAGAGAAGGAAAACTACGAAAACCTCAAAACGCAGTGCTACTACCGGAGTGGGCTAAACGTGGCCGATGGCAAGTACCGAATCAGTGAGCGCGTGGCCAATATGATGTACGATACGAAGATGACCGTACGCCAGCGGTTCATGTACGAACGGAAAGCGATCAAACGCGCGCCCAAGGATACCGACGGTAAACTAAAGTTAATCAAGAAAGAGGAAATGAAGGTGAAACTTGGAGGAGAATCGCCTGACATACTGGACATGTTCATGATCCGGGAGCTGTTCAACATCGTGCCACCTCTACGCCAGTTGAAGGTTTACTGACCCACTCTTCACTATGTTTTCGTTTATCGTCCTGCTCACTGTGTTAATCGCCAACGCCGTACTGGCAGCAGTGGCTTTCGTTTTACCACAAGTCGTTGATACGATTCCGGCCAACGCTAGACGAGGGCTTCTCAGCTTGGGCGGAATTGCCCTATTCAACGTGGCGGTCGCTCTCACCTTCTACTACCTCTACGTCCATGAGTTTTCTAAGTGATCTAAGCGCGGGCGTGGGCTTCGCCAGCCGCACCGTTGCCGCTTCCCCCAGTCAGGCAAGTGCAGCCCCAGGCTTTGCCACGGCGCAACCAGTATCGGGTTTGCTTGCCGCGTCCCTGACCAACTTTCTATCGCCTGATCAGTCGTCAGACCTCAAGAAGGGGTACGGAGGCAATCCATACGTGTTCGTTGCCGCCAACTGGAAAGCGACCCGCTTTGCGCAGGCGCCACCCCTTTTGTACGACATCAAGGACAAAAAGTCGTATCAGCAATTCATGCGTCGTAAGTCTGCTGACCGGGCGGATGATATTGAACTGCGCCGTAAAGCTCTGGAAGAGGTTGAGCCGACTGGCAGTCTGGCTAACCTTCTGAAGAAGCCTAACCCGACTCAGACCTGGGCGCAGTTGATGTTTGCCATCAGTATTTATTACGACTTCGGCAATTCGCTGACGCGGGGCATTGTGCTGGATGAAGGCAAAAAGGACGAGCGCGTTACGGAACTGTGGAACTTGCCAACTGCCCGCTGGTCAGGTGTTGAAGCGGACCTGGTTGGCTATAAATCGTACATTGACGGCGCGGGTCAACGCCTGCCCGCCAGTGAGGTACTTCATCTGCGCCGTTTTGCGGCGGATGTAGCCGATACGGATTCATCCCTGTGGGGAAAATCCCTGCTCTACGGTGCTGCTCTGCTTCTGGCCAGAAGCAACGGTGCCTTTACCGCCGAGGCGGCCCTGATGGCCAATGGGGGCAAAAAGACGCTTATTTTTCCGAAAGGATCGACGTGGAACCCAAACTCGGAACTCTCATTCGAAAAGGCCACGAAGATGGCCCAGCGTAAAGTTGAGGGCGCTAAACATGGCGGTGTCGCTGGCTTCAATGTTGAGTTGGATAAACTGGAAATCGGTGGGTCGGCGGTTGATCTAAACCTGCTTGAGTCAAACCAGTTGAGCCGCGAAGACACCTGCGCGGTTTGGAAGCTCAACGTGCTGGCCGTCTACTCGTCGATGCAGTCATCCACGTTTGCCAATCTCAAAGAAGCAAACGTCTCCTCGCTGCGGATGGGTGTACTACCCGATCAGGCACTGGTGTACGAATGGCTAACGGACTTCGTTTTCCGGGGCGAGCAGAAGGGTAAGCGAGTGTTACTACCCGATACAGATGTCTATACCGAGCTTCAGCCCGACTGGAAGGGGCTAGGTGAACGCGCAGACGCGGCCATGCTCAGCCTCAACGAACGGCGACGGCTGTTTGGCGATACGCCCTATAATAGCCCAGAGGCCGACATACCACTTGTGAAAGTTGGTGCTGGTTATGCACCCATTACTGACTTTGCACCTGGCACTGGCGGTACGGGTAACGTGGAGGACGACGAGAAAATGTATTAAGCCATGTGTGACAAGCGGCCGTTCGACACCCGGCAAGCGGCCAGCGAGGTCATCTACTACCTGAAGCGTAGTTCCTCCCGCGACAAAATACCACGTCGCACCTACTTCTGCCGGTATTGCTCCGCCTGGCACCTAACCAGTGAGACAAAAGGCGAGTACCGGGCACGCCGGAAGTGGCAAAAGGGGCGCGATAAGCCGAGCCGCACTATGCGGGATAGACGAAAGTAACTCAACATTCAAGCCATGACAGTAATTCGATTCCTTCTCTGGTTGCTCTTCTTCCTCACAACGACCAGTTGTGCATACAGCCTTTTAAATACCCCCAGTACAGTTCTGGCAATTATCGGCGGTCTCGCACTTGTCGCCAATGTTGTCTTATCTATCAGATCCAGGTGCTTTACAAAAAATCCATTTTCCAATGGCAAACGAAAAAGAGGCGCAAATCGCCGGGTTAGTTAAAGGAGCGCTCAAGGGAGTTGCGGTTATTTTTGGGCTGTTTATGATCAGCCATTTTTTCGTGGGCTGCGCGACCATCGACGCCAGCCACGAAGGCATTAAGGTTAGTAAGGTCGGGTCGGACCGGGGCGCTTCGGATATCGAGAATGTAACGGGCTGGGTCTTCTATTTTCCGCTGACCTCATTTATCGAGCAGTACCCGACGTTCACGCAGACAAAAGATTACGACCCGTTCACGGTGAGCGCGAAGGGAGGTACGTTGTTCAAGATCGACCCGACGCTGAATTATCACATGGTCAAAGGGCAGGGAGCCGCCGTCTACCGGAAGTACCGTAAAGAGTTGCCCGACATCGAGAATAACATTCTGCGTACGATTGTCTATAACTCATACCGCGACGTGGCCAACACCTTCACGCCCGACTCACTGGTGAATAACCGGGTCGGTTTCGAGGCGCTGGTCGAGGCAAAACTGCAGAAGGCGCTGACGGCCGACGGCTTCGCGTTCGAGAATATCACGTCGAATCTAACGCCGCCCGAATCGTTGCAGGCGATGATCGATGCCAAGAATACAGCGGTACAAAATGCCCTCCGTCTTAATAACCAGGTGGCGGCGGAGAAAGCCTCGGCGGAGATCACGGTAACGAAGGCAAGCGGGATTGCCCGCGCCAGAATCATCGAAGCGGAGGCCGAAGCGAGAGCCAACGAGCTAAAGCAAAAAACGCTTACGGCGATGCTGATTCAGCAGCAATGGATTTCAAAATGGGACGGCAAGTTGCCCGCCACGCAGTTGGGTGGGGGTAGTAACATGCTGTTTCAGGTAAAATAGCGCACATTATCCGGAGTCACCAGATACGTGGCTCCGGATAAATCAGCATTATGGCAACTCCGGATAAAAAATGTACCTACACGCTACCAAACCACTGGCCAGCCCCTAAAGCGGGCCAATATCTGGCTACGTTTAACTACAAGGGCGATAAGCTCAAACAGGTCTGGCTCATTCATTCAGTTCGTCAGATCAACCATAAGCTACCACGATTGGAGCAGGGATATGCAATCGTCGCTTATGATCGATCTGACCTGATTGCCCTGACGGAATGGGCGGATGAATGGAATGACAAGCTCGATACTTGGTACCGCTTTACGTGGGTACGTGGGGAGGAGGCTTTGCCCTGTTTCTCCTGGCCTTGGAAGAAGAAAGATCAAGAACAAAACCTACGAAGCTAATGGCTGAACCTATCAAGTTCCCCGAAGCAAATGTCACGCTTACCGCTGAAGGCTGTGGGGATTTGCCGGTTTGCCGCACGAAAGACACCGCCGGTACGCCGTTGTTGATTTCGCGATATAAGCTGAGCGAAGCTGAAATGGACGAGATACAGCGCACCGGGTGTATCTACCTGATCATCTACGGCGAGGGGCATCCGCCGGTACGCCTAACGGTAATCTCGCCATTTCTGCCAATGGCTATAGACAATTGAGCGATGAAAAAGACAAGAGACGTTAACGGACGGGCTGTGCTTACTGGCATGGTGCTGGAAAAGCAGGATAAGCACCTGACAATCCCTGAAACATGTAATGTGTTCTATGACACGGACAGGACTACGCCACTTGGTACCGCGACACTCTACAAGACTGACGCTGCGATTATGGCGGGTTTAGTCGTTGCAGAGATTCGGGGATTTGATACGTTCTACCCCACTATTATCTATGTCGTTGATAAGTCTGTGCATGACGAAAAGACTGGCATAACGACGATTCTGGAAGGAAGGGTGGTAGGTGTCAGCTTAACACTCAGTCCAAACCTAGACCCGTCTATCGGCTCTATTGGCGATCAGCTAAAAACCAGTTAACAAATGAACACACTCAATTACAACGATCAGGAAAAGGCCGTGTTAACCGCGGCATTGACTGAGTTTCGGGTACTGCTGGGCAAGCCAGAACCGGTCTCTATGGGCGATGGTATGCCGACTCATTACCCGCCAACATTCAAAGCAACCATTATCGTTGCTGAAATCTGTGATGGGTTGCTTGATAAGATGGAAGCTTCGGCCACGATTACCGTTTGTAGTCGCGACGGTGAGGAGAGATTGCCGTTTCATGCAGTTGGTGTGATTCACGGATCTGCGTTGACAGAGCAACAGAGTCGGGAGTTTAAGCGAAACATTAAATCGACAGCAGGTTGTGTTGGCTATGTTGCCCAGTTTGAAGAAGACAAACAACCGGCAGCAGCAAAACCGGAAGCGGCAGATACGAAAATTCAGTTTTCCGACGAGCCGGTACGTGCAACCGCACGTAAATACCCGCCAAAGGAAACGCGCGAGCGAGTCGCTGTTGATACATCAACACCCGAAGAACGGTTGTGAGCAACGCCGCCGACATACAGCTATACCGCGCCCTGATCGCGCCGTTCGACCGTCATGTACGTGTTTCGCGCACACAGGTACGTTCGGCCATGCGGGGTATCGTGGCCAGGTTAAAAACGGCACTAGAAGCTAGTAGTGCAGACGCAGTGGTTGCGGCCCTGCCGTTATTGCTTCCCGATGAAACTATTCACCAGATGTTAACCGCGATTTATCTGCGGTCAGGTGTTGCCGCTGCGGAAGCCTTCGCCAACCAACCGGCTCCGGTCAAATCTTCCCGGGTGGACATGCAGTTGAAGCGAATCGCCCCCAAACCAGACGGCTTCACGTCACTGCGAATTCGATTGCTCAGTCTCTCTCGTGAGGTACTCGGTAACGAGCGGGTTCAGAAAATAGCCAGCAAAACGCGTGACTTAGTGGCTGGTGTACTGTCTGGCGCAACTGCGGCGGCTTCTACATTGGTCAGGCAGGTACGTAAGGCGCTACTCAAATCGTCGCGTCTCGATCTGATTGCCCGTACCGAAACGCTGTACGCCTGGTCGGTGGGTAGTCAGTGGGCAGCGAAGGCGGCCGGCCGAACGTCGAAACGCTGGATTCCGGTACTTGATGGCCGTACGCGGGATGCTCATGCGGCCATGGCAAGAAAGCCAGCCGTTGGTATTGATGAAACGTTTATCGTCGGTGGCGAGGCAATGCGGTATCCGGGTGATCCGAATGGGAGTGCTGGAAACGTGATCAATTGTCGGTGTACCTTATTTTTTGAATGACGCTTTAACACTTTATCAAGGAAATACGCTATTCATGAGTTCTGTTCCCTCTCCATTTATGGCCAGTATGGATGTCGATCAGTTTATTCGCATCATGCAGGCCCTGCGTGACGGCGGTGATCTGTTGTCGGATGCCTACGAGCGGGCAGAGCGTATCCATGAAGCGTTCTACGGTCGCCGTCGTTACATCGATTTCGAGTCGGCGGCCCAGATGTATTATCGCCGTCATCCCTCACGCGGCAATACACAATCTTAACGGCGTTTAGGTTCTGCGGACTGGCGTACCGGCAGATTTGCGGCTACTAAACCGAGCCGCCGCGTGAGCAAATTATTAAAGCGTCTTTCTGAATCCGAGCATACAAAAGGCTTGAAGGATGTCGATACCAAGCAGGGTATTGTAAAGGGCTATTTTGCCGCATTCAATAGTAAAGACTCAGATGGTGATATTATCGTAAAAGGCGCATTCGCCAAGACGATTGCCGAGCGCGGCCCTGGTTCATCAAACTGCCGTATCCGTCACCTGATGGATCACGACCGAACCAAATCAGTCTGCAAAATCCAGACACTTACTGAAGACGACTATGGACTTGAATACGTCTCCAGGGCTGGTAAACACTCACTTGGACAGGACTATCTGCTCATGTGCGAGGATGGCCTCATTACCGAGCATTCCATTGGCTACGGTACCATTCAACAGAACTACGACCGGGCCGCTGATGCTAACTACCTGACTGAACTGCGGCTATGGGAAGGTTCTGGCCTGCAAGGGTGGGGCGCCAATCCTAATACGCCGTTCCTTGGCGTAAAAGAGGATGGGGTCATGTCGGAAGATGACTTTATCGTCGTGTTCAACTTGCTCGAAAAGGCACTGCGAACCGGCAAATATTCGGACGAAACGTTCAAGACGTTTATCGAGCCGAACTATAAAAAGCTTGGCGACTACCTAAGCCAAAAACGCAACACTGAGCCGGGCAGAAAGTCCACTCAGCCGAACACGGAGGTAGAGATGCTCGCTGCATTTCGCAGGGGGCTTAATGCGTAATCTCAACCAATCATTACGACATGGAACCTGAAGTACTCGAGAAGCTGGGCAAAGAGCTTGATGCCCGCATCGAAAAGGCCAATGGCCAAACCCGCCAATCTATTGACGGCGTAGAAACTAGCCTGAAAAGTGAGATCAAGAATCTCAGCGACAAATACACGGAGAGCCAACAAAAGTCTGACGAAATCTCACAAAAGCAGCAGGCGCAGCTAGACGAAATTTCGACGCAGCTTAAGCGCGGCACAATGTCGGGACCGGCTGCCTACAAGTCGTTTAAGGCCGTTGCGCAGGAAATGTTTGATACTGCCGAGAAGCAGCTTGACCTAAAAGCCGTGAAAAATCGGGCTGGGGCCGCCTGTGAGATTGAGATCGATACCAAAGCTGTGGTCATGGAGTCGACCAACCTGACGGGTGATGTGGTTGCCGCCGACCGCCGCCCCGGCATCATTATGCCGATGGAGCGTAAAATCCACCTCCGCGAACTATTGTTCCGGGGGACGTCGACCACCAGCGACAAGTGGGATTACACCCAGGAAACGACCTACACCGACGCCACGGCCACAGTGGCTGAAGGAGCCGCTATTCCCAAGTCAGAACTGACGATGGAGCAGAAGCGGGTATCGGTGAAGAAGATTGCCGTGGCCATCGATCTCTCTAACGAGATTCTAGAGGACATTCCGGGTCTGATTGGGTACGTACAGGGTCGATTGTACAGCAAATACCGCTACAAAGAAGACAACCAGCTTCTATTCGGCTCGGGGTCAGGTACCGATATTCGCGGCGTATACACCGCCGCAACGGCCTTTTCGTCAGTTGGTGTCAAGCCAAACAACAACCCTAACTTCTGGGACGCGCTGGCCGTGGCTGCAACCGGTATGGCCGTCAACGAGTACAGTGCAACCGCTGCCGTAGTGTCGGTTCAGGACTTTGCGGCGATGGCGCTGACCAAAAACGCCAACGGTGACTATATCCTGCCAATCCTGTTCAACGGAGGCAACGGCGCTCAGCGCATTTTCAACCTGGTCGTTGTGCCAACCACCGCGATGGCTCAGAATAACTGGCTCGTCGGTGACTTTGACCAGGCGGCTGAGATCGTTGACCGTCGGCAGGTTAACATCCAGATCTCATCGGAAAACAAAGACAACTTCGAGCGCGACCTGGTTACGCTGCGGCTGACTTCCCGGCTAGCCCTGCCCATCTATTACCCTCAGGGCTTTGTGAAAGGCACCTTCACCGGTACGGGCGGCGCTATCACGATCATCACGTAGGTCTGATTCCGCCCTCACCCAACACGCCCACCTGCTACCCGTAGGTGGGCCTTTTGGGTGAAAGCAAGCCCGTATGGCAACTATTGAAGTAGTTAAATCGTGGACGGCGGGCCGGGTTAATCGGCCTGTTGCTCCGCCGCAACCCCCTATTATAGCCATGATTGAAGTCAAAGCATTAACCATCCTCAATGTAGGGAAAGGCCACTATATGCCCGGTGAAACGTTTGTTGTTACGCCCGGTCTGGCTGATGATCTGGTCGCTGATGGCCTGGTTGAGGTTGTCAAGAAAGGTGTCGATGTGCCCAAGGAAGCTCGCGCCGATGACGGTCAATACGCCGAAGAACCGGCCACTGATCTGGCCACGGATCTGACCCGGACAAAACAGGCCGCTGAAGTACCGATTGAAGAGGCCGTGTCGGCTATTTCTGAAAAGCAAGCCGAAGCAGATAACGGGGACATTGACGAAGCGGAGGAAACCCGGCTGAAACAGCTAAACGAGGGCAAAACCGGGCAAAAAGAAGATAAAGCCGTCGGCACTCGTCAGACCAAAGAAGACAAGGGCGCGGCCGCTGCCCAAACGAAGTAGCTCCCGATGACCTACGCCGACACGCCCGCCGTTCGCCTAACTCGCCTGACCCAGCCACCGCTGGGCGATTACCTGCCGATGCTCAAAAAGCGGTTAGGTATCGATTTCGACGATCACAATGATCTATTGGAAGGGGCGATTGCGGCGGCGGTCGGTAAGGTTGAGACGTTCACCAGGCATCTACTGTCTCAGTGTCAGGTACAGGTTAGTTACGGGCCGGGCTTGATCGACGCCGAAATCCCATTCGGCCCGATCATCGCCCCGCCCGATGACCTACCCGTTGGCGCGACGTTAACTGACGAGCCGTTTGCTACGCTCCAATACGCCAATTCATCGGCCCTAACGGTGTTGACCTACAAAGCAGGGTATAGCGGCCCGGCACTCGTACCTGCTCAGTTCAAAACGGCGGTCGTGATACTGGCCGCCGAACTGTCTGGTTTCGGGGAGCCGGGCAATTGGAAAGCACTCGTGGTCGAATTCCGGCGCGCAACCTGGGCAGACTGATGAAAGCACCAGTTATCAGCCAGCCAATTGAGTTTTGGGGCGTCAAAGTGCCGGTACCAGACGGTTTGGGCGGATTTACGGGCGAGGCGGAACGCCTCCACCGACAACTCGGCGAGGTGAAACCGTTGCCCTCCAAACGCGACGATACTGGCTCCGCGCAGACAATCAAGCAGCAATACGCCATTGTCTTCTGGAATAATCCGGCCTACGCCCCTCAGCAGGGGCATTCCGTGCGCTGGAAAGACCAGATGCTGACGATTCAGAACGTCGATTATGTGGACGCTACCCGGTTGAAATACCGGTTAATCGCCCTGGCGCAATGATCGATGTCAAAGGCGTCAGCCAGGCTAAACGAATTCTGCTGTCGCTGGTGCCAAAAGCCAAAGCGGCCATTCAGGAGCTAACGCTTAATACGGCGATTGCGATGACGGCAGAAGCGGAGGCCAATGCGGCAAGGGATACCGGCGAGTTGGCCGCCTCGATTCATTTCACGCTCACGCGGGGTGGCATGGGTTTCATTCTGCTGGCCGATGCCCCGCACTGGGCCTACGTGGAATTTGGTACGGGTGGACTGGTCGAGATACCAGCCGGGTACGAAGCCCTGGCGGCTCAGTATCGAGGAAAAGGTATCAAAGAGGTAAATCTGCCAGCGCGGCCCTTCCTAATTCCCGCTTATGTAGCGCATTCGGAAATATATCTGCAAAACGTTAAACGCAACCTACCCCGACTACTGCGATGATCGATCCCGGCCCCGCTCTGCAAGCTGCCTACATCGCTCTGTTAACAGGGTTTAAGGTGGATGGCGTCAGTATTCCCGTTTATGACAGTTTGGCTCCGGACAAAGCCGCTGCACCGTATATCATTCTCACGCGGTCTGATACCCGGAGCGATAGCACCAAAACCAGTTTCGGCCACAAGCTAACGGTAACGCTCGACGTGGTAACGCGCTTTGCGCCGGGGCCGGTTAGCAGCCTGCCCGCTGAACGTATCGTTGCGGCCCTGCTCACGCTACTGTTCCCCGCACCGAGAGTTTGCCCGCTGACCGTAGCGGGATTTGTGCTTTGGCTCTACTCGTTTCAGGGCACCAAACCCCTGACGACCCGAACGCCGACCGATACACTCATTCGCCGCCTTGTTACGATCAACCACCAGTTACACCCTGCTTAAGCTAAGGTCCCTTTTTTCACTCTCATACCCATCAGTACCATGTCTGCATTCAATGCCTCCAATATGCTGGTCGCTGCCTACCTGGGCAGCCCTGCGACGAAGAAAACGGTCGCCAAGCAAACAGACTTAACCTTTGATGAGTCGGCCGGCGATATTGATATTTCTAATAAGCAATCCGGCCGGTACGGTGAATCGCTGGCCGGGCGACTCTCGGGAACCATCGATTTCGAAGCCTTCATTGAAACGGCACCGGGCGCTGGTGAGGCCTCGATTGCTGACGTGCGCGCCGTTTTCGTAGCTGGTACCGCCATTAAGTGGGCGATTGCCTCTACGATCTCCGGTACGGAATCAACCGAGGTGTTCGGCTACATCACCAAGTTCACCCGCAAGTACACGCAGGAAACCGGGGCGGCTTACTCGATCAGCATCAAAATCACCGGCGCACCAACCGTTACGATGGTCGCCTAATCTCTTCACCCGGTCCGGTGACTTCATGTTGAACTAACTCAGCATGAAGTCACCGGACAGTTTTCCCGTTTTTCACTATGGCTATCAAAGTATTTACGACCAAAATCGGCGGTCGCAATTTCGCGTTTGGCAACCTGGCCTTACGCCGTTTTACCGAAGCGCTCGGCTGCGCGCCTAACATTGTATCTGTACACGCGGCCTTCAAAGGCTCCACCCAGATTGGGGCGGTCATTGAGATGATAAAAGGCGGGGCCGAACAGGGCAACGACGATCTATTGACCGACCGTGAGGCAGGCGATATCATGGATACGCTGTCGGAGGAACAGCAAGTCAAGTTGATGGAAACCTTTCTAAGCTCAATCGTTGGTGAACCCTTCCAGGAGTACCTCGACAAACTAAAAGCCGAACTGGAGAAGATCCAGCAAAATGAAGCGGCCGAAGTCAAACCGGAGGAAGAGCCAAAAAACGTCGAAGCGTCGCCGACTGGTGGCGCGAAATCGAAGACGACGCCTTCGGAGAAATCGGCTTAACGCCCGACCAGTTTTACGGCGATTTCTCCTTCGGCCAGTACCTGCGCTACCGGGACGGCTACATCAAGAAGGCCAACCGGCTATTGAATGAAAGATGGCTGCAGACGCGCGAGATCGTCTTCCGGGTCTACAATGGCGGTGTAATGAAAACCTCCGATCTAAGGACGAGAGAGCAACTCATTCCGCTAGTTTCCGACCAAACCCGAAAGGCGCAACCCGTTAATTCGGTCGAGGAGGCCTCCACCTTCATTGATGCCCTCAATGCTCATACGGCTCGACTACAAAACGCCATTCCTACTCCATGAAAATCCTGACGCTAAACGACAATAGCCAGTTTACGCACCTTTTCTTCTGTGAGGGATGCGGGTGTGGTCACGGCTTCAATACAATTCCGAACCGGGGGGTGCCTACCTGGTCATATAATAACGATTCTGAATCACCCACGATTCAACCGTCTATTCTGGTCAGGTCAGGTAACGCCAACGGCCCGACGGTTTGCCATTCATTCGTGACGGCTGGCCGTATTCAGTACCTACCTGATTCAACCCACCCGCTCGCCGGTCAAACCGTTGAGTTAACCGATATGGATTAATGGCGGAAATTGCTTCACTCTCTGTCGGCATTGACGGCAATCTTTCCGGTTTTGAGCGTGTAATAGGCCGGGCAACAAATTTGCTTAACAGGCTAGAAGCGCAGGGCGCCGAATCCGGTCGAAATTTTGACCGCAACTTCGGTAATGCCCTTGCGCAAACAGCCGGTCGCGCGATCAATAGTCTTGATCAGATAAATAGCCGTATCGCCCTTTTGACGCAACGGCGGAGTCTATCACTCGATACGTCGGTTATTGCGCGCACCAATCGAGAGTTAGCTGATTTACAGGCCAGGGCTTCACAATTACAGAATCTAGGCGTATCCAATAGTGCCTTCCCGACTCCCTCAGCGGGGAGTACGGCAGGTTTGTTGTCCTATGCGGGTGGAATACTCTCGATAGGTAGCGCATTGAATGCGCTAAAATCTGGCTTTGAAGTCGTAAAGGATTTCGATAGACTTGACCGAAAGCTACAGGGGGCAACTACCTCGCAAACCGCCTACAATCGTGGTGTCAACATTACGCGTTCGCTGTCGGATCGGTACGGTCTGAGTGTCGAAAGTCTTACAAGTTCCTATGCTGACCTGACGGCCTCATCGGAAGGAACAACTTTAGCCGGGAAAGAAACCGACAAAGTTTTTGCCGCTGTTACGGCGCGGGCGGCAAGGTTAGGGCTGACCGCTAATCAGACGGAACGCGCCCTACTGGCCATAGGCCAGATGATGAACAAGGGTTCAATCCAGGCGGAAGAATTAAAGGGGCAACTGGCAGAATCGGGCCTTGCGGGAGCGTATGGGACGATGGCGAAGGCAGTAGGTGTCTCTACACAGGAGCTTGGCAGAATGTTGGAACGTGGCGAATTGGCGAGTAGCGATATTTTGCCAAAATTCGCAGCAGAATTATTAAAGACCGCTAACGGAGCCGAAGCGAACGCCAACAGTATAGGTGGCTCCTTTCAGCGAGCGACCGATCAGGTAAGTCTTTTCATTGCCGAATTTAGTAAAACGGCCGGGGTTGACTCGTTCTTTGCCAAGTTCGGAAACGGCATTGCCAACACATTGCAGGGGCTACGTGAGTTGAACAGTGGAACAAAGCAGGGAAGCGGACTAGGTGACTTTTTCAAAAAAGTAACCCCTCGCGTACTTCCGGCAGTAGGTATAGCAAAGGTGCTGGCCTCAATTAAGGCACCCGTACTGGAAGAGGCAACCTATAGAGCTAAAGCCAAGCAGGAGTTTTCGGGCAAAGATTACGCGGGTCGAGCAGCTCAGTTTGCACAGTTGCAGACAGATATTGTCCGTTCGGAGGCTAGTATTAATAGTCGGTCGAAAGATACCATTCTCGACTCTCCCGAATTGCGGCGCGATAGACAGACGCTAGCCTCTAAGAAGAAGCTACTAATTGAGTTGCGTTCGGAAAATTTACGTCTGGCAAAAGCCGATCAAGAATCGGCCAAATCGGCGGCAAAGTCTGGCGTAAAACTCAATCCCCTTGTAACCTTTGAGGCGTACAAAAAAGAGCGCGACGCACTTGAGCAGGAGAGAAAGGATTTAGCCGTTAATGGTAAGCTACTGACCGACATTAAGGCCAAACGCTTAGCCGCCCTTGATGCTAGGTTAGAGCGAGCCGAACCGCCAAAGAAAAACAAGGCGACCAACGTTAATCAGCCTGCCGCAAAATCAACCTATGATTTACTTACGCAGGATCTAAGCAAGCTACAGAACGAGGCTAAGACCTTCGTCTTGCTCAATCCTGGCAAGGCTATACCTAAAGAGTTAGCCGACCGGATTGAATTTGTAAAAAGAAAACTGAAAGAGGTTGATGACCTAATCTCCAATAAAGAGCCTAAAACCCTTTACGCGCAACTCACAGAGCAGCTAGGTAAATTAGGCGACCAGGCGCGCGACTTAGATTTGGCGGGCAAGGTAGTTCCGCCCAAACTTAGAGAGGATATTCAGGGGCTTGTTGCCAAATTGGCCGAAGCTGATCGGGTATTAACTAAGCTCAAGAAAGCCAAAGTGCCTGGCGCGGTTGATGTTGGCGGGTTTAAGGTAGACCAGAAGTTAGACAATGTTCAGGGGCAACTTGATAGATTTACGGAAGCTAGTGCAGCGGTTGAGGACGCAAAGAAGCAGTATAGGGAGCTACCGGGTTTTATTGGTAAACTAGCCACCAATGCGGAGGCCGCAACTGGCGATCTGTTCGGGGCGGTGGGTGATGCCGCCCGAAAGCAATTGGCTGAAGCTGGTAACATCTTTAAAGAGTTTAAAGAGACTACCAGAGGCAATGTAGCAGGTGTTTTTGCTAGCATTGGTGAATCGTTTGTTACCGGCACGGCTGATCCGTTTAAAAGCGCATTAGATACCATATTGGATGGTATAGCCAATTTTATTATACAGCTTGGCACATCAATGCTGCTGTCGTCAAAGCTACTCGCTTTTGCGGCTCCATTTTTAGGAGGAACAACTTTGCCCTTGAGTGTGGGGCAAGGTATAGCCGGGGCAGCTATGCTTGTTGGTGGTGGAGCTATCAAGGCGCTGGCTAGTAGAGGCAAGGGATATGCTACCGGGGGATATATTAGTGGTGAAGGGTCTGGTACTTCGGACTCGATACCCATTCGCGTCTCAAATGGCGAATATATTTTGCGAGCCGCTGCCGTGCGTAAAATCGGTGTATCGGCATTGAATAGCCTCAACCGAGTAGGCGAACTACCACAAGGGTTTGCGCGAGGTGGGGCCGTAGGTTATTCACCAGCACGTTTTGATTCACCAGCCGCCAACATTCCAGTTGAACGATTCAATACTTTTGACAGGGGAAACAATAGGACTGAACGTATTCAGGTAGTCGTTACTGGTAAATTGCGTGGCAACGATCAAGAGTTACAGGCAGCACGAACGGCTAGACAAGGCAAGATATTGGGAAGGGGGTAGGTAAAGAAACTTGATAGCCAGCTATCATAGATCACATCAACCCCCACGCTTTCTCAATTCTTACAATCTCATCTAACAACTCTGGAGATAAGTTATTTAATGAAATGCCACGGCCGTGTCTAGGGCTTTTTATAGTTATAAGTTTTGTTTCAGAATTTTGCTCAATCATCCCAATCAGACTTTTAGTTAGATAGGGCTTAATCTCTGAATATATAGCTGTCTGACTAAAGGCAACCCTGTCAAAATCAGGCCTTTCCGTGTACTGTCTAACCTTGTTTAGTAACTCTATTTTTTTATTAATCTTGATCTTTCGGCGCTCTATCCCCCATACTACCCAAGGTGCGATTAGGGAGCCGATAACCCCGCCTATCAGCCCAATTCCGCCTGTTATTAATAGTTCTATTGTCTTGTCGCTCATGACTTGAAGAGAGCCAGTATATGTGGCCAAAGCGTTTTGAGTGGATGTGTACGGCGCAACAATTTGCGAAATTTACAAATAGCGCGGACGGCAAGGCAAGGCAAGATACTTTGTCGGGGTAGGTGATCGCATAAAAAACGCCCCTCAGCTACGTTGAGGGGCGTTTTTTATTAACAATTTTCTTCGAGCCATTCCAAAAAGTACTCTTTTGTCATCCCCATTGTCCGTAGGTTAGTGGATATATGGGTGAAAGGAATCTCTTTTGGCGCGTTTCTAAAAATGATTGATTGCAGACAGCCAGGACATTTCCACTTCGAGTGATTAGTTCCTTTGGCCGGAAAGCAGCCGTGAGCTTTTAGAAAGGCAATCCAACACGACTTATCAATTGGTCTATGATTACCCATTGTAAGCGACTAACTCCTGATGTATTGGTGTATCTTGGGGTAGATCAAAATCGCGCAAAACGCCCTCTTTGTCCACATATGCCGAGTTATTGTACTGCCTTGACTCTTGAACGCGAGTGCCCTGCCAGCAGAGTTTACCTAGTTCTTCAAATACGGCCATTTCAGGCATGTCAATAATCGTATGAAAAAAATCGTCCAGTACCTCGTGGAATAACATGTGCTTTGCCTCTTCAATGGTCTCTCCGTAGGCAGATAGATTGAGCGACGGGATGTACGAAACCATGAAGCCGTTATCCTCAAAATGGTAGAGGTTTAGTTGGGCCTGAATGTTTTTTGATTTGAAATTAATACTTAGGCTGTCATGCGAGAGCAACTCAGGCCCTTCATTCAATTCGGTGTAGACACCCATACCTTTAATCTCCCTTTTAACATAGTATCAACGTGTGAGTCTGTGCGATCTGTCCAAACACTTAGACAGATTCTTTTTACAATAGTACAAAGTTTGTACCACAAGTGTTCGTGATAATACGCGTTAAGGTTCGCTAGTTTTAGTAACCGTGACCGTTTCATAGGCTAGAAACGTATTGGAGGGTAATATATAGTCACTGAAGGGGAGGTGTTTATATGAGATAGTAGAGCAAAGTGCCGTCATTGGTATTTCCCAATGGGTGATATGTCTCTTTATTATAATTAAAGTTGCTTAATGGTTAGTGAGCTTGCGACAGGTAATCCGCAACAACCGGGGAAAATCAACCGGATTGCATGGCGAAAAATCGTTTAAAAAGGGGGTTTAGGGGGCGTTTGAGGTAGCTCGCTCCTTAGGTTGTATCGAGTCTGCCTATTCGCCCTCACGGAGCATATAGTCAGCAAGGGTAGGGGTTATTCATCTAGAACTATAACTCCGTGTTCTACCTGTTGATCTATAATACCCCCACTCAAGTCTTTAACATATACCGTCTTCTGAGGCGGAAAGGTTTTGTATACAATGACTCTTGATTGTGATATCTCTGTCCAAGAACTGCCAGAATAGCTTATCAAGACAGGGATGTCTTTATACGTGTGATACTTTGACTTGTTGTAAACCTCAAAGTCATGAAGTCCGACAGCCCCAAATCCGCCTTTTCTAAATACCTCATCCGTAATTACTATGTCCCGTTGTATATCGGGTTCGGTTTCGGGTGTTTCTGAGTTCCAGATGTTCGGACTCAAACGGTAACCTAAAATCCATCCGGCTATGATTATGGTCAATATAATAGCAACTACATAAGACGTAATTTTAAGCGCCCTGGTCATATTAAAAGGAGTACAGTAAGTGCCAAATAAATCCACAAAACAACTATCAATCTGCGATATACTTTAAACGTAATGCGCTTATTTGATAACTTTGCCTATAGAACTAAGCTCTCTAATGGAAGATATAAAACAAGTAATAGGGCAACGAATAAAGGCGGCCCGAATAAAGAAAGGGCTAACACAAAAGGAGTTTGGCGAGAAACTAGGCTTGACTCGCTCTGTCATTGGGGGTTATGAGTTGGGAAAGCAGAACCTTACCGTTGATACGTTAAAAAAGATAGCCGACGCCTTGGGAGTAGACTTAAACATAAACTTGGGATAACAATATTTTTTTGATGCCAAATGACTGATATATCAGTCATTTGGCTTATATTTGTCTATGATTTAGCCAACGGCAAACGCGACACAGTACCGATGAGGTTGCCTCGCAAAGTAGTCTACTGGCTAGTCTATAAATGGAAAACCCCGCTACGCTCAAACTTTGGACGGCGAGAGCATAAACGGGGCGATTGACTCACTTAAACCGCTAGGTTCTCATGAACTCAAGGCAAAACTACGGCCCATCTGGTAGGCCGCAAAATACAAGTTGTGCAAACGGCACGACAAACACGCAAACGGTCAATTTTGACCAACTAGAGGCTATTAGCAGCCTCCGAGATAAGTACCCCTGCGGCTACCCTATCCGGCCTAATTTCCCCGACCCTTCTTCTACTCATCACGCATTTAGCATAGATGTGTCAATTGGCGGCAACGGGTATAGCCTATCAAGTTCGCTGTCGCTTATGTGGGCATTGAATGAGCGTAAGAATACGCTCTACCGGATACTGATAGATGCACTTGGCAACCGTACCAATGAGGGGTTAGTTGAGGCAGGCGGCACACTCAGCGAGATTGAGCGAATTGACCAGATGCTGACCGACCTAACGACGGGCTTACATAATATTGCCGTTCGTAATATGCATGCCGTTGCGGGACTTTCAGAACCTAAGCGCATCAAAGAACCCGAAGAGGTTGAAGAATACGAACGGCAGGTAATGCTTGAGCAAATCAAGGCTATTATCGGCGGCTAAGTATGGATAAGCTACAACTGACTACCGATGCGCAAGGCGTGTCGGTAGTGGCTGGGCTGAAAGATTACTTCCAGAAGATTCAGCAGTTAGCCGCTACGGGTGAGCAGTTCCCCATTGACCTGGATGAAGTTTGGCCCCTTGTTTACTCCCGAAAAGACAAGGCGGTTCGGACGCTTCGCAAAGAGTTCTTTGAGGGCGAAGACTACATTTCATTCGCCCAAAATGGCAAACGAGATGAGAGCCAGGTTTCCCCCCAAAATGGGGAAAACTCAAACGGCGGTAGACCTGAACAGGTGTACCGACTTTCGGTAAGCTGTCTCGAATACTTCATTGCCCGTAAGGTGCGCGAAGTGTTTGAGGTCTACCGGACCGTGTTTCATCAGGCCGTAGCCACCCATCAAGCCCCGTCAACGCCCGACGTTAACCCAATGCTTCTGCAAATCCTGCAACAGCAATCGCAGTTAATGACGGGCCAACAATCGCAGATCGATCAACTACGGTCTGACATTGACCAAATACGGGCGGGGGTTCGGGTAAAAAAACCGATGGCTCGACAGTTGCCCGTTCCCTTTAGCAGTCCGGTAGTCGATGTTCGGCAGACCCGGCAATTTATAACCCGGCGCATCAATGAGTACTGCGGGATTCAGAACTGTCAACCGAGTGAGGTGTACCGGTTCCTTTATCAACGGATGCAGTCAGTCTACGGGCTGAATGCTTGGCAACTGACCCGGCATCCCGGCGAAAGCGTGATCGATGCCATAGAACGGTACGGGTTTATTGACAGAATACTGGCGTTGATTACTGCGGAACTAGTTATCCCCCAATCCTAAGCACCATGAATCAAGAACAAAAACCGGGTGAGGAAATTGTCACTCGCACCACTGTTATCCAGTTTGCTCCCGATTATCGGCCCGCTTCTATTGACCTACCTGTGAGCTTGAGCTTCTACCGTGATCCCGATGATGAAAGCGCCGTAGGCAGTTCTGACCTTAGCGTTTTACTTGATGCGCTGAATAGCTATCGAAAGGCGGTAAAGAAATGGCCTGACACCTCCGACAAAACGGTGACCCTATCAACCATACGAGATATAGAGTCTCTTTTATTGGAAAGGACATGGGAGCGACTCTCACAAGTAACGGGGCTTTTACACGCTGTCAGACACGGCTTGAATAACCCTCGTCGTTATGAGCCGCTTGCTTAAAATCAGAATCTGGGACAGGCGGCTGCTGTCGTTTGTCCCAGATATGCTTCTGGACTTCGGAATGCTGACTGACCCGATAATCTTTGAGGCTACCGCGTTTACGGGCGTATTCGATAGCAACGGCAAAGAACTCTATGAGGGTGATATAACCGTGTGGTCAACGCGCGATATACAGACAGGCGAACGCTTTGCCTACCTGTACATCGTTGGCTTTGAGAACGGCTGTTTTGGTCTGTTTCCGGTAGGCAGTAGCGATGAGTTTCAACCTTTCGATAATCTGAGTAGTGGTGATGTGTTGGTGGGGAATCGGTTTGAGCATCCGTACTTATTAAGGGGGCTATAAATGGATGCAGCAACAAAGTGGCTCATTCGTGAAGCCTACCAGATCGGCGAACCGGCCAGCGAAATTGCCCTACGGCTAGACCTGCCAGAGTCGGAGGTAAACAAGGTTCTACAGTCCTTGAAAAAGGTCAACAGGCCAGTTCAGGTAACACCGTCTAAGGCTCCCGTTGTCTTTCGAGTAGTGCTGATTGACTACGACCCCGAATGGCGCAAGGAACTAACCGCCAAACTGAGAACAACGCCCCTTTACCTTGACTGGCGACGGGCGGTACTACGGCGCGGCCGTTGGCGATGCCGGGAATGTGGCAGTACTAAACGCGTACAGGTAGATCATATTTATCCACTATCGGCAATTATTCATAATTACCGAATCAATAGCCTGGAAGAGGCGGCAGAGTGTGAGTTGCTTTGGCGGGTGGATAATGGGCGAACGCTTTGCCCGACGTGCCACCAGCGAACCGATACCCACGGGGCGAAAGCCCAACGGTATTGGGTGGGCCCCGATAATATTGATTAACGAAAACTAATCCACATGCCCCCGTTGTAATGGCGGGGGCCTAATAATTTAGAGAAATGAAACCGAGGATATTCACACCTGAAGAAATCCTTCAGATTGTATTTGAATACCAGTCAGGTGAAGGGTTGAATACCCTCGCTAAGAAGTATCGGCTTGGTGTGTTAACCATTAGAACCCTTTTGCTTGGTCAGGACATTGTGTTACGCAACACATCTGAATACGGAAGGACTTATCAAATTAATGATCGCTTCTTGGATACAATTGACACAGAAGTGAAGGCGTATTATTTGGGTTTTATGTATGCGGACGGATATAATGGAAAAGGTGAAATTATTGACGCCAAGAGAAACAGGTACAAAGTTTCCTTGGCACTGCAAAATCAAGATCGCCATATATTAGAATCATTTGCCAAGGCACTTGAGGCAGAACATCCTATCCGTGCAGCAAAAAAAAACCTTTTAGAGTTTTGCTTCAATAATTTGCGGTTAGCCAGTCGGCTGGCTGAGTTAGGGTGCCACCGGGCCAAAACCTTTACGCTTACCTTTCCCGAGTGGATGCCAAACGAACTACTTCACCACTTCGTACGCGGCTATATTGATGGAGATGGGTGTATTACATTTAAAGATAACGTACCTCAAAATAACCAGTATTGTAACGTTAAGGCGACAGGCAATACGGCGTTTATCGGTCGCCTTGCAGACGTTTTAAAGGATTACTGTAACGTAGGAGTCTCCTTTTACCCTCACCCTAGGTCGCCGGGCATTGTTGATCTAAGTGTGTCAGGCAGAGCGCAAGTCATGACCGTACTAGCATGGCTTTACAGAGACGCTACAATTTGTTTAGAACGCAAAAAGCGTAAGGCAGAGCAAATACTTGTCCCATTCATAAAAAAAGGAACGCCCAGCGGTTCAGATTCCCACCTTGCTATACTAACCGAAGGTGAGGTGGTAAATATCAAGGGTCGTGTATTGGCGGGCGAACGCTTCACTGAAATTGCGAAGAGGTTTGGTGTAGAGGAGACTTGTATTAGGGATATTGCCGCCGGTCGAACTTGGGGCCACGTAACGGGATGGAATAGCCAAACCAATGTTTCACCGGGCAACCCTAAGGGTAGTCGGCATGGCAGATCTAAATTGACAGAAGATCAGGTGCGCGACATAAAACAGTCAATTCTGCTTGGCGAAACCAATTCAAATATTGCGCGTAAGTTCTCTGTATCTGAGCGAGCAATTTACAGTATTGCTGTCGGCAAAAACTGGACACACATTACCATTTAACGGGGTTTCCTTTCTACTATCAAGATGAACGCTCAAGCCTCGGTTAACGCCGGGGCTTTTTTTGTGAATTGATTATCGGAAGTAGCAACACATCAGTTGCCTCTAACTACCGCTTAATCAATTGGCTACGTAAGATGCTTAGAAACAGACACTATCAGGTTTTGAATTGTATGTGTGTTGACTCAAGGGCCGTGAAAGGGCAAAAAACGACCAGAATACGAAAACAAACAGACTGTAAATTTTCCCTTAAATAAAAAGCAGATGGACGGTTCTAAACCAGTTAATGCAATACAAGAAGCACCAGGCAATCAAATCCCTCCTCGTATAACTGTCTACAAGGATAGAAATTTTAAAGGTGACCAATCCGACGAAACCGGGGGGTACGATTTTTTAGGGGATGACTGGAGCGACGACATCTCCTCATTTAAGATTCACGCAGGTGAATTCGAATTTTATCCAGCCAGAGATTACGGTCCCGAAGATTGGGGGCCAGTACGATTAGGAGTGGGGGATTATCCCTGGGTCGTTGATGCAGGCATAAAAAACGATAGTATATCTTCTTGGAAAGCGTTTTACGGGGTGGGGGTACCGGCACCTATAGTAAGGCAGCCATCTGCTCCGACAGGAGAAGAAGCTTATAATTACGCTGGAATAGACCATAGGGACGACCCATCATGCGGACGAGGTAACTATTCTTCCTGGTTATATAATAAACACCCTAGTAGGAAGATAAAAGTAACCTATTACGATTCGGCCAGTCCTCAAAACCTAAAAGTAGCCGATATGGATCCGAATAAAGAGTACCCTGCTGGGAGATGTCAGATGTTGAATGTAAGGAGTACTGAGTTTATAAATTAGAAGTAACATATATACCTCCTAATAGAAGCAGGGGTTTCGGCTACTACCGAAGCCCTTTTTTATGCGGCGCAAACACATCCCAATCTCTCTCTTTTAACCTGTTCTCGCCGTGCAGTCCGGTAGGTAATCTCCCTGTATCTATCTATGTTGCAGAACCTTTTAAGTGTTCAACCATACAAAGTGTGTATTCATGACTGAAAGCGAATTGATTGCGGCGATAAGGGAAAAAAAGAAGGAGATAGATAGATTTGGCCTAGAGCAACTTTATGAGCTTGACCTAAACCTGAGAGCAATTAGCCAGTTACTTTTGGATTTATCTGTCTTAGTTGGTTCCAAAACAGAGAAAGGCTTGCATTATGAATTTGTCGAAGGCAGGCTATGGAGTACAATTGATAAAGAGGCTTCCCGACTTGTTACTGACTACAAGGAATCAAACAAGCCTAGAGCCTCGGCTATCTCAAAACGAAGATTGCCAGATCAATTAACAAGCTTAAAGCAACGTATAAGCTCAGACTTGTCTATGATCGACCGAGCTTAGTTTGCTTATCTCTCCCTTTCGCCCCGTTCTTTTGCTGGTTTGTTTTTTTATACCCGAAATTAACCGCTTACACAATTCACTAAAAACCATTAGAATAGCAAACATAGGAGGGGCTTCTTTGTAAGCGTTTATCGCATTTGGTAAACGTTACACATTAACTCTTAAACCCAATTATAATATGGCTCGCGTAGTGTATTATGTTGTTACCTCTGGTAACAAATGGAAAGTTATTTACAATAGCAAAGACTACGGGCCATATGATACCCAGGCCAAAGCGATAAAAGTTGCGGTTGATGCTGCACATGGTGCCGGCGAGAATGGTCACGATGCCCAAGTTCGTGTACAGGGTGCCGACAGCCAATGGCGAACGGAATGGACTTATGGCAATGACCCCTACCCGCCAAAAGGATAAGTCGCCTTTTAGGGTAGTTAATAGTCTACATCATCATGGACACTCAAGAGCCTCGGTTAACGCTGGGGCTTTTTCTACAAGTCACAATTAGACGCTAAAGCAGTACATCGACCATCTACGTCTGCCGTTTAATGGATTAGTAGTGTGAGATGATAATGAGTCAGTATCATTACTACATAGATTGTATATATGCGTAAGCCCTGAAAATGGGTGAAATGAAGAAAAGGAATATTGACAATTCTTGATTATTGTTGATTACAACCCATTTTGCATTCTATACTATTCGTCTTCCTTCGATTACAAACCACTATCTCATAATATAATGAAACTGGAACAATGGGTGCTTTTCATCGATATGCTAGGCTACAGAGAGTTGAATGGACAAATTTCTGATGATAAATCAGCTAATGACTTTCTGAACTTCATGAAAAATAATGAAAAGATTTTTTTAAGACAGAATAATGATGACATTAAGAAAATGTATTCAGAGGGAATATTTGATTTGTATTTATTCTATGAAATTCAAGTAGTCTTTATTTCAGATTCATTAATAATTAATTATAAACCATTAGAATTTTTTGATAAAAAAATTGACGAAAAAATTAGAAATCTTCATTCAGCTAACGCCTTGTTTATAATTATTGATCGTATACAAGAATTTATTTACCATTGCTTAAAGGAGAAGAATATTTTGATTAGGGGTGGAGTTTCTAATAAATATTGCTCAGTTCAAAATAATTTTGCTGTTGGCGAAGGTCTGATAGAAGCATATATAAATGAGTCGAAAATGGCTGTTTATCCTAGAATTGTACTTAGTAGTAGTATTATTGATAATTTGCCTTTAATCGAAAGTTTTAAATTCTTGTCATGGGTAATTTATCACACAGATACTTTTCTTAAAGAAGATGGCGACGGGGTTTTTTATATAGATTATTTAAAGTATGTTATAAAGTCTACCCAAACTAATATGGCTGAAAATGACGGAGCGTTAGTAAGGGTTGGAAACATTTTAGTTGCTCACAAATTAGTTATTGAAAGTAAACTGAACGATTTAAAAAATAAAATTAATAATGAAGCTGATTCGGGCAAATTGAAAGAGTTGGATAAAATACAGGCAAAGATTATATGGTTAAAGAATTACTACAACGAAAATGTAATTGATGCACCGCCACATTTCAAAATTAGCTAGCGAAGGTACGCTTTACATGATTATTCAAGTGGTGCTTTATTCATCTAAAATGCCATAAAATGTGAACGATTCTTGTAGATAGATAAAGGTAAGTTAGTTTAATAATCTGTCATGTATCAGTGGCATGATAAATACTTTCTAAATAATTGTTTCAGAAGCAGTAAGGGCTACTGGCTTAAAGGGGGAAAAAGCTATGTAGCAAAAATGAGCAAATCCATCTTGAAACCGAATTAATTGGGAGTCATAAAATACTTTACGAAAACTATATATTCAAATTAAATAGATCGAGAAGATCTTATAAAATATTGCACGATTTTATAAAGAGCCTACCTAGGTCAGTAAGTTTAAAGTGCGAATCGACCCACTCTGTTTTTCCAAATCTATCACCTAAAATTTTTTTTCCCTCTTCTGGATACAGTCGATAAAAATTATGTAACTTTTCGTATTTTTCAGGATTAATCTTTTTTGATGGATAAGCGTCTGACAGTATACCTAACGTAATGAGATTTTGTAAATAGACTCGATCGTTATCAGGAAATATAAAGTCCAATTCTTCAACCAAAGAGGTGAGATAAGAGCTTATCTCAAAATAGCCCTCATCATCTTTCAAATAAAGCAAAAGATTAGTGTAAATTAAGTCATCCTTGATATGCTTAATAATCTTTGCTTCGTCCGCAGATAAAAGAGAGATAATGGATACAAACTTCGGGTGTGCCTCGTTGGCGGTTTCGATAGACGAAGCCTTGGCTAGAAGCGTAGTAAATAAATCTGCGAGGTCATCGTTCGTTGTATACGTTAATTTCTCCAGCAGTGGTACGCCTAGCTCAGGTGGGACTGGACATACTTTTTCCGCCGGTATTGTATCTAACTTCACCTTGTAATTCTCCATATGCTTCGTAAACCAGTAATTGGTTTTCTCGTTAAGCAAGAGTATGGGAAGTAAGGCTGTATTACCTAAACCAACTACTGTTTCTAATGCTTTTCCAGCTTTTTGAACACTAGGTTGAGCTAAGTCTTTATACACCAAGGGGAGTAGCTCCACAGAGCTGGCTATGCTTCTTGCTAATTGATTAAGACCTCCTTCCATTCTAAGCTAATTTTGAAATCAAGAACATGGGTAAGTAATAACCTGTCTTGTAAAAGTTTTTTATTTAATCTTGAAACGAATTACAATTCAGTTACTTTTTCATCTCCGCCCAAAATAAGAATATAACCTTGCCAATCAAGCGAAGCATCACTGAGTCTAGCTAGATCCCTCTTCTCAAAATACTGCCTCTGTTCGTCAGGAAGCGTACCAGTTGTTTGCCAATGCCACTTAATATATTTTACCGCAAGTACGAATGCTCTCTTAGAGTATGCCACTAAATCAGCTTGTCCTATGTGCCAAGCTAGTTCTGCGCCATTAGTAGTAGTAACGATATGTATTTGGTGTGTATCCTCGCCATGGTTTATAGTATAAAAATATTGAAAATCGAATCCATCTCGATCTAGATTGACCCTGCGAGCACTAACAAAGGTTAATTTCATAGGTGATTGATTTGTATTTGTTACATCAAACTTACCGATGGTACCTCCCAATATTATATTTGCACGATTACTGACATAAAGTTCAACCCTTTGATATAAAGACTGAAGTACTTCGGTATAGTCAAATGCACTAGAGTTAAATACCGGAAGCATCATAGTCTTACTAATAGTTTTTATATCTAAAACCACTTCACTAGTTTCTGAATTGATGATCTGAAAAATGTATCCACCAATGCCCATTGGGCCTATTCGTTGAATAGATGTCACAAATTTATCACCAATTAGCAAACTAGATTCATAGTAGTATGTTGATGGGTTCTGCTGCTCCCAATATATCTCCCCTTTAGAAGTTGACTCTATTAAAGATTGTAATTTGTCTGTGTATGCTCCTTCTTGTGACATTGCATTTATGGTTGAGTACGCTTTGCAACTGCTCCAATTAATTCACCTAAGTGTCCTACGAGGGGTGAGGAAAAACATTCAATTGCCCAGTATACTGAATGCAAAGGACTGATTACTGTTTCATTAATCGGCCTAACATCATATAAAGCGACCTCAATTTGCCCTAAAGTACTTTCAACTTTATTGATTATAATCGATAATTCAGGGTCATTTTTATAGGTTGCTGTTAACTGCCTAGTTTTTCGATGTGTTTCACTAAGCAAAGTTCGACATGTTGTATATTGAATATTAATATCAATTCGTTCTAATTGATATGCTATTTCACTTAGGCCTAGAGATACACCAACTGCTCTTACAGAATTAGCTGCCTCTTCAGCAGCTTCTTTAGCTCTATTAGCTTCCTTGTATGCTAGATAAGCTAGATATAGACCTAAAAAATTAAAAAAAAGTGAAATCCAGAAATCTCCTTTTTGTAAGAAGGAAACCTCATTTTGGCTTTTTATGTCTCCGAGTAATTCGTAAATTTTATTTAACATAATTTACGTTCATTTATCGTGGACCCCTCGAGGTGATAATTAGTAACTATGAAACTAGCCTGATTAACAATATCAGGCTAGTTTCATAGGCCAACCTCTATAGTGCTGGCTGAGCATCTAGCGGTACTTGAGCCATGTATATAATAGCTTCGCCGCCCACCAAAGAAAAGAGGTTAGGCTGTATATACTCTCAAGCGAGTACGGATCTTGCCAGATTGAGTATGCGTCCACTAGTCGCCTTGCCAATTCTAACAATAATGCCTAGTTATTGAGTAGCCAGCGATGTACTTTCTTTACTTTGAAGCCAAGCTCTTGTTGGCTCCTTTTGTATCGTGTCCTTTAAAATCAGTTTATGCACTACGTTCCATAGGCGGCATAAGTATACTGACATCTTACGTACACACCTAACTGGCGCTGTTTTTTTGTGATCGGCGGTTCCAATATAAGTCAAGCGGACTACTCTCTCTTTTGTTCCTGTCAAAATTAATCTAAGTCGATGGGTTTTGAGGGATTTAAAATCTAATATCGCCAGGTAGGCTCGTAGACTCTTCTCCTGGTGCAATCTGGTGGTAACTACCCTACCTGAATAACTATAGAATACCGTAATAAACCCGCTTAATCCCTTCCTATCCCCACCTCCAAGGTGTATCTTCCCGTTGTAAACAACAACACAACAAGAATGGAAAGTAACGTTCGTATGCTTCAGCCGGAGGTGCTCCTGCGCACCATGCGCTACCTTACCGCTGATCGTAGCCAAGCCGAACCCCTTAGTCCAACCTACTGGACTGATGCCGAAGATGCCTATGGCTACGCACAGGGAAACCGTCAACAGATTACGTTTTATGACCGGCCCGAACTAAACGGAGAATACGTGGTGTGTGACCCGCCGCTGCTTGGCAGTCAGTCTCGCCAAACCAAGACAGGCGAAACGGTGCAGGTGCCGATGGTAACGGTTTATATGGTACTGACTGATGTGTGGGCACAAATGGAGCGGTTGCCCGCTGAGGAACAAAATAAGTAAGAGACGATGGAACCAAGCCCAGCCCCAAATGAGATGGAGGTTCTACTCCGGCTCATGTATTGCGCAACTCCCGACTTGACCCAAGCAACCCAGCTAGGGAGCGATAAGCCAATCGATGCAGAAACCGCCTTTGGTGATGAGGTCGATTACCAGCAAGGGGCACATCTTGAGTTGGCGTTTACAACTGACCCGCAAGCATCCGGCACGTATGTACTGGTAGCCCCGCCTTATCTGCAACGAACGCTGCATCCGACCGTACCTGATAAGAAGCAGGTCATTATGCATTTGTACGTGACCAGACTTGAGCAGTGGCCACTGTTTGACTCGCAGCCATTAGTGTGGATACGTAAACTAAGGGCTACATCCTAGCTCACGTATCCACACTAATGCTATTGGTCCGTATTTACATATAATAATGTGTTTTGATAATTTTTAAATATAAATGATTAAATATCAATGCTTTACGAATATTATAATTGAGCCAAATCATATTATTGAGATAAACATTCATCTATACGCTTGGAACGCCAACAAAGTAAATTCGTTTGTATGATGCAACCTTACATTACTAACTTCATTATAGATTTGTCAAAAATAGAATACACATGGCTACAACTAATCCTTTAGAGTTAGAGAACTTATTTATAAGGCTATATAATCAAGGTATCCCTTACGAGAAGATACTTGCAGACCTACCTGGGGTTGATCCTGAAATTGTTGCTAGGTGGAAGGCTAACTTAGAAAATGCTATTAAGCGCGCTCAAGAAGATGATTTCGTCACAGCAGTCGCAGAGTATTTAGATGAAGACGGAATGTACGTTTTCAAAAAAACTATTAAAGTTAATATGAATAGTGCCGAGTCGCTAAGATTTGAGCTGGCTAGAATTGCAACTCGGGAAATTGATCTTGAAGAATCTAAAGCAGCTCCATTTTTCGAAAAAGTAAGAAAAAAGGCGGCAGAGCTATACGAATTTGTAGATGAGAATGTAAATAATTTTGAATTTCGACTTGATAAATCCGAAGAAGTGGGGCCTCTTGAGACTCAAGTTGAGTTCACGTACAATACTGGTATTAAAGATGAAATATTTCATGAAAAGTTAGTGGAAACGCTGGAATTTTTTGTAAAATATATATACATGCCGAGGAATTATATAAACAAGTATAAAATCATTAAAGATACGAGCGTTGATACCTATAAAGATTTAGTTAATAGTATGCCATTTTGCATTAAGCAAATAAAAGTAAATGATTATTTATGTATAAAGAGCGCTCATATTGAGAACATACCAATAGATACTCAATGGATTTTTATTACAGGCGAAAACGGTTACGGAAAATCTAGCTTACTGCAGGCAATTGCTATAGGATTGTTCGGAACTAGGGATAAAAGCATTAACCTTTTGAAAGATAATAGTCCTAAGATTGGTATAGAATACAAAAAGAAAAGTATAAATTATATCAATAATATTAACAGCGGAGGATTTGAATCCCTAAAAGAAATGATTGGCTATGGACCTTCTCGGTTACAATTACAAAACGACATGAGCCAAAATGAGCTTTCTGAAAAGAGCAGCGTTACTTATAGTTTATTCAATATTGATGGTGTGCTATTAAATATTGAGCCAGACTTAATAAGATGGCATATCGAGAATAATCCGAAATTTGAGCAGACAACATCAATTTTAAAGAAATTAATACCATCTCTCTCTGAAATTATTGTTCAAAAAAATAAGGAAGATCAGTACGATGTACTTTATCTTGAGAAGGAGGAAAATACAGAAAAGCTATATGATGCTATTCACTTTTCAAAATTGGCATCAGGATTAAAAAGTGTAATCGCTATGGTTGGTGATATAATATTACGTTTCAGTAGGCTACAGCCTAACGTTATAAATTTTGAAGAGTTTGGAGGGATAGTTTTGATTGACGAACTAGAAAATCACCTTCATCCAAAGTGGCAGTATGAACTACCTAGGCTTTTGTCAACTGCTTTTCCGAATGTTCAGTTTATAGCAACTACTCATAGTGTTATACCTATATTAGGGGCTCCAGAATCTTCTGTATTTTTGAAAGTTACTAGATCAAAGGATGATGGTGTAAACGTACAAAAAATTGATATTGATGTCGCTAACTTACTTCCTAACTCAATATTGACCTCCCCTCTATTTGATATGAGTAATATTTTGCCAGTGTCAAATAAAAATGTGGGTGATTTGCGAACGGAGGAAACTTATAGCGATGTGATTGATGCTAAAAGCATTGATGAAAGACTTGATGCTATAAATAAAGACAGCCGAGATTATCCTGAGTATATATTTGACTAATCATGATAAGCGTCAAAAAAGACTTCTCAAATCCACCCAGCGGTTTATTGAAAAAAGGATGTTTGGATAATATTAAATTAACAATATCAGAAAAAAATAAGCACAGTTTTAGTACTCATTTTTATAGAGACCAATCTCACGCCACCTTAACTACACTGTATAACTCAAAGTGTGCATATTGCGAGTCGCCTGAATCTCCGACTTGCGTGCTTCGGGTTGACCATTATCGTCCTAAAGATGGTATTAAAAATACGAGCCACTTAGGGTATTATTGGTTAGGTTACGAGTGGTCTAATCTGATATTGTCCTGTGAGAAATGCAATAGGACCAAATCAAATAATTTTCCATTGGCAAATGAGTCTTTACGTGTCTTAAGTCCTGTTGTAAAGCAGAATCTTCTTCCTAATAAAGCATCACGTCGTGCTGATTTTCCCTTGCTTAAAGCAGAGGATCCGCTATTACTGAATCCTGAACTAGATATTGTCGAAGATCACTTATACTTTAAACGTGACGGAACAATCCATCATCTCACAATTCACGGAGAAGCTTCCATTAAGTGTTACGATTTAAAGCGAACACTATTAGTAGTTGAGAGAAAAAAGCTTGTAGACAAAGTTTTAAGGGAGATAAAAGAGCATCTGATTGATTTCTTTGATGGGAAAATCAATCAGCAAACATTAAACTATTCCTTGTATAGAGTGTACACACAAATGCTCTATCGAGTAGATTCCAAGTCGAAATACTCGCGTATGGCATATTTTGTGTACACTCATTTTGATAAGTTTATAGTAAGTCAACTGCCATCCCAAATACACCAAAGGATCATTCTTACAACTTTTGAATTATTTAGACAGAAAAAATTAATTTAGTAACAGTGCGAGGCGACCTTATACAAGCTTTCCCTAGTTATTAGGCAAAAGAGCAATGGTGAGTACGTTTTGCGGGCCGCAGCGGTGCGGGGCATTGGTGTCTCAAAGCTGGATAAAATGAATCGGTTGGGTACGCTGCCGTTCGCCTCGGGTGGGTCCGTTGGTTATTCACCAGCGCGTTTCGACTCTCCAGCCACCAATATTCCGGCAGAGCGATTGGCCAATGCGAATAGGGGTACTAACGGACCGCAGCGCGTTGAGGTAGTCGTCACTGGAAAAATTCGCGGTAACGATAACGAGCTACAGGCAGCCCGAACCGCAAGGCAGGGTAAAATACTTGGACGGGGGTAGTATCAGATGGCTTATTTGATCTCTATGTAGGTCAACGTTGCGCCAGTTAAACTATCACTGACCTTTTGGGCGACCTCACTCAGCGCCTGAAAGGTCTTTTTTTCTTGGGCGGTACCGTGATTGGCCGAAACTGCGTTAGTGAAGGGCATACCCATTGCGCTACCCGACCACTGGCCCCGAAGTCGTAGAACGCCCGATTTAACATCGCCCAGGATTCGTAGGCTGGCCACGCCGATTGATTTTTGATCGGTCACGATTGTGCCCCGCTTGAAGTCGGATTTGACTACGGCAAACCCTTGATCTTCGAACACAGACATGGCCGACTCTATTAATGTGGAGTCCGAAACGGCGGCCGTAATTTCGATTGCATTGGCCCACTTTTGTGAGCGTTGAGCTATGGTGGGAGATACCAGCAATGTTAAGGCAGAAAACAAGCAGGCAATTAAGAAAGTAAGCGATCTCATATGTAAAATTTATAATCCCAGTGCTTACTACTTGTTACCAGGCCGGAGAAATGGCAGTCTTAAACTTTGCTGACCAGCCACGAATGGATAACTAAAGGCACTAATCACTAGTCCTGGTATTAAAGCAACTAATATTAGGGCAGAAACAATTGGTGTTATTGCCACAGTAACCATGATCAAAACATAGTCCATTTGTTTTGGCTGGCTACCCTTCTTTTCGTACTTTTTGAATAGTGATATTACGTAAGTTGGTAAGGCCGCACCTACGATCAACATAAAAATCATCAAACTAACGCCGATTATTCCATAACGCAAGTATATGAAAGGCATAACAGCAAATGCGAATGCCACTATAAAGCGAACTACATATCGCTGAATTACCTGCTTACCGCTAAGCTGAAATAATGTGCGTTGGTTGAACATATTCATAATTTAAGAGTAATCTTAGTTACTCACATATTAATCGATGATGGGCTCTCTGAGATCTCCTTTAATTGTTGCCTGATCTGAATATATATTCTCAGTGCTTGTCTGGCAATGTCCCCTATGATGAATAACGACAAAACGATATAAAGACCATAAGTGGAAAACATCATCATCCATTTAAATGCCTGATCTTTTTGTTGCATCTTCTCAAATCCGAGCAATGAGTCTGTCTTCGATTTGATAAACCACAAAATAATAGTCAATACAAAATCAAGAAACAGCGTTACACATATTTCGATAAACTGCTTAACTTTTTCCGATAAAGAAGATAGAAGTTCGTTCATAAAGGCAACCAATTACCATGTATTTTGATTTCCGTCTATCATTGCCTTCAATGTCATGAACACTATCGCTAGATCGAATTGTGATGACCTCTTTTTTATATAGAAAAGATCATATTTCACCGTTCGTTGGAAATTCTTCTTATCCCAATTGGATGACATCATCGACTTTACTTGGGCTAGTCCTGTAATACCAGGCTTTACCAAATATCTTGCACGGTAACCCTTAGACTCCCAATACATGGCATCCAATACTGGTGAATGAGAATGTGGTCCAACAACGCTCATATCCCCTAAAAGCACATTGATAAACTGAGGCATCTCGTCTAGATGCGTTCTGCGCAATAACCGACCAATTGGGGTAATCCGAATGTCATATTTAGACGTCAGAGATGTTTCATTCCTATTGTTATCTCTTGTAATTCTAAAACTAAAACAACGAAATGGGCGGCCTTTGTAGCCTGTCCTAAGCCTAGAGACTAGTACCGGACCTGGAGATGTTAATCTTATAAAAAGGCCAAGTAGAGGTATTAGCCAAACCAGTACGGAAATAATTACGAGAGTAGAGAATGTGACATCAAAAATCCGTTTAGCCAAATCATACGCGTTGTCCCCATGAGCGACAATGAAGTCGTCATCTGGCATTGAAAGGTCAATGTCAAGTGCCGGATTCGATGAACTTACTTCCATAAGAGTACATGTTGGCTATTTCAATTCCCAAGGTATTCAACGGGGTAACACCCTAACAACTCAGATTAGAAAAAGATTTAGAGCTATCACGTACCAACTTCTTGGCTTAAAGCCAACATACCTAATTTGACTAATTAAGACACAAAACCAATGCCAGTACGCGATTTACTCTAAACGGCATGTGAACGGACAACCAAAACTTAACGGCGTTTAGCCTTGCACCCTCAGCAATAGGACAGATTTGCGCATATAGACGCAATTTCTGTGAAACGATTCCTCCTTCTTCTCCTTCCATTTGTAGTCACGTTGGCCAGGGCGCAAACGGTGACGCCAATCAAACAAACCGCCGAAATCAACGGCCAGCCGTACTACTCGACGGGTAACCCGGCTAAAGGCGCGGCCTGGAAACCTTATTCCGGCACGGCCACCGGGGGCGGTAGTGGAACCTACGTATCGGGGCCGGTCGCCTTCACCAATCTGACGGGCGTACCTTCCTACCTAACTTCGGGAGCATTAGCGGCCAAACTCGAAACGGCGCTCTACAACAGCAATCGAACAGCAGATCAGGCAGCCACGGCGGCGGCATTAGCAGCGGGCAACAACGCCCAGATTGGCCTCAACAACCACGTCAGTAACAGCAACAATCCGCACGGCACGACAAAAGACCAGGTTGGTTTGAGCAACGTACCTAACGTTAATACGACCAATCCGGCCAACATCATTCAAAGCCCGGGTTACCGGTTCGTCACCGACGCGCAGATCAACACATGGAACTCACCGCCCACCAACTCGACGGCCAACGTATCGGCCGCCACGGTACGCAGCTATTTGTCGGCCGGTAACGGTCTGCTCTACGATCAGAGCGCCGGTCAGTACTACATCAACGCCAGCGACGTGAACGTCATCGTCAAAAGCTACCTCAAGAGCCGCGACGGGTACGCCGCCGGTAAGGTATTGCAGGCCGATGGTAACGAGTTCACCTGGGTCACGCCCACGTCAACGACGGTAACGGGTGGTTCGTCGGGTACTGTCGCGCCGGGCGGCTCGGTGGTCAGCGCCGATCACATCTTCGCCGACAGTACAGTCAGCCGGTCCAATCCGGGCGTAATGACCGACGTACTGCTGACTAACACCGCCGACCTGCTCACCTTCATCACTACGCCTCAGACCAACAAACGGGGTATTCTGACCAATGCGGCCACGCCCTACGACAATGGATCGGGCGGCTTTTCGCGTACCGGGGCGTGGACCAACGTCATGCTCACGGCCCAGACCAGCGCGACACTGATTTCGACGGGTACGAACGTGATGACGTTTCAGGGTTCGAATACCGTCAACCGGGTGTATCTGAAGGGCATTACGTTTAAGTCAACCAATACGGGTGGGGGCTACCCGATGGTGTTTACCAACGAGCTGGTCTCCTTTGACGGGCTGGAAATCGGATACTGCAAATTCGTCGGCACCAACACTGGCAATTTCAACGGTTTCGGGGTCATTCAGTACAGCACCTCCAGCAACTCGGGCGGTACGTCGGCCAACCTCTACCTGCACGATAACGAGTTTATCGACATCCCCCGCTGCGGGGTGGAAATCCTTTCCCAGGGCTACGATGCCGTGCGGCTCACGAACGTGACCATCGCCGCCAATCGGTTCAGGAACTCGGCGGCCAATAGTGGCGAGTTCAACCGGATGGCGACCAGTCTGTCGGGCCTGATTACCAACATCTACCACGCCCGCAATCACTCAACCAACGCCAAAAACATGGCCTATGAGTTCGTGAACGTCAAATACGCGAAGGGCGAAAGCAACACGGCCGTGGCTAGTCTGGAAACCTGCGTAGGCTATTCGGTCTCCGACGACGGGCGCAACAGTACGGAGCAAATTTATCTGGAGGGCGGCTACTTCAATGTTACGTCACGTCCATTCCAGCTGTACGACTGCAAGGATGTGCACATCAAAGGGGGCCTCTACATCGCCGGGCGCGGTATTGACATGAATACCCGTCTGTCGAGCATCGAGAGCATCACGGCCACCTGTACCAACCTGTTCAACGCCGAGGCCATCGTGCAGTTTGGTGGTACCTCGAACAATAACGTGCTGAAAAGTTCGGTGCTTTCCTCGTGGGGGTCGGCCGCGCTCGGCCGTGAGCCAAGCTACGAAACGGTGGTACTTCGTTCTGGTACCTACGCCAATGTGGTATCGGGTACGGTAGCCGCGCCGCTTATTCTGCGCCAGGGCAAGCGGCCCGGCGGTGGCTACTTTACCGATGGCCAGGTCGTCAATCAGGGTACGGCTTCGCCTGCCAATACCGTCTCCGGCACCATCACCGTCCAGCTTGAACCGTAGACCCCGCCTCACGCTTATGCCTCACTACATGAAACAACTACTTGTTTGTTCACTGGTATGCCTGTCGCTTTCGGCCGTAGCGCAGGGTAATCTGCCCGGTAATCTGTCAACAGCGCCGTTAAAGCTTTATCCCTCGTCACCCTATTCGTATTCGGGTACGATCACCGTAACGGGTAGCCCGGTCAGCATTTCAGCCACGGCCTATTACGATTACCCGCCGCTTACCTTTCCGCTGCCGGCCATTGATCAGCCTGCGGTACGGGTAGTCGGCAACACGTACTATCTCGACTGGACAGGCGCGCAAACCGCCCGGCAACCCTCGCGCATCTGGCTGGAAATTCGGGCCGCGCAGACCGTAGTGAGGGTTGGCTACCTGTATTTTGTTCGGGAGATCAATCCGGGAGCGACGGGTACGTTGGGCACCATCAACATTGCCACGTTGACTAGATCTGACATTAACCAGATTCGCGATTCCTTGGCGGCTGCAGTGGACGGTTCAGTGGCTGCGGCAGCAAGCAACGCAGCCACTGCTACGACACAGGCGGGTATTGCCTCCGCCAAAGCGGCGGAGGCGCTCTCCAGCAAAACGAGTGCTGCTGACTCGCAGACCAAAGCGGCCGGATCAGCCACCAGTGCGGCCGGTAGTGCTTCGGCCGCACTGTCAGACCGGCAGGCCGCTCAAACAGCTCGCAGCGGATCGGAGACGGCCCGCGACGGTTCGGTCAACGCCGCCACCTCGGCTGGTCAATCGGCCCAACAATCCCAAGATTATTCGACCAGTTCACAGGGCTATTCGACCAGTGCGGCCGGATCGGCCACCAGTGCCGGAAATTCTGCGACCAACGCAGCAGCCTCGGCCGCTCAGGCACTGGCTACCTACAACGCCATGCTGACAATACCGCTGGCCTTCAGCAACCTGACGGGTATTCCCTCGTACTTGAGCAGCTCGGCACTAAACGCTAAGCTGGAGACGTCGTTGTACGCCACTAACCGGATCAACGACCGGGCTGACGTAAGCAACCATACGGGAAATACGAACAACCCCCACAACACGACGGCCGCTCAGGTGGGAGCTCCCGATCTAGCGAGCTTCAACACGGCCCTGACCGGAAAACTGGGGGTCAACAAAGTAACCACCACGGCCCAGGTAACAGGAACGCCCACAGTGTTGCAGGTCTTCGAAGTGCCCTCCGGCGATACCAATACCGGAGGCAAAGCCTTCTATTTCCTGGATAGCACCGGCCAAAAACACATTATTCTCACCGCTCCGATTAACTAACTGACCTATGAAAAACAGGCTCATCATTGCCCTTCTCTTTTTGTCGTCTGTTGCTCAGGCACAACTCTCCAACACCTTCGATACCATCTTCCGGCAGGATGGGGGCAAGGGGTTATCCAAGAACGATTACACCAATGCTGATAAGCGCCTGGGTGGCTGGTCCATCATTGCGACCAATCCCAACACCCTGCACGGAACACCTAACAATCCGGTGACGGGTCGCACATATCGCTCCGAGCATATTGCGCTGACCGACGCCACCCAGGTCCGCGTTATCTATGCCAATTATAGAACTGTCAACTACGGGGAGTATCCCAACACCAACCCCATCACTATTGGTGCGGCTCTACAGAAAAAGGGCAGTTCCGCTTCAGACCAGAGCCAATCGACCGTTCCGCTGGGTTTTGGCGGTAAACGCTACGGCATCTGCGAAGGGTCAGCCCTGCTAATCTCTGACCCTGTATCGTTTAACGTAGCTGCCAATGAACGGTTCTATGTGCGCAGCTACGCTCAGGCAATGCTGGCCACGGCTCCAACCTCACCGGCCCTGAGCACAACGACCACGGGTGGTACACTGCCGGCCAGTTCCAGTTTCTTTGTGAGTATTACCTACGCGTTTCTGGATGGGTCCAATAGCGCTCCCAGCACAGGTACGTCCATTACGACGGGCAGTGGATCAACGAACTCTATTACAGTGTCAGCACCCGCCTCGATTGCGCCTGCGATAGGCTACCGGGTTTGGATGACTTCGGCCGGTTCAGCCGCAACAGCTATCTATTACAGCGTCAGCACAGTGTTGCCTTTCTCCTCGAATGCCACCATCACGACCGTGGTCAACACCTACGCTCCCTCCATTGCAACCACCCCGGTGGTGCCCGGTGGGGGGAGCTTCATCGGCTCGACCAACAACGACGGACGTGATACCGGAGAAGGCTACTCGGATGGTGAGCTGACCTATGATAACCAAAATATAACGATACGCACTGGGGCCAATATGTATTACCCGGTCGCTATTCTGGGGAAGACTAAAACACCCAAGAAAACGGTGGGTCTGATTGGCGACAGTATCATGTCAGGTACCGGTGATGCTGGCTATCCAAGCAACCGGGGCGGCTTTGGCGTGCGTGCCCTATGTAATCAGTACGAGATGGGGTACAACGCCAGCACTGATCCGCTGTATGCTTATACGTACGTCCCTCAGGGCAGTGAACAGGCCGTGCAGTTTGCCGATCGCCGCATGAACCGCCTCCGGCTGGGCCTGACCGAGCTATGCGGCAACGTGATCTGCAACTATGGTACCAACGACCTGTCGCTGGGAGTTTCCTCCATAAAAGGCAGCCTGCTTACCATCGCCAAACTATACACCGATCGGGGTATCAAGTTCTTTACCTGCACGATCCTGCCCCGCACCAACAGCACCGATGGTTGGGCAACCATCTCGAATCAGGCGACCCAGGGTACCACCGAAACCACGCGCTTGGCGGTGAATGCCTGGCTTCGCGATACAGGCGCAACGGGCTTTGTAGCGCAGGCGGCAGCTACCGGACTGGTGGACGTGATTGATGTCTGTAAGTATGTCGAAGTGAATAGCGCCAACGTGCTGACTCAGGACGGTGGCTTCTGGCGGATTCCTGCCGATGGCACCCTTGTGTCAGGCTCGGTCACTGGTGGTAATTCAAGCATCGGTATATCAGACAACACCAAGTCATTTACGCGGCTGCAATACGCGGGGTATAGCATCAAGTTCACATCTGGCGGGGCAAACAATCTGGTACGCTGCCTGAATAACTCAATCACGAACCAACTGCTCTGGAACGATTCGGTTAGTCCTACGCCCGCCGTGGGGGATAGCTATATCATTACCAACGTCGCTACTCAGGACGGGACGCACCCAACGAGCCAGGGGCATATCTGGATGGCGCAGGCGGTGCAGGAAAAACTACCGCAGTTACAATACTAACGACCTATTTATGCAACGCAGCAAACAGACGGTCGCTAAGCATTTTTTGGCCCCTGTCATTGAGGTGAATATAATCCTGATACAGATCAGGCGTTTCCTTGCCCATGATTATTGGAATCTGATGCCGTTGGCAATAAGCCTGTATTTCTGTGCCGCCTTGCTCAATCTGGCCCCGCTTCAACTCGGGCGTTGTCTGGTGCAGGTAGATCAGAAAGGGGATATGCAGGCTGTCGGTCAGTTGTCTGAGTGCCTCGAAGCCAGAATTGAAGGGCCCCGATTGGGTCAGACCAGATACATCAATCGTGGAAACGTTGCGACCCAGTTTGCTACTAATCATTGGCTCAACCTTCTCAATGATTTTGGACCAGGCGAGCAGACTGTTTTTGGCCGGGTGACTATCCTTAATGCCCACTATGGGTACGTGGGTCATGTTATCGTGGGCATCGTGACTCGACACAACCAATATGATACGGTCAGCCGAAAAAGTGCCGTGCTTGCGCAGGTAGGCAACAGCATTATCCGACCCCCACGACTTAGCGGAAATATTGAGTACCCGAACGGGGTTGCCCGTCTTGGACCGAAGCTGTTTTTCAAGGCGGGTGCTGGCTAGGCTATCATGGTCAATAGTTACGCCGCCCCAGACGACCGAATCGCCAATGAGCAGATACACTAACGTATCCGACGCGGTTACCGGGCTACTTCGCTGGGAAAACTGGTTGGTGACAAAATGTTTACCCAACACGCGGGTATCCTGATTGGGCGCTGAGATGTATTCGTAATCAGGGTCAGCAACAAAGAGGGGATAGTTAGTTAAGCCAAGCCAGCGTCCGGCCACTTCGACAACAAGGAATAACGCTACTGACGCTATCAGGAGATAGTATACTTTTTTCATGAATGGTGTGGATTTAACGCTCTAAATGTAACTGCTTGACTACTTACATCAGATGACTATTTATTAAACGTATTGAACAGATGAAACTCACTTTGCTGTGTATTATTCTTTTAGGCTTTGCCCTGCCTAATCTCGACGTCCGTATACGTGCAAGAGATGTAATCGGATCGGGCATTTCCACGGCGGGGCATACTGGCATTTACACCGACCTGACCCAGCTGCCGACGCTCTTTATTCCCCTGCCCGGCTCAACGGTCGATATCTACTCGACCGTAGGCCAGATCGACCGGAGCGGCTGGGTCAAGGCGGACGGACGGGCGCTGACCTCGCTGACCAGCACCCAGCGTACCGTGGCCAGTAGCCTTGGCTGGACCACGAACATGCCCAACGTGAATCTATTGGCCCTGGGCAAAACCACCTTTATCTACCTGGGGCCCTAACATGATCGACATCCGCAACCAGGCCGGGGATCGGCTCCTGCTCGATGAGGACGAACACCTGACACAGGAACAGGCAGGCCGATCTAGTAGTTAGTCTCGATGAACTGGGCGTTTGACGCTCTAAGTTCATCTTGATAGTAGTAAAGAAACCCTGTCGGCTACTGCTGGTGGGGTTTTTCTATGGTCTATGATTGAGTTCTGACCTGTTTCATAAGTGCGCTAACCGGGACATTCGGGGCATGAATCTTAAACAACCCCGCCCTAAGCGTCCCGATGCAAACGCCCTTCTCGATATAATCTGCAAATGTCTGACCGCGGTAGCTACGCTGCTGAGAATAGCCCATGAGTTAGGGCTGCTGAATTAGGCTAAAACTTAACGGCGTTTAGCCTCAGGCGGAATGGGGTAGCCCACTTTTGCGCGCAATTCCCCTGCGCGCTGATGCTGTTTCCGTTTCTCGAACTCACCTTCTGGTCGATACCGCCCCGTGGCTACATTAATTTGTTGCCAACGTCGGTTGAGCCGCCTGCGCGGCAGTATCGACTCCGGTTTCTACGTGAGGCGACCTCGGCTCCGGCTGTTGTATCGGTCGTTGGCACCGAATCGCCGGTATTGATCGAGGGGAAAGACACGCGCGATATCCGCTTCGGGGAAGTGCTGCCGCAAAGGCTATCGGTGACGCTGGTCACTCAGCCGCACTGGTCACCCGCGGCGGTCTACCCCAACAATGATCGCGAGGTACAGGTCTGGCTTGATGAGATTGTCTCCATTAGCCAGGTAGAGCCGCTTTTCCGGGGCTTGCTGGTGGCAGCCGCCGGAACGGAAGAGTACGATTCGATTTCGCACGAGGTGACCTTCACGGCCTCGTGTGGCCTATCGACGCTCAAGAACAGGCCCGTTGTGACGCTGGCCGGTACGTACCCCGTCGGCCCAATCTCGCGGCTTCGTTTAATAGAAGGCCTGCTGGCGCAAACCGGCCTCTCGTTACCGCTGTCGAGTATCTGCAACCTGACGCCCATCAACGACCGGATCAACCCCGACGGCAAAGACCCACTGGCTAGGCTCTTCAACAACGGCGAAGCGTTCCGGCCCGCAGGGGAAGATCCGCCCAGCGCGTTCGCTGTACTGGATGAGTTTTGCAAGGAAATGGATGCGGTCCTGCTCCAATGGGGCGGCCGCTGGTGGTTCGTGCGCGTCAACGAACTGGCGGGTGGCTGGATGCCGCCGGGTCAATTGCCCCTGCCAGGCGCTGAGGATGTTTACGTACGCGACTATCCACTGCCAGCCGACAATCCCGATGGTACGAACGGGCCAACGCGGCGTATTCTCTCGTTTACCGTACCAGCTGGTCCGGGCTACACGCTCCGCGTAGCGGGCGGTTCGAAGACCGAGCCTCAGCCACTTACGCCGGTTGTGAGCGTCGAGCAGACGTGGGGGAAACCCAAGTCGCTGCTCGATAACGGGGATTTTTCGGCGCTGGACGGCAATCTGCCAGCGGGCTGGGAGAAGTACGACCCGGCGCATACGCTGTTTTCTCGCCTGGGTGATGGCAAGCCCGACAATCCGTTCCGGCTGCACATCGACGGGGCCGGTACCAACGAACTGGGCCTGACCTACCAGCCCATCGGCCTGAAGAAACGGGTCGTTTTCCCGGCTGGCACGCGGTCGGTAGGTGCGCTGCGGCTACGGGGTAAGTTTCGGCTAAAAAATACACGGGCGGCCAAAATCGTCGTGTGGGCAGTGGTGGATAAGAAACTGTTTTCGGGCACCGGTCCCGATAAGTTTCTGCTTAACGAGGACGGTACCTGGCTCTACAATCCTCCCCGGTATGAGTTGTACGGTATCGAGATCGAAAACGTCAACCGGGTGGGTAACGTAGTGACGACCCGCACCGAGTGGGCCGACTTCGATGTGGCCCTGAACGCATTCTCGGTCGTGGGCATGCAGGCCTCGCAGATTCTGTACTACGAAATTGGTTTCTCTCAGGCTAACGCCCTGCCCGGCGCGCAGGCATCGGAACGCTGGATTGAATACGCCGAAACGGTGCTGATCGCGCAGGTTGAAAATGCTTACACCGGCCGACGCTACACGGTCACCAACCAAATTATTCCGGCCTCGAATCTGAAACGGGACGATGGCGACCCCATCACCCTTAAGTACGCCGATGCGACGTTCGCCCCCATCGGCGATACCGATACGGGGCTGTTGATGCGCGATCAGGCCGGAACCGGCTACACCGGCGCCTTCGGATTCGATAAGCCCGATCAGGCAAACGGGTTGGGTGGGCCGCTGGCCCTGTGGTGTGCCACCGAACGGGCCGCTCAGACCGCTGTTACCTGTCAGCGTTTCGATGGCGCGCTGGTTGGCGAACTACCGTTTGGGCCGCTCACGCTCGTTCGGTTCACCGACTGGGCGGGGTCGGCAAGGGTGCAACTCGTGCGCTGGAGCTATGCGGTAGCGGAGGGTCTCTGGGACACGTCGGCGCTGGAAATCCGGCGTACGGCGCTGGGCTTGCTGGCCGGCGCCTACCTGGTTGAGGGTGGCGAGATACCCTTTACGCCCGAAACGGTGGGCGGGGTCGATTACACGGATACCACGCCAAGCCCGCCCAAGACGAAGCCCCCGACTGACAACGGCGGCGGCTTTCTGCCTTTCAAACCCCTGCCCAAGTACACCGGCCCGATTCTGTGGCTCAACAGCGTCATACCCGTTGATACGCCCGCCGAAACCGTGCAGGCTCCGCGCCTGAGCGTAAAGCGCGGCACGGCCACCATTCTTGAACTCTCTCCACTTGTCCGTAAAGCCAACGAAGTCTGATGCGACACCTACTCACCGTTGAGGTTACTCAGCCCAAAGCGAACGACCGCTACCGGTACGACGGCCAGTCGACGTACCTGAGCGGCCCGGTTGCTACGGCTCCCGATGGGCAGGTCGGTTTTCCGGCGGCCACGTACCGGATTTTCTACGATGCCGAATCGGCGGGGGAGGAGTATGGCTTTGAGTTCGTGGTTAGTGATTCAGGTAATCTTCAGATTGGCGAGCCCTTCAAGCGTGACCCGACCGACGAAAATTACACACCAACACCTGATTTGCGCGCGGTAACGGCGCAGGGCAACGATACCAGCCTGCCTGTGCTGACGGGCGGGTATATGGCGTATGCTTTCCCGGATACCATCGATGCGTCACACGTACTGGTCAAAACGCGGGTCGAGTACAAGGGGCAGATGGTGGACGGGGTTTCCAGCCTGTCAATCGAGCGACTGAGCGAACTGCTGAGCGGTAACGCCGTGGCCGATTACGAGATCATTGCCCATTACGAGCCGGTTCCGGTCGATACGACGGCCGACTACGAGATTATTGCCCACTACGAACCTGACCCAACCCAAGCGGGCAATCTGGCACCGGGCAAACCAACGTCGGTATCCATTGCCAAAGTGGGCACCGGCACCGATGCGGTGATGATCTGGCGGCTGGCGGATGGGCGCGAAACGAGGGTGGAAGTGCAGGTAAAAAACGCCGACGGTACCTGGGGTGCGGAGGCCAGTTTGGCGGCACGCAGCCAATCAACCAATATTAGCCAGATTGGGTACGCGGTAACGAAAACCTACCGTGTACGGGCCACCAATAGTTACGGGGTTAGTCCGTGGTCGGATGAAGTATCCGTGCGTTTCAATACGTTCATCTACGACGTCTTTTTGGGCGGTGAAGGGCAACCGCCGGTTCGGCTGGGTGGGTTAACGAACAACTCACAGGCGCAGTTGCCCGCCACTAACGCCAATATCGGGGTGTTGATCCGCGACCATACTGTTAACGTACCGACGCGGGAAGACTACGACCGGATTGCGTTGTATGTTGAACTGGCCGACGGTTCATGGCACGGCTGGAAAATTCCCGACATCAACGCCGGGCCAAGCGTGTTACCCGCCTGGATTTTCCCGCGTCCCGGTGGGACCGACGTATTGACGGGCAAAATTACCGTCAAGGTTGAACTGTACCTGGGTACCGTTTTGGTCGATCAGCAGTCGGTCACCGTTACGCTGGTCGATGTGCCCACCAAACCACTGGCACCGTCGGCGCTACGCGCTTCCCGGACAAACGCTGTTGTCTCACTCAACTGGGTGGTCAACGCCACCAACGCCGACTATCAGCGCGTTGAGTTTAAGCCGCAGGGGGGCGAGTGGCAGAAACTCGTGGACCTGCTCGGTGGCGATACGGGCTTCTCAACGCCCGATCTAAAGGTCAATGGCGCGGGTGTAACGTACCTGTTCCGGGTGCTGGCGGGCAACAAACAGGGCGAATCGGACTACTCCAACGAGGCCACCTTAACGCCGGAAACCCCAGCTAACCGCCCGCCGGTTATGCCTGCGCTGGCTGATCAGTCGGCAACGGTAGGCCTTGCGTTTGCTTATTCCTTACCGGCCATTGGCGATCCGGACGGCGATGCGGTAACGATCGCGCTGACCGGCCTGGGGCAGGGGCTTGCCTACGATGCAGGTGCCAAAAAAATCAGTGGTACGCCGAGTGCCTCGGGCATATTGACCGTTACCGTGACCGCTACGGATTCGCACGGCGCTTCCTCGGTGGGGTCGCTGCGGATTACCATCGGTGTTCCCGCCAACCGTGCGCCGGTAGCCCCTGCGGTGATTGACCGGCTCAGCTACCGGGGTACGGCGATCACTATTGTCTTACCGGCTTTCACCGATCCCGACGGCGACGGGTTGACCTATGCCATGCCATCGGGTTTGCCTCCCGGCCTGGCGTTTACGGCGAGTACCCGCACGGTGTCGGGTACGCCAACCGGTTCGGGGTCGGCCGATGTGGCGTATACGATGCAGTACGCGGCCACCGATACGAAAGGGGCCACGACGATGGCTAGTTTCTACTGGACCATTCGCGCGCCGCAGGTGTTGCCGCCGGTGGCCCCGGCCTTGCCTACGCTCAATCTGGGGGCCGATGCCCCGTATTTCGAGACGGTCTTACCGGCCTTCACCGACCCGCAGAATCAGACCCTGACGTATTCTTTGACGGATATGCCCGAAGGTCTGAGTTTCGAGGCCGCCACGCGTAAAGTGTCGGGTTACGCCGAAACGTCGGGCCAGATCGGCGCTACCTATTCGGCGACTAATACGTCGGGGCTGACCACCAGCGCCACCCAGCTGTTCATGATCAGCTTGCCAACCATCACCCAGGTGCGCGGCCGGCTTCGCTCCCTGGGTGGCACCGACTGGGTGCTGGAGGCCGAAGTAACTATCTCGCAGCGGGGGCTGATCCGTCACCACACCGACCGCCTGCGTAACCGGAGTCCGTATTACGCCGATGCGCTGGCGCTGCTCAACAGCACGACGACAATCATTGAGATTTATTCCAATAAGAGTACTAATCCGGGAACGGGTACCTACGCCCAACCGCCGGGGGGAGTGAGCAACTACTACCTGCATCTGCAGGTAGCCCGCAACCCGGCCACTTACGCCGTCTACGGCTTCTGGCTGGAGAATTATTACGACTGGACCGTGGCCAGCAAAACCGAACCGCTTCCCCCCCTTGCCGAAAGCTAAGTATGAACCACATTCTAGTCCGAAACAAAAAAGTTGGCAACACCTACGCGCCGCAGGGAGTGGATCGCTTCTACCCCTACGCTGACAATCTGAGCGTCGAGGAAGGTAACGCCCTGTTTGCCGGTGATGCCGAGCGCGACCGCAAGCTGAAGGAGGCCATGCCGGGCGTCAACCGACTTCGTGGCTCGCAGCCTGCGCCCGGTGTCGTTCGGTTCTACATCGGCCGGAACGGTAATGGAAACGGCGGCGGCAGTCTCTCCACCTTCACCGACGGGCCGGGTAATGGGGCGGCGGACCAGACGCTCTACAGCCGGGTGGTGGCAACTGGTAATACGGCCGCCGTTGATGCGACGGCTAAAAAAATGGTGTATGCCGCCGACGGGTACGGCCGCGACGGGCTGATTCCCGTTACGGCCAAGCCGCACTATGCCGCCCTGCATGACCCCATTCCAGGCGGTACATACGCCGTCCAGATTCTGGACGCCAGCTTGGCGGTTCTTTATTCGGAAAGCATTGAGGTGACGGCCAACGGGCCTGAACTGGCCGTTGGTGATTCAGGGAATCAGATTCAGGTTTTCGCAGGCCCGTTCACGTTTACGGTGACGACGCCGGACGAACAGTCTACCTCACGTGCTCAGCGTATTGGTAGTGGCCCGCTGCTCTTTGATTGGGGCGGGAGCGCGCATACGGGATTTGCCTTATTCAATGCTCCTGATGGAACGCCGGAGCCAGCCCTAACGGCTAGTAACGTCTACTTTGTAGACCGGGTAGACAATGAGGCAATTGGGGCCGCTGTTGACCGAGTGCGGGCTGGCGGCGTTACGACCTATACCCGATTGGCCGTCAGTAACGTACGCCCCCTGGTGCCTACAATAAGCGGCTGGACCCAGTTTAGTCTCATTTACAACCTGATGAACGAGGATGGCCCAGGTCAGGCCGTCGGCGGTGTATACCCCAACGATCAATACGGAACGGTTGCCTACAGTAGAGGCAGTGAGTACAAAAACGCCTATATCCCCGAATGGCCGGGCAATAAATTCCTGATACTAATCCCGTGGAGCCACTATCAGGAAAACCGGACGACATGGCGGCGACACGTCATGTATCGCAATCAGCAGGCCGGTATTCGCGCAGCGGGTAAACGCTACGGCGTACGCTTCCATTTTGCGCGGGAAAACGTGGGCAATGGCGATACGATCGTTACGCCCGACAACGTGGTTCGCTTCAATACGGGGGCGATTGGTGGTTCCGGCTCGGCTTCGCCCCGACTGGATCTTCTGCGGCAGTACGTGGCCGGTGGCTCTACGGATACCAACAACCCTTGGTATTACGCTGAAATGTATGTCAAAAAGATTGCCAATGACTTCAAACAGGACATTGAGGATGGGGTGTGTTTTGGCATCAATTACACCTATACGGGCAGACAGGAGGATGGCTGGCCTGCTGAAATTGGCGATAATGGAGCTCTGCATCTGGGCGATTACAGCGATGGCGTGGTTGCGGATTTCAAAACCAGAATGGGTACGACCAGCAATCCACCGGCACCGGGGCATTACCTGGGCATGGATTCGTTTCAGGGAGCACTCGGCGTCAAATGGTACGTCTACCGGCAGGAAACCTATATGTTTTTCAAGCAATGGGTTTCGGACCTGATTCATGCCATTGTACCAAGCTGCCCCATTGGCGACGACTATGGTCTCATCACCGGCGCGGGGGCGGTGAATCCGGGCGTTGGTAACTGGAAACGGATGTCAGCAAAATCCCAGATCGTTAAGGTCAACCCAGACTATTACGCGTTTGCGGGGCTACAAGCTGATTTGATCCGTTCCAATAAGCCGGCAACCGCCAAAATGCTCATTGAGTCAGATACCAACTGGGTAGTCGATGGCGCTTACACTAGCAATGCAAGCGCTAAAAACGCCTCAGAGGTAGCTGACAAAATCAATGAATACCGGTTACGGGGAGCGGCTGGGCTGTGTTTTGGGCAGGCAAACAATGAGATGTCCTTTGGCTCGGCAAAAGCTATTGCCCAGCTGTGTATCCAGCGGGGTATGCAGACCGATATCGTCAACGTACCTACGCCTGACGAGGCCCATACGACCAACTACACCACGACCGAAATGCTGACCTCATCCGACAACCTGGCACAGGGGCGCTGGTTTGATTGTGGGGGTATTCAAAATCCGGTTCAGATCAACATCGTTGACACCCTTCCCTATTCCAGCTAATGGCCATTCTAAATCTGCGCGGATACGCCTGTTTTTTGGGTAAAGATACTGACCCCCGCCCCGCGCTGACGGCGGCCAACGTCCGCTTTGTTCCCTCGGACCTGCCTACGCAGGCAGCCTGTCAGGCATGGTTTCGGCTCAATCCAACGGCCGTTTCCTACCCGGTTAGTCAGGTATCCAATATTCAGGTGGAAACCACCGCGCCGGGCACCACGGCCAGTACGGCCGAAGGGCGCGCGCCGGGTACGCTGGCGACGCCTGAAACCGGCACTGGCTTCGACGGAAATCCATTCGTTACCGATTCTGCTCCACTACTATAAACTGACTATCATGAAACGGCTATTTCTTTTTCTTCTTCTACTGACCGCCGGGCTAGCCAGCGCGCAAAAACAGACCGCGCCCTTGCCACAGGGCAATTTTTTCGCTTTCACCCCGCAACTGGCCAAGAACACGCTGCTGGTTAGCCGGTTTCCGTCGGGCTGGACGATTCCAACCTCACGCCCGTTCATTATGGGCTTCGGTGTACCGTTTACCAGTTCGGCCGCCGAAAATGCCCGGCGACTAACTAACGCCGGGTTTACGCATCTGGAGCGCGACATCATTGTTGATCGCCTCAATTTGCCCATCAGCAAACGCTACCGGATGCTGCACGATGCGGATGCCAAGGGCGCGGCGCAGGCCTGGGCGGCGTCGATGCCTGATTCTGACCCGCGGAAGGTGCACGTAGCGGCCTACGGAAACAACCGGGCGGTGACCAGCGATGACGGTAGTATCTATTTCGAGATTGGTCGTCGAACGTACCTGGCCGGACGGGGAAACGGACTCGGCATGGTGGGCTTCGATATTGAAACGTTCGCCGATCCAACGTCGCCCGAGCGGATGGAGTTGTTCACCCGGCAGGCGAATCTAGGCCTGTTTCAGGGTATTGTCGACGCGGGCGATAACGCCAAAATCTTCCAGTACGGGGGAAGCCTGGCCAACATCGTCTCCTACATCAAGAACCGGCAGGATGGCGATATATACATGCGCTACAGCGGGTCGGAGTGGTTCGGCTCTTCGGGCAACTTCGAGATTAACGCAAACCCGGTTGTTACGTACTATCGAACGCATGGGGCCTTCGTGGGGCGCGATCAGTACGCCCGCCGCACCTTCGACGACCGGAGCCTGTGGCAGAAAAACAGCGACGGCAGTATCAAGCTGGATGAATCGGGTAAGCCTAAGCTCGTGGTCATGAACTACCCCACCGACCGGGTGACCAACTTTGGCGTGCAGAGCATCGTGTATTCCTACGAACCCCTGTACTGGCTTCAGATGTGGTACGAAGAAATGGAGAAGATCCTGTGCGACTGGCGCTGGCTGTGCAATACGCCCATTGCCTACGACGGTAACCAGACGCCCGGCACTATGCCTTACCCCAAAGGTACCGTTGATATCCGGCCGGGCCTGGAAGGTATACGCCTGTGTGGCTGGTACCGCGATGAGACCGAGGCCGAATCGATGGGAAATCCCGATAAAGGGGGAGAGGGTGAATACGATCCGGCAACGGGCAACAACCGGCCGCTCAATCCGCGCAGCACGCGCTTTCAGGTCTTTATGCGGAGCCTGCTCTACCATGGCAATATCATCTGGAGTGATAAAGCGTACTACAACATGACCCAGGGGGCGGCCTATAGCCAGATCGAGGGCGGCTCGCTGGTGGCTAAACGGGCCTTGGCGCTGGGGCAGTTCGAGATGATGATTGCGGGGAATTACCAGGCCAAGAATTTCCCGGTGCTCTTCGAGTTGATGGATCAGAACAAGATCGAGTTCATCATTCCCAAGCGCTTCATCTGGAAGGGAAATGTTGACGTAGGCGACCGTGAAATCGACAAGCCCATCGTCTGGCTGATGAAGGAGCAGAACGGACGGCGCGTGTTCGGTACCTGGGTCTATCCCTGTCAGGATGTGAATAACCCGGCCCATGATCGCGACATCACCGCCTGGATTGAACTGGATAACGGGACCAAATCAGGTAGCTGGACGCTGCGGTGTAAAAACCGGGATACGGCCTACGACGCCTGGACCATTCCGGCCGGATTCGAGCAGGCTAAGCCCGAAAACTGGCGGTTCCAGTTCACCAACCTGCTCGGCCAGAAATTTACCTGGACGGGCTCCTACAACGTGCCGTTCTACGGGCTGAATCCGACGCCGCCCGCGCCAATTACCCGCACCGTTATCAACTAGCCTCATGAATTCTCAACCCAATATTCCGTTTGCCAGCTTTCAGCGATTGCTGATTGACGATAGTGCACCCGCCGACTTTCGGTTTTATGCCGGCAATGTGGCGCTCGATCTGACAGGAAAGATTTTCCGGATTGTCCTCTATCCGGCCGGGCAATCGACGGTCGCCCTGACGCTGGAAGATGGTGATATCGACCGGCCAGAGGGACTAACGGCAGGCCTGCTACGCTGGAACGCCGACGCCAACCGGAATACGCTAACCAGCATGGGGGTGTATTTCGGCTACCTGTTTGAACTGATCGGCGGCAAGCGCGAGCCGAGAGCGTGGTTCAAGTTTCAGTGGCTGGCCGAGCCGCCCGCGTACGTGGAGGGGCTGCCTGTTGAGCCGCCTGAATTTATCATGAGCTACGGTACCCTGCCGCCGGTCGGGGCCAGCGTATCGGTGTACGGTTCGGGTCAACCTGCCTTTGCTGATGCCGACGAGGCGCGTGATGCCGTGCTGCCAACGGGCCTGCCCTTGTTCATTACCATTGGCGGTAAACCCGGCTTCAAGGATGCCGATGAGGTGTATTACCTGATTCTCAGCCCCGCTTAGCCATGACAAACGAAACGACGCCTTACCGGTATCAATTTACCTCGCGCACGATCGGCAACATGGAAGTGGCCAAGATCGTGGCCGACGGTTTGGTTGGCTCTAACGGAGCCGGAGCAGCCGCCTCGGGCTACTTCGGAAGCGGCAATGGCCTGATTCTGTTTGGGGTGCTGGTCATTCTGTTCGGGGCGCTGCGGATGGGCCTTTCGGCTGTTATTCAGCGCTCAAAAGCCATTGACCCAATCGAGTGACATTGGAACAAGTGACAACCCTTGCACTATAACTATGAGACCATGCAAGTATTTCTTGACCCCGAAATCTGGACAATTATTGTCGGTGGATTTATGGGAAGTACCATCTATGCACTTAACAAAGCCGCTGATTTATCATGGAAAAAAAAGGGAGTACTAATCTTTACCGGTACGGTCACCAGCTACTACTGCGCGCCGCTAGTCGGCTTGTGGCTATCGCTGGTCGTCTCTGGCTTTCTATCAGTTATCGCAAAAACAACAGTCACCGTAACGGTTCCTTCTGGACTAGCGGCTTTTCTGTGCGGCTACCTCGCCCAACGGATACTCGCCTTTGCGCTGGGATGGGCCGACAAAAAGAAGGACGAAACACTTAACCCACCGACCCCATGACTTCCCTACTAGTCAACCCCTATTTCTGGCTAGGCCAGATCGGGTTACTTGCCATTGTTATCACCTGCCAGGCCCTGATTGAGATCCGGCAAAAAACGGCTAAGCGGGCTTATATCTATTCACTGTGGCTGGGCTCCGGTCTGGCGCTCTGGTGTATGGGTACGCCGCTGACGGGTGGGCACCCCCTGCCCGCGCCGATTTACCTGCTTCAATTTGCGACTGGGCTCATTTTTACGCTGGGCTACTTTCAAGTACGGGCAAGCCCTGGTCTGGTCGTCTCGGTAGCCAATACGGTCATGCTCCGCAAAATCCTGATTGGCGTAGGTGGTGGCGGCTTGCTGATAATCTGCGCCATCTCGCTGGTCATTGCCTATAAGGAACACAAAGCGCAGACGGGGCAGGATACCAAGCAAACGGCGGCTATCCTGGACACGAAAATGAAAGCCCGCAATGATAGCCTGACGAAAGAGGTGCTACGAAACCGGGCCGAAACCGCAGAACTAAAGCAGACCATCAACCAACAGGCAACGCAATTGTCTGCGCAGTCCCGCCTGCTCGACACGCTGACCGACATCATCATATCGCTGAAGCAGGCTATTGTCCGGTTAAATGTCACTGTTGAACGTACGCGAAAATCCACGTTCACTCCACCCCGTATAACGCTGCCCGAGCAATCGACAGTCGTCTCACCGGGCCGGGTACCTAAAGCAAACTAGCCATGAAAATCAACTTTCAATCTATCATCCTGCTCACGCTTCTGGCCGTGTCGCTGGTATTCGGCATCAAGCAATGCCGGCGCGCCGATAGTGAGCAGACCGACAAAGAAAAAGCCAACGCTGCCGTCGCCACCCTAAAAACCAGAGAGGCGGCAGCGTACGCTTACGCCGATAGTATTACCAAAAAAAGCCATGAAAAAACCAAACAGTTTGCCGCTGCGGTGGCTGCTATGCCTCCTGCTATGCGTACTGCGCTTAACCGCCAGCTACTCGCAGAGTTTGACAGCGCCGACTCGCTCCGCAGGTGATTCGGCGTGTTATAGTGCCGCTGAAAATGCGGCCATAACCCGCCGCCTGCTGGAGCTAAAAGATCTGCGCGAAGAGCGTCCTGGTCTGGTACTGGCAGCCGGGTATCATAGGGGCTATAAAGCCCAGGTCGATAGTATAGCGCGGGCTTATGCTGCCAAACGGGCCTTTTTTGGCATCGGTAGTCGAAGGCAGCGGCGACAGCTGGTAGTTGATCTAAACCGTATTCCATAAACTGCATTAACTCCATTGTCATGCAACTAACCCTGTCCCAACTAACCCAGCTATGCGGATCAGCCAAGCTGGCGGCAACGTACCTGACGCCGCTTAACGACTCACTGACATGGGGAAAGATTGTCGAGCCGGTCGCGGTCGCGCACTACCTAGCCCAGATCCTGCACGAGAGCCAGAACCTGACCCGGCAATCGGAAAACCTCAACTACACTCCTAAAGCAGCGCTGGCAACCTTCAACCAAACGAGGGTGCGGATCACGCCCGCGCAGGCCGAACTGTACTGCCGGACGGCCGCCCACAAGGCAAACCCGGAAATGATCGCCAACATCGTGTATGCGGGGATGTCGGGGAACGGGAACGCGGCCAGCGGTGACGGCTGGCGGTACCGGGGGCGGAGCTGGATTCAGTTGACGCTAAAGGATAACTACGAGGCCTGCGGTAAATCAATCGGTGTTGACCTGGTGGGAAATCCTGACCTGGCCACCCGGCCCGACGTAGCGCCAAAAGTTGGCATCTGGTACTGGAACAGCCGGGGGCTAACCAGAATTGCGCTGACCGACAAGGTGGGCGTGATTGAAGATGACGACGATGTGTGCGCGCTGATCACCCGCCGGATTAACGGGGGGATGAATGGCTTTACCGAACGACTGGCGAACCTGAAGCACTGCAAGAAGGTGTTAGGTATCGCCTAACGATCTTTCATAACGTTGAGTAATTAAAAAGCCGCACCTGATTGGGTTGCGGTTTTTTTGTGAAGCATCTAGTTTTCCACAAAAAAGCCCCGAATCGTAATTGGTTCGGGGCTAACTACTTTCAGTCGGTCACAGGTTCTATTTCCTGTCGTCAGATCAACCTCGCCGTTTAGTGTACTGATTCCCTGCAACCCTCTTAGGTGAAGCTCCTAAGCGCAAGTTTCCTGTCTTTCCCGGTTGTCATCGAATTTAGCCCATTCGATAGGCGACACGTAAGCTACTATTGACCGATCGGGGTCTGTTTGTTGGGTTGTGGCGTAAGCTGGAATCGAACCAGCAACCTCACGGACATCAGACCTGCCGATGCGTCGCTAACCAATATCGACGTTTACGCTGTGTCGCTGCTTAGCTTTTTAGGTGTGCTAAAGCAGCCATTAACACCGCAAGTTTCATTTTAGGGCCTTGATTCCAGATGCCTACTTGCAAACCTATGTCGCGGATAATCGTGGACTCGAACCACGGACATCTTCATTAACAGTGAAGCGCTCTACCAACTGAGCTAATCATCCCTCTTACTCTCAGAACTTAGTCAGCAACTTGCTGTGCAGTAACCGCTACGGGCAAGCGTTCTGAATGGCTACTATGATGCCCGTTTAGATTCGATAAACGTGGCTTGAAATCGTATACGATAAGCGTAAAAATGCCGGGCAACAGGCGAAGAGGGAGATTTACGTGCTCTACCAACTGAGCTACCGAATTGGGAGACCCCAATACGGGCTGGACTCGAACCAGCGGCAACGTCGTCCACAACGAAGTACCCCTCTTCTACGGCACCGGCATTCTTTTAGGAGCGAGTGCGGGACTTGAACCCGCGATCTTCAGCTTATGAGGCTGACGAATTAACCATCTTTTCCAACTCGCCGAGGCAAATATAGATGTTATCTATAAGATTCAAAATTCAATCAATAAAAAGGCACAACGGGTGAGGTCGCGGCTTTTTTGTGCTGGGTGACGGGTTCGGGGATAACCGACCGGCCAAAGAAGGGGCGTGGTCTGTGTCATAAAGCAAATTCGACGTCAAACGCTTGGCAGATCGCTTCTATCCATGCTTTTACATACGGGGGCGGTACCGAGTTTCCGATAAATTTCTTCTGATCAGTCTGAGACCCTTTCAGTACATAGTTTGCCGGAAAGCCCTGTATCAGTTTCAGTTCCAGAACAAACAGCATCCGCATCAGAATATCAGCGATGCCATATTCAGCCATAAACGCCTTTATTCGACGTACCCAGATGCTATCGCTTTCAAACACCAGAATGACAGGTTGCAAACCTTTCTCGGCCGTCATTAAGTATGACCAGTGCCGGTCGGCCGTAATCGTTTTTGATGCCTCATCCAGATTGGAACCTACATTGGTGTAATTGGTATTCATTACGTACTGCGGGCTGACGAGTTCCATGTTCCCGCCGGTTGTCGTAATGGTTCGCGCTGGCTGATCAAGTGGATAATTCCGCAACTCATCGCCATTCCGCTGCGTAATGAACTCAGCTTGCACGAGCGAGATAGGCGCTTTATCCTGACGGGCAATGATCGTGTTGCCCGGAGCATCCAAACTGTGGGAATGCCCGCCCCATTGCGGATCAGCGACAAAGGCTTCAATCAACGCACAATGTGGGTTCACGGTTAGGCAGGGCGACGGCGCATCGATGCCGACCGGTTTTGACTTCCCGTACTGCTGATCGATGAATAAGGCCGAAACAAGCTGATGCTTGGGGACGGTGGTAATAGCTGCTGATGCCTCCTCAATCGATTGTTCACGCTTACCCTGCGTATAAGACAGGTTAATGAACTGTTCCGTTTGAACAATACCTACGCTATCGTTTGTCGGCAGCGTGCTGCATGGCTGATCGGCGGGAAACGTGTTATGGCCAGTGCTGTGATACTTGATACAAAAAGGCTCCGATGATACTAACGCAATGGTATTTTCAGTCAGTAACGTTTGCGCCGGTTCGTCCAGGCTCTTTACCCGGTTCTCGGGCGACCCGCTGTTGTAGGTCATGGCGAAAGGCTGCGGGCTAACAATTGCCTGCCCATCGACCGTTGTTATACAGTGGCCAGGTTCATCGATACCGTAGTTCTTGCTTTGAGGCCTGCCCGAGAAGTATTTCGATATAAATGGCTCAGGGGTTACCATGGCGTGTCCGTCGGCCGTTGTAATAGTCGTCGCTGGCTGAGAAGCTGGGTACGTCCCATGATTGTTTGACGCCGTAGCGAACAGGCGAGCCATGAATGGTTCGACTGACACTAACGCGTTATGGTCAACGGCTGTAATTGTTGAGGCGGGCTGATCAACTCCGTAGTTCATACCCGTTCCGGTGAAATACTTTGTGAGGAAAGCCCGGTTGCCATTACCAACATGCCGAATAAGCCCCTCGAAAATGCGCTCGTACGTTTTGTCGGACAGTGGTTTAGCGCGAAAAATCGATTGCCCTTTTTGGTCCAATTGCAGGCAGTCTCGAATTGGTTTCCACCGTTTCAGCGGGTGGGCGAACATATCCGCTTTGGCGGGGTTCTTAGCGTGCGTGGGCTGGGGCCACGCCAGCGGCATGTCAGGCTTGACGAACTGAGCAAAGTACCGGGTGCGTGAGGTGTTGGCTCCAAAATCGGCCGTATTATGTAGCCGGTGGTCGTACCGATAGCCAGTAGCTTCAATACCCTGATACCATTTTACAAAGTCTTTCCCCCTTTTACGGTCTTCGGGCTTACCGTTTTTGTCAAGTGGCCCCCAGGACATAAACTCCCGAACGTTCTCGACGGTGAAGATATCGGGCTTTAATACGCTCAGGTACGCTGGCATGAACTCGGCCAGTGACCGACTATCGGCATCGCGGGGCTTTCCTCCTTTGGCGTTGCTGAAGTTGGTGCATTCAAGCGAGGCGTGAAACAGCAGCTTTGCATTTGGATACACTTTTCGGGCCTGACGCACGACAGCCAGTACTTTGCGGGGAAGCTTTTTATCCCGAACATCCTCTACAAAGTGAGTGGTTTCGGGATGGTTTTCTATATGAGAAGCGATAGCTAACGCATCGTGGTTGATGCCAGCAACAACGACGGCATAGCGGTTGCCGTTACGGTCGCAGGCTTGTTCTACGCCTTCAGTATAGCCGCCAGCCCCGCAGAAGCTATCTACGACAATCAGCCTGACGAGCTCAGGCACAATAACTGGTTTTTTGATAGTTCGATTACTCATGGCGATCAGATAGGATGTTGTTGAACTGTTTGCTGAATTCGGCTCCAGCTGCTCGGCCGCCAGCCGTCGGCTTTGAGCGATTCGTCATAGGCATCGCGCAGGAGACGCCGATTCTTCATCCGGCCGTATTCGATCATACATCGCCGTTCTTCGCTCTGTGACATATCGACGTAGTAGACGTTGAAGGGCTTGTTTTTCTGAACGCCGATAAAGAGGAAGTTCACCTCTTCGCCCTCGTTGCAGGCCGCGTAACCGTCGAGGTAATAGGCCGCCTGACAGTCGTATCGGTACTGCATGATTGTCTCGAAAAACTGCTGTGCCGTCCAGCATGACGTACTTTTCAGGTCAATTAGGTACGTCCCCTTAAAGCAGTAATGCGGCGCATCGATCCGGCATTTGAGGGCTAGGCCTGTGTTGGGGCATTCCCAGAATAGCGACTTTTCGACCGACGTAAACCCGCTACTCAGATCGTAAGTATCACTGTCGGCTACGGATTTCAGGAACGCAGCCTGCATCTGATTGAGTTTATCGCGTTCGGTAACGTGATGCTGGCTCCAATCGATGGGCAGGTGTGGTTCCAGAATCATCGTGTGGAACGTGGTACCAAAGGCGGCGGCCTTCGGGTTGATCGCGTTCGACTTTTCGGGTTTGTGGGCCGGACCCAGCGTCGGCATCCGGAGGCGGGCCAACTCGCCCAGGTCAGAGTTGGCGTAGGCCATAACGGCCCGGTAGGCTTCGTTAGTCATTATTGGCTGGCTCTTCGATGCGTTTAAATTCTACGACCCACACGTACGGGTTCGCTGCCCACGAATCGCGGCCGTTTAGTTTGGCCCATAGCGTCTGGTAGGAGTGGCGGGCGGTGTGGGTCCAACGGTGCAACGGGTGGTTGATGTCATGACGTTGCAGGTAATTCTGGTAGCGATATTCGACACTGGAGCCTGAACAGGCTATCGTTACCGGCGTCGAGGCAATCCCTTCGGCTATGGCATCAGCTTCGCTAATTTCCTGTAGCCGTTCGATACGGACCGAGACAACTTCGAGCCAGATCCGGCAGGCCACGTAGGGCATGTGGAGCGAGGGACTCCAGCCGTGTGGCCAGTCATGGTTACCCTCGTCTGCCCGATAGATATAATCGTCAGGATAAGTAACGGGAGCCTGTCTTTCTATACACTGCGCAAACGTTTCCCGTACCCAAAGCACATCGCCCGGTTCACCGTACGGGCAAAACATGGCTATAGTATTGATGCCTGTCGCGTTGAAATGGTATACCGTACGCCAGCGTTCCTGCTTAGTTTTGGCGTCTCTCAGAATGACGCGTTCCGTTGAGAGCTTCCAGTCGTAGGAAAGATTCTCGTTAATAAGCTTCAGCTTCCCGGTTATACGGCGCGTCTGCGTTTTGAGGTCTGCCAGCAGCGCCAGAACCATTGGCGCACTGTAGAGGATTCCTATTAGTTTCTTCACTGTTTGATGAGTTTAACGTTGTTAGCTGATACGGATTTGGTCTTTTTGCCATTGGCCTGCGGCTCATCTGGCTCTATTTCCAGTAGACCGCTTGCCTTCCACTTGACGGCCGTAGCGGTGTAGATCTTCGTCTCGTCGTATTTGTTGGTTGTTCGTACCGATACGCGAGAGCCGGGTTTGATAACCGTGCTGTTCATAAACTGATTAGTAGAAGGTGGCTTGAACGCCACGGTCGCCAAAAAACTTCGTACTCTCGTCTTTAAAGTCTTGATCTGAGACGTCCTTGCAACCCTGTAATCTGGCGGCCATCAATGAGCCAGGGGAAATTGGATCAAGGTGCGAAATGGCGACGCCACCCGTAATGCCTTTAACCTTACATACCTGTTCGCCCGAACCCAGTGCCCAAACCTCGGAGGTGATCTCCGTTTTAGTCGGATGAGACCGGCGACTATCTTGATCAATAACCGCCCAATAAATGACGGGCGTGCCAACTACGATTTGACTAGCGTTCATGTATAAAGCTTGATTTAAGAATTCGTGCATGGCAGGACTTGGTAGAAAGGGCCGGAGCAACGCCCCGACCCTTACTGCTTCTATCCACACCAAAAATTTAATCGGGTAAGATTGGCTGCCAGGTACGTTCCCGGCGGGTGATGATTAGTAGTTTGGAGTAAGCCGGTTGACGGCAGCGGTAAGCCGGGTAGTAGCCATCAGTTGGACTACCATGAAGAAAAAAAGCGAGGTCTCGTCATCGGAAAGGGTTGAGCCACATTCCGCTTGGGTAAGCTGGCGGGCGCTTTGCAGAATATACTTTGCTTCGGTGTAGTCCGTACCGATTGAATAATCCGGCTCCCGTTTGGCTTGATTTTCGGGTGAAAGAGTGATTTGCCCCTCATCGGCGTAGACGTGATACCCGTTTACGCGAATGGATATTACCGGGGAATCTTCGTCATAATCGCCAACGAGCAGGGCATACAGCCCGGTAGGCGTAGCTAATTGACCCTTCTGCCATGCTTCCAGTTCGGCCTGTTCCCGGTCGAAAGTGGCGTATTCTTGTTCAAACGAGGCCTGCGCCTGTTCGTAGGCCTCAACGTCGGCCGTGGAGGTAAACTCAGTACTAGGGCGGCGCAGTTGGCGTTTAGCGTCGCTGATCACTTTTAGCCGTAAGTCTGTGGCCACGTAGCGGCCTGCCAGTTCTTGGGCGGCGTTGAATCGTTCTGTTAAGTTCATCTTGATATATAGTTGTGGCCGGTTGGCCGGGTTATGAATTAATCGACTTGCGAAAACTTGGTAATGATGTCCGCCCGAAAGCTGGAATCGAAGAGGATCATTGCGTAGAAACGATCGGCGTTCAGGGCTACCTCGTCGTACGCGGTGGTAATGGCGGCGGCCGGATCGGCGGCGTAAGCGGCCATATCGAGGCGGGAGACAATCTGGCGGGCGGTGTCTTCAATGCGTTCGGCCAGATCATTCTCGTGGGTTTCGGGGTCCGGAATAAATTCGGGTGTGTTGGTGCGAAAAGGCATCACGTTGGATAGTTGGCCCGGCCCCGAGGTAGGAGCCGGGCGGGTAAACGATGAAAAACGGAGGGAGAATTAGGCCGGGGTTTGATCGGCGTCTGTTTCTACGGGCGGTAGCGGTGGCATTTGGCCGGGTTCCAGTTCGTACGCCCCTGCGTGAGAAAACGGGTTGTAGAAATTGTACGCCGTTTTGATGTTGGCAATGTCAGTGAGCGTTTCCTGCCGGAAAATCTTGTAGTCCGTGGCGAAAAGCTTCAGCTCCGTTGACTTCTCCGGATTAGCCATTTTATAGGAGAAATTGGCGATGTAATAGACCCCTTTAGGCTGAATTTTATTATTCTCCTTCTTCTCGGCAATGGCCGTAATTACCACGTCGGCCAGCGTCAAATCATCGTAGTACAGTGGCTCAATAAGCCGGAAAATATTGTCTACCGAATAGCCGTGAAAAAGAACGGCCGAGACGCAGTTTTTTTCGTCGATGAAGAAGAGTTCGGCCCAGTTCTTCGTACCCATATTCAGGATATTATCCGTGAAAATGCGCCAGGCGATGGGCTGAAACGTCAGCGTCCGGCCGAGTTTTTCGGCTCCGTTGATGTTAAAAACGCCTTCCTTGGCGTCGAAACGGTACTGGCGCGGGTGGCCCTCCAAATACTTGTACCGGCTTACTACTTCGCCCGTACCCTCGTGTATCATTTGATACGGTTTTACTACCTGCGCGCTCTGGAATGCTTCCAGCGTTTTGGCGTCTACTTCTTTTTCCTGCTTTGCCATGATTGGGCTACTGGTTATTGGGTGAAAAAATGAACGATTAGAGAATTGCGAGAATGTGGTCGGCCCGGCAGGAGCGCCAGCCTGTTGCGTCCAGATCGAAATACCGTACGGTTAGATCAGTGACGGGGGCCGTGGAGGTGGCCGTGTAGTCAATCATGCGGGTGCCGCGGGCCTGACGAATGGAGCCGTCTGTTTTGCGGTAGGTGAAATCAACGGCGGCAGTGGTGGCCAGCTTAATTTTTAAGCGGATGGCTTTCCAGGCGGCGCGCTGGGCGTCAGCAAAGCTGAGGGCGCTTTTCCTGACCAATTGCCAGGCGAGGCGTAGGGCGGCGTTGCGAGTACCAGATTGATTTAACATCGTATTGATCTATTATTGACTTGTCAAAGTTCGTAATAGTTCGTATTAATGTCAAGTAATGGGTCATAAATATTTGTAAATTAGTGTTTATTCGTATTTTATGCAGGTTATGGACTGCGTGTACGTATTTATGTCAATTCTATTTCGTGAGCAGTGTGTCCCGTTCGCAAAGCTTGTTTGTCTTTTCAGTCATCGCTGACCAATTTGCGACGCACACCAGAACAGCAAAAAACAATAATGTTGTAGTATTGTTGTAGCTGATGTTTGTTATACAGATCACAACTAACTGATAATCAATATCATGAAAAAAATAGGTATCCTTTTCGGCATGGAACGCTCGTTTCCGCACGCCTTTGTTGATCGTGTGAACGAAAAACAGTCTGATTTTCAAGCCGAATTCGTATCGATCGATCGTGTAGAGCAGGGCGTAGCTACCGATTACGCCGTGATCATCGACCGTATTTCGCAGGATGTTCCGTTCTACAAAGCGTTTCTCAAAAACGCAGCACTTACCGGCACTGCCGTGGTGAATAACCCCTTCTGGTGGAGTGCCGATGAGAAATTCTTCAACAACGCGCTGGCCGTACACCTTGGCGTTCCGGTGCCCAAAACGATACTGCTGCCCTCGAAAGAGCGCCCCGATGACACTCGCCATGAATCGTTCTCGAACCTGCAGCACATGAACTGGGATTCCATTTTTAACCGTATCGGCTTCCCGGCGTTCATGAAACCACACTCGGGTGGCGGCTGGAAAAGCGTCTACAAAGTCGATAATCCCGACGAAATGTTCAAGGCGTATGACGAAACCGGTCAACTGGTGATGCTCTATCAGGAGGCGATCGACTTCACCGACTATTTCCGTTGCTACTGTATCGGCGGAAAAGACGTGCTGATCATGCCCTACGAACCGCGCAACCCGCATCACCTGCGGTATGCAACTGAAATGAAAACCACTGGCGACGCGGGTAAGAAGCTGATGGCCACCATGAAAGACTACGTCTTGAAGCTGAACCATGGCCTTGGTTATGATTTCAACACGGTTGAGTTTGCCGTCCGCGACGGTGTGCCCATCGCGATTGACTTCTGCAACCCTGCGCCTGATGCTGATGTAAACTCGGTTGGTCAGTCGAACTTTGAGTGGGTAGTTGAAGCCGCCGCTAACATGGCCATTGAGCGCGCCAAACAGGTGCAAAAAGGAAAAGATAACCTGACCTGGGGTACGTTCGTGCGTGGTTCTATTGCCGGTTCAGGCCTGATTCAGCCGCAGGCGGAAAAGAAATCGCCGCCAGCTCCCGTTGCTATGGGCGAACCCGTGAAAGAACTGAAGCCAAAGAAAGCCGAGAAGAACTCGAAAGTGGAGGCGAAGTCTGACAAAGTGGCCAAAGAAGATAAGCCGAAGAAGAAAAAATAAGCCGATTTTCTGGTCGACATGACTCCCGGTTCCTGTTTGGCGTAACGCGCTGGGCAGGAACCGTTTTTTTGTGGTCAGATAGATAGGGGAGCTGCGGTGATAATGAACTGAACAAGGCCTAAATGCCTTATCGGTCAACAACCAACAGGAGTTAGTAACGTGGAAATTGGAATCGATAGCTTTGCCTCGGCCATGCTAAGTAATGATGGTGGCAACGTAATTAGTGCGGTTGATGCCATGAGTCAGCTGCTCGAACGGATCGAGTTTGCAGATCAGGTTGGCCTCGATGTGTTTGGTATTGGTGAACATCATCGCAAAGAATTTCTGGATTCGGCCCCGGCCGTTATTCTGGCGGCTGCCGCCGCCCGAACCAAAACTATTCGGCTGACCAGTGCGGTGGCTGTCTTAAGTGCTGCCGATCCGGTCAGGGTATTTCAAAACTTTGCCACGCTCGATCTGATCTCGAAGGGCCGTGCCGAATTGGTGGTTGGTCGTGGTTCGTCTGTCGAAGCGTTTCCTCTGTTCGGGTTTAACCTTCAGGAATATGATGAGCTGTTTATCGAGAAGCTGGAGTTGTTACTGACCATCCGGGAAAACGAGTTTGTCACTTGGTCGGGTCGGTACCGCGCTCCTTTGCGAAACCAGCCCATTTATCCCCGGCCCTTGCAGGCAGAGTTGCCAGTCTGGCTGGGCGTTGGCGGAACACCCGAATCATTTGCGCGGGCAGGTACGTTGGGGTTGCCCTTAATGGTGGCTATCATTGGGGGCGAAACCCACCGCTTTCGCCCCCTGGTCGACCTGTACCGGGCTGCTGGCAAAAAAGCGGGTTTTTCGCCCGATCAGCTGAAGGTAGGTTTGCACTCACTCGGCTACGTAGCCAACTCAACGGCTGAAGCAATCGATGATTACTACGCCGGTTATGCCGAAACCATGACCAGGATTGGTCGGGAACGGGGCTGGCCACCCGTAACCCGTTCCCAGTTCGATGCGCAGATCGGCCCGAAAGGGGCCTTACTGGTTGGTGGACCAGACGAGGTAGCCAAGAAGATTCGCGCGCACAGTGAGTCGCTTGGCGGCATCTCCAGGGTAACGTTTCAGATGGATAACGCCGGGTTGGCCCACGATAAGCTCCTTCGGTCAATAGAACTGATCGGTACACACGTTGCGCCCCTGCTTCGAGCTAATTAACCGGGCATGATAACGTACCTGGATCGATCTACCCGTAGGTACATTATTTGCTATGACAAGAGACAATTGGTTGGCGTAATGGGTTATCATAATATGACAACGCATACACTTCATCTTGACTTATATACGCCTGCCCACGACGATCGTCCCGTTTTTGTTACGGGCAATTTTTGCGGGTGGGCTACTGATACTGATACCCTGCAACTCCATCCGGCCGGTGATGGCCGCTACAATATCGGCCTGCCCGTTGATGAAGGCTGGCCAGAGACCATCGAATACAAATACTATCGGGCCGGAGAGGGTGGTCTTGAATTAAATGAACAGGGTGAGCTAACAGACAATCGGCGTATTGCCCGGTCAACAACGGCTGTTCAGGATGAAGTGCCTTACTGGCAATGGGATGGGTCATCCATCAATTCAGCTTTCCTGCCGATTGAGCAAACATTATATGTTGAGTATCCGGGTTGCGATAGGCCCCGTCGGGTGCAGATTGCCTTACCGTATGATTACGAAACCAGCGGTGAAGCCTACCCGGTACTTTACATAAACGATGGCCAGAACCTGCTGGGTGAAGGCGAAGGATATGGCTCGTGGCTAACTGAATGTCGACTGGCCCAGTTGGCCACCCGTAAGCACCACGGTGTTATCGTTGTTGCTATTGACCACGCGGGTGAAGGCCGGTTACGTGAGTATACGGTTGAGAAAGTGAAGCCAACGCTGGGCGAGGGAAGAACGTACCTGGACTTTGTGGTGAATACGCTGAAACCGGCTATCGATGCTAACTTCCGCACGTTGTCTGATGCGGCCCACACCGGTATGGGTGGCTCGTCATTAGGTGGCCTCATTACCATCTGGGCCGGACTACTCTATCCGGATGTATTCGGTCGTTGGCTGGTGTTCTCGCCAGCTCTCTGGATTTCGCCGGGCGTCTACAGGGCTGCCGCCCAACGAAAACTGGAACGCTACACCAAAGTGTACCTCTACGGCGGTGAATCGGAATCCACGTATATGGTGCCCAGCCTGACGCGCTTTCAACGCAATTTGCGGTGTGTGGCAGAAGCCTGTTCGTATCTCCAGACATCGATCGATCCCGATGGCCTGCACGAAGAGAAGCGGTGGAGCATTGAACTGCCCAAAGCCATAAGCTGGCTGTTCTTCACCAATTCGCCTGTGCATCAGATACATGAAGAACTAGCCACGGCCACGTACTAAAAAAGGTGGTCATCGTATCTGCTGACATCAGTCTCCGATACGACGACCACCTTTTTTCAGGGGATTCCGGCTGTATTATCCCCGGCAAAAAGCCTCCCAAAGCCTGGTATACAATACTTTAGCGTAATCACGCAGGCCTGTTGCCGTGCCATTGATCTCTACGGGAGCAAACCGGCGTTGTGATGATGGCAGAGATTCAACCCGAATAGACCCACGGTTTCTTCCACCAACTGTCAGCCGAAGCCCCGAGTCAGGTAAATCCATATGGCTGTTTTCCGGCCGGGTGCCATGTGCCAGCTGATAAGTAAACTGTTGGAGTCGATTCGCATCAAACCACGTCAGCAACGGCATCTTCAGCCGGTCGGTTTGACGGCCTCGCTTGCCAACAAAATGCAACGAGAGCAGCGACCGGTTCGCATCACCGTCGCGACGGTTCTGTACCAGGACGTCTAGCAGCTCAAAGGGTACCAATTCGGACGATGTAGAGAGTTCGATGTTCATAGGTTGATGAATTCTGGCTTATGCATAATAAACTATGACGGATAGATTTGGTTTTCCTGATGCTGGCAACAACAGGTATCTAAACTACTAACGTTTCTGCCTATACGTTCACTGTCAGTTCGTAAGCGGGTTACAGTATTTATCGAATGGCCCGTTTTCTCCTTTATGCTCCAGATTGCCTACGCCCCGCTGTACAAACACGAACTGCCCGTTAGCGCCACGGGAGAGCCGCACCGCTTCCCAATGCTGAAATACGAATTGATCCATGAACAATTGTTGTACGAGGGTACCTGTACTGACGAAAATTTCTTCGCGCCGTCACCAATCGATGATCGTTGGGTGCTTGGCGTTCACACGCCCGACTATGTTCAGGCGTTGAAAACCCAGACGGTAGACGCCCGGATGATTCGTCGAATTGGTTTCCCGATGTCGCCGCGCCTCATTGAACGGGAGTGGGTTATTACCCAGGGAACACTCGACTGCACGTACCTGGCCCGGCGCGATGGCGTGGCCATGAATGTTGCCGGAGGTACCCATCACGCCTATCCTGATCATGGCGAGGGTTTTTGCCTGCTAAACGATGTTGGCGTGGCGGCCCATCACCTGCTCGAAACCGGCCAGTCCCGTAAAATCCTGGTCATTGATCTCGATGTTCATCAGGGCAATGGAACGGCGGTCATGTTTCAGCACGAACCACGGGTGTTCACGTTCAGCATGCACGGTAAGGATAACTACCCGCTCAAAAAAGAGCAGTCTGATCTGGATATTGCGCTGGCCACCGGCACAGCTGACGAAACGTACCTGAACCTATTATCCGACACACTACCGCGGTTGCTGGCTACCCAACAGCCCGACTTTCTGTTTTATGTGGCGGGAGTTGATATTCTTGAAACCGACCGGTTGGGAAAACTGAAGGTCTCGATGAATGGCGTTCGGCAGCGCGATCAGTTCGTTTTTGGCCAGGCGCAGAAACACGGTCTACCAATCGTAGTTTCGATGGGCGGCGGCTACTCGCCCCGCGTAGCCGACATTGTTGAAGCCCACTGTAACACCTTCCGCGTTGCGGCGAACATGTATTTTTAGTCCGCTGTCTTTCGTTGCTCCACCATAGGTACGTTGCTGTTACACGGCGGAGCAACGGAAGACAGCGGACTGAAAACAGCAAACGGATTTATCGCCCGCAGATCTTGGTATAGTTGCAGTATTTACACGTCTCAATATTGTCGGTCATGGCAAACGGGGCCGTCGTATCGAACATGCGTTGCACCATCTGGGTAAGTAGGGCTTCTGTTTCGGTAATGTATGTGTCGCGGTTGTTATCGTCAGAAAAGGCAACGCGGTTGGTCAGGAAAGCAGGTTCTTTCTGGAAGGTACGTAGCGAGTAGAAACCCGCTTCAACCGGTTTGTCGGGATACTGGTTTTCCTTAAGGATGAGGTATTTGTAGAGCCATAACTGCCTGATCTTCTCCCATTTGTTGTCTTTGTCGGCCAGCGAGGTTAGCGACTCTGCCAGATTTTCGATCTTGGTGGGGAGCTTCACCACCCCCGATTTATAATCGACAATCCGGATCGTGCCGTCGGCCAATTGTTCTAGCCTGTCAATCTTACCGCCAATTTTTACCTGCACCACGTCACCTCCGATATCAACCGGCAGGTACGTTTGCAAGGTACGTTCCGTGGCCAGTACGCGAATTCCCTTCTCGATCGTTTCCTGATTCTGATAGGTCTGGAAGGCCTGCATCAGGTCTTTGGCCAACTGGTAGAAAAGCAGGTTATAACCCGTATCGGCAACCCGGCCTTTCATCAGGTTCCGGTACTCGTCTTCCAGCACACGCTGGACCAGATCGGGCGTCACGGGCAGGTCGAGCATCCGGTAGTTCTTGTCGAGGCTCTCCATCGTATTGTGGAGCCAGGTGCCAAACTCCGCACTATCGATTCGCTCGTCCACTTCCTCTTCTTCCCGGATTTTAACAACCCGCTCAAAATAAAACCGCATGGAACACGCCACGAAGTGGTTCAGCGCCGTAGGGTAGAGCCCGTTTTCGGTTAGGTACGTCTTCAGCGCCTCGCGGATCGTATCCGTTTTGGGCACTGATAAAATCACCGTGTCAGTACGGCCGGCACCGTCTGCTACGCGAACCAGCGGCTTGCTGAAGCGTATGTTTCCGTTGGCTGCCTGAACCAGTTCGTGTTCGATCTGACGGAGGAACCGGCTGGGTTCACCCTTGCTGTTTCCATAGGCATCGGCCGTAGTAGTATACAGAAACGTAACGTCGGAAGCCCGTTGCAGTAACCGGTATAGATGGTAAGCCGTTATGGCTTCCTGCTCGCGATACGTTGGCAAACCAACTTCGATGGCAATATCAAACGGAATCAGCGAATTCATACGGCGCGATTGAGGCAACACTCCTTCATTGGCCGACAAGATAATGACCCGTTCAAAATCGAGCGTTCGTGTTTCCAGCAGGCCCATCAGTTGAATGCGGCTATCGCCTTCACTGGTGAACGGAATCGTGGTTTGGCGAATCAGTTCGTACAAAAATTGCTGAAAGCTTCGAACTGTTACCGCTGGCGCATTCTTTGCCAGTTTGGCCGCTTCAGTTTGTCGGTTCAGGGTGGTTTCGAGTTGTTTCAGCAGGCTGAAGAAAAGATAGAGATACTCGATCTCGATCGTATCCTGACTGTGCCGATACACATCGCGCAGAAGGTCAATCAACTTAAATAAGGCGTTGATCGCGTCAGAAGGGTGATTGGGTCGCCATCGTTTAAACAGCACACCGAACAGCGGGTCGCCCTGGCCCAGGTCAAGCATTTCGTGTTCACCCAAATAGGCCCGTTTGCCCGTTACTACTTCACTCAGTATCCAGTCGAGTAGCGGCCGGGGTAGTTCGTTTACCTGATCGGGAGCCAGCAGACCGTGTAGCTTTTCATACTGCCGAACGAAAGGGTGGTTCAGCAGTTTAACGACTTGCCGGTGGTGAAATTTAGGTATTTTGGATGCCCCACCCTCGGTCGTCCTGAACTCCATCATGGTTCGCTGCATCTCAAAGACCGTATCAATCAAGGTGAAAAGCAGCGAACTACGCAGCGAGAGACCCATCGTTACATTCAGGTCACTCACCGATTCATTGAGCGAATAAAGCACCGGAACCAGCAGCGTTTCATCGGCCAGAACAATCACGGTTCGGATCGAAGGCGCGTCATCTTCCGCATCAAACTGATCGACCAACTGGCCGGCTACTTTTGCCTGAAGCGAAGCCGTTGGAACACCCACCATCCGCATCTGCTTGGGGGTGGTGGTTAATGTGTTGCCAATTCCTACACTCTCAGCGCCGCCCTGACCCACATGGCCGGTGCGATTCTTGAAGCCGGAGAAGCCTTTCTGATTTTTGTATTGCCGCAAAAAATAGCCCGCTTCCTGTTCCGGATCGTCGAGATAATAGCTGTCAACATCCCAGATCAGTTCTGCTTTCGGCGTATTGGTCAAGACCCGAATAATGTGCTCTTCAGAGGCTGTCAAGGCATTGAAACCAACGAAATAAATCTTTTCGTACGCAGGATTATCGAGCACACGCAGCCGCACATCATCGGCAAGCAAGCGGTAAGCCATACCCCGATAGGCCAATCCAGCAGCCAGCAAGCGTTTGCGGAGCGAGTAGTAGGCTGCTTTCAGGTTGCTGAAGAGGCCGAAGTAATTCGAGACGGCGGGTGTATGGGGAAGGGCGGGTGTATGCTGGTGGTTTTCTGGTGTCCAGCGTTCAATCGCCTTGGCTTCTGTCAAGTATTCAAACAGGTAGTTTGGGTCGATCCGGTACTGATCGATCCGGTCAAGATCATTCAGCAAGACCGATGCCCAGCCGACAAACTGTTCAAATTCGATGTTTTTATCTAGTTCCCGAAATACGTCATAGAGCTCAAATAAGAGGCTGACGTTATCGATCAACTGAACGCCTGCTGCTTCGGTAATGAAGTCATCTACAGCCACCATATGCGGTGCAAGCATAGGCCGATCGGCCAGAGAGGCCAATTCCTGCTGGAACACCGTTACGGCCCGGCGTGTGGGCAAAATAACCCAAACATGATCGAGCGGCTGCTGAGCAGTAGCGCTGTGTTTAGCGTAAATGTAGTTGGCTGTTTGCTGAAGAAATGTCACGGAAAAACGAGCGGATTATCTGTAAAGATAACCCCGTACCGCCCGACTATCATTCCACGTCTGGAATCAATCATCACGAAGTTGATTGGCAGACCTGCTGGCGACGAATTGCTGCAGGTTCGCTAGTCCCGTTTTATCATCAGGAGAGAAAAGACACTGATGGTGCAACCGGAAGTACATCATACCGCCCCAATTTCCAGGCATATTCCTTGCCGGGCTGGAGCGTTAATTTGGTATATTTAATAATGATCATTAATTTTTTGAACTAGATTTATAGATTGTTCTTCACTCGCAGCAGCTGTCTATCGGGTAAATACCTAGTTATAGAACCTGCTCGGTTCTGATAGTATGTGGAAATGATTGTATATACAGATGTAATTTAATTAAGGGTATCAGTCACCGTTTCATAATCACCTGTATTAGATCTTTTAACCTTAATTTAACCTTTCGTCTATTTTTTAACCCTATTAACAGAGAAGTGCGTATTTTTCTAGCCTGAAATGAAAATGGAGGCATAATTGAGGGGTAATGGCAAAAATATTTACTTTAGACACATTTAACTCTACATCAGGTAATCTAACAGTATACAACAATACGTTGCCGGGTGATATAAAGCGCGTGTTCTATATTCATAGTGCAGGAAATGCTCAGCGTGGTGGCCACCGTCATCATAAGGCATGGAACGCATTAATTTGCCTGGTTGGTCAGTGTCACGTGTATGTACAGGACGGTCAGAAAGAGGAGGATTATACCTTAGTGAGCCCGGATACCTGCCTGGTACTTGAACCCAAGGACTGGCACGTGATGGATCAGTTCAGTGATGATGCTGTATTACTGGTGCTTTCCAATGAGCCCTACGACCAGGCAGATTACATTGATGAGCCATATCCCTCTAGCCGGTATGCACATGTAAATAATTCATAAACCCATTTCAGCTACCGTTGTGGAACTAAGCATAGTCATACCTGTCTACAACAGTGAGCGCACATTAACACCGTTGCTCGAGCGGCTGGAAGCCTGTTTAATAGGCCGTGAGTTCGAGGTGATTCTGGTAAACGATGGGAGTAAGGACCGTTCAGAGTGGGTGTGCTCGCGCCTGGCCGATCGGTACAGCAATGTAAAAGCCGTCAGCCTTCGGCGAAATTTTGGTGAATTCAACGCTGTACTCTGCGGTCTTAATTTTGCTACCGGCCATTTCACCGCCATCATCGACGATGATTTTCAGAACCCGCCAGAGGCTATCCTATCGCTTCTACGAGAGGCGCAGACCAATGAGTATGATGTCGTGTACAGCCAGTACGGGCAAAAACAGCATCACTGGTTTCGAAATCTGGGGAGTAACCTCACTAATGTGCTGGCAACGTACCTGTTGCGCAAACCAGATGATTTATACCTCTCTAGTTTTAAGCTGATCCGGCGCGATGTTGTAGACGAAATCATCCGCTACAAAGGGCCATACCCCTATATCGACGGATTGATATTTCGGGTGACCAGCAATGTGGGCAGCGTATTGGTAGACCATCATTCGCGGCAGGAAGGCCGGTCGAATTATACCATTCGTAAGCTCGTCTCGCTGTTCCTGACAGTTTTGGTCGGCTATTCGGTATTGCCACTTCGTGTTTTGACGGGAATCGGTGCATCGTTGCTGGGGTTTAGCGTGTGGTTTGGCATCGTGCTCTTCGCCGGGAAAATATCAGGCTGGCTCGTTGTTCGCGAGTGGGAATTGGCGTTCTGGGTCGTATCAATGCTGGGGGGATTGCAACTCCTGTTTGTTGGTGTTCTGGGCGAATATGTTGGCCGACTGTCTATGACTCAAAGTGGCATGCCTCCGTATGTAGTGAAACGTACCTGGGGGGTATTGGAAGGAAAAACGCATGATTGATAAGCCAGATGAACACCGACGCATGTTTGCCGTTGAAGAGCAGCTCTGGTGGTATCGTCAGTTACATAAGCAGGTTATTCGCCGTATTCAGGCACGATTTGGCCAGCAACAGGACCTGGCTATCTTTGATGCTGGCTGCGGTACCGGTGGACTATTGCATCGGCTTCGCCAACATGGATTCACTAATCTGGCCGGGGTTGATGGCTCTGCTGAAGGGGTGGCCTGCTGTCGGGAACGTGGGTTAATTGTAAACCAACTTGATCTAAACGACCTGGCATCGTATATGCCAGAGTCGACATTCGACGTCATTATCTGCAATGACGTACTCTGTTATTTCAACGACCCGGAACTGAGAACTCTCCTCACCGCGCTGCGCGTCAGGCTGAAGCCTGGCGGCATTCTGATCAGCAATAACAACGCGTTTTCGGTATTTTGGGGGCAGCACGATCTGGCTGTCGGTAGTCTTCGGCGATTTGTACGGTCAGATTTTGAGCGTCTTTCTCAGGAGGTGAGCTTGCAAATCAATTTCTCGACATACTGGAGCCTGGCGTTATCTCCTTTGATTTTATTTGTTCGGCAGTGGCAGGCATTGCAACTCCGAATGGGCTGGCGATCGGCCGGGGAACCGGGCTCAGATGTGTATCTGCCTCATCCGCTGGTAAACCGGATGCTGTACGGAATTGTCAGCGCTGAACAGTCCTTACTGCCATCCGCGCCGTTTGGCAGTTCACTATTCCTTGAACTGGAGCAAAAGCGCTAACACTACTTTCTGAGTCGTAAAAATGCCAGGTGTCCGGCCGTGGGGTGTTTGCACGTGGCGATTACCGGACCGTAATGCAAAATGAACGCCTGCGCTTGTTCGGGCGTGAGCAGGTCGGTATACAGGTTAATACCCGCAAACTCATTATCCCGCAAAAAATGGTCAACAAACGCCCAGTCAGCTTCCGTAAAAACATAATCAGGTGCTAAAAGTCGTGGCCATTGATCACGGATAAATGGTCTGACAAGATCGGGATGCAGGCGACCAACATACTGGCCAACCACAGCCTTGTGGTAAAAACGGCGAAGGGTGTTGACACTATTCTGTGCTTCATAGAAAGAGCAAAGGCCATCGCTGTTTGCTACTGCATCGGCCCCCTGAATGCAGAACGGCCAGTCGAAGACTGCTTTTCCGGGTGTATCACGTACGGTCTGTAGGTACGTGAATAAACCTGGAGAAGCACTCGTGGTGGCATAGGACCGCCGGAATGTGTAGCCGTGGAACCATTCGGCAAGCATTAAGGCAAAGATGCTCAGAAGAGCCAGCTGACTAAGGCGTTTTTTAGGCGTTTGGATAGGCAACGCCAGCATGCAGAGCAATACTGGATAGACCATGCTCGATCGTCCACCGTGGCGATTGAAGGAAAACCAGGGAAAGATTTTCATCGTTGGAAACGAAACAGGATGGTATAACAGGCAGAGCACCAGCAGGAGAGCAACCGGCCCCCAAAGCCCCACTTTGTTCCGTTGTTGCCACAAACCTGCCAGCCCAAGAATGGTGAGGTAAAGGCCCGGACTTGTTTGGCCATAACTCTCAGCAGGCGGATCATGGAAGATGGTTTCGTACCTGATGGCAAAATCATCCAGGCCGGAGAGGCTGGGAATAAACAACCGCAACGGATGCGACCAGGCTCGCATCTCGCCCACGTCTGGAAAATCATAGCTGAGTGCATCAAGGCTAATCTGCGCAGACAGCGGAACGTAGAGCCAGATCGTGATAAAACAAAGCAGAATCAACAAAATGACTGTGACTTTGTGTTTTCGATAATTGGTTGTTATCCAATAGGTTAACAGTGTTAAGTTGGGTGTGTTGTCAAGCCTGTTTTTGTGCCACAGCTGATACAGGATAAATGGCGCACAAAGTGTAGAAAAAGCCAGCGCATATCCCGCAACATAGCCTAATTCGAGCCCCAGGATAGCGAGGTGTAACCAGGCCCACACTAGCCAGCGTGTCAGACTTATCGGGTAAGAATGATATGCATCATATACCAGCAGGAAGGTCGCCAGCATGCACAAGACCGTCCAGTGCACCACGGCCATATTGTAGTGAACCGGGTATTTGTAGAGGTTGTAGAAGGTGAATAATGAGACGATCAGCCCGGTGATACAGGCCCGCGTACTACCGAAGCGTTTGTGAAGTAGCAGGAACGTACCTATGGCCCCTACGAGTAAACTGAACAGATAATAGAGTTGTAGAAACGGTTTGTACTCAGCATTCGGCCAACGGTCGAGCAGGGCGTAAAAATAGTCGCGCTCGAATCCCCAGGGCAGAAATACGTGGTGAGTGCCGTATGGATAAAAGGTTTGATTATTATGAAGGTCGAGCAGCGGAATTGGCCAGAGCGTCAGGTTGCGGGCAAAGTAGTAACTTGTATAAGCATACTGGTCGGTATCGCCGCCGTCGAGCAATGGGCCGTGGAAGTCCTGTATGATACCAACGCCCAGAACGGTTACAACAATCCCCAGCAGGAAAGCTGTCAGCGTTGTTCGCAAGCGAGGATTGGCAACGAGTGTGGTGGTCATACCGCGTAAAAGTCCATACGAAGGGCTACTTTTGCAACTTAATTTCGGGTGAGCATCCCGGAACAGACATGGACATCGTCCAGCTACGCGTTACACTATACATTCCCCAATGGCCGATTATAATCACCGCGAGACCGAACAGAAATGGCAGCGGTTCTGGGAAGAAAACCAGACCTACAAAACCGATTCACAAAGTCAAAAACCGAAATATTACGTGCTCGATATGTTTCCCTACCCATCAGGGGCAGGGCTACATGTGGGCCACCCGCTGGGGTATATTGCGTCTGACATCGTGGCGCGGTATAAACGTCTGAAGGGTTTCAACGTGCTTCACCCAATGGGGTTTGATTCATTTGGTCTCCCGGCAGAACAGTACGCCATTCAAACTGGTCAGCACCCTGCACTGACAACCGATCAGAACCTGGCGCGGTATACGGAGCAGCTTAAAAATATTGGTTTCAGCTACGACTGGAGCCGCGAGGTACGTACCTCCGACCCGGCCTACTATAAATGGACGCAGTGGATCTTCATGGAATTGTTTCGTTCATGGTACAACCGCGAAACTGACAAAGCTGAACCAATCGAAACACTGCTCATAAAATTCAGCCAGAACGGAACAGCCGGTGTGCAGGCGGTTTGCGACGAAAACGTGCTGTCATTTACGGCCGAAGAGTGGAACGCCAAATCAGAAGAGGAACAATATGCCATTACCCTGACGTATCGCCTGACGTACCTGGCCGATGCCATGGTAAACTGGTGCCCTGGCCTGGGGACAGTACTGGCCAACGATGAAGTAAAAGATAGTCCTAACGGTCGGGTTTCTGAGCGTGGCGGCTACCCTGTTGAGCAGAAGCTGATGCGGCAGTGGATGATGCGCATCACCGCCTACGCTGACCGGTTGCTTTACGGCCTCGATACCATCGACTGGTCTGAATCGATCAAAGAGCAACAGCGTAACTGGATTGGGCGGAGCGTTGGAGCAAGCGTGAAATTCTCGCTGGACGTTGAGGGCTTCATCGAAGTGTTCACCACCCGGGTCGATACGATCTACGGCGTTACGTTTATGGTACTGGCTCCTGAGCACGAACTCGTGGCCGATCTGACCACACCCGATCAGAAAGAGGCAGTGGACGCGTACATCGCCGCTGTAAAACTCCGTTCAGAACGTGACCGGATGATGGATGCTAAAACGGTGTCGGGGGTGTTCACCGGCAGCTACTGCCTAAACCCTGTCAGTGGTGCTCAGGTGCCCATCTGGCTGGCCGACTATGTGCTGGCTGGATACGGAACAGGCGCGGTTATGGCCGTGCCATCCGGTGATCAGCGCGATTATCTGTTCGCGAAGCAGTACAACCTGCCGATCATCCCGATTTTGGATGGACAAAAAGGTATGGACGAGCAGGCTGATAACACTAAAGAAGGCCGCTACATTAACTCGGACTTAGTGAATGGGCTGACGTACCCGGAAGCCACGGCGAAGTTGATTGCTTTGCTTGAAGAAAAAGGAGCTGGAAAAGGAAAGGTCAACTACCGGATGCGCGATGCCGTCTTTAGCCGTCAGCGCTACTGGGGCGAACCCGTACCGGTTTACTTCAAGCAAAACAGCCACGGCGAACCCATACCGTACCTGATCGACGAGGCTGACCTGCCACTCGAATTGCCCGCCATCGATAAATACCTGCCAACTGAAACGGGTGAGCCACCCCTCGGCCGCGCCGAAGGCTGGAAATATAAAGGGAAGTACGACTACGAACTGAGTACCATGCCGGGTTGGGCGGGATCGTCGTGGTATTGGTACCGCTACATGGACCCGCAGAATACCGATGAATTTGCCAACCGCGAAGCCATCGACTACTGGCAGGATGTTGACCTGTACATGGGCGGTTCCGAACACGCCACGGGCCATCTGCTATACAGTCGCTTCTGGAATAAATTCCTGAAAGACCGTGGGTACGTTCCCCAGGAAGAGCCGTTCAAAAAGCTCATCAACCAGGGCATGATCCAGGGGCGCTCGATGCTGGTGTATCGGCTAGAGGGTACTGGTCAGCAGGGTAAAGCGCCTGTATTCGTATCCTATGGTCTGAAAGATCAGTATGAAACTACTGAACTGTATGCCGACGTCAATATCGTGGAAAACGATGTGCTGGATATTGAGGCGTTCAAAAAATGGCTTCCTGATTATGCTACTGCTGAGTTTATTCTGGAAGCTGACGGCACCTATGTCTGCGGGTCAGCCGTGGAGAAAATGTCGAAGTCAAAATATAACGTCGTTAACCCGGATGTGGTAGCCGAACGGTATGGCGCCGATGTGCTTCGCCTGTACGAAATGTTTCTTGGGCCGCTCGAACAGGCGAAACCCTGGAATACCAACGGTATCGATGGCACGTACCGGTTTATCCGTAAGTTCTGGCGGTTATTCTACAAGGACGTACCGGGCGGTGAAACGGCCGACGCACCTACGCAATGGATCGTTACCGACGAAACGCCAACGCCCGAGGAATTGAAAGTGCTGCACAAGACCATTAAGAAGGCGCAGGAGGATATTGAGAACTTCTCGTTCAACACATCGGTATCTGCCTTCATGGTGTGCGTCAACGAGTTGTCAACGCTGAAATGTCACAAACGGGCTATTCTTCAGGACCTTGTGTTGCTGGTATCGCCCTATGCGCCTCATTTTGCCGAAGAGCTCTGGGCAGCACTGGGTAATGAACCGGGCACCGTGTCGAAAGCAACGTACCCCGTATTCAATCCGCAATATCTGGTCGAAAACACGTTTGAATACCCAATCCAGATCAACGGCAAAGTCCGGACAACCATCAACTTCGCACTCGACCGGCCAAATGCTGAAATCGAGCAAGACGTACTGGCTAATGAGGTCGTTCAGAAGTGGATGGAAGGCAAACCCGCGAAGAAAATTGTAGTCGTTCCGAAACGGATTGTAAACGTGGTGATGTAAAAGGGTTCCGGGTTTCAGGTGGCGCTGCTGCATTAAGGCTATTCGGTAGCGCCACTTGAAACCCGGAACCTGAACCTGCTCATCCGCCCATCATCGCCGTCACCAGCCGCGCCGAATTTCGGGCGGCGGTGCTTAGAAAGGCAAGAAGGTCAATTACAGCGTGGCTATCGGCGCGGTCGCTGAGGCTACGGATTACGATGCAGGGAATAGCTTGCTGGTAGCAGACCTGCGCCACAGCGGCTCCTTCCATTTCAATTGCATCGGCCCCGTATTCGTTACGGAGATCAGCGGCGCGCTGGGCCGAATGTATAAATTCATCGCCTGTCAGAATACGACCAACTGTTACCAGCGGTGGGCGATCGGTGCCGGGAATCGAGTCAAATTCGAGTGTATTCGCCGTTTGTTCAGCCAGCGCCAGCAGCGACAAATCGGCCGTAAAGTATAGCGGATTAAGCTCGTAGCTTACCGGGTGCATACTCTGCCGGGTTGGTTCCATCGTCAGGGTAACCGAGCGCACATCATGGAAACCAACTTCGCCACCAATGACCAGATCGCCGGGTTGCAGATCAGAACGTACCCCACCGGCAATACCCGTGAAGATGATCCGCTGCGGCCGGAAATGGGCAATGACGAAGGCCGTTGTCATCGCGGCATTTACTTTGCCAATCCCCGTCAGGGTCACTACAACCCGCTGCTGCCCAAGTGTTCCTGTCACAAAGCGGTGACCATTCAGGTCAACAATGTCGGCGTCCTGAAGCGTTGCTTCTATTAACTTCACTTCTTCACCAAATGCCCCCAGCAGGGCCGTAATTGAGCTGGAATTTATCGTCGACTGCATGCCGCGAAACTACTGGGCTAATCAGTAGGAAACGCTGCTTTTTCTAAAAATAACGTATAGAATTTGGTCGCTCCAGGCTTTCACAGGGATGGCAACGTACCCAGAACCGCAATTGCCTACTGATTCGATTTGTTAGAATAGTACAAAAATAATTTAGCCTCACTTGCTTTTTTCGATAATTAGTCTTACTTTTGCACCAGAATTTCAAGCGACATCCGTCGGCTTCTCTCTGTTCTAAGCGATCTTTTATGGGTCGCACTCGTTTGTAAGATGTGGTCTACAGAGCCGGCACGGATGTACAAAAGACAGTACAGGCTGTGGGGCGGTGGCTTTAAGTTAACGAGGGTCAACTACGCTAGTCTAAGCGATTTCAAAATTCACCTGGGTTACTCGTTGGGGTAGGGGTTGTTTCCACGTCGGATTGCGACGAACATCCTGGGTTGGTGCTTAGTGGGTATCCTGCACACGTCACTGTCAGCTTGACGAACTTCCGCCGTATGCGGAACGAATTTTTTTCTTACCAATATTCTATGACACTGGACAACATCCAGCCCGAGACCGACGAGATTGTCGGTCAAACACCTGTGCAGGAAGAGGCCGCACAGACCAACGTTCAACAAGAAGGTGCTTCAGCAGAAGCAGAGATTGAGCAGCCCATCATTAAAGAAACTATTACTGTACAGCCTGTGGCAACCGGCATCACGTTTGCCGACCTGAACATTTCAGCTGATATCCTGGCTGCCGTGACAGAAATGGGCTTTACAACACCGTCACCCATTCAGGCCGAGGCCATTCCGCCTATCCTGGCTGGTCGCGACGTAATCGGACAGGCACAGACCGGTACTGGTAAAACAGCCGCGTTCGGTATTCCTGCCCTTGAACTGATCGACCCAAGCGATCGGAGCGTACAGGTGCTTATCCTGTGCCCAACCCGCGAACTGGCCGTTCAGGTAACTGAAGAAATGCGTAAGCTCTGCAAGTTCAAGCGGGGTATCTACATTGAAACGATCTACGGTGGCGACTCCATTGAGCGTCAGATCCGGTCGTTGAAAAAAGGCGTTCATATCGTGGTTGGTACGCCCGGCCGTGTGATGGACCACATGCAGCGGAATACGCTGAAACTCGACGACGCCAAGATGATCATTCTTGATGAAGCCGACGAAATGCTGGACATGGGCTTCCGGGAAGACATCGAAAGTATTCTGGAAGACTTCCCACAAGAGCGGCAGACGGTTCTTTTCTCGGCTACTATGTCGAAGCCAATCCTGGCCATGACCCAGCGGTTCCAACAGAACCCGGTGATGGTGAAGGTGGTGAAGAAAGAGCTGACCAACGTAAACATCGAGCAGGTTTATTTCGAGGTGAAGCCTAAAGCTAAAACCGAAGTGATGTGCCGCCTGATCGATCTGTATGATCTGAAACTGATGCTGGTGTTCTGTAACACGAAGCGTAAAGTAGAGGAGATCGTTGAGGATATGATGCTGCGCGGTTACCAGGCCGAAGGCTTGCACGGTGATCTGCGTCAGGCTCAGCGTAGCAACGTGATGAGCAAATTCCGCGCTGGTGCAACAACGATCCTGGTTGCTACCGATGTGGCAGCCCGTGGTATCGACGTCGACAACGTGGATGCGGTTATCAACTACGATATCCCCCTCGACGAAGAATATTACGTACACCGTATTGGCCGGACAGGCCGTGCCGGTAAGTCAGGTCGTGCGTTCTCACTGGTGAGCCGCGATGAGAAATTCCGGTTCCGCGATATCCAGACCTACACGAAAGTTCGGGTCGACAAAGGTGTTATCCCTTCGTTTGAAGACATCGTTGGCATCCGTAAAGCTCGTTTCATCGAGCAACTGGAAGTCGACATTACGGAGAGCAAAGACTTGCACCTGTACGACGATATGCTGACTCAGTTGCAGCATACCGGCTTCACAACGGAGCAGATCGTAGCCGCCCTGATGAAGCGGAGCATGGGTATCGAGAAAAACGAATTCTCGGATAAAGACCTCAACGAAGAGGATCGTCGTAACGGTCGTTTCGAGGATCGTGGTCCTCGTGAGGGTGGCCGTGGTCGTTTCGATGATCGTCGCAATGATTCACGCGGCGGTGGTCGTTTTGACGATCGTCGTGGTGGCGGTGATCGGGGCGGTCGCTTCGAAAGCCGTGGTGCTGACTCGCGTGGTGGTGGTCGTTTCGAGGATCGTCGTGGCGGTGGTCGTTTTGACGATCGTGGCCCACGTCCTGAGCGTGAAGGCGGTAAAGAAGGTTATTTTGCCCGCAGCAACGAACGCCCTGTTCGTGAGCGCGAGCCAAACATGACCCGCCTGAGCGTAAGCATCGGCCGTCGTGATTACGTCCGTCCGGGTGATCTGGTGGGCGCTATCGCCGGCGAGTCGGGCATCCCGGGCAGCAGCATCGGTAGCATCGATATTTTTGACAAGCACACGTTCGTTGACGTACCGAATGATGTAGCCAACCGGGTTGTGCAAGCAATGGATGGTAACAACATCAAAGGCCGTCAGGTAAACGTAGAGATCGCTAAATAAGTAGCGTTCCAATAAGTAAAAAGCCGCTCCGGATATCCGGAGCGGCTTTTTTTGTGTTTGAATCAGCGTGGAGGCCGGTTGGACAAAATTTTGCGTTTCTACAAGCATCTGCCACGTACCTACAGTTTCACCTCCGTTATATCCAATTGCTGAATCAGCGGGTTCGCTTCGGGTGTCAGTGTGAAAAAGACGTTGAGGCTTCCCCGTTCACCATCCATACGGAACGTACCCCGCAGGCTGTTTTCCGGTGCTAACTCGCCAACCCGAACTACTTTGCCAATTTTATCAAATAGCGCCTGTGTATACTTCCTTCTGAGTGCAATGGGCGTATCGGGAAAGAAGTTTTCGGCGAAAATGCCGCTGGCTTCTCCGTTTTTCCAGTCTGGCAGGAGCGAAACCAATTCCGCTTTCCGTTTGGCCAGAATGGGAGAAACTGCCAGTGGTCTGGGTTTCAGCCCAGCTAGTGAGATCAAGGTATCCAGTGCAATCGTGTTGATGCCTCGAAGGCCTGAATACGTCAGATTTGCACAGCCAATCACGCCAATGCCGTAGTCGGGTAAAACCTGCCATTCGCTGCCGAAACCAGGAAGGCCACCGCTATGCCCCACACTGACACGCCCCTCACAATCACGTACCCAGACAAGACCATATGCGTAGCTAATGGTTTGTGGGCACAATCGTCTCGAAGCATACTTGAATTGTGGATTCAGACCCCGGAAATTCCAGGGCTGCTGCATTTCACGGATAGAGCTTCGCTTTACCGGACCCGTTTCGGCACCATCGCGGGCGGGCCAGGCACTCAGGTGTAGCGCCATGTAGTTAGCAAAATCATCGACCGTGGTAATCAGTCCGCCCATGGCTCCCCACGATCCATCGGCAAGCGGAACCTCCGGAAGATACTTGCCTTCCTGCCAGCGATAGCCATTGACGTATCGGGCTGGATCTGCCTTGCGATAATCCCAGATCGTGCTGGTCATGCCCAGCGGTTTCAGAATGGCGTTGGTAATGTATTGCTGGTACGGCTGTTTCGTTACGTTGGTTATGATCCGCCCGAGCAGGGCGAACCCCAGATTCGCGTATTCATAGGCTACGCCTGGTGCGTTTGATAGCGAAACGCCACCTTTCAGGAATTGGGTAAACTCAGCCTCTGAATCAGCCAACTGGCGGTCGCCCCAGGGGTTATCTTCGGGGAAACCCGCAGCGTGTGTCAGCAGGTGACGGATAGTGATGGCTGGCGCATCGGTTGTCAGTGGTTTTAACTGTTTCAGTTCAGGTACGTAGTTGGCCGCCGGGTCGTCGAGGCGAAGCTTACCTTCATCGCGCAGCTTCAGAATTGCCATGGCCGTCAGGCTTTTGGTCATCGATGCAATACGGAATTGGGACTGTGCCGTTGCGGGCCGCTTTGTTTCCAGATCGGCGAATCCTATTCCTTTGCCATAAATGAGCTTACCATCAACCACGACGCCGAAGCCGAGCCCAGGTACGTTACGCTGGGCGGCGTAGTCGCTGTAGAGTTTCTCAATTACAGGCAGGGCCGCAGTGATTTTTGCCATCCGATCAGCGGGGGCTGTAGACGGGGATGTGGGCTGTGAAAAAACAAGTTGAAAACTGCCCGCGAAGAGGCTTAAGGCGACAATCAGGTAACGGTGCATCATACTGCAAAGTAGCAGTCAGCCCACAAAAAAAGTGGCCCAACGTTCTGTTAAGCCACTTTTTTTGTGAGAAACTCAGTATCGCCTAGTTGATCTCGTAATAGTAGCCGAAAATGATGCCCATTTCGTCGTCGCTGGTAAGGCCAAACTGAACAGCTTTGGTTGTTGTGTTATTGTACGTAATCTCCGATGTAAGTCCTTCGCCTTTAGCTAGTTGGATAGGTGTAGCAAAATTGATGACGTCCGGGTGTTCCCAATCGGTAGTTGTATAAACGATCTCGCCGTCGCGTGCACCACCCTTTATACGAATCACAAATTTCTCACCCAGTTTGTGCATGTGTGACGTGAGCGTCAGGATCAACGACGGTTTGGCCACTGTAAACGACTTTGAAAACGTCTTCCGGGCGCCTGCGGGTATCGCCAGACTGGTGTTACTCATGTTCAGGGTCTTCACCACCTTCGTTACGCTCGCCTGGGGTGTGGTGTACAAATTGATATACGATTCCCCTTTAATGACCGATGAACCCTTGTTTACATAATGTACATTCAGATCAAACGATGAGTTAGCAGGAATCAGCAGCGCCGCTCCTTCAGGGAATTTGTATTCAAAGGCCGCATTTGGACTGCCCATCAGGTAGGTGTGGTTAGACATCTGAATGGCCGTTAGCAGGTTCAGTGTACCATCGGGATTACGCAGATCACGTACCTGGTTCAGTGGCGGCGCAATGGTTTTGTTTTCGAAATCATAGGCGATGAAATGATGGCTACCTGAGCGCATATTGACGGTGAACCGATTCACATAGATATCGGTAGGGTTACCCACCGCCCGGCGAACAAAAATCTCCCGCTCAAAATTGGTCGCCACATCAAAGGCATCAACCTTCATCTGAAAGCCAAGTCCGCTGGCAGGTGCGGCTGGAGCGGTGAATGAGCTGTTGGAGGCGCCGCTGGGCGTTTTATCGTCGAGTAAAGTCGGGTCAATGATATTGCCAGTGGCCAAAGCTCCCCCGTCGATCCAGCGGCGAACAAACTCAATCTGACCCACCGAGAGCGGATCGCTGCCCAACGGCATTGGGTTACCGTAGCTTTTTCCGCTATGGTGCGACGCACCCACATTGAGCTTATGATAAAGCAGACTCTCCAGGGCAACGAATGGCTTCACCCGTTTCTGCCCGTCGGCCATCGACTCGGCGTTTTTGGGATCAATGCCAACCAGGTTTTTGAACGCGACCCCGGCCGCCAGTACCAATCCGTGTTGCCGAAAAGAAGCATCTGCCTCAGACGCGTGGCAGCCAGCCGTAGCGCAACTGGGCGTCAGAATTCGATCCTGAATCAACTCAAACGACGTTTTCGCTGAATCAGGTGTCGCTACGTCGGTGTTTTTTTTGCATGACGCTATCAGGAGCGCTGCGCCGAGGGTGGCGGTCAGTAGAACGCGGGTTGTCATATCAGTTTAATTAGAAGCGTAGCACAAAATGCTGTTTGGGCTGCTCCCGACGAAAAAAGACCAGACCAACACCGAACAAATCAATGGTTACCTGAACAGCCGGATGGGCCTTAATTGCTTCCCACGCCTGTTCCATTCCGGCAGACCAATGAATGTCATCAAAGATAAAGAGCGTATCGTTATGAATGAACGGGAGGCACGTCATAAAATACTGAACTGTAGGCTCGTAGCGGTGATTGGCGTCGAAAAAAACGAGGTCTATCCGGGGTAATGTAGCCACTGTTTCGGCTAATGTGTCATCCAGGTTTCCCACAACGATATTCACGTCTGAATAGCCAAGTTGGTTGAGGTGGGAACGGGCCAGTGTTGCCGTGTTTGGGCAACCCTCAAATGAATATAATTGCCCTGATGTCTGCGCGGCGGCGTTGGCCAGATAGGCAGTGGTTAACCCAAGCGACGTACCCAGCTCGAGCACGTAGCCGGCGTTGAAATGAAGAGCCAGACGATGAAGAAGCCAGGCATAGCGAGCTGGTTTTTGGGCATTTCGGGCCATTGTTGAAACGGCCCGCACGTTGCCCGTAGACCGACGCGAACCAGCTCCCAGATCGGTAACGGTCAGGCTTTGCTTACTACGCAACAATGATTGGCGCAGTGTTTCGATGGGGGACGTACCTGGCGGGGCCGGGTGTCGGTGGCGAATAATATCGCGGTAGAGGGCATAAACGAAAGGCGAGTGCAGACCGTGCAGGTTGCCAGCCCGCCACAGATAACGGAAGTACGCAGCAATCACAGATCCCTGGCTGGCAGTATTAGTTCAACTGAAAAGGGACCACCATCGTGAATTCGGGTACCTGGATACGAAATTGTTTGCCGTCGATCAGGCGTTCAACGAGGTAAGTGCCCACCATTTTGCCCATGCTGGCATGCAGGTTACACCCCGACACATATTCGTGCCGCTCGCCGGGTTCGAGCACGGGTTGCAGGCCAATCACGCCTTCGCCTTCTACCTCCCGTACCTGCCCATGGGCGTCGTAGATGAGCCAATGCCTGCGGAGAAGTTGAATGGTGTGTTCGCTATGGTTTTCAATGGCGATACGATACGTGAATACAAAGTGCGCCTGTAGTGGGCTTGAATACCCATGCTGGTATTCCGTTTTCACACTGACCTTAATGCCTTCCGTTACTGCCGTAATCATAAAAAAAACCCGTTTTTGACAACTTTAGAACGTAAAATAAGTTCTTTAGTTTGCTTCCTCAACCAGTGGGGCCTAAAATAAATTTCAAATTCAATGAATAGTTCGCCCACAATCACCCCGATCAGCTAACCTTTGTCTGGTTAATCTGTCACCAACGTATTCTTCACTTTATGAACGTCACCATTGCTGATTCCTGGAAGCCACACCTGCAACCCGAATTCAACAAACCGTACTTTACTAAGCTAGCCGAGTTTCTGCGCGACGAATACTCAACACAGCGAATTTACCCACCAGGGCGGCTAATGTTCAATGCGTTCGACAAATGCCCGTTTGAAGCAACACGCGTTGTTATTCTGGGACAGGATCCCTACCACGGCGAAGGCCAGGCAAACGGTCTTGCTTTTTCAGTGGCAGACGGCATCACAAAGCCACCCTCATTGATCAATATTTTCAAAGAAATTCAGGACGACCTGGGTAAGCCGATTCCGAAGTCGGGTAATCTTGAGCGTTGGGCATCGCAGGGTGTTATGCTGCTCAATTCGACATTGACCGTCCGGGCGGGTCAGGCGGGTTCGCATCAGGGAAAGGGCTGGGAAACGTTTACCGATGCTGTGATTAAATTGATCTCGGCAGAGAAAGAGAATGTCGTGTTTCTTCTTTGGGGCGCTTATGCCCAGAAAAAGGGTGCCGTCATCGACGAAAACAAACACCTTGTCCTTAAATCGAAACATCCGTCTCCAATGGCCGCTCAATGGGGTGGTTGGTTCGGTAATAAACATTTTAGTCAGGCCAATGAGTACCTGATCAGTAAAGGGCTGGCCCCGATTGAGTGGTAACTGAGTGGGTTTACAGCAAAAGCAAAAAAAGCGCTTCCTGTTTAACGGGAAGCGCTTTTTTGTTACTGGATACGGCGATTAATAACCGGGATTCTGCTGAGCCAGCAACGTTGGGTTGAGTGACGCTTCCGAGGTTGGAATTGGCCACAGGAACCGATAATCATTGTATGGAATGGCGGCAACGATACCTGTTAGCACCGGACGGGTAGTCAGGTTATAGCTTGTGCTTCTGATCTGCGACACGTCGATTTTTGCCGGAATGCCAGCTGTTGAGTATTTCGGGTCCAGGGCTAACCGGTGAATATCCGGCCAGCGACGGCCTTCGCCCGTGAACTCGATCCGGCGTTCGTTCAGGATAGCCTGAGTCAGATCTGCTGGTGCCGTAGTGAAACGTTCAGCAACAGGCACGGCACGGTTCCGTACGGCGTTGAGTAGGGCAAGCGCCTGTGTGGTATTTCCCTGACGAGAGTACGCCTCAGATACGTTCAGCAGAACTTCAGCGTACCGGAGAATCGGAGCCCAGTCAGCGCGGGTCGTATACTGGCGGTATTTGTAATTGAAGTAGAACGGATAGCTACCGGTCGTTTGCACTACCTGAAGCAGCGTACGACGGGTATCACCAGTAACCCAGAACGGCGCGTTGTACAGGTTTGGGCTCGTAGCAATCAGGTCGCGGCTGCCGAGCGAGGTTGGGCCAAACATGCTTGCGAGGGCACCGTTTACGCCTGGATTTGAGTTCAGGCTGTTCGCAATCGAGAAGATCGATTCAGCGTTGGCTGAGTAATTTACGAATGGTGCATCAACCGTTGCTTCCAGTTTGTAGTTGCCAATTGGGCTGGTAAACGTTCCGGTTGTTCCTGCCGTTCCGAGTTTTGTGCCTTCGGTAATAACGCCGGCCCAATCCTGCATGTGTTGCTTCACCCGTGTTTTCAGGGCAATGGCTGCACCTGAGGTAGCCCGTGAGATTGATACACCTACGGCCGACCGTGTGGCAGGCAGGTTTGTTTCGGCAAAGTCCAGATCGGCCAGAATTTTGGCATAGGTCTGAGCAACCGTTCCCCGGCCCTGAGCTAGGCCTTCCTGCACCGATGTGGTTGAGTTAATCGGGTTCTCGCGGTAAGGCACACCCGGATTAGCACCATTGTTGTCTGCATAAGGCCGTGAGAAATGGATCAGTAACTCGTGGTGAGCCAACGCCCGCAGAAAACGACCTTCTCCTTCATATTGTGTAGCCGATGCCGCCGAAATGACGCCATTCGTACCCGCCTGCCGAACGCCGTTGATCAGAATGTTGGCCTGGTTGATCAAGGCGTACAACTGCTCCCAGTGGTTTACGTTGTTGGCCGTTGCGGTTGAATACAGCGCCCGGTATGTAAAGTCATAGAAAGCCTGAAGGTTCACCATGTCTTCTCCACGCATTTCTCCTTGCTCGATTGAAGCCGAGCCAAATGGATAACCACGACCTGCACCACCCGAATACGTCCCGATGGCCGCAGACTGATACACCCCGTTGGCAACCAGTTCAATACTGTTGGCCGATGTGAAAGCTGTGTTTTCCGATAGCGAGGCTAACGGATTGAGCTCCGTAAACTTTTGGCAGGAAGACGCCACCAGCAACGTACCCAGCAGGGTTGCCTTGGCTATCCGTCCCGGACTCAGAAAACTGTTTATTACTTTTTTCATTTGTGTCTGTCAATTAAGTCATTCTACGTCTTGTGGTTACGATTTGGCGGGGCCTGTTCAGAGCCATGACCCACCAAATCGTACGCACAGAGCGAATTAATGGTACTTAGAAAGTCATGTTCAGGCCAGCCGTGAACGTGCGAGGCACCGGGTTTGTCCGGTTATCAACGCCAGGAGCTGCGTTTGTGGTTACGCTGCTACCCAGTTCAGGATCAAGTCCTTTATACTTGGTGAACACGAAGGCATTCTGAACCTGTGCATACACCCGGAAGCTGCTCGACCGGATTGACCGGCGCAATCCAGCTGGCAGGGTATAACCCAGGCTCAGGTTCTGAACCCGCAGGAACGAGCCATCTTCCAGGAACCGGCTATTCAGGTTGCCGTTTTGCAGCACCGTAGCGTCGGAGTTGAAATACAGCTTGGGTACGTCCGTGATCTGGCCATCCGCCGTCCAGCGGTTCAGCAATTCGCGACCGGCGTTGGCAAACACCTGGTTGTTCAACTGCTCCTGGCGGGTAACATTATAGATTTTGTTACCACCTGCAAAGGTCAGGAACACCGTAGCGTCGAAGTTCTTGTAGGAGAATGAGTTGTTGAAACCACCGTACCAGGTTGGGTTACCAACACCCAGTACCCGCTTGTCGCTATTGGTAAGCGCCAGTGCCGATACGGATGTAACGCTCGTTGCAGCCGGGTCATATCGGGCCCACACAAACGGGCTTGCCGCGGTCGTTACTTTACCAATCAGGTATTGAACCTGCGAACCATCCGCTTTTTCGAAGATCGGGTTACCGTTCGATGGGTTTACGCCCCGGCTCACATAGCCATAGAACGCACCGATCGACTCACCCTCGCGAAGGATGTTGTAGGTCGATGGAATATCGCTGCCATTTACCAATTGCTGAATCTTGTTCTGTACAAACGTCAGGTTGAAGTTGGTGCGCCACGAGAAGCTGTTCGTCTGGAAGTTAACCGTGTTCAACGATAGCTCGACACCCTGGTTATACATCCGGCCGATGTTCTGGGCAATCTGGTTGGCAGGAACGCCAAGCGAAGGTGGCGTTGGTGCCTGCAGAATCAGGTTGTCGATGTTGTTGCGGAAGTACTCAGCCGTGAAGCTGATGCGGTTCGCGAAAAACGAAGCGTCAACCCCGAAGTTGAGTTTTTTGCTGGTTTCAAACTTCAGGTTGCTGTTACCCACCTGGCTGTACCGGATACCCGTTACATCGCCGTATTGTGTCGCTGAGAAAATACCAGCGTAGGGATAGTTGCCAATTTCAACGTTACCTACAACCGCATAGCCACCACGAAGTTTCAACTCATTGAGGAAACCAACCGATTTCATGAATTTCTCTTCCGATATCCGCCAGCCTACAGAGATACCGGGTAGCACAGCGCTCTGGTTACCGATAGGGAGCGATGAGATTTTGTCTTCGCGTACCGTTGCGCTCAACAGATACCGGTCGCCATACGAGTAGTTTGCCCGGCCAAACACAGATTCGAATGCCCGTTGGTTAGCGGTACCAAAAATTTGCTGGTTCGTCAACGAACCGCTGATGATGTTGCCATTCACACCGAAATATTTATCAGATAAACCAGTACCATATGCCTCGAAGTAGCGGTAGTTCGTTTTCTGTTGCTCGTACCCAACTACTGCACCGATTTTATGCTGACCGAGCGTCCGGTTGTAGCTCAACGTATTCTGCCAGTTGTAGCGGAACTGATTCTGGTAGAGTTGATCCAGCGAGCCTCTCACCGACACACCATCGCCATGATCTGGGTTCTGGTACGTAAAATCTTCGTTGTTCAGGTAGTTGATACCAATCTGCGTCCGGGCGTTCAGGCCTTTCAGAATTTCAACATCGACATACGTATTCCCCGTTAGGTTGAGGTTTTGGTTCTTGTAGATGTTGTTGTCGAGAATGAACTGCTGGTTGGTATAGTTACCGTAAATCGCCCGTGTGTTGGCTCCCCGGCCTAAGCTTTGCCCTTCAATGTTGTACGTCCCGTCCGGAAATTTCACGGCTACGTTTGGAAATGCGTAGATCGCCCCGGCAATATTTCCTGAGAGGGCGTTTGTCCCCTGGTTCAAACCGGTATTGGCGGTCTGCGTAGCAAATACATTGATGCCAAATGTTAGCTTGTCGTTAAACGCTTTCTGGTCAAGCTTGGCACGTACGCTGTATTTCGTCTGGTTATTGGCGTTGATGTTGCCTTGCAGGTTCGCGTAACCCAGCGAGAAATAGTAGTTGGTCTGGTCGGTGGCACCGCTGAATGACAGTGCGTGGTTTTGTTGAAAACCAGTCCGCAGAATAACGTCCTGCCAGTTTGAATCGTAGTTACCCCCCGTCGCTGTATTCGAGGTTGGGAAGGCCGCCGCGGCGATACCGGCGTTGGTCAGCTTCTCATTGGCAATCGTGATGAACTCGTCAGCGTTTAGCAGGTCGAACCGTTTTGATGGTTGAGCCAGGGCAAACCAACCATCGTACGACAGGCGTGGTGCACCTTTTTTACCCCGTTTGGTCGTAATCAGAATGACACCATTAGCCGCCCGTGATCCGTAAATAGCCGTTGCTGACCCATCTTTCAGGACTTCAACGCTTTCAATATCGTTCGGGCTGATATCGCCCAGGGGGTTGTAGGGGTTGTTGCCACTAGCTCCCTGGTTACCCGTTATGTACGGAACACCATCAACTACGTATAGCGGATCTGAGCTGTTCGAGATCGAGTTTGTTCCCCGAATTCGAACGCGCGCAGCCTGACCCAATACACCACCTGGAACAGAAGCCTGTACACCGGCAACCTGGCCTTGCAGGTACTTGTCGAAGCTAGGTACCGCAATGTTCTTGATGCCGTCGCCTTTGATGGTACCAACGGACCCGGTCACATCACGACGCTGCTGAGTGCCGTAACCTGTTACGACCACTTCGCTCAGCTGTTGCGAATCGCTAACCAGCGATACGCTGATTGCCGTCCGATTGCCAACAGCCTGTTCCTGCAATGCATAGCCGATATAGCTATAGACAAGGGTACTGGTACCGGATGCGTTGATGCGGTAGTTACCCTGTACATCTGTGGTGGTACCTCGTGTGGTTCCTTTTACCTGTACGGTCACGCCCGGAAGGGGAGTGCCATCATCTGATGAAGTTACTCGGCCCTGGATGGTGATATCCTGTGCCAGTGTTGGCAACGAGAACAGCAGCAAAAGCAGCCAACTTCCCATAAACAGTCTGCTCATAGAAGTTTCTGATGAATTGAAATGATTAAAAAGATGAAAACTATACTGACGTTTCTCAATTGCCGATTGAGAATCTACTACTGGGCCAGATGGATCGACTGGAGAAAGTAACTCGTTGCGTAATCGCACTAAATAGAAGCAATGCACTCAGCATACTTTTTATACAGCACTCGTATTCCTGCTATATAATTTCTGGCCATTAGAATTATTTCGATAATCTAAGAAACGTGCCGCAAATGTAATGAGAAAGGGAGTTATCTCGGATTGATATTCTGAGAAAAGTATAATTATAGTAAATGTATAGATTGCCCCTCTTGACTGGAGAAACCGTCTCTAAATGGCAATGGAGCCACTATTTTCGACCTAAAAATAAGAATAATACTTAATTATATACTACGTAAATTATTGAATAAATTATAATTTCCAGATTTCTCTTATAATGTTATGTAACAGGCTATTAATTGCATTTTTTTAATAAAATACATAAGTATAAAATACTATCAAAATAAAAACTCTCCGCCATGCCTGAGCCGACGGAGAGTTTTTACGTAGGTACGTTGCCGTTATCTTACCATCTGTTCCTAATTATCCGTAGCTGCTGAGTTCAGTGTGAGTTCAGTTGCTGATATTGGCCAGATGTAGCCCGACTCGGTTGGGGCTTTGGCTGCTACCGTTCCTTTAGCCGGAATGGTTTGCAGTAATCGGAGCAAATCATTGTTCCGCAGGCCTTCGCCCAGGAATTCAATGCGTCTTTCCAGGAGAATGGCATTGGTCAGATCGGCTGGTGTAGCAAAACTGGCCGTGGTGTAGGTTATGGCTGCATCTGATCGGTTTCGCACAGCATTTAGCAACGCCACAGCCTGGGCATCGACCGTATTGGTGCTACGGACTTTTGCTTCGGCCAGATTCAGCAGTACTTCGGCATACCGCATCACGGGTACCCAATCTGTGTAAGGGCTGACAGTTTTGTATTTAATTAGCCAGTTCTTCTGCGAAGCGCCTGTACCTGTTGTCCGAACAAAGGCACGTCGCTTATCCGTAGCCGTCCAGTTGGTGTTGGCGATGATTCCCTGCGGATTGAGGGAGTATTCACCGTTACCAACGCCCCCATTGGCTGAGGTTGGCGAGAAGTAATAGGCCAACTGATTTTGCCCACCCGGGTTATCGTTTGTGGTGGTGGTCATTGGGAGAGAAAAAATCGACTCCGTAGTGGTATAAGTCGTAAACACAGTGGCAATGTCGGCCTGCAATCGATGTGCCACACCCGTGGGAGCAGAGAACGGAGCCGTTGCACTGACGATTTTATTAGCTTCGGTGATGACCCCTGCGTAGTTCTGCATACTGAGATACACCCGCGTTTTCAGTGCGCTTGCTGTGTTCTTGTGGACACGGGTCACATTGTCTGAAGCCGCCGAATACGAAGCCGGTAAGCTGGCTTCTGCCTCATTGAGATCTTTCAATACCTGCGTGTATACGTCGGCAACTGTACTCCGGGCCAGTGTTGACTGGCCGGTTTGGATGATACCGGTCAGGCGTAAGGGCACACCGGGTTTGTTGCCGTTCCCGTCGGCGTAAGGTCGGGCGTAATACTGAAGCAGCGAATAATAAGTCAGGCCTCGAATCAATTTAGCTTCGGCCACGTAGCGGGCCCCCAAGTCGGCACCTACTACAGTATTTCCCCCAGCGGCCATACCATCCAGAAAAATGTTACAGCGATTAATAGTCAGGTAAGCCTGCGCCCACAGTGTCTGCACTGCGGTGGCTCCATTGGTTACGTTTAGGTTCCAGACGTCGGAACCCGTCACCAGGTTGGTGGTTTCGTTGAGGAAATCTTCACCCCGGATGTCGCCGTATACTACGTAGCGACCGCCGTAGAAACTCCCATTTTTCAACGACCCATATAAAGACAGTAACTGCGTCTGAATGCGGTTAGTAGTACTGAAGGCCGATACATCCGATACAGATGTCTGCGGAATGGGCGTTAACAAATCCCGATTGCACGAAACGAGACTGATAGCCAGCACGCCAGCCAGCGCTACAGAAAGTAGGTTGTTTGTTTTCATTATGTGATGAGGCGATAGGAGTTAAAAACCTGCTTTGATGCCGAAAGTAATCGTGCGGGAATTGCCAACCGTGTTGCGGTCAACGCCCTGCGCGCTGTTAGACGTACCGTTAGACGATACTTCTGGGTCTGGGCCTGGGTACTTGGTGAGTACTGCCAGGTTCTGACCCGATACGTAGAGACGCAGGTTGCTGATTTTGGCTTTTGACAATAGCGTAGCGGGCAGCGTGTAGCCGAACGTAACGTTCCGCACTTTCAGGAAATCGCCTTTAAACACGTTGATGTCTAGTGGGAAAGCTGATCCGTTCGAGGTGTTGTCATTCCAGACAGGTCTGGCGTATTTCTTACCCGTATCGCCTTCTTTCTGCCACGCATCTGTCAGCACATCTCGGTCATTGTTCCAGAAGCGCTGATCGTGCAGACCCGCGTTGGTACCATAATACACGCTGAAGCCTAGTTGGTAGGTGAGCAGCACACCCAGATCGAAGTTTTTGTACTTAAAGTTATTATCAAAACCACCGTATACTTTCGGAGTCGAGTTGGCATACATCACCTGGTCTGATGGGCCAATGGCCGTGGCTCCCGTTGGGCTAACATACCGGGTGAGGCCATCTGGCGTGGTCGAGTAGTTAAACTGACCTGTTGGGGCATAAAACTGATAGTACACGTTCTGGCCCGCCGAGTTAACGAAAATGCGTTTACCCGTTGTTGGGTCAATACCATTGGTGCGTACCACGTAGAGATACCCCAACGAATAACCTGGCATGGTCTGATTAACTGTTTCCAGACCCGATGTACCGGTCTGGAGTGCCGTTAGGCCGGGAGCCAATGAGGTTACTTCGTTCTTATTAAACGTGATGTTGAAGTTCGACGACCACTGGAAATCCCGGGTGTTAATCACGCGGGCGTTGAGCGATACTTCAAGCCCTTTGTTATACATAGACCCAATATTTTGGAGTGGGTTATTGGGCAGACCGGCAGAGGGAGCCTGTGCCACGTTCAAAATCAGGTTGTCGATGTCGTTGTGGTAATAGGCCAGTTCGCCAGTAATGCGATCATTCAACAAACCAAACGTGATACCGACATCCGTTTTGGTGCTGGTTTCCCAACGCAGATTCGGGTTACCCACCGATGAAAACGACAGGGTGGCTGCTCCACCATAAATGCCGGAACCGAATGTGGAATAAGGCGAATAATCGCCAATACCGCCAATGTTCCCCACTTTGCCATAACTACCCCGGATTTTGAAACTACTGAACAGGCGATCCAGCCCGGCAGATGTCCAGAAATTTTCCTTGGTAATTTCCCAACCGGCCGAAGCACCGTAGAACAGGCCTCGTTTCTGACCCAGGGCTGAGTACTCATCCTGACGCAGATTGCCACTGAGCAGGTATTTCTCTTTGTAATTATAGGTCAACCGACCAAAACCCGACAGCAGATAATTTTCTCCATATCCCAGCCCAGAGGTGTTGTTGTTGGTAAAACCTGCCTGAATGACGGTGTAGGCAGGGTCCGACAAGTTTGTCCGGTTTAACCCATACGATCTTGAGGTACGTCGTTGCTGTTCCTGCCCAAGCAGCAGGTTAAAGTTATGCCCACCAAACGAGCGCTCGAACTGGACCGTGTTCGTCCACAGCGTGGTTTTGTTGTTACCAAAAATGCTGGTTGCGCTGCCCAGCGATGCGTTACCTTCGCTGGTGACAGGGGAACTGAACAGGTCGTTATCAATCAGAAAGTAGTCGAGACCGAAGGTACTTTTCAGGGTAATCCAGTCCACAGGCTTGACTTGCAGGTATGCGTTTGCCTGTATGTGGTTATTCTCTGAGTTCGATCGGTTGAGGTCTAGCGAGGGTAATGGGTTTGGGTACGTGACGGAGGTACCGGTAAAACTGGTCGCCGATCCGATGGCGGCTGCATTGAGGTTATAGGACCCATCGTTGTTGTAAGGCGACAGCAGCGGAGGTAACACCAGGGCAATCCGGCCAAGACCGCTCGTAGCGAAGGCTTCGCCGTTCAGCGAGCCAGACGACACTGACGCCAGGTTTTTCTCATTAGAGTAGGACACTTTACCCCCCACGCTGAAGTGTTTGCTTACTTTACTGTCGACGTTGATGAGGGAGTTGATCCGTTCAAAATCATTTTTGCGAATGATCCCCTGTTGCTTTGTGTAGCCGACTGATAGATAGTACGTAGTGTTATCGGTCCCTCCCGATACGTTCAGGTTATGACTATTTGAGAGCCCCTGCCGATACACATTGTCGTACCAACGCGTATCGATCGGGTTACCGTTGGCATCGTTCGACTGCGCCAGTTTGATGACACTGGCGGTCGTTGGATTGTTGGCAATGGCCTGCGATTTGAACTGAAGATACTCCTGGGCGTTCAGCATATTGGGAAGCCGGTAGGTGTCCGAAACACCAACCCACCCGTCGTAGCTAACCCGCGCCCGGCCTGATTTACCGCGCTTGGTCGTTACAAAAACAACGCCATTGGCAGCCCGGCTACCATAAATAGCGGTGGCGGCGGCGTCTTTGGCAATGTCGATACTTTCAATGTCGCTGGGGTTAATACTGGCCAGTGGGTTAGCCGGGGCACTGGTAGAGCTCTGGTCACCAGTGTAGGTGGGTACTCCATCAACGATGATCAGGGGTTGCGAACTCAGCGAGATGGAGTTTGTACCCCGAATTCGAAAAACGGGCGGATTATTCAACACCCCATTGGGCACCGTAATCTGCACACCCGCCGCCTGGCCTGCCAACCCTGATTCAAAACTCTGAATGGGCCTTTGTGCAATAGCTGCTCCTTTCACCGACGAAATACTTCCGGTTGCATCCCGTCGTTGCTGTGTTCCATAACCTGTTACAACGACTTCGCTCAACTGTTGGGCATCGCCCGTCAAGGCAACATTGATGGTCGACTGGTTATTAACTGGTACTTCTTTAGCCTGATAACCGATAAAACTGAAAACCAATCGTCCACCTGCCGGGGCAGTAAGCTGGTACCTACCCTGCCCGTCTGTCGATATTCCACGGGTTGATCCCTTGAGTTGAACGCTCACGCCCGGAAGGGGCGTATTGTCATCTGATGAAGTGACCTGGCCCCGGATCGTGATGTCCTGTGCCAGTATCGGCAACGAGAACAGCATCAAGAGCAGCCAGCTGCCTGTAAACAGTTTTCTCATGATTTGTAGATAATAGATTTGTTAGGTGAAGCAAGTTGCAATCTGTAATTCCCGGCATTTTTAATGTCTCTATATGCTATTAAATAGTGATATACGAAACAGCATATAAATTTGCAAAAGAGACAGATCGCAGGGTAAAAGTAATGTGTTTAACCATAGTATCGAATTTATATTCTGTAAAATGATAAAATTTAGTGTCGAGTTGATAGGGCAAATCATAGAGTATAAATACTTAAATAGTATAATTTATTTTAATCTGCTATTGAACAATACGTAGTGTGTTTAGGCCTATATCTTGAAAATGCCGGAATAGTGCTATTTAAGATGGTCATGTCAATAGGTGAAAAATAAGCTCTTGTCGCTCATATATTGAGTAGTTGCGTTGACCTTAAAGCTGACCTTTTTCCACTTCAATTGGACAGCCAATTGGTAGATTAAGCCAGTGCATGCGGACTTGATCTCCCTGAATCAGACAGTCGGGAAACGCTACTAATTGCCGCCGATGCGTAAAAAAAGCTGCCCCGAAGATTCAGGGCAGCTTTCCGATGATTCAACTAAATAATTCTAAAGTGAAGCGACAAAATGGACTTAGAGTGGGTTTTGAACAATGGCTTTGTTTGAATTGATCTCCCGGATTGGAAGCAGGAATTCCCAGCGGTTATCGTTAGCAGGTACGTCGAACAGCACGGCAACCGCAGGGTTATGATTGGCACCGTTGCGGTTTAGCGGAAGGTTCATGCGTTTGAGGTCGGTGAACCGGAACCCTTCGCCCCATAGCTCAACCCGCCGGTAAAGCAGGATTTCATCGACAAGTTTGGCGCCGGTACTGGTTGAGAGCTTGTAGGAGGGATCACGCTTACTGTTTAAATCGAAAAGTACAGTAGCAGCTTCGGTCGATTTGCCAAGACGTGCCTGGGCTTCTGCTTCGATCAGGTACATCTCGGCTGCGCGCATGTATGGAATATCACCCATGGTGCTGGTTGATGGCGTGCCCGGCAACCGGAATTTCTGATTCATGTACGGAACACGTACCCCACCGGTTGGAACAACAGAGTTAGTGGCGGTTGGGGCTTTCACCCACATCTTCGCACGCACATCCGTTTGAGGGATCTGCTCATACAACAGGCTATTGATCGCCTTGGGGGTTTGCCGGATTACCGATGAGTTGAAGTTGCTTGAGATGTACGAATGGTATGCACCGAAAAACTCAGACTGGTCTTCCACATGGTCAAAACCCCACATCCATTCAGGGAGGCCAATGTCTGCCAGACCATCCAGATATTGGGCAGTGGTCATCAGTGTATAACTTTTCCGTGCTTCTGCGGCAAACTTTGCGGCATCGGCCCAGTTTTGCTGGGTCAGTGCAACACGCGCCTGCAGGCCTTTTACCACGTCGATGTTGATGTGAGACTTGTAGGTCCGGGCGGTGGTCAATAACGCCGCAGCATCGGCCAGGTCTTTGTTGATCTGCGTGTAAACATCTTCAACTGAGGCCCGGGGTAGTCCGTCTGTTGTTGGAACCAGTACCAGTGGTACGGCAGGTTGCGTGTTTGGTTTTACGGCCGCATCATACCGTTTTCCGTAGAGCTGAACTAAATTGTAGTAAGAGAAGGCACGCAGAGCGAGTGCTTCTCCTTTCAACTGGTTACGCTCTGTCTGAGCACCAGCCGCCTTGTCGATATTCGCAATGGCGATGTTGGCATTGCCAATGAGCCGGTAATACAACTGGTATGGGAACTGCGACATCGTGCCCACATCTGACCGGTGGCTCGTCCAGCGCTGCTCGCCAAAATGCCAGCTGTTGGTTGCATTGCCGAATACCAGGTCTTCGCCCATTACATCCAGGATGATCATCATGGCCGGGTGTCCGAAGTGACCCTGTGAGTCAAGGTATCGAACAACCATTGCCCGGTATATACCGTTGATGGCAGCGGTGGCGTTCTTGGTGGTGGCGTAGGCGGCGGCAGCATCAACGCTGCCGGTCGGTGCCGTTTGCAGGTAGTCTTCTTTGCAGGATGTGGTTAGCAGGCCCACCGCAAGAAAGACAGTTAATAGGTTCGTTTTCATTGACTGGCTGAATGTTTGTGAAGTGAGCAGGAAGACGACAAAGGCCTCCCGACGACACGATTGAGTATGGTTGGACAGGTGCCTGAAACTTCCCGCTTTCGGGAGAATGGCACCTGCCTGGTTTATAAGGTGAGTGAAACGCCAACAACGACGCTCTTGGCTGCACTGAACACGTTGCTGGTCGTACCTGCAAAGTTCTGCTGGATGTTTGCTCCTTTCCGCTTCGAGAGAATCAGGAAGTTTTCGCCGCTCACGAACACTTGCGCATTGGCAAATGAGAGTTTGCGGGTGATCGAACTGGGTAGGTCATACGAGAGCGTTACCGTCCGTACGTTCATATAGCTTGCGTCGATAAGCCAGCGATCAGATGCCGCATCAAAGTCAGCCGTACGGCCAGCATCGAGTCTGGGTACGTTGGTGATGTCACCTGGCTTCTGCCAGCGATTCAGAATATCGATACTTTTAGCGCTGCCGTAGCCGCCTGAGCCCATCAGGGCTGCATAGGCACCATCGTAGGTTTTGCCTCCTAACTGGTAAACCAGCAGAGCCGACAGCGATAACCCTTTGTACCGAAATGTGTTGGTGATACCGCCGGTGACCTCCGGGATCGAACTGCCGTTGTACCGGAATCGGGCATTGTTGATGCTGGTAGTCAGCGTATCGCCAGATTCAGTGATGCGTGAGTTGCTGGCAACAAAGTTGGCGGCCCGGTACTGGGCTTCACCTGTTGCCGGGTTTACACCCTGGTATTCCCGCAGCCAGAAATCATAGATCGAACTGCCTACTTTCAACTTTTTGGTGCCGTCGATAATCTCCGGGTTTTCGTCCGGCATTTTCGTGATTTTGTTTTTCAGCCGAGTAGCATTCAGGTCGATGCGCCAGGTGAAATCCTTCGTGCGGATTGGCTCGATGCCCAGTTCAAGTTCAACGCCCCGGTTATACATCGTACCAATGTTGCGGGTAACCGTCGTGATACCTGTTGATAATGGGAGCGGTACGGCAAAGATCAGATTCGACGACTGGCGGTCGAAGTATTCTACCGAACCTGATACCCGGCCTCTGAACAGGCTAAACTCCAGGCCAACATCAAACGCATTGCTTGATTCCCATTCGAGTTGTGAGTTGCCTAAGCTCGATTGCAGGATACCGGCCTCAGATGCATTGTTCCAGCCCAGATTGTAGAGAGGCTGCCAGGCATAGTTGCTGATGCCTGCATCATTGCCCGTTTGCCCGTAAGATGCCCGGAGCTTGAGTGAGTTGATGCTGGGAACGCTGCGAAGAAAATCTTCCTGATCGATACGCCAGGCACCGCTTGCCGAGTAGAACGTACCCCAGCGAACGCCATTGGCAAACTTGCTGGACCCGTCGCGCCGGGCCGAGGCTGAGAGGAAATATTTTTCGTTGTAGTTGTAGTTGATCCGGGAGAGGTAACCTTCTATCCGACGGGTATCATACACCGAACTCAGGTTGGTCGTGGTGGTGAAGTTGATCAACTCGTAGTTGCCATCCAGTATCTGCTGCGACCGCGAGCCATCCAGTTCGTTGGCATCCGAAATGAAGTTTTCGTGTCCAACCAACACATCGAAGTTGTGCTTGCCAATGGATTTGGTATAATTCAGTAACTGGTTCAGGTTATACCCGGAGATATTCTGGAAGTACACATTCGACCGGCCGGCCGGAGCACCATCACCGACTTCCGGATTACCAAAAATAACGCTGTTATAGTTGGTAATGTCGGCTCCGAAGTTTGTGGTGAATTTGAAATCCTTCAGGAACGAAACCTCACCGAAAACCCGGGCACCAATGACATTACGGCGGAAATAGTTCTGGTTGTAGAGCGTCTCTGCTACCGAATGCCGACCACCAAACTGAGGCCGTCCTGGCAGACCCAACGCCGTTAGGTTGCCGTAGTCGAAGCGCCGATCACCGTTCGGAAGGGTCAGGAACTGGCCCGGATTAGCTGGGTCGTACGCGTAAACCGGGTAGATCGGCCCAATATTTCTGGAAAAGAAAAATGGATTGACAAAAGCGGTAGAGGAGCCGGCATCGGCCTGATTGGATTTGGTAACGGCCAACGACAGATTCGCGCCCGTTCTAAACCAGGGTTTGATTTGTGAGTTGATGTTAAGCCTGCCATTAAAGCGCTCATAATCAGATCGGATCAGAAACCCTTTATCATTCAGGTAGCCGAGCGATAAAAAGTAATCTGTTTTGTCATGCCCACCCGAGAAACTGGCGGTTGCTTCTTCCCGATTTCCCTGCCGGGTAATGGGTTTTTCCCAATTGAGATCATCTTCAGAATATAGCAGCTTGGCATTCGGGTTAAACTGACCGTTGACATCAACAAGCTGGTTTCCAGGTACGTCGTATACATTGTAGCCAACCAGACTGAGCAATCGGCTTGTAGCATCGGCATTGGCTGCTGATAGCGATAGCGGGCTCGTTGCACGGTATGCCACGCTGTTCCGGTATGTTTCCCACATCAGCGGGTAGTACTCAGACACGCCAACACGCTCATACTCCTGAAGGCCGCGGCTGTTTGCGCCTTTTGTGTAACGGACCGAAATCTGGTTGCGGTCTTTTTTGCCCTTCTTCGTAGTGACAACAATTACTCCGTTGGCAGCCCGGGCACCGTAAAGCGCAGTAGATGCGGCATCTTTCAAGACCGTAATTGATTCAATATCGTTCGGGCTAATATTGGCAATACTGGCTGTGTAGGGAACACCATCTACAACGTACAATGGGTCATTGGAACTGGAAATAGAGCCAAAGCCACGGATGCGAATCTCAGGTGATGCACCAGGCTGACCGCTTCCTGCCGTTGTTTGAACCCCCGGTGCAGCGCCTGACAATGCACTTGCTAAATTGGTGATAGGACGAGCCGGATTAGGCAGTACCGTTGCTGCCGAGCCAGTAAACGCTTCTCGCTTAGCCGAACCGAATGACGTAATAACAACCTCGTTCAGGTTGGATACGTCTGGCGACAGTTTGATGCTGATTGACGTCTTTGTTCCAACGATCACTTCCTGACTGGCGTAACCAATGAAACTGAAAATCAATCGGGAACTGGCCGATGCGTTAATCTGGTAATTACCACCAGCGTCTGTTACGGCACCGCGTGTTGTTCCTTTTACCTGCACGCTGACCCCCGGCAGGGGCGCGTTGTCATCTGATGAAGTGATTTGGCCCCGAATGGTGATGTCCTGTGCCAGCAGGGGCAACGAGAACAGCATCAATACTAACCAGCTTCCTGTAAAGATTTTTCTCATGAACTTGTTGTGATGAATTGATTTGTTAGGTGAAGCAAAAGACCATGGCCAATTGAAATATTGCCAGATCGACTGAGCAAAAATTCGACTTCTTGGATCTGACCGAATACTAGTATTATTTGGCTTTTCTAATATTGACAGATCAAAAATAATGTTAACTGCATTATAATCAAATTTTAATTCTGTAAATGTCTCATATGTCAAAATAAATAATATATTGTATTATTTTCATTTATATGTTAATTTTAGGAGATTGCTTAATATGATATTAATATAATGTATACACATTAGGTAGTTCGGTCTAACTTCATCGGGGCACAAAAAAAACGCTCTGGTCACCCAGAGCGTTTTCAGATTAAAACAATCAGTAGTTACTGGCGGAATGAGTAGCCAATCCGTTTATAGTTCGGACTTGGCTTATAGTCAGCGCTGGTGCTGTCGATAACCAGAATAATGTTGGCTACTGCAGCGGTTGTGCTGGTAGCTCTACCAACAGAGATAGATACGGCAGCCGTACTTGAATTGGGTGCGAATACTACCGTTCCTCCGTTAGATAAGGTATAACTAGATGGTAGGGCCGTGGTACCGTTGGTTCCCATTTCTGGTGCTACACGCACGGTCAATTCACTGCTACGTTGCCGTCCAAGCAGATTAAGCTGAGCGGTAACCGTGGCTGCCGCTGTTACGCTATTGCCGGTTGAAATCAGCGGATAAGTCCGGCCAACACTGGCAGCATTGACTACGGCTGGTTGAAACTCAACCAGTGGAATTTCAGGATCGAATACCTTATTCAGGTCATTATTGCAGGCGTACAAGCTAATAAGAGCCAGCGCGAATAGCGCAATGGTTGCTATTTTTTTCATTGAATGAGATGATTAAGCAGCTTCGTCAACCTGTGATTAAACAGGTTGACGAAGACAGCGTGGTTAGTAGCCGAAATTCTGCCTGATGCTTACGTTTGTTGACAGTTCGTTCAGTGGAATCGGAGCCAGGATACGGAAGTCCGTATAGGCCAGGCCACCACCTTGTGCTGTTGCTTTTACAACGTCTTTGCCAGTCCGCTTAAGATCAAACCAGCGGTGACCTTCAAAACCAAATTCCAGACGAGCCTGACGGTAGATCTCGTTCAGCAACGCAATACCCGACAATTCAGTGGCTGTGCGGGCAGGAAGACCAGACCGCGTACGGATCACGTTCAGATCAGCCAGTGCATCGGCTGTGTTGCCCAGGAAGTAGTTCGCTTCGGCCCGGTTCAGATACAGTTCTGACACACGAATCACAGGTACGTTATCGAGATTGATCGTGCCATTTTTACCCAGAAACTTAGTTGTTTCAATAAAGGCGGTACCCCGGCCAGCCGTTCCAAGTTCATACAACTGGCGACGGATATCAAGTACTGCTCCGGTCGCGCTTTTCTCTGCTTCTAAATCAGCAATGAAGGCGGTTGTTGGTACCAGATCACCAAAGCCGCCAGTAGTGCCACGATCACCTGGACGAACTAATGTCGTATAGGTTGTCTGCAGCGATGTGTTTACACCGATGTTTTCTGAAGCAACTGCAAACTGAACTTCAAACAGCGACTCGGGCTGTTTAGGTGCACGCCACCCGCCTACATACGATGCATTGTCTGATAATTTGATTGAACCGGCAATGGCAGCTGTAGCATATCTTACAACAGTAGAATAATCCTTGTTGTACAACGCAACCCGAGAGAACAGCGCGTTTGCTGCCTGAACGTTTGCATAGTTTGGAGCCACCGCATACGCATTTGACCGACCCAGGGCCGTGATCGCCGACTGTAAATCGCTGTAGATCTGCTTATACACATCAGCAATAGGTGCCCGGGCTGGAAACGTAATCTTGCTTTGGTCCGACACGCCGGTCAGCAGGATCGGTACACCGCCCTTGTTCTGAGACGCAACTTCGACACCTGGGTCGTACGCATAGATACGCATCAGGTCATGATACATCAGTGCGCGCAGAAAATAAGCCTGTCCCTGGTAGCTATTGCGGCGTGCCGTATCGGCAGCAGCAACGGTTACAGTGCCAGCATTGTCCAGAATAAGGTTTGCCTGGTTAATGGCCAGGTAAGCCGTTAGCCAGGAACCGCCAGACGAGGTAGCCGTGCCAAACGTGTTGTTGGCAACGTTTCTGTTTTCGTTGGCTAGACGGCCCGATTTGTTGGTAAACTGGGCGTTATCACCCAGGGCTTCTGAAACGGCCAACATGTCGCGACCATACAATACGACAGACTGTAATCGGTCGTAAATACCATTGATACCGGCATCAAGCCCTTCGATGGTTTTGAGGGCGGTTTCGGAATCTACTGCTGTCCGGGGCTTCACTTCGAGCAGGCTACTGTCTTTACAGGCAGTAACTCCCAGCAGAATAGTTGTCAGCAGGCTTGCCGACAGAATTAGTTTATGAGTACGCATAGCGTCTAAGATCGGAGTTCTGAATTAAAACGTTATGTTGATACCTGCCTGATACGTTTTCGAGTTTGGCACAAGCCCGCTGTTGCCCGAGCCGAAGTTCAGGAATTCAGGGTCGTAGCTTGTCCAGTTCGTAACGGTGATCAGGTTTGCGCCTTGTACGTAGATACGGGCCTTAGATGCCTTGATCTTCCGGGCAATTGTTGCCGGAATATCGTACGCTAAAGTCACCTGCTTTAACCGCAAATACGAGGCATCTTCCAGGGTGCGAGTTCCACCAATGTTACTTACGCTTTGTGGCTCAACGTTGGCATTGTATGCGCGGGGAACATCCGTGATGTCACCGGGCTTCTGCCACCGACGGTCATAGAACGACTGTAGGGCGTTGAAGTTACGACCCGCGTTTTCTGCCAGGAACGAGGTTTGCGAGTTAAACGACCGCCGACCGTAATCAAACTGGAACAGGAAATCGAGCGACAGACCACCGTAGATAAACGTGTTGTTGAAACCACCGTAGAATTTAGGTAATTCTGTACCAAAGTATTTCTGGTCACGCGGGGTCAGCGGGCGGTAGGTGATGTTGCCTGCGTAATCGTAGAACATGGCCCGGCCCGTAGCAGGGTTTACACCAGCGTAATCAGTCGTGTAAGCAGGCTGCAGTGGGCGACCAAGAATCGCGTTACGGCCAACACCATAGAAATCCGTGTAGCTCAGCAGAACCGTACTATCAGGGTTGTTCAGTTTCACGATGCCTGGATACAGCTTCGTTACTTTGTTCTGGATGCTCGTAATGTTGAACGACGACTTCCACTGGAACTGACCTGCCCGAACGTTTACGGTATTGATTTCAAATTCGATACCCCGGTTCTGCACCTCGCCGGCGTTCCGGGCAATGGTGGTATAACCGCTGGTGAATGGCAGGTTGAACGGCAGGAGCAGGTCTTTACTGGTCCGCTGGAATACGTCAACCGAACCCGTGATGCGGTTTCCTAACAAGCCAAAGTCAAGGCCAAGGTTGATCGTTTCGTTGGTTTCCCACTTCAGATCAGGGTTGGCCAGTTGACTCGGTGCGAAACCGGCAGCTCCGTTATAGTCAAAACCAGGGCTAACCAGACCCAAACCAGGGAAGTTGGCTGCACCGAATGCTGACCCCAGTTGGTCATTACCCGTTGTACCGAATGACGCCCGTAATTTCAGATCGCTAACCGTGCTGTTGCCTTTGAGGAAGCTTTCTTCCGAAATCAACCAGGCACCCGATACCGATGGGAAGAAACCAAACCGGTTGTTGGCACCAAAACGACTTGACCCATCCAGACGACCAATAAAGCTCAGGTCATATTTCCGGTTAAAGTTGTATTTGACATTACCGAATACCGATCCTTTACGATAACCTGTCCAGCTACCACCAATGCTAACGGGCAATGCCGCGGCGTTGGCATACTGAAAATCAGACGTAGGTACGTTCGTGATGTTGGTCGAGAGGTTTTCGTTGATGTCTGACCGATACTCGGCACCCAGCAACACGCTTACATCATGCTTGCCAGCGAAGATCTTGTTGTAGTTCGCCGTAATGTTCGTCAGGAAGTTTTTGTTCTCGTTCAACTGATCCTGAATCCGTCCGCGTACGTTCACTCCATCAGCAGTACGTGGATCAGAGAAGCTATGGCCACGAATTGAGCGGTAATCCATGCTGACAAACGGACGAATCGTCAAATTGTCGTTCACTTTGTAGTTCAGCGCAAGGCTACCCACAAAGCTGTTCTGATTAGCACGAATCGTGTTCAGTTCACTAACCTGAACGATGTTCTGGTTCAGGATACCCGGAATACCACCCAGGGCTGGCGTACCGTAGTATGATCCGTCTGAATTATAGATGGGCACACTGGGTAAAATCAGCGGTGACGAGAAGGCAGCAGCACCCAGGAACGAACCACCATTGGGTGAGCCAAACTGACCACGCGACGTAATCGTGCTCAACTTGAGCGTTTGCTCGATGCTGAGTTTGTTATTGATCTGGTGAGTCAGCGTGGTGTTAATGGTACCGCGCACAAAGTCAATATTGATGATGTTGGCGCTTTGCGTGTAGTACGAACCAGACACGAAGAAACGAGTTTTCTCATTGCCACCGTTCAGGTTCAGCTCGTAGTTGTTGGTCTGGCCTTGCTTGTAAACGGCATCCTGCCAATCATACGTAGGAAGGGCAGCTAGATCAGCGTCACTCAGATTAATTGGTAACCGTAACGTGCTTAATACGTTCGTTAAGGAGTTTACTGGTGTAGTACCGGCGTTTACCAGGTTTTCTGTACGGAGTTTAATCCAGTCCTGCGCATTCAGTACGTTTAGCTTTTTGATCGGGTCAGAAATACCCTTATAGTAGTTGAACGAAATGGCAGTTTTACCAGCCTTACCCCGTTTTGTAGTAACCAGTACAACACCATTTGCCGCCTGTGAACCGTAAATAGACGCCGCTGCGGCATCTTTCAGGATCTCGATGTTTTCGATATCACTAGGGTTCAGGAAGGCAAGCGGGTTGCTGCTCGTAAACGTTGAGTTGTTGGTCGTGTTGATCTGTACACCATCAATAACGTAGAGTGGATCACTACCTGCTGAAATTGAACCGACACCCCGGATACGAATCTGAATGGCACCACCCGGTACCCCGTTGGCCGATGTTACCTGCACACCGGCGGCACGACCGGCCAGCGCTTTATCGAAGCTACCAACGGGCAGGTTGCTGATCTGAGCACCCGTTACCTTGGAAATAGCTCCGGTGAATTCCCGGCGATTTACCGTGCCACCATAGCCTGTCACAACAACCTCATCAAGGCTTTGGGCACCGGCAACCAGTTTCACGTTCACTTCTGTCTGCGTACCAACCGTAATTTCCTGATTAGCATAGCCAATAAAACTATAGACAAGCTTGGCTCCTTTCGGCGCGCTGATCCGGTAACTACCGGTTGCATCTGTTACTGTACCGCGTGTTGTACCTCTTACCTGCACGCTCACACCCGGCAAAACCGAGTCGTCATCGGATGAAGTTACTCGGCCGTTAATTGCTACGTCCTGTGCCAGCGCGGGCAGAGCGAGAAGCAATAGAAGCAGCCAGCTCCCCAATAAAGATTTTCTCATAGAAGTTTGACGATAGAATTAGTTTGTTGAATATGATTAAACGGTAGCAAAATTATTTAATACAACCATAATACAGCGATATTGTTCCAAAAATATTTAACTTTTAGGCCGAATTCTCAAGCAATATCAATTGAACTATACCATGAATCACCAAAGAAAATTTGCAGTATTGGCGTGTTTACTTGTATTTATTACTGTTTCGATAAATTGTGTGTATGCACAGGTAATCCCGATAAAGTCACAAATCGATAAACTGGCTACATCTGTCGAGGGAAAGGTGGTTAAATGGCGGCGCGATTTTCATCAGAATCCGGAGTTAGGGAACCGTGAAACCCGTACGGCTGGCATCATTGCGGCTCATCTGCACGCACTGGGCATCGAAGTACAAACGGGTGTTGGTAAGACGGGGGTCGTGGGCATTCTGAAGGGTGGTAAACCAGGACCCGTGGTGGCCCTTCGTGCCGACATGGACGGGTTGCCGGTTACTGAACGGGTTGACCTGCCTTTCAAATCGATGGTGACCACGGAATACAACAATCAGCAGACGGGCGTTATGCATGCCTGCGGACACGACACCCACGTGGCCATGCTGATGGGTGCGGCCGAAGTGCTGGCGTCGATGAAAAGTGAATTGAAAGGTACCGTGAAGTTTATCTTTCAACCTGCTGAAGAAGGCGCTCCTGTTGGTGAAGAGGGCGGTGCTCAGCTGATGGTGAAAGAGGGGGTGCTGGAAAACCCTAAAGTAGACGCCATTTTCGGGTTGCATATTAACTCTCAAACTGAAGTAGGCACTATCAAATACCGCCCGGGGGCGACCATGGCTGCCGTGGATCAGTACGCGATTAAAATTCGGGGTAAACAAACCCACGGAGCTGCTCCCTGGTCGGGCGTTGACCCGATTGTAACGGGCGCGCAGGTCATCATGGGGCTGCAAACCATTGTTAGCCGAAATGTGGTATTGACGGATAATGCGGCGGTTGTAACGGTAGGTGCTTTCCATAGTGGCATTCGCCAGAACATTATCCCTGAAGAGTCGAATATGATTGGTACGATTCGTACGTTTAGCCCCGAAGCACAGCAACTGGTGCATCGCCGGATCAACGAGATTGCGTCGGGTATTGCAACAAGCGCTGGTGCCAAAGCCGATGTTAAGATCGACATCATGTATCCGGTTACCTATAACGATCCTGCCCTGACCGATAAGATGGTACCCACGCTGGAAGCAATGGCCGGGAAAGACAATATTAAGTTGACCCCTGCCCAGACAGGTGCTGAAGATTTCTCGTTCTACCAGCAAAAAGTGCCGGGCTTCTTCTATTTCCTGGGAGGAATGACCAAAGGCAAAAAGGTGGCCGATGCCGCCCCGCATCATACCCCCGATTTCCAGATTGACGAAAGCTGCTTTACCCTCGGTGTGCGGTCGCTGTGCCACCTGACGGTTGATTACATGGAGCAGAAAAACAAAAAATAGGTGACAGTAAGCAGTGGCTGTTGGCAGGCAGGCGTAGGTACGTTACACCAGCGTATGTCTGCCAGCTACTGCTCGACAATTCGGTTTCTGAGGATTCTTGAAAGCAGACCGGGGAAAAATCGTTTCAGGTAGATGCCAGTCAGCTCGCGACCACCGATGTAGACTTCCTCCCGCTCTTTGGCAACGGCTTTCAGCATTCGACTGACAAAGCGATCGACTGGCATCCCCTCGGCCTGATGCTTGTCTGAACGACCGTAGGCATAACCCGAAGCATCCAGGGCTGATTGGGAAATGGGTGTCTGAATATACCCCGGACAAACGATGGTAACATTCAGACCATCGTTGGCAACCTCGGCGCGCAGCGAGTCGAAAAAGCCGTGAAGGGCATGTTTAGAAGCGCAATACCCTGATCGTTGTCTGACCCCGATCTTTCCCGAAACACTGCTGGTGACAACGAAATGGCCTTTCTTCTGAGCCAGCATAACTGGTAAGGCGGCTTGTGTTAAGGCCACGGCCCCGAAAAAATTCACCTCCATCAACCGGCGGTATACAGCAAAATTCGTTTCCTGAACGAAGCTGCGCTGTGAAATTCCTGCGTTCAGAAAAACATAATCAATCTTCCCGAAGCGAATTAGTACGTCATTCACGCGTTCCGGTATCGATGCTTCATCAGTTACATCGAGCGGCAGAATCAGCAGCTGATCGGCTTCTAGGCCGGTTGCGGTGGCCACACGCTGTAGCTCGTCAATTCGCCGGGCCGAAAGCACCAACCGTGCTCCCTGCCGGGCCAGTTCGATGGCCAGTGCTTCGCCAATCCCCGACGAAGCGCCGGTGATCCAGGCTACTTTATGGTGGAAGGTCATGGAGTAAGTGGTGTCAACTGTCAGGTAACAAGTGTCAGGTGGTATGGCTATTTCACATAAATAGTGGTTTGCAACGTTACTTGAACCGCACTACCTGACAGTGGGCACTTCACGTTTAGTTACCCCACTCAGACGGATTTTTCCGCCAGGCTGATAGGGAGTCAAGCGCATCGGCGGGAATGTAGTTCAGGGTTTGAGCCTCCAGAACCAGCGTGTCGTATTCGCTCAGGCAAACCAGTTTCACACCGGCCTTCTTGAAATTTTCGTCGGCCACACTGAAGCCGTAAGTAAAAATGGCGATCATGCCAATTACGTCTGCACCAGCCTGCCGCAGCGCCTCAACGACTTTCAGCGAGCTTCCTCCGGTCGATATTAAATCCTCAACCACCACGACTTTCTGGGCTGCCGCCAACCTGCCTTCAATCTGATTGCCCATGCCATGCTTTTTAGGCTCGGGGCGAACGTAGCAGTAGGGGAGCCCCAACTCATCGGCTACCAGTGCACCCTGCGGAATGCCGGCAGTGGCTACACCGGCAATTACCTGGGCCTCCGGAAATTGCTCACGAACAGCGTCGGCCAGTTCCTGTTTGATGAAGGTACGTACCTGAGGGTAGGCAAGCGTGACACGGTTGTCACAGTAGATAGGAGATTTCCAGCCTGAACTCCAGGTGAATGGATCGGCAGGACGAAGGCGAACGGCCTGCACATCGAGCAGATGGCGGGCAACGGTTTGGGCTACAGACGACAAAATAGACGGCTTGACTTGATTGAACTGCAAACTTTGCCAAACTTCCCGGCTTTGACAAAAGTAGGTTATCGCAGATGGCGATTTTTTAGCTTGTTGTCACCCTCTTGCGTCACCTCATCCTAGACCTAACCCATCATGTTTAAAGCTCTGTTGCTCCTTACCATATTACCCGTAGCGTCACTGGTTGCCCAGACTTACCCAACCATCGGTGAGGTAGTGCGGCTCGATCCAAGATTTGATCAACTGGTAGCGAAGAATGCAAAAATCGAAGTGCTGGCCTCGGGATTTGTCTGGGCGGAAGGGCCAGTTTGGGTCAAAGGAAGTTCAGTGCCATCTGCGCCCGCCTCAGGTACGTCGGCAACTGGTTATTTACTGTTCTCTGACGTACCTAAAAACACAATTTACCGCTGGACCCCCGCTGATGGTTGTCAGCCATTCCTAACGCCATCGGGCTATACAGGTTTAGGTGTATACAGCGATGAACCTGGTTCAAACGGACTGACGATTGATGCTCAGGGCCGGCTCATCGCCTGCGAGCATGGCGACCGGCGTGTATCGGCCATGCCACTCACGGGGCCGGGGGGCAAAATTACACTGGCCGATCGCTTTCAGGGAAAACGGTTCAACAGCCCAAACGATGTGGTGACACATCCGAATGGCAGTTATTATTTCACCGATCCGCCCTATGGTATGATGGGAAAAGAAAAAGATCCAACGCGCGAAACGCCATTGTTCGGCGTGTACCGAGTTACGGCCACTGGCGAGGTCTCGCTGTTGATTAGTGACTTAGTCCGCCCGAACGGATTGGCCTTTTCTCCAGATTATAAAACGTTGTACGTGGCGCAGTCTGATGATGTACAGCCTATTATCAGGGCGTATCCTGTACTTGAGAATGGGACGGTGGGGGCCGGACGGACTATATTCGATGGCTCTTCTCTGAAAAAGCAAGGGTTAAAAGGAGCACCAGATGGCCTGAAAGTGGATAAACAGGGGAACCTCTGGGCAACAGGCCCTGGTGGTGTTCTGGTCATTGCGCCCGATGCCAAAGGCGGTCTGGGTACGTTGCTTGGCAGAATTGATATTGGCGAAGCAACTGCCAACTGCGGCTGGGGCGATGATGGACATACGCTATTCATTACCGCCGATATGTATCTGTGCCGAATTAAGGTGCTGGCTACCGGACCTGGTTTTTGATGAGATCGTTGCGCCCTGTAACGAAAAAATTGACAGTATTGCCTGATTTAACTGGACTTATTTCAGTGAAACAATTGCTTAAGTCCTGTCCGAAAAATAAACTACAAAAACTTGCATCCTGCCCTGCGGCCTGATCGCTACTAACTTCGTAGATTTGTAGTAACGTTCGAAAACCGTAATTCGAACCCGTTTATGAGCGTCTCTCAGGAGTTGAGAACCAATGATTGAAAACCGGAAGTTTATTATTATCGGCGTCTTCTGCTTAGTGGGCCTGATTTACGCCGCCCGCCTGTTCTACCTGCAAATTCTGGACGACAGCTACTCCCTTGAATCGTCCAGCAATTCCATTAAGCGTGTTATTGAGATTCCCTATCGCGGTCAGATATATGACCGGAACGAGAAGTTAATGGTCTATAACACACCTGTTTACGATCTGTACGTTACGCCTAAACGGGTGAAAATTCCCGATACACTGGCGTTTTGCCGGATGATGGATGTCACTCGCCAGGAATTTGATAGTATCATGGATCTGGCGAAAACGTATTCACCCGTCAAGCCGTCGGTATTTTTGCGTCAGCTTTCGAAAGAAGACTACGCGCGCATTCAGGACGCACTGGTCGATTATCGTGGCTTCGAGCCGGTGATGAGTTCGATGCGAACCTACCCGGCTCATACCATGGCCAATGCACTTGGGTACGTATCGGAGATTAGTAAAAAGAAACTGGAAAACCAGGAGACTCCCTACTATCGGCAGGGCGACTACGTAGGCCATAACGGCCTTGAAGAGCAATATGAAGTGGAATTGCGTGGCCGTCGCGGCATTAAGTATGTGATGCAGAATGTTCGCGGTGTTGCCAAAGGCTCGTTTAAAGGTGGCGAATTTGATACGGCTGCTGTGGCTGGAAAAAACCTCTATACGGGTATTGATGTAGAGGTGCAGCAATATGCCGACAGCCTGATGCAGAATAAGGTTGGTTCTATTCTGGCGATCGACCCCAGCACGGGCGAAATCCTGGTGTCGGTGTCGGCCCCCACGTATGATCCCAACCAGCTCTCGTCGCGCTTTTTTTCCAAGAATTACCGAAAGCTGATCAAGAATCCCTATAAACCTTTGATCAACAGGCCCATTATGGCCAGTTACCGTCCCGGGTCGACCTTCAAGTTGATTCAGGCATTGATTGCCCAACAGCAGGGATCATTGTTTACCAATACCGTTTACGGCCATGGTGGTTCGCCAATGCGTTGCCACTGTCATGGGGGGAACAACCTGCGCGGTGCGGTGCGGTTTTCGTGCAACCCGTACTTCTATCAGGTGTTCAGAAAATACATTTACCATAATGGCAACCCCAATACCTTTAAAGCGTCGGCAGTGGGCTTGCAGGAATGGCACGATCACGCCATGAAGTTTGGCATTGGCCAAAAGCTGGGAGTTGATCTGCCCAGTGAACTACGCGGGAATTTGCCATCAGTTGAGACCTATAACCGTCTGTATAAAAGCGAGTTGAGCTGGAAATTTTCAAACATTTACTCGCTAAGTATTGGGGAAGGTGAATTGCTTATCAGCCCGTTAAAACTGGCCAATCTGGCCGCTACGTTAGCTAATAGAGGCTGGTATATCCCTCCGCATTATGTGAAGGGAATTGGCAAAATCGGCGAGGGAATTCCGGCTGCTTTCAAAGAGAAGCACTACACCGACATCGACCCCAAGTACTTTGTGCCTGTTATCGAAGGTATGCGGATGGCAGTAATGGCTGGCACGGTGAAGCGGGATGCTGATATTCCCGGAATCGAGTTGTGCGGAAAGACAGGTACGTCGCAAAATGCCAAATTTGGCCATGCTCATGACCACTCTATTTTCATTGGCTTCGCACCGATGAACAATCCGAAAATTGCGATCGCGGTTTTCGTAGAGAATGCGGGTTGGGGAGGCGTAGCGGCTGCATCGGCGGCGGCGCTGGTGGCTGAGCGTTATCTGAAACGCAAGAATGAAGCGCAGGGCCTGAAATTGCAGGAATGGTTAATGAAGCAGAATTATATGCCACCACTGTCAATGCTTCCCAAACCACGCACACCCAAAAAGCCAGATTCAACGGCTAAACAGCCAGTTGTGAAAGACACCATCCGCAAACCGCGACCGATGATGACGCACAATGATGGTGCCTCCAGGAGTACTGTAGGCGGAAACTAAGGATACAGGTAGCGGTAGCAGCAGGTTAGGGTTGCCACTGTCAGAGACTACAGGCCAGCAACGTGCTGCCTGCTGCTACCGCTATCTGCTCATTATACGAATTATGGCACGTAACGCCGAATTGACCCGAAATATTGATACCATTACGCTACTGCTGTATATCAGTTGTGTGCTGATGGGCTGGCTGAACGTTTATGCCGCGGTGTATAGCCCGGAAGACCAAACAAGTTTGTTCGATTTCTCGACAAACGCTGGTAAGCAGCTGATCTGGATCGGTACATCTGTATTGCTCATTATCTGTGTGCTGGTTATCGATCACAAATTCTACGACACGTTCGCTTTTGTCTTTTACCTGTTCATGATTGCCATGCTGCTGCTGGTCATGGTAGCCGGTACAAACATCAATGGGTCACGGTCGTGGTTTAAAATCGGGTCATTCACACTGCAACCGGCCGAGTTTGCCAAGCTGGCCACCAGTCTGGCGCTGGCCAAATACCTCGATCAGCCGGGCATTAACCTGACAAAACAGAAGGATTTACTCTGGATTGGTGGTATCATTGGCCTACCCGCGTTATTGATCATTTTATCTAACGAAACAGGCTCGATGCTCGTCTTCGCGTCGTTTGTTATCATGTTATACAGGGAAGGGCTCCCCGGCTGGATCCCGCTGACAGGCATAACGCTGGCGGCATTGCTGATCCTGGCACTGGTTGTTCCCCCGCTCTATCTTTTCGCCGGAATTGCGGTCTTGTGCGGCATCGTGATTTTGTTGCTGCCCCGCTACAACCGGACCGCCCGCAGTATGATCGGAATCGGGCTGGTTGGTGTGGCCATGATGATAACTGCAACCGGGGTTGATTTCTTCGTGAATAAGGTATTACAACCGCACCAGCGAAATCGTATCAAAGTATTGATCGACCCAAACGTTGATCCATTAGGAGTGGGCTGGAACGTGACGCAGGCTAAGATTGCGATCGGGTCGGGTCGGCTCGACGGTAAGGGCTTTCTGGAAGGTACACAGACCAAATTTGACTTTGTACCCGAACAGAGTACCGATTTTATCTTTTGTACGATTGGCGAGGAACACGGCTTTTTCGGATCCCTGATCGTCATTGTCCTGTTTATTGCGCTGGTAAGCCGAATTGTGATTCTGGCCGAAAAACAGCGTAGCAAATTCGCCAGGGTGTACGGCTATTGCGTGGCGGGGATCATTTTCTTCCACGTACTCGTAAACATTGGCATGACTATCGGACTAATGCCGGTTATTGGTATCCCGCTGCCGTATTTCAGCTATGGAGGGTCCTCGCTCTGGTCATTTACGCTCCTGCTCTTTGTTTTCCTGAAGCTGGATTCACGGCGGACAAACTCGCTGTTTAACTGACCGATTGGATCCGCTCGGCCTGCAGGTCGCGCAGACAGCTGACGCAGAGGCAGGTGTATTCGCCAAAAGTTAGTTCTGTGTATTCCCGAATGTAGGCCAGGTCGGCAGGGGACAGATCCAGCCACATGCAATCGCATTTCAGCACCGAGTTGACGCCGCAGGTGAACAGATTGCCGCAACGCGGACAACTATCAGTGGCATGTTTGCTGGTGTCAATCATTTGTTGGGCAACAGATCAGCGAAGAAGTAGGTCGAGGTACGTTCCTGACCCTCGGCATCAGTGAAGGTGTAGGTACGTTCAACAACCTCCCCAACCGTAATGTCGATCTGACTACTAAAGTACGGCGCATCGAAAACGAAGGTGTGAAACTCCCCATTCTCGCCGCACGGGTCAACCCCGGCGGGAAGGTCGGCAACAAACTGACGGTCAAGCACCCGACCACAAAACGACCGATCGAGGTGTTGGCCGTTTACCGCCACTACGATCGTCTGAAAACCCGCCGCCCAGAATTCATCAAGCAAGGCCAGCGATGGTACCTTCCAGAGTGGGAAAACGCCTGTGAGGCCGGTAATGGCCAGTTGTTCTTCACGCCAGCGTCGTAAGTCTTCCAGAAAAATATCGCCGAAGACACTGTGTGTCACACCAGCAGCCACCAACGGGCGAAGGGTGTTATCCATCGTGGCCTGATACAACTCCATGCTGGCTGTTTCAGGTAGGCGAACTGTCGTTAACGGCAGGCCCAGTCGCTCGGCCTGCGCTTCGATCAATTCTTCGCGTACGCCGTGCATCGACACCCGGCCGAAGGCTCCGTTGATGGTTGTGAGCAGGTGTTGAACAGCAAACTGGCCCTGCTGCCGAATACGGTGCAGGGCCAGTGCCGAATCTTTCCCACCCGACCAGTTGACGAGTGTTTGCATGAGAGGAATTGGAGTGACTGGGTAGGTTAATTATTGAGTAGTAACTATAGAGTTAATCAACCATCCTACTTAAAATAAAAATCACTTGGAGCAATTTCTACACGAACTGAGTCAATCAACTGACCTGTTGGCTGGTAACGAAATACGTATCCTGCTTGCTTGTAGCTGGGAGAGAAACCAGCGTACAATACGTTAGCAGATGGATCGAGACCAAGACCTGAGAATAGACGATTCACAGTGGGTGTTGCAGTTGAGATTGTTGCATCGGTGATATTGAAACGATACATTTCACCTTTTTGATTGAAATTATCGGCCTGATCGTAGAATGTATACATAAAATAGAACGACCTTTTGTCTGCTGAGGCAGTGAGGTTGCTAGGACTCTTACGAGTATCGGTACCTACGAGAATCGTCGCTTCTATTGTCTTGCTGGTAGGATCGATACGAACAACGTTTTTGCCTGAAAAGCCCCACAGCTTGTTGTTTGCATCTGGCAACAGCTTGCTAATACTTGAAGCCACTGATAAACTAGTTTTTATGGCGTCAGTCTGTGTGTCCATGATTTGAACCAGTTTGTCACCTCCTACACCGCCAATATAGGCTTCGTTGCCAACAATTGTGATTCCTTCTGCACCTCTCTGAACTGGTATCTTTTTAGTCACTGTGTTTGTTGTCAAGTCAATAACAGCTACGTACCCGGCAGCACCGTAGAAGTTAGTGCCGCCTGTCGTCCCCCAACAGGTTACATATACTTTCGTATCATTAATGCGAGCGGCATAACGGGGATTTTCGATGTCGGGAGATGCCAGTGTTTTCACTGATTTCAGAGAGTCGGTGGTAACAATCTCCACCTTGTCTAAACCCGTTGACGAATTATCGACTAAGATGAGTCCACGATTCCCAGCTTCAACATATCCCCGTACTCCCCCCGTCAATGGCCTACGGTTACGTGTCTGAAACAAATCTGTTTCGGCCGTTTTGCCATTCCGTGTCATCCAAGAAAGCGACCCATTATTGTCTAAAAAATTGCCAGCGTTCAATACAAATATACCGTTGGTATAGGGGCCAGTTGGTGTTGGATCGGTGTTGCTGTTACAGGCTGTGAGAAGGGTAGCTACTGTGAAGGCGGCTGCGCTTGCGCTTAACAGGCGGGAGCTAATTGATTGTTTCATTTCTACTGTTGATCAGGTTTTGTATTCGCCGTGAAAACAAGGGTTAACGCCACGCTTCGGCCCGGCATGACGTTATTTTTTACATTCAGGTAAAACTCATTGAATAGATTATCGACCTGTACCACGGCTTTCCCTTGCCAGCCACGTACACGAATAGCGGTTTCGAAAAGAAGGTTAACCAATTGATATTCAGGTAGATATTTGCTATTGTCGAAAGTAGAGGCGCGGCGATCACTGCCCTGCCAGGTAAGAGCCAGCCGGTGTAGACCCTGTTGTACGAAGACATTTGCTGAAGCGGTGTGGAGCGGCAGATAGATCAGTTGCTTGCCCACTACGTCAATGGCCGACGGATCATACACGCGCAGTTGCGTAGACCGGGTGTAGGCGTACTGTCCAAACGCACCAACGCGCCACGTACCCAGTTGCCAGGCTGTTTGCCCCTGTACTTCCACGCCACGCGCCAGCACTTCCTGTAAATTTTCGACCCGGTACCCTTTGGCGGGGTTCCAGTACGTCCAGTCATCTACATGGTTGCGGAAGGCACTCACGCTGAGCGATGTTGACCGCCCAGGTACGTTATCGGAAAGATTCAGGCCCAGATCCTGCGAAAAACCGCGTTCGGGCCGGATATCGGGGTTGCCCAGCGTTTTCCAGTAGCGTTCGTTTAGCGTGGGCACCCGGTAGGAGCGTGCTACATTCCCCCGTCCATCGAGCCGCCAGGTGCCCAGATTAAGCAGCCGGTATTCGATGCCGAATGAGGGTGTAAAGGGTGGGTCGTAGCGGGTTACAAACGCTTGCCGAAGGTTGAGTGCCGTAACCAGGCGAGCGGTAAGCTGGTAGCGAATCAGCGCGTATAAATCGGCCCGCTGCTCGGTTAGCGCCCCATTGACATAGCCATCTACCCGAGCTGTATAATGAACCCATTCGGCCCCGGCTCTGATGCTTATTGATTGCCCCGACGTACCCAGCGATTGTTCCAGTTCATGTTCAGCCCGAACGAGTAACCGGTCGGTCGCTGAATGGCTGGGAGCTGTGTCGAAATCATCGCCTTTACCATAATCGAGGATATCGCGGATGAAGCCCGCCCGCAGTAATGTCCGGCCCGACAGCCACCTGCCCGGCTTGCTTTCACCAAATTCGTAGTTTGTCAGGAAGCGATAAGCCTGGGTACGTGTAATTTCACGACTGACCGGATTCGCTGGGGCGATGACAAGCTTATTGTCTGTTAGCCAGATGTTTAGTGAAAGTTGATGCTGTTGTTTTGTACGATAAAACAGATCCTGGATTACGCCCCGTTGCGCTGTCTCTGATGGCTCTACCAAATAGCCTTTTCGTTCGCTATAGGTTGGGAGGTAGCGGTTAGTACCCCCATAGACCAGCGTTTTCCCGGCCAACTGCCCTCCACCCGGAAGGGGAGTAGCAAACCGGACACCGACTTGCGTTTGCCCTGAATTCCAGCTGCCAAATCGGTGTCCCAGGGTGGCTGTTATACCCTGCCGTTTCCAGCCGGGTGTGCTATTGAGCAAAATACTACCGCCTATGGCGTCGCTCCCGACACACGAAGCAGCCGAGCCGTATTGAATGCTGAGTTGATCGAAACCGTTGACAGGGATGGTAGAAAAATCGGTTTGACCAAGTGTTGGCGGGTTGATGTTTACGCCATTCCAAAGTACAGCCGTGTGGTTGGCCGACGTGCCACGCAGGCCAACAGTAGTGAGTTGACCCGGTCCGTAGCTCTTAAACTGCATGGGTGCCTGTAGTGCCAGAAAATCGGCCAGGGTCTGGTAGCGATAGGCTTCGGTCAGCGCCGAATCAGCGCGCTGTATTTTTAGACCCGCCATGAACCGCTCGGGCGCAAAGCCACGAACCGTCACCGTCTGTAACTGACGTACCGACGAGGAGTCCTGCGCATGGGATATGCCTAACGCGCTGAACCACAGCAATACAGCTGTGAAACGAAAAGTCATTACTAGTACATCAACAACGACCCTCCAGCGAATGGGTCTGGGTATTCGGGCGGTAGGTGGCACATCCTCCGTGTGGCCCCTGCAGCAGCGAATTACGGGTAGGTCTCCTGGCTTCGCTCACCGATTGGCACCTTCCCGGACTGAGATAGTCTAGTGGTGATGAAGATCAATCGGCCTGATACTGAGCGTTACAGTTGCGGGGACAGCCCCGGATTAGTCAACAAATGACGTCACCGATGTTCCCTATTAAGCCGTCGGGCCAGCGCAGAGACTGGCATTGGGCACCCGTAATCTGGTGCAAAAGTAGCTCTTTTATTTTATCAGTCAGACTGAATCCGGCCGTTTTGGGAGAAAAACCTACTTAGTCCTCCGGGTAGGGGATATAAATGAAGCCCGTGAATTCGCCGATGACGACGAACAGACAACAGAACTCGTCGGGGTTCTTGTAGTGCTCCTGCCACAGTTCATACGAGTCTTCGCCGATAAGTTCGCGTTGAACAAACTCATCAAAAAAGGAAGCCTTATAGGTGAACGAGTTGCCCAGATCTCCTTCTGCGTAAAGGAGTTGGCCTACAGGAATATCTTTTTTAGAGGCGACAAAAACCGGATAGTCGGAGAAGCCGCGCTTGCGAATCTGATACGACGCTTCTTTTAATTGATCGGCAACCTTCACAAAGTCGGCCGATACAATGCCCATCAATTTCTTATTCAGATCGGGCGAGTTCGCATCGTCCATCAGGACATTCTCGTTACTATTATTGATCATATTCTTAAAACCGGCTGGCGCCTAGCAACAGTTCCAGATCTTTAAAGCGCATCCCGAATTTGCGGGCCATATAGAGGTTTGTAAGCGACCCTTTATGGCAATAAACGCCTTTCATAAACCAGCGGTTGGCGTAAATCATGGCTTCAATACCGCCGTTAGTGCCGGTTTGAAGTAGAAATGGCAGGAAAATATTGCTCAGGGCAATGCTGGCCGTATGCGAAACGCGGGCGGCAATGTTAGGCACGCAGAAGTGAATGACGTCGTGTACCCGGTAGGTCGGGTTCTTGTGCGACGTCATACGGGAGGTCTCGAAATTACCGCCCTGGTCGATGGCTACATCAATAATAACCGAGTTTGGCTTCATGCGACTGACCATCGTGTCGGTTACGATAACCGGGCTGTGACCATCTTCGCCCCGTAAGGCACCAATGACCACGTCGGCCCGCTCAATGGCTTCTGTGAGCGTGTCTGAGTCAAGAATAGACGTATAAACCGATGTACCTACGGCGTATTTGAACCGCTGAAGCTTATACAGATCTTTGTCAAATACCTTCACATCAGCTCCCATACCCAGCGCAGTTCGGGTGGCGTATTCGGTAACGGTACCCGCGCCCAGGAAAACCACTTTGGTCGGCGGAACGCCCGTGATGCCGCCAAGAATAATACCCCGTCCGTTGGCGCTGCTGCTCAGGTATTCGCCCGCGATCAGCATGACCGTGCTACCGGCCATCTCGCTCATAGACCGAATGACAGGCATGCCACCCGCTTGATCCTCAATGTATTCGTAGCCGATTCCCGTCACGTTCCGGGCGTTCAGCTTTTCGAAGTAAGCGCGTTCCCGAGCAGGAAGATTAAGTGCAGAAATGACCGTTGTGCCATTTTTGAGGTGCTCAAATTCATCATCGACCAGCGGTTCGATCTTTAGAATCAGGTTCGCCTCAAATACTTCTTTAGGCGAACTGGCAATCTGAGCCCCCGCTTCGCTGTAGTCTGAATCAGTGAACTTAGCCCCCACACCTGCGTTGGTTTCCACAATGACGTGATGGCCGTTCCGAACCAAAATGGCCACTGCTTCCGGAGTCAGCGCAATACGATTCTCCTGGAGCGATACTTCTTTCGGCAACCCAATGAGCAAGTTGGTTTGCGAACTTTTCATCGCTGCTGGAGCCTCTTTAGTATATATCGCCGTTTTGGCTAGTTCTTGAAATCCGGTCATAGTGTAGTTGACAATTGGCAGTGGCAGCAAGGCTGCCCAATTTGAGTTGGTAGTGGCCGTTGGTATGCTGTTGCCACTATCAACTCCTACTTAAGTTGGGTTGTTACCATTCGAATGCCGGCCTGATCGGCAGATAGACTTACGTGGTAATAATGGGTAGGCCACAGTGATTCAATTCGTTCGGGCCATTCAACAAAACAGTAGGCGCCCGAGTCGAGGTATTCTTCCAGGCCAATGTCCATTGCTTCGGCTTCGTTCCTGAGGCGGTAGCAATCGAAATGATAAACTGATTCTCCGGTCTTCGTTGAATACTCGTTAACGAGCCCGTAGGTAGGGCTTTGAACAACGCTCACAACGCCCACAGCTCTGCACAGGGCTTTTATAAGCGTTGTTTTGCCAACGCCCATATCGCCTTCGAACAGCCATACGTGCTGATTGGCGGCCTCGTTGATAAGCGCTTGAGCTACCGCATCCAGTTCGTTGAGTTGGGCAAAGGTCGTTGTCACAGGCAGAAAAGTTAGCCCGTAAAGATACGAAAATCGGTGCGCAGCTGAACGGGCGTGTTCCGTATTTGTCGACCTGCTGATGAGCGAACCCAACTTATGACCTGCCGGGCGGATCGAAAACCGATTTGAAGGTAAACGCATAGGCGGTATCACCCCTGCTTATCCAGTAAACGCAAACGTGCCCTGGCTTCGTCGATGGTAGGTACGTGCCCGGCTTCAATCCACCAGAGGGCCAGATAGGCAGTGTGGAACTTCCCGAACCATTCCGTACGCCTTCTTGTAACGGCCGAGTGCGCCGATTTGAAGGCAAAGTTCTTTAGCGTGTCAACCAATTCCCAGACAGACATAGTAACGATGATGAGTTCGTCTGAAAAAGGATGCAGGCTGGTTGCATCGTTGCCTTCACCTTTAAGCCGCCATTTAAATCCGGGATTGCGTTCGGCCAGTGCATTAATCTCGTCGAGCTGTGCTGCACATTCAGCAATCAGTGGGGCGTCTATCGGGGCCAGCAGGCGTCCAATGTTTAATTGGGCAAGTTGGTAAGGCATTCGTGTTGTGGTGAACTAATCAGGCGGTCAGTGAGCGAATTAACTGCCTGACAGACGAATGGCCTAAGAGCAACAAATAGTTTCCGGTGATGATCCTGCTTTCGCCGTCGGCTTTAATCAGGCCTGCCTCGTAAACAAGCTGATTATAGTAGTCGTCGGAGGCTCTGAACAGGGTTGACCACTGATCGGTGATGTCGGCGCACAGGGGCCTGGTACGGACAATAAGTCGATCATCGATTGGATCCTGAAAGCGCCTGACGTGACGTACGAACTGCTGGGCGAACTGGTAGACCTCGGGCGTAACCATCCCGTTCTTGAAATGAACCAGCTTATGCTGCACAGCCAGAATCTGTATCAGCCGGGGTGTAGGGGTACGTATGGCAAAGGCATACTTCTTTAGAAAGAAAAACTTCCCCAGCGTGTGCTGCATGTAATATCGACTAATTCGGTAGCCAATTCCCCGCCCCGCCACGGCATCGTCCTGAAATGCCAGTCCACCATAAATGAATGGCACCCGATTTCGGAAAAAAGGTGTTTTGATCCGGTAGGTATTATACGACTGAAACCCTACCAGTTCGGTGCCCAGATGAGCCATTACCAGTGTTGGCCGATGCTCAAAATGAGCCTTCTCCAGATACCCGCGCTCGAGTGGAAAACCTGTACGGTGGGCCAGATCATACAGTTGACGTACGTCATCTGCTGATAAATCCAACGCCGATCTTAGGGTTATGATGATCACGGTCTTTCTGCCTGTTAGGGTGACCGACAAGATACGGATGTAGATAAGTTACCTGTCTTACCGTTCAATCAATAGCCGACTAGACAAAAAGGTCAGTTTTGTAACAAAAACAAAAAAAAGGCTGGCCGCTGAACGTACCTGCACCCGGAGATGCCATGTACCTACAACAACCAGCCCTCATTTGCTGTGCTCAGAAGTTACTTCATATTATGATAAACCATTTGCACATCGTCATCTTCTTCGATGCGTTCGATGAGTTTTTCAACATCGGCAACCTGCTCATCGGTCAGTTCTTTGTAGTCGTTGGGGATTCGTTCAAATTCAGCCCCTTTCAACTCGTAACCTTTCTCTTCCAGGTATTTCTGAAGCGCACCGAAGGCCGTAAAATCACCGTAGATCACGATCTGGTCAGCTTCTTCATCCATTTCCAGTTCATCGGCGCCATAATCGATCAGTTCAAGCTCCAGTTCGTCAATGTCTACCCCCTCGGCAGCAATACGGAAGACCGATTTGCGGGTGAACATAAAATCGAGCATACCCTGTGTGCCCAGGCTTCCGCCCAGTTTATTCAGGTAGCTTCGAATATTGGCCACTGTCCGGTTCAGGTTATCCGTTGCCGTTTCAATGACCAGACCAACACCATGCGGTGCGTAGCCTTCGTACACAATTTCTTTGTAATCTTCCTGCTCTTTCGATGATGCCTTTTTAATGGCCCGCTCCACATTTTCTTTGGGCATGTTGGCGGCCTTGGCATTCTGGATGATGGCCCGTAACCGTCCGTTGGTATCCGGGTCGGGGCCACCTGCCTTAACTGCAATGACAATGTCTTTTCCGATGCGGGTGAAGGTCTTGGCCATCTGCCCCCAGCGTTTCATTTTTCGGGCTTTTCGGTATTCAAATGCGCGTCCCATTGTTTAAGAATTAGGAATTAAGAATTAAAAATCGAGAGCGGTCTGCCACGGCGTTTCGTTGCTGCGGTTGCGCTACAATAGTCACATACGGCGTAGTGTCAACAAGGCAAGTTCTGATTCTTACGTCTTAACTCAGTACGTCTATTTCTTCTGTCTTACGGTTAAATTCGTCACTAAAAACGTCTACCATCCCCCGGGTGAGGTCGGCAAATGTATCGCGTTGGCGGATGAGGTGGGCCTGCCCTGCGTAGATGAGCACTTCGGCTGGCCGTTCGCGCAGGTTGTAGGTTGATGCCATGCTGAACCCGTAGGCACCGGCATTTTCGAACGATACCACATCTCCTGTACGTACCTCCGGTAGCATCCGGTCCGTCGCGAAGGTGTCTGTTTCACAGATGTAGCCCACAACGTCGTATAGCGTGGGCTCACCTTCAGGATTCGAGATGTTCACAATGTCGTGCCAGGCATCATACATCATGGGCCGGATCAGGTGGTTCAGGCCCGTATCGACCTGTACGAAACGGCGGGTGGGGTGTTGCTTTACCACGTTGACCTGCGCCAGCAGATGACCCGATTCGCTCACCAGGTATTTACCCGGTTCAAACCAGAGTTCCAGATCACGGCCGTAACGTTGGCAAAACGCCTGAAATGCAGCGGATACCCGCGCCCCCAGATCGGTAAGATCCGTCACGATATCGCCTTCCCGATAGGCGACTTTAAACCCACTGCCAAAATCGATAAACTGTAGATTGGGGTAATCGGCGGCCATGTCGAATAGCACAGAGGCTCCTTTCAGGAACGTACCTGCATCTTTAAAATCAGAGCCAGTGTGAATATGCAGACCAATTACGCTCAGGTCATACCGGGCCACAATGGCGGCAACCTGATCCCTGTAATCGTTTGGAATACCAAATTTTGAATTGGCATGGCCCGTCTGAATCTTGAAATTTCCGCCGTCGGCTACGCTGGGATTGATGCGCAGACAAACGGGTACGGCTGCCCCATAAGTCTGCCCAATCTGTTCGAGTAATGGCAGACTGTCTACGTTCAGGCGCAGGCCGAGAGAAATAGCTTCCTGAATTTCAGGCCATGCGTTACCGCTTGGTGTGTACATGATCTGCTGCGGCGAATATCCTGCCATCAGGGCCAGTCGGGCTTCGTTGACAGACACAACGTCGACATCGACGCCCTGCATCCGCATCAGCTTCAGAATCGACAGGTTGGTCAGCGATTTGGCCGCGTATTTTATCTTCAGATTTACCCCAGTAAACGATGACCGGAACGTGTCGATCTGCCGGATAATCCGGTCGGCGTCATATACATATAAGGGTAGGCCGAATTGTTGGGCTATAGCCAACGTGGAGAGGCCCTGAATCTGATAGGGAGCGTGCATAGTCAGGCAAAACAGGGCGCAAATATACGATTTGATCAACGGAGGGGCAAGATGCGTCTTTGTTGATATTGTCGAATCGGACTATCGATAAATCAACCTTCTGCTAAAAAAACGGATAGGTGATCCCCTCCTGGTACCGCCCCGGATGTCAGATTCCACTACTTTTAGCCTACCAACAAAGGGTTGCCCCACATGCTCCACGTCAATACACGATTCGTTTGTTTAGTCATGCTGCTGGTAGGTGCCGTACAGGCATGGGCACAGTTGCCGCCTGTTGCAAAACACAGCCAGAGTAGGCTCCGGCCAGCCGGTTCGCCCATTCAGTCGGGGCCCATGCTGGGCTATTCCGACATGCGCGAGGTCATGTTGTGGGTTCAGACAAAGAAAGCCAGTCGCGTGCAGATCAGGTACGTTGAGCAGGGAACAAAAGAGCCTGTACGATTGACGCCGGAGGTTGCCACATCGCCCGCTTCGGCCAACGTTGCCCATCTGGTTGCCAGCGATGTGGTGCCCGGGAAACGATATACGTATGAGGTGCTGATAAACGGGAAACAGGTGAATGTACCCTACGCCACTACGTTTCAGACACAGTCGCTCTGGCAATTTCGCACTGACCCGCCAAACTTCACTTTTGCGGTGGGTAGTTGTACATATGTAAATGAGCAACCCTATGACCGGCCCGGTACACCCTATGGCGACAGCTACGGAATCTTCACCAGTATTCACGCTAAAAAGCCGGACTTCATGCTCTGGACCGGCGATAATACCTACACGCGGGAGGTAGACTGGAACTCACGCACGGGCGTGCTAAAACGGTATACGCATACCCGATCATTGCCGGAGATGCAGCCTTTACTGGCCAGTACGCATAATTATGCCATCTGGGATGATCATGACTACGGCCCCGACGATTCAGACCGAAGTTACTGGATGAAGCCCGTCACCCTTGAAGCGTTCAAACTGTTTTGGGCTAACCCGAATTATATCTTCAATGAAGGCTGTGCCGGTACATTCACCTGGAGCGACTGCCAATTTTTTCTGCTCGACGATCGAACATTCCGTGCGCCCGATAAACAGCCCGACGGAGGGGTGGCCGGTCCTGAAAAAGCGTATTTCGGAACCAGGCAGATTGACTGGCTTATCGATGCGCTACGGTTCAGCAAAGCGACCTTCAAGTTTATCGTTACGGGCGGGCAGATCATCAATCCAACTGCCGCGTTTGAGAACTACGCCATTTACGGCACCGAACGTACCCAACTGCTGAACCGCATTGCTGACGCAAAAATCCCAGGTATTCTGTTTATTACCGGCGATCGGCATCATAGTATTATTCATAAACTGGACCGGCCAGGTACGTACCCGCTCTACGATGTTACCATATCGCCCCTAACCTCCGGACCCGCCAAACCAACCGCCGACGAACTGACCCAGCCAACGGTTGTGAAAGGCACGTTGCTGACCGAACGGAATTTTGCCACCATGAATGTGAGCGGTCCGTCAACAGACCGTTTGCTCACCATTCGGGCCTATGACTCAACCGGGAAAGAGAAATGGGTACAATCACTTAAGGCCAATGATCTGCGGTAACCTGCGACGAGAATTCGCTCTTTTGGCTATATTTGACCAGCATACACCTGTCCTGTGAAGTCTCAATCATTTCTGGTCTCCGAAGAAATACTGCTCCGTAAGCTGAACAGGCGCGATGAACTGGCGTTTCAATGGCTATACGATCAGTATGCGCACGTTTTATACGGTGTCATTCTGACCAGTGTACGGCATCCGGCAACGGCCAGTAGGGTAGTAGAAGATGTGTTTGTGAAAGCCTGGGCTGATTTTGATCAGTACAACCCGCGTAAAACCCGATTACTCACCTGGTTACTTTCTCGCGTTCGAACGGAAGTGGCCGCCACTTTAGCAAAAACAGTACCGCCTTTTGCTAATTCCACTATTGATTACGAGGTAATTGACAATCCAATTACTGAAGAACAACGTACTTTATTAGACGCTGTCTATTTTCGGGGTCAGACTATCAGTCAACTGGCAGATGTCAGTCAGCAACCCGAACATACATTACAACATCGTCTACGTACTGTTCTTCAGGAACTTAAATCATTATTTAGCCAATGAATATTCCCGACTACATAACCTCCGGTATCCTGGAATCCTACGCGTTAGGTGCAGTCAGCGATCAGGAACGGCGTGAGGTGGAGTGTCTGTCGGCGATCTATCCCGAGGTTCGTCAGGAGCTGGATCGGCTTACACTGGCTCTGGAAAACTACGCGCTCATGCACAGCGTGGCGCCACCTGTAGATTTGCAGGAAAAAATTCGCCAGCGTTTGTCGTTTGCGGATCCGGTTGCAGCACCCCTTGAAACCGACGAGACGAAAGTGGTCCCCCTCATACGCGAGCGGCCTGTTTTCCAGGTAGCCTGGCTGGCTGCCGCTGCGGTGGCGTTGCTCCTTATTGCTTTCGCGTATTTTTTAATGAATCAGTTGCAACATAAACGTGCTTTCGCCGATCAGCTGGCGCAGGATAATTCGCAGCTGCAAAACGAAGTGGGTCAGCTACGTCAGCAGCAAACCCGCGATACCCAGCTATTGACGCTACTTCGCCAGCCGGGAATAGAGACTGTTCGGCTGGCGGCTGCCAAACCCGGGGGCGACCCCGCCGATGTACTCGTATACTGGGATCGCCAGAAAAAACAGGTCACACTCGAGGTGGAACGTCTGCCCGAGCTACCTGCCGACAAACAATACCAGTTGTGGGCATTGGTTGATGGAAAACCCATTGATGCAGGCGTTTTCACTAATCGCGCTGAACGGTATTCACTTCAGCAAACGAATCGGCCTATTCAATCGGCAGATACCTTCGCCATTACGGTTGAAAAGGCAGGCGGCAGCCCGGTACCAACCCTAACTGCGTTGGTGGCATTGGGGAAGGTAGGGTAAGACAGGTAATCAAACTTGACCAGATAAACGGTCAACGTATGATGTGATTAGTCAAGCGGGGCAAAACCAGCTGGTCACATTGTATGTTGACCGTTTATAGTTTTATCGCATCTGCCTGGCAATGACACCAACCTATAAATTTTACCCCACATTACTGAATACGTTCTCGCGCTATTTACAGGGGGGGAACCTGACCGAACAGCAGCTTCTGGATGCGATCAATCGTGTACCTTCACCAACTACAAAGGCCCAACAGCGGGGTATATCATTTGAGGAAACGCTCATCAAGGGCACCGGCGAAGATCAATTTGACGCGGCTATTCTTCAAAAAATGCGTAAGCTGCTTCCCCGGCCAATCGTAGAGACGCAGGTGTATTGCCAATGGCAAATCGATGACGTGCTGTTCTACGGGTACGTTGATCTGATCGGAAAATTTAAAGCCGTTGATATTAAAACGACGGGCTCTTACCAGCCGGGCCGGTATCTGTTCAACCACCAGAACCTGTACCTGCACGCGCTGAAACGGCAGGGAATTAAACTGATGGAATACCTCGTCACGGATTTTACCGACGTGTACGTTGAAAGCTACGCGCTGACGCACCCTATTGACCGACAACTTGAAGAAATTCGGCTGTTCAAGGCCTTCATTGACGAGCACCGCGACCAGATCACGGATAAGAAGATCGTGCAATGATGCTACAGCTTTACCGGAATGCCTACACTGGTTTGTCGCGGTCGGTATGGTTGCTGGCGGGGGTAATGCTCATCAACCGGTCGGGTACGATGGTATTACCGTTTTTATCGCTTTACCTGACGCAACACCTGCATTTTTCGGTAGAGCAGGCCGGCGTTGTACTGGCACTTTTCGGTATCGGCTCACTACTGGGTACGTTTCTGGGCGGAAAGCTCACCGACCGAATTGGGTTTTATCCCATTCAGGTGTTCAGTCTGCTGTTTGGTGGGTTCATGCTCATCATCATGCAGTTCATAACCCGGTTTGAGTGGCTGTGCGTCACCGTATTTGTCTTCACTACACTCGGAGATGCCTTCCGGCCTGCCAATTCAGCCGCCTTCGCCTACTACAGCACGACTGACAACCGAACGCGCGCATTCTCGTTGAACCGGTTAGCGATTAACCTGGGATGGTCGGTGGGTGGCGGGCTGGGTGGTCTGCTGGCTGGTGTCGACTATCGACTGCTGTTTTGGGTCGACGGTCTGACCTGCATTAGTGCGGCAGTGTACCTGTTGTACGCGCTACCACGCCCCGACCATGCGTCATTGGTCAACAATGCCGCTGCCAAATATGGAACGGCTGCCCGTTCACCCTACCGCGATGGGCTGTTTCTTCTTTTCACGGTCTGTATGTTTTTGTACCTGACATCGTTTATGCAGTTCTTCAGCATGCTGCCACTTTACTTCAAAAGATACCTCGGCGCGCAGGAGAGTCAGATTGGCCTGTTCATGGCAACGAACGGCTTATTGATTGTGGTGGTAGAGATGGCGTTGGTTTACTCGCTCGAGCGGCTGGTGCAACGGCGACTGGTCATATCGGCAATTGGGGTACTGGTAACAGGTCTCTCGCTGTTTGTACTGGTCCTTACCCGTTGGCCGGGCATTGCCTGGGTGACGATCGTGTTCATTACGCTTGGCGAAATGCTGGCGATGCCATTCCTATTGACTTTCGCGGCCAACCGGTCAGACGAGCGAAACCGGGGGCAGTATTTGGGGCTCTACTCGATGGGCTGGGCCCTATCGCAGGTAAGTAGTCCGCTTATTGGCTCGCAGGTGGCCGAACGGTTTGGCTTTCCAACGCTCTGGACCGTGATGCTCGGCTTCTCGATTGTTTCAGCCATAGGACTACTCTGGATAAGCCGACAAGTCTCGTCTGCGATGCCCGTTGATCGCTAGTGGAAGGAAGCAGTTGTCATTTGGCTTTCCTGTGCGCGCTGCAAGACCAGATATTCCAGCAGGAGCACCCGGCAATGGTCGCTGCACTGCCACCTGATGTGCCAGAACGGTCTGTGTGCCCACCGGTATAGCCATGGCTGTGTGTACGCTGATAATAGGCCGGCAATAAAAAAAGAAAAGGAGGCGAACTCCTGTTCAATACCGTCCACAGGTACGTTGCCGGAAGGCGTTTCTCCCAATCGCATGAGCGAAATGGCGAGCAGGAGCTTATCCATCGGGCTGGTTGATTGCTTAAAGTCGGCGTGCAGATCGGCTATTAAGATTGGACGTACAGCCCGTAGCGGAATTGGGTTAAAGGCACCGATGAGCCGGGCCAGGTGGTATTGAATCAACGGTGTGCGCGCATAATTATGTGCACACCGAAACGGATCCGTTCGGTAACGCTTCGTCCAGACAATATCGGCCAGAAATGTAAGGCTATCCTGAGTGTGACTATCAATCGGCAGGTCATACTCAAACACAACGTACAGCATATTGGCCATGGCACAGGCGTCAAACTCAATAGGCATGTTCAAACCAAACCAGGTTGAGTAAGCGCGCAAGTCACGGTACTCCGGAAACGTGTTCTGCACGGTTAGCCGGGTCCGATTGGCATGCATTGCCAGTTTCCCGCTCAAAAAAATGAGGTCTTCGGCCGATGGCTGCGTGGTCAGGTAAACCATTGCCGTGTCGTCGATATCATCGGGAAGCTGAAAATGCCTGAATCGGTGCATGAACCGACCATGCGGGAAATGTGCAGTCGGATTAGTAGCGTAAAAGTTATACGTAGCCAGGTGGTCCTTGTTCCGAAACCGAGCATACGCTGGCAGGCCACGAGCGATAATATGATCAGAAGTTACCTGCTCACCAGGCGTTAAAAACGGTCGTAAACGCTGAAGCGTGAAGAGGCTGATGGCCGTAAAAAACAGGTTTGAATCGGGCCGTTGGTAGCCCCAGATCGTATTATATCGGTATGCCTGAAATAGCCCCGAAGAAAAAAAAGAGTTGTCAGATGCCTGATTATCAGCTATTCTGATAAGTATGTTACCAATATTTTGTAGTGGCATATATCCAAAACCGGACCGGTTTTATAATTCTGGCATCGCATTTGTTAGAGGGCCTAGTAACCAACTATTGTCTTGATAACGACTGCTCTCCCTATGAAACGGACTTTACTACTTTTCCTGCTGACGCTTACTGCCTCGGTCGGGATGGCGCAAAAGGCCTTTATTTACAATACGCTCCAAAAGAACGGATTTATTTCTATTTCGGCGGGCATCAGCCAGCCCATGGGTACGTTTGCGCAACGCACCAGCGAAGCGAGTAGCGGTATGGCCATTCGAGGCCAGTCGATGAGTTTTTCAGGCGGTTATAGGATGGCCGGGCCACTTGGTCTGATGGCTCGCTATGAGCAAACTTACAATGGAATTGACCCAAATGCGCTGGTGAGTCAGTTTGTACAGTCTCCGGGCGACAAACTAACAGCTACGGCAGCGGTTGGTCGGGCGGGGCAGTGGCAGACCCGGAGTATCATGCTGGGGCCGTACGTAACCATACCAGTTGGCCGTGTCTCGCTTGACATACGGGCAATGGCCGGCCAAATCTGGGCTACTTGCCCCGAAACCTGCGTTCAGGGACAGGTAAACCAGGTAAGCACCATGATTCGCACCGATAATCAGGAGTCGAAAGCAATTTCAGCAGGTATTGGCCTAACTGCCCGCTACCGTATAACACCGGCTATCGCGCTTCACATAAATGGCGACTATAGCTCGGCTGCATTTGCCTTTAACGACGTACCTGTAGAATCGCAACTGGGGAATATCTCGAAACAGACCACCATGAACAGCCAGAAAAAACTGAGTATGGCCATCATCTCTGCAGGAGTTACCATCCAGTTCCGCTCACGGAATTACGTGTTCTGAGGTTGGTTCATTGGTTAACTGGTGGACTAGTTGATTGGTTAACTGGATAAGAGGTTATACACTTCGTAAAGCCAGCCAACCAATCAACTAGTCCACCAGTTAACCACTACAGCCCCAATTTACGTCCAGTAAAGAATAGGCGCCGCGGGGAAACGCTTCGCCCATTCGTCGTAGAAGAACCGTTTCAATTCCTGCATGTCGGTGGGTTGATATACGTACTTAGTACCCCCAAACTTGTTTCGTTTCTGCGAGCGGCCAGCTTCGTCCATATCGAGCGACGTGTTCGGATACCATTGCATGAGCACATCTTTCGAACCGGGTGTAAATCGATGGCTAATGAACTCGACGTTCAAATCGAGTACGTTCGCATTTATACCATAATCGAGCGCAGCATAAATTCGGTCAAGCAGCGACGTGTACTCTTCCCGCCAGTTCGGAATAGGCATGATCGGGGCCAGCACTACACCAACCGGATATCCTCCTCCGCCTTTTTCACGCGGTAACGCCAGTTTGCGCAACGCCTGCAAACGCGCTTCGATCGATGCGGTGCCACCTTCCAGTTTTCGGGCAACAGGCTCGGCATTGAGGCTGAACCGGGCCCGCGTTTGCCCATTATGGGGCAAGTCAATCAGGCTATCAACCTGATCGTATTTGGTCACAAACCGTAGCTGACCTTTTTCCCGTGAACCATAATACCGGATGCACTCTGCAAGGCTGCCAGTCAGGTGTTCAATGCCCAATACGTCGGTATAACAGCTTACCTCAAAGGTAGTTGGGCGGCTGCTGTCAGATTCCTGCCAGCTTTTATTGGGTGGATAGGTTCCTTCGTACGTAGCCGTATGAGCCAGCATGGAAGGCAGGTTAGCATAAACCCGCACCACAGGCGGACCCTGTAAACTACCGGCCAGATAGCAATAGTGGCAATGGGCAGGGCAGCCTTCGGCCAGGTTCATCTGCCAGTCGGCCGAGGGGGGAATGGGTTGCAGGCGCATGGCCGACGGGGGCGCATTAACCACTGCCAGCGTATTCTTGGCTATCCGGTATGTTTCGCGTTCGTCAGTTCCGCGCAGGCCCGTAAGCCGGTTATTTTTCATTACCTCGATCGGGAGGTTCAGTGACGAAACACGGTCATAAATCTGTTGCCCAAAGGGCTCATTCAACGCATCGGGCGTAAACAAAACCCGCTTGGGCATCCATACCCGCGCCGACCGCAGATCGGTTTTTGGCGCACTTTCCACACGATTCTCGATCACATCTTCCATCACATAAAAAACACTTAAAAGGCGTTAAACGCTCCATTTTGGATGATTTATGCCTGAAAATTGTGCTTTTATCAACGTTAAATCTGGATGAAGTAAATGGGCGTAGTCCGCCAGACAACAGATCGGCTAGTGACCAGTTAATCGGCCAACAAGTATCACAAATGATAATATTAGTAACAATTGTGCTTCTTTTTACCTGGATATAGTTATAGCAGTAGCTAGCTGTTTCGCTCAACTCATAAATGCAAACGTGAACGAGTCAAACACCCTGCCGGGAGTAACTGCAAACATTTCTGTACTAATTAGGAATGAGCGAAGGCTGCTTAGGTAGGGGAGTCATACATTTGTCAATCTATGAGACCAGAGTTTATTTTCTGCCCGCTTTTGCTGTTAACGACTATCTCCATGCTGGCACAGTCGCCCGACAGTTTGATTTCGGCTACTACCGATACCTTAACGGCGCGCTCACTCAACGAGGTGGTGGTGCGGGCTTACGAAAGTAACCGCTCGGTGCTTACTACGGCCGCCTCGGTTGGTCTGCTGTCTCGTCGTGATCTGGTGCAACGGTTTGCCACACCAACATTAGTGTCGGCCATGAATACGCTGCCGGGCGTGCGGATGGACGAGCGTTCGCCTGGTAGCTATCGCCTTTCGATCCGGGGAAGTCTGATTCGGTCGCCGTTTGGGGTGCGCAACGTAAAGGTGTACTACCAGGATATGCCCCTGACCGACGCCGCCGGAAACACGCCGCTGAATGCGCTCGATGTTCGGATGTTGGGGCGGGTAGAAGTGATCAAAGGGCCGTCAGGCAGCCTGTACGGGGCCAATACGGGCGGGACAGTTCTGCTAAGTGGACCCGCCGTACTACCCGGTACGAACCGCGTTGATGTAAACGCACTTGGCGGTAGCTACGGTCAGATCGGGTATGGAGTGCTGGCTCAGACCGCCACCGATCGGTCGGCTATTGCATTGAGCATAAACCATTTACAGTCGAATGGTTATCGTGATCAGAGCGGCATGTCGCGCGATAATGTTGCGTTTACAGGTACGTTCAGGCCGGATGAAAAGCAGACGCTGACGGCCCTGTTTATCTATTCTGACCTGGCCTATCAAACACCCGGAGGACTGACGCAGGCGCAGTACCGGGCGAACCCGCAAGCGTCGCGTCCGGCTACGGCTACGTTACCAGGCAGCGCCGCGCAGGGTGCAGGCATCTACCAGAAATTGGGTTATTCGGGGCTATCGCATACGATGGCCTGGAATAGCCGCTGGCAGACAACCAATGTAGTATATGGCTCATCGACGGAGTTCAACAACCCGTTCATAACCAACTACGAACGCCGTGCCGATCAGGGTATCGGGGTACGGTCGGTAACGCGATTCACGCAAACGACTACCCAGAGCGCTGTGCCGATGGCGCTGGTTTTTGGTGGTGAGTGGCAAACAAACTGGACGGGGTCGCGCAATTTCGGTAATAAACGCGGGCAACCTGATACGTTACAAACGGATGATGAGCTTCGTTCGAAACAGTGGAACCTGTTCGTTCAGGAGGAACTGAACGTGGTGCCCCTGGGGGTTCTGTTGACCGTTGGAGTCAGTCGGAATACGTCGGGCTACAATTTTACCCGCTATTCTATTGCCGGTAAACCCGGCCCTGGCCCACAACAACGCACCTTCGATCCGGCGTGGCTGTTTCGGGCATCCGCTCTGAAAACGTTGGGTCAGAATGCGTCGGTTTTCGTTAATTTCAGTAATGGCTATTCAACGCCCACGGGTCAGGAAATTCTGTCATCGGCGGGGTTCTTCAATGCCGCTTTGAATCCGGAGCGTGGCGTCCAGACCGAATTGGGCGTTCGGGGAAGGCTGGGTGACCGGTTTCAGTTTGATGTAGTTGGTTATTCACTTCAGTTACACGAAACGATTGTGCGTCGCTCGCAGGAGAACGGGGCGGAGTACTTTGTCAATGCGGGTAATACACAGCAAACGGGGCTGGAAACGTCGCTCCGCTACGACGTTCTTCGTCCATCCAATGCCGGAAAGGGGGCCAGTCTGAATATCTGGCAAAGCCTGACCCTGGCCAATTACAAGTACCTGAACTACCAGCAGCTTGCCGTAGACCTGTCTGGAAACAAAGTGCCGGGTGTGGCACCTTTCACAGGCGTCTGGGGAATTGACTACACCCATTCCAATGGAGTGTATGCGCACCTGACGTTTCAGTTCCTGCCGCCTTTTGCGCTAAACGATGCCAACACGGTCATGGCCGATCCGACGCGTCTGTTACAGGCAACGGTAGGCTACCGGCGAAGCATCGGTAAGCATTTGGCCGCTGATCTGTATGTAGGTGGCGATAACCTGCTCGATCAGACATACAGCCTCGGTTATGACCTTAATGCGGTTGGAAACCGTTATTACAACGCCGCCCCCCGCCGAAACGTCACGGTGGGGCTGAGGTTGGCCATTAAATGAGTTGAAGATTCCGGCTGGGAGCATCGTCGGAAAACAAGATAATAAACTATGAACATTGGTGATAAGGTTCGGATGATCCGGGCAAAAGAGCAGGGTGTAATTGTCCGTTTTTTATCGGGTAACCGCGTTGAAATTGAGATTGAAGATGGGTTCAGAATTCCGGTGATGCAGTCAGAACTGGTGGTTGTGTCGCCGATGGAAGCGGAACGGTTCAAACCATCGGGGCAGGCTGCTGACGTACGCGACTCGCTTGCTCCGCAACGGACGGCCACTCCGCTGGGTACGTCGGCCGGGCAGATTTTATCGAATGTAGGGTTGTATCTGGCGTATGTGCCTCAGAACGACCGGGACGTGGCGCTCCATATCGTTAACAACACCGATTGGGATATTCTGCTGACAGTAACCGAAGAACGGGATAATAAGACGCGGGGTCTGCAAAGTGCCACGCTAAAGGCCAAAACGCACAGTAAGCTTAATGAGATGTACGTGATGGAGCGGTTCGAGCAATGGCCTACCCTGTTGTTTCAGGCGCTGTATTTCCGCCCCGGAGTGGGCCAGCCAGCCCGCGTTCCGCTGGTGAAACGTCTGAAACCACGGGCGCAGTCGTTCTTTAAGAGTAAGCAGAACGTACCTGTCGTCAATCAGCCGGGCCACCTGTTTCAACTTGACGACGAGGGCAGCAATGCCTCGATGAGCCCGCAGGCCGACTCAATTAAATCGGCCCTGTTGGAGTCGAAATCAGACGAAGGAACGGTGACCGTTGCTAAACCGGAGGCGGTGGTTGACCTGCACATTGAAAAATTGATGCCGGGTGGCCAAACCGGAAAATCACCGGGCGATCTGGTTGACGTGCAATTGCGGGCGTTCGAGAAAAATTTAGAGAATGCGATTGCCAGCGGGATGCCTGAAATTACGTTTATTCACGGTGTGGGAACGGGTAAACTCCGGCAGGAACTTCACCGTCACCTGAGTCGCCATCCCAACGTTCGTTTTTTTGAAGATGCCCAAAAGCAAAAATTTGGCTACGGTGCCACGAAAGTTACATTTAAGTAGTTGGCAAATTGCCGTCACAGTTGGCAGCACCTATAAAAAGCTTAATTGCCCCAATCGCAGGCAGACCTGTACATTACTAGGTACTGTTTCTGCCAGCTGCCAACTGCTTTTAGTGAGTGCAGTATACAGCGTGTTAGTGTTAACTGCCTGTCAATCCGGCCAGACCAATCGCCTGAATCCCACCGCTCCTAAGGCGGCTTACCAGAATTCGAGTATGGATGTACGCACCGATGCCCTGATTTCAACTGTCAATATACCGGTTGCCATTGCGCTGGCCGATGTAGAGCGCCAGATCAACGCGCAGGTTAGCGGGCTCATTTACGAAGACAACTCATTCGACGACGATGGGGGAGGAACGCCATTCATGACCAAGGTCTGGAAGCGCGCTCCGATTGGTGTAAAGGCCGGTGTGGTGCAGGGCGACAGCCTGTTTTACTTCAGCGTGCCCCTGAAAATATGGGCGAAAGCGGGCAAGAAAGTGCTTGGTTTTATGCAATCGGGCGAAACAACCTTCGAGATCGACCTGCGGTTCGCCACCCGGTTTTCAATTGATAGAGACTGGACTGTCAGCACCAAAACAACTGCCGAAGGGTTTGAGTATGTGACCAAACCCACTATTCGGCTGGTCGGTTTCGATATACCTATCACCGGGCTGGTCAGCAAGGCGATCAACAGCAACCTGGGCACGGTAACACAAACCCTTGACAAGCAGGTACGTGAAAAGATCGACCTGCGCACCCCGGTGCTGCGCGCCTGGAATCTGATCCGTGAGCCATACAACGTATCCGACGAGTTTCGGACCTGGTTGACGGTGGTGCCGCGTCGGGTTCTGATCACACCGCTGCGCTTCGAGCAAGGCGAATTAAGGGCCACTATTGGCCTGGAGGGGCATACGCTAACGACCGTGGGGGCAAAACCTACCGTTCGGGCTGCCACCGATCTGCCCGATCTGACTGTGGTGCCAACCGTCAATGATGACTTTCGGGTGGGAATCATCAGCGAGGCAACGTACCCGGAAGTGGCAGACCTGGCCAAAAAGCAGCTGATTGGTAAATCGTTCAATTTCAGCACATATTCCATTACCATTACTGATCTGGATCTGTACGGACAAAATGAGAACCTGATCATCAAGGCGGGCATTTCCGGCAGTGTTTCCGGCGATATTTACCTGCGCGGTCAACCCTATTACGATGCGCAGACCCGGTCGGTGACGCTGAGAAATCTGACGTACGACCTGGAAACCAGAAACCTGCTTCAAAAGGCAGCAAGCTGGCTGCTGAAGAGCACGTTGGCCAAGACCCTCGAAAAAAACCTGACTTTCCCCGTCGGCGATCAGATCGATGCCATTCGACAGTCTATTCAGGAACGAATGGCGAATTACCCGCTGGCGAAAGGCGTCATGCTATCGGGCAAGATCGATCAGGTAAGCCCGGATCAGGTGTATCTGACGCCAACAGCCATGGTGGCCGTGGTTCATGCCAATGGTAAAGTAAATGTGCGCGTTCAGGGCCTTGAGTAAACAAGAACCAGCACCGAAGCTTCCGCTTTGGTAGTGGTCTGATCCGCAACGTTTTTAACTTCCGAAGCTGGAGCTTCGGTGCTACATCAAACGCCCATGAAATCTGTATATCTGGTACTCATATGCTGTTTAACTGCCTCAGTGTCGTTAGCACAGGCAGATCGTGAACCGCTCTTCACAACGGCTGACGGGGTGAAGATCCATTACGACAAAATCGGGAACGGGCCTGCGGTGGTACTCATTCACGGGTTTATTGGTAACGGTGAATCCTGGAAACGTACAGCCCTCCGCATGATGCTGGCCGACTCTGGCCATACCGTTGTTACGCTCGATCTGCGGGGAAACGGCCGATCTGACAAGCCACACAAAGCGTCGGCTTATGAGAACGATATCGAAGCGTATGATGTGATAGCCCTCATGAAGCACCTTGGCTTGTCGCAGTATGACGTGATTGGTTATTCGCGCGGGTCAATCGTTGCGGCGAAGCTGCTGGCCATTGCGCCCGCCAAACAGGTACGTCGTGCGGTGCTGGGCGGCATGGGGCTGGATTTCTCTGACCCGAACTGGATTCGTCGCCGTCATTTTTATGAAGCGTTGGCCCGCCCCGGTAGCCATCCCGATCTGCAACCGGCTGTTGATTACGCGGTTAAATCCGGAGCCGATACGACGGCGTTGAAATACATGCAGCAGTTTCAGCCGGTGACGTTGCCGAGTGAGTTGAAGCGGATTAAACAGCCGGTTCTGGTTATTTCGGGCGATCAGGATGAAGACAATGGCAAAGCCGCTGATCTGGCTAAGGTCCTTCCGAATGCTACACTCGCCACCGTTCCGGGAACGCACAACTCAACGATGGGAACTGCCGACTTCGCCAGGAAAGTCGTGGCGTTTTTGAGAAAGTAGGTTGCTGATACATTGCAAAAAGCTTCGCGCTTGTGGCCTTTCGACAGGCTCAGGGAGACAATACATACCTAGATGTTCATGATGCACCTGAGTGGGGTTGTCACCCTGAGCCTGTCGAGGGGCCACAAGCGCGAAGCCTTTTTTTGCAATCTACACTGTAAAATAGTCCACTATCCCCTTTAAAAATCGAGGTGGCAGTTTGTCCAGCCGTCGTCGAAGCGGGTGCCGAACTGTTTGTAGAAACCGATGGCGGGTTCGTTCCAGTCGAGCACCTGCCACATCATGCCGGTGCAGTTTAATTCGTGGGCTTTGGCAATCGTGGCGTCGAGCAATTCTTTGCCGAGTCCTTGTCCACGATGGCTTTCGGTAATGATGATGTCTTCCAGATAAAGGCGTTTCCCTTTCCAGGTCGAGTAGCGGAAATAATAAAGCGAGATGCCAACAAGTTTCTTCGTAACCTCATCTTCAGCCACCATAAAATGGAACAGCGGATTGGGCCCGAAGCCGTCTTCCCGAAGCTGCTCGACCGTGTTGGTCATCTGGTCGGCGGCCTCTTCATACACAGCCAGTTCTACAATCAGGTCATGAACCTGGGGAATGTCGGCTTCTACGCCGGTGCGGATCGTAATCATACTTTGTTGCGCCACTTGTCTAGTGCGGCCTGAAAATCAGTGGGTAGGGGTGAGTCAAATTGATACCATTCCTGGGTACGTGGGTGCTCGAACCCAAGTGAACGGGCATGGAGTGCCTGGCGGGGCAGCAGGGCAAAGGTATTGTCGACGAACGCTTTAAAGCTTCCGTTTGGGTTACCGCGCAGAATCTTATCGCCGCCGTAGGTTGCGTCGTTGAATAAAGGGTGGCCAATATGCCGAAAATGCGCGCGAATCTGATGGGTACGTCCTGTTTCAAGATTGCACTGCACCAGCGACACGTAGTTCAGGGCTTCCAGTGTTTTGTAGTGCGATACCGACCATTTGCCTTTGGTCTCATCGTCATACACTGTCATCACTTTCCGGTCACTGGCCGACCGGCCAATGTAGCCCGTAATCATACCGTCGGCGGGGTCGGGAGCACCCCATACCAGAGCGTTGTAGGTACGTTCGATGGTGTGCTCGAAAAACTGCCGGGCCAGATGGCTCATGGCAAATTCCGTTTTGGCAATCACCATCAACCCCGATGTGTCTTTGTCGATGCGATGAACCAACCCGGGCCGTCCCTCGCCGTTGCGGGTGGTTGGCAGGTTCTGAAGATAATATACCAGTGCGTTCACCAGCGTGCCGTCCCAATTGCCGTGGGCGGGGTGAACCACCATGCCAGCCGGTTTATTCACCACCATCAGTTCGTCGTCTTCGAACACAATGTCGATCGGGATATTCTGCGGAATAATGGTGGTGTCGCGGATCGGGTGGGGGAGCGAGACCGTTATCAGATCAACGGGCTTTACTTTATAACTGGCCTTGACAGCCTGGCCATTTACTTTTACGCTGCCCGCATCAATGGCGGCCTGTAGCTTTGTGCGGGAAGTATTGGCTAATTTCGTATCTAAAAACCGGTCGATCCGAAGCATGGCCTGACCCGCATCGACGACGATTCTGTGATGTTCAAACAGGTCATCTTCCTCCAGTTCGTCGGGTTGGGTATCTTGATCGATCATAGTGCTAAGTGGTCAATGACAAAGGCGAACTGCCCCGGCCCTTAACCATAATTTATCCAAAATTACACACCATGGCCGATTTAGTGGCTCATCTTGACCAGATTGTCGGCCAGTCGCCCCTACAGTTCCTGCCAGACCCTTTTTCTGAGCCAGTGCCCATTCACCTTTATTTGAAACGGGATGATCTGCTGCACCCGCTGGTGTCGGGCAATAAATGGCGGAAACTAAAGTATAATCTGATCGAGGCCGAGAGGTTAGGGTACACTACGTTACTAACTTTTGGAGGAGCTTACTCCAATCATTTATACGCTACGGCGGCAGCAGGAAGGGTTTTTGGCTTCAAAACGATTGGCATTGTGCGCGGTGACGAGCTGGCGAAAAAGCCGCTCAACCCCACACTGACATTCTGCCGGGAACAGGGAATGGTGCTTCATTTCGTTGATAGGGCAACGTACCTGCGCGCTGAAGAGGCTGATTTCCAGCAGGAGCTTCAGGTACGTTATGGCCCCTGTTATAGATTGCCTGAAGGCGGTACAAATGACCTGGCCATTCGCGGCGCAGCCGAAATCATGCCTGAACTTCGCAACCAGCTGGATCGGTGGCCCGACACGGTGGCCTGCGCCGTGGGTACAGGCGGCACGTTGGCAGGCTTGCTGCTGTCGGCTCCCGAATCGGTACATGTGCTTGGTATGTCGGCGTTGAAAGTACCGGACGGCCGAAACGCTTATTTTGCCGGCTTACCTGAGCAATTGCCGCCAAACGTTTCGATCAGAACCGATTTTCATCAGGGGGGCTATGCCCGAACTACGCCCGCCCTTCGCCAGTTCATGCTCGATTTTGAGCGTAAAACAGGTGTGCTGCTCGACCATGTCTATACGGGAAAACTGCTGTTTGCGCTCTATACACTAGCTTGTCAGGGGTATTTCTCTGAGGGAGCAACCGTAGTAGCGATCCATACTGGTGGATTGCAGGGCCGTAACGGGTAAGTAGTAAGGGCTATTTTTTCTGAATGACACTCAGTGAGCCGCTGCCTTCCAGATAGCATTGCTTCACGTCGGCAACGTCTTCGATGCCTTGCTGGCGGAGTAGGCTGATTAATTCATCCTCGGTGATCAATTCCCGTTTGAGGTTTTGCTTCTGAATAACACCATTTTTTACCAAAAGCGTGGGCTCCGGGTTGCCAAGGCGGCCGAAAAAGGCCGAGCGGAAACCCAGCCAGTTGATCAGGTAATCCCAGCCAACTAACGTACCTACCAGTGCGGCTCCTTCAGTGACTGACTCATACGTGCCGGCCATGGCATTCTGTGACGCATCGGATATGAGCGTAATCAGGAGGATGTCGGTGATGTTTAGCTGCCCGCTACTCCGCCGCACGAAGCGCATGTATAGGAAAACAACCCAGTAGGTCAACGAACCCCGAATCAATATCTCCAGGATGGAACTGGACGGGATGAACATCTTGTCCCAATCAACATCGATTAGCTTTTCCATGGTAATGTGTCATAAACAATGAAAACGGATTCGCACCTTTGCGGTTTCGATTTCTTATCCATCAACATGCCTGCTTTACTACTCGACCGTTCGCTGGAACCCCGCCTACAACAGCTCATCGACCAGAAAACAAAACCACTGGGTGCACTTGGGCAGCTTGAAACTCTGGCCCTGCAAATTGGCCTGATTCAGCAAAGCACAAACCCGAGGCTGACGAATCCGCACATCCTGGTGTTTGCCGGTGATCATGGCATTGCCGCCGACGGTGTCAGTGCCTACCCGGCCGAAGTTACCTATCAGATGGTGATCAACTTCATTGCGGGTGGGGCGGCAATTAACGCGTTTACCCGTCAGAGTGGTCTTCGGCTTGTTGTCTGCGATGTGGGCGTTCGGGGTACGTTTGAGGCCAACACACCGGAATTTGTAAAGTTCAAGGTGCAGCCCGGTACGCACAACATGCGGTATCAGCCCGCCATGAGTGCCGATGATACCGAAGCCGCCATGGATGCCGGCCGGTTGCTGGTTGACGGCGTACGTCATCGCGATTGCAACATCGTTGGCTTTGGCGAGATGGGCATCGGTAACAGTTCGTCGGCGGCCTTACTCATGCATCGCCTGCTCAAAGTGCCTCTGAATCAGTGCGTTGGTCGCGGAACTGGATTGACTGACGACCAATTGATACACAAACTCGCGGTGTTGACCGAAGTGGCCGATACCTACGCGCACCTGACCGATCCGATGGCGATTTTATCGGCGATGGGTGGTTTTGAGATTGCAGCAGTCGTGGGTGGAATCCTGTGCGCCGCTGAAAACGGCATGGTTATTCTTATCGACGGCTTCATCGTTACCGCTGCCTTGCTCGTTGCCCGTGCACTCGACCCCGCCGTGTCTGATTATTGTGTGTTCACCCACCAGTCGGAGGAAGCTGGTCACCGGCTCATGCTGGATCAACTCGATGCGCAACCGTTACTGAGTTTGGGCTTGCGGCTGGGCGAAGGAACCGGCTGCGCGTTGGCCTATCCACTCGTTCAGGCGGCCGTGACAATGCTGACAGACATGGCGTCGTTCGAAAGCGCAGGCGTGAGTACACAATTAGTTACCAGTTATCAATGAATAAGCATCAGCGCTGTAGGAAAACGTACCTGGCAGTGCTAATGCATGTTCATTGATAACTGGTACCTGAAACTGTTTACAACCTATGCGCACCCTGTTCTTCACCGCTTTGATGTTTTATACCCGGCTGCCGGTGCCGAAAGACATTGACCACTCAGCTGATTTGCTGAACCGATCAACGCTCTTCTTCCCGCTGATCGGCTGGATCATCGGTGGCATCGGGGTTGGTACATACTGGGTTGGCAGCATCTTGTTTCCGCCTGAGCTGGCCGTGCTGCTGAGTATGGTTTCTACGATCTGGGCAACCGGAGCTTTCCACGAAGATGGTTTCGGTGATGTCTGCGATGGATTCGGCGGTGGCTGGACGAAAACGCAGATTCTGACTATCATGAAAGATAGTCGGCTGGGTACGTATGGGGTTGTTGGGCTGGGGCTGTTGCTTGCCATTAAGTTTTTCGCGCTGATGAAACTGCTACCCGGCGAACCCTTCGGCTGGAAACTGGCGTTGAAATACATCTCGGCACATAGCCTCAGTCGATGGGTTGCCACCACGCTTATTGCCAGCATGCCTTACGCCCGAGCGGACGAAGAATCGAAGGCAAAGCCAATTGCCAAGGGCGGAATAAAGGGTTTGCCATTGGGGATAGCTACATTCTTTGGCCTGGCCCCACTGCTGGGGCTGGTCGCGCTGAGTGGATTATGGGTCTATCTGACGTTCCTGATACCCCTCTGGCTGGTGCGTTGGCGATTAATGCGCTTCTTTACCAAATGGCTCGGCGGCTACACCGGCGATTGCCTCGGTGCCACCCAACAACTAACCGAGGTCGTCGTTTACCTGTCATATGTATCCCTGGTTTGGGTCAGCCTTTGATAAGAAACGGCATTAAGTGGCCATTTGCTGCGGCGGCATTTGTTGGAGGAAACAGTCCAGGAGAATTACTGGCTACCCAATGCCACTCAATAACTACCGAATACCTCTGAATGACATGTCACTATGCTGGAACTTAGAACAGTCAATGTAACCAGGTACGTTACGCCACTGCGTGAGGGTGGGTCGCTGCCTGCTTTGGCTGAAGCCGACGACGATTTTTTGTACGTGCTGAAATTTCGGGGAGCGGGGCAGGGTACCAAAGCACTGATCGCCGAATTGATTGCCGGTGAACTGGCCAGAACGCTCGGCCTGCGGATCCCCGAACTGGTATTCGCGAATCTGGATCCTGCCTTCGGCCGAACAGAGCCCGATGAAGAAATCCAGGATCTGCTGAAAGCCAGCGCTGGGCTAAATCTGGCCCTGCATTACCTCTCGGGCGCTATTACGTTCGATCCCCTGGTTACGACCGTTGAGCCTCGGCTTGCGTCGCAGATCGTGTGGCTGGATTGTTTCGTAACAAACGTGGACCGTACGGCCCGGAATACAAATATGTTGATGTGGCACAAGGAGTTATGGCTGATTGATCATGGGGCGGCACTGTATTTCCACCACAGTGGACAACCCTGGGAAGAGCAGGCTCGCCGCCCGTTTGCCTCAGTGAAAGATCATGTACTCTTGCCACAGGCGTCGGAACTGACAACCGTTGATGCCGAATACAGGGCTTTACTGACCGCCGATCGTATCCGCGAAATTATTTCGCTTATTCCCGACGACTGGCTGATGACGGAAGGCGCAGAAACCACCGCTGAAGAGCAGCGCAATATCTATTTCCAGTTTTTAACGACCCGGCTTGCTGAGTCTGAACGATTCGTTACCGCCGCCAATGATGTCAGAAATGCACTTGTTTGAGTATGCTGTCATCCGCGTAGTGCCGCGGGTCGAGCGCGAAGAGTTCATCAATGTGGGCGTGGTGTTGTACTGTGCGTCGCAGGGCTTTCTGAAAGCACGGTGTACGCTGCCCGTTGAGCGGTTAGCGGCGTTCTCTAACGTACCTGACCCTGACGAAATCGCGGCTAGACTCGGCGCTTTCGAGCAAATATGTACCGGTCGGAAAACGGGCGGCCCAATCGGGCAGTTGCCAGTTGCTTCCCGGTTTCGCTGGCTCACAGCAACGCGCAGCACCATTGTCCAGACCTCACCCGTGCATCCCGGCCTTTGCGCTGATCCACAACAAACCCTCGACCGGCTGTATGACCAGTTGGTTCATTAACGATGACTATCTACTTAATACGACATACAGAAGTTGCCGTTGGCAAATCAGTCTGCTATGGTGGCACTGACGTGAAATTGGCTGATAACTATGCTGAGCAGGCAGCTAAGCTGTTACTTAATCTGCCTGCTACGGCCCCTGATGTGGTATTTTCCAGCCCACTGACACGATGCCGACACCTGGCAGAGGACCTAACGACTCCGACGCGAAAAGAATACATACGGTTCGACGATCGGTTGCGTGAATATCACTTTGGTGATTGGGAGATGCTGCCCTGGAGCGATATTCCCCGGGATGCACTCGATGCCTGGATGGTTGATTTCGTGAATCAGGCTCCGCACAATGGCGATTCATTTCGTGCTGTTTTTGATCGCGTCAGTGAGTTCTGGCGTGAGAAAGTCCTGCCACTAGCCAATGCCGAATCACCTAAAACAGTATATATTGTCAGCCATGGTGGGGTAATCCGTGCTTTGCTGTGTTTATTCCTGGAGTTACCTTTGCAAAACGCCTACCGCCTCCATCTCGACTACGGAGCCGTTTCGAAACTGGCTGTTCAGAACGGAACGTACACAGTAGCATACATCAATCGTTAAACAAAACAGCCTTTTCAGGGCCTGAACGTAGATCTATAAACGTTACACTTTTTATGAAACCACTTCATATTCGCCTGACTACCACCGCTTCGCTTATTCTGCTTGTTGCCGTTTCGCGGTTTTTACCCCATCCGCCCAACGCAACACCAGTAATGGCCATGGCGTTGTTTGGCGGCGCCCTGTTCGAGAAGAAATGGCTGGGGCTGATCGTTCCCGTCCTGGCCATGCTGCTCAGCGACTGGCTAATCGGGTTTCATGGCACAATGGGTGCTGTGTATGGCTCGCTGGCGCTCGCCTGGCTTATTGGTGTGGTTGCCCTGACTAAACCAACCGTTGGCCGGGTAGTAGGAGGATCGGTTGCAGCCTCGATCCTGTTCTTCCTGATCACCAACTTTGCGGTCTGGTATGGTAGTTCGTATTACCCGCAAACGGCTGGCGGTCTGCTTGGCTGCTATACGGCTGGTCTGGCTTTCTATAATAACCAGTCGTTTTTCCTGAACGGGCTGCTTGGCGATCTGTTCTTCAGCGGTTTGCTTTTCGGGGGCTACGCACTGTTACAACGTCGTTTCGCCGTGTTGCGTCCAGCAATGGTGTAGTTCTGAATCTTTTTTGTTGTGAAGCCCCGCCATACATGGCGGGGCTTTTTTTGGTTAACCGGCCACAAAAAAGCCCGGACCATTGGGCCCGGGCACATCTACATAGGTGGTAAGCCGTGTGCCTAGTTAGGCATCAACACGGTATCGATTACGTGAATCACGCCATTAGACTGATTAACATCGGCGATTGTCACGGTTGCCATGCCACCTTTTTCGTCGGTCAGCATGATTTTCTTGCCTTTCTGTGTGGCAGTCAGTGTTCCACCGGCCACTGTCTTCAGCGTAGCTTTTCCGCCACCCTGTTTGATCTGGTTCATGAGGTCCATGGCGCTCACTTTACCCGACACCACGTGGTAGGTCAGGATGCTTGTGAGTGTGGCTTTGTTCTCTGGCTTCACCAGCGTTTCAACCGTACCGGCTGGCAGTTTATCAAACGCTTTGTTGGTTGGGGCAAACACAGTGAACGGGCCAGGGCTCGAGAGGGTCTCTACCAATCCTGCCGCTTTAACAGCAGCCACCAGCGTCGTATGATCTTTTGAGTTTACTGCGTTCTCAACTATGTTTTTCGATGGGTACATTGGGGCACCACCTACTGTTACTGTTTTCTCCTGGGCAAAAGCTCCCGTGCTGATAGCGGCTACGGCAAGCATCGAAAAAAGAAGTTTAATCGTCTTCATGTTGGTAATTTGATTTACTTGATTTGTGTGTGAAACTCTGTGTGATCGATCGACGGAAAGACCTACGGCAGAACTTGATAGCTTGGATTTTTTGTCAGTAAAAATATTTTTCAATAGTCTGATAATGAGTTCACTATCTTAATAGATAAGATCCTTGTTTAACGAATTATGGCTGATGTTAAACGCGCTTCTACTCATATGTGTCTTGGAAAACACTTAAAAAAAAACGGGCTACTAAAAGGTGCCTGACCCCGTAGTAACCCGTCGGTACAATGTGAACTGGTATTGGTTTAAGCCGCTACGATTTACCCATCACCCGTTGCCTACCGGCCACCGGCCGGACAGTTTTTCTTTAAGAACTCAGTATACAGTGTGCTTAAATGCTGGCGTGTACCAGCCCCTTCAAAAATACCGTGCGACCGGTTCGGATACGCCATGAACTGGAACATCTTGTTGTACTTCACCAGTTCGTTGACCAGCATTTCGGCATTGGCGTAGTGCACATTATCGTCGCCCGTTCCGTGGATGTACAATAGGTTTCCTTTCAGGCCCTTAACGTGCGAGATGGGTGAGCCAGCCACAAAATCCTCGCGGTTTTCCTGAGGGAGGCCCATGTAACGCTCCTGATAAATATTATCGTAGGTCAGTTGGTTGGCTACAGCGGCCACGGCAATGCCGGTTTGGTAGATGTCCGGATACTGGAACAGCAGATTCAACGTAGTAGAGCCGCCGCCGCTCCAGCCCCAGACGGCAACACGGCTGGTGTCGATAAACGAGTGGCGGGCGAACAGCGCCCGGGCGCCCATCGCCTGATCACGAATATTCATGCGGCCAATCTGCCGGTAAATGCTTTTGCGCCAGGCGGCACCTTTCAGAGCGGGTGTTCCCCGGTTGTCGAGTGCAGCGTAGATGTACCCTTCTTTGAGCATATCGCCCACAAACAGGTCATTGTTGCCGGCCGAAAACACATCGTTTGTGGTTACGGCAGCCGGTTCGCCATACACCTGGAAAACAATCGGATAACGCTTGGTACTGTCGAAAGCAGGCGGCAGGGCCATCCAGCCATCGAGCGTCACGTTATCGGTCGTGGTGACGGTGAAAAAGCGAATGTTTTTCCCGCGTGCCTGTGTTGGTCTGCCCGGCGACGTACCTGACCGCAAGGGTGAGTGATCGGGCAGTCTTACCCACGAACGGCCTGGTGGTGTGGTCGAGTTCGTGAAGGTGTGCAAGGCAACCTGTCCGTTCGGCGATACATCGTACCCGTGCGTACCCGCCTGGTTAGCCGGCGAAAGTCGTTCAAGTTTCCCTGACCCGTTCAGCGGCACGCGGTACAGATAACGCTGCGTGGCGTTATCGGGCGAGGCAGTGAAGTAGACATATCCCCCGGCTTCGTCGATGCGTTCCAGTTCGGCCATATCGTAGTTGCCCGGAGTCAGCAGTGTCTGTGTTTTTCCATCGCGGCTGAACAGGTATATATGACGCCAGCCATCTTTCTCCGACACCCACAGGAATGATTTGCCCCCGTTGGTCCATTCCCAGCCGGTCGGATCATCGCGGTCCCAGCGGGCTTTGATGTCGATCCAGGCTTTGTCCGTTTCCGTGAAAATAGGCGTAACCAGGTTCTTCGCGGGTTGGCAAATGTAGATGATGCTCTCGTTTTGTTTACGATTTAACTGCTGAACAATCAGCTCGTTACCCGCTGGATTGGCCGTCGGGAACCACTCGGCCCGGACCAGATAGTGCTGGGCTGCATCGCCGGGTATGGTCAGCCACTTCGTAGTGCCACCCGTTGCCGAGACAACGCCAAGACGGGTAGGCGAGGGCGATTCACCAACTTTCGGATACTCGACCGGAATGGTGTAGGAGTAGATCGAATCGGTATTATCGATCATCAGAAAATCCCGGATTTTGCTGGCGTCGACCTGCCAGTAAAGGAGTTGTTTGCTGTCGGGGCTCCAGCGGAAACCATCGCGGCAACCGAATTCCTCTTCATATGCCCAGTCAAACGTACCGTTGATACGCTGGCGGGTACCGTCGCTAGTAAGTTGCGTGGTTTTGCCGGTGGCTATTTCTTCCGAGAACAGATTGCTTTTGCTGACATACGCCACCCGTTTCCCGTCGGGCGAAAGTTTGGCGTACAGCATCGACTGGCTGGGTTGTTTGGCCCCAACCTGCCGCAACGTACCTGAAGTCCCTGGTTTCGGGCGAGTCAGCACGTAATAATCGCCGCGGGTATTGTAGCGCCACACGCGGGCTGTGTTTGTGAAAATCAGAACGGTACTCGAGTCGCGGCTAAAGGCAAAATCAGCCACGGTGATAGGAGCTTTTCCCCCGGTAGGCGTAAGTTCGGCTGCCGACACAAGCTCGGTTTCGGTACCGGTGCGAACATCGGTGCGGATGATCGCATTTTTGGCACTGGAAAGTGTAGCATTACCATCGGCAGTCCATCTGACGGCTCGGGAACGGAATTGAGCTGGCGAAAAATGAGCTATCAGCAGCCCGGTAAGTAGGAGCAGGGATCGTATTATGCGCATAGATGAAGAATTGAAGGAGTGAAGTTACAGGCTTTTTAAACAGGTGACCCGCGCTTGCCTGCGTTTCACTATTTTTACGGGTACTATTTGCCAAACATGCACCTTTTTTACCAGCCTGCACTGACCCCCGCCGATGCGGCCGGACTGCTTACCGACGAAGACTCCCGCCACGCCACCCGTACGCTTCGGCTGGGTGTTGGCGACACAATATCCGTTACGGATGGGCGCGGAAACCGGTTTGATTGCGTTATTACCAGAGCCGACAAACAGTGCGCATTTCGGGTGGTCGCGATCCTGTCTACACCACCTCGTCTGTTCTCTGTTCGTATTTGTGTGGCCCCCACCAAAAACCTGGATCGTATGGAGTGGTTTGTGGAGAAGGCCGTTGAACTGGGCATTGAACGGATCAGCTTTTTTATCGGTCAGCATTCTGAGCGCCGTGTACTGAAACTGGAGCGCATCGAGAAAATTGCCGTAGCAGCCATGAAACAGTCACTTCAATCCTGGATGCCCAGACTTGATGAAGCCGTACCCTTGGCGCAGTTGATACCATCGGTGAGTGAGAATCAGCGGTTCATTGCCCACCTGCCGGAGAACGTACCTGCCGAACCCCTGATCCGATCGGCTGAGCCATCGGGCCGATACGCGGTATTAATTGGGCCAGAAGGCGATTTTTCGGCATCTGAATTGCAGCAGGCCACACAGGCCGGCTTTACAATGGTAACCTTAGGGTCGAATCGATTACGAACCGAAACTGCCGCCTTATCGGCCTGCCAGGCCCTGAATTTTTTGAATCAATAAATTCTTTGTCATTTCAACCGCCCGCCGCCACGATTCCTCCTGACCGCACCGGCAGATCGGTCGGAATGACAGAAAAGCCGAAAAACGATATATGAAGAAGCTTCTCGCACTCGCCTTATTATGCATTTTGCATTGTGCATTATTCATAAATACCCTGCAGGCCCAACCCTACGCCTACCGCATTGCCAAGCTAAAATACAATGGCGGTGGTGACTGGTACGCCAACAAAACGGCCTTGCCCAACCTGATTAAATTCGCCAATCAGCAACTCCGGATGAACATCTTTCCGGAAGAGGATATCGTCGACGTGGGCAGTCCCGATCTGTTTTCGTACCCGTTCGTACATATGACTGGCCACGGCAATGTGTCGTTTTCGGATGCTGAAGTGCAGAATATGCGGCGCTACCTGATGTCGGGCGGATTTTTTCATATCGATGATAATTACGGCCTTGACAAATTTATTCGTCGGGAGATGAAGCGCGTTTTTCCGGAACTTTCGTTTGTTGAGCTGCCGTTCTCCCACCCGATCTATAACCAGAAATTCAAGTTTCCGAACGGGCTGCCTAAGGTGCACGAACATGATGGAAAGGCGGCCCAGGGATTTGGGTTAATTTATCAGGGTCGGCTGGTGTGTTTCTACAGCTATGAATGTGACCTGGGCAACGGCTGGGAAGATCAGGCGGTGTACAATGATCCTGAGTCGGTTCGGCAATCGGCCTTGCGGATGGGAGCAAATTTATTACAGTACGCCACGACAATAGCCAACTAAATGTCCCCAATTTTCGTATATAAGGCATAGCAACCCGGAAAAATTGTATTTTTGTTCTGTTCGTTGTCTAACACCTCTAAACACATTAGTCTGTGATAGTTGTAGCCGCCTTTGCCGCGCACTGGTATCTCTCTCTGTTCTGCCAAACGTTCTTTCTGCATCGTTACTCAGCGCATAAAATGTTCTCGATGAGTAAGTTTTGGGAGCGTTTTTTCTATGCCCTGACGTACGTATCGCAGGGATCATCGTACCTAAGTCCGCGCGCCTACGCTGTGCTGCACCGCATGCACCACGCGTTTAGCGACACGCCCAAAGACCCCCACTCGCCGCATCACACCAAAAATGTGTTTACGATGATGTGGCAGACCAAAAACATTTACAACGCCGTTTTGCACCGTAAACAGGCCATCGAGCGCCAATTCGACCGGAATTATCCGGAGTGGAATCTGATCGAGAAACTGGGAGATTCGTGGGTGTCACGGGCGGGCTGGGGCGTTGCCTATAGCCTGTTCTACATCTTCGCATTTATCTATCTGGATATGCACTGGGCGTTCTTTTTCCTGCTGCCTGTTCACTTCGTGATGGGACCTGTTCACGGCGCGATCATTAACTGGAGCGGTCATAAATACGGTTATTCGAACTTCGATAACCACGACAAATCAAAGAATTCGCTGATTCTGGATGTGGTAATGATGGGCGAACTGTTCCAGAACAATCACCACAAACGGCCTAACGCCGCCAACTTCGGGGCAAAATGGTTTGAGTTTGACCCAACGTACCCAATGATCAAGGTCCTGTCGGGCCTGAAGATCATCAAAATGCGTCCGACGAAAGCTACGGCTGAGTTTGAAACCGGCCACGAGCGCCGCGTTGAAGAAGTCGTATAAACCTGATTCGATAAGCATAAACGTAAAAGTCGCTGAGAGCCTTCTCTCAGCGACTTTTACGTTTATGCTTGTTTTGGCTTTTAAACTGCTATTTTTCATTAAAAAAGACGTACAGGCCATCTTTCCCGGCCACCACAATGTCCGTCCGTCCGGTGCCACGTAAGTCGGCGGTGGCGAACTGAATGCCGGTTCCTTTACCTTCGCCAGCCGTGCCGTAGCTGATCACATTCTTCTTAAAAATGCCTTTTTCAACCGTGAAATAGTACAGGCCAACGGGGTCGTTTGAGCCCGGATCATTGTCGTTGTGTGCGCGATACCGTTTTCCTGTCAGGAGTTCCGGCTTTCCATCGCCGGTGATATCAACCCACTCCATCACGTGGTACTGCGAGTTTTTCTCGTCGATACTGTGCCTGGTCCAGGTACGTCCGGTGGCAGATTTTCCCTGGCTATACCAGTGCAGACCGTAGCCGTGGCCCTGTCCAACAATGAGGTCGTTGCTTTTATCGCCATCAACATCTACCACAAGCACCGGAACACTGGCCGTTCCCAGCTTGAATTCGGGGTGGTAGGTCCAGGTAGGTGCAGTTCGTTCACCCCCTTGTTGCAACCAGCCGTCGCTAATGATGAAATCGCCGCGCCCGTCGCCGTTCACGTCGCCAAAGCCCAGGCCGTGCCCTTGCGTTGAATGAACCGGTATTGATTTAAACGTATGGTCGGTCTGGTATTTTAGGTACACAAGCGGCTTTCCGGGGTTGTTGGGGCATATTTCCGGTTTGCCGTCACCATCAATGTCCCAGGCACGCGTGGTCTCCACGTTGCCAACATTGGCGATCTCATGAATGGGCCAGTCATCTTTAGAAACGTTTTCCAGCCAGCGTAATTTACCGCTCCACCAGCCACCCGTGATGATGTCTGCCCGACCGTCTGCGTTGACATCGAATGGAATCGTCGAGAAGTCGTCGTAATATTGATCTTCGCGTTTCTGGTGTCCCATCAGATGCCGTTTTCGGAACGTAGGCTGCTTGGTGCCATCGTTTTCATACCAGAAATCGCCCGATACAATGTCCAGCGTACCATTTCCGTCTACATCCACCACCCCCGCCGACTCGTAGCTTTCAGCAGCAACAAAATACTTGACAAACCTCGGCGGATTGGCCGACTGCGACATGGTGAATCCGGAAAGGACCAGACCGGTTAGTATTAGCAGCTGTTTCATAGGGGTAGAAAAAGTAATCAGGTACGTTGGCAAATGAGTATACTGGTGCCTGGGTACGTTGGTTCAGAGGCGGCGCGCTTTAACGCCTTCCACCGTAATCTGAACGGGTTTTATCGCGCCTTTCTCGTCAAACTCAAGCTTGTCGATACATGTTTCGCGGTGATTACCATCGGTTTCGGTAAGGGGGCGGCGGTGATACACGATATACCAGTCTTCCGGGTCTGATTTCTTTTTGCCCGGAACCCGCAAAATGGAGTGGTGGCCGGCTCCGGTAGCTACGTTGGGGTCTTGCTGGAGAATCTTTCCAACCCGTTCAAACGGCCCAAAGGGCGAATCGGCAACGGCGTAGGCAACGGAGTAGTCGGGGCCAGTCCAGCCGCCTTCCGACCACATAAAGTAATACTTGCCGTCTCGGATGAACATCATCGGGCCTTCAACATAGCCTTTGGGCGTGATTTCGCGGTAGGTTTTACCGTCGGAGAATGGCGTAAATCCGCGGAAATCAGCGTTCAACCGAACGATGTTGCAATGCCGCCAGCCGCCGTAGATCATGTAATACTGCCCGTCTTTATCCTGAAAAACGAACTGGTCGATCGGTTGTGCTCCATTCTGAATCGTACCAATGAGTGGCTTGCCCAGATAATCACGGAACGGACCATCAGGCTTATCACCTACGGCCACACCAATACCACCAATCTCGCCTTCATGGACGTCGTTTGCCCCGAAAAATAGAAAGTATTTGCCGCCCTTCTCAATGACCGATGGCGCCCACATGGCGCGCTTTGCCCATTTTACGGCCGTTGTGTCAATAATATGTGGATGTTTAGTCCAGGTAACCAGGTCGGTTGAGGAGAACGCATCCATGAACACCTGCTTATTATAGGGTGCCGAGAAGGTGGGGTAGATCCAGTACTGTTTGCCGAAAATAGCGACCTCCGGATCGGCGTACCAACCGGGAAAAACGGGGTTGCCCGACGTAGTTTTAGTCGGAGTTTGAGCCAACGCGGATGTGCAGAGTGAGAGAGCCAAAGAAGCCGTGAGCAGAGTGCGGTGCATCGTTATATAAAGTTGTATGCCCGTTAAAGACAAAACCATCGGCGTATTACCCCGCCGGTGGCTCGTATTCCCGAACGTACCCAGTGCTGACAGGCAATTATTGACCAATAGATAAATGAAAGGGTGTTTATGGCCTGATTCGCAAATTGAACAGATGAAGTCATAATCTTTTACACTTCAGTCACGTTAGTATATAGGTTTGATTACTTAACTTGTGCAATAAGCTCAGAGGTAGTCATATGCGGCCTTTGTTCATCGTTAGAATCTACTAAACGCCAACTGTCTATGTACGAAAATAACCCCGCTTATCAGGATTATCCGGAAGTTACGCCCGACGCCAACACGATTGAGGAGCCTAACGATCATAAGAAGGCCGTTGCTACTGCAGTAGGTGGTTCGGTGGTGCTGGGTGCCGCCGCTTACGGGCTTAGTTTGCTCGATGATAACTCTGGAGAAGCAGCAGCTACCGACGATGCATCGTCGGTAGCTGCTGCTGCGGCAGCCGACGCTCAAGCCAAGGCCTCGTTGCCCGTTCTGCCGGTGGTAATGCCGGTGGATACTGAGCTGGATAAATTAAACTGGCCACTCGACCGGCTCGACGAACTGACGTTTGATGAAGCCTTCGCGGCTGCCCGCCATCAGATGGGGCCGGCTCATCATTTTAACTGGCATGCCGGGCTATATAATACGTTTTATCAGCAGGAGGAAGCTGGCCTCAGCAAAGCGGAGCGCGACGCGTTTATTGCCACCCTGCCCGGCACTAAAGAGTCAGCTTCTGTGGATGAGCCGGAAGCACCATCCCGGTTGGCACACCCATCGGGCGGAGTGCGCCAACACACCCCGCCGACTGTTGCTGAACCGCAACTGGCCGACTCCGAAGCCGAACACCGCACGGTTGCGGCTGTACCGGCTATAACCGTTGTGCCACTGGCTGCTGTTGCGGAACATGACGTTACGCCGCTCGCCGATGCCCATCCGCCACTGGACCCGAATTATCCGGAGCCAATGATTGCTACTCAGGATGCCAATTCCTTACATCACGGAAGCATTGCAGGCAGTACGATTGATTCGATTGACCACCACAACCAGTTTGAACACGATTCATCCCACAGTGAGTACGATGGTATGGATCCACATCATCTTGGCGAATAGATTGGTTAGATTATAGATTTAGTCGTTAATTTCAACGGTCAGGCGGAACATCGTCTGACCGTTGGTTGTCTATAGGCAGGAAAGTAAGAGCAGATTCGCCCGTTATGAACCCGGAAACCGCTTCAAAACAGTCGATTACTATTGGACGTGGCAAGGCAAACCATATTGTGGTGCCCACTTTGTCTATCACAGAAGTTCACGCCCGCGTTGTCAGGCATCCGTCGAGGGAAGGCGACACCTATTGGCTGGAAGACAATAATAGCTCAAACGGCACGTATGTCAACGATTTTCGCATCGTAAGGCGACGCTTGCAACCAGATGATCAGGTACGTATCGGTAATCAGGTGCTGACGTATCGACGGTTAATAAAAGCTTTTTCGCGTAACCCGGACGATTATACGCGGGAGTTTGCCGAACTGGAAGGAATTTGGGAAGACTACATCGCTCTTAAAGAGCAGCTGGAAAACCGTAATCTGGCCGATCAGGTATCAGACCTTACGGTTGGTGTGCCCTTGATTGGCCTTGCCTTGGGTAGATTGCTGGGAGCAGAACGATCAGCCCGGAAAAAACGGGAACTGGCTGAACTGGAAGCGCAGATGACACAGGTGTATGCCTGTCCCAAATGCGGCACTCCGTTTCCGCTCACCCGTGATTCGAGTTTCCGGATGCTTCTACAGCGGTCGGTCAATCAGAAGCAGGGGCACTGTCTGGCTGGTTGTGGTGCAATCTGGACCATCTAACTCCCCACCTTATGGCTATCTATAAATTCAGTTGCCCCGATTGTCTGAAGCAGTTCGACACGGAAAGCGATATTGCCTGGAAAGCCGACCAGAAAGCGTCGGTTAACTGTCTGGTAGGCAAACAGCCTAAATGTACGGTAGTTTGTCTGGGTATTTCTGAACCGCGCCCACAGCCCCCGGTGGGTGAGTCATCGGGGGCTGCTGCACCACCGCCCGTGTCCAGCACGCCAACCATTTTGCTCGACGAGCCAGTTTCGGCAACGAAACGGGTAGCGTATCTGGAAGTACAGGGTATGGATGGCGGCATTTTGCGATTAACGATCGGTGAAGGCCGTGTTCAAACGTTTGGGCGCAAGTCAGATTTTGATCTGAGCGATCACCCGATTCTGACTGATGACAAAAAAATGAGCCGCCTGCATTTTCAGATCGACTCCCGAATGCATAACAAGCAACCTTCCTACATTGTATCTGATCTGGGCAGTGTTCACGGAACCCGTCTTACCCGGCAACTGATCAATGGAGTTACCAGCATTCAGTTATACGCATCGAAAGAAGACAAACAGGCCCACGATGGTATTTGTCTGGAGCCCGACGATCTGATCATGGCTGGCAGTACTATTCTCCGGTTTGCGGTAGACCGTGTTTCGTCATCCGACTTTTCAATGAGCGACACACCCGATCAAACAAACTACGATCCCAATAGAACAACCGTATTTTAGTTGGTCAATCAGGCGCTTTCGGGTACGTTAGAGTTAATTATAGAGCGCACTCAGGACTTACAAGTTGATCAAATAGACCTGATCTTATTACAAAATAGTCATTTTTACAGGACTTTTATTACTAAATATATAATCGGCTCTCTGCAAACGAAATTTGGCCATTTCCCCTTTTTACCAAACAAAGCAACGCGTATATTGCGTGGCTTTCATCACAAACATCTACGAATAATCGTTCCGTCATTCCGTACGCTTATTCGTTACCAGAATCGCTCGTTGTAATCATCGTAATTCAGCGTCGGTTCCACTGAGTCGCCATTCGGCTCGTCGGCTACCGGCCATCTAACCTATATCTCGTTCATGGCTGACCAAGTCGACCTGGGTACAGATCAACCTGCTCAAGCGGGTTTATATCGTTCCGAATTTGAGCACGACAATTGCGGTATCGGATTCGTTGCCCACATTAAGGGCCGCAAATCGCACCGCATTGTTTCTGACGCGCTGTCTATGCTTCGTCGGATGGAACACCGGGGCGCGGTGGGAGCCGAAGGCAATTCGGGTGATGGCGCTGGTTTACTGATTCAGATTCCGCACGAATTCTTTGTAGATGAATGCCGCAAACTGGGCGTCCATCTGCCTCCTGCTGGTGCGTATGGTGTGGGGATGGTCTATTTCCCGAAAGATGTATGGCTGCGCGAAGAGTGCCGGGCCGTACTGAACCGGAAGATGAAAAAGCTGGGCCTTGAACTGCTCTGCTACCGGGTTGTGCCAGTCAATAACAACGATCTGGGCACCACATCGCGTTCGTGTGAACCACAGATGGAGCAGGTCTTCATCAAACGGCCGGCCACCGTTATAACAACAGACGATTTCGAGCGTAAACTGTATGTACTTCGGAACACGAGTACGCGCATTATCAACGAAACAATCACCGGCGTTGGCGATTTCTACTTTTCATCATTGTCATGCCGGACTATTACCTACAAAGGACAGCTAACCACGGAGCAACTCGAACCCTACTTCCCGGATCTGGAACACGAAGATGTGGTGTCGGCCCTTGGTGTGGTTCACTCGCGGTTCTCTACCAACACGTTCCCATCGTGGAAACTGGCTCAGCCATTCCGCTATATTGCTCATAACGGGGAAATCAACACCGTTAAGGGTAACGTAAACTGGATGAAAGCAGCCGAATCGCTGCTTGAATCGAGTGAGTTTACGCCCGAGGAAATGGATATGCTCCTGCCTATCTGTGATCATCGGCAGTCTGACTCCGCAAACCTGGATAATGCCATCGAACTGCTCGTAATGAGCGGTCGGTCGTTGCCACATGTGATGATGATGCTGATTCCCGAAGCCTGGGACGGCAACACGCACATGGACCCCGTTCGGAAGGCGTTCTATGAATACCATGCTGCCTTGATTGAGCCCTGGGATGGACCGGCCTCGATTTCCTTTACCGATGGTCGGATAGTTGGAGCAACCCTCGACCGGAACGGGCTGCGTCCATCTCGCTTCTGGGTTACTGATGACGATGTCGTGATCATGGCCTCGGAAGCTGGTGTGCTCGATATCGACCAGAGCAAAGTGGTGAGCAAAGGACGTTTGCAGCCCGGCAAAATGTTCGTGGTCGATATGGAAGAGGGCCGGATTATTGCCGATGAGGAGATCAAAGGCAACATTTGCTCAGCGCAACCCTATCAGCAGTGGCTCGACGAAAACAAAATCCGAATTGCTGATCTGACGGCCCCGGCACGTACCTACAGCCGGTATAACGAAACATCGCTGCTTAAGCTTCAGCAGGCTTTCGGCTTTACGTCGGAAGACCTCCGTATGATTTTGGCCCCGATGGTTGAGACCGGCAAAGAAGCACTGGGTTCGATGGGCACCGACGTGCCGCTGGCTGTGCTATCAGAACAAAGTCAGCACCTGAGCCACTACTTCAAGCAGTTGTTTGCCCAGGTAACCAACCCGCCTATCGACTCAATCCGGGAACGGGCCATCATGTCGCTGATCTCGTTCGTGGGAGCTACCAGCAACCTGCTGACCGAATCGCCCGAGCATTGCCGTCAGGTAGAACTGGAGCAGCCCGTTTTGACCACGCAGGAATTTGACAAGCTCCGGTTTATTGATCGCCCGAACTTCCAGGCCAAGACGATCAATACGCTGTTCATGGCCGATGGTAAAGGTGAATCGCTCGAACGGGCTATTGACCGGGTGTGCCGCTACGCCAAAGATGCCATTGAAGATGGGTACACCATCCTCGTCCTGTCTGACCGGGCCATTGACTCCAATCACGCGCCAATTCCATCTTTACTAGCCACATCAGCCGTTCACCACTACCTCATTCGGGAAGGGCTACGCGGTAAGGTAGGTATACTGGTTGAAGCGGGCGATGTCTGGGAGACCCACCACGTAGCTACCCTGATTGGTTACGGTGCGTCGGCGGTGAACCCATACATGGCGTTTGAAACCATTGCCAGCCTAAAAGAGAAAAATCAGCTTCAGGTTGATTATGACTTCGAAAAGCTAAGCAAGAATTACATCAAGGCCGTCAACGGGGAGTTGTTGAAGATCTTCTCAAAAATGGGGATTTCTACGCTCCAGTCGTACCAGGGAGCGATGATTTTCGAGTGCCTTGGCTTGAACAAATGGGTAGTTGACCACTACTTCACCGGTACCGTATCGCGAATCGGCGGCATGGGTCTGGCCGAAATTGCCCGCGAAGTACTGGTACGTCATCACACGGCGTTCCCACCTGTTCCGTCTGTTTCGGCCCGTCGCCTCGAAGTTGGCGGTATTTACCAATGGAAGCAGCGTGGTGAGAAGCACATCTTCAACCCGGATACGATTCACCTGTTGCAGCAGTCGACGCAAAAGAACGATTACAAGCTGTTTAAGAAATACAGTAATCTGATAGACGATCAGACAAAGAATGCGCTTACGCTGCGTGGCCTGCTGACCTTCAAAAAAGCAACTCCTGTGCCCATTGATGAGGTTGAACCCGTTGAGGCTATCTTCAAGCGGTTTGCTACGGGTGCCATGTCGTTTGGGTCTATTTCGTGGGAGGCACACACTACGCTGGCGATTGCCATGAACCGTATTGGTGGCAAAAGCAACTCGGGTGAGGGTGGTGAAGATGAGTTGCGCTTCTCACCTCTGGCAAACGGCGACAGCATGAATTCGGCTATCAAACAGGTCGCCTCAGGCCGTTTCGGTGTGACTAGCTATTACCTGACCAACGCCCGTGAGTTGCAGATTAAAATGGCGCAGGGCGCTAAACCAGGGGAAGGTGGTCAGTTACCGGGGCATAAGGTAGACGACTGGATCGGACGTACCCGGCACAGCACACCTGGTGTTGGCCTGATTTCACCACCACCTCACCACGATATTTATTCGATTGAAGATTTAGCCCAGCTGATTTTCGACCTGAAAAATGCCAACCGCGCGGCTCGTATCAGTGTAAAACTAGTGTCGGAAGCGGGTGTGGGTACTATTGCCGCCGGTGTTGCCAAAGCGCATGCCGACCATATCCTGATTTCGGGCCATGATGGCGGAACGGGTGCCTCACCGCTTTCGAGCATCCGGCACGCTGGTTTGCCCTGGGAACTTGGTTTGGCCGAAGCGCATCAGACGCTGGTGAAAAACAAACTCCGTGGCCGGGTAACCGTTCAGGCTGATGGCCAGATTCGCACCGGTCGCGATTTAGCCATTGCTGCCATGCTTGGTGCTGAAGAGTTCGGCGTAGCCACGGCAGCGCTGGTTGCCGCGGGGTGTATCATGATGCGTAAGTGTCATTTGAATACCTGTCCCGTTGGGGTGGCCACGCAGAACAAAGAGCTGCGGGCCATGTTTACGGGTAAGCCGGAGCATGTGGTGAACATGTTCACCTTTATGGCGCAGGAACTTCGCGAGATTATGGCTGAACTGGGATTCCGCACGGTTGCTGAAATGATCGGTCAGGTTCAGATGCTGCACATGCGAGCTGACATTACGAACTGGAAATACAAAACGCTCGATCTGACGGGCCTTCTTTTCCGCGAGCCCGCCAGCCTCGATGTGGCGCTTTATAAACAGGAAGATCAGGATCACGGAATCGATCATATCCTTGATCGTCAATTGATTGAGCTAGCTCAGCCAGCTCTGCAGCGCGCCGAATCAGTCTACGGAGAATTCCCGGTGCAGAACATCAACCGCAGTATCGGCACCATGCTGTCGAACGAAATTTCGAAAGCGTACGGTGGCCCTGGTCTACCGACCAATACCATTCATGTTAAGTTGCGTGGAACGGCTGGTCAAAGCTTTGGTGCCTTCACTACGGCGGGTGTACGGCTGGAACTGGAAGGTGATGCCAATGATTATTTCGGAAAAGGGCTTTGCGGTGCCGAACTGATCGTTTACCCAGACCGCACTGCCGCTTTCAAACCTGAAGAAAACAGTATCGTTGGTAACGTGTCGTTTTACGGGGCAACCTCCGGAGAGGCCTACATTCGTGGTATGGCTGGTGAGCGATTCGGCGTTCGTAACTCTGGGGCGAAAGTTGTGGTAGAGGGCGTCGGTGATCACGGCCTGGAATATATGACCGGTGGATTGGCAATTATCCTGGGCAAAACTGGTCAGAACTTTGCGGCTGGCATGTCAGGTGGCGTGGCGTATGTCTATGACGTCGATGGCACCTTTGCGCCGAAAGTCAACCGCGAGATGGTAAGCCTGGAAGCCTTGAATGAGGAAGATCAGGGGATTGTTCGGCAGTATGTAGAGAAGCATTTCCAGCATACAACCAGTAATGTAGCCCTATCGCTGATTCAGGATTGGGAGACGCAAATTGCTAAATTCGTGAAAGTGCTACCCGACGATTTCAAGCAGGCATTAGCCAGTCGGGGCATTGCCCTCAGCGATCAGATCCGCGACAAAAGTGTTGTTTATCAGGATATTGTCGTTGATGTTGCGCAGAACTAAGCAAAGTTGATTCAGTACGAGCTATAAGCATTCAATCATTTACCGATTCGTCGGACCGTCACTAATTCACTCATTGTAAAATGGGAAAACCTACCGGATTTTTAGAATTTACCCGCGAACTGCCTAAAAAGCGGGACGTAACTGCGCGGCTTCACGATTATAAGGAAATTGAACAACCGTTTTCGGAAGCTGACAGCCAAAAACAGGCCGCCCGTTGTATGGACTGCGGTACGCCTTTTTGCCATAGCGGTTGCCCGCTGGGAAACATTATCCCTGAGTTTAACGATGCGGTGTATGAACAGAACTGGGAATATGCCTGGGAGATACTGTCGTCGACTAACAACTTTCCTGAGTTTACCGGGCGTATTTGTCCGGCTCCTTGTGAGTCGGCCTGCGTGTTGGGAATTAACAAACCACCGGTTGCCATCGAGTTCGTAGAGAAATCGATTGCCGAGGTAGCGTTTGCTAAGGGATATGTGAAATCAGTACCTCCGATGAAGCGCACAGGGAAAACGGTGGCTGTCGTCGGTTCCGGACCAGCTGGCTTAGCAGCTGCCGCCCAACTAAACAAGGCGGGCCATATGGTTACGGTCTTTGAACGCGCAGACCAAATCGGCGGATTACTTCGCTACGGGATTCCTGATTTCAAGCTTGAGAAATGGACAATCGACCGCCGGCTTGCTGTGATGGAGGCAGAAGGCATCACCTTCCGCACTGGCGTGAACGTGGGTGTAGATATTAAAGCCAAAGATCTTCTGGCCGACTTTAATCTGGTGATGCTCACTGGCGGATCAACCGTTCCGCGTGATTTACCGATTCCGGGTCGCGAGCTGACAGGTGTTTATCCGGCGATGGAATTCCTGAGCCAACAGAACAAGCGAGTGGCTGGTCGCTCGGTAACCATTGACCATCGGGGCGTTCCTTACTATAACGGGGAACTGCTGGCAACGGATAAAAACGTAGTCGTTATCGGTGGTGGTGATACTGGTTCTGACTGCGTAGGCACGTCGAATCGGCATGGCGCGGCTAGTGTAACGCAGATTGAACTGATGCCGATGCCGCCGAAAGAGCGGGCCGATAGTACACCCTGGCCACACTGGCCTATGATGTTGCGCACCAGTACCAGCCATGAAGAAGGTTGTGAACGCCACTGGTCGATCAATACGAAAGCCTTCATTGGTGATGAAAATGGTAAGCTGAAAGCACTTCGTCTGGTTGATCTGGAGTGGAAGTCCGAAAATGGCCGTATGCAGATGGTGGAAAAACCAGGCACCGAGCGCGATGTTCCATGCGAACTGGCCCTGCTGGCGGCCGGTTTTTTACACCCACAACACGAAGGGTTGTTGACAGATCTAAACCTTGAACGCGACGAGCGGGGTAATGTTAAAACCCATAATTATCAGACTGTTAGCAACCCAAACGTATTTGCTGCGGGAGATATGCGTCGTGGTCAGTCGCTTGTTGTCTGGGCGATTTCAGAAGGCCGTGAAGCGGCTCGTGCAGCCGATCAATATCTAATGGGCGAAAGTATGCTGGAAGCGAAAGCGGTTTCGATGCTGGCTACTGCATAACGTACCTGAATACCTTATAAAGCCCGGATGTCTGTAACGATGTCCGGGCTTTCGTATAACTGGTTAGTTGAGGTGACTGCTGACGGCCTTGATCCAGATACTTCGGCCCAGACAGTTCCAGTGTGAATCGCCCAGAGCGTATACGGACTGGTTCTGTTTACGGTACAGCGAGTAGACGTCGACAATAGGTACGTTCAATTTGGGATGATGTTGAACCCGTTCAATGAGGTGGTTGTATGGCTGCCGGTCAGGCTCCAGGATTGTGGCTTTATTAGGCACGATGGAGAGCACTACTTTGTCGAAACCTAACGCCTGATAACGAACGGCGGCCTTATTGACGGTGTTGACCAGATCGGCTACTTCGTTATCTGGTAGGGGAGACGTACCTGCGTTTAGACGCTTTGTAGAATCGGTGTCTAAGGCGATAAATAGGTGTTTTTTGTTCTGCGACACGGCCACGTTTGGGCTGACACGATTAAATGCGTTCATGGTCAGGCTTGCCTTGATTTCTTTGAACCATAAAAAAACGTCATGGCTGAAAAGTACTGTTTCCAGACGCTCTTCGATTCCCTCCGAATGAATGAGATCGACAAGCTGTTTGCCAAAAGAGGGCGACTGCTGTTTTGAACCATTCGTTCTGTTTGAGTCGCTGACAATAAACAAATTGTCTATAGGATCAATTGGCGTTGCCGCCGCGTGTTCCCGAAAATGGCGCTCAACAGATTCGACGAGTAGCACATTGTTGGCCGTTGGGTCTAGCTGAATTGTATCTTGTTTGTCCCAACGCACACGTTTGTAATAAGATACGGGAAAGTCCTGCTGGCTTAACCGCTCTGGTTCCGTGAAGCTATCGCCAATTACGTAAAGGTGGGTACGTGCCGTATCCGACGAAACCGTAACGGCTGGGCAGAGAGTGACCGGATCTTTGAACTGAGGCAGGTTCGATAACCTGTACAAATCGCCATACCGGTAATCATCGACAATAATACTGGTCTGGTACAGCCAGTGCATAACTGGTTGGGAGCAACCACCCAGCCACAATATACTCACAACCAGTAGGGTAATAACTCGAACAAGCTTCATTGAAGTCGGATCGTAAATAACTGAACGGCTTTCTGAATACTACTCACGACATATAATTCGTTTAGCTGTGCATCATACTGTAACGTAACCGGGAACAGGCTGGGAATAGGTCGATCGCCAATCCGTTGTCCAGACATCGTGTAGAGGGTGGTAAAGTTACCTGATTTTACAGCAAGCACCTCAACGCCATTGCCCAGTCGGTGATATTGTAAATGGGTTTCCTCTGGCCGTAGGTTGCGAAGCTCAAACTGCCGGTTTCCCTGGTCATTGAGGATGGCTACGTCTGTATCGGTTGTACGCAATAGCACATACCCTGTTTGTTCAGCATCAGGAAATAATCGGAATTGCCCCCCGCGCAAGGGTCTATACAACTGTTTGCGCTTAGTAACAAGGCCATTTTGGTTCAACGAAAGTAGTACCCCCGACGTTGTAATGGTTGCGATCCTGTCCTCGGCTGGTAGCCAGAGTGCCGGACCGGCAAATTGTGTACTATCTCCCTGAAGATCAAGTAGTACCGGGAAATGCGGTGTTTGCAGCAGCCCTGCTTTTCCGCCCTGATCGGTCCATCGATTCAGCCATCTATCGGTTTGTAGACCCAAGACGATAGCCGACTGATTTTGGTTGATCACCTGGAACGGAAGTAGCAATGGTGCTGATTTCCGGCTGGTAAACAGCCGGTTAAGTTTTTGCTGCCGGCGGTCGAGGCCATAGATTGACCCATCTTTGTGCGCAATTAACGCTACCACATCGGGTAACTGACTACTCCCGCTGAACCGGGTAATCAACGACGTTTCCAGCCCCTGCGGCCGATCGATTCGTTGAAGTTGTACTGTTCGGTTACCTAAATCTGCAATGTATAGTGAGCGATCTGTCAGGAAAAGATATTGGAGTCTGCCGTTGTTACGCCAGTCAACCCCTATGACGTTACTGCGAATGGGACCGTCGGTTGTATCCTGAACTATCTTGTCTTTGGCCGTGGTCAGCAAAACAAACTGGCGGGCCGAGTTCTGCGCCCAAATCTGAGCCGTTGGATCCGACAGCCGACCGACAACGACTGGGGTGGCAATCAGGCTGGCGTTGAACGGTATGCGTTTTCGGAGTAATAATTTATTCAATATTGTTGTATCAGCCTGCCTCGTAGTCCGGCCTAGAATCACCGTCGACAGGATATGATCTGCTCCATAGGTTGCCTGATACGCCAGGTTCTCGATCTGTCCGAATGGAGCTGTTCCGAGTAAGGATTGCCACGAAGCAGGCCACTGCCGGGTGACCGTCATTCCAGACCGATTCAATTGAGTGAAGGTTGTCAGATGAGCAGGCCGTAAGGTCTGGTTCAGCAGTTGCGTGAGCCTCTTGTCGGTAGTCCAGACGGTCTTGCTGTTCAGCTGCGTCAGGTATGTCTGCAGCGCCGCCTCGGAGTTGCCCAATATCACGTACTTATCATGCTGCGTAATCCAGGTCTGTGGAAATCCGGTAAACAGGTTTGATAACAACGTTGCCGGTAATTCGCTGACAGAGAGCGGTAATAGCTGATGGCCTAAAAAAGTACGAGGGGCACCGGCCCTGTTGGCGCCAAATCTATAGGCAACTTTCTGAACGATCTGACTTAGGGTTCGAACGTCCGTCGATTCAAGGACAATGATCTGATTGGTAAGGGCATTGGTGGCTTCGTAGCGGCAGAGCAGTAAATCGCCTGATAAGGCAGCGTAAAAATCGGGCAACAGATCACTCGAACGCTCCATACGTTCTTTCAATCCGTCATTATCTGTATCGTTGATCAGGCGGACGAGTGCTTCCCCAAAACGGGTGGTATTCGACAAACCAATGTGGTATAAGGTTGCAATGCGAGCAGGAATCAGATTGCCGCTACGGATGCGATGGGGGGTCTGGCCGGTAAATAAACTGGAAATTGCTTGTCTGTTACCTACCGCATCTGAAGCGAATCCTATCCAGTGACTAGGGGAAGCCGATCGTCTGAACTGTAGCGTCATGGCCTGCGGCAGAAAAAGGCGTAATAACGATCCGGCCGACGATTTGGCGGCTACTAATTGGTCCAGGGTTTCGGCCCGTACGTAAAGCGTAGCCAGATTTTCGGGCGAATCGGGAAACGAAATGCCGGCAGCAGGAACAGTTTGGTGAAGGTGCCGGGCCACGTTTTCGGCCAGTACACCTGACGGGCTACCGATCAGACATTGCTTGTAGAGCAGAAAAAAACCGTACGACTGGTTTGTCAGATCCCGAAGGTTATAGATGGTTTGCCCCTCGTATTGTCGGCTCAATACCCTGAATCGGTTAGGATCGGGCTGCTGTAACTGCTCAATTACCTGCTGATTATCGGTTACGGGAATGTAGAATACAAAGTCCAGTGCGTCGCGCGTCACCAAATGGAGGGAGTAGCGAATGTTTTTCCTGTTCAGAAAGCGCGCTGCGTTTGTTGAGTCCAGGCCAGACGCAATGACCCGTTGAAGCCGGTTGGCTGCTGTTGTGAAAAGCGGAAGTTGACGAATGGATAAACCCTGTACCGGATTAGTCGGGTTAAAAGCAGCACCGCTCTGCAACTCGCGACTTTCTATAATCAGGAGTGCGTCGTCGGGTACGTAGCGAGCTATTGACTGCTGGGTATTTGCCCAATACTGATAACCAACCCAGCCCAATAACGCAAGCACGGCGCTACCGAGGAGCCACCAGACAGGTCTTTTCATCGCGCAGGGTTAGTCAAAAAAAGGTAGCTGGCAATGGCCAGCTACCGGTATTTCTAGCTTATTTACCCCACATGGCATTTGCCGTTTCGGGGAAGAAAAGTGTCAGTTCAGGTACGTCGTTAACTACCCGGTTAGCCCATTCAACACCCTGCATCAGCGAGTGATCCTGATTGCTCACTTCGTATTTCCAGGCACCAAACCGGCCACGTGACTTAATGCCAAATGGTTCAAGCGCCGGTAAAACGGCTTTCAGGATACCATCACGTTCAACAGATGGGGTTGGATATCCGTAGTCGAATGCCTGGTGGAACGTAGATACAACATCATCAGCCGACTCGATCAACTGATCTTCGATCAAGGCCTTGATCGTATCGTTAATCAGCGTTTCCCGATTTACCGGTTTGGCCGACGATTCACTCGTTTCGGTCATCAATGACCAATACTGCTCAGCATCCGGCACATTGTTTGGACTGTAGTTCGAGAATACCGTCACCCGGTAATAAGGGCTATTTGACTCAGGAAAATACATCCAGCACATTGTTTCCAAACTCTTCTTCGGCTTGCCTTTCAGACCGATACCTACCACATTTGTTGATGAGTGCTTCAGCCCTTGTGCTGTGTCAACAATTTGAGGGTCAAGACCTTCTACTTTACGGGTGAAGATGTCGAGAGGTACTGTGCTTAGCAGGTGATCGTAGGTGATCGTTTCACCACTGGCGAGCACAATCTTCTTCTCGGGGCCAACTACCTTCTCGACCGTGGCGTTCAATTTAATCTTTTCACGCCCAACCAGATTACCAACTGATTCCCAGATGCCACCTGTTCCGCCATGTTTTGGGAACTGGAATGTACTGTTTGGTCCCCACGAGAAGTCGTCCTGATCAAACAAAATGTTTTTAGTAACCCGACCCAGGTCTGTTACAGCAACGCGTTCGCCCACCCACACCGCATTCATTTCTTCGGTTGGATACGCCCACACCTTGAAGTTGTACGGAAACATAAACGTCTCGGCCAAACCAGGGCCAAACGTTTGAAGAATCCATTCGCGGAAGTTTTTCGGTTTGGTGTTCGTCGGATTTTTGTACACATGGATAATACCTTCAAGGCACTTCCACATGGTATCCGTTGTCAGATACTTGATGTTATTCTGAAACGGATACGGCACAAAGCGGTTTTCAATCCAAACCCATGATTCGCGCTGGTGTTTCAGCCAACCATCCTCGCCCAATGCTTTAAGCATCAGATCATCGAAGTATTTGTAGTGCGAAAACTGAACGTGGCCACCCACGTCCCATGTAAAACCTTTTTCGTCGACGAAACTTTTTGATAAGCCACCGATCCGATTTTCTTTTTCAAGGACGACAAAATCTGTAACGCCCAGTTCGTTGAGTCTGTAAGCGGCACCTAAACCAGTTGGTCCAGAACCGATTATAACGTATTTAGTATGCATTTTTGAGAATTAAATGAAAACGAATCGACAACGGAAAAGTCGTTGTGAAAACTTAGTGCAGTACTGGCTCCGGCTTACGCAGGGCGGCCACTTTGCTACTTAATTCAAGTCGGAACTGGGCCAGCTCTTTAAAGCTCTGAATACAGACCTTTAATAGCTTCCATTTTAGAATGGAGACTGTACCAGTTAACCGCTCTTTATGTGTTATCGGAATATTGAACAAGTCGTTACCAGCTTTTCGGGCCATGACTGCCAGGAAAATATTGGGCGCAAATGGAGTTGGTGTTGGCAACTGAGCCAGTAAGCGTTTCAGAAAACTGCCTCTGATAAGCCGAAAAGGAATGTTACTATCCTTTATATACGTACCGTAAATCAGGAAGATACTGATACGCAGAATTCGGGTTATGATCAATCGGGCAAGGGCATCGTACCGAACTTCGCGACAGCCGAGAATAAAGGGAGACTCATGCCGCTTGTTCCATAACTTCATAAAATCGTCGGTAACGAACTGGTCGTCGCTGTCTGTCTGAAACACATAGTCGGAGTCAACGGCGACAGCCTGACGGTATGCATTAACTACTGCATTTCCGTGGCCGCCATTTGGCTGATGCACAACGATCAGCTTTGGATGGTTCGGCTTAATTTTATCGAGAATAGCACCGGTCTTATCTTTTGACCCATCGTTAACGACTATCAGCCGGGTGGTTTCCGTTGGAAACTGTTGATCTAACAGATTTGTCCAAAGGTTTACAACGTCTTCAATACAGGCTTCTTCGTTGTAGGCCGGCATGACAATCGATAACAATACGCTCATGAAGTCAAGAAGTAGGTCAATGGGGGCTGTATGGTGGAAACACGCTATAAACAGCGGAGTTCTCCTACAGTTAACTATGCAAATATAGGTATTTGTTTGGCTCATGTGCCCTGAAAACGGGCTTCATTAGGTAGTGGCTCTAATCTGGAAAGGCTGTCACTGGCTGCTTACCAATTTACTACTACGCTGACGCTCGTTGATATGGCCGGGAAGGCAGAGTTGGCTGTTTCAACTGTCTCCGATCAGACAAGCTGCAACCGGCACGGATGCATTGTAAAGCTACTCTACGTGTATGAGCAAACTAATAGGCAAATCGATCCTTGAGCCGATTAATTGGCTTCTCGATCAGGAACCAGGATATGGTTGCCAAACCAATGGTCAAGAGTAGAAAATACGCGAACTGGAAGGCATAAGAGGTGTCAAGAACCGGGAAATAGCCAGCCAGTTTTTTCCATGCCCGTAACGCAATGTGGGTCTGTTGGGTATGGTACACATTGTAGATGAAGTTGTGATACAAATACAACCCGTAGCTGATCTGGCCCAAATACTGGCTCACCGGATTTTCCAGCAGGGCTTTCATTGGCCCTTTAAAACCTAGAATGGCTTTACCAATCAGAAAGAAACCGAGGAAGGAGGCGGCGAGCCGTTCCCAGACGTGCGCATAGATATTAAACGCATGGTAATCTGTAAGCGGATGTTGGGCCGCGTTCGTTCGTGCGCCCCAGACAACGAGTCCGAATAGAATAATGCTTACCACTAGTCCGGTAGCGGGCCTGAATAAGGTTTCGAAACGTTGGCGGTGGTATAGCCACAGCCAGGCCATAAACAATCCCAGGCCAAATGCGTCGAGACAAGTGGGCATCGATACGTACCCAATGAACCAGGTGTCACCATGGATCATCAGTCCGTATCTGAGCAGCACACTGCCGGCCAGCATGAGTATGGCGGTAGGCATCACCCAGCGTCGCGGCAACAAAAACAACAGCATAGGCATGAACAGATATACCTGTTCTTCAACCGCCAATGACCACAGGTGGTCAACTGTGCCCATCCAGGTGGCGTAGCGGGCAATGTAGATGTTACTTGCGTAGAGTGACAGCCATCCGATTGTTTTGCGTACAGGGGGTTCATTCAATACATACAGAACAAACAGTGTGAGGTAGTAAATGGGAAAAATGCGGAGTGTTCGGCGTATATAAAACGTTTTCAGATAACCGCCTAGGTGATCGACTTTGGGTAGTGGTAGCTTGTCTTTACCAGCCAAGAGTATGCGCGAAATAAGAAAGCCACTCAAAACAAAGAAGATGGTGACCCCGAGCGACCCAAGCGGCAGAAACAGGATCGGCGGCAAACGCTCCGCTGTCCAGTGGTCTATTAAAACAAGGGCTACCGCAATGAATCGCACGCCATCTAGCTGAACAAGATGGTTGAGTGAAGGGCGGGTAGCTGATTTAGTTGATGGTGTCATAGCATATTCCGGACTACCAGTTTTTGGCAGGTCCGGTAGAAAGCCGATGCGGAGCAACCGTCACCAGTTGGTTAGTTGGCCTGACTAGTCCGTTGGGTTGATCGGTAGAATAGAGCGCAATGAGTACGTCGTAGGTGCCAACATCGAGTTCGTTACTCGGAATAGCTACCTCGATGGGCTGACCGGCTGGGTAGAGAGGGAGTAAATTAAGCAGAACGCGCCAGTGCCGTTGTGGCGATGGCATGACAGGATACAGGTAGGTACGTTTAGCTGATCGCAGCACCACGCTTATTCCTGCGTCTGGTTCTTTGAGTGAAGGTATCAGGTTCGCAGACGGGCTTTTCAGTCGAATTACGTAGGTGTCGTTCCGCTTGACCAGCGAATCAACCGGGAATTGGGGATGCTTACTTTCGGTATAAAAAGCAGGTAACGTGGCGTCGTAAAAAGCAGGCGCATTATCAATTAGTTGGCGGGTGACGGGGTCGAGCGTAGACACGGGCCGGTTGGTGGTGTAAGTCCAGTTGTATTGCATCGCCAATAACATCTTTCGTAAGCTGATGCTCTCATGGGTATTGAATCGAAAGGCACTCCACCAGAAGATACCACTGATAAGCAAGCCCGAAAATGCCATACTCACAGCTACGGTTGCGTTGGTACGACCGCTTGCGTAATAGGCTGATATGCAGTATGTATAGGTTAAAGCTAACAGTGTTAAGGAGTAAATTCTGTACCGACTTGTCAGTAGCATGTCCTGCCCATAGCCGTATCGGCTCCAGACTACAACTACGGCCGTTCCCAGCAGGAAGGCTACAGCTCCAAGGCCAAATGTCTGGAGAGTTGTCCAAGCGATTTTTCTGCCTGATCTGGCCACTGCCTGTAGGAAAATCAGGCACCAGAAAAGTAGGAGTACCCCTCCCAATATGATACTGTACAGGTATGGTGTAGCGGTTGGCAGCGCGTCAACTGCGGCACCAAGAAAGGCCAGACAACCGCCGGCCAGATCGAACAAACTGCCTCTGGTTGGTGGATGGGTTGTGGGTTGGACATAATCGCCGAAGTAGACTGCGATCAGTAGCACTGCTGCTAGACTCCATGGCAGTAATTGTCGTGTTCGGTGCTGAGCCAGCAGCATGACAAAGCCAATGGGCCAGACTAAAAAGCCATTGCCACTCACCAGGGTCGCCACCATCGCCAGCGCAATGGCCCAGCCAATTCGAGACTGGTAAGACAGCAGGAACAGGCAGGCTAATGACCAAACGACGATCGAAAAATTCTGGATCGACGACAGCGCCCAGTACAGATTTTCCCACTGTGCCAGGGTGATAATGAACAAGGCGACAGGCGGGAGAAAGAGATACCAGCTCCTTACATATTGCTTCAGAAAAAAGCCAAAGAGGGCTACCAGAGCCAGCAAACTGAGGTCGCCGTAGATCATCAGGCGCTTAAAACTGAGTTTACCAAACAGGCTATAATCGGCCCAGGTCAGCAGACGGTCATAGGCAATGCGATGTTCATTATGCTGCTTTACAACCTGCCTGAACCATCCTATCGGCGAGGTTTCCTGCTCCAGAGCAATTAAAAATGCCTTCAGCGCATGGTCATCCCATTTAGGTACGTTCACGGCAAGACCAGCCCATGCCCAGCTGACAGCCACTATGGGTATGGCGGTGAAAATCAAGGCATACAGCCAACCCAACCAGGCTGACCTGCTGGTCGCTGCTGCGGAGCCTGGGATAGTGGGCCGCGTTGGCTGACGGAACTGGGTAAACGACATGGTTCGGCCTTTAGTAGCGATAGGTCTGGCCTTTAAAGTCAAAGATAAGCACCCGTTTCCCGGTTTTACCCTTCACCAGCCAAATCCGGTCTGACTGCGTGGTGTCCATACGTTGATAATAACTGGCATCTTTGGGCAGATACAAGTTAGTCAGCTGGGCGTCTTTAATTGAGAACGGCCAGTATGTCTTCTCAATTTCATCGGCTGGGTGAAGACGGATAGCCGGGTACAGAACGGTATCGCCGGGGCTATACTGCTCCCGGATCGAGGTAGCTGCCGTTATGTATGGATTCTTAATTCGTGGCTTGAAAAATTGGGTGTATTTAGGGGCAACGTCGTCAAGTATCCGTTTGTCCAGCGCCAGGATGTAATAGCCCTGCACAAGGACGATGGCACCCAGGGTCAGTTGTAAGAAGCGGGGCATACGCAGGAGTTGATCGAGCATCATGCCAAGCAGAATGATGGCGTAGGGGAATGAAAAACTGGTATAACGCTGCGTAATACCATAGGTATGATCGTTTTTCAGCGCCATTATTAACAGGAACAATGTTGGGGTAATGAGCAACATGATCAGCAAGACGATGAAGCGACGCTGATCTGTAATCCTGTAAGATCGTACGGTCTGGTACAGCAGGTAACCGAACAGTGGCAGCGCCGCCAAGACCACCTGTTGGCCTGATTTGATCGTGGCCATCAGTAGTACACCCGCTAAAAGCACAGGAACGGCTACCGGCACCCATCCGGGTACTGTAACGGCCCGCCGATAGCGCCATACGATCGCCAGTGCTATCATTCCGATGAAAAGACCAAGCAGCGTATTCCGTCTGCCGAGCGCGTCAATTGTCAGGCCGTTGGTGAGCCAGAAAAGATCAGCAATAACTGGCATAGCCATTTTGAGCACGTTTGGTATCGTGCCGGGCAACATATAGCCAAAACCGTTGTTTGTGGGGTTGGTGTACGCCAGATTTCGGTAAAACTGGGCCTGATAGGCCATCGTCATGAAAATGTATTTCCCTCCTCCAATCGTAAACCAGGGTACCAGCAACACGAGTGTAGCAAGTAGCCAGGTTGATCCTAATGCCAGGTACGTTTTAAACTCGCGGACATAAAAAAGAAGGTAAAGACCATGGGCAACAAACACCATTGCTCCCAAACTATGTCCCAAAATGGTCAGTGCATACGTTAGACCATAGCCTACATATAGGCTCCAATGAGCGTTGCCAGTGCTCCGCCGGTCCAATATGCGTAAGAACAGGTACGTTGAGAGCAACGACACGAAGATGGTCATGCTGTAGCTGCGGGCCACGTGTGCATAAGCCACAAAGAACGGTTCAGTGGCGGCGAGCGCGGCACTAAACAGACCAACCCGTTCAGAGCCGGTATAGCGCACAGCAAGCAGGTACGTTAGTAGTACCACGCCCATACTGAAGAGCACAGACAGGAACCGGGTCGAGTAATCGTGGATGCCGAAGAGATCAATCCAGAGCGCTAACAGACCTGTGTAGGCCGGGCTGTTGCTGATATCGCTGCGAATAATGGCTTCGTTGTAGTCGGCCAGTGTTTTTGGCTTCCAGAATTCAGCGGGTGTGAAATAGGTTTTACCAGGCGTAAAAAAAACATCGCGCTGATTCGCTCCTTCCTGAACAACGCCCTGAGTACACACGAGCGTAAACTTCTCGTCGAGGAAAATCCCATGAGCGTCAAGCTGATAGACGCGAAGTCCGAAGGCTACCAGCAGAATTATCGACAGGATGAGTAGGGTAGACCGGGAAGTAGAAAGAAAGCCGGGTTGGCGAAAATTCATGTGTAGAAATAGCCCTGAGGCAATCGGGGGGTGGTTGCAAAGTACGGTAAGCCCCCGTTAACTTACAAAGTCAGGATGGTGAATTCTACCCGACGGTTGAGCCGCCGCTTCTCTTCTGACTCATTACTGGCAACGGGTTTGCTGGGTCCCCAGGCTTTTGTCTGAATGCGGGCTTCGGTTACGCCTTTCGCTGCCAGATACTGTTTCACCCGTTGCACGCGATCTTCTGCCAGCTTCATGTTCAGGTTCCACTCGCCCTGATTATCAGTGTGTCCCTCTACCAGAATGGTCATGGACGGGTATTGTGCCATCAGGGCTGTTAACTGGTCCAGTTCAGCTTCAGACCCAGGTAATAGATCGGCTTCACTCTGTTTAAACAGTACACCCCGCAACACTACCTTAGCGCCTGGCTGGATGGGCATCACGTACAAGTTTCGTCTGATGTCGCGGAACCGTTTGTCGCGGCTCAGGTCCAGTGTTTCGGTCATAGGGAAATAGCCGTCTTTCCGGGCCGATAACTTATAGGCTTTCTGCGTGGGAAGCACCATTTTGTACTCACCCGTTTCCGGGTCATATTCCACCTTGCTGAACTCCTTATCATTCTCCATCAGCCCGGAAATAACCTCCGTCGATACCGGTTTTTTGCTAATGGCATCGAGCACCTGTCCGGAAATGATCGCCACTGGCTCGGGGCGAATAGCCGGGTATAGTTTCAGCCTGAAAATGTCATCTTCACCCAGTGAGTTGGCCCTGGAACTGAGATAGGCGTAATCGCCGGAGGCAGGAATGGTGAAATAGCCGTCCCATTGAGGGGTGTTTACGGCTGGCCCCAGGTTCTCTGGAACTGACCAGTTGGTCCAGGTGTCGTCAAGGCGACGGGTAACGAAGATATCCCCGTCGCCAAAGCCAGGATGTCCTTCTGAGGTAAAATAGAGCGTTCGATTGTCAACCGCCAGGAAGGGGGCACTTTCTTCAGCTGCCGTATTGACCACGGCTCCCAGTGATTTAGGCTCGCTCCAACTGAGGTCTGGGCGGCGGAAGGCAACGTATAAATCCCGGTCGCCTTCTGTTTCGGTACGTTGCAGCGCCAGTAGCATGGTCATTCCGTCGGGTGAAACCGTAATTTCCATCCGGGGGGCAGTAGATTCTCCGCCGCCCGTGGGTGTTGATTGCTGCGTGTAGTTATTCGTAATCTTACACTCGCGCGGGAAGGTCCAGCCGCCACGTGCAAACGTCGATTTAGACACACCGAACTGTAACGTGCCATCTGGTTTGTACACGTTCAGCAGGTAAATCGTTTTACCGTCGGGCGAAATACCGCTGATCGCGTTGTTATCAGCGGTATTGATCGGGGCACCAATATTTTTGGCCTCGCCCCAACTGCGGTCCGGGTTGAGGGTGGCGAACCAGACGTCTTGGGTTTTTCCATTGCCCACGTTTCCCTTGTTCGTTCGGGTAAAGTAGAGCGTCTTGCCATCAGGAGAGATAACGGGGGCAACTTCCTGTCCGGCAGAGTTTATGGTATTGCCCAGGTTTTCTTTCTCCAGCGACTGTGGCGTATTAGGCGCTACCGTAACGTTGAGAACGACTGGTTTTTCGGCTGACGTGATGCCAATTGCATCAATCTGATTGATTCCTTTTGTACGGCTGGGGTTTATGATTACCTTCACCTGTTGCCCAACCAGCGAGCTATCCGGCAGAATAATGCGGAGCAGTGGATCAATCTGTTTGTCTGCGGCCCGTGCAGCTACTTGTTTTTCCGAAAATACGATGTGTTCCTGCTGCTTGTTGTCGTATACGATTACCCGTATGACTGCTCCCGGATTACCGGCTTCTGCAATCAGCACCTGACGGATGGCCTGTGGTTTTGCCATCGCCACCGTAATATATTCTTCGGTGTTACCATCTATATTGGCCGGTGCCCATGCGCAGGGCGTGCCTTTTGTCTGGTTGAGCACACTAGGTGCCCCCAAGGCCTGTAAAGCCTTCAGTTGTTTGCCACCGCCTTCACCTCGTCCTTCAGACGAAACACTGACGATTCGGTTAGCCCACTGTACAGCCTGACTATGGCCTGCTACAGGCAGTAAAAGCCAGAGTAGGGATAGCCACCGGGGACTTACCCGAAACAGGTTGGTTGGTTGAGGCTGAACCGGGAACATATAGTTGGTGAAGGATAAATTAATTGGTCATAACGTGGTATTCCCAGGGTTTGAGTGTCATGGTCATCCCTGTTTTCAATTCCATTGGCTTGTGCTCGAACACATCGGTGTATAAACCAGCATATCCATCGCCACTTAACCGAATGGTCTGAAGCTGGTTGCTCAGGTTTACCAAAACGACTACCCGATCGTTGTCGCGCTGACGTAGAAAGGCATACACCTGATCGTCGTGTCCGGTCGGAATTTTAATCAGTTCACCACCTGCTTCGCCATTCCAGAGGGCTCGGTTTCGATGCTTTAAGGTAAGCAATGATTTGTAAAAGGTGGCATCGGTGTAGGTTCCCCAGTTTATCGAGTCTTTTTCAAAGAAAAGTAACCGCTTGTTCAGACCAGATTCCATGCCGTTATAAACAAGCGGCATTCCGTTGAAGGTGCTTGTCAAAATAACGAAAGCTTTAGCGCCAGCCCCGAATGATTCGGTTAATGTTCCATTCCAGGTATTCTCATCATGATTCTGCGTAAACTGCATCTGATAAGCCCACCGGGGATACTCTTTCTTACGACTAGCCAGGAGTGAATCGATTGCGGTTGCTTTTGCTTTGCCTTTGGCAATGTCTTTCAGTAGTGCATGCATCGCCCAGCCGTAGTTCATGTTGAAACAAGCCTTGAATTGAGCCGGATCGGCTTCCCATTCAGACAACATAAATACAGGCTTAATTTTATCGAGCGCCGGCCGAACATCCTGCCAGAAGTTATCCGGAACCAACCCCGAAGCGTCCATTCTATACCCGTCAATATCAGCCTCACGTACCCAGAATGTCATCGCATCGATCATGGCGGCCCGCAAGTCAGGGTTGTCATAATTCAGTTCTACAACATCGTCCCAGCCAGTAGGCTTCCCTTTGTCATCGAGGGGTGAGGTCATTTTACCGTTTACGAGTGTATACCAGTCCGGGTGTTGTTTCACCCATGGATGGTCCCAGGCGGTGTGGTTAGGTACGTAGTCAAGTAGTACGCGCATGCCCAGATCATGTGCTCGTTGAACCAGATGTTTCAGGTCATCGAAGGTTCCATAGGCGGGATTGACAGCTTTATAATCGGCTACGGAGTAGGGGCTGCCGAGTGCCCCCTTCTTCTTTTCCAGGCCTATCGGATAAATCGGCATGAGCCAGACAATATCGACACCTAATTCTTTAAGCCGGGGTAACTGAATTTCTACACTGGCCAGATCCCCTTTTGCCGAGAACTGACGTACATTCACCTCATAAATGGTTGCGTTCTTCGTCCACTCGGGCGCAGGTACGTTGGAGCCGTTTTGGGTACTTGTGTCGGTTGGCGTAGTGGCTGATAACGATCCATTCTGGGCCTCCGTCTGCTCGGGATTTGTTCTGCATCCCCAAACCGTTCCTATCAGTAGGAGAGAGGCCAGGTAAATAAAGGTAAGTCTCATATTGGTTGTGTCAGTGCGGTGGCCTGAAGGCAATATAGAAGCTGGCTTTTCCCGGTGTTTCGGGTCAGGCCATGGGTGGAGTTGGGCGTTTTTTTAATTGCTCAATAGCTTGAAGTGGATCTGAAGCTCCAAATACGGCTGTTCCGGCCACTGCGTAATCTGTACCGGCGGCAAGTACCGAGCCAATTGTTTTCAGATCTACGCCGCCATCCACGCCAATCAGGGCTGAACTGCCCGCTTCGGTTAGGAGCCGCCTCATTTTCTGGATCTTGGGAATCGAGAGCGGCAGTAGTTTTTGCCCGCCAAATCCGGGGTTAATGGTCATGATAAGCACCTGATCGAAAGAATCGGTCAGGTCGGTCAGCAGCTCAACGGGAGTTTGCATGTTCAGGGCAACACCGGCCCGGCAGCCAGCTTCCCGAATCTGGGTAAGCGTACGGTGCAGGTGGGTACAGGCTTCGTAATGAACGGTGATGGCAGCAGCACCTGCTTTCGCAAACGCATCGACATACCGCTCGGGCTGCACGATCATCAGGTGTACATCGAGCGGCTTGGTGGCGTAGCGATGAACGGCATCCATTACGGGAAAGCCAAACGAAATATTGGGCACAAAAACGCCGTCCATCACGTCAACATGAAACCAGTCGGCTTTACTGCGGTTAATCAGTTCGACATCGCGTTGTAAATTGGCAAAATCGGCGGCTAAAATGGACGGAGCCAGTAGTAAATCAGTCATCGTGAACTCGTGAGCAGGCACGTCTAATAGGTGTGAGCCTGCATACTCTATATGCTAATCTTGTAAAACTAAGTTTTTTTGCCTGAATGCCGAAACCCCACCATCTTCGTAACTTCCAGAATCTGCCATTTCAAAACGGTACTATTTATACTGCTATTGCCTCTTATCCATGTTGCCACAAGACCGCATTCAGGAGCTGACGAGTCAGCTTAATTATTACAATGATCAGTACTATCAACATAGTCAGTCTGTTATAGATGACTTTACGTTTGATAAGCTGTTGGCCGAGCTTCAGTCGCTAGAGCAACAATATCCCGAATTAACGTTGCCCGATTCGCCAACGCTGCGTGTTGGCGGAACCATCAGTAAAGAATTTCACACGGTTTACCACCGTTTTCCGATGCTTTCGCTCGGAAACACATACTCCGAAGCTGACCTGACCGAGTTTGATGCGCGGGTTCGAAAGGGTTTGAATGGGGAGGCTTTCGAGTATATCTGCGAACAAAAATTCGACGGTGTTGCCCTTAGCATGACCTACGAGAACGGCGTCCTCGTTCAGGGTGCCACCCGTGGTGACGGGGTTCGGGGCGATGATATTACCAACAATATCCGTACCATTCGGTCGGTGCCGCTGCGTATCAACGCCGGGCAGTTGCCGGCCCTGTTTGAGGTACGTGGTGAAGGCTTTTTGCCGCTGGCCGAATTCGAGCGGATTAACAAGGAACGGGAAGATATTGGCGAGCCGCTGCTGGCCAACCCGCGCAACGCAGCTTCAGGTACGTTCAAGCAGCAGGATTCCGGCGCGGTGGCAAAACGCCGCCTGGATTGTTATCTGTACTCATTCCTGTCTGAAGAATCGGTTTTTGATACCCATGAAGAAAGCCTGCTGCAACTGGCCGATTGGGGGTTCAATGTGTCGCCGACCTGGGAAAAGTGTGCTGATATAGAGGCTGTTATGTCGTATATTGCCCAGTGGGAGACCAAACGCTTTACCCTACCGCTTAATACCGATGGTATTGTTATCAAAGTAAATCGCTATGATCAGCAGCGCGAACTTGGTTATACGGCGAAAAGTCCGCGCTGGGCTATCGCGTATAAATACAAGACAGTGGCAGCCACCACCACACTGAATAGTGTCAGTTATCAGGTTGGCCGCACTGGAGCAGTTACGCCCGTTGCCCATCTAACGCCGGTTTTGCTGGCTGGCACCGTAGTGAAACGGGCGTCATTACACAATGCCAATGAGATCGCCCGGCTTGGTATTATGCTGGGTGATACGGTTTTTGTGGAGAAAGGAGGGGAGATCATTCCGAAGGTAACGGGCGTAGATCTTAGCAAACGGTCTGAGGCCGTTCTACCCATCGAGTATCCAACGCATTGCCCGGCCTGTGGCACAGAGCTGGTTCGGCGCGAGAAAGAAGCCCATTTCTATTGCACCAACGAAAAACACTGCCCACCGCAGCGGCAGGCTCGGTTTGAACATTTCATTCAGCGACGGGCCATGAACATCGAAAGCCTGGGTGAGGGGAAGATCGAACTGCTGATTGATCGTGGTCTGGTTGAAACGCCGGCTGACCTGTATGAGTTAACCAGCGAAAAGCTGCTTGGCCTGCAGAAGACGTATCCGGCAGCGCCCGGCCCGGCTAGTCCGGTGCTTCATGAAGATGGATCGGAAGAGCCAGGGAAAACCAGGACGGTAAAATTCGGGCAGAAAACGGTCGATAATATCCTGTCGGCAATCGACCGTTCCAAATCACAATCATTTGCCAATGTGCTGTTTGCACTGGGTATCAGGTACGTTGGCAACACCACGGCTGATCGGCTGGTTGATTACTTCGGTTCCATTGGCGCTTTGATGGCTGCTCCGCTCGAAACACTGGCCGGAGTTCCTGATGTAGGGCCGCGTATTGCCGAAAGTGTGTACCTCTGGTTTCAGGATGACGAGAACAGGCGTTACATTGAGCGGTTACGGGCTGCCGGATTAACGTTTGTTTCTGAACGAAAAGAGGTGGCGCAGGAAAGCGAGTCGCTGGCGGGCAAGACATTTCTGTATACAGGTACGTTCGCCAATTTCAGCCGCGAGGCACTTGAAGAGCGAATAGCGGCCAATGGTGGCCGTCTATTGAGTGGTGTTTCGAAGAAACTGAATTACCTGATTGTTGGCGAGAATGCCGGTCCCTCTAAAGTACAGAAAGCTCAGCAATTGAACGTTACTCAACTAACCGAAGATGAGTTCATGGCGATGTTGGGCAGTGAATAAGGACTGATTTGCCGGTGCGCCGGGTGGCAGCTATTGACATAAGAATAGCCCCGGGTAGCCTGGGCGCGTACATCTCATTTCCATGCATTTTCTTGCGTAGTAGAGGCTGCTAAGTTTACCGGGCGCAAATTCACTACCCGAACCCAAATTCCTGTACCTTTGTAAGGGCCAATATGACCTTTCTCTGCTCATGCACACACAGTTTCACGGTGTGGGTGTTGCCATCGTAACACCTTTCAATGCGGACCATTCTATCGACTTCGATGGGTTTGGCCGGGTAATAAACCACGTCTCAGAAGGAGGCGTGCGGTACTTTGTGCTTCAGGGCACCACGGGTGAATCGCCAACGGTGACCAAAGCCGAAAAGCAGCAGTTGCTTCAGTACCTGAAAGAAAATAATCCACGGAGCCTGCCTATCGTATACGGGGTCGGAGGCAACGTAACAGCCGACGTTGTTGCGGGGATGAACGATATCGATTTTGAGGGCGTCGATGCTATTCTGTCGGTTTGTCCGTATTATAATAAGCCAGGTAAACGGGGTGTAATCGAGCATTTTACGCGCGTTGCCGATGCCAGTCCAGTTCCGGTCATTCTCTACAACATTCCGTTCCGCACAGGCATCAACATGTCGGCCGAAACAATTGTTGAACTGGCCCAACACCCGAATATAATTGGCGTGAAAGAGGCATCATGTGTGATCGAGCAGTGCATGGAAATTGCCCGCGACAAGCCAGAAGACTTTCTGCTAATCTCGGGTGATGATGTACAGGGTGTCCCCATCATCAGTATTGGTGGAGTGGGGGTTATGTCGGTAGTTGCCAATGCCTATCCTGCTCGCTTCTGTGGTGTTATTGATGCCGCTCTGCAAGGCGATTTCCGTACGGCTGGCCGCGAGTTGGGTCATTTCCTGCGTATCGATCCGTTATTGTACGAAGAAGGGAATCCGGTTGGGGTGAAGAAAATTCTGGAAATTATTGGCTTAATCGGATCAGATGTTCGTCTGCCGCTGATGAAAGCATCGGATGACCTGGGCGAACGCATGAAGCAGGTGCTTCAACAGGATCATTTTATTATGGAACTGGTTGCCTGATCAGGCTCACTGTTACATGAAAAAACGGCGTACCAATAACTGGTACGCCGTTTTTTCATGTAATCACGGCACGAGTAGGAGGGAGAAATGCTTGAACATTTAGACAAAATTCTGTGTTTATCAGACAAATGTCTATATTTGGGCTAATTAACCGAACGGATATATGGTTGTTCAGGATCGTAATAGATTGGTGTTGGCGGCCTTGCGCGGGGTACCGGCCCTACTGTTTTTTGAGGTAGCGGATAAAACGGGCTATCGGCGGGAACAGGTAGCCGAGGTCTTCGACACCTCCCTCAAAACGTTTCAGCGTTATGAACGGGAGGATCGTAAGCTAAACCCGCAGGATAGTGAGAAGGTACTTAAAATTCAGGCCTTATTTAGCCGAGGAACGGATGTTTTTGGTTCATCCGAGGCGTTCCGCCGGTGGATGGACAAACCCGCCTTTGGGTTAGGTGGACAAGTCCCTTTCGCCCTGCTCCATACATCCGGAGGCATCGATTTAATCATGGACGAACTGATCCGTATCGATTACGGTGATCTGGCCTAACGAGTGGAGGTATATCGAATTACCCGTGCTATCTACACCGCTCAACTGGTAGCGTCTGGCGGTTCTGCCCGATGGAATACCCGGGGACGTTTCGTGATCTATACGGCAGGTAGCCGCGCACTTGCCTGTCTTGAGAATGTAGTTCACCGGAGTGGTGAAGGGCTTCAGGATCTGTTTCGGGTTATGGTCATCAACGTACCCGACACGCTGCCCGTCGAAACAATTACCCTGGTCGATCTGCCGCCAGATTGGAGTGATTATCAGAACTATGACATTTGCCAGGCGTTGGGCGAATCATGGCTTCGTCGGGGAGCTACTCCTGTCATGCGCGTCCCCTCAGCCATTGTGCCTCAGGAGTGGAATTACCTGCTCAACCCGGCCCACCCGCTGTTCGCCGACATCCGGTTGCTACGAACAGAAGCGTTCGCGTTCGATCCTCGTTTAAAAGCGTAGCAGTTGGTTTGTCAGTGTATGAAACTACGTATCTGGGCGGGTAAATGGCTCATCGTCAGTAGCCAACAGCCAAACAGAGAATCAAGATTTTCAGCTACTGTTTCAGAAAGCGAATAATTGTATTTCAGTAAGAATATAGATATGTTCCACGGTTGCTGAATTGGTAAACTGCCGCATCTGCGAAATGAACCGTATAAGCCTATAGAAGCTCTATTTGCGGCTTTATTTTCACCATTTGCTGAAAATTTTGTATATTTGTATATAGCCCTTCCGTGTGGAACGGTATGGGCTGAAATTGCAAATTTTCGCGAAATTCCCCCTTCCGTTTATGGCAGAACAGACTCCCGAAATGGAGAATCCCAACAGTATCGTTCCGATTAACATTGAGGACGAAATGCGTGGGGCATACATCGATTATTCGATGTCGGTCATCATCTCCCGGGCTTTGCCCGATGTGCGTGATGGTCTCAAACCCGTTCACCGCCGCGTATTGTTTGGCATGGCCGAACTGGGTGTAAACTATAACAAACCGCATAAAAAATCAGCCCGTATTGTTGGCGAGGTACTGGGTAAATACCACCCACATGGCGACTCATCGGTGTACGATACCATGGTGCGCATGGCGCAGGACTGGTCGTTACGTTATCCGATGGTTGATGGGCAGGGTAACTTTGGTTCCGTCGACGGGGATTCACCGGCTGCCATGCGTTATACCGAGGCTCGTCTGAAGCGTATTGCCGACGAAATGCTGGGTGACATCTACAAAGAAACGGTTGATTTCCAGCCTAACTTCGATGATTCTCTGGAAGAGCCAACGGTTATGCCAGCCAAACTGCCCAACCTGCTCTTGAACGGCTCGTCGGGTATTGCCGTAGGTATGGCCACGAATATGGCTCCCCATAACCTGACAGAGGTTGTTGATGGCATCACGGCTTTTCTCGATAATCCGGACATTACCATCGACGAACTGATCAAGTACGTGGTAGCGCCTGATTTTCCGACGGGCGGTACCATCTTTGGCATGAGCGGTGTCCATTCGGCTTTTCATACCGGTCGTGGCCGGGTCGTGATCCGGGCCAATGCAACCATCGAAGAAAATCGAGGTAAGACGCAGATCATCGTAACGGAGATTCCATACATGATCAATAAGTCGGTCATGCTGGAAAAAACCGCTGATCTCATCAACGAGAAGAAGATCGAAGGTATCTCAGCATTCCGCGATGAATCTGACCGGGATGGCATGCGGGTTGTGTATGACATTAAGCGGGATGCCAATGCCAGTGTTGTGTTGAACAACCTGTATAAGCATACGGCGCTCCAGTCGTCGTTCAGCATTAACAACGTGGCGCTGGTAAAAGGTCGCCCAATGATTCTGAACCTCAAAGATATGATGCGCTACTATGTGGAGCATCGCTATGAGGTTATTACGCGACGTACCCAGTATGAACTGCGTGAAGCGGAAAAGCGGGCTCATATTCTGCTGGGCCTTCTTATTGCTCTGGATAATATCGACGCAGTAATCGAGTTGATCCGTTCATCGAAGGATGCTGAGGTAGCCAAGAACGGTTTGATGGAGAGATTCGCTTTGTCAGACATTCAGGCGAAAGCCATTCTGGAAATGCGCCTCCAACGCCTGACCGGTTTAGAGCGCGCTAAGATTCAGGCTGAATACGATGAGTTGATGCGTGATATCGCCAACTACAACGATATTCTGGCCCGGGATGAGCGTAAGAAAGAGATCATCAAGGAAGAACTCGCCGATTTGCGGGCTCGGTTTGGTGATCCACGACGTACCCAGATCAATGCCCTGGGTGATGGTGATCTGGATGATCTGTCGTTGATCGACGATGAAGAGATGATCATCACGATTTCACACGAAGGCTATATTAAGCGGACCGCGTTGACTGAGTATCGTCAGCAGGGGAGAGGTACGAAAGGATCGAAGGGAGCTTCGTCGAAAGACGGTGATTTCACGGAACATCTGTACTCAGCCACTATGCACAATACGCTTCTGATCTTTACACAGAAGGGACGGATGTACTGGCTGCCGGTCTACAAGATTCAGGAAGGTGCCCGTGATGCCAAAGGTAAACCGCTACCGAACTATATACAGATCGACAGTGACGATAAAGTGCGGGCGGTGATCAATGTAAAAAATCTTGATGACCCCGATTACATCAAGAATAATTTCATTGTAATGTGTACCGAGCAGGGTACGATCAAGAAGACCTTGCTGGAAGCGTATTCGAACGTTCGGCGCACGGGTATCATCGCTATTACCATCGACGAGAGCGACCGTCTGCTGGATGTTGTTATGACCAATGGCGATAACGACCTTGTCATTGCATCGCGTGCTGGTAAGGCTGTTCGTTTCCACGAAACCCGGGTACGTCCAATGGGCCGTACGGCGGCTGGTGTAAAAGGAATTACGCTGGATGATGAGGCTGAAGATGACCGGGTGATCGGTATGGTCTGCATTGGTCGTCCGGACGCTCAGTTGCTGGTTATTTCTGAGAATGGATACGGAAAGCGTTCACCTATTGATGAGTATCGGGTCACGAACCGGGGTGCCAAGGGCGTAGGTACGTTGAAAATAACAGAAAAAGTAGGCGCGTTGGTGGGCATTCTCCAGGCATCGGATAGTGACGATCTGATGGTGATCAACCGATCTGGTATTCTGTTACGGACCCCGGTTAATGCAATCAATGTTATCGGGCGGAATACGCAAGGTGTTCGGATTATCAAACTGCGCGAAGGTGACGCAATTTCATCTGTGATGACCGTTGTACGCGATGAAACAGAGTCTGTAGACGATTCGGCAGAGGTTACCGCCACAGATGATACAGCATCGGAAGTAACAGAATAATTTCGTTAAAAGGGCTTATCTACTGATCAGAAAGAGCCTTCGGTTTAAACCGGAGGCTCTTTTTTCTGTCTAAAAGACGGGCGAAATGTGTATTTTCGCCCTATTGTTGAACAAAACTTAGTTACAGACTACATGGCACATCAAACGATGGCACATTCCATGACACATTCCATGAAAACCATGATGGCCGTATCGGCTGCGACGTTATTATCGGTGTCAGCAATGGCCCAGAACAAGGCGCTTCTGTTTAAGGAACAGGGTGCATTGGATAAAGCCAAAACCGAAATTGATAATAATGTCAATGACCCTAAGCTGGCCACAAAAGCCAAAACATGGGTAAGTAGAGCCCAGATATATGAGGCCCTTGCCAACGACGCAAAAGCGGCATCACTAGACTCAAATGCGGCTACAGTTGCTTACGAGTCATATAAGAAAGCGCTGGAGGTAGAGCCAAACGGCAAAATGACCAAGGAGATCAACGATGCATTGTCGGGTCAGATGCTGTATTCAGCTATGATGAACCAGGGCATTCGTCGGTATCAGGCTAAAAACTATGATGCAGCCTACACGGCAATGTCGATGGCCGGTACAATCAATGCAAAAGATACCACTGCACCTATGTATGCTGGTATCAGTGCTCAGCAGGCAATGTCTGCAAAAGGAGAGGGGGCTAACCGGGCCGATTATATGACGAAAACCAAGCAGCAGTTTGAAAAATATGCTGAAAATGGTGGCCGTGATGTAACGATTTGGGCTAGCCTGGCGCAGATGTATAACAGCGATAAGGAAACGGACAAGGCACTGTCTACGCTAGACCGGGCCATGAAAATGTTCCCGAGCAATCGTGATCTCGGTACAACCCGGGTGAGCATTCTCCAGTCGTCGGGCCGGATGGATGAGGCGATCAACGGAATGAAAGAGTTATACGAGAAGAATCCGAACGATGCACAATCGGCGGTGAACCTCGGTATCATGTACGATAATAACGCACAACAACTGTCTACGGAAGCAAAGAAGGCCGCTGATGATGCAAAGAAAGGCGGAAAGCTGACCAAGAAGCTAGCCGATGAGAAAGCCCTTCTGGATACGTATATGAGCGAAGTAGTGCGGTTGACTGCGGCAATTAAGAAGCAGCCCAAGAGCGCGGAATTGAAGCGTCAGTTGACTGATGTTCAGGCCAAAATTGCCGAACAAAAAACAAAGATGGCTGAGATTGATCAGCAGGTAAAAGCTGAGTCTGCTAAAGGTGTTGATGGCGCCGCTCTGCAAGCTAAAGCTGCTGAGTTAGGGAAGAAGGCAAATGATACAAAAGCGATTGCCCGCGACTACTATCAGAAAGCGTTGAATACAGACCCAAACAATTTTGAAGCAAATTTCAATATGGGTGTGGGTGTATTTAACGATGCCGTTGAAATGAAGAGCGAAGTAGACAACATGAGCATGGCTGAGTATACCAAGAGCGGTAAAGAAGTTGAGGGCCGTGTTTGTGGTAAGTTTAAACAGGCTTTGCCTTATTTCCAGAAAGCTAAAGCTGTGAAGTCTGATGACTCAACTCTGAACAGTACACTGGAGCAACTGGAAGGAATTCTGAAGCAGTTTGACGAAAAGAAAGTCGCCTGCGTAGAGCCAGGTAAATAAATGATAGAGGGGAGGTTGTTAAACCTCCCCTCTATTTTATAGTTATTACTTAACATAATATAAATTATAAAACTAAATGATCGTCACTTATCCACTTGTTGTCCACAACATATCCACGTGAAACGTTAATGTATTACTAGAGAGCTAGTTACCTAAAAAACGCCCTATGCATTGAGTACAGAGCGTTTTTTAGGCTGTAGTTACTACGATAAGGTGGCTAGCCAGATAACGTTGGGCCAACATTCTATTTGAAGTAAAAGCCATCAGGTACGTATCCAACTGAAACTGTATCAATCAGACTGCCTGTTGCCTGGAAACGTCTCACGACACCTTTACTGGTTGAGTCACGTGAATAACCACCATAAATAATTCCGGTAGCTGGGTCAACGCCGAGCCCGGTAAACGATTGATTTATTAATGGTTTATCGACTGCAATCGAAGTTGCTGCAGCTGGAAACGAATAAACGGCTCCCCTAAGTAAAAAATAGAATAATTGAGACGTTGGGTTAAATGTCAGATTGGTTGGATTGCCTGTGACGGGTCGGCCACCAATGGTAATTCGGCTAGTTACCTGCCTGGTCGTGGGGTTGATTTTAATTAGCTCGGCAGTGGTGGTTCCACCTGCGTTGAGCCGGGTTGGCTTACCACTGCACAATACATAGATAAGTCCTGATATAGAATCGTAGATAACCGATGTAGGCACATCACCAACTGGAATCGTTGTTACTACCTGATCTGTCGTAGTATTGATGACAGATACAGTATTACCAACCGTTGGTCCACCCGAGTTGGCAACAAATAATTGTTCTCCCACCACGACCATTTGTTCCGGGCCACTGCCTACAACCAGATGATTAATAACTTTCCGGTCTGCCAAGCTAACAATGGCTACACCGGGCGCCATTGTTTTACCACCCCAGTAACTGACATAGCCTTTCAGGAAAAAGCCGTTTTGCGGTGGTGCCGCTACCATATATCGACATTGCTCAACATCCTTATTGATGAAGGCAATACTTCTGAATGTGCTGTTTTCAACAACTTCTACTTTATCACTATTACTAACCAACAAGTACCCTTTACCGTCAATCTCCGTATAGGATTTAAGTAAATCGCCAAGTGGACGATCGTTAACTGCAGCAAAAATGTCGTTCGTTTTACCTTTATCAGGAGAAAGGAAGCTGACCGATGCGTTTTGTTTGGTCGATTGCCCTGCCTCTAAAACGACCACACCACGTTCAAATGGTTCGGTGCGTAAGGGCTCGGAAATCGTACACGCCTCTGAAATAAATAGTAAGGTCAAACCTGCCGATAGCAATGAAAGAGTTGGATGACGATGTTGCATGTAAAAAGTTATCTGATACTAAAGATACATGTCGTAAAGATGCCAAATACGATATGTTAGAAAGTGGTATGTAGCCTATAAGACCGGTGTAAAAGAGATACAATAAAAGATAGTAAACCTCTCCTACTGCTTGAGTTAAGCGGGTGTGTATTCCCGAAACGTTCCGTCTGTATAAAAGATAAGTATCCGATCGATTAAGGGCTTTGGTGGACTTGACAATTTTGGAACGATCGTTTCGCTTTGGTTTCCTGTCAACTTTGCTGAATCACCGGACGACTGATCACCGGAGTCTGGTTGTTCAAAACGGGTGGCAGGACGTGTTTTGTTGGCTGGTGAACCAACCGCCCTTAAGTTTTCCCGGGCAGGTGTCTGATCCTGATTAGTTGACAATTGTGTATCCGATTCAAGAAACCACTCGTAGGTAAACTCAGGAAATCGTCTAACAATCTTTTGAATGATGTCTAAACTGGGTCTATTCCTTCCTGAGAGGATGTGTGAAATACTAGACCGCTGAACGCCAATATCATCTGCTAGATAAGAAGGTGATAGGTTTTTAATAGTCAGCACCTGTTTAATTTTGTCATTGATTGACATTGTTGCAATTGGTTAAATGTAAATTACAGTTGTAAATTAAGCCGAATGTACAAAAGTAATCAGTGAGAACAAAAAAAATGCGCTTAATTACAAATGTAACTAGACGCATTTTTTACTTACTGGTTGTTAATGTTAAACTGCAACGTTGTTCTCTCGGAGCGCATCGTTCAATGATGTCTTTAAATCGGTTGAGGCTTTACGCTGGCCAATTATCAAGGCACATGGTACTTGATAGCTTCCGGCAGCAAACTCTTTCGTATAGCTACCTGGAATGACAACAGAATTGGCAGGTACGTATCCTTTATACTCGACCGGTTTCTCACCTGTAACGTCAATTACCTTAGACGATCCAGTGATAGTTACGCCAGCTCCCAACACGGCCTTAGCACCAATGCGAGCCCCCTCTACAACGATACAGCGTGATCCGATGAAGGCCCCATCTTCAATGATAACGGGAACTGCCTGAGGTGGTTCGAGTACACCCCCGATGCCTACGCCACCACTCAAATGAACATCGCTTCCAATTTGAGCACAGCTACCAACAGTCGCCCAGGTATCAACCATTGTGCGTTCGCCGACGTAAGCACCTATGTTAACGTACGAGGGCATTAAGATGGCACCAGGTGCTAAATAGGCTCCGTGGCGGACGGTAGCTGGTGGAACAACGCGCACGCCTTTTGTGGCGAAGTCAGTTTTTAGTGGGATTTTATCATTGAACGAAAAAATCCCAACTTCCTCCGGTTTCATAGTTTGACTTACAAAGTAGAGGAGAATAGCCTTTTTGACCCATTCGTTTACCTGCCACTCCCCTGTTGTTGATGCGTCAATAGGTTCTGCCACACGAATCTTTCCTTCATTCAGTTCGTGTATTACATCGTCAATAGTGGCTTTATAAGTTGGATTACTGAGTAGAGAGCGGTCCGCCCAAGCTTCAAGGATTTGGTCTTTTTTGTTACCCATAACAGAAAGTAAAACTTTATTAATCTCGGTCTAATTGATTGATAATTAGTACATTTAGTCTAGCTCTATTTTTTACGAGCAAATTATATTTTGTCACAAAAATTGAGGACATACTAATTGAAGTCAAATCTATTCGAGATAACAGTTTAAGTGGTTTGATTCGCTTGTAAATATAAGGCCAATATACAATATCAGATTGTGTAGTTGTCAGGCTATAGACCGATTGGTTTATACTGGTACCGATGTTATCAGCACAGGGTATCTAATCGTTTGGGGTTTTTAGAAAGGAACAGTATTGCGTAGAGACAAATGACAGATCGAGTGTTCTATGAACGTTACTACACTTATGAAGGAATGTCTGTGGAGAGAAAGAAAGGCTATTCAGAAGGGCAATCCGGATCGCCTTTTTTCCATGTCTACTTAAACAGTCAGATTGCTGTCGGTTGGTGGTTATTGTTATGTCATTATTGTTATGCCATTTCAAGATAGGTGTATCAATTGGAGTAGTGATTGATTCTTTCTTTGCCCTCTCCTATCCACTATATTATATGAATGCAGGAATAGACAGTAACATTTTAATTAGATCTGAAGAAAATGGATCATATCAAAATGACAAGAAGATATGATCTCGAAGGCACACCTTAGTAAAGCCGATTAGCAATTAAATTAGATGCATTTAGTAAAGTGCTATTATTTTAGTAATGCTGTTAGTAAAATCCAATAATTACTAATACTGTAACTAAAAATTGCTTAGATTTTCGCAAATTTGTTAGTAAATAGACGATAATACTAATTTTTTGAGTCGAATTTACTAATTAGGTTATGAGTTATTTGCTAAACTCTCTTTATTGCTAAATAGTGGTCTTTATGATACAACCTCTTATCTTTGGATCGTTAACCAAACCTGTTTGCATAACGAATGGCAACGATTAAAGTAGCTATTAATGGATTTGGACGTATTGGACGTCTATCATTCCGTAGATTGTTGGAGAAAGAGAACATTGAAATTGTAGCAATTAATGATCTCACCGACAATGCCACACTAGCCCATCTGCTGAAGTATGATTCTGTACACGGCCGCTTCCCCGGACAGGTTTCAGCAGATGCTGATAGTCTAACCGTAAATGGAAAACGTATTAATGCATATGCTGAACGCGATCCTAAATTGCTTCCATGGAAAGATCTCGGAGTAGATGTAGTACTGGAATCGACAGGGCGTTTTGTTGATGAAGCCGGAGCAGGTCAGCACTTGCAGGCTGGTGCCAAAAAAGTAGTCATCTCAGCACCTGCAAAAGGAAATATCCCTACTGTTGTGTTAGGTGTGAATGATAACATCTTGACAGGTAGCGAAACAATTATCTCCAATGCTTCCTGCACAACAAACTGCCTGGCACCAATGGCCAAAGTTCTGGACGATAGCTTCGGTATCGAAAAGGGCTACATGACCACTATTCACGCTTATACAGCAGACCAGAACTTGCATGATGCACCTCACTCTGATTTACGTCGGGCGCGAGCGGCAGCCTTGTCTATTGTACCAACGTCAACGGGTGCTGCTAAAGCAGTTGGTTTAGTATTACCTCACTTAAAAGGTAAGCTAGATGGAAATGCCATGCGCGTTCCAACACCAGATGGATCATTAACTGACCTGTCGGTAATCCTGAAAAAAGAAGTTACTGCCGAAGAAATCAACGCGGTAATGAAACAGGCTGCTGAAACGACGATGAAAGGGATTTTGGAATATGCGACTGATGAGCTTGTATCAATTGATATCGTTGGTAACCCTCATTCCTGCATATTCGACTCAAAACTGACAACATCGATGGGCAATTTTGCCAAAGTAGTTGGCTGGTATGATAATGAGTACGGCTATTCTAGCCGAGTGGCAGATCTAATGGAACGGTTATTTAACTAACCGTTCCAAAATCATGCGTAGTGGAAGAGGGCCTAACCGTAACCGGTTAGGCCCTCTTTTGACTTTGTAGGTAATTGATCGAAAACCCTTTAGCATAAAACATGGCCTCGTATTTAGTCTTGATACCTAAGTGAATTTCATTCAGAGGCGAGCTATATAAATCTCTCGTAGCATCTAAAATCACATATCCATTCTCGGGAAGTGATTCCATACTATACTCAAAGAAAGGAGCATGATCTGTTTTAAGGTGCAAAAGACCGCATGGCTTCAGTATCATCCTGTACAACGAGAGAAATGACGAATAGGTTAAACGATGTTTCTCCTGCTTATCTCGGGGCTGAGGATCTGGGAACGTGATCCAAATTTCATCGACCTCCTCTTCACCAAAAAATTCATGCAGATACTGGATGTCTGTCCGTAAAAAAGCCACATTAGTCAGCCCCGCTTCAATAGCCGACTGAGAACCACGCGCAATGCGATCTCCTTTGATGTCGATACCAATAAAATTGCAGGCTGGATATGCCTGAGCCAACCCTACCGTGTATTCGCCTCGGCCACATCCTAACTCCAGAACGATTGGGTTGTCATTCTTAAAATAATCGGTTAACCAGTGGCCTTTTATAGTAGTATAAATTGGCTTCCCGCGTTCAATAACATTCGCAGCTTCTTTATTCTGTTCAAAACGGTACATTTTCCGGCGTCTAGCCATACACTTATAGTAAATTAATTTCGGCAACAACGTAGGTGCTGCCGGTGATTAATAGTAAATCGTTAATACCTGCCTCAGCGAGAGCAGCATCCAGGGCTGTATTTACATTCGGGTACCGGTTACCAACTAAACCGGCCGCGCTACCCAGAGTAACCAACTCATCAACAGGTAAGGCGCGTACTGAATCGGCCTGGCAAAAGTAATAGATGGCGGTGGGCGGAAATAGACTTAATACTGCCGGAACATCCTTATCACGAACAAAACCAATGATCAGACGAAGACGATCGTAGGTTATCGTCTCTACTGTTGCCATCAATGCCTCAATACCTGGCTTGTTATGCGCCGTATCTGCAATCACAGCAGGGGACTGGCTCAGATATTGAAACCTCCCTTTCAACCCCGTGAGTGATACAACCTGCCGACAGCCAATCTCAACTGCCTCGTCGTTTACAGGTAATTGTGATTGCATCACATCAACAGTAGACAAGACCGTTTTAAGGTTAGAGAGTTGATACAATCCCAGTAAAGGCAATTCGACGGTAAATGACGAATTAATCCTACCAGCACGCGTGCAGCTAATGAGGCGCACCCCATCCACACATCCTCCATCAGTCAGTTTCCACTGCTGATCAGCAAAATGGATCGTCGACCGATGCCTATCCGCGATTTCCTCGAATACAGGCTGTGTTTCTGGATGCATTTCACCAATGACTACAGGTACGTTCTCCTTAACAATCCCCCCCTTCTCAGCAGCAATGAGGGGGAGTGTATCACCAAGGATATCCACATGATCCCAGCCAATATTGGTAATGACACTGACCAGGGGTGTAATGATGTTCGTTGAGTCGAGCCTCCCTCCCAGCCCCACCTCGATAATGGCAATGTCGACTTGCTGACGGGCAAAAAAGTCGAATGCCATCGCTACAGTTACTTCGAAGAATGAAGGCTGAATCTGTTCAATAACCAGCTGCTGCGATTCAACGAAGGCGGCAACATCAGCTTCTGGTATAGCAACCCCATTCAGCCTGATTCGCTCCGTGAATGATTTCAGATGCGGAGATGTATACAGACCAACCCGATAACCGGCAGCCTGATACACACTAGCCAACAGGTGCGATGTACTGCCTTTGCCATTCGTTCCGGCTACATGTATACTTCGAAACTTATGTTGTGGGTTACCCAACGCATCGCATAGAGCTAACACATTAGATAGCCCGGGTTTATAAGCGGAAACGCCCACCCGATGAAAAACGGGCAGGCGATCGTAGAGGTACGAGAGAGCCTCGTTGTATGTCATACGTCAATTGGAACTGATATTGATGGTCAACGTACCTACGGCAAGTTCAGACGGCGTTACTGACCCTTTAGGACGTAACTTGAACCGCAATACCTGACGACGGTAAAAGCTTTCGACTGAAGGGCTCACGGTCTGTTGCATAGCTCGGGCAGAAACAATATTCCCATCACTATCAACCTTAATTTGATAAATAATCTTTCCGCTGTCGTCCGAATCATCTTTGTCCAGTTTATTATTACCGAACGACCAGCCCGACACGTTTAAGGCTACACCGCTCTTGCTACCACCGGGCTTGCCGTAAAACTCTTTGGCATTGATGTTTCCATCTGGATTGCCCTTATCTCCTACACCTGATTTATCATCTCCGTTATTATTACCACCTGTTCCGGCAGCTCGTCCGTTTGTGCCATTCGAGCCTGCCGCACCCGACGAACGCTTATACAGTGCACTCGGATCAACCGTCTCCGTTTTTTTCACCGGTTCAGCACGGGGTGGCGCCGGGGTCGATCTTGGCGACGTGGTTTCCGGTCGTTTTGTCTCGGGGCGCTCAGGCACACTAACAGGACTTTCACTCCGGCTGGCGATAATTGGCTTCTCTGCCGGCGACTTACTCGTCTTCGTTTCTTCTGTCCGGGTTGTAGGGGCTACAGGGGTCCGCTCAACCCGTGGCGTGGTGGTTACCTTCGGGTTAGGTCGATCTTCCGACTTCTTCACATTTTCCGCCCTAGGAGACGGATTGGGTTTGTTGTATGTCTGAACCGATCCGCTTCCCACATCAGACGTACCAAAGTTCACCTCGACGTATTCAACGGGTGGTGGATTGGGGGTTGAACTGGATAAAGTCACCAGAAACAGGATGATCAACACGCCCACCATAGTTACAGTTGCCGAGGCAAAAGCAACGGTACGGGCTTCGGTTTCGTTCTCGTACGCAATACGCATAGTTCAGCGTCGGCTAATTATACCGATTTAGTTCTTAACGAGCAGCAATGGCCTTTCGTTATACGTGTCCAGTACAAACATAAAAAAAGGCAGCCAGTTGGCCGCCTCTACACTCAATTTCGACTGATCTATTTAGTGATTGCGCATAATCCAGGGCGTAATGCCTGTTAATGAATTAAGCGAATCAAGGCCAGCTTCAGCCTCAGTCAGTGAGGCAGTGCCAATTGCAGCGACTTTAATTAGCCCTCGCCCCTGAACGATATAGGCATCCGAATAACCAGCTTTAACTAATCGTTTCTGAAACCGAACTGCGTTTTGACGACTGGCAAAGCTACCGGCAATAACCGTAAAATTTGTTTTTACAGCCGAAGGTGACATAACCGCCAACTCAGGTACGTTGCTGGTTGGTTGAACCGATACGTTGGCTACAACTGGCATTTCAGTTACTGATACTTTTTTTTCAGGAATGCCAACAGTTGGTTTTTCCGGAGCAAATCCCGACTCTTCACCAGTTTTGGCCGGATCCAATTCGACCGAAGTTTGCTGTGCAGGCGTTACAGGTTTCGTTTCAACTGGCTGATCACGCTGGAAAGCGGGTACACGAAACAACGAAGCTGGATTAAGGCTGCTTTGTAGTGGGTCTCCTGGACGGATCACGGAGAAATAACTAATGAAACCCAGCGAACCTACCAACAATGCTGCCGCGGCCCAACGCCATACACCACCTGACCGACGAACAGGCATTGGTAGAACCTGGCCTTCGTCAACCTCACTTGAAACAACCAGCGCCGTAGATGGATCGGAAGCCAGGGCTGGTAATTGACGTACCTGAACCACTGGTGCCGAATTCACCATCACCACAGGTTGAGCCAGATGAACAACTTTGCTGGCCAGCATAACAGGTTGCATGCCGTAGGCACCTCCCAGGAAGTTATGCCGCAGTTCTGGCTCGAATTGTAATCGGTTCTCTTCATTGAACGAAAACAATCCCAGACCGTCGATGGTAAAACTTCCCATGAGACGGGCTTCCTGTTTCAGTGTTGAAACAAACGTATTGATTCCCCGCAAGGCTTCATCACGGGTGATGCTCTCATGCAGCATAACGTAATTCAACAGAATACCGTCATCGAGCATTAAGGCTTCATTGAACGCAACTTTACGGCGGGGCGGCAAAAACTGACCTGTTGCTTCATTAAACGAAGCGGATACCGAATGGGTCAGGAAAGCGCCCAGCGTAGGTACCACGATACAGTCATACTGGTACAGCAGCTTTTTCAGGTAATCACCGATGGGTTGCATAGTCTAAATAGTCAAATCAGAAGGAGTATGAAATTCCTCCGAGAAAGTTAAGGCCCTGCACCCGATAATACAAATAGCGCTGATACGTTTGCCCGAAGATATTATTTAACGATACAAACGCAGAGACCTGTTTACCAAGGAAATAGTCGATTTTAAGGTTCAAATCGTAGATCGCAGGCAACTTCACAAGTTCGTTTGTAGTAAAGTTTTTGTTTCGTATCCCCGTATTTACATACAGATCAGAGGTGACGAATAACTTTTTATTGAGCGTGTAACTATTGAGCCATTGCACCGTGGCTTGTGGTCGCCCCCAGGCTTCATCCATCCGATCAAGATCATACCGAAACACGTCACCTTTCAATGTCGATGTAAAACGTTCGTTGAGTGAATACCCGATCTGACCCGATACCGTTAACACGTGGGCGATGCCTCCATCGTATACCGCAAAGAATTTGGTAGTATCAGGCCAGGTGTTGTTGATACCGTAGAAATTCCGATAGCGGGCATAAGACACTTTACCCTCATAGCTAAATCCGTTGCCCAGTTGCCCCTTTGATCCGCCGTACAGGTCATACGACTTGATTGTGTTTGCCAGCAATACATTAGGAGCCAGCCACCGATTTTCGCTCAACAGACTCCGAAGTGTGTTCCTGACAATATCACCGTCGATACCGGCAAAGAAGTGAATATTACCCGTTGGTACCACATCAACGTTCGCAACGGGAAACGCCAGCGTATTGTTGATTCCGAGCCGTTTATCCGTTTCGTTAACAGCGTTAAGAGCCAGCGTAACCGTCAGGTTAGGCGACGAATAGCGGAAAGCCGGACGAAGGCGAAACAGATTCCGATTATCTACTTCCTGATCAGATCGCTGCGTGATATACGCATCGGCGTTGACCAGCGCAATGACCTTATCGGTAATGGCCAGTGACGTTTGAAGGGTTGTAGCCCAATCGGTTTCCGAGGCACGATAAGCGTCTTTCAACGTGGTCAGGCTCGTTTTCAGCGCATAATCGAGGGTTTGGTCTTTCCCGTTATTTTCGATGCCCAGATTGATTCGGAATGTGCTTAACTGCTGCCGAAGTGAATCGCGATTAGGAATCACCCGGTTACCATCCAGAAACTGAGGTTTATAACCGTAGAAAAAATATCGCTCCTGCTCGTACCCCAACCCGCCGGTAAGCTTAAATAAGTCGGTATTGTAGGTCCCTTTCAGATCTACCCGGGTTTCTCGCTGGGCCGAATTGGCACCGTCGACTGGACCGATACCAGAACCCAGATGCCGAACAGACGCTTCTACACCCAGACCACTTTCCGTAGTGAGGCCATAAAAACCTTCACCATAAAAAGTATTATAGTTACCCGCTCCCAGCTTTACATAGTTCGTGAACGCAGGCGGGACTTCCGCTTTCGTAGCGTTTAATGGCAGTACTGTCGGCTGGATACGGGGGTCGCCTATGGTTAGCTTCCGATCCTGAAACTCATACGTCAGTTTCTTCGCATCTGTATTCGCTTTCGGCGATGGAATCTTGTTCTGGATCCGATCGGCCGGAGGTAGTTCGATCCGACGGCTCTTTTCAACCGTGATTTCCTGATTATCAATTTTTCCGGGCTGCTGCGCATGTGCCACCGACAAGGCGAACACACTCAGAAACAGCGATGTGTAGGTACGTGACATAGGGCTATTTCGTCTCAATGGCGGCTAATTTGGTTTTGGCTTCAGCAACAATCTCGGCTTCAGCAGCATTTTCAATGATCGACGTCAGCACGGCTTTGGCTTGGGCCGTTTCGCCCAGTGCTACGTTATTATCAGCCACCAGAATAAAGGCTTTCCCTTTCCAGTACTCAAACCCATCAAACTGCTCGTTGAAGCGCAATAGTGTAGCGATCGACTCCTTGTACTTTTTCTGTTTGTACTGCGCCTCGCCAATCAGGTAGTTCGCCTCTGCCCCACTCACGTCTTTCGCCAATGCAATGGTTTTCTCAAAATCTGCCGTTGCCGTTTTATAATCGCCTTTCGACAAGGCCACTTTACCAAGCATCAGTTGGGCCCTATTCTGCGCACCTGGCACGATGTTACCGGCCGAAACGATCTGACGAGCCAATACGCCGGCTGAGTCAACTTTATATGCATAATACGTATCCATCATCCCAAGCTGCGCGGTGACCTGATCTGTTCGCTCATTCGAGCGTGACAGCACATACTGGTAGTTTTTGATGGCACCGGGATAATTCTTCTGACGACGTTCTAATTCAGCAGCACGGCTGGCGGCTTTTACGGCGAACGTTGATTTGCCTTCCTGAATTAACTGACCATACAACCGAAGGGCCGCCGGTACATCCCCTGTCTTTGCATAAACGTCAGCGCCATAATAACGGGCTTCATTCCGGTTGGGGCTATTCGGATATTCCTGCGAATACGCTTTAAACGCTGCGAGAGCCTGTGGGTACTTCTCGGCAAAATAAAGCGACTTCGCATTCTCAAACTCTGCCTTTTCTACATCCGTACTACCCGGATTGCTGCGCTTGTATTTCCCAAGCACATCCGAAAATTCGTCGGTACGATTGGCATCGTCGAGCGTATTCTGTAGACCCAACAGCGCACTTTGTGCCTGAGGTGTATTACCATAATCGTCCAGGATTCGTTTATAATCGGCTACAGCAGGGTCATATTGCTGCTGGTTGGCGTACGCTACGGCCCGCTTCAGCAGCGCAGCCGGGATCAGGTAACTATTGGGGCGACCAGAAATCAGTTTGGTGTAACCGGATACAGCCGCTGCGAAATTGCCTTTTTCAAAATCAACGTTCGCTGTCTGGAAAAGAGCATCATCGGCATAGCGTGACGACGGATTGCGCTGAACCTGGTCGAACAGTGATTTAGCCTCGGTTTCCCGACCAACGTACGTTAGAATAACTCCTTTCTGATACGTGGCATAATCGGAATCAGCCCGGCCCGTAGCAATAGCCTGATCATAGGCTTTCATGGCTTCGTTATATTGCTTCGTTGCCAGCAAACAGTCGGCCGAACGGATGTAGGCATCCCCTACTGTTGGATCATCACTTCCGGCCGATGCCTTCAGGAAATCGCGGAAATAGCCCAAGGCCTTTGCGTAATCTTTCTGATTGTAATAGGCGTACCCTAAACCATAGAGACTCTTCGCTCCGTACTCGCCCGAACGTACCTGCGTATAGAGCGGAATGGCTTCGGCCCATTTCTTTTGAGCAGATAGTGCCTCCGCTTTCCAGAATGTGGCACCTGCTTTCAATTCCGCATCGCCCGAGACGGTCAATGATTTATTAAAGTTGATCAGTGCGGCCGGGTACCGTTCGGCGTTGTAATCAGCAACTGCCTGATTAAAGGTCAATCGCTGATAGGTTGCGTTGATCCGCGCCGTACGGTTCTTTAGTTTTTCGATGTAAGTAATAGCCGCCGGATAATTATTCGACGCCAGATACGCCTCACCCACCAGTTCATTCGCTTCATTTTCGAACCGGCTATCTGGGTACTTTTTGATAAAATCGTTTAGCTCCGTAATCGCCTCAGCGCCGCGTTTCTGATCGAGTTGCAGTTTGGCATGGGTAAACTTAGCTTCTTCCTGGATAGACGGGCTGAACGCCAGCCGACCAGCCTGATCGAAGGCCGTCAGGGCATAGGACGGGTTATCCGTCTGGAGATAGCTGATTCCCAGCGTGTACGCTGCATACTGAGCAGTCGTATCCTTTCCCGATGCAACAGGTTTCAACTGCGTGATGGCATCCGGATAATTACCCGTTTTATACAGTGACTGACCGTACCGATACTTCACGGCTGCCGGAGCCGCTGCGCCTTTCACAGACAGGTAGCGTTTGTAAGCCGGGATGGCCTGCGCATACTGCCCCTGACGGTAATACACTTCTGCCGTAAACAACGCTACCTCAGCCAGAGCAGGTCCTGTATTGCGTTTAAGCAGCGGTTCCGTATACGCCGTCAATTCATCGTACCTCCCCTGCTTATAATACGCCTGAGCGAGCCAGTTGGGTACGTCACCCTGGTAAGTCGGGTTATTTTCAATACGCCGAAAATCGCTGATCGCCTCGTTGAATTGTCCGTTACGGAAGTTTATAACACCAGCATAATAAGAGGCCGCCGCCGCATTGGCATAATTAGGGTCTGTCTTGATCGCGTTAAGTAACGGCAGTGCCTTGGCCAGATCCTGGGTATTATAGTAGGCAAGAGCCAGATTAAACTGATAATCCTGCTGCTTACCAGCCGTATTCGACTGACTAACAGCCTTTTGCAGGTACGTTATGGCATTGGTATAGTCTTCCCTACTGACGTAGTACAAACCAAGATCACCATAGAGCTGGCCAGCTTTGGGGTGTTCGCTATGGTTACGAACAAAGCGGTCGACCAGCGCCTCAGCTCCGGGTTCATCGGCATATAGCGCCGCCAGTGCCATGTAATACTCTGCCGAAACGGCATTAGGATCACTGGCAGGCGACCCAGCGGCGGGCGTACCTGATGTGTTGAGCAACGGTCGACGCTGATTTAGGTATCGCTCGAATTCAGAGCGAGCCGCAGCATAGTTGCTTCGTTCAAAAAGTTCAACCCCATTGCGATAGTGCAGATCGGGTTCGGTGTAGGTTAACGTTCGCTGAGCCATCAGGGGCGGAGTCACGAATGACCCGACAACCACACATAAGGCCCCCCAAACGCGGGGAGATGCTGGATGCATAGAACCGATTAACGGTTGTGTAATGAAGAGAAAGGGTTGTAGTTTAGCTGACCAAACCGGAGCTATACTACCGGTGTCGTCAATTAAACATACTCATACTACGATTGTTTCAACGAATGTACTGGTCTTTCCGTATGAAAAAACGCTTGCTCGTTCTGTTTTTACTGCTGAATCAACTATCCCTATGTACTGGGCTGTTGGCTCTTCCGCTTCCAACAACTTCATCCACAAACGCCACTAACTCGCTGGCAACTGACGACCCGGCCGATGCCGCAACTGCCCGGATCAGTTACACCCTGTCAATGCCGCAACCACAAACGCATTATTTTGAGGTTGAAATGCGCCTGCAAAACGCCGCCGGGGCTACCAATGCCCGGAAAAACGGTTATATCGACGTAAAAATGCCTGTCTGGACACCAGGATCATACCTTATTCGTGAATACGCTAAGAATGTAGAAGGTTTTGTGGCCACAACAGGAAGCCAACCCGTGAAGAGCGATAAAATTCGCAAAAACACTTGGCGGGTCTATACCAGTTCAGATGACCTGACGATTCGTTACCGGGTATATGCCTACGAGTTTAGCGTACGGAACAGTTTTCTCGACGACTCGCACGGTTACCTCAATGGTGCCAGCGTTTTTCTGTATAACGATGCTCTGAAAAACCAGCCCCTGACCGTCCAAATTATGCCGTTCCCCGGCTGGAAGAAAGTATCGACGGGTATGAAAGCAGTATCAGCCAGCGCCTTCACCTACGAAGCCCCTAATTACGATATTCTGGTCGATTCGCCCATCGAAATTGGCAATCACAGCACATTTACCTTCACGGCCGCCAATGTGCCTCACACAGTCGCCATGTATGGCAATGGCCCCCTGGAGTATAATGCAGAAAAGCTGGCAGCCGACTACAAGCGCGTGTGTGAAACAGCGGCTACCGTTGTGGGCGAGCACCCCTGTACCGATTATACATTCCTGGTTCACCACACAAATCAGGGCGGCGGCGGACTGGAACATCTGAACTCTACGACGCTGCAGACGAATCTGACTGCTTACGCCACAGAACGTAGTTACAAGGGATTCCTAACACTGGTAGCTCACGAGTATTTTCACCTCTGGAACGTAAAGCGGATTCGACCAATTGCCCTTGGGCCGTTTGACTACGAAAACGAGAATTATACACATATGCTCTGGCTATCAGAAGGTTGTACGTCGTTCTACGAAGATTACATCCTTCGACGGGCTGGGTTTCATACGCCTGATGAGTACTTAAAAATTGTAGCGGGCGACATCAACGGCATTGAAAACCAACCGGGCAATCAGGTACAGTCTGCAGCAGAATCGAGCTGGGACGCCTGGATAAAATACTATCGGCCTAACGAAAATTCGGCTAACAGCACGGTGTCTTACTACTCAAAAGGAGCCGTACTGGGCTCGTTGTTGAACCTGGCTATTCTCTCAGGAAGCAATGGGCAGCGATCGATGGATGACCTGCTTCGGTTGCTGTATAACGAGTATTATAAGAAACAGAAACGAGGTTTCACCGACGACGAATTCCGGAAGGCAGCCGAGCAGATCGCCGGTACGTCGCTGACCAATTTCTTTGACAAAGGCGTTAACGGTACCGGTCAAATCGATTATAACACGTACTTCGAACCGGTTGGCATGCGGCTTGTTAATGCAGGTCCGCCGTCGACAGATGGCTTCTTTGGCGCGGCTGTGCCAGTAACACCCAATGCACCAACTGCGCGGCAGGTAATTACCTCGGTGCGGCGCGGAAGTCCGGCCGAGCAGGCAGGTGTTAACGTTGGCGACGTTGTTCTACAACTTGACGGGAACCGGCTCACGGATGAGTTATCGAAGATGTTAGCGGGCAAAAAACCGGGCGAAACGGTTCGGCTATCGATAAACAGAGGTGGTCAGCCACGCGAAATAGCTGTTCAGCTTGGCACCAATCCGTTGTTCTCTTATCGACTTGAGCCGATTTCGAATGTAACCGATAAACAGAAAGCCTTGTATGCCAAGTGGCTGTACATCAAATAAAGGAGTAAACTGATTGGGTACGTGGCCGCTGATTCTATGGTGGGAACGTACCCAATTTTTCAGGTACGTGCCGAGCTACTGTCAGCAGCGGTCCCCTACCAGACGTTACAGATAGCTCTCCATGGCGGCTGTCCAGTCTGCGTCCATTTGTTGGAATCGGGCGAGTACACTGGCAACGAACGCATCAGAAATCATACGCTCGACTTCTTCAGGGCCGGTCACGTCGAACTCAGCTACTTTGTAGGTTTGTTCGTACGGGCCGGCTTCAATTTTGACTATATACTTGCTATTCCAGGAGAACAAGCTGATTTTCAGTTGCGTATGCTCAATATCTTTAATATAACGCATTGGTAAGTAGTAGCGAAAGTGACGTCCATTCTGATTACTGCCGTAAACATACGGCAGCAACGTCACGAAATAGCGGGGTACAAAAATAAAGCGTATGGCGAGAGATGCACGGGAGTAGTGAGTAGTAACGATGGACGAAAACCAGACCTGAGTTGTCTGTTCAGGGTATATTTGCAGGTTCGAACTTAAACGTAACCACATTCATGAATTGTCGCCAGTGGCTTTCCCTATTTACCGCGCTATGTTTAGCTGCCGCGCTGTCTTCATGCGGGTCTACCGATACGGATGAAGCGGCTCAGTTTTTTCTTCGTGGTAACGTGCAGTTGCAAAAGCGAGAATACAAAGAAGCCATCCGGTTTTATTCGGAGGCGATCAACAAAAAGTCTGATTTTGCAGATGCATACAGCAACCGGGGACTCGCTAAATTTCGCGATGGCCAGCCCGATGCTGCGCTGGCCGATTATTCAAAAGCGATAGAGACTGATAAAGCGTTCGGAACCGCCTATTTTAATCGGGCTGATACGTACCTGACACTGGGAAAGGCCCAAAGCGCCCTGACCGATCTGCTCACGATTCAAAAAACGTATCAGGATTCAACTTTTTATCAAAGTCGTTTAGGCGAGGCCTACGCTGGCCTGAACAATCTACCCATGGCCCAGGCAGCATTTGATAAAGCAATTTTGCTGGATGCTAATAATGTGGAAGCACTGACGAACAGAGCGGCCCTCTTCTTTTCTCTGAAACAATATTCGGATGCACGCTCAGATATTGATAAAGCACTGACAATCAATCCAAATCAAGCTGAAGCATGGAATAATAAATCGCTGTTACTGGCTAGAGAAAAAAAATACGTGGAAGCATTGGCAGCCGTTGACAAAGCCCTGAACCAGACAGCTAACCAGCCGTTTTATCTCAACAACAAAGGATATCTGCTCCTGATGCTGAACCGCGACGCTGAAGCCCTGCCCCTACTCAACCAAAGTATTCGGCTGAACGATCAGAATGCCTGGGCGCACCGCAACCTTGGTGTTTACTGGCTGCGCCAGAAAAAAGCGTCAGATGCCCTTGCCGCACTGAAACGGGCCGAACAACTTGATCCTTCCGTCGATAAGCTGTACGTCTACCTGGGAGAAGCCCAGCAGCTGGCCGGGAACAAAACTGCCGCCTGTGATGCCTGGAGTCGGGGAAAAATAGCCGGTGACACAGAGGCAACAGCGTTAGTAACTCAGTTTTGCCCTTAATCTACCCACTCCTTTTTGTCGGGTTAAGGAGCCAATATACCGAAGACACTGTTCATAGATAACTGATCACTGTTAACCGCTACAAGCCTCTTGCTGACCAACGTTCTGCTGCTTACCCCGCCGTTTACCCAGTTAAATACGCCTTACCCAGCCACGGCGTACTTAAAAGGGTATCTTAACACGCTCGAATGGGAGAATGGAAACGTTGTTGCCCGTCAGGCCGACCTTGGCATTGAGACCATTCTTGCGCTTTTCTCCCCGGCGGGTCTAGACCGCGTTTTTGCGGCAGTAGACGAGGCTGTTGCAGGTGGCGTAGCACTCTCCGATAACAGTCAGCGAATCAGCCGGTTACGCGATGCCTATACCGCTACGATCGGGCCAACGATTCGTTTTTTGCAACATAAAAACCCAACGCTGGCCCACGCCATAACCGGCCGGAGTTATTTGCCGGAAGCCAGTCGGTTCGCCGAGATTGACGACCTGGAATGGGCCTTCGGTACGATGGGGTTGCAGGATAAAGCCCGTCATCTGGCTACGTTATTCCTGGAAGACCTCAGCGATTTACTGGTCGAAGTAGTTGATCCTCACTTTGGTTTCAGCCGATATGCCGAACGCTTAGGTCGCTCTGCCACCCATTTCGACGAATTACACACCACTTTACAGGCACCATCTGGCCTGGTAGGTACGTTGCTGCTTGAGTTGCTTGATCAAAAAATGGCACAGTACGTACCCGATCTGGTTTGCCTGACAGTGCCTTTTCCGGGTAATCTGGTTGGTGCGTTACTCTGCGGACAATATATTAAACAGCGATACCCCGACGTAAAAGTGGTTTTGGGCGGCGGCTATGCTAATACCGAACTCCGTAGCCTGGCCGAGCCACGATTATTCAACTATATTGATTTTGTTAGCCTTGATGATGGTGAAGCGCCCCTACGCTCGCTGATAGAGTTCATTCGGGGTAACCGTCCCCAAAAAGAGTTAAAACGCACCTTTCTGCTGAATGATACCGGGCGGGTTATTTACGCGAACGGCGCTGTTGATAAGGACGTACCCCAACGGGAAGTCGGCACCCCCGATTACAGTGATCTGGCGCTGGATACGTACCTGTCTGTCATTGAAGTGGCCAATCCAATGCATCGACTATGGAGCGATGGGCGCTGGAATAAACTCACGCTGGCTCATGGCTGCTACTGGGGAAAATGTTCTTTCTGTGATATATCACTCGACTATATTGCTCGCTATGAACCTGTTACTGCCCATTTACTTTGTGATCGGATCGAAGAACTGATTGCCCAAACCGGCCAGCATGGCTTTCACTTCGTCGACGAAGCCGCGCCTCCCGCGCTGATGCGTGATCTGGCGCTGGAAATTATTCGTCGCCGCCTGACCATCGTCTGGTGGACAAACATTCGTTTCGAATCAGCATTCACGGCAGACCTCTGCCAATTGCTAAAACTGGCAGGCTGCATCGCCGTATCGGGCGGGCTGGAGGTGGCCTCTGATCGGTTACTGGCCCGAATGAAAAAAGGCGTGACAGTATCGCAGGTTGCTAAAGTGGCGGATCATTTCACGCAGGCAGGCATCATGGTGCATGCCTATCTGATGTACGGATTCCCCACGCAAACGGCACAGGAAACCATTGACTCGCTTGAAATGGTCAGGCAGTTGTTTGCGGCGGGTGTTGTTCAATCCGGCTTCTGGCACCGCTTTGCCATGACCGCTCACTCACCGGTTGGGCTGCAACCTGAGCAGTTTGATGTACACCGAGTTGGCCCAACAATGGGTCCCTTTGCCGACAATGATCTGTACCACGATGATCCGCTCGGAGCAAATCACGAGTTATTTAGCGAAGGCCTCCGTAAGTCGTTGTTCAATTTTATGCACGGCATTGGGCTGGATTTCCCACTGAAGAAATGGTTTACGTTCACCGTGCCGCCAACGTCGATTCCCCGCGCCTACATTGAACGGGCTATTGCCGAACCCGAGGTAGCCAAGCCGAGGGCTAATGCGCTGATTGTCTGGCCCGGCCACGCACCGAGCCTCGACCGCGTACTGATAAAGCACGGGAAGCAAACCGTTGAACGAGCCGAACTACTGCTGTCGCATCGCCAGGATGACGTGGTTATTGATATGCCCGTAGAACTGGGCGACTGGCTGACGGGCATGTGGCCCAAGCTAAGTACCCAGGCGCCTGTCCCCTTGACCTATCGCCAGTTCCAGACGGAATTTGAGCAAGCGGGTTTTGGCAGTACCGATAATTTACTTGCCTCAGAAACATGGGCCGATTGGAAAGAAGCTGGTTTGTTGGTGGTTTAATTTTTGCATCTTTCAAACCTCTAAGGTACCTTCTGTCTTATAGGGAGTAGCAACTATCACTTCATCATGAACTATTACGAATCCATCATCGACACAATTGGGAACACGCCTCTCGTTAAGCTCAATAAAGTAACCAAAGGCATTCGAGGTACAGTCCTGGCCAAAGTTGAGTACTTCAATCCCGGAAACTCGGTTAAAGACCGCATTGCTGTTCAAATGATCGACGATGCCGAAGCTGCTGGCCGAATCAAACCGGGTGGAACCATTATCGAAGGCACATCGGGCAACACGGGTATGGGGCTGGCCCTCGCTGCCATTGGCAAAGGCTACAAGTGCATCTTCACCATGGCCGACAAACAGTCGCAGGAGAAAATCGATATTCTACGGGCCGTTGGTGCTGAAGTTATTGTCTGCCCCACCAATGTCACTCCCGACGACCCTCGCTCCTACTACTCTGTTGCTCAGCGCCTGAGTCGTGACATTCCCAACGCACTCTATCCAAACCAGTACGACAACCTCTCAAACTCGGCGGCGCATTATGCAACGACGGGCCCCGAAATCTGGCGCGATACCGATGGCAGGATCACTCATTTCGCGGCGGGGGTTGGAACCGGAGGTACGATCTGTGGTACCAGTAAATTTTTAAAGGAGCAAAACGGAACGGTCGTTTCAATTGGAATTGACACCTACGGGTCCGTTTTCAAGAAATACAAAGAAACGGGCATTTTCGACGAGGGCGAAATTTATCCGTACCTGACCGAAGGAATTGGTGAAGACATTCTGCCCAAAAACGTTGATTTCAGTCTGATCGATCATTTTATAAAAGTGACCGACAAAGATGCCGCCATCATGACCCGGCGGCTGGCGCGCGAAGAAGGGCTCTTCGTCGGTTGGTCGTGCGGGTCAGCCGTACATGGCGCCCTTGAGTGGGCGAAAGATCATCTGCAGGAAGAGGATATCCTGGTCATCATCTTACCCGACCACGGCACGCGGTACCTTGGCAAAGTGTACAACGACACCTGGATGAAAGACCATGGCTTTCTGGAATCCCGGCAGTTTGCCACCGCCCGCGATATTGTTAAAAGCCGAAACGGGCACAGTTCCCTGACAACCATCGAAGGCAACGTACCTGTGAGCCAGGCAATCAAACTGCTAACCCAGCAAAGTATCTCGCAGATGCCCGTTACCGATTCAACCGGGCATATTGTCGGTAGCCTAACAGACTCCTCTATTCTCTCGCTGTTGATCGACGACCCATCGGTTAAAGACCAACCTGTAGAGACTGTCATGGATAAACCATTCAAATTTGTGGGTCTGGATAATACTCTTGACGTACTTTCGTCACTCATCGACCGCGAAAACCGGGCCCTTCTCGTTCGCGACGATTCAGACAACATTCACGTAATCACCCAAGCCGATCTGTTGGCGGCAGTAACTGCTTAAACGAATTAACAGTTTTCAGTATACTGTCTTCTGTTGCTCCACGACTTAGCAGCGCAACAGAAGACGGTATATTGAAGACTCTCTTCAAGAATGAACTTCGGAACTAAAGCCATTCACGCGGGTATCCATCCCGATCCTACTACGGGGGCGATTATGACCCCTATTTATCAAACGTCGACCTATGTACAGGAGTCGCCGGGGAAGCACAAAGGGTATGAGTATGCACGTACCCAGAACCCAACCCGCGACGCCTTACAAGCCAATCTGGCCGCGCTCGAAAACGGCAAACACGGTATCTGTTATGCCTCAGGGCTGGCCGCAACTGATGCCATTTTGAAGCTTTGCAAACCAGGCGACGAAATCATTGCCAGCAGCGATTTATATGGTGGAACCTACCGAATTATGGTACGCGTGTTTGAGCCGCTTGGCCTGAAGTTCAAATTTGTCTCGCTGGATGATCCCGCCAATCTGGAAGCTGCTCTATCCGAAAACACCAAAATGGTCTGGATTGAAACGCCAACCAATCCGTTACTGCGGATAGTAGACATTCGGGCCATAGCACAACGTACCCAGCGTAGACATACACAGGCCAACGGCCTTCGGTTGGTTGTCGACAATACGTTTGCTTCCCCTTACCTGCAAAACCCGCTTGATCTGGGTGCCGATATTGTGGTTCATTCTGTAACTAAATACTTAGGTGGTCACTCCGATACGGTCATGGGGGCTATCATTTGCAATGACGATGATACGGCGGCTCAACTGAAGTTTATCCAAAATGCCTGTGGCGCTGTACCTGGGCCACAAGATTGTTTTCTGGCGTTACGTGGAATCAAAACCCTGCACATTCGCATGCAGCGGCATTGCGAAAATGCCCAGCGTGTTGCCGACTACCTGCAGGCCCACCCACGCATAAGCCAGGTATATTATCCGGGTTTGTCTACACACCCGGGTCACGAGCTTGCCGCCCGGCAGATGCGCGGTTTCGGCGGTATGTTATCGTTTGAACTGAAGGGTGACTCATATCCGGAAGCGATCAGGGTAATGGAGAGCATTCGCCTCTTCTCGTTGGGCGAGTCGCTTGGCGGCGTTGAGTCGTTGTGCACACATCCTGCCAGCATGACCCACGCGAGTATTCCGAAAGAAGAGCGGGAGAAAAACGGCCTTAAAGACACCCTGATCCGTTTAAGTGTAGGAATCGAGGATGTAGAAGACCTTATAGCTGATTTAGAGCAGGCATTAGCCGCTTAACAGAGCTAAACTATAATTACGTACCCAACCGACTGAGTAATCACGTCTGTAAACAAAAATGCCCCGTTCGTCAGAACGAGGCATTTTTAATTTGTGTGAGCCCCCAGTCGGGATCGAACCAACGACCTACTGATTACAAGTCGGGGGGTTATCGGATGCAGATCAATGCAGATAAAGTTTTAAGAGTTGTAAGTCAGCTAGTTATAATCTCGATGAATGCAGATTTGTGCAAATCGGGCATATAATAGTTAACTTTATGGGCGAGGCAATGGGCGAGTTAGCCCGGCTCGCCCATTCTGATGAATACGGACATACCATCGGTAAAACTATCATACGACCGGCTTGAATCCGGCGATTACTCGATAAAAATTAGAATAAGCCTGGGCAAGGAGCGCGTGCGGTATGCCCTGCCAGCTAAAGAAGCGGTGGTCGTCTCACCGGCGAATTACGACAAGCTGGTCATTTATCATCAGCAACAGAATAAGCGTAGGGTCTCCGAGGAGATCCGGTTTCTGTATGACCAGATCAGTCCATTCCTGGAAAAGGCAGAAAAACTATGCGAGATGATCCCCTTCACCTTTGCGGCCTTCAAGGTGCAATTTTACAATAAGACGCAGCCCGGGCAGGATGACCATACGGTGATGGCAGTCATGAAACGGCTAGAAGAGGAAAACGACGCGCAGGGTAGACCGGGTAATGCCGATGCCTTCAAGGATGCCGCTAACTCACTGACCAGATTTTTGCAGCAGCTGGTAGCCGAAGAGCGGACTAAGTGGCTGGGCACCCATAAGCAGCCCTCCCCTCCCCTTCGCTTCGAGCAGATTACGCCCGCATTTCTGGAAGCTTACGAAACATGGATGCTGCGGGCTGGTAAATCGTCCCAGAAAAAAGACGGTTTGCCGACGGCTGCCAGTTTGACAACAGTCGGCATTTATTCCCGATCAATCCGGACGGCGTTCAATGAAGCTATCAGTAAGAAAATTGTGCCGGCCGACCTGTATCCGTTTGGTCGGGGTGGGTACGTTGTGGCGGCTGGCCGCAATCCCAAAAAAGCACTGAAGCGGGATATCATCCGCGAAATTCGCAGTCATCAGCTGGAGCCGGGTTCCATGGCTGAGCGTTCGCGCGATCTGTGGGTTTTCTCCTACCTGAGTAACGGCCTCAACTTTGCCGACATCTGCCAGATGCGCTGGTCCCAGATCAACTATGCTGATGAGACCATTACGGTTATCCGGAAGAAAACCAGCCGCACCCAGCGGGGCAATCAGATCAAGATCGTGGCGACTCTGTTTCCCGAGACTAGGCAAATTATTGACCGTTGGGGAAACGCGGCGAAGGGCTCTTCGGACTTTGTATTCCCTTTCCTGACTCCGGATATGGATGCCCGCCAGCAACGGTCAACGACCAAGCAGATCATCAAATTGACTAATAAGTATATGGCTCGGCTGGGGGAAGAAATAGGTATTGCCGAGGAGGTGAAGACTTACGCGGCCCGGCACTCGTTTGGATCTGCTTTACTGAAGTCAGGCGCCGACCTCAACTTGATTAAGAACAAGTATGGCCACTCCTCGCTTCGAACGACCGAATCGTACCTAAGTGACTTTGAGGACGATGAGGTTAAAACGATGCTTAGGGATTCATTACTATGAGGGCACTTTGTTAGCTTGGCCCTTGGCCTTGACTGCGAACATGGGTCCATCTCCTGTAATGAGCCAACGTGAGTGTATGCCAAAGTCTTCGATCAACCAGTACAGGTAGGCTACGTCTATATCGCATTTATCATTAGTACGAAGCCGGAAAAAGTTACCCTGATTCAACTCATACTTGGTAGCGAATGACTTAATGCCACCCAATTTTCCCAGAACAACCAGCGCGTCTATCGCCTCAAAGAATCGATTTTTGACAGCCAGGTTAATTGCGTCGGTTTTTTCTTTTCCAGGGGAAGGCATGAAATCAGAATTTTATTTATAGCTATTCAGCTTTTGTGATTGGCTTCAAGTACAAATTCAATGATTGTTGCAAAGCATCCGAAATAGCATATATGTCATCAAGGCTGGATAAGTCGTGTCTGATTTCTTTCTTGTCTCCGTCGAATGTGGTGACAAACTTTTTTTGACCGTTGAAATACAGTCGGCAGATCGGACGGCGATTATTGTCATCCAACAGAATAGCAAAATAGGTCTGTGCATCCCGATGGCCTATCCGCTCGGCGGTAACAAACGGTCTTAAAATAGATCGGACGATGTAGAAGCCTTCCAGTTCTTCAGGTGTTGTTTCAATAATGGCTGCCTTCTTTTCGGAACTGCTGACGCTTATCGGTTCAGTCGAGGCCGGTGCTGATTCGGGCTGTTCGTTGATTAGGGCAGTTTTTAGGCGATCGGTTATTTGATCGCTGAACGTGTGCTGGAACGACTTCCGGATAAGTATGGTAAAATAATCCATCATCTTAGCAGTAAGCTGACCGCTATAAACCTGCTTGGCAAAGTGGCGGACCAGCGTGTCCGATGGATTGGCCAGTTCCTGCTGAATCAATGCTTTGAACTCGCCAGTATATTTGAGTTCGCTGGCTGTCGATACGATATTGTCAACGTCAAAATAAGGTTTGCTGAATTTTTTCAGTTCCTCAATCTGGTTATCACGAAGGTCTAACAGATTGACTTCTAAAAATGGCTTCTCGTCCATTTTATTAGGCTCCTGCAGATCCGTGTAAAACCGGTAAACGATGCCGTTTGTCAAGATGCCGAAGCGGGCCTTAGTAACGTGGAAATAGCGCAGTAGCTGATTATCGTGGAGGGTAAGCGACTGTTTCCAATGCTTACATTCCATGAGCATACAGGGCTCAGGCGTACCGTTGACTTCACGCATAATGGCGTAGTCGACCTTCTCTCCCTTCTTAGTGCCTATGTCAGAGATAAACTCTGGAATAACTTCAAAGGGATCAAATACATCGTAACCGAGCATCTGAAGGAAAGGCAGGATCAGCGAAGTCTTCGTGGCCTCTTCGGTCTGAATGTTATCCTTTAGCCGAGCCACCCGGTCAGCAAGTTGTTTAATCTGGTCTTTGAAATCCATACTGGTTTAGGAATAGGTGTCAATAGATACAACAAAGTCAATAATCAACCAATTTTCAATTTGCTTTCATAGCACTCAGATCATTCGAAAGGGCCTGCTCATCATAGATTGTTAAACTACCTCCCCGCAAATGACCATAATACGCCCGACCAGCTTCTAATGCTTTTGATTTATCATTCGATAAGAGGGCTAGGCGATAGGTCGATTCAAGTTGCTCCCCAAAAATTTTGTGAGCTTGATTGACTTTCTCAGCTTCGGCCTTCTTTTTTTCGTGTTCAGTCATCCATACGAAAAAGGCTCCGACCACGACAATAGCACATAGAATAACGCCAATATTCATGACTATATAAGGCTAACATTTACAATAAGACCGATCAACGTAGGTTTTATTACCATTACTATTTATGTAGTAACAACCACCTTCTGGTCCTTTATAAAGAGTTTTTGAATTATAGGAACCGCACCCCCCGGTTGAGGGTGGCGTAACTATGGGGCTTGTTTTTACCCCTGTAATCAATACTGCTTTTTGGATACTAGCTGCCCCTCCTTTACCAGAGACAGTTAAAGAAATGGCATACGTCTTGTTCTCAGCATATTGAACACATGAGGGCGAAGACAGTGTACTTGTTACTCCATTACCAAAGTTCCAGGAGTAGTACAGTGTGTTAACCGACTTGTCAGTAAAGCATGCACTGCCATCGTTTCCCACGGCCACATCAAACGCGGCGACAGGAATCGGATATGAGTTAACTGTTACAGAATTAGCCGTAAAGTGAGTATCAGCTGAGTTTTTGACAATTAGCTGAACAAGATAATTACCGTTCGATTCGTAGGTATGGCGTGGATTCTTGTCAGTGCTGATAGCCGATTTATCGCCAAAGTCCCAAGTGTATGTATCAGCATCCTTGGAAAGGTTAGTAAACTGAATCCCTCCATTGGCTGTATTGATCCAGCTGAATGCCGAGGAGGGAATCGGGATAATTGCTGGTTTAGATTCCTTTTGGGAACATCCCAGAACCAGTATCAGGAATATGAAAAGTGTACTTTGTTTATAGAGTAGACTCATATAAAATGACGTTTTTTACCTTCTTCGGCGATTGTGACTAACTCTGAGTATGTTGTATAGCTCGAAGACCTCCGCTAATTTTATTTCTTGGTCAGGATAAAGGTCTTTGTTAGGGTTAATTGACACGCAGGTGATGATGCCGTTTTCTACATCGTGAGCAACGATTCGTTTTGTGATAATCCCATCCTGATGAACAATGATATAATCTTCGAACCGATGGAGGTGAAATTTGCTTTTCCAGAAATGCCGTTCAACTTCTCGACCCAACACCTCATCGCCTTCACAGATTGCATCTCTGGTATTGTCGTCCATGCTATCGCCACGCACCTCGAATGCCATGTACTTGCCTCCGTGGCGTTTATGAGTAACGAATGAGTACTTTGGCAATTCGTGAAGGAATTCGGGATCTTTCCAGCCGGACAGATAGCCAGCATAAGCAAATTGATCAACGAGCGGTACACTCATCATAACCATGCCGTTAGGCAGATCGACGAACTCAGAACCCCGCCAGTTTTTGGTTACATCACCGTCAGGGTTCAATTCTATGGGAATTGCCTCAATTTTATACGTTCGGTTGTCCATTGGCGGCTGAGGTGTATTTGGCACAGCTGGAGGTGTAACAACAAGCGGTCCTGCTCCGGTCTTGATAAATTCTTTACTTATGTTGTAGACCTCTTGCAGTTTGTAGAGGAATTTGTCCGAAATCTTTTGCTTCCCGTTGATGTACTTATTGACAATGGTACGCTCGTAACCCAGTTTGAGAGCCACTTCGGCTTGATCCCAATTATTTGATTCGAAAATCTTTAATAGTCGATCCGCCGCTTGTCTATCTTGAAGCGCCAGGTCCTTATTCATGAATAAAGCCGATGTAATCACTGTCATGTGATATTTTTTTTGTTGAGTGTGCCAAATATCTCAAAATGTCTGTATCTTTGATGACAATGTTTGTGTAAACGGCTAACGCAACGTTAGCGCAACGTTAAAATAACGGATAAACGGCAAATGTCAAGGCTATGAAGTACAATTATAAGCTTCTTCGTAAGCGTGTAACGGATATCGAAGGAGGCTATACTACCGTTTCTAGGGAAATGGGTATTAGTAGACAGCGACTTAAGACAATTTTGGGTGGTGAGACAAATCCAAAAATTGACACGATGAAAAAAGTCCATGATGTTTTGGTCTCCCTGGAAGACAAGAAAGAGCTTGTCCAAGAACGGTACTCGGATATTTTTTTGCCCTAAACTGTGCCATTTGGCACAATGTCTCATTTAGCTATGCAACTTCAGTTCGACGATATCACGCTAAACGTACGCCCCCATGCTGTGCATGAATGGGCGTTGACCTCGGCTGAGGTTGCAGTGGGGTATGGCGTATCTGCCGAAACGATCCGTTATCATAAGTCAACGCATTCCGAAGAACTGATCGAAGGCAAACATTTTGTCAGCGTGAGGAATCCAAACGCTGTTAGGAATCAGGCAGATACGTACTGGACTAAACGGGGCGTGGTTCGGCTGGGCTTTTTCATCAAGTCTGATCGGGCAAAACGGTTTCGTGACTGGGCCGAAGATTTGGTTCTGAAGGTAACCGAGACATTGCCCCCCGCCCCGCATTATCTTCCCCAGACAATGCCCGAAGCCTTGCGGATGCTGGCAGCTGAGATTGAGGCCAAAGAACAGGTAGAGCTTCAGCTGAAAGCCGCCAAACCAAAGATCGAGCAATACGACCGGACCATGAACGCGGAAGGCACGTTCACCATAGCCCAGGTGGCCCAGCAGATCGGAACGGGTCAGAATCGCCTGTTCGCCTTTTTACGGGCGCAACGAATCGTCTTCTACCAACGGGAGCATAACCGACCCTACCAGCAATATGTTGACTTAGGCTGGTTTCTGGTCCGCCAGAAAAGTTTCGATCGGGGTGGCGTCGATACGGCATACCCTCAGCTGTTTGTCACCTCAAAAGGATTGGAAGCTATTCGGAAAAAGTGGGACATGTTGGCCGCATCAACATTGGTTCAATCTCCTGCGGCCAGTTTAACCAGCACTGTACTATGACACTCGCTCAGCTAATTCCGACCGACGTAACTATCGATGAACTTGCCCAAGCCGCTGATTTCTGTCAGGCTAACCGGGATAATCCTGTATTGCGGTCGCTGGTTCGACCACTTATCGATATTGCTGTGACTCGGATGACTCCTGAAGAGAAGCAGGCAACAGCCGACCGGGTGATGGCAATTGGCCACTACCTACAGACGCTAAACCAACCACCTTCTTAACATGGGCTCTGCATCGCTATTAACGCCTTATATCAAAGCACGTCGGGATAAGGAACAACGGATCTATAATGACTACCAGCAACTGATCAGCCAACCGGAAGCCATGCCGGTGGTCGTCGATTCGATCCTGATGAAAAAGTACAATATCAAGTCACGGTCTACTATTTGGTCCATTCGCGGCCGCGTTCAACAGCGAATGCTCCAGTCAACCAATGAGCTAAATGGAAAATCCCTTTGAGTTGATGCTTGAAAAGCAGAACAATATGGAGACCCTGCTCCGTCAGCTGTTAAATAATCCTGTTCAGGGAGGCATTTCGGGCGGAGTCGAGGTAGAAAAGCCAATGACGACCAAGCAGGCTGCCGAATTTCTGGGCATTAGCGCATCGGCCGTACGGCACAATGACGATATACCCCGCTATAAGCGGGGCGGCATACTGTTTTTCTATAAGAGTGAACTGAATCAATATATAAAAACGGGCTTTGTCAAGATCAGTGCCAAGACAGCCCTAACAAGAAAAACCCCAACAAACCGCGCGAACGGTGCTGGGGCCCATGAGTAAATCAGATTACTAAGTCTAACAAATCAAAAGTATGAATAAGTCTGTAGAAGTGCAACCGCTGGAGATTCAGCGTAACGGCGTCAAAATGATAGCCGATGTCTACCGGAGCGGGTTTCGTCACGCAGAGAGCGTTGCTGGTATGTATTTGTCGGACCTGCTCAATGTAGCCGGAATGACCGACAACCTGCGTGGTGTTCTGGATGTATGGGAAGCCCAGTACCAAGGAACGCTGGCCGAGCCAGGTCGCCAGTACGTTCCGCATCCGGTCGATTATCTGGCCTTGGTTAAGCAGTTCCACCACACCTTCCAAAGCCCGGTACTGGATGCGCCGCAAATCCCGGCCGCTGACCGGTGTGCCCTGCGCATCAATCTGCTGGAAGAGGAGTTGGAAGAGCTGGTCACGGCTATAAGGGTTCGGGATCTGGTCGGCATTGCTGATGCCCTCTGCGATTTGCAGTACGTGTTATCCGGGGCAGTACTGGAATTTGGGTTAGCCGAGAAGTTCGGCGCACTCTTCTGCGAGGTACACCGCTCCAACATGAGCAAAGCCTGTCTGACCGAAGAGGAAGCTATAGCCACGGTAGCGCTATTTGCGGGGAAAGGCGAAACCTCGACCTATAAAGAGGTCGACGGTGTGTACCTGGTCTTTCGTGATGGCGATCGTAAAACGCTGAAGGGCATTAACTATTCACCGGCTGATCTGGAAGCGATTCTGGTCACAGCTCCCGTCGACCAGCCATGAGCAACGTACCTGCCTCGCCGGAATTTTCCAGCGTAGCGGCCTTTAAAACCGCTGTCGATAAGGCCGGCAAGCCTGAGCAGCTGACGGCCCTACTAGCCAAACTGCTGAAAGGCGCCAAGGGTGAGCCGGGCATTCACCAGTGGGCCTCGGGTTCACCCCAATACGTCGAGTGCTGGAAGGGTGTTCATGCGCATGCCAGGGCCATGGGTTTTACCTATAACCAGTCGCGACACTTGTTTTACAAATCTCGTATATAAGTCATTTTCCGTGGACGCTGTCGAGTGACAGTGGTGTTAGACACGATTGCCGTTCTGGGTTTCCCGGGCGGCAGCGTCTGCGGACCAACCCAATAACAACCCGGTGACGCTGCCTGAACTGTGCAGCGATTCTACCTCTCGAGGTAGTAATGGTGTGGATAGAATCGCGACTGCCTCCACTGCTGGTGGATGGCAGCGTCACCGGGGGACTTCACTATGAATCACGATCGCGCATTTAAGGCCGTTGTCAGCTACGTCATTCCTCCGCTGACGATTGCCGCGCTGCTCTACTCCATTATTTATCTCTTGACGTATGGTCACCACTGAACCAATCGACGAAGCCTTGCCGCAGGTGATGACAGCGGATGAGGTGTATGAAATAGCCCGGCGTGGCGCACTCTCTGCGCTTGTCGATGCGGGTGTCATCGACAAGAAAGCCATGGCGCTGGCCCTTGTGAATGGCACTGTGGCTGGTGTAGAGGTCAAAACAGCCAACCAGCTGAAGACCACGCCCAAGCTGCCAAAAACGACCACGCCGCCCGTCGAACCCACTGAGGAGCAAAAGGCCGCGGCCAACAAATGGCACATGGACGTTGACAAACTGGATGCGGATAACATCAGTGCCTGGCAGCGACACTACCTGCTACTCAGGGATGGCCTGCCAGGCATCAGCGATCCGATCAAGACCAAGATGCTGAATCGGATGGTGAAAGTAGCCTTCGACAAATGGATCGATTACGACCCGACCACGCAGCGGTTTTCACCTGCGGTCAGAACCGCCGACCCGGGCAACCCGCACAACAATCCACTTGCCTAATCGCTTAACACATGCTTCAACTAACCAGACCCCTTGTTTTCGTCGATGCGGAAACAACCGGATTAGACCGGGAGACCGATCGCATCGTGCAGATCAGCCTCCACAAAGTGGCTTCACTAGACCACCTTCCCGTTACAGCCGGGCCGCATACCACGCACCTGGCCATGTACATCGATCCGCAGCGGGAAATACCGGCGGCATCGATCGCCATCCATGGCATTACGGCGGAGGTGTTGAGGGCCAATAACGCAAAGCCCTTCCATCAGGTAGCCAGGCAGCTGTTCGATTTCCTAATGGGTTGCGACGTGGCCGGCTTCGGCTCCAACTTCTACGATGTACCGCTGCTCTATAATGAATTTGCGCGGTGTGGCATCTACTGGGGGCCAGGCTCCTTCCAGATGATCGACGTGGGGAATCTCTTCAAGATCAAGCATCCCCGGAGCTTATCGGCAGCCGTGCGGAAATACCTCGGCCGGGAGCATGATGGCGCCCATTCAGCCACTATCGATTCACTAGCCACATCCGAGGTATTTGTTGAGCAATTACGCCGCTACCCAGACCTGCCAGAAACTATTGAAGAACTGGCCATCTATACCAATTACGGCCGCAAGGTAGCCGACATCTCGGGTAAGTTTTACTATGATAACGACGGGGTTGTTCGCTATGGCTTTGGGAAGTACAAAGACCAGCCTGCACTGGATTACCCCGATTTTCTGGAATGGATGCTGCACCGGGCCAATTTCCCGGCCGACACCAATAAGATCGTCGCGGACCTGCTGAATTACCCCTATGGCCAGCAGGAAGACGAAGGGGAGTACTATCTGGATTGATCACCTTAACCACGAATCCTATGCATATCCTGTTGTATATTCTGATTGCCAGCCTGCTGGTAGCAGCGATGACGTTTTACTACTGGCTGACAGCCCCACAGTACAGCGAGGACGGTACGCCCATCACCACCATTCTGGAGGCAACCGACTTTCCGGAGCGCAACATGAAGCTGGCTGAGCATCAGCCCGAGTACAAGACGTTACCTGCCCTGTATCTGCGGGAGCCATACGGCCAATTTATCACGTGCTGGGCACTAACACCTTGGCAACGCGTCCGGTTGCTCAGGACAGGCAAACTATGGGCTTCTCAGCTAACGTGGAAAGACCAGTTCCAGCCCATTACGTTCACGACCGATTCAAGGGATCTGTTCATCCCTGTACGCCCAATCGACGATCTGGTTGATTAGCCAGTTTTGCTTTTTTGCCGACTACTGTGAAATACATCAACCTTCTTAATCGCTACTGGTCCATGCACGCAACTCAAAAGTTCGAGCCTGCCCAAACGCATCTATACACGTGCCTCCTTCACCTGTTCAGTAAGAAAGGGAATGGCACGGTTTGGCCTGCGTCATTGCGACTGGAGAATGATGAGTTGTGTAAGGCAGTTGGTCTCTCGCTGAACACGCTGAAATCGGCTCGTCTGGTACTAGTCAGTCGCGGAGTTATCGGCTTCGATGGGGAAGCTAAAGGGCGGGGCGTTCGACCTGAATACTGGCTGTTTGATGAACACGGCCAAACAAAAAAGGTGTCAAAATCTGACACCTTAAGCCCGAAAAAGGTGTCAGATTTTGACAGTTTAATGCCTGAAAAGGTGTCAAAATCTGACACCTTTAGATTTAAAAGGTGTCAGATTTTGACAGTATACACCGCCGAAAGGTGTCAGATTTTGACACCATGTCCTTATATAAGAGACAATAAAGAGACTTTTATTCTCTCTCTAAAGGGGGTGTGTGAAGCGCTGAGGGGTCTGTCGGTAGAAGCAAAAAAAAATGAGGTGGTTGAGGTGCTGGCAGAAGAGGTGATTCCACAGCTGCCCAGCCGCCCCGTTCGGGGTGACCCCTTCACGCTCCGATCCCGGATGGAAGGACGAGTTATCCCCTTCTCACGGTGGTTTGAGACATACGGCCATCAGGCTCAGGAAAAACAGGCTCGAGCCCTCTGGGAGCTTTTCGACGACCAGACGCTTCAAACGATCTGGACCCATACCCAGGCCTTCGTTCAGGTTACCGAGAAACAGTACCGGCCACTTCCGGCTAATTATTTATCCCAAGAGGTTTTTCACGACGAAATCATTGATCGCAATGCAAACGCAACAACCAGCCGCCGCAACCGCCGCCATAACGGTGATCAAGGAAACACCGGAGAGGAGCTTGATCAACTCATTGACGGATACTACAGCAGTTAAGCTCTCAGAAATGAAGGTATTGCCTGAAAAAGCGTTCCTGAGCCTGATGAGCATCCAGAAGCCATTAACCATCGCCGTTGCGGCTACGGCCGTAACGCTGAAAAAAATGGTGAAGGAACACGGCGAAGCCCTGACGGCCAAACTGATCTGCGCGGTGCTCAAGCTCTATAACGATTCGCTGAATGCCAGCCAGCAGATGACTGCCCGGCAGCTGTTCGAGTGCGCTGATCTTTTTACCGAGACGTTCCCCCATGATACGTTGAAAGACCTCATTCTGTGTTTGAAACGGGCGAAGATGGGCCATTACGGGACCGACTACAATCGCATCGATTCTACGGTAGTTACGCGGTTTTTTCGGGCGTATCTGGACGAGAAGGCAGACTGGCTAGAACAGCAGAGGGTGGCTTGGAATGGAGAATTAAAACGCTCCACACCTGGATTGGGCAACCTGCTATCCGAGGCCGTTAACGAGGGGCAGTTAACCAGTGAGCAGGCCGAACAGGTACGTCAGTCGCTTCATCGACTCACTCAGAAGCCTGCCGGCCGCACGGTACTGGAATACGCTCATAACTCAGCCAAATACGACCAGTGGCTCACCGAAAATGCCCACGAACTGGAGATGGATCTGCTACGAAAAATCGAGGAGCAGGCCCGGCTTCGCAATTTGCAAAGCACACTGGCCATCGTCACGCAAGCCATTAACCTGCGCTTGAAAGGAAATACGGGGGGCTACATCACACCGGTGATCAGCTACCAGCCCCCCCGGCCGATGCGGACCAAAGCCAGCCCAGTCATTGAGCAGGCATTCACGGCCGAAGAATACGATAGTGCCCTGCAAGTGAATGCACCCCACATGAGTCTGGAAGCTCTTCAGGATGTCGGGCGGCAAGCTCATCAGCGAGGGGCGGACTCAACACTAGCGATCGTCAAGAACGAACTCAAAAGGCGGTCTTAACACCCAATCTACCACATCCCGAACGTACCTGCGGCTGCCTGCCAGCTTTGGGAGCGTTCGGCCTAATCAGATCATTATGTCAAGTTATCAGGAATTTTTAGAGGCAAAAATCAGCCTGGCACCCAAGACGGGGTTCGACCTTGATCCCGCCCTTCTGCACCCACTTCTAAAGCCTCATCAGCGCGATGTGGTCATCTGGAACTGCCAAGGTGGATGCCGGGCTGATTTCCTTTCGTTTGGCCTCGGCAAAACGGCCATTCAGATCGAAACGTGTCGACAGATCATTGCTCATACCAATCGTCGAGCCTTGATCGTCTGTCCGCTGGGCGTACGGCATGAATTTGCCCGGGACGGAAAAATGCTGGGCATTGATGACATCCGCTACATCACGACAAATGATGGATTGACCGATGAAACTGATTTCTTCATCACCAATTACGAACGGATCCGTCGCGGTCAGATCGATCCCAAGTTCTTCAGCGTAGTGTGCTTTGACGAGGCCAGCATTCTGCGGTCGCTGGATACCGAAACTACTCAGACCATTCTGGATACCTTCGAACAGGTGCCTTTCCGGTTTGTCTGCACGGCAACTCCCTCCCCTAACCGGTTTCTGGAACTGATTAACTACGCCGACTACCTGGGCATCATGGACCGTGGGCAGGCGCTTACCCGCTTTTTTGAGCGCGATAGCACGACGGCCGGTAATCTGACGCTTTACGCCCGTCGTGAAAAGGAGTTCTGGCTGTGGATGAGCTCGTGGGCCTGCTTCATCACCAAGCCCTCCGATCTGGGCTATGATGATACCGGGTATGACCTTCCCAATCTGACGATCGTTCCTCACCGTATCACCTTCCCACGTGAGGTGAAAGTGGACAAAAAAACGCGTCAGTCGTCGCTGGTCGCCGATACCACCAAGTCGCTGGTGGACGCTTCCAAGGAAAAACGGGATTCACTAACCTACCGCGTTACCAAACTGGACGAGGTCTTACAGAATGCGCTGGATGATAACTGGCTGATCTGGCACACGCTGGAATCAGAGCGTCATGCCATTCAGAAACTCATCGGTAAAAACTGCCAATCGGTGTGGGGATCGCAACCCATCGACGCCCGGGAAGAGTCGCTGACGGGGTTTGCTCAGGGTCGGGTCAAATATCTCTCGACTAAACCCGTCATTGCCGGCTCGGGCACCAATCTGCAATACCATTGCCATAAGGCCGTCTACGTAGGCATCGACTACAAATTCAACGATTTCATTCAGGCCATGCACCGCATCTACCGGTTCGGGCAAACGCAGGCCTGCGAGGCGCACATCATCTACACCGATGCAGAAGATGAGATTTATAAAACGCTGATGCAGAAGTGGGAAAACCATCGCACGCTGCAAACCGAGATGACCGACATCATCAAGCGCCACGGCCTCAACAGCGATCTGTATGCTGAAGAGCTGAAACGGGAAATGTTCACCGGTCGGCAGGTGGCTAGCGGGGAAAACTGGGAATTCGTCAACAACGACTGCGTAGCGGAATGGATGACTAAAGAATCTGACAGCATCGACTTTATCCTGACGTCGATTCCCTTCGGCAACCACTACGAATATTCGGAAAACTATAACTGCTTCGGACACAACCAGACTAACGAGAAGTTCTTCGAGCAGATGGATTTCCTCATCCCCAGCCTCTACCGAACACTAAAGCCAGGGAGAATCGCCGCCATTCACGTCAAAGACCGGATCCGGTATAGCTACATGAACGGAACAGGTTTTACCAGCATCGACCCTTTCAGCGACGAGACGACGGCCGCCTTTCGCAAGCACGGATTCCATTTGCTAACCCGAATCACTATCGATACCGACGTGGTGCAGGAAAATAACCAGACCTACCGGCTGGGATGGTCGGAGGCCTGCAAGGATATGACAAAAATGGGGGCAGGTTTGCCCGAATACCTGCTCATTTTCCGCAAAGCACCTACCAGTAGCGGTAATGCCTACGCCGATCAACCTGTGCAACACAGCAAGGAAGCCTACAGCCGGGGGCGTTGGCAGTTGGATGCTCATGCTCATTGGAAGACGTCGGGTGCCCGCCTGATCAGTGAAGAGCAACTGCGGCGGCTGGATTTACGGGATATTCTCAAGCTCTGGAAAATGCAGGAGGCCACCGAGCGCTACGACTACCAGCGGCACGTGGCCATTTGTGAGCAATTGGATGAGCTTCAAAAGTTACCCAGTACGTTCATGGCCATCCCACCCCAGGCAAACTCCCCTGATATCTGGGATGACATCACCCGGATGCGGACCCTCAATTCTGAGCAGGTTAAAAAGGGCAACGGTAAACATATCTGTCCGCTTCAGCTGGATATCATCGAACGGGCAATTGAACGCTACAGCAACCCCGGTGAGCTAGTCGCTGATCCTTTTGGCGGCATTGGCTCGACAGGCTATCAGGCCGTCCGGATGAAGCGCAAAGCGTTTCTAACCGAACTCTACACCGCCTACTGGAAAGACGGCGCCAAGCATCTTCGGAGTGCTGAACTGAGTCTGAGTGCGCTAACCCTATTTGGTGACCTACTACCAGCATGATAACAACCTTGCCACCCCCTGTAGCCGATCTGATCGCCGAAACACCCGCCCGCCCGTGGCTGATGCCCGGTACGCTCTGTCTGCCCAACAACCTGCTCAAAGCCCTCTGGAAGCATATCCAGACCAGCTGCCTGGCCGAAACCGACTGGCCGATTGACGGCCCATTCATGCTCTCCGATTGCATCACCGAATGGCTGGCCACGGATGGAGCAGAAATCAAAGGCGGTCGAACCGAGGCGGTGGTGCTGCTGCCGCTGGTGCATAATCAGATGGACGGGCTGGGCATCTACTACCGCAATACCAACAACGTCGACCTGATCACCGTGGCCGGTATCCTCTTTCGCGAAAACTCGGAAGCGGCCTGGCTGGCTGGCAAGCCCCTGAATTAATCAACTAACTCGTTAAACACCCCAATCATATGCCAACCTGGTTCATCGGTAGCATCCGCTACCAGCAACAAGACGACTCAGTGGCCGTCGACACGCGCAAGGGCGCCGACGCCCCCCGCCTGAAAACCATAAAGGAGTCGTATCTGATCGATGCGGTTTCCTACACCGATGCCGAGGCCCGGCTCTACCGAATTGTGGCCGACAACACGCCCGACTTTGAGATCGTCAGCATTCGCCCCATGCGCCTAAGTGATGTCTTCCACATCGAAGGAGGAGACAACTGGTACAAGGTGAAGGGTTTCTACATGACCGAAACGGCCAAAGGTGTCGCCAAGAAAGTCAACAACGTGATGCTGATCAACGCGGCCAGTCTGAAGGAAGCCCACGAGCGAATTACGGAGCAACTTAGCTCCATGCTGGTCCCGGTGGAGATCACCGACATCAACCTGACGCCCATTCTGGAAGTGGTGCCCCACGATGCGCTGGAAGACGAAAAGCCCGTCGAAACGGGCAAAACAACGATTATCGGTGGCGATGTCACGGTAAGTGTGCAGAATCAGAAAGGCGAGTTTGTTCCCCTGAGAGGACTCAGTTCATTCGATCACGTATCGGATTTTGAACCGGCTGGCGCGTTGCCAAAAGCTGAGCAGCGTCAATTGGAAACCGCCATTACTTAATCGGGGCTGGCGGTGGCTGTAACCGGTCGCGTTCAGCCACCGCCAGCCGTTCAAGTACTTCGTATTGCTTCTCTTCTGTCAGGGCGGCAATTAACCGGACAGCCTTGATTGTTTCGGGTGTCACTTTAACTGTAATCACTTCCTTAGCCATTTGCTTAAAGGGTGTAAAAGGTGTAAATTTACTACAAGACGCAAAGATAACAAATCGGTTAATAGCCGCATAATATCATGGCTCAATCATCAATAGAATGGACTCAGCAGACTTGGAATCCGACCACCGGCTGTACCAAGATCAGCGCGGGTTGCCGGGACTGTTACGCCGAAATAATGCACCGTCGGCTTCGGGCCATGGGTCAGGCAAAATACGCCGAACCGTTTAACGTAGTGGTTACTCACCCCGATGAGCTAAAGCGCACCTTCGGCCGAAAACCGACCATCGTTTTTGTCAATTCGATGAGTGATCTGTTTCACAAGGACATACCGCTGGAGTTCATTCAGCAGGCATTCGCGGCAATGATTGCCCAGCCCCAGCACATCTTTCAGGTGCTGACCAAAAGACCCGAACGAGCCTACGAATTCTCCTCACAGCTAATCTGGCCCGATAACATCTGGCTGGGTACGTCGGTCGAAGACGATAAGCAGCTTGACCGGATCACGTTTTTGCAGGAAACGGATGCCAAAGTCAAGTTCCTGTCTATCGAGCCGCTCATTGGGCCTATACCTGCCCATCACATCGTAGGCGTCGATTGGGTCATCGTCGGTGGAGAGTCCAGCCGACGGGCGCGGCCCATGAAACACGAGTGGGTGGAGGCCATCCGCCTTCAGTGCGAAAAAGAAGGCATCGCCTTTTTCTTCAAACAGTGGGGTGGCAAGAACAAGAAGCTCACCGGCCGGCTGCTTAACGGACGTACCTACGATGAAATGCCCATTACAAAACAACTGGCTTCATCGACACTTTTGGAGGCCCGGCAACTAACGTGGGAGAATCAGGCTGAAGTCAGAGACTGGTGCGGCGGTAAAATTTGGTCAAAGCCGCCACTACGAGCCGTGAGCGGTCTGTTCATTCCAACCGATACGGGTCAGATTGACGTAGCCTTTGGTGACTATATCCTCAAATACACTGACGGCTCCTTCGAACGCGTCGATCAGCTTGCCTACTACGCTGGTAATTATGAACATAGCTAATCAAGATACGCCCACCGCTGCGCAACAGCCCTACGTGGTGGGCAAATCATATACTGTGCTGGTTGCCGTGCTGGCCAGTAAATGGAACGGGCTCAGGTACGTACCCATCATCGGGCCGAAACACGCCGATGATAAGATCCTGAACTTCCCCCATGAGCATTACCACATCGACTGGCGGTTTGTCTCACCAGCTGCGTATGCGGATGCCACCTTTTGCCGCTCTGCCGGTGCTGAGTTCGGGCAGGTGCTGCATACGGAAGGCGAGGTCAATGAGGTTCAGGCCATTCAGAAGCGTCGGATGTACTGCTTTCGGGACTTCGGCACTTTTCCGGTTCACATACCCCCATGGTATGACCGGCTCCAGCAGGCCTACCAGAAAACAACGCTGGGGCCTAAGCGCCTCTGTCCGCACCAAGGGGCTGATCTGTCCAGCGTTGCCCCGGTCGATGGGGCGATTACCTGTCCGCTGCACGGCCTGAAATGGTGTTCGCACACAGGCAAACTATTGGTAAGCCAGCTCAAACCATGAAACTACCCAAACGCTTAGACCTCACCCGGTCCTGTTTTTACCAGTTGCCTCCCGAGGTTGACGCCGTCGATCTGACCAATTACGAACTGCTGTTCCGAGTCGCCTATAACGGTATTTTTCACAGTCGGGTGGGCCGCTACTATTTCTTCCAATTGCCCAGCGTGTCCCAAAGAAACGAGTTCATGCTGATGCTGGAAGGAATGGCCAAGCAGAAAGGGCTTTCCGTCATACGTGAAACCATCTATCCCGACTAACTCTATGACACGCATCAAATTGCTGCTTATGGCCATCTGGCCTGACATCCACACCTGGGGCAAGTGGGAGCATGTCCTGTACGTGGATGATTTCCGCACAGGCAACAAAACCTATGAACTGCTCAGGCGTGAATGTGAACGAACTGGACTCACCCAGTACAGGCGGGTGTATGTCAAACAGTGCGTCCATAACCTTGGGGCCAGATTAACAGCCTGGCTATTGTCTAAAAATGATTCGGTCAATGCCGCTTGCAAATAAGGTGTAAAAGGTGTAATTTTACACCTAATAAATAAGTCAAGGATATCCTGCAGTATGAAACGACTCCTTTTGTACGCCGCTTTAGCCGGTTCGCTGTTCGCTCAGCGTGTCTTCAGTCATTCACACGGTGCCTGCCGACGCATTGAGCTGAGGTCCGTGTATTCGTTCGGCGTCGTCCCAGTTCACCAGATCAAACGTAACTAGGTATGAATACTAACATGCAGTTTAAACTATTCCTATTCTGGCTGGGTGCTACTTGGTTTTCCTACGCCGTAGCCAGACTTCATTTTCTATATGGAGACATAGGCTTAAACTGGAAGTGGTTCCAGCGGCAAGTCTGGACTGGGGCAATCTATTCAATATGCCGGGATGCAGGCTTGATCATCATCGGTATCTACCTAATCTACCACATTGCTGTCTGGTACTGGGCTGTTCTAAACCGCGTGCTGTAGTTCTATTCACTTGCTAACAACTGATATGAGATGAGTAACTGTAAAATACCGGCTCACTACGCCAAAGGCCTTATCATACCAGAACTGGTTCGCCTGATTGTCATCGATAGCTTCTGCGGGGCTGGTGGATTCACCACCGGCGTTGAGAATGCGCTTGATCGGCTGGGTCGTCGTATTGCCGTGGTTGTGGCGGGCATTAACCACGATAAGGATGCGCTCAAATCGCATGCGGAGAATCACCCCGAAACGGTCCACTTCGTGGAAGATGTGCGCGACAAGAGCTTACCAAAACGTATAGCCGAGGTAGTCAGGCAGGCCCGCAAGCTCTATCCGAACGCGAAGGTGCTGTTTCATGCCTCGCTGGAATGTACCAATTTCAGCAACGCCAAAGGGGGCAAATCCCGCGATGCCGACAGCCGATCGCTGGCTGAATTCATGCCCGCTTACCTGATGGCCATCAAGCCCGATTACTTCACCATCGAAAACGTGCGTGAATTTATGGCGTGGGGCCCTATGATTGCCAAGGTCAACAAGAAGCACACGTTCGAGGGCCATAAGGCACCCTGCTGCCAGATGGTGTTCGACAAGAAGAAAAAGGAGTGGGATTATCACTGGATACCCGAGCACCGGACCAAAGGGCAGGACTATCAGCGCTGGATTCGGGAGATTGGTGATTTAGGGTATCAGTTCGATTCCAAGCTGCTGAACGCCGCCGACTTTGGGGCTTACACCTCCCGGCTTCGCTACTTTGCTATTTTTGCCAAAAGCAGCGTGCGCATCAGCTGGCCAGAGCCAACCCACGCGAAAGTACCGCTTAAAGTGCAGGGTCAACTCTCGGTGTTTGATAACCTCCAGCGCTGGAAAGCCGTGCGCGACGTGCTGGATTTCAGCGATGAGGGTCACAGCATCTTCGGCCGCAAAACCAACATGGCCCTGCGCAAACAGGACCGTAAAGACCTGGTTGAAAAAAGTCTCGAGCGTATTTATGCCGGGCTGGTCAAACACGTGGCCGGGGGTGCTGATTCTTTCCTCAGCAAATACTACTCGGGCAATCCGGATCAGAAGAACATCTCACTGGATGGGCCTGCCGGTTCCTTAACCACCGTCGATAGCCACGCCTACGTAAAGGCTTCCTTCATCGTACAGCGTCAGAATGATGTCGAGGGGCGCGATCCGGCTGGCCGTACCGTTTCCATCGATGGGCCTGCCCGCACCATCACTACGTCGGGCGGTAATCAGGAACTGGTTCAGGCGGCTTTCCTCTACAAATACATCAGCAATAGTCCCCTAACCGGCACCAATGCAGGGAGTTCCATCAATGAGCCGTGCGTGACGATCACTACGCAGGACCGGATTGGTCTTGTTAATGCCGCCTTTCTGAGTAAGTACTACGGGGATAAACCCGAATCACGCAATACCAGCCTGAACGAGCCTTGTGGCACCCTGACGACGGAAAATCGCTGTGCGCTGGTGAAGGCTAACTTTCTGGCCAATTACTACTCATCAGGTGGCCAAACAGCTTCCGTCGACGATCCCAGCCCCACCCTGCCGACGAAAGACCGGTTATCACTGGTCGTGGCTGAACACTTCGTTGATCAGCAGTACGGTAACAGCAAGCCAGCATCGGTGGATGACCCGGCCGGTACCCTGACGGAAAATCCCAAACTCAACCTGGTCCGTGCCGAACGGTACATGGTCAACTATTACAGTGGTGGCGGCGATACCCAGAATCTGGAAGAGCCAACTACTGCCCTGACCACCATACCCAAACAGCGACTAATCACCCTGACGCCGGTTGAGGGCTTCGTCTATAACCCCGGCTGGTTTGGGCATAGTGCCGCCCTTGATCAACCCGCCCCCGTTGTGGTGGCCCGTCAGGATAAAGCCCCTTTGTCGGTCGTTAAGTGCGAACGGATGCTGATGACCAACCTGCACAGCAACGTACCTAAAAGCCTGGATGAACCCGCTCCCGCCCTGCTCACCGGTACGCATCATTACCTGCTCAATGCCCAGTATGATAACGGGCTGCGCACGGTTGATCAGGTTGCGCCCACTATCACCGCCGATCGGCATTACCCCTATCTGGTGGTAACCTCCAGCGGTGAACTGGCCATTGAGGTCTATAAAACCGATAGCCCGGCGACGGTCAAGATCAAACGGCTGATGGCTGAATTAGGTATCGTCGACATCAAAATGCGGATGCTGAACGTACCTGAACTGAAACGGATTCAGGGGTTCCCCGACGGATATGTTCTGAAGGGAGGTACTACCAAGCAAAAGAAATTCATTGGCAACGCGGTTGTTCCACAGGTGGTCCAGCGGATGATTGAGGCACTGGGCGACACGATTAAACTTAAATCGGGCATTTTTTAAGCCTTTAAAGGCTTCATTATGAAGCCTTTTCTTCGTAAATTAAGGTAAGATCACATCGCATTATGTCTCAGCAACTCCAACTTTTTGAAGCCCAGCGCCTGAACTTCAGCATTGAAACGGCCCCGCTGATTAGTGAGCAATTGGCGCTTCATGCACCGGTACTGATTGGCGTTAGTGGCGGCAAGGATTCAACGGCCGCCGCAGTGGCCACCTGCCGCTACCTTGACGAAATCGGCCATAAGGGGGAGCGGGTGCTGATTCATGCTGATTTGGGTAGTGTCGAGTGGAGACAATCGCACACGATTTGCCAACAGGTAGCCGATTTATTAGGCGTTGAGCTGGTGACGGTTCGCCGTAAAAAAGGCGATATGATGGCCCGCTGGCAACAGCGGTGGAATGACAACCTGATCAGGTATGCCCGCCTTGAATGTGTCAAGCTGATTCTGCCCTGGTCTACCATCATCATGCGGTTCTGTACCTCGGAGATGAAGGTGGCCGAAATACTGAAATATGCGGCTAAACGCTGGCCGAATCAATCCGTCATCAACGTCACAGGTATCCGACGGGAAGAGTCAGACGAACGGAAGAACGCCCCCGTTTGCGCTATTAATAAAAAGCTGTCTAATCCTGACATAGGGCTCTATAGCTACGATTACAAGCCGATTGTTAAATGGGAACGGGCGGAGGTGTTCATGTATCATAAGCTGTTTTGCTTACCCCTCCACGAAGCCTACACGGTCCACGGGTCAACCCGCGTGAGTTGCGTGTTCTGCGTGCTGGGTAGTCAGAGTGATCACAAAGCGGCCGCATCCTGTAATGACAATCAACCCGTTTTGCTCCAGCAGGTTGATCTGGAAATTGAATCTGCCTTCAGCTTTCAGGAGCGGTGGCTGGGCGACCTGCGCCCTGATCTGCTGAGTGAGGCCCAAAAGGCCGGGCTGGCTAAAGCCAAAACGATTGCCATCCAACGGGCAGCGATTGAAGCCAGAATCCCCCAGCATCTGCTCTACGAAAAAGGCTGGCCCAATGTCATGCCCACCTACGAGGAGGCTCAACTACTGGCCAGCGTCCGAAGCCAGGTTGCCGCCTTGCAGGGCATTCAGGTTGGCTTTACCGACGCTGACAACATCCTCGACAGGTACGCTCAGTTGATTCAGCTAAAGCAGATCCGGGAGGTGAATGCCGCCAAGAAGAAAGCCAGAAAAGAAGCTAAACAAAAGGCCAATGAAAAAGCCCTCGCCTGACACCGGCACCGCCACGGCCGCTCAGCTAATCAGCTGGGCCATCGACCATTTCACCCGTCACCCTGACCTGCGGCGAAAAGAGAAGATTACCCTGTCTGATCTGATAGAAGCCGGGAAAGTTCGACGGCGTCTAATCACGCAAGTCAATTCAGCAAAGGGACCTAGTCCCGGCAAAACCCAGCGTAAGGTTGATGAAAAGGTGCTCACCGCCCGTATAACCTTTCCTAACGATTGCATCATGGACTGGTATAGAAACGGTCAGATCTACCAGGTTAAGGAGGTTGACCATTTACACTTCGAGGTGGTTGAGGGAGACTACAAAGGCTGGTTGATTCGTCAGGATCACACCGATTTATCAGACTAAATAATACAATTCTTATGAGCCTAAAACCTGCAACCGTCTATGTCGAACGCTTCCCCGACAATGAACTGAGTCGCATCAATGAATTTATCGATGAGGAGTTTAAAGGGATCGTGGTCCTGTTGGAAAGGCAGTACCGTGAACCACTACACCCCGAGGTTACCTCTCAGGTGTCCGCTGGTGATGAATACCGTTATCTGGTAGTCAACGATAAAATTCGCGCACTGGCCTTCGTTCGTCGTACCGACTTTAATCACTACGAGCTGATGCTGACCTCACTCACCATTGATCAGGGGGAGCTCGTTTATGACAACGCAGGTAAGATCTGGGACCCGAAGCTCTTCATTCACATTGATGCAGTCGGCCCAGCGTTCAGCGGACCGATCAGCAACTGGCCAGACTGGAAAGCCGCCTATGATGCGGCTCTGTCAGCCGATGGGCGGCACGTACCCGGCGACCGCGCTGTGCAGTACTGGACGGATATCCGGCAAAACTATTTCTACCAGTCAATTAATCCGGTCGAGACCCTGAAAGCCTTCTATTATACACCCCACTTAGACTAAGTACAATACCGTAGCGCTTCCCGGTGGGGTTAACCGGGCGAGGAGCGGTGGCAGGGGTCGTCCAGAGGCAGTCTTTTAGGCTGAATACACCTCAGATGGTGAAGCGACGGGGCGTCCGATCTAAGTAAGCCGGTAGGTGAATAGTCGCTCTGCGGTTTTTCGCAAACGCCTCCAGACCGCATAGAAAACCTTTGCCGAATACGGGTTCGACTCCCGGCGTTACGGCCAACCAGTAAAACAGAACCAGTACACAAATGGAAGAACAACCCAAAACGTACCGCGTCATCGTCAACCCAAAGGGTGGGTATAGTGATGAAAAGGTCAGAATCAGTGAGGAAGGTGCCCTCCTCATCTGGGCAGCCTATACGAAACTATTTGGCCGGGCTCAGACCATGGAGCGGCGGGAAAGCCGGGGCGGCATCTGCTATACCAGCGAAATCAATCAATGGAAAAAAGATGGCCAGTTGCCAGCCGACTTTGATTACACGGCTTATATCGTCGATGAGCCTTCAGCGCCTACGCCATGAGTAAGACCAACTACCCGCATCTGGTCATGGGTGGCAGAGGGATGTTGTGCACCCACTGTGGCCAGTCTGAACCCGTTGGGTTGCCCTGTAGCATTCCCATGTTTATCGAAACGACTAAAGCCTTTAACAAGCTCCATCGGCACTGTAAACCCAAACCAGAAACTCCTAAAACGCCAATCGTATGAAAATGGCTAAAGCCAGCAAGGCCGACATTCAGGCTGTGCAACACTTCTTTGACAACCTCGATACGCTTATCGAAGAGGATCGTTCCGATGAGGCTATTGCCGCCTATGTGCGATTGGCGCTAGCGGGCCGGGTAGGTACGTCCCACGGCCGGGTCACCTGGGGCTGTGACATCCTGATCGATACCTGCTGTGACCCGGATAAGACGTACCTGGACTGGAAACCCTCGCTTCGGAAAGGTATACCCCAGACCCATACCGACGATGGCCAACGGCTTTTCTACATCATCAGCTATGAGCATTCGTATGGGGGTATTCTAACATTCTGGCGACCCAATAACGCTGGCTACACGAATAATCCATGGCTGGCAGGTACGTATACGGAATCAGAGATACGGGCTGATATGGCCTACTATCACCGGGGTGAAGACGGTTCTGTTGCTGTGCCGGTGGAGGAGTTGCATGAGGAAGGCAGGTACGTGATTCGGCAACTGGTCGATGCCAATGTCAAGGAGAAAGAAAAGCATCTCAGGCGGGTGAAGCTGGGTATTCTCACCCAGGATGAAGCAACGAAAGATAAAGAGCCTGTATGATTACAGAACTTGTTTTCCCCTATTCGACCCCCTCACTCAACGATACCAAAGGGGAGCACTGGCGAACCAAGACCCGCCGCCGCAATAAGTACGAGAAACGGATATGGGCTTTAACGCGCAATAAACATCCCGGCCGCGTCCGAGTCGAAATCTACCGGCACTGTAAGCGCAAATACGATCATGACAACTTCGTAGGTGGAGCCAAAGACTTGATCGATGCCCTTAAGAATCAGAAGGTCATCGTCGATGATACGGAAGCTATTATTGGTAAGCCTCATTACGAACAAATTACACTGATTGGCCGCCAGCCCATTATGACCGTCGTTCGGATCATTGATCTACCTGAACCTGAATTATGAAAAAGATTTTCGTCATAGGCAGCTCTGCCGTTGTTAGCCAGATCCACTTTGCCTGTGCATTGTCTGGGCTGAGTGTTACCCAGCTTATTCCAACCCAGCTAATTGAACGACTAGAGGCGCATCATCAGGAGCCTTGCGAAATCGAGCTTTTCGCTGATGACCTACGATCAAGGGTAATGACCCTAGAGGATAAAGTTGGTAACCTCAAAGAAGCATTCGCTAAAATGGCAGTGTATGGTAAGTCGGAGGCGTGTATGCTACCCTATGAACGCCCACCGAACGTACCCAAATCACTGGGTAGACCGCTGCCGGCCAAAGCCAGACACCACTCCATGAACCGGAAATGCCTGCCCTGTAACCGTAAATAGATCAGTTCAACATGGAAACCCCTCACCCCATCGATGTTCAAAAGCTGATCGACAAATTGTATCACATTGTGCATCAATTAAACGGGAAAATTAATGATGCCAAACAGACAGCGGCTTACGCCTCAACGTTGGGCATTGATCTGGAGCGGGAGGCCGAGCACGAACTATTTGTGTATGAAGAACGACTGGCCTACACACTCATGATGATTGATACAGTCGACTGGGTACGGGGTCGTAAAGCTCACCACATCAGCTATGTGAGAGAGCTTATGACCGAGCATTATAAAGTAATTGGCAACGAATAAAGCAGCTCTAATGACTCGTAAACGACAAACGCAGATCGAAGCACTAGCCAGTAAAACACTGATGCATGCTCAAGCCTATCAACTCCCGGTGAATCTGCCCAAAGTGGCTAAATCATTGGATATTGATTTGATCGGGTTTGATTTTGGTGATGAGATAACCGGCTGTATGCTCAGGAGTGACGATGGCCGGGTACGCATTGGTTATAATGATCAGCTGCCCACGCGTACCGTGGGCCGGTTTGCTATTGCCCACTCAATGGGGCATCATGTGCTCGAACATTTTGAATACATGGCCCGCCCCGAGGTGAGCGCCAATTACTACACCATTTTCGGTATCAGTGCACTCGACCACAAAAGTCGCAGTGAGATGGAGCAGGAACGGGAGGCCAACGCCTTTGCCGCCGCCCTGTTGATGCCTGCTGACCTGGTGCTGGTAGCGATTCAGAAATGTGCGAACCCGGCCGACTATCTGCGGGCGGATCTGCTGCTATCGGTAGCCGATCGGTGTCAGGTTAGTCCCCAATTAATGGCCCTGCGACTAAGTACATTGTGCGCACTTTGGTAAGCTGTTTATCAGAAAGCCAGCTATTTTTTTGTTCATTTTGGTCTTCATAGTGAAGACTTATCTATATTTTACATTTTATCGACATGGCGAAAAAACGAGTCAAGCAAGCCAAGGCAGTCCCGCATCAGCAGATCATCGTTGGTCATCATCCGTCACTGCCCGGGGTCATTGTCCGGGTAACGATTTTAGAAAAGGGAGAGTGTTTAGTCGAGCGGTCTCCCTACCGTCAGACCAGCATTAGCCTGCGTGACGGTAGCCCAATCGAGAGTACCCAAACGTTTGCCCCAATCACTGAACCGATTGACTTACACAAACATCTGATTGCCGCATTAACCAACCGCCCGGCCGAGTGGCCAGTCTAATCGAGTAGTACGAATGAAAGAGACCGAGATAGGTGATAAAGTAGTGCAGTTCTTTCAACTGCCGGGCAATGAAGTGTTCTGTGAAGTGCCTTGCGCTGGTATTATCGATGTTGTCATCAAGCAGGGGACAATCATCATAGCGATTGAATGCAAAGTCAGTTTTGGCCTGTCTGTCATTGAGCAGGCGGCTAAAAACCTGTACTATTCGCATTACAGCTATGTAGCCGTTCCCCAAATCAGCCGGGGAAGCTTTGCCTACCAGATTTGCAAAGAATATGGCATCGGCATTCTGACGACCGGCAAGACGGAACAGAGTAATGTTTGCGAGGCTTTAGCGCCCCGGCTTCATCGCCGTATCACACGTCCCAAGCTACCCGAATTCTGCAAACTAAACCGGGCCGGTGTTCAGTCGGATCGATGGACATCGTTCTCGTGGTTTGTTGAGACGATGAAGCGCGAGTTGAGCAGGCATCCGGATGGGCTGACCCACAAGCAGGTTTTCGATAAATGCGGGCATTACACCTCAGCCGCCTCGTTGAAATCGTCGCTGCTCAAATACGTCCGCACCCAGGTAATTACCGGAATCGAGTTTCGTGACGGCCACTTTTTTCTAACAAGCGCTCACCAAAACGTATCCTCAAAAGCAGGTCTATGAAGACATTATTAATTGGCGATGTTCATGGCCTGCTACCTAACTATTTCAAGGTACTGGCTGAACATAGGTCAAGCCGATCAATACAACTGGGGGATTTCCAGGACCGCCAGTGCCTTTCGTATGCTACGATTGTGCGGGCTAATCACATAACCATCACATAAAATGAAAGCTATCACGCTTCAAGATGATGCACCAAAGAATCCAGTTCCTTGGTTGACACTGGTCGAATACAAGATCAAAACGATCGAAACGCGCCGAAACTGGAACCGTCCTAAACATCGGGGTGATACTCTGTTTACGGCCTCGGCGACGTCACGAACGCCAAACGCAGGCTTAGCTGTTTGTGTGGCCAATGTCGTAGATATCGTACCGATGACAGGATATCATGAAGCAGATGCGTGCATTGAGCTTTTCGATAATGCCTGGGCATTGATACTGGAAGACCTGCGCTGGCTTACCCGCAAATTTCCGGTAAAGGGAGCGTTGGGCATTTGGGAAGCGGATGTGCCCGCTGATGTGGAGTTCTACGTACCTGATCCCTCACAGCTATTGCCCAGCGTCTACCCTGATTATCTGAAAACGCTCATAAGTCAATCTGCAGCGAGGTAAGATGGTCTACGTCGACAGCTTTAACGCACCCTATCGCGGCATGAAAATGTGTCATATGATTGCCGACACGACAGATGAACTGCTCCAGATGGCCGATAAGATTGGCGTTGCCCGTAAATGGATTCAGGACGTGGGTACTTACAATGAGCACTTCGACGTCTGCCAAACTAAAAAGGCGAAGGCCCTTCAACTGGGCGCACAGGAAGTCACGTTTATGGAGCTGGGCAGAATGCTGGCAAAAAGACCAGGCCACCCGCTATTTCAGAAGTAGCTATGACTCGTTACAAATACCTCGGAGACCGCTACACCGATGAGGTGCTGAAAGGCGCTACCTGCACGGCCGTGCGTGATGAGCGGGGCAAGTGCATCCGGGGGCGTAATGGATCAATGCTGGTCAGGTTTGACAGCGGCCTGGTAGCGAACGTGATTGGTCGATTACTGCGTAAAATCTCAACACCATGAACCAATTCAAGATTAAAACGGATAGACTTAATCCTGGTCTAAGTGAGGTCGTTATGGAGCTTAGTGCCGTTGTTGATACCTCCTTCAAGCGGCATGTCTTCCCTCATCTCTTTGCCGACGGAAAGACAACCGGCGTACGTACGCCACTGGCCAACGGTCGCGCCCGGTACCGGCTGCTGGTATATGATGCCTCGCTTGTTCATGCCCTTAAGTCGGCTCTCTACTACGGCATTCACATCGATCAGGGTCAGTTAAACTAACTGCAACAGTATTGACAATTCGTGCAACCAAACCGGCAAAACGTGCATGAGAATGCGCCTTTTCTGCAATAAAATGAGTCAAATCAGTCATAAACAGGATAAAGGCACAATACAGGTGCGCATCATGAAGCAGGGGCATCGAGCCTTCGTGCCCGCCAGCCAGATCGAATACCTGAAATCTGACAGCAACTATTGCTACCTCCACTTTACCGACAAAAGCACCCATTTGATCGCCAGCCCCATGGGGGGCATGCTCAGCAAGGTTGGTGAGGGGTTCATTCGGCTGCACAGCCGATACCTGTGCAATTCGGCTCATATTCGGGAGGTGGATCTGCGCGGGCTAAAAGTGATCATGCAATCAGGCGCTATCCTGCCCATCGCTACCACCCGGGTCAACTACCTGGTACCGGTACTGCGGCAGTGGGCCATGGGGTCTGTAACCAACCCTCCGACACAACTATGGTAAAACCAATCGATACGCTGCTGGCCGAAATCCAGGCGTGTACTACCAAGGCTGAACTCGATACGCTGATGGACTACATCAGCCAGTATGGCCGGCAATACACGCTGGTAGACCTGCGTCAGTACAAAGAACACCGCGATGCCAAGCTGATGCAGTTGATTAATCAGTTCATTGACCATCACTTCCCGCCTGCCACCGTCAGGGCGCTGAAGAAAGTAGACTTTTTCAAAAAAGGGAAACTGACTCACGAGGATATCGAGGCCCGGGTCTGCCAGTTCTTTGGCCTGGATTCCATTTTCGAGTACGCCAAGATCGGCGAGGGTACCGGGGTTCACCTGTCACTGACTAAAAAGGGCATTGACGAGGGAGTTCAGGCTAATTTCATCATGGGTCAATCAACCAAGTCAACCGAAACAACATGAATGCCATCGTACAATTTGAGTTATGCACCCTCACTAATGAGGAACTGGTCCAAAAGGTAGACCAACTCACCGACCAGATCTATCAGACGGGTAAAATTCCTTCTCGGTATATTCCAGCCCGGCCAAACGATGACTATGATTTGCTGGTGGGTGAACTGTGCGTACGCTTTGCGAAACTTACCAATCTGGAGACTGTCAAGAAAGAAGTGACAGTAACAGTCCGTGCCGAGGAGCCCGTTGAAGAGGAGCCAATGATGAAGGTTCTTAGTCAGGATACTGCCCTGGCAATAGCCGCCTGCCCAGAATACGTTCCGATGCGTTTGTTAAATGAAGAGTGGGCGCAGCGTAACCATGGTCAGAGCCTTCAACGACTCAATGAGCGGGGTGGGCTATCAGTCTGCGAGATTTTGGCCAACATGTCAAAGCGGCGCTGGCACCCTGTAGCCGATAACATCGCCGTCGCTGAGCTTAACACCCTTCTAAAAAAATTATCATGAACTATCACCTGTGTTCCGCTGCAGTCATCGAGCATATGCAGCCCAGTGAAGTATCGCATCCCTTCCCCTCGGGATATCCCGACGATACCAATCAGTACTACGTGGCCCGCTTTGACTATGAAGAGGCTGAAACGTATTACAATCGGGTCATTCTCCCCTATAACGAAAAAAGCCGGGTGGGCGTTGATTTCTGGTTTCGCACCTGCAACCCTAATCATATCGACGCGGCGGCCGTAAGGCGAATGAGCCTGAAGGAATGCCGACGGGTAGGGCTATTCAGGGCCATTGAGAACGCGCTCAGGCTGACCAACGAGACTAACCGGGCATTGACTATTTACAGCCTGGCTGAGCAGTTCAATTGTTCGCCCGTTGAGTTTATTAATAAGATCGCGCCGATTCCTCAACCCGAGGATCAGGTGAAGTTACAGGAGAAGTTTTTACGACTAGTCGCCGGTCAGGTTGATCAGCTGACCAGATACGGCCGGTTTCCTATACGTGCGGTAAATACACACGGGATGGTTGGTGGCTCGATTCTGGATCTGGGCGAAACCATGGGCAGGTACACGGTTAGTTTCAACCGGATCAATAAGGCAGTCTTAGATTAAACAGGCTCCGCTTCATGGACACGCAAACAGATAACGATCTGTATTACTATCACCTACCGACAGTTGATCCCGCTGAACACTACGAGTTGGGCGAGTGCATTGTGCGAAAAGACCCCAGTCACGCCCACCCCGAATGGATGATTCTGGAGGTTCTTTCCCAGCAGGTTTATTATCTGGTTCAGGGCCTTTATGGCGATGGTATAGTGGGCCCCCCGAAACGGCTGAGCATTCGGGAGGCCCACTTTTATTACGAAAAGGCGTAGTCCGCTTCTAAGGGCTGTCAGTGTGTCTAAATCGCAAGTTTAGATAAAATAGGCTCAATTATATACCTCATTTGTAGGCTCTATATTTTTGTTGAAACACAGACAGGGTTGGTGCCGGTGCGAACAGGTCGCTTCAGCACTGGCCTTCCCGCTATGGATCAACAACCCTCCTCTACCAGTGTCCCAATACGTTATTACGGTGGTAAGCAGAATATGCTTAAACACCTGCTACCTCTGCTTCCTGAACACCGCATTTATGTGGAAGGCTTTGTGGGGGGCGGTGCCCTGTTTTGGACCAAGCCGCCCTCCTCGTTCGAAGTGATCAACGACACCAACGGTCGGCTGCTGGCCTTCTACAAAGCCATCAAGTACGATTTCGGTAGTCTGGAACGGCTCATCGACGAGACGTTTCATGCCCGTGAGCAGTTCAACGAAACCAAGGCAATCTATCACGACCCCAACGCCGACGAGATCGAAGTACTGGCCATGGCGTGGGCCATCTGGGTGCAGGCCAATCAGGGTTTTGCCGGTCAGATGGGCAACAGCTGGGGCTATGACCGCAGCGGCAAAGAGCCCAGCACCCTCTACAACAAAAAGAAGCGGTTTACCGACGCGTACAAGGAACGCATGCGCTTTGTGACTGTTGAGCAGCGTGACGCCCTGAAGGTGATCGACGTGTTTGATTCACCGCACACGTTCTTCTATTTGGACCCGCCCTACGTTTCAGCCCATCAGGGCCACTATAAAGGCTATACCCGGGAGGACTTTAAACTTTTGCTCGACAAGTGCGCCACCATGCAGGGCAAGTTCCTGCTGAGTTCCTATCCTGAACCGGATCTGCTCGAGTACCGCGCCCGGTTGGGCTGGAACGTACAGGACCACGAGCAGACGCTGGCCGTGACGAGCAACCGGGCGGAGAAGAAAAAGAAAATCGAGTGCCTGACCTGGAATTACGCCCTGTAGGTACGTTCTGCTATGAGTAGTGAAGCCTGGTCGATGACCGGGCTTTTTTTATGGCCGTTTACAAGCTTAACAAATACTTATTCATTCGCTTGAGATCCTCCATGGACAATCCGTACAGATCACCTTTTAATACCAAGCAAACGCCAGTATGTCGTACGTTAACCAGCTTCGCCACAGCACTCTTTGTCAACCCCTTTTCTTCCATAATTTTATTCAGCTTCACAACATCAATGGCATCAACCTCTGATTTTAACCGACAGGGTGGCATGCCATTTAGTAGGCCCAAATGCTTATACTTTAAATAGTATAGCATTTCCTGCTCATCCAGATCGGTAAGGGTACACTCGCATAACAGCATAATGCGTGGCTGTTGGCTACGATGAGCTAATTCTTCAATCCAGTGATGAACCGTACCCGGCTTAGGGCGACCTCTCTTTCTGAGTGCCTCCTGTTGGTGCTGAATGAAACGGTACAGCGGATCATTTTTGGTTTTACCCACGTAACGGATGAGGTCAGTTTCCGGGCAAACAAGAGCATATATATAGCCTGTCGGTGTCTGTGATTGCATACCCTAATTTATCACTTATATTTGACATGTCAAAATAACGTGACATGGAAACAATCAAAGAGAAAATCAAACGAAAGGGGGTCACTGTGGAGCATGTTGCTAAGATGTTGGGCGTTGACCGGGCTTACCTATCTCGTATTATCAACGGCAAGTATCAGCCACAAACGGACGACCTTGAAAAACGGGTTCACCAGTATCTGAATGCTCTAAATACAGATGATAGCAGCCTAGTGGCAAAAAAAGAGTAAAAATAAATGTCAATAATTTGTGACATTTAAAAAGTGCCTGTTACCTTTGACATCCAATTAAACAGATACTTTTTAAACAACGCAGACAATGGCAACGCAATTAGAGAAAAACTTCCGGGTATGGTTTAAGGCAATGAAACTGGACCTTGCTACCCGCTCAAACGGGCTAATTATCAACCGATGAACAGCACTCAACTGACAGAGCAGGTACTTGATCAGCTCACGAAGCATCAACCCCACCCTATTTCAGCCTCCTTCATCGCTGCTTATAGTGAACGGACAATTGATGAAGTAAAAGCAACGCTGATTGACCTGGTGAACCAACGGGTTGTCCAGGTTACGCTCGAGGAACCTTATCACTACCGTCTTATGCCTCTGTCAGCAACAGAGCGGACGCCGGTGGCACTAACGAAGGCCCAGTATGAGGATGCCTGCAAAAAGGCCAATGGATTATCTGCTGATCGGGATATCGTATCTGTGGTTGTTCTGCCTGAAACTGTGCGGGTAAACATGGATGCTACGGCATTACCACCTAAGCGTTCGCGTTTAATCAGGCTGGACTTTCAACTGGTTGCCCCAATGATGAACCAGCGCCGGTGTATCACCCCATTTGTCATAATTTAAGATGAACCCAGCAACGCCCCAATTGCCTACTGAGGCCCAGATCAGCCAGACCATTGCCTTTATCAAGCGCCGGTTTAACCACCCCAACATGGCCAAACCCATCAACCGATCGGTGAAGGAAGGCTATACTGAAGCCATTCGGATTCTGGCCGAGGGCATCACCGATCCCCGGCTAATCGATGGCCCAACCACCGTGCAGGGCCGGGCTATCGCTGATATGGCTATCGATTACCTGAAAGGGGGCCGTTCACAGCACGTACTGATCAACGTACCGTTAAAAGCTTAAGCAATGAGACAATTAGTGATTGATTCGGATGAACTTGGTCAAGATGATGGCGAAATGCAACGCCTTGAACTGACGTTTGATGGAGAAGAGGAATCTCCCTTCACTTGTTACGTAGGCGGCTCTCTTTCTGTTGAACCTGAGAATAAAGAATTCATTCAGCTATCTATTAGTGAAGCAACTGAATTGCGTGACTTTCTCTCCAGCTGTCTGGATTCACCTGCCTTGCCCAAGCCTAGCACTAAGGTAACGGTGACGGTTTACCTCGATGATGATCCTGTAGTGGGTCTTCTGAGTGCTATTGACTGTAAGGTTGAGTTTGATTTACCATTTTATCCCGCTGTTGGAGATAAAATACGAATTATGGCAAAAGGCGAGCCTATACCTGACTGGATAAGGTGTTCAGAGGCTCTATGGGAAAAGATTAATGCAGGCGGGATTATTCTAACGGGCCGAACCATTGACGTCAGTACTGTCGACTACGATGGTCAACTTTGGTAATAGTTGCAAGTCAATAAATAAGTGGAAACCCCGCTACAGGTTTGTAGCGGGGCTTTATCCTTCAACGAACAGGTTTCTCCCGTCTAACGTTATTAAAGTGCCCTATGAAAGAAGAACTGACCACCGCCATGCATTCGGAGTTTACCGTTACCGAAGTGACCGAGATGAAGCATAAGGCGTTTGCCCTGTTCAAGATGATCTCACTGGGTTACACGCAGGCCGAGGCATTGGAGCAGATGGAATTGAGTGCTGATCAGGTACGTCCGCACCTGGCTGCCTACAACAAGTCAGCGACCAAACAGGTAGTCTTCGAATAAGGCCCGCTGCTCTTTGTTGCCCAGGTCCATTACCCCGTTCCAGTCCGTGCCCAACAATAGCTTCTTACCGAAGGGTTGCTGAGCGATCAGGTGCATGGGGAATAGCTCTTCATCCTTGACCCTGCTCCAGAGTTTATTGAAGGCTTCCAGATCTTTCCCTCTCAGGTTTTTCTGAGCCATGCTGTTGACCATGCGCCGGTCGGGCTGGTAGCTGAAGGTGAAGCCGTACCGTGCCCAGGCATAGCCACCCACAGTGATGTTAGCCTGTACCTTGATCAGATCGATCGATGCGTTCGTGTACTGGGCATAGAGGTCCTTGAATAGCTGTTTAGACAGGCCTCCCCCCTGCAATGAATCAGGAATACTTAGGTACTCGTGTTTGACCACCCGTTTATAGCTACCGTCATCCTGACGCTCCCTGTAAAAATCACGCTCGAGATAAAAGTACTCTTTGCCTTTGTGCCCTTCGACGATCATGTTCAGCTTGCCCATGTAGGCTGTCAGCTGCTTTTTCTCGACCGTAATCCCCGCTTCGGTCAGCGTTTTGGTCACCTGTTTGCCAAACAGATCAAAATCAAAGCCAGCCCAGTCCGGAAACAGCTCGTTGAACTTCTCCTCCGTACGGCCGTGCGGGTCCCAGCCTGCCGCCTTCATGGCCTCGAATGGAGTTAGCTGAACGGCTGGTTGAGGTTTGACTGCCTGCACAAACGGTTTGTTCTCTGTGATGAACAGGGGCTTCACCGGTGCCGCATTGAGCTTATCCCGGTTGGTATTGACAAAGTTAGCCCAGCCCTGGTGCGGTTTGTCGATTTGATTCACGCTGCGGAAGCCGCTCAGATCTTCCCCATTCAACACCATCTCGGTCAGCTTCTGCATCTCCTCGGCCGTGGCCAGGATTGAGATGACATTACACCGGCACTGGGGATGCCAGCCCCGGAATACAAAGTCTTTCGGATACCGCCCCTTCAGCGACTCACAGACGTCACAAACATGGCCCCGGTTAGACCGGCGTACCTCGATACCTACCACAAACGGCATAGTCTGGTACCGAAGAGAATCGGCCTCCCGGTAAGACCGGTTAATCTCGGTACGCGTGAGCCGCATGGCATTCTTGTACGAAGACCGGTATACGCCACGGCCGGGCGAATAGGCTTTAGCCGCTTTAGAGAGCACCAGCTGACCACGCTCATTACGTACACGTCGGAATAACTGATCCGGGTTTTGCAGGTACTGCCGGATAGACTGACTCAGCTGAGACGCTGACTGACCAGCGTTAATACCTACATCAAGCCCTAGTTCTAATTCCTGCTTGAATTGACCCGTATAATTGAACACGCGCTGGGATAGGCCCAGTCCCCCCACCTTACGTACCTGAAAGGCCGCCAATGCGTCTCCATTTCTGGCGCCCATGTACTGGGCTGCCAGTGAGGTGGACAGTTGACCCGTTTGCATCAGGTGCGATACCATGGCGTCGGCTTTCACGCCCGCCCCCTCCCAGGCATCGGCCGTGCCACGGGCTACGATAGTTTGCATGCCCAGCGTCATATTCTGCAGCAGGTTCTTCAGGCGTTCGTTTGTCTGCGGATAGCTGGCGAACCGAAATGGTTTTTTCGGGTCAACGCTTAATGTACCTGCCAATGCCACGGCTTCCCGGATGGCCATCTGATACAGGATATCGATCTGGGCCGCGTAGGCGTCAATTCGGGCAAGGTGCTGACTTTGCCAGTCGGACCAGGGGAAGGGTTTAGACATAAGCGGCTGTACTGTTTTTGTGCAGGTTGGTGAAAAACCGTACAAACCCCCCGAATTCGGGGGAATTAAAATGATATGAGTGTACTGTTTACGGTCTCAGGCTTGTGTAGCGCCAGCCTTGAAATCCCCTCATCTCTACTTGCTCCTCTTTGGGCAGGCTTACCCAGTTGGCCAGCGCCACCGCATGCGTTGAGGTTTTCTCTTCCATCAAATACCCCTTGTCAATCCATTCCTGGGCAGGGGTGGAAGAGATGATGTGGAAATAGCCCCGAACTCTTCCATCATAGATCAGGAAGCAAACGGAATCAGTCAGGTCCTTTTTAGGTGCTTTGGCCATGCGCACAAACCACAACCATTCGGAGCCTTCCTCTTCGCCCCAATCGGTCACGCCATCACAGCGCCGAAGTACCCGTTCAGCCGCCTCGAAGGTTTTGAAGCGGCCCTTGGGAATGGTTACCAACAGGTTGTTCATCGTCTAATTAGTCGTGCTCAGCATCACATCAAGTTTCGGGCTGATCTCAAAATCGTAATGCGTCGACATGTTCTGAGCCTGGGATAGCTCGTAGAGGAGGCAGTCAGGCGTGACCTTGATGGCCGTAACCATCCGGGGTAGCTGCTCTTTATCAGTGACCAAATAGACGATTTGTTTCAAGGTAAAAGCTGGGTGTATAACCATTATATAGTCGTTGGTTCAGTCAGGCTTACCTCTCTGCTCTTTCTCTCGTCCTCATCAATTTGTGTCAGTTCCTTCTCTACGTCATCAACCAATCCGGCTTTTGCTACGGCTGTCCGGCGCGAGAGTATAGCTTTACCAGCGGTAGCGGTCATTAGATTACTCAGCCATTCGGTAGCGTCAGTGATCGAGAAGGGCACTATAGTCGGGCTGATGTTGATCTCTTTCACCGAATCTTTTAGCGATGTATTCATGATGCCGAGGTAGTTCAACAGAAGCCTCACCCGCCGCTCCAAATAAGCATCGAAGATTTCCCGTTTCTCCTGCACTTTCAAATGGGCATCTGTCAGCAGCATCTGCAACGCAACACCAGATATAGCGTTAATTCCTTTGACCGAGTCGAAGGATAAATCAGGTGTCTGCGTAAAGGTGTAGGCAAACTTCAGCAGCGTTTCTATCTCCAGCTTCACGGCATCGGTAGCATGGTCCCACGAGAGGTATTTCATCTCGGGTTTTTCTGTTCCCCCGTCCGTTTCAAGCTCAAAGATTGAATTTGATTCTCCTTTTTTTGCGAAATTCTTTATCGTACCATTCGTGATCACCAGCTTAGGTGAGCTGTGGTAATCATTGGTTTCCGCAAACTTTGACATCAGGTATTCCAGCCGCTCAATAATCGATTGTACGTCATCCCAGTCGACGGCTTCCTGTTCGGCGAAAATAATCGGGATCTTGCCTGTCGTGTTTGGGCTTGATTTAATCTCAACGCCCTCCTGCGTCGTAGACAGTGTGGCCAGTTGCCAGTTGCCGTTTATCTCCTGGAAAATAACCGTTTCCTCATCGGTGTACACGTCAAAATGAAGTACTTTCTTTGCTTTGCCGTCAACTAGAATATTACGGTTATACTCCCGGCAGAAAGCAATCATGTCACCGAAATCATTGTAAAACGGGTAGAGAAAATCACCCCGCATCGGAGAGAAAACCTGCATCCGCATCCGTATGTCGCTATCAAAACCGTACCGATTGCTTTTCTCCGTTTTTATTGGGTACCAGCATTCAGCCACCTGAGTCGCACTGGCCAATTGACGGGCTAACTGGCGGTTGACAGAGTCCAGTTTATTGTCGGTCCATATCTGCTTAATAGCGTTCAACAGTTGTTGAAAACTCTTATTGGTACCGGTTTCACAGCTTAGATCGACCGGTGTACCAAACAGGAACGAAGCTCCTTTTTTGACAATCACCTTTTGCAGAGGTATACCGATCCGGTTAATCTTTTGAGTGATATCCTGACCGTCATTATCCTTTATTGACCGATCAGGGTATTCTCTTTTATCGAAGATTTTATGGCTTTTCGGATTGTACTGTTTGATGTACTCCTTTATCTGGGCAGCGATGTCATTGTTCGTGTCTGCCTGCCGGTTATTGGCCTGACTCTTGAGTAATTTGACCGATTCTTTAGCATCAGTCGTTTTGGTAATATCAATAACTTTCATGAGTTAGCGTGATTAGCCCAGCATGCTGGCTGCCTTGGCAGCATTATCCTGAGTGGTTGATCCTTTCAAATGGTATTCGATTGCGTACGAGATCAAGTCGACAGCCTCATCGTGAGGCTGGGTTGGAAAGCCACAGACTTCGGTAACGAAAGCCTCATTCCATACGCCGGAGATTAGGTACACCCGGCCCACCTCAATCTTTGGTGTGACGGCATTGAGTCGTACCAGCTTGGAATCATTGGGTGACGGGGTATACGTTATGTTGAGCTTTGTTTCACGCTTTATCGATTGTACCGTGGGTAGGCCTGCTGTCTTAGGCTCAATGCGAATGGTACTGGTCTCTGTGTAGCCTTGCGCTCTAACGTAGGTAGGTAGGAATTTGAGGAATTCAGGAAACTCCAGCCGAACGGTTGTATAGTCCAGAATGAAGAGGTCATTCCCGATTCTACAGGTAGCCAATAAGCCCGAGGGGTCGTTTTCCTGTTTATCGGTAAAAGCCGTATCGCCAAAAAAGATGATTGGTTCGGTTTTACGCATCCGATTGAATGTCTCCCGGCTGACGAACTTGAACCACTCTTCTTTGACGATATTACCCCCTTCAACAGATGGGGTTTGATCGAATTGACCCGCGTACTCCCGGCTGCCCAAATCGACCTTTGCCTCGGCCAGTACCTTGCGGTTGAGGCGACGCGGGTCAAGCAAGCCGTCGACGTAAAACTTTCGTAGTTCGGCCGGCTTGACGTTGGGCCCATCTTCAGCAGGCAGACAGATGTGCCGGATGTTGTCCTCTTTCTTCTTCAGCAGAAAGCCTGTCACATCGTCGGCATGGAGCCGCTGCATGATGGTGACCACCGGGGTGTTCTCTTTATCGACTTTCCGTGAGGAGAGCGTTTTGGTGTGTTCGTTGGCCGTATTCCGCAATTCATCCGACAGTGCCTGCTTGGGATTCAACGGGTCATCATTGATGATCACGTGACCATGAAACCCGGTAATGGCCCCGCCCGATGAGGTTGTGTTTCGGTCACCGCCCTTGGTATTGGTATACGAGGCTTTACCTGCTTTGTCACGACGGATACGAACCTCCGGAAACAGTTGCTTGAAGAGGTCTGAATAGATAATGTCACGGGTTTTAACTGCATGTTCTACACTTAACTTACCGGCATACGAGTTGGAGATAACCCGTATTGTCGGATCGATGGCCCATAGCCACGCTGGCCACAGAATTGTGACGATGGACGTTTTGGTTGTTCCGGGCGGAATGTTAATCAGCAAGTCGTATGGTTTGGCCAGGCGATCTTTAATGAAAACCGTCAGTTTCTGCAACTCCTCACAGATGAAGGGAATATGCCAATTATAGATTGGCTTTTCCTTGATGATGACACCCCAGAACGATTTAACAAACTCGAAGAACGATTTAAGGCACCGCGACCGCTCAGCCATAATCATGTTGGCCAGCATTTTAGCGGAGAGGACTAGCTTGATCATGATTGTCGGTTTAGTCTGGCTAGTTCTACCAGCATGGCTTGCATTTCTTCGGACAGACCGGATATGTCCACTTCCTTGAAGCCCGGATCTGTCTCTTTGCTTGGCAACTTGCCATTGAGCTTGAGAATCGTTTCCTGCGCCCGATCGGCTGGGTAGAGTTCGATCTGTGGCCTCCCCTTCTTGTCGAAAGTCAGTTTCTTGATTCGCCCTTCTGTTTCGGCATCTCTGAGCTTTTCAAAGTCCACCGACACTTCTCTGACCTTTACTGTTTCAGCTACGTCCCGGTAAGCATCCGGGTTAAACCGAAGCTCGATCTGGTAGCGCCGCATGGACATCTTTCGCTCCTGCTGCTTTACAAAATGCTCATCCTGTAGTTTGTGCAGTTCCTCTTCATCAGCCTCCTCATCGGTTTTACGCCCCTTCCTTTTTTTGGGTTTGGGTACGTAATCGCCCATCCCCAATTCCTCGAATAAGGTTTGTTCAATATCATGCTCCAGCTGTAAGGCGTCGATCAAATCCTGCAAGGGTCTACGCACCATTCTGGTCTCGATAACCTCCCGGATGATCAAGCAATCGTTGAGGCTACTGCGGGCCGTGATGCCGATGCGGTACGCGGCCTCCTCCCAGCTGACGTGCATCTCCAGCAGTTTGGCATTGACTGCCGCTCTGATCTCTGGATTGCACATCAGCTCATACCCGCGCTGCTTCGCTGATTTTGCACTATACCCAGCCTGGATAGCCGCTTGAGACCGCACTAGGCAACGCGCAAACGCCTCAACAAACCGTTCCTGCTGTTTGGTCATCCGTTACTATTCGTTACCTTTCGTTACCTGTTTTGAAATTTCCGGGGCGTTTTTGGCCGCATTCCTTGCTTTCCAGCCCCTCGGCTCGTTTTCATCGCTTACCGTTCGAGAATTGTATTATTCTGCTTTTTGCGCACCCTTAAGTCTCCCCTATCGCTCCAGCGCGTCAATATCCTGCTGCAGCTGCCTAGCACCTTTCCGCGCCACGATTTCATTGTACTCTTCCAGCCACTCACCAGGCACTGTTCGGCCGGCTTCCATGTAGCGTTTAATGGCGTCGTTGATATCCTGCTGACGCTGCTCATCAATGTACTTGCGGTCCAAAAGGCCACGAGGCGGGCGAACAAAGTGCTCAGGCTTATAGGGGCTGATCTTATCAATGGTTACCCAATCGGTTTGGTCGTAACCACACGCCCCCCCCGAGAAGTCGCCTTTCAGCTCCAGCTCATTGGCGCGGACGCCTACTACTGTGAAGTAGCCGTTGGGGAACAGGTCGTGGTGAGTCACCTTATCCCCGAGGATATACACGTGGCTGGTTTCGGTAGCCAGGCGCAAGTCGCCTATAGCTACCCACTGTGAGCGAGGCTGATTGGTGCCTACCAGATTAACACACGGAATTACTTTGGCTTTTTTACCATCTGCATCAATGCGTTCGATGACTAGCGAGCCGTATGAATCAATTCGTTTGACCCGGTCACCTGGCTTGAAATTCTGTTTGTCTTTCATGTAAAATAGCTTAGCTACTAAGACGTTTATGTGAAAATGATTAGGCAGCGTCAGGCATGAAAACCGCCTGGCATTTACCCAGATAAATCCGACGGGCCGCATACCCATTGGGCAGTCGTCTCTTTGAACCGGGTTTAGCCACGGACCCCTGATTGATGGCCTGGGAGATGCTGAGCACGTCGTCCCGATCGGCGTACACGTTCAGGTTGCGGGTCTTCCAGTACCACAGTGATACCAGCACGGCATCATCAGGCCGTTCGAGCCACTCCGGATGAGCCAGGTAGTCAATGCCCGTCTTTTTGCTGTAGGCTGCGTAGTTGGTTCTGCCCGTGCATTGTATCAGCCCTCTGCCTTTGAAGCGCACACCGTCGCCCGGGTGAATGTTGCCCAGATCAACACGTCCTTCATAGTCGGCGCCACTGGCATACTCTTCGGCCGTCTTGAACTTGTCCGCCTCGTGGAGCAACTGCGCCAACAGGTGAATCAGTCGCAACGGTGTGGTAATCGCATACCCAGCCATGGGCAGGTAGCGATTCAGCGGATCGATGTAGGTGCCAACATGTTTAGGGTCAGCCCCGCATTGAACCAGCTGTTGTTTGGTTACCACCGGCGACCATGATAAGGGGTTAGTTTCCATTGGTTGAACGATCAAAACGCATCAGAACTTCATTGTGAAGCCCTATATGAGCAAAAAATAAGGTGAAGTGTACTTACTGACAGAACAACGTAATCCAGGTGGCGATGAAGGCTGCCAGCGCCATCAGCCAGAAGATGTTCCACTTATGGTTGGTTGGCCGATCGAGTCGGAAAATAAAGCGGACCATGCCAACCCAGACAAATAGCAGGATGATGGCCGCGAAAATGAACCAGTGCAGTTCGATACAGAATATTTGATGCATGATGATTGATTAAGGGCAGAGGCTTACCACCAGAATATGCCTCCCCAGATGAAAATGAACGCAACAGTTAAAATTAACCAGATCAGCACTCCTAACCCACTAGCTGGGCCTGACCCTGCCCGCTTTGACTCCCGGTTAACATTGTAGAGCAGTACGATTAGAATGAGGGCGAAGACCAGCCAATGCCAGTGAATCGTGATCATATTGATTTATGGCTTGGGGTTGATGGCGTATTCGATAATCTCTTTCAAGGCACTACGCCGCTTAAATCCACCAAATCGATTAGTAGCGGCTTCCAGTCCCAATCGGCCCACTACACCATTCAGCTTTCCCTCGGCCGTCGTTGCCCGCCTATCAGCAGCCACCCGTAGCTGATATTCAGCTTCTATCTTTCGATTGGCTTCAACCGTGATCGAATCGATACGTTGCAACCGCTTCTTATCCAGCGCCAGATCAGTCGCTTTGATTTCGACAAGTAGCGCCTGCACATCGACCAATTGGCGCTGCGCTTCGACCAGTGCCGTTTTATACTGATTGAGCTGACGCTCCAGATCAACAACCTGCTCCCGGGGGTTGGCCATCAGATAAGGCGGTACACCCGACTGGCCTGAAACGGTTGATGCTGCCCCCAGAAACAGCATCAACCCGACTAACGCTTTCATATAGACGTTCGTTGAGGTTAGCAGTACTGGCGCTTACCGGCGTCGTGAACTGCCAAACGATGAGGATCTGCTGCTACTGCTTGACGATCGAAACGAAGAGGACCGGCTGGGTGATGAGTAGCGGCTACTGCTAAAGCCTGAGCTTCGGCTACTCCCCCAGCTGGACGGTCGGCTACTGGTCATCGTCGAGGTGCGCGATGCGTTGAAGGTGCGGGTTGCCCCGCCACTCATACCGTAGCTGCGGCTGGGTGAACTGGTGACCGATCGGCGGTAGGGTTGCCGGTTGACGACCGTTTTGTTAATCACCGTCATGTTGCTAACGTACCTGCGCGGCATGGTATAGCCCGGATGGGTACGTCGGTAAGTGCTATAGGAACGTACCTGCGGGGCGTAGATCACCGAGTAGTGGCTAGCTCGTGGCCCGGTCATCAGCATGTGATAGAGCATGAAGTCGCTCATCGTCGGGGCGGCTGGATTGTAATTGACCGATGGTGGATTCTGCTGTACATAGCGTTCGGCGTCAGCTGTCGTCATCGGACGTTGCCCGCCATCACTGTTGATAATCGCATAGGCGTCGCAATTGTCACAATCGCCAAAGGGCACAAGGCCTCCACCGGCAGTTTCCTGAAGCGTACAATCGGGCCGCGATGGTTCGCAGGCTGTGACAAGGGCTGTCAAGGCAAGGAGAAAGAAGATCGATTTCATTGGGTATAAGCTGGTTTAAAACTGATTGAGAATGGATACGATTGACTAAAGTCCTTTCGCTACAATATGTCCGGAGGGACAGCCTTTGATAGTCATATTACTGCCTTCATTACCGGACAATTCGGCCTGTAGTGCTCGAAGCTGACTACTCATTCGTTGGGTAATGTTCAGGCATCGCTGTAGTTCCTGTTGCCGAGTTTCAGCACGTGATTGGGATGTACCTACCAGTTGAAACGGGGCCAATGCCTCCACTTTTTCTACGGCCAGCATGGTTTCTAGTTTGGCCTGTAGGGTGCTTAGTTGCTCTTGCATTTGATTGCAGTGCGGTAAAACCGCATTTTGGGTGATGGTAAACGGGTAAAATCAGTCTGCCAGTCAGTGGCAGTTAAATGTTGTAGAGGGAATCGCGGCGCTGTTCCAGTCTCTCCTCGTCGGTGGTAGGCGGCTGATTCACAGGGGCGGGTGCCGGGGCACTGGCAGGTGCTGGTTGAGGGGTTGGCTCCTGATCAGCTGGCTTAAGCAGCCAGTAGACCATAATGCCGACGGCTATAAGGGTCACCGCTATAAAGAGGTACACCGGGCGAAGACCTAGTTTCTTCAGCATGGGGCTTACCAGCTTAGGGTTGGGTTGTACACCAGTGCCTTTTGTTTGAGCTTCTCAGCCTGAGCGAACAGGTCTTTAGCCGCCAGGTGCAGCCGATCTGCCTCGACTCGTTGCTCAGTCCGTAGCTCCTCCTCCATCGCTTTCACCATCAGCAACTGGGTTTGGGGCTCATCCTCATAAGAGGATAAGATGGCGCTGACAAACTGCTTGACAAATTCCTTAGCTGCCTCGCTGAGAGCAAGAGGTAAGGGTTGCTCTGGTAGTGGTACCGTAACCGAGGCGGTTTCCTGATCAATGTCCTCTGTCGGCTGCGGTTGTTCGGTAGAAACAACCTGCTTATCAGGGCCAGCAACATAGTCCAAACACAGCTGGGTTATTTCCCCCTTGTCCCTATCCCATGCGGTCTGTAGCTTATCAATGGACACATTAACCGATACCGGGGCGGGTGGAGCAGCAATCAGTGAGTCAGGTACGTGTTCGACCTGCTTCAACGCTTTATTCAGCATTGGTGTCTCCGTCACTACTTTTGTCATGAGTGGACCAGGCTTGGGCATTTGCTCCTCTATGGCCGAATGCCAGGCGATATTACTGGTCTTAGTTACCCCGCGCTTGCCCAGATTGCGCACCCTGGTAACGACCAGATCAGGGTCTATCGACAACAACAAATGCGTGTGTTTGAACTGGTCGGCTTTCGCTTCGTCATCAGGCCGAACAAGGCAGCCCAATTCTAAAAGGGCGACAAAAAACAGGTCAGCCATTTTGTATTTATCACAAAAAGCCTTCGTGTCAACCTGCGTGTAGAGGTCACTTCTTAGCAGGCCTACCAAGGCCGTTAGCGCGATCTGAAAGCGCTCTTCAACTGGATTTTTCATTACTGTATAGGTAAAACGTTGTGGACTAATTGGCGGTAAAGACGCCAAGCGTATCGGAATAGTCCGGCTCAACAGCGCGTCGGCCAAAGACTTTCCACCATGGTTTTTTCTGGGCTGGAACCGGCGCGGGTTTGGTCTCCAGTTTTTCCAGTGGTCGTTAAGGCTGAGCCTGTGCGCCCTGCTCCCGAATCGTCTTACGGGTTTGAGCCGACCGCTTTTCGATCAACGTACCTGTGCTCTTTACACCCTGCATAATCGTAGTCTGACCATCCATCAGGGCGGCGCTGGTCTTCTTGAGGGTATCGACTGTTTTGAGAATGGTATCGGTGAACGCCCTTTGCTCCTTACGTGTGGAATCCAACTGTTTGGCCACTTCCTTTTTGGCGTTGGTATTCTCCTTGGTGACGGCAACTACCTTGTCCAGTTTAGCGTCTTCTTTCTCCAAGTAAGTTTTCAGGTAGCCATACAACAGAATACCCCCTACCAGCATGGCACCGCCCCAGGTGAACTGGATTTGCCACCGGTCGAAGAAACCACTCACCCGAACCGGGGCAGTTTCCCCTTTAGCGGTGCTTAGCTTTTTGGCCTCCGCCTGGCTGTGCAGCACGGTGAAGACTGCCGCGATGACAACGGCCCCAAAACAGCCCCACATAATAATGTCGGTGATATAGAACCACTTCGCATTGGTGACCCTGGCCACCATATTAGCCAGCATGGAAACGGAGAAGCCCAACACCAGCTGTGGCATGGGAAAGGGCGTTAGTCGGATGGCGAAAAACAGTCGGATCATCGAAACGATGACTATGGCCTGACCGACATTAATTAACGGGTGATCGACAGAGTGGATCATTATTTATGAGGGATTACGGATTTGATAAAATCGATAAGTGAAAGGACAGGCGCTTTGATGCGCATCCAAACCCCGGCAACCTGTTCCGCTCGTTCCATCCCGTTATTGAAGGCTTCGCCCGGGTGCTCGATGGTGTATTTACCAATGGGTTGAAGTAGTCGAATACCCCAGCCAATCAGCTGGATAATGATATCACCGGCAAGTGCGACAATACCCCAGGCGGCATAGATTTCGCGCTGACCAAACCAGTGATTTCGGTAGGCATCGTTGCCAAACAGGCAGGCCAGAATAAAACCGACCAACCAGCCGCCAATAGAGGTGCGTATGGGCATTTTGGGCCAGGCGAAGCGGATGGCCAGTGCGCCCGCTGCGGCAGCCAGCAGATTGATCATATTGTGCTCAATCAGGCTAAGCAGTCCGTCGATGAAGGCCAGCACCAGAAACATTTTCACGTAGAGTAATCGGGACATCGCCAGTTTGATGGTCATAACAGAAATGAGGGAGCAGCCAGACTCATAGCAAATTCTTTGATGAGTCTGCATATAATCGTTGCTTAACGTCTGCTTTGACCGCTGTTTTGATGATTGATTTGATGGCCGTTTTGATCACTGTTTTGATGGCTGATCGGGTGGCCCTTAAAAGCGTTTACTACCCGTCTGGCATTCAACGGGTTGGGGCCACAGGGTGAACGGTACGTGTTTGAACGCTGCCTTATAGGATTGGCTGAGTTTTGCATGTGATTCTGCCTTTTTGATTGATATAACACTGACTATCAGCGATCTAAAGTCGTAAAATTATTCAAAAGGACTTCATATTGAAGTCCCAATTTCAATATATTTGGCCAAACATTACCTAAATCATGTCCAATGTTTAAGGATAAAATACTTGCCCAGCTACGAACGAGATATGCCGGTAAGGGGCTTTCGGAAAAAGCTTTCAATGCGCTTGCGGACAGAATCGCAAAGACAGTCACCGAGGAGAACCAGATCGAGGCGGGCGTAGCTGATGTGGAGGACTCAGTGAACATTATCCAATCAGAAGCTGATGCTGCGCGGGCTGCTGCCAAAAAAGAGGCCAGTGGTTCAGCCAAGCAAGACGAAGGTGGAAATGGGCACGGGGCTCAGGGACAACCGGCCGGGGGCGACGGGGCAAATGCCAACAAACAAGGGAAAGGGGGCGAATCAGAACCGGATTGGAAGACAGCCTTTGCTGAAATGCAAAAGGAAATAGCCGACCTCAAATCTGGTAACGTGGCGTCAACTCGACTGACTAAGCTTAACGAGAAACTGGCCGGTGTTCCTGACGATGCCAAGGCCAAATTTCTCAAACAGTACGGGCGGATGACCTTCAAGGACGATGCCGACTTTGAGGAGTATCTGACCGATACGACCACAGAAGCCCAGTCGCTGATTCAAAAGAAAGCGACTGACGATTTAGGCCAACAGCATCGCCCTTTCACGCCTGCTACCACAACGGCTGCAGCAACGGCGGGCGATCAGATCAAGGCCTGGGCCGCGCAAAACAAAGCTGCGGCCACCTCTGCTTCAGCGGCTCAGTAAGTCACTGAGTTAGGCCGAAGTTGTTTTTAGTCCTCAACCACGTTCATGTTAAATTTCAAAAAGACTGTCGTCAACGGCGGTGTTCCCCTGTTTCAGCAGGTTTTTGAAACGGCTCAAGGCGGTTTTTTTCTGGACAAGGCGTCACTTGATCCCCTCCAGAGAGTACTGCCGGGAGGTACGATGTTGTACTATGATGAATCGACCCGCAAGGCGTTTGTTATCAAGTCAACCGTATTGCAAGCCGCAGCTACTAATGCGGATACAACGTACAAAGTGCTGAAAAATCACGGCTTTAAGGTCGGTGACATTGTCGCTGAATCACTGAAAGGTAAGTCAGTTGACATCACAACCATCAACACGGCAGATGCGGCTTTTGATGTGCTCACCCTGAGTGCAACGCTCGGTGTTGCCTTACCGGCTGGTTCAGCACTGTATCAGGCCAAAACAGCTACGGCTGGTTCAGCCGCGCCACTCTATCAGCCGAAGGGGCTTCTTTACGAAGACACATCGTTGGAAGGTAACGTAGAGGTGTCTGTCGTTATTCGGGGCACTACCTACCTGCGCCGGATTCCAGGTGTACCAGCTGACATTCAGCTAACCATGCCACTGATCGTTTTTTCCAAGTCATACTAATCCCGTCACTGGTCATTAGCTAACAGGCCCTGCCTTGCGCTACTAACCCAACCCACTTCCATTTATGAAGTATGCGTCTATTTTCGGGAATTATGCTTTGGGCGCTAATCTGCAAATCACGATCGACGAAAACCTCGATCGCTTTGCGCCCAACTTTTACCCGCGCTATTTTGACTGGGCTCCTATCCAGCAATCGTTGACGTTTACCGCCGTTATTGGCCGTTCACGCATCGAAGCCGCTGCATCAGTCGTAGCCCGCGACTCGACAACGCCACTGCGCGCTCGTGCCGCCTTAGAGAAGTATACCGGCGAGATTCCGGCCATCAAGGAGATGTTCAAGATGACCGAATCAGATTACCGGGAGTTTGAGAACATGCAGGCACTGAACGTTGATGAGGCGTTGAAGTTGAAACAGCTGCTTGACTACCTCTTCGCTGACGTGAAGAAAGTAGGCGATTCTGCCCATAAACGTCTTGACATTTTTGCGCTACAAGCCTTGTCAACCGGTTATGTACAGCTTGACACGACCAATAACCCAGATGGTCTAGTTACCGATGGGCAGATTGACCTGTTGATGCCCGCGACTAACCGCATTGACTCACTGGTTAGCTGGGGTGACTCGGTTAATGCAACACCGTTGCAGGACGTTCAATCAGCCGTTGAGCTAGCCTCAAAGCGGGGAATTCGCTTTGAGAAGATTCTGATGTCGTGGGCATTGTATCAAAAGTTTCGCCGGGCTAAAGAAGTCAAAGACACGATGTCGCTGGCGGTTTTTGGTAAAGTCGGAGCCGGTGATATTTCGGTTGCCACTTCCCTGAAGCGGATCAATGAGTACCTCTCTGAACAGGAGTTCCCTATCATCGAGGTGATCAATGAACAGATCGGCGTAGAGAAAGATGGCAAGATTGGCAACATCCAGCCTTTCGACGAAAACAACGCTTCGTTCGTGCCGAGCGGTAAGCTTGGATTGATCAAGAATGCGTTGGCCATCGAACAATCTCGCCCGGTTGGTGCCGTGTCGTACGGTACCTATAACCGTGCCTGCATCTCGAAGTGGTCAGAAAACGAGCCGTTCGGGGAATGGACGAAAGTGGAGCTCAACGCTTTTCCCGCCGTTGACGCCATCGACTCAATTCATATCCTTAAAGCCATCCGGTAGGCGCTAATGCAGTCTTCTGTCAAGGATATTATAGAAGCGCGGCTAGGGGCCGTTGGGCTTACCCTCTCTGAGGTTGAGCTTAACGGCCTACTGGTCGATCATGACCTGACCGGCGAACAGGTGTACGATAAAGCAGCAGGCCCAGCCGTAAAAACCCTTCTAATCAGTCATATGGATACCATACTGGCAAGGCCAGATGTGGAAGAAGGGGGCTATAAAGTAAAATGGGACCGTGTGGCAGTAACAACTTACTGTAACATGCTCCGCATGGAACTGGGCCTTATTACGGCTTCTGTCGGCACCGTAACGAGTCGAACCGATCGATGGTGATACAATATCCTTACGAACTCTGGAAGCTGGTAATCGGCCAGCGGTTGCAAAACGCTGAAGGGGACTGGTTACCTGCGGTTGAGACGTGGGTAAAACACGGCATGTGCCGCGATGAGCAGAACGGACGCGGGCAGGTGGTGATACTGGAAGACGGTAAAGCCTACGTGTTCAACACCCTCATCCAGTTGCCCAAACGTACGGGTAAGCTGCTCTCGGGTACATCGGTGCAGGTCCGCATGCCGGACGGGGAGGTACGTGCCGAGGGCGAGATCATGCAGTTCAGGCCCTCTCAACTCCACGCTCAGGCATGGCTTTAAGTCGCCGTTTTAACGACTCGTTCATCAAAGAAGCGTTTGCTCAGGAAGTCAGGCGGGTGCATGCGGTCATTCTGCGCATGCTTTCCTACGTCGGTGAGCTGTGCGTCAACGAAGCCCGGTCGCTGAACACCTATCAGGACCAGACGGGTAATCTGCGGGCTTCCGTGGGCTACCTGATTCTCTATAATGGTGTGGTTCTGAAGAGTGATTTTGGTGAGGGGGTGGGCGGCTCGACCGGTGAGCGTGTAGCCCGGGACGTGGCGGGTCAATATCCGAGTGGTTGGGTGCTGATTGTCGTGGCGGGGATGGCTTACGCGGCCGACGTGGAAAGTCGGGGATTGGATGTCCTGACCTCGGCCGAGCAACTGGCCAAACAAATCGTGCCGGGACTGATCGCTGATCTGAGAAAACAACTAGCTGCCAGGTGAAGAAAACGCCGCTTGACGTACTGACAATCCTCTCCCAGCGCCTGAAAAATTCAGACCTGGAAGAGGCCATAACGGGGAAGGTCCGCAAACTGAAACGACCCGCTAAATCCAAGCTGGAAGACGTAGTGATCAATACGATCGCCGTCTCTCCGAATCAGATTCAGCTGGCCACGGCCAATGTCAACATCTACGTACCCGATCTACTGATTCAGGAAGAAGAGGGGTCACAAAGCGAGGCGAACCTGATCCGGCTCAAGGAACTGGGTCAGCTGGCTATCGAGCTACTGGAAGGCGTCTATACGCAAGCGTACTGCTACACCCTCGGCAAGCAATACATCGTCGAGGAACCGCTAACCAACAGTCATTACCTCAACATACGTGTTGAGTTTCAATTTTTCTCCTAACGCAAAACATCATCACCATGTCGACGCTAACGTATGGTATTGCAAAAATTGAGTACGCTCCTATTCCCAACGATGGTGCCGTGCCGACTACAGGTTGGCTGATTTTCGGTAACACCAAAGAGGGTACTGGTAAGCTGGATATGGCTGACGGTACCAAGACCGAATTTCGAGTGGAAGAGAATGCTCAGGCGATTAAGATTGTCACCACGCCCGGGGCTATCACTGCCAGTTTTGAGATTGCGGATGCTGACATTGACAGCATGCCTACCCTGTTTGGTGGGCAAGTTGGATCGGCTGGCACACCGGTTGTCAAGACCTGGAACATGCCTGCCAATCCATTGAACCCAGAACTGGCCCTCAAAATAACAACGCTCGAAGGGTTCATTATCGTGATGCCACGGGGTCAGTGGGCACCTAAAATCTCCGGTGACCTCTCGCGTACAGGCCTACTGGGTATACCTGTTGTCGTGACGGCGCTGGCACCTATCAAAACAGACATTGGTCCACTGCAACTGATCAAAAAGTCGGCTGCCTAAGCTGTCCAAGTAAGTCCATGCATATCAGCCGCCAGATGCCAATCAGTGCGCCTGGCGGCTGTCTTTTTTCCCTGTAGTCATGCAACCCCTACCAACCGACTTTGACCCCATCCGGGCTGAGAGAGCGGAGGCCGATCTGCTTATCGGGCAAACCTTCCGTTTCAGGGTGCCCAAGCATAGCCTGCTCCGTTTCTTCGGCGCCAGCGAACGTACCTTCCATATCAAGCGCCCTTCCTACGGCACCATGACCCACATAAGCCGGGTATTGATTGGACTGAACTTCGATCTGCATAAGCTCCACGAGTACTCTCCCGCTGAGAATGTCAAGCTGATGGCCGAGAACGCCGAACGCATGGCCCGTATCGTGGCCATTACCGTCTTGATGGATAAGTGGATGATCAAGTGGTTCGGGGATTGGATGACAGAATACTTCCTCTACCGGGTGGATCCGGGTAAGATGCTGGAGATGGTCAGGCTCATCAACCTGATGGCGGATATGACGGATTTTACGCACTCTATCGCATTACTGACGGCCCGGCGACGGACGACGGAGCCGCTACCGATAGAGCCCAATCGTCCGGCCTCGCCTCCCCCTTCGGCCGCATAGGCGCTATATGCACGGCCACAGGCTGGAGTTGGGACTATGTCATGTGGGGCTTACCGTGGGCGTATGTGGAACGGATGACACAGGATGCCCCCCGCTACCAGTACAGCCCCAAAGAGCCTGAGAAGGTCAAGACTAAAGAGGAACCGCTCAATGCCGAAACTGCCCAGCGGTTTATGGACAGGCTTCAGGGCCGTATTTAATGGCAACTTTACTATAGAAACAAAAATGCCCGACCTCAACAGTCGGGCATTTTTGTTTCTGAATCGTTACGGAAACCAAGGCATTTATAAGAATACAGACCAATTGGTTTCCATAATAGATTACATAAAAGGGCCAGCACAACGCTATCTAACTGGCTAATACTGACCCTTTTATGTAAAGGTTTTTACTTGATACGCCGCTCAAGAATATCATAGACATCTTTACGATGCCCAGCGGCGATAATAACAACTACGTGCGCTTCATCATCTATCGCATAAATGGCCCGGTATTTACCAGTTCTGAGTCTGTGCAACCCATCGTACTTTCGCAACTGTGTAACGTTCCCTTGTCGAGGGTCTGTACTTAGTTTCTTGATCGCTTTAAGAATCTGACCCTGCACCTTTTTGGTTAGCTTTTCTAGGTCGGATAGTGCATCATCATCAATTTCAACTTTGTAATTAGGTAGCATTTTTAAATTAAATTAATCGGACTGACTACCCCGTGCAGCCAGTCCGTACTAGGTACGCTCAGAGGCCCAATTTCGCCTCCACCTCTTCCAGCGAGTGACGTTTGTTGTTTTTTGCAAGTCGCGCCACTGCTAGTTCGCCGTCAAGCTTATCTTCTAATTGTTGATAAAACTCGTAGTCCTCAAACGAGATGACCGCTACAACGTTTTTGCCTGAACGGCTAATAACTGTTGCTTCTTTTCCAAACGCCGCCTTACTGATGATGTCGGAAAAATTCTTCCGGGCATCTTGCGTGGTAATTACTGAGTAAGACATAATCAATAAAGGTGAGTGTATCTTGCTGATACGTAAGTGTTTAAGCCTATTGGCCGATAAGTTTTAGCTTGTTAGCTGTTTCGTTCATGGCCTACTGGCCCTTGTCGATCTAATATATACTAACTCAATAACGCCTACCCTTATAATTAGTTCTGTACAGAATGAGTTTTGTGTAAAAAAAGTACATCAAGCTGCTTCGTTATTGACCTTCCTCAATGGACGATATGTCACTTTATTATACTTATAGTGACCATTGATAAATAGGTATTCTATAGAGCCGGAGGTAATCAACCGGACTGCACAGAGGAAAACAGGTTTCAATAAATGGGTATAGGGGTAACTAGTTGCTAATCAAGTGGGCTATCTCTAGCACATATCAAATAGGTGAAAAAGTTATCAAAGCAATCTCCTATTAAGATTAGGTTATAGTAAACTATTTATAGCTTTGCATAATACGAAAGACATGAATACACCAAAAGAAATCGGAGACTATATCAAGCTGTTACGTAAAGCTTCGGATATGTCGCAAATAGCTTTAGCGGCGAAAATGGGAATTGCTCCCTCAACGCTCGCTCAGTTTGAGTCTGGTAGGAAAAACATGACACTATCAACCCTTAACAAGATAGCTGATGCTATGGGGTACGATCTTGATGTATCTTTTAAGCCAAAGCTAAACCCGGTAAAAAAATAATATTAGGTTATGGTAAAATTTTTACAACCAATAATTAGGCTATAATAAAATATTGACTTAAATTTGATCTATCATTTAGCCAACGGAAAAAGCGATATAGTACCGGTCAGGTTGCCTCGCTGATTAACGGTAGACTGGCTATTGATTAGACATAGAAAACCCCAACGCTGAACATTCTTGGCAGATAGCAGCGAAGGGGCCATTGTTCCACTCAAACCCAAAGGTTCTTATGAACTCAAGGCAAAACTACGGCTCAAACCGGGCCGATTCAAATTCTATTGAGGAAGCGGTCAAATCAGCTGACTTCCTCCACTTCCCCTTACTGACGGCTCAGGGAGGGAAAAGGGACGACGAGTACTTCCCCTCAGAGGTTGAACTGGTTCACTCTGCATTGGTACACTACCGGGCTTTTCTGGCGCAAGGCAACAAAACAGAGGCGAAAGTAGAGGCGGTTGATGAATTAATTAGAGAGCTTCGCGACCGCGCTTTTGAGGCCCTAAGCAACCTTTCCTCGCTTGTCAACCAGCTAAACGAGCGTCGATCATGAGTCTGGTTTATGGCACACAAGATGGTGGGGCCGTGTCAGATACGCCCAACAATGAATTGGCTAAGGCTCGGGCCTTCGATCTACCGATCAGTACCGATGCTTGCCTGCCCGGTAATGAACATGCATTGTCGGAGGCGGAACTCCTGGCTGATGCCCTGTTAAGCTATCAAACAAAGTTGATCGGACAGGTCAAGGATATGGTGAGCGGTTCATTTGAAAATCGGAGTACTTACTCGCTGGACAACTTAACCAAGTACTTGACAGAAGGTGAGTTTGTGGCTGATATGGAGCATATCAAGCGGTTGTCGGACCACCTGTCGCTGATCAATGGTCACTGCTCTGCTACGCTTCGGTTGATCTACGGTGAAAATCCCAGAGGGCCAAAGCGATGAACGAGTTGATTCAGATTACCACTAATGAACAAGGTTCGTCGGTGGTGTCGGCTCGCGAGTTGTACGAGTCGCTCGGTTTCAGCGGGGCTGTGTTTGCCCGGTGGGCGAAGAAGAACATCGTCAACAACCCCTTTTCCATTCAAGGGGTGGACTGGGAACAACTCAACATCATGTTGAGTAGAGGCAATGGGGCACAGGTAGAGGGGGTAGACTATGCCCTTTCTACCGACTTTGCCGAACGGCTGTGCATGTTAGCTCGCACCGAAAAGGGTGAAGAGGTTCGTCGCTGGTTTCAGGCTATCAAGAATAAGGCCATGCAAGCTCCGGCCATTGCCTCAACCGAAACCCTGCTACTGCAACTGGCCCAGCAACAAGCCCAGCTTCTTACTAACCAGCAAAGCCAGCTTGACCAACTACGGTCTGATATGGGCAAGATTCAGGCTGGTATACGTCCGGCTCGCGCAAGGTCAGCCCAGTTGCCTTTGCCTCCTATGCGCCCAGCGAAGGATGAAGCCCTACGGCAGCGCATTAACCAGCGGGTGAACGAGTACTGCGATCGATATGGCTATACACAGAGTGAGACGTACCGTTACCTGTACAAATGCATGCAATCGAATTGGGGTATAAACGTCTATCAATATCCCCGGCGCAATGGCGAAAGCCTGATTGATCTAGTCGAGCGGTACGGCTACCTGCACAAGCTGTATTCGGTAGTAATGGCTGAAATTGATTTTGTCGAATAACCTAAACGCCCCGGCATTGCGCCGGGGCTATTACTCTTTGCCATTATGAATTACGACCTTAATCTAGATCACCAACAAGTAGTAACGGACTATTGTAACGGGTGTCCAGTGTCAGAAATTTGCCAGAAATATAGTCTATCCGAAAGATTCGTTTACAAACTACTCAAGCGGGCAAATGTCACCGTTAAGCAACGGGTAATTGATGATGCGCAGGTTGATTTTGTTGTAGAGGAATACAAAAAGGGTGCAAGTACAGTCGATATAAGCAAGGCGATAGGATTTAGTATTCCTGTTATTTGCAAGGCATTACAAAAGCGGGGCATATCACGCCGGAAAGAGAGCCGGTGGGATCATAAGCTAGGTATTCAGATTGCAAACCTTTATATACACGGTTCGACTCTTGAGGCTATTGCAGATCAAATGAATCTGGAAACGTACCGGGTTTGCTTATTCTTAGAAAAGCAGGGAATAGATTTAGGTAGACAAAAGGCTACTCCTTCGTTGTTCACCCCTAACTATACACCTTTGGATTTGAAGGGGCACACTTACGCGGGTGTTTACAAATTTACCAACCGCATAAATAGTAAGGTTTATATTGGCTCGGCCAAAAATATTTACCAACGATACTGCGGTCATGCTAGGATGTTTAAAAAAGGGGCGGGCTTCCCCGGTGCATTGATAAAGTATGGTATTGGCAACTTTGATTTCGAGGTAATAGAGCGCACTGAAACGGTCAAAATATTAATTGACCGCGAAACGTATTGGATAGAGTTTTATCAAGCCTGTAATCCGACTATTGGATATAATCTTACCCCAAAAGCGGGCACTACCAGAGGTATAAAACAGCGGCCCGAAGTGGTTGAGGCTCATCGCAAGCGAATGATAGGTCGCTTTATTGGCCCGTTAAACCCAAACTGGAAGAAACAAGCCAGTCCTGAAACGCGGGCCAAAATGTCTACAGCCGCAAAAGGTCGGACTCTTCCGGGTACTGAGACGCGGGAAAGAATGCGGATAGCCTTGCTTAAGCGCGGACCGATTCTAAACAGTAAAGAACTGATTGAGGCCGCCGCTCAGAAACGACAAAAGCACGTTGCGCAAATCAATCTTTCGACAGGTGAGGTGATTGAAGTATGGCCCTCAGCTAAAGTAGCGGCAGAGTCAACCGGTTTAGGCATGGCTAGCATTCAGGCCGCTTGTCGGGGCTATTATTTCAACAATGACACCAAACGAGATCAAATCAAAGAATCACACGGTGGCTATAAATGGCAGTATATGGACCCCGTCCCTGCCGTATGAACGCCGCTACAAAATGGCTCATCCGTGATGCCTACCAAAGTGGCGAACCGCCCCACGAAATCGCCCTACGGTTCGACTTGCCAGAAACAGACGTAAACCGGGCGTTACGATCATTGAAAAAGGCCAAAAAGCCAGCCCCCAAAGAGCGATCATGTAAGCCCGTAACCTTTCGCGTAGTGCTGATTAATTATGATGCCGACCTTCGCAAGGCGTTAATCGAGAAACTACGAACCACACCGCTATACCTAGACTGGCGTAGGAAGGTGCTCAAGCTTGACCGTTACCGTTGCCGGGAATGCGGGAACAAGGGCCGCTTACAGGTAGATCACATATACCCACTATCGGCAATCATTCACAACTACCAAATCAACAGCTTAGAAGAAGCGGCAGAATGTGAACTGATCTGGCGGGTAAGTAACGGGCGGACGCTATGTGCGATCTGTCACAGTAGAACAGATACACACGGTGCAAAGGCAAAGCGACTATGGGTAACAGCAAATGAGGTTGATTAAGTAAAATGGCCCGGCCTATATGATGTAAGGCCGGGCCATTTTACCAAGTAGGTCGAACACACTCTTAACCCTGTTTAATTCGGTTATCCGGTCTGCCGTCCAGTGATAATTGTACCAACTAACGAATTCTGAAATGGTTAATGTAAACGTTCGGACAAAATTTCTTCTATATATTGAACCAACCAAAAGCTAAATGGCAAGCATAGACCATATTAAATAGAATTGTCAAGATGGATATTCGAACTGATAAGCCAAACCAACGATTTTTCTTAATTGCAATTTCTGAATTTATTATTATCTGATCTATCAAATTCAAGTCTATGCCGACCGGGTGGAAGGTACCATTTATCCTTAGTTCATAAAGTTCAACAAATTGAGCGGATGATAATTTTGAGAGGTCGTCAAAATATAGGATATTAACTATATTCTTTGCGTTATTCCATTCTTGGCTCCCGTACTTTTTATTACTCAAAACTGTAGATAAACGTGGAACAAAAGAAATAATTGATAGCAAAGCAGAGAAAGCCAGTAGAATTACATCAATAAAAATAATTTCGTGACTGGGCACAACGCTCCATGCTTGCAACAGACCAAAAATAGACGCCCCGTTAAAAGCAACAAGGGTTGCATTTTTTGTCTCTGCGTATTTCAGCCAGTCATTTACATTAGCAAAAATAGCCTTCAAATCGTCGTTCATACTAGCCATTTATTATATCTTCCAAGTTAGCGAGGAACCCAAAATATTATTTTTGTAATTAGGGACAGTTAGATCTTGTCTTTTCCATAATCGATCCGTTATATCATTTCTGGTAGGATTGTGAAGTTTGAAACCATCATATACAGGCTGCGTAATTAATATAGAAGGCGTCTTTACTGATTGGGTTTCGAAGTTAAACTCTTTTAATACACTTGCTCTCGTCTCTAGAGCACTTTTGGTTTTATTCCATTCTAACAACTTTATAAATCCAAGGGGATCATAACTTTCTGATCGATCAACAAACTGACTTTGCGATGTATTAGCTGCCAAAGCGGAGGCTAGTGTCCCCCTGATAAATCTCGGTTTGTAATCATGCCAGAAGTTGAACACACTTCTTACTATACTTACTTTATGTTTATCTACCGTTTTATTGGCCATATCGGTAAGCTTCGAGGCAATATTGGCCGGTTCTCCTAGCCAGACTAGGTTTCTGTTAGTGTTTCGTTCATCGCCTCTTCTATATAAACCAGTTTTTAAGACTAGCATTTTTCCATAATCAATCCCTATACCGCATTCAAATTTAGCCCCCTTAAAGGCATTGTTAATTTGAGCAGACACCATGTTCATTGTGATAGCACAATCTACAGCAGAAGTGAAGCAAGCCGCTTGTGGAAATACAACCATTATGCGGTCGCCAATAATATTACGAATTTTACCACCGTGAAAATCTGCGGCTATAATCATGCCTTTAGTAAAAGCAGTGTATAACTTAGCTAGTTCCTTCGCATCATATTTAAGATTGAGCTGAGTTGAATTACGTATATCAATAAACAATACGCAAGTTGTTACCTCTTTAGCTTGCTTTTGTTTTCCTGATTCAAACGTTAATACGGGATCATCAAAGCTCGGTACCGAAGTTGTAGAAGAGACATTAATATTAAAACCGTAAGAAAATATATCATCAATTTCCTGAGATATAGAAGCAAGTATATTGCGAACACTCATAAACTAATCGATTTAGTGTACTTGAAATCCACACCCTTTAGAGGTGGCTCGATCTTTTTGTTCTCATTTGGAAACCATTTGATGTGATTTTTTAAATCAGGAATCATATCAAGCATTTTCTCGATCTTTACGTTCAAATTTGTGAATGAATAGAAAACTACCTCCTTATCACTGGCTATAGATTCTAATCTATATAACTCAGTCAAAGGTTTGCCAATAATAGTGTAATCTGGATATTGCGTTATTTTATTTTTATAGTATTTAATGTCGCCTGAATGCAATGCAATTTTTGAATAAAAATCTGTATCATTAGTGATTGATAGTACTTCTAAAGAACAAATAAGTGCATTTGAAACTAATTCAAGAAATGACTTATTGCAAAATGGAGGACCGAAAATAGCAATTATACCGTCACCCATTATTCTTTCTATTTCACCATCATAATTATATATAATAGGAATAACCTTTTCGTAGTATTTATCGAGGAAAATAGAGAGTTCACCAGAAGGCATTGTGGCAAAACGTTTTGAGAATGAACAGATGTCAATGTATACCATGACAACTTCCGCTTCTATACCCAATTCAAAATGTTTTTCATATTCAATTCCTAATTTAGAAGCTAAATTTTGAAAAGATTTTTCAAACCGATCTGATGTAGGTAGAGGTAAGCCCTTGGGCTCTAATGGATTATCTATTCTAGCTAAGGCAGAGTTAGGCTTATATTTCTTGTGGTAGTTCTGTATTTGTAATAAATTAGGCATGTACTAATTGATTTTAGCGATGAGACATTAAAAACACATAATTTGAAAAAAACACCTTGTGAATGCGCATATTACTTAACATGCTAAGAAATAATCCGTTTCACTTTGTCTTTTTCGTGATACAGATTGTGCACTGCCAAAATTCATAAAGATGACTATACATTGATCTAAACTGGGATAATTTCCTATATAATAGGACTAAAATAGGATTTTGTTCTGCATCTATCTTAGTTTATAGTAGTATTGACTTACTATGATTTATTAGAGTGTTATTAAGCGGTAATTTTAAAAGTGGATTTAGCAGTAAGCTGTACGTATTTCACGATTACGTCATGTACAATCCTATTTTGTACGATATGTACGATGACCTAACTTATTACTCAACTGATAGGAGCAGGATTAATCTGTGAATCGAACGTTCCGCGTCTAGTAGCGATATGATACTATGTTACGATTGTGTTGCTATCTTATACTAGACCCTAATACGATCAACCTGGAAGAGAAGCTGGGAAAGATTGCTGATGCATGAATCGCCAATTGAGGAGTACGGCCATTGCCTCAATCTACTGTTTAGCCAACAATTGGCTACTTGATATGCTAATAAGTTGGCTTGCCACGCACTCAGTGATAGGCTGGTCACCGCTGGATAGAACGTTACAAAATGCGTTTTGCCTGACAAGGCAACGTACCTGAGCGCCACCGCCTGACAGCCTCGGCTTGACAGTTAGCGGCCCCTCTCGACTTGTTTGGATTTGTGCGTTGTTGGTTAGTATTGCAGGATCCACTTTCCTCGGACAGGAAACAGCCCGGCTCTAGCTAGAGCGGGACCCAATACAGGCAAAGGTGTAAAGTAAAGGCGCAAAGGTTGATGGTGGCCCCAAGACAAGATAGGCCACCATCAACCTTTGCGGTCGTGGGTTACCCGTCCATGCAAGTTAGTGTTTTACGTTACGAGCGATAGGATACAATATTATTGCGTGCTACGTTAGCGTTGAGTTATCTTAAGTTTCATCAGTACAGCATATGTCTGTGCCAACTTGCGACTAACTACATAGGCTTGAGAAAAAGAACAATCTAAAAGCAAGGTTAATATGAATTGGATTTGTCCATATTGTAATAATGCAATGACCATCTCTTACCGTAACACATCACAAGCGGAATGTAATTTAAGTGTTGAAGCTGAAGGGTTTAACTCATCAATAATTGTTATAGGCGGAAAGCCAGAACCCACATACATTAGCATCTCTGGACTATACCAGAAAAAGGCAGCCATAGTCAAATGGATAGTATGTATCAATGATGAGTGTAAGAAAGCAAGCTTAAGTGTAGCCCTACATACATATTATGATAATATGAGCAAGAATGTATACAGCGAACCCTTAATGTCATGGCAATTAATACCGGCATCAAGTGCAAAGTCATTTCCTGAATATATCCCGTTGCCGATTAGACAAGACTATGAGGAAGCCTGTCTGATTTTAGAATTAAGTCCCAAGGCATCTGCTACACTTTCAAGAAGATGTTTGCAAGGAATGATAAGAGATTTCTTTAATGTGACTGGCGAAAAAACACTCTTCAATGAAATTAAGGCTATAGAAAATAAGGTAGATCCTATTACATGGCAAGCAATCCACGCTGTTAGGCAAATTGGTAATATTGGCGCTCACATGGAAAATGACATTAACTTAATTGTTGATGTTGATCCAAACGAGGCTAAGGTTCTTATTGCTTTGAATGAAATGTTATTGAAAGAATGGTATATCCATCGTTACGAAAGAACCAAACGGTTAGAATCAATAATCGGTATTAACGCAGAGAAGCAAGATGAGAGGCGAAAGTCTGAATAGTTTCTTTTATTGGCAGATTAATGTCAAACGTCTTATTGTAGAATTAAACTAATATTAACACGTGACTGTATCCACAGCAGGATCAATGGTTAATTATTGACCCGTGAATTAGTCCGTAAAGCGTTTTTATCTCAATTGGCCCACCGGGCTGGACAGTAGCCTTAGTTACCTTGTCCAACTTTACAGGCTTACTCACGGATCAATAGATTTTAACTGATAGAATAATTCCGCAGGAATTAGCAGTTAATTTAATAAGAGACTTCAAAGATAATTGATGATATATATAACTTAAAAATTTAATATCATTTTGATCGTAATGAGGAATTTAGATTCGCAGATGCCTTATGAAGGTATAAAGTCATCTTATTCAAATAGCAGTAGTATTGCCAGCTTAAATAATTGTGAATAAAACTATCACATAATTAAGATTTTTCTTTCTTGTCAATAAAGTTTGACAAGCTCTCTAAAACACCCTTAAAACTGTCTGTAAAACTTCGATCTCTTTCATTCTCTGATTTAAGCAAGCTGTTAATTAAGTTAGTTTGATCAGAATTTATTAATATATTCCTTTCAGTTTTTAATATTTCATGAATAACATATACCTTTACCTCTGGTTGGTTTATGTACAAAGCTGATTTTAGTGAGAGAAATTTTGCCTCTAGAGTAGTAAGCTCATTCTGATAATATTTTATATCCGATAGACTATTTCTGTAAAGTCTTAAAAAGAAAAATGAGAATATCTCTACAAAAATGACTGTGGTAATTCGCGACAAATAAAAATTCATCAAATCAATCACTTTAAGCTCTGGTTTAATAGTACCGTCGTTATTTTTTGTCAACAGAGAAAAGAGCAGAATGCCAATTCCAACCACAGTTAGCGCTGAACCAATTCCTAAATTAATCACACCTCGACTTTTAAGATTATCGACTTCTTTAATTAATCTATCACGAGATTCTCTACAATCTGACAATATATCATCGATTGTAATAGCTTGTTTATTACTAATCAACTGGTTGACTGATGTATCGATGTTCTTATCATTGACTGATAAATTATCTTGATATGGTATTACATTAGTATTATCTCTATTTAACAAGCGATTTATTCTATTTTGATTATCTTGGATTCTATTTTCAAAATAATCTAATTCCGATCTTAGTTTATCTCGTTCATCAGTGAATTTAAGATAATAATATATAAAGAGCACAACTCCAGGGGCGGCAATAGATATAATAAATATATTTAGATTTACTTTGGATATATCTATTAAACTATTTAATCGAATAGAATATGTAGTATTAAGAAAATTAATGTACGCAAAACCAAACAGAAGAAAAGCTAAAATTATATATATTGAAAACATTCTCCAACGAATAGAAAAGGTTTTCTCTTTATGGGTATTTCTCATAAAACCCATTTCTCTTTTAAGCGATTGATTATACTCTTCTAAGCCGCTTATTTCAATTTGTACTTTGTCTTCCATTATGCTTTATTTTCTTTAGTACTGAAAGAATGCTTACGACTTTAACTCTACAAAAAATGGCGATAGAAAATCTGTAATTTCATTGTTATTTCGTTTCAATTACAACTTTCATAATTTGTCATACTAAGCTAACCTAGGTTTCATCTTGCAAGATGAACTTTGTACTAGAAAATGAAAGCTCTTTGTCACGAACTCTATTCAATATCAGTACAAATTCGTTCACATCACATAAATCACCCAACATAGTTAAGGGCGCGGAATCACAGAACTATAAACTACTGATTCACAACTATAAATAGTTCTTTGCTCCGCATTACGGGTTACTTTGACTGCCCTTTAGAAGACGAGTATACTGACTTATTATCATGTGCGGCAAGCAATTGACTAAACGGTAGAAGAGGGCAAGCGTCTTTAAGGTACTATATCGACTTGCTTAACTTAAGCCGTTAGGGTCATAAAGATTGCATGATCAGTAGTTTATAACAAAGCCGCCTGAGCAACTGGGCGGCTTTGTGGTGTGAAATAGGTTACCCCCGCCCCAGTTGCTTACTTTGCCGAGCCGTCCGGGCTGCCTGAAGTTCATAATCATTGCCACGAATCCGGCCACTGACGATTACTTGTTCAAATGAGGGATAGGTACGTGTTTTTTTGCTGTATACGATCTGTTTATTAAGTTGCACATTCATCTGATAAATTAGTATACAATGAAGAAAGTAATTTACCTTTTGTTGTTCGTAACGATTGCCGCTTGCGGAAAGAAAGGCACAGACACTGTAGCGCCTGATGCTGCTTCTACTGTTGCAGGTACTTATGAAGTCTCGTCTCTCAGGCAAACTAGCTCTGGAGGGACTAGTGTTACGTTTACGCTTCCCACATCAACTACTAATGCCGGAGTGGTTACTACACTTTCGGGCCAACTAACAACAACCAAAAAAACGTCTACCACAGTAGGAATCGTGTTTTTGCTCAAAGCAACCGGTCAAGCTGATTCACCAACAGACTTGGGCACGTTTGAGGTGAAAGGCTCGGATCTGTACAGCGGCACTACCAAAACAGGTACCGCTGATGGCACGAATCTTAATCTAGATGTGACAGACAGCAAAGGGACTCGCGCTGTCATTGTAAGTAAAAAGAAATAGTCGATTACTTAATGCTATATTCGGTGTGTGTCAGAGTTAGTTGTGGCTAGTTGCCTTTATCCAATAACTCACATAAAGAAAAGCCGCCTGAGCAATTGGGCGGCTTTTCTTGTTATCTCTGTTCGCTTAAGCTTACCCCCTAAAAACAAGTTGCTTTAACCCGCAAACGTCTTCATTTACTGAGTCGTTTCAATATCTTTGTTAGATATGGGACTTCATAATGAAGTCCCTTTTTCGTCAAACTTGAAGGATGTCTACGGCTTTAGACTTTGATCTTTTAATCCGCGATGCCAACTGGAACGCGACAACCTTTACACCCTTTGCCACGTTGGGTGCCGCTCAGACTAACCGGGCAGTTTTGTTTTCTGTCCGAGGTAAGTAGACCCAGCAGCGCTGACCAACAACGCGCAATCCAATTAAGCCGAGAGAGGCCGAGCAAAACAAGCCGAGGTTGTCAAACGGTGCCGCTCAGGTACGTTCTCGTGTCGGCCAAAACGCGTTTGTCGACGTGCTGACCATGATGGACGACCTGTCCGACCAGACGCGACACACCAGCCAAAGCGTTCTGTCGAACGGGGATTAACCTGTCAACAGGTATCCTACACCTGAACTAGTCACTATCACTACCTATCAACAGAACCATCAGCTCTTAAAAAATCCACATCGCTCCTGACATGATCAGAAACACTACCATGTTGCTGAGATAGGTTTTAACCTTGTCGTTCATAGGTTAAGCAGTGTCATACTAATTCTACAACCTTTATTAACTCAGCTAAGAGCGAGACTATAACATTCACTATCAAGCTATTATTCTGTCGACCGGAACGCGAAACATCCACTTACTTGAATGGGCCGTCCAACATCCGCAAAGGCTGATGGTGGACGAAAGATAGGCCAAACTCAGGTACGTTACGACCTTTACCCCCCGTCGGTTGGGCTGCTCGCTCTCCCTTGAGACGAACTTCCTGTCACCGGGAAGCTACCCTACGTGGAGTGAATTGTTAATGCACACCTTAAATGTAGAAATTCATCTATAGAAACTTTCCTTAAATAAGTATTGCTTTGCAAGAAATGATCTCAAAATATTTATACAATTAGATATTTTTATGTTGTTCTCAATAGCCTTTTCATATATAATCTTTAAGTCTTCAATTTTCTTTTGTGCAAAACTGTCTAAATTGAGTCGCCTGATTTTTTCGGCTATTATTTTTTCGTTGATCTCTAAAATATTGTTTGATCTGTCATAAATATAGTATTTGATTTGCTCGACAAAATCTGGTAAGTGGATAGATAACTGAGGATATAAATCCTCTAATCCATAACTTAAGTTTTCTATTTCTACGGCGAGATTATTAATACAAATAGTAAGTTTCTCTTTTGCAATTTGTTGACTTTCAAGATTTGGGTTATTTGACATGATGTCGACAAAAGCTTTTAATGAAAAAACGAATTCATTACTTAAGAACTCAACTTTTTCTAAGCGTTGAAATAGCTCAAAGGCATACTTTTTCCCTAATTCTTCAGGAGATTGTAGTTTTGCCCTCTCTTTTAAATTATCACTCAGTATAGGACTAATAAAATCCCATATTGCCTTAAGCGAAAAAATCGATTCACTAATCATGTTGCTATTTTATTTTGACATTCATTGTAATATGCGCTTTGCTAATTAGAGTTAAGTAATGGGAGCGTGAAGCGTCACTCGACTTGCGGTCGTCTGCCTTCTATAGCGTGCGATTCGTCAGCGAATACTCTCCACAAACATTGCTCTCCATCTAGGGATGTACAAACTGTCGAATGTAAGTTTTAACAGAACGTAACATAAATCTAAGCTCATTCACAGAGACGTACTATCTGTCACCGGAATGCTGGCCTACACGCCTTCGCTGTATATCCACCCAACTAGTAAAGGGTGCTAGCTCGTAGAACTATTAACTACTGATTCATAACCACAAGTAGTTCTTCACCATGTCTAGCGGGTCACTATGGCTACCCATTAAGATGTGAGTATACTGACTTATTATTATTTAAGGAAGCCAATTGACTTAATGGTAGCTGGAGACTGAAGCCTATCTGGTACCGGTAGGGTCTGGCTTATTCTGATATGATAAAGCTAGAGGTATAGCTCGTTCAGTAATAGATAGGAGAGCCGCCTGAGCAATCGGGCGGCTTTTCCTGTGTTAACAATGATGTATAATAACATGAAAAGCAGACCAATACTGTCAGCCTGCTTTCCGCTTCTATCCACACCAGTAGGGAGCTGTATGCCTCCCCGTTGATATGCGGCAAGTTACTATTCTGATTGATGTAATGAGTTAAAAGGGGCTTAACGTAGGTAAGTGGCTATTTGCCCTGTTATCAAAGCGACATCATTGTTTTAGACTGGCTTATACCCCGCCGCCTGTAACGGGTCTTTATTCAGGGCGTCCACTATTCTTTCTAGCTTCTTTTCTAAGTTAGCCGTATTAGGGTCGATGTTTACCGACTTCTAATAGAGGTGATGGTGATGATATTGGTTGGCCGGGGTGTCTGTTCCTTACACGACTCATCTAGTTTATACTGTATTCTGACCAGTGTGCCCGGCTTACTGAAGGCTTGGGGTACATCTTTCGTATAGTGAAAGTGAAATTCAGCATCGCCTTCTAGCAACAGGGCATAATTATACGAGCAACCAGCATAAGGGCCTGAAACATCGCTGATAATTGTAGCATTAGCTTCTTGGATGGCATCCACACCATCCTTGTGACAGCTCATTGAACTACCCAGTAAGAGGAGAAGATAGAATACGCGTTTCATGCTTGTAATATTTAGCGGGGAATTATCTACAAAGATTCCGCTGGTTGACAAACGGTTGGAACGCCTCAGCCAATACGACAGGGCTTTGTCTTGTTTCAGCCTGGCTGATACCCAATAGCCCGCAAGAGGTCTTTGCTGAGAGCGTCCACAACCTTATCCAGCTTGTGCTCCTGACTGGTTGTCTTGCAGTAGATCTTTTCTGAGACCCGAAAACTATCTAACATAGTGCTTTCGGAACAAGAGTAATCATTTTTTCTCATTCGTTACTCAAACGAAACCTCATTACGCAACCCGTTTGTTGCTATAGTTGCATAAGTGCCAAATGGCACTTACATTTGCACTATGATAAAAACTCTGACTGATCCCGAGGATATTAAAAAACTGATACTTTGCAGAACTCCTACAGTGCAGGTATCGGAAGACCTGAACCAAGGTATGGGCAAAGCGGTGAAAGATCTTGTTTTTTTACTCGAGACTGCGTACGAACTTTTTAACCAGCTTAACGAAAGACTTAACCGTAAATACTTGGCCAAAAACGGCCGCTATATTGACACCAACAGTGTTGTCGCCCAACAGGGGGAGATTAAAGGCTTGCTTAATAAAGAAGGGCTATTATACCCAACTGACGACCTATCAGCTTTACGTGGAGAATTGCCTGAGGATGAGTTATTGATTTCATGGCGTGAGCAATTGGAGGAGATTTATGCTGCCATTAAACGGTATCGCACCGTGTTATCTTCTCTAGAATCAAAACCGATACCAGTCGACGTACCCCGACCAGCCAATTTCTTAAAGGACAATAAACTACCAGCTCCAGCCGACGAAGACATTGAGCGCGTGAGACAAAACCTGCCGATTTCATTAGCTCAGCAGCTTGCCAATATCCTTGATATCACAGATAAAGAGATGGCACCTCTGCTGACTATTTCGATAAGGACGTATCACCGCTTAAAGTTGAACGGCGTTTTAAACTTGGTAGCTTCTGAACGTTTACTGTTACTAAAAGACCTAGCAGCTTACGGATTAGAAGTTTTCGAAGATCAAACTAGTTTCAATGAGTGGTTGCGCCTTCCACTGCAAGAATTGAGTAATAGTACACCGCTCAGTTTGCTGGACACTACCACCGGAATTGCCCTGGTAAAAACCGTTTTAGGGAGAATAGACTATGGTGTGTACAGTTAACTAAGCCGATCTTCAATCGTCTTATGGCAACTGCATACAGATTGCAAAAAATAAAACACAATTCAACTACACTTTCGGGGGCTGGCTCTGCTGATCTAGGGGGCCGCTGGAACAACATTGGCACTTCATTAATTTATGCTTCTTCAACCAGTTCTTTAGCTGTGCTTGAGAAGGCTGTGCATCTGATTGATAAGATGATTCCAAACATGAATTTTGCCATCCTGGAAATACCTGATGAGTGCATTCGGACATTTACTATTAGTGATTTACCTACGGATTGGGATGCTAAGCCGGCCTTGGCCTGTAGTTGGCAGTTCCTGGCTTTTTGGTTTGAGAAAGGCAATACACTGGCTTGTAGTATCCCTTCTGCCATTAATCCCAATGAAAACAACCTCCTCATCAACCCGAACCACCCAGATATTAACAGGGTACGAATTCTAGACTTTATTCCCTACACGTTAGATTGTCGACTTATTGCCACAGCTTTTTCCCTAACTACCTTATCAGGTGGCTTAGCAGCCTAGTTGCTGGTAGCAAGCTGACCTTAACGCAAACGGCAACGATTAGTGGTGCATCCGTTACTTCGAAGATGGAACTGACCAAGCAGTAGGCCGATAGGATAATAATTCCTTTTTGACTTAAACAGCAAAGCCGCTTGAGTAATCGGGCGGCTTTGCTGTTTAAGATTATGTGTTAAAGCAATGCAATAAAACCATCCGCGTTGTTTTCAAGCGGTCAGTGAACTGCTAACGGTGGCAGTCGTTAGAGTCATCATTGCTTTAGTGATGTGGATCAGGCGTTGTATTCATTTAAGCCCCATAATAGATTTTAATAATGCTATAGCTTTTTGGTCACCTTTGAAATAGGCTAATTTCAAATAATTTTCACGCTTTTCTTTCGTATTCTCCGCCTTTATTGTATCCCTCAACTTATTGAGTCCAGCAACATGACCATCATAAATACCTTTACGAGACAATATAAATTCTTGAACAGTATCATCTGCAGAAATGCCTTTTTGTTCAATAACTTTTCGCGTGAAGTATTCCGTGACTGCCTCGTCAAAATTATTATTTCCAACATCCGTGGTAAATACTTTGGTGAAAAGAGGATGAGTAAGAAAATGTAAAAGTTCATGTACAATAGTTGCATTGATGGATGAATTATCATCCCTATGTCGGTTTACGTGTATTACTGGATAATTTCGTATAGGCTCAGGATCTGTTGTAAAAGCGGTGGCTTTACATTCTTGGGGAACCTTACCTGAATATATTCTATACGCGGTTAAGAAGTTATCCTTGTCTAAAAATTTAACGTATAAAGACCGGTTGGCGTCATTAAGAAGCGCCTTATAGAAAATATTATCTTCAATATAATCCCCATATCGCTTCTTAATCAACGCAAGCGCAGTATTAAACTTCCAGGTTTCAGAGGTCACTGGCAAAAACTTCATTAATTCATTTTTAAGATCTCCTTGACCTTTGTTAGCTATTTTATTAATTAATAACGGTAGACCATTTGAACTACCGCCCCCAATGGTCAGGTAGGCTAACAAGATACCGCGCCTAAGATGATGTATATTCTTGACGGCATCTGGTTTTTTGAATAAACTCTTGCTGCCCATGCTTATTGCGCCCCCTAGTTTGTCTATCTGCACCGGGTCATGTTTTAAAGCACTAATGAGCGAGACTATTTCGCCACCTATAAGGTGGCCGGCACAATCATCTTTAGGCAAGTTCTCCAAAGTCTCCTCGTATCTCTGCTTATTACTTTTTCCCATGATAATTTAAGTTTATCTATTTCTTTTTTTAAGGGGGTGGTTGTCTTCTATTTAGTATAATTTACTATACCACGCATAATCCTTATTTAAATATAATTCACTTGATAGCCAGTCGGTTGGTTATTTATTGAGTGGTTAATCTTTACATTATTATCTACAAAAAGCCGCCTGAGCGTAAAGCCATCTATCAACTTACTAAGTATTTTATTTAAAAAAACGAAAGGTTATAAAGAAGCCCGACTGCTAGCAGTCGGGCTTCTTTTCACTCGTCCGAGGTAATCCCTTCTATCCACAGACGTTTCGCCTTCGCTCCATGTGTATCGGTACGTTGGTGGCAGGTTGAGCATAATGTTCGTCCATTGCTGATTCGCCAGATCAATTCACACTCTGCCGCCTCTTCTAAGCTATTAATTTGGTAATTGTGAATGATTGCCGACAGCGGATAGATATGGTCAACCTGAACCCGTTTCGTGTTGCCGCATTCCCGACAACGGTAACGATCAATCTTAAGCACCTTCTTGCGCCAGTCCAGGTACAGCGGGGTAGTTCGTAGTTTCTCTATTAACGCTTTGCGAAGGTCGGCATCATAATCAATCAGCACTACGCGAAAGGTTACGGGCTTCTCTGGTCGCTCTTTTGGGGCTGGCTTGTTGGCCTTTATCATTGATCGTAACGTCCGGTTTACATCTGTTTCTAGTAGGGCAAGCCGTAGGGCTATTTCGTTGGGCGGCTCACCGCTTCGGTAAGCATCACGGATGAGCCATTTTGTAGCGGCGTTCATACAAGAGGGGTGAGGTCTACGTATTGCCACTTATAGCCGCCGTGTGAATCTTTAGGGAAATACCCTTTTCGCTTGTTGCAGTAGTATCTACCCCTGCACGCGTTCTGAATCCCGCAAATGGTTATTCCCAATTGTTCATTAATCTCACGCACAGACCCCCAAATATGTATCGTACTGTCGGTTATCGGGTCTATTTGAGCGATTGGCTTAGCGTGAGCCTTGACTATAGCACTTGCTATCTTCGCCAAGAGTTCAGGGCTTCTCCGTAGGTTATTACGTGTAGTTGTTGCTGATAACTTAGCTCTAGTTTCGGGACTGGCTTTTGCTCTTTTTCTAGCTTCCGATATTATGGCGCGCGCTTCGGGGGTGTGCGTCTTACCCCACCTTGGATTTAGGGGACCAGCCAGCTTTCCGGTCATTCGCAACCTATGAGCCTCAACTTGCTCAGTTGCCCTTTTAACGCCCCTACATGAACCAGCAACTCTTGCGATATTGTAACCAATGTGAGGTTCGTAAGGCCGGTAAAAATCCAACCAGTATTGTTCCCTTTCTGTAAGTATCGACAGATCATCTACGCGCTCAAGTACCTCAAAATTGAAAGAGTCTATTCCGTGGTGCCTTAGTGCTTTTTGAAAATACCCTTGTCCGTTTGAGTTCCGATGAGACTTATATCTGATACTTATGTTTTGAGCCTGACCAATATAGATCTTACCGTTTACCTTATTGGTGAACCTATAAATGCCGGGGTGTTTGTGCTGTGAAATATCAAGCATACCAATAGCCCCGGCATTATACCGGGCGTTTATGTTATTCGACAAAATCAATTTCCGCTTTCACTACCGAATACAACCGGTGTAAGTGTCCGTATCGCTCTACGGCATCAATTAGACTTTCTGTGTTGCGCCGTACCAGTTGGTAGACGTTGAGGCCAAATACGGCTTGCATGCGCTGGTACAGGTAACGGTACGTTTCACCCTGCTCAACGCCGAAACGTTCGCAGTACTCATTTACCCGCTGGTTGATTAGTTGTCGTAACCCCTCATCTTTGCCGGGGCGCATATGAGGCAAAGACAACTGAGTAGACCGGGTACGTATCGGGCGAACACCAGCCTGTATTTTACCCATGTCAGACCGTAGTTGGTCAAGCTGGTTTTGCTGGTTAGTTAGAAGCTGGGTTTGTTGCTGGGCAAGTTGAAGCAACAGGTTTTCCGTAGACGATAGGGCCGGGGCTTGCATGGCCTTATTCTTGATCGCCTGAAACCAGCGCCTTACCTCCTCCCCCTTCTCCGTACGGGCCAACATACACAGCCGTTCCGCAAAGTCAGTAGAGAGAGCGTAGTCTACAGATGGCCTACCCCCTTCGGAGGTTTTCGACACAATGTCGAGTTGTTGCCAGTCAACACCTTGCAGCGCAAAGGGGTTGGTAACAATATTCTTCTTTGACCACCGCGCCCATTGTGAGACATCAAAGCCAAGCGACTCGTATAGCTCGCGAGCCGACACCACCGACGAACCTTGTTCATTAGTGGTGATCTGAATCAGCTCGTTCATGCCTACGATTTGATTAGTTTACGCATCCGGTCAAGGTGGCGGGCTTGGTAAAACCCATCCACCTCCCCGGCCTCTCTTATCCGGCTAGGGTCATTGAGGCCAGCTATAACCTGTTGATTTCTTACCGCAAGGTCATGAAGGTGAATAGCCAAATTCCGCACCAGCTCATCAATGTTTTCAAGCTCACTGAGCATGTTACTGGCCTCAATCAACGATTCATCACTCCTCTCATGCACCGACCGAATCAACTGGCGGTATAATTCTTCCTTGCGGGCATCTAATGCCCATAGCAGCGACATAGAGGTTGATGGAGCGTATGGATCGCCTTTAATCTCAAGTTTGAGATCAAATTGATGATGATAACTATTGCGGTCGGGCCAATTTGGCTTAATAGGATACCCGGCGGGGTACTTATCCCGTATATCGTCAAAGCTGGACTGATCGGCTGGCGTACCTGGTACGCTATCGAGAAAACCCGTAAGCAAACTCATGGCCGACGCTCGTTTAATTCAGTAACCAGAATCGACAACTCGCTCAGCTTGGCGAAACAGAGGCTTTGAACGTTCCTGATTAGCTCATTGAGCGTGTCAAGATTCGCCTTTGTGGTAGGGTGTCCGGTGTTGTCCCCTGCGAGAAAATCCCGGAAATGCACCAGCGAGGCGTGTGCTAATTGAACCTCCGAGGGGATAGGTTCGCCGCTCACTGTTTCGGTCTGAAAGACCAGAAGCGGGAGGTAGATTGTGTCGGCAGATTCAGCCGTTGACACAATAGGAGTTGATTCGGCCCGATTTGGGCCGTAGTTTTGCGTCTGACGCATAATCCTTACAGGTTTTTGTGTTTTTCATAGCCCCCTTCGCTTCTTCTGCCAAGAATATCAGCGTTGGGGGTTTTTGGTTTCTCACCAGTTAGTCAGTCTACCGTTATTCAGCAAGGCAACCTTGATGGTATTATGTCGCTTTTTCCGTTGGCTAAATGGTAAGACAAATATAACCGTTTGACGTGAAATCACATCATTTATTGGCAAAAAAATATATAGCTACTCGAAAGTTATTCTCAAGCTCAAACCCATTGCTTTAGCGACCTTATTTATTGTTTTGATTGTGGGACTATATCTGTCAGATTCTAGATTTCCTATAACAGCCCTAGATGTTCCCACTAAGTCAGCTAGTTCAGCCTGTGTAAGCCCCTTCTCCTCTCTGACCCGCTTAACTATATTGCCAATTGGGTAGTCTTCATTTTCTATCATATAGCAAATTAAAGGATTTCAAAAGATTTAACATACTTAAAATCCCTCTCTAGAAATACCTCAAACTAAAAATAGAAACTTAATCATCATTAAAGTGACATATCGTCCATTGGGTGTGACTCTTGATTAAGTGTCATTATTGCATTTTTCATACCGCTGAAGCAGACACACTAAAGCCGCGTTTGTTAACCTGTTTTTCCACTCCCCCGCCTAAAGTGCGGGGGAGTGGAAAAATCCAGTAGTTATAACACTACCAATGTTCAAACTGATACTTTTAAAACTAGCAGTTTGAATGTTGGTAGTTCCGAAACTGGTAGTACCAGAACTGGTAGTTCCGAAATTAGCAGTACCAGAATTGGTAGTATGAACATTAGTAGTACTAATTTTGTACTATTGTACAGGAACTCATGAGATAGATCATACAGTAATTCGTACTGTAGATTATTCTGTAACTCATCTTTCCAAGGTTTGGACAATTAAAGAGCTAATCAAATGCATAACCCTCAAGGCACAGAAGAATTTGATTCTACCACTGTCATTGCTACAGCAACAGGGGGAGCAATGCTAGGAGCTAACATAGCCAACATTCCAGGTGCTATAGCTGGCGCTATTATAGGTGCGGCTATAGGTGTCTATTCTGGACGCTCAACTCAACATAAAGGACATTCTAAGTCACGAGCAAAATCGGCTCATAAGCAGGCTGCGCATTAATTTCCTGTAGATTGCCCTTATGACTACAAAGGAGATCATTGCGTTTTTGCAAAAATTGAACACAGACAATACACAGGCCATTATTTTAGCACTACTTGCGGCCTTTGCCTATGCTGGTTTCAGAATTTACAAAGACAAGGTTGATAACTTAGCGCTGGGCAATTTTCTCGCAGTTGCCCTTAGTTCGTTTTCCTTTTTGGGAGGCTACCGGGTTATATTGATCGGCTTAGAAAACAAGCTAGCTATCGGCTACACAGAGCAAATTTACCTTGTTCTTGGTGGTGTTGCAGTTATGTGGAACAGCGGCAGGGCAATACGAACCAAGGTTATTGAAAAGCCAAAAGTTTCTTAGTATAGCTTTCATTGTAATCTCATACCAGCAAAGCCGCCTGAGCAATCGGGCGGCTTTGCTGGTTATCTCTGTTCGCTTAAGCTTACCCCCTAAAAACAAGTTGCTTTAGCTCTCAAACGTCTTCATTTACTGAGTCGTTTCAATATCTTTGCCGTTATGCGGGACTTCATAATGAAGTCCTTTTTTTCATCAAACTTAAAGGATGTCAGCAGCGCTTGACTTTGATTTACTGATTCGTGATGCCAACTGGAATGCCACACTGACGGCGGCGGAACGCCGGATGATCGGCTTTTCCAACGCCACCGTCCGGGAGACCAGCAAAATAGACAGCGCCTTTGCCAGTATAAGCAAATACGCAACCACGGCCTTTGCTTTTGCTGGACTATCTCAGCTACCTCAAGAGCTGTTAAAGGTTCGGGGTGAATTTCAGCAGCTTGAAATTTCCTTTTCAACCATGCTTCGGTCGAAAGAAAAAGCCGATAAGCTGTTTGGGGAGATCAGAGATTATGCCCTAGTTTCCCCATCAAGTGTAAAAGAGAGCGCACAGGTTGTCAAACAACTATTAGCCTATGGTTCGGCGGCAGATAGTGTAATTTCCGAAGTTAAGATGCTGGGCGATGTCGCTGCTGGTACGTCGCAACCACTGGGCGAAATCGCCTATTTGTATGGCACTCTAAAAACGCAGGGACGGGCTTATGCTCAGGATATTAGGCAATTTGCTGGTCGTGGAATCGGGATTTACGCCGAACTGGCAAAGGTGCTCAAGATCAACACCGACGAGGTAAATGATTTTGTATCGGCGGGTAAAGTTGGCTTTAAGGAGGTAGAGCAAGCCTTCAAAAACATGACCAGCGGACAGGGTGTGTTTGCTGGTCTGACAGAGGCACAAAGTAAGTCACTGGTTGGATTGACCTCTCAGCTTTCGGACGCATGGGAAGCCGCCCTTAATGACATTGGTAAGCAAAACGAGGGTCTAGCCGCTGACATCATTAAAGGCGCGACGACAGCCGTTCAAAGCTATCAGCAACTCATAGATACATTACAGGTCATTGCGGCGGCTTACGGAACCTACCGGGCGGCGCAAGTACTGGCCTCTGTAGCCCAACTACAGAATATTGCCATTACCCGAAGTCAGGCCGTAGCACAAGCTGCCGCCGCTAGTAGCAGTAGTGCGCTGAGTCTGTCACAGATTCGGGCTGCTGAGGCTACGTCTCTAATGGCCAAGGCGCAACGGTTGTTAAACACAACCCTGCTAGCCAATCCATACGCCCTTGCGGCGGCACTCTTAGCGGGTTTGGTGACTGCTTATTTTGCGTTCAGAGATGAAACGCAACAGGTTAAATCGGCACAGGAATTATTAGCTGATGCTAGTAAAAACACGGCCTCTACCCTAGGTCAGCAGCGTAGTGAAATTGGCACACTCATCGGCGTTCTGAAAAATCAGAATGTAGCGGAATCTGAGCGGTTGAAGGCTTACAACCGGCTTAAAGAAATCTCACCCGACATAGTAGCTGGATTAGATTTTCAACGGGCCAAAACGGCAGATTTAACCAAATCGGTTGAAGAGTACATTACCTCGCTACGTAAAAAGATTCAACTCGAAGCGGGTCAAGGCGCTCTGAAAGCTGCTTATGAGCAGGATGCAGAGGCTGGCAAAAAACTAGAAGAAGTAAACAAGCGACTTGTCGATCAGAGTAAAAAAATTAGCGGCAAACGCAACTCAACCAACGGGCCGGAGGGGGGCGGAATTGGTACGGGAGCGGCAGCGGGATTGCAACTGGTAAACTTGAAGCGGGATGCCGATGCGGCTCTTGCGATCAAGAAACAGGCTGAGGAGCAGATTGCCAAGTTAGAGGGTAATCAGGCGCGATTGATTACCGGGGGTACAAAAGACTACCTGGCTAATGAAATCAGGCGGCAACAGGACATTATGGCCGCTACAAGCGACAAATTAAGTCCTAACTACAAACGGGCAGAGGATGCCGCTAAAAGCCTACAGAAGCAACTTGACGACCTTGCCAAGACAGACAAAAAGGGGCAAGAGGTTAAGGCTAGAGGCATTCAGCAAATCGATAAGGAGATCAAGGCTCAAAAGGAGCTACTTGATACTAAGCTATCGGAAGCTAAAAAGGCAGAGATAAATCAGAAGATTGCCGACCTGCAAACCGAAAAGGCTAATCTACAAGGCAAGAAAACACCCGCGCAAAACAAGGCCGCTAAAGCGGCTGAGAAGGTAGGTGAAATAGGTAGCCAGTCCTATTGGGAAAATGAGGCAAAGATTGCCGATGAGGCTCTAAAACGGATAGATACCTCAACCAACACAAGTCGAGCCAACCGCCTTAAAGCAACCAAAGAGTTTGCTACTCAACAGGCTGAACTTATACAGCGGTCGCTTGATACGCCTGTTGGCACACTCAAGTATTACGAGCTATTAATTGACGATGCTCAAAAAGCTCTTGGTACTATGCCGGATGGGACTAGCCCGGAAGCTATCGCTACACAGCGTTATATTATTACTCAAGCGCGTGAAAAAGCAGACGAAATTGAGAAGCGCAATTCGGTTAAAACCTTTTCGGAAGAACTTGAGGAAAAGAAAAGCCAGTACGCACTCTATCAACGGTGGGTCGATACATACGGTAAAGAGGCCGCTGATTCTCAGTTTACAGACCTAAAAAAGTCGGGAGATTCTTACGTTGATTACCTCAATGCTAAAATTTCTGAGCTGCAAGCCAAGCAGAACTTCAACGAAACAGATGCATTCAACGTCGATAAACTAATCGGAGAAAAGAACTCCCTGACGGGTGTAAAAACACCAATAGAGCTATTCGTTGAATTCCTAGATCGAGCCAAAGCAGAGGCGGCTACGCTGACTGATTACTTGGAAGTTTTAGAACAGCAACAAGCTAAACTTGGCCCTGCTGACTACGAGAAAAAGGTCATTGTTGCCGACCGTAAGGTTCAGACTAAAAATGATATCACCGACGATGTACGCGGTTATCTCGAATCAGTAGCCGCATCGGAGGAACAGATCAATTCTATCAGAAAGCATTACGCCTACCTACGTACCCAGATTATCAAGCAGGCAAATGGGGTAGAGACGTCGGCCATGAAAGAAAGGCTTGCCGTTCTGGATAAGGCCGAGAGCGATCAAATTGCAGAGGCAAAACTTACCCGACTAAAGGAATCGGATGAATGGAAAGCGTTTACGGCGAAAATTACCAGCGAAGGCAGACAGGCTCAAATTGATACCGTCAATCAGTTACGGGCGCGTATCGCAAAACTAAAAGACGAAGGAGCCGAATCTACCGAAGATTATAGAGAGGCTCTAGCTGATTTGGCTATTGCTGAACGCGAGCTTGGAAAAAGTTCGTTTGAGAACCTTCAACAGTTTGCTGGTCTAGCTGGTGAGTTAGGCCAATCCTTAGCGGCTCTTGGTGGTACGATTGGCAGTTTGGGTTCTATATTATCTGGCTTGGCCAGCAACTTTGGTTTGCTCAACGTCGCTCTAAAAGATGGAGCATCTAAGCAAGATCAATATGCAGCCGGCTTGCAGAGCATTATTAGCCTGATTGATATTGTCACTTCGTCGTCGGCTCAACGGGCACAAGCAGAGGCCGAATTTGCTCGTAATCGAAACGAATATCAGCAGCAATACAATCTGTTGCTCAATGAGCAAATCGGCATTCAGTCTCAACAGGAAAGCTCGATTTTCCTTCGGGATTACGCAGGTGAATTAAACGATAACTTTGCCAAGTATCGCGACGCTCAACTAAAATACCAGACTGCCATTGCCAAGCTCAATGAGGGCAAAGCAAAAACGGGTCAAAAGAACGCAACCGATTTAAGTGCGGTAGCTAAAGGCGCGGTAGCCGGGGCGACATTGGGCATTGTACTCCCCGGTGTAGGTAATGTAGTAGGTGGTATTGTCGGGGGATTGATCGGCGGAGCCATCGGGTTGTTCGGAGGTAAGAAGAAGCAAGATGAATACGCCAACCTGCTGCAGACCTACCCTGAACTGTTGAGAACATCGGCTAATGGCGTTCGGGAGGTCAATCAGGAGATTGCCAAAAGCCTGCTCTCAAGCAATCAGCTGGACGATAACACCAAGCAGCTGGTACAAAACACCCTCGACTGGGCCAAAGCCGCTGAAGACGCCAAAAAGCAGATTGAAAGTATCATCACCACCCTGGCGGGTGATTTGGCCGGTTCACTTCGGAGCAACCTCATCGATGCGTTTAAGTCGGGCGAAAAAGCGGCTGATGCGATGGCTAAATCAGTCTCTGAGAGCCTGGAAAGTGTGCTATCCCAACTCATCTTCAACCGGATATTTGCCGACCAGTTCAAGCAACTAGAGAGCGAATTAACGGCAGCTTTTGATTCAGGGGGCGACCTGACGGGGGTATACGGCCGCTTCTTCGAGGCCAGCAAGAAACTCTCCGATCAGTTCGACTCGGCCCTGGATCAGGCCAGCAAAGAGGCCCAGAAGGCAGGGTTCAACATCTTCCAGAAAGAGGCGGATAAGAAGACTCCCTTGCAGGGCGGTGGCATTGCCTCAATCAGCGAATCGACGGCCAGCGTAATCGAGGGCGAAATCACGGCTTTGCGCATCAACGGGGCTCAAGGTGTGGCCCTGATGAGAGAGTCACTGCTCTACCTGTCGGGCATCAAACAGGATACCGCCAACATCGATCGCAACACTGAGAATCTGGACAGGAAACTCGACAAGATCGTCGATACGCTGAAGACAAACCCACTATACAGCAAAGGATTACCCGGCTAATATGAGCGTAACACTAGTACATATTCCCTTTGATGAGCAGCCCGGTGCATCGGTAGCGATCAATACCGCGAATACCAACCGGTCAGCGCAGGTTGTTGGCGGAAGCTTTGGTACCGATGGTGGTCATGCTAACCTGCACATAGAGGCAGGGGGCTATGCGCGGGTCTCGGGTTCAGCGCTGTTCAGTTTAGAAAACTCCTTTACGTTCACCGGCTGGGTAAAAGCTGACGCCACGGGCAGCCCAACCAACACGTACCTGATGCTCCGCTTCGCCGGTACTGACCGCATTGTGACGGCGGTACTGGGCAGCGCCATGACCAGCTGGACACTGCTGAAAATTGAGCAGCTGATCAATGGCGCCGACGGCTCTATCTCGATTTCGCTCAATGGCAGCGTGGTTCAGTCGGGGGATTACCCGGCCGGGTGGGGAACGCCGGTGGGTATGGCCCTCTATAACGATGACGTCACCACGGCGACGGGTAACGTCAGGTGGTCGGAGGTACTGGTTGAATCAGAGGTGCTGGTCCGGCCCCAGTTGATTGGACCCGTCTCCTTTGAGATGCTGACTACCCAGCAGCCTACACCGGCAGTACTGGGCAACAGCGTGGCCTATAGTTTGAATGGTCTGCCCTTTGAGCAGTTCGAAATCTACGTCGACGAGTCGCTGGGCGTGATGGATGCCCTCGAACCCAAGCCTCGGCCAACCGCCGACTGGGCGAATGAACACGGGGAGGCCGTGGACCTGTCGACTACCCTGTTTATGCCCCGGGAGATCACGCTCAAATGCTGGATAGACACCGTGAACCCGGCCCAGCTAATGAGCCGCTGGCGAACCTTCACCGCCGAACTCTATAAGTCCCAGACCCAACGACTACAGATCAATGTATTCGATGAGCCTGCGCTGGTCTATGACGTCTATTCACCCAAGGGAACCGTCTTCAACAAGGCGTGGCGCAAGGGGCGTATGGTCAGTACGTTCGATCTGCTGCTGCGCGAACCAGATCCGGTCAAGCGCGTGCTCTCGTTTGTCGGCCCCGGCACAGTTACCCTGACCATCAGCAGTGACAATGCGCTTCAGCTTCACTGGGGCGACGGCCTCCACGACTCGGATGTGTATGGCTCTTCCAAAGAGGTCAGCCACACCTACACGGGTACGGGAACCTACTACATCATCATCGCTGGACTGATCGAGGAGATCACCAGCCTTACCTCTAACGCAACGATGGTATGGCCGCTCTTGTAGTCACGAAACAGACTGGGGAAACGCTGCGGCTGCAGCGGAAAGGGAGCCTGATTACGATCGTTGAGGCCAAACAATCGCGCACGCTCCTGGGTGACGATATGGTAAGCATAACCGTTGAGTCGGCCGAACCCTTAGACTTCGATATCAATGACGCCATCGCCGTTTTCGGCGAACGCTACAGGCTCAACAAAGTACCCTCTGCCTCCCGGGACGACAAGAAGCGGGTGTTGGTCTATGAGCTGGTGTTTTACGGCAGTCAGTACAATCTACGGGACCTGCAGTACTTCAACCTGGATGTGCTGGGCTACAGTAGTGGGGCCGAATTCAGCCTGACAGGTGATCTGGCCCTGTTCGTCTCGGTGCTGATGAACAACATTCACCGGGCCTATCCGGACTGGACGTTAGGCGAGGTCAAACCCAACACAGCGGTCAAAACGTTGACGTTTTCCAACGAAAACTGCCTGGCGGTGTTGCAAAAGCTGTGTAAGGAATATGCGACCGAATTTGAAATGGTCCGGGTTAGCGATAGCAGCTGCACGCTTCATCTACGGCCCGTGGGCAATTTACTGAGCCACGTCTTTGAGTACGGCCGAGGTAAAGGTCTATACGCCATATCGAGGGGAAGTGTTTCCAAAGATTACATCACCCGGCTCTACGCGTTTGGGGGGAACAAGAACCTGCCGACCGGCTACCGAAATAACGCCCCGCAACTCCGCCTGAGCACGGACGGCAGCTGGATTGAAAACGAGGCGGCCAAACAGGCCTTCGGGTTGATCGAAGGCACCATGCAGTTCGAGGATATCTATCCCCACCGCACCGGCACGATCGCCAGCGTCAGTAGTGACGGGCTGAGCTTCACCGACCCGGGCGTGGATTTTGACCTGAATGACTATCTGCAGCCGAACACCACGGCCAAGATGTCGGTAAAAACGGGACCACTGGCCGGGCGGGGTTTCGAGATCAGTTCGTACATCCACGCAACCAAAACGTTTACGATAATTCCGTTCAAAGACGATCGCGATCAGACCTACCCAGCTGCGTCGGTATTTGTACTGGAACCCGGCAACACGTACGTACTGCTCGAAATCATCATGCCGCAAAGCTACGTTGATGCGGCCGAAGCAGAACTGGCCATTGCGGCTAAGAATCACCTGGATGCCAACTGTGCCCCCCGGGTTCAGTACGCCGTGGAAGTATCGGAATCGTATCTGAAGCGCCTGGACGCCTTCGGTTCGGTTACGAATTTCTTCACGCCGGGCGATTACATTCAGATGGTTGATCAGACGCTGAACATAAACAAGACCTCGCGCGTGCTGTCGGTCGAGCGTGAGGTGTTTAACCCCAACCAGTATAGTCTGACCGTTGCCGACTCCTACGAGGTCACCATCATTGAGCAATTACTGGCCACGCAGAGTGAAATCAAAACGATTATCCGGATCAATGACCTGCCCAACTCGAAAAAAGCCCTCTACGGGTGGAAGATCGGTCAGGAACTGCTGGGATTGTTTTTCGATACAGACGGTCAGTTTGATGGTTCTAAAATCAGGCCTGAAACGATTGAGGCGGGTTCGCTGGCGATCGGCGCCAAGAGTCAGCAACTGATTCTAAACGTCGTCATTGAGCCGAACTACAACGGTCTGGCCAACTCGGTTCGGGTCAATGCGGGTAGTCTGACCCACTACACCATCGTTGATTCGGGGCCTAAAACGTGGCAACTATCGGCGCAGGTGACCAGCCTCAACGATAACAATGCCCGCTACATCTACGCCAAGTGTAATCGAACCAACCCGAACGAAGCGCTGATCAGCTTTGATACCGTGCAGCGGAAGGTGGATAGTGACGCCACGTATTATTACTTCCTGATTGGTTACCTCCACACGGTCATCGACGGGGTACGGTTTATTTCGCTGACCTACGGGGCAACGACCATCAACGGCCGGTTCATCCGGACAGGCCGCATTATGAGTGCGGACGGATCAACCTACTTTGATCTGGATACAGGCGAGATTGGCGGGCGCATCATCTTCACTGGCAACGGGGGTGGCGATTCGTCGCTCGAACAGCTGGAGGCTGAATTCACCTACTTCCAGAACGTGACCATTCCCAATATGCGCAAGTCGCTGAAGGGGTTAACCGTCTCGTATTTTCAGGAAACAGATCCCAATACGTGGGCGGAGTACGACCGCGCCAACCATGACGGTGATCAGTGGTACAAGCCATCGACCAAGCAGCTGTTTACCTACAGCAAAACGTCTAACAGCTGGGTACCCAACACAGATAAAACGGCCGTAGCGGCCTACGAGAAAGCCTCTCAGGCGAAAGATACGGCCGATGGAAAACGGCGCAATTTCATTGTTCAGCCTTACACGCCGTACGATGAGGGTGACCTGTGGACGGATGGTACCGACCTGCGCAAGTGTATCAACAGCAGAGGGGCATCACAGCAATTCAACGCCCTCGACTGGGATAGGGCGACCAAATACGACAGTACTAAAACGGTGATCGATGGCGGCATGGTCACCTCTGGCACCATTCAGCTTAGTTCGATTCTGGGCACGATTCGGGCGGGTATCACTGGCGTTGGCAACCTGATCACCTCTGTCCGCTTCTGGGCTGGAGCCTCCTTCGATAACCGGGAATTTGCCCCCTTCCGGGTACTTGATTCCGGCGAGGTGTTTGCCCGCAAGCGCATCGAGATGATGAACGAAAACAACGTTGGGCAGGCGGGTATTTCAGGCTCAAATAGTGCGTTGGATGGGCTGGTGCGATTCTGGGCGGGTAGTACTTGGGAGAATCGGGCTACCGCTCCATTCCAGGTGTTTGCCGATGGGGCGGTACGTATGATCAAGGGGCTACTGGGCAAATTAACGCTCTCGGAGGGTGGTTTGTCGGCTGTCGATGGTGATTCATCTGTACAGCTTGACATCAATAAGCCACTGCCAGGTGTAGCCAGCTTCTTACAGAATATGCGGTCCATCTCTATCACGTCGGACCCAGCCATAAAAGAAAACACGGCCCTGTATCTGGAGGCAGCCAATACGGCAAACCCCGCCTCCATTACCGGTCTTCCTCCTGTCTCGTATGCACTCTACTCGCCCCGTGGCAAGGTAATGACCAATGAAGGCCTGTTCAACGGCCGGGCTGGTAAGTATGCCTACGCTACAGCGAACCGGACTTACATCGTTGACGCGAGGCTGAACGATGTCGTCCCGGTCTACACAGCCAGCGGGCGGCTGGATATCGTCGTATCAGAGACACAATCCATAAAAAATGGCAAGGAAATCACCTTCGTTAACCTGAATGATCAGGTCTCGGACGTCTACCTGAAAGACGTTATTCGGGGTACAGCCAACTATCAGATACAAGGCGGCTGGGTAGTGACCATCATTCATTTTTTCGGCTTCTGGTACGTCAAATCGACCTACAATAACGACTGGCCAAACGATGGCCTGACCCCACCTAACGCAGACCAATAAGCTCACACAATCAACCATACCTATATGGCAAATAGAGGTTTTGCATTTTACCTGGGCGTTGATGGCTCCCCCGTACCAGCCACGGTGCTCACGCCGGGCGTGTTCGTGGTGCTGGAAGACTACCCGGGAGAGCCTGAAGAGGATGCGCTGGAGCGGGTTCGACTGGGCCTGGGCACGCGGCTGACCGTCAGCCAGCTGAGAAACGTCATTGCCCTGCCCACCGGCAGGCCGCTGGTCAACCTGATTGCTACGGCCGTTTCAGCGTCGAAGATCAACATCGGCTGGAAGCGGTTTGCCCTGGCCTTCAGCTACGAGGTGCATCGGTCGACGGATAACGTCACCTTCACCCCCTGGCAGATCGTGCCGCAGGTTGGCCTCAACGACCCGGCCATCAGCGATACCGGCCGGGTTCAGGGCACCATCTATTACTACAAGGCGCGGGCCAGAAACTCGCTGGGTATCGCTATTTCTGAGTGGACAATGACCAGCGCCACCACGCTGGTTGGCCTCGAAGCGATTCAGGGCACGACGACCACCACGCCACTGGCGGGGCTGGAAGGGCTGGCCTACAACGCCACCGTTGGGCTTGACGTCATCAACCTGCTGGTGAACTTCAGCGAACCGATCGAGATACAGGCCAGCAAAAACGGAGAACTGATCACCGGAACCATTCTGGCGGGGAACGCAGGCAAATTCAACCTGGCTACCGACACGTGGCTGGGCTACGACGGACGGATTCGCTTCGACAGGGCTGTGGCTGGGCAGGGTGGCATTCAGGTAGGCGACGTGATTACGCTCAAATTCAGGGCGCAGTCTAATCGCCTCATCAACTACGTCTACACGTGGACGGTGGAAGACGTGACCAATACCAGCCCGGTCGTGTTACCACTAACGGGCACGGGTGGCAACAATACGGACCAGGCGCAGGTGTTTGCCGGGCCACTCACGTTCACGGTTACTATTCCGGACCAGCAGGTAGCCCGGCCACAATCGATCGGTACTACTGCGCTGAATTACGACGTGGGCAGCACAACGCATACGGGTTTTCCATTCTTCGATGCGGTGGATGGAACGCCCGAACCTTCCCTGTCAGCCAGTAACGTCTACTTTGTCGATCGGGGAGGCTCAGAAACGATTGCGGCTACACTGGGCCGGGTACGGGCTGGAGGCGTAACGAAGTATCTGAAATCGGCCGTGACCAATGTACGGCCCATCACTGATCAATTCATCGACCACAACCTATCAGGGACTCGGTCTGGCGGTCTACGGATGTACCTGCAGAATCCCGATCCTGTCACAGGGAAAATAGCCTCGTTTGATGAGGAGATGCTACGGCACAGCAAAGCAGAGGGCTGTAATTTCGCCTACATCCACGTTGCTCAGGGCTGGGTTGAACGTACGGCTATTGGCACCTACGACTGGCGCTTACTGCTCAGTGCCCTGGCCCTGATGCGCGAACTGGGTATGCGGGTATTCCTCCACGTGGATGGGTCACGATCGGAGAATAACAACACCCAAAGTTCAGGGGAGCCATTTATTCCCGATTCGGAACAAATGCGGGATCAGGGCGGCAATCTCTTAAGGGGAGGTGGCAACCGGATTGCCTCTTATGAGTCAACTCTCATGCAGCAGCGGTTCGATACGTTCGTAACGGACGTGCTGAACGAGGTTAAAGAAGCGGGGTATGCTGACCTGGTGGCAGTTACGGCGACCAGCATCTGCACGCAGTTCGAAGCGGAATATACCACGCGTAACACAGTCGGTAGTCAGGAGCAGCTGCCTGCCAAATACGACTTCTCCGCTCCGTCACTGGCCAAGTTTAAACAGCGTGTGCAGACAAAGTACACGGCCAAAGCAGCGCAGGATGGCGTTACGCCGATAGCATCACTGAACTCAGCCTGGGGCACTAATTACAGCAACTTTACTGAGGTGGCTTTCCCATCTATGGGGGCAACAGAAGGGTTTTTCAATCAGTGGCAGTTCGATTTCTTCAATCATCGGCAGTTGAGTATTGTCGAGTTTGAGAACCGTCAACATGCGTTGATCAAGGCGATAAGTCCCAATATCAAAACGGTGGCCGAATTTGGCTCCCTCTATGCGCAGGCTGAGCAGCGGGGTGCCATTGCACTGGCGAACCTGCTGCAAACTGATGGGGTGAAGCAAAACGACGATATCCCCTCACCGTTGAGGCGTTCAATCGCTCTCAGTATGCGCGATTACGCCTCCAACCGGTTTTGTGGTACGGAGATGGATTGCTCTCAGGGCAACAACAACGACCGGCAGAACCAGCTCATTACGTTCTTCCGCGAAGGGGGGCATTACTTCAACCTCTTCAGCTTTTACACCGCCGACCCTCGGAATGGGCCTGATGTGGTAGCCGCATCGAAAACGAAGCTGACCGAACTCTTAACGGGCGTATTTGCCCAAACGCCACTGAACGTACCTGTGGTCAACAGCTATCAGGCCACGATAACGATCTCGGGCAAACGACTGGCCCGCGACTCGTGGGCAGCTGGTAGCGTACAGCCATTCACGGAGTTTGATACGGCCACAGCGAACGGTACCAAACGAGTTCGTGTCAACATCACTCAGGACTTTTAACGCATTACACTATGGTTCTTGAAAACGTACAAGGATACGCCTTTTATATTGGCAAATCCACCGATCCAACCCCGGCCCTGACCGCTTCGAATGTACGGTTCGTGCCTTCCGATCTTCCCACCCGGGCCGAGTGTCAGGCCTGGCTTCGGGCCAATCCGGGCGCAGTGACCTACCCGGTCTCGCAGATCAGCAATGTTCAGGTGACCGGCACCACCGGGGGCGGGCTTATTGACAGCAGCAACATGACCCTTGATGAGTACATGGGTAGTGATCCGGTTTACGGCGAACCCTCACCCCGTCATGTGATGATCGACCTAAGCTTCTTCGACCCACGGATCAGCGCGTTGATTAATGGCGAACGTAACGTCTGGGATGCCAGTAGCAACTACGAACCGGCGGCTGGGAATAAAATTCGCTACAAACTCAACCTGTTCATGGGCTGGGAAATATCAACGATGCCACAGGGACAGTACTTCGTTCGCAATGGCATGGTTACCCAGCTGGTAAAATACGAGGTACCCAACGATGTCGGCCGTCAGGGCTGGTCAGCCAACTCGGTACGAAACGCAACACAAACCTGGTTCTACGAATTATAACATGGCTTTTACCAAGATAAAGCGAATCTGGCCGCTACGCATCGCGTATGGGCACAACCAGACTGTCGTCGCACGGGGTCTGGTCGTTCCACGTCCGCCCGATACCCTGCTAGCGCTGTCGGTCAAACAGAACCGGCCACGTCTTGCCTTAATCACGGCGGGCATGTCTCACGTTGATGAGAATCCGGGTGTTGCCTCGGCATTGCCCCCTAATCAGCGGGCTGGCACGATCCGATACGACATCGTATATGCCTATTGCCAGAGCAAAAACAAGGTTGTCGCGCAATTAACCAAAGAGCAGTGCCGGGAACTGGCCGTAAAAATCTTCAACTCGTTTGCCCGGCCAGCCTATACGACGCTGGTCGATGATGGGGTAAACCCGGACGGCGGGCACGGCATGGGTAGCAGCCAGATGGGTGAGGTACCCAATGGGCTGGGTGCTTACGCCATTCAGCAGGATGAAGCCTCCATGGAGGTAAAGCGTCAACTGGGGCTGTTGCACGAACAATTCGGGCTGCTCTACTTCGATGGCTACAACTCAGATATTCGTTTCAATGCGATGATCATCGACAGCGGTTCCAACGACTTTATGTCCGATGAAGCCTGTCTGGAGTTCATGCGCACCAAGAGCGGTTCAAACAAAAAAACGTTCACGCCCTTCACGGCGTTCGGGGTCGAGTACCGGGGGGAATTAGAATTTTTCCATATGTGCCTTCAAAATTATTACGAAGGCACGGCCGAGCCCGGTGATGTGGTGGGCGGTATCCCGTGTCGGCTCGACATCCTGAAAGGCGCTCAACGGGCGTTTGCCAACGAGAAAAAGCCCGACGGCTCGTACTACCACGATGCGGCCAAACGGGCAAAACTGCTGGATCGTAAAATTGTCTGCTACACCTGGACGACCTACGCCGAGGTGGACAATGCCCACGTTCAGTTGCGCAGCAAGGTTCCGGGGGGATATGTTCAGGATCGGGTCTTCACCCCCGCCGCCCAAACGGAACGGTTAGCCTCCTGCATTGCCGAGATTCTGGGTACGAAGACCGTGTACTGTCAAGAATCGACGAGTCACTATGGTGAAGATTTCAGCGTGGTATCACCCCGGTCAACCCACGAAGGCGTTGAGCAGGGCTATTTCGGAACGAATCAGGTCACCTTCGCCAACCCGGGCAATGATTATGCACCCGGTGTCCCAATGCCCATTCCAAATTTTCCTGTGTCGGACATGGACATTCTCTACGATGCCAGCTACATGGTTAGCAAGGCTCGGGGCTGGGTAGGCCAGAACATCACCGTCAAGTATGCCCGCGTACAGTCGGGTGGTGAGACGGACCTTTGTACGGTGTTGCCGGGTGCATTACATGGGTTCACGCGCGGCAAAGCCAAAAAGGGGATTGCCTATGTATTAGAAGACTTGGTACGCGGACGAATCGGGATCTTCTACCACAACTTTCACCTAGGTCCACACGAGCGGGAACGGGTGTACATCGAAGTAGCCGGGGTGAAAGAGGACCTGGGCATCGTGGAAGGCGGTTTTCCTCATGCCTGGAACGCAAAAATTAACCCATCCAATGTATAGCCTTACCGGGCACGACCACTCTCAGTGACGCTTAATAGTCTATTTTTTTGTAAACTTAAGGCTTCATTGTGAAGCCCAAACCCAACTCATACTTATGGCTCTACTACTTGGGGTTTCCGATTTCGGACTGATGGCCATGCTGCAGCAGATAGCGAAACAACCCATGACCGATTACGCCAACGAGGCGGCGGCCAAGGCGGCGGCGATGCCTCCCCTCCTGCCCAATCAGAAGGGGGTTTTCGTCACCGTCACGGAAAACAGTAAAACGAATGTGTACCTCAAAACGGCGGATGACGTCACCCTGCTTATTGGCTCTTGACACTCCCCAGCTTATGAAAATGAGGATTCTTGTTTCAACGTCGAACTACTGTCCAACTCCGCAAGCTGAGAGACGGTATGCCCTACCGCCCTTTTTTTGATATTGATAGCCGCATTTACATCCCGGTTATGTGCTGACCCGCAAGATGGACAAACCCACTCTCTAACCGAAAGGGTTAAGTCCGTTTTGCGATAGCCGCACCCAGAACAATCCTGTGAGGTATGACGGGCGCTGACTTTCTCAAACGCTCTATCGTACCACTTGGCCTTATATTCTAATAACTGTGTCAGGCCATACCATCCCGCATCACTAATTGACTTAGCAAAATGATGATTGGCTAACATATTCTTGATTTGAAGCTGTTCCACGCTGATCGATTGGTTTTCTCGAATCAGCTTTGTGGTAACTTTCTGCTGAAAGTCTTTCCTTGTGTTGGCTACTTTTAAGTGGGCTAAGGCTAGTCTCTTAATCGCCTTTTTACGGTTGTTGCTCCCTTTCTTTTTGCGGCTTACTGAGCGTTGAAGTCGCTTTAGCTTACGCTCGGCTTTGTAGAGGTGCTTGGGATTCTCAATGACTTCCCCGGCAGAGGTAACCAACAGTGATTTGATACCTACGTCAATGCCAATATGGTTTGTAGTGACTGGTAGTGGTTCGATGTTCGTTTCGACAACCAGACTCAAATACCACCCATCAGCACATTCCCGAACGATTGCCTGTTTGATGCGGCCAACGAAGTCCATTGAGTTGAAGTAGCGAACCTTCCCGAACTTAGGTAGCTGAACATGGGTAGGGGTAATCTTAACCCCCTGATTGAAGGTAAATGATCGGTATTGACCTTTGCGGGCAAACTTGGGAAAGCCGTTCCCCTGCTTAAAAAAGCCTTCGTAAGCGGTGAACACCCGTTCGACTGCATCTTGCCGGGTTTGGGAATAAACTGCTTCAAGCCACGGGTACTCTTTAGCTATAACGGCTAGTTCCTTCTGAATCTCATTCTTGCCAATGGATACCCGGTTATGCTCCCACAGCGTGTTCTTATAGGATAAAGTCAGGTTGTAGATATACCGGCACGCCCCTAACCATTGCCCAAGCGTCTGCTCTTGGGCAATGGTGGGTTTGAGTTTGTAGCGGTATGTCTTTGTCTGATCCATTAAACAAATATATATCGTTTATATATCGTTTGCAAATAATAGCGATATATATTTTCTTTGTTATCATGGCTAAAGAGAAAGAGAAAACAGAGGCATACCTGATCCGAATGACCCCTACCCTTCACGAGCGGGCAACTGAGCAAGCTGAAAGATTGGGGTTGTCATTCGCGGCTTACATACGAACGTTGCTAATTAAAGATTTACCTCCGCTTACAGAGAAGTAGTATATATTGACTAAAAGTCTAGAAATTTTTGCTTTTTTTACCGAAGCCATTTTAGGGTTAAAGCGGCCATAAATGAGCTAGGTTACGTGAGCTTGAAAAACAAAGATGAAAGTCCGCTTAAATAAGCTAATTAAGCGGACTTTCATCCTCTTTACGTTTAAAATTTCCTTTTAATTCAGATCGAACTCTACGTGTAAAGACAATTTACATAGGTAATTGGTTTAAAAGGTTATTATCAAATCTGACATAATGATATTTATCTTTCCCCGAATATCAACTAATAATTCGTAAGATATTTGCCTTAAGAGAGGTCACATTAATCTTTTTTTTAATAAACCATTTGTTTTCTGCATCTGCAAACTAGTTCAGATTATTTTTTGAATTGATTAAGAATAAATAGCATTTACTGATTAACCTTTCAAATTTCTAAAATATAAAATAATGCATAACCTGATTGAATTAGACTGGCAAGTTGTGAAAACTTATCTTCATGATGCACCTGCTATTGTTGCGGTGATATTAAATTCTATAATTTCAATATTGCTTACAATTTCAAGTAAAATCAAGAGCAAACTTGTAACTACATCTAAAATATGTGTATTCGCAGTGGTTCTGTCGCTTGTGTTGTGCATTTTCACTTACACAACATATACTCTTCTTAATTTGATTCCTAATAAGCCAGAAGAAAATGTTTTCCTCTTTTCATCTCTCTTTATAATATTATTCGTTATTACATTTTCTACTCTGTATTTAATAGAAGACAAAACTGCTATGGGCAAACATAGCAACGATATAGATAAAGATATTCCTGAGCCAAATTTCAAAGATCGTATAGCTAGAGTTACAGAAGCGCTTACTTACAATTTGAGAGATATTGATATACAAACTAATTGGAGTACACTAAATTTTGTTCCATTAGATGCAGAAGTAGAATTAAGGACAGAAGGCAATAACAGAACGAGAAAAATAACTGATCTATTAAAAGCAATAAAATATAACAAGCAAGAAAGATTATTTTTAGTAATTGGCGATCCAGGCGCAGGTAAGAGCGTGGCTTTAAGAAAATTATGTCAAGACCTATCCAAAGAAGTAAATAAAACTGGGAAAATACCAATCTACATAAATTTAAAAGAATGGCAACAGCAATGGAGTAAAGATTGCAGACCAGCAGTTCATCAATTAAATGATTTTGTCTTATCAAGTTTAAAGCGTCGCGATACAGTAACTAGTGAATTTTTTGCTAAATATTATGATAGGTTGTATGAGCAAGGTAGGTTATATTTTGTTTTCGACTCCTTTGATGAAATCCCATCAGTACTTGGAGAAGAAGAAAATTCAATTTTAATCAGGCAACTATCAAGCGTGATGCATGACTTTTTAAAGGGAGCAAGACAACAAAAATCTCAAGGAATTTTGGCGTCAAGAATATTCAGACGACCCACCGAAGAGTTTAAATCTAATACAATCCTTGAGATCCGACCCTTTTCTGAAGAAAAAATTAATTCTACATTTTATAAAACTTTGGGATATAGTGAAGAAATAGTAAAGCAAGTTTTTAAAGAACGACTTGATTTACTATCGGCAGCTAGTAATCCATTTACAGCTTCATTGCTTGCTAGCTACGCCAAAGATAATCAAGGAAAACTACCGCAAAATATAGTAAATTTATATGAAAGTTATTTTGAGGGTGCTTTGAATAGCTCTAGTGAGGTAATGAAAGAGCATAATTTGACTATTCCATTAGTCGAAGAGGCCTCAGTCTATATTGCGAACCTTATGTTCACTGAAGTTGGATTAGAAGTAAAAATTTCATTTCTCAAAGAACGATTACCGCTAAAATATAAACTACTTATTGATGGTGTGCTTGATGTATTGCAGTTCGCTAGAATTGGGAGAAAAAGTCGAGAAACTGGTATGTTTAGTTTTTCACATAGACGTTTTTGCGAATACTTTGTCGTAAAAAGTATAGTGAATAGCGGTTCCACTTTGCGTTTAGAAGACATACCAAAGGATTCTCAATGGAGAGATGCCCTTGTAATGTATTGTCAAGTTGCAAATGAGGATCAAGTTGAATATATAGCAAAATACTGTTGGAATATTGTAGAACTTAATAACGATCCACAAAATTTAGAATCTATTCATTGTATGCGGTTCTTGCGCGATGCTTTTCGGGTACGTAAAGAACCATTAAATTCTTTTAAAGACAAATTATCTAACTATATTTTAGCTCAAATAAGTCCCAATAAAAGTATGCTGACAGCAAAATTAGCCGTGGAATGTTTAGGCTTGCTTTCAGAAAAAGACATCGATACTGGCGCAGCGAAAGCTATGTCAACCAACAATACTTGGCTTATTGAAAACTCAACAAAAGCTTGCAGAAACTTAACATTGGTAAGTGATGAATTATATATTAATATGCGAGATGCCTTAAGAAGTTTTGATATATCTTTTTATTATAAAGTAGATAATGATTTGTTATTTTCTTTAAGTTTATCTCCTTCAATGAAGAGAGTAAAAAAATCATATATATTTTATATAGTCGATTTCTGGTTAATTATGTTTATGTGCATTGTTAATCCTTATATAAGTATAGCATTGTCCAAAGGTGAAGATACTTTATTATATCTTAGGTATATTTTCATTTTAATATTTGCCTATTTAGTCTTTAAATATACATATAATATTCAAAAAAATTTCTTACGGACTATACTTGCCCTTGCTTCAATAGTAATAATTGTGGACTCTTCAGCCACTATTAAGCATACCCCGATTTACTTTTCATTATTATTCTTTTCTTTAACACTTTTTTCTATTCATGTGTTTCTCAGTTATCCTAAAACTAAAGTAACAGTAAATGACTTACTTAGTCTTATGCTGAAAGCCTTAATTTATATTCTATTTGTAATTTTTACTCTTTCTTTATTCTTCGGTGCCTACAAACTAATTAATTTTTTACTGTCAGATAAAAGTATAGATATATTAATCTATATAATCACAGCGACTGCGATCATTTTCTTTTTTGTTTTAGTTTATGGTTTTGTGAAAAGAATTATTTATGTCAGAAGTATTTTTGACAAAATTAATAATGATCGATGTAATGAACGTTACTATATACAAGAAGTTATTTATGATCTTTATGAGGGGGATATATCGAAAACTGACTTACTTATTTCATCAGGTAATTTATCCTACCATGAATTTTCTAAACGATTTGTTTCAATTGTTTCGGATTATTATACCTCAAAATTTATCACTTATCTCGAAGTGAATATCAACTCAGTTAACGGAAACTGGATAAATAATGATTTATTTTTAGTGTCAAATAAAAATAAACAAATTGAGCGCTTAGCTCGACTAGAAGAAAAGTGGCTAGGAATGAATAGATGAAAACATTCATTCCTCCTTATTAACTTAACATTGGTCAGCCAGTCGAGCACTTAAAGATATTCTCCAATCTTACATTTACTTGTTTGAGCCATTTAGCAGCACAGAATAATTAAATGCCAAATTGTATAAGCAACAAGCACCGATTAGTAGCTGGTGCTTGTTGCTTATACCTCTAACTCTCTTCAACAAACCGCCATTTCGGTACGGACACCTCAATCAAATCACCTAGCCTGATAGGATCATACGGATTGTAGGCCGGGTTGATGGCGCTGACGTGAATAACACCATCTATGATCCCGTCAAATCGTTTGAATACATTGGTGTAATGGGGGTGCGTTTTCACGCTGAAGATGTAAGCTTTACCCGGCTCCAATGCCTCAACCGTAGTGACATCACAGAACAGGTAGCCCCCCGTTTCGTAAGCTGGAGCCATTGACTCGCCCGCTACTTGCGAGTACAGATCACACTCCCCGTACAGACGACCGTTGTTCCAGTACAACAGCCGCCCCTTAAGCGACTCGTCGTTTTTCAGTAAGTTCATGCTCCTAGGGGTTAATCGGTGTATGCCAGTTCAGCCATAATCAGCGCGTACAGCCGGTCTAAATACCCGTAGCGTTCGACCGCATCCAACAGGCTCTCGCCGCTTCGCCGGGTCAGCATGTAGACGTTCAGCCCGTAAACAGTCTGCAAGCGGTTGTAGAGATACCGATAGGTCTCTGACTGTTGGGCGCCGAAGCGTTCACAGTAGGCGTTAACCTGCTGGTTGACCTGAGCGCGAAGCGGGGCATTTCGAAGGGGCTCGTTTCTGGCTGGTCGAACCCCGGGTAGGGCTGACCTGGAACGGGCAGGCGTGCCCCCGGCCTGTAGTTGCTGCACATCGGCTCGCAATTGCGCCAACTGGCTTTGCTGGTTGGTCAAAAGCTGGGTTTGTTGCTGGGCTAATTGAAGTAACAGGTTTTCCGTAGAGGTCAAGGCCGGGGCTTGCAAAGCCTTATTCTTGATCGCCTGAAACCAGCGCCTTACCTCCTCCCCCTTCTCCGTACGGGCCAACATGCACAGCCGTTCGGCAAAATCAGTGGATAGGGCATAGTCCGTTATCTCTACCTGCGCCCCGTTGCCTCTATTCGTCTTAATGACTAGTTGTTGCCAGTCAATGCCTTGCAGCGCAAAAGGGTTATTAATAATGTTCTTCTTCGACCAGCGGGCAAACAGCGTATCATTGTAGCCAAGCGACTCGTATAGCTCGCGAGCCGACACCACCGACGAACCTTGTTCATTGGTAGTAAGCTGAATGGGCGCATCCATTACCGGGTAAAGAGCTTAGTTACCTTATCCGTGTAATACCGCTCATAGTGCCCTTCGGGGGTTGGCGTGTAGCCTGTATTGCCTAAAGATTGAATAATGGCAAAGTTTTCAATAGCCACATTTTGTAGCCCAATAACTAATTCGATTAGCGTTTCGTCGCATAAATCAAGACTCGCCAATAGTACCCCCGCTTCGATAAGTGATTCTTCGTCACTATCCTTAACTGCTCTGACCAAATACTGATATAGGTTACGCTTGTATTCGGTTATAGCCCATCCAATTAGTTCTGCTTGGGATGTTCCGTATCCATCACCTGTTTTACCGGTGCCCACGGTAAGAGAGAAAGAGCTGCGAGCTAATGGCTGTTTTGTGACCGGCTCCGTAGCCGCTGACGAACCTTGTACGTCGCTGGCTGGTTGCTGTGGCTGGTTCATGCCCGACGCTCGTTTAACTCGGTAGCCAGAATTGACAACTCGCTCAGCTTGGCGAAACAGAGACTTCTAATGTTCCTGATTAGCTCATTGAGCGTACCAAGATTGGCCTTTGTGGTAGGATGTCCCGTGTCGTCCTGGGCGAGAAAATCCCGAAAATGTACTAGTGCCGCCTGTACTAGTTCGACCTCCGAGGGAATATGATTGCCGCTTACTGTTTCGGCCTGAACGACCAGGAGCGGGAGGTTGATTGTGTCGGCAGATTCAGCCGTTGACACAATAGGGGTTGCAACAGGTTTAGCCTGTGCGTAGTTTTGCCGTGTGTTCATTTGAACTTAGCGGTTGAAGTGATACATGGCCCCCATTCGCTCCTATCTGCCAAGAAACTAGCGTTGGGGGTTTTTTATGTCTAATCAATTAGCCAGTCTACCGTTAATTGGCGGGGCAACCTTACCGGTACTATACCGCTTTTTCCGTTGGCTAAATGATATACAAATATATTGAAAACATTTGATATTACAAATGTTCGTGATCAAAAAAAGGGCTACATAATCAAATCAACTAGTTCCACGTCAAGGGATTTAGCTACTCTCTCTAACACCTCTACACTAAAATTCTGCCTCCCTGCTTCATAATTAGCAAAAGTCGATTGAGTTAGCCCCAGCTTACTGCCAGCCTCTTCCTGCGTCAGTCCCTTTGCTATCCTTATAGCTTTAATTCGCTCACCAATACGTTTCTTTATGTCTGACACTTCGCTTACAGTTAAAATCCATGTAAAGTTATCTATATTTTCGACGCGTTAGAATCTTACGATTAAACACTGGTTATAATCAATTACAATTACACACACTACATGCCTTGCTTGTTACCCCTGTTACGTGCATAGAAGATAGCTAAGGACTGAGGAGAAGTTACTAGCCTTACAAATAAGTAGCAATTCTCATGCTTAAGTGAATAATTGAGGTATATCCACGGTTAAAAGCAGAATGGAACGATACTATAAAATGCCATGATTAAACGATAATAGGGATATACACTTCTAAATGAATCATTTCAGTATCAATCAACCACATCAGGTTGAATTAAGACTACGATTTACCTGTTTAAATATAAACTTAAGCATTCAGTAAAAATACTAAATTTCACATGGATTATTTCGACAAGCAAAACGAACTGCTTTATCAACATTTAGAAGAGCTATTCTCAATCAGCAAGGCGCATCGTTGGGAAGATGTATCTAAAAATATTACCCTTTGGAAGGTAAAACGTATCTATAGGATTTTTGCCGAGTTATTTCCTAGAAAATTCAATTATTCTTTAGAGCTAGAAAAAAGTAAGGATTCTTTCTCAAGTATACATTACGGAGCTTTAAAGGGGCATAGTATAATAAATGAAGTAGTCCGTTTTTCATTGTACTCCGATAAAATAATAGTCTTCCACCCTCTTCAAAACCCTGCTATAACAAATTCTAATTTAAATCCTGGACGGAATCCTAAACTATGGTTACCAGATTTTCTAGAAGCATTATATTTTTACATAGTGCTGCATAAATGGGTCAAAGCTGGTATTGTTAAATTGATAGTAAATCCCTATGAGTACGACTTTGATATAAGAAAAAAGATAGATGCAGAAGCTATAAAACGCGTATCCGCCTTATACGATCTTCCTGAGTTTGCTGAGCTGACATTGAGAAGGTCAACTGGTTATATGGCAGAGCAGTTCGCTACTGGAATGAAAAATAAGAGCAAAGAACAGATCATTGAACTATTACTTGCAATGAATACGCCTATTTTCACAGTGGATGAAGCTGAAACATTGGCCGTTGAGATTTTAAACGTAAAAGAAATAACAAATCCACTTTATAAAAAACTGCCTATATCATTTAAAAACTCAGAGACTATAAATACAATAAGGGGCGGCGGTGGCCCTTTGGAATCTATATTATTAATTAGCGAATTAACCCAAGGCAATATATATACGCCTGCAGAAGAGCATTGGTTTCAGATTAGAAAGGCGGGACTTAATGATTTTTGGACAAAAGCAAATCATTTGTACTCCGAAGTGCCATTAAGCTTTCTAGATAGCGTTGATACAAACTTTGCCCTGCGTATCAGACAAGAAGAAAGACTATCAGGAGTTAGACAACAATTAAAAAAGATTTACACTGAATTGGGGGGAATGGATGTTGATAAAATGAGTGAGACCAAAATAAAATTTATCCAAGAAGGATTTGTAGACGAAGTTAGAAAAGCAGAGGCAGAATGGAAGGAAATAGAGAGACAGGCAAGTATAGACAGACACTATTGGGCTGTAACTAGCGCGGTAGCTGCTGCCCCTATAATTGCACAAGGGACTGCATCTATTATTTCTTTGGCAGTGGCCTCCGCTACTACTGCTGCTTGGGTTTACAAAAGTTTCTCTTCTGTTAAAGAGAAAAATAAACTACAGCGTATAAAAAACCCCGTATCTGTTTTTGTCGAAGCAAAAAACAAAAATCAGGGATATTTTAGCGCACTTAAAAATTGTATTTTTTAAAAAAAGTTATTTTATTTATTAACTTTTAAGTCAGCTTAATACTCTATCGACCTACTATGAATTACTTATCTGCTTCAAAATAGTGTATAATGAAGGGTTAGTTATGTATATGTCGCACTAAGACAATCCGCTCCTAAAACTCATCTGATTGATTTTTTTGCCAAACATAAAATGATTAGATTCACTTCTGTGTTTTCAGATAGTACCTAGAAAACTGGTTTAATGAAAAAAAGTTAAATTAAAATCAACAAAATGAGATTTTTCAAATATTTATATTGGTGTTTTTCTACCAAGAATAGGTTCGTCTTTTTTATATTTCTAACATATCTTTTAACAATATTAACTTTTTCACTATTTTATCAACACTTATTAAATCAAGATGCAAATAATTCAAATAAGCAGAACCCACATTTTATAATTAACCCAGATGTAACTAAAGCCAAGATAAGGCAAGATAGCTCTTTATATATTGCTCTCATCAACGAGGACTCTTTAAAAGAATCAAAAACTTCACAGAAAATAGATTCAATCAACAAAAACTTACCCACCGTACTATTAAATAGAATCGCAACGTATAAAAACAATGGTTGGCATTTAAAAAAGGAGATTACTCAGTCTTTTAAAACGATTAGGGATACTCTTAAGAGTAAAATAATAATACCATACTCTGTTAGTAGTAACCATACCTATTATAGTGATGTAAAATTTAACTCGTTTTACGTACTGCCTAACGGACTAACCTTAGTGAATCTAATTACCCTTAGGCGTCAAGGACTAATGTCTAGCGAGTTGAGTCTGCATTATCAAAACAAGAAATTATCAATGTCTTTTGTTTCTTATAGAAACAATTCTATTGAAAATGAGAACTTTATGTACAATAAGAATAAAATGATTGTCAGTAGATGGATAAACGCTTACTATGGTCATATTATAAGAAGTCAATTTGACCTTCTTAGTAACGATGTCCTAGTGAGAGGGGAAGACCTTACTAAGCTATACAGCTTCCAAGAGGAACAGCTTAAAACAAGAAGAAGTATCTCGTTAAACAAACGCCACCTTTTACTACTTAAAGAGCCTGAGTGGAATTATCGGGACATCCTCTACTTTACAGTGATTTCGCTTTTTGCCAACAATTATTCAGACATTTATCCCAATGATACGATAACTAGACAAGCCATTTTAGCTGAATTTGTAATAGTTTGGTTTCTAACAATATGCTGCATCTCTATCGAACCGGAGAAGTTATTCTTTATTCGGAAATGGAAAGAGAAGCATACAAAATGTAAGCAAGCTAGTTAATTAAGTCAACCTTAAAAGCTTTATAATAAAAACCATTTACAGGATTAATGTGACTATTATTCTAAACTGACTTGCTTGGTATTTTTAAAGCCCACGTATATCCCATTGCACTATCTATTCTATCAATCAAGATTTTTGCAAAATCGTAATGTCGCCGCAAAACGTCTGGGTTCAATTCTAATCCAGTATGCGCAATTTTATTTCGAGTAGTAGTCATGTCGTGAATAGTGACCAACTCTTCTTTAGAAACCATATCAAGTATGATCTCTTTATTTATGTATTGATCGTACAACTTTTTTAGTTCAGGCGACTGGATGTTGTCAATCAAATAGACCGTTTCAGGTTTCTTATGCGTGATTAGTGACTTCGTGGCTACCTCAATGGATGAATACATCATGATGTAACTACTTCTAGCCTTATCAGTATACAATAAACTGTGGGCTTCTGCCAGTAACTCGTGATGTAAGGGTATTGCTCTACCCGTGTTTTGTATGCGGTAAAAATCATTGAAGTCATCAACCGTGATCAGACTAAACTCTTCTGGCTTTACTCGTAAGAGATCGCCCATCATCCAGTGCGGTTCAATATGGTTATCACCATAGAACTCATTGACCTTCCACTCCCACTGCTTCACAATTCTAGACTTGTAATCGCTGTCAAGCTTATAGCCCTTACGCCAGGATAAATATTTAATTATCCCATCACAAAGCTGTAAATTATACTCTTTTAGCTTAGTAAAATCTTGCGTGGGTATAGGCGGGGGTGGATAGTCCTGCTTAGTTGAAGCCATTCGCTCAACGGCATTTTTACTTAAAGTAATTTCGATCTCATAAACTGCTTTTAGAACCAAGTAACTATATGCTCCTTCTTTTAAGGCGATATAATCACCTTCGTCCTTTCCCGTAAAATCGACATATCCTTTAACTGTGAGATGGGTTAAGCTACTTGGGCTACTCTTTAATAAAGAAGGATCAAGTGAGAACTCATTAAATTCGAAAAATTCCTGCAAAGGACTGTCAGCCGACAACGTGAAGGTTATAGTTAGTTTAGCGATTTTTCGCTCTATGGTTTGTCTCATACATTCCACACAAATTATTTATATATTTTTATATATATGTTCAAGCATATCAACTGCTGCCCTTAATCTTTCCAAAAGCTCTAAAATATGTTCATGGGACATTGAATCAATCATTACTCTGTCATTTGAGTGTAAAAATAAATTCCTGAAATGCGCAAGAGTTTTGTATTCTATCATGAATTGCTGTGATAAAAAACCTCTTTCAATAAACGCACCTATAAGTATTATAAGTGGAACAGTACCAAAATTATCCATACCAATAAATTCACCAATTGATCTTGCATACCTTTCAAAACCAATAAATTCATATATAAAATCTACCTCTTCATTTGATTGCTGAGAATAATATTCTTTTTTTACAATAAGAGAATTAAAATGCTCTTTCAAATAACTATCAAAGAATCTCTCTGCGTCAATTATAAATAGGTTGTGACCTGTTGCCAAAAAGACTATTTGTACATAATGACTATGGGGCTCTTTGTCTTCTTTTAACCAATCATTCTTAGTAGAATCATAAGTCAAAAAGATGGCATCTTTATCATTCGCCCTTATGCACAACACCATTTCATGAAACAACAAATAATCGCCATATGGATTTTTCGGCTTCTTTGTTATGTCACCTAAACCGGGGAAAGCTACTTGTGGTCTTGTTGCTTCATTCTTAATATTATTAGGATCAATATTTTTTTTAAGGTTATCAAATTCCGTTTTTAAGAAAGTTATGTCGGATTCGGGAAGCGGATCTAAAAGCTGCATTTCTCGAGTTAACGACAGAAGCCTGTCATTATTCTTAGCAGAATCAATTTTATCGTTTAAACTATTTATCTCTTTTTCTAAAGTATCTTGTAACTTATCAGCATCATCTTGTAATTTCTGAATCTTCTTGTCAAATTTTGGAAGATCATCGAAAAGCTTTTTATTTTTATTGTAATATTGTTGTATAGAATTTGCTATCGATTCTTTATAAGACTTACCTAAACTTTTCAAGGTCTCGTTAAAAAATCCTTCAATAACGTTTTCTCTATTTTTGACAAATTCTTTTTGAACTTGATTTGTTAATATGATAGATTCCTTATTCGTCTCAAAAAAATCAAATAAACTTCTTCTCTTAAAGAATGAAGTCTCATAATATCGCAACAATACATTCGTATCTATAAAAATTGGAATTCCACTTTCGAGTTTGATAGCACCGGGCAATTTCTCTTTATAGTCCCTTAAAGAATCAATATAAGAAACTAGATCAAGCTCTTTAAGCTTTTGGCCAAAACTATACTTTCCAATTTCTGAGGGCATAAGGCTAAGAACTTAAGGTGTGCTTCTAGCAAATAACCACCTTACAAGTCACTCTTCCTATACTTATTTCACGAATTGACTAGCCGGTAAGTGTCTTTCTCTTATTTACCTGGCTTATACCCGCTTTATCTTGAATTGATCTGCTTCACTTAATGCGTTCACGGCGGTTAGAATCGGCCTACGAATCAAGCTGATTTTGAATATCTTTGGGGCTAGAAGGACTTCATAATGAAGTCCATAAAACATTCAATTCTGTCGCTTATTCTTAGATGTTGAAAAGCCCAACGTCCTAATTTTTCAATCCTAACATGAAACAGCTTACGTTCCTTCTACTGGCCTTACTGGCCCTCACTGCCCCGGCCCAGACCATCAAGGTCGACAAAATTGTCGAGGTCAACGGTACGCCCAAATACCGACTGGTTACAGGCTCCACTCTGAAAGATTTTCCGATTTCCGTAGGCCCTAAAGGGGATAAAGGCGATACCGGGCCGCAAGGGCCAGCCGGGCCTGCGGGTAGTGGAGGCTCTTCCAATCCGTTTTTCGACGTCATCTTCCCCACGACGGCCGCTGAGCTGAATGCGGCCATTGCTAACTGTACCAAGCCGGTCCTCTACGTGGGCGGCTCCAGTCTGAGCATCAATCAGACGCTCGTGGTCAACAATAAGGCCAAGCTTCAGATTATAGCCTTCGACATGGACGTGACCCTGACCAGCTGGAACAACGGTGAGCAGGGCATCATGCTGGATCTGCGAGGTACGCTCTCCAACGTCACTATTCACGGTTTCCGCTTCAACTGCCTCCTGCCTGCCAGTTCGGGCGATGGGGGTGGTTACGGGCTAGTGGCAGCGCGGGGAGGGGTGTGTCCATCCATCGATGGGCTGACGATTCAGGACTGCTATTTCACAACCCCGAATATTCATCAGAATGCGATCGCACTGGTCTGCGTCGGATGGGGAGGGTACGGTACCCGTACCAACGTGACGGTTCGCAACTGTGTGGGTGAAAACGTGAAGCGGTTCTTCTTCGAGGTGCACAACCAAGAGGTATTTGATACGGATGCCACGCCACGGTACAGCAACATCGTTGTCATTGACTGCCGGGCTAGAAACCTGGGAGCCGCAGGCGTCAAATCACCAGGCGTAGCCACCGATGGGGGTATGTTTTTTTCCGCCGATGGGGCCGGGCGAAACAACAAGGTGATTCGCTGTCAGGTAACGAATCCTTATTTCGCCGCCTTCGAAGCGGTGGGTACCAGTGACGTGGAGTTCACCGACTGCAAGGCAGATTACGAGACAGGCTATACCGCAAATTTTGCAGGATACTCATTTACCGATGGCAACCACGGTGCCGCCTTTGGCCCCAAGCGTGTCAAGGTGTCGGGGGGCTACGTGCGTTGCACCGGGCGGGGGTATAACCTCACCGAAGGCGGAAGCCACAGTTTCTACGACGTGACGTTCAAGTCTAACCAGGGCAACACACTAGTCCGCACCTCGGGCAACGAATTCAGGAAGTGTGAATTCATCGGCGTCGCCACCAAGGAAGCCCTGCATTACTTCAATAATGCAAATAGCAACGTATTCACGGATGGCTATATGGGCAACGAAGGCATTCCCAATGACCAGACAGGTGGGCGCTGTACCATCGTACTGGATAACGGATCGTCCAACAACCGGCTTTTCTACCTCCGCCACTTCCAGGAGAAACGGACCAACGGAGACGGAGATTTCTACGAGGCCACGTACCTGAATTTCAGCGGAGGCTCCACCAATCAGGTGCTGTATAACCAATCGAACAACCCCAGCCCCGGCTTCTAAGGCTTTCACCAACCCCAATCTCTCCTAACAATGAGAACGTACCTATTTTTACTCTGTATGCTTGCTGGCTTAACCAGCTTCGCCCAGCCGGTTCAACCAAAAGCCGTCAGGCTCTACCGGGTCAATGACCAGGTGGTCATTGCCGATTCCCTCGGGGCAGCACCAACCTCCTACCCAACCTCGCAGGTCTCTATCCGTAGTTTCCGCAATGTGATCGAAGTGGCGGTGGGTTCGGCCTCGGTCTACTACCGCCCTGATCAGCTGCTCAACGCGGCGGGTGTGGCCTATGGCAATACGGTAACGTCGGCCATCAATACGTACCTGGCCACGATCCCCTCGACCGGCTCCAGCACGGTAAGCACCTCAACGACTGCCACCTTCGGCACGGTTCAGCCCCTGATCGTCGATTACACCACCTCGGCCACCATTACGACCACCAGCGTGATCGATTTGCTGATTGAGAACGTCGGTACCGGCACGGCCAGCATGACCTATGCGGGGGTAACCTATAGTCTGGCCACGGGTGATCAGCGCCGGTTCTTGGCCCGAACCGATCCGACTAGTGGAAAGCTGACCCCTTACCCATCTATCACTGTCAACGGTACTGCGTCCACCGTACGCGTTGTGAAAATCCTACAACAGTAATCATGAACACAATCACGCGCGCGCTTTTATTCCTCTTTCTGCTGCCTGGTCTGGCGATGGGTCAGGAATTAACCCGTTCAGCACCAGCCACCTCAACAGGGCCGATCAACGCCAGCCAGGTAACGTCAGGTACGTTCGATGTTGCTCGTTTCCCTAACACGGTGGTTACGACCAACGGCGCTCAGAACCTGCTCAATAAGCAGCTGACTGATCCGATCATCAATGGCACACCGACCGGAACCGGCTGGGCACTGAAACTCAATATCAGTGATACCGTCGGCATCTTCGTTCGTCGCGTAAACGGTTATCGTTTATTCTCAACGACGGAAGCTACGAAGCTGGCTAATATTACTGGCACGAACACAGGTGATCAGGACCTAAGTAACTACGTAACGCTGAATGGAGCGCAGACGCTGTTGAGTAAGACGTTGACGAATCCAGTTATTAACGGTGGTACGATCAGCGGAGTCACCTCGTTTGGTGTGGCTGGCAATGGTACGTTTACAGGTGCGCTGACAGTAGGTAATGGTACAACAGGCACACTTAATCTTGGTGATGGTAGTCTAGTAAAAAGTGTCGGTAGTGGATGGGTTATTAATGGTGGAATATCTACCAATAATATTTTTTCTGCCAGATCAATAGCACTTGACAATGTATCCGTTAGTTATACTGGTTCATTGGGCAGCAAGCTATCTATTCCTAGTTATACAGGAACAGATATTACTACTGCACAAAACGGTACAGCAGCTTTAGCTTCTGGACATTACTTTGGACAGCCTACTTTATCAGCTACAAATACAGGTGTTACAACCACTAACGCAACTACTGTATATATAGCTGGCGACCCTATAGCTGGTACAAATCAGACAATTACACGCAGTTGGGGATTATATAATGCTGGTAAAACCTACTTAGGTGGTGATGTAACAATTCCGAATAGGAATACAGTATTTGGTAGTAGTACTGCCGCAGGTACAATTAATTTTGCAAGAGGTGGTGATGGTGCTACTGTTGGAAACATTGGTTATACAACAAGTACCACAGAAGGAGCTAAACTTTCTGTTAATGCTTTTGGTGGTAGTGGCTCATTAAGTTTTGGTACAGGTGGCGTAGCTGATAGGTTAACCATTGCTAGTGATGGTTCTATGAATGCTACAGGTGCTTTTACATCATCTAATACAATAAGTGGAAGTACATTACAAGCAAGTGTATTCCAAGCTACAGGTAACACAAATATTGGCGGTGGAACTATAAGTTCAACTGGCGCACAAGGAAGATTTGTTGCTTATACTAATAATGATGCTTCGACTGCTGCTTCTGGTACTGTTGCAACTATAGTTAGTCATGGACTAGGAATACCAACATTTACTGCTACCAATACAGGTGTTACTTACACGAACCTTATTAATCAGTACATAGCTGGCCCACCTGTTCCCGGTACGAATGTTAGTGCTGGCAACTTATGGTCATTATATGTTGCTGCGGGTAACAGTTATTTTAACGGTATACGATTAGGTGGTAGTGATATTCTTTCTACTACAAGTGGTGCTGGTGAAATGCGTATTTCAACCAATACTACAAGTCAAGGCTTAGGATTTTATTTTGCTCTAACGGCAAATAAGATGGGGCTATTTGCTCCCACTACTGGCAACCTAATCCTGCAAAACGGTGGTACGTACACTGATAATACTACAGATAGATTACAAGTTACAGGGAGTATTTATTCATCTGCCAATGTAAATGTAGCTGCTAGTGATGCTTCTGGTAATGGTCAGTTTAGAATCGGTGGTGTTGCGGCACTTTATATGTATGGTACTAACAATGTATCATTAGGAGGAGCTTTAAACCGTACATTAACAGGCACAGCTAATATTGGTATAGGTGTAGGAGCATTAACAGTAACTACGACTGCTAATAGCAATATAGCAATGGGCACTAGTGCAGGACAATATCTTACTAGTGGTGGAAACAACGTCTTTCTTGGTCATGCTGCTGGTTTTAATTCAAGTGTTACAAGTGCAAGCAATAACGTTCTAATCGGTGCTAGTGCTGGTAGAAATCAGACTGGAACAATAAGTAATGTCATCGCACTTGGAAATGATGTGCTTAATGGAGCCGGTAACTTAAACAATGTATTTACTACGTCAGTACCGCGCTGGATAATAAATAAGATCACAGACGACGGCGTTACCAACCTTCAAGTCAATGGATCAGCTAGGGTCAACACTATAGCTACTGTTGTACAAACACTGACCGATGCGGCTACCACAACGCTGGATGCCAATTCAGGCGGTAATGCCATATGGACGATTGGGGCAACAGGTAGAACCCTTGCCATTGCCAATCCGGTTGCAGGCTCTTTTTATACGTTAAAAATCATTCAGGACGCAACAGGTTCTCGTACGATCACTACATGGCCAGCTAATACAAAGTGGCCAGGCGGTGTGGTGCCTACACTGACCACTACAGCGAATGGTGTTGATATCGTGACCTTTTTCTACGACGGCACCAACTACAATGCCATCCTGACCAACGACTTCCGCTAGATGAAAAAGTTACTCTTTCTCCTACTGCTCTCGGCTAGTTGCCTGGGGCAGCAGTCAGCGTTTTTTCGCGCACAACAGAGCCAGTATGCGCCGAACCTGAACCTCGATTTTACAACAGGTACGTTAGACCCGCGCGTTGCGTACACTGGCGCAAACGGAACACGAGTTAACAATCAAGGTCAGATTGAGACGGTTGCCAACAACGTACCCAGGTTCGAGTCAGACCCGGCCAGTTACGCGTACACAGGGCAAAACCTATGGACTCAGAGTGAGGATTTGAGCAATGCGGCGTGGTCAAAAACGGAGGTAACTGTCACGCCAAACGTCGCAATTGCACCTGATGGACAAACGACCGCTGACCTTGTAGCTAGAACGGCGACAACGACTAGGCATACAATCATCAGGACCTTTAGCGGTAATGCGTCAACCTATTACACTACCGTATTTTATGCGAAAGCAGCAGGTGTAAACTCCGTAACGATTTTATTCGATCGGACCAACTTCGTTCCTTCTTTTGGTTCGGTTGGCTTTGATTTGTCGACAGGTACAATTACGGGCGGCACCACTGGAATGGTGCCCTACGCTACGATTACATCCGTCGGCAATGGCTGGTATCGCTGTTCGGCCCGCATCTATTCTAATTCAGAAACACAGATAACGATTTCATACATCTGTGGTAGTAATACTTCTCCTGTTCTTGGCGATGGCACGTCAGGCGTTTATTACTGGGGTATGCAGCTATGGGAAGGCTCTGGCTTATTCCCGTACGTAGCTACAACAACCGCTACCGTACAGGGCACGCGTACAACGACAGTCAACCGGGGCATCCTGATCGAAGAATCGCGTACCAACTACCTCAACTACTCTGGCGATCCTTCTAACGGTGCATGGACGCAACTTAACGCAGGAATCACCAGTGCCGGTGCCGCCTCAAAGCGGGCAGGTCTTGGGAGCTACAGACTAATTGAGAACGCCATGTCATCGGCCTCTCATACGGTCTACCAAACTGCTACGACCGCTTCTATATCAACAGTCACTGGTTCAGTTCTGGTTAAAGCTGGGACCAGGCGCTACGCCAATATACGGGTGAATCGAAACACGATCATGAGCTATGCGTCTGTGATCTTCGATATGACAACAGGGGTAATTACCCAGACAGCGGTAACAGGTTCAGGCGACGTACCTACCATGACTACCAATGTCGTCGACTGGGGCGGTGGCTGGTGGCGTGTATCGGTTACGGCGACCTACACTTCGGCAGGAACGACACATCAATTGGGTATCAATCTGTCCAATTCAGCGACCGCGACCCTCAACACGTACGGCGAAGTTGTCTACGATGGGGATGGCGCCAGCTACTATGACATAGATTGTATGCAGTTGGAGGCGGGGGCGTTTCCAACCAGTTGGATATATACGCTGGGGGGTAGTGTAACTCGCTCACCTGATCTAATGTCTATACCTACTGCTGGATGGTACAACCCCAATCAAGGTACATTCGTACAACGGAACACGACAGATACGCCAAACGTTGACCTCCGCATATTGTCTGTCGACGACAACAGTAATGGTACTAATCGCATGGTGATTCAGCGAAATCCCTCGAATACTATACTGATGTTTGGCTTTAGTGCGGGTAGTGGTACTAGTTCTAGCAATACTCAAAGCGGGGTGGGTACAGGTAACTTGAATTTTACCCTGAGCTATCAAGCTAACAATTACAGGACGTCTTTCAATGGCTCCAGTATAACCGGCACAGGTTCTACAGGCGCTGTGCCAACGGGAATCACTACTGTTCGATTCAATACAGGCGGAGGGCGCTACTACATAAGCCGCTCTACATACTATCCCCGTACGCTGACTAACTCTTACCTCCAACTCTATTCTAATTAACCCATGACGTTCGTGAACCGTGACGGTCTGAAATACGAGACCGTAGTAGTGATTACGCAGGCTTACCAGCCCGCCAAACCAGCCATCGAGGCCGTTGCCGAAGTTCCGCCACAGCCTGCCGTAGAGCCGAAAGACGCCGTTCAGCCGACCTACGATGCAGACGGAAACGAGCTAACGCCCTACATTCCACCCGTACCTGGCCAGCCGGGCGTACAGGGCGTACCGGGCAGCCCGTACGTACCTGCGGTGCCCGAAGTGCCGGAACTGACGGCCGTAGTTGAAACTGGACGGATCGTAGGGATTGAAGTAGCGATCAGCGATAACCGGAAAGTTGAACTCCTGTCGGTCGTCGAAGAGAACGACCTCGAAATGATCGTGCAGGCCCGGATCAAGTATTACGCAGAGGACGGGGAAACGCTGATGACCGACTGGATCGATCAGGACCAGACGCTGAGTGAGGATGCGAAAGCACTACAGAAACAACGCTTTGCTCCCTACACGATGGCCCCTAAATCGACCCGCGACAGCTGGGTAGACCCGGCGACGGGTGATCTGGTTGAGGCCACAGCACCAGGTGCAGTACGGGAGATATTTTTCTACCAGCAACTGACCCGGACCAACCTCACGGAAATGGGTGTAGCACCCTCGACGGAACGGCGCCAGCAGTTTCTGCGCTATTTGATGCTGAAATTTATGTTACTCGTCATTGCTCAACGCGCTGGAATCTAAGATGAAAAACATACTGGTTTTAAGTGGAGGAGCCTTTAAAGGAGCATTTCAGGTAGGTGCATTACGCGTTTTAAAAGACGCTGGTATCAAGTGGGATTATACCGTTGGCATCAGCACCGGTGCATTACAAGGGTTACTAACGGCCATGGATGCTCAGGATCGCCTTGAAGCGTTATGGGAACAGGTAGCTCAGAATGGGGCGGGCATGATTTACACGTCAGAACTGCTCGATCAGGTCAACGGTGTACCCAAAGTATCCTTCAAAAAGGTATACAACATGATAAAGCCCCGTCTGACGCCAAAGCTGATCTGGCAACTGCTCAGCGAAAAAGGACGTTTGGCAATCATATCGGATATTATCGGCCGTACCAATACCATAGAAGCATTAGCCGATAATCAACCCTTGCAGGATCTGCTACTGTCTCTATTGAACGAGTATCCACTTGTCATGCCATCAGGTTGCGGGGCTGTGTCGCTATATGACAGTCAGTACTACTTTAAGACAAACAAGGATTTTAGCTCACTCAGCGAGTATGCCAAGTTTGTTAAAGCGTCGGCTTCTATGCCTATGGTCTGGAAGAGTACCAACGTTACCGGGGGGGATGGTATCACCATGTTCAACCTGGTAGATGGGGGTATACGGAATATCTCGCCTTTGGGTGATGCTATATCATTTGTCAATGCGCAGGAAGATCCCGAAGGGTGCTGCATCTGGACAATCAATACGCAATTAGCTCATCTGGATACCGATCCAAGCCCAACCTGGCCAGTGATGAAGACCGGTGATCGTGCCCTTGATATTGTACTGTCGGAGGTGATCACTAACGACATTGATCAGTTTATGGAGTACAATAGTTTTGCCCAGCAGGCGGCTGGTTTCGGTCATACCTTAACTATGCGGAACGGCCGTTCGGTGAAGGCATTCAAATCTATGGTGATAGAGCCAACCGAATCACTTGGCGGTTCAATGGACGCCTCGGCCGAAGCGATTAAGCAACGAATTAAACACGGTATGGAACGGGCGTACGAAGTCCTTTCGTCAAAAGCCACGACACCATTCTGGCCGCCGCAGTAGAAGAGCTTTCATAAAAACGTTGAGTAAATCAAAAACCCCGCTGGCGCTGCTGGCGGGTTTTTTTGTGCTTAATCAGGTGCAGGTTTGCCTTAGAGTCTTTCCAGAATGGCAAGATTGCGATGAGTTTCAAGACTCAGTTATGACCTGTTTTCCCGCGCTCGATTGGCTGAATTTGCGGGGGATTTCAGATTCCTCTACAATCAAAAGAGGTGTCAGTACCAGCCTCTTATACCCTTTACTTTTGACTCATTACTTTTTTCTAATCCAATGGCAAAACAAAACGCCTCTATACAACCTGCTTCTAGCAAGCCCAAAAAAGTACGAAACAACACGATCGTACAAATCAACTACACGACTAACATAACAGTGCATCAGGCCGCTCCTGTTAGCCAGCTGAGACCACATGAAAAATGCTGGCAGTGGGTGTTGAACATAATCCAGCTTCTGCTCAAGTTAGCCCTCTTTCAGGGTGGCCCTTGGGATAGTTGAACAAAAAAAATGTATGGATACATCTGAAAATTCCAGAACATGTCCTATACTTGCAGCATGAAAACGCTACGTCAGCCGCAACCCCAACAAACTCCGATCACATCGGGGGTGGGCGCGTATTGACGTAACTGAAGACTTTTCAGTACAGGCCCCCTCCCGCAACGGAGGGGTTTTTTTTTGTTTCACAGGGAATAGGGCGCGGGGTGTGCCGCCTGCTTTGGGAGCAGGACTTGGCGGGTTCGACACCCGCATTCCCTACCAAACAGGTGTCGTAGTAGTGGGTTACTTCGCTTTGGATGCATAACATACCCACTACGTTTGTTACCCTGTTTTTTATTCGGGCGTCGTATAGCGGCTATTATATCAGAATTTGGATCTGATGACGGGGGTTCAATTCCCTCCGCCCGATCAATAAAAAGCCCTTCTATTATGGTAGAAGGGCTTTTCTGTGTAAAAAAACCAAGAGTATTAGGCTTTATAGCCTAGTTCGCTAAATACAACAATGAGCGCCTTTAGTTTAGCGTCGCTCATGCCGGTTTTGCCACTGATAAACATTGATAGCATAGGTTGTGTCAAATCAATTCGCTTGGCAACGGCACCGAGACTAATTAGGTCCCGACGTGGTGCTATCCATTCCCGTATCAGACGGGGTTGATCTTGCAGTCAGTTGGCAAAGGCTGGGTACGTATTGCCCTCTGTATCCTGAGCAACAACACCTGACTCATCTTGATATACGCCCCAGATTTCTCCGTTGTACATCATATCCTGAACCTTGGCAGTGAAACTATTCTTAGGCGCAAACCGAACAACTGTCTCACTTGTGGCCGACTCGCAAATGGCCTGCGTTTCGCTATCATCAAACATAGCTACTTTCTCAGCGACTACTTCGCCTTTGCTGTCGTACACCTTGCCACCGCGCTCAATCAGGTTCGTATCAAATTCGGCATCCTGGCACAGTTCAATCAGTTGGTCAAAAGTTACTTCATCAGGTGTGTTGCTGTAACGGTCGTTGGTGATTGTGTACGTAGTCATTGTCTTGTGTGTTTTAAGTGGAGAATCGTTTCCCCGTTTGCTTGCATCAAAGGTACTTATGAAATCATAAATGCGCCAAGTGTTTTGCAATAAATATTTATGAAATCATAAATATTTGATTAAACGGTAATGACTACCCCGCCATAACTCGATCACCTTTTATGTAAAATAGTTGCCTTTTTATTTGTGATTTTACATCACAGTTTGTATTTTTATACTGTTGAACAACGGTGTTGAACACAGACCATATAGAGTATGGCAACCATGAACGAGTCCCCGCAGAGTCCTGAAAATCAGGCCGGGTTTTACCAGATCATCACGGAGACGCTTTACAACGTACTTCGGCAAGACGGGGGAGAATGGGCCTCCCCTGAACAGGTTGATGAGGTGCTGGACACTATCAACCACTTTGAGGCCAAACGGGTGAAGGTACTCGAATCGGTCAAGTAGTGTAAAGGGGGCCTAACCAGCCCCCACTTTTCCAACTCCTAACAACAACATCTACAATGAAACTTGCTCTTATCCCCCAACAGGTAGCCACGGCCGATAGCAAAACGAAACTGGCCGAGTTTGCCCAGGAATTTGTTACCCAGCTGGTCGAAGACGGTGGCGACTCGATCAGTATGCTGGCTGAGGCTGGGCGTATGGAGTTTCTGGCAAAATGCCTGAAAGATGCGGCTAAAGTAGCCACGCTGGAAGAGGTTCGCCAGTATGGAAAGGAAGGCATTACAAGGTATGGTGTCACCATGACCGTGAAGCCATCGGGCACCCAGTATGATTACACGCTCAACCCGACGTGGCAGAATCTGAACGCCAAAGTTATTGAGGCGACCAAAGCCAGAACCGCCCACGAAACGTACCTGAAAGCCCTCCCCTACGAAGGCCGGATGTACGTCTGTGATGATACCGGAGACATGTACCGGGCCTACCCACCAGCCAAAACAGCCGGTGAAACGGTGTTTTTAGAGATAAAATAACCTTACCGCCCTACCCTTAACCGGGTAGGGTTTAGCTTTTGTGATACCATGCAAACCATACAGGAATTAACCGACGTTGAGCAGCTTATTCTGCGCACCCTATTTTTTGCCCCCCGTCACCAGGCTACCTTTTTGGAGATAGCGGATAAATGCTACTACCCCGATCAGCAGGTACTGGATACCTTACAGGCGCTGGAAGAACAAGGGCTGGTTAATCTGATTGCCGACTTCGGCACTAACACTCAGGTATATCATCCGTCGGAGGCGATGATTGAGCAGATGGAAACACTTAACAAAAAGGCCAATGCCAACTTGCAGGCTGGGTTGGTCAAGGCGCTGGAGAGTCAACCTATTCAGAAAAAACAACCCAGAACAAACAAAGTCCCCAGCTTAACATATGCGGGAGTAACCCATAACCTTGACGAGTGGATCACGTATGGGGAGTATGGACGGAAGTACGGCATTAATCAAACTACGATCACTATGCGGATTTTGCGCGGTAATTTTCCGCCCGAGAACATATTGGATCTGCCCCGATGGGGTATCAAACTGCTGAAAGACGTAGCACCCAATCAGGTGGACCGGGGCCGGAAACCAAAAGCCAGCTAGCTGCGTTTCTTTATCAGCTCTACGGAGCCGTACTCTATAAGTGACCAAGCCCGAACGTGTTGCGTTCGGGCTTTTTTATGCGACATTGAATTTTTAGTCAATCGATGGAACCGACCGATTTAACCAACACAGGGCTTTTCCTCAAACCTATTGTCATCCATAGTGATATAGATGTGCACACACTAGCTATGATAACAAACGTACCTATCGAGCACGTGGAAGACATTATATATAGCAACGTCACACCCAATGATGAGGAGACATTTGAGCTTATTTGTGCGGGCATTGGAGTCGATAAAGACCTAATACTCGCCCAGCGGGACGAGTGGTTATTGGAAATCCTCGTTGAAAAACTTAGCCACTGATTGTCATTCGCAATTACCCAGTATGGGCGAGAATATGGGCGAGGCAAATAAAAAAGCCGTTACGATGTTTCGTAACGGCTTGATTTTTAGAGCCCCCAGTCGGGATCGAACCAACGACCTACTGATTACAAGTCAGTTGCTCTACCAGCTGAGCTATGGAGGCTTTTACGACCTGCATTGGGCTTCCCTTCCTGCGAATCGTGGTACAAAAGTAGGCCTTTAAGACAGTTTCTGCAAGCATTTCCCTCAAAAAAAAGAGCAACTAAATTCGATTTAGTTGCTCTTTTTTTCTAACTCACTGATTCTCTTACTCCTGATTACGGAGCTGCTCGATCTGACGCTGGGCATCAGCAATTTTTTTCTCGATATCGGCCCTTAGTTGATCAGCATTTTTCGACCGTGCAAAAAATTCGATGTTATTTTGATAGGTAGCAATGTCGTTTTCCAGCGACGAGATACGACGGCGCGTTTCACTGCCGCTTCCTTCTGGGCTACGGCGATAAGCTGCATAGTCGCCGCTATCGCGGTTGCCACCGCTATCCCGACCACCATCACGCCCGCCACGGAAACCACCGCCTTCGCGAGGTGCTCGATTCTGACGAGGAGCATTGTTGTCGCCACCCGGACGTGGTCCACGATCACGGTTTTCACCACCACGGGGAGTACCACCTTCACGAGAACTACGCGGTGCATCGGAACGCGACCCACGATCACCGCGAGGGCCACCGAAACGGGACACTTCGGCTTCGTTATCCTGAATAGCACGCTCTTTCTCCGTTGTCGACAGTGCGCCATTTGCCCTAACCAGTGCGTTTATGGCAGCGATATACCCTTTCTGGATTCGTTCTTTGTCTTTCTTCGGTACAAACCCGATGCTGTTCCACTCCTCTTTGAAAGCGTTCAATTGCGACAGGTCTGCGCTCTGCGTGGCAGATGCTTCAATCCGTGCAATCAGGTCTTCTTTCTTGCTTAGATTCGCTTCAAATTCACGGTCAGTATCCTGGCTCCGGTTCCGCTTCTTATCGAAAAAGGCATCACAAGCCGCTTTGAAACGCTCAAAAATGCTATTTTTCTGTTTTTCAGGTACCTGACCAATGTTTTTCCATTGTTTTTGGTACTCGATAACCCGTTGCGTTGCGTCAGCAGACTCGTCACCAGCAGCCAGAATAGCGTCGACCTGTTCGCAAAGTTCAATTTTAGCTTTCAGGTTCTCTTCACGCTTGCTTTCCAACTGACGGAAGAACTCGCCTTTGTTGGCGAAGAAAGTTTTCAGGGCTGCCCAGAATTTCTTACTGAGTTCTTTGCCTTCTTCGCGAGGCATTGGGCCTTTAATCGCATTCCACCGATCCTGAATAGCCATGACCTCTTTGGTCTTGTCGTTCCAGTCGTTGATACCCGATGAGGTAAATGAAGTCAGCGGGATGAGCTCTTCGTAGATCTTCGATTTCTCCTCATAGAGCTGCGACGATTCTTTACGGTTCTCTTCATTCTGCCCACGGCGCTTGTCATACAGGGCATCGAGGGCAACTTTCATGCGTTGCCATAACACTTCCTGCTCTGACTTGGGTGCAGGACCGATGTGTTTATATTCTTCGAACAACGCATTGGCATCGTCGATGGTCTGTCGCGTTACGTCTTTATCAGCGTACGCTTTAACCATCGCTTCAACCTTATCGATTACTTCCGCTTTCTGAGTGGCGTTTTTCTTACGATCCAGTTCTTTCAGCTCGAAGTAGATATTCCGGTTGCTGTAATAGCGGTCAACGAGGGCATGATACGTTGCCCAAAGCGTTGCGTTATGTGGCGAGTTTATGTTACCAGCCGCTTTCCATTCGTCCTGAATGGCCTTGAACCCGTTCCAACTCGTTTTAGCGTCACCGGCATTCGATTCGTCCGATTCAACTAGTTCGCGCAGGCGGCGAAGTAGATCCGTTTTGGCGTTGAAGTTTGAATCCTTTGCTTTGTCAAGCGTTTGGAAATAGGTATTCTTCTGCGATTTGATCTGCTTATACAGGTCTTCGTAGCGAATAGCCAGATCATCGGTACGGAATTGAAAACCTTCTTCCGAACCTGTTTCGTCAATGTATTTAGCAAGAGCGGCCTGACGTTCAGTTCGTTTCAACTGATCCATCACAGGCTTGCTTTGCTTTAATATATCATCTGACTGCCGGAACAGGCCAGGAGCCACCGTTTCGGCTTTCAGACTAGTCAGGGTCTGATCGAGCAGATCAACCAGTTCCTGTTTAGAATAATTACTGTAGTCAACAGCAGGTTGGGCGGATAGCTCTTCAGCAGCCTCAGTTTCACCATAGGTAGCCTCTGAAACCGCCGTTGAGGGCGTTTCGGCGACCGGCTCTTCAGTTACGTCAGGCGTGGTTTCAGGAAGGCCCGCTTCAGCAGGATCGGCAGTTGGCGTTGCCTCTGCTACGGGCTCGTCGATAGCTGGGACTTCTTCCGGCTCATTCGTAACAACAGTCGACTCGTCGGTCTTTGTTACGTCTTCCTGGTGGTCAGTTCCGGCTACTTCGCTGGTATCTGTCATAGGCTCCGTCTCAGGTACGTCGGCGGCAGGCTGTTCGGCAACCGACTCGTCTACTTCCTCATCAGTCACCGCAGGGGCAGACTGTTCGGGCGCAGAGGCTTCGGCTGGCGTAGGCACAGGGGCTTCGTCAGTTTCCGATACGGGCGTTGAAGCGACCTCATCGGTCGCCATAGTCGTTTCCGGCAGTTGGTTGTCAGGCTGGCTCACTTCCTCTGGCCGGTCGATTTGCTGTTCTTCGTTTGTCATGTTGGTTACGCACCAATTACTTTTGCAAAAGTAATGAAAATACGCGGCTTTTACCCATTTGTCCCGGTTCTTGCCCCTTCTCCCTACATAAATATGACAACCCGAATTGCCGACCTGCGTAAGGAATATACGCTAAACGGTCTGGATCAAACAGATGTTTTGCCCGATCCTTTCGCTCAGTTTCAGCAGTGGTTTGATTCTGCCCTTGCTGCGGGGGTTCACGAACCCAATGCAATGCACCTGGCAACGATCAGCCCCGAGGGTCGCCCGGAAGGTCGCATTGTTCTGGTAAAAGGGATCGATACAACTGGTTTCTCCTTCTATACGAACTATCAGAGTCAAAAGGCTGCGTCGCTCGCTTTAAATCCCGTGGCTTCGCTTACTTTTTTCTGGCCCGAATTGGAACGACAGGTTAGAATTGAGGGAGTTGTTGAGAAAGTAGCTGAATCAGAATCAGATGCGTATTTCAATAGCCGCCCGCGAGGCAGTCAGCTTGGTGCCTGGGTGTCGCACCAAAGTGAAGTAATTTCCGGCCGCGATGTACTTGAAAGACAGCAGGAAGCACTTAGCGAACAGTTCAACAATAAGCCGATTCCACGGCCGCCACATTGGGGCGGCTACCGGGTTATGCCCGATAAAATTGAGTTTTGGCAGGGTCGGCCTAGTCGTCTGCATGATCGTATCCGATATCGGCTTGAGTCAGGTACGTGGTTGATCGAACGGGTATCTCCCTAGCGAAAGAAAGAAACTGAGAGAAAACGTGACGGTGGCTTCGACTTTATTTTTATCAAACGTATGCCACTTTCACGCTTTCCTTTCCTCCTTCACACGATTATATCAGGTCGAATAGATTCGTCACTCCCAACATTCGCTTACTGATGTACCCTTCACCAAATTCGACATTTATCATGTGGCCCTGGTCACGGGTACGTGACTCCAGAAATTTCATGAACGGTTCCCCAGAAATGTAGCTCTGTGGTTCGGTGCTTTCCGGGTTAAAAAACTGGCTTTTGTAGGCTTTGATCGCCTCCAGCTTCTTCTCCCAATAGGGCGTTATATCCACCACAAAGTCAGGCGTAAGGGAGCGATCCTGAATAAAATAGTAGACAAAGGCTGGTCGGTGCGCCGCCTGCGGTTCGCCCGATACCGGGTCAATGGTCTGGATTTGACGAAGTCCACTGTAGAAACAGGCATCGGTAACCAGTTGCGCAGCACGGCCATGATCAGGATGCCTGTCATCAACCGTATTTGTCAGCACGATGGCTGGTTGATAATGACGGATCCAGGCTATCAGCATTCGTTGGTGTTCCTCATCATTCCGGAAAAAACCATCTTTAAAGCCAAGGTTCTGGCGGTCAGACAGTTGCATGATCCTAGCTCCTTCGGCAGCCTCCTGAAGTCGAATTTCCGGGGTGCCCCGGGTACCCAATTCGCCTCTTGTCAGATCAACAACAGCTACCGTTTTACCCTGGTCTATCAACGATAATACCGTTCCGGCACTCGTCATTTCTACATCGTCGGGGTGGGCACCGATGCATAATACGTCAACTTTCATAAAAAGACTGTTTACTGTTTTCAGTTCACCGTCTTCTGTTGCTCTGCTAAGTGATAATCTTTTTTTTCTTAGCAGAGCAACAGAAGACGGTGAACTGAAAACAGTAAACACAGTTAATTAGGGAAACTTAGGAAACTTACTGAAATCGGGTTTTCGCTTCTCGAGGAAGGCATTTTTCCCTTCTTTAGCTTCATCCGACAAATAATAGAGTAATGTAGCATCGCCCGCCAATTGCTGAATGCCAGCCTGACCGTCGAGTTCGGCGTTGAACGATGCTTTCAACATCCGTAGGGCAATTGGACTTTTCTCGAGAATTTTCCGGCACCAGGCAACGGTTGTTTCTTCGAGTTTGTCTAACGGCACAACTTTATTGACCAGGCCCATATCGAGAGCCTCCTGTGCATTGTATTGATCGCAGAGGAACCATATTTCACGGGCTTTCTTCTGGCCAACGATGCGCGCCAGATAGGAAGCACCAAAACCACCATCAAACGAACCAACGTTGGGGCCTGTCTGTCCAAAGCGGGCATTTTCGGCTGCAATGGATAGATCACAGACAACGTGTAGCACGTGCCCGCCGCCGATAGCGTACCCAGCTACCATGGCCACCACCGGCTTGGAACTACGGCGAATCTGCATTTGCAGATCCAGGACATTCAGGCGCGGAACGGCATCTTCGCCAATGTACCCGCCGTGACCACGCACAGACTGGTCTCCGCCACTGCAAAAGGCATCGGGGCCTTCACCAGTCAGAATAATTACGCCAACGCTTTCTTCCTGCCGGGCAATTTCCATCGCTTCTGACATCTCTTTGACTGTCAGCGGGGTGAATGCGTTTCGTTTATGGGGGCGATTGATGGTAATCTTGGCGATTCCTTCAAAAAACTCAAACTTAATCTCGCGGTACTCGCGGATCGGTTGCCAGTTGTATGTGCTCATATGATAAATGAGCGACTGAGCATCTGAGTGACTGAGCGAATAGGCCCTGCAGTTTACACTTGGTGAGTCGCAGCGCTAATTTGCTCAGGCAATCAGCCACTTAGTCGCTGAATTGTACTTCGTGATAGGTAACGTCCCAGGTATGATCGGCCAGCATGCGAACAGTGGCTACACAGCGCTCGAAAGGAAACTTTCGTCCCCATTCGTTGGGAGCAATCATCGAGAGCGCATCAGACCCGTTTTTGCGGAGATAAAAATAGTAGGTATGGCCAATGACCGGCTCAAAGCTCATCTGGGCACTGTAAATCCGCTCGGATACCTCCACTCGGTTACGGATAGCCGTCGCCTGTTCGGCCAGTAGTTGCATCTGTTTATACAGTTGTGCAATTTGCATATCAGTCTGCTCGCGCATGGCCGTAACCGCGCGGCCGGTAATTTTGCCTTTGTCTTCCGGCCGGATAATTGCTCCGCCGGCGGTGTGGGCGTATTCGAGCAATCCGGGCCGATCCGTCACTTTGTCAGGTGAAATCGGATTGACTATTTTGGCTTCTTCCATACTGTTTGTTAACTACCCGTTTGGGGGATTGTTTGTATCGCTTGACGGAGACGATGGTCGGGGTAGCGTTGCTGATAAAGTCAGACCGTTCAGGTACGGTATTGTGCCACAAAAGTACTTACATTTGGCATCATCCTGATGTCCAGTTCATGGAAAATACAACCAACTTATCCTCGGATACTCCACTAACGCGCATCGACTTTATGCGCCTCGTCGGCACCAGCATCGGCCTTATAGCCTTTACAAATTGTGTATCTGCCTGTGGTAAAGAAACAGGCGATTTGGCTCCGGCAGCCAGCGTTGATTTTACTGTTAACTGGGCGAAAAGTCCATACAGTAATTTACAGACCAAAGGCGGGTACGTGGTAGAACAAGGCGTTATTGTTGCCCAGACGCTGGCGGGAGACTTCGTTGCGGTCTCCGCTGTGTGTACGCACGATAAAAACACCCTTGTCTTTCAGGGAACCAGCAACCGGTTCTACTGCCCGGCGCACCAGTCGGCCTTCAGCACAACGGGTGCCGTTCAGAATGGCCCCGCCGTAAATTCATTGAAAACATACACTGTTACTGTAAACCAGGCTACGGGTGATATTCGGGTGAACGGGTAAAATGGATACTCACCCATTTTTATTGGAATGGCAGTCGGGGCAGCAATCTTTCACATTGCATACCTCAGGCTCAACCGGGACGCCCAAACCCATTCAACTGACGCGTTCGCAAATGGAGGCATCGGCCCGGCTGACGGGGCAGACTTTTGGCTTACAGGCTGGCGACAAAGCCCTGGTTTGTCTGAACACCGGGTACGTTGCCGGCGTAATGATGCTGGTCCGGGGTGCCGTGCTCGGGCTTGAGCTGACCATTGTTGCCCCTTCGGCCAACCCCCTGGGTACGTTCAATCCGGCCACTACACACTTTGATTTCGCCGCATTCGTGCCGTTGCAGCTTCAAACCATGCTGGCAGACGTTGATCTGTCAGGGAAGCCAGTTTCCCTGCCCATTTTGAATGGAATGAAAGCGATGCTGGTGGGCGGCGCAGCTACTAGCCCGGCGCTGGAAGAGGCTATTCAACTGATCCAGGCACCGGTTTTCAGCACGTACGGCATGACCGAGACCGTTTCGCACATTGCCATTCGCCGCCTAAACGGAGCCGATCGAACCGAGCTTTTTCAGGTATTGCCCGGCGTTGAGGTGGGTACTGATGAGCGGGGCTGCCTGCACATCACGGCGGCGGCGTCTAATTTCGAGCGCATTCAGACAAACGACGTGGTTGACCTGATTCAGCCCGACTCAACGAATGGTCAGGTACGTTTCCGACTGCTTGGCCGGGCCGATTCAATTATCAATACAGGGGGCGTGAAAGTCCAGCCCGAAGCCATTGAGCGCATGATTGAAGCCAGACTAGCTGATTGGGGAGTATCATCACGGCTTTTCGTAGCTGGTCTTCCCGATGAACGACTTGGCCAACGGGTTGTTCTCTTTTTGGAAAACACCGACTTGACCGCCGAACAATGGGACACTATTCAACAGGAAATCCGCACTACATCAGGTACGTATGCGGTGCCCAAAGCCTGGTATAACGTACCTGCGTTTACGGAAACCGCAACGGGGAAGATAAACCGGCTGATTGGTTAATTGGTTGATGCACGAACAACCAGTTAACCAACCAACCAATTACCTTCCCTTCAGCCGACGCAACTCGTAGAACAGTCTCTCAATCAGCCGCGTGTCGTTGGTAATAATATCACCCGTGGCAACCAGGCCATTCCGGGCGGCAAGGCGCTGGCCATTGTTCGTTACCAATCCATTCGGGAACACAACCTGCGCGCGAGAGGCGGTGTCGCTGGCTACGGGGCTAATGGCACTGATTCGGCCTGGGAGCGAGCCGAATTCCTGAAACGGATAGCTGGGGAGTTTAACCAGCACCGCTTGCCCGACGTTTACTTTACCCAGATTATACTGCCCAAATCGCCTATCGCCGATAAAGTCGAACCGGCCCACCGACTGATGGGTCACCACCTGCCCCAACTCCTGCCCGGTTTTCACAGATAGCTCTTCATAGTTTGGCATCAGCCACGACACGTTGCTTGCTATTCCTGGAAAGCACGTATCTGGCTTTTCAGGAATAGGCCGCACTTTGCAACGTAGTCAGCGCCAACCTGAAGCCGTCGCGCCGCTCACGTACCTGCCTGGTTAGTTCGATCAACTATTTCTGCATGGTCTGCTGTGCCAGCAGATTCTGATGCAATGCCTGCAGGTCGGCTAGTTCGCTGGTCAATAGAGCCATTTTTCGCTGGTAAAATCCATTGGCCAGGAAATTTCGCAACTGACTGTAGGTTTGGGCAAATGGCTGATACATAGCTTGTAATTCGCCTACTTGTTGATAATTGGTCAGGTTCAGTACGTCGATTTCAGGTATTTGAGATAGCCGTTACCGAGTGGCTGGCTGGCAGCCATTCCAACCAAACTGTACAAATCAAGTAGATGCAGGCAGTTCAGTCAGGTGGCAACCTGTATCGGGTACGTACCCCGATTACCCAGATGAGCTGATTGCAGCGCAGAAACGCGAAATCGACTTATTGGAGCAGCCTATAGGTGACATGCAACGTAAGCTATCAGGGCTCGGCGACCTTGTTTAAAACCTTGTAGTCATTTCGCTGGATTTCCTGCAATTAAATCCGTACTTTTGCGGGAAATTAAGGCACCGTTCCATGGCTTCGTTTAATCCCGTCAAAATCTTTTCAGGCAGTCAATCCACGTACCTCGCGGAAAAAATTGCGCATTATTACGGAAAAGACCTTGGCGGGTACACCTGCCGCCGATTTAGCGACGGCGAAATGTCACCCAGCTTTGAAGAGTCGGTTCGGGGTTGCGATGTGTTCCTGATCCAGTCTACCCCACCGCCGGGCGACAACCTGATGGAACTACTTCTCATGGTCGACGCCGCCCGCCGGGCATCAGCCCACTATGTTACGGTAGTTATCCCCTATTTTGGTTACGCCCGACAAGATCGGAAAGACAAACCCCGTGTGGCGATCGCCGCCAAGCTGGTCGCCAATATGCTGGCCGCCGCCGGTGCCGACCGGCTCATGACCATCGATTTACACGCCGGCCAGATCCAGGGTTTCTTCGACTTTCCCGTCGACCATCTGGAAGGCACGTCTGTATTCGTGCCTTACATAAAAAGTCTGGCCCTCGAAAACCTCATCATCGCTTCGCCAGACGTGGGCGGCGCCAATCGCGCCCGTACGTTTGCCAAGCATTTCAACGCCGAAATCGTACTGTGCGACAAGCACCGGAAACGCGCCAACGAAATTGCGTCCATGCAGGTAATCGGTGATGTTGAAGGTATGAATGTGGTGCTGGTCGATGACCTCATTGATACGGGCGGCACCCTCTGCAAAGCAGCACAGATTCTGCTCGACAAGGGCGCACAGTCGGTACGGGCTATTTGTACGCACCCGATCATGTCGGGCAAAGCGCACGAAAACATTGCCAATTCAGTGCTGGAGGAGTTAGTAATCTCGGATTCGCTGCCCCTGAGTCAGCCAAATCCAAAAATCAGGGTACTGTCGGTTGCGGAGTTATTCGCAAAAGCCATCGGCCGTATCCGTGACCACGAATCTATTAGTTCACTTTTTATACGATATTAGTAATGGGTGACGGTCCGACGCGTCGGTTAGTGAATGAACGGACGAGAGAAAAGGTAGAACGCTTTGTGCTTTCGACACCACTAGTCCAGACATTCACTCATTCGCCCATTCACTAATTCACTCATTTAAATTACTATCATGAAAAAAATCGAGATTGTAGGGTATCAACGAGCGAATCTCGGCCGGACGGAATCACAAGCCATTCGCGCCGAGGGTAATGTACCCTGTGTGCTTTACGGTGGCCCGGAGCAGGTTCACTTCACTGTGCCTGCCATTCTATTCCGTCCGTTGGTGTTCTCGCCTGATGTCTATGACATTACGCTGAACATCGAAGGCGCAGAGTACCGCGCCATTTTGCAGGAAACACAATTCCACCCGGTCAACGACTCGCTGATCCACGCCGACTTCCTGTTGGTAACGGATAAGCCAGTGAAAGTAGCTATTCCTGTTCGTCTGAACGGTACGGCTCCGGGTGTGCAGAAAGGTGGTAAACTGGTTACCCGTATGCGGAAACTTCGCGTTCGTGGCCCAGTCGACAACATTCCTGAATACATTGACGTAGACGTGTCGAAACTGGATCTGGGTAAAGTTGTTCGGGTTGGTCAGATCGTCCTGAATGGCATTGATATGCTGGAAGAAGCGGCTAACCCAGTAGCCAGCATCGAAATCCCACGTGCACTGCGTGGTCAGGTTTCGGCCAAATAATAACCAGTTTTCTGTTTCCAGTCTTCTGCTTTGCTACTAAGCAGCGAAAAAGAAGACTATTTTACGCTAATAGATGCACGAAAAGCCGACCCTCATGGGTGGGCTTTTCGTGTTATTTGGCCGTGTGGATTTTTTATTGCTGGTTTGCGTATCAACCAATTTACTTCATCAATCAGGTATACGCAATGCAAAACCTTGTTATCATTGGCTTAGGAAAAGTAGGCTCACTCGTTGGCCTGTTACTTCATAAACGCTTCATGGTCAGTGGATTTGACCAAAAAAGTCCAGCTCAACCTGTACCGTTTCCGGTCCAGCTGGGAAGCGTACATGACACGGCTGCGCTGTATCAGGCACTTCAACATGCCGACGGTGTAGTCTCCTGTTTACCCTATAACCTGAACTTACCCATTGCCCGGATAGCGCACGAGTTGGGAATACATTATTTCGATCTGACGGAGGACGTACCTACGACCGACGCCATCCGGGAGATGGCCAAAACAGCCAGGGGCGTAATGGCACCCCAGTGTGGCCTGGCTCCGGGCCTGATCGGCATTGTTGGGTCGGACCTGGCCAAACGGTTCGACCGCCTGCGCGACATTGAGTTACGTGTGGGGGCACTCCCCCGCTATCCGAACGGGTTACTGGGTTATTCCTTTACGTGGTCACCGGCAGGGGTTATCAATGAGTACCTGAACGACTGTGAGGTGATTGCTAACGGGCAGCGCAAGATGGTACCCGCCCTGGACGGCATTGAAGTCATAAACATCGAAGGGCAGGAATTTGAAGCATTCAGCACATCGGGCGGGCTGGGTACGTTGTGCGAGACGTACGAAGGCAAGGTCGACACGCTGAATTACAAGACGATTCGCTATCCGGGCCACTGTAAGCTGATGCGTTTTCTGCTGTATGAACTGATTCTGAAAGACCAGCGCGAACTGACCGAAAAGATCCTGACCGAAGCCAAGCCGCCCGTTCAGGACGATGTCGTGTACGTGTATGCGGTAGTAGAAGGCTGGCGAAATGGACAGCTGGCCCGCGAAGAATTTTACCGGGCATACCACCCTCGTATGATCGACGGGCAATCGTGGCGGGCCATTTCATGGACAACGGCGGGATCCATCGCTGCTGTGGTTGAACTCGTTGCTGACGGCAAGTTAGCGCAACAGGGATTTCTGAAACAGGAAGATATTCCCCTGGCAACGTACCTGGAAACTACAAACGGCGCTTTTTTCAGGGAACAGTAATCAGTAAACAGGTATCAATTGCTCGGCCACTGTATTATCTTCTTCATCGAGCGGAGCAACTGATAGCTGGTTCTGTTTTAACGGATCAGTTTATAGGGCAGAAAAGCATCGACGGGTTGACCATAGCGGTGCAGATCCCGGATGATGCTGGAACTGATCGGAGCGAGATGTGGTGAAGTAATCAGGAATACGGTTTCTACTTCCTCGTAGACGTACCTGTTTACCTGTGAAATACCATTCTCGTATTCAAAATCGGTGGTGTTTCGCAGGCCACGTAACAGAAAACGGGCACCTAACTGGCGGGCTACGTTGGCGGTCAGGTCATCGTAACTAACCACGCGCACAGCGGGCTCGTCACTGAAGGTGCCCTCTATCCAGGCAGTCATCTGATCGAGGGTAAAATAGCGTTGCTTGTTGGCATTCTTACCAATACCAATAATTATTTCGTCGAACAAATGAAGGCCACGACGTACTATATCTTCGTGACCTTTGGTGAACGGATCAAATGAGCCTGGAAATAGCGCGATACGGGACATAGATGCTGCGGGGTCTGATGAGGTTCTATTACCCCAGCAAACATAAGCCCTGAAGCCCAAGATATCGGTGTTCGGGCAGTTCCTCCAGCTCGGGCGATGGATTAAGGCCGGGCGGGAGCTGGCCTACATGCATCGTGGGCACAAAGCGGGACAACGCAATGTAGCTTTCAGCAAACGGTGTACACTCGCCATACACAAACGCAGCAACCGCATCTGGATCAACGCTCAGTTCGTCGAGTACATAGAGCACGTAATAGGTCAGGTCCTGCACGTGTTTATACCCGAACCGGTTGCAGTAGCGCAACTGATGGTTATCACGGAATAAGACCGTAACGTACTCATCTTCGAAGTAGAGGAACAGGTTTTCCTTACTAGTTAACTCCCGATCAATCGCTCTGGTAGCCTGAATCAGTGTAGTATGCTGATGGGCATAGGTGAATGGCTGCATGGGGTACTGCTCGCCCATGAACTCGGTTACGTCACGATCAATGCCAAATACCGACACAAAGCCCTCTTTATGCTCGTAGGCGTGCGCCAGTTCATTTGGTGGCGGTTGGTGACCGCGCATTAGTGAGAGGTAGCTACTGGCATATTCTTTCCGATACAGCGGAACAGGAATGAGCGTGAAAGCGGGCGATAGAACAGACACACAAATGTGTTGAAACTCGTCGTAGCTCAGCAACGGATGCTCTTTAAAAATAGCCGGCAAGTACGTCAGAAGCGGCTGTTCAGTTAACAGCGACGGCTGTGCGTATTCATCTAACCATACCATGCGCCGTTGCGGGTCAAGCAACGTGATGCGAAGACGCTGAGGTGTCATTTCAAGGCACAGGACTGACTTCGCGGCCTGTCCGGGCGTTAAGACCTCGGGCCGAATCGACAGCGTAGGCGCAAGTGTGGATAGTGTAACCATTTTTCTTATCAATTAATATACCCGCCTAATCTAAACACCTCATCAAGCGAGTGGCACCGGCTAAACAGGCTGTGCACGTCGTTGGCTGGTAGCGCCTTTATCTGCTCGAACGTCATTAACCGAACATCCAGTATGAGCTGATCGGCAACGTTCATCTCCGGGTCTGACCCAACCATCAATTGCCCCCCGGTCCGTTGAATCTCGAAAAACAATTCAACGGCATGTAACGGCGGCGCAACAAAATCGTGAACACAGACTAACCGGCCAACCTCAACAATCAGGCCGGTTTCTTCCCGTACCTCACGCTGCAGCGCTACAGGGGCCGTTTCGCCAAATTCGATACCCCCACCCGGCGGCGACCAGAACGTACCTGACGTACCCAAACCCCGATGCCCGACCAGCAACAGTCGATCGCCTTCCCGATAGAGGCCACAGACACGCACACGCAACCGCCGCCCATACACATCCGTGACCAGCGAGTGATGGATAGAGGTTCCTTCTGACACTGACCGATTATCTGAGTTAAAACAGGGGGGCAAAGATAATCAAACTGGCCGGATGAATGGCTTAGTATGAGCTACCGGTGATATAGCTTTCCAAGGAACTGATGCGCGCTTTTTGCTCGTGAATGATCGTGTTCACCACGTCATTGATCGAGATGATTCCCACCAGTTTTTCTCCATCGAGAACTGGCAGGTGGCGAATATGTTTATCGGCCATGGTAATCATGCAGGATTCCAGCGACTGTTCGGGGGTGATCGTGATCAGTTTGGCCGTCATCACGTCACGAATCAACGTGTCTTTCGACGCCCGCCCCTGCAGAATCCCTTTGCGGGCATAGTCACGTTCCGAGAAAATTCCGACCAGATCGCCCCCCTCCAACACAAGCACCGCGCCAATGTTCTTGGCAGCCATAAGTTCCAGTGCTGCGTATACCGTTTCGTCGGGGGCAACTGAATAAATTGTATTAATGGTTTTGCGCTGGAGTACTTGCCGGATATTCATGAGGATGAATGAGTTAACGTGAAGGTGAATCTATACATTTTTAATCGTCGACGCAACGACACACTTATTTTTCAGTTTTGGCGCTCGATTTTCCCATAAATTCTGCCCTGCTGAAGCCTGAATTATGGGCTTATTCAGGCACCAACAAGGGTACGTCACACTTCTATTTCTGGCCTATTTTTTGTAACTTAGAGCTATGAACGAAACGCAAACGGCGACCCAGCTTTTAGTCAAACGGTTTCCGTATAAGCCAACAGAAGGGCAGCTATCCTTCTTCAGTAAGATTGGCGAATTCATCACCCGCGAAGATTACGAGCATTATCGGGATTGTTTTTTACTCCGCGGATATGCCGGTACCGGTAAGACCACACTCATCAGCACGCTCATTAAAGTACTGCCTCGTTTTGGCTACAAATCGGTGTTACTGGCCCCAACGGGGCGGGCAGCGAAGGTAATGTCGAACTATTCCAAGAAGTCGGCCCAGACGATTCACCGAAAGATTTACCGGCAGGTAGCCGAGCAAGGTTCAGCTACGTTATCGTTTCAGCGTCAGAAGAATTACCACGAAGAAACGCTGTTCATCGTCGATGAAGCCTCGATGATTTCTGACGAAGCCGAGTTTGGCGGTAAAGGGCTGCTCAGTGATTTGATCTCATTCGTTTTTGAAAACCCCGGCAACAAATTGATGCTCGTGGGCGATACCGCCCAGCTGCCGCCGGTTGGCCGTGATGGCAGCCCCGCGCTTGATCGTGGCTTTTTGGCCCGTTCATACGACATGACGGTCTACGAACAGGAATTAACCGAGGTGATGCGTCAGGACGTTGAATCGGGTATTCTGTACAATGCCACCGAACTGCGCCAACTTCTATCCGACGAGATACTGAACCCATCGCAGGAGCCCGCACCCGTCAATTTCGAGCGGCTGATGAGCGATACACCGCCCGAGACATCTTCTCCGGCTCCGTCGATCAGAATCACGACGAAACCCTTCCAGGATTTGTTCAAGATGCCGCTGAACAAGCTGGAAGATGGCATTCGGTACGCCTACAACAAATATGGCCGCGAGAATACCGCCATTTTGTGCCGGTCGAACAAGATGGCGGTTCAATACAACCAGTTTATTCGCCGAATGATCGATAATTGCGAGGAGGAACTGGATGCCGGCGATATGCTAATGATCGCCCGCAACAATTACACGATCCTGGGCGATGATTCGCCCGCCGGTTTTCTGGCCAACGGTGAGTTTGCCGAAGTGATGAAGGTGCGGCGGCAGGAAGAGATGCACGGTTTCCGGTTCGCCACCGTAACGCTTCACCTGGTTGATTATGAAGATCAGCCCGACTTCGAAGCTAAGATCATTCTCGATACGCTTCATACCTCAACGCCATCGCTCAGCCAGGAGCAAAATAAAGCCCTGTATGAAAGCGTATCGCAGGATTACATGTACATCACCAACAAAAAGGAACGGTCAGAAGCCATTCGCCGCGATCCGTACCTGAGTGCCTTGCAGGTGAAGTTCGCCTACGCACTCACAACCCACAAAGCGCAGGGCGGGCAGTGGAGCGCCGTTTTTATCGATCAGGGGTATTTACCAGAAGGGCAAACCAATCAGGAATTCGTCCGCTGGCTGTACACCGCCTTGACCCGCGCCACTGACGAAGCCTTTCTGATGAATTTCAATCCCGATTTTTTCGTATAGCAAAAAAGTCCTCCTGAACTACACAGGAGGACTTTTTTGCTATACGAATTTGATTTTGTTCAGGGCGAAGAAGGTCATCTTCAGCAGCAGCCAGCCATGTTTAAACCGGGAAATATTTGTTTCGCCGTAGGTACGTGCCCGGTAGCGAATGGGGATTTCCACGAATTTCAGGTTCAGTTTGGCCGACCCGAAAATAAGGTCAAAATCGCCGAACGGATCAAACTCCCCGAAGTAGCCACGGCCTGCTGCCAGGCGGTTATAGTTTGCCTGCGTAAGCACTTTGGTGCCACAAAGCGTATCCTTGATGCGTTGATTCAACAGCCACGAAAAAGCCATCGAGAAAAATTTATTGCCCATCAGGTTCAGCGTTCGCATCGCCTGGTCTTCCATCGGGTATACCAATCGGGAGCCATTGATGTATTCACCACGGCCACTGGCAATGGCTTCGTAGAACTTGGGCAGATCTTCGGGCGGAACAGTCATATCGGCGTCCAGAATCATCAGAATATCACCAGTAGCGTGGCTATAGCCTTTGCGCACGGCGTCGCCCTTCCCTTTTCCGGGCTGTTGCATGCAACTTAGTTCCAGCGGGCCGGTATAAGTAGCGCAGACGCGCTGTATCTCTGCCCAGGTTGTGTCGGTGGAGTTTCCTTCCACAAACAGCAGTTCAGTACGAGAACCCATTTGTGGTGTTCGGCGAACAATATCTTCGATATTGCCGGCTTCGTTACGCGCTGGCACCACCACCGTTACGCTTGGGGCCGTGACAGGAACAGCATGACGAAGGCTACGGGCCACCACAAACGTATACAGGCCCAAGCGGTTGAATCCAGGCAGGTTTACGATGTACCGATTCATGAATTCAGACAGTAACGGAACATACCTGGGCATCAACATCCGCCGGCCGGCGCGAATGAGATCGAAATCCGAAATTGTCAGCAGGTTAGCAATATCGCCCCGATCCAGCCAGTTTTGCCGTTTTTCGGGCATTTTCAAACCAATCGATTCGGCCATAGTCAATACTGGCGACCAGAGCGCATTCTGATACGTAATGATGAGCCGGGTATCGGCGTGGCAGGCATCGTGCAGTTGGCTGAACACCTGTTGCACATCGCTCAAATAACCGATCGTGTCGGAGAGAACGATATAGTCAAACGTTTCGCCGCTGGTGATGGGCTGGCTGGCGTCCTGCTGATAGAAGGTCAGATCTGGGTACGTTGCTTTCGCGAACTCCAGCAAATCAGCCCGGATGTCGATGCCGACACCACGGCTGGGTTTGAGCGAATTGAGTAAATAACCCGTACCACAGCCAACCTCCAAAATCGACTTACCAGCCGGAATATTATACTGCAAAAAACGGGTGAGGCTATTGTAGTAATACTTATTACGATTGATCCATTGTTGGCGAACCGCGCCCGCCTTGGTCTCGATTTGATCGTCAGTTGATAACATCAGTTTGAATTGGCCTGTATGTGGCTATAAATAAAAGATCAAAAGTAAGGGCAATCTGACGTATTCTCGCACTTTATTACGCAGCTTTCCGCCAACGGTCGATGTATTTGAGTTACTCCAAGTTTTGTCGACCTTTGAATTCCGCCTTCATTTATTTACTCCATGCGCCGTTCTACCGTAGCTATTTTAGGGTTTCTTACCTTTTTCTGTCTCTTCAAATGGGCCCGCTTATATACACTCAATTATAGTTTCAACGACATGTATGCGTTTCTCCAGATGGCAGTAAGCTGGATGGACGGCCGGCCATTCATGTATGACAATATCTGGAGCTACCATCACCGTATTCACAACTATTATACCGTATTTCTCTGGGCTCCATTCATCAGACTGGGAGGAGCATACGGGCTTTTCGCGTCTCAGGTACTGCTTCTGATGCTTGCCTTTGGCCTGGTGAATGAACGGCTTTCCCGGCAATTGCTCCCATCGATGCCTGCCTGGGTACGTTACGGGTTCGTTGCGTCTGTTTTACTGGGCCCCATATCACTATGGCTCAATGACCATCCGAACATAGGCTGGCATACCGAACTCTCTTACCTCCCCTTTTCGTTGCTTTTTGCCCTGGCCCTGACCAGCAACAGCCGAATCTGGCCGTGGGTAACCGGCGCACTCGTTGTGCTGGTGAAAGAAGACGGTGCTATTTTGGCCTCACTGATCTATGTTGCCTGGTTTGGACTGAACTCACTCCGGGCGACCACAGACAATTCCCTGTGGCCATTGATCCGCAGGCGTACATTCTGGCTTTCGGTTGGTGGCTGGGCACTGGTTTTTGTCATTGGCATGGTTTGGCTCTCGATTAAAAATGAAGCCGGAGAGCCTCGCCTCAAAAACACGCTGGCCATTCTGAGTCAATCAGGCGCTACTACTTCCTTTGTCCGGCAAATGGCGGTACTGGTCGGGCAATCGCTGGCCCTGCTGCTTGGCGTTGTCTTCTTCCTGTACCTGGTGCTGCGAAACGCGCCTAAGACTTACAGAGCCAGTGTGTGGCTGCTCTTTGGGTTGGGCGTGGGTACGTTAACGGCACTTAACGTCGTTCAAAGTTCATTTTATTTCGGGCAGGATGCCTTCCAGACGGTTGCGCTTACGTGGCCTCCCAGGTTCGTTTTGGTCTGGTCGTTTGCCACTTCATTCTGCGCACTCCTCTTGCTGGCGAAAGCTCCCGGCAGTCGGCCAAACTGGTGGCATCCAACTACCGCTATCACCCTCGCCTTTGTGGCAGGCCTCTTTCTGGTTCAGGTTCCGATCGTTTACCTCGTTCGTTCTGACCTACCTACGTTGGCTGACCTCAAAAATCTGGTACGCAGACGACCTGCTGCCGATAAACAGGTGGCATTGCTTCAACCGGCAGATATAGCAACGATACGCCGACTGGCGCAGTTGCTTCCCCCCCACAGCAATGTTCTGGCTTTCGATTACGTGGTACCCATTTTTCATGCGCATTATGGCATCTGGCCTACCGGAAACCAGTTTAGGCCTGCCGATGTGGCTGTTTTACCGACCAATGATTTTCAGGGACTTTCGAAAACCTCGGCAATGCCCAGGCAATACAAGGCGTTCCCACTGGCTAATTATGTCATCTACGCCACACCACCCTACGAGCAGTATGTGTTAAAAGCTCTGTCGACAAACTAATCAGGACATCAGGCTGCCTGTCATTGGTATTTTTTCGGCAATACCTCATTTTACCTTAAATCAACGTTTATTCATCGAGTCTGGCACTGTTTTGAACCTAACTGTTCGTTTGATTCACTACCTGTTCGAGCTCACTTGTTATCAACGCCTTTCTACTGTATCCTTTATACATCCCTGTTTATGAAGTACGTTATTATTGTGTTTTGCCTAGTGATAGGCTTCACGTCCTGCAAAAAATCTGGCGGCACCGATGTAATTGTTCCCGTTGATCCCCGCGAACGGATGGTAGGTACGTATGATCTGGGGTATCAGGCCCGCACAACGGTTGCCACCCTGGAAGGAAATCCGGAGCCTGGCACCGCCATACTGACTGTTTCCAAATCGACGCTGGAGAATGAGGTGATCCTGGACTTTGTCTTTAACAGCACGGTTAAAGAACAGCTTATTGCTCAGCTCAATGGCAACAAGTTTACGATTACCAACAAAAAAACGGAGACGATTTACGCGCTGAACAAGTCATTTGATGCGCCCTACACGGGCAACGGCGAATTCACCACTGCGAATGAATTTACGATGGTCACAGTAGCGGAAACTATTCAGAGTGGCACCACAATCAAACGGGTTGGCTCAATAGCCGGTACGAAACGTAAATAACAGACAGCACACATGCAGGCTAAATTTATCCGTCAATGGTGTACTTTTAGCATCGTGTTTCAATTTTTATACCTGCATGAATTTAGTAACTGGAAAAGTCGCCCTTGTTACGGGCGCATCTCGTGGAATCGGTCGGGCTATTGCCCTTCGATTTGCGCAGGAAGGAGCTAATGTAGCTTTCACCTATTTGTCAAGCGTCGAAAAAGGAGAGGCCCTCGAAGCTGAATTAGCCCAGTTTGGTATCACTGCCAAAGGGTATCGCTCGGATGCATCTGACCACAAAGCAGCGGAAGAACTGGTTACGCAGGTTCTGGCCGATTTTGGTCGTCTCGATATTCTCATCAATAACGCAGGCATTACCCGCGATGGTCTGCTCATGCGGATGACCGAAGAACAATGGGACACAGTCATCACGATTAACCTGAAATCGGTTTTCAATCTGACTAAAGCGGCCATTAAGCCCATGATGAAGGCAAAATCAGGGTCAATTATCAATCTGACGTCGGTAGTTGGGCTTCGCGGAAATGCTGGACAGGCAAACTATGCCGCTTCAAAGGCGGGTATTATCGGTTTCACCAAATCGGTAGCGCTTGAACTGGGTTCACGCAATATCCGCTCAAACGCGATTGCCCCCGGCTTCATTGAAACAGAGATGACGGGCGAACTCAATGAAAAAGCTATCGAAGAGTGGAAACAGTCAATTCCGCTTAAACGGGGCGGACAGCCAGACGAAGTTGCCGATGCCTGCCTGTTCCTTGCGTCTGATCTTTCCCGCTATATTACGGGTCAGGTACTGCAGGTCGACGGCGGGATGTTGACATAAACCAGCCTCGAGTCAGTTATAGTCGTATGCGCTGAAAGTCGGTAGGATTGTTGCTGACGTATCTTGCATTGCCATGCGAGTAACGCTACACTGACTTTTCAGACAACCGACTACTTCTGACTCACGACTCTTTTCTATGTCTCTAATTTTTCAAAGTTCTCCCTGGTGGGTAGCGGTTTGTTTGCTGGCTGGTGCCCTATACGCGGCGGCGATGTATCAGCCGCTTCCGGGTAACTCGATTCCGGGCGGCTGGGGACGCAGTTTAAACTGGGGACTGGCCCTGTTACGGCTTGTGGTTGTTAGCCTGGTGTCATTCCTGTTGCTCAATCCGCTAATTCGCAGCCTGCAAAACCGTACAGAGCCACCGAAAGTGGTTTTGGCGATCGACAATTCGGAGTCTGTGGCAGCAGCTGGACGGCCGGCGTTGAATCAGACGTTGTCATTCCTGAATACCCTTCGTCAGCAACTGACCGACAAGGGCTACGAAGTTGCCGTACGTACGCTTTCCGATACGGCAGCAACCAACGATCTGACTCAACTTTCATTCCGGCAGCGTACAACCGATCTGTCGTCGATGCTGGCTGGCATTCGATCGGATTATGAGGGACGCCATTTAACGGATGTCATTCTCGTATCCGATGGCATTACCAATCAGGGACTCTCTCCTACGTTTTCTTCCTACCCGTTTGCGGTGCATACGGTTGGCCTAGGCGATACGATTCCGAAAAAAGACGTTTCCTTAAAGGGAGTTATTGCCAACCGGGTAGCGTACCTGAACAATGCATTTCCGGTTCAGGCCGAGATTGTCAGCAATGGGTTCCAGGGGCGTAGTGCAACGGTAGTTCTCCGGCAGGGCTCGCGCGAGGTGGCGCGGCAAACGGTTCGTTTTGATCGAAAAGAAACGTTTGCTCAGGTAAGTTTTCAAACATCGGCTACCCAAAAAGGCGTTCAGCGACTTACGGTCGAGGTACTGCCTCAAGGCGGCGAATTCAGCACGGCGAATAACCGGCAAGATGTTTACATTGAAGTGATAGACGGGCGCGAGAAAGTACTATTGCTGGGACTGGCTCCCCACCCCGACCTGAAAGCACTTCGGGCTATTCTGGAGAAAAATCAAAATTACGAAGTAGATGTTCGCACGCTGACGACAGCCGAAGGAACGAGCATACCGATCGATAAGACGTACGATCTGCTGATTCTTCACCAGCTTCCCGATCTGAGCAATCTGGGCAACGCAGCAGTGGCCAAACTCATGGCGCAGAATACCCCTACCCTGTTTGTTGTTGGCGCTCAGTCATCTACGGCAGCGCTGAACCCGATCAACCCCGTAATCAGTGTGTTGGGGCCGCCTAATCAGGTCGATAAAACGACGGCTTATTTTAACAGCGGTTTCAAACAGCTAAACCTAGACCCCGCCAAGCTCGACCTCCTCGAGAAACTCCCGCCGCTGACGTCGCCCTATGGCGAATACAAACTCTTGCCCGGAAGTGAAACCGTGCTCTGGCAGCAGATCGGTACGGTGAAGACCACCAAGCCAATGCTGGCCCTGAATACTACCGGAAGCCGTAAGTCGGCGGTGTTGCTTGGTGAAGGTATCTGGCAGTGGCGGCTGGAAGAGTACGCCCTCACCGACAAACAGGAGGTGGTTGATGAATTGATTCAGAAAGTACTTCAACTGATTTCGGTGAAAGAAGACCGTCGCAAATTGCGGGTATACCCGATTCGAAATGAGTTTGTTGCGGGCGAAACCGTATCCTTTGAAACAGAGTTGTACAACGACATTTACGAACGTCTTTATGACCTGCCTATCAAGCTCGACGTTGTTGACGAACGTGATGTAACCCGCACCTTTACATATACCCCAACGGAGGCGAACAGCCGATTTGATGTAAGCCGCCTGCCCGACGGCGTGTACCGGTATAAAGCAACAGCCACCATGAATAACCGGACCGAGCAGTCATCCGGTCAGTTTATTGTGAAAGATGTGCAGTTGGAAGCGCTGAATACAACGGCTGATCACGGGCTGTTACGGCAACTGGCAACACAAACAGGTGGTACATTCCGCAATGGTGCCAGTGCAGCCAGCCTGGTGAATGACCTGACCAAGCGTGAAAATCCTGCCCGTCTGAGCAGCACGGAGTCATTGAATGAACTGATCAACTGGCGGTGGCTCTTTTTCCTGATTCTGGCCCTCGCCGGCACAGAATGGGCACTCCGGAAATATAACGGAGGATACTGATTGCGTTGAACGCACACGTGCCGCTGTTAGTGAAAGAACAGACCACTAACAGCGGCACGTGTGCGTTCAACGCAATCTCGTCTATTGTCTCGGCTTGAATTTCGACAGCGTCTGTTCAAAAAGAAGCTGTATGGACGTACCTGAGGCTGTTGGATAACGTACATTCAGAAAAGCTGCTTTCTTCACTTTTGGAAGATAAACAAACCCACGAACCGACTCTCCAGGCTTAACCTGCGCCCGTTTCATGGCCAGTTCCTGCCATCGATACCCTTCAAACTGGTATCGTTGCATACGGTCAGCAAAGACGCCCCGATCAATTACACGTTTGGCTTGAATAAGATTGTACGCCACGTCGTGCGAAATCCGGTTGCTAGCCCAGCTACTGTAGTCGCGGTTTGTGCTGCGTGAGGTCGACGTTGTGATGTCACTGGCCACCACAGCCACAAGGAGCACAGTATTCAGGATTTTAGCTGTTTTTAGCCGACGCTCTTCTTTCCTGATCCTGAACTCCGTCCGGCCGGCTTCATACTCAGGGTCAGCTGCCTGGGCAAAACTAACGTCTCCCTGCAGGTTCAACGGTTTGCGGTTTCTATCCAGTAACTCCACTTGAAACGTAGCTGGATCAATCAGCAGTGGCGCTGATGTGCGGTTTTTGATCTCCACATCCAGCGCAATATATTCCATGTCTTCTCGCTCATACGAAGCCACCACCTCAACACTGTCGGCATCAGCTTTGGTGACTAACCGGCCACCAACAGACGAGACGGGCCCCGAAACAGGCTGTAACTGAATGTATTGAGTCGGTGCGCACCCACTTAGTAAACCGGCCAAAACGGGCACAGACAACACTCGGAATGAAAAGTAAACAATTCGGTTCATAGCTCAGCTGATTGGTTCATCGGTAAGACGTCGATCGATGGCAATAGTTTAACCGTCAGGAAGATACAAAAATGAATAACTACGGGTATACCAGTATGCAAAAAATGATGAACGGGCAGAGTTCTTCCGTTGAACGGCTAAATAAAAGCGCTGTAGGAATCATCAACAAATGATTCCTACAGCGCTTTTATACAACAAACTAACTTGCGGGCGGTTGGCCTATGCTTTTTTCACCTCCTTCGCCCAGGCATCTTTAAGCGTTACAGTCCGGTTGAAAACCAGGTGGCCGGGGGTTGAATCGGCATCAACGGTGAAGTACCCTTTCCGCATGAACTGCACCCGGCTTCCGACAGCCCGATCGGCCAGATTTGGCTCGACCAGCGCTTTCACCGTTACCAGTGAGGTTGGATTCAGCAACGACAAAAATGCATTATCGTCATCCGACTCCATTTCTTTTTCTTCAACGGCCGGATTTTCAACCGCAAACAACCGGTCATACAGACGTACCTCGGCTGGAACAGCATGCGCTACCGACACCCAGTGTATGGTTCCCTTCACGTTTAGCCCCGACGTATCCTGCCCACTTTTACTTTCAGGAATGTACGTGCAATGCAGTTCTGTTACTTCGCCGGTTTCGTCTTTAATAACCTCGTCGCACTGTACGATATAAGCGCCCTTGAGCCGGACCATCTTACCGGGAGCCAGCCGGAAATATTTTTTAGAAGGCACCTCCATAAAGTCGTCACGCTCAACGTATACCTTCCGGCCGAATGGCACCTCGCGCGTACCCGCCGTTTCGTCTTCCGGGTTATTTTCGATGTGCAGCGTCTCTTCTTTACCTTCCGGATAATTGGTCAGAACCAGCTTAATAGGTTTATCATCCACTACAGCCATCACCCGGTCAGTAGTACGATTCAGTTCTTCGCGAATGCAGAACTCCAGCAGACCCACATCGATCAGGTTATCACGTTTGGCCACCCCGATACGCTCGCAAAACTCGCGCAGGCTATCGGCTGTATAGCCCCGGCGCCGAATTCCGGCCAGCGTGGGCATTCTGGGGTCGTCCCAGCCAGTCACGAATCCGCCTTCAACCAGTTTCTTCAGCTTGCGCTTGCTCATCACCGTATAGGTCAGATTCAGGCGCGCAAACTCGTACTGTTTTGACGGGAAAATGGCTAGTTGCTCAATAAACCATTCATACAACGGGCGGTGTGGAATGAACTCCAGGGTACAGACCGAATGCGTGATCTGCTCGATGGCGTCCGACTGTCCGTGCGCAAAATCATACATCGGGTAGATACACCAGGTATCGCCCGTGCGGTGGTGATGCGCGTGCTTGATCCGGTAAATGATCGGGTCCCGGAAGTGCATGTTTGGCGAGGCCATGTCGATTTTAGCGCGTAGCACCTTAGCGCCATCCGGGAACGTACCTGCGCGCATTTGCCGGAAAAGCGAAAGGTTCTCCTCAACGCTTCGATCGCGGTATGGGCTGTTTTGCCCCGGTACCGTTGGCGACCCTTTCATGGCGGCTATTTCCTGGGCAGTCGATTCGTCTACATAAGCCAGCCCCTTCTGAATCAGGGTTTCAGCGAAGTTATAGAGCTGCTCAAAGTAGTCCGACGCGTAACGCTCTTCAGCCCATTCAAAGCCGAGCCAGCGCACATCGGCCTTGATCGAATCCACATATTCGGTGTCTTCGGTAACGGGATTGGTATCATCAAAACGCAGATTGGTTTGTCCGCCGTAGCGTTGGGCAAGGCCAAAGTTCAAACAGATCGATTTGGCGTGGCCCAAGTGCAGGTAACCGTTTGGCTCGGGTGGAAACCGTGTCAACACGCGACCATCGTGCAAACCTGCCGATATATCTTCCTCAATAATTTGCTCGATAAAGTTCAGCGACCGCTCGGTCGATGACTCATGGGCGGCTGGTGTCATAATTAGTGCGCTCCGGTTGTATCCTCGTAAATTCTCAAAAGTACAGTGATTGGGTGGGTTTGACAAACAAAACCCGCTACTATGGATAACGGTTTCACCGTATTCGCAGGTACGTTGGTGAGGGGCAGTAAGTTGCTTAACGGGCTTTATATTCGGCAACAGGTGCTACCAGCGGCCACCGATAAACAGACCGGACTACCCATAATAACAGTGCCAAAACAATATCACAACCAATTGATTTACAAGTATTTACACAAAAATAAGCAGGAACATTTCGGTGAGCAGGCACGTTGTTACAATAACCAACTCAACAACCAACTATGCCTGACTTCACGCCTTCTATTGTTCTCTACACGGCCGATGCAATGAATGAACAGGGAGAGGCAATTCTGGCTCAGTATCCCAATGCAGAAGCACTGCAAATCGCTCAGCACAATCGCTTGCCAGATCTCGGATTAGCCCATTACAAAGTCAAATCAGACGTTCTGGTTTTAGGTAAACTGAAGACGCAGGCCTGCAAATGGAGTGGCCGCAGTTCAGACTATATTGCACCAAGTCTGGCCAATGGCTGCTATGCCGGTTGCGCCTACTGCTACGTTGACCGGCACAAGCCAGTCAATCCGATCACGCTGTTCACAAACGTCGACGAGATTTTGACTACAGTTGATTCGCACGTAAACAGCCTGGCCTGGCCTAAACCGGCCAACCAGACCGATTCCACGTTCTGGACCTACGATATTGGCTGCAACTCTGATATCTCTATCGATTACAGCTTGACCAACGGTGTTCGGCAAGTGTTCGACTTCTTCCGTGACCACCCTCGGGCCAAAGCTACGTTCGCGACCAAATTTGTTAATCGGGACTTGCTGGCTTTTAATCCCAACCAGAAAATTCGTATCCGCATGAGCCTCATGCCCGCTCACATCAGTAAACTGGTGGATGTGCGGACAGACAGCATTGAGAAGCGGATAGCTGCGATTAATGAGTTCTACGATGCCGGTTATGAAGTACATGTCAACTTTTCGCCCGTGATCGTTTACGGGAAGCAGCAATGGCGCGATGACTATCGGGAATTGTTCCGCCAACTCGACGCTGCCCTGCGGCCTGACGTGAAAGCTCAGCTAAAAAGCGAAGTTATCTTTCTGACCCATAACCAGTCTCAGCATCAGACCAACCTGGCCATCAACCCCAAAGCGGAAGAGCTGCTTTGGACGCCCACTTTGCAGGAAAACAAGCGCAGTCAGTTTGGTGGCTGGAATATCCGGTATGACCACCAACTCAAAGGCAAAATGATTGAGATTTTCGAGCGGATGGTGCATGAAGAAATTCCCTGGTGTACGATCCGGTACATATTCTAGGGCATCCATACAGGTCCGGCCCATACTAACCAAAACCAAAAACCTGCTATTCCGCCCACTAACCCGGCCAACAAGAACGTAACCCGCTGATTAGCCGGAACAATAACGACAATGATGTAGGCAAGGACACTTAAGCCCGTCAGACCCGTTACGATCAGTATTGTAGGCTGCCAGAGATGTAGGGCGAGTGATAGTTTAGATTCATCATCCGCCCCTTCCGATAAGTGACCCCGTCGAATAGTTCCTAAGAGGCTCATCGCTAAGTTTCCGGGTTGCCGTAGCCAAAAGAGCGCCGTAAAAATAGCTAACCATACGGACAGAGTCAGCTTTGTTTTGCCAATCCACCAACGGCGATTTTTCATGAGCAGCAGCAGGCCGAACGAGCCTGTCAGCATTGTCTGGGCCGGGCCTCCAAGCGAAATGAGAAAGGCGATCAGCTTTCGCCGTTTATTCAACAACTCCTGATACTGCTTTTCGGGGGAATCGTGGGCGATAACTGGCTGATGACCATACTTCCTCTTCAATACCGCCAGCGTATCATTTGTCTCGCGCCAGTAACCAGGTTGTTTTTCGATGCGTGTGTAGCCGTACCGAATTGAGGCCTCGCCACCCAGGGCACTGATCACTGACCAGTGCCCTGCTTCGTGCAATAACGTACCGATCACGGTCGCGAGCATAAAGCCAATAACCAGTTTTACAAATAGCTCGTAATCAAGCGTATACAGGCGTCGCATCAGGTATAGACAGGGTGACTTTTGTAGCCGTTGTATAGGCAGGGGCAATTTAAAGAAGCTCAAGCACACTAACATGTAGGTTACCAGCCATTTAATTTAGTTTAACGCAGTCCTACAAGCAGACTGGTCAATGGAAACTGCATGTTTTTAGTGGGAATGGCTGGCGTTCATCACGAAAAAGGGCTAGTTCGTCGGAAACTGATGGTTAAGAGACTGATCGTACCTGTAATTTTAACAACCGATACGCCCGAGCATAGGCGGCCTTAGTTCAGGTACGTATTGGTAATCAGTTACCGACTATGACCCGCGAACAACTTATACAGCGTACTACCGGCGTTAGTGGCCTGAAAATGAAAGGTCAGGATCTGGGCCAATTTGATTTTAGCGGCCTAGACCTGACCGGGGCTGATTTCAGTTTCTCAGACCTATCGAGGGCGAATTTTGAGGGGGCCATCCTGAAGGGAGCTGATCTCAGCTTTGCGTCACTCACCGGCGTGAACTTTACGAACACCGATCTGAGCAACGCCGATCTACGTTTCAGCGACCTCTCTGGCGTTGCTATTGACGGTGCGAATCTGACCGGAGCAAAGATGAATTTTTCGTCAATCTCGGCAAAGCGTGATCCTTTATCGGCCCGGTCGGAACCCATCACGCTGGCAACACTGCTCAAACAGCCGGGCTGGGGCCTGCTGACCGGGATGATCCTGGGTGCGCTGGTCGTTTACGGGTTCAGCAGCATCATCTACTTTACAGGTCAGATCGTGATCACGAAAGATCAGGTCATGGCCGCCCTGTATCGCTTCCTGATTGCCCAAAACATACTGATCGGAGCAACTACGTTTCTGCTGGTCTGGACTATTGATCGCTGGCTCGACCAGACGAGTTGGAAACTCTGGGCAAAACATGCACTGGTATCTGCCTTAACGGTTCTCACCTGTACAACCGTGAGCGTGCTATGTTTTTTCTGGTTGGGCTACGCCGCCGTCACTGAACTTCGGCAACGACCCGATTATAGTGATGATAATGCCCCGGGTTGGATCTACACAATCTCTTATGTTCTCGTTGCCAACTGCGTATTGTATCTGCTGAACCAGGGGAGGCAGGTGACACGAAAGCTATCTGAGCAGGAATTTCAACTTCTGACGATGGAAAAGCTGAAGACACGGGCTGAGTTGGATGCACTTCAGGCAAAGATCAATCCGCATTTTCTCTACAATTCCCTGAATAGCATTGCCAGTCTGGTGCATGAAGATCCCGACAAAGCCGAGTCTATGACACTCCACCTGTCGAAGCTGTTTCGCTACACAACAGGGCGTGACGGCTCTCATTTTAGTAGCCTTGCCGAGGAACTGGACATGGTGCAGACGTACCTGAAGGTTGAAGCCGTCCGGTTTGGTGATCGCTTAACGTTTACCATTTCGTCAATCAGTGAAGCCATCAGTCAGGCGCAGATTCCACAGTTTCTCTTGCAACCCGTGGTTGAGAATGCCATTAAACATGGTGTAGCTAAACGGGCAGATGGTGGCCTGATCAACATTGACATAACCGAACGCAACGGCTGGTTAACACTTTGTGTGCACGACAATGGCCCGGCTTTTCCTGAAACCATGGGCGCCGGCTACGGGCTGCGCAGCATTCAGGATAAATTACGGCTGTTATATGGGGAAGCAGCAGCTGTAAGCCTTCAAAACGAACCAATCAAACAGGTTGTCATCAAACTTAAAATCGCATGAATTTCCCACTGACTACGATCCTGATCGACGACGAGCCACTGGCCATCAGCCGATTACGCAGGCTACTGGCTCCTCGTGCAGAGACAGTTACGATCATTGGCGAAGCACGAAATGGAGCCGAAGGCCTCGCACTGGTGGAGACAGAACGACCGGACCTTATTTTTCTGGACATCGAGATGCCGCTGCTAACTGGCTTTGAGCTACTGGCCCGACTCTCCTACATGCCGCTCGTTATCTTCGCTACTGCCTACGACCAGTACGCCATTCGGGCCTTCGAAGAAAATTCCGTCGATTACCTGTTAAAACCAATCGAAACCGAGCGCCTCGACCGATCAATCTCTAAACTGCATGGCCTCGTAGGGAACCGACCGGCTGGCCAGCTACCAAATGCAGCGAACCCATATACGGATAACCTGATACGGTTGCTGGAGCAGATGAAACCCAAGAAAGAGCTATATTCAATATCGGTGAAAACCGGCGAAAAAATCATTCTTCTGCCCCTAACCGACATTGCCTTTTTCGAGGCCGAAGAGAAATACGTTTTCGTAGCCACAACCGATGGCCAGAAATACCTGACATCATACACGCTGACCAACCTCAGCGAACGCCTGCCCGATACGTTTGTGCGGGTAAGTCGATCTGCCGTCGTGAACAGCCACCGAATCAGGGAGTGCCAAAAGCAGTTCGACGGGAAGTTCGTGCTTACCTTAACGGATAAAAAAGCTACGAAAATCATCACTGGCAGCACCTACGCCGATGCTGTCCGTCAATTGTTAAGTTTATAGGCTGGTCAGTTCTTTTTCCGCATCTCGCTTTGGCGCATCGGCATGGTATCTACTGTTCGGAAAAGCACAGAGGCAGCAACAGGAGCCGGGAAACGCTCTTTTACGCCACCATCTTTACCAATCAGAAACAGCATAAACGAAGCTCCCTGTGCCAGTTTCCGGTCGCCACCACGCAGATACGACCAATCCCTGTCTGAAAGATCACCGTCGAGCACAACAAGCTGGTCAAAGTCGCGCTCGGCCAATCCCGCTTTGTGGTCAGCCAGAAAGCGTTTCTGAGCCGCCAGGTCTGCATGTTGGGCATCCCGCGCATAGATGAGCAGCACACGACGCTGCCATTTCTTTGCGGCTACTGTTGACTCGAGCGACTGAGCTACGCCGGGGGCTGTTATACTTAATAGCCCACCGAGCAGGCTGATCAGCAGGATTGACGAGTTCATCATAACGATTATTTTCTGGTACTTGACGAGCTAATCGAACAAACTTTCTGAGCGTTCGAGTAGCAGGATTGACGATTGCGGCACGATCACGTAGGTTGTGCCTTCATAGTCGAGTTCAATGGCATTGCGTTGCAGGTAAATGGCCAAATCGCCCTCCTGCGCCTGTAAAGGCATGTATTTCACCCGTTCTTCGGTTTCTTTCCAGGGTTCATCGTCGCTCGATGTCGGTATCGGGTAACCAGGGCCAACCTTCACAACGTACCCAGACTGAACCTGTTCCTTTTCCTGAACGGTGGGAGGCAGATACAGCCCGGTTGAAGTACGTTCATTCGCCGATTTAGGCTTAATCAAAACCCGATCTCCTACGACAAACAGGCGGGTGAGTTTATTGTCAGGTGTAATATTCAACATATGCTTAATTGTACTGAACTCTGGTTTATAACAGACCGCCGCCGCATCTTTGCTGGGTCTCATTCGTCACTTTCTCGTCCGGAATGTGCCGAAGACGTTGAGGTTATGGAACCGGATCATAGCCGTGGGTACCCCAGGGATGACACCGGCCAATCCGTTTCAGGCCCAGCCAGCCTCCGCGCATCGCTCCGTGCTTTTGGATTGCTTCTACCATATACTGCGAACAGGTAGGCGTATGACGGCAGGCATTCGGAAAAAAAGGCGAAATAGCCCCCTGATAAAACCGTACCAGACCAATAAGTAGATATTTCATAGAAGTAGCAAATTGCACCCGGCAGCACAAGTGACCAGTTGCAGCGAACCGCATCAGGGATTGAAATCTGTCTATCTTTGCCAATAACAATAAAAAGCCTGTTAGATTCCTCACTTCTCATACGAATGCTTTCTTATATCCTCTGGGACGCCGATCCGGTTCTCTTCGCCGTCGACGCGTTTACGCTTTTTGGCATCAACTTCGGCCCTTTTGAAATTCGCTGGTACGGCCTTCTTTTCGCCGCCGGTTTTCTGATCGGTATGCAAATCATGACCCACATCTTCCGGAAAGAGCGCAAGCCTCAGGAAGATCTGGATGCCCTGCTGATCTTCATGGTCGTTTCTACCGTATTGGGTGCCCGCATTGGTCACTACCTATTCTACGAACCCGAAGTTCTGTTTCGTAACCCACTGGAAGTCATTATGCCGCCCTACCGCGGGCTGGCCAGCCACGGCGCCACCATCGGTATCCTGACAGCCCTTTGGCTGTACTCGCGTCGCAAATCAAGTCGTCTCACCGGACAAACGTTTCTCTGGACAACCGATCGCATTGTGATCGTGGTTGCTCTGGCTGGTGCCTGCATCCGTATGGGTAATCTGATGAACCACGAAATTGTTGGTCTGCCCACCACAATGCCCTGGGGATTTATTTTCAAGTACAACAATGAATACCCAGTCGGTGTGCCCCGTCATCCGGCCCAACTCTACGAATCATTGTCGTGCCTGACGCTGTTTTTCATTCTGTTTGCCCTATGGAATCGCATGAAAGAAAACACGCCGCGCGGCCTTTTCCTCGGCATTTTCCTGATCTGGGTATTCGGTCTGCGGTTCTTCTACGAGTACCTGAAAGAGAATCAGGTTGCCTTCGAAAACACATTACCGCTCAACATGGGGCAGATTCTCAGTATTCCGGCCGTTTTGGTAGGGATATACTTCGTCATTAAAAGCCGCCGTGCCGTACTGCCACCGGTAGCTTAACGTAGCTCAGAGAACGTACCTAGAAAACGGACCAACACGCTGCTGGTCCGTTTTTTTATGCTCCCCACAATGCAACGTCTACGCACTTCGCTCAATTGAACGGAGATCCTTGCCTGAACCTGTTGAGTAAGCTGACTACCAACGAGCCTGGTGAATAATACGTTAGATAATTGCAGAACGAACAATACCTAGCATGCCGACATCACTGAAGAAAGGAGATACTGTATACGTCCGCTACATCGGCAATATCCGACACTGGAACAAAGCCCTTTTTACAGCGCAGGTTGCCTCTGTCAGCCAGAAATACATGACTGTTGACATTAACGGAGAACAGTGTCGGTTTGATTCAAACAGCCTACGGCATGATAACCGGGGCCACCAGCCAGCCTATCGGGTGTATCTAACTGCCGACGCCTATGCACTGGAAGCTGAATTACAAGCGTTGAAAGACCTGATGACGCTTACCAATTTTACCGAATTGCCCCTAGACAAGCAACGGGCGATCAGAGCAATCATCGAATCCAAATCGGACTAGGCGCATTGACCCAGCACCCTTTCACCGCAAACCGATTCAGGTACGGTGGGTTACACGTTATCGGTGCTCTTCAATGCCCAGTAGACAAGTACCGGCTGGAAAAACAACCGTACCAAACGTTTCGTGTCGGTAGTTAGCCCAAAAGCGCTTCGTTTATTCACGTACTGGGAAATATTACCGGGAAAAACGGCCGTAAAGAACGTGGCGGCTAGTTTACCAACAGCCTCTTTATGTTCGTCATTTGCCAGCACCAGGCTAGTGCCCAGGGCAATTTCGGCCAGACCTGAATACACAACGGTATCATCTTTCTTCAGAGGAACCCAATCCGGAACCTGGGCTCTGAATGCCTTTCTGGCAACGGTTAGATGGCTTGCTCCGGCAACTACTAACGCACCTCCTAGTAAAAGGCGGGCCGCTGTTTTTATGGTAGTCTCATTCATAACGTCATCTCAGTATGCATCGCCCAGGCATGGGCAATCCGTCGTTTTTTAATGCCTTTCGGCCTAGACAGAGCTGACCGATGAAGACATATTTACAGAAACGGCCCAGTGACTGATTTGGTTAGCCAATGCATTGGTGAGCGAGCCATCTCTGAGCCAACGGCTCGCGTCGGCCTGAGTATCAGCCTCAAAATCAGGCACAAAGTACGCTTACTCAAAACCTGCACCCGAAATCGGATCCGACCCCGTACATTGGCCAACTAACTGATTTACTGACTATCTAAACCAATCAGGCCATGTCTCGCCAATCCATTACACCCCGCTTTGCCAGTTTGATGGTGCTTTGCTATATACTAGGCTGTTCCGGTTGTGGAAGCAGCAACGAAACGAAAGAAGATGACAGCGCTTCTGCTTCGCTGGGCGGCACGCTGAATGCCGTTCAGGAGATGGCCAAACAAGCCGAAGAGACGCAGCAGAACGGGCCTGTTGAAACAGTTGATTTTCGAAAACTGAAAGACATGCTACCTGCCGATGCTGCCGGTCTGACCCGCAAAAGCGCTAATGGAGAGAAAAATGGGATGGGCGGATTTACTTTCTCAACCGCAACAGGTGAGTACGAAAATGAGGATAATTCACAAAATATTGACTTGGCAATTGTTGATACGGGTGGTTCTGGGGCGATGATGGGCATGGCTGCCTGGTCGATGATTGAGATGGACAAAGAGACAGAATCCGGGTATGAGAAAACAACAAAAATTGGCGATAACAAAGCGTTTGAAAAATACGACAACGCCAATAAATCAGGAGAAGTAGCCGTACTTGTCAAAAATCGCTACATCATAACCGTGAAAGGGAGAGGCGTGGAGATGGCCAAAATCAAATCTGTTCTGGATGACGTTGACCTCGAAAAACTAGGTGCAATGAAATAGCGGATCCTGCGCAGCATCACTGACGGAATAGTTCATCCAGGCGTAAAATTTGTGGTATGAGCAATGCTGAATCGTCATTCGTAAGGACATAATCGGCCAGTTGAAGTCTGGTGTCATCGCTGATTTGCCGATCAATGATCGCTCTTATTTCTGCCTCGCTCCGTTGCGGATCGCGTAGCCGAATTCGCTGAACGCGCAATGCCAGTGGAGCCGTGACAACAATTACCGCATCAAGGTCATTCTGATCACCAGCCGCCCGCATTAGCGCAGCTTCTTTCAGCACGTACGGACTCGTTTGCTGACGTACCCAAGTAGCTGTGTCAGTAGCAACACGCGGATGAACGAGCGCATTAAGCGCCAATAGCTTATCCGGATTGCCAAAAACCTGAGCGGCCACAAAGGCACGGTTATAGTTTCCAAGTTGATCATAGGCCTGAGCCCCCAGCAGCCGACTGATATCCGCCCGCAGAACGGGATCATGTTGCGTAAGCCATTTGGCGCGCTCATCGGCTACGTAAACCGGAATGCCCAATAATTTAAATACCTGGCAAACCACGCTTTTTCCAGATCCTATCCCTCCGGTTACACCTATTTTTTTCATTGAATGCCGTGCATGTTGTATAGAATTATGGTCGTTCACCAACTAAAAGGCATGAATTAAGGCTTAAATAATGATTAGGTAAATCTAAAGTTTGATTTTGCCCCATTTTAGTACAAACTTTAGAACATATACACATGCCAACAGTATTGCCTTTTAATTTATATTAGTCCCGTTTACGCATAATTCCTTTAAAACACTTTCTCTATATGTGGCCTATAGTTTACTTCGTACTTTCACCAAACTAATCAAGTCTTGTATGTGATGATGACAGCCTCAGTGACAAAAGATGAAGATTTGATACGCATGTATCTGTCGACACACAAGAACATGTATTTTGAAATGCTCTACCAACGGTACGCCGGTAAAGTCTTCCGACGATGTTACTCGCTAACCAAGTGCAGCGCAAAAGCTGAAGATTACACGCACGATATTTTTCTTCGAGTTCACACTAACCTCAATAATTTTAAAGAACGATCCACCTTTTCGACCTGGCTCTACTCTATATCATACAACTACTGTATGGATCAGATAAGACAGGGTAATCGAATGACGACAGTGACCATTGACGAAGAGCTGGCCCATATGATAGCCGACGAGTCAGACACTGAGCAGCACGAAGAACAATTACAAACGCTGACCCTCGCCATTCAAACGATTTCCAATGAAGAAGTTAAGTTGCTTGAATTGAAGTATGAACATGATCTCGATATAAAGGAGATCGCCCGGCGGTACAATTTAAAAGACAGTGCCGTTAAAATGCGATTAAAGCGTACCCGTGACAAGATACGCGAACAATACACTTACCGCCTGAATTTTTGAGTGACTAAAACGAATTTACTCCGGGATTTGTGTCGTGTACCAACAGGTACAAGCCTCCTTCACAGATCATACCGGGGACTTTGATTACCAGTACGTTTTCCCGTATGAGCAGCCCAGCGCTGCCACTGCTCAGGATGAGCTCCATTAGTTTGTTGTCGAGCTTTCCTGCTCCAACCACCCAGTTCTTCGGGCACGCCCAGCGTGACTTTTTCCGTTAAACAGGGCCAAATACTGGCCCTGTTTTCTGAATAAATGATCATACAACAGTACAGCGTTGGGGCGTCAGCATCTCTTAGCCCTCCCGTTTCCCATCTCTACGGTTCTGCCCGCAAAAATCCTTTGGCAGCCACATGCCCACCTAAACGGCTTGTTCTGTAAATTGAGCAGCGATGAAACTGACTGCACTTTTTTTCCTTCCGCTTTTTTTGAGTCTGCTGACCTTGCCTGGTGCCAGCATAGCTCAAACAGACAGTACTGGCCAGCATAAAGCAATTAACTCAGGTACGTCCTTTGCTCCCGCTACCAAAAACAAAACAACAGACCTCTTCCTGCGCGAGGATCCGCTTACGTTCACGCTCACGGCCCGAATGCAGAACATTGTTCGCGACCGTACTAAACCTAAAGACGACTCCTTGTCCATCAAGCATGCAGCCCTGTTGACGTATACAGAGTTGGCGAAAGCCGAAATGGTAAGCCTGCCACTTACCCTGCTTGTCCGCGGCAATTTTCGCCGGAATGCCAATAACTGTGACTTCCCACCCCTGTATCTTGATTTCCCCAAGAAAAAAACAAAGGGCACCCTCTTTGCTAAACAGAACAAGTTAAAACTCGTAACCCATTGTCAGGCAGAAGATTACGTAGTTCGCGAGTACATTATCTACAAGCTCTACAACCAGGTCACCGACCTTAGTTTTCGTGCCCGTCTGGCTCGCGTTAGCTATGTGGATTCGTTGCGAAAGCGGCAAACAGAAACCCGCTGGGGTTTTTTGATTGAAGACGAAGACGACATGGCCAAACGAAACGGGGCAACCGAGCTAAAAAAAGGAGTTGAAGCCATTGCGGCTGATTCGCTTTCGATGGCTCGGCTGGCAGTGTTCGAATACATGATCGGTAATATTGACTGGTCTGTTATGTATCGGCACAATGTTCGGCTGGTCACTAAACCAGAGAATAGAAAGCCGATGGTAATTCCCTACGATTTCGATCATGCAGCGCTGGTTGATGCTCCGTATGCCCACGCGCTCGAACCGGATAACACAACGGGCGTTCCCGAGCGCCAATACCGCGGCCCCTTGTATCCGGGTTGGCTACTAAAGCAGGTCTTTACGGAATTCAACACGTTGAAACCCAAGTTTTACGCACTCTACGAGACCGATAAGCGCCTTAATCGGTCGTATGTGAAGCAGACCCTGCGTTTCCTTGACGCCTTCTATGCCGTTATCAATGACCCTGCTGCCGTCAGAAATAACTTCTTCAACGGAGATACCGGCGGTATTCTGTTCAGCAGCTTCAAGTAACAACGACCCTCACCATGAAATCAATTCTATCCCTGATAAGCTACCCGATATTACTTGTTCTCACGTTCGCTTCACTGAATGCAGCTGGCCAGACTGACTCACTAGCCTCAACCAAGCAGAAAAAGCTAAAGACTAAAAAAGCACCGGAGGTGAAACCACTTTTCACGACCGATGATGTGTTATCGCTGACTATTACGGCCCGCATGCAACCGATACTTCGTGACAGGATTCCGCCGAAAGCAGACGAAAAGGGACTAAAACATCCCGCGATGCTGACTGTAGCGGCTGATTCAGGCGGCACCGTGCAATTACCGATCAACCTTCAGGTACGTGGACATTTCAGACGTAGCTCTGCCAACTGTACATTCCCGCCTCTATACCTGACCGTTCCCAAGCAGCCGGCCAAAGGCACACCTTTTGCGAAACAATCGGCGCTGAAACTCGTGACCCACTGCAACAACGAAGCCTACGTTGTGAATGAGTATCTGGTCTACAAACTGTATAATCTGTTCACCGATCTGAGTTTCAAGGCCCGTCTGGCGCAGGTCACCTACGCCGATTCGGCGAAAAAACAGGCGATTTATTCCAGATGGGGCATTTTGCTGGAAGATGACAGCGACGTGGCTAGACGAAACCGATCGAAGGTGTACAAAAGCAGGTATCGCGCCGAGAACTGCGATACACTCGCAACGGCTACCATGGCTATTTTTGAGTACATGATCGGCAATACGGATTGGTCGGTGGTTTATCAGCATAACGTTCGCCTGGTTACCGATTCAACCAAAGCCCGGCCGCTACCAATTCCGTATGATTTTGACCACTCGGGAATTGTGGCGGCGCCTTATGCCAAACCTGCTGAACAGCTCAATATTTCATCCGTACAGGAGCGGCTCTACCGTGGGCCTATCTACCCTCAATCTGTGCTAAGGCAAGTAATAGCCCGGTTCAATACATTAAAGCCACAGATTTACGCGATTTACACAAACGAAAAGCGGGTGGAACGTGGGTACGTTAAACAAACGCTCGCCTACCTCGACGATTTCTTTGCCTTGATTAATGACCCCCAAAAGGCGCGAACCGTTTTTCAGGACCCTAACGGCCGTGGTGTGCAGATAAAAGGCCTGGGTAATTAACGATTGAGCAACAACACGATTACGCAGCAAACCACCACCACCGAAAAGCCGATCATGAAAAAGCTGTAAGCGATCGTGAGCAGCCGGTATTTCTTGATAAGCACCCGCCCCTGCGCATATATATTATCGATCAGACTATTGTAGAGCCGTTTGTCATCGTCGATCAGATCACGTAACTGCTTACGATACTCAGCAGCCGTTAGCTGGGTGTAGTCGCCGAAAAACAGCAGATCAATCGGGCGTTTGCTGGCGGGGTCGTCGGCCCCATCCGGGGCCATTTTCTGCTTGAGCGAAAATGTGGGCTTAGTGGCGAAAATTGATATCACTACCGTAATAAGCGAAACGAGCAGCAGCAGAATTTCAGGAATCAGCAGCCGTTCCATGCCGGTTACTGGCTTCAGGAACGACGACATCGTGATCGAGATCAGGATAGCATTGATCGAAATCATCAGGTTCGCTTTCCGATCGGCCATTTCGCTCAGCCGCAGGTGGTTGGCCAACGTGGTGCGAAACATGGTTTCTACGCCTTTGCTGGCTTTTTTCTTTTTCTTCTTCTCTTTTTTGGCCTTTTTCTCGGCAGCCTCATCAAACGGCGCTATTGCCTGCGTGTCGTGGATGGGAAGCGTGGTTTCGGTCGGAGTCATGAGCGCGGAGCTTTGATTCAAAGATAAGAAAAAGGGCTCCAGGGTTGCAGCAGTTAAAGGGATAAGTGGCCACTGAAATTGGTTGTACGGTCAGTTTCGGTAACCAAAAAAAAGGCCGGGCATCTAGCCCGGCCTTTCTCCTTACTGATTCACCGGCAACAGCCGGAATACGTACCCAGGGTCTTCAACCGAGACATACAGATACCCATCCGGCCCCATATCTACGTTCCTGAGTCGACCGATATTCTTCAGGATAGTCTCCTGCTTGACGATCTTATTGCCCTCCAGTACACAGCGATTCAGGTATTGAAAGCGTAGAGACCCAACCATCAGATTGTTTTTCCAGCCGGGGTATTTAGCGCCATCAACAAAAGCCATTCCGCTGGGGGCAATGGACGGGAGCCAATACGTGAGTGGTTGTTCCATGCCTTCTTTAGCTGATAGGTTCGTAATCGGTTTGCCATCGTAGTTGATGCCGTAGCAGATAACCGGCCAGCCATAATTAGCCGCTTTTTTAATGATGTTTACCTCATCACCCCCTCGTGGACCATGTTCGTTCGTCCAGATTTGCCCGGTTGCCGGGTTCAGGGCCATTCCCTGCGGATTTCGGTGGCCATATGAATAAACGGAGGTACGTTCCTTTTTCTCATTGAGAAACGGGTTATCGGCAGGAATCCGCCCATCGTCGTGCAGACGGTGTATCTTACCGGGACCCCGGTCCAGCGATTGTGGATTTTCTTTTTCGTTGCCGCGATCGCCTACGCTCACATACAGAAAATTCTGCTTATCGAATTTCAATCGCGAGCCATAGTGGTGACGCGTTTTTGAATAGGGCAGCGCTTCAAAGATAATTTTCTGATCGGTCAGCGCATCGCCAACTAGTTTAGCCCGCATCACGGCCGTGGTAGATAGTTTATCGCTCCCCTCCTGCCTGAATGCCGAATATGACATGTATACCAGCTGGTTTTTAGCGAAATCGGGATGCAGTTCCACATCAAGCAAACCGCCCTGACCTTCAACCAGTACCATAGGTCCACCGGTCAGTTTGGTTTTCCGATTGGCCTTATCAACCCGGTACACATCGCCCGCCCGGTCGGTAATGATCATGCCACCATCGGGCATAAACGCCAGTCCCCAGGGCGATTTCAGTCCGCTGGCTACGGTATCCAGTTTAACGGTCATTCCCTCCGTCGTGAATACGTTGGACGTAGGTTTACTGGTGAATTTATACTGGTCAACGTTTTTCAGGCTTTCCAGAATCAGATCGGCCATTTCGCTGATTTCTTGCTCATTCAGGGTCGGGCTCCAGGTTGGCATACCCAGATCGGGGTAACCGCCCGTGATGCTTTTCACCAGATCACTCTTTGCCTTGCCGTGCTTCCAGTTACGATCAACGAACGCTTCCACTTTTTCACCGTGGCACGACGAGCAATACTGTTCGTAGTTTTCGCGGGCCGTTTTAGCCACAGGCTTTCGCTCGGTCAGGAAACTGCTTAAACAAAACACAGCAACAAAGGCCGCACAGATAGTATACTTTAACATGGTCGAATCTGGTTTGCCTAATAATAGTGTTTCCACCTGGTTTCTACTGGTAAAGCAGTCATGCATGTTAATTATCCCATTGGCTGACGGGGTTAAAAACACAGAATGCCGGACAGTACTGCCCGGCATTCTGATTATTCCCGACTGAGTAATTCTTTATAACGCGCCAGCCTTGATTTCATCCACTACTGCGGGATCGAGTAGCGTGGAGGTATCGCCCAGGTTACCGGTGTCACCTTCGGCAATTTTACGCAGGATACGACGCATGATCTTACCGGAACGCGTTTTGGGAAGCCCCGATACAAACTGGATTTTGTCGGGTTTGGCTATGGGGCCGATAACGCGGCTGACGGTGGCCAGAATATCGCGCTTGGTCAGGTCGGCGTCGTGGTCGTCGGGGAACTGATCGGCAATCACGTAAGCGTAAATACCCTGCCCTTTTATGTCGTGCGGATACCCAACCACGGCGCTTTCAACCACACCAGTATGCATGTTGATCGCGTTTTCAACTTCGGCCGTTCCTATCCGGTGGCCCGAGACGTTCAGCACATCATCGACTCGTCCGGTAATTCGATAATACCCATCTTCGTCGCGCAGGCAGCCGTCGCCGGTGAAATAAAGGCCTGGGTACGTGGCGAAGTACGTTTGCCGGCAACGTTCGTGGTCACCATAGGTGGTTCGAATGATGCCCGGCCACGGAAACTTAATGCAGAGATTTCCACTGACTCCGTTGCCCTCAATTTCTTTTCCGTTCTCATCAACCAGAATTGGCTGCACACCCGGCAATGGCAGAGTGGCGTACGACGGCTTCGTGTGGGTGATACCTGCCAGCGGAGATATCAGAATACCACCCGTTTCGGTCTGCCACCACGTATCGACAATTGGGCAGCGGTTCTTGCCAATATTATCGTCGTACCAATGCCAAGCTTCTTCGTTGATGGGCTCACCTACAGATCCAAGCACTTTCAGGCTGCTCAAATCCTTGTCTTTCACCGGATCGAGACCAAAACCCATCAGCGACCGAATGGCCGTTGGAGCGGTGTACAACACGTTAACCTGGTGTTTATCAACTACATCCCACATCCGGCCGGCGTCGGGCCAGGTCGGAACGCCTTCAAACAGTAATGTTGTGGCCCCGCAGGCCAGCGGGCCGTACACAATATAGCTGTGGCCCGTGATCCAGCCAATGTCGGCCGTACAAAAATGAACGGGAGCGCGCTCGCCAACCGGAGCCTCGTACTGAAACACATTCTGGAAGGTGTAGGCCGTATAGACCATGTAGCCGCCGCAGGTGTGTACCACGCCCTTGGGTTTGCCCGTACTGCCCGACGTATACAGGATGAACAGCATATCTTCGGCGTCCATTTCCACGGCGGGGCAATCAGACGTAACGTGTTTTAGCTCCTGCTCCATCCATACATCGCGGCCTTTCAGCATAGCAACCGGTGTACGGGTGCGGGTCATCACGATCACGCGTTCGACCGTTGGGCAGCCGATCAGGGCGTCATCCACGGTTCCTTTCAGCGAAATCTCTTTATTCCCCCGATACGATCCGTCGGCGGTGATGATCAATTTGCACTGGGCGTCATTGATCCGGTCGGCAATGCTCTGGGCGGAGAATCCACCAAAGACGACTGAATGAATGGCACCGATTCGGGCGCAGGCCAGTACGGCAATGGCCAGTTCCGGCACCATCGGCATATAGATACAAACCCGATCACCTTTCACTACGCCATTGCGCTTCAACACGTTGGCCATCCGGCATACCTGCTCGTGCAGCATGCGGTAGGTAAGCGTCACGCCGGTTTCGGCAGGGTCATTGGGTTCCCAGATCAGGGCGGGCTGGTCGCCGCGCGTGGCCAGATGGCGATCCAGACAATTTTCGGTGATGTTTAGTTTACCGCCAACGAACCACTTGATGCTGGGTTCCTCAAAATTCCACTGCAGAGTTTTGGTCCACGGCTTACGCCACTGAAACTCCTGGGCAATTTCCGCCCAGAAGGCTTCGGGGTCCTCAACGCTTTTTTGGTAAGCGGCCTGGTATTGATCGTAGGTTTGGATACGCATGGATAATGGATGATTTACTGGGTTTAAAAGTACTAGCATCGACCGACTTTAGGTTTGATCGATCCTATCAAACTTGCTTATTTAGTATAGACAATTCTTGACATTCTGCCATTACTACAGAAATTCCAGGTAACGGTAACCGGTCAAACGTCAGGCAATCAGCGGGGTACGTGATCTGGAAGTTTCTTCCCAAAAAACCCCTTTCACCGCCGGAAAGCACCATTTTATCGGTCATATACGATATGAATACCGGTTTCTGCTCACTGGCAACGTACCTAGCTATCGAATCGGATACCGATCTGATGACTGGCCAACACGGTGCTGATCTCGTCCATAATGGCCGGGTCATCTATAGTTGGCGGAATAACCACCGACTCGCCATCGGCTAGCTGACGGATGGTCTTGCGCAGAATTTTTCCGGAACGCGTTTTCGGTAATCGCTTCACAACTACGGCATTCCGAAAGCTGGCTACGGCACCGATATGCTCACGAATACGTGTTATCAACTCGCGTTCAAGCTGAGTGGGGTCAATGGTTTGGCCATCTTTCAGTACAACCAGCCCAACGGGACGTTGCCCGCGGAGGTTGCAGGCAATGCCCACCACGGCACATTCGGCCACGGCGGGGTGCGAACCCACGACCTCTTCCATTTCGCCGGTCGACAACCGATGGCCCGCTACGTTAATTACATCATCTACGCGGCCCATAATGAACACGTAGCCGTCGTCATCAACGTACCCACCGTCGCCGGTGAGGTAATAACCGGGGAAGCGGCTGAGATACGATTCCTTAAAACGGGGCGTATCGTTCCAGAGAGTTGGCAAGCAACTTGGGGGTAATGGTAGTTTCAGGCAAACATATCCTTCCTGATTCGGCCCTAGCTGCCGCCCATCGTCATCCAGGATCTGAAGATCATAGCCACAGACGGGTTTCGTGGCCGATCCCGCTTTCACCGGCATGGGCTCAATGCCAAGCTGATTCGCCACCATGGCCCAGCCCGATTCGGTCTGCCACCAGTGATCGACCACAGGTACGTTCAGCGCTTCCTGCAACCAGTTGAGTGTGGGCGGATCGCAGCGTTCTCCGGCAACGAACAGCGCTCGTAGCGATGACAGATCGTATTGATGCCGCAGACTTGCCTCGGAATCTTCTTTCCGGATCGCCCGGAAGGCCGTTGGTGCCGTAAAAAAAACGTTGACCTTGTATTGGTCAATTATTCGCCAAAACGTGCCTGCATCGGGCGTACGTACGGGTTTCCCTTCAAACAGTACGGTTGTGCAGCCGTGAATAAGCGGCGCATAGACAATGTAACTGTGCCCCACAGCCCAACCCAGATCAGATGCTGCCCAGAACACATCGCCGGGTTTTACACTGTATACGGCCTCCATACTATACGCCATCGCCACGGCATGGCCGCCGTTATCCCGAACAATCCCTTTTGGTTTGCCGGTGGTGCCTGAGGTGTACAGAATATAAAGGGGGTCGGTTGCCATGAGTAGCACCGGTTCCGCAGGTTGTGCGTTGGCGAGCAGCGTTGCCCAGTCGTGGTCGCGGTGCGTATGTAGTTCAGCGTGACATTGGGGTCGTTGCAGCACCACGCAATGAGCGGGCTGGTGCGTGGCCAGCGCCAACGCTGCATCAAGTAATGGTTTATAAGGAACTACGGTTGCAAACTCGATACCGCAACTGGCCGAAAGCAGTACATGCGGGCGCACATCGTCAATGCGAACGGCAAGTTCTGGCGGCGCAAATCCGCCAAACACTACCGAATGGATCGCCCCAAGGCGAGCGCAGGCCAGCATGGCAAAAACCGCCTCGGGCACCATCGGCATGTAGATGACCACGGTAGTTCCTTTTTCAACACCTAATCCGCGCAGCAAACCGGCTAACTTTGCCACCTCATCGCGGAGTTCCAGGTATGTGTAGGTACGTACCTGACCCGTCACAGGCGAGTCGTAGATAAGGGCTGGCTGGCTGGCGCGACCATGCGCTACGTGGTAATCTACAGCCGCGTAGCAGGTGTTCAGTTCGCCATCGGCATACCAGCGGGTCAGTCCGTCGGCATCGGTGGTCAGAATCTGATCTGGTATGCGGTACCACGGAATACGGGCCGCCTGCATGCGCCAGAATTCGGCGGGGTCGGCAAGGCTGCGTTGATGCTGCTGGCTATACGAGTCGGTGGGGAGCATTGGGCGATGTAGTTGTTTAATTCTCTGAACATGTAGGTGGGCATCTTGCTCCAAAACCCCATCAACCACACTGGCCCAGGCAGACCCACGATTGGTGTCAATTCGTTGCAATCAGACCATTTATTTTCTGAACCAGTTCACGGGTTGAAAAAGGTTTGGCCAGATACAGATCGGCCCCGGCCTCATAGCCCGCGCGCACGTCGGCTTCTTTACTTTTGGCACTCAGGAAAATCACTTTCATGGCCTTATAAGCTGGTTCTGTCCTAACGTACCGGCATAGTTCCAGGCCATTCATGCGGGGCATCATCACATCGAGCAGCAACACATCTGGCTGTTCCTGCTGAATCAGGTCTTTGGCTTCCTGACCATCGCGGGCAATGAAAACGCGGTGACCTTCCTTCTTCATCAGGAATTCCAGCGAGAGCAGAATATTGGGTTCATCGTCGGCAATCAAAATCGTTGTCATGGTGCGAATACGTTGAGTAGTTAGTGCTGATTTGCTGACGATGCCACGGGTATCTGAAACGAAAACGTGGCTCCTTCGCCTGGCAGGCTATGTACGCTGATTTGTCCGCCGTGAAGTTCGACAATTCGTTTCGCAATGGCCAACCCTAATCCGCTGCCTGTTGGTTTATGCAGGCTGGTGGTGGTTCCTTCCCGCTCCGATGTCTGGCCCTGACGGTATTTTTCGAAAATCAGTTCATGAAATTTCGGGTCAATACCCATCCCATTGTCGTTAATACTTACTTCACACGTACCTGCCTCACAATCAGAACGTACTACGACCCACCCACTCACGGTCGGCGCAAACTTAACAGCGTTAGCCAGCAGGTTGATCAGTGCCTGCATTAGCCGGTCACGGTCAACGTAAACGTTCGTGGCCTTGCAGTTCAGGTACGTATCGATCCGCACCGTTTTTTCGACGGCCAGCGGCCGAACAGCCTCCACGGCATCGCTCACGAGTTCATCAATACTGGCTTCTTCCTGCACAAATCGGTACCGCCCCGACTCCATCCGTTCCAGATCAAGCACCTGATTGATCAGCCGGGTCAGCCGTTCTGATTCCTTGATCACTGTTCCCAAAAAATGCGTTTGTGTGTCCCGATCCATGTCGGGCGTATCATGCATCAGTTCAACCAGCGCCCGAATAGACGTAATTGGCGTCCGGATCTCGTGCGTAATGGTCGACACGAAATCGTCTTTCTGGCGATCAGCTGTTTTTAGTTGCTCATTGGCGTCACTGAGTTCCCGGGTTAGTCGCTGCAACTCTTTATTGACCGACACCAGCGCCTGCGACTCTTTTAGAATCTGGATCACTTCGTTCGACGCGATAGGGTCTTCCTGCGTGATGGACGCAACGGCGATACGGGCCGAAGCCGTACCGATTGCTCCCGACAACAAGCGTTCGGTATAGGCCACAAAACGCGGGTCAGCCGGTGTTTGCTGTTCGTTTATTCGGTTCCGGCGGGCATACCGCTTCAGCACCCGCTGAGCATGATCTGTTCCAAAAAATGAAGCAAGCAGCCCTCGAAGATCGCTCAGCCTGGCTTTCCCTTTCCACACTATCTGACTATCTTTCCCCTGGGAACGGTACTTAAAGACGTCAACAAATAGAACGGCCTGCTGTTGTTCAAGCATCGGCTGTGATCGACTTACCGATCCCCACACGTACCCAAGCGAATTGAAGAGCAGCGACCAGAAGAACGAGTGTGCAATTGGGTCGAATTTCGACAGCCCCATCAACGCCTGCGGATTCAGCCACCCCAATCCGGCCGGGCCAACCGTTAACCACGATGCCGGAATCCAGCCCACCGGTACCAGCGTCGGGAGGATCAGCGTATACAGCCAGATAACCAGACCGGCGACCAGGCCAGTCATGGCACCCGATTTACCACCCTGTTTCCAGAACAGGCCGCCAATCATGGCAGGTGTAAACTGCGCCACGGCGACAAACGAGATGGTGCCCACCGATACAAGCGAGAAGTGGCTCGACACGCTCCGGTAGTACCAGTAGGCCAGCAGGAGCAGCGAGAGAATAGCCATCCGCCGAACGTTGATCACAAATCGGCTCGACGCAGTACCGAACCAGATATTCCAGCGCGGTACACCCACCAGCAAGGGCATCACCACATTATTGGAAATCATGACACTCAGGGCAATCGTTTCCACGATGATCATGCTGGTAGCGGCCGAGAACCCACCCAGATACGCCAGCAGGGCCAGCCCCTGTTGCCCGTACTGAAGCGGCAACGTCAGCACGTACCCATCCGCATCAAACGAGGCCGCGTTCAGGAGCAGTTTTCCACCAAATGCAACCGGAATGACAAATAGGTTGATGAGCAGCATGTAGAGCGGAAACAGCCACATGGCTTTACTGACGTGGCGCTCGTCGCTGTTTTCAACCACCGCCACCTGAAACTGCCGGGGTAGAAACAGAATAGCTATGGCCGAGAGCAATGAGTACCAGAACCAGTCGGCGGTGGTATGGCCCGCGCCAGTGGTAAATTCCTGCTTCAGAACGGCCTGCTGACTGGCGTGCCTGAAAATATCGGCAGGGCCATTGAACAGCCCGAACGTGACGAAGATCCCCACCGCCAGAAAAGCGATCAGCTTCACGATCGATTCGAAGGCCACGGCCGTTACCAGCCCTTCGTGCCGCTCGGTAGCTTCCAGCTTACGCGTTCCGAAGAGAACCGTGAAGACGGCAAGCAACAGCGTGATATAAAACGCTTTATCGTTGATGAATGACCCCGACCTACCGGTAACCTGACCTGTCAGCAAACTAAAGCTACCGGCAATTGCCTTTAGCTGAATGGAAATATAGGGAATCAGACCAACGACACAGATGGCCGTCACCAGTACACCCAGCGTCCGGCTTTTGCCGTAACGGGCCGAGATGAAGTCAGCAATACTGGTGATACGCTGTCCGTTACAGATGCGAATCATTTTACGCAACAGGATCCACCAGATCGGGGCCGTGATGGTAGGGCCGATGTACATGGCCAGGAACTCCATGCCTTTCGAGGCCGCCAGCCCAACACTGCCGTAGAACGTCCAGGCGGTGCAGTACACAGCCAGCGACAAGGCATAGATGTACGGATTGTTTGCGACGCTTCGTTTGCTTTTCCCCCGATTTTCAGCCCAGTAGGCAACCGCAAAGAGCAGGCTCAGATAGATGAGCGAGCAGACCAGCAGCAGAATGTTACTCATGTGCCTGCTCAGACTCGTCGGTATGCCGGGTTGTGTGCAACACCCAGGCCGACAGCCCAATGGTTACTGCCCAGACAGACAGCACGTAGACGAACAGCACAGGCACACCGCCAACCAGCACAGGCCGGTCGGCAATTGACAGAATCGGTTCATTCAACAGAAGAACAGACAGCACACAAATGATAACTAAGCGCGTGGTTCTCATGTGGTTCAGGTTACGGTGGGCACTAAAAAAAGTCGGAACTCATACTGGCCTCAACCAGTACAAGCCCCGAACCTAACTGCTGGTTACTCTTCGTTATATTCCCCCTGAAGGGCATACAGGCCAAAGCGAACCAGGCCTCCCACAATTATGGGTAGCAAGACGAAGAGAATAATGATGCCGAATACCAGGTCATCTGATTTGCCGGATGTCAGCTTTGGTAAGCCGAAGAACATAATACCGTAGTATCCGCAAAGGGCGGCCAATGCCAGCCAGACAATGCCTAAATAACGCCGAACTGCGTCCATAGTAGTAGTGATTTTAAGGTTGTTAAGACGTACAGTATATTAATCGACCACGCGGCGGGAACTGCTGATGTATACTAATCCGATAGCCAGACTGACGGCCGTGATGATGATCGGGTACCAGAGACCTTCCAGGTAAGGAGCCGAATAGGGAAGTACACTCCCTGCTTTTTCAGCCGCCACGTTGGCTTCTTTAGCACCCGTTGCCAGGTACGTTGCCACCGCTGGCAACAGGCCCCCAAACACGCCGTTACCGATATGATACGGCAACGACATGGAGGTGTAGCGAATCTTGGTCGGGAACATCTCTACCAGAAAGGCAGCAATCGGGCCATATACCATTGTTACGAAAATGACCTGGATAAACACCAGCCAGATCAATGACCAACGATCTGTATCATTGACAGTTACAGTTTTCTTTACTTCCGGTTTGGCGGGTTCGGCGGCAGGGTCTGCCGTGATCTTCGTTTTGGTCACCTCCGCCAGTTTTGTGCCGTCGGTATACTCTTTCTTTACCGTAACCGTCTTGATCTGACCGCCTTCTACCTTTGGATCGGGCACCGTTTTTTCGTCCGATGTCATACTGCCAGCCACTTCCTGTTTGGTCTTCAGGTTGGTTGTCTGGTACATTTTTTCGTAGATAGTCCGGTACGACAGAATGGCGACCAGCATACCGACCATCATGATTCCTTTCCGCCCAATCCGGTCAGACAGCCAGCCGAAAAGCACGAAGAACGGTGTACCCATCAGCAGCGCAATAGCCATCAGTTCGTCTGATTGGAGCGCATCGACATTACAAACCGTTTTGATAAAATTCATGGCGTAGAACTGCCCCGTATACCACACAACCCCCTGGCCCATCGTGGCACCAAACAGAGCCAGCAGGACAAACTTGAAATTGTATTTGTTGCCGAAGCTCTCTTTGAGGGGGTTGGTCGATCCCTTACCTTCTGCCTTCACTTTGGCAAACAGAGGCGACTCGTGCATATTTTTCCGAATAATGTACGAGATGAATACCATCACAATGGATACAAGGAACGGCACCCGCCAGCCCCAGTCGTCAAAGGCTTCCTTTGAGAGCGATTTGCGGGTGATCAGAATAACGAGCAGCGAAACAAACAGGCCAACCGTTGCTGTAGTCTGAATCCACGACGTCCAGAAACCTCGCTTATCCGATGGCGAATGCTCGGCCACGTAGGTGGCCGCACCGCCATACTCCCCGCCCAGCGCAAGCCCCTGTAACAAACGCAGGATCAGCACGAGCAGCGGTGCCCAGAAGCCAATGGTTTCATAGGCCGGAATAAGCCCGATCAGGAAGGTAGCGCCGCCCATCAGCATCAAGGTTACCATGAACGTGTACTTGCGTCCGATCAGATCGCCTAGCCGGCCGAAGAACAGAGCGCCGAACGGGCGAACAACGAACCCCGCCGCGAACGTGGCGAGTGTTGACAGAAAAGCCGCGGTCGGGTTGCCTTCCGGGAAAAATTTGGTGGCTAGTACGACCGCCAGCGAGCCGAAGATGTAAAAGTCATACCACTCGATAAGCGTGCCGACCGACGATGCGCCGATCACACTGATCAGTGATCGCGTGCTCGACGCTTTGACAGAGGATTGTTCAGTTACCATGCGAAATTGAAAAGGTGAGAAAAGGTTGTTGGTTAGGTACGTACGGTTAAAATGAGAAGACTGTCAGGAAGAGTAAACGGGAGTTAACAATCGTTTCTGTATTGATAACTTTTGAATCTGTTGTCGATGTACCGAAGGCAGCGGCTGTATATTCATACTCAGCGCCAATTTTGAACTTACCAGCTATGAATTCCAGTCTGGGCGCAACGCGTATCAGGTTATCAAGGCCGGTCCGACCAGTCAGGCCAATTCCCCGACCATAGGCGGCTATGGCGTTGGCACTGGTTCCGCCGTTTTTGCAGTAGCCTACAAATAGTCCGGGAACAACCGTTTTACCGTTGCCATGAATCTCGCCCCAAACAGAGGTGATCTCCGTTGGCTTATACGATGATTCTACCGTTGGTGCTGCTGGTGTACCGTAGGCCAGATATCCGCCCAGCATGACATGATCGGTCATGTTCGAGCCAGATACTGCTTCCAGCTTCATGGTCGTTTTGCGCCCAACCAGTTTCAGGTATCCCATGATGGCACTGCTGCCTACCAGAGCATCGCTGGCAGCAAGGGTTGCCCCTGCTCCCGTCGATAGCCGTGGCCGGATTACTTTGTAATCGACTGCCACTCCAGCCAATACGTTACTCTTTTTCAGCTGAAGCTGCGCGTGAATATTCGGTATCGACGAGTTACGGACATATTCCGAAGAGCTACCGTTGATGCCACTACTGGTAAAGTCGCGCTGGGCAATGACGGCCGTGATCAGGTACATGTCTTTTCCGATCATGTTGGTCATACGGATCTGCGGCGACCGGTTAAATGGCTGGAAGGGAATACCCGTGTTAAAATTAAGTACGCCCGGAAAGCATTCGGGTACAAACAGCGGATGCCAGTATTGTCCAAACGCCAGTTGTGTTTTGGCCCAATCGAGTTTAGCCCAGGCATGGCGCAGACGAACTCCGCCAACGGCGGCATCCGACGGGCCAAACCATTCCATTTCCAGTATACCCGATGTTTTGGCCCCCCAGGCATCGGGGCCGTTGAAGCTGACACCTAACCGGCTGTTGATGCCCAGCATATTCAGGTTTGCCACGGCGTTGATGTCTTTTCCGGCGGCATCGAGCTGTTGATCTTTTGGCCAGAGATCTACCGATGCTTCGCGCAGGTTGACCGTCTGACGGGAATCCCAGGAAAAATCGTTGCGTACAAAACCGTAGATTTTCACAAACGGAGCCGGGGCTTCAACCGGCTTGGTTGCCGGGGCTACAGCCGTTGCAGCTGCGGGGCCAGCATTTGACGGGGGCGGCGTCTGTGCCTTCAGCGTGGACGTTAGCAGGCTCAGACAGAGCACACTACAGATGCTGCCGGTTGGCCAGTTTACGGATGATGAAAAGTACATAAGTTACGGGGGGCTTAGTTGCAATTGACCCCCCAAAACACAGTGCTTTCCCGTTATCCATCAACTGATTCCTATAGATATGGTAATCGCTAGAGATGCCCTCACGCCCTGAAGCGTTCCCACCGAATGAGCATAAACTTGTCGCCAAGTTCAGTAATGATCATGCCAGCGCCCGCCACGTTCTCCGGCTTACTCATAAACTCGGTTAACTCACTGTGATTAAACACTTTATAAGTTGGATGATAAGCCAGATTCTCGGGCACTTTTATCTGGTACTTCTTTACCCAATTCATCACCGACACATGACTGACACCCAATAACCGCTCAATCTCCCGCAGGCTGACCCCTTCTATATACAGCTGAAGGGCTTTTATCACATAATAGGTGCTAATTCCCTTCCCTACTTTATCAACCGTGAAATTATAGGAACAAGCCTTGCATTTAAACCGCTGTCGACCCGCAATAATACCATTTCGCACAGCTGTAACACTTTGGCACTTAGGACATTTTTGCGTTGCCATATCCTGAGATCGATCATCTATAGTGGTTTAGCAAATATATAGCAATTTAGCGTTTTTCCTCAAAACTATCTTAGAATAGTTAAAATATAGGCAAGTAGAGACTACCGGAAGGAGTAACCACCGGGGGCCAGCGACAGCCATTCGTTTTCGCGTTCTTCGACGCTTTTATCAGGGAGCTGCGTAAACTCAGTTCCTACGCCGCTTTAGTTTTAATCAGGGTGGGTACGTGCGACCTGCCAGCCGATTACCCTATTTTTGGGTAGTTATCTCAGACCTATGCTACGTTCTTTCCGCTCAACTACGCTTTTTTTGCTCATGCTGGGTCTGTTGGCGGCCTGCCAGTCGCGACAGCCAGCCACCACCGTTCCTACTACTCCAACAACGGCTTCTCAATTAACAGGTAAACAACTGGCAACAGCCTACTGTGGCAATTGTCACCTGCTTCCCGACCCATCCTTACTGCCAAAATCCATCTGGAAAAACAAAGTGTTGCCCCAAATGGCACTACGGCTTGGTTTCTCCATCGATTCCATCTCGCCCTTTGTCACGGTAGCTGACCCTGACGAGATAAACCGGATTCTCCAGTCGGGCGTATTTGCCGGGTCGCAGCTTTTACATACCGATGACTGGAACAAGCTTGTTCAGTATTACGTCGACAGGGCACCGGTTAATCCACTGCCTGCGCCAGCTAAACCGGCCGTGGAGGTTGGATTACCACTATTTACTCTCCGTACCTCGCCACAACGGATTCACGCCTCTACAACCCTGCTTCGCTATGACCAGGCTGCCAAACGAATTCTGGTCGGCACAGAAAAGGGGAAAGTCTACATGTTGGATAATGCATTGCGGGTCATTGATTCGACGCTTGTCGGTTCAGCACCTACTGATATTCGGCCAACTGCCGATGGGTCGTATTACCTGCTGACATCGGGCGACATGGAGCCCAATGACCTGTTGAAAGGCAAGTGGCAACCCATCAGTTTCCGGGGTCATCCAGGTACGTTGACCACCCCCTCAACCATGCCGGTGGTTGATCAGTTAGGGCGGCCAGTTGCGGCAGCAGTTGGTGACCTGACCCAGGACGGTCAGGAAGACATCGTGATTTGTCAGTTCGGGAATTACAGCGGTGAACTGACCTGGTTTGAACGGCGTGGCTCAAGCTATTTTCCGCATATGCTGGACCCCGTTCCCGGGGCCCGGCGGGCAATCATTCACGATGTGAACCAGGACGGACGACCGGACATTGTGGCACTACTCTCGCAGGGAAACGAACAGATTGCGGTGTATTACAATGACGGCGGTGGCAAATTCACCAAAGACATTCTGCTGCAATTTCCGTCGGTATACGGCTCCAGCTATTTCGACCTCGTTGATATGGATAAAGACGGCGATCTGGATATCCTGTATACCAATGGCGATAACGGCGATAAATCATACTCGTTGAAAGCGTATCACGGCGTTCGGGTCTTTCTGAACGACGGTCGGTTTACTTTCAAGCAGTCACTGTTTTATCCGCTCTACGGCGCTACACAGGCCATTGCCCGCGACTTTGATCAGGATGGCGACGTAGACATTGCGGCCATTTCCTTCTTCCCAAACTACGACACGAAGCCAGTTGAAGCCTTCGTTTTTCTGGAAAATCAGGGAGCGATGCACATGAAAGCCAAAACCTTTCCGCACCCCGAACAAGGCCACTGGCTTGTGATGGAAGCCGCCGATGTTGATCAGGACGGCGACGATGATCTGCTCCTCGGCTCATTCTCTCGGGCCATAACCCCAACCCCACAGACCTTATCTAAAAAATGGTTCACTGATGGAAAAGGCATAGTACTGCTTGAAAACCAGTTGCGACACACGAAGCAGTAGGCGGCAACGTACCCAGCCAGTTGAGTTGGCGGCAAGAGACACGTTAGCTAAGCCGAATAAACATGAGGCAATTCTATAGGTTAACTAGTCTTACAACGACTCAATCTTATGGATACCCAATCATTGGAACGCCCTGCAGTTCAAAGTGAGGCTTACGACCTATCAACTTATTCCGTACCAGAACGGTCAACCCCATATGATGTGGCCGACGATGTGTTCGGCATTAAAACATTGTTTGTCAACGTGTATTTCGTGGGTAAGCCAGGTATTGGTGAGTCGTGGAAACTCGTTGACGCCGGCTTCATGGGTTACACCGATGCCATCAAGCAACGGGCCGAGCAACTGTACGGTCAGGCAAATCCTCCCAAAGCCATACTCCTGACACATGGGCATGCCGATCATGTGGGTACGTTGCATAACCTGCTGAAACTGTGGGGCAACGTACCTGTCTATGCGCACGCACTGGAGCGGCCCTTCCTGACCGGACTCTCCAGCTATCCACCACCCGACCCCGCTATTGGCGGCGGTGGCATGTCGCTTATGTCGTGGGTTTTCCCGATCGGCCCGGAAGATTTCAGTGAGGTGCTGGTAGACATTCCAGCTTCCGGGAGAATCGATGAACTGCCGGAATGGCGGGTTATTCATACACCCGGTCATGCGCCCGGCCATGTTTCTCTATTCCGGGACAAAGACCGGACCCTACTGGCTGGCGATGCGTTTGTGACCACGAATCAGAATTCGATCTCGTCGGTTATTAACCAAACGGAGGAAGTTCATGGACCTCCCGCCTACTTCACCTGCGACTGGGTAGCGGCCGAAGATTCCGTCCGGAAGCTCGCCCTATTGAATCCTATGAAAGTGGGCACTGGACATGGCGTGTCTATGCACGGCCTGGATTTACAGCTGGAACTGGGGCGGCTGGTCAGTAAATTTCGGGAACGGTCTATTCCATCTGAAGGCAGGTACGTTAAGGAAGCGGCTCAGACCGACGAAAACGGCATCATTTCGATGCCTGAGCCTACGTCTTACACTGTTGCACGGGCAATTGGTATCGGCATCGTCGTTGGGCTGATTTGGGGTCTGTATCGCTCCGTACGTAGCTGACGCTTTTGTTGTAGTTTCGTGACTCGCACGCTGCGGTGCCGTTCGTGGTTGCTCCGCAGCGTGATGACCACCCCTAACGCCATGAACCGCATCGACCGACTGACGGCCATCCTGATTCATCTACAAAGCAAACGGGTTGTGCGGGCGCAGGACCTGGCCGATCGATTTAGCATCAGCCTTCGCACCGTTTATCGAGACATTCGGTCGCTGGAGGAAGCAGGCGTTCCTATCGGGGCTGAAGCGGGTGTTGGCTACTTTCTGGATGGGTACCACCTACCGCCGGTCATGTTTACCAATGCCGAAGCCAGCGCACTTGTATTCGGCGCCAAACTGGTTGAACGAATGGCCGATCTTTCCCTGAGGGAGCCCTTCGAATCGGCACTTTTCAAAGTAAAATCAGTGCTGAAGAAAGCAGAAAAAGAGCATCTGGATGAGCTTGAGCCGTTGATCAGCGTGTCTAATTACCGCCGACCTACCCCGTTTTCCGATCAGCTGCTGAATCAGATTCAGTCGGCCTGTGTGCAGCAGCAGGTGTTGGTTATCGACTATCAGACACCGTATAACACCGCACTGACCACCCGTGAGGTTGAGCCCATTGGCCTCTATCACTACAGTTCAGGCTGGCACCTGATCGCATTTTGTCGACTACGTCAGGATTACCGGGATTTCAGAACCGATCGTATCCGGCAGATGACTACCACCGGCAAGCTCTTTTCCCGTCAGTCTCTGCTGTCGTTGCAAGGCTACCTCGACCGGATGCGTGCATCGAGGGATATGAAAGACCTGACAGAGGCCGTTATCTGGTTCGACAAAAGAGCCGCCCGTTTCACTGAGCATCAACGCCTGGATTTTGGCTTTCTATCGGAAGAAGTACAGGAAAACCGTGTGAAGATGATTTTTCTGACTCAATACCCCGAAGGTCTGGCCCGCTGGTTGATGATGTTCGGCAACGGCGCCACAATTGACAAGCCTGTTCGGCTGAAACAACTGCTGATTTCACTGGCCGACGAGATCAGCGCACATCACGGACAGCCGCAAACGCTGCTGACATAGGGTTGTCACCATCGCCGTCTAGTTTTGGTCTGGCTGTTCACCAAAACAATACAGACTAATGACAACTACAAGCCCTTCTATTTCCGACAATGCCCTACCTGTCATCGAGACAGTTCCATTTATGGCCCTGACAGTCAGTTTACGGGCCAGTATGGCTACCCTTGCCGTGCAGGGAATGGCAGCCGACAGGCAGGTACGTGCCGAAGCCGCCCGTCTTGGCCTCAACACGGCCACGCCCTCCCAGTGGCTGTACACCGGCCTATCCGGTCACCCCGATGATGAGTTCGATCTGGAAGTTGCGTTGCCTCTGCATGAGCCGGTTACGGGCACACCGGGTGAATCATTCGCCATTCGTAACGTACCCGCGTTTCATTGTGCACAGTACACATACGTAGGCCCCTGGTGTAATCTTGGCGATGTTTACGATACGCTTTTCATCCAGTTCTACGCCGACGATCATGTGTATGATGGTCGAATCCGTGAACGCTACCAGCTTGTAGACCTGGAAAATCAGGAACGTTGCATCACTGATATCCAGATTGGCATAGCCTGATCGATCACGTACCCGGCCAGTGTACATGTGTTGGCTGGGTACGTACCGCTGTGCTAATCACTCGTGACAAGCTCCCGATCAGCAGCAACTACTTTTTTCTCCGTTACCCGTGCAAAAGCCGCGTCATAGTCGGGCCGGGTAGTGCCCATCCATTCATCCCAGAAGCGGAAATAAAGACCATAATTGCCCTTAAAATACTGATGATGCTGGTTATGGTTCACCGACGTGTTCAGCCATTTAGCGATCCAATGGCGGTTCCAGCTAGCGGGAAACAATTCCCAACCCAGATGGCCATATACGTTGTAAACGATCATGAAAAACAGAAAGGCCAGAATCGTGAACGGGTGAAGCGGTAACACGAATGTAGCCAGAGGCACAATGGCCGCTTCAACGATGGCTTCGAGCGGGTGAAACGCATACGCAGCCCAGGGCGACGGGTTGGTCGATTTATGGTGAACCAGATGGGTGGCCTTAAATAACAGGGGATGGTGCATGGCCCGGTGTGTCCAATAGAAGTAGGTATCGTGCAGGAAGATAAGCCCCACGAAAGAAAGGAGACCATAGGCAGTACCGTAGTCTGCCCACTTTGAGTACAGCAGGTTGTAGTGTTTACTACCCGTTATAAACATCAGCCAGGTGACGCCCGCAAACACCAGCGTGGTACTTATAGAATAAAGAATTTCACGCCGGTAATCGGCTGATTTCGGAAAACGGGGCTGAATTTTTTTATACGCAAAAGCAGCTCGTTTCCAACCGTAAAAAATCGCGAAGAAAATACCGGCTACCAGCAAATAACGCAGCAGGTGCGTCATCCAGACAGCTACCATTCCCCAACCAGGGTAAGATTTCAGGAGCGTGTTCATAGTTTGGCAACAGTAATTCTTCGGGGTCAGTTTCCGTAGGATAATGACAAAAAAGCGAAACGTGCCGGATGAGCTTTCATATATATGACTATGAACTGTGTCCGGCTTGGCTCCGGCAAACCCCTCCTGCTGATTCACGGCATTGGCAGCAGCCACCACTCCTGGGATTTGATCGTTAACGAGTTGGCCACCCAGCGTGAGGTGATCGCCGTTGACTTACCCGGCTTTGGCGACACGCCCCCATTAGTGGGCGAAACAACGATACGAACCCTCGCCGATGCTGTCACTGACTTCCTGCGCGAAGAAGATCTGCTCGGCATCGATGCCGTTGGCAGTTCAATGGGCGCTCGGCTTGTGCTTGAACTGGCCCGCCGTGGCGGCGTACTTGGCACGGTTATCTCGCTCGATCCCGGTGGCTTCTGGCAAGGTTGGGAGATTCCGTTCTTCTATTACTCGGTTCGGCTCTCGGCGCAACTGGTTAACAGCCTGCAACCGTTTCTGCCGTCATTAACGGGTAACCCAATCTCCCGGTCGCTGCTTTTTGCCCAGTTTTCGGCGCACCCCTGGACCATACCTGCACCCATTGCGTTACAGGAACTCCGCACATTCACCCCCACACCTACGTTTATCGAATTGCTTGATAACCTGGCACATGGCGAAAAACAACAAGGTGCATCGGCGGGCTCGATTCAACAGCCACTTGTCATTGGCTGGGGTAAACAGGATCGGGTTTGTATCCCCAGTCAGGCGAAACGGGCGCACCAACTCTTTCCTGACGCTCAACTACATTGGTTTGACAACTGCGGCCACTTTCCTCAACTCGACGCTCCCGAAGAAGCAACGAACTTAATTCTCTCAGTGACTGACGGCACATACCTACCACAGGAATCGACTCTGGAAACAGAAGTTATGCTAACCCATAAAGAGCCTGATACGCTCCTGATCAGTGTTGGCACGGCCGTGGTTGTTGCCAGTTTGATCATTGCGTTCCGGTTTGCAACACGCTAGAAAGGCTTACGAACGTGGCCCATCGATTATTGTCCGTGGGCCACGTTTTTTACCTTTGTCTATGCCGCTTCCCAAGTTTACCGATGCTGACCGGACCCTCATCTCGAACCATCTGACTGCCAATGTGCAGGCGCTTCTGCTTCGTCCACCAGCGGGCGTATCCGGTATGCACGTGCGTGAACTTGCCGAGCAAATTCAGTCGCGGCAAAAAGCACGAGTAAAGTTACCAGACTGGTACGCCAACCCCGACCTGATCTTTCCGGTGCCGGTATCGGTTGAACAGGCCTCTTCTGAACGAACAGCGGCTTACAAGGCCACACTCGTATCGGGCAACACACTGGCAGACCTTACCGGCGGCATGGGCGTTGATGCAGCGGCATTTGCCCGGAACGTGGCCCATGTCGATTACGTAGAACGAACCCAGCCACTCGCCGAACTCGCCGCCCACAATCTGCCCCTGCTGGGTATTCACAACGTATCTGTACACACAGGCGACGGACTCGACTGGCTTGTCGATCAGGAAGACCCGCTCGACTGGCTTTACCTCGACCCCGCCCGACGCGACACCCGGCCGGGCCGGCACGGTGAGCGCGTGGTGGGGTTAGCCGATTGTGAGCCTGATGTACTGACGCACCTGCCATTATTGCTCCGCAAGGGCCGTAACATCCTGATCAAAACCGCCCCACTCCTCGATATAGCGGCAACACTTCGTCAGCTACCCACTACACGCGCTGTTCACGTCGTGGCTGTTCAGGGTGAAGTGAAAGAAACACTGTTTGTTTTAGGCCAACAACATGTACCCGGTGCCGATGTACAGATGACAGCGATCAACCTGCGTGACCAGACCGCCCCACAACTTTTCACCTGTCGGCGCGGCGATGAGGCTTCCGCCCCGGTCACGCTTTCCGATCCCCTGACGTACCTGTATGAACCCAATGCCGCTTTGTTAAAAGCAGGAGCTTTCCGGCTGACGGGCGAACGGTTTGGCCTGAATAAACTGGCTCCACACAGTCATCTGTATACCAGTAAAATTCTCGTGGCTGATTTTCCGGGACGAGCCTTTCAGATCAATTCAGTCTGCCGGGCCGACCGTAAATCAGTGCTGAACAATGTGCCCGAAGGACAGGCAAACCTGACGGTACGCAACTTTCCGCAGCCCGTTGATGTACTTCGTAAGCAACTGGGTCTGCGCGAGGGCGGTAACGTCTACATCTTTGCGACAACGCTCCAAAACGGCGACAAACGATTGATTGTTACCCACAAAGCAGTAATATAGGCCCCAATTTCAACCATCTTTACTAACTATGAAACTCCGTAACATTCTGGTAAGTGTTAGCCTTTTGTTGACCGCGGCAAACACTCAGGCACAAACAGTGTACGCTGGCGAACAAACCATTGACAAGCAGGTATACAAAGGTCTGTTTCTGACAATTCCCCTAAGCGATAAGCAGGTGGAAAAAGACTGGGAAGAGTACATTAAATCGTTCGGTCGGTCATCCTCCTCACGTGGCACGTATCGGATCACCACGGCTGATATGAAAGATATTTCGGCTGAGCCAGTCAATTTCACCAGCCAGGTAAAGGGCAATAAAAAGTCGACCACCGTTTTTACGGCTTATGATCTAGGCGGCGGCAATTACGTCAGCGCGGGAAATGGCAATTACGACGCTGCCGACAAGATGCTGAAAGATTTCGCCGCTAAATCACTCTATAACGATGAAGTGCGAGTAGCCGAAGAAGGCTTCAACGAGTCGCAGAAGAACCACCAGAAAATGGTTAAAAAAGGCGAAACGCTGGCTCGAGACATTGAAAACAACAAGAAAGAAAAGGAAAAACTACTCCGTAAAATCGACGAAAACGCGAAAGAACTGGAGCAGTTGCTGAAAGATGTGGAGACCAACAAAGTTGACCAGACCACAGCCTCGACCGACATGGATAACAAGCGTAAAAACGTGGAAACCGTAAAAGCGAAGAAACAGTAAGCCAGTCTGCTGTTAAAATTTTCGTCCCCCCAATAAGCCACTCAGGTACGTTGGGGGGATTTTTTTTGCAGTTCAGCCTGCTCCTAGCCGCCTTTTCTTCGAAATCATTTCGCCTGTTTTGAAGCGTTTACCGCACAAGAGCGTTACCTATGTACTACGCTATGCGCCTGCTTATCGGCAATCCGCTTTCGATCACTTGAATCAACGGTGTTGATCAAGCCTTAAATCAGCCATATGTACACCCAGTAACCTCCCTCCGTCTGCCCGACGTGTCGGGTACGTTGCTCCTCCCATCAGCTGTTGTCATACTGCTGTCACAACCTGCCCGTGCGGGCAGTTTACCAATCAATTCATTTCGCGATTCAAGCTGAGCTATGTCTATCTGGTAGCCTCCCTGTTGCTGCACATTCCGCTTCAATTCAAAAAATTCAACGTGTAAAACTGATTCAGTTATGTCGATCGATATAAAAAAGGCAAAGAAAGTTGTTGCCAAAGGGGCCAAGGCCGGGCACAAAGTCCCGAAGTACGAACAACGCGAAACCGACTCGGTCGTTGTTGCGCCAAAACCTGCTCCGAAAGGAAGCAAATAGCTTTTCAGCAATGGGCCGGCAGTTAATTGGTCTGCATTGATCTGCCCGGAAGTGTGCACCTCGGCACGCTTCCCCAGGGTCATTCACGTAACTCCGCCATGAATACACTCATCGTAGAAGACGAGCCCGCAATGGCTGAAGAAATTGCTCACTTTCTGCGAAAAGTAGGGTTCGTCTGCGATGTGGCGCGTACTGGCAAAGAAGCGTCTGAACGAGTCTGGATGAACAATTATGATTTCGTACTGATCGACCTGGGCCTTCCTGACTACGATGGCTTCGAGCTGCTGCAGGAAACCATTCTATGTCAGCACGATGCTTCGTATCTAATCCTGACGGCTAGTGGTGAGCTGGGCAATAAGCTGAGGGGACTGAATCTGGGGGCCGACGATTACATGACCAAGCCATTTTCATTGCTGGAACTGCATGCCCGCATGCTGGCCATTAATCGCCGCAAACACGGACTCACGGAACCAGACATCATTTTCTCTGGATTTGTGCTCGATCCGCTGGCTCGTCGGGTTCATTATGGGCTGCGGGAAGTGGAGCTTACCCGTCGTGAATACGATCTGCTACACTATCTGCTTCTTTACCGGAATCGGGTGCTGACGCGATTGCAACTGGCCGAACACATCTGGGGAAATATGGCCGATGATGGGCCTGACTCAAACTATATCGATGTGCATCTGAAAAATCTGCGCCGGAAGTTAGCTGTCTATGCATCGACAGACTGGCTGGAAACGGTGCGGGGTGTAGGGTATCGAGCCAACTTACCCCATTTATCATGAGGTTAGCCGTCAAAATATCGCTTTACAACACATTCGTGCGCCTATTGCTGGCGGCTGGGTGCTGGCTAGCCTGGCCAGCACCAATCCCCTCGCTGTGGTATATAGTGGTAACCGTAACACTTGGGCTAATGATAAAAGTTGACCTTGGTTATGCCCATTTTTTGCTTCGTCCCATGCGCATACTCATCCGCCGGAAACTGCGAATTATTCAGGATCCGGGCCAGTTCGACTTTGTTCCGCTGAAAACGTCAACAACCGATCTACGTCAGCTCGATAAGCGGATCAATAACCTGATGAGTCAGCTTGATATCCGGTTTGCCTGCGAAAAAGCGTTTACCGCCTATGCCTCGCATGAGTTGCTCACCCCTATTGCTGTGTTGCGCAACCGCTTCGACAACATCATTGCCGACGAGGAAACACCCGATCATATTGCAGCACGCCTCGTCGACTCGCAACAGACGCTGCTTCGGCTGAGCCGGATTGTGCAGATGCTGCTCTGTCTGGCGCGGATCGAAAACCACCAGTATCTGAAAAATGAAACAATATCGATCCGGTCTGTCCTGCTGGAAGTGCTCCACGCGCTCGACGATCGAATTGCGATGAAAGAGATCACCATGACCCTGGAACCCGACACCGACATTGTCAGTATCTCGGCGAATCACTCGCTGCTGTACACAATGCTAGTGAATCTGATTGGCAATGCAGTTCGGTATAACACTGACCAGGGGCATGTTACCATTGGTTGGGGACGATTTGGCAATCGGCCAACGCTGACAATCACAGATAGTGGCCCAGGTATGACCCCCGAGCAAATTGCCATGCTCACACAGTATGGTCGACCGGTTAAAGCAACCGGCAATGGCATTGGTCTTCAGGTGATCCAGACGATTAGCCGGTTTCACCACATCGGTATTTCTGTGGATCCGTCAACGACAAAAGGAACGCTCATAACACTTAAATTTACTGACATTCAATAAGTTACAATTCACGTTCTCTTTATGTTTGAGTAGTATGTTTAGTGGATTTAAACCACCTAACAGAAATTGACCGTGAAATTCTTCATTCCGTTTACCGTTGACCCGATTCAGGCAGAGCGTGTCTATCACCGTATTGCCGAACGAATAAAAAGCCTGGGGTACGACATTAAATCTGAGCGTATTTACCAGGTTATTTTCAGACTTGGAGACAAGCTTGTAAGCGAAACCATCGGAGCAGCCTCTGATAATGGAGAGATTGTGCTGACTATTTTCAAGGACCATGTAGGGTACTTCATCTGTACTTATAGCCATGGAGTAGTTTGGGGTGAACCCACTATGGCACGTTATTCTGAAATAGAATCGGTCGATTTTTTCGAGAAAGCAGATATCATTCTGACAGTCCATGAAACCCGCCTCTCGGCCATAGATGTACCGCCCATTTCAGCTGAGTAACCTGATTCATTTATACCAACTCAACCATGGAAACTCTCCCGATACGCTCTCTCAAGTCAATACCAGGTTAGGCACAGAAGGCTACACTCTGTATGCGCTCTCATCTGATCAGTACAACATAAAGGGCATACTTATAAACGGATCTGTTACTCGGCTGACCCGATCACCGCGGCATAGAAGAGCTGCCTCATCGCTGGCCTGTCAGTTAAGAAAGTCAGACATCGTCCCCTCATTGATGGTACTCAATCAGCCTGTTAGCTGACGGGTATCATAGTTTTCCCATTGCTTCAGGCTGATCTTTATCAAGAAAGAAAAGCCGATTACCTGCACACGAATCACTTAACGTCAGTCTACTCATGAAAACCATCCTTTTAGCTACCGATTTTTCGGAAAATGCCACACTGGCAGCCCATTTCGCAGCCCAGCTCGCCAATGACCAGAAAGCCACCCTCGTGCTGGTTCACGCCTATCAGGCATGGCCTGACAATCCCGCCAAGACAGGCGACTTTCCCCTGTCGGTAAACGCAACTCGGGATATCAGCGAGACCGAATTACAAAAACTTGCCCATGAATTGACTAAAAAGCACGGTGCGTATATACCTATCCGTTTTGTGGCTCTGGAGGGGAGCGCCAGAGAAGTTATCCAGCGCGAAACGGTGATTGAAGAGGCAGATCTGCTGATTATGTCAACGGTTGGAACGGCGCCCCAAAGTGCCCAGGTACTGGGAAGTCTGGCAACAGATATGATTACCCAAATAGCTGTTCCTCTCCTGCTCATTCCGCCTGGACGTACATACGAAGGCATTAAAAACGTGGTGTTGGGCATTGACCTTGCCTCGCCACCCAATGCCTTTGCGCTGTCTACAGTACTGGACTTTACGAAAGCGTTCGGATGCGCGCTTGACGTCTTGTGTATCAGTAATAAACTGGACGACCCCAACACCCAGGATCAGGCCGAACACATACGTCATCTGCTGGATCAGCAACATTATTCGCTGACCATTGAAGCCCAGGAAGGCGACATCTACAATACGCTGCTGACCTATGCCCATACATCAAAGGCAGACCTGATCATGATGCTGCCACAGACCCGAAACTGGCTGGACAGTTTATTTACGGAAGGTGAAACCAAACACCTCGCCCGCCTGACTGACATTCCCGTGCTGGCTGTTGTCTAATTCAAGCCTTAACCTACTCAACATGACGATCGCATTCTTCAGCTGTCAGACCTACGAACAGCCTTTTCTGGCAGCGGCCAACAGCAACCACCGCCACGAGTTAACGTTCTTTTCAGAAGCTTTGACAGCCGACACCGTTCAACTGGCGGCGGGTCAACAGGCTATCTGTGTGTTCGTCAACGACCAGCTTAACCGATCAATACTTACGGCGCTTGCCAGTCTGGGCATTCGGTTGGTTGCGCTTCGCTGTATCGGCTACAATCAGGTCGATGTTCCTGCGGCAAAGGAATTTGGCATTCGCATCCTCCGTGTCCCAGCCTACTCGCCCCATTCGGTTGCCGAACATGCTGCGGCCCTGCTACTATCGCTAAACCGGAAAACGTATCTGGCCTATCAGCGCACCAATCAGCATGATTTTAGGCTCGACGGACTGATGGGATTCGATCTGTTTGGCAAACGCATCGGCGTTATCGGCACGGGCAAAATCGGGGCGGCTTTTGCCCGCATTATGCTTGGATTTGGCTGCCGGGTACTGGCCCACGACAAGATGCGCTCGGCTGTTCTCCAGCAACTTGGAGTGGAGTACCTGCCCCTGAATGAGTTGCTGGCCGAAGCAGACGTGATCTCGCTGCACTGCCCGCTGACCCCGGAAACGCACCACCTGATCAACGCCGCGGCGGGCTACTCGATACACCCGCCGTGCTGGATGCCCTTGAAAGCGGCCGGTTGGGCGCCCTGGGAATCGATGTATACGAACTGGAGGACGATTTCTTCTACGCCGACTGGTCAGAAAAACCCATGCCCGACGCCGATCTGAACGCGCTCACCCATCTGTCAAACGTGCTTGTAACGTCGCATCAGGGCTTTTTCACGCAGGAAGCCATGGAACAGATTGCCCGCACTACCCTCAACAACCTAACGTACCTGGAGCAGGAGCACCTGCCAGCCGATTGTGTTGTGGTGGGTTAACAGCCACCGCTCGCTACAGCCAACTATGGAGTATCATCTAACACCAGTTGCCGACGTAGCCCATTCGCTGGGTACGTCGCCGGGTGGCCTCGATACCGATACCGCCCAACAGCGGCGGGCAGACTATGGCCCGAATCAGATCGACAAGGCCAAACAGAACACGATCTGGCGGATGGTGCTGCACCAGCTCTCAGACGTGATGATTCTGGTGCTCCTTGCGGCGGCAGCCATATCCGGCCTGGTGGGCGAGTTGAATTCTGCCTATGTGATTCTGGCTATCGTGGTGCTGAATGCACTGGTTGGTTTTTTTCAGGAATACCAGGCCGAACAGGCCATGGATGCCCTAAAAAAAATGGCACCGAGCCATGCCAAGGTTCTACGGGGCAAGCAGTTAGCAAGTATACCGGCGGCAGATCTGGTACCCGGCGATGTGATCCAGCTGGAATCTGGCAACGTTATTCCCGCTGATGTTCGCTTCTTCGACACGCACGCTCTAAAAGTGGATGAGTCATCGCTTACGGGTGAATCGGAGAATGCCGAGAAAAATGCGGATGCGCTGCCTTCTGGCGACTACCCGCTCGGCGACCGGCTGAACACCGGCTACAAAGGCACCTACGTAACCAACGGCCGGGCATCGGCATACGTGGTGGCAACCGGCATGAAAACCGAGTTGGGAAAAATCGCCAAACTTGTGCAGACTGATGGTATCAGCACACCGCTTCAGAAACGGCTGGGTACGTTCGGAAAAAGCCTGGCAGCAGCAGCCATTGGTATCTGTATACTCTTTTTCCTGGTTGGCTGGCTGCGTGGCGAACCGGTAGTAGCTCTGCTATTGATTGCCATTTCGCTGGCGGTGGCCGCCATTCCGGAAGCACTGCCCGCGTTGGTCACGGTTGCCCTTGCGCTGGGCGCGAAACGGCTGGTAAAAAGCCATGCGCTGGTTCGTAAACTACCCGCCGTAGAAACTCTGGGGTCTGTCACCTACATCTGCACCGACAAAACAGGTACGTTGACCCTCAACAGGATGACGGTTCAGGAAACGTATGAATCGCCGACGGGGAGCCTGCCTGTTTTAGCTGACCAAAATAGTCTGCTTACGGCCATGACGCTGAACAACGATGTCACGGCCGACGCCCAGGGAAGCTGGATTGGCGATTCGACCGAGGTTGCGCTAGTGCAGTATGGCGCTGCCAAAAGCTATGACCGCACAGCACTCGAGCACCAATACCCTCGTATTGCCGAACTGCCGTTCGATGCTGAGCGTAAGTGCATGACCACACTGCATCAGACAGGTAACGGTATTCTGGTGATTACCAAAGGCGCCGCTGGTTCATTGTTCACCCAACTCACTACTGCCGAAAAAGCCAACGTACCTGACTTGACCAGGCGGGTGAATGCGATGGCCGAACAAGGTTTCCGAACGCTGGGTTTTGCGGGTAAACTCCTACCCGAATTGCCTGAAGGTGTATCTCCCGCCACGATCGAATCAGATCTGACTTTTATCGGGTTTGCCGGAATGATTGACCCACCCCGCCCCGAAGCCCAAAAAGCCGTTGCCAAGTGTAAACGGGCGGGTATTGTAACGGTCATGATCACCGGCGACCATAAGCTGACGGCCAAAGCCATTGCCGAAACCCTGGGTATTGTGTCGTCAGCTGATGATCTGGTGCTAACCGGACCGGAATTGACCAACCTGAACGAAGCCGATTTCGATGCTATCGTCGAACGAGTTCGGGTATACGCCAGGGTTGACCCTGCCCAGAAACTACGCATTATCAACGCCTTGCAGGCCCGTCACCAGTTTGTAGCCATGACAGGCGACGGTGTAAATGACGCCCCGGCCCTTAAAAATGCCGATATCGGTATTGCCATGGGCATTACAGGGACCGAAGTAGCTAAAGAGGCCGCCCACATGATTTTGCTCGACGACAACTTCGCCACGATCGTCAAAGCAGTCAAGCACGGGCGGCGCATCTTCGACAATATTCTGAAATTTATTCGCTACATCATGTCGGGCAACGCGGGTGAGATCTGGTCTATCTTCCTGGCGCCTCTGTTCGGGCTGCCCATTCCGTTGCTGGCCATTCATATTCTGTGGATCAACCTCATTACTGATGGCCTGCCGGGGCTTGCACTCGCCTACGAACCCTCGGAGGTAAACAGTATGAAACGGCCACCCGCCAACCCAACGCTGACCATTTTTGCCGATGGCATGGGGTGGTTTATTCTCTGGGTTGGTTTGCTGATCGGGGCGGTAACGATCGGCATACAGGCCTGGGCCATTGCAGAGGGCATTCCACACTGGCAAACCATGACTTTTACCGTACTATGCTTCAGCCAACTGGGCAATGCCGTTGCCATTCGCTCACGACGGGCTTCTTTTTTCAGCCTTTCTGTGCTGGCCAATAAGCCTATGCTCGGCGCCCTGGTGCTGGCAGTAGTGCTCCAGTTGCTGGTCATTTACCTGCCTTTTTTCAACGCACTTTTTCATACGCAGCCGCTCACCTGGTTTGAAATGGGGGTAACCGTTGCAGTATCGAGCCTGGTGTTCTGGGCTGTTGAACTCCAGAAACTGATCGGCAGAAAACGCACAAAAAAACCGGTTCGCAGTCACCATATTCTTCCGGCAAAACGCACCCAGTTTGCTACTGTCTTCGATTCGCTACCATGAAGACGATCACACAAGAACCACAGATCCTGGGACTAACCGACAACGCCGTTGCGCAGTCGCGGGTGGAGCATGGCCGAAATGTACTGACCGTTGACGCTGGTTCTGGGTTGTTGAGCACAGTAAAGGAAGTAGTGCTGGAACCCATGTTTCTGCTACTGGTGGCGGCCTGTACCATCTACTTTGCCGTTAGTCAGATCGAAGAAGCCATAACGCTCATCGCGGCCCTGTTGCTGGTCTCGGGCATTTCAGTTTACCAGTCCATTCGAAGCAACAAAGCGTTAGGTGCCCTGCGCGATCTTACGCAACCGCGGGCACAGGTCCGGCGAAATGGTACGTTGCTTTCTATTGCTGTCGAAGACATCGTTGTGGGCGATGCCGTGCTGGTTGAGGAAGGTGAACAAATTTCCGCCGACGGTTTCCTTGAGAATACCAATGATTTCTCGATCGATGAATCTATACTGACCGGCGAATCTATTTCAGTGTCAAAAACAGCTACCGCTACAGTTTTTGCCGGCACAACTGTGGCGTCGGGTAGCGCCTGGCTAACGGTAACGGCAATCGGTAAGGAAACGGAACTGGGCCAAATCGGGCACAGCATCGAGAAGATCCAGACCGAAAAAACACCTTTACAGATCCAGATCAGCCAGTTTGTGCTGCGAATGGCTTGGATCGGTGCAGGTGCTTTCTTGCTGGTGTGGGGCATCAACTTTGCGCATTCCGGCAACTGGATGACGGCCTTACTCTTCGGCCTGACCCTGGCCATGTCTATTTTACCCGAAGAGATTCCGGTGGCCTTCAGCAGTTTCATGGCTCTGGGAGCCGTTCGCCTCAGTCGTATGGGCGTGCTGACTAAACAGCCCCAAACGGTAGAAAGTCTTGGTTCAGCCACCGTTATCTGCACCGACAAAACCGGCACCATCACACAGAATGGCCTGGCCGTCAGGCAGCTATACGACGGAGCTATTGATCAGCTGGTGCCCCTAAACCCGACACAGCACAACTCCTTATCAGAAACAGCATCAACAGTACTGGCCTTTGCGCGGTGGGCCAGCGAAACCGTCCCCTTCGACCCGATGGAGAAGGCTATTATTGATGCCTGCTCTGCCGCAAATCTGCCCGACGCCCCAGGTACGTACCCGCTGGTTCACGAATATCCGCTGGCTGGCACACCACCCATGATGACGCATGTTCGGCAAGCGCCAGGGGGTGAACTGGTTGTGGCGGGGAAAGGCGCCGTTGAACACATACTGGCCGTCTGCTGCCCAGCTCCTATTGTTGCTGAACGCATTCGACACGTTACCAAATCATTATCTGAACAAGGCTTTCGGGTGTTGGGCGTTGCAGAGGGAACGTACCTGGCACCCGATTTTCCGGCACAGCAGGATGAGTTCAGCTGGACTTTTTTAGGCCTGGTGGCGGTCGAAAATCCACCAAAGCCAAACGCAGCCAGGGTTATCAATGCTTTCACCCAGGCGGGTATTCAGGTAAAGATGATCACCGGCGATTACCCGGAAACAGCCCAGGCCATTGCCAGGCAGGTAGGTCTTGCTGGTGCAGACACGTTTGTGACCGGACAGCAGATCATGGCCATGGACGATGCCACGCTGCAACAGCAGGTGATCACCGAAGCGGTATTTGCCCGCATGTTCCCCGAGGCCAAACTCCGGGTAGTAGAGGCCCTTAAGCGCAATGGCGAAGTTGTGGCGATGACCGGCGACGGGGTGAATGATGGGCCAGCCCTGAAAGCGGCGCACATCGGTGTGGCAATGGGTAAACGAGGCACAGAGGTAGCCCGTCAGGCGGCGTCGCTGGTACTGGTCAATGACGACCTGAGCAGCATGATCGACGCCATTGCGCAAGGGCGACGTATCTACCAGAACCTCCAAAAAGCCGTTGCTTACATCGTTTCCATCCATATTCCGATTATTCTCACGGTTGCTATCCCGTTGCTTGCCGGCTGGAAGTGGGAGAACATCTTTAGTCCAATTCACGTCATTTTTCTGGAACTGGTGATGGGCCCAACCTGCTCGATTGCCTTTGAAAACGAACCCGCTGAACAAGGCCAGATGCAACAACCACCCCGCCTGTTGACCGACACGTTTCTGGCCGGTTCTGCACTGTTTCGGAGCGTCGCGCAGGGAATCGGAATCACGCTGGCAGTGCTGGGTGTATACTACGTGACCATGCATCAGGGTGAGTCGGTCGAGGTTGTCAGAACGCTGGTTTTCACCACGCTGGTAATCAGCAATATCCTGCTCACACTCGTCAACCGCTCATTTACCCGGTCAGTTTTTGAAACAATCAAGACACCAAACTGGCTGCTCTGGCTTATGCTTGGCCTGACACTGGTGCTCTTGCTGGCCACGTTGTTTATCCCGCAAGTGCAGCAATTATTCGGATTTGCGACGGTTTCGTCAGCCAGCTTTGGCTGGTGTTCACTGGCTGCTCTGGCTGGCGTTGGCTGGATTGAGGGCTACAAAGTCTACAGCCATTAGCGTCATTAGGTGGTCCGTTTATGGTTCATAAGCGTGGTCATTCCTTCGTAAATACCCTGTTTCAGCAAGCTTCAATGGCCATGAATCACAACCTACTGACTATAAATGACATTTTCATCATTTCTGTGTTATGAACACGATCCTGGTTGCTACAGATTTTTCATATGGTGCCCACTGGGCTACCGACTATGCGCTCGCGCTGGCTCGACACCTTCATACCCGGCTGGTATTGATTCACGCGTATGATCCGTTGCCCAACGACGCTCCGGCGCAGGAATGGCTCACCTCAACTGCCGAAGCTCAGCACATGCGGGCGTTACACCAGCTAAATCATTTGCGCGAGCAGATGCTTCAGCTTACCGATGGCTTTATCGATATCTCGGTGGTTGCCAGGCCCGGCTCACCATCTGCCAGCGTTGTGGAAGAGGCAGCCAGCCAGAAGGCCGATTTACTGGTAATGGGCGTGGCGGGCGACGAACCAAAACTGGCCAGAGAGTTGGGCAGTCTGGCCACCGACCTGATTCCGCGCACCCACGTACCTATGCTGCTGGTACCACCCTGTGCGCTATTCCAAAAACCACAGCATGCTGTGCTGGCTATTGACTTGTCAGACTCAATCGATGCGCTGGCTTTTGATACAGTCCTGCGGTTTGCAACATTGTTAAACGTATCCCTGGATGTGGTTTGTATCGAAGACGATCCAACCGAATTGGATCAGAACGCGGCCCATAAAATCCGGGATCTTCTTCGCCATCAGCCACATACGTTCAGCTTTTTACCAGGATACGACCTTCCGCTGGCCCTGGAAACCTACTTCGACCAGTACAAGGCAGATCTGATCATGATGCTGCCCAAACCCCATAGCCGGTTACGAACATACCTGCTTGAATCGGTTACTCAGGAAGTGGCCCGCCTGGCTACAATCCCGGTTCTGGCTGCTTTCTGACCCCCTTACGTGTTGAATCCCTCTCCCTAACATACATGAAAAAAGTACTCCTGCTGACCAATTTTTCGCCAGCCTCCCGCCATGCCGTTGCCTTTGCCCGTGCCTTTTTTGGCGATGTCGCCACCGACTTTCACCTTCTGTATCCGCACCCGGATACACCAGACGGCATTCATGAACCCAGGTACGATGCAGACACAACCCGAGTCAGTTACATGTCCAGACTGCACGAGGCAGTTGGTACGTTACGCGATGAAACCATTACCGACTGGCATACCTTCCGGTCTTCCGACAAGCCGGGGCAACCATATGATATTGTGGAAGAATCGGTCGACGCTGAAGCCTACGACATTGTTGTGATAGGGCCCAGCGACGAAGGCACAGACATTGTCTTTGGCAACAGTGCCATTGCGTTGATTCGCAAGCTCAAAGCAAACGTGCTGGTCGTTCCCGATGCGGCACCAATCAGGCCGATCCATCAGATTGTGCTGGCCATTGATTTTGCCAATCTAACTGACTATCAGCTACTAGACACGGTAAAAGAACTGGTATTACGCAAAGGGGCCACCCTAACCTTGCTGACAATCGACACGCCTGACAAAAAAGTCATTCATGTTGAACAGGAGGCACTAATCAGGCACCATCTCCGCCCAATTGATCCGACGATAGCCCATATTCAGGCTTCAAATGCCAAACAGGGTATCGACGATTTTCTGGCTGGCCATACGGTTGATCTGCTTGTAACGATTCCCCGGTATAAAGGTCGACCAAATCCGTCGGCAACAAATAGCCATGTTCGGGCAAAGGCATTTTCGCCCGCTGTTCCACTCCTGACCATATATGACGATGCCCGCACTGAAGCCCCTGAGCATATCGAAGACCTGTCAAATCTCGATTTCGCGCTTTAGACAAGCGCCTTAGGTCGGGCGCGGTTGAACAGGCACAAGCCGCTTAATCAATGAAGTTAACAACAAAAAGCATTCTGACACTTAATGGTGGCTCATCGAGCATCAAGTTTGCCCTGTACCGGGCGGGGGGAAGACTGGAACGAACGCTACACGGCCAGATCAGCCGCATTGGGTTGCCGGGCACTCAACTGACGTATTCGCACTCTATAAATGCTCAGCCATTAAGCTGTGCAATAGCCGGTAGTGATCATCAGTCGGCGGTAATATTCCTGCTCGACTGGCTGGAAAAACTGCCCGACTTCGTTTCGGTAGTTGCCATTGGTCATCGGGTGGTGCATGGCATGAACCATGTAGCTCCCGAACGGGTATCCACTGATTTACTGACCGAACTACGTCGAATCAGTGTGTATGATCCTGATCACTTGCCAGCCGAAATTGAGTTGATCGAAGCATGCCAGAGACGGCATCCGACCCTCCCCCAGATTGCCTGCTTCGACACGGCTTTTCACCAAACCTTACCCCGTGTGGCTCAACTGCTCCCCATTCCCCGCCGGTTCGACAGGCAGGGAATTCGCCGCTACGGATTTCATGGCCTGTCATATACGTACCTGATCCAGGAGCTTGGCCGGGTTGCCGGTGAAAAAGCGGCGACTGGTCGGGTGGTGCTGGCTCATCTGGGCGGCGGTGCAAGTCTGGCAGCCGTATTGGGCGGAAAAAGCATCGACACCACGATGGGATTCACTCCGGCTGGTGGTTTACCCATGGGCACCCGCCCGGGCGATCTCGATCCGGGTGTTGCCTGGTTCATGATGCAGTCTGAACAGTTAACGTCCGGGCAGTTCAATCAGCTCATCAATCACGAATCAGGCATGCTGGGCATCTCAGAAACAAGTTCAGACATGCTCGACCTGCTACATAAACAAGCCGATGACATTCGGGCCGCAGAAGCCGTTGACTTATTCTGTTACCAGACCAAAAAAGCAATTGGAGGTCTTATGGCCATTCTCGGCGGCCTCGACACGCTTGTTTTTTCTGGCGGTATCGGCGAACACGCATCGGAGATCCGGTCCCGTATCTGCGCCAATCTTGGTTATGCGGGCATTGTTCTGAATGAAAAGCAGAACGTTGACCATGCAGCTGTGATCTCAGCGTCAGATAGCCAGGTTACTGTTCGTGTTATCGCCACCGACGAAGAGTTGCTCATTGCCCAAACCGTCTGGCAACAGCTGGCAGACTGACCAATCCTACTACTCATCCTACCTATTTTTATGGAAACCGACTCAACGACACAAAAACACCTGACAGCAAACGAACTGTATCTGATTGATGCGTACTGGCGGGCGGCCAACTATCTGTCGGTCGGTCAGCTGTATCTTCGCGATAACCCATTGATGCGCATGCCATTACGGTTTGAACATGTCAAATCACAACAGCTTGGTCACTGGGGCACATCACCTGGGCAAAATTTCATCTATGCTCACCTCAATAGAGTCATCAAGGCCTTTGACCTAAACATGATCTACCTGTCGGGGCCCGGTCATGGAGGCCCGGCTGTCGTTGCCAATACCTATCTGGAAGGCACCTATTCTGAGGTTTATCCAGCTATTACTCAGGACGAAACGGGCCTTAAAAAGCTGTTCTGTCAATTTTCATTCCCCGGTGGCATATCAAGTCATGCCTCGCCGCAAACGCCCGGCTCAATTCATGAAGGAGGCGAACTGGGCTACTCGCTCAGCCACGCCTTTGGGGCGGTATTTGATAACCCTGACCTGATTGCTGCCTGCGTCATCGGCGATGGTGAAGCCGAAACCGGCCCATTAGCCACCGCCTGGCATTCCAATAAGTTTCTAAATCCTGCCACCGACGGGGCGGTGTTGCCCATTCTTCACCTGAACGGGTATAAAATTTCGAACCCAACCGTACTGGCCCGCATTTCGCACAATGAACTGGATCAACTACTTCGAGGCTATGGCTGGACACCTTATTATGTAACCGGAAACGAGCCCAACCTGATGCACGAAGCTATGGCAACGGCGCTTGATGAGGCTATCAACCACCTGCAACAGTGTCAGTTTGCCGCCCGGCACGAGGGAGATACGACACGCCCCCGCTGGCCAGTTATCGTGTTAACATCGCCCAAAGGCTGGACTGGTCCGAAGAAGGTAGACGGCAAGCCCAATGAAGGCACGTTTCGGGCCCATCAGATTCCCATCACCATATCAGCCACCTCGCCCCCAGAGCACCTAACACAACTCGAAAACTGGCTACGCAGCTACAAACCTGACGAACTTTTTGATGAGCATGGACGCCTGGTGCCCGAACTGGCCGCGCAAGCCCCGCGAGGTAACCGCCGGATGGGTGCCAATCCGGTAGCAAACGGCGGCCTTCTGCTGCGCGACCTGCACATGCCAGACTTTACCGATTTCGGCATTGGCGTACCTGCTCCGGGAAGCGTATTGGCCAGCGATACGCAGGTGGTCGGTCAGTTTTTGGCGAAAATCATTTCCGACAATCAAAGCCCCCGAAACTTCAGAGTATTTGGTCCCGACGAAACCCTGTCGAACCGGCTGGAGGCCGTTTTCGGCGTTACAAATCGTCAGTGGATGGCCGACGAACGGGAGAACGATCAATTTCTGGCTTCATCGGGAAGTGTTATGGAGATGTTGAGTGAACACCAGTGCGAAGGCTGGCTGGAAGGCTACCTGCTCACCGGCCGTCATGGCCTCTTTAATTCGTACGAAGCGTTTATTCATATTGTTGATTCGATGTTCAATCAGCATGCCAAATGGCTGAAGACATCGATGGAGTTACCCTGGCGACGAAAAATTGCCTCGTTGAATTACTTTCTGACATCGACTGTCTGGCGACAGGACCACAATGGATTCACGCACCAGGACCCTGGTTTCATTGACCATGTGATTAACAAAAAGGCATCTATTGTTCGCGTTTATTTGCCTCCAGACGCCAACTGCCTCTTGTCGGTAATGGATCATTGCCTTCGCAGCCGTCATTACGTGAACGTGATTGTGGCGGGTAAGCACCCTGCCCCCCAATGGCTAACCATCGATGCCGCCCGACGACACTGTACCGAAGGTATTGGTATCTGGGCATGGGCCGGTACTGATGACGGTGCCGAGCCAGATGTTGTCATGGCGTGTTGCGGAGACGTACCTACCCTTGAAACATTGGCCGCCGTTTCCATCTTACGCGAACATCTGCCCGACGTTAAAATTCGGGTCGTAAACGTAGTTGATCTGTTAAAGCTGGAACGGAATACAGCACACCCGCACGGCCTGAGCGACGCCGATTATGATGCCCTGTTCACCAAAACCAAACCGGTAATTTTTGCTTTCCACGGCTACCCCTGGCTCGTTCACCGACTCACTTACAACCGGGCTAATAACAGCAACATGCATGTTCGTGGCTATCAGGAGGAAGGCACCATCACCACGGCATTCGACATGACCGTTCTGAACGAACTGGATCGCTTTCACCTCGTGATCGATGTGCTGGATCGGCTCCCTCAACTGGGAAACAGAGGGGCATACCTGAAACAAAGTCTAAAAGACAAACTCGTTGACCACCACTACTACATCACCCGCCACGGCAAAGACATGCCAGAGATTCTTGACTGGCAGTGGAAAAGTTAATTACCGGGCCGGGGAATCAGCCAGGCGGTTAGTGGCAACGTACCTGGCCGGTTCTACACCCAACCTTATACTGAAGGCGACTTATCTGCCCGGTGCAGCCCATCGGTAAACCAACAGCTCGAACTCGTCGATTTTTACACAAACGAACCAATTTGACCTACCTTTATTTGAATTTCACAAATAGAGAAATGGAAACTACGTCGCTGGAAGACTTTTACAATGAGATTGCCACGCTCATTCCGCAGGGCCTCGGTAAAGAGATTGGGCACTTCAATGTATTCAGTGTGGCCGATCTGATTGCCGCAAACAAGAAGAAACCGATCGGGATGCCCTACAACCGGCGAGCCTATTACAAGATCAGCTTTATCAGCGGGCATAACCGGGCGGAATATGCAGACAAGGTCGTCGAGATCGAACAGAATGCGCTTTTGTTTGGCACACCTAAAGTGCCGTATCACTGGCTTCCGCAAGATGACAATCAGGCCGGCCATTTTTGCCTGTTTACGGAAGAATTCCTTGTGCAATCGAAGAGCGGCGTTGTGCTGGATGAACTGCCCATCTTCAAGCCCGGCGGGTACCCCATCTTTCAGCTCTCCGACGAGGAAGCATCAGAGATAGCGTTTATCTTCAGGAAAATGCATAAAGAGCTCTCCTCAGACTATGCGTTCAAGTATGATCTGCTGCGGAATTATGTGCTCGAACTGATTCATTACGGCCAGAAGCTCCAGCCTGCCACATCGATGTATCCGACCCATACGGCGTCGGCCCGCATCTCATCGCTGTTTATCGAACTGCTTGAACGACAATTTCCGATCGAGTCACCGCAACAAAAGCTCAGCCTGCGTACGGCCAATGAATATGCCAACCGACTGTCGGTACATGTTAATCACCTCAACAAAGTATTGAAAGAAAATACGGGTAAAACAACCACCGTTTTAATCGGCAGCCGGGTTGTACAGGAAGCCAAGATTCTGCTAAAACAAACCGACTGGACCATTTCAGAAATAGCCTACTGCCTGGGCTTCGAAGAGGTAGCCCATTTCTCGAACTTTTTCAGGAAGCAGACCTCTTTTTCGCCACTTGCCTACCGGGCTTAAGCGGAAGGATTTGATTTTTGCAAGCAACCGATTGATGTTTGCAACCAATTGACGCCATTCCTGGCTGACCTTTGTTCCATTAATTACACGACTAAAAATGGAACAAAACCCGAAAATTGCCCTGGTAACCGGCGGTAGCCGCGGACTCGGAAAAAACATGGCGCTGAGCCTCGCCAGGAAAGGAATCAACGTTATTCTTACCTACCACGCCAGAGCCGATGAAGCCCTGGCTGTTGTCGCTGACATTCAGCAGCTTGGCCAGAAAGCCGCCGCCCTGCAGTTGAATACCGGCGATGTATCTGGTTTCGATACGTTCGTTAGTCAGTTTACGGCCACGTTAAAGGAAACGTTCGGCACTGACCGGTTCGATTTTCTGATCAATAACGCGGGTATTGCGGCCAACACCCCGATTGGCAAAACCACTACTGATGACTTTGATTTGTTGACAAACATTCACTTCAAGGGCGTCTTTTTCCTAACCCAGCACTTACTTCCTCTCCTGAATAACGGTGGGCGGATTATCAATATCTCAACCGGATTAGCTCGTTTCACCAGTCCTGGCTATGCCGTTTATGCCTCATTGAAAGGCGCTATCGAAACACTGACTAAGTACATGGCCGCCGAGCTTGGCTCTCGCAGCATAACCGTCAACGTGGTTGCACCCGGTGCCATTGAAACCGATTTCGGCGGCGGCATTGTGCGCGACAACGAACACGTAAACAAACACATAGCCTCAGTAACGGCACTCGGTCGTGTCGGTCTTCCCGACGATATCGGCGGCGTAGTTGCTTTCCTGTGTACCGAAGAAGCCCGCTGGATCAACGCGCAGCGTATTGAGGTGTCGGGCGGCATGAATCTGTAAGCAGATGACCAGCCTCACCATGAAACTCATCAGTAGCGCGCTTATTCTGGTCACGGCCTTGCTTAGTGTTAAGCACGGCTGGGGCGGAATATCGGGAAACGTCAGCCCCGAAGAGGCGAAGATGATGGCTGATTTACAGATCAGTAGGCCAATTTTGCTGGTTATCAGCATCGCATCGCTGGCAGTTGGTGGCCTGGTACTGTTTCCGCAAACGTTCTTTGTCGGGAACCTGCTAAATGCCATCATCATTCTGCTCATCATGGCCTATTCCCTGCGGGTTGGTAACCTCAAAATCGCCCTGACCGAGATTCCTTTTTTACTGATGCCCCTACTGCTCATCTGGTTAGGTCATCCATTCAGGAAGTAGTTTTGTGTATTGCTGACGCTGAGCCCTCTGATCAGAGGGCTCAGCGTCAGCAACTCTCTTCAGTGCGAATCAACCATTCTAACCTTGCTTGTGCACATAGTCCGGCTCCATGAAGAATACTTCCCAAAGGTGCCCATCCAGATCCTGAAAGCCATGACCATACATAAATCCGTGGTCTTGTGGAGGGGTCGGCGTTGTGGCCCCGGCATCCACCGCTTTCCTGACCAGTTCGTTCACCGCCTCACGACTATCGGCAGACAGCGCTATGATCATCTCGGCAGTTTGAGTGGTATCGGCAATAGCTTTCTTCGTGAATGACTTAAAAACCGGCTCTTCCAGCAGCATCACATAGATATCATCACTGATAATCATGCTGGTTGTGGTTTCATTGGTAAACTGGGCGTTGAACTGATAGCCAAGTTTAGTGAAGAATTCGACAGAGCGCTTGAGCTCTTTAATGGGAAGGTTTACAAAGATCTTCGTTGCCATGTATCTGTTGTTTAAGAGATTACCTGACAAAAATACCCGTAACGGCCGAAGCGACAGACCTGCAAAAACGCCAACATGAGGGGGGTATCATGACATTCCTGACACCCTTTCTTACTCCTTTGTAAAATCAATGTTGTAGACCAGATTCAGCCGAAAGCCATTATTGATCTCGAAGACCGGCTTGCCAGTCGTCTGGTCAAGGTCAGCATGCTGAACCACCTGATTCAGGTAATTTAGCTCGATCTGCAGGTTGTCGCCGAACTGGTAACCTAGCCCGCCGGAGAGCCGGTTTTGATTGAAAATATTCTGCCCGACGTTTTGGCCAAATCCAATAAACACTTCATCAAAGAAGTTCAGGTAGAACTCCCCATCGTCGATAGTGGGGCCACTCAGCGGCAACTCACCGGCAATCTGGTACCGAATACGGTTCTGAAATTCCCAGTCAGCTACCTGTCGAGGATTTTGTTCCGACAAGGTCGCAAGCCAGCGCTGTTCCAGCCGGAAACGCTGCGTCAGGTCAAGCGTTCCGTAGCTGCTTTTAAACTGAATATCCTCGTGTATGCGATGTTCTGAATAGGGCACACCCGCATCGGCCTGCGGATATTTACCATATGGAAAGGTTGTAAAATAGGTATAGCCCACACCAGCCTTTACGCGGTCACTCAGGCTGCGAACCAGCCCCAACCGGGCCAGCGATTGTTGCCAGGTACGTATCAGCTCGATGCGCCTCCATTGATATTCGGTATGTATTGCCCAGTTCTTGCTGATTTTATGATCGCCATTGTACGTATACCAGCCAATGGCATTATGATCAAGAACACGACTCTGTGCCGCAACAACTCCTCCACTCAGCCACAGCAGTATCAGGAGCCAAAGTTGGCCGATACCTATTCGTTCACTTGTCATTTGTATGCCTCCGTCAGGCGTCGCGGTCCATATCCGCGTTATCCTGGTTTTAGTATCCGAACGATAGCCCCGTTGTATTGTTCAGCAATGCGCGTCAGTGGCGTGTTTATGCAGCCATAAAGCCCATATTACCCCCAGCTACACTACATCAGGCTCTTTAAGTAACGTATCGATACGTACCTGAAGGCGGCGGCGGTCGTGCGTAATATCCAGGAGCGGCAGGTAATTTTTATGCACCACGTGTAATAAGGGTACCGGGCAAAGTGACCTGGGCAGCCATTCGGCCAAGGTCAGCGCTTCTTCGTATAACGCCACCGACTGGCGGCGCTGGCCGTCTCGCCGGTAGGCTTCTGCCAGTCGGACAGCTACTTCTATGCTTAATGGCGACGGGTCGGGCAGGGCGGATGCGAAACGGTGCGTATCCTGCCACACGCGTAAAGCCTGGGGGTGCTTTCCGGCCCGATAGTACGTTTGCGCTTCACAAAGCATGGCCTGAACGCACAGCCAGTCTGCGCCTGGTATCGCCAGCGCATAGGCATCTGAGTAAACTTTGTTTCCCTGCTGATACAGCGTCCGGGCGTCGGCATACTGCTTTTGCCGGAGGAAATAATGGCCGGCCATCATAAACATACCACCGCCCAGGATCGGATGAGCCACCACCTCCATACTCATCAGGCACTGGCCGACCGCCTGCCGTATAGCTGACTCCTTCTCCTGCCCGAGGGCATGCTGAAGGGCTAAAATTGCGACTGGGTACGTTGCCGTTTCCATTAGTTCACCATCACCATCGAGCCTTTCACCGTGGTGATACCCGACGATTCCAGAGTTGCCATGCCCGTTCCTGCCACTTTGGTCATGGCCCCCGTGGCGTTGAGCGTACTCGTGGCTTTTATATCAACCGTTGCCCCTTCAAAAGAAGCTGGCCCTGTGGCTTTTTCGGCAATTTCCCCTCCTTTTACGTCTACTTTGATACTACCATTGATGTTCACATTCTGCCCCTTGATGTTGATGGTCATGGCCTCGATGTCGATCTGGTTGGTGGCCTCGATTCGTATTTTATCGTTTGATTTCACCGTGATGGTACCCATACTGCTGTCGACCTTGATGAAGATCGTATTTTGGGGGTTCACCTCCATATGAAATTCATGTACCGTGGCGGTGTCAACAAAGCGGAGAATGCTGCCACTCATTACGCTGATGTGGTGCTCTTTCACGGCGGGGGTATCCATGCCCGCGTTGACGTAATGAGGTAATGCACCCATTACCACCGGCCGGTCGGGGTCGTTCTGCTCATAGGCAACCAGCACCTGGTCACCCACATCGGGCACGAACTGGAAGCCACGGTTTTTTACGGGTCGTTCTCCTTTGCCGAAACTGGGCATGACCGTCCTGATCCAGGGGGTTGTGCCGCTATCCATCCATTCCAGACGAACCTTTACCCGGCCCAGGTTTTTGGGATCTTTGTTGTCTGTCACCTCACCCAGCTGAGGGCCAACCTGAGGGCGATGGAGCACGTCTGGAGGCATGCGTTTAAAATCGCCCGAGGTAGCTTCAAATTCATTGTAGTAATCGCCCATCTGATCCAAGACATGCCGCACCGACAGCACGTGTAACTCGCCAATCTGATCGCCCGACAAGGTTGCGCCAATCTGAAGCGACGTACCTGGCGATATGCCGGGTATAACGGTTCGTCCAGTGGTAAACTGGGTCAGTGATTTCTGTGACTCAGATCTGTTGAGCGCCAGCGGAGCCACATCAGCCGCTAAATTCGATTTCCGATGCCCCGTCTGAAACAGCTCGTCCATAGTAGCAAACAGGAGTGGATTGGCCATTCCTTCGGCTGTCTGATTCGTGTGTGTTTCGGAGAAATAATCGATCTGTTTATGGTGCAGTGCTACCGCACGGCTCCCGGTTCGTAGCCAGGTTAGGTCGGCCCCAAAAGTCAACTTCACGGGTGGTGCCGAGCCTGGAGTCTGCGTAAAATTCAGCACCTGCCCGTCGTAATAAAACCAGGCACCGTAGTCGTAGGCCAATCGGCGTAAGAAATTCCAGTAGGTCTCCCGGTAACGAACGCAGTACGGAATTGCCGCTGTTGGGCCAACAACTGAGACAACTTTTTTCGTCTTCTTATACCCGGCAAGGCACGCGTTGGCAATATCGGTAGGTGATTTATCGACGTACATACTGATACCGGGCAGGCTATCCAGCTGATACGGTTGCCCGTGCCCCCGAAACACAATCTCACCCCGGAATTCATCATCGCGCTGAAATAGACCTTCCTCGGCAATGATTCCTTCGAACGTTAGCTTGGGCATGTTCCCTTCTCCGGCAATACTTATAGAGATGTTCTTGCCTAGAAACGGACCAAACTTCGGATTAATGGAAAAGTGGTCATTCAGTCGTTCGTGCTCGATAGCCAGTTCAAACGTATGATACGTATGAATCGACTGCTCGATGATCAGATGGCGAATCCCTTCTATCCGGGTACCTTCTATAGAGATGGTTGCGGTCTTGCTCATATCAGAAACAAAGTTCACCTTATTTCCGGTGTCGTTTCAGCGTAAACAAACCGCTCAGTATATACTACCATACCGCCCAATATATATCAGTAACATGGCAACTGTGTTAACCGCAAATAGGCCAATTTAGGCTATTATTTCGGCCATTAGCTGCCACGTAACCTGCCCTCTTCCATCCTATGAGCCACGTATATTACCGCTACCCCATTCGGCTAAGCAGGCTGATGACGGGTACTGATCTGCCTACTTGCGACATCGGCGCGTCGATCGCCCAGTTTCTGAACATGTTGCTGCATTCACGCTTCAACGAGCTGCGAAGCGATCCGGCTTTTGGTAATTCGATCTGGGATACCGAGTTCGACCATACCGTGAACCAATATACCTGGGAGGCTGAACTGACCAAATCGCTGACGGAGGCCATTAAACAGCAGGAGCCCAGACTCCGGGATGTTACCGTGCGCGTTGTCATACAATCGTCAGCCGGTATCGACGGACTACCAGGGAATACCCGTCGGCTGGCCGATGTGAGTGTGTCTGCTACCGTGCAAATGACCAACGAACCTTTCCGATTCACCACCCGTCTGCTGCTGGGCACCCTGTCGGGCCGGTAGCCAATTTCCTGTTTCAGTTATGCCCTTCAGCACCTACCGCGATCAGTTCACGAAAGAATCCATTCGGCAACGGATGCTCCAGCATGTGATGCATCTCTGGGGAGTGCGTAGCCTGAGCCATCTCGATCCGTTCGTTCGCCTGCTGATGGATACGCTGGCGAACGAGCTTAATAAAATCAGTAACGAATACCTCGATTCGGAAGTGGGCCTGCTCGATAAGCTGGCTTCGCTGCTTACACCTGACTTACTGACCGTTCCACGCCCGGCCCATGCCGTTATGCAGGCGAAACCCGCCGAAGCCGTAGGGTACTTATTGCCCGATCATCACTTCTACACGTCGAAACGATTTGCCTCCAAGCCATACGGCGAACTCGACAGTCGGCAAGACCTCTTTTTCAGTCCCGCAGATACGGTTAAACTCATTGATGGAGAGGTGCAGTACATTGCCGCGGCCGATTGCCTGTTTCGCAATGATCCGGAAGTAGGCAAGGTTTTGATGGCCCGGTCCGGACCGAACCGCCAGCGACTGCAGCCGCACACACTCTGGCTCGGACTGCGACTGACTTCAGAACTTACCTCACTCGACCGGCTTACATTCTACATGAACTGGCCCAACCAGACGGGTCCCGTACGCACCGACACTATCTATGACCTGCTGGCTCTGAGCCACTGGTATCTGAACGGCCAACGCATCAAATCAGAAGCCGGCTTCAACTATGATCCATCGCCGAATCTGGTTACGCCCGGAATGGAGATTCCCGCCGTTGAACTGGCAGGTACGTCGAGTTTCGAAAACAGGAGTGCGTCGCACCAGCACGATAGGCTACTGACGCCCTTTGAAGTTGATCAATTGCTGGAAATGGATGTGAAACGTACCTACCATAGCCGGTTCGTTCACCTGCGCCAACCACTCGGCGATTATTCAGAGCAGATCAACGCGGCTCGGCGCATGTATCCTGCCGAGTTTTCAGGCTGCTTCCCGCCTGAAGCCCTGATGAACCTCAACGATCCGGAGATTGTCTGGCTGTCGGTTACGCTGCCGGCACTTTTTGATGAAGATGCCCTGCGATCGGTTGACATTTGCATCAACGCGTTTCCGGTGATGAACCGGAAGCTGAACCGACTCACCTACCGCACCCGGATTGTTCATAACATTCTGCCGCTACCGGTTAATCAGAACGAAACATTTCTGGCTGTTCGCTCACTGATCGACAGCCGGAACCGGGTGTTTACACCCTTTCCCTTCAGGCAGGCAGATCGGTTGCCAACGGGTTGTTACGCCCTTCGGCGAGGTGGCGTAGAGCGGTTCGATGCCCGCGACGCCCGTGAGCACCTTCACTACCTGCTGGAAGTCCTGCGCGATGAGTCGGTAGCATTCACGGCCTACGGACAGGATGCTGTACTATTGCACGCCCGTGATTTGAACGAACGGTTACAGCAACTGGAAATGCTGTTGCTGCAACAGGAAGGAGCCACGCGGGAATTGCCCCATTACCTGATGGTTAAACCTCAGGAAGACGGCGACACGCTGGAAGTCAGCTACTGGACAATTGACGGTGAACCAGCCAATAACATTCCTGCCGGAACCGCACTGCTGCCGCATAATATGGCCGATTTGCTGGTGGACCATTGTCGGCTGCTTACCTCTACCCTCGGCGGCCGCAATCAGCTGAAAGCAGCCAATCAGCTCGATGCATACCGGTATGCGCTGATGAGCCGCGACCGAATTGTGACGATGGAAGATATACGGTCGTTCATCAAAGCAGAACTGTCTGATCTGCTCGCCGACGTAACCATTCGAAAGGGCGTGGCCGTTGGCACCCAGCCTAAAGAGGGGCTGCTCCGTACTATTGACCTCTACCTGACTCCTGCACCAACCTGTCAGCTTACTCAAAAAGACTGGTACACCCTAAACTCCAGCCTGAAAGCCAAGCTTATCAGTCGCTCAGGGCAGGTCAATCAGTACCGCTTCTTTGTGACCGAACCAACTATAGTTTCATGATCGCACTACCGCTACACCGGCTACTGATGCTGGCCTGCTGGCTGGGGTGCGCATCGGTAGCCAACGCCCAGTTTTCAACCGACACCTGTTGCCGACACCTTCCAACAACCGTCGCCGCCGGCCTGCCGCCGTTTCATGGATACTGGGAATTGGGGCTGAACGTGGGCCTGACCAGTCAATACCAGCGCACCATCTATACGAATAAGTTTTTTGGTGCACCGGGGCCATGGCTGGCTTTCTCGGCCGATTATTTCCTGAAACGCAAGTTTGGGCTGGGCCTCGAAGCGGGCTATTTTGGTTTTAGTCTTCAACGGCAGAATGAAGCTTACATTCGTGAGGCGCTGGCTCTGTTAAACCAGCCGCTTGATCAGGTCGGATTGCTGGAACCGGCCAATCTGCACTCTTTTCATCTGGTTACAGGGCCCGTTATTCGCCTGCCGTTGGGAAGACGGATAACAGGGTCGGCAAATCTTCGGGGAGGTCTTTTTTTCAATGATGCACCCATTACCGGGGCCTATGATAAAACCAACGAACGGCTACTTTTTCGCTTTTCACCCGCTGCTGATCGGTTTAGACCCGGCCTCACGGGTGGTCTTGCCCTCGAACGAACCATGTCACAATCAGTTCGGCTGGGCCTTAAAGCCGTTGGATTCCTGAGCAAGCTAACCTACAATGCCGACGGTCCCGAGGGTGAGTTTTTCTCCTTTTCACGAGCGCTCGTTGGCTACTCGGTTCAGGTAAGTGCGTCGCTCGCCATTCGTGGTCGCCGATCGGGTAGCGTACCCCCTATTCTGCCCGGCTGCTATTCACCCATTTTGCCAAATCAGGTGCTTACGTACGATGTGGATAAGCAGCCGGAGCCCAGTTTTGTCTGGTATAGCGGCGCGCCGGTTTACACCTCCGATGAATCGTTCACGCTGCGGCTCTATTCACTGCCCGGCAATAAACTGATTGACGAACGAACCACCAACGGGCGGGCTTTACCCTGGTTATCAGGTATGAAAGTTCCCGACTCTACGGCTCAATTTTACTATACTATTCAGGCCTCCCGTCGCGATCAGACCGGCCAATCCTGTGTTAGCCCGGCGGTATCAGGCACCATCCGTTTTTATAAACGTGAAGCCGTACGCGTTGATATTGTCCGTGAGCGCAGTCCACTGACAGTCGATATTTATGAGGTTCGCCTTGCCAGATCAGCCCCAGCCACGGCCAATCCCAAAACGGCTGTTTCCGGTTCGGGTAACCGGCATTCGACGGTAGTAAGGCGGAGCAAAAAGGGCGCAGCGACGAAAAGCAACGTACCTGCAAAACCGCAGTCGGTTTCGGCCATACCGCCAGTACCCCCAACTATCGACGTGCTGATTTTCAGAGAGATCACGCGGCGAAATGACGTTGTGTGGCCTTCGGGCATTCCGTACCCTGACAAACCGGCGCTCTATCTGTATGTACTCCGAAACGAAGCGGGGGTTATTCAGGAGAAATATACGTTGCTGGTAACGCCTGGTATGCCCGGAACAGTACGTGTGCTTACAGACAGTGAACGGGGCCAATGGCTTCGAAAAGCGGCGGCTTCAAAATCAATAACTCCCTGATAAACAGTAGTATGTTACAAATAACTGTTAAATCCAAGGAAATCAACCCGGTTCGGAGCCGGGGTTGTGGGGCGCTCAGTCAGCACGACTCGCGATACCTCGTTGGTGGCAGGAAGAAAATAGGCCAGCAGATCGTCGATGAGGCGCATGGTGCCGGTGTGGGGCAGGAAATCGACTACACGCTCGTCGGGAACGGGGCCGATCGTCAGCCGAATTCCGTTCCGGCCGTCATCGAACGAATTTCCCATGATCGCATCAATGCCCAGACGACATCCATCGAGCGACGATACGTTGTCGGTAACCGCGGGACGGTTCAGGTGTCGACCGCTATCGAGGCGCATGGGTACCGCAAAGAGCATACTCAAAAATCGGCCAACCCAGTTGAGATTACTTCTGAGCTGGTGGATCAGAGGGAGCAATTGCACGAACAAACCGCGCTGCAGCGGATCCAGGCTGTTCAAAATCGGCCATCCAACCGCAAACTGGTCAATCAGCGTGTCGGCATTTTCGAGACGGTCGTTTTGCTGGTCGCGAAGGGCACGCAGCACCCGCAGGTAATTCAGTTCGGTGTCAAACGGAAGAAAAAACTGCCGTGCCTCCCGTTCAATTTCATGGGTTCGCTGAACCGAATCAAGAATACTGTCGACATCGAACGTATCGCGCATTGTTCCAGCATCACCTGGGCCGGGGGCATGGAACAGGTAAGGAGGCAACTGATCGTAGAGTCCTTCGCGGGGTGTATCAAGCCGCCAGTAGGGAGCCACGGAGCCATCGATAAGCCAGGATGTAAGCGGATTATGGTCTTTCGAATAGGAACGGGCATCCGGACCAGTCGGATTCATAATCAGCTTATCGAGCGGCAACATCCGGCTCAACAGATCAGCAGCGACCAGATCGGCCCGAAGGTCGAGGTCAAGCTGGTCGAGCACATAGTCGGGCTGCGGCGTCTGGGAAGAAGCGGGCTGGGTCATAATCAGAAAGGAAGCCAATTGGATACCGAACTAAAAATACAGTCAATACCCCCAATCCAACGCCGGACGGTGCCAGGCATCGGGCTTTATTCGCTAAACGGTCTATGAGCGCATTGAACAACCAGGCCATCATGAAGGCCTATTGGCATTTTCTCTGGCGATTTATCCTGCTCATCTGTGTGGTGCTGGCCAGCGTCTACGGGTTTCTGCGCGCACTGTCGCAACAGATCAACCAATTAAGCGCCGACAAAGCCCGGTATGATGAAGTGCTGTATGTGCAACGGCAACTAGCCGAACAGACCGACTCGCTGTATAAACACATGCGGTTACTGAATACAAACCTGATTCGCTATGATCGCCCTATGCAACGGCTGATCAGCCAGCAAAAAGAGTCGATTGGTCAACTCATCGCCGATCATCCCGGCAACGAAAAAGCCTTTGCGGTATACCATAAATTAAATGGCTACGTGAACCAGATGCTTTTACTGAAAGATTCGATCCGCAGCGTTGAAACCAATGTACTGGGTATTCGCCGCGAGCTATCGAACTGCGAACAACGCGAGCGACAGGCAAGGTAACCAGTATCAAGTGGTCATCAGGCTGCGCTGTCATTGGTAGCCATGAATCGTTTTGCTACCAATGACCACCCAATGACCACCACCGACAGCGCAGCCTGACGACCACCTAATGACTACGCATTATGCTCACGATTTTTGGATTTCGGGTTAACGAACGGCAATTCCTTTTTGCGTATCTGCTCGCAGGTACGTTGATCCTGGGCGGCCTGGCAGGATGGGTTCTGTATCGTTCCTATGACTTTCCGACAACGAATGCAGTCTATCTGGCCGACCGGATACGGCGGCAGCAGACCATTCTGCAACAGCAGGAGCGATACCTGCCTTTGCTCGACTCGGCCCACCACACGATCGCTACCTACCGCCCTGCCATGACCGCCCTCTTCGTAGAGGCCGACATCGATAACCAGATTGATGATATCCGACGCATCTACGGCCAGAATCCAGACGTAGCATCATACCGGGCCTTTGCGCAGGCGGCTGATTTTTACCGGATGATGTATGATGATAAACGGGTGCTCTGGACCAAGCAAGACAACATCATCCTGTTCAGTAAGCAACTGGAAGAATGCGAAGTGGGTTTCCAGCCCGTTGCCGCCGGTACGGCCTCTGCCCCTGCCGCACCGGCCCCCAGTCTGACACCCCGTTTCCCTGCCCGCTAACCGTTGATATAACCGCCCATGCTTGAACGCAAATGGATACTGACAGGAGCCACGTTTGTGGCAACGGCGCTTCTGCTGGCACTGTTGTACTGGCGTAACCGCGGACCGGTGGTTCGGGCGGGCGTGATGCCGTTAGGCGTGATGGTGAATCAACCGATTTACTTTGCCGACAGCACTTCCGGGGCTACAGACTGGCACTGGGAGTTTGGCCAGGGGGCAGACGACCGGGCGCAACGAGGTCAGTTCTTTTACACCCAGCCCGGCCTCTATCAGATCCGGCTAACGGTCAATGGCAAACAGAAAAAAATGTTTACGGTTAAAGTCCGCCCTGCTCCTACCCGGCGCGATTCGTTGGTTCGTTTGCTGGGGCCCAAAGTGGCTTATCAGGACGAGAAGCTCAGTTTCACCACGTTCGGGGCTAGCCCCGGTAAGTTTGCCTGGCAGTTTGGCGAAACCGGCCTGGTCGACTCCCGCGAACCAACTGCGCTCTACAGCTACCTGAAACCGGGGGTTTATACTGTGACGCTGACAACCGATATAACCCAGCGGCCGCTGACACAGAACGTTCGGGTGCTGCCACGCTATAGCCGGTTTACCGTGCCCGTTGATACCACGGCAGAAGACATTCGCTGGCGACTTCAGCGAATCGCAAACGGCCAGCAGGTGAACTCACAGTACAGTTATCTGGTGGGTCATTACCTCTGCGGCAACCCGGATTTTCCGGTCATTGCCAACGGCCAGCCCGCCCGCGACTTCTATTCCTACTGCATGGCCTTACAATTTGAAGGCAAAAACCTGATCGATGCCGTAGCACTGGAAGGCGGCCTCAACGGAGGTTGCCTGACAAAATTGACCATTACCCAACACAAAAGATAACCTCACGGCCTGTATGCGCCTATTTTACCTGATACTCCTGTTGCTTATTACTGGCTTTACCAGCCAGGCGCAGGGTGTATTACCGCCTTTTGCAACCCTGAAGAAGGCCCCTTCACAGACGACTACAGAGAAAGGGCCGCAAACCCAGTCGTTGGTCAGTCAGGGGAAGTCAGCCCTGGCCGGGCCACCACAATTGGGGGCCGGCCCGTGGATCGTGTATGCCGATCGTAACAACATACCTACCTACCGCTACCCCCGCCCCACAACCCGCTACAAACAGATCAATTTTCTGGATGCTTTTTATGTACTGAAAGAGAAGAACGGCTACCTGAACCTGGTAAAATATGAACCTGCCATGAAAGTGGGGACATGGTACGCTACCCGTCTCCTGAAAGATCGGAAAGTGGCCGTTGGTTATGGATGGGCACCAAAATCTGCTTTTCTGACCAAATCCAAAGCTCAGACAGCCGCCAACAGTGATCAGCCTGCGCTGTATTGTGCTGCCCTTACCAGCGGCCGCCTGTTGAACAAACCCAACCCCTATCTGATACGTGATTCACTGCGTCTGTTCAGCGATCCGGCCGGGCAGAACGTTGTGGGACCAGGCCTGAAACTCTACGATCTGGCCTATATCTACAAGTTTTCCGACAGTGGCAAAGAAGCGCTGATTGGCCGGTCGCCCTGGTTTCCGGCCGATAGTATTCGCAATCACGTACTTGGGTGGGCGCCTACCGAAGCACTCCAGCCGCTTGGCAACGGCCTGTTTTGGGAAAGCGATAGTCTGCTGCAAAACCCGCAACCCTACCCGTTTTTCAGCTCGGCCAACTCAGCCTGGCAAAACCGCCCCGATTCTACCCAGCCCGTTGCAGCCCAGAACAAACAACGGTTCGATTCGGTGGTCTGGCAACAGACCGGCGTTCGGCTACCCGTTTTACAGATTTGCAGTACGAAAGGGCAACAAACTGTTTGGCAACTGGGTACGTTGCTACCAATCTTCCTCACCGATAGTTCAGTACTGAATGTCAACGGGCAACGGCTTTCGTACCGGCAATACAAGAACTGGAGGACCCGTTCACGCAGCGAAAACATTGTGTATGTAATTGAAGGCACCAGGGCCATGCTGCCCTACTGGGGTGACCTGGTGAATACTGTTCAGGCATCGGCAACCTTATTGGCCGACTCGACCAATGTGCGTCGCGGTAGTGTGGGTATTGTCATTTACCGGCCCGGCGAACCCGCTGCCGGCAACCGAACCGGGTACGTTAACAGTCTGCCAATCAGCCCCGACATTGCCCGATCTGTCGACTTTCTGAACCGTGCCAAACCCACCAACGTACCCAGCTTTGACGGGTACGTCCAGCCTGTTCGGGCGGGCCTCGACCGTGCCCTGACTATGTTAGCGACTCACCCGGGCGAAACCAACATGATTGTACTGGTTGGCATCGACGGCGACTCACGTAACATTTCCCAGTTGAGCGACATCCGAAACGGACTGCAGGCATCTGAAGCCCGATTGCTGTCGTTTCAGGTGGAAGCACCTGCCGATACACTGGCCAATAGCTACGTGCTACAGGCTGAACAACTGGTTTACCAATCCGCCGTTGAATCCGGGAAACCCAAACGCGAACGGCTGGTAAGCCCGGCCTTGGTTGTTCCTTCGCCCGGGTATGATTTAACCTACGGCACATCGAATATCTACCGGCTGGCGTTTCCAAACGGCAGCATGTCGCCGGGTTGGGTGCTTTTCCCCCGCAAACGGCAACAGTTACCGTTCAGCCTTCTACATGCGGTGACAGACAGCCTGTTGCAACAGATGCGGTATGATTCGAAACGGGTTGATGCCGCCCTGAATGAAGCCTTTCAGAGTCAGTCTATCTACCGAAGTCGTGTAAACCCGGCAGTCAACCGCACGTTGAAAGCCCGGCTCGAGCCTACGCTGGCAGGCGTTGACCCTAACCTTTTTGCGCATCGGGCGTATCCGTTCTTCGGTCAGACCTACGTTCGTACGGTCGATTCACTACCGTCCGGGTTTCGTCCGGTGCGGCTGTTATCACTGGCAGAATTTGAACGCATCAGTTTATGGATTAACCACTTAGCCGCCGATGAACTTGACCCGATAGCGGGAAAAGACCGGCTGCAACTCATCCGCAGGTATGATGAGTTGGCACGTCAGCAGGGGCAGTCTCGTCTTGATACCGCCACCGTGGCCGATCTGATAACTAACCTGACCGGTTTACCCTGTCGCCATTCGCTACTGAGCAGCCTGCCCGTCCGGACCCTGGCCGATCCTGACGTGGTCAGCGAAGGGGTCTGGTTCCGTCTGCTATACCTTTTGCGTGAACGCCGCGACTATCTGGCCCGATTACCCACTTTCCCGAATAGCCGTTTTATCTCCAATGGGCATACGTATTACTGGTTAAGCAGTGATCTGTTTAAATGAACTACTGATCATACCAATCAAACAGTCCCGTTACTGACCCCAAACCACTCCTCAACCACCATGCTTCCCTCTTTCCTTCTTTCCGAAGCTGTGCAAACGGCTCTTTACGTATCGCAGTCGCTGGCGCGCGAATACAGAAACGAGCGGTATTCAGCAGCCCACCTCCTTCGGGCCTTGGTTCATGCTGATTCGGCCGGCGCCTTGTTACTGACCTCCTTACATAAAGACGTACCCTACCTGCGCGAATGGGCCGAGGTACGTATGGAGGAATCATCCCGCGTGGCCATTCCACCAGACGAACCTGCTGGCGATCAGTCGGTTGACCGGGTAATGGACGAAGCCGACGTTGTTCGTGTACGGCTTGGGCTAGACAAGGTAGAGCCCATTTGCGTGCTAACCGCCCTGACAAAGCCCGGCCTGGGTTTTCCTTCCGAACAATTACGATCATTGCCGCTTCAGGAACGGGACCTACTGGGGCTCTACCTCAACGAGATGAAACCCATTACGCCGGCTGAGACCGGCCGGCCGATAACGCCAGCTAATCCGGCGGCGGGTACTAGTCTGGACGGCGCACCAACAAGCGTGTTGCAAAAATACTGCACCGACAAAACAGCCCTGGCCCGCAGTGGCCATTTCGACCCCATTATTGGCCGTGAGCGGGAGCTGCGCATGATGGTCGAGATTCTGGGGCGGCGCAGTAAACCGAACGTGATGCTCACCGGTGATCCCGGCGTGGGTAAATCGGCGCTGATCGACGGGCTGGCGCAGCTGTTGATCACCGGTTTGGTACCAGGCTGGCTTAAAGGAGCCACGCTGCTCGAACTTGATCCCGGTGCGCTGCTGGCAGGAGCGTCGTATAAAGGCGAGGTAGAAGACCGGCTCAAAAATGTGATCAAGGAGGTAAAAGCTTTTGACAAATGCATTCTCTTCATCGACGAAATTCACGTTTTGCTCGACCCTAAGGGCGGCGCAGGTGGCGGTGCTGCCAACCTGCTGAAACCCGAACTGGCCCGGGGCGAACTGACGCTGATTGGAGCTACCACCCGCGACGAATTTCGTAAGCTGATCGAGCCAGACCAGGCGCTGAGCCGTCGATTTGAGCTTTTGAATGTGGATGAACCCCCCGTAAACGTGGCAGAGCGAATGATCCGCGGGCTGGTAGGCCTGTACGAAAAGCATCATCAGCTCACGGTTGATGCCGACGTGGTCCCCGAATGCGTTCGGCTGGCCAAACGATACGTAAAAGACCGTCGTCTGCCCGATGCTGCACTTGATCTGCTCGATCGCACGATGGCTGCCATTCGCACGGTAACCGAACTGGCGGGTTCTGACCTGGACCAATTCGATAAGGCACTGGCCGAACTGAACGAGAGTGAATTAACCGCAGAAGAACGGCTTGATGATTACCGCTGGTTCGATCAGCAGTTGCAACAGCAGATCAGCCCGGTACTCATGGGACAGTGGGAAGACCCCGTTGACCCAACCGAGCTGGTAACGCCAGAGTCATACCTCCCCTACCTGACCGCCAAGCTCACCCGCCTCCATGAACTGGCCGATGCCCGTCGGGCGCGCGTCAGCAAAACAGACCTGGCGGCCGTGGTAGCCTATAAAACCGGCATTCCGATGGGTAAAGTGCAGGAACGCGAAAAAGAGAAACTGCTGACCATGGAAGATCACCTGCGGCAGCGTGTTGTTGGCCAGGACCACGCCCTCAAGGCTCTTTCCGATGCCATTCTGGAGTCACGGTCGGGCCTGCAAAAAGCAGGGCAACCCATAGGTACGTTCTTTTTACTGGGTCCGACCGGTACGGGCAAAACCGAACTCTCGAAATCACTGGCCGAATTCCTGTTTAACGACGAGCACGCTATGATTCGCTTCGATATGTCGGAGTTCAAGGAAGAACACGCCGCGGCATTGCTGTATGGGGCACCTCCCGGGTACGTTGGCTATGAAGAAGGTGGCCTGCTGGTGAACCGGATTCGGCAACAGCCCTATGCCGTGGTGCTGTTCGATGAAATCGAGAAAGCCCACTCGTCGATCTTCGACGTGTTCCTGCAGATCATGGATGAAGGGCGATTACACGACAAACTAGGCAAAGAAGGTGACTTCTCGAATGCCCTGTTGATCTTTACCTCGAATATTGGCAGCGAATGGATCAGCCACGAATTTCAGCAGGGGCGGCGGCCATCGTCGCAACAACTGATGGAGCGCATGACCGGGAGCTTCCGCCCCGAATTTCTGGCCCGCATCACCGAAATCGTTCCGTTTAGCCCGATCACCGAGCAACACGTACTACACATTTTCGATATTCAGTTGCGGCAACTGACCGAAAGTTTACAGCGGCAGGGAATCCGTCTGGAACTCGACGCCGCCGCCCGGCAACAACTTGCCTTTAGTGGCTATACACCTCAATATGGTGCCCGGCCGCTTGCGGGCGTTATCCGAAACAAATTACGCCGCCCGATTTCGCGAATGATCATTGCCGGACAGATTCACCCGGGCGAATGGCTGCGTGTAACGGGCCGTGCCGATGGTGAACTTAGCTGGCAGGTAGTGACGGATGCCGCCACTCCCGACCCCATTCAGACTGGTCAGATTGAATGGCTCATACCGACCAAAGTGTAGCAAACCAACGTCTGGAAACATGGGTAGCCTGAGTACGTCTTTTTTATTCGTCAATTTTCCGGGCCTACGGCACTGTCAACATTTTATTTAGTCTGTCAAGCCTGAAAAATTCTTTTTGTCCAATATTTATTAGGCGTATCAATATTTTACCACTCAATATATTTGGTAACTCTAAATATACTGAGTGGTAGCTACAGCCAGCTTACTGGTTGCAGTGCGTTTAGGAGTGGTATAGCTTTAGACTGTATTTCAACCTTTTAACAGTCACTGCTATGTTTAACTACGAGATTGGCGGGAACGAGATCAAGCCGATGGCCTCGGAAGGCATTGCCGATATTCCGTTCAATCGGACCCTGCTCGCCCTACAGCTTACTGACGAAGAACCCGTAACTCCTGAGCTGGTTACCGGCCTTAAAACGGTGGAGGATGTCTTCAATCGCTATCAACCCAACGTTGATGTTGAGTTCGAAGATGAAAACGGAACGCCTGTGCAGGAGAACCTGAAATTTGGCAGCATTGCCGATTTCAGAGCCAAAGCATTGAGTCTGCAAAGCCCTTATCTGCGCTCACTGGACGGCCAGTACAGCGAATACACCCAGATCAGCCGCCGCCTGAAAGGCCATCGGATTCTACAGACGGCCCTGGACAATCCCGATGCTAAGGCAGCGTTGGTTTCTGCTCTGAAATCGCTGGTGAGTGAGTTAGACGCTGCCGACAACGAATAGCCCGGCCATTCTCTTCTGATTTTCCCAAACGTTAACGGTTAAACGCATTCTGCCACATGGCAAAAGAACAAAAATCGGCAGCGGCAGACGAAGCTGTTGCCTCCGAAGCGGTAGTTGCCGCCCCCTCAACCGGACTCCCCGGCCTTAGTACCCTTGCAGCGTATGGCGGTTTCCCATTCGTTGAAAGCTTTATAGACGGTATTCAGAATATCAGTCCTGAGCGCAAGGCCCGCAAAACCATTTTCATGACCGATGAGAACAAGAAAGTGGAACGGCAGATGCTGAAGCAAAAGCTGAACCTCTGGATCGAACTCCTCGAATCGAGCAGTAACCAGACGGAGATGCTTGAGAAAACCGAAGAAAAGGCCAATCTCTCTAACGCCCAGTTGCGTAAAAACCTGCTTCGGGCGCTCAATAGCACTCGTGAGTTAGAGCGCAGCTACCGGGCCCTGTCTCTGTTCTACAAGAACACCGACATGGACCGGGTGCCGAACGTGACCATCCTGAATGCATCGCTGACGCAGTTAACTGATCTTGATAACCCGATCTTTATTGACCGGGTGAACGAGGAGTTCAAGCAGAACTACGACCGTCTCGATCTGCGCACGAACTATTCGTTACTGGTGGTGCCCGGCTTCATGCGGACCAACGGTATTCTGGAAAAATGGGCACGCCTGGCGCACAACAGTAAAGTGATGCTGATCACCGACTTCGCCGATCTGGAATCGCCGGAAGATACCATCGAGCTCTTCAGCACGGCCAATATGAGCAGCGGCGATCTGCATTGCTCAAACGTGATCATGGCTTGTAACTGGATGGTTGGCCGGGGAAAAGTAGCTGAGGTTGGCGAGACGGACAACCTATACGTACCACCCTCGGCAGCGCTGGCGGGCAAGATCTATTACACGCTGATGTCGCAGGTGACGGCGGGTAAGAAGCATGGCGGCATGAACGAAGTTGACGGGGTACGTTATCCGCTGAAGAAAAGTGAGATTTCGCACCTGGAACGCCTCGGTCTGGTACCGATGGTATTCGAGTATGGCAAGGTAATGGCTTTCTCTGCTAAAACACTTTTCAACGGCGACAACCCTGGTTTGCAGACCTATTCGGTTGTGCGGGTATTCGACCACGTAGTTAAGGTGCTGTTCGACTTCCTAAACCGGCGGGCTTTCGAAAACTGGACACCACGCATGGAAGCTGACCTGCGCCGTCAGATCGTGCAGTTCCTCGATAGCATCATGGGCCCGGACCGGCTTATCGAAAAGCACAGCATTATGCGGTTCGAGCGCGATAAGAACATCAAAGATCTGATTCACCTCGACCTGTTCATCAAACCGTATTTCCCGGCCAAGAGCTTCGTGATCCGCCTCGACGGACGCCGCGGCGACGACGTGGATAGCCCGGAGTGGGTATCTGACTACGGCGTAATGGCCTAACTACCAATACTATTCACTTTAACCAAAAAACGAAATGGCAAAGGCAGTATTAGACATCGCCGGCACAAAGTACGACGTATTATCTTACAGCATCGGGTATTCACGCGGCGTCGACAGCAAAGGCCGCCCCGGTGGTAACGTACAGGGTGGTGAGTTAAACATGACCATCGACGCTCCGTTCACTACCGATCTGGCGGTTCAGATGGTTAACAAAGGTCACATCCCCATTCCTACGGGAACGATCACCATCAGCAAAAGCGAAGAAGATGGCGGCAAACTGAAAGACATCATGTTTACAGATGGCTTTCTGACGGGTTACAGTGAGTCTTTTTCGGCCTTCGGTGGCGATAACATCACGCTTGGCATCACGATTCACGCCCAGAAAATCAAGAATGGCGAGGCCGAACAGGTAAACGACTGGCCAGTCGATACATACAAGTAAACCAACGCATTCGTCTCCAGATGACCCAGCCTTTTCTCACCCGCCTGACTGCCTTGTGGCTATTGGCTGGACTTTGGTGGGCGGGGTCGGCGGCGGTGCACCTTTTTTACATCAAACGCGTGGGGCAGCAGGTTATCGAACCGCTGCCCCCGCTTGTACTACAGCACGGCCCCGATTGGCACACCACGCTTCCGGGTGCCTTGTTTGGCCGGGCAGGCAATGAATTGGCCCGTTCGGCGCACAATCCGATTGACCGGTTAAGTCTGCACCTACTGGCTAATCCGGGTTTGGCGGTTGCCATTACTGGCCAGTATACCCTCGACGAAGCCTCAGCAACCGTAGCGCCAGACCTGGGAAAAGCCCGCGCTGCTGCGCTTGCCGATCGGCTGCTCACTGATGGAATCAACGAAGGGCAGGTTCAGGTACGTAGCGAACGGGTACCAACGCTCAGGTACGTTAACGATTCAACTGGGGCACTAGTAGTTGAGTTCACCAAAGCATTGCCCACAACTGCGCGCTCGCTGGCTGATGCTCAGCGCTATATCGATCTGTTTCATCCGATGGAATTGTATTTCGAGAGCGGCCAGACCACCTTTATCCGTACCCCGGAAACAGATCGGTTTGTGGCCGATGCCGTACCTTTTCTACGGCAACCGCACGGAGCAGCACTGCGCGTAACGGGGCATACCGACAGTGTTGGTTCAGTAACGGCCAATCAACGACTATCGATGCGACGGGCAGCAGCCGTACGGCAGTTTCTGGTTAACTCAGGTGCTCGGGGCGGGCGAATCATACCACTGGGACGAGGCTCAAGCGAGCCAATTGCCCCTAATGCTACGCCCGAAGGCCGGTTAGCCAACCGCCGCGTCACCGTTGTGATTAAACGCTAAAGCATGTTCCAGCTAAACCCGTTCCACCTGCTTCACGCCAGTCTGCTGCATTTTCTGATGCTTCAGGGTGCGTTAATTTTTGGGTATCTGATTGGGCAGCAGCTGTATAAACGGCGTCAGCTAACGCTTCTTCAGCAGTTGCAGCAGTTGCAGCGACGGATTGATCAACTCCGGAAAAGCCGCCTGCCTATTATTGATCCGGACAACCTCCCCGGCAGTGATCGACTCACCGAAATTCTTGGTATAACAGATCCCGTTGAGCGAATTCTGCTGATGACAGGTATCAGAACATTTGCCCATCTTTCCAGACAAACACCCGGCACTATTCAGCGCATTCTGACCAACAACGGTCCGCTCATGCATCCGTATGACCCGGCCACCTGGCCCGACCAGGCGCGGCTGGCCAATGACGGGCAGTGGGGTGAGCTACGGGCCTGGCAAGGTCGGATGCGGCGTGGGCTGGCCGAAACAGACCGTACCCAGACGACCCTTTCCTCATGAACCCACTATCACCCTGGGTGGCCATCACCGAAATTAGCCTGATGCTGGTAGCCACTTTTCTGCTCGGCCTTAGTGTGGCCTGGGTACGTGCCCGGCCGGCAATCAGGCGGGTGAAGACCAGTATTCGGGAAGCAAAGAAAGCCTTGCAGGGCGAGTCATTGACCAGTGACCTCTGATCTGGCTCCCTTCTTTAACTCATCGTCGATATGCCAACGGTCCTTGATTTAACGAATCGATATAACGTCCAGTATTCTGCCAAAGCTGGCCGTAATGTACCCACAACCACCGGCAAACTTGGGATCCTGCCGGGTCAGTACACATTGCAGCGGGATGGTATGACCGGCGCATTCTCGCTGGCTAATGCGTTTGGCACGTTACCGGGCAGCACGCTAGCAGCTGCTACTGCTGCCACAAATGCCACCACGCTGGAAACCCTTCATTTTGCCAATCATCTACACGTGAAAACCGATCTGCGCTGGAGACGTATGTATCACTACAAAAATCGTCCTTTCAGGTTTAAACGGGCCAATGGAAACTATATAACTCAGCAACTTCCCAGCTTTCCGTGCCATTATTGCGGCATCTACCTACCAGAAGAGTTTATTGAAGTAGACCACAGGCAGCCTCAGGCTTCTCCCGGCTCGGCGATAATCAAAGTCTTACGCAGCATCAATGCGGGCTATACAGGCGGGGCTAGCGTGGGTACTAAAGCAGGGCAAATTGCCGACCTTGAAGCCAACAATGTCGGGGTATTAAACACCGTAGATGTAAGCGAATACGACTGGAATGTGGCCTGGCAGGCAGGAGTCGGCTTTATGACTCCGCGGGCGGCCCGCTACACGCTATCGAGTCAGGGGCAAACATTCCTGACCATTTGTTGCATGCTCTGGGGGAGTTTGGCTGTAGAAAAAAGGTGCCTCAACTCCATTATCAACTTAGTGCCAGCCTGCCGGATGTGCAACGGCGCACAGGGTAAAGGCAGCAAACTGTACGCCGTTCAATAACCGACCCTCTTTAACCGAATCCTAATGGCAACTTACGTATGCACCCGTTGTAGACGTGAATTTACACTACAACGTACCAGTTCATCTACTGCCAAGTGTCATACTTGTGGACAGATGTGTACTCAGAAAGCAGTGGCAAAAGCGCCCGTTCAGGTAGTAGGCCGCCCACAACCACATGTCGTTACTACCCCCCCGTCAGTGGTGAACAACACGGCTCTGGTAGTCAAACCAATGGCACCAAAGCCACTTCCTCCCGATCCGTTTCAGTTGGTGCCCGGCAACGTACTGAACCTCATACTTCAGTATTGTGATGAACGAACGCTTGGCATGTTTGGCATGGTTTGTAAACGCTTCAAGCCATTTGCCTACAGTGTACTTACCAGACTGGTGCCCCATATGGCAGCATACGGGTCAACAACGCACAATTTGAAGGAAGTTGTGAAGCACTATATCACGACCAGAAACGATGTGCAACACAGCCTGAGACTTGCCGTAGACAAATTTCCGTACCCTCACGGGAAATCGTATTCGGACAGCATCCTTGATTATATACTAAAAAACAGGATTCCGATCGATCTGATTCTTGGCACAAGAGACCAGCATACGATTAATGCATTCAAAAAAGCAAAGCAACGGTCGGAGGCATTCCTTCCCTCGGGCGAGATCCAGAAAATGCACAATAAAGTATGGACGATTGACGCCGAAGGAATCATAATTGGCTCGCCAAATATCAGTTATTCAGGCCTGGAAGATATCAACTTTGAAAGCTGCATCTATATTAAAAGTCTGCGCCTTGGGCATTTGATCGGGCAGTACATGGATCTACTGAAACAGCCCAATCCGTCGGCCAGTCCGCTATGGAAAGAAATAGGCCAAAAACTGATTGATTACAACAGTGAGGATCATCACCTACAGGTTGCGCTGGCCCCAATTATTGATATTCAGGATTTCGTAATAACTCACCTACAAGATGCCTCCAAGATCATAATTCGGCAATTTTTGGTGAGCCCAAGTAATGAACAAAAAGGGCTGAAAAGCATTGTCGATTTCCTGTGTACATTAAGTTGGAAGCACCGGGTCGATATTGAGCTGTTCATTGATGAAAGTGCCTACTACAGCGAGGCCACCGGATACTTTGTCAAGAAGGCGGTTAGACAGCTCATTTACAACAAAGTAAAAGTGTATCTACAAAAACCAGTGACAGTTGTAACCGCCCACGAAGCACTTCAGCATGACAAATTGATTCTTGCCGAATTACGGTCGGGCAAACAAATAACACTACTGGGAAGCGCAGGTTTTACCAGTGCAGTTATCGCCAATAATAATGCAGAAAGTTTTATTTACACCGATGTGGCCTCGGTTTATAATAGTATGATGAAGCATCATAATTCCACTTTGAAAAAAGAAAAAGGCGTCACGTTGACATTCGATTAATTCCCCTTTTTGACGAATATTGGATTTATTACTCGTTCACGTAAACTTATTTTCAGGATGTCCTTTGGTGTGTTTGTCAGACTTGAAACGGCGAATGTAGCTACGCCGGTACGAGAAGTGTTACCCTACGGAGCCCCAGATAAACCGAAGGCAGAATTACTCCCGGGTGCACGGTCGAAATTAACGCAGCGCTGTCATATTATTGCGTGGGATGTTTTCGCCCGCAATTTTGCGACCCGCTATTTGGGAAAGCCAATCAATCAGATTGCTCAGTCATTTGGTTATACAGGACCAACTGAATTGGTACCGATGCTTTCGTTTGTTGAAGCATCGATTTCCGAACAGTACAAAAAGATGAATAACGATTTAACGCTTTATTATAATGGTCCGGCCAGAGAAAATATGAGTGCCGGAGCGAGCTACAAAAATGCAAAAGAGAGTTGCGAACGAGTGTACACCCAGTGGAAAATTTGGAGTGTATCGAATATGCATCTCGGCGATAAAGCAAGAGTGGAGACACTCGCTGCCAATATCCGCGAATCACAATGGCGAATGTTCATGCATGGGTTTGACAATCCCCCCTCAACCCTGTTTACTCAATCTCAGATACAGGCCTATCAAATTCAGTACATCCAGGTCTACCAGGATGTAGTGACTGGCCACAACCCGGATTTGTACTATACCTACATGTATGGTATTGATACGTTCGATTTCGTGCAAAAAGCCCAGCAATGCCTGAACACCAGGCAAATCCCAGTCTAACCCAATAACTACTTTTTCGGATGGCCCGACTTCTGAATATCTCCCTTCGCTCCGAAGCCTGGCAGCACATGGCCGATAGTCTTACCGATCGCATTTCGATCCTGAAGAGGCTCTGCAACGAATCGTTCGTTCAAAGCTCCATTGATGCAAACCCGCTGCACATTGTGGTGGTACCCGAATATTTTTTTCGAAAAACGCCCGCGCAGGTAGTTACGCAACTCAACGATACGTTTCATGGCTACCGGGGGCCAGCCAACGAAGCAAACCGGCTCACACAGGGACAGTTAGCTCTTTTTAATGGGCAGAAACGCAAGCATACACTGTATTCGCAGCAGGAAAAAGACCTGCTCGTAGCCTCATTGCGTGCATTAACGGCTGGCACCAATACGTTGATAGTGGCTGGCACCACGTTCTGGGTTGAGCGGGAACCAGTTATCCGGGCGGCCACTTTTTTCCGCGCTCAACAGATCACGAAAGGCATTGCCCGGAACAGTTGTTTCATGGTTCATAACGGAGTGCTGATGGCGACCTACCACAAAAATGTAGATCGTGAAGAACTGGATACGTACGAACAAAACCTCTTCACGTTTATGCCAGGTACGTCAGCTGCCGCTGTCGTGATCGACGGAATACATATTGGTGTAGAGATTTGCGCCGATCACGGCCACCGCGATCTGATTCAGCGGGTCGAAACAGGTACGTTAGCCCGTTTAGACGTGCATATCATCATTTCGGACGGTGCATCCCCGCTGGCCTCCAATGTGGGCACGCACGCCAACGGGCTGGTCATCCACTGTGATACAAGCAGTTCTCAGATTATTCAGCTAGCCAGAAACGCCATGGGCATGGCTGTCAGAACGGTGATCTGCCCTATGGCCAGAACGGTGAAACGGAGTGTTGTTTTTGATACGGCCGCGGCACCCGGCAGCCTGCACGGTCCCGTGATGCCCACCTGATCAGTTGCTCCGGGTACGTTGTGATTTTACCTAATCGCTATCCTCATCGCCTCCTGCCAGATTACCAACGTGCCCAAAGCGGGGATCGAGCCTCAATTTGGCAGCTAACACATCGACACTGGTGATTTTGGCATCCACCTTGAACGCATCCGGCATGGTGGCATCTATCCCCAATCTAATTGACCGCAACGAGGCAGTTGCTGCTGCGTAAGCCATGGCGTTGTGTAACTGGTTCAGTAACAGGCGGGAGTTAATTTCCTGTATCACAACGCGCGTTAGCGCATGACGGGCAACAAGCAGGGCAATACTGGCGGCCTGGTAGGTGTAGGTAATAAATTGTGAGCAGGTAACACCCTCTATGGCACTCAGTGGCTGATTATTGATAACCCGACAATATGCCCGAACGGCACGTACCCGGGCTTCATTATCCCAATGCCCGCCATCTCCCCCCAAACGATCCTGACTGAAGCGAGTCATCAGACTCAGTTCATCAAGATTGTTTTTGGCAAATATGTAGCGGGCATCATTACTTGATGTAGCCCATATGGCCGCAAACTGGCTCACTTTGGCGCCCAACGCATTGTTCAGGCTCCTGTACACCTCAAAACAAGGCGTGCCCTGCCCCCCAAACCCTCTCGCCGACTGCCTGAGTATTCCGCTGAAGGTGGCCTCGGCACTGTGAACAATGGGCTTACCCCCCCCAAGCCACATGAGTGAGTGCTCTGGCGAATTTTCATATTCAATGAGTATATCACCGGGAACCAGTTGATCGGTTTGAATGAGCGGCGCATGGTGAATAGGCATGGTCTGAGCGCGTAAAACAATACCTGATAACTGAAAAAGTTAAGCCATACTTTCCAGCCACTTGGCAATTTGCCAGGGAGCAACATGTTGCGGAAGGGCACTAAAATTATTCCACAGATTTCGGTTCTGAATATTGATCTTATTGGTAATGGCATCAATATCTTTCTCGTCAATTTTTATGATTTTCTTCACCCCATGGCCTGCCGATGCGTTCGTTTTATAAACAACACTGCCTAATTTATTGGCGGTGTGACTCGCATCGAACGTGTCGCCCCCCCAACTTGTTGGTGTCCCTGTTGGCCGTATCTGACCAGGGTTGTGAAGTATGGATTTCAGAGTCGACTCAAAGTTTTCCGGATGCGTTAGTTTGTACCACTGGGCAGCCGCAAACGAGTCATATTTCCACGAAGTTAGAAACAGAAGTTTCGACGGCACGGTCTGCGTACCCTGCCAGTGAAAAATAATCCGGCCATTTCCATGGCCAAAGCTCGCCTCAGAATGCCCGGGTTTGAAGTATTGAAATAAATCAGCCGCCTCCAGTTCGGTATCGCCAAACCTGGCCGATTCATTGAATACCTGGTCGTAATACACATCAACGCCTTCGAAAATAATGGTACCCCCGAATTCGCCCACGCACCAGCGGATAATTCGTGACAACTCTTTTGTACCCGTCATATCATGCCCGCGGAAGGTATCCTGCCCATACGCCGCGGTCGTTACGGCGTTTTTTTCCCACGCTTTATCTACACCAATTGCTTTGAACAGAGCAAAGGGATGGTTTTCGTGCGTTTGAGTTGCCGATAGCTGTTCTGAAGAGCCTGGCGTTGGAAGCGGCTTTAGTTTTGTCGCGTAGAGTACAAATTCCATAATGAACGGATCAGCCCGAAGCCCAACGTTTCCACCGTCTCCGTAATACATATCCATCATCTGGTAATTATGCCTTCGCTGAACCGTTTGCCGGGTACCAGTCTGAAAGGCATACCCCTGGCTACCTGCTTCAAAAGCTGGTTTACCATTTTTAAACGTAACCTTATTGTTGATAGATGCCGCCATGATACCACCCAGTTTCAGGCCCCCGCCTCCCTTGCCCTGGGTTCCGTAGATAAACGGTTTGGTTTTAAAGGCCTGTTTCACCCCATCGATGAGCGAGACACCGTTCATGGAGATTTGTGTAGCGGCCAAGGTTCGAACCAATGCCCGTAATTCGGTTTCCGTATAGCCTGTCATACTAGAGCGGTATCATAATATTTTGAAAATAAAGGCATTACAACAATAGAGTACCCTTACTGGCCCATCAGTCCAGCACACTCCAGCCCCGGCGGGTGGCGGGCCGGGCACCAGATTCTTCGCGTACAACGATGTTATCTTTTCGCTGGCCAATGTATTCAAGCGTACTGAGTTTGTTCCAGAGCCGGGTTATTACGTCCAGAAACGTTTCAACGCTCCGCATCGCTTCACCAATTCGGTTGTGGTTGTAGTCGAGTTCAAGCAGGCTGAGCAACATCCCTTCAAAATGGTTAGGCGTAACGTCTGTCCATTCATAAAAATAATGGAGGAGCTCCTCTTTTTCCCGCGTCGGAATACAGTACAGATTAGTGTAAATGAGGCTGGTCAGATTCGCGAAATAATCTAGGATTTTTACGGGCGGGTGCTGATAATCGAGATTGCGATATTCAAAAAATAACTGACCCAGCGAATCAAGTAATTTTATACAGAGCATCTGTACGTTTTTGGCAATATCAGACGGCTGATTTCTATCAAAAACTTTACGTACAATCTTGAATGAACTAATCTGAAGATCATTCAGACTCCAGCCAAATCCTTTATAATACGCCATCAATTTCGGGTGGCTCGATAGGCTCGTACAAGGGGGAATGAAGCTCTCTTCCACAACGTACCTGCCTTCCTGACAAACAACCCGGCCAATGGTCAGGTAATGCTGACCTAGCTCATCCGCATTGAGTTGCGCTGTTGGAATAGCCTGCAACTGGTAGTGCGTGTCGGTAAACGGGTGCCTTAACGGCGATTCCTCCGGGTCGGGTTCGCCCATGGGTACCCGTTCAAATGGATTAACCAGCAGCACTATATCGTAGGGCGGTCGGTCAATATCGTCAAGCTCGGTCTCTACCGCAAACGATGCCGTCAGGGTACGAAAGCGAAGCACTTCCGGGTTAATCGCTACGCGGCAACCGCCCGACGTAATGGCGTTGCACCGCAGCAGACGTACCTCGACGTGATTACCGATTTTCTCCAGAAGCTCAATCTCATTCGATGATACACTACCACGTTCGGGTGGTAACAGGCCATAATTATAATTGGTCAGAAAGAGTGAAAGTGCATCACGAACCATATCCTGAACGTTCTGGTCTGTATCGAGGAAATGGCTCTGCGAGAGTTTCATCCCGTTTACCCAGTTAACGGGGTGGTAGGTCCGGGCAACAAGCATAGTTGGGCGACATTCGTCGGGTTAAAAGCTGATAAAGAAATAACTACCGGGCGGGCAGTTGATGAACTTCTACCCGTTTTGCCTGAATGGTGTGCCGTTCCGTGAGTCGATTCTGAGCCACACTTACGTCAAAATCAATGTAACGCCGAAGGCTGAATAATGACGGACGGACGTAATAGAAAAGCCACCCATACGCAGCCTGGTCGGGCGATTCGGTCACGATCGGATCATTGGGAAACTTGTAGTTGTAATCGTCGATGAATTTCTGGAACCACAAACCGAACGAGAGGTCCTGCGTGGCCCGGGCTTTAACCTTTACCGGCCCTTCGGCCGTGTTGGCAGGATTCTTCCTCAATTCGACCTCCAAGATCATAAGTCGATAGTAATCAACGCCTTCAAACTCAATTTCTTTGGCCTGGCGGGGATAATACCAAACCTTGTGTACTTCGTTTGGAATAGCAACCAGGGCGTCGTAGGTGCGGGCAAATACCAGCGGAATAGCGAAGGGAACCAGACAGGTTGCTGCCCAGAAACCGTATTTCAGCGTACTGAAGAAGTTAAATACCCAACCGAATGAGTAGCCACCAATGAGCAGGATAAGCAAGGTAAGTAAGGCGACAAAAAGTGGTTCGGTTCGTTGCTCGTCGCCCATCAGCCGAACGAGCTGCCGTACATACAGCATTCCTTCCAGCAGAAATACCAGAGCCATCAGCAAATAATAGAGCGGCATAAACCATAGGTCGATCATACCAAACAGACCTGCCAGCGCCATTGGTAACGTAAACTGAGCTACGCTTATCAATAACTTCCGGCCACTCAGCAGTGATTTTTTCTGGTTGATAGCCGCCAATGATACGCCCAACACCAGGGTCACGATGGGAACCAGCAGATAAGTCAGGAAAAACTGAACAGGCGATCCCATACCACTCAACCCCCAATCATAACGGTGGGAAAACCTGACACGATTACGCCTCCATGAGCCGTATTATCTCCCATCCGTGCGGCCGGTCGCCCGCCGATCAGCACGGTAGCCGAGCCTCTGGCAATGGCCGCTGGCGGGCCAACACAAATGGATAGATCGCCAACACAGGCAGCAGGAAGTTTTCCTATTAAGACGGTTGGCGCTCCGGGGCCTGATATTGGTCCGCCAACATGGGGCACAGGGCCGGTTGATAGCGGGCAGGTCGTCATATCGGTGAGTCGGGCAGCTGGTGGCATCTTCCTGAGTTAGTTAGTTCAGGTAGCACAACGGAGTGGACCTTGTTGTGCTACCTGAACAGCAAGTTAACGCGTGGGTAGTGCCAAGCCTGTAATATTTACTGGACGCGTATATAGGGGCTGGTTATCTGGTTTTATCCCCCGCCAACTGAACAGCTCCGTGGCTCAGTTACTCGAAAAAAGTCCGTTGGATTATTAATACTGGATTATTTTCTTTGGAAATAGTAGACAGTCTTCAAAATATATAGTTTTACTTGTTCTTCCTCTTTGCTATACTCAACCATCCTATCGCCCATCTATCTGGCAACTTGTCATGGCGACCTCTCATTTAACCACGGAACGATTTGCGCTTTACCAGCACGAACATCAGCAATGGCTACGGGCACTTGCCCTTTATACCGACCAGGAGTCGTACTTTAGTTCACTCCTGTCGCATGTGTGCGACAGCACGGCCGATTATTCGATCGTAAACCAGTCTGTGTCTTTCAGGCAGTGGTTTACGGGTCTTCGGGCGCAGATGGCCGAACTCTCCGAACTTATTGAAATGGAAGAACGGTCAACGGCAAAAGGAACACCGAACTGGCAACGCCGGCAGGAGATCGACGAGCGCCACCGACGTATGCGCAGTGGCTACCAGATGCTGGAGCAGCAGTTCATTACGGTTCGCCAACAATTTTACGCCTTCATCACTCCTTACGTTCAGTAAGCAATCCGGGCTTAACTTGCCCCGCTATGCTGACTGCCACCCATCTCTCTAAATCATTTGCCGACCTTGCTGCCATACGGAATGTCTCGCTGACACTTGCCGCCGGGCAAATTATGGCCCTTGTGGGTGCCAGCGGCTCTGGAAAAAGTACATTACTGAACATAATCGCCGGCTTGCTCGACGCCGACCGTGGCGAAGTACGACTTGATGGCGGGCTGGTTATCGGCCCCAAAGACGTACTCGTGGCCGGGCATCCGCAGATCCGGGTAGTACCGCAGGAATACCAGTTGATGCCGAACATATCCATCCGCGAGAACATCAACTATGCCCTGCGCTTCTACGAACGTACCTACCGGAGCGCCCGCGTTGATGAACTCCTGAAACTTTGTCGGCTGGAAGCGGTGCAACATCATAAACCACGCGAGGCATCGGGTGGCGAAAAGCAGCGTACGGCCATTGCCCGCGCAGTTGCAGAGCCCGCCCGCGTACTACTTCTCGACGAGCCGTTTAGCCATCTCGACCTACCCAACCGATTAATCATCAGGGATTTACTTTTTGAACTGGTCAGGCAACAGATAGGCGATCAGCCGCCGCCTGCCTGTCTGTTTGTGACCCATGATGCCACCGACGCACTTTCCATTGCCGATCAGATCGGCATTATCCAGCAGGGGCAGTTGAAGCAGATCGGAACGCCGCGCGAGGTCTATTTTAGCCCCAAAACGACCTACGCTGCCCGGATGACCGGTCCCGTAAACGTGTTTCGGGGTAAACACCTGTCCGTGTTGGGGTTACCGCCTACCCACCCGTCCGAGGCGTTTATCGGGCTTCGGCCAGAACATATTTCGCTGGCCGACGACGGGCCCGTTGCCGGCACCGTTCAGGCCGTCTTTTTTCAGGGACGTCAGAGCGAACTGGATGTCAGAGTAAGCAGGTACGTATCGGTACGGCTTCTTACCGAACGCGATGATGTGCAGGTAGGTGATCAGGTTCGTATTCACCTGAACGGCAACCGACTCATGTCCATAGGGTAATGTTTGGATTGGTCGTTTCGGTCGAATCGCTTAACTTTCCCTTCATACACGTCAGCACAGCCCATAAATTGGCGTTGACGAGCCAAACTCAACCTTTATCTCCGATTTTATGCCCGAATTCACGCTTGGGATTGAAGAAGAATTCCAGACCATTGATCCCGAAACCCGCGAGTTACGCTCGCACATGTCGAAACTAGTTGATGGCGGGCAAATTATCCTTCAGGAACGGGTAAAGGCAGAAATGCACCAGGCCGTGGTTGAAGTAGGTACAAACATCTGCCACAACATTCATGAGGCCCGTCAGGAGGTAACGTTTCTTCGTCGCGAAATAATCGAGCTGGCCGAACGTCAGAACCTGCATGTAGCCTCGGCTGGCACCCACCCCTTCTCCGATTGGCAACATCAGCTCATCACGCCCAATGAGCGCTACGACCGGCTCATCGAAGAAATGCGCGATGTAGCCCGGTCAAACCTGATTTTCGGCATGCACGTTCACGTGGGTATTGCCAGCCGAAACGAAGGAATCCAGATCATGAATGCGGTTCGGTATTTTCTGCCCCATATCTACGCGCTCTCGACCAATTCGCCGTTCTGGTGTGGCCGTAATACGGGTTTTAAATCGTATCGCTCGAAAGTATTCGATAAGTTTCCCCGCACCGGCATTCCCGATTATTTCAGCAGCGCCGCCGAATACGACGAATACATTGCCCTGCTGGTGAAAACAGGTTGTATCGACAACGGTAAGAAGATCTGGTGGGACATTCGCCTGCATCCCTTCTTCGACACCATCGAATTCCGCATCTGCGACGTACCCATGCGGGTAGATGAAACTATCTGTCTGGCAGCAATCATGCAGGCACTGGTGGCGAAAATTTACAAACTCCAGCGGGCTAACCTCAACTTCCGTCCCTACCGCCGGATCCTCATTGCCGAAAATAAGTGGCGGGCAGCCCGCTATGGCATTGAAGGTAAACTGATTGATTTTGGCAAACAGGAAGAGGTACCAACTCATCAGTTGATCTACGAATTACTGGAATTTGTTGATGATGTGGTCGATGAACTGGGCAGCCGCCAGGAGTGCGAATATGTGCATCAGATTCTTAAAAATGGCACAGGAGCAGACCGCCAGCTGGCTGTTTTCAATGAAACAAACGACCTCAAAGCGGTGGTCGATTACATCGTTCGGGAAACTTCATTCGGCGTCAGGTAGTTAAAATCAATGAACAATATCCAGTGAACAGATATCAGTTGTCAATTTCTTGGCTGATACCTGTTCACTGAGTATTGAAAACTGTACCATTGAGATGAAAATTGCCATTCTAGACATGTACAACAACGTAGCCAACGAAGGCATGCGTTGTATTCTGCACGCCATTCAAACGGTTGAAGCCAATGACGGGGTGCCACTCCCTTATACGGTTTTCAACGTCCGGGCCGAGAACCAACTGCCCGATCTTTCCTACGATGTCTACATTTCTACGGGTGGCCCCGGCATTCCGCTTCCCCTTGGCGAAGCCTGGGAAATTCCATTTTTCGGCCTGATCGACTCCCTGTTCGAGCATAACCTGACTCAGGACAACAAAAAGCATCTGTTCCTCATCTGCCACTCGTTTCAACTCGTTGCGGGCCATCTGCACCTCGGAACGATCAGCAAGCGCAAATCCACTTCATTCGGCATTTTCCCGATTCACCGTACCGACGAGGGCATGACCGAGCCGTTATTTAGTGCGCTGGGCGAACCATTCTATGCCGTTGACTCGCGGGATTATCAGCTTACGGAACCCAAACTGGCTGAATTTGAGGCTCAGGGCGCGAAATTGCTATGCCTGGAAAAGATCCGCCCACACGTAGACCTGGAACGGGCAGTCATGGCCATTCGCTTTACCGATGAAATTTTCGGTACACAGTTCCACCCTGAAGCTGATGATGAAGGAATGTTACGGTATTTTTTACTCGACGAAAAACGTACCCAGATCGTCAGTAATTATGGGCAGGCCAAATACGATGAAATGGTAACGTACCTGCAGGATCCTCAGAAAATTGCTCTGACCGAGTCGGTTATTTTACCCGGCTTTTTACGAAACGCCATCCGTGAACTGACGCCCGCTTAATTTTTCTGCCTGATCAGCCCGGTCGGGAATCCGAAGCTTACCACTCAAACGCCTTATGATTGCATCCATTCGCTGCCAATACAACGCGCATTTTAGCCCTGAACGGTACAAAGCGTTCTTAGCTCAGATCAACACTGAATTCCCTGACCAGTTGGATTTTCGGGTAGCCGAAACACCCGTTTTCGTGCCCAAACTGCTGACGGATAAAATGCTGACGGCCTGCGATGATATTGTCAGAACGATTACGAAACCTGATTTCAAATCGAAAACAGAAGCGGCCATTCCGGCCCATCAGTACGTACCCGGCGAAGGAGCAAATAGTCATACCACATTCATGGCTGTTGATTTTGCGGTTTGCCGGAATGAAACGACAGGCGAGCTGGAGCCTCAACTTATTGAACTTCAGGGCTTTCCATCACTTTATGGATTCCAGCCCTACCTGTCGGAAAGTTTCCGGTCGCACTTTCCGATACCCGATTCGGTCAACCATTTATTCGGCGTCTCTACTAACAATGAATACATCAGCGAACTGCGTAAGCTGATCGTGGGCGACTGCGATCCGGAAGAAGTTATTCTGCTGGAAATTTACCCCGAGAAACAAAAAACGCGCATCGACTTTGCCCTTACCAAGCATTACATCGGTATCGACGCCGTTTGTTTAACCAAGATCAAAAAACGGGGGCGCGAACTGTTTTACGAAAAAGACGGGCGTGAGATACGCATTCGGCGTATTTACAACCGTCTGATATTTGATGAACTGGAGGCGATTATTGACCTGAATACAGAATTCAAACTCACCGACGATGTTGACGTGTACTGGGTTGGTCACCCCAATTGGTTCTTTCGAATCAGCAAATACACGCTCCCGCTCATCAACAGCGCCTACGTACCCAAAAGTCATTACCTCAGCGACCTGACCGACGTACCCGGCGATCTGGAGCATTATGTTCTGAAACCACTTTTCTCGTTTGCGGGCAGCGGCGTGAAGATCAACGTATCGCCCGCTGATATCGACGCCATACCAGCTGCAGAGCGGGGCAACTTTCTGCTTCAGCGCAAAGTACGGTATGAGCCGGTAATCACCGCGCCTGACGGCCAGGTCAAATGCGAAATCCGGCTGCTGTTCATCTGGCCGGACAATGCCGACAAGCCTCAACTGATCACTAATTTGGCTCGACTCAGCCGCGGTGAAATGATTGGCGTACGGTTCAACAAAGACTTTGACTGGGTGGGTGGTACCATCGCCTACTTCGAGCAATGACCTACTTCCCGAGACGGACCTGATAACTAGCCGTTGGGAATAGAACTACGTTAGAGCCCGATACGATTCCATCGGGGCCAAAAGGAATATTTGCCGACAAATCAAAGGAGTGACGGACCCGGTCGAACCGAAGTCCCGCGCTGAGCTTTCCGATTGAATACCTTGAGTTAGACCCGCCAAACAAGAGGATATTTTCACTGATAAACGTAAGTGATGGTCTCAATTTGCGCACAATACTCACAGAGCCGATCTGGCCAATGGAGTAACGGCTTGTGCCAGTTCCAAGCCCAACGGTAACGTTATTCTGGGAGTCTCCAATCGATACGATCCCCTGAATCAGACCGGTCGATGCTGTTCTGTCGAATAGGGAGCCATACAGTAACTGCGCCTGTATGCCGAGCCTGACACGCACCCCAACGGGTACAGACACTTTTGTCGATAATGACCCGAATAAACTAGGGACGAACGTAAAAAAACTGGCGCCCACACTCCAGTTGTCAGTTATGCCTACGTCGAACTGGCTAATGTACACGGACGAGTTTCTGAAATAGACTCTGCCACGCTCTGCCTGATAGGCCGATGGTAAAAAATTAAGATATTGCGGAAACAGGTTCGGGCTCCCAGACGATCGCTTGCGTTGTTGAGCCGCTTGTTTGTCAGGATTTTGTACGCGCTCCATACGAACAATTCGCCTGGCTGGAATATAGACGGTACCCAACGCTTCTGTTTTCACAACTACTCTGCTGGAGTCCTGGCTTAGCACAACCGCATTGAGCGTTGTTCCGTCGGTCAGGGTAATCTCATACTGACTGGGTGAAACCGTTGTCTGCACTGGTGGCGATGCATTGGGCCGGGCATACGATTGTTGGGAGAAATAGGCGGCAGTATCAGTCATCGTCGGCGCAACACTGCTTATCTGGCCAAACAGTGCTGTTTCCACGTAAGTCAGTTGCCCGTTTTTCATCCGCACCGTATACATCGTACTATCACGTTTGATGATTCGCCCCTGAATATGAGAGCCATCTTTGAGCAAAATGTAGTAGGGCTTTCCGTTCGACGTGTCAACTGGAATCGTTTGCGCACAGACGGGCGCCATACCTGCCAGCAGGAGAAAAAGGCGTAAAAGAACTGTTTTCATCGTCAGCATGGTTTAGGAATAAGAACCGCATACCGGTTCGTCGACGGGGCTACTTAACGAACGTTTGGCTTCAGAACGGCGCGCATTGTAACACCAAACTACTTAATTGCTACTAAAAGCGTGACACATCGGCAACTTTTCTTCCAGCATATTGCTCAGACCACCGATTTCCCGCTAGCGTTGGAAATTGTGCGGGCCGAAGGCGTTTATTTATTTGGTCTGAATGGTGAGACGTACCTGGATCTGATTTCTGGCATTGGCGTCAGTAATGTTGGCCATAGGCATCCGGCTGTTCTGGTTGCCGTTCAGGCTCAGCTCGACAAGTATATGCACCTGATGGTGTACGGGGAATACGTGCAGGGGCCACAGGCAGAACTTGCCCACGCGCTTGTTGCAACACTCGAAGGGGCTAAGACTACCTATGGTCCTATCAACAACGTGTATTTCACCAACTCGGGGACGGAGGCGGTTGAAGGGGCGATGAAAGTGGCGAAACGATTTACGGGACGTACCGAGTTGATTGCCTGCCACAATGCCTACCACGGGTCGACGCAGGGAGCTCTCTCCTTGAGCGGTGATGAAAATTTCAAGCGTAACTATCGGCCGCTACTCCCCGACATTCGACACATTCATCACGGCGATTGGGATGATCTGGCGATGATTACCACCCGTACTGCTGCGGTCATTATGGAGGTGATTCAGGGTGAAGCGGGCGTTCGCGTACCCGATGCTGCGTACCTGCACGCCGTACGGGAGCGCTGCACAGCCACAGGTACGTTGCTGATCTTCGATGAAATACAAACCGGCTTTGGCAGAACCGGCTCTTTCTGGGCCTTTCAGGGCATCGATCCGGACGGAGCAGCCATAGTGCCCGACATCCTGCTGAGTGCAAAAGGAATGGGCGGCGGCATGCCTATCGGCGCTTTTATGGCGCCGGAACCGCTCATGGCGGTCATTAAAAACAACCCGATGCTGGGGCACATCACCACGTTTGGCGGCCATCCGGTTTCTTGTGCGGCGTCGCTGGCTACGTTACAAACCATTCAGAACGAACGCCTTTTTGCCGATGCCGAACGGAAAGGACAGCTCATCCGATCATTACTGGTACATCCGCTGATTCGGGAGATTCGTGGCAAAGGCCTGATGCTCGCCGCCGAATTCGACTCCTTCGAGGTACTTAAACCAATCATAGACCGGTCTATTCTGCCTCATAGCAACGTACCCGGACTATCAATCGGATGGTCGGACCAGTCGGGCGAATCCACGCCGGGCGAATCCACGCTGGGCATCATTACCGACTGGTTTCTATTTTGCAATAACTCGATGCGCATTGCTCCGCCACTGACGATTACGGATGACGAAATCCGGTTGGCCTGCCAAGTTATCTTGTCAAGTATTGATAGCCTAGACACTCGACTTGCTGCGGCTTAATCAGGTAATCACACCCTAATTTGGCATAAACCAGAACGGGTATACTTCGGCCTTTTTTCAGTCGAAGTATACCCGTTCTGGTTCAGCAGTATACGTTAAGTGCAGTCTTTTTCCAGGCTAAGCCACTACTTCAGCAGACTGCTCTTCTAACTTTTTCTGATCAGGCGATTCGTGCACAGATTGACCCGGTTTGCGGCGAGACATAAAAATGTACATGGCCGGTATAACGAAGAGCGTTAGTACGAGAGAGAACAACAGCCCGCCAACAATAACAACCCCCAGCGGCACACGGCTTTTTGAGGCCGAACCTAGTGCAAGCGCGAGTGGCAATGCACCGAAAGCGGCCACAAGCGTAGTCATTAAAATTGGACGTAGTCGCATAGCGGCCGATTCGAGCGCGGCAGCTACTTTGTCTTTCCCTTCGGCCATCTGCTCATTGGCAAATTCAACAATCAGAATCCCGTTTTTAGTAACCAGACCAACCAGGACGATGATCCCGATCTGGCTAAAGATGTTCAGCGTCTGATTAAAGAGCCATAGCGAGAATACAGCACCGGCCAGCGCCAGGGGCACCGTAAGCATGATAATGAACGGATCAACGAACGAGTCGAACTGAGCGGCCAGAATCAGGTAGACCAGAATCAGAGCCAGACCGAAGGCAAACAAGGTATTGGACGAACTTTCCGAAAAGTCACGCGATGAGCCGGTCAGGGCGGTCTGGAATGTATTGTCGAGCAACTTGGCGGCAATGGCATTCATAGCCGTCACCCCATCGCCAATCGTCTTGCCTGGTGCCAAGCCCGCTGAAATAGTAGCCGACTTGAATCGATTATAATGGTAAACGCTCGGCGGACTACTTACCTCGTCAAATTTTACGACGTTATCTAGCGGGATCAATTCCTGCCGGTTGTTTCGCACGTAGAAGGTTCGCAGGTCAGTAGGCTCATCCCGGTTCTCCCGGTCAACCTGGCCAATTACCTGATACTGCTTTCCATTCATCAGGAAGTAGGCCAGACGACGGTTACTCAGAGCCAGTTGCAACGTATTCGAGACATCAAGTACGGAAACGCCTAAGTCGGTTGCTTTTTCCCGGTCAACACTGATGTTTAGTTCAGGTTTATTGAATTTCAAGTCAACGTCTGAGTTCTGGAAGGTGGGGTCTTTTTTTACCTCTTCCATAAACAACGGTAGCTTCTCCCTAAGCTTCTCGAAACTCAGGTTTTGCAACACAAATTGAACGGGTAGCGACGAACCCGAACGGCCACCAGTGGAGATCGTTTGTTCCTGCGTGGGGAACATACGAGCATCGGTAAAGCTTTTGAAGTTCTTCGTCAGGTTATCAACTACCTGCTGCTGGGTACGTTTCCGATCCTGCGGGTCAACCATGTTTATGAAAACGAACCCGGAGTTCACGGCTCCTGCACCGGAGTTACCCGGAGCCACCACGCTAAACGTAAGCTTCGTTTCAGGTACTGAGTCAAGAACCAATTTAGTCACGCGGTCGGCAATCGAGCTCATCGCTTCGTAGCTCGTTCCCTCAGGTGCTGTGATGGGAATGCGGATTCGCCCCCGGTCTTCCAATGGAGCCAATTCTGATTTGAGCGTGGCGCCCAGCCCAAACACCAGTGCCAGACAGGCGATCATCATAGCCCACGCCCATCGACGTTTCTTCAGAAAGCTACCCAGTGAGTCGCGGTAGGTCGTATCGAGCCAGACAAAGAATGGTTCTGTTTTTTCATAAAACCACGACCGCTTATCCGGGTTTTTCGACGTCATTTTTACGCTTAACACTGGTGTCAGTGAAAGCGAGACGAACGCTGAAATCAATACCGCACCCGCCACCACAATACCAAATTCACGGAATAGTCGTCCCACGAATCCCTGCAGGAAAATGATAGGCAGGAACACGATCGCCAGGGTAATAGATGTGGCAATAACGGCGAAGAAAATTTCTTCCGACCCCTCTTCAGCAGCCTTTTCAGGCTCCATGCCTTTTTCAATCTTCTTGAAGATGTTCTCGGTGACTACAATTCCGTCATCCACCACCAGACCGGTTGCCAGCACAATTCCTAACAGTGTTAGGATATTGATACTAAAGTCGGCAATGTACATAATAAAGAATGCACCGATCAGCGAAACCGGAATATCAATCAATGGCCTGAAGGCGATGAGCCAGTCACGGAAAAAGAAGTAGATAACCAGTACAACCAGCACAAATGAGATCAGCAGCGTTTCCTCAACTTCCTCGATGGCCTTACGAATGAACGTACTTCGGTCAATACCAACGCTGACAATCAGATCTTTAGGCAACTCTTTCTTAATCTCACCGAAGCGTTTATAAAACTCATCAGCAATATCGACGTAGTTGGCACCAGGCTGAGGAACCAGGACCAGAATCACGCCCTGAACACCGTTTTGCTTCGACGATGTTTCTTCATTCTCCGGTCCGAGCGTGGCATAACCAACATCGCGCAGTCGAAGAATCTGACCGTTCGTCTGGCGGAGGATCAGGTTATTAAAATCCGCTTCTGTAGTCAGTCGGCCAACCGATTTAACAGTCAATTCAGTATTGTTACCATAGATTTTACCACCGGGAAGTTCCACGTTCTGGGCGGCAAGTGCCGTCTGGATATCCTGCACCGTGAGGCGGTATGCGGCCAGTTTGGCTGGGTCTAACCACATCCGCATGGCGTAGCGTTTCAAGCCGTAGATGCTCACCTGCGATACGCCCGGAATAGTCTGCAAGCGTTCCTGCAACACGTTCTCGGCATAATCCGACAACTCCATCGGGTTACGGGTTGTGCTCTGAACCGGCATGAAAATAATGGGGTCAGAGTTGGCATCCGCTTTCGTCACAACCGGTGGCGCATCGATATCCTGTGGCAACTGCCTTTGCGCCTGCGACACTTTGTCACGCACGTCGTTGGCGGCCCGCTCCAGATCGGTATCGAGGTTAAACTCAACGGTGATGTTACTGACCCCAAGCGCCGAGTTCGACGAGATCGTGCGAATACCTTCGATGCTGTTCAGCGTTTTTTCGATCGGTTCGGTAATCTGCGACTCAATGATTTCGGGGTTCGCACCGGTATAGCTGGTTCGCACCGAAATAACGGGCGGGTCAATGGCAGGGTATTCGCGTACACCCAGAAAGGTGTACCCGATTACGCCGAACAGCACAATGACGATGGACATTACCATCGCAAAGACCGGCCGTTTTAGTGAAAGAGAAGAAAGGCTCATTCTGTTGAGTTTACAGGTTTAGCTGCTGATTTTAGTCACCTTGACGGGCCCATCTTTCTTAATAAAGAGCAGACCTGTGGTTACGACGGTATCACCGGCACTGAGTCCTTTGGTGATCTGAATGTTGCTCTTGTCCCGAATGCCGGTCAGTACGTCTACGTACGTGGCTTTACCGTTGCGAACAACAACTACTTGTTTACCGCGTGTCTGTGGAAGTAACGCTTGAGAAGGAATAGTAAGTGCCTGATCTTCGCGGAAAACCAAATTTACCTTCGCGAAGGCACCCGGACGCAAGTCGCGGCTGGTATTGGCTACGCGCGCCCGGATACGCAGGCTGCGTGTTTCAACGTCGACGTCTGGCTCCACCGCGTAGATCTGCCCCGTGAAACCCTGCTGAACGCCATCCAGCGTGAAGTTTACCCGTTCGCCGTTCCGAACAGATGCGCTGTAGCGCTCAGGCACAGAAAAATCTAGTTTGAGCGGGTTAAGTTGCTGAAGACGAGCAATAAGTGTTGATGGCGTAATAACGGCTCCGGGGCTGACATTCCGAATGCCAATAGTACCAGCGAAGGGTGCTCTGATTTCCGTACGGCGCAACGACGCTTTAGTCAGGTCAATATCGGCCAAGGCACCTTTGAGGTTAGTAACAATGATGTCGTACTCCTGTTGGCTAATCCCCCCGCGCTGAAGAAGCTGCTTGTTACGTTCTTCAGTACGGCGGGCGTTTTCTTCAACAACCCGAAATTTTTGCAACTGAGCCTGCAAATCACCATCATACAGTTTCACGAGCAGGGCACCCTTGGCAACGGGCTGCCCCTCTTTGATGTTCAGTTCGACGATACGTCCGCTGATCTCGGCGAAGATGTCGACCTGTTCGTTGGCAACGAGCGAGCCCGTGGCTACTACGACATTGGCAATTACGGTTGGTTTGACAATAAAACCGCTGACAATGGTTGGTCCGCCAGCTCCTGCGGCACCGCCGCCAGCACCACCTTTACCGCCGCCACCCGCAGCAGGAGCAGCACCGCCGCCCCCGCCAGAACCACCTGCACCCGGTGCGGGATGTAAAAATTTATTATAAACGATAAGGCCCCCCAGGACCAGCACTACGAGACCAATAGCAACCCAGCGTTTCAAAATTTATGTTGAGGTTAGTAAAATGTTTGTTTGTCAACTAAAAAGACGTCAAGAGTGGCGCAAAATAGCGTGTTATGAAGGAAAAAGGCAGTTTATCAATGACACTACCCATGACAGAACAGCATTTATAGAACAACTCCCGCGCCAAACAGCACTACAAAGAGCAATGTAGACATGGCTAACTGGCCAAGTCTGGGGTTTAATTCAGCAGGATTCGTGTGTGTTGCCACTGCCCGACCATTCAGAATGAAAAGCGGGAAAGACAGCAGGTACAGGTATGGTGTCCAGCTTTGTGCTGTTAATAATGAGTAGGCCAACGCGCAGGCCATGCCGGCAATGAGTAAAACCCAGTGATAACGGACCGCTCCGGCTCGGCCTAACCGAACCGGAATTGACTGCTTCCCTGTTTTCGCGTCGGTCTCGATATCGCGTATATTATTGATATTCAGTACGCCTGTAGCAAAAAAACCAACCGCACTGGCAGGCAACAATAGCAACGTACCCAGCGTCTGCGTGTGCAGGTAGTACGTACCCAGCACGCCTGTCCAGCCAAAAAACAGCAGTACCGCAATATCACCGTAGCCAGCATAGCCATATGGTCGTTTACCGTTCGTGTATGCTACCGCCGCTGCAATACAGAGTAGACCGAGAATCAGAAAAGACCAGAATAACCAGGCCCCGGAGTCGCGGGTTGCTTCTACCAAAAGCCAGATACCAGAGAGTAACGAAAGGCCAGCCGTGATCAGGATAGCATTCAACATGGCTTCTTTCGTCAGGTCACCCGTTGCCACCGCCCGGCGGGGCCCTACCCGTTCAGGAGTATCTTTTCCTGAAACAGCATCGCCGTAATCGTTGGCGAAATTAGACAGTATCTGAAGGAAAACAGTTGTAAGTGCAGCCAATGCAAAGATGAGCCAGCTAAATCGTCCAGTCGATGCCGCCAGGAAGCTACCGAGAATTATACTGGCTAACGAAAGGGGTAATGTTCGCGGTCGGGCCGCAGCAATCCAGGCTTTCATAAAGAGTGAATAGGTAAGTAGATAAACAAGTGAAAGGTGCGCTGGCAATGAGAGCAGTGCACCTTTCACTCGTTCTGCATGTCACTCATTAAATGCCTACTGCCTTCCTGAAAGAATCGTCGTTAGGCTTCACACCCGATGCAAAAAAGTGGGTGAGCTTGCCATTCTCGTCAACAACATATTTGCAGAAGTTCCACTTAGGCGCCTGTTCATTCCAGCCGTTCATGCTTTTGGTTGTCAGCCACTTGTAAAGCGGAGCCTGATTCTCGCCCACCACGTCGATCTTTTCAAAGAGCGGGAAAGTTACCCCGTAGTTCTTCTGACAGAACGACGCGATCTGTTCGCTGCTGCCTGGCTCCTGACCGCCAAAGTTATTGGCTGGAAAACCCAGCACGACCACTTTGTCTTTATGCTGCTTATAGAACGCCTCCCAGTCAGCATACTGCGGTGTGTAACCGCATTCTGAGGCGGTGTTCAGAATGATCACCTTCTTACCCTTATACTGGCTAAGCGATACCGTTTTGCCGTCAAGGCTTTTCATGCTGAAGTCGTAGAGTGACTTGGTCGGTGCCGAATCAAGTGTTACCGGGGCTTCGAAGGCGGCCGTTTTATCGCTGAAAACGTGCTTAACTAATCGTGAAAAAGACATAGAAACGACAAGGATAACGGCCGCTGCAAGAGCAAGACCGATTTTTGATGAAGTACGCATAACTGGATTGTTAGGGGTTATTGGAGCTACAAGTCTGATTTGGTGCGTTGGTGTTGCGAAAACTACAAGCATGCAATACTAAACCCCATCTATCAAACCAATCTACTTACATTTTATCAGGTACGCCGATACCTAGTAAACCCATGCCTTTACGGATGGTTTCAGCCACCTGCGCCGATAGGGTAAGCCGTAATTGCGTTTTTACCGGATCTGGCTCCGACAGAATAGACAGTTCAGCGAAAAGTCGATTGTAGGCCTTCGCCAGGTCGTATACATATTGAGCAATTGAAGAGGGTGCGAAATTGTCGCCTGCTTCTTTCACCCGCTTCGGATACTGCCCCAGTAAGACAATCAATTCCTGCTCTGTTTCGTGCAATTCCACCGATTCATCGGCTGGTGCATCGAAAACGAGTCCCGATTCCTGCGCCTTGCGGAGTACCGACCGAATCCGCGCATGCGCATACTGAATGAAGGGTCCTGTATGGCCGTGTACGTCAACCGATTCTTCCGGGTTGAAGAGCATCCGTTTCTGCGGGTCTACTTTCAGCAGGTAGTATTTCAATGCTCCAAGGCCAATCATGTGAAATAGTTCCTGCTTCTCGGCCCCAGTAAATTCATCCAGTTTACCTTTCGCAGCGGCGTCTGCCGCTGCAGCCGCCACGTTCGTCACTTCATTGACCAGATCATCAGCATCGACAACGGTACCCTCGCGTGATTTCATTTTTCCCGATGGCAGGTCAACCATGCCGTAGCTCAGGTGGTAGCAACCAGCAGCATACGGCCGACCAAGACGTTTCATGATGGCAAACAGTACCTTGAAATGATAGTCCTGCTCATTGCCCACTACCCAGATTGACCGGTCTGAGTGAAAATCGCTGAATTTCAGGTCTGTTGTCCCCAAATCCTGCGTGATATAGACCGATGTGCCGTCGCCCCGCAGAACGAGCTTCTGGTCAAGGCCTTCGTCTGTCAGATCGATCCAGACAGATTTGTCTTCTTTTTGATAAAATACGCCAGACGCCAATCCTTCTTCTACGACATCTTTACCAAGCAGGTACGTGTTCGATTCGTAATACGTCTTATCGAAGCTGACACCAATATTGTTGTAGGTATCGGCAAAACCAGCATACACCCAGGTGTTCATCTGTTGCCAGAGCGCCACCGTTTCGGCATCGCCCTGCTCCCATTTCAGCAGCATTGCCTGCGCCTGTTGCATCAGTGGAGCTTTTTTCTCCGCAACATCCTGGGCCATTCCTTCATCAACCAGTTGCTTCACTTCGGCTTTATACGCCTTATCGAACAGAACGTAGTATTTACCGATCAGGTGGTCGCCTTTCAGGCCAGCCGATTCGGGCGTTTCGAATGTGCCGTCTTCCTGACGACCAAACTTTTGGTACGCCAGCATCGACTTACAGATATGGATTCCCCGATCATTGACCAGACAGGCTTTCGTTACAGCAAAGCCATTGGCAGCCAGAATACGACTGATTGAATCGCCCAGGAAGTTATTCCGCAGATGGCCCAGGTGGAGCGGCTTGTTGGTATTGGGCGACGAAAACTCAACCATCACTGACTGCCCGTTATTGGGTGTTACGCCGAAATCGGGCTGTGCCAAAATACCGTTTAAGGCCTGAATGTAAGCCGCATCTGACACGCTGATGTTCAGAAAACCCTGCGCTACGTTGAAGCTGCGAACCACGGGCGCATTTGATTGCAGCCAGTTTCCCAGCGCCTGGCCAATCTCGGCGGGTGATTTTCGGAGCGATTTTACCAGTGGGAAGAAAACGTAGGTGTAAGTTCCTTCAAACTCTTTTTTGGTAGGCTGAAGGGTGACGTCATCTACCGACGTGTTGTAGAGGGTGTGAATGGCCTGCTGAATAGCCGCTTTTAAATCTGCCTGTAAATCCATTGCTGTGTGGCCATCCTGTTGGGCCGGAACGTTCCGCCTGTGCGGTAGTATTGAGTTACAAAAGTACGAAAGGGCTACGCATTTGGGCAATTCAGGCAGAAGATGTAGCTTTCGGTATATCGAGCATTTCCAGACTGGCTGTTCGACACTCTATTTCTATGCGCCTTATTCTCCTGTTTTGTTTTTCGCTCGCTACCGGGCTTGCTGTTGCTCAGATGGTGCCAGTAAAGCGTGCCGATTACTCGATCGAAGAGTCGGCTGACGAAGAGTACCATGTGCTGCCGCTTGGCGAACAGGGAGCGCTCCTAACCTATCATCTCCACGACGACTACAGCCGCCATCCACATTCGTATACATATACCCGGTTAGACACTGCCCTGACCACCCGCTGGAAGGTGGAGCATACCCTGACTGAGCATTTCTCTCCGTCACACACGTTCAATAATGACAGGTACGTATTTCAGCTTGCCCAGGAAACCGATACCGACAATTTTACCATCATGCGCCTCAGTCTCGACGATGGTACGGTAGATACCTACGCGGGGAAATTGCCCTCAAGTCTGACGACAACAAATTTTAAAGTGATGGGGAACATGGCGTACATGGCGGGCTATTACCGGTCAAGGCCCGTCGTGATGGCTTATTCGTTGTTCGATAACAGCATTCGGGTCTTTCAGGGACTCTATGTAAACAACGTTGAACTGGAGAGTATGGAGGTTGATGAGTTCCGGCAGGAAATTCACGTGGTAACCCATACGCTGAAGAAAAACTGCCAGTTTACGCTGCGTTCCTACGCCCCAGATGGCCGGCCCTTACGGGTTATCGAATATGGCGGAACTGAATATAGCCTGATTTCCGGCAAAATCTTACCGATCAGCGTCGATGAATCATTGCTTGTGGGCAACTATTCTACCGACTGTACACCTTACTCGCAGGGCATTTTCATCACCCGCATACGGCATAACGAAACAGGAAAACTGACCGTCACCACCAACCGTGGCGAAGCGATCAGGTACGTTGATTTTTCGAGCCTTAAGAATTTTTTCAACTACCTAAAACCCAGGCGACAAAAGAAAATGCAGGCTCGTCTGGCTGAACAGAAGCGGCTGGGTAAAGAATTCACGTTCCGCTACCGGCTGCTGGTTCATGACCTGATTCCTACCAAAAATGGCCTTCGGCTTGTAGCTGAGGTGTATTATCCGCAGTACAGAGGGTCTATCTCAAGCTATACTAACCGGTCATGGCGGTCAGTGTCAACGCCACAGTCCAGATATCGTTCAGTCATCGGGTCTCCCGGAAGTAGCAATCAGTTGTCATCTGATGGATACCGCTATACACATGCGTTTGTCTGCGAGTTTGACCAGCAGGGTAACTTACTTTGGGATAACTGTTTACCGATCGATGACCTGACCGACATGGATCTTACGCAAAAAGTGCAGGTATCGGCGCAGGGCGATCGGATGGTGATGGCCTACGAACAGGACAGTGAAATTGCGACCGAAGTCTTTGAACGCGACTCGGTCGTGACCACCGCCGAACCGTATAAAATGACTGCAGGTTCACTGAAAGAGAAAGTTCAGGAAGCGGCCGATGAAGGTATTGTTGCCTGGTATGGACCTTATTTTCTGGCAACTGGGTATCAAAAAGTTGGGCCGGAACGAGGATATACCAGCAAAAGCCGCGAGCTTTTCTACGTCAATAAACTGATTTACAACGCCTTTAGCCACTCAATTCCTACGCCGGCATCCAGAAAATCAGCCACCGCAAAATCATCTGGTCCAGACTGATCAGGTTTTGTTGCCGTTCACTAACCCCGGAACCCAGTCCCTGCTTTGTGGGTTCATTTAGCTTATGATACCCAATAATCGCGAACTGATTCATGCGCTCCGGCAGGGGCAACTCCTCGGCATAGCCGACGAAACGGGTTGGTCGGTAGCCGCCGATCCGCTGAACGAAGCCGCTGTGCAGCAATTGATTGCCCTGAAAGCTGCCACCAAAAATCCGTATGACCTGACTGTTCTGGCCAGAAATACCGACCAGGTGGTGATGTATGTTCAGAAAATGCCCGACGTTGCTTTTGATCTTGTCGAATTCACGGATATACCGCTGACTGTACTGTTTCAGAAAGGCAAAAACGTGGTTGCCGGCGTGGGCGAAACTGAGATTGCCATCCGAAAATCACTGAATGAAGATGTGCAGTTTCTGCTGGGTGGCTTCGGTAAAGCGGTACTAACCCTTCCATTCGAGAGTTTTGCGCTTCCCGATGCAGCCCGTAAAGTGGTGACTCATACAATCGGTGAGGCCTCGCGTAACTTCCGCAAGCCCCGGATCCTGCGGCTGGGTATGGGCGGCGAAATTGAATTCCTCAGGAAATAACTGTTAAGTCGTAGGTAGTACAGGAAAAGCGCCACGAAATCAGTATCGCGACTTAGCACTTGCCTATATACGACTCTGTATCAATGAATTTCGCTGATTTTCTTACTAGTAAGCCTGTTTTCGCGCGCATTGCCGAGGCAGCTCAGACGCTGAACATCCCAGCCTATGTGGTGGGTGGGTACGTTCGGGATCTGGTGTTGAAGCGCCCCTCGAAAGATATCGACGTTGTCTGCATTGGCAGCGGTATCGCCCTGGCAGAAGCGGTAGGTAAGGCTGCCGGTGTCAATGTTGCCGTGTATCAAAACTTCGGAACGGCTATGTTGCGAATGGATGACCCGGTAGATGGGTACGTTGATGTTGAGTTCGTGGGTGCCCGTAAAGAATCGTACCGGTCCGATTCGCGTAAGCCGATCGTGGAAGATGGCACGCTGGCCGACGACCAGAACCGTCGTGATCTGACAATCAATGCCATGAGCATTAGACTGAACCAGGCGGGTGCAATCGGCAACGTACCTGGCGCGGCATACGGCGATGTAATTGACCCCTTTGACGGTCTAACCGATCTGAAACGCCGATTGATCCGCACGCCACTGGCGCCCGATCTGACGTTTTCCGACGATCCACTGCGCATGATGCGGGCCATTCGGTTTGCAACGCAACTCAATTTTGATATTGACCCGGATACCTTCGATGGCATCATTCGGATGAAAGACCGACTGGGGATTGTCTCGATGGAGCGGATTATCGACGAGCTAAACAAGATCATCCTGGCCCCTACCCCGTCTTACGGCTTTAAACTGCTCTACCACGCGGGGTTGCTCGACCTGATTCTGCCTGAACTCGTGGCGCTGAAAGGCGTTGAAACGGTGGATGGGAAAGGACATAAAGACAATTTTTTCCACACGCTTCAGGTCCTCGATAATGTGGCGCGGATGAGTAACGACCTTTGGTTACGCTGGTCGGCCATTTTACACGATATAGCCAAAACACATACCAAGCGCTTCGATAAACGCGTTGGCTGGACCTTCCATGGTCACGAAGAAGTAGGCGCACGGCTTGTTCCAACCTTGTTCAGGCGGTTGAAATTGCCGCTCAACGAGCATATGAAGCAGGTTCAGAAATTGGTTCGGCTTCACATGCGCCCCATTCCGCTGGTCAAAGAAACCATTACAGATTCGGCCCTGCGCAGGTTGCTTTTTGAAGCTGGACCCGATCTGGAGTTGCTTTTAACCCTATGCCGGGCGGACATTACCTCGAAAAACCACGAAAAGGTACAGAAGCACTTGAGTCGGTTCGATCAGGTAGAAAAAAAATTACACGATCTGGAAGAACGTGACCAGTTGCGAAATTTTCAGCCCATCATTACGGGCGAACTGATCATGGAAACGTTTGATCTGAAGCCCTCCAAAGAAGTCGGCGACATAAAGGTTGCCGTTCGTGAAGCGATACTGGAGGGTCTGATTCCCAACCGGTACGATGTTGCTTATCCGTTTATGATTGCTGAAGGGGAAAAGCGCGGATTTGTCGTAGCAAGACACGTACCTGAACCCGAAGCTCCCTCAGCGGATACAGAGTAATCTTATTTGTTTGTTTCTTGCAACCACTATGGAAAAAAATAACTTTCGTCGTTCATTCGGAGCGGGCCTGACAATTCTGGGAGCCGCCGTGATTCTGTTTGCCTGTGTGGCGTTCCTGTCAAACGGCAAGCCTACATTGGGCCTTGAAGTGACGCGTGGAGCCGCTGCCGCCCCATTTCTGGTAGGGCTAATCTTTTTCGGAGCCGGTATCAATCTGATCAACAACTCATAGAGGAGTTAAAAAATAAGAGTTAAAAGTCAAGAGTTGTTTCGCTAACTATAAGCCTGTAAGCTAGCGAGGCAACTCTTGACTTTTAACTCTTAATTTTTAACTCCTTTACCGCTTTGCTGTCAGCAGCCAGGCGTAGGTATTTTGAGGCAGCGGCAACCCAGTTGGCTGAAGTTGCAGGTACATAAGGTGCAAATGTGTTGGAGACCGGGCTTTGTACGCGTTTAGCCCCGTGCGACCTACTTCGGATATCTTCTGTCCGGCACGTACCCAATCGCCCATTGCCACGTTGACAACGTTGTTATGGGCGTAATAGAAAAGCCCGTTACGGACGGGGTCATACACCCATATCCAGTTTCCGCCGCGGTATTCCTGGGCGGGCGTCCAGCCGGTTTCAACGGCAATAACCAGTCCATCAGACATCGACAGCACATCAACGGGTTTGCCGTTTCGGTCATCTACTGAGTCCTGGTTCTGATCGCGAATGAAAATATCCTGCGCCGGGTGGCTACCCCGAACATTATAATCAAAGAGGTCAAATCCAGTGCCCCGGTAGCCTTCGCCGTGTGTGCCGCCAATGGCACTTGTTGAGTAACCTTTCAGTGGAAACCACATGGCCGTCCGATCGCGTCCTTCTTCCGACGTGGTATCGGTGGGAAAATCTACGTTTGTTCGAAAGCGCTCACGCAGGCCAAGCATGATCCGGCTAAAGGCGGCTCTGGCCGAGTCTGGCAGGATGGTCTCTTCCCGAATCTGAATGTATAATGTGTTGAATCGCTGACAGTACTGATAAGGTGTCGGCTCGGGATTTTCTGAAAGGGGTACCTGCGACGAGGCGATGTTCAGCCCGCCCACAAGCAAAGCAATCAGAAAGCCAATAAATCGTCGCAAAATGGAGGCAGGGGTAGAAATTGTCAGCAAAACAGGGAATCTTTTTGCCAAAAATAACGAATAGTCGTCAGGCGACTACGGCACCACCCGTTTTCAATTACTGCCAGGTGGGCAAAAAACCCGATAGAACGTGTAGCTCACCGTCAGGAAAACCATGGTGTAATGGTCTTTTCGGTCCGGGTCACTCTGGTTCAATTTAGGGGCTCCGGCGGGTGGTGTTCCTAAACCATCCAGATTATCCGTCGTCGTAAACCGAGTAGTGTACTCCAGGCCAATACTCCAGGGGCGGGCAATTTCGTATTTCACGCCAACCCCTAACGGGAATGCTATCTGAACGGGTTTGTCGCCAGGCTGTCGTAAGCCATGCGAAAAAACAGCCAACCCGCCGAAAACGTAAGGGGTCCAGTTCTTTACGTTGCGAAGGGGCGTGTAGTTTCGAAATTTATATTCGCCCAGCAGTGCCACCTCCCGTATCGTATTTCTAAAAGCAGCCCCACGTGCCAGTTGATAGGCATCATTGGTAATACTATCGGTGCCGATAATTCGACCGAGCGATACTTGAGCCCTTGCCGCAAACGAGCGGGTAGGATTGTACCTGAAGAACAGACCGCCGCCCGGCCGTACAAACTTCGGATTAAGCACGGGCGCAACATCTCCCGTATAGAGCATGCCTCCAAATGCGCCACCTACCTCGATCAACTGACTAAACCCCAGCACCGGGGTCAGAAAAAGCCCGACTACCAGGAGCCGGGCCATTATACCTTTTACTTGTCTAGACACAGGTTAGCGGATCGGAGGACACTTGATTTTTGCCGGAATAATATAGTGTATCTGGAAACTGGTTAACAGATACGAGTCTTTAAGCGGTATGCGGCTTCCGCCCCCCCGTTGTAAAAATTCATCCGGATTGATACCCGCAGCTGTCAGCTGATTGAGACCAGCCTGTCGGCTTTCACCAGTTCGGGCTGCATACAGTTCTTTTATGGTTGCATTTCCGTTTGCATCTATGGTAAAGCCCCGGTTTGAAAACGCCCGGGCCAATGGGGTTGCCAAATCAGCTGGGTTCGGATAATTACCGCCCACATCGTCCAGATAATCTGAGAAGGTAGGCGTCATCCGTATTTCAGCTGCCAGATCTAGATACTCGCTTAATTTATACCGTACGCCAATGCCAATAGGCACTGAAATGGTTACCAGCGAGTAGGGTTTAGCGTAGCCAGGTTGCCCTTGTCCTTCTGTTCCCAGCGGTTGCAGGGCTACCCACCGTTGTGTACTGTCGGGTTGCCCCTCAGCTGCACGGCCGGTCAGCGCTTTCGGGTTATGCGCAACCAGGGCAACTCCCAGCAAGGCATACGGTGTTAGTTTCGGACGGTCTCTGGGCGTTCTACCACCCGGAATAAAATCGTAGGTACCAATCAGGGCAAACTCTTTCAGATCGTTCCTGAAATGCAGGTTTCTGACAAATTGCGGCGAATACGTCAGCGGATCACTTTTCGAATAGGTGTAGTCATCGCCAGTGATCCGTGCCCAGGTGAAGGAAGCGCGAACCCCTATGCGCGGCGTGAACTGACGCCCGTACATAACTCCAACATTCCAGCGTGGCAATGTGAAAAGCGACTTTAATGGCCGACTGTACCCAGCAAGATCACCAAAATAGGTTGAGGTACCTAACCCGAAACCTACTTTAGAGTAGGGTAAAAATTGGGGATTCGATCGACTCTGCGCGTACCCCTCGTGTCTGCTTCCGCCTACCAGCAAAGCCGACAGAATCCCCAGCGTAAAAATGGGTCTATAAGTCATGGAATTGATTACGAAATTAAATCGGTTAGCCTGTCACTCCATCACCAGCCCGCTCCGGATGAACGGATGCCTGCGCCGGTGTTATGTTCTCAAAACGGGCTTACGTTTAAAATATTGGCCTGCTTACTGTTTTTCTAACGATTGTCAGTTTCGCACATCGAAGCCCCAATTTAGTTTACTTCGGAGTGTATTCAGAAAATTGTCGTCACTTAACTTCACCAAACGTGCCGAAAACCGTTCACGCTGAACATGAAGTTTCGTAGCCACATCCACCGTCTTCGAGCGCGAATCCAGTGCAACCAGAAAGTTGCCACTGCGACTTTCTACTTCAAATGACAGCTTACACGAGTCCATGATCACCATCGGCCGCACATTCAGATTGTGCGGGCTGATTGGCGTGATAATGAAATTATTCGTTTGCGGCAGTAAAACCGGCCCGCCGCAACTCAGCGAATAACCGGTTGATCCGCTGGGCGTACAAACGATGATCCCGTCTGCCCAGTACGAATTCAGGAATTCTCCGTCCAGGTACGTATGTACGGTGATCATGGACGAGCTCTGGGTACGTGTGATCGTGAAATCGTTCAACCCAAATGGGATACCATCAAATATATCGGTATCGGCCTGTACACTGACCAGCGAGCGCTCGTCGATCGTGTATTTTTTATGGATCAGCGCATGGAGCATGAACTGAATGCCTCCGGGCGATACGGTTGCCAGAAACCCTAATCGACCGATGTTGATGCCTACGATTGGAATTTCGCGGGGCCCAACGTGCGAGACCACATCGAGTAATGTGCCGTCACCACCCAGGCTAAACGCGAAGTCGGCGTCGAAAATCTCCTGTGGTGTGTGATACGTGAGCTGACTATTATGCGTAATGCCAGCCGATTCCAGAAATTGACGGTACGTTTCAGACAACTGAACTTCGGCTCCCCGAGCTGCCAATGTATCGAACATTGACTGAACAAAAGGCCGCGCTGCTTCCTGAAAGGTACGTCCGTGAATGGCAATTTTCATGAAGGAATAAGTTGTATGTTACACATGGCAGGTTGTAGGCTACGTTTGGGTATCCGGGTTGGAAACGCGTGGGCCAGCGTGCAGGTGCAACTACAACTCAGTTATGTATTCAAAAAGCGCATAAGCGCATTCAGGCGTTCCTGATCCAGGCTATCAATCGGGGCGCTGGCATAGGCCGCATCAATGGTGTAGCCGAACCGCTCCAGCGTTGATACTACGGCCGTGATGTCACGCCGATTCAGTTTGAGGGTTAGCCGCGCCTGATCAGTAAGTCCGTATGCCGGGCTGCTATAATAGCTGCTGATAATTTTAACGTTATTCGTTTCGATCAACCGGCTGATCTCGGCCATTGAATAGTCGTGTTCGTCTAAGGCAAGCACCAGAATGGCACCCGATTCCTGAATGCCGAGTTCCCGAGAAAACTGACGCAACAGGTCTGTAGTCCCTACAGAGCCCATAAATTCATTATCAGCGTTCAGGATGGCCAGCACATCGAGCCGGTGCTCTGTTGCCAGCGCAATCAGTTCAAGAAGGTGCTGATTTTCGGTCGCATAAACAGCTTCGGCCAACCGCATGACCTCGCTGATCGGACGTTCATCGTCGGGGATGTTCAACAGTAAATCCTCACTCACAACACCAAGATACTGGCTATTGTCGACCACTGCCAATTGGGTCAGGTGGTGTTCCTGCATCCAGTCCAGGGCTTCTGCAACAGAGTCTGCCGGCTTGAGCGCGGGAATCATAGGGTCGATAAGTTCAACAGCTAGCATACGAACGGTAAAATGAGTGTCGACTGAAAACTAAGAAGAATTTTCGATAGTTTCAGCGATCTATGAACAGTTATCAATAAACGGGAATCAGTGTTGATCAGGTACGTTCATTTCGGAACACTGATCCCTGTTTATTAATAACTGATAATTGACCCAATTGGATGTTTCTCCAGCCACTGGCTCAACAAGGCATTAAAGCGGGCAGGGTTCTCCATCATCGGGGCGTGGCAGCACTTATCGATAAAATGGAGTTCTGTATCCTCGATGAGCCGGTCGAACTCATGCGCTACATGCGGCGGCGTAATCGTATCGTTCAGGCCCCAAACGAGTAGGGTGGGCACTTTAATCCGGTAAAGCTCTTTAGCAATGTTGGTGCGTTGCGCCGACTTGGCTATCTGAACGATATTCAGACACTTGGGAATGCTGCTGGTTACCTCAAACACTTCGTCGATCAGCTCCTTCGTGGCCACGGTTGGGTCGTAAAACGTGTAGGCAACGCGCTCAGCCACGAAATCATAACTTCCTCGCTTAGGGAATGACCCTCCCATTCCGTTCTCGAAGAGGCCAGAACTACCGGTCAACACCAGGCGTTTTACTTCTTCCGGGTGTTTGAACGTATAGAGCAAACCAACGTGCCCACCCAGTGAATTGCCAAGCAGCGTTAGATCTGACAGGTTACGGAACGCCACAAAACGCTCAACAAACGATACCAATCCATCTAAACTCGCCTCCCGCATGGGCATGTCGTAGATGGGCAGCACTGGAATGATAACCCGGTAGTTGGGCGAAAATGTATTGATTACATCGTCCCAGTTACTGAGCGCACCAAACAGCCCATGCAACAAGAGCAGGCAGTCGCCCTGCCCTTCGTCGATGTAGCGAAATTCGCCTTCCTGATGTATGGTCGCATTCATAGGGTGGATACTGGTTTTGTTGATTGAATAAAGTTGCGGAGCATTGATAATCCGGATTCCGTTAAGACGGCTTCCGGATGGAACTGCACGCCCCATACTGGATACTCCCGATGCCGAATGGCCATTATCTCGTTCACGCCATCTTCGTTACTCACAGCCGTAACAAGCAACTCGGCTGGCAAGTTTGTAAGTGTCAGCGAATGATAGCGCGTCACCCGAATCTGCGAGGCTACCCCCTGAAATAACGCATCATTCGTATCGACCTGAATGGTTGAAACTTTACCATGCATTGGTTTGGCACTTCTGACGAGCGATGCACCAAAATACTGGCCAATGGCCTGTTGCCCTAAACAGACGCCCAACATCGGTAACCGGTTATGATAGTGGTGAACGACATCCATTAAACAACCCGCCTCAGTGGGTGTACCCGGCCCGGGAGATAAAACCACGGCATCATACGCATCCCCAATCAGCGTTTCGAGCAATACGTTGTTCCGACGAACCACGCAGTCTGCCCCCGCCTGTTGAAGATAGTCGACGAGCGTATACGTGAAGGAATCGAAATTATCGAGCAGCAATAATCGCATTAGCGAAGGAAAAGTATTGGCAAAATAGGCACTTCTAAGAATAATTGTCAAACTATAAAATTTAATAACTTGATTATCAACACGTTATTTTTTTATTAACCAGATTAAATGCAATTTTTCACTAAAAAATCATACCGTACTTATTCCCCTCTGCGGGGTTGACTATCTGTTATAAACGACCCGCAGGCCGATCGTATTCCGAACTACAGCAAATTTCACTGTGCATGTATGTTGAAGAACGCTTTTATTTGTCGAAAGGCTTCCCATCTAGTCTACATAATCTATGCCTATAGTGATTATCGGCGCCGGAATGGCTGGCCTGACCTGCGCCAACTACCTGCACCAGAAAGGCCGTGCCGTGCTACTGCTCGACGCCCAGGACGTACCCGGCGGTCGGGTTCGTACCGATGTTGTTGGTGACTTCCGGCTCGACAGAGGCTTTCAGATCCTGCTCACCGCCTACCCTGAGGCACAACGGATGCTGAACTACACCGCGCTGGATCTTAAACCGTTTCGGTCTGGCGCAGCCATCCACCACGAGGATTCGGCGGGTACGAACTGGATGACCTTAGTCAATCCATTCAGCGAACCGATGAGTGTCTTTAAAACCTTGTTTTCGTCAGTAGGTACGTTGTCTGATAAACTCCTGATTGCTGACCTGATCCGACACGTAAACGCGTTGTCGACTACCGAACTATTCAATCAGTCGGCCACCACTACGGCAACGTACCTGCGGAGCAAGGGCTTTTCGGAGCAGATCATTGAGCGCTTTTTTCGGCCTTTTTTCGGGGGTGTTTTTCTGGAAGACGACCTCACCACATCGAGTAATTTTTTCGAGTTCTGTTTCAAAAACTTTTTCCTGGGCGACGCCGCCATTCCTGCACTGGGAATCGGCGAAATTCCCAGGCAGCTAGCCAGCCGGTTACCCAATGAGGCGCTCCGGCTAAACACACCGGTCGACCGAATTTACGGCAGAACGGTACACCTGGCGTCTGGCGAACAAATTCAGGCCGAGGCCGTTGTCCTCGCCGTTGATGCACGTGCTGCCGCCAGGTTGCTGGGTAAAGAGTTACCTGCCCTTACCCGGTTCAATCATACGACATGCACCTATTTTTCGGCACCTGCGGCCAATCGGCCCCACAGTCTGAAAGCCGACAAGTTACTGATGTTGAACACCAGGCGTTCTTCAGCAGTCCATAACCTTGCCATACTGAGCGATGTGGCTCCGGCCTATGCGCCAGCCGACCAGCTATTGATTTCGGTAAGTACCCAGGGCCTTGTTCAGGTCGATGAAGAAGCACTAACAAAGCGCATACGTACCGAACTGACTGGCTGGTTTGGCGAATCGGTTCAGGAATGGCGACACCTGCGAACCGATCATATTCCCGAGGCGCTCCCCTCCTACGGGCCGGATGTGCCCGTACGCCCCCTTAAACTGGCGGATGACCTCTACCAATGCGGCGACCAAACGGCATATCCATCGCTGAATGCAGCCATGCAAACAGGCCGCCTGGTCGCAGAGATGCTTTGATATGTAGTGACGCCGGATGTTTGACGTAACTCACAGAACGTTTTTCTTTTATCAGCTTATTTCATCCACCTTTCACTTCGGTCCATGCCCCGTTTTTTCGTTGCTCTCCTGTTCATTTGCTGTCTGCTTCCTGAAACAGCTTCTTTTGCACAAACAACTGATAATGAATACAATTTAATCCCGTTCCCTGCCCGTTTTACCGGATTACCGGGGCGCTTTGCCTTGGCTGCCAGTACGCGTATTCTGACGGCAGCAAAAGACCCTGCCCAAACGGCCGCCGCCCAGCTTCTGGCCAGTCAGCTAAAACTGACCAGCGGGTTACCTATTGCCGTGACAGCTTCAACGCCAGCCCTGGCAAAAGGGAAAAACATCGTTTTCGAGAAGCATACCGCTGGCCGTTGCGGCCCCGAAGGCTACACCCTTCGGGTAACTCCTGAGGGAGTGCGCGTTGGTGCCGAAACGCCCAAAGGTTATTACTACGCCGTGCAGACGCTGATGCAGTTACTACCAGCCGATGTGTACGGGTCAACCCGTGTTGAGTCGGCCAATTGGTCGATGCCCGCCTGTGATTTGCTCGATCGGCCGCGATACGCCCACCGGGGATTGATGCTCGACGTTGGCCGGCATTTTATGCCTGCGGCTTTCGTGAAGAAATTCATCGACCTGCTGGCCATTCACAAAATGAACACCTTTCACTGGCACCTGACCGATGATCAGGGCTGGCGGATCGAGATTAAGAAATATCCCAAATTAACGCAGGTTGGATCGACCCGGAAGCAGACACTTGTTGGCCATTACGCCGAAAATTACCCGCAGCAATATGATGGTAAACCACACAGCGGATTCTACACGCAGGATCAGATTAAAGACATTGTCAAGTATGCTGCCGTCCGCCACGTAACGATCGTTCCTGAAATTGAACTGCCGGGTCATGGCCTGGCTGCACTGGCCGCTTACCCGGAACTCGGATGCGACCCGGCCAAAGGCTACGAAGTGGGTACGCGTTGGGGTGTTATTCGCGACGTGTATTGCCCAAGTGAGAAGACGTTCACGTTTTTTCAGGACGTACTGACTGAAGTGATGGCGCTCTTTCCCGGCAAATACATTCACATTGGCGGCGATGAATGCCCCAAAGACGCCTGGAAGCAAAGTGCGTTCTGTCAGGACCTGATCAAAAAACTGAAGCTGAAGAACGAAGATGAGCTGCAGAGCTATGTCATTCGTCGGGTTGAGAAGTTTGTGACCAGCAAAGGGCGGGCCATCATTGGCTGGGACGAGATTCTGGAGGGGGGCCTGGCCCCCAACGCTACCGTCATGAGCTGGCGGGGTATTGCGGGCGGTATTGAAGCGGCCAAGCAGAAACACAACGTGATCATGACGCCAGGTACGTTCTGTTACCTCGACAAATATCAGGCAGACCCGAGCACCGAGCCCCTGTCGATTGGCGGCTACCTGCCCATCGAAAAGGTGTATACCTATGAACCGACACCGACCGAGCTAACGCCCGACCAGCAGAAGTACATTATGGGCATCCAGGGAAATATCTGGACAGAATATATTCATACCCCTGACGAGGTAGAATACATGGCTTTCCCGCGAGCGATAGCCCTGGCCGAGATTGGCTGGATACCCGCCGGGCCACGCAACTTTGAAGATTTTGCGTCCAGGCTGAAAAACCACCTGAAACGCCTGGACCGATTGACTGTCAACTACGCCAAACGCCTGCTCGATGTGCGGTCGGAGACACAGTTCACTGGCGAAGGTCAGTTGCAGGTACGTCTCAGCAAGCTAGATTCCGACGGCAAAATCTACTTTACGACCAACGGCAGCGACGCCTCAGCGGCATCAACGGAGTATATCGCTCCGATCACACTCACCAAGACCACAACCATTAAAGCCGCGACTGTTCCGGCCAACGATAAACCCTACGCCGAGACGTTCTACATACACCGCGCAAAAGGGAAACCGTATACGTATACAACGCCTAAAGCGGAAGCTGCCGATGAAGGTCGCAAACGCCTGACCGATGGCCAGGTTGCTGCCAGCCCCCGCGACGACCGTCCGTGGGTGCAGGTATCCGGGGGCAATGACATTGCACTCACCATTGACCTAGGCGAGGTAAAACCGGTAACTAAAGTGACAGCCTCTTTCCTAAAAAAGGTGATGTTTGGTATCATGCCGCCCAAGTCGGTTGAGGTGGCCCTGTCGAAAGAGGGCGATTCATTCAAGGATGCCATTGCCCAGCCTATCGACGAGCCGCTGGAAGGGCCGTGGCGCATTGTACCTGTGGTAGCAGATTTTAAAACAGCCCGCGCCAGGTACGTTCGGATAACGATCAAAAACTATGGCAACGTACCTGAAAGCAAGGAAAATGAACGCTCAGGCAAACCCGCCTCGCTGGCCGTCGACGAGGTGATTGTTGACTAATCAAAGTCTAGTATAATATAGGGATAAAAGACCTTTCAGGCTTGGAAATGACCAATTTTCCTGAATGAAACTGCGCGTTTTTTTGTTTTAAAATCATGGAACAAACAGCAAATACGTTAGATAAATTAACCCAGCCTATTCAACCCGATGAAATTGAATGGCGCGTTCAGATGCAGACCAAAACCGGCAAGTTGATTGTGGTCCCCTACATCACAAACCGTTGTGTGATGGACCGTTTCGACAGGCAGTTTGGCTGGTTCGGCTGGCAAAACGAGATCACCGAAATCCAGGGTGGTTTCCTGTGTAAGATCACCGTTACCATCCCCGCAACCCATACCACACCCGTTCAAATCCTGTCGAAAACAGACGGTGCCAGTCGCACTGATATTGAACCGGTGAAAGGTGGTATCTCTGACGCTATGAAACGGTGCGCTGTTCAGTTTGGGCTGGGACGAGATTTATATACGTACCCTCGCGTGTTCATCGATACGCCCGACAAATTCATTCCAGATTGGGCGCATCCACAACTGGAAATGCTCGTAAAAAAAATAAATGATGGAAGCTACAAAGGTGGCGATATCGTTACCCTCCGCGCTTCGTATCAAAAGGCGTAAAGTGACTGTATGTGAACAATCACACAATAAGTTGCTACTAGCTTAAGTTCAGTATCAAAAAGCCGGTCGATTTTGCCAGTCAGGCATAATCATCCGGCTTTTTGACGCTTATTCACCATCTCCCACAACCTTGATCTGCGTTAGCGACATCAATTTTGTTTAAGATTTACATGCAAACATTAAACAAAACTTCTCGTTCGACAGTTGAATTGTATATATCTGCAAACGTGGCAGCGCCAAGGCTACTTGTTTCACTTGGTTATTGGCAAATACAAGCTCAACGCTGGCCGATACGGATATGCAGTTTATTGATACTGATGAGTACACTGTTTTCCTCGTGTAAACACGTAGATACGCCAGTAGCAGTTACGCATACGATTACAGACATTCTGGTAGTCAACAACAGTTTTACTTTCCTGCGGGCTGCCGTGCAGCGGGCAGGCATGACAGATATGCTTCGTACTGGCACATACACCGTTTTCGCCCCCACCGATGATGCATTCAGAGCAGCGGGGTATGCTGACGTGGCAGCTATCAACCAGCTTCCAGTTGCAGCGGTAACGGCTCTTGTTCAGTACCATGTCATTGACAAAAGCGTTCCTGCTTCCGCTATTCAGGGCGGGCAGACAGTAGGCTTACAAACGCTGCTGCCCGCAAACGGCATGGTGTATATCAGTAAAGTGAACAACTATCTGTCGGCCAACGGTCATCTGGTGACTACCTCCGACGTGGCAGCAGACAACGGGGTGATGCATGTGGTCAGCGCGGTACTGTCGCCGCCAAACGCAGACGCCATCAGCACGATCCTCAGCGACCCTCAAAATTTCAGCCTGCTGGCAGCGGCAGTGCAGCGGGCCGGAGCTGGTTTACTGACCGTGCTTCAGTCAACCACTGCGGCAACGATTTTTGCGCCTACCAATGAAGCATTCATTGCCTCTGGCTACACACCATCGGCCATTGCCGGAGCGAACCCTGCGGCGTTGCAACGATTGCTGAATTATCATCTACTGCCTGGCCGCTATTTCTCGAATCAGTTCATTAATGGCCAAACCCCCAAAACGGTGCTGGGTTCAACCATTCGGATGAACGTATCGGGCAGTTCAGTTTCGATCACCGCTCTGGGCGACACGACAACGGCAGCTACGGTAGTACGACCCGATATTCTATCAACAAACGCGGTTATTCACCGCATTGATCGGGTGCTGATACCACCGCCCTGAAGACCTTACACCTACCGTTAACCTGGATAGCCCCGGTCTGGCCCTGCGTTGTTGCCTTTCGTAACATGCGGGCCAGACCGGGGCTTTTCCGTGGCTGGATGGGTGTACTCCAGGAATCAAAAGTAGGGGTCACCTGTTGTTAAGTAGGCATCATTTATAGTCATTTGTGCGGTCTATGCTGCATTCATTCATTGTTATATTGTAAGACAATGAGTGTCAACGAATGGCTATCGACGACCACTGCTGCAGACGGCACAACTGACTTTTCCATAATGGCTAAACCACAAAAGAAACTCTTCCTTTTAGACGCCCTGGCGTTGATTTATCGGGCACATTTTGCGTTCAACAAAAACCCGCGCATCTCCAGTAAAGGCGTTAATACCAGTGCCATTTTCGGGTTCATGAACTCGATGATGGAGGTACTTCAAAAAGAGAAACCTACCCACATCGGCGTTGCTTTCGACCACTCGAAAAAGACCTTCCGGCACGAGCAGTTTCCGATGTACAAAGCCACACGTCAGTCGCAGCCTGAAGACATTTCGGTGGCCATTCCCTACATCAAAGAGATCATTGCGGCCATGAACATTCCGATGCTGATCATGCCGGGATACGAAGCCGACGACATCATCGGGACGCTGGCCCACCGTGCCTGCGCCACGGGCGAGTTTGAGACCTACATGATGACGCCCGATAAAGATTACGGGCAGTTGGTCAACGACTGCGTGTATATCTATAAGCCCGCTTTCATGGGCAAGGCCGCCGAAAAACTGGGAGTTGCTGAAATCTGCGAACGATGGGGTATTGAGAAAATAAGTCAGGTTGTAGACATGCTGGGGCTGGTTGGCGACGCGGTCGATAACATTCCGGGCATTCCGGGTATCGGCGAAAAAACGGCGCAGAAGCTCATAACTGAATATGGCAGCGTAGAAAACCTGATTGCCAATGCCGATCAGCTAAAAGGTAAGCTCAAAGAAAATGTGGTGCAGTATGGTCAGCAGGGGCTGTTGTCGAAAGAACTGGCCACCATCCACCTGGAGGTACCCGTCGAATTCGACGAAGCTGCGCTGTTGCATACCGATTACGATAAAGAACGCCTTGGCGCTTTGCTCGATGAGCTGGAGTTCCGGCAAATGAAAACCCGCTTGTTGGGCGACGCGCCTACGCCCCTTAAAAGTGAATTCGTAAAGTCGCCGGGCGGGCAAATAGGGCTGTTCGATCCGTCACCTGCTTTTATGCCGATGCCCTCAGGCAATGGCCAGTCGCCCAGCGGTGCCGATGATCTTCCTTTTGATTTTGGCGACAGCACCACGGCCAGTTCTCCCAGGAAAACACGTACGGCAAAGGCAACGCCCGTCACGGTTCCTACGAGTTCGGGCGAAGCGGCTACGCCTGGCCTTGTTACCGACAACGCTCCGACTGAAGACGCACCCGGTGCCGACGTACCCAGGGCTATAGAGTCAGCTAGCTGGGGCGATGATGCACACGAATCAGAAGTAGATACCGCTTTTTCAACTGAACGCCGAAAAACGATCAATTCTGTTGTTCATGATTACCGGCTCGTTGATACGCCCGAACTGCGTGCCAGTCTGGTAACGTACCTGAGTCAGCAACCCAGCGTCTGTTTCGATTCCGAAACCACCGCCATTGACCCCGTTGAGGCGGATCTTGTCGGACTGTCGTTTTCGTATCTGAAAGGCGAAGCTTTCTACGTACCCGTTCCGGCTGATCGGGAGGAGGCTCAGGCGGTTGTCGATTTATTCAAGCCGTTCTTCGAAAACGAATCCATCGAGAAAGTGGGCCAGAATCTGAAGTACGATCTGTTGATGCTGAAGAAGTACGGCGTTCAGGTACGTGGTCCACTCTTCGATACCATGCTGGCCCACTACCTGATCGAGCCCGAGCAACGGCACAACATGGACGTGATGGCCGAGGTTTACCTCAACTACCAGCCCGTCGCTATTGAGTCGCTGATTGGCAAAAAGGGGAAAGGGCAATTGACCATGCGCGAAGTCGACATTCAGCGCGTAGTCGAATACGCCGCCGAAGATGCCGACGTGACAATGCAACTGCGCGATACCTTTGCGCCAATGCTCAATAAAGACAGCCTGCACAAGCTGTTCGATCAGGTTGAAATGCCGTTGGTACAAGTGCTGGCCGATATTGAGCTGGAGGGCATCACCCTGGATACCAGCGCCTTGGCAGAGCTTTCGTCTACCCTGGACATCGACATGAAGCAGGTGCAGGCCGAGATTTACGAGATTGCAGGCGGAGCATTTAATATTGGCTCACCGAAACAACTGGGCGAAATTCTGTTTGATAAGCTAAACCTCGACAAGAACGCCAAGAAGACTAAAACGGGGCAGTATGCGACCGGAGAAGAAGTACTCTCGAAGCTGGAAGCCGAGAACCCGATCATCGGCAAAATTCTCGACTATCGTGAACTGATCAAGCTGAAGAACACCTACGTCGATGCATTGCCTTTATTGATCTCGCCCCGAACAGGACGGGTGCATACATCGTTCAATCAGGCAGTTGCGTCAACAGGTCGGTTGTCGTCCACGAATCCGAACCTGCAAAACATTCCGATCCGTACACCACGTGGACAGGAAATTCGGAAAGCATTTGTGCCCCGCTCCGATGACTTCCTGATCATGTCGGCCGACTATTCGCAGATCGAACTGCGGATCATGGCAGCCTTCAGCGGCGACCAGACAATGCTCGATGCATTTAACAATAACATCGACATTCATACCCAAACGGCGAGCAAGGTTTTCCACGTACCTATTTCGGAAGTAACGAGCGAGATGCGCCGGAAAGCCAAGACAATCAACTTTGGTATCATTTACGGCATTTCCTCGTTCGGTCTGTCGCAACGCCTGAAGATCCCGCGTAAAGAGGCCGGGCAAATCATCGAAGAATATTTCCAGGAGTTTTCGGCGGTAAAAGCCTATATGGATCAAAGCATCGATAAGGCACGCAACTGCGGCTATGCCGAAACAATTCTGGGACGCCGCCGCTACCTGCGCGACATCAATTCGCGTAACGTGACCGACCGGATGTTCGCCGAGCGTAACGCCGTCAATGCACCCATCCAGGGCAGTGCGGCCGACATGCTAAAGATTGCCATGATCAACATCCATCAGTTCATGCTCCGCGAAAATCTGAAGTCTAAAATGATTCTGACCGTGCATGATGAATTAGTCTTCGACGCCCACAAATCAGAACTCGACTTCCTGAAAGAAAACGTCGATCGCATTATGAAAACCGCGATTCCGATGGCCGTCGCTATGGAAACCGGCGTCGGCTTCGGCGAAAACTGGCTGGTAGCGCATTGATGGTAATTGGTTGATTGGTTGGCTGGTAACATCCTGCAGAGCCAACCAATCAACCAATTAACCACTCAACCAACTAATCCCCTCCTAATATACCCCCTTATACCGGTGATCATTCCGTTTCTGCCGAATCGGGTGTAGCGGAATTTGCAGACCACCCGTTGATTCGAGCCAATCGAAAACCTTGCTTTTCATTTCTTTGGCAATTGCCTGATGATCAGCACTTCGGATCAGGTTGTTCACCTCCTGCGGGTCATTTTTCAGGTCGTACAGTTCGTTGGCGTCCCAAACGCCGTGGTTGAAAATGTACTTGTAGCGATCAGTTCGTACGCCGAACATCGTTGGTGTCTGCGGGAAATCGGCTTCCCAATAATATTCGTAAAATGCCTGTTCGCGCCAGGGGATAGACTTGCCCTGAAGCAGGGGCAAAAATGAATTTCCCTGCATCTGAGCAGGCTTGGCAATGCCGGCATATGCCAGCAGTGTGGGCGCTATATCCACGTTCTGCACCACCTGATCCAGCTTCGTGCCCGCCTTCACCCTTGTTGGGCAACGCACCAGCAACGGCACCCGCATCGATTCTTCGTACATATGGCGCTTGTCGATCAGGCCGTGTTCGCCGAAGCTGAACCCATTATCGCCCATGTACACAACCAGTGTATTTTCCAGTTGACCATTGTCTTCCAGCCACTTCAGTACCCGCCCAACACTATTGTCGACGCCCATCAGTGTTTCGCAGTATTGGCGGTAGAAATCGTTGAAGCCTATCTGGCCGTGATACATGTAATCGACGCCGTGCCAGCTGTACCGTTGCTGCTTCACCCAGTTGGGCATATCGGCCATATTGACCTTCAACGGCCCCATCTCCGGATTGACCGCTGGTTTTGATCCCCACTGCCTACTGGAGTCTGTGGCCGTCAGGTACATGGTTTGCGGGTAGTTGATCGGCATGTTTTTGTACATTCCCCGGTGCCGTTTTGCCGGTTGGAACTCAGCATGGACCGCCTTGTGCGACAGGTAAACACAGAACGGCTTCGACTTATCGAGCGAACTGAGCCACCTCAACGCATAATCGGTGAGCAGATCGCTGGTGTAGCTGCTGTCTGTGTAGCTGACGCGCTTGCCATTGATATTAAACGTGGGATTGTAATAATCGCCCTGTCCTTTAAAACTGAGCCAGTAATCGAAACCGGGCTGGGGCGCATCGTCCGTATTTCCCATGTGCCACTTCCCCAGGAATGCTGTTTTATAGCCTGCTTTCTGGAGGTATTGCGGAAAGAATTTCAGGCCGGGCGTCAGCGGAGCAAAATTATCTACCACCTTGTGCGTGTGTGCGTACTGCCCGCTCAGGATACTCGCCCGGCTAGGCGAGCAAAGCGCCGTGCTGACAAACGCATTTCTGACATGTGCCCCCTCTGCCGCCAGTCTGTCAAGGTTTGGTGTTTTCAGGCCAGCTACTTTGCCGGTAAACCCCATGAAATCATAGCGGTGATCATCGGCCAGGATGTAGATGATATTCTTCGGCCGAACAGGCGGTTTGGGCTTTGCCGATGCGAATGAAACCGCGGCGTCCGGTTGCGGTTTCAGCGCCAACAACGTACCTGTCAGCAACAAAACGCCAGTTATACCAACCAAATGATTCTTCATATATGTATTGGACTAAAATAGGATCTTGACTGGATAAAGATTTTGTCTATTCATAACCGCAGTTTTTCTCCGGCTTATCTCCCGGAGCTAAAGCACTGCTGGCCTCATCAGCTCCTTTCAGCAGATCGGTTTGTATACCGGAGAAAAGCCCAGATACGTACAAACGCCCGCCCGGTCAACGTACCTGAGCCACAGAGCCGGCAACCCTGTTGTTACGCCCTGTTCGCTTTTGGAGATCGTCGCCTAAATCATCCCGAGCTTCTTCGGCCAGCTTTTCAAGTTCAGCTACAATCTCAGGGTGTTGTTCACGCACGTCGTACCGTTCGCCGGGATCGCGGCGAAGGTCGTAGAGAGCCAGCGGGAAGGCACGATTCTCCGTGTTCGGTCCTGGCTTCCCGCCCTGCCCGGGCATGAACCCTTCGTAGGTACGTCCCGGATGGGCAAATATTAGCTTCCAGTCACCTTTCCGAACGGCCTCGAGGCTGTTTTTTCGATAATAGTAATAGAAGTGATCACGCGGCGTCACTGATTCATCGCCTTTCAGCAACGCACGCCAGTCGACACCGTCTATGCGCTGGCTTGGTAGCCGGGCACCACCTAGTCTGGCAACTGTCGGCAGAATATCCATCGTAGTCAACAGCTTATTGCTCACTCGCCCGGCTGGCACCACACCGGGCCAGCGTACCAGACATGGAACGCGGTGACCGCCCTCAAATGTGGTTCCTTTTCCCTCCCGCAAGCCGCCCGCCGAGCCAGCATGATCACCGTAGTTGAGCCAGGGGCCGTTGTCGCTGATGAAGATCACCAGCGTGTTCCGATCAATTCCCTGTTGTTTTAATTCCTGCATCACCTGCCCAACCGACCAATCGAGTTCCATCAGTACGTCGCCGAACAGGCCAAGCCTGCTTTTTCCACGAAACCGCGATGAAGCGGCCAATGGAACGTGTGGCAGCGGATGCGGTATGTATAGGAAGAATGGCCTGTTTTTGTGCCTGCGAATAAACGAAATAGCCCGGTCGGTGAAGCCAGGCGTTAGCTGACTGGCGTCGTCCAGGGTTTTCACCTCCTTCGTTGGCTTATTCCCATCGATCAGAAACAACGGCGGGTAGTTGGCCCGTGCCTGATCGGGATGCAGTGGCCACATATCGTGCGAGTAAGGCACGCCATAATATTCGTCAAAGCCATGTTGCAAGGGTAAAAATGCCGGCTTATCGCCCAGATGCCATTTGCCGAAAATGCCCGTCGCGTAACCCTGCTCTTTCAGTAATTCAGGCAGCGTTTCTTCAGACGGATTCAGCCCAACTGGCGACAACGGACCCAGCGCCCCCGAAATGCCGATCCGGTTTGGATAACATCCTGTCAGCAACGAGGCCCGCGAGGCACTGCACACGGCCTGAGCCGCCAGAAAGTTTGTAAACCGACTTCCTTCAGCCGCCATCTTATCCAGGTTAGGCGTTGTGTAGCCCATAGCACCCGTACATGAGAGGTCACCGTAACCGAGGTCGTCAATAAAAAACAAGACCACGTTCGGCTTGTTGGCAAGAGATACTTCCCCGGCGCCAACAAGCAGAAAACAGGCCGCAAGCATCGATCCTGTTATAGAAATGCGAATGAAGCGAGATAGAAGCATAACTGTAAGGGTGGATTCATTACCGTAGCGTGTGGCGCGAAACAGGTCAAGCTAGAATGAACAAAAATAAACGTCTGTTTCTACTCATCCTGACGATGGCAGATACGGCCACGATCGTACCAGCTCTTCTCCCTGCACGTCAGATTGTGGCGGTCAGGATTTATCCTGTTGAACACCAGACTTTATAGGCTTTTGGCAAACTAACTTGTTCACTGTCACCGCAACCCTACACGTTTAAGGGAAATGAATATCCTTTTTTATGACTTTTCCGGGAATTTTCGCCAGTATGCATCGATAGCCGTATTTTTAGGTCTTGATCAGTCACAAAGAACTAATCCGACCGATCTTCAGGAGACTGTATGCCTGCCGAAGCTGAGAAACTACGTATATATGACCGAGCCGATAATAAGGGCTGGAAAAAGTGGGGACCTTATCTGTCTGACCGAGCCTGGGGCACTGTACGTGAAGACTATAGTCCCTATGGTGATGCCTGGAACCACGTTAGCCACGAGATGGCCCGCTCAAAGGCATACCGGTGGGGCGACGAAGGTATTGGGGGTATTTCTGATAACAAAGGGCATATCTGCTTTGCGCTCGCTTTTTGGAATCACCGCGACAATATCCTGAAAGAACGCTTTTTTGGCCTTACCGGACCGGAAGGAAATCATGGCGAGGACGTGAAGGAATTGTACTATTACCTTGATAGTACGCCCACACACTCGTACATGAAAATGCTGTACAAGTATCCGCAGCAGGAATTCCCATACAATAAACTGGTCATCGAAACCATGCGCCGCTCGCGGCAGGAGCCCGAATATGAGCTTCTTGACACCGGCATATTCGATACCAGTGAATACTTCGATATTGAGATCGAGTATGCCAAAGCTGACCAGAACGACTGGCTCGTGAAGGTGACTGCCCACAACCGTGGCAACCTGGATGCCCCCCTTACCCTGCTGCCAACCATCTGGTTCAGAAACACCTGGTCGTGGGGCTACGAGCAATACAGCACTCGCCCAATGCTGACAGGCATTTCGACCAGTCAGATCGAGGTGAATCACAAGCAGTTGGGCAAGTACAAGCTCTATTGTGAAGATGCCGACGAGTTGCTTTTCTGTGAGAACGAAACGAACACTGAACGTCTGTACGGCCGGCCAAACACCACATCGTACCCCAAAGACAGCATCAATAATTACATCGTAACGGGTAAACCTGAACACGTCAACCCGAATCGGATTGGCACGAAGGCATCGGCCCGCTACACCCGCAACGTACCCGCAGGCGGCAGTGTCACGATCAAACTTCGGTTCAGTGATCAGACCCATCAGACCCAACCATTTGGCGACTTTGATGCGTTGTTTGCCCAGCGCCACACTGAAGCCGACGTATTTTACCAGCAGTTACAGGCAAGCACCGTCAGCGGCCCGAATGCCAATACTGAACTGGCCAATATTCAGCGGCAGGCCTACGCGGGTATGCTCTGGAGCAAACAGTTTTACTACTACAATGTAAACGAATGGCTAAAGGGTGACCCCAAAATGCCGATTCCGTTCCAGGGACGCGTATATGCCCGCAATGAATCGTGGCGGCATATGTACACGGCCAACATCCTGAGTATGCCCGACAAGTGGGAATACCCCTGGTTTGCTGCCTGGGATCTGGCGTTCCATACGCTTACCCTGGCCCGGCTTGACCCCCACTTCGCCAAGCGGCAGCTCGCCGTTATTCTTCGCGAATACTATATGCACCCGAACGGGCAAATTCCGGCCTACGAATGGAATTTCTCGGACGTGAACCCACCCGTCCACGCCTGGGCCACCTGGAAGGTCTACGAGATCGACAAGCAGATGAACGGCGTCGGCGATGTAAACTTCCTCGAACGGGTCTTTCATAAGCTCCTGCTGAACTTCACCTGGTGGGTGAACCGCAAAGACGTTGAAGGCAACAACATTTTCGGTGGCGGCTTCCTGGGCCTGGATAACATCGGCGTGTTTGACCGGAGTCAGCCGCTACCCATGGGCGGCCGCATTGAGCAGGCCGACGGAACGGGCTGGATGGCCATGTACACGCTGAACATGCTGCGCATTGCGCTCGAGATCTCGCTGGTGCGCCCCTCCTATCAGGACATGGCCAGCAAGTTTTTCGAGCACTTCCTGCACATTGCCTCGGCAATGAACAACCTCGGCAAACAGCATATCAGCCTGTGGGACGAGCAGGATCAATTCTACTACGACATTCTGCATACACCTGATAAACAGGCACGTCTGTTGAAAATCCGGTCGATGGTGGGCCTTATTCCGCTGTTTGCCGTTGAGATCATCGACGATGAACTGCTGTCTAAACTCCCTGATTTTCGCCGGCGGCTGGAGTGGGTCCTGACCAACCGGCCCGACCTTGCCTCGCTGGTATCGCGCTGGCACGAGCCGGGTAAAGGCTCGACTCACCTGCTGAGTCTGCTGCGTGGTCACCGCATGAAAATGCTGATGCGCCGAATGTTCGACGAAGCCGAATTCCTGTCTGATTACGGCATTCGGGCGTTGTCTAAATTCCACGAAAAGCAGCCATACGAACTGCACATGAACGGCGAGTTGCTGCGTGTGAAGTACGTACCTGCCGAGTCGGAAACGAGCATTTTCGGCGGTAATTCCAACTGGCGCGGCCCAATCTGGTTCCCGCTGAACTTCCTGCTGGTTGATTCACTGCTGAAATTCTACCAGTATTACGGCGACGATTACGAAGTGGAGTACCCAACGCATTCAGGCCAGGTTATGAGCATTAAAGATGCTGCCCTGCTGGTTGCCGAACGGCTGATCAACCTGTTCCGCGCAGACGAAGCCGGCAACGTACCTGCCATGGGCGATCTGAACCGGTTTGGCGACGACCCGAATTTCAAAGGGCTGATCCTGTTCTACGAATACTTCAACGGTGATAATGGCAGCGGCCTCGGCGCCAGCCACCAAACCGGCTGGACCGGACTCGTTGCTGACCTCATTGAATACGTGTCTCAATCGGTAAAAAAAGACACCGTGGTTATCGCGAAGTAAAGAATCAGTTTATGGTTTACTAGAAAGGCCCGGTAGAAGTTACCGGGCCTTTCTAGTAAACCATAAACTGATTACGCTCACTCGTTGCAATCAACCTTCAAGAGCGGGAACGTCTGGCTGAACGTAAGGCTTTTCAGTGATGAAAATCGAACTGCCTTTCCATTTTTCTCCTCAATCGGGCCAAAGCCTTCGATCAGTTTGTCTCCACTCACCAGAAAGGCTACCTCCCGTTGCGACTCTACCCCTTCCGACTGAAATGTATAGTCTGCCACCAGGGTATCGCCCCGCATACGGCCAGCAAACGTACCTGAGTTGCGGTCTTTTTCTGCCAGCCGATAAAGCAACGTACCGGTGACCGTCGTGTCGTTCCGAAGCAGGGTAAGCTGGATGGTATCGGCTGCTGACGTGTAGGCGTAACAAGCCTTCACCGGAGTTGCAGAGGCCGTGTTGTCCGTGTCAGCTTTCTGCCCGTTCTGGCATGCGATCACGCCTATAAAGAGTAAGCCTGTTAGTAGTTGTTGGGGATGTTGGGTTATTACCATTTTTCTCACGCTAAACTATTGTTGTACAGTTAATTACTTCCGAACGAAGCGCATCAGCTCGACATCACCCGTCAGCAGGCTAAGGGTGTTGTCGGTTATTGAAAAGCGATTTACCTTTTTGATCATGGCCAGAAACGTCTCTTCACCGGGCCCGGGGCACATCATCCGGGTCATCACTGCGGCTTCCGGAAAGGTGAAAATATGACCATTTGTTGAGAACGGCCCGCTGAACGAATTGCAACCAGTTGACCCTGCAATACGATGATTCGTCGCGTCAAACGTGAGCGACGGTTTTCGATTGGGGTACAGGGTCACCAGATCGGCACCGGCTGAAGCCAGGTAATTGAGTTCCCATGTTCCAGTCAGTTCCGACGTTTCCTGGTTCGCCATCGATTCGCCGGATTGCGACAGGGTCCGTTCAGTCAGGTACAGATACGGCGGGTGAAAATGATGGGTAAACACATGATCTCGGCTGTCAGGATAACGGTTGTAATAAGCTGAATCGGCTAGCAGCACGATCGTATTGCCCGTACGTACGTAGTGATTGCTGTTGTAATAGTTGGGCGGAACGTACCCGGTCAGGTTTTTCTTGACGGTGTTTGCCGCTATTTTCCCCAAGTACCTCTGGTAATTCTTCTGTGCTTTGAGCGACGGTCTGCTGAGGTCACTATACACTTTACGAAGCACCAGCCGCTTAAAAAAAGGCTGTTTCTTAATCAGCTGATTAGCCCCGGCAAACGGGTTTGTCAGGTTCATGTCGTTCACCGTCTGAACGGAAAACGGCACCTCTGGCACCCAATCGGCCGAGTTCAGCACGTTATAGGCCCATCCGCCCTGCGTCATGGCTTCATACTCGTAGGCGTAGTACAGATTCCCCGGTTTTGGCCCCGCACTGCAGTACGTTTTGAACCGGATATCAGCGGGAATTTTTCCCCGACGCTGCAGATCATACAGGTAACTTGTCAGTAAAAATGCGATGCCACCACCCTGACTGTGACCCATGATCAGCATGTTTTTAATGCCTCTTCGGTACGACGAATCAATTTTAGGCAGGATATCGTTGGCCAGAAACGCCATGCTGACCAGCCAGCCAACATGTACCGCTGCCCGTGGATTATCGGCCAGGTGGTACGTAAATTTTTCGGTATCGGAAAGCTGCAGTTCGCCCTTTGCAGGTACCATAGCGGCATAGAAGTTCGCGAGCCAGCTAACGCTGTTTGCGGTTGTTCCGCGCAGACTGATCACGGCTGTTCCACCCGAATCGGTCCAGAGATCCCACCGGTTATCTAATCCCATAACGGCTGACCGGTACATCAACTGGAATCGTTGTGGTTTGGGAAAACTGGCTACATAGGTTGAATCGCCAAATTGGGCCGAGACCTTCATCAGTTCCATGTATTCGGCCTTATCAAACCCAGTTCTGAGCGATTGGGCTGATGCCAACGTTGTCAGCATGTCCAGGGTTACCATCAAGCTCAAGCAGACTGATACAACTGGAATCCGGACAGGTAGCATAACGTAGTGTACTGATGGTAAGGCTTTAACCTGGCAAAGCGCTCATTGTTCGGGTAGATCCAACGTTTTGCTCAAACGGTAACTGTCTATACGCAGGTGTACTCCGGTAAAAAAGTTAATCAGCCACTCCGGGCAATTGATTCCAGGATGATGTAAGTTGCATACCGGCCGGATGCTCTCCCCTTTCCGAACAGAAACGTATGGTCATGTGGCCAGTTTCGAGACGTATTAACCTGTTTGTCAGCCTGTTCCGAATGCGGAAAACGGCCAAAAACGCACTCTATCTGCTCCTTAACATCCTGTAAATTCGGCAGAAGGAGCAATCAGAAACAGCTCTATCAGGCTGATTGTCTGACGCTTACCCCAATCAACGAGTTAACGTACCTGTCCATGAAGAAGATGGATTGAAACGGCGTTGTTACTAGTTGAGTCGGTCCTACTTCATAGGGTAACGTAGCCCTTCTCAACGATGAAGGATTGCCGCTTTCGCTTATAAATCGTTATTGGCAACGTTCCCGGCAACGATTGCACAGAAATAGTGTGTGCCAGGGTATTATGTTACACTACCCTTTCGACTTTACAGGTAGACATGACAACAAACACGCTCCTGTGGAGACTTGCTTTCTCAGTGATTGCAAGTATACCGGCTCAAGCACAACCGGCACCCACCTATAGCTGGACAAATCTTCCCCGAATCGCCCAGCCTTCTTTCAGAAAAGATACCCTGAATGTACTAGCCTTCGGGGCAAAGCCCGACGGAATTACGCTGAATACCAACGCCATCAATTCAGCGATAGTAGCTTGCAGTAAAAAAGGGGGCGGTGTGGTGCTCGTTCCGGCCGGTCTCTGGATGACCGGGCCAATCGAGCTGAAAAGCAACGTCAATCTACACCTGAAAAAATCGGCTACCCTCCTGTTTACACCCGATAAAAGCCAGTATGCACTGGTTGAAGGCGTGTATGAAGGCAAACGCGCCGCCCGGAATCAATCGCCCATTTCGGGCAAAAATCTGGAAAACATTGCCATTACTGGTCAGGGTATACTGGATGGAAACGGTGACGTGTGGCGGGCTGTCAATAAAAACCAGCTTACCGAGAGCCAGTGGCAGGAAAAAGTGGCGTCGGGCGGTGTCTTGAAAGATGATGGCAAAACCTGGTACCCAAGTGAGCAGTTCAAGAAGGCAAGCGTCGGTAACCGTAGCATGCTGCTAACCGACGGCAAAACGCCGCAGGACTTTGCCGACATGAAAGACATGTTACGGCCCAACCTGGTTGTGCTAACCAATTGTAAGAACGTACTACTCGAAGGCATTACCTGCCAGAATTCTGCCGCCTGGTGTTTGCACCCACTCATGTGCCAGGACCTTACCCTGCGAAACCTGACGGTTAAAAACCCGGAATACGCCCATAATGGCGACGGCATGGACGTCGAGTCATGCAAGAACTTCTTGATCGAAGGGTGTACGCTCGATGTGGGCGATGATGCCATCTGCATCAAATCAGGTAAGGATGAAGAAGGGCGCAAACGCGGCATGCCCACCGAAAATGGAATTATCCGGAACAACACAGTATACAATGGCCACGGCGGTTTTGTGGTTGGCAGTGAGATGAGCGGTGGGGCGCGTTACATCTTCGTCTCCAACTGTACGTTCATGGGAACCGATAAAGGGATTCGTTTCAAATCGGTGCGTGGCCGGGGTGGCGTTGTCGAACACATCTACGCTAAAGACATATTCATGAAAGACATTGCGCAGGAAGCGATCTTCTTCGATATGTATTATTTCGTGAAATTCGCTACAGATGGCGAGCGAGACGTACGCCCGGTCCTGAACGAGGGTACGCCCATCTTTCGGAACATGAAATTCGAGAATATTGTCTGCAATGGAGCCACTAAAGGCGTGTTCATTCGCGGATTACCCGAAATGCCCGTCCGCAATATCGTCATGGCCGGACTTGTGCTAAAGGCCGAGAAAGGAATTGAACTAACTGATGCACAGGGCATAACGTTTACCAATGTGCAGCTGATCACCGAACAAACAAAACCTGTGATTGCACTCGACAACAGTAGCAACCTCACGTTCGATACCATACAGTACAACGCTGGAACAAGTCAGCTATTCGCGGTGAAGGGGGAACGGAGTCAGGCGATACGGATGTCGAATACCGATCTGTCGCGAGCCCAAACGAAAGCGGAGTTCAGCCAGGGCGCCACAGAAAAACAGCTGGTTTTCAGCGCAACGAAGTAAACGCCCGATCGTCACTCATGGTCAGATTCCTGCTGCTTTTGTGTCTGTTTGCCTGTTCAACGAAGTTGGCAGCTCAGACCACAACACCAACATCGGCAACGTACCCAGCTTCGTTTACCGTTGCCGCTGACGGCAGTGGTCAGTTCAAAACGATACAGGAAGCCATTAACGCCTTCCGCGACCACTCTCAGGTACGTGTCACACTCTACTTGCGAAACGGCATCTACGCCGAAAAGCTCGTGATTCCATCCTGGAAACCAACTATTCATATCATTGGCGAAAGCAAAGCGGGTGTTATCATCACGGGCGATGATTTCTCGGGCAAGGCGTATCCTGCGGGGAAAGACGCAACGGGTAAAGACAAATTCAGCACCTACACCTCCTACGTGGTGCTGGTTGACGCCCCCGATATCATTCTCGAAAACCTGACCATCAGAAACACGGCTGGCCGCGTCGGGCAAGCCGTTGCCCTACATGTCGAAGGCGACCGGTTTGTCTGCAGAAACTGTATACTGCTCGGCAATCAGGATACGTTGTTTGCCGCCGCAGAAGGCAGTCGACAGTATTACGACAACTGCTGGATTGAAGGGACAACCGATTTCATCTTCGGAAAATCAATGTCCGTCTTTCAATCGTGCACCATTAAAAGTCTCTCCGATTCGTATATCACGGCGGCGGCCACGCCAGCCTATCAGCGCTTTGGGTTTGTTTTCCTCGATTGTAAGCTCATCGCCAGCGAGACGGCCAGGAAGGTGTTCCTGGGGCGTCCATGGCGGCCACACGCTAAGACGGTCTTTATTCGTACCGACATGGGCAGTCATATTGTACCGGAAGGCTGGGACAACTGGCGTAACCCGATGAACGAAAAAACCGCCCTTTACGCTGAGTTCAAGAGCACCGGGCCGGGCGGCGACAAGTCAAAGCGGGTAACCTGGTCGAAGCAGCTTACGGCCAAAGAAGCCCAACGTTTTACGCTGGCAACCATCTTTTCGGGTACATCAGCCTGGTTACCTTAGCTCATTTTTCACTTTCGCTGCCGTGAATCGCCTTTCTCTGTGTGTGCTGATTGCTTGCCTGAGCCACGCTATCTGTGCTCAGCCCAATCTGCATAACGTCGACCAGGCATTGCAAGGGCCGATTTGGCGTGTGTGAGTTTCCTATTTGGGCAAACGCTCCTTTAAGAATCCGGTTCTCAACGCCGACTACTCCGATCCCGATGTTTACCGGGCAGACAACGATTTTTACCTGGTTGCGTCTAGTTTCGATGCTGATCCGGGCATGCCCTGAAACGTCAGCCGCCGATTGAGCACTTCGAGAAAACGCAACATGGCAATGGGGTTTGGGCTCCCGCTATGCGATACCACCAGAACGAATTTTACGTCTAACCCCGACCCAGACTTTGGCATTTACCTTACCAAGGCAACCAATCCTGCGGGCCCATGGTCGGCACCTGTGCTGGTCGAAGCAGGCAAAGGGTTAATTGATCCCTGCCCCTTGTGGGATGATGACGGGCAAACGTACCTGGTTCATGGCTGAGCTGGCAGCCGGGCCGGCATCAAAAGCATACTCACGGTTAAAAAGCGAAGTATCAGTGGCCAACAGGTGCTTGACAAAGGGGTTAATGTCTACGACGGCCACGAACTTGACCCAACATTTACAGCACAGACGGTCAAGTTTTTGCAAAGGCGGGCAGCGAATTTCGGGCTGAAGTTGGCCGCTGGATCGGAGCCAAAATGGGCATTTTCTGCACAAGAACCACGCAGATTAACGATTCAGGCTACGCCGATTTCGACTGGTTTCGCATCGGACCAGCACCGGCAACTGGCCAGTAAGTATTCTACACTACTTTGTGTCGGTCAGGAAATTCATCTCCCGCAACCAGCTTTCACATAAGGTAACCCATTGCTGAGTAGAGCCGGGATTGTTACGGAGTGCGATGGCATGCGCCCCCTGCGGAAATGTATGCAGACTTGACGATACCTTCATATCGACAAGCGCCTGATAAAATAACAGGCTATTGCGCTGGTCGACGCCCGTATCATTGAACGCATGGACCAGAAAACACGGTGGTGTTGAGGCGGTTACTGCGTTCTCCAGCGAGTACGTTTTCAGCTGGTCGGCCGACGGGTTTGGGCCCAGCAGGTTTTTCCGGCTTCCCGCATGGGCATACTGCCCCATGGTTATGACCGGGGAAACCAGAATCATGAAATCGGGACGAACTGGAAGGCGGCTGATGGAGTCACCAATCGCGGCTATGTTGCTGGTTGAGGTGCCTAATAACGCCGCCAGATGCCCGCCAGCCGACGTACCCTGGATTCCGATTTTGTCGGGCCTTATTCCCCATTTCTGTGCATTAGCCCGAATGACCTGCATCGCCCGCTGGGCATCCTGCAATGGTCCCAGTTCACGCTGTATCAGATCAGGTGAGTTGGGCAACCGATAGTTGAGCACGAATGCGCTGATACCCATTGTGTTGAACCACTTAGCCAGTTGCTGCCCACTGATAATATAGGCCAGGCGTTCGTATCCGCCACCGGGGCAAATGACAACCGCTGCACCTTTATTCTCCTGTATCGACGGAAAGAACGTATACATCCCCGGCGTTCCGACCCTGTATATCCGCTCATTAGCAATACTATCCGTTAACCGCATCCCCTTGGTGTTTGGCATTTTACCGGCTGGCCACAGAGGCATAAATGCCTGCGCACGCAGGGAACCAGCCGCCAGGATCAACAGCGTACTGAACAGATAGATAAGGCGCATGGCGTTTAATGTTCGTTCTTCTCAACGAAGCTAATCTACTTTAGACTACAAAGCCATATCCATCCTCAAACCCTTTTTGATCGTCTGTGAGTCGATGCGAGCAGACGTGCAGGTTCTCTTCTTCGCGCCAAACGGTCAGGTAGTGGAACATCGGCTTGTACTCGAGTGCACGATCTTCGAATTTGAACGGATTCGTGTGTAACGGCTGTTTTAGTCCGCCCCCGCCACCAATGACCAGAAACACCTTGCCGCCCACTTCAAACTTCTCAAACGCATGCGCATGGCCCGTTATGAATAGTTTAGCTTTTTTTGATGCCTGATACGGTGCAACGAAGCGTTGCTGTACCGGTTTGCTCGACCCCACGAGCCGGCTGTTTGAAAAAGGCGCGTAGTGAGTAGTGACGATAACCGATTTTATGTCGGGGTCGTCGTCGTAGGTACGTAGGGTGTCCTCGTAAAATGCCTGCTGTTGCTTTTGCTGATCCAGCGTAAGGGTGCTAAAGTTCGAGTTCAACAAGATGACGCCCACGCCGTCGGTAACGTGCGCATAGCCCGTAGGCACGTGGTCTGGAAACCGTTTCTGGAAATTCCGCTGTCCTTTCTTCGGTCGTCCCATTACATCATGATTGCCCATAATGGCCTTCACGTCAATGCCGGCTTCTTCGCAGTTTGCCAGAAACGTATCGACCATAGGCCAGGCTCCGTTTTTGTAGCCCAGCACAACCACATCGCCCAGCCAGTAAAGCGTTTCCGGGCACCGTTTCAGGATTTCGCGAAAGATCGCCTGTGTGGCCTTCACATTATTACGCTGTTTTAAAAACAAAGCTTCTATCCACATAGGAGCTTGTGTATCAGCAAGAAAAGCTAAAATTGGAGCGTCCAAGATATAATTCAGGTTTTAACTTTCAGGGATTCAGGTGCGCTGCTGATTAGCAAGGTGGTGCTGTTGTAGTGCACTTGAATCCCTGAAACTTATGACTACTTTTTACCAGGTCAGGGCCCGCCAGACAAGCGTTGCCTGAAGCATCAGGCAGGCATCGTCGGTTTGAGTGGCATCGTACCATTTTACTTCAGCAGCAATGCCCAGATTCCTGGAAATCGGCTGCGTATAGGTGCCGGCAGCCATCCAGCCAATACTGAACGTACTGCCCCGGGTAACACCACCATAATCGAGGTGCGAGTTGATCAGATAGGGGCCTGTACCAGCATATAATGCAAAGCGCTTCACCACCGACATTGAAAAAACAGCGAGGATGGGAATGGCCGAGACACGTACCCGGGCAACCTGGTCGTTGGCGGTTCCCGAATACGAATACATGTTCACGAAACCAGTTTCAACGCCCAACCGTAAGCGGTGATCTGTTTGCCACATCACGCGTAACGAGATCGGCGCCGACCAGCGGTTCTGGTGTTCGTCTGACAGGCTGCCAGGCGTGCGGATAGGTGCCGAATAGACCGATGTGCCGGTGCTGGCATACACCAGCAATCTGAACGGCCCTCTGTTTGGGCGTGTCGAATCAGGTTTGGCATCCCAGAGTTGGTCAGGACTCAACTTCCGGGGAGCTCCTTTTCGGGTAAACGCTGGTTTATAAGCATTTATAACGGGCTGCGGTCGACGAGGCCGCCTGGCACGTACTGACTTTTTATCATTTTTTTTCGGAGAGGGAGTTGGCTGCTGTTGCTGGGCAAGAGCCAGCGTAGTGACACTGAGCCAAAGCAGTAAGACAACTGACCAGCTACCCATCCAGTTTCTATTGTTGGTGTACATAATGGTAGTAGGCCACAATTGGCGCATAGTTGGAAAGGATGCCATCGAAGGTGTCGTTCTGCACAAACTGTTGTATAAACTCAGGTACGTCGAGCGTCCAGATAAACACCTTGCGACCCTGTTGTTGCATGGCCAATGTTGATGGAATCTGTTCGCCAAGCGTCCAGCGAGGTGCCCACACCTTGGCGTTGATGCGCCGGGCAACGCTTGTGTCAAGTTCGCAGATCGATTGTAACTGTGCATGATCTGGCAGGGCCTCAAATTGAGCCACTCGTTCTTCAGCAGGCAGACCAATGTAAATTGTCAGTTTTCGTCCCTGCTGGCTGGCGCGCTGCTGATAGGTCTGCTGAATGGTTCGAATCAGATCCATATCACGCACATCTTTCGAATCGAGCCAAACGGTTTGCAGATTCGTCTCGTTCAGCACGGCATCGAGCACCTGTGTTAAGCGGGGTATTTTTTCGCCGTTCCGGAGCCGCACGAACGCATCGAGTTGATCGAACGTGTAGTTTTCAACGGCACCGATCAGACCTGTTTTCTGGGTTAAACGCAGGTTCAACTGGTTATCGTGGTAAATAATGGGTACACCATCCTGCGTTTGGCGAATATCAATCTCAACACCTGTTGCACCAAGCCGCTCGGCCAGCCTGATAATCTCGACGCTGTTTTCCGAGGCAGGCAACAGATCTGAGGTACGCCCGCCTCCCCGATGCGCCAGAATCTGAAAGTCTTTTGGGTTCAATGGCCGGTCATAGGTCAGGGTCAGCAGTTGATTTCTAACGCCATCGCCATCGCCATACACTCCCTTAAAGATCACCTGTCCTTTTTTTAGAGCTGTACAGCAATCGGGTGCCAGTAGCGCACTTGCCCCGTTGGCTTCCACCACCACAAAACGGGCAGTACCCGTTTCGGCATTAACAAGTCGGCGCCAGAACCCTTCAAACACCAATGAATCGCCAATCTGGCGTCCCTCCAGCACGAAAAACGCAGCCTGAGGTTCGCAAAACAACGACATGTAGTAGGTTGTATCGCCAGGCTTTTTCGCCAGGTAACTCCATTTGGCGGCAATCTCGCCACCAAAAATGGGCGATCCTTCGGCCACACTGTACACCCCCTCGCAGGCTTTGCGGGTTTGGCTATACAGCAATTTGGCCCCGGCTACGTTCAGGCCGTCGGTCAGTTGCTGTGGAATAAGAACGGTATCGTTCAGACCGGGGCGACAACCGGCCAGATAACCCGCCCAGGTAACGAATAGGCTGTAAATGATAAAGCGAGAGAACGTCATGCTAGTTGTTGAGTAAGGTTTCATAAAAAGAAACCAATAAATGCTTCCGGGTAGAAGATGTTCCGGTCGAAGGTGTCGTAGAGCGACCAGAACTGCCAGTTGAAGTTTGTGTAGAGTGCCCTGAAACCAAGCGCTACGTGGCGTTGTCCAAAAAAGGCCTGCTCTAGTGTAACGGTTCCTCCATACCCGTTCAGCAGGATCTCGCCGCGATCGCTAACCGTTTGCCCCACCCTGGATCGGTAATACAGCCCCAGGTCGACTTCGCCCCGTACGGTAACCAATAAATTGCGGGATGACCGGAAGCCGATGGCCAGGTTGGGGGCGCTTTGGATGCCAAAACCACGGTTATTGAACTGCGCCAGTTGCAGGGAGCCAAACCAGGCCCCCACGTCGGCACCTGCCGATCCATAGAACTTGCCTTTGATGGGCGTGCTGTACCGAAGCCCCACTGACGCATTATTCTGCAGGAACTGAAACGTAAACCGTCCGGTCAGGGCCAGTTTATCGGTTAAACCGTGAAGCACAATCAGATCACCGGCCGGTATACTGATCTGAATTTCTTCGGTAATGTCGCGCGGTGACGTAGTGAAAGTAACTCCCAGCGTAGCCCGGCTCGTCCCCTTCGCCAGCGGACCCGGAAAATGCACGAAAGGGATTTGTGGTGAGGTGGAGTCGACAGGGACAAGGAATTTCCCCTGCTGATACGTCCGCCGATACGGGTTAACGGGTTTCTTGGGCCTACGGGGCGTTCGCTGCTGTCCATACACTGAATGAAAGCCAAGTCCAGTCAGGATTAGCAGGAAAGTAATAATACGCACCATAGCGGATAATCGGGTTTACGAAAGGTTACCAGTAACGTAATAACACGATCATCCTAAAAAAGTTAGTTGACCTATCGTAGCGCCGATTGTGGTTCAGCTGTTGATACAGGCACATTCAACGACAGCAGCCACATGCCGACATACGTAAACAATCCGTTGAGTAACAGACGCTCAAAGCTGAACGTGTAGCCATTGAACCAGGCCGCCGAATGGGCATTAACGTAGTAGGTAACCAGGGGCGATAATACACAGACGATTGGTACGAATTTGTCTCGAACGGATCGATTATTGAACAAACCAAATGAATATAAGCCCAACAGTGGCCCGTAGGTGTAGCCTGCCAGATCAAAAACTGCCGTGATTACGTCACCACTATTGAGCCGGTTGAAAATAACAATGACGATCCAGAACAGGACTGAAAAGCCGATATGTACCCAGTGTTTGATGCGAGCCCGCTCCACTTCGGGTTTCTTTTCCACGTTCATGAAGTCGATACAGAACGAGGTAGTCAGGGCCGTCAGTGCCGAGTCAGAGGAGGCGTAGGTTGCGGCAGTGATGCCCAGCAGGAACGTGATACCGACAACCGGCCCGAAGTGATTCAGCGCCAGTAACGGGTATAATTCGTCGGTTTTGGCAGGAAGTGCAATGCCTTTCGTTGTGGCATAGATATACAGCAGCGCACCCAGGCACAGGAACATGAAATTGACAATCGTCAGCGTAATAGTGAACCAGAACATATTCTTCTGGGCCTCCCCAATATTCTTGCAGGTCAGGTTCTTCTGCATCAGATCCTGATCCAGACCGGTCATCACAATGGCGATGAAAATGCCCGAGATAAACTGCTTTAAAAAGTGACGAGGATCATTGATGTTCTCGAAATAAAACACCTGCGAGTACGGGCTGCTTTTGATGGCCGCGGTTACCTGACTGAAACTCATATTCAGTTCGCGGGAGATCAAAACGATTGTCAGCATTACGGCTGTAACCAGGAAGGTGGTCTGCAGTGTGTCTGTGATAATGATCGTTTTCACCCCGCCTTTAAACGTATAGAGCCAGATCAGCAGGATGGTAATTGCCACGGATACCGAGAACGGAATACCCAGATCATTGAAGATAGCGAGCTGCAAAACGCCCGCAGCCACGTAAAGGCGAACCGCAGAACCTACTGTACGGGCCAGCAGGAAAAAGCCCGCACCGGTCTTGTATGACCAGAACCCGAACCGCTTTTCCAGGTAGCCATAAATTGAAATCAGGTTCAGCCGATAGTACATCGGCATGAGTACCGTGGCGATGACGTAATAACCAATAATATACCCCAGCACTACCTGAAAATAAAAGAACCCTTTATACCCCTCGAACCCCTTAAAGACGCCCCCTACGGCCCCAGGGACAGATATAAACGTCACGCCCGACAGCGATGTACCGATCATGGCAAAGGCAACCAGGTACCAGGGTGACTGCCGGTTGGCCGTGAAGAAAGTGTTGGTATCTGCCCCCTTTGAGGTGTAGTACGACACCGTGATAAGCATGGCAAAATAGGCAATCAGAATAATGAGGGCGATGGTTGAATTCATGCGGAATGGGCAACTTTTAGCAGGCTGATGGGGTTATTTTAACGGGTAATAACCGGTCAAATTTCCGTAAATTTGCCAAAGAATCAACTACCAATCTCTGTTGTTATGATGCCGTTTTTTGAACCCGAGGTGACTGTCATGGACGAAGTTGTAGAAACTGAGGTATATAACCTCGTAGTCTTCAACGATGAAGTCAATACCTTCGAATACGTCATCGATACGTTGATCGAAGTGTGCGAACACTCGCCCGAACAAGCCGAACAGTGTACGCTGCTGATTCACTACAAGGGCAAATGCACCGTCAAGAACGGCGGTTTCGAGGAATTGGTCCCCCTCCGTAATGAGATATGCCGACGCGGCATCTCGGCGGAAGTCTTAAACTGATTTCGGAGTTGGGATTGCGGATATCGGATTTGCTACGCTGTCAGTATCAACGGCAGTTTCACGTTCGAACGCCGCAGTCCGATATCCGCAATCCCAAATCATACATCCCTTGGAGTTTCCCTCGAAGCTTATTGAAGACGCGGTAACGGAGGTGGCCAAGTTGCCGGGCATTGGCAAGAAAACGGCCCTGCGGCTGGTATTGCACCTGCTGAAACGCGACGAAGAACAAACCCAGACACTAGCCCACTCCCTGACCGAGATGCGGCTGAAAGTGCAGTATTGCAGGAAATGCCATAACCTCTCCGATGATACGTTGTGCGGCATCTGCGCCAACCCCCGCCGCGATGGCTCGATTGTCTGCGTGGTAGAAGATACACGCGACGTGCTGGCCGTTGAAAATACCGCGCAGTATAAGGGCCTGTATCATGTGCTGGGCGGTATTATTTCACCCGTCGAAGGCATCGGCCCCAGCGACCTGCACATCGACTCGCTCATTCAGCGACTTACGCAGCAATCTGAGGCCGACGAGCCCGTCAAAGAGATTATTCTGGCCCTCAGCCCAACGATGGAGGGCGACACAACGGCGTTCTATCTGCAGAAAAAGCTACGCCCGTTCCAGCTTAAAATCTCAACAATTGCCAGGGGGATCCCCATCGGGGGTGATCTGGAGTATGCCGATGAAGTCACTCTTGGCCGAAGCATTTTGAGCCGGATCGCCTACGAATAGTAAGCAATACTGATCAGACAACGTACCTGATACTCCCAGCCTGAACACTTCAGGCTGGGAGTATTCGTTTACACCAGACCGCAGGCGATCTTTTTATTCTATTTCTCCCGTAGAGATAGCTATAGCACATACTTCGCCGGGAAATGTTCGGTTTTCCGGGCAAGCCGAAGGGAAACGACACTCACACGCTAACGATCCATACCCGATGCGTACCGTTGCACTTGAAGAACATATCAGCCTGCCCGAACTGACCAGCCGAATTCCTGAAGAATTGATAATTGCCCGAGGATGGCCTGCGCCGGATAGCCCGAACTCACCAACGAAGCGGGTTGGGCCTGAGCTGAGGGAAGTGGGGGAAGCACGCTTGAAGTCGATGGATGAGGCAGGTATAACCGTGCAGGTTTTGGCTGGCATGCCGAAACAGCTATTCATGTGTTACGGCTGATCTTGTCAGGTACGTTCGAGCGGTTTAAGGAACTACAAGTAATCATCGGCCATATGGGCGAAACGCTACCCATGATGATGGCGCGTTGCGACACGATTTTTAAGCCCGAAACGACGCATCTGCCGCGCACGATCAGTCAGACCCTGCAAGAGCAGGTATTCATCACGACCAGCGGCATCTTTACGCAGCCTCCCCTGATGGCAGCCATCGCTACGTTCGGTATCGACCGCATTCTATTCTCAGTTGACTATCCGTTTAGCACGAACGAACAGGGGCGTTCATTTCTGGCCGAACTGGCACTTTCTCCTGACGAACTTGACAAGCTCTCGCACGGCAACGCAGATCGATTACTTAATCTGAAGCAGATGGCGCTGTGAGCTACGGCCTGTCTGGCAACGTACCCATAATAGCAACGTACCCGGATGACCAAACCAATTCAGGTGTAGCCATCCGGGTACGTTGCTGTTAGAACTTTCCCGACTAGGAGTTGCCGTGGCCGCCTTTTGTGCCGCCAGTTGAACTTCCGGCGCTGTTACCGCCTTTGCTGTGTTTGCTACTCTTGTGTGATGTCGAGTTTCGGCCCGCGCCAGCACTTCCATGACCCGCACCATTATCAGCTTTATCGCCCGCTGGCACGTCTTTGTACTCTTCTTCGACCTGCTCCAGTGCTTTCTCGTTTTTCGTTGCCATACCGTTAGATGTTAATTACAGCGGATTAACCAAGTTAACAAGTAGAGTGTTTAGAGCCATGCCGGGTTCAGCGGCCAAATCTGTATCTTTGAGAGACTATGGCAACCCAACCCAGTACCCGTTCCGCTGCTCTGACAGCCCCTACCCTCGCCTTCCTGTCTGACCTGGTTCAGAACAATTATCGTGACTGGTTTCACGCCAACAGAGCCCGATATGATGCCGCCAAATCAGAGATAGAAGCATTTACCGCCCGACTCATCGACGGAGCATCGACGTTCCATCCATTACCGAATACCAATCCGAAAGATTGTATTTTCCGGATCAACCGCGACATCCGATTCTCGAAAGACAAGGCTCCGTACAAATCAAATTTCGCCATTGCGCTTGGGCCCGGTGGGCGGCATTCAGGTCAGATCGATTACTACCTGCATATTCAGCCGGGCAACGAATCTTTCCTGGGTGCGGGGATGTGGCAGGCAACACCCGCTCAACTGGCTGCGTTCCGACAGGAGATCGACTATAATCCTGATTCACTCAAAGACATTATCGAAGCCGACGAGTTCAGGAAATATTTTCCGGAAGTATCTGGTGAAAGCACGAAAACGGCCCCCAAAGGCTACTCGTCCGATCATCCCGACATTGACCTGCTTAAACGCAAGCAGTTGTTCTTCATGCACCGGTATACGGATAAAGAAGTGCTTAAATCCAATTTCGCCGATGAAGTACTCCGGGGTTGCCGACTGGTGAAACCATACTGCGATTATCTTAACGAGCTGTTTTTCAGTCAGGAAACGCAGGATATCCAGTTGTAGTCCAGGCTGTTCTTCCATCAAAAACGGGTCAGGTACGTTGCTGTAGGTGTAAGCAACGTACCTGACCCGTTTTTGATAAGCGTCGACTTTACTTAGTTGTCGCGCTGGCAGAAATCAGGTTGGCGAACAGGCGATAGGCACCTGGAACGCCGTTGGGGAGCTGGCGGAAGAAAGCTATACCAGTGTAAATGAAGTGACCTTTCCCGTAGGCAGTATAGATCAGGCTACCTAACTTAGGCGCCTCGCCGGTATCGTTCATTGAGAAGAGCGATTCATAGGCCTGCCCGTAGTCCTGCGCAAAATAAAGGCCCCGCTCCTGCACCCAGCCTTTAAAGTCTTCTTCAGTAATTTTGTTGGGTTTATTCAGCAAAAACTGACTTGGATTCAGTAGCGTAATGGTCGCGTCTTCTTCGGTCACACGATCTCGGCCAACCGCGAAAGGAAACGGACCGATCTGATCCACTTTCAGACCCGATTGCAGAACGGCATTCCCTGGCGTCACATACTGCACCACCATCGTTCCGCCTTTTTTCACGTAATCGAGCAGTTTTTCCTGTGAATACCGCAGCCGATCTTCGGTATTATAGGCCCTGATCCCAACCACGATGGCGTCGAAACGGGACAGGTCTTTGCCCAGTTCAACTTCATCGAGTAGAGTAACCGTGCAACCCATCTGGCGAAGCGCAGCGGGAACTTCATCGCCAGCCCCCGCGATGTAGCCAATATTTTTGGCTTTCACCGTTACGTTCAGGCGTTCAACGGTTGCTTCGGCGGCGGGAAACAGCGTCTGTGGTGGAATGTGCGGGTAACTGATCGTGCGGATTCCATTCATAAACCGGGCGCCATCAACAGTAGCCACGGCTTTTAATTTACCCGTTGCGGCATTGCTGTTCAGGGGAGTCAGTGTAAACGTAACCCGTTGCTCCTGGAGTTTTTCGGTCATCGCAAAGGCTTCTGACGAAGGGGTTGCCCGCCAGCCTTGTGGCAACTCAAGACTCACCGTTCCTTTCACCCCCGCCCGGTTGGCTTTCACCACGACATCCACGGTCTTAGCCACGTTATCAGTAAAGGCATATACACGCTCAGTGAGGTTCACCGTCACGTCGGGCCGAATTTCGAATGAGCGGAATAATTCCCCTTCGACCGGATCCGTGTATTTATACAACCAGGGTCGCGTATACGTAAATGATTTTCCTTCCAGTTCAATCGTGAACTCGGCCGTCAACTGAACTGGCGCTTCCGGCAATCCAATCAGTTGCTGGTCGGTCACGGTAAACAATCCTTTCTGTTGTGGTTTTTCGAGCCAATAGGGCTGGGTGTAACGCAGGCTAGCTGGCAGTTTGGCTGGGATGGCAAACGAAATCTGCTCGTTCGGCTTCATCAGCAGATTCATCGTTGTATCCCGCCCCGACTGTGGCAACCGGATTTTCACCAGCTTGACGGGAAAATTGAGCCGGTTGATCGCGTTGAGCCGCACATCTATTTTCCCGCCCGGTGTTGCTTCAAAATCAGCGGGCAGTGCTTCAAATACCAACCCTAAACACTGTTGAATCAGCGTTTCGATCTCCGCCAGTTTGGTACGCACATACACCTGCGAAGTATCCAACTGGCTTATTTCCTGATACAGGGCAACCAGCGCCGGCACGCTGGCCGCTGGCTGGGCCGGATTGAACTGGCTGCTCAATTTATACACCTGCTCCTGAATACGTTCTGTATTGGGGATCCGGTTCCAGCTCATGTCAATACCATCGATCAGATCGGCCTGCGGTTTGTCGCCTTCTTTCAACAACAGGTAATCGATCTTATTGCCCCGGTTGGCGGCTACACCAAATCCCTGGCTCTTGTGCTGGCTCCGGCTCTCTGCCGCCAACTCGCCATACGATTTTCCGAGTAACGGATTGTATAAACCGGTTTCAACGCCGATCACGGTACCAGTCTCGCTTGGGCGGTTATTGCTCATGAACTGACCCGGTATAAAGGCATTCCAGAACAACCGCCGGGCCTGCCATGGTTTTACCAGTTTCAGTTGTTCAGGATATGCTTTGGGGTCATTCGCCAGTTTGAAGGCTTCTTCGGCCAGATAGCCTGATGCCGAATGGTGACCATGTCCTGCCCGGCTGTCGGGCGGAAAGCGGGTCACGATCACATCGGGCTGAAATTTCCGGATCAGGTAAACGATATCGCTCAATACCTGATCACGTCCCCAAACCTTCACCGCCTCGTCTGTCGACTTTGAGAAGCCAAAATCATATGCCCGGCTAAATAATTGATCGGGGCCATCAACCCGGCGGGCGGCCAACAATTCCTGCGTCCGGATCACGCCCACGTACTCGCCCTGCTCGGCACCGATCAGGTTTTGCCCACCGTCACCTCTGGTCAGCGACAAGTAGGCGGTGCGCAGGTTTCGTTCATTGTGCAGGTACGTCAGGAAGAGCGTATTCTCATCGTCGGGGTGGGCGGCGATATACAGGACACTGCCCAACACATTTAGCCGACGAATACCCAACTGAATATCGCCGGGGGTAGCCGTTCGGGGCTTACCAAAGGGAACCTGAGCGTGGGTGTCAAAAGCAAACAAACCGATCAAGACGGTCAGTAAAAGTAAACGGATAGGTCTCACAGGATGAATGTCAATGGGGTTTCAGAACAAATAAACAGTTTGTTCTGTACAGCGTCAACCCAATTGACAATAATGGGGTTCACTACCCGCTTATCAGGCCCGGCTCTGGCACCAGCGCAACGTGGGCCATTACACATCTTGCCAACAGGAAACTACCGCCAGGCGGGTTGTTCGCCTGGACAGATTCGGCAGAAAAACGGGTTTCAACTTCTACAGGCAGGTACGTTCTGCTCCTGAATCACATAGTTGACACGCAGCCTTAGAGACAGGGATGAGGCTGGATAAGCTACACCGATCTGAACGGATTTCCCCTGATTTAGCTCGAATGGACACTGTCTGATGAGCTGTAAACGCGGCCGCTAAGCATAAACAATGAACCATGGTGTATACTAAAAAACGCTTTATCGTTAGGGATCAGAACACTAGGCTGAGCAAACTGGCAGTTAGTTACGGTAATAGGTGCCAAAACCATCCTTTTTGTATTAAAAATAACCAAAATAAACCTGTAAAAAGTCAAGAATGGGCGTTTCCAAACGTGTTTATGATACGGCAAATTCTATCTTTGCGACCATTCTAACAACCTTTTCTAAGTCAAAGCATGAATAACAGTCTTTACATCGTACCGCTGTTGGGTTTAGTGGGATTGGTGGTGATGATCGCCAAATTTAGTTGGGTAAACCGGCAGGAAGCCGGCGATGCCCGAATGCAGGAGATTGCCGGTTACATTGCCGATGGTGCCATTGCGTTCCTTAGGGCCGAGTGGCGGGTACTTATCATCTTCGGAGCGGTCGTTGCGGCCGTGCTGGCATTTGCCGGTTCGCAGGTTGAAAACTCACACTGGTTCATTGGGGTCGCTTTCGCCATTGGCGCTTTCACCTCAGCGTTTGCCGGTTACATTGGAATGAAAGTCGCCACCAAAGCGAACGTGCGTACGGCCCACGCAGCCCGTACCAGCCTCACACGTGCTCTCGACGTCTCGTTTACGGGTGGGTCGGTTATGGGTATCGGGGTTGCCGGTTTGGCCGTACTTGGCCTGAGCGTGCTGTTCATCCTGTTGTATAATTATTTCGTGGCCAAATCGGGCGGAGCCTTCGGCGATGTCAACGGTGTTCCAATGGAGCGCGCGCTGGAAGTGCTGGCCGGTTTCTCGCTGGGAGCCGAATCAATTGCCTTATTCGCCCGGGTAGGCGGCGGTATCTACACGAAAGCAGCCGACGTAGGGGCCGACCTGGTTGGCAAAGTAGAAGCGGGTATCCCCGAAGATGACCCGCGTAACCCGGCTACCATTGCCGATAACGTAGGTGATAACGTGGGTGATGTGGCCGGTATGGGCGCCGACTTATTCGGTTCGTATGTAGCTACCATTCTCGCCACTATGGTGCTGGGGCGTGAAATTGTTATTCCTGAAGCAAGCAATATCGTTGGTCACGCACCAATCGTTTTACCTGTACTGATTGCTGGCATGGGCCTGATCTTCTCGATCCTGGCCTGCTACCTTGTGCGTGTAAAAGATGACAATGGTAATGTACAGGGAGCGCTCAACCTGGGCAACTGGGGGTCGATCATCCTGACCGTAGTAGCCTCTTATTTCCTGGTGAACGCGGTACTGCCAGAGGGTATTATGAAGATTCGTGGCGTTGAGTTCACGCGTATCGATGTGTTCTTCGCCATCCTGACGGGTCTTATCGTTGGTGCCCTGATGTCGATCATTACTGAATATTACACGGCAATGGGTCGTCGTCCGGTCCTGTCGATCATCCGGCAATCAGCTACGGGTGCGGCTACTAACATCATCGGCGGTCTGGCCGTTGGTATGGAATCTACCGTATTACCTATCCTTGTTCTGGCAGCCGGTATCTACACCTCCTATCACTTCGCTGGTTTGTATGGTGTAGCTATTTCTGCCGCCGGTATGATGGCCACTACCGCCATGCAACTGGCTATTGACGCATTCGGTCCGATTGCCGATAACGCTGGTGGTATTGCCGAGATGAGCTACCTGCCCGAAGAAGTTCGTGGCCGCACTGATATTCTGGATGCCGTAGGTAACACCACCGCCGCCAGCGGCAAAGGCTTTGCCATCGCATCGGCAGCCCTGACTGCTCTGGCCCTGTTTGCCGCTTTCGTGGGTATCTCGGGCATTTCGGCCATCGATATTTATAAAGCTGATGTATTGGCAGGTCTGTTTGTAGGTGCTATGATTCCCTACATCTTCTCGTCGCTGGCCATTGCAGCTGTGGGGCGTGCGGCTATGGCCATGGTGGAGGAAGTTCGTCGTCAGTTCCGTGAGATTCCGGGCATAATGGAAGGCACGGGCAAACCCGAGTATGAGAAGTGCGTCGCCATTTCAACGCAGGCGTCTATCCGTGAGATGATTCTGCCTGGTGCTATTGCCCTGTCAGTTCCCATCGTTGTTGGGTTCATTTTCGGTCCTGAAGTACTGGGGGGTCTGCTGGCTGGCGTAACCGTATCAGGCGTTCTGATGGGGATCTTCATGAATAACGCCGGTGGTGCCTGGGATAACGCCAAGAAATCGTTTGAAAAAGGGGTGCTGATCAATGGCGAGATGTACTATAAAAAATCAGAGCCACACAAAGCATCCGTAACGGGTGATACCGTTGGTGATCCGTTCAAAGATACGTCTGGCCCATCCATGAATATCCTGATCAAGCTGATGTCGATTGTATCGCTGGTTATTGCGCCGTATATCGCTATCAAATCCTCGGATGTAGCTGGCTTTAACAAAGAAGGCAAAGTTGCTGCGGGTACAGAAGTACCGCTGGAAGAATCTACAGCGGCCGACAACAAGCAGGTCAGCACACCCAATAATCAGTTCACTCCTATTGATATTAATCTGGGCAAGGTGTCGCTGACAGGCGTTGATGTTGATGGCGTTGAAGCAAACCTGCTGACGTTTATCAAGTCGGAGAAGCCCGTTGATAAAACGACCTGGTTCGACTTCGACCGGCTGACGTTTGAAACGGGAAAAGCCACGCTGAAGCCGGAATCGCAGGAACAACTAAAGAATGTCGCCGAAATTCTGAAGGCATACCCAGCCGTGAACATCAAATTGGGCGGCTATACCGATAATACGGGTAATGCCGACGCGAACCTTAAACTCTCAGGCGATCGTGCCCAGTCGGTGAAGAAAGAACTGGTAGGTCTGGACATTGCAGACAACCGTCTGGAAGCTGAAGGATACGGTCAGGAGCATCCGGTTGCCTCAAACGATACGGAAGAAGGCCGATCACAAAATCGGCGTATATCTATTCGTGTTACGAAGAAGTAAAGCGTGCTGTTATCGCCTTATGTATAGACCAGCCTCGCAGGGGGCTGGTCTCTTTTTTGCGTAATAATGACCACTGGCGTTGCTTCATCACATAAAGGGGCAACCTTTGTGGTAACATACACCTCGTTCCCCTCCATGTCGGTACCGGCTTTGTGAACTCAAAGTGGTTCAGATATGTACTTTTTGAAAGAACTAATTATGACAAAAGAAACGTCTTACGGTATCCTGGCCGCAATCGATTGGAATTCTAACGATTGGCAGGGTCCTTCAACTCCTGAAGATTTAGAGAAAGCTAACTTCACTTTTGTCAAAGAAAATGATATTGCCAATGCGTCACTGAATTTTGGACACAACGTATTTCCAGCTGATGAGCAGGGGAATTACCGTGGTTTTTTGCCGCACCTGTTTGCCAAAACACCAGACGCGGAAAAATCAAAAACCGTGAAAATCGTCATCCTTAAATCTAAAGACTGGCATGACGGTAATACCTACATCGTCGGTTTCTACGCGTTTCCAACCTTCAAAAAAGAACGGATAAAATCACCGACCGAGGCCATCCAGGAAGATATTGATACCAACATAAAGTCGCTGGTAAAGAATATTCATTTCCTGGAAAATCGGGTCAACCTGAGCGTTCCATCAGAAATAACAAAGTCGCTACCGAAAGACAAAAAGCCCGGCAAAATGGGCTATAATTACCTGAATCAACTCAGCATCGAACGCCTGCTCGACGTTATGAGCGCGTTGAATCCTGATGATAAAAAGCTAAGTTCGATCAAGCTGAATTTGTTCAAAGCGATGGGCTACAGCATGGTCTAGCTACCCATTCAATGAAACGGATTCCTTTCTACATCGTCGACGTTTTTGCGTCCAACAAGTACGAAGGCAATCAGCTGGCTGTGTTTCTCGACCTCAGTAACGAGGTGTCTGATGAGCAGATGCAGCATATAGCCCGTGAAATCAATTTTGCGGAGACGACCTTCGTCAAAGCCAACCGGAATAATCAAGCGTTTGTTGTCAGGATTTTCACTCCTGAACATGAGGTGCCCTTCGCGGGGCACCCTTCCATTGGCACCAGTTACATCATCGCCAGGTTCCTCTTACCGAACGTACCTGAATCGCTGATACTGACCCTGACGCACAGCGACATAACGATTCGCATCGTTGAACCCGACGCTTTGGACCAAAGCCTGCTTTTTATGCGTCAGGCTCAACCGGAATTTCGCGAATATATCCCCCATCAGGAAATCGCGCAGGAACTTGGCATCCCCTTTGATCAGCTCGACGTCTCACTGCCAGTTCAGGAAATAAGTACCGGGCTACCGTACATCATTATTCCACTGATACATAAGGAGGCGATGGATACCCTCACCCTTCCCTACAATCGGTTTCGTGATTTCCTGTACAAGCGCAAAAAGTACCGGACCAACAGCAACACTGGCCACTCAACCTCACTGTTCTTCTTTACAACTGAAACCTACGAGCCAGCCAGCATGTACAATACACGCATGCTCTTGCTCGAAAACGGACGCCTGTCTGAGGACGCCGCAACGGGCAGTGCCAATGGCTGTTTGCTGGCTTACCTCCTCGCCCATCGGACTAACGCCGTCGACGCACTGGTTGAACAGGGCTTCCAGATGAATAGAAAATCGTACATCTACCTCAACGGCTCCCGCACTGCAGACACCTACGAACTAAATGTGGGTGGACATACCCAACTGGTGGCTGAGGGGCATTGGTACGTATAGCCACCCATTTCCTGGTCTACCCTGCCTCGACCACGGATACGCCGTCACGTACACGGTTGATTGCCTCTGACTGATGGCGCCACATCTCCTGAAAAATGACGGATCGCTGACGAAGTTCAAGGAACGTTCCTTCATCCACGATGGCCCCATTGCGCATAATGTAGATGTAGTCGAACATGGGCAGGAGATGCAACCGATGCAGCGACGAAATCACGGCTTTATCGGCAAAGGCAGCCAGTAGGTTATGGTAGATGTGGTATTCGGTTTTAGGATCAACGCTACTGGTTGGTTCATCCATCAACACGATGTCGCTCTCACGAGCCGCCAGAATTCCGCGGGCCAGCGCAAGCCGTTGCCTCTGACCGCCCGACAGATTCACGCCTTTCTCCTGAATGGGCGTATCAAGGCCATCAGGCAGGTACCGGACAACGTCTGCGAAGTGAGCCAGTCGGCATACGTCTGCCACATCCTCCTCCGGGAAAGCAAGACCCAGCGTAATGTTATAGGCTACTGTATTTTCAAATATTTCGGGTTCCTGCGGTAACAGTGTAACTGTATTACCGATGGCTGACCAATCCCGTTGTTTCTGTCCATCTACGTTCCAGTGTAGACCATTGGCTGGTGCGTAAAGCCCTCGCAAGAGAGTTAGCAACGTACTTTTTCCGGATCCGCTTTCGCCAATCAGTGCAATTCGTTTTCCACGGGTAATCTGCACAGACAGATTCTTCAGTGAGGCTGGTCTGAGCAAAGACGAATTCGGCCTTGCCTCATCAACAGGTACGTTGCTGGCTGTGTGTTCAAACGAGAGCCCCTGGATAGTTACTGACTGCCAGCGATCTGGTAAGGTTGCCGCCTCTGCTTCGGCATGACCGCGGTATTGCAGATACGTGTCACTAATAGTCCGGGCGGTCTGCACGTCGGTGTTGTACTGCACGATCTGGGTGTATTGCCAGGCCACATCGCTGAATACGCTGGTGAACTGATTCACGTACCCCAGGAGTGTCACTAGTCCACCAACCAGAAACACGGTTCCAGGTACGTGATGTTCATGAACGTACCCAACCGTAATGACGATGTACACGATGGCAATCATCATGGTGGCTACAAACCATTTCCATTCGTTGATACGTATTTCACGGCGGAATGGTACGCGAATCGCCCCTATTTTGTCGTGCAGTTTTTCTTCCATTCGCCCTTCGAGCCGGAGCGTAATCACCGTAACGATGTTAGACAGGCTATCAAACAGCGATGAAGCCATACTGTGTTCGCGTTCGTTGGTTTCTTCGAGCGCTTTTACGAACGGTTGATCAAACCGGCGGATGATCCAGACGGTAAAGGCGCCCAGCACCAAACCGATAGCCCCGTAGAGTGGCGCAAAATAAAGCATTGCACCAAACGAGAACGTAAACTTGGCCACCACGTGCAGGTACGTGAATCCGTTCTGGAAGAACGACTTCAACGCCCCATACGCCTTGTTGATCCGATTGATCGTGGCTCCGCTATGGTGTTGCTTGTGCCAACTGACAGGCAGGCGGAGTGTCTGATGGTATAATTCATTCAGGAAATTACGGCTGACATCAAACGCCAGTTGCCGCTCCATAATTCGGGCGGGTCCATGGAAAGCCCACTCCAGAAGTTTCAGGGCCAGAAACAAGCCGCCGTATTGTAAGGTCACGGTCAATACCGCACCGGCATCACGCTGAATGCGATCAACGAACCAGCCAAAAAGAAGCGGATGGACGGCGCCTATCAGATTGGCGCAAATGAAAAGCAGGTAGACGGCCAGATAACGTCCTTTCTGATTACGAGCATACTGCCACGCAGTGCGCAGTAGTGCCACGTAGGGGTTTTTCATGTAAAAAGTAGTGTCGTTACGGTGCTACGAAGTTCAGAAAAATGTATCGAATTCACTACTTACTCTATCGTAGTGTATACAAAATTAATCTCGTTTTTAGAGCAGGCCAGCAGCCAGCGCAAACGGGCCGCCGACAATACCCCAGCAAGGGCAAAAATCGACCCAAACCGGACAAATTAGGCCTCTACGTGGATTTATGGCCGTTTTTTTGTATCTTTAGGGGGTAAACACAATGCCAGAATACACCACTCCACCGACCTATTCAGTGTAGGTATGTCTGGGTATTTTTAACACCTCGCTGCTACATGGTGAACGACGAACATCAGGAACCGTCTGACGACACAACAACAAACACTCATGAAACCGAAGCGGTCCTCCACGATCAAACCGTGGTTTCGGGCCTCTACGAAACGTACTTTCTCGATTACGCTTCCTACGTTATTCTGGAGCGGGCAGTACCAGCTATTGAAGACGGTTTGAAACCCGTTCAACGCCGGATTCTGCACGCCCTGAAGGAAATGGATGATGGCCGCTTCAATAAGGTGGCTAACGTAATTGGGCAAACGATGCAGTATCACCCCCACGGTGACGCCTCGATTAATGAAGCCCTCGTCAATATTGGGCAGAAAGAACTCGTCTTTGATACCCAGGGAAGCTGGGGCGACGTACGAACCGGCGATGGTGCGGCGGCGGCCCGTTATATCGAGGTCCGGCTGTCGAAGTTCGGGGCCGATGTGGTGTTCAATAACGATACTACCGAATGGCAACTGTCGTACGATGGCCGGAAGAAAGAGCCGGTCACGCTACCTGTCAAGTTCCCGCTGCTGCTGGCAATGGGCGTCGACGGTATTGCCGTCGGACTTTCAACCAAGATTCTGCCGCACAATTTCAACGAGATCATTGACGCTTCGATCGCCATTCTGAAGGATAAGCCGTTCGCGCTCTTTCCCGACTTCCAAACAGGTGGCTACATCGATGTCAGCAACTACAATGATGGTCACCGGGGCGGTAAAGTTCGGATACGTGCCCGCATTGAAGAAATCGACAAAAAAACGCTGGCGATCCGTGACGTTCCGTATGGCGTTACTACCACATCGCTCTGCGATTCGATCGTTAAAGCAGCCGAGCTTGGTAAAATCCGGATCAAGTCGCCCGGAAAGAACATTGCGGCAGTCGTTGATAACACGGCGAAAGACGTAGAGATTGTGGTGCACCTGCAACCCGGTGTTTCTCCCGACGTAACGATCGATGCCCTTTATGCCTTCACCGATTGTGAAGTAAGCATCTCCCCCAACGCCTGCGTGATCATCGGCGACAAGCCGCATTTCGTCAGTGTTTCAGAGATTCTGAAATACAATACCCAGCAAACGGTAGCCCTGCTGAAACAGGAACTGGAGATTCGCCGGGGTGAGTTGATGGAGAAACAACTGTATGCATCGCTGGAAAAGATCTTTATCGAAAATCGCATCTACCGGAAAATTGAAGAATGCGAAACATTCGAAGCCGTACTTGAAACGATCGACAAGGGCCTGAAACCGCACAAAAAGCTGTTTTACCGCGACATCACGCAGGACGATCTGATCCGCCTCACCGAAATTCGGATCAAGCGGATCTCAAAATATGATGGATTCAAAGCCGATGAACTGATGCGGCGGCTGGAACAGGAACTGGCCGAAGTAGAAGATAACCTGGCTAACCTGACCCGTTATGCCATCAATTACTTCAAAGACCTCCAGAAAAAATATGGTAAAGGCCGCGAGCGCCGCACGGAAGTCAGGGCATTCAACACCATCGCGGCCAATGTAGTAGCAGCGGCCAATCAGAAACTGTACGTCGACCGCGAAGGCGGTTTCATTGGCTACGGCCTGAAGAAAGACGAGTTTGTCAGCGATTGCTCCGATATTGACGATGTGATCGTGTTCAGGCGCGATGGCAAATGCCTTGTCAGCAAGATTCAGGAGAAAACGTTTGTTGGCAAAGACATCATTTACGTCTCGGTGTTCAAGAAAAACGACGAACGGAAGGTCTACAACCTGATCTATCTCGATGGCAAATCGGGTATTTCAATGGCCAAACGTTTCCCCGTTACAGCTGTTACCCGCGATCGGGAGTACGACCTGACGATGGGTAATCCGAAATCAAAAATCACCTACTTCACCGCCAATGATAATGGCGAGGCCGAGGTGATCACGGTGAACCTGACGGCTCAGAGCGCGGCTAAACTGAAACAGTTCGATTTCGATTTTGCCAGCATCGGCATCAAAAATCGGTCGGCGCAGGGTAATATTCTGACCAAGTACTCGGTTCGCAAGATTGTTCAGAAAACGGCAGGCTCGTCTACCCTGGGGGGTACCGATATCTGGTATGATGACCATATGGGCCGCCTCAACCGCGACGAACGTGGACGGTTACTTGGCAATTTTGATGCAAAAGACAGTATTCTGGTGGTGTATAAAAATGGCGAGTACGAACTGACCAGTTTTGATCTGACCAACCGCTATGAACCGTCGGACATTCAGGTGTTGCAGAAGTTCGACCCGGATACGGTTATCTCGGCCCTTTATTTCGAGGCAGCTCAGAAACTCTATTACGTAAAACGTTTTAAAGTGGAGACTACGACGATCGACAAGAAGTTTAGTCTGATTGGCGATGTGAAAGGCTCCAAGCTGCTCGCTGCAACGACGGATGCATTCCCGCGTATAGAGGTGCAGTACCAACTGAAAGATCGGGCACCGCTTGAGAAAGCGGTACTTGAACCCGCCGAATCAGCGGATGTTCGTGGCTGGAAAGCACTGGGTGCTAAATTGCCTTATTTTAAGGTGAAAGAAGCTAAACTGCTGGCACCGAAAGTGGTTGAGAAATCACCGGAAATACCCAAAGTCTCAACATCTGACAAGTCACTTGCTGACGAAGAACCAGAAGCGGTTGTTCAGTTAGGTTTATTCTGATCAAGTCGATGACTAAAGTTTGACGTCCAACGCTTACTGGTTTCGCTGGGTCATCAGGTATAATCAGTAAATGCTTGGACTTTAAACTTTAGTCATTGGACCATCTACTATGATTACAGCCCGCCACATTGACCGTGCCGCCGCGCGCCGCCGCCTGTCTCACCGCCTGTCGGTGCGGGCCTGGAAGCGTGTTGTGAAGGCAGGCATTGGGGCGGGTTTCACGGGAGTCCTTGTCGTGCTGCTCTGCAATTGGTGGGTAGTGTCGAGCACCCGGTCGCAGATATTCTTCGATATCAGACAGTTGCCTGCCAACGATGTTGGGTTAGTACTCGGCACCAGTAAGTATGTAAAGGGCGGAAAGGAAAACCTGTTCTTTCGCTATCGGATGGAGGCCACCGCCCGGCTCTGGAAAGAAGGTAAAGTGAAGTTTCTGATCCTGAGCGGCAATAACGATTCAGAATATTACAATGAGCCGGAAGACATGCAGAAAGCCCTGCTCAAACTCGGTGTTCCGTCCGACGTGATGATTCCCGATTACGCGGGTTACCGCACCTTCGATTCGATTCTGCGCTGCAAAGACGTATTCAAGCAGCACCACATCACCATCATTTCTCAGAACTTCCATAACGCACGAGCCCTGTATATCGGTAATCACGAAGGCATCAATGCTGTGGCGTTTGCCGCGCAGGACGTACCTGACGGTTATTCGCTCAGAACACTTGTTCGTGAGTACATGGCCCGTCCACTGGCTATGCTGGATGTACATTTTCTTCGCCCCCAACCAGAGACCGGGAATAAGAAACTGTAGCCCGGCAGGTACGTACCGATGCCCCAGGCCAACTAAAATCACAATTTATCACGCCAGAAATTGTACTTTGCGGTGCTGAAAAGCATACGCTTCGTCACTGCTTCCTTTGACATAATTATTTCTTATTAAAGTTCAAAAAATCTCTTCTATGAGCGAAGTAGCCACCCGTTTTTCACCTGGTGTTATCACAGGTGATGGTGTTTCAGAAATTTTCCGTCACGCTAACGAAAATGACTATGCCCTGCCGGCAGTCAACGTGGTAGGTACCAATTCGGTTAACGCTGTGCTGGAAACGGCCAAAGCGGTGAACTCGCCGGTAATCATTCAGTTCTCGAACGGCGGCGGCATTTTCTACGCAGGCAAAGCGCTCTCGAACGAAGGCCAGAAGGCAGCTATTGCGGGTTCCGTATCGGGCGCCCTGCATATTCATAATATTGCCGAGCTGTATGGTGTTCCCGTCATCCTACACACCGACCACTGCGCCAAGAAGCTCCTACCCTGGATCGATGGCCTGCTGACGGCTTCGGAAAAACACTTCGATCAAACGGGTAAGCCTCTGTACTCGTCGCATATGCTCGACCTGTCGGAAGAGCCGATTGAAGAGAACATCGAGATTTCGTGCAAATACTTTGAGCGGATGGCCAAGATGGGCATGACGCTGGAGATTGAGCTGGGCGTAACGGGCGGCGAAGAAGACGGCGTTGATAATTCAGACGTTGACGATTCGAAATTATACACGCAGCCTTCGGAAGTAGCCTATGCCTACGAGCACCTGAGCAAAATCTCACCCAACTTCACGATTGCCGCTGCATTCGGTAACGTGCACGGTGTATACAAGCCAGGTAACGTGAAACTGTCGCCGATCATCCTGAAAAACTCACAGGACTTTATCGTTGAGCAGTTTGGCACCGGCCCGCTGCCCGTTAACTTCGTATTCCACGGTGGTTCGGGCTCAACACGCGCCGAAATCCGTGAGGCAATCCAGTATGGTGCTGTGAAGATGAACATCGACACCGACGTACAGTGGTCTACCTGGGAAGGTGTACTGAACTATTATAAGTCGAAAGAAGGCTATCTGCAATCGCAGCTTGGTAACCCCGAAGGACCAGATTCGCCGAACAAAAAATACTACGATCCACGCGTATGGCTTCGTAAGGGTGAAGAGTCAATGATCGCCCGGCTGAAAACGGCGTTCGAAGACCTTAACTGCATCAACCGTCTGGCCTAAGCCCGTCTGGAACGTACCTGGAAGCCCGTCAGCACGCATGTGCTGACGGGCTTTTTTTTCTGCCATTTGGGCAAACCCTTTGCGGGCCGTGGGGTTGATGTATAATAACCTATAAAGTCGACCAACATTATGCAGTATCCAGAATTTGTGCACGCCGCAAAAGAGCAACTTGGGGTAACCACTGAAACAGATGTGCTGACAATCAGTCGGGCCTTCCTGCACACCCTGACCGATCACCTGGCCGGTAACGCTGCCGATAACCTCGGTGCGCAACTCCCCGCTCAGCTTCTCGACATTATCCGGGAAATTGGCCCGGAGGAGCGCGATCAGGGCGAGCGTTTTAAGCTGACTGAATTTTATGAGCGCGTAGCAGACCGGGCGGGCGTTGACGACGAAACAGGCAAGCGGTATACCCACCAGTTTGCGCAGCTTCTGAGCCAGATGGTAACAGCTGGCGAGATCCAGAAGATCGCAGGTACGTTGTCGGATGACTACGCCCCCCTTTTCGAAACGGCAGGCAATTTGTAAACTTCTCTGCGGAATTAGCACCAACAAAACGTACCCAGTCAGGTCGTCAGTTAGCCTTCAGGCGGTGATCTGACCGGGTACGTTTTGTTGGTGCCTGACACATCGGCTTATAGTTGGCTAAACAATACACCACTTATATGCTTCGCTTCTTCCTTCTCCTTACTGTCTTTGTAAGTGCGGATGCCTGCCATCTCCGGCGATTGGTCTCGTCTGATGAGGAAATTCTGTTGCTGATCGATCGTAAAATGCTTGGAGAGGATGGCACCCTCCGGCGCTCTTTATCCGATGTTTGGGTGAACACATCGGCCTTTTGCCAGTCTGAGCAATCGGTAGATTGTGTTATTGAACTCGATAATCTGCAACATGAGTTGAATGATCTGGACCCTGTTCCGGTCCCACAGCCAGGAGCGCGTTTGCCTGTTTCCGCAGACGAAGCAACCAAGTTGTACAAAGATTTTGTAGGTAGTCATCAGGGAGAGCCTATTCTGGCTGTTTTTCAGCAACTCTATCCCCGAATCCTGCTAAACAAGTATGGGATCAAAACGAGTGGAGACTATGCTGCAATTGCCTATTTCGCAACGGAGATGGCCCACTCGAATGCACTTGATTTCGATCTGAGAACTGAGCTTTTGTCGATTTTGAAGGGCCATATACCAAACGAGTCATACGCAACACTGGTGTGTAGTACGCTTGAGGCGGCAAAGCGGGAGGCTGTGCGGCAAAACCGGGAGAAGATTCGTCTACAGTCGCTCATTGCCCTGAATCCGAAAGAATTTGTCGCTGGCGACCCGGATACATACGCTACGGCATCACATAGACGGTTACTGAGGCAGTATGAACGATCCTCAATGGCGGCAATTGTTACCCGGCTTACCCAGTGGCAACAGGAACCAGTTAACTAAGGCCGACTCCTCTATGGAATTCCTCCTGATTTAGCATCGTGCAAAGAAACGTACTATGAAACAGGTATACCTAATTGTTGCCCTGTTAGCAGGAAGCTTCTCCTGCACCGACAAACAAGCAGCCGAAAAGGGCCCTCATCTTCCGGTTATTGATCATCCTGAACGGGTTGAGATTCGGAAATCGTTCGGAGAGGTACCGATTGATAATTCGGATTTTTGTGCAGATCCGGCGGGCAATAGCTGTGTACATACGTATCAACTTCTGCTTGCTCAGCTAATGATTCTGGACCCTATTCCAGTTCCTCAGTCAACGCTTGGGCCAGCCATCTCGACTGCAGAGGCTATTGATCTGTATAAATCGTTTGTCAGCCATTACCGGGGCGAACCCATATTAGCGGTTTTCAAACAGCTGTATCCCAGAATATTGCTTAACAAATACGGCATCCTGGAGGGGTCAGACTTCGCACAGATCAGCTATTTCGCTCAACAGCTTATCGAGGCGAAATCGTACGATCATGCAATCCTACTTGCTGCGTTGAAGAAATTGAAACCGCATAGTTCGCCAGGTCAGTTTAGCTCTATGAAAGCATCAACCCTAGAGGCTACACAGCGACGGAGATCCCTTCTCGAAGCAGAAATATCGGAGCTTAGCGACACAACAGCAACTGGTCGGTACGGTGATGAGTTATCAACTCGGTTATTTCCGAAGGACATACGTGCCCAAATCCTTGCGCGCAACAAAAGCGAATACAGAAACTTACTGACCGACCTTGATGAACTGAATAAACTGTAACAGTCAACGTACCTATAAAGTAAATAAGCCTGCCAGGACTGTAGCAGGCTTATTTACTTTATAGGTACGTTGACTATTTTTTCGGCGTCAGGTACACGAATGGAATGATAACTTCTTCGAGCGATACACCGCCGTGCTGGAAGGTATCGCGGTAGTAATTGACGTAATAATTGTAGTTGTTCGGGTAGGCGAAAAAGTAATACTCCGTCGTGAACACATATGCGGTTGATACGTTTGGCTTGGGCAGGAACAGGCGCTCCGGTTTACGGGCCACAAACAGATGGTCTTCGTCGAAGCCCAGGTTTTTGCCTTGTTTGTAGCGCAGGTTCGTGTTGGTTTCCCGGTAACCCACAATCTTGGCGGGTTTCTGTACCCGAATCATACCGTGGTCGGTGGTAATAACGAGGCGGCCCCCTTTATCGGCAATCTTCTTGATCAGCTCAAACAAGGGCGAGTGCAGGAACCACGACCGGGTCAGGCTGCGGTAGCCAGCCTCGTCGGGAGCCAGCTCCTTGATCATCGCCATATCGGTCCGGGCGTGGCTCAACATGTCGACAAAGTTGTAAACAACTACGTTCAACTGGTTTTGCATCAGGTTGTTGACATTATCAACCAGCGCCTTCCCCTGACCAACGTTCAGAATCTTGTTGTATGATGTTTTGATATTGACCCGCGCTTTATCGAGCTGCCGTTTCAGGAATTCATCTTCGTGGTTATTCAGGCCGGCTTCTTCGTTGTCGTCGTTTACCCAGATATCCGGATGCTGCTTTTCCATTTCGCTCGGCATGAGTCCCGAAAAAATCGAGTTCCGGGCAAAGCTTGTCGTTGTGGGCAGAATCGAATAGTACGATGATTCTTCCTGAACAGTGAAGAAATCAGCAATGATCGGTTCAATGACCTTCCACTGATCGTAGCGCAGGTTATCAACCAGAATGAAAAACAATGGCGCGCTCGGCGGCCCTGTCTCGGTCGTGTTCAGGAGCGGAAATACCTTTTTCCGCATCAACTGATTCGACAGCACGGGCTTGTCGATCTTCGGATCGTTGAGCCAGTCTTCGTAATTCTCGATGATGAATTTACAGAAGTTCGAGTTGGCTTCGCTTTTCTGCATGTTCAGCACCTCGATCATGCTGTTATCCTGAGCGCTGTCGAGTTCAAGCTCCCAATAAATCAGCTTTTTATATACATCAGCCCATTCGGTATGGTCCATCCGGTCGCCAAACTGCATGGCCAGATTCCGGAAATCCTGTTGGTAGCCAATGTTGGTGCGTTCAGTCACCAGCCGCTTATTGTCGAGGTTCTTTTTCAACGACAACAATAACTGACTGGGGTTGATAGGCTTAATCAGGTAGTCGGCGATCTTTGATCCGATAGCTTCCTCCATAATGTGTTCCTCTTCACTCTTGGTCACCATCACCACGGGCAGGTTTGGCCGCATTTGCTTGATCTGCGCCAGCGTCTCGAGGCCAGTCATTCCGGGCATCATCTCATCGAGCAGCACAAGGTCGTATTTTTCGTTCTCGACTTTGTCAAGCGCATCGGCACCCGAGTTTACGGGAGTAACGTCGTATCCTTTGTTTTTCAGGAAAAGCAGATGTGGTTTCAGCAGATCGATTTCATCGTCGGCCCAGAGTATAGTGTAGTTTTGCATAAGGACTAGTAGTCTGAAAAGTCATCGAAAAAGAGTCATAAGTCTGGATGTCGTGTTAAAAGTGCTGACACGACTATCCAGACTTATGACTCTTAACGTCATTCAACTTACATCTATTTAACTTCTAACGACCCGGTCTGTTCACGCAGTTCGCGTTTATGATAGTTTAACAGTCTGAACGGACCTGAACAAGTTGTCTGGAATCCCCCAGAGCAATAGTTCTTTCAGGCTGTGTTCTGCTTCGGCGGGCGCCTTCAACAACCGCGCCACCTGCCGATATACCATCTCAGGTACGTTGCTCCGCTCACGCATTGCCCGGATTGACGTTTCAGCGATAAAGCCATCGCCCGCCGATTTAGACAGTTTTTTCCCCTCACTACTCAACAGGAGAGGGTGATGCCAGACACGCGCCTGCAGAAAGTCAGTCCAGCCCAGTGCGACGGCCAGTTGACGCTGCCGATCGGTCGATTCGATCAGATCCTGGCCACGAATCAGGTACGTTACCCCAAAATACTGATCGTCAGTCAGTGAAGCTAGTTGGTAGGCCGGCAGACCATCGCGCCGCCGAACCACGAAATCGGCTTCTCCATTTCCATCGGCACGGAATCGCCAGGCCACATTCGGGGTATCTAGTGCGAGTTGCTGCTGCCTCCCTTCAGCTGGGTACGTTGGTCCATACGCCTGCAATGCCCGCCTCGACAGCCCGCAGGCATACAACGTACCTGCATCACGGAGTCGATTCAACGTATCCGAATAGTAATCAAGCCGACATCGCTGCGACCAGTTAGCGGCAAAATCAGCTGGCGATGCCGGGCCTACATCATAATCAATACCCAGGAAATCGATCGACCGAAAGATATCATCGACGTATTCAGGACGTTTCCGGTCGGCATCCAGATCATCGATCCGAAGCAGAATTTCTGCCCCCCGTTGTCGCGCAGCCAGCCACGTCAACACAAAGTTCACGGCATTACCAAGATGCAGATAACCAGACGGTGTAGGTGCGATTCGGAACAACACGACAATACAATATCAAGTGGGAATGAATAAGCACAAATGGCTCTGCTGGTGAATGTCTTACGCCAAAATCATTCTTAATTCTTCATTCTTAATTGCTCCAGATCTTCCGGCGAATCGATACCGTAGCTTTCCAGGTCGGTTTCAACAACGCGAATACGGTAGCCGTTTTCGAGCCAGCGGAGCTGCTCCAGGGCTTCGGCGCGTTCGAGCAGCGATGGCGGAAGCTTTGTTATCTGCGCCAGAATATCGGTTCGATAGGCATACAGGCCAATGTGTTTCCAATACGTATGCTGCTGAAGCCAGGCGGCTACGTTCTCAGGCTGGTTGCGCTGATAGGGAATCGGCTGGCGACTGAAATATAACGCTTCACGCAGGACGCCATCCGTTTGACTGACCACCACTTTGGGCGAATTGGGATTCGTCAGCACTGCCGGATCGGTAATAGCTTTCACCAGGGTAGCCAGTTCCGTAGCTCCGTCGAGGACAGAAGTGAGCAGGTCAATTTGCCGGGGTTGAATGAACGGTTCGTCGCCCTGTATATTCACCACATATGGGTACGTTCTGCCCAGTTGCTCAACCACTTCCTGGCATCGGTCTGTGCCACTTTGATGATGCGTTCCCGTCATAATAACCTCACCACCAAACGTACGAACATGATCGAAAATCCGGACATCGTCGGTTGCTACGACCACGGCGGTTAGCGATGTTGCCTGCCGAGCCTGCTCAAACACCCGCTGAATCATACTCTTACCGTTAATATCGACAAGTGCTTTAGCCGGAAATCGGGTAGATGCATACCGGGCGGGAATAATACCAAGAATGTCCATAAAGGCGTTTTCTTGCAAATATGAGCGCTTTTCTCCTTAGTTTTACGTTAAAGGCCTACTGCAATTTTGTGCACTATAGCCCACCCAGATACCATGAACCGCCTAATTAACTTCGCTATACCCAGCCTCCTTCTTTTGGCTCACGCTACCCACGCCAGCAGCACGCCCCCCTCCTTTCCTGTTGATTCTGTGGGCATTGAACGTAAGGATGGCAAGCGCTTTGTACTGCATCGCGTGGATCAGGGACAAACCCTCTACGCGGTTGCCCGTCGGTACAATTCAACTGTCGACGCCATCAAATCGGCTAATCCTGATCTGACCGAAAACAGTGTGCGCTATGATCAGCTCCTTCGAGTTCCGGTTGTCGAAGTCACGCTCTCGCGCAGAGAACAGCGCGATGCGGAGAAAGCACAGAAGAAAGCAGAGAAAGAGAAGCAACAAAGCCCGAAAGAAGCAGAGGAACTTACCGCCGACGATGTAAAAAACGCACTTAAACCAGACTCTAAGGTCAAGCCGAAACCCGAAAAATTGACGGAGAAACCGGCATCGGCGCGTCCGGCGGGCTCATCCTCAACCGGGATTCACGTTGTAGAGTCTGGGCAGACGCTGTATAGCCTTGCTGTTCGGTACAATGTCACCATGGCCGACATTCGCCGCTGGAATGACCTGGGTGCCGATGGCATTCAGGTAGGTCAGTCACTGATTGTATCAGAAAAAGCATTCGACGCGAAGAAGGCAGAGGCCGGCACCACCAAAGCGAAACCAACATCGGCAAAAGCGGCTGAGAATGAAGTAGCCAAGCTGGAAGCCAAGCCAATCATTACGCCCGACCCATTGCCCACGCCAGGTACCAAACCAAAACCGAAACCAACCGAAGCCAAGCCAACTGAAGCTAAACCAGCAGACAGCAAGCCTGCAGAAAAAAGTCCGGAGGCAAAACCAACAGAACGTGCCGTAACTAGTCCCAAAACAACCGAGCCTCGGTCGGATAATGAGCCGGTGAGCAACACGCGTAAAACCAACATGAAGTCAGACGTTGGCTTTGCTGATTTAATCGAGGGCAACGATTCATCGACCAAGTATCTGGCTCTGCACCGGACAGCGCCAGTAGGTACGCTGGTGCAGGTACGTAACGATATCACCAACCAGAGCCTCTACGTAAAAGTGATTGGCAAACTACCCGATACCGGTATCAATAATCAGGTGTTGATCCGCTTGTCGGCCAGAGCATTTGAGAAACTTTCGCCAAATGGGCAGCGTTTTCGGGCTGAAGTGAGTTATTCAAATTAGTCTTCTGTTTACCCTATATCGTAAACAGAAATACGTTAAGTTATGGAAACAAAAGAAGAGCGGGTTGCCCGTCGACATAAGGAGCGGGATGCAAAGATGAGAGCTTCTGCCGGTTTCAAAACCTTCAATGTGCTGTTCATTCTCTCGTATCCGTTCATTGCCACCTTCACCTTTGTGATCTCTTCATTACTTGCCATTCTGTCGGGGGTTTCGCGGGCAGGTGCCTGGATTGCCAGCGGAGGACGTAGCCGATGAAGCAATCCATTTTTGCGCCAGGTACGTTCGCAGTGGCCGACATTCGGGAGCTTCTGGACCGGAAAGCCTGTCAGTACAATCAGCCTTCGTTTATCGACCGTGACCCGATCAGCATTCCCCATCGGTTTACCCGACTGCAGGACATCGAGATTATGGGCTTCTGGGCGGCGGTACTCGCCTGGGGGCAACGACCGGTTATTCTAAAGAAAGCCAATGAGCTGATCAGCCTCATGGAAGGTGTACCCTACGACTTCGTACGGTATCATGAAGACTCAGATCTCCGGCGGTTTCTGAACTTCAAACACCGCACTTTCAACGCAACAGACGCGCTGTATTTTCTGCATTTCCTGAAACAGTATTACCTGAAACACGATTCGCTGGAAGATGCTTTCCTGCCAGTCGGCGAGGCAGACAGCCGAACCGTTGAGCCGCATCTGCGAATTTTTCACGATCGCTTTTGTGGGCAATCTGGCGATCATGAATTGTTTTTTCCGGAACGTACCCGGAAGCATATTGCTACTCCGGCCCGCAACTCGGGCTGCAAACGATTAAACATGTTTCTGCGGTGGATGGTCCGAAAAGACGATGCGGGCGTTGATTTCGGGCTATGGCAGCGTATTCGTCCCGATCAGCTTGTTATTCCGATCGACGTACATGTGGGGCGCGTTGCGGCAAAACTGGGACTGTTGGCGATCAGGAAAGACGAGTCGCCCAAAACAGACTGGAAAGCCGCCGTTGCCCTGACCAACGTTCTCCGCGATTTTGATCCTACCGATCCTGTCCGCTATGATTTTGCCCTGTTTGGCCTTGGTGTCGAAGGTGAAATGTAAAAGCGTTATGCCGGAAATCCGTTCAAGTGAGTTTTCGGCATAACGCTTTTCCTGATCTATTCCAGCGAGAACGTGATTGGCAGTGTGAAGCGCACTCGCACCGGCCGACCCGATTGTCGGCCTGGTTTCCAGCGCGGCATGGCTTTCAGTACACGTAACGCTTCTTCGTCTGTCCCAAACCCAAGCCCCTTCAATACGTTCAGGTCGGTTAACGTACCATCTGAGTTGACGGTAAACGTTACCACTACCCGCCCCGACACGCCCGCGCTGCTCGCAGCCCCCGGGTAACGAAGCGTCCGCTGCAGAAAATCACGCAAGGCTGTTTGGCCGCCCGGAAAGTCAGGCATCTGCTCAACTACCAGAAAAGGAGCCTCATTCTTTGCTACAGGTGTTTCCACCGCCACCTCCTCCCTGCTGGGCCCTGCCAGGGCGTCAGGCATTAAAATCAACTCTTCTTCACCAGTTCCTTCCTGCGTTGTCTGTCCAGACGTGGCATGTTCCAGTTCCTCCACGGTGGCTACCGGGGGGTCTTCATCCGGCGCATCGGCAACTACCTCAGGCACCATGTTCTTCACCGTTGCCACCACAGGCGCAATCTCCTGCCTGGGTGGAACTACGATTTTCTCTTCAGGTGGCGTTTCCTGCACTACGTTCTCCAGCGTAATCTCCTTCATGTAGGCCTGCCTGTCAGGCTTTACCCAGTTGTATAACGCGGGCAACTGCAAGGCACCGATAAACAGTAACGTACCCAGCATTAGCGCGCGGGCAAGCGTATGGCGATACGCCTGCCGCAGCGCAAATGCTCCGTAGGCCTGGTTACGGCCTGCAAACAGAATGTCATCGAAATTTGCCATGTCAACACAGTTTAGTTTTCTGTGTTGATGCATATGACCGGATTATGCACAAGTGGCTAGCGATTTGAGCCGTTTGCCCAACCTCATGTTCACCTACGGTACATATGATTCAAGCACTGTCATACTACCGTTTGGCACAAGCGTCACGGATGTCACAGAAGCCGGAATGAGCGCGCATTCTCCCATTTTCAGCGCCACCGAGTAACCGCCGGTTGCCTGGATTGTCAGGGAGCCTTCCACGCAAACCAAAATCACAAATGAGTCGAGGTGTGTGTAATCGTGAAGCACTTCTTCATTAAAACGAAGCACGTTCGTAACGAAATAATCGCTCGTCACCGCGTTGACGCCTTCATTTAGCTTATGCTCGTAATGCGTCTTGTAATCAGCATGATAGGTATAATCGATAGCATCAACAGCCAGTTCGGTGTGCAACTCACGGAGGTTGCCTTTATCGTCTTTCCGGTCGAAATCGTAGATGCGGTACGTAATATCAGACGTCTGCTGAATTTCGGCCAGCAGGAGCCCTTTACCAATGTAATGTACCCGACCGGCAGGCAGGAAAAAGACGTCGCCGGGATGTGCTTCTTCGATGTTCAGTATATCGGTGATCGTGTTGTCGGCAACGGCGTTTACGTATTCGTCTTTCGTGACTTCCCGGTTAAAACCTGAATTTAACGCAGCGCCGGGATCAGCCTGCATGATGTACCACATCTCGGTTTTCCCGAAGCTGTTATGGCGCTTGTGGGCCAGTTCGTCATTCGGGTGTACCTGAATACTCAGATCGTCATTGGCATCGATGAACTTTACCAGGAGTGGGAATTCGTTTCCGTAGCGCTCGTATACGTGTTTGCCAACCAGTTCAGGGCCAAACCTCTCCAGCACAGCCTGCAGGCTTTCGCCAACGAGCGTTCCTTCTTTTACTACAGATATGTTGCCCGGAACGCCCGAGATTTCCCAGGTTTCACCGCAATTGGGCAGGGGTCCGTCTGGCCCCGTCGGAAACTCTTTGCCGAGAACAGATTTGATCTTGTGTCCGCCCCAGATTTTATCTTTAAACAGTGGCGTGAACGTCAGTGGGTACAGCATAGCTAATAAGTCTTTGTTGAGCATTAATTAACTCAAGAACCGGCAAGTTACGGGTGATGTTGCACTTTAAAGAGTGAAAGAAAGAAAGAGCGCAGACGTGTTTGCAGCCAAGAGTGCCTAATTTTGCGTACCTGGTTGCGTTTTCGTAACTGTTTAAACCGCTTTCTCACTCTTTTGATTCTTACACTCGTTGGCTAAGCTTTGGCAAAAAGAAGGCGTATCAACCGCCGCTGAAATTGATCGGTTCACCGTTGGTCGCGACCGCGAAATGGACCTTTACCTTGCTCCGTTCGACGTACTGGGTAACCTCGCCCACGCGCAGATGCTGGAAACGATTGGCCTGCTCTCTCCTACTGACTACCAACAACTTGCGGCCGAGCTGAAGCGCATTTACCCTAAAACGCAGTCGGGTGAGTTTGTGATTGACGATGACGTTGAAGATGTGCATTCGCAGGTCGAACTGATGCTCACCCGGGCGTTAGGCGATGTGGGTAAGAAGATTCACTCGGGGCGGTCGCGGAATGATCAGGTATTGGTTGATTTGAAGCTATTTACCCGGTCGCGCTTGTGGCAGGTAGCCGAGGCTACCCAACGCGTATTTAATCGCCTCATCCAACGGTCGGAAGAACATAAGAATGATCTGCTGCCCGGTTATACGCACTTGCAAATTGCGATGCCGTCGTCGTTTGGGCTTTGGTTTGGTGCCTATGCCGAAGCCCTGGCCGACGATATGCTGACCCTGCAGACAGCCTACCGGTATGCCAACCGCAATCCGCTGGGCTCAGGTGCAGGCTACGGTTCATCGTTTCCGCTGAACCGTACGCTCACTACCGAACTACTTGGTTTTGAAGGGCTTCATGTTAACGTAGTGTACGCTCAGATGAGCCGGGGTAAAACCGAACAGACCGCCCTGAACGCCCTGGCAACGGTGGCCACTACCCTGGCACGTTTAGCTATGGATGTGTGTCTGTATAACAGCCAGAACTTCGCCTTCCTGACCCTGCCCGACGCCCTGACAACCGGCAGCAGCATCATGCCGCATAAGAAGAACCCCGACGTGGCAGAATTGCTCCGGGGCAAGTGTAACCGGCTGAAAGCGCTGCCTATGGAAGTGACGCTGGTGATGAGTAATCTCCCCTCCGGGTATCACCGCGACATGCAGTTACTGAAAGAAGTTCTGATGCCCGCCTTCGACGATCTGCTCGACTGCCTGGACATTGCCGATTTTATGCTCGAACACATTCAGGTTAAACCAAATTTACTCGACGACAGCAAATACGATCTACTGTTCAGTGTCGAGCGCGTTAATGAACTGGTGTTGAGTGGCGTACCTTTCCGCGAAGCCTACCGAACCGTTGGCAAAGAGATCGCGGAGCATACGTACCTGCCGCCCCGTGAGTTACATCACACGCACGAGGGCAGCATCGGTAACCTGATGAATGACCAGATTGTCGCGTTCATGAATCAGACGCTGGCGGGTTTCGGGGCCGACAAAGCGCAAGCTGCTGAAACGGCACTACTAGCCTGATCGAATAGAAAAAAGGAACAGGACAGGTACGTTTCCGGTTTTCAGAGTAACGCCAAACAAGGCGGGCGTCTCCGCTCCTGCTACAGGCGTGTAGGCCCGTCCATAACTGCCCAAGCCGACGCTTAAGCGTTGACACTATATATGTCGAAAAAAGTCAATATTGGTCTGGTACAGATGAGTTGCTCTGCCGATGTCGAGGCCAACATACAGAAAGCAGAAGAACGTATTCGCGAAGCTGCACAGAAGGGAGCGCAGATCGTTTGCCTGCAGGAATTGTTTACATCGCTTTATTTCTGCGATGTGGAAGATCACCATAATTTCAGTCTGGCCGAAGCAATTCCCGGCCCTACGACCAGTCGGATGGGTGCACTGGCCGCTGAACTGGGCGTTGTCATTGTGGCTTCACTCTTCGAGAAGCGGGCGCAGGGGCTTTACCATAACACAACGGCTGTGCTCGATGCCGACGGAACGTACCTGGGAAAATACAGGAAGATGCACATTCCCGACGATCCAGGCTATTACGAGAAGTTTTACTTTACTCCTGGCGATCTGGGTTATAAAGTATTCAATACTAAGTTTGCCCGCGTTGGTGTGCTGATTTGCTGGGATCAGTGGTACCCGGAGGCAGCCCGGATCACCGCCCTGATGGGGGCCGATCTACTGGTTTACCCAACGGCAATTGGCTGGGATACTAACGAGCCTGACCCAGCGCAGAATACCGAGCAGTATAACGCCTGGCAAACAATTCAACGGAGCCATGCCATCGCCAACGGCTTACACGTCGTTTCGGTAAACCGGGTTGGCCGCGAGGCCGATCAGCAATTCTGGGGTGGATCTTTTGTTTCCAATCCGTTCGGAACTCTGCTCTATCTGGCCCCCCATGATCAGGAAGTGGTTCATGTTCAAGAGATCGACCTGGAGGCGGGTGAAAAATACCGGACTACCTGGCCCTATTTCCGCGACCGCCGGATCGATTCGTATCAGCCGATTACGAAGCGATACCTTGATGAATAAAGGCTAGTCAACAGGCGCAACTATTCTTGTATCGCCAGTAGTAGCGCCTGTTGGCTCTGTATTCGTTGTGTAAGCATGTTCCCCAGCCGGCGGCTCAGTTCTGACTCGTCGGATAGGAAAACAGCTAATTCAGCGCTGGTAAACTGCCCCACAATGGTTCCAATCAGCAGGTTCCTGAATTTCAGATCGGTCCGGATGGCATGATCGATATAGGTATGCTGTTCAGACTGGCTCATCCTGCCAAAGCGGGAATCAGCCCCCAATTGCTTACGTTTAACAAGGTAATGCCGAAACAGACGCAGGAGTAGGTCGTTCTGTAGTTTCAGAATTGGCCGAAGTGTCTGATTTTGAAATGATTCAGCTTGACCGGCAGTTGTCGTTTCTGTTAGAATCACCGGCCGTAGGGCCAGAAGGGCAATGTCTCTCATAGAAACACAACAGCAGAAAGCGGCTGCCTATTCCATGCGCTGGTCTTTATTCCGTTAATAAGGACTACTGTCGACTCTACTCGTGAACTGGCCGAATGCAGGCGTCTTCGACTATGTTCTTTCACCAGGTATTACTACGCAAGATCGGATGGGTCGTCGGCAATCCGGGTATTGTCATACCATGTGTTCATAGTCTCAAAATCGTCGGTTGCCAGTTCGAAGTCGAGCACGTCGAAATTAGATTGAATCCGCTCTTTTTTCACCGATTTTGGAATCGTCACTACGTTATGCTGCAGCGACCAGCGCACCAGGACCTGATAGCTTGATTTGCCATATTTTTCAGCAATCGCCATTAGTTTAGGGTCGTTTTGTTTCATTCCCCGAACTAGCGGCGCATAGCCTTCCAGTTGAATACCTTTTTCCCGGCAAAATGTCAGGACATCGGGGCGGTAACAATAGGGGCTAAATTCCACCTGATTTACGGCAGGTGTAATCGTAGCGATAGCAAGCAGTTCATGCAGGTGAGACTGGTAATAATTGGATACCCCAATGGCACGAATGCGCCTCTCGGCATACAGGCTTTCCAGCGCTCGCCAGGTGTCCAGTCGATGAGGACTGGTTGGCCAGTGGATCAGGTACAGATCGACCGTATCTAGTTGCAACAACGCCAAACTACGGTCGAAGGCACGTCGGGTCGATTCGTACCCCTGATCCTCGTTCTTTACTTTGGTAGTAATAAAGAGTTCGTTCCGGGACAGGCCGCTCGCTGCAATAGCCCTGGCTACCTCGCGCTCGTTCCCGTAACCCGCTGCGGTGTCGATCAAACGGCACCCCAACGCCAGCGCATCTTCGACTGCCTGTTGAACTTCGTTGTTATGTTGGGGAGCGTATACGCCCAGCCCCAGTAAGGGCATCTCAACGCCATTATTCAGCGTAACAGTTGGTGAATTCATGGCTAAAAATAGAGATTTCAACGCATAGCTAAAGCCGAGACAGCGTTTTACACCCTAGCTCGACTTTAGCCGCAGCCTTCACTGGCCTCTATTAAAGTACCTCAACCGCTACTACATCTGAAATCACATTCCAGGTCAACTCCCGGGCATCGGTCAGGCCCACCTGAATGGTATCTCCTTTATTGACTTCGCCCGAAATAATCATGCGCGAAATGGGACGACGTAGCTGACTTCGGATAACACCTTTGAGCGGACGGGCTCCGTAGCGAGGCGTGAACCCGCTAAGCGCCAGAAAGTCACGAGCCGTGGTACTGATTTCCAGCCGGATACCCTGCTGCCGAAGTGGCTCGGTTAAGCCGCGCAGATGAATGTCGAATATCCTGGCTACGTTGGCCTCAGAGATGGGCGCAAACGGCACGATTTCGGTCAAACGGGCCAGGAACTCCGGTCTGAAGTGCCGCGACATGATTTCCATCAGATCGTTGGCGGCGGGAATAACACCTTCACCAAACTGCTTCACCACAAATTCGCTACCAATGTTTGAGGTGAAGAGCACCACTGCGTTGGTGAAGTCGCCTTCTTTACCCAGCCGGTCGTGAAGTTTTCCTTCATCAAGGATTTGCAGGAAGATATCGAATACCGACGGGTGTGCTTTTTCAATCTCATCGAAGAGCACCACAGCATACGGTTTCTCCCGGATTTTATTAACCAGTAAGCCCCCTTGCTCATAACCAACGTACCCGGGAGGTGCCCCGTACAGCAACGCTGCCGAATGTTCCTCCTTGAACTCCGACATATCGAAGCGGATCAGGAATGACTCATCGTTGAATAGAAAATCAGCCAGGGCTTTTGCCAGCTCTGTTTTGCCCGTACCTGTTGGCCCAAGCAGAAAGAACGCGCCTGTAGGCTGTTTCCCACCAGATAAACCCGCTCTTGATTCAAGGATACTAGCCGTCAGCGTATGAATGGCATGGTCTTGCCCAACAACGCGTTTCTGTATTACCTCGTCCATTTTCAGGAGACGATCACGCTCGTTGGTTTGCAGTTTCCCCATCGGAATACCTGTTTTAGCGGCCACCATCGCGGCTACATCCTGTTTGCTAACGGTTTCGTGCGGTAAACCAGCTAACGGCATCAATTCGTCGATGCGCTCAGTCAGGTATGTAAATAGTGCCTCAGGAACTTCAATTTTCTCAGGCTGTACCCGATCTGTTGCCCCATCTTCGTTAACCTGCTGCTGCAAAATCGGACTTACCTTCTGCTGAAGTTGTTGCAATACCCACTGGTATTCAGCCAACTGGCGTTCATCGTCAAACGCGGCCACTTTTTCCTTCGCCGTCGCCAGCTGAGTGCGTAAAGCGTCTAAATCCTGCGTGGCCGTATCGCCCATCGTACGTATAGCCGCCATTGTGCGGTCGAGCAAATCAACGGCGGCATCGGGCAGGCGTCGATCTTTTACATAGCGCTGCGCCAGCCGAACGGCTTCAGCAGCAACCCCTTCGTCGGTTTTCAGGTTATGATGCGCCTCGTAGCGGGGTATCAGCGTTTCCACCATACGGGTGGCTGCAACCGTAGTGGGCTCGTGAACAGGCAATTGCTCGAACCGACGACTGAACGCCTCATCTTTCTCCACGTATTGTCGGTATTCATCCAGCGTAGTAGCCCCAATTACCGTGATTTCTCCCCGTGCCAGTTCAGGCTTTAGTAGCTGTGATACTCCAGCGCCTACCGAGCCGTTCGGATTCAGGAGCATGTGAATCTCATCAATAAACAATACAGCTTTGTCGTGTTGCTTTACCTCTTTTAAAATACTCTTCAAGCGGTCTTCAACTTCACCTTTATAGGAGGCACCTGCCACCAGCGAGCCTAGGTCAAGTTCATACAGCTCAGCCACCTGCAAACCACCCGGAACGGTACCGGCCACAATTGCCTGCGCGAATCCATCGACCAGCGCCGTTTTGCCTACTCCCGGCTCCCCGACCAGCATGACATTGGGTTTGGTCCGACGCAGAAGTATCTCCAGCATGAGACGGAGTTCACGGTCCCGGCCAACAATCGGGTCAAGTTTTCCTTCGCGGGCCTGATTGGTCTTATTTTCGCAAAACCGGGCTAAGGCAGACTCACCTGAATCAGCATCTGTTCCGGGAGACGTACCTGAGCTGGCTGCCTGTCTGTTATCGCCCGTTAACGGCGACATGTCCTTTTCAACCAGGTGTTCATCCTGCAGGGCATCGAGCACCTCTTTCTGCGAAATGGGTAACGACTTCAACTGCTCAGCCGAGAAGGCCACACTTGGTTTTAACAGAGCAGCCAGCACATACGCCGGTTCGATCTGCATACTTTCCATCTGCGTGGCAATCAGATCTGCCAGTTGCATGGCCTGCGACGTAGCTGCATCAGAAGCGGGCAGCGACACGTTTTTGGTCGCTTTAGGCAGCAATTCAAGGCGGTACTCGGCCCAGTCGCGCAGAAAGTAGATATCCTTATCCAGGGCCACCAGCCATGATGCCAGCCCAACATCGTTATGGAGCAGGCCCAGAAGTAGATGTGGGGGAGCAATGGCATCGTGACGATGTTCATGCACCAGGGCCTGGGCGATCTGAACGGCCCGCTTGGTCTCCGTAGACAGGTTCATAAGGGTGAAATTCGTGCAACACGTGTTTAGTAGCCAAGTTAGCCAATTGGTTTTCTATAGATACCAACCCTTCCGAACATTTTCTCCCTTCTTTACCGTACGACTAAGCCCCGTTGCCACTGCCCTATTGGTATGACAAAGCCTGCTCGTCGGTTAAGAGGAGCAGGCTTTGGCGAGGCTACTGGCAAACGGGGAGTCGGTGCAGTTAAAAGAAGAACCCAACCGAGGCCATAGCATTGACCCGCTGCGTTGTTGTAGAAACAGTTGGCGTATCGGAATCACTCAGTATATAAGGCGAAAGGCCTGTTTTCTGATTGTAGTATGACCCTGACAGATCGAACGAAAAACGGTCGGTACGTACACCTACACCACCCGAGAAGAGTACCCGCGAGCGTGAATCAGCGCTTACCCGATCCAGATCAATGCGGTAGGCTGAAGGCAGGTACGCCACGCCGCCACGAATCCGGAACATGTTTGCCCGAATTTCAGCACCAGCCCGAACGTTTACTACATTCTGGTAAGTGTTTTTCACTTCGGAGGTTACATCATTCTTAAAATCCGTGTTGCTCTGCGTCGAGTTGAACGCGTCAGTACCGATTCGCATCCCGCCATAGCCTACGTAATCGGCCGTGGCAGTCAGGAAGCCCAATTTACCGCCGCCCAGGAAATACGTAAAGCCGCCCGATGCCCGGAATGGCGTTGTCATCGAGTAATTAAAATCATTGGGGTCGACCGCCACGCTGTTAACTGTTAGATCTCTGACCAGTTGAGAGCTGCGGCCAAAAGCAAAAAACGTTTGCTGGAAGGTTTCCTTCATGCTAAAGAAGGTGGGCGAAGAAGCGCTGGCACCGATCTGAAAACTCTGCACAGGCCGGTAGATTGCCCCAACCGTAAGGCCAAATCCAGTACCCGTAACGGCCAGGTTATTAGTGCGTCCGTAGTTATCAAATTGCCCGTTAACCGGAGCTTCGCGAATTGTATTCTCAGAATCATAGCGAATTCGAGAAATGTTGGCCGAAATACCCAGATACAGCTTATCGTCAAAATTACTACCGTAAGCAAACGTCCATTGAGAGTTTGCGCCCGACTGGTTCGACGTTGCGCGTTGATTTAGCGGTAATGTTGGATCTAACCGGTAAAAAGGCGATCCGTTCGTATCAATCGTGCCATTCGGATTAGTCGAAGTTGCACCATATACGGTGGGGTTGACTAGAAAGAGGCCATACAGGGCTGCTTCAGGCGTACGCGCCGTGTTTACGGTGAAATCATCGGAGAGCGCACGTTCTTTCACGCTTCCGGGAGCACCAGAGTTCAGACCCGGAATGTATTCATTCAGAAAGGTGGAATTGGTGTTGTTATTTCGTCCCTGGGCGTCTGACGTACTGGAGAAATTTAGTGACTGCGAATAAGAAATCCCGAACGACGACCGCCGCCACCGGCTGTTGCGTGATGGCTCACCTGCAAATACCAGACTAAGCTGGCCAATATTGAAATTCGTCTTGCTGGCGTCGACAGTACTTCCCAAAAATCCGCTTCGGGCCGATGTCAGATTGATCGATGGGCTGAAAGTAATTTCAGAGCGGTTATAGAACCCCAAACCGGCCGGGTTCCCGGCAATGTTGCTGGCATCGCCGCCGAGGGCTACCTGATTGCCGCCAACACCCCGGAAACGGGCAGAACCCTGTTGAACAAAATCATTGTACCGAAAGGCATCATCGGCGTATTCAGCTGCGCTCCCCTGTGCCAGAAGCGATGAAGTAGGGAGAGCCAGCAAAAGACCAGCTAAAAAGCGTTTCATGTGCGTATAGGAAAAAGATAAGGTGAATGGAAGCCCGTTGTGCCACACGTTATCGTGGTTTAATGCTTAGAACAGAAAACCCATCGATGGTTTAACGTTAAAAACAGGACAATCCGGCATTCAGTCTTCTAATAACAAATAATCCCCGTCAGAAGTCTTTCCAACGGGGATTATTCACTGATTTTTTTAAGCTGGCTTATCTTGGGCCACGTGAGCTGCCACCGCCACTCGAGTAGCTCCCGCCACCGCCACCACCCGAATTGCTCGGTGCGCTATAGCTTGGTGCACTATAACTTGGCGTAGGAGTGCTATAGCTACGGCTTGGCTGCTGATAGGCAGGCTGGCTTTGCTGATATGATGGCTGACTTGGCCGCGAATATGACTGTTGTGCCTGCTGACTTGGCTGCGAGTAGTTACCGCGGCTGCTGCTGCCTCCGCTGCTGTAAGGCTGCGAGTAGGAACCGCCACGTGATGGACGTTCGTAGTACGAACCTGACGAAGCAGAACCTGTTGCCGGTGTGTAGCTTCCCGACGAATTGCCGTAGGTACGTCCACCACTTGGCGTTACAGATCCACTGCTGTATGATCCGGCACCACGGCTCGACCCACGGCCCGAGTTCGGAGCACTGTAGTATGTCCCGTCGCTGGTAGTTGAGTTGTTGTAGGCAGAACCGTAGCTTCCTGTCCGGCGGCCACCATTATAACTTGGTGCCGTGTTGTTGAAGTCGCCGCTGTAACGGGCCGATGTGCTGCTACCGCGCGGGCCATACGTACGGTTGTTACGATACGGGTCTGCGCCGGTGATATAGTTGTTGTTAATCACCGTTGTACCACCATAGTAGCCACCATAAGCGTATGGATTATAGCCGTAACCACCAAAGCCGAATGGGCTGTAGCCGTAACCACCGAAGCCATATGAACTGTAGAAGGGGTCATAAAAACCGCCACCATATGCATAGGGGTTATAACCACCGTAGCCGAATGGGCTGTAGCCAAACGGACTGTAACCGAATGAGCTATATCCGAACGGGCTGTAGCCAAATCCTGAACCGATGCCTAGTCCGAGACTGATACCGCCTAATAAACCGACGTTACTCATTCCCCAACGGTTCCAGCTATTAGCACCATACAGGCCCTGATTGTACCCGTTGGCGTAGCCACTGGCATACGCATCTGTTGCACCCCAACCCGGATCAGGCGAGATACCACGCTGTACCTGGCGGGCACTGAGTTCGGTATAATAATCAGCGTCAGTTCCGGTAGCATTCTGCTGAGGGTCTGAATAATCAGGGTTCAGGTTCGTGCCACGTTGCTGCAACTGGCGGCGGTCGAGCCGTGAGGCCTGCCGAACATCCTGCTGCGTTGTTTTCCGGTCGTCGCCCGCATACACGGCCGCATCACCAGAATTGCCGTACAGATCATCGACCTCGCCGGCATTCTGAGCAGCCTGACGGCTGGAGCTACATGCTCCCATACCAAGCATGGCAACAACTGCCAGGTACTGCCATGTATTATTAAGTTTCATACAAACAAGCGTTTATAGTGTCTGTAAAGGGTTAAGCAGAAAGAAGGTATACATACCTGCCATTATAACCAGAATGGTGGCGGTTTGATTACAAAAATAGGATTAAAACCTATCTTTGCAAGCCCTTTCTCTACTTAGACACGGGTAACTAATCAAGGTTTAATCTACTAATAAAAAGTTTACTGTTTACCGTTCGCTGTTTTCTGTTGCGCTGCTGACCACCGAATAATGTGATGTAACGAAGCAACAGAAAACAGCGAACGGTAAACAGTAAACTGATAAATAATGGCAAAAGCATTACCTACGCGGGCCGAGGATTACTCGGAATGGTATAACGAACTGGTTAAACGGGCTGATTTGGCCGAAAACTCAGCCGTACGAGGCTGTATGGTCATTAAACCCTACGGTTTTTCAATCTGGGAGAAGATGCAACGGGCTCTTGATGATATGTTCAAGGAGACTGGTCACCAGAATGCCTACTTCCCGCTGTTCATTCCTAAATCGTATCTAAGCAAGGAAGCGTCGCACGTGGCGGGCTTCGCCAAGGAGTGCGCAGTAGTGACCCACTATCGCCTCAAAAACGCCGAAGATGGCTCTGGAATCATTGTTGACCCAGATGCTAAACTTGAAGAAGAACTGATCGTACGGCCAACATCAGAAACCGTTATCTGGAGTACCTACAAAAACTGGATTCAAAGCTACCGCGATCTGCCACTGCTGATCAACCAGTGGGCGAACGTTGTGCGCTGGGAAATGCGAACCCGTTTGTTTCTGCGCACCGCCGAATTCCTTTGGCAGGAGGGCCACACTGCTCACTCTACCGAGAAGGAAGCACGGGAAGAAACCCGTCAGATGCTGGAGGTCTACGCCACCTTCGCCGAAGAATGGATGGCCATGCCCGTTATTCGCGGGACCAAATCGGCTAACGAACGCTTCGCTGGTGCCGATGATACGCTCTGCATCGAAGCCATGATGCAGGATGGCAAAGCACTTCAGGCAGGTACGTCGCATTTTCTGGGGCAGAATTTTGCTAAAGCGTTTGACGTACAATTCCTGAATAAGCAGAACACGCTCGAGTATGTATGGGGCACGTCGTGGGGCCTGTCGACCCGGATGATGGGTGCACTCGTCATGGCCCATTCGGACGATGCCGGGCTCGTTATCCCCCCTAAACTGGCACCGATTCAGGTCGTTATCGTGCCAATTTACCGGTCTGACGAACAACTGGATGCCATCACCGACAAGGTAAAACCGTTGATGGCCGAGCTTAAGAAAGCGGGTATCTCCGTAAAGTACGATAACTCGGATGCCAACAAGCCCGGTTGGAAATTTGCGGAGTATGAACTTCGCGGTGTGCCTGTCCGCCTGGCAATGGGGGCGCGTGATCTGGAAAACGGCACTGTTGAAATTGCCCGTCGCGACCTGAAAACAAAAGAAACCGTCTCGTTCGATGGCCTGACTGAGCACATCAGCGCACTGCTCGACGACATTCAGCGATCGATTTATCAGAAAGCGCTGGCTTTCCGGGAAGCTAATACGTTCTATGTTGATACGTTTGATCAGTTTAAAGAGCAGATCGAGAAAGGCGGCTTCATTATGGCCCACTGGGATGGCACCCCGGAGACGGAAGACGCCATTAAGGACGCTACAAAGGCAACTATTCGCTGCATTCCGCTAGACGCCCCTGAAGAAGCCGGCACGTGCATCTTCACAGGTAAACCGTCGAATAAACGCGTTGTATTTGCACGGGCCTACTAGGCCTTAATTGCATAGGAAAACAAAGACGAATGGCGTTGCTGGCCTACCGAATGGGTAGATTAGCAGCGCCATTCGTCATTTAGTTTACTCACTGTCCAGTATCTTTCAGGATGCGTTATTCCTTACACGTCTTTCTTCTTTTTATTTCGTCGGCCCTCTCGGCTCAACAATTCAGGTACGTTCCCAGGCACCCAAAGCCGGGTGACGTTGTTTCGTTCACCTATACGCCTGCTGCCTCACTGGTCAACCAGACGGTGATAGAAGGCAGGTACGTTCGATACGCGGGGCCCGCAACGATGCGACTGAGCCAGCCTACTACGGCCACGGCAATTAGGCAGGGAAATGACGTAGTGGGCGAATTAAAGCTACCCAAAAACACAGTTTCGGGCTTGCTCTTTGCCTTTCAGAGTAAAGCAAATCCGAAACTGATCGATCATAACACCAATCATTTTTACCCGGTTCTGGTGTACGATTCGACCGGTTCGCTGCAGCCGCACGCCCTCGGCGGACAGGCCTCCGTGTTGATCAGAACGGCGTTTCCATACGCGTTGGACGTGAAGCCCGACTGGAACTGGGCCGTTCAGCAGTATGAGCAGGAGATCCAACAGTTTCCTGCCAACCGTCCACAGTATTGGGCCGATCTGATTGATGCCCAGATTAAGCAGCAAAAACCCAACGCGAAGAAAACGGCCCTGGCCAATATCGATACGTACCTGAAAAGCCGTAAGCCCGCCCCTACCCCCGACGATCTAAACAACGCCGCCCGCCTGTACGAGCAGTTGAACGAACCCAAGTTGGCGCTGGCTGTACGTGACCGCATCAAGACCGTTGACCCTACCGGCGATGCCGCTCAGAGAGCACAGGCTGGTGCCGTTCGGGCTGAAACGAACCTGGCTAAAAAATTAACCGATTACACCTCGTTCACGCAGACGTTCCCTGCATCAGCGTATCGCTCTATGCTGGTGAGCTCGCTGGCCGAAGCATATTTCAAAGCCGGTCAGTTTCGGGAATTGAACGCCTTTCTGGCGCAGCAGAGCCTTAAAGACACTGACCCAGCGTTGCTGCACAGCTTTGCCCAACAAATGACAGACGAAGGGCATGGCATTCCACAAACAGACTGGCTGGCCAGTCGGGCTATTGCCGCACTGCAACAACGTACCCAACCCAAAAACGATCCGGTTGACCGCGTGGCTACACTGAAGGCCTATCAGTCTACGTTGGCCTATGCGTTTGACCGGCAGAACCGGCTGGGTGCTGCCCTCGCCACTTACCGGCAGGCACAGGATGGGCTGGCAGCAGAAACGACCGAACCACGTATCAACGAACGCATCCTGGCCTGTGGCATTCGCGCCAATCGGGCTGATTCTGTTCTTCCTTACGTTGAAGCTGTCGTTCGGGTTGGCCGTGTAACACCTCAACTTCGCTCCACCCTGCGGAACTGGCAGATCAAGCAATTGGGCAGTGCCGCCAAAGCCGATACGTATCTGGCCGGTCTGGAAGTTAATTACCGAGCCGACCGCCGGGCCGAACTGGCTGAATCGTTTGTGAACGAGCCTGCACCGAACTTTACTCTGACAACGCTGGATGGCAACACAGTGTCACTTGCTTCACTTCGGGGCAAAGTGGTTGTGCTCGATTTCTGGGCCACCTGGTGTGGCCCTTGTATTGCTTCCTTTCCGGCTATGCGCAAAGCCCGCGACCATTTCAAAAACGATCCCAACGTTCAGTTTCTGTTCGTGAATACCCGCGAGGGTGGCCCTGTTAGCCGGGTACGTTCCTTTATCGAGAAACAGCCCTACACGGGCGTGGTGCCACTCGATGTCACCAAGAAAGTATCTGAATCATACGGTGTACAGGGGATTCCGACCAAAGTGATCATTGGCCCCAACGGCCGGGTACGTTACCGCAGTCTTGGCTATTCCGGCAACGCCGATGCCACCGCCGAAGAAATAACGCTGGTGATTGAAGCGCTGAAACAATAAGGAGTTTTCTGTTTACAGTCTGCCGTTTACTGTTGCGCTGCTTATATGATGTAATGATAGCAGGCGAAGCAACAGTGAACAGTAGACTGTAAACAGAAAACTCCTTTACTTTTGCTCCATGAACCAATCTGTTGTTGTGATTACCGGCGCCTCCTCGGGCATTGGGCAATCTCTTGCTTTTGCTTTCGGGCGGACCGGCGCCGCTATTGTTTTTTGTGGCCGTAAGGCAGACACTCTGACGAGCACAGCCGACGCTCTCACGGCCGCTGGCATCACGAACCTGCCTGTTGTGGCCGACGTGAGCGTTGAAGCAGACATGAAGCGGCTAATGGATGAAACCGTCGCTCGCTTTGGCCGCATCGACATTCTCATCAATAACGCGGGTATTAGCATGCGCTCGATGTTTGTTGACGCTGACCCGGAGGTTATTCGTAAAGTGATGGATATCAACTTCATGGGAACGGTCTACGCCACACGGTATGCGCTGCCACACATCATGAAAACGAAAGGGTCGGTAGTGGGTATCTCGTCGATTGCCGGCTACAAAGGCTTACCGGTTCGGTCGGGCTATTCAGCCTCGAAGTTCGCCATGAATGGTTTCCTGGAAGCTATTCGCATTGAGCTTCGCTATTCGGGTGTTCATGTACTGACGGCCTGCCCGGGTTTTACCGCGTCGAATATCCGGTTCTCGGCACTCGATAGTCAGGGCAATTCAACGGGGGATACCATGCGGGAAGAGGGTTCGATGATGAGCTCAGATGAATGCGCCGAACATATTCTCAAGGCTGTACAACAACGCAAGCGGGAGTTGATCCTGACAGGCCAGGGAAAACTGACCGTTTTCCTCAATAAACTACTACCAGGTCTTGTTGACAAACTAACCTACAATACGCTGGCTAAGGAGAAAGATTCGCCCTTGAAACGCGCTTAGGCAACGTTTGTAGTCAATGAGTCTAACGCTCACTGGATTACTACACCGATTTGATGAAGCTGACAACGCGCTCGGCTTCGTCAAAACCGACATGCCGGTGAAATGCCTGGCTAGCCACATTATCCAGTAGCACGTCGGAGGCAAGTTCGGAGCAGCCTTGATACCTGGCCCATTCTTCGGCATGCAGGATCAGCTGTCTGCCGTACCCTTGCTGACGAAAATCGGCCCGTACAAACACGCCTTCAACGTAAGCCACAGGTCGTTTGGTGGCGCCAGGTACGTAGTCGTAGCGAAGCGACAGGTTGATAAAACCAATAGCCAGCTTCTGGTCATTCCGCAACAGAAAAGCAGATTCGATGGGTGATTGCTGAATGCCCGTCAGCGCGTCTGTCATCTCATCCGTTTCGTAATCTGGCCATAACTCACGTGCTAAATCAAACCATTCCTGAAAATCAGAAGGGGTCACTTCTTTGATGATCATCTGTTTACTCGTTACTGTATACTGGCTGCCTATTCGTTATAAGAACGGCAAAGGTACTGTTGCCAGCATTGCCTGTATTTATAGCTCACAAACAGCAGCCAAAAATTCAGGATACAGGCATTCAGGGGCATAAAAAAGGGTATCCAGCTGGTTTGGATACCCTTTTTTTATTGGTCGCAAAACACGCTAGCGATTGTTTCGTGGGCCACGGCCTTCCCGCATCCGGTTGCGCTGTTCATCGCGCATGGTTTCGTACTGCTGATACTGCTCTTTGCTTAACACCGCTTTCAGCTCACCGTCTTTACCCTGCATCACATCGCGAGCCTGTTTAAGGGTTTCCCGGTCACGGTCACCATTGGTCATCAATTTCTGAGCCTGCTGGGCGTATTTCAGGTTGATGGCTGCAACAGCCGTTTCCTGCTCGGCCGTGAGCGTCAATTGCTTCTTCATTTGGGCGGTCTGACGTTCAGCCCGTTGTTCAGGCGTACTGGCAGCCATTCGTCCCCGACGTTCAGCTCGATTGGGATCTTCGGTTGTTGTTTGGGCAACTGCCTGAACCGATACAAACGCGCTGACAAGTGCCGCCAGCAAAAGATTGGTTTTCATTGTGGTATTAGTTGTAGTTGGTGTACAAAACGGCGCGCCAACAAGCGCCCGATAGCCTTATCAATGCGAATGCCGGCAAAAACTTGCGCTGTTCACCGCTCTTTTTCGCTCATTCGCTGTTGCACTCTCCCACGAAGGCCCGGATTGTTCATACCCTGGCCAATTTGGCGGATCAGCTGATCGAAGGTAGCCTGCTGGTCGGGTAAACAAAGAGAACGTACCTGCTGCCAGTGTCGAAACCGAATTCGCGTGATCTGTCTGTTCTGGTTATACATCGCATCAGCCATTCGGGTCAGTTCGTCGTCGGTCACCAGCGAGTCTTTCACCCGGTCGAGCATGCCCGTTCTCAGGGTGCGCAGGCTGTCTTCGTGGGGTTTCACCTGTTGGCGAAAGTGTAGTCGGCTCTGTCGGTATTGTTTCATCTGCTCGGGAGAGAACCCCAGCCGCCGAACCAGCAGCCCTTCCGATAATTGCCGGTTGGCGCGTAGGGTGTTGGTTCGCCGCATTACCCAACCAACAGTTAGGAGGTTTAAGCAGAGTAACAGCCCAATTGCCGCCCAAAGCCAGTAAAATTTTCGATTTGTTTCCATCTACTTACCAATCCATGACGGTAGCATCAAATCCCCATTCGGCCGAAAGACTCACCGTTTCCTGCTCCTGGTCATCCTGCGTCAACGCCTCCCGGGCATACATCACCGCCGACACGTTCAGCATTAAGGCCAGCCCCAGCGAGGCAGCCACCCACACGGGCCGAAACGCCCAGGGTGTGGTCACTCCGGGAGCGCTTCGCCTGGCCGCCAGTCTGGCTTCTACCCGAGTCAGAAAAAATGGGTTCGGGCTGGCCCGCTCAATCCCCGTTATTGATTGAAGTGTCTTTTCGACTTCTTCTTGACTAGACTGATTCGTTCTCATTGTGTGCTATCGTCGCCAGAAACGGCTGGCTACCAGACATTTATATCCGAAATCTTACTCCACAATCGTTAGGCTTTGTCTGCATCGTAGTAGGCGCGTAACCATTTTCGCAGGTTGACCTTTGCCCGGTGCATCAGTGATTCAACCGATGACAACGATACCTGCATCACCTCCGTAATCTCCTGATAACTAAGCCCCTCAAGTTGATGCAGTGTGAACGCTATCTTCTGCTGATCGGGTAACCGGGCAATGGCCGCAAACAGCACTTTCGATCGTTCCTGCTGCTCCAGCTTCACGCCCGGATGAACAAAATCGACTGGATGCAACCTGTCGTTCAGCCCCGCCTGGTCATCCGTTGAGAACAGAGACATGACGAAAGCGAACCGTTTACGGGCGTGCTTTTTCCGGTATGCTTCCAGCGCTTTCGTGGTGGCAATCCGGTATATCCAGGCGGTCAGTTTACCATCTCCCCCAAACGATTGTATTGACTCAACCACCTGTATAAATACCTCCTGCGCCACATCCTCCGCATCTTCGGGCTGCCTGACAATCGTCAGCACCGTATTATACACACGCTGCTGATACGTCTCGACCAACTGCCGAAAGGCACCGGGGTCGCCCCGCTGTAATCCGGAAATGAGTTCAGGTACGTCCAAACGGGTATTGACTGGCTACAAATGAATAAATGCAGGTTGGGATAAAAACTTGCGGTATAGCGCCAATTATTTTCAGAAATGGCTTTGCTGCTGCTGACAGAAATTTTTCAGACAGCCCGCAAGTTTCTCGACGCGTTGGCATTTTAGTGGTAAGTGTCGGTTAAACTTCGTCTGGCCAGCTCTGTCTTAATACAGCAACCCAGTAGAACGAACTCGCTATTGGCAGCAGATTCCAACTCACAACGTTAACGCTCAAAAGCTCATGAAAACTGCAAAAAATGCCCTGTTCCTTTTCCTAGGTTTTTGTTTATTTGTCAATCAATCCGCTGACGCACAACGCCTTCGTTTCAGAGAACGGCCACGGCCGGTTGTGTATGTGGCACCGAGGCCAGTCTATGTGGCGCCACGCCCGGTGTACGTTGCTCCCAGACCAGTCTATGTGGCGCCCAGGCCAGTATACGTTGCTCCTCGTCCGGTTTATGTAGCCCCCCGCCGGGTTATCTACACAGCTCCCCGTCGAGTATATGTAGCCCCTCGGCGAGTCTACCGTTTACGGTAACCAGTATATTCTTTTCCGGGGGCATTGACTACCGTTGCGTGGAAATGCTTCCGGAAAATCTAGATTCTCAGTCAATCAGTCTATCGCTATCAGCATGCGTCCGATCAGCAAACAACAGCAAATACAGCACCTTTATTGGCGAGCCGGTTTTGGCGCAACACCCGCTCTGGCCCAACGTGAGAGTCATCGCCCGATCAGAAAAGTGGTGCGTGACCTGCTCAACAGCGAGATTCCCTTCGCTCCGCTTACAGTGGTAGAACCCGCACAAGTGGTTGATCGTAAAGAGTTGCGGGGTATGGCCAGAACCGGGATGATCGATCGGAACATGCTGAAACAGCGCCTCAAAGAGAACACGGAACACATCCGGGATCTGAATGTGCTTTGGGTGCAACGCATGGGCACAAATCAGGATGTATTGCGGGAGAAAATGGCACTGTTCTGGCACGGACATTTTGCCTGTCGGGTGCTGAATCCGGTTGCTGTTCAGCACTACCTGAATACGATCCGGCAGCATGCACTGGGTACGTTCGGCGAACTGCTGATGGCGGTTTCCAAGGAGCCCGCCATGCTTCAGTTTTTAAATAATCAGCAGAACCGCAAAAATGCACCGAACGAGAATTTCGCCCGTGAGGTGATGGAATTATTTACGCTCGGGCGCACCGATGGCTCAACGGCCAATTACACGGAGGCGGATGTGAAAGACGCCGCCAGAGCCTTCACTGGCTGGGGATTTACTATTGATGGTGAATTCACGTTCCGAAAAAACCAGCACGATGATGGCCTAAAAACGATTTTTGGTCAGTCAGGTACGTTCGTTGGCGATGACGTGATCCGATTATTGCTGGAGCGAAAGCAGACGGCCCGGTTTGTTACGTCAAAGATTTACCGATTTCTGGTGGATGATCAGGCCACTGATTCAACGGCCAGAAACCGGATCAATACCCTCGCCGACCGGTTCTATAGCAAAGGCTATAACATTGCCGATCTGCTGGAGACTATCCTGACCGCCGACTGGTTCTATGAGCCCGCTGTTGTAGGCACCCGGATAAAATCGCCTGTTGAGCTGGTGGCTGGTATTGAGCAATCGCTCGGCCTGCAGTTTGAGCAAAAGCAATCATTGATCTTCATCCAGCGAACGCTTGGTCAGGTACTGCTCTATCCGCCCAATGTGGCTGGCTGGCCGGGTGGCCGAAACTGGATCGACAGTTCAAGCCTGCTGTTTCGCATGAAATTGCCCGATTTGCTGCTACAGGCTGGTCAGGTGAACATCAAACCCAAAGAGGATGGTGATGTAAATACCGAATTACTGTCGAAACGGGGCAAGGGCTCCATGCAGGCTTCGGCCGACTGGAACGCATTTGAGGCCGCATTCGCCAGTGTCAGCACCGAGAAATTACCCGACGAACTGGCAGCTTACCTGCTGCAACAACCCCTCGGTACTGCACAACGCGCCACGGTTATGAAACGACTCAAGCCAGACAGCAACCGAAGCGACCAGCTAAAAATACTGACGGCCACCATCATGGCCCTCCCCGAATACCAACTGTGTTAGTTAACAAAGGGTGAATGGGTGAACGAGCGAAGGAGTGATCTTCAACAGCCACTTATTCACTCGTTCGCATCTTCACTCGCTTACTCTTCCTATTCCATGCAACGCAGAGACTTTTTAAAGAGATCAGCCCTTACCACCGCGGGGACCATGCTGATTCCGCACTTCCTGAAGGCCTACGAACTCAACCAGATGGGCATGGCCCCGGCAACGGGTAAAACACTCGTTATTGTGCAGCTATCAGGCGGCAATGATGGGTTAAATACGGTTGTCCCCTACCGGAACGATATTTATTACCGGGAGCGACCAACGCTAGCGATCCCGCGCGACAAGGTTCTGACGCTCAACGACGAAGTAGGCTTCAACCCGGCGCTTGAATCGCTGAAATCATTATACGATGATGGACTGGTAACGGTCATCAACAACGTTGGCTATCCAAATCCAGATCGGTCCCATTTTCGATCGAAGGACATCTGGCAAACCGCCAGTGATTCCGACAAATATGTGGCTACTGGCTGGCTTGGGCGGTATCTGGATGCCAGTTGTTCGGGTGCAGATGCTTGCCAGCCTCACCGTGTCATCGAGGTCGACGATACACTTAGCCTCGCACTCAAAGGCTCGCACGTGAATGGTCTGGCCATGCTCAATCCGCAAAAGCTGTATAACCAGACCCGGGGAAGCATGGTAGAAGGTCTGGCAAAAGCAGGCCACGCCGACGAACACGACAATGTCTCCTACCTGTACAAAACGCTGGCCGAAACCGTATCATCTGCCTCCTACGTCTACGACAAATCAGCCCAGTCAACCAGACCCGTCAATACCACAAAAGGAACGTACCCCGCCACGGAGTTAGGTAGCCGCTTGAAAACAGTGTCGGAACTAATCCAGTCGGGTGTGAGCACGAGCGTATATTACATCTCTATTTCCGGATTCGACACGCACATCAATCAGCCCAATCAGCAGGAACGGCTTTTGCGCCAATACGCCGATGCTGTAAAAGCGTTCATGGGCGACTTGAAGGCAAGCAACCGCCAGAACGATGTGTTACTGATGACTTTTTCAGAGTTCGGCCGACGGGTGAAACAGAATGCCAGCAACGGAACGGATCATGGCACGGCCAACAACGTATTTCTCGTTGGAGGCGGAATAACGCCGGGGAAAGTATTTAATGAAGCCCCAAATCTGGCCAGCCTCGACGAAGGTGACCTAAAGTACACCGTCGATTTCCGGAATATCTACGCCACCCTCCTGCGCAATTGGCTAAATGCTGACGACACCGCTATCCTCGGTCAAAAATTCGACACACTTGGTTTTGTTTGACTGGTGTTACGTGGGCAATCGATACGTAATGTAGTGCCCACGCGGGTTTCTTTGATCACCCATTTATTCTGATTCCTAAGCGAATATATTTGCTTTACCTGAACGGTAAAGCGAAATAACGCCATAGCAACTGTTACGATGCCCAGCTTTCAAACGATTGTACTGGCCTGCGCGGCCCTGACCTGTGCACTGGTAGCCGGGCTTCTTTTTGCCTACGCCTGCTCCGTGAATCCAGGTTTGAACCGCTTACCAGATACAGCCTACGTACTGGCCATGCAATCTATCAATCGGAAAATCCAGAATCCGCTGTTTTTTTCTACCTTTCTGGGTACTGCGCTGCTCTTACCTGTTGCGGCGTATATGCACTATCAGCCTCCGCTAACGCCACGATTCTGGCTTCTAACAGCCGCTGCAGCAACGTACCTGGTGGGTGTGATTGGCATAACGGTTGGTGGCAACGTACCCCTGAATGAAGCGCTGGATGCTTTTTCCGTCGATTCAGCAACGGCACAGCAGATCGCCGAGAGCCGGAATTCCTTTGAAACGCCATGGAATACCCTCCACACGATCCGTACCGTTGCCGCTGTTGCTTCGCTTCTGTTCGTGATCTGCAGCCTACTGAGCAACAGCGAATCGGTCGACGTCAATTAGTATGATCACTCAATTGCCGTACGCCGCTGGTTATTTCCAGCCTGTAGCCGCTTCGCCCGTTCAGGCCATTCGGTGGCATCGTGAATGCGGAATCGGGGGCCGGCAGCAGCCAGAATAGATCGGATCGTATCGACGGGGGTATTCCCCAGCTGCTTGAAGGTCTTTATTCCGCCGGCAATCAGTAAAGCTGCCACGTCAGGCCCAATGCCTTCAACCGTAACGAAGTTATCAACAACGTCGATCGCCGGATCATCGGCAGATTGTTCTTCCAACGAGATCACTTCAACATGCGTGCCGTCTTTTTCGTTGGTGATATCGATTGTTTCGGCCGTAACCCCGTCGAGCGTATCGAATGTATCAGACAATTCAGTGATTGACCGGTTGGGACCAATAAAAATATCGAGTGTTGTATTGGCCTCAACGATAAGTGAATCGTCGGGCTCGTTGGCGTCGTCAGAAACTGGTTGTTTAGTTGACATGGCTGATCGTGCGTCGGTTTGTCTATCCACTACCGGGTGGATGGGCAAGCTGTTCAGACAACCTACTCTATGGCACAACATCCTCAATTGGTATCGCTGCTGCCGCCACAGCCGAACTTCAGGTACGTTACCACCCAACGAATAGCACCGCCAAGAGGGCAGCTATGGCTGGCAACGCCTGCACCACGAATATTTTCCGGCTAGCCGAAATGGCGCCATACATGCCGGCAATAATGACGCAGCTTAGAAAAAAGATGGCCACATTCACCTTCCAGGCCGGGTCTGTAATAAGAAACGACCAGATCAATCCAGCAGCCAAAAACCCATTATATAATCCCTGATTAGCCGCCAGCCCCTTAGTTGGCGTAAACAGTTCGGCCGGCATCGCTCCCTTGAAAATTGCCTTTCCCCGGGTCTCCCAGGCAAACATTTCGAACCATAGAATATATAGATGTTCCAGGGCTACAAAGCCGACCAGGAGTTGTGTAAGGAGGGTCATGTGATAAGTGGGTTAGTAAGTGAAATTACTTTTTTTTTCAGACCAGTTCAGGTACGTTATCGGCAATGGGCACCGCCCGTTTACCGATTTTTTCAACCGTTCATACAATTCACGCAACTCATTTACCACTGCGGCGTCTTTGTCGTACCTGACTACACGGTGTAAAACAGGCTATTCCTTACTCAAACTGCATACACTAATGAAATCTATTCTCTTTTCTCTATTACTGGCAGCTGCTGTCAGCACATTGTCAGCAGCTGGTCCTATCCGGCAAAGCAAACGTGACCACCCAACAAAGCTTGTCCATTTTGAGGTGGGTGCCCTTATCACCGGAAGCGGAAAGCTACGCGTAAACGTCGACAAGCAATTGGGTGGACTTGTCTACATCCAGTTGATGGACCGCACAGGACGTGTATTTTTCAATCACACGATCTACGCAGACGAAGAATTTGCCCGGCTCAATCTGGATCTAAGCCGATTGAGCGCTAAAGAATACACGCTGAAAGTCTCTAACGGTCTTGAAATGATTACCCGCGACCTGAAAATAGACGTGGTAAAACCCGTTGAACAAACTCGCTCTGTTACCCTGCTCTAGCAGAATCTGAACAACTAACAGAACATACGCGCGTGCAGCAGCGTCAGCCCGTTAGTCCTGCACGCGCTTATAGGTTTCAACAATAATGTGGTCTACATTCAGTTTCTCCACTTTTTCAACGCCCCGCTGAATCAGTGAGTCCTGCACGAGTTTGACTGTAAATTCGAATTTGTTTCCCTCCCACTGTTTATCGGTGAAGTAGTCCAGATGCTCGGTGTATGTGTCGCCGATCAGGGTATACCGACCGCCTCCGGCGCTAAATGGCGCTGCCGTTGAGTCCTTCGCAGCGCTTATGTCGTGATTCAGAAAAGCGAAATGTGTGTCGTTGATGATCTTAATCATCTTCCGCTTCGGATCAAACGTTGAGACCGTTTTTCCTTGCTCGGTGCTCGACGCCGCCACCAGCTCCCAGGTGCCAACCAGCGATGGCGCCGTTGATTTCTTTTCGCAACCTGCCGCCAGTAACGCCACAAGCAGCCCTAATCCTGCACTAATTTTCATCGTAAACTTTTTGAGGGTGAGCAATCAAATCTACGACCGACCCATTGCGAATTTGCGAACAAAACGGATTGTGCCAGCCTGCCATCAATGCTATTCGTACTGGATAAACTCGATTCGATTGCCAAAGGGATCTCGAATAAAAAAACGATCGCGCCCTTCAATTACCGATGAATAGCTGATTTCGACACCCTTGCGGGCCAATTCCTGACGAGCTTCGTCAAGGTTATCAACCTCAAAAGCAGGATGCCGGAGCGACCAGTTCCCACCTGTTTCTTCGCGTAAATGCAGTTGAATGTCTGCGATTTCGAACCAGATAGCTCCACCCGGATGATTACCCGGAATTTCTCTCAGCCCCAGGATTTCCGAATAAAACTGGCGAGCTGCTGCTGTTGCCTGTTCCGGTATTGAAACCAGTATATGATCTAAGCGCTTGAATTGTATCATTGTCTTCAACATAAAGGCACTAATCTGCTTTTATAACTAACACGCGGCAACCCACTCACAAAAAAAGCCCGCCGAGGCGAGCTTTTCTGTAAACTGTTAATGTAGGTACGTTATCCCAGGTACGTTTTCAGCGCTTTCGAGCGTGACGTATGACGCAGACGACGAATAGCTTTCTCCTTGATCTGACGTACCCGTTCGCGGGTGAGATTGAACTTCTCGCCAATCTCTTCCAGCGTCATGGCATGCTCACCATTCAGACCGAAATACAGCGTAATCACGTCGGCTTCGCGCTGGGTCAGCGTTGAGAGGGCGCGTTGCACTTCCTTGCGGAGCGAATCGTTGATCAGGCCTGAGTCAGGCTTATCTTCACCGTCATTTTCCAGTACGTCGAGCAGGCTGTTTTCTTCACCTTGTACGAACGGCGCATCCATGGATACGTGGCGTCCTGAAATCTTGAGTGTGTCAACCACCTCGGCTGGTGAAATCTCCAGCACGGCGGCCAGTTCTTCCGGCGACGGCTCACGCTCGAATTTCTGCTCCAGGTCAGAGAAGGTCTTCGAGATTTTGTTCAACGAACCCACCCGGTTCAGGGGAAGACGAACAATACGAGACTGTTCGGCAAGGGCCTGCAAAATCGATTGACGAATCCACCATACGGCGTAGGAGATAAATTTAAAACCACGCGTCTCATCGAACCGTTGCGCGGCTTTGATCAGACCAAGGTTCCCCTCGTTGATCAAGTCGCCCAATGACAGACCCTGGTTTTGGTATTGTTTGGCAACCGACACCACGAAACGCAGGTTGGCCTTCGTTAATCGCTCCAGCGAGAGTTGGTCTCCTTCCCGGATTTTCTGGGCAAGGGTCACTTCTTCGTCGGGCGTCAGCAGGTCAACCTTACCAATCTCCTGGAGGTACTTGTCCAGCGACTGACTTTCACGGTTGGTAATCTGTTTTGAAATTTTTAGCTGTCTCATTTTCTGCTGAGGATGGTGTTATACAGGCAGATACGCCTGTATAACGGCACGTATGCTTATCTGGTCAACAATCTATGCTTTGGTATTGTTCTCCGGGCGTGGCAGGAGTGCCTTACGAGATAAACGGTATTTCCCCGTCTTCTTGTCGATCTCAACCAATTTTACCCGAACTACTTCACCAACCTGGAAAACGCCGTCCATTGTTTCGAGGCGCTCCCACTTCACTTCAGAGATATGGAGCAGGCCATCTTTACCCGGCAGGAACTCAACGAAGGCCCCGAACGGCTGGATCGTCTTCACCTTACCGTCATAAATTTCACCTACTTCGGCCGTTGCCGTGATGCCTTTTACGCGGCTAACTGCTTTATCCATGCTCTCTTTGTTGGTGGCATAGATGCTGACAAAGCCCGACCCTTCACGTTCTTCGATGTTGACCGTAGCCCCCGATTCGCGCTGAATTTCCTGAACAACTTTACCGCCGGGCCCGATTACTGAACCAATCTGGTCCTGCGCAATCTTGATCACGTAGGCCCGTGGTGCAAATGGCTTCAGGTCAGGCTTCACAGCCTCCAGACCTTTCTTCATTTCACCAAGGATGTGTAACCGACCGGCACGTGCCTGATTCAGGGCTTCGGTCAGAATTTCGTACGACAGGCCGTTCACCTTCATGTCCATCTGAACCGCGGTGATGCCTTTTTCGGTACCTGTTACTTTAAAGTCCATATCACCCAGGTGATCTTCGTCGCCCAGGATGTCAGACAATACGGCGTACTTACCAGTGGCTTCGTCGGAAATCAGACCCATGGCGATACCGGCTACGGGCGCTTTGATTTTGATACCGGCATCCATCAGGGCCAACGTACCTGCGCAAACTGTGGCCATTGATGACGAACCGTTCGACTCCAGGATGTCAGACACGATCCGGATGGTGTATGGGTTGTCGGCACCTTCGGGCAGCATGCCTTTCAGCGCGCGGTGAGCCAGATTACCATGACCAATTTCACGACGGCTAGCACCCCGGTTTGGTTTTACTTCACCAGTTGAGAAACCAGGGAAGTTATAGTGCAACAGGAATTTGTTGTATCCCTGCGACAGCGCCTGGTCAACAATCTGCTCGTCGAGTTTCGTACCCAGCGTCACGGTCGTCATCGACTGCGTTTCGCCACGGGTGAATACAGCTGAACCGTGGGCACGGGGCAGGTAATCGACTTCGCACTGGATTGGCCGAATCTCGTCGAGCTTACGGCTATCGAGGCGATAGCGTTCGTTGAGTACCAGGTTCCGTGAGGCTTCCCACACGACATCGCCGAAGTAGGTCTTCACCAGGGAGGTGTTTACTTCCGTACCTTCTGGCAGTGAAGCAAGGTACTCTTCACGAACAGCCTTGAATCCTTCAGAACGCGCTTTTTTGCTCGCCTGGCCTTTCAGGGCTACTTCGTAGACTTTATCGTACGTAGCCGCATGAACCGCTTTGCGAAGTTCTTCGTCGTGCGATTCGTGGTTGTAGGTACGTTTCTCGGTTTTGCCAACTTTCGCTTCGAGTTCTTTCTGAGCAGCACACTGCGCCTTGATGGCATCGTGGGCAATTTTCAGGGCCTCAACTACTTCGGCTTCCTGGCATTCTTTCATTTCACCTTCAACCATGTTAATATCGTTGGCGTTGGCCGCTACGATCAGGTCGAGGGTGGCGCGCTCCAGTTCTGAAGCGAGCGGATTAATTTTATATTGTCCGTCGATTTTGGCAACGCGAACTTCCGAGATCGGCCCGTTGAACGGAATGTCCGATACGGCAAGGGCCGCTGAAGCAGCCAGCGCAGCCAGTTGATCGGGAAGCACTTCGGGATCGGCAGAGATCATGGTGATCATTACCTGCGTGTCGCCGTGGAAATCTTCAGGGAACGTAGGGCGCAGGGCGCGGTCTACTAAACGAGAGATCAGGATTTCGTAATCCGACAACCGGCCTTCGCGGCGCTGGAAACTACCGGGAATACGACCCGCCGATGCGAATTTCTCCTGATAATCAACGGATAGGGGCAGGAAATCGATGCCTTCGCGGGCATCTTTACTCGCGACGACGGTGGCTAACAACATGGTGTCGCCTAACCGAACAACCACAGCTCCGTCGGCCTGACGGGCTAGTTTGCCGGTTTCAATGGTAATTTCCCGGCCATCGGGAAGCGCAACCGTTTGCGTGGTGACTTGAAACATACAACAGATTTGGATTCTCGCTACAACAGCTTTAAAACATCACTTGGACTCACTCCTACCGCTTTCACCACAAAAAAGAAACACATCAGCCAACCCGGTTTATTAACTGGAAGGTCTATTACCTTCACGAAGCAGATTCACTGCCTGCGGTAACCGTTACTGGGTACTTCTTGATCACGACTTCGAGCAGCCAGCGGTGCGCATACCGGCGCTACCTACCGTACTACAACTTAGACGAAGAATTTAATGAATGGGTACATAAGAAAAACAGGGAACTCGCGAGCGAGTTCCCTGTTTGTTGACAACCAGTCCGCTTATTTACGGATGCCAAGGGCGGCTAATACGGCCCGATAGCGGTTGATATCTTTACGTTGGAGATAATCCAACATGGCGCGACGCTTACCTACCAGTTTCAGCAACCCCTGACGGGTGCTATAATCATGCTTGTGCGCCTTAAGGTGCTCAGTCAAATGAGAGATCCGGTACGTAAACAACGCAATCTGAGATTCTGCTGACCCAGTGTCCCCCGGAGTTTTTTGGGCACCCTGCGTAGCGAAAATTTCCTGTTTTTTTTCAGATGGCAAATACATCGTCAGACAGCTTTTTGTTTACAAATTGATTTTACAGCCGCAAAGGTAGGAAAAAAGGAGTTAAGAGTGAAGAATTAAGCGTGAAGAGTTGGCTGACGCGAGAATATACGGGTGTCAGTTAACAACTCTTCACGCTTACTTCTTCACTCTTAACTCCTTTGTTGTTTTCCTCGACCCATCATGGCTCCAACCGGGGGGGCCGAAGAGATAACCGAGGGCATGGCGGAACGAACTGGCATGGCGTACATCGTTGGCAATGTCGCCCCACTCGTGGAAGGCAATTCGGATGGGGTTGTAAGAGCCCACATTTTTGGTGAGGCCATACGTCGGTCGATGCTGTTCGGGTTCAAACGTACCAAACAGCCGATCCCAGATGATGAGTACGCCCGCATGGTTCTTGTCCAGATACGCCAGATCAGACCCATGGTGAACCCGGTGGTGCGACGGCGTATTGAACAGCCACTCTATTGGCCTGGGGAGGCGTCTGATCAGTTCTGTATGAATCCAGAATTGATATAACAGGCTGATTGACTGCATGGTCATGATGGAAAGGGGCGAAAAGCCAATCAGTGGCAACCAGAGCCAGAAAATGAACGAGCCGGTGATGGTTCCGGTCCAGGTCTGGCGAACGGCCGTGCTCAGGTTATACTTCTGTGAGGAGTGGTGCACGACATGCGACGCCCAGAACCATCGACTGCCGTGGCTGATCCGGTGGAACCAGTAATAGCTGAAATCCTCGGCGAAAAACAGCGCGACCCAGGGCCACACCTGCGACATATCGATAGTGAATAACCGAAACTGGTAGACGAGTGAGTAGGCTCCCAGGGCCAACGCTTTTCCAACGAACCCAACGATCACGCTGCCAATGCCCATTGTGATACTGCTGGCGCTGTCTTTCGTCTCATAATGGTCGCGCTGTTGCCAGGCGGTAATGGCCACTTCGGCAGCGATCAGTATCACGAAGGCCGGAATGGAATAATTAACCAGATCGTTCATAGTTTATCAATGAATGATACAAATCTAGGTACGTTCCAGCAAAAAAATACCCGCTACAACAAGCTGTTGAGCGGGTAGGTGCTGTTGTCTTCCCCAAGAGGGAGGAATTCCGGCGGTTTTGTTACCAATGCCAGGTTTCCTCCTTCTTCGGGAGGACAGAGATTTGACGAAGACTAGACCAGTGTGGCCGTCAACGTTAGTTTAATGTCGGGTGAAAGAGCACGCGAGATGATACAGTTTTTCTTCGCATCATTGGCGATCTCTTCAAATTTGGCCTGATCAAGGCCGGGTACGGTGCCTGTCAATACCAGGTCAACGGCAGTGATGGTCAGCGTATCCATGTCCATTGTCAACACGGCCTTTGTTTCCAGGTTGGTAGGCGTAAAACCCTGCTGACCCATCGTGGCACCGGTAGCCATCGTGAAGCAACCTGCGTGAGCAGCTGCCAGCAGTTCTTCGGGATTCGTGCCCGCACTGCCATCTTCGCTTTGGAAACGTGTTTTGAATGAAAAAGGAGTATTATTCAATACGCCTCCGGTGGCTGATAGTGAGCCGGTGCCTTCCTGCAGGCTTCCCGACCAGGTGGCCGATGCTCTGCGTTTTGCTTGTGCCATGATTGTGGTTCAATGTTTAGCGTTAGACATCCTAACGATTGCTAGTAAAACCAGCATCACAGCCCAGATTGTTTCACCATCTGATCGACTTTATTGATCGTTCATCAACGGTAGTAATTAGTGAGCCACTTTTGGGTGGGTCCGAAACCAAGGGTACCTTCCCCGCTGTTGATTCCCTGTAGAACGTTATACATGTCCCCACTTTTCCCATGCGTATTGTAAGCAGGAATCTCAAAAAGAGTGATTATGCCGACCTCAAAGAGGCGATGATCGAGTCGTACAGCGGTATTGGCGGTGACTATTGGGAGAAAAACCTGATCGATAAACTGGTCAATATTTTTCCGGACGGTCAGTTCTGTGTGGAAGTCGACGATAAAGTAGTGGCCTGCGCGCTGGCTATTCGGGTGAAATATGCCGACTTTGGCGATAGCCATACGTTCGAGGAAATCACCGGAGAATACACCTTCGACACGCACACCAGCAAAGGCGACTGGCTGTATGGCATTGAAGTATTCGTTCACCCCGACTACCGTGATCTGCGGCTGGGCCGCCGCCTTTACGACGCGCGGAAAGAGTTGTGCGAGCAACTGAACCTCAAAGGTATTCTGGCCGGTGGCCGGATTCCCAACTACCGGAAATACGCCGATGAACTGTCGCCCCGCGAATTTATTACGCGGGTAAAACAGAAAGACATTTACGACCCCACGCTGACGTTTCAGCTGGCCAATGACTTTCACGTTAAGAAAGTGCTGCGAGGTTATCTGCCCGGCGATACTGAATCGAAGGAATACGCGACGCTGCTGGAGTGGAACAACATTTACTACGTTGCCGAAAAAGACCGCAAGCCGCATACCGATTCAATTATCCGGTTGGGCGTTGTTCAGTGGCAGATGCGGCATTTCCCCGACATCCAGGCCTTTTTCGATCAGGTAGAATTTTTTACCGATGTAGTCTCCGATTACAAGGCTGATTTTCTGGTGTTACCCGAGTTTTTCAACACACCCCTGATGGCGCAGTTCAGGGATATGCCTGAACCGCAGGCCATCCGCGAACTGTCTAAGTATACGGATGAGGTACGCGACAAAATGTGCTCGTTCGCTATCTCCTACAACGTGAACATCATTGCGGGTTCTATGCCCCTGATGGATGAGGGCAAACTCTACAACGTATCGTACCTCTGCCGCCGCGACGGGTCATTTGAGGAGTACCGGAAGATCCACATTACGCCCAACGAAGTAAAATTCTATGGCATGGTGGGCGGCTACGAGGTACGTACCTACGACACCGATTGCGGCAAGATCGGGATGATGATCTGCTATGACGTTGAGTTCCCTGAATTAGGTCGGGCCTTGGCCGCTCAGGGCGCACAGATCATCTTTGTCCCCTTCCTGACCGACACGCAGAACGGGTACTATCGCGTAAGGAACTGTGCCCAGGCACGGGCTATTGAAAATGAGTGTTACGTGGCCATTTCGGGCTGTGTGGGAAACCTGCCAAACGTACCCAACACAGATATTCACTACGCTCAATCGGCGGTATTCACACCTTCGGATTTCCAGTTTCCCAATAACGCGATCAAGGCTGAAGCAACCACCAACACCGAAATGGTCCTTTTCGCCGACGTCGATGTATCGCTGCTGAAAGAGTTGCACGAATACGGCTCTGTGCAGAACCTGAAAGATCGCCGCACGGATTTGTACGAAGTTTCGATGAAACGCCCGTCGCGTCGTGGCCCAAAGAAAGCGTCTCCCGACAACGACCCGGAGCAGGTTGCGCCGGTGATTGTGGTGTCTGAATAAGGTGTTGATAACGTTGCTCTTGCTAGCGAGGAGCATTACGCAAGCAAGAGCAACATTATTATAATCAACGCTTTGCTGACCTAACTAATTGATAATCGATTAGCGCGCCAACGGCGATGCCAACGCTGTAGCAGATCAGATCGGTCCATAGAAAGCCGAAGCCAAGAACCAGTGCGCCAAGGCGGGTTGCCCGAATCGCGTCGATCCAGGGTGCGTGGTAGAGTTGGCTGATTTCAATACTGAACGAAAACAGCAGCGCCATCAGCGCCACTATTCTGGTCGGTTGGCGACTGAACACAAGCGCGATTCCGAAGAAGACCATCAGTGCCCAGAGCGTGTCACCTATGTACGCGTTGATGAAGGATGGTAGGTATGTCCCCAATCGCCTTGATGCTAATCCCAGCACTAAAACGCCCACTGTCAGGCCACTATACACAAGTCTGTTTCGTTTCACGCTGTATCGCTTTTACTATTATTCTATCGTTAACAAACTAGTAATTCTATTCTTTTAATAGATCAATAACAGCGATTTTATTTACTTGCGTTAATCCTTTTTCCCAAAGCCCTATCCAATCGGCATACCGCCGGGTAACGTCGCTCGGGACAAACCTAAAACGCATAGTAGACATGTTTACTCATATCATTGAAAAACCGAAAATTAGTCTGTCGCTACTGACAGCGGGCATTGTCTTGCTCGGTAGTTGTACCAGTTCGACTGTCATTACCAGCCAACCTGCCGGGGCCAAACTGTATGTCAATGGGCAGTACAAAGGCACCACGCCTTACCAGTACAGCGACACCAAGATCGTTGGCAGCACGACTGATCTCCGGCTTGAAAAAGAGGGTTTCGAACCGTTTCAGGTTCCACTTGTGCGTAACGAACGGGCTGATGCCGGTGCCATAGTCGGTGGAGTTTTCCTCCTGTTTCCGTTTCTCTGGACGATGAAGTATGACCCAGACCATACCTATCAATTACGGCCGCTAAACGGCATCGACCAACCGGTTTCAACGCCACCTGCGTCGACGGCGGCACCACTCTATGGCGTTCCGAATACACCAGCCACACAGGCAACTAGCTCAACATCAAAAGCCGACCGGCTCCGCGAGATCAAGAAGTTGTATGACGAAAAGATCCTGACAGAGAAAGAGTACGAAGCCGAGAAAAAGAAGATCCTGGATGGTAACGATTAGCTAATCGAGTGGCGGAACATAGAGGGGCAGTTGTCGTTTCGGATCAAACGCTTCGTAGGTATACCGAATGGTGCCTGCCTTTCTATACGTGAACTCGTTTCTGGTTGTCTGGTTAATCGTGTGTTCGTGCTGTTCACTAATCAATCTCCCTAACCGATCATACTGATAGCGAACAGTTTCCGGATACTTACCATCATACCAGGTACGTGCTAAGCGACCATCCGGCGAATAGGCGTACCGTCTCGACAAGCGGATAATGGTATCTGACTTTCCGTTTTGGGACGATGACACATAGAGCCGCAGATACCTGACCAATTGCCCTTTTTCATTCCTTATCCACTGATCAGTATCGGTACGTACAGCTGCATCAACGTCGGGTAATACCGACTTAATGGTGTCGCCATCAGCGGCAAACGAATATAAAATTGTTTGCTCCCGTTGGGTGCCTGCTACAATCTCCTGATATAACCGGCCCTGTCTGTCATAACTATAGTGATGTACAGCGACATCATTCGTACCTGTCCTGTTGTCGTCATTGTGAAAATACGTCACAGAACGTACTTTGAAGGGACCATCGTACTGATTCAGCAGCTTACTGTTCGTTCTGCCAAAATTATATACTTCCAGAGTTCGACCCTCTCGGTCAAGCAACGTCGTTTGCATTAGCTGCTTATCGATGAGTGTGCTACGTACCAGTGCAATCTGGTCAAACGGCGTTTCTATCTGAGGAATACCCTTATCCAACATAGCCATATCGGGGTGCTGATCACAGCCGAAAAACAGCCAGCAGACGGCCAGGACGTAGAATACCCTCCGTTTCTCCTTCATTGATTCGGTCTACTTCAAAGCTCTGGCTACTTCCAGTGGACGGTCTGTCGAGAGCATATCGGCACCGGCGGCGGTCCATTCGGTATAGAGGTTATCGCCTTTGGCGGCGGCCTGTTTGTCGAGGTTGCCCAACGTACCCAGAATGGTAGCGATGCCTTTGGCGTGCAGGAAGGTGTACAGGCTTGAGTCGGGCGTTTTCACACCCACAAACGCAAACATCCGGTTGTCAGGAATACCCAATTCGTGGAGCTGATTGTATTCCGCCTCGTTGCGAATCGTCACGGAGATCATCAACTCGGGAGCCAGTTTGTTCACCAGCGCCGCATCTTTGGCATTGTAGGTGATGATGGCGACGTTGTTCTCCGTTTTCGTCTTGCGCACGTGTTCGACCACTTTTGCGAAGGACACATTCCGCTTCACGTCCAGCGTGAACATCGCCCCACGTTTACGGCCCCAGTTCAGTGTTTCGATGAGCGTTGGTACGCGAAACGCCGTTGGGTTTCCCTGATTGTCTTCCAACTTCACCTGTTGCACCTCGGCATAGGTACGTTCGATGAGCTTGCCGGTTCCGGTTGTCGTGCGGTCGAGGGTGGCGTCGTGCATCATCACCAGTACGCTGTCTTTGGTCAGGTCAATGTCGCACTCGATCACCGCTGGCGCGTCGGGTCGCTCGATTTGTCCGGTGACGTAGTCGAACGATTCGATGCAGTTTTCGGGAAAGCCCCGCAGGTCACCCCCTCCCCGATGCACCGAAATCAATGGATGCCGACCAGCAACGTACCTGAACCGCTCGGTAGCCCGAACTGCCGATTTCGAAGGTGACGTTTTCGGTGAACAACCAGCAAAAAAGCTGGCCAGTGTGAGGGTGTAGAGTAGTGATGTTGAGAAGCGATTCATGATGGAGTAGTTGTGATGATTTTTTGGTCATCCCTCCTCCCGTCGGGATGACCAAAAAATCGTTTCAATTTTAAGCGAAGTTGTCAAAAAACAACGTACCTAGCCATTCTCAAACCGCCTGGCCAGCACAGCATCCGGGTACGTTATTTCGGTTAAAAACAACCCGCTGGCGGGTGCAGCGCGACTGGCCATAGTACGGTCTTCGGCCCGGATGATGGCTTCGAACTGGTCGAGGGTCATGCGGTGCTGGCCGATATCGAGCATCGTGCCGACAATGCAACGCACCATGCCATACAGGAACCGGTCGGCCTTAATATGGAAAATGAGCGACTCCGCCGTCTGCTCCCACTCGGCCCGCATCAGCTGGCAGTGGTAGTGATTTACGTTCGTCCGGACTTTGCTGAAACTCTTGAAATTACTGAACGTCAGCAGTTTGTCCGCCGCTTCGTTCATCAGGGGAATATCCAGTTGCGGTCGGAAGATGTAACTCTGATTGGTCAGGAACGCGCTCTTCTGTCGACGAATGTGGTACTGATAATACCGCGCTTTGGCCGAAAACCGGGCGTGGTCGGTTGGGCCGACGGGGAATATCCGGTAGATCGCGATCCCGTCGGGCAGCATGTTATTCAGCGAATGCACCAGCAGATCATGCTCCGGTAGCTCACCGTCCATCTCGAAATGGGCGTACTGCTGCCGGGCATGCACCCCCGCGTCGGTGCGGCCGCTACCAACAATATAGATCGGCTGACTCAGCCGTTTGGTCAGCGTTTCTTCCAGCACCTGCTGCACCGAAATTCCGTTCGGTTGAAACTGCCAGCCGTGAAAGTCAGTGCCTTTATAACTCAGTTCAATAAAATAACGCTGCATGTAGTGCTGTATGGTACTGGGCAGGTACGTTGCCTTTCTTTGAAGTGAGGCTCAACGAGTTAGGTTGCTGACGCATGGCCCTTCGACAAGGCGTCAGCAACCTAACTCGCGAAGCCTCACGCAGAACTTGCACTTTATGCCATGATCTTGCCCAGGGCGTTGTTGTACAGATCCGACGCGTCGGCAGTGGCAATCACGGTTTGGCCATCCACCACGAAGTCAGCGGCGGTTACGTCACCGATCTTGTTGAAGGCTACACGGGCGTGATCCATAAACTGCTCGAAAGCCGCCTGCTGCGCTGCTGATACCGATACCACGACGCGGCTCTGGCTTTCGCCAAACAGGTAGGCATCTTTCCGGTAGTCGGCGTCGGTCGTGATGGCGAAGCCGGTACCGCCCGCCATGGCCGATTCAGCCACGGCCACGAACAGACCACCATCCGAAATATCGTGCGCCGATGAGATGAGCTTCTTCGTGATCAGCTGCTTCACGACCGATTGAAGCGTCAGCTCCTGATCAATATCGAACGCGGGAGCTGGCGATGCTTTTACGCCCCGGTACGAATACAGGTACTCCGACGAAGCAATGTCGTTCTGCGATGAGCCGATCAGGTAGATGCTGTCTCCTGCCTGACGGAAGTTAAGCGTCATGCGGTTATCGGGCTTCTCCATCAGACCCAGCATCCCGATCGTTGGCGTCGGGAACACCGGTCCGTCGTCCGACGACTGGTTGTAGAAGCTCACGTTACCACCCGTCACCGGCGTTTCGAAGCGGCGGCAGGCTTCGCCCATGCCTTTCACGGCTTCCACGAAATGCCAGTACACTTCAGGTACGTACGGGTTACCAAAGTTCAGGTTGTTGGTCACGGCCAGCGGTTCGCCACCCGTACAGACCACGTTCCGGCAGGCTTCGGCTACGGCAATCTGCGCCCCCACGAATGGGTTGGCGTTTACGTACCGGCTGTTGCAGTCGACGGTGATGACGATCGACTTCTCTGACTTGGGAATGCCCGCGCCTTTCACCCGTACCACGGCCGCGTCAGACGGGGCGTTGGTGGTCCGGTTGCTGGTGCCCACCATCGAGTCGTACTGCTGCGATACCCACTGCCGTGAGCAGATATTCGGGTGGCTCAACAGGTGTTTGGCTACCGCGCTCAGTTCATCGGTTGTGACGTCGGCCACGCTGGCGATGCGGAATTTCGCGAACTCCTTGATGTAGGCCGGCTCTTTGTATTCACGGCGATACTGCGGCGCACCACCGCCCAGCACCAGGTCATGGGCCGGTACGTCGGCCACCAGTTTACCGTAGCGGTAGAAATGCAGACGGCCAATGCCATCTTCCGGGGCGGCGGTCACTTCACCGATCTGGGCGCAGTGCAGGTCCCACTTGTCGAAAATACCCTGGATAATGCTCTCTTTCCCTTTTTCGACCACCACCAGCATCCGCTCCTGCGATTCTGACAGCAGGATTTCGAACGGCGCCATGTTTTGCTGACGCGTCGGTACTTTATCGAGGTCGATGATCATGCCGTGTTCCCCCTTAGCGCTCATTTCGGAGGTCGAGCAGATGATACCGGCGGCACCCATGTCCTGAATACCGATCACGTAGCCGGTGGCAATGATCTCGAGCGTGGCTTCGAGCAGCAGTTTCTCCATGAACGGATCGCCCACCTGCACGGCAGGCAGCTTATCCGTCGAAGCGGCGGTGATGTCTTCCGAGGCGAACGTGGCGCCGTGGATACCGTCTTTCCCTGTTGCCGAGCCGACAATGAACACCGGATTGCCCACGCCGTAGCTTGTTGCTTTGGCGCTTTTGCCCACTTCCACGATACCCGCCGAGAAGGCGTTTACCAGCGGATTGGTGTTGTAGCACTCATCGAAATAGATTTCGCCGCCCACCGTCGGAATACCAAAGGCATTCCCATAATCGCCGATGCCTTTCACCACACCGCGCAACAGCCGACGCGTTTTGGGCAGGCTCAGATCGCCGAAGCGGAGTGAGTTGAGTTGGGCAATGGGCCGGGCACCCATCGTGAAGATATCGCGGTTGATCCCGCCGACGCCCGTTGCGGCCCCCTGATACGGTTCCAGCGCCGAGGGGTGGTTGTGCGATTCGATCTTGAACGAACATGCCAGTCCGTCGCCGATATCGACCAGACCTGCGTTTTCGTCACCGGCTTTGGCCAGCATCCGGTCGGAGTCGCGGGGAAGCGTTTTGAGCCAGACGATGGAGTTCTTATACGAACAGTGTTCCGACCACATCACCGAGAAGATGCTGAGTTCGGTAAAGTTGGGCTGACGGCCGAGGATGGCGACAATCCGGTCAAATTCTTCGGGTAGCACCCCCAGTTTGCGGGCGGTTTCGACGGTTGGAATGGGATCTAGACTAGTCTGCGGTTGTTCGGGAGCGTTCACAGTGCGTACCACAAAGGGAGAAAAATGGAAGATGATAACGGGCTGATCGGGTGGGTTATACCCGTTCAGTATCAAGCCGGTAAGCCAAAATGACCCAGACTTCACAGGGCAAAAATAGGCTTTTTTGCCCGTTCGGGGCCATTTTTTTCGGGCTGCTGCTTGACAAATGTCAGAAATAAGCCTACTTTTGCATCATCGAATCACACAGAGAGATGGCAGAGTGGTCGATTGCGGCGGTCTTGAAAACCGCTGACTGTAACAGGTCCGGGGGTTCGAATCCCTCTCTCTCTGCACTTAACGTCGTTATTAGCCCGCCCGCTTATCCGGTGGGCTTTTTTCGTTTAGGATGTGGGCAACACGTCACCAGGACCGTGTTAACTTCTGCCTACGTACCAGGCCACCGGCAAACCATTCGCCCACACTCGCTGACCTACCGCCTAGTAACTACCTTACCTTTTGGAAATATGGGGCACGTTTGTAGCCTATGGTTTTGATTTTTTTAATCATATAAAACCATGTTAAAAACACATGAATGTCCGTTTCATTGCCCGGCCTTCAGCCACTCACACCACCCGGGCAACGCTTCAATGCCGAATTAGTGTCAATGGCGTTCGATCGACCGCCTTCAGTACTGGAATTGAATTGAGCCGATCCGATTGGAATGCCCGGCTTCAGCAAATTAAAGGCCGCTCCGATCGGGCGCAAACCGATACCCAACGCCTGGAATGGGTACGGTCCAAACTCTACAGCATCTACCACCATTTTGAGGCGAAAAACAGACCCGTGACGGCCGACATGATCCGCGAAACATATGTTGGCAAACGACGCCTGGAGTACACGTTAAATCAGTTACTCGAGGCGTTTTTATTAGCCAAGGAAAAATCGATCGACCAACCCGGCGGCATTACAAAAACATCCTTTTCAGCGTATCAGGATCGATTGGCTAACCTGGTCACGTACCTGACTGAAACCAAGCAGCTCAACAGCTTATTGGCTGAGCAGACTAATGTTGCTTTTGTCAAGGCCTGGCAAACGTACCTGCTGGGCAAATACAAGGTCAATTACGTTGGAAAGCACATCGATCTGTTAAAGCAGGTCTTAGATTATGGAGTCATGATGGAGCACATACAAGCTAACCGACTACATGGCTACCGGATTGCCCGAGTAGCCCCGGATAAACCAATCTACCTGACCAAAGAACAGATTGACCAGCTGGAGATGGCCGATCTGTCGACCGTGGTAGTGCTTCGCCCCTACCTGGAGCGTATGAAGCGCACCAGGACCATGTTTCTCTTCATGTGTGCCACTGGTATGCACTGGATCGATTACACCAACCTGACGGCCGATAAACTGCATACGCTGGATGGTCAACAGTTCCTGATCACCAAGCGTCAGAAATCCGAAAAGGAATTGATTGTGCCGGTCACCTCACTTGCAGCCCGGATCATTGACCAGGTGGGCGGCATCGACAACCTACCTAAGCTGAGCAATCAGAAGATGAATACAACGCTGAAACTGGTCGCCCTGGCGGCAGGTATCAAAACACCGCTTACCAGCAAAGTAGGTCGTAAGAGCTTCACCGACTTTTTCCTGAACGAAATGAAGTGGGATAAAGATAAAGTGGCTAAAATGCTTGGTCTGTCTAATACGAAGTACCTGGCACACTATGGCGATATCGATCACCGCTCTTTGCGCCTTGATCAGTGACACACAAAAAGCCCCTACTGGATCCAGTAGGGGCTTTTTGTGTGTCTGCAAATAGAGTACTCACTTTCGTTTGCCACTCAGTCGTACCGTGTACGTACCACTGGTGGTTCCGGAAGGAATTGTATGCTTACCAATTAGGGCAATGTTCGCGCCTTCGATGACACCGGTGTAACTAGGATCTTCTTTAGACTGAAGCTGGATCGATCCATCCGTGCTTTGCTTCATGGTGTAGTTACCCGTTATTTTAACCACTTGTGGTGTTGCGGTGGCTGCTCCAGCGGTGATATTTACTACACCCGGCGTGTACGACTCAATTGTAATTGTTCCTGTCGTGTACGGATCAAGCGTATTAAATTGATTCGTGAAATGCGCTGAGCTGATTGCATATTCGCCTTTAATGAGCGGCCCGAAATCAACGGCTGGCGTTTCTTCTTTTTTACAACCAGCCAGCATTAGTAGAAACAGCGACGTGGCCAGCAATCTGGTAGAAAGGTGCATGGTGTATGATTGGTTTATGATATGTTTACAATCCTACGCTAAGCGGCCCATCAAAACAAATTGACGGGTGGTTTTTGTTTAATTTATAGAGGAGTCAGTACATCTATAATTCCCTTTACAAATACCTTGTCTAGATCTATCTCCCCAAGGCCTAAATCAAAGGTATTTAGCAACTTAACTTTACTCTTTTCGTTGGGTTTGCTTACTACTTCAAACACTCTTGATGCTGCTTTGACTTTACCATCAACCTTCTGAAAATAATACTGTTGAATGTACATTTTACTTCTAAGTCTAAATCTAATTTGATAAGCACCGTGATCTTTGTCTAGGAGTCTACAAACTGCTTCAGAAGAATTTAAGTACACTAAAGAAACCTCATGAATCGCAATTTCATTTGCTTTAATCATGGATGTATAATTTAGGTAACACTGAGTATCAAACTCATATTCATTCACGTCAATTTGTCTTGATTTACAATAAATAACCTTGAAGTAATCAGTAATATAAATGGTGGCTCCATAAATGGGATTTGTATTATTATTTACAATAAATAACTCATGAAAATTCTTATCAACTTCTCTTTGCTCCAGATATATCATTTCTTCTCCTCCCCTAATATTATCAGATATTACATTGTTTGCCTCCATGAGTTTATCGTAAAGGCTCATATTTTCTTCTCGTAATTTATCAATAGTATTAGATTGTTTTTCGGATTTTTTAATCAATTCTGTATTTTGATTTTTTAATAAATCAACATTAGAACTGGTATTTTTTCCTATAGTAACCCCCTCATTTACACCAAACTCAATTCTGGTTGATTTCTCAGAAGAACTTTTATTTTGTAGATACGTGCCAATTAGTGTAATAGCTCCCCCTAATAGCGTAATACCAGCACCTATCGCAATGATAACCATAGGTTTTTTTATAAGATCAAACATTAGCTGTAACATATTACAAGTTGCTTGTACTCTATCGGTTACATTAAATCGTTGCAACAGGACGTAACCTTCAAGAGACTGTTTTGAAATCTAAGAGAAGTATCTACAATCCTACGTAAAGTGGCTCGTCAAAACAAATTGACATCCTATCATAGTTGTTAATCGCAGGCGTTTAACCTGCTTATGTCCTACCTATGATCTAATTCACGTTGCTCTTTAGAATATTACTACTATTCGTTGCCTGGCTGTTTAACCTGGTACACGACTTAGATAGACAGGTAGCATTACAACAAAAAGCTCGCTCAGCTGAGCGAGCTTTTTGTTGTAATGCTGCTAACTTATGACTACCTGAATAACCGCCATACCCATAATTAACGGCTATAAACGCCTCACAATCAGAAGCCGACGCGCCGGCTTTAACTAGTGAGCAAATATACAGAATTAGAACGTCGACCCGCCAAAGAAGCCCAGGGTGGTGCCTAGCAACCCGTAGCCAATCCGCTCCCACCACATTTTGCGCCTAGCCGTTTTGATGCTGCTATTCGTCTGCTCGAGCATGGTGCCGGCGTCGTTGACATGGCCAATAGCGTGCTGCAGTAACGTACCTAGTTTCTGTATCCGGGCATCCTGTCGGGTAATGGAATCCTGGAGCGTCCGTAGCCTGGTCGATGTCAGGTTGATCAGCTGCTCACGTCCCGCCATCGATAACGCCGCTTGTTCCTTCAGTACGGAAATAAGCTCATCGGTATCCGTGAAATCCAGCGTCAACAGCGTTTGCCTGGCAAACTCCAGTTTAGCCAGATCGTACCGACTGACCAATACACTATCGATACCCATGTTGGGCGTTTGCTTGATCAGCAGGGGCACCACCTGACCGACGCCTAATGTGTCACTTTCAGCGAAAGCGAGGCTAGTCAGGAATAGCAGCAAAACAGTATAATATTTGGCGCTCATTTTACGAAAAGTGAAAAAGTAGACAAAAACGGGCAAAATTGGGGGTTGGCCAGCCCGGACCAGGATCCGTTTAGCCTGGTGCAGCAGCTCGCCGGCGGCGAGGCAACCAAACAATGTTTGGCTTCCATTCTTGCAATAGATTTCAGTACTGGAGCTGTGGTAGTTTTTCCGCTACCGCTTGAGCTTCCCAAATATGACCTTGACTCGTTGGATGAACACCATCCTGACTAGCCACATTGGTTATAATGTATGTGTCACCAATTGCAGGTGTTGGGCTTACGCTGTCATTCCAGAAAAGAGCATTGCCGTTGGAATTATTCAGGCAACGGACTTGATTATTTGCCCCGCCAGACGTGAACCTGACTGAATAGCCAGCATATTGCAACCGTGTAAATGACTTGGTGCTGTCTGACAGGCCTATACTTGAGGCACCACCCGTAATGGAGCCTGATATGATAACACCGTCCGCAGGAACCCGCCAAAAACCACCATTCTGCGTAAGCACGTTGGCCGCATTTACTTCGATGTACTTACATACATCTATCATATCAACCAACCCTGCCGCCGCTGCCTGAGCCACAAAGCCACTTACGCCCGTATCACGAATCCATGCATTAATGGCTAATCGGGTTGTCTCTGTTGCTCCCTGCGTCGTCTGATTGGCTACAGTTGACCATCCGTCCGTGCTATTGGTTTTGGGTAAGATTGTGCAGGTAAAAAACTTTATACCCCTGTCCGTGTACCATTTAGCAATGGTGAGCAGGCTGCTCTTAATTGATGTTACCCCTAGCGACAAATCGTTGGTGCCATAGTTGCTAATCACATTCCCGCAAAGCTCCGTAATGGATAGCCGTATGCGACTCATACGCCTATCCGCAAACTGTACGGCCTGCTCACTTCCTTGAGGAACAAGGGTGTAGGCGTAAAGCGGGTCTATATTCGCATTGTAGCCTAGCTCAAGTTGATTACACAAAGCCCGAACACCAAACCCGCCCCGGTTCGATGGATAACCAGCATCACCAGTGCCTGACATAATACTATCACCAATTAAGCCGACCGTCTTTTTCGGCGTCTTTGTCTTACCCAAAATGGCTACAGGGTAGTACATATTTGCCCCTGTGCGAATCGTTACATTTTGATTGTCATAGGTTAGCTCACCATCTGAAAACCCTTCCCCGTTGTCCCTACCGTCGTTGTTAGTCGAGCCGATAAAGTTACCCCCGCCCGGTATAACCGCCGTTGTCGCAATAGAGGGCGCGTAGGTGTTGACTACCGTTGTAATCGTCGCACTAGACGAAAACGCAAGCACATTACTGACGCTGTAATAAATGCCCGTTGTGGCCGAACCCGCCGATGTCATCCAAACCCGGTAGCCTACCGCAGACGGTATAGATGCCGGTGCCGGAACTGTAATTACGTTGGTTGCACCCGCCCCGGTAGTAATTGATACACCCGCACTTGGTGCGCTATTGGTTCCGTCTAAGAACACGTAAGATATGCTCACAAAAAAGCTGGAGCTAGCAGGCAATGTTCCCCCGGTTGTGGCTGTACTTAGGGTAGGGGCAACGGGAGCCGCTGCCAACATTGCCTGAGCATAACTACGAACAAAAAAACGCTCGTTGGCCGCTACATTAAACGAAACAGGGTCTGAAATAAGCAAGCCTATTCCTTCACAAATCCCGTATCGTTTGCCCCCAAAGGCAACGGGAACTGTAGACTGTGATTGATCCGATGCCGTAGCCCCGCGTTTCTGTAAAGCTGCCCCAACCGTTATCGGATTTGTGTTTGGGTATTCGCCGTAGTTAACCGTTCTGAAATTCGCATAGACTACTCTAATTTGTGAAGCATCAGCTAGGGCAATATGTTCTGAGCGAAATGTTCGCCCGGTAACAGGATTACCCGGAGAACCGTGTAGCGTATTAGGATTGGTCGCGATGATTTGCCACCCACTGAGCCGCCGTTCAATGGCTGAAATCAACCCACGTTTGTAGGTATCCTTACCTGTGATTTTTGCGTTTAAGTCTGCCATTACAAAATATCTTCAATTAGCTGCGTACCATCGTAATCGTATTTTCCGAACGCCCCAGCATTATTTACTTCATCAGCGGTAATCAACACCCGGCATGGAGTAGTTCTTTTAGCCAGCCCAGCAACGGCCAGGGCGTAGGTTGGATACGGGACAACTTCCCGTTCAGTGGGCACCAAAATCATAGTCTGGTAGCCATGCTCATCCAATATCTGCTTCCACATAGTTGTACGATTAGAGGGCTATATTCTTGGCTTCCTGAAGACGTATTTTCTTTGCTTTGTACTGATCTTCCAGCTTCGTAGCGCGGACCCCTAACGCCTGTTCCTTTTGCTTCAGGGTATCATTCAAGGCGTTTAAATCCCGAAATAAATCACTCGCCTGAGTGATAAAGTTGGTGTTACCGGCACTGATCTGCCCGTTGATTAGCAGTGCCGTATCCAAATCAGCACGTGCCTGACTCAACTCATGTCGGGCGCTGGCCACCTCACTCAGTGCGTCGTTGATCTGCTGACGCGAGGGAGCCGGGCGAATGAACTCGCAATACAGGACGTAGGCCAGAAGGCCCACAAAGGCAATGGTTCCCATGTGTGACAGGATGGTTTTGGCGGTGTTTTTGATCGTTTCCATGTTACTTTTTGACCTGGCCAGCAACGGCCTTGATAAACTTGTCAACGGCCGGCCGAATGGTCTTCAGTTCAGCGGCCGTCAGGTAGATCGGCGCTTTGTTTTCGGCAAACTTTTCGTACTTGTTTTGGTGCAGGAAATCATTGGCAATCCCTTTTTCTTCCATCCGGGCACCAATCCACTGCTCAAATAGCCGGGCCCATAACTCATTGTGACGGATCCAGTACGAATCAGACTTACCCCCTTTGACCAGGTGATCACGTAACCGCTGGTAACTTTTGGTCTGTTGGAAGGCCATCAGGATACTGGTCATGTGCCAGCGTAGGGAATTGGCCGGCCAGGTATTGTGCTCGATCAGGTTGGTTTGACGTCCTCCGGAGAGACTGAGTGAACCCCGGCTCTGGTCGATGAAGGTGCCAAAGAAGTAGTCCAGGGCGTGGCCGTATTCGTGAGCCAGCGCACCGACGCCACCGGTATAGCTGAAGCGGCGCGTCTTGGCCGTTTTTACCACCCGGCCCGTAAACGGATCGGTGACGTGGCGTTTATACCTGGTCAGGTTGATCATGTAAGATCTAGGCTCGAAGTGAGCCAGCGCGCGGCCGTGCCCACGGGCACCAAAGGCAATCCCTACCATGTTGTCCAGGCCGATATTACTCCAGCCCAGCACCTTGGCCATGTCATCGAGGGCCACCACTAGGGCAGCCAGGTAGTTGTAGGCGTCTTCGTTCGTGACCCACTGACCAAACTCGATTCCCTTCAACTTGTAGCGGGCCAGGGCGGCGTTGATGTCGCGCTGGGTAATAGCCCGGCTGGTTCTGGAAAAACCCTTATAGTACTCGACAAACCCTTGTTTCTCAAAGTATTTATCCAGTCGACTGCCAATCGACACCCGGGTATCAGAGTCGACGGCATACTTGGCAGACTGGTAGCTAGGCGTAAACCCGATTCGTTCTTCCATTGGATCGATCCGGGCAATGGGCTTTAATAGCTTCATACAAAAAGCCCCGGCCACGTTACCGGCCGGGGCTGTTTAGAGGTAGGAACAATCGAGTTGGTTACGCTTCACGGCCGGTCACCTGAATCTGGGCAATACGGCTCCAGTCATGGAGCGGTGAATCAGTTACAGTGACTCGGAGCTTTGAGGTTACCAAGACATTGAATGCATGCGTGGTGACGCCCTTGGTGTTGCCAGCTACGTTGACGACCGTTTGCCAGCCCCCATTGACCCAACCCATAATACTGAAATCGCGTAAACAGTATAGGCTCTCACCACTTGTTCCCAGGGATGAGGAACCATCCGCGCCAGAGGCCACACTCGTGATAGTCACGTTACTAATAGCCATCGACACCGGCCAGGTAAGTTCAATCCAGTCAGGGAATACGCCTTGTGTACCATCATTCCATCCTCCTGTGATTCCCCACGTGTACCCCGTGGGTATTGCGGCATCCAGAATTGCGTTTGATTTAAGAAATCCAGGATGCGTTGACGACGTGGTTAGCGTGGCTTCAGGGGCAATATTTCGCAGTACTCCAGCTGTAATGGGTTCGTCTTTTCGTCGGGTCATCCATAACCCGGCTCCAATGGCCAACATCAAAACTATGGCCACCCCAATAAGTGTATTTGTAATCTTCATGATTAATCTTTTGAAGGGAATGAGCGTGAGGGATTAGACCGTTTTCCAGGCCCGTTTGAGGGCTGTTTGCCAGGCCACGTTAGGGGAGGCTTTGCGGATTTTCTTCGCTTTGACCACGGCTGATTTCATGCGTGATTGAGCTTTTTTTTGGGCGGCGGTAGCGCGTTTCTTGGCCATTGTATTGGGGTGATTGATTGGTTGGTTGATACTACTTTTTGAGTTGCTTGATAGCGGCCCGTTTGGCCGTAGCAATGGAGATACTGTAGACCTTCACGGGCTTGGTTTCACCGGTGAATGATGCTTTGTGAATCTTGCTGGTCAGGGCATCTAATTTGTTCAGGTAGGCTTTTCCCTTGGCCGTACTCTTGCGTTTGGCTGGAGCGGCTTTTTTCGTGGTTTTACGGGTCTTTTTCATTAGGAAGGCTAATTCAGTTGAAAACAGGGGGCGGATATGCTCAGCATGCTTCAGACCAGCGGCGGCAACAGACAGATCCTTGCTAGGAATCGGAGTGTACATCTGCCCTTTATGGGTTAGGTAGAACACGTCCGCTGGTATATAAGCCCGATTCTCCGGGGCAAATGGCCGCACGTGGTAGACTGTCTGCCCATCGACTCGACGGCGGCGAAGAACCACCCCTACCCATGTTTTGCGCGATGGCGCGGTGAAGCTGACCACTTCGCCCGGAAAATGTGTCATATCAGGCAGTGGCTTTTGGTGCACGACTGATTACGACGGCACCGGCCACAGCAGCCAGGCCACCAGCGGCCCACATGAGCGTTGATCGGCGCTGCCAGGCCACTACTACCAGCAGGACCACCGCCACTACCAGGCCAATAGCTGGACCATAGGCATAGACGTTCGCAGTCAACGTACCGACCAAGTGATTAATCGTGGGCGTATTGGTACCCTGCACGGTGGGCACGTTCGTTGCGTCGAGCGCCGCTTTTGTCAGCACGTCGGCCCAGGCCTGTGCGTAGCGTTCGAAACCCGATCGGGCCAGGTGCACATTATCCGGCCGGTCAGACACCTGCAATTTGCTCATATCCGCACCCCGCCGGACGTTGGGAATTTGCGCGATCACCAGCTCCTGACCCTTCGTGATCTGGGTAAGATCCAAGGCGTTAGGGACAGGCTGATTATCAACCGCTTGCCAAACCGTCAGGTCAGCTTGCTTCGTAATTTGGCGAATGTAAGCCAGCACTACCTTGACCCGATCGGCATATTCCTGTGGCCCGGTCATTCGCTCCGCATCCACGTTGTACCAGTCGTTAGCACCATGGTTCATCAGCACACCACGTAGGCCACCAGTGAGGGGTAAATACACCGCAACAGCCGCTTCAACGGGCCGGATCGGCATCCGCTTTTCGTACTTCACAAAGGAGTGATTGAACGGCCGCTGTTGAATTACGCGCATCGACTGTTCGACGTTCGACCCGCCGAATGAGCACCCGAGCAGCAGGACAGGCACGTTCAATTGCTGTACCAGCTTGTCACCAATCAACCCGTGCACATAAGGGCCGGTCTGGTAAGGCGCAATCGATTGAGGTGAATTACTCAGCGGTCTGAAGTAGCGGGGTAGTTCAGTGTCAACAATATTTTCTGGCATCGAGCCACCAGCTGGCGGCGTGGCCACGACTACGCGGTCATCAACCGCCCCTGGTCCCCGTGTATCTCCAAACCGGTTTACTTCTTCCTGGATACCGCCACTGAAAACAGAGTGACCATACAGGATAAAGACTTCACCCACGTTTACCCGGCCAACCCGGCCAGTGCCAACGTCAGCCCCATTTGCTTTCGCTACTAGGCTCATTTCGTAGGCACCACCACTGCCGATAATCTTACCCGAAAAGGTACCGTCAGCATTGGGTACAATAATCGTTTCTTCAGCTGTTCCCCCCTTCACAGGCGTAAGGGTCACCCGTACCTGGTCACTGCCAGCTGGAGCCTGGCCACTAACGGGAATAGCAGCACGGTTCGCGTTATCGCGTTGATGAACCAGGTGTTCAAGGGGTAAGGTGATTTGTATGGGCGTTGTCATGATCGGGATCGGGTCAGTTGTAGGATGACAGGCCATCAGGGCCAGACTAAGTAGGATCGATACGTAGTTGATGACGCGTTTAGGCGTCGTCATGGGTTAGCTTTTCCGGGAGCGGAGTAAAACAATCAGTAAGGCAATCAGCACTATACCCGCCGTACCATAGAGTACGTAACGGGGTAACATCAAGCTATTTATCTCAGCCGTGTGCTCATCGTAGAGCGTTTTGAGATTGATATAGTCGATTTGCAATTCGTTGAGTTCAGCGGCCTGAGCGGCCTTTTTATCAGCGCTATGATCGAACAGGCCAGCCACCAGCTGCGTACCCAGGCCGATGAATGTGCCGATAGCGCCACCGATGCCCGGAATGACACCAAATAGCCCAGCGACCGCCCCACCAATCCCACCAATTGTTGCGGCCGTCTTGTCGGTTACGTCCTGAGCGCCCAGCTCAACCATCGATCCTTGAATGACCGCCGCACGGGCCAGCAGTAGACCGCGTCGACGCTTCAGATAGGCCAACCGGTCAGCCGACGTGGTTCCGGTGTAGGTCGTGTTGATCTGAGCGACCAGGGTTTGTACCGCCCGGCAGGCAGACGAATACGCATCGACGCTGTTTGGCGTGTAGTCGTTGACCGTACACTTGGCTAGATGGGCTATATAAACAGCATCTTGAGCCATGACTAGCGACGTTTGACCAAGACGACAATCAGCGTGAGACCGATCAACACCACGGCACCAGCCAGGTAGGGTAACAGCTGATCAAGGGTCAAGCCTGTGGTAGTACCATCACCAGCCGTCGGATTGTTGGGATTGCCAGGCGTTAACGGGGTCGTGTTAATGTCCGTGGCGACAAGAATCGATTCATTATCGCGGGTATATTCACTACTTAGCGGGATTTCCTGCCCGTATAGATTCAGGCTTTTCAGCGTTTCATCACTGGCCAGCGTTTGAAAGAGCTGCGATTGAGCGAATTCAGGATAGATGTTTGGATTGTTCTTCCGGAACGCGGCATCGAGCACCATTTCCCCTTTATCCTTCAGCTGGCCGGGACGGTCTGTGGTCCAGGTCAATATCAGGTACTTACCTACCTTCCGCACCCGGTATTCATAATGCTCAATACAAAGGGAAGGGGCCGTAAAAATGGAGCCACCACATTGGTAGGGCGAATCCAGTTTACCGATAATTTGACCGTTCTTAAACATGATTTATACGGTTACGATGGTTTCCAGTAGACCCAGCGGACCTACAAACTTTTTGATATACAAGGCCGTAACCGCTGGTGACTCGGCAATCACTTCATCGGCGTTTTTGCCCACCGGCCGAAAGTCATACTTGCGGTTGTAGCGGGCGATCACCTTATCCAGTCGCATGATGCCGTCGACCGTCTCTTCCTGAATGAGCGTGGCCAGGTAGATAGCGCCAACCAGGATGTTGAACTCGGGATTGAGCAGCTCGCTGCGCGTGACCGAAACGCCCGTTTGGTTGTTGCAGGGCAATTTTTGGCCCCGGCCTTTCTGCTTCAGAATGCAGTCCAGGCGCGACCCCATAAACCGGTACAGAGCGGTCTTTTCGTCAGCCGTCAGGCGTCCTTTCCGGTGCTCCAAAAAAATACCTTCCGACGCGGTAATGTGGTCGATCTGCATCAGGCCAATGGCTCCCGTGTTGGCGTTGGGATTACCCGCCGACTCGATATAGATGAAGGCCGTAATAATTGGCTCAGGTACATTGGTGAGCCGCGCGGCCTGGTCGATGAACGCCCCAAACCGCGCCCGGATACTGGCCACTGCTTGCAGGTTAGCCGTGACCTGGAGCGGGGTGTAAAACCCTTGCTCGGTCATCCGGCGTCGTATGATTACATTGGCCATAAGTTAGGTGAACGTGTAGGTGGTATCCAGCTTGGCTACTTTGGGATTTTCAACCAGGGCGTACCAGAGGCTAGCCGCCAGGGCCAGTGCTAGCAGCACCAGCGCTATGGTTTTCGGAGTTAGCAGCCCTTTCATTCGAACGGTGGTTGCCCGTTTGCTATCGGAGTTACCTCGGTCGATGATTTGCCTTTATAGCCGAATCGATCATCTCCGGAAACGCCAAGGGCCAGTTCGGTGAAGCCCTTGCCGATGGCATGCCAGTCACGTTGAGCGTAGCCTTCCACGATGACCGGCAGACCGACGCCCAGGCCAACAAGCGTTGTCATACGGTTTTTAAACAGGTGGTTGGCCACCTGAGCAACCAGGCTTTTGAGCTGGTTGCGTCTACGTTTTACTACAGGTTTACGGCGGGTGGACATCGTAGTAGTGATTAGTCTTTCTTAAAAAACAGCTCCCGGACGTTGACTGCGATGCCCGTGGTGAGCAGTAGCAGGGTCAGTATCAGGATGATGGTTTTCCAGTTCGGTTTCATATAATTGCGCTTGTCGTTGGATCTTCCGATTCGTCCTCGAGCACCGCTCCCAGCGATGGGGTGACGGTGCTCAATTCACGTTGTTTTAGTTCGAGCCGCTTGCACCAGATTGAGTAGCCTAGGTAGATCACGTACAGAATCAGGCCAATTAGTGTAAGCGCTTTAGCGGCTAGATCGTAGCTTAACAGGTGCAACATCCAACCCACTACAGCCATGGCAGTAGTTTTCATCGTGTCGTGATCAGCTAGTGTCTCGTTGAGCGGTTCCATCTCAGTTATTGCAGAAACTTCAGGTCAGCCGCCGCATCGATCAGGATCGATCCATTCGCCGCCGTACCAACCGTTGGGGCGAAGTTGCTGGCCGGTGAGGGCTTGTTGCTGATCAGTTTGCCATTGATCGAGACAGCCGATCCAGCCGCTGGCGTCAGCCAGGCCGCCGCTGCCCCTTTCGCAATGAAGGTGTTCGTGCCCAGCAGTTCCAGGATACCCGTAGCGGACATCGTGTGTATCGAATCCGTTTCCGCCTGCCAGGTGGCTTTTGTCTGACCCACAAACTGGCAGTCGATGAAGGTGTAACGCGACCGGGCGCGGTCATTCAGCCCATTACGTTCCGACTTGATCCGGCACCGGTTATACGTTGCTAGGCAGTCCAGATCGTAGGTCAACTGGTTTTTAACGGTAATGGCCATGTTGTTGAAGATGACCGACCCCTTTTCTCCCGTTGTCACCCGGTAGGCGTATGATGTGGCATTGGGGCTGCTATACGACCCATCTTCGATGAAGATCCGGGCACCCGTGCCCCCCACTTCAACGGCGTTGGCCACAATATTTTTAAACCGGAGCCGGAGCGTGGCATTAATACCATTGCAAATCGCCGCTTTGCCGTTCCAGGTAAAGCCGTTTCCGGGTGGCGTGAAAAGCGTCTTGCCCTGGACAGTGATATCACTGCCCCCACCGGTAACCATGATCAGGCCGTTCCACTCCGATATACCACCGTTGTATAGGTTCTGAAGCCGCTCGAAGTTGAACACTTCACAGATCACCTGGTTGCCCCCATCGGTCATCAGAGGGGCGTTAGCGGCCGAGGTAATGCTATACCCGTTGCCGTTTATGTTCACCCCGTTTTTCAGCGTGATATACTCAGTCACATTACGCAACAGAATAACCGTATCCCCGGACGTGGCAAAGGCCATCGCTTCAGACAGCGTTTTATGGTATAGACCCATACCATATGGTTTCTGGGTTAAGGCCACTGGTGACCCCTCCGGCGAAATACCCCGGATCTGGTGAAACTGGCCTGTCGTGTAGTTCTGTAAGGTGAAATTTTGCTCGTTCATATTAAGCTGGAATGGGAAGTAGTAGGGATGGTTTTTTGAGCAGAATGACCAGGATGACCAGGCCAGCGGCCAGCAGACTAAGGGGCAGCCAGGGCACACCAGGTTGGCCGTACGGGATGGGATCGAAATCGATCGGCCCTACCAGTGGCGCTTCCGGGATGACCTTTGTTTCCGGTGTAGCCGGTTGCGTGGTTGGGGCGCTGAGCACTCCCTTCAGCTGCGCGTAGTAGAACGCCTGTACGTCCAGGCCACTCACCGTCCCATCCCCGTTACCGTACGTGGTATCGATCTGGCTGTTGCCGGCATAGGCCTGGCGTGAAGCGGCCGTCGACCCGGTTTTCGAGTACCAGACTTCCGACAGAGGCTTACCCAGCTGAGCCGGGTAATGCACCGCTATGTACACATCGAAGGCCGATGTCATACGCCCCCGGTATGGCTTCAGGTACTTCAGCACATAATCTAGTTGCTGCACCCGGGACATGCTCCGGAGGGCGCCGGTGGTCGTGCCCAGCTTCAGGGCAGTACTGGCCATGAACTGAATCAGCCCCGAGGCACTGGAGCCGGGATTTTTCGCCGTGGGCTTCAGTCGACTCTCCACCCACATCGTAGCCATGAGCCAGTCAGGATCGATTGCCAACGCCGTGGCCACGGTCTTCATTTTTGACACGAAGGCGGTGCGTTCGGCGGCGGGGATCTGGCTTTCCAGCAACATGGCACGGAGTAGGTTTACAAGTCAGTTAATGGCCACCACAGCCACACGGCTGTTTAGTGGATTGGCTCAGGCGATACCGGATGGTCATCACGGCCCAGGAGACCAGTAGCAGCGTCAGAGCGGCCACTACGCCCGCTACGAAGCCGGTTGTCAGGTTTTCTTTCGTCAGCATAACAGTTAGTGACAATCACAGTCGCATGGATCGTACTCATCCGGGAGATAGCGCATGAGCCACACTTTTACGTCGCTCACCGTCACTTTACCGTTCTTGTTCATATCCATTCCGGCGTTCCATTTGTAAGCCTTTGTGCCAGCAGCAAACAGCACGTGTTCAGCCGGTTTACCGATCGCAGCCGGGTAGAAGACAGCGAAATAGGTATCCCAGAGAGAGTGCATACGGCCCCGGTAGGGAGTGAAGTACTTGCGAACCCATTCCATTTGCTGGAGGCCAGTCAGGGTGCGGATGTGTTCCACCGACGTACCCAGCCCCTTTGCCGTGCCCGGCATGAACTGGATCAAACCTGACGCGCCGGAGTATTTGTTCACGGCTTTGGGATTGAGGCCCGATTCCTTGAACATGATGATCAGCAGCCAGGCCGGGCGAATACCCAGCCATTGGCTCAGGTCGATGATCGCGGCCAGCAGTTGCGGCCCGATCCGGTCTTGATACGGTAGTTTCATCTTACCAGTACTTGGTCAGAAAGCGTTGAAACACCACGATCAGAATACCCGCCACAGCGATACCCGCTGCTATGTTGATGGTCGACGTGGTGTCGATCTCTACGTTTACGTTCACGTTCACCGAATCGCCGGATAAGAGGTTTGAGAGCATTTTATTTGACGCCCGATTGCAGGGCTTTAAGGCGTTTCACTAAATCACTTGCTTTGCCACTGGTGATGTACTGAGGAATCATATACGTATAGTCATCCTCAATTTCAGCGATCAGGCCAGGTTTGTACGTACTGTCATACACACTCATTGTGGCAAACAGCTGGTCGTTGGTGAGTGCCATTAGCTTGTCGACCATCACATCCTGACCATACCCTGTGCTGATCCAGGCATCAAACACATCATTGCATTCTTTGGCCAGATTCGCCGCCTGGAGCGGCGTAAACGCACCCATCGTCGCACCCTTGTTTGGCAGATCGAGCCGATCGGCACAGCGTGACGAATTTTGGACCTGACTTTTTTTCGAGGCGTAGGCCAGCCAGTACATAGCTACTAACAGCCCAACGACGCCTACTATCCACTTCCATAGGTCTTTAGGCATTGTTCCACAGGTTATCAGTACAATAATTCTGTCCTGCGCGCTCACCCGATTTCGCTCCCCAATTCCACGTAAGCCAACAGGCTATTGCCGTCACGGCTAATCCGACTAGCAAGTATTTCACCGGTAATGGTGTCATGGTTTAGGCGGTTAGTAGTTTCAGGTAGACGTGCTTTGGATGCACCCAGAGTGCTTTATTCCCTTCAGTGGGCATTACTTCGATGAAGCAGTTGCCTGACGCGAAGTAGGCCGGATTAAACTTGTATTTCCCCGTGAAGGTGCCGACTAGTTCATCCTGAAGGCGTTGTAGTGCGATTGGCGCTTTTGAGTCTGGAGCCATGACGAGCGGTGTATACTGGATGCTGTATAGCTTTTCGCCAGCCTGTACCGTTCGGCCCGAGACCTGCAAGCAGGGTTCCGTTTGGGTTGTGGTTGTCGTACCACTAGTGGTGCCGGTCGAACCCGTACCGGTGCCAGGCGCGGTGGTGTCACCCGATCGGCGGCGGGCAGTAGCCGAAGCTACTGCCGCCACCAGACCCAGGACCACCACGGCAAGGCCCACCATAACCCACCGCGTGGAAGTCTTCATGATCCTAGCGCTTCAGGGCGAAGTAGGCCACTACAGCCAGCACCGCCACGGCCAGAATCGAGCCGCCCCAGATCAGGGGAGTTTTATAGGTCGTGAAAAAACTGGTCGCGCTACCTGAACCCGAGCCAGAACCAGATCCGCCACCTGAGCCTGAGCCACCGCCTGAGCCTGACCCACTGCCCGAACCTGAGCCGCCACCTGAAGGAGCAACGTAGGGGTCTGAATTGGGTTGAGCAACAGCCGGGTAAGTCAGCGTGATCTTGAAGCCCATCGAATCGGCATTGCCCAGGTCAAACTGCATCGCACTGTCTGAGAAGATGCTGCGATAATTGGGAACCTTGCTGGCAAATTCGGTACGGCTAACCCAGTCGTGCGACAGGATCGACAATTGCTCACTGGAGGCTTTGCCCCGGCCAGCAAGCAACAGATTACCGTCCTTGATGTACGCAAAAATACCGTAATCAGGACCGTGCCAGCCAACCTGTTGACCGTGCGAGTAGCCGTTTTTAGAGCCACCATCCACGTACAGTAAGTTGCCTCCGGAAGCGGCAGCCAGCGCGTTGGCGTAAATTGCTGATTGTGATTTCATCAGGTACTTATTTTTTTGATTTGAAAATGATTGTTGCGGCAATGATCACCAGCAGCGCGATACCCCCGAAGATCAGGTACTGACGCTGTTTCGCTTTCGTATCGATATCTGCCTGAGCCTTCAGATCATTGGCCGCCATAAGCTCAGCCGATGACAATCCGGACGAAGATGACGCGGCCGCAGCAGTGCCCGGCGACTTCAACGCGTTGATCAGGTTCACCGCCAGGCCACCGATTTGGGTGCCGTAGTTTAGAATCTCCTGAAAAGAAACTTTCTTCTTAACCCCGCCAGTCACTTCCGTGTATTGGGGGGTGCCTTTGGTGAAATCTGTAAAAATCACCTTATCACCAACCTTCGTCGTGGTGTTGAGCTGATTCAGAAAGGCTGGCAGCGTGTAGGTTAATGGGAGCATACTAGAATTGATTGCGAAAGCGCTGGAGCCGGGCGGCGTGAACCGGATCGGCCGGGTCGAGCACCTTCAGCAGCAGGGTATAGGTGGGCATCAGATCGCGGGGAAACCGACGACGGTAGACACTGAGTGCGTGTGAATCGCAAATCAGTTCGTCACGGGTTTTCAGCTCCAGGTGGGCGGCCTCATGCAACAGCATGAAATAGCGCTCCTTGTCACTTGTCGCTAACCACAGAGCCATTCCGACCGTACAGACACCGGTTGCGGGGTCTGTTTGCGCTTCCAGGTGTGGTGCATCAGAAAATCGTACTGCCGTTAGGCCAGGGGCGTAGTCCATAAAAATGTGCGGCCTGACCAGGGGTCAGGCCGCAGTCATCAAACTACCTATCGATTAAACTCTTAGCGCGATTGAGACGCCGCAATGACGTCCATGCGGTCGATCGTTGCCTGACCCACCGTGGCGATTTCGGCTTCAGCCGTTGCCTTCAGTGTCGTGAGCAGTTTTTTCAGCGACGTGCTACCACCAAAGTAGAAGGTGATGGTCACCGTGATACCCGGATTCAGCTGGTAGTACAGCGCCGTGTCACCATCTAAAATCTCATCGATCTTATCGATCAGCAGGTAGCTGGTGTTGTTGGTGTTCTGGTCGTAGCTGGTCGACGCACGCAGGTTGCGGTCAGGCTTCACCTGGAATGGATCGTCGTACGATACCCGGAACGAGGCACCCGCCTGGAGGGGATCCGAGAACTGAAGGTGCATGGCCTTCAGCACCGTTGGCCGGGCCATCAAATACTTTTGCAGGGCCAGAATCGACTTGGCTTCCTGGCTAATGCCGGTCAGGCCCGAGGCGGCGTTGATGTCGGTAAAGGCACCGTCTTTGAGCAGACCGGCCACCGCGCCCGCCCCAATAGCCTGGTCGAGACCGGCAAACAGAACGAGTTTACGCACCCCATTATCACCGCCATTGGCTGTCGCTGAGTTGGTGATCTGGATGGTGAAGGCCCGGCCATTTTTGAAATTGGAGGCAAAGTGCACGTCGTTCCTGCCGAAATCGAGAATAGGATTGCCGATGCCCAGGGCGTCGACCGTTTTGTTTGTAGTCTGCATTGCGTTATTAGATATGGTAAGAGAATGAGAGGTTATCGGACCAGTTGGCATCGACGCGATAGCCCACAACTCGGTATCCGTGAACGCGCCAATTTCCTTGTACTGGTCATTCATGGTCGTCGTCCGGCTTAGCTGGCTCAGGGGGTTCGTTGGTCGCTTCTTTATCCGCTTTGAAACCGATCGGCTCACTGGCTTTGGGTGCAGGACGCTCAGCCGCTGGAGCCGGGCGTTTGATCCGGCTTAGCATCGTGATGACCAGCCAGCCAATCAGTAGGCCAATCACAATACTGGCTACTAAGCCCAAGTTGATGTTGCCTTTTTCAATCATTGTTCGATAGGAGTTTTCGGGAGCAGGTCCGGTTACATGACGATCAGGAGAAAGGTGAGAGGCCGAACAGGTAGGTTGGGGTACGCAGCTGATAATGTCGTTTCACGATCAAGACAGTGGGCAACTCAACTCATTACCTGTTCGCCTTCCTTGAACCCAAAGGTGGCTGGTGCCTACCAAGTGGGTACCAGCTGGTTACAGCTAGGTACATGAATGGGTACCAATGGCTACCAACATCATGGAAGGGACAAAAAAAAGCCCTTACCAGGGCGGTAAGGGCTTTTGTACTGGTAGTCACAAAGGGTAGCTAGGCTGGATCAACTAAAGGCCAGGACAAAAAACACCCCGGCACTCACCAGTAGAAGTAGGGTCAGTATCCTGACTCCAACAACACAGAACCGGGGAAACCCAGCCGGGCCAAGTCGCCAGCTCAGCACGACACCGACCACACCAAACACTAGGCTAAACAGTGCCCACACGAAATAGAAGATCGGCGTCAGGTCGGTGGGATTATCCATGAATACAAGCTCCCCCGGCCGTTGGATCGTGATCATCGAATCCGTGAAACCCGAACAGCTCTTTCAAGGATCGATACGTTGCTCCCCCGATGCAAATCATGCAGAACATACCCCAAACGGCACTAATCAGGATCCACGATACACCTTGATAGTGCCATTGGCCCATAAGCGTGTATAGACCCACTCCAGACGTACTACAGACGATCGCTGCCTGAAGGAACAGGACCACTACAAGTACGATAACACGTAATGATTTTAGCATAACTCATTTGGGTTTAGAGGCTGGAGCAGGTGGCCCAACCTGGTTGATAATAATTTGAAGTTGTCGAGGGGTTAACAGGCGCTGGCCAGGTACGTACCCGGCTTCTACCAGTTGCGTAAGCACTGGCTTTAGCCAGCCCCGTAACACCTTGTAGGAGATATTATAGGCGTCACGTAATTCCTTGACTGTATAGCTTCGCCCCATATCGAACATGTCTCATGCCTGGATTGCGATGGTTTCGTAGTGGAATCGGTTGGGGTTATCCTGCACCCGTTGCCAGGCTTCTTTGACCAGTTCAAAATTGGGTACCTTCTGGAGCGTGCCCCCATTTTCAATCCCATCGTTGGTCTTGCCGAGTACCAGGTAGTTGGTCATCTCGTAGAGCAGCTTGGGAACCCGGTTCAGGCTGTGAAAGGTGAACAGCAGATCCAGATTCCGGTGTCGACGACTAACCAGTAGCTTCCTGATCTCATCCTGCACGTTTGGCTTGATATACGCGGTTGCATCCTCAAAAACGATGGTACAGTTATAGGCGTACTGGTAAATGGCAGCCAGCACCGCTTTGTCATCGTCACTGAAGAGCCGGTAAATTCCTGTGCCCTTCCAGCGCTTCAGCTGCTCCAGGGTGATGACCGGATACTCCCGGTACTTCTCTTCGTTGTTGATGTCGTAGATCAGTACCCCTTTGGTCTGGCCGGCCGTTTCGATGAGCCTTTTCAGGTGCACCGTTTTGCCGGTACGTGGATAGCCTACACGCAGGATCACCACGTTAGCGCGAACCCCACTCATTTGGTCAGTGACGAAAACAGTTTCGGGAACACCGGCTCCAGGCGCGGTAGCATGACCAGGAACACGGCCACCACCAGTGCCCACTCGGGCGTCAAGGCCTTTTGCTGGTGTTTCTCCAGCACGTCGGTCAAGGGGGCGATTAGATCGGCCTGTTCTTCGGCCGACAGCGGCAACTCACTAATAGCCTGGTCTAACTGCTCATACCGACGAAGGGCGTCATACAACTCATCACCTTCAGCGGGTATCTCCAGCTTATTGGATTTGCTGCGCGTTTTGTACTTGACGCGGTAATCAGCCACCAGCTGCTTATCCCCCGGCTCCAGGATCGTTTTGGGGTAAACGACCGAACTGAGAACCGTCTTCTGAGCGACATTAAAGGTTTTGACAAACTGCGTTGCCTGACGCCGAAAGAACGCTCGATTTTTCGTTGGCTCAGCGCCCGGATCGGTACTGACAGGATCCTGATCTACCTCCAGGTCAAAGTCACCCGGATCCATACTCGGGGAATCGACCGGGGGCGGTGGCTCCTGGCCGTCGACGGTGGCCACTGGTGGCGGGGCAATGTAGCTGGTGGGCTGGTTTAGCAGATTGTCCAGATCATCGGTGGCGCTGGGTGGTGGCAGCTGGTTAGTTTCCATCGGATGCACCTAATAGGCGTTGATCGGTGGGATCATTGGGCATCAGGTGCTGATATTTGAGGAATAACCCTTCCAGGTCAGCAAATTCCGCTTTATGGCGTTGGGGATTCTTCATAATGTCCATGGCCGATTTCATCAGATTCTTGCCCTGGAATAAGCTCATGAGCTTGCGGCCGATGAACATCAAAACCGATATATCGCGCTCCATTTGGACTTTTTCATCCCGTAGCTGGCTATACTGCGCTTTTAGTCGGTCCAGTTGAGCCAGGGGAATCGTGACCATCTGAGCGTTGTCCAGGGGGGTATTTTGAGCTATACCACTCATAATTTTTCGTAGTCTTTACGGGATACAAAGGAGTTTTTTACAGCCTTGTCGATGACGCGTTTTAGCCGGGTGTTAGCGGCTCCCAACTGCGTGGTCAGTTCGATATTTTCCAGGCGGGTAGCGGCCGTATCTGTTGTTTGCTTCTCGAACTTGGCTAGTAGCTTTTCCCGTTCTGTTTTGAGGGCAACCAGTTCATTGCGGGCTTCAGATAATCCCACTTTCAGGCCTTCATATTCTGCTTTCCATTTATCAACCTGAGCAGCTTGGTTAGAAAGTTCATGACGTAAATTCTCGACTGTTTGCTGAGCTTCCTGTTCATCTTTAAGAGCGGCGTCAACGAATCCGGGCATGAAGGCGTACATACTTTGACCTTTTGCCAATTCAGTGAGCATAGCCATCACTTCAGGTTTTACCCGAAAACTAATTTGGGGGTCGCGGTCTGCCATGTGGGTGGTAATTTGGCGGGGGACAATACGTCCCGGCCGACTCATGGGCCAGCCGGGTGTATGAATCCATTTCTTCGTTTCCTTTTGGGCCAGAAAACTACACCTGTAGAAAAACGCACCTACCAGCTGGTAACAGCTAGTAACAGTTAGCCAAAAAAAAATCCGTCAGGTACGTACCTGACGGATTGCTAAGGGGTCACTAATTCAGCCTGGATCGGATCAACTCCACCTCTTTAGGGGTCAGGATCCGGCGGCGATTTAGATCCGGAATTTGGTCGTAGAGACCTGCGCGTTTAAACCAATCGCGCATGGTATTATAGGTGATGGGTTTTTCCGTGGCTGAGAGCTCAGCGCACAGCTGACTTTTACGCATTTGGTTAGGCGGTGGACGTTGAACATAGGATGGTTAAAAAGAGGCTGGTTTTAATGACGCTAATCGAAAGTTAATACAATTTCGATTACATATTACGATTTCAATGCCTGATCCAGTTGGAGTAATACGTTCTGTTGCAGCGAATTGATGGGTTTCAACTGCATGTGGGTGTGCAGGAGCCGGGCGTAAAGCAGTCCAATAGCCAGTTTATGCCGTTTAGCTGCGGGCTTCTTTGACCAGGCCAATACGCGCCCGTAGGTAAATTGGCGTTTCCAGAAGTCTCCCAGGATAAGGTCAGCATTCCACAGCTCATCTTCCGATAGGTTCACCAGGCGATCGGCAAATAGTTGCACGAACTGATACAGGGCGGCAAATTCACCAGGCGTCAGCTGGAGAGTTATAGGGTAGTGCTTAATCATGCTACCTATGTAACGATAAATTCTGATTCGGTTCGCTGAACAATTACCCTAGTTTTTAATTGTTCACCAACCACATGAATTCATTCTCTTGATTAAAATGATTAAAATAATGAGTTTTTCGTAAAGCACATTTTTAAAAAACTTAAAATTTCATATAGCCAGGCACTGCTAATTAAACATAATAGAAACTAACGAAGTATCTTTAATAAGCCCATTTCTCAAAAGATGATCTCTGAATTCTTTTTCTAAAATCACTGCTTTTCCATACATATCCCCCAGGCGTAAATTAGGGATATACACACTTATTTGGTTCGACGTTCTGGTGATATTCCTTACATTACTTACAAGGGTAATCAAGTCGACCGATAAAATAGTACGTGATGGTAATGATGCCCATTCTTCTAATAATCTTTCAGTAGTAATCGTTAAGTCAAAAGCACTAAAATCATTATAAATTAATTGTATATATTCAAAAACTCTATTACCTATCTCTTGAGAGAAAGATTTATAATCGGTTTCCTCTAACTCTTGATGATAGTACTTAGAGATATATGGATTTTCTAACCATTGTATCATTGAAGCCTTAAAGTAATTACCCAATTCATTTACTGGTGATATCCTGTAATAAATTTTATAATCTAGTTCGTTAAAAACGATTACTATTTTTAGCTCCATCGAGAAATTGTTTGACTCAGTAACAAACTCATTGAACTGAATACAAAAAATCAAGCTATTAGTTTCGTCAGACATAAAAGACTTTCCAAACTCATCTTTCTCTGTTGAAAGGTAAATCCATTTCTCATTAAAATATACCCAATAATTTTCTACATGTAAAAATAAATCTTTGAATTTCATCATATTTAATTTACTCTCTGTTAATAGCTTGCTAAAGTTTTCAGTAATAATTTTCTCTTTTAACTCTTGAGATCGTTTAATTTCAATTTTGTCTATTCTAGATTGGACTTCTTTCTTAAATAACGCCAATTTCTTATCGAGATCTGATGCTTCTTCTATACGTTCACCACGTGCACCTTTCAAATAGAGTTGAACTGTATTCAGTAGTTCCTCTGCAATATATTTTATAAAAGAATCATCGTTACCCGCATCGGCTTGAGACAACGCAAAATAGTATTGATCTTTTCGTTCTTTTTTAATAACAACGGGTGGATAATATGCTTTCATCAAGATTAAATTCATCATTAAACGTGCCATACGTCCGTTACCATCATCAAATGGATGTATAGCCGCAAAACGATGATGAAAAATTGCTGCAATAACTACAGGATGAATCTCGCCGTTATCTTTTACAGATCGATACCAGTCTATTAGTTCTCTCATCAAAATAGGAGTCTCATCTGGCGTAGCATAATAATGTATCTCTCCAGTGATTGTTTGAACATGATTAGGTGAGGATTTATACACCCCTAATTGGATCGTCTTGTGGACGGATTGGCCGTCCATCGTTTGCGCAGGTGATTGATATGGCTCAATTAGTATTATTTTGTGTAATGATCGTATATCCGTTTCAGATATATCCTGTTCGGCATCGATCAATTGCTGCAAAAAGTTAATAGCATCATTATGGCCTTTTATATCCAAGTGATCCTTAAGTGGCTTTCCCTTAGCTGTTAGGCCATTCATTAAAAAACCAACCGTTTCTCCGTAATCCAGCGAATTACCTTCTATAGCATTGGAATTGTAGTTCCAGTCTAATCTAAGCTTCTGCATTATCTGAGCTTCTCGTTCCTTAGGAATGGGCCGCATTGCATCTATCTGCGCCTTAATTTGATTGATCTCTTGAATCAGGCTACTTTGACTGAATATAGCTAGGTCGGTATTTGATGGATATGTCATGGATAATGGTATGGTTATTTTGACAAATGTAATAATTTGAAGATGTTAACAAGACCCTCATTACCTCTCTTAATCATCTGAAGTCGATCGTGATCGGTCGATTATAGAGTATAATATAGGGGGGCAGTTACCTTACTGGCGTGATCGCTTGCTGAAGAAGCTGCATTTGACCATTATAGTAATCTACTGTTTCGAGTTTTCCCGAACGCCTTGCTACCAGGCGCAATCGGGCGAAAAGTAGGTAGGCCTGAACGGATGCGAAACGGCCACTATTGGCCTGTTGGGGGGAATTTTGTAGGTTTGTCATGGATTTTGTAAGGTTTTTCCCTGGTAAGTGTTGGTAGCACGTGCCAGGGCTTTTTTTTGTGGTTATTCTTTGTCTTCAGTAATCAAGTTTTCTTTATCTTCCAGCAGATCATATCCACAGCTGGAGCACCAGGTTAATCGGCCGTGCCCGTTGCACTCAGTACATGAAGTCATTGATGTACCAGGTAGCAAAAAATCTTCGTCAGAATCATCGTGATAGCCACTTTCGCACATTCCGTAGCAGGGTGCATTAGATACTGGAGAGTGGCCACACTTGGGGCATTCCTGCTCGTAATCGTGCTCAACGTCAGGATACTGATACTTGCTCATAATTTCTAGCTTTTAACTCTAAGCGGATCGGGATAACCAGTTGGTAGGCTTTGATGAGCTATGGGAGCGGCGATGACCCGCTGGGTATTCGCTAGAGCCTGGACGAGTTTGTCGATATTGTTGTAAACCCGGATCGTTTCACCTGACGATAATTGCACGTCGCTCTGGCCATCATCAACCCGTGTCACCATCACCACATAAGCGGCATTAATTAGTACACGACCAGTGGCATTATCCAGCTGAAGAAAAATAGGTGCTTCCATAAGAACTAATTAGTGGGGTGAATTGAACTTGTTGTACAGACCTTGCAAGGCATTCTTAGCAGCTTCCTGCTCAGCTGTCAATCCTGAAGGTACGTTGATCACTTCTTTAGGCTTGGTTAGATTGGGCTGAATAGCCAGGTGGGCAATGTGCCATTTGCGCATACAAGCCGTCCCGTATTTTGGTACCATCGACCGGCAGAACGTGTTGAGTTCGTCCAACGATGAGAAATTGTATTTGGTATGGCTTAACTCATCGAACCACACATTTTTACGACGGCCGGTTGTGACTGTGGCAGCGACGGTACCAAACTCCAGGTGATCGTATAATTCCTGAAGCCGGTGCTCAATAACGGCATCACCCTGAACCCAATCGTGGGTACTGAACTGTTTCCGGGTGAGCACCACTAGCAGCTTTTGGCGGTCTTTCGACTGCATTACTGTCTGGCCGCTTGGCAACTCAATCAGGTTTTCATATATCCGGATCTCATCACTTTTTTGCAGGTAGGTCAACAGCGGGTTTTCCAGCTTCTTGATCAGTAGTTCAGCCTTATTGGTCAGCTCGAAGCCAATTCCTTTCGAATATCCCTCAATCTGCGATACCCGATTGATACCGTCGTCTGTCATATCGCATTCCCAACGGAACGTACTGTTTTTGGGGTCTGACTTAAATTTTTGGGGGCGTAATGTGCGCGGTGAAGTGCCTAAAGCGGTCATGGTTGAACGATTTTGTCCGGGCGTGAGCGGGGTCATTTTTTGAAATTTTTTGCGTCCTAACGTTACTACTGTAGTTACAGAATAACGTGGAGGAACATGGAGTAACTTCATTAGCAAGCTAATGTGGAACGTAGGTACTCCTAACCGAATAACTGCACATCAGTCGGGAGTAAAACCCGGTTTGAGCCGGGCATTCCTTTCTCAGTCAAGCGCCAAAATCCTAAAATTTTAGCGGTATAGCGGGTGTGGTTGCGGCACGACTTCAGACCAGTTTGCAACCTGGTCAGGCAACGTTGACGGTATCGATCAACGTCGTGGCGGGGGGCGCGATCGGGCGTGAATAGGAGTTATCATCAGTCAGATTGTTCGGTAAAATGGCAGGGAGTGAAGGTGAACCAGGGGGGTTAACGTTGCCGAGCTGGAGACCAGCCCGGCAATCGTGGATCCACACCATTAATTGATTCAATCTTTACTACACTACTCCCCCTACCCACTTAGCCTTACGCTAGCGGTAGACGTTGCGGTCGGTAGAGGGATCGAACCCCTACGTCGATGCTTGACAGTTTGGCAACCACTTTGCACCTACCCACTCTCAACCTGTACTTACTGTACCCTTTTCCTCAAAACCAGCTGCTACCACGTGGGTACCGCCTTGGGTACCAGATGGCTACCAACCTGGTACCCACTTGCTACCACTTGGCTACCACTTGATTACCAGTTTGGGTACCAACGTAGGTACCAGACTGGCTACCACTTTGCTACCAAATTGCAACCAGCTGGCCACCAGTTGAAAACAGTCCCGGTCGAATCGTGCCGACCGGGGTGTTCAGACGTCATCTATTTACTCACTACTGGTACTGTTATTGGCTTCATCGACCGATGGTTCTGTTTCATCGACCAGTGGTGCTGGTTTATCGACCGGTGGTATTGGCGACACTGGTTCTTCAGCAGGTTTGATCGCATCAAGCATAGGACCAGGCACCCAACCAGGCGGCGGTATACTGTAATCGGGCATGGGCGGTTCGGCCGCTGGCTCCGATTCCGCCAGGTCAGGATCCGGGTCAAGATTCTGGTTCGTTTTATCCACCGGCACGGTCTCCACTACTACCGGCTCGGGCGTACGCTCAGGCGTTGGATCATCTACCGGCTCAATCTCATGAAACGTCTTGTCGCGAACATCGTAGAACTTCACGGCTCCAGGGGCATACTCCCACGTATGAGACGTCAGGCAATGTTTTCTGAAACTCTCCAGCGTGAAAAAATCGCCACCGATAACGAGTTGGTGCCAGGGCTTTATTTGGGCCTTAATGGCTGAATACGTAATTACTTTAGGCATATAGGTAGGTTATTGAAAGGGGTCTGCGTTATGCTGTCTGTATAGACGGAGCAGGATCCGGGAAAGGCTATCAGACTTTTGCTGAAGGTCGTCGTATCTGGCCTGGAGCGCCTTGATTTTAGCGCGACGTACCAGGCGCGTGTACCAGGGCTGCGCCTTGGCAATGGCTAACTTCTCCTGCACGTCGGCGCGTTCGGCTTCAATGGTCTGAAATTGGGCGCGGTAAGCGGTGAGGCTGTTAGCGGCACCACGGGCGGGGCTATTCATGGTCGGCACGTAAGATGTCGCTCACCTCATTAATCTCGTCATGCGTCAACTCATCGAGTTGCTTTGTGATGATCACCCGGAGCCGGGCGTTTTCTTCCTGAAGGGCTAATACGGTACGGGAGATGATGACCTGGAAATAGATCATGGCCAGCAGGAACGAACCTAGCAGGATCCACACGAGTGCTGGAATATCGGATAGTTGCATACTAACGGCGTAGGGGCTGGTGAGTAGTGGTTTCAGCCGGGCGACTGATCGGCGTAGGCAACGCGTTCAGCTGGTATTGAAATACTTCGTCGCTGGTGGCGATCAGGAACGCAGCCCGGTAGAAAGAGGCCGGGCGCTTGTCAGTTGCAGCGCGGTAGGTCAGATCGGTGTAGGCGCGACCGTCGAGGGTCAGCACGTCGTAAACAGCACCGGGGATTGGGGTATGTTCCCGAGGGCCAGAGACAAACCCGATCCGATCGATCGGCGCTTGCCAGGTGTGAGGGTGGGCGGCGCTAGTCATCGATGTGATCCCGTGGAATGACGTCAACGTTGCCCTGCAACAGAGCCGCTAGGGTGATCAATAGCTCATCGGCAAACCCAGGGGAGTAATCGACCAGTGCATAGGCTAGTTTGGTGATACTGACCTCTTGCCCTATCATACAATAATTAAGGCCTTTCATGTGATCTGGCTGATCAGGCGAATCAGCCAGATCAATAAAAGTCAATGACTTAACCAGTGGCGTACCCACTTCTGGAGTATGATACAGTTGAGCGGTCGTTGCCCGGCCCAAGGCCAGGTTAATTCCTTCAACATACTCCGTTAAATGGTCTTTGTCTGTCAGGACCAGCTTGGGCGGCGGTTGGGGGGCAGTGGTACCCATTTTAGGAGATAGGAGTTTGATGTAGAGGTTGAGGCGGCTAGTGATCAGCCGTATACACTTCGATGGCCAATGCTGTACACAAATCATTGGCTACTACGAAATGATTCGCTACCAGGTACTTGGCCAACGTTTCAGCGGTAACCACCTGTTTGGCGCTCAGTACAGCGTCTCGAATACGGTCAGCGTATTCCTGCTGTTGAGCAGGGTCCGTTAAGTCGAGAATTGGGAGAATACCTGTGACGCTCATGATCAGTGGCGAGTCAATAACGTGGCTGCTCCCACCAAGCCAGGCGGGTGGACCGTTTCTTGGGCAGTAACTTCAGCATGAGTAGCTGAATGCGCTTCAGTACTGGTAAATGACTACCAGAATCGTTATTTTGCATTGTTAACAGACAGGTAAGAGTGCAGTACCTCAGTTTAATGACCTTTTATACACTGTTGGGCTTTCGTGGGGAACCCTAGTGTATTCTTTTGCGTCATTGTGGTTGCAATGATACGGGATAAATTTTTATCCCTCAAAATTAATTGGATACTTTTTTTATATTCGTTTCTTCATTCTTTTTAAAAAATGGAAACATTAGTCTCATCGGAACTCGGGCACCGGCTAAAGTTGCTTAGGCAACGACTTGGTGTTACTGGGGCACAAATGGCAGAGGAAGCTGATATTCCTTTACCTGTCATCAAAAAGATTGAACAGGGCTACACCGCTAACCCAGGTTTTTACGTGGCTGAAAAGCTAATCGTACGCTACGGGGTTAATGCTAACTGGTTGATAACAGGCCGTGGTGAAATATTCGTCGAAAGTCCAGAACTGGAAAAGCAACTTATCGAGGCTAAAGCTGAAGTCCGTGAGAAGGAGTCACTGATACAAATGCTGCAACGAGCGATGGTCAGTTTAAAAAAGACGAAGCGTGGGGCACAACAGCCTGACGTGACACCAGTTTTTGGGCTTTTTTCCCCGAATCTGGTCACGTCAGTGACCACACGCATTTACGGTACGCCCGTAAACGGCTAATAACGAAACGATTGCGGTAAGGGGTTTCAATCCCTCTCTCTCTGCTTCCGTATAAAAATTTATTGTTTTGATAGACCGAGCCACGTGGATAACCGCGTGGCTCTTTCTTTTTGCCCCCTTCTACCGCCCCTGCAACGTCATTAGGCCGATTCTCCACGGCTACGCGTGCGGTTACAGTGATCCGGCGCGGTTACAGAACATATTACGCACCACCTTCCGTCGTTTAGTAGACTTTTATCTCAACAAAAGTCTACTATGTACCACATTAACCGAATGGCTCTCCTATTCTGGTTCAGAAAGTCAGTGCCCTCTGGTGAGGAAGGTATCCTGCAAATGCGGCTTACCTACAACACCCAGCGGGAAGAATTAGGCTCTACCCACATCAGCTGTAAACGCAGCCAGTGGGATCAGGAGCATCAGCGTTTTAAGGGTAAATCACTCTGGGCCCAGGAGCAAAACCTGAAACTGGCTAAGCTCACCAAACGAATCGATCTGCTGTGTGAGAACCTGGAAAAGGATGGTCACGAGCTGTCCGCCCCGCTGATTAAAAACTTTTTTAAGATGAAGGGTCAGTCCAGTGGTCGGATCACTCACCAGCGTACTCAGTTCACCTGGGCGGAACTAGCGGCCCTGCACCTGGAGCATCAGCAGAAACGCAAGAAGCTGGGCAAAATCGTGCAGGCTACTCTGGATGTGCAGGCTAACTACGTGGCCAACATAACCGATTATCTGACCGGTAAGCGTCAGGGCAAGCTGCCTGCTGTCTCCTTGACCGATGAGTTCATGGAGGATCTGGAACTACACCTGGCCGAGGTGGAGAAATTTGCCCCGCCCCATATTGAGAAGCATCTCAAACACGTCAAGCAGGTCATGAAGTGGGCTACTGCCCGGCAACTGATCCACCGCAATCCCATTGTCCATTACGTCATTGAGTGTGGCGACGAGGATCCGGATACCACTCACCTGACCATCGACGAACTGAAGCGGCTGATCGCATTTGATTTTTACGCGCCTGAGCTCATTAAACGCATCAAGGCCCAGTCGGCCGATGCCCTGTCGGCTGAGCGGGATGCATTCGTTTTTAACTGCTTTACGGGAATGCACCACTGTGATTACACTAACAAGCTCTTTCACATCGAGCAGGATAAACAGGGTATCTACTGGCTGACGGGTAAGCGCCAGAAGACAGGGCAGGAATTTTTCTTAAAACTGCTGGAGCCAGCCGTGGACATTCTGCTAAAATACGGGGGACAACTGGCTAACCTACCGACTAAATCCAATCAGAGGCGCAACGACTCGCTCAAGCCCATTATGGTCCTGGTCGATCTGCCCTACCTGACCACCAAGATTGCCCGCAAGACGTTTGCCGATCTGGCACTTAATGAAATGCTGATCCCGGCTGATGACGTGGCCACGATGCTGGGGCTTCGCTCAACTAAACGGCTGAAGCATTACGTGCGCCCGCGCCGTGAGAGGCTGGCCAAACTACTGACTAGTTGGAACGAACTGGTATAGTCCCATTTTCGAATCCTGCCACCCCGACTATAAGAAAACCGCCAAATCAGCCTGATTTGGCGGTTTTTTGGCTTTTCACGATGCTTGTGGCAGTTTGGTGGCAGCAACTTGCAAAAAAGCAACATATGAAACCAGGCGAAAAGAACGAGTATCCCTATACTCCCGCCCGGCTAGTGCCCAATGAGAAACGCCCCTACATCGTCTATTACGCCTGGGACGTCAACGCCAAAAAGCTTCAGCGTTGCCGCTACTTCTTTACTAGGGAGGGGCAGCCAGGCCCGGAACCGGTTGACCAAAATTATTTTTACAAACGACACGCAGAGATTTTGAAAGCGTTGGGCCTCTATGGCCTTGATTACGACCTCTACTCTGGAAGCCCACAGGGGCCATTGCACTACATCGTCACACGAAAGATATTCTCCGGGTACAGCGCCACTGCCGTCACGCCTCTCCCGACCAAACGATACGTACCTCCGCAAGCATGACGTCATTTTTGCCGGGCAGGACCTGACGGACTTTCCTGCTGGTTGGGACGAGAATTGATTCGCTAAACAGTATATTTACTACGACCCAATAAATGAAAGCAGATCATGAAAAAGATACTAGCTCCACATGAAAAATCTACAACTGATTCGGCGGTAGATACGGCTAAAGACCTTTTCGAAGTAATGATTGACAGTATTATGACTGATGGTATACTCAAAGATCTACCCGTTATAGGTACTGCAATTGGCTTTATCAGAACGGGTATGAACATCAGAGACTATACGTTCGTAAGAAAACTTAGTCTATTTCTGATGTCATGTGATACTATATCTGAAGAGAAGCGAAAAGAGTATAATGATAAAATAAATGAGGAACCAGATTTCAGGGAAAAAGTAGGAGAACAGCTTATTTTATTTGTAGAGAAAATTGACACTATTGAAAAAACTACTTTGTTAGCTAGAGCGTTCTCTGCATTTCTCAAGTCTGAAATAGTATATACTGAATTTTTGGATTTAGGTATATTAGTCAATGCTTTAAATCATTCTGCGGTAAAAGATATGTGTAGAATATTGTATGCTGCTTCTAATATTCGCTTTGATAAGTTATCGACTTATTCCCCCCTAGAGATTATTGGTATTTTACAGAGAGACGGTTTGTTAGTGTCTCAAATTCAGTCCGTTTACAAAGAAGAGGAGTCTAGAACAGGGCGTCCTGGTGCTATGAAAAGGGAGATCAAGAATATAACTTTATATAAAGCCACTCGATTAGCTGTTCTCTTTATCACATATGTAGTTCCTGATATTTACGATTCCGTTAAGACTGAAATAACGTTACGGAATGAAACACAGCCTGGCTTCATAGGAGAAGGGGAGAAATATCTTAAAGACCCATACCTAGAAAGAGGTTTCGATCTTGCAGCTGAATTCAAGTTTACAGATGAGTCCTAGCCAATGTGCATGCGAAGCCTTTATTTACTGATCTATTAACTTTCGATACCTCTTCACGGTAGTCTTAGCCATACCTGTCAAACTAACGATTTCAGAGGTAGACAACCCCTTGCTTACCGCCGCCTTTATTTTGGCTAGTTTCTCCTGGTTAATCCCAGCCGGACGTCCCATGTGCTTGCCCTGGGCTTTGGCCAGTTCCCGCCCGGCACGGGTGCGTTCATTGATACTTTCCCGGTCATACTCAGCTAGGGCTGCAAAGATGTCTAATACCAGTTTCCCGGCGGGAGTGCTACTGTCGACACCTAGATCCAGCGCCTGAAACCGAATACCCTGCTGAAGAAAGTCACGCATCAAGGTAATTAGGTGGTCACGGCTCCGGCCGAGCCTAGTGAACCGGGCAACCATCACCGTATCACCCGGCCGCAGCTTAGTCAGCATTTGGTCAAGGGCGGGGCGGCTAGTGCTCACTCCAGTAATTTTATCCTGAAAGATCTCATGGCACCCGGCCCGCTGGAGGGCATCAAGTTGAGTGTCCAGATTCTGATCAGCGGCTGACACGCGGGCGTATCCGAAAAGGTGGTTCATAAAGGCCAAAAAGTAGGGGCCACCAATGTACATTAGTGGCCCCACTTTATAGCCCCCTATTTGGGGCGAAAATGATATTTATTTGGGTGGGCCGAAAAGGTATAACTTTTTGACCCAGCCTGTGAGAAAGATAAGCGGGGAGTGTAATCCATTCTAGGGCATTGATATAATCAAATACTGCCGAAATAAAAGGTCGCTAGGTGCACTCTGATACTGTGGCTTTTAAACAGCCGTTTAAAAGCCGCAGCAAGAGCAGTCCACCTATAAGTTAAGTGAACTACCCTTGCCGTGATTACTTGACGCATCACCGTTTAGCCAGGCATGCCAATGGCTTCTAGGATCTGATCATCCAGCTGATAGATGCAGTCAGCCAAACGCAGGGTGAGTTCTTCAATCGACCGGTGCAGGGCGTACTGGCCGGGCGTGATCTGCTCGGAGAGGAGTTGAACGTTTTGCAGCTGCACGATGAGTTGAGCCAGGCAGGGGCTGGTTTTGGTGTTTGGTCGAGAAACCATACATTTGATTCGGATACAGGGTGAAACTTCGGTTTTGCACTGGGACCCGGCTGTGCAACCAGCCGGGTTTTTTATTATCTATAAGATACGAAGAATCAGACGGTTAACTATCCCATATACTAAATGAACGAAGCCCGCTCACTAAGCGGGCTTCGTTCATTCTGACCATTATCAACCAGGTGATGGCAGGCAACAAACCGTTCGCTCAATGACCTTCTGCGGGTCAATCCGTCTGAAGAAAAAACACGTTTATTTTCGTAAGAAACAGGGGCCTTTCATCAATAGCCAGGGCCCTTAATAAAGAGGAGTGACATGAGTATGAAAAAGTTTGGGAGTGTATTCGTCACCGATGATGTCTACCGACAGGTACGTCATTATCAGATCGAGCAGGCCGCGAAGGGACGCCGCTTGCGCATCGGAGAGATTATTAGCGAGTTGCTGGAGAAGGCCTTACTGGTAGTCAACAGGCCAGCTAGCTCGGAAGATGAAAAACCTGCTGACCAAGCGGGACGTTCTTAGTTAACAAGAAAGCGAACCGGTACAACCAGTCCGCTTTCAACTTCTAGCAAATTATATAGTATCAGGATACTAATCCACCCGATGCTATAGAAGATACTTACTGCCGACGGCGTTGTTTGCTAGGATAGAGCGAATGGCCCCTTGAAGACGCTTGCCCGTTCTCTGGTTCTTTTGATCAACCCGTTTGGAGCGGGGTTCAATAAAGGTAAATATTGACATAACACCTTTAAGCTCCGGCCATTTTGAGTCGGAGCTTTTTTTGAACCGCTCAATTAGGTGGCACAGTGTTTGTAACTATAACTGGTGAGTTTATGTGATCAATCGGTTTACTCAACGTTGTAAAGGCCCGGCCAATAACCGGGCCTTTTACTATACTACGGCACCTACTGTCTAGTCAGTACAAACAAAAAAGCGAACCAGTACCACCAATTCGCTTTCCGTTTCTATCCACACCAAAAAGGGTTATGACTCCCTTCTGATATACACAGATACTCCGGTTCTACAGCTGTTGTTAAACATTAGAGAGCTAATGGATACGGCCCTGCACTTCCCGCTCACTGGGTTTTAGAATCAACCAGCCTGCGCGGGGGTTTACCCTACGCAAAATACTGAAAAATGGATATAAAGCTCCGGCCATCTTGAACCGGAGCTTTTTTGTGGCCTACCCTACCATCGCTTGGTTCTCTCAAGGCGTTTTCCAGCTAGCTGGTTTGGCTCGCCGCGCCAGGCGGTTAAACGTTTTGGCCCGATCATTGTCACACTGTGTAGATCAACGACTATAGTTTATGAACCAACAGGTGCGAATGACGCTTCTGCTTCTCGCCAGTACGATTGGTTTCGTTGGCTACTGTGCGGCCCTGATCGACTGGATTCAGGACTACAGTACCGGGTTCTACAGACGGGCCTGGCTAGAGGCGACCCTGGAGACAAGCGCCCTGGTAATCTATTCGTATGCCGGTATCCGTTTTTTAAAAAGCAAAATGCCCTTTCTTTAACTTCATCTCAGTTAACTGGCCATCCGACCTGCGTTGGCCCCGCCATGAGTCAGTCACCACTTAACGCTCTTCCGCTGGTGATACCAGGCTACCCCGACATTGTCAATCCGGAATTTATAGTCCGCTTTGAAGGAACGGGTAACTACACCCTGCTCTACCTGGAAACATTTGCGGCCGCACGCCGGGTAAATCTGATCATGCTGTCGTTGATGCAGGGGGGTAAACCGTTGATGGTGAGCAAAACCTTAAAGTACTTTGAGCAGCAACTGCCCGGCTTTATCCGGGTCAGTAAAGCGGCGCTCATTAACCCGCTCTACATGGAGAAGACCGTTACTACCAGTAGCAAGGCTATGCAAGTGGTCTTACTGGACGGCACCCGCATCGTGGTTTCGCGCCGACGAATAGACCATACCCTGGAGCAATTCGCGCTATATAGGGCTGCTGTAGCGCCTGTGCCCCCCAGTAGGCCACCGGGATCGTGAAGGCCCGCTTTGCCGGTCAACGAAAAAAACGAACCAGCATAACCGGCTCGCTCTTTGTTACTATTCACCCAATAAGGGGGATTCCCCTGCCGTCAGATAAGAGTTACGTATAAACCTATACGTGAGAAGTGAACCGGTTTTTTTCACGTATACGTTAAGTCCAGCCCTTTAAAGGGTATTCTGGGTACGTAGCTGAGCGACATCATCCCGGTATTCTTCGAATGCCCGGTAGTTGTTGACCACCTTCAGGTTCTTGATCTTGCTTAGCTCCCCGCGCATCTGCTGCAACTCAAAAAGAAGCGGAGCCAGGTTCATGCCAGGCGTAGATACACTCACGGCCTGACTACCGCCGGAGGCTCCCGACAAGCTGCCCATATTCCGGTAGGCTCCCGTTACCTGCACTGCCTCCAGGGCGTGGGCCAGATTAGCCATCACTGGGTTTTGCAGCATGGCACCGCCCATGATCCACTCCTGGCGCTGCTCGCCCACCATGTAGGATCCGGCTCCTTTGTTGACCATGGTCGGTTTGGTCTTAAATCCGCTGGCCCCACCGTAGAGCGAATCCACATCGGTAAACCCACCGTCATCTTTCATGGCAATACCCGACACGGACGCAGCTGCAGCCGCACCACGGGCCACCGCCAGGGCGGTGAATAACCCCTTGACCACCGGGCCACCGAAACCCAGCAGCGTAAACTGAGGGTTCGCCCACACGTCGCTGATCTCTTTATAGGTGTTCATGGCAATCTTGGCAATGGTATACGCCCGCTCGGCGGCAAACATGGCCTTATAGGCGACGGTATGCTCACCGACCATCAGCTTCAGCCCGGAGATACCTTCGCTAACGTATTGCATCTGGCTTTCCCGGAGCGCTTCTTTGGCCTCAATACGCTGGCGCTCGCTGAGCCGCTCGTCACTGGCCAGCTTCTCCAGCGCTTTCCACTGCCTGGTGACTACCCGGTTTTGCAAATCCTGACGGTCCTGGGCATCCTGCTTGTTGATGGCCGCCCGGAGATTGTTCTGCTCCTGGAGGTTCTGGGTGATATCGGCTTCAGTGCTGGCCACGTCCTGGGCGTACACCTGTTGCAGGGTGAGCTTCGCTTCCAGAAACTGCTGGAGAATAGTCAGCTCGGTGGCCTGGTGCACATTATCCGAGATCTTACCACCGGCGTGGGCCAGGTTGTTGGCCGCCAGATCGGCATCGCGCAGTTTCTCCAGCTGAGCAACGGCCATATCGACCATCAACTTGTCGTACGCCTGCTGATCCTTGCGGGCCTCCTCACGCGCTTTCTCGGCAGCTTCCCTGGCTTTTTTATCGGCTTTATCCTGAATGGCCGCCAGCTCAATGTACATCGCCTCGGATACCTCGGCCTGCTTGGTTTTGTCACTACCGGCCAGCTCCAGCAGCCGGGCGTAGTGCGTGCCAAACTGGATCTGCTCTTTCTCGAATTCATTGTCACGCGCCTGAGCCGTCCGGGCGCGGGCTTCCTCCAGCAATTTGGCGTAGTCGTCCTGGTGCCGCTCGGCCGCTTTCAACTCCCGCTTCCGTTTGGCCTCAGTGGCCTTCTCCTCTTTGGATTCGCCCAGATCGATACCTGGTCCATCTGTAGGCGGCGCGATACCGGGCTGCCCACCACTGGCTGCTGCCTCGGCTGCCCGGCGCTCATTGCGGCGACGCGTGGATTCTTTCTCGTCCAGGTAATCACCTGACAAGCCCGCTCGCCGGGTCTCCAGCGCGGCAATCTCCGCGTTTTTAGCCTCTACTGCTGCCTGCGCTGCCATCGCTTCGGCATTGGTCATAGGCCGCTCCCGGTATCGATCCGTAGCGGAGGTGCCCCCCTCGCCAACGGTACCTCGTTTACGGGCCTCCAGTAGTCGAAGCTGCTCTTTACGCGCTTTCTCCAGTTCGGAGTCTGTATCGGCAATTGCCTGCCGGTTGGTATACTTGAGTACCTCTTTTTGCTGCTTGACGTACGCCCTGGCCTTCTCGGTACTGATGGCCATGGCGTTCCCCATGCTGTCGAACTGCGTGACGGCCGAGGGAATCGTTTGAGCAATGGTAGCGATGACTTTGTTGAGCTCAGTCTGTTCATCCTTGGTGAGTTTGGTTTTGCCCTTTAGCTCATCATGGCGCTTTAGCAGCGGTAGGGTGTCTTTCTCCAGGGATTTGACCACGCTTCGCTGATTCTCAAAAGCTAGACTAGATTCTTCTGTGGCTGATTTAAGGCCCAGTAGTTTAGTCGTCAAGCTGACAAAGCCACTGGCCAGCGGAATGAGCTTAGTCAGCAGCTGCTCTTTCAGATCGGCCAGTTTCTTCAGGTTCACCGCCAGATCCAGGTTCTTCTTGTTGTACTCGGCGGTGATGCTGTCGGTATGGGTCAGGGCCACGGTGGCCCGATCGGACTTCTGCGCCAGCAGCTCCGTGTTGCTGGCCAGCTTGGAGAGCACCTCCATTTCACCCGCGCCGGTGAGCTTGCTCTTCTCCAGGACGGCCATAAACTCGACCTGGTTACCGCTCACTTTCTTCAGTCCTTCAATGTATTTGGTGAACGCGCCGTAGATGTCGTTTTTGATCAGATCGCGGTATTCCTTCAAGGGCGCCCCGGCCACTTTGGCGAAGGTCTCGGTTTCGGTCAGCATTTTCTGGAAGATATTGACGGTCGCGGTGGATCCACGCTCAGCCGTCACGTTCAGCTCCGAGAGCGTAGCCGACAGGCCCAGTACTTTCCCTTCAACCAGCCCTAGCGGAATTAGTACCCCGCCCATTCGGTTAGAAAAATCCGACAGCATCGGCGCGGTGGCTTTGCCTTCAGCCCCCAGCACGTTCATGGCGTTACCGATGTGCAACAGATCCTGATCGATGTTATCCGACTTGATATTACTGAACACGTTGCGCAGGCCCAGCACGTTCTCCACGGTGGCCTCCACCGAGCCGAACTCGTCCCCGATGGCCACGTTCACCCGGTTGGCGCCATCGACAAACTTATCCATCTCTTTGGCCGCTACCCCGAACTGACCACCCGTGGCGGCCATCGCCCGGAGATCTTCGGTAGAGGTGCGAGTTGGCATCTTGTAGAGCTTCTCGTTGAGGGCTTCCACCTGCTGGGTGCTCATGTCCGCATTCTTGGCGATATCGGCGAAGCTATCAGCCATCTTCAGGCTATGATCCAGCACGACAGGCGCTAAACCGATGAGCTGTTGCAGACCAGCGGTGAGCAGGTTTCCACCCAGAACGCCGGTGAGCGTACCCACCACGTTCTGTTTGAAGCCAGCCCAGCCCTTGGCCGTCCCATTCAGCCGGTTTTTCATGTCGGTCTCGGCAGCGGCCAGCGTCTGATACTCCTTCATTTTCTTAGCGAACGCGCCCGGATCATCGGCCTCGCGCATTTTACTCAGCTCACGCCTGGCCACCGTAGCTGCTTTGCCGACTTCGGTCAGTGCGGCCTGCGCCTGCTGGCCATTGATGACCAGGTCAATGACCGCTTTTTCATTTTGAGTTGCCATGGGGCTTAAAGAGGAATAGGTAGGGAAAGGGAGAGGGCATTTTCAAGTAGGTCGACGGGCACACTGACGTACCGCTCGGCAAGGATTTCGCGTAATCGGTGCAGCTCGTAGCCTTTCTTTTTGGCGTACCAGCGGCGGGGCGTTCGGCCCGGAGAGCCCATGCGCAGACGGCGGTTGGTGATGTGGTCGGCAATGTCAGCACCTCGGCCCACGCCCATATCCACGTAGCGACCGTACATCAGAAATTCCATCACGGCGCGTGGTGCATTGTCGCCCCCCGATACGTTCTGCCACCACCGTTTGCGCAGGTTGCCGGTCCGCTGTTGGCCAGCACTTTCGCGACCCATGCCGAAACGGTACCCCCGGCTCAGGCGCGTGCTGGTAACCCCTGAGCGCCGGTTTGTCCGATCAGTGATCAGTACCCTATCGATCGACTCCTGAAAGTGCTCGACGGCGTAGCGGGTCCAGTCGGCAATCGCCCCCTTCAGGTTGATGCGCTGGTTGAGATCGAGTTCTTCGTAGGTCATTACAGCAGGATATAGCCTTCGCCCGGATCGAGCTGAATGGTGCGTTTACGGTTCCAGACGGTAGCACTGCTGGTGGTACCGGTGGCCGTACCCACGTAGATGACCAGCGAAAAAGCCTGTTCGAAATTGGCATCGATCACCTGCACGGCCTGGGTAACGGGGACACTCATCGAACTCTCCGGATTGGCAGCGGCCAGCGTAATGGTGCCCTGCGCAGCCGGATCATTGGTCTCCCGAACCCGAAGCGTCAGCACCAGCTCATCACTGAGCGTGGCTGGTGCCGATCGGCCCGAATCAGCCCACACCCGCACCGTCAGGGTAGCCCAGCGGTGGTAGGTGTCGGCCGTCAGTCCTTTGGGATACTGCGCCGTCGGATAGGGTACCTTTGCCTCCAGACGGTCCCTGGTTATCTGCTCCAGCTCGACGTACACCAGGGGCCGCACGGCTGGTGCCGGTGGCGTGCCGGTGGGTGGCAGTAACCGCACGGTGAGCCGAGACCTTACCTGGCCAGCGTGGGCGGGTAGTTCGGTCTGGATCGTATCGAGCAGGCCGGTGTACTCCTCGCCATTCAGCGTGCGCAGGTGCAGGCGCTGACCGGCCAGCAGCCCCGATGCCTGCGCCACTGGCAGCAATAAGGCCTGAATCACTGTCCTCGCCAGAGACCGAAACAAAAACACGTTCCTAAGGCCCGATAGCCAGCCCCCGGCCCGGCCTGCCAGCGTCACGCTCTCCCCTGGGGGAAAGGCCGTGGCCAGGGGATAAAACCGCCCCAGGCTGTCGCGGCCCGTAACACCCTGATACGACAGGATCAGCAGGCCCAGCGTGTTCTTGCGACTCCCGTCGGCGTTCAGATAACGCTCCGAGTTGGCGTACAGTGAATCCGTCACGTTGCCCGGTGTTTTGATGATGGGCACGTCCCAGGTGGTAGCCATCGAGCCTGGCCTGATCTCCCGGATCATCTGGGTCGTGCCGACCCGGAGCTTCACCGGTGTTTTGCCGTCGCCGATCTGTTGCACCGGCAGGGTAATGGCCTCCCGGGTGCTGGCATTGCGGCGCAGCTCATCCCCTGCCTCCACGTACTCCGAGACGCTGTAGCCGGTGCGCGTGGCGTCAGTAATAGAGGCCTTCTCCAGCTGCAGCGCCCCGCGCAGATCCACCACCGGGTGGGCCAGCAGATCGGCAAAGCGATCTACGTAACAGACCCGGCCCGCCGAGTCCCAGCGGAAAAACAAACCATACCGTTCCCGCACCGCTTTCAGAAATTCGGCCACCGTCATATCAGGCAGGTGGAGGCCTGGTTTGGCCCAGTACTCCGAGAGTTCATTGGCAGCTGGGGCAATGCCCGATCGGCCGCTGGAGCGCATGGCGGTCATGTTGATAACGACCAGGCGCTGATTGGCTTCCTGCGCGGCCCAGCCCCCGGCCATGCGGTAGCCCAGCTGCTCGATGAGCCGGGCGGTGACCCAGGTCAAATAGAAGAACGGGACCAGCTGACGGCCCATGATCGGGGCGCTGGTGCCCAGGTTATCGGTCAGAAACGTGCCGGTGCTGTCCACTTCATTGACCATCGTGGCCCGCTCGTAGGCAGTCGCCACGGGGGGCACCAGCGATGCCGCCGTAAAGGCCTCTTCCATAAACGCCTCATTCCGGAGAGGAAAGAACGTCAGGGGAAAGCTGCCCGGTGGCATCCGGGCAATCTCGCCCAGCCGGGCGGGCAGCTGATTCGGATTCATTGCGCCCAGGTAAACGGGCTGATTCAGCACCTCGACCAGCTTTTTGCCAGCCAGCTCGTCGGTGCTGGCCGAGTAGTCAAGACGCAGCGTTCCGGATCCACGGCCATTATCGAGCTTGTAGCTCAGGGTGGCATTTCGGTAGAGTCCCCCGTCGACCAGCAGGCGCACCGGCAGTTCCATCGCGCTGGAGGCAGACGGCCGGTGGCTCTGGCCCACGAACTTGGCGTTCGGCGGGCAACCGTCCAGCGGGAAACTGATCGGGTAGGAGAAGCCGCCCGGCAGCGTGTCGGTATCCATCAGCCCGGCCGCCTGTTCCAGCGTCAGGGGCTCGTCATCATCGAGCAGCAGCCGATCCCCGGCCTGGTTGCGGATGTCGATCATTCCTCAGCGTCGAGCGTAGAGTCAACCGGTGCTTCAGGTACGTTGATCGGTGGCAGGATCACCACCGGACGGCCGAGGTTAGCCTGGGCAACCATTGCTCCGATGTTCGGGTCCCGCGCCATCAACAGCAGCGAGAATTCCTGCACCAATTCAGGGCTGATCTGATAGAGGCCCATGTCAGCAGCCGGGGCGATATTCTCCCCGTAGGCACGCCAGTAGGAGCGGATGGCTACTTTGCCGGTCCACACCCGCCAGTCGAGACCGGCGTTGATATCGGCTACCGTGGCGATCGAGAGGATACCAGCGGCTTCGAGTTCATCTTTAACGGCCTGGCCTAAAATCGGCCACAGCAGGCGCAGCGTGGCGGCATTGTCCAGCGTGAAGCTGGTGGTAATAGGGTGGTCCGGCATTCCGGTCTGTTCTGCGTTTTGCATAGCGTTAGTTTGAGGCGATTTGGAAGTAGGGTGTGCCCACACGCTTAGGCCAGTAGGCTATTTTGTTGTGCCAGAACCGGCCTCCTGATGTATTCAGGCTTAGCGTTGTGATGCCAACCGGAGGCGCTGCCGTGTTGGTGGCAACAGGTAGCAAGGTGCCATTCACGGCTGCTCGGTAGTCATTCACCCTATAGGTGATTGCTCCTGTTATTATTCCAGATACCAGACCATTGGCTCCGATATTAGAAAAGTTGATGCCTACACCTTGGCTCACCCCGAACGTGACGAGTTGATTGGCCGGGTTTCGCTGAATCACCATCCGGTTATTGTTGGTACCATCAGATACAGCTAATGGCCGACAATCAACACCACCATAGTCTACATTGAATCGACTGACGAACGTACCTTCATTGCTATTGTACCAGCCTAGTGTTGGCATGGTGCAGTTGTCGGCTCCCCTCGTCACGGCGGCGGTCGTCGTGGGAATTACTGACGCAGCGAACGTACCCAATTCACACTGAGCGCCCCAAACGGCGAATGTTCCAGCCACGGTAGAACTGCCGTAATCAGCAATGTAGTGCTGATTTGCGGACGGACTGCCACCCGAAAGAGTTGTAAAGGTTTGTATGCACCTGTACCAGCCATTTCCGCAATTCACCAGACTGGCAGAAACCACGTTAGGACCATTAGTTATTACACCTGTCGATAGATTGAATCGGGATACGGCATACTGTGTACCAGTGCCGGGGTCGCCAACTGCTGACTCAAGCACCCATCGTCTGGCGGCGTCGCCAGCCAGTGATTTAACGTATGCGCTCCGCGTGTACGTTGTATTCAGTGCCAGCGCGGAGGCCGCCGTCGTGGTGACCGTACTATTGGCACCTACGGTATTGGCATACGAAGGCACTAGACTACCATCGGGAGCAATAGCCTGTGACGCCGTTTTGACCGCGTTTGCGCCTTTATTCCATAGGTCGGGCAGCAGCGAATTAAGCGTTACATTCGTTCGGCCCTCCTCAATCAATAGACCCCGCAAAACTGTAGCAGTCTGCGTACCTGCTATGCCTACTGAGTTGCTAAGGTTGGCCGTGTACGGAAGAAGGATAGAACCCTGATTGATCTGAGCGCCCCATACGGAGGTATTGAGGGGTACGTTTGCGATTTCAAGACGAACGCCCGGATTCGTGCCTGACGTAGTTCCATTAACGGAAAACCGTTGCCATGAACCCGTTAAGGTGAAGGTCTGGGTCGTGATTATTACGTCACTACCGGCATTTTTTAGATTCAGGACTATCGTACCACCCGCGCTATTCTTCGCATACGCACTAATAGTGAACAGGCCATTACCCGGATTAACGGCGGAAGGTATTTCCATAATGGCCCGTTTGCTGGCCAGAATGGCGACAGAAGCTGTCGTAGTGCCATCAGGAGCGACCTCGGCATTTAAGGAGAACCCCTCGGTATTGTCACCCGTCCATCCATTGTTAAGCGTGGCCTGCGCATTATGAATAGCCTGACTGCCCCTTGCCAGGTTCTGTCCGCTGTAAACAACCGAGTTAGGGTCATAATCGAACCGTGGCACATTGGCCGCGACGGTCTCAATTCTACCCTGTTCGTTGACCCGCGTAGCTGTACCTGAGCGGGTGAAGGTCAGACCAGCAGGCATTACGCCCTGCATGAAATCCAGATTCAGCGAGGGCGTGAACTGGCTCATGTTGCTCCGGACGGTCATCTGGGCAGTTACCTGCACATGCGATGATTCAGGAGCGAGGAAGGGGGCCGCTGTGATGAGCAGCCAGAGAAAGAGAAGCTTTTTCATTACTGCTTGGTATAGAATCCAGAGATTGAATAGCCGTTTTGTAGAGGCCTGCCCACCAGTGAAAATGTGTTCCAGTTACCCGGAGCAGTGTGCCAGTCGATGCCTGCTCCAGCGGGGAATCTGACACCAGCGGGAAACGTAGCGGTGAAGGAGCCAGCCCCTCCCTGAATCAATTCCAAGTAGAGTGAGCGACCTGGCTGCACGTTGGTAATGGAGAAGGTGGTATTGCCCACCAGCGTCCCATAGGCATACAGGTTGGGGCATGTTCCCATGTCGATGGTCGCACTGATTGAGAGGTTGCCCAGGGCAATCGAGCAGTTTTGTACCGCACTGACGGTGCTGTTATAGCTGGCCAGGGCTGAGGCGGCTGAGGCGGCGGCATTCGTTTCTGAACTGGCCGCCGCCACTTTCGAGCCGTTGGCCGCTGTTTCCGAACTCGCAGCGAAGTTCTTCGAGGCCAGTGCGGCAGCGGCCGATCCGGCTGCATTCGTCTCGGAGGTCACTGCACTATTCTTGGAGGCCAGGGCCGAGGCGGCACTACCAGCTGCGTTGGTTTCCGAAGTAGCAGCGCTGTACTTGGAGGCCAGGGCCTGCGCGGCCGAGCTGCCTGCATTGGTTTCGGACGTGCCTGCCTGGGTCTTAGAGGCCAGGGCCTGCGCCGCTGATCCGGCTGCGTTGGTTTCCGAGATGGCGGCTGCCACTTTCGACGCATTGGCCGAACTGGCCGAGCCGGCCGCGTTGGTTTCCGACGTACCTGCACTGTTTTTAGAGGCCAGTGCTGAGGCTGCTGATGCCGCTGCATTGGTCTCAGACTGGGCAGCCGAAACCCTCGAGGCATTGGCGGCGGTGGCACTGGCGGCGGCATTGGTCTGAGAATTGGCGGCACTGATCTTCGAACTATTGGCACTGGTCGAATAAGCCAGTGAACTGGTCGAATAATCTTGGGATTGTTGGGCCGATTGACCAGCCGAAGTAGCGGCGTTGATTGCACCATCCCGCGCCGTTTCAGCTCCCGTTCGGGCAGTCTCTGCACCTGTTCTGGCAGCCTGAGCCTGGCTGGCTGATCCTGCCGCGTTAGTTTCCGACGTACCGGCTGAGACCTTCGAAGCGCTGGCTGAGGCTGCATACCCCTGAGCCAGCGTGGCACTACTGGCCGCGCTGGTAGCCGATCCGGCGGCGTTGGTCTGCGAGTCAGTGGCGCTCGTTTTACTGGCGAGTGCCTCCGCTGCTTGGGTCGTAGCCAGACCGGCCTGAGCCGTAGCCATACCCGCCTGGGCGGTAGCGATACCGGCCTGCGTAAGCACATCGGCCTTCAACGAGTCCCGGATCGAGGCGATATCCCCGCGCGAGAGGGTAGCGATGTTGATGGTCTGCACGCTGCCCGGTGGCAAGGGCCTGGCCCCGTATCTGAAGTTCACCCAGCCCGTCCGGATGGCGGTTTCCCCCGCCCGGATGATCAGGTAGACCTTCGGTGTGCTCTTGATGATCGCTGCCGTCTGTTTGGCGCTCCAGTTGATGAAGAACTGACCATTCTGCACCACCAGTACCGGCTGGTTGATGGCGGGCAGGGCCTGGGGATCCTTACTCGCATCTACGTAGGTCTGCACGCTGATGGCCACCGGCGTGCCCGTCAGGGAGATGGCACCGGTCAGGGTGGCCGGGCTGCTGGGGAAGAACTCGATGGGTGAGCTGGAGAGCTCCAGCGGCAGGTTGTTCTGTGCCTGCAGGCCGACGCTCAGCAGGCACAGAACGAAAAGAAGGAAGTTCTTCATGGCTTAGGGTTCGAGTTGAACGGTGTTGGCTGAGGCCGTGTTGGCGGGGCTGCCCGTTCCCTGATTGACCACATCGCCCGGGGTGAAATAGGTGGCCGGACTCAGGCCGGGGCGCTTGCCCTGTTTGAGCGTGTTACCCGTCACCTGGTTGTTGTAGGTATTGGCTCGCAGCACCACCGTCTCGAAGGAGGGCTCGTGGCCAGCGGCAGCTGATCCCCACGAGGAGAGGACCGAACTTTTGAGCACGTTATTGTTCGAGGTGCCGCCAAACTGCACGATGGCCTCGGCGTTGAACAGGTTTGTACAGGTGGCCGTGATGCTCTCGATGCTCGACAGACGGGTATTCATGTCAATACCGCGCCCGGCGATGTAGAGGCCCCCTTTGATGTGCACGTCCTTGCAGTCGTACAGCTGGAATGGACGTGACGTAACATTGAAGTAGCCGCCCTCCAGATAAATTTGCTCCGTACTGTTGCGGCCATCGTCGGAGATCGAGTAACCCACGCAGGGCTCCAGGTAGGCCACCGCTGTGTTTGACTCTGCCTTGGCGTACTTGACGTTGACGAACTCGTAGGCCATGTTCTTGGCGTTGGTACTGGTGTTGCGGGCGTGATAGATGCCCGTGATCAGGCCCGACAGCGAAGTGGCCATCCGGTTGCCCTCACCGCTGTTGACGGCCAGGTTCTCAAAGCGGTTGGCGGTAATGACCAGGTTGGTCAGCCGCACGGCATCGTAGCCCTGGGAGAGAATCTCCATCCCGCAGCGGGGAATATTGCGGAACAGGTTGTCGTGCAGATAGAAATCGCTGGACGTGGCCCCAGCGTTGCTTGCGGTGCTGTAGGCGGTGATGTTAAAGGCGTTCCAATTACCCACGTTATTGCCCAGGAACGTACACCGCGCAATCTCCCAGCCCTGAATGGTGGGCAGTTCGTTGGAGAACACCAGCGGGTAGCCGTTCCCGGTGTTGGTGCTGGTGAAGGTGATGCCGTAGAAGCCGAACCGTTTGGCCGTGTGGTTGTCGGTCACCACCAGGCAGGTCGTGCCCGTAGCCACAAACGTCGCTCCGGAGGGAGCCGTCAGGGCCACATTGTCCCAGTTTCCTGTCTGGGTGAACTGGGAGCCGCCCACCAGCGAGTAACTGCCGGGGGCAATGATGCCCCGCTTGTTGGTCTGGGCGCTGGTCAGAAAACTCTGGATCTGGGCCGTGGTGGAAAGGGGCACATCGACCATCAGGGCGAAGTTGGGCCGGTTGACCGTGCTGTCGGCGAAGATGTGATCACTGGAGACCACCGTACCACCCGGACTGGTCGTGCCCGAAGCGCCCCCCGTGACCGTGGTCGCCGTAGGGGGAGCAATCCAGACCGGCGGCTGACCACCCCCTGAGTAGGCCAGGATCTTGCCCGGCGCGGCTCCGTCCAAACTGTTGAGGTAGTTGCGGATGAGGACGTTGAGCTGGGCGTTTTTCAAATAAAACTGCCCGTTCTGCTGGTCATAATCGATATCGCCCGTGGAGCTGAAGTATTGCCGCACGGCCGAGGCTGACAGCGGCACACTGGTGCTGGGTAGGCCTGCCAGCTTAGTGCGTTCGACATCGGTCATGAACCGGAACAAAGGCCCCTGGACAATGTTGGCCGGGTTGGTGGCATCCACGTTGGGTACGTTGCCCAGGCCGATCTGAGTCTTGGTTGTACCGTGCGGATTGCCCAGGTCGGCCAGATGCGCGGAGAGCTCCTGGCGATCCGATGTCCGGTTGAGGGCGTAAAGGGCCGTCTCCAGCTTGGCGTTCAGGGCAAAGGCGCTCAGGTAAGCCGGTACGCCGATCAGGTTGGTGAAGGCCACCGGGCCGGTGGCTGTGCCGCTGGTGACGGTGGTCGCCGCCACGGTGGCGCCAACGGGTTTGTAGGCCCCGCCCCGGACGGAGTACTGCAACTGCCCCCCCACTTCTTTAAAGTCGATCTGGGCCGATGCACTCAGGCTGATTAGCAGAGTGAAGAATAACGAGAGGAATTTCATGGGTTAGGCAGTGATTTTAGGCATGGTGACGAGCGGAATCAGTCCGTCCGCCTCTTTGATGAAATAGAAGTTTCCGGCCTTGATGAGCCGAAAGGGCTGCTCGCCCAGCGACGCCGCCAGGGCAGCCGCCTCGTTGACGTAGACGATATTGATGGAGCCACTGGTGGGCACCTCGTAGACCGACAGCAGCACGATGTTCTCGCCCGCTGTGATGAAGTTGAGCTGAAGGGCAGCGGGCTCTTTGGGCAGGCCCTCCACGAACGCTTCGGCCTTCTCCAGCCACTTATGCAGGATGACGGCCATCGGGTCACGCTTGCCGTTTTTGACCTCGTAGACAAAGGCCGTGTAGCTGTCCTGGTCCAGCTCGGTCCGGTTGGCGGGGTTGATATCCAGCACCAGCCGATCAGTGGTATTCGCGGGCCGGGTCAGCTCCGCGCCACTCACCACCGGATCGGTGGCCTTGCCGATGGTAAAGCGCATTTCCTCCTCGACGGTGTCCACCTGGCAGTAGCCAATGGAGAAGGCCATACCCGAAATATCCATCGGGGCACCGTCGCGCGTAAAGAGCAGCACGATCTCGCCGGTCTCGTCGTTGCGCAGCCGCCGCACCTCGGCGGCGAATAAATTGGGAAAGGAAGCCATCTTAGTAGGTGAAGGTGTCGGTGATGGTGATGTTGACCGGTCCATTGCTTCCCTGGGCGTCGAACCAGCGCCCCTGGGCCAGCGAACCCGGCCCGGTCAGGATCTCATCACTTGTGTAGGAGGTCGTGTGCGCCTGATCCGGGGTGGCGATCGTCACTTTGGCCGACTGCATGCCCTGGGCAATGCATGCCTGGGCCACGGTCTTGGCCGCCCCGAAGGAGGTGGCGTTGTTGGCCTGGCCAAAGCAGATGGCGTGCATGCCCCGCTGGCGGTAGGCGTTGATGACGTTAACTACATCCGAGGTCGGGCGCACCGACGGATTACCCGAGTAGGCGTTCTCGACCACCCAGTTGGTGTCTGCCTCGATCAGGGTGATGGCCCCGGCCGGCGCATTGGATCGGATCAGGTCCGCCTCGAAGTTGTGCACCGTGAAGAAGTCGGGGTTGACTTTAACCAGCTGGGAGCCTGCGCTCATGCGCCGCCAGTTGGCCACGCCCGGATTCGCCGCCCCCGTCCCGACAATGATGCCGTAATCATCCCCCGTTGGGCAACCCGGAATGACCGACCGAATTAGGCCCTTCACCCAGGCTTTAAAAAACATATGCTGCTCCTGGCGGTAGATGTACCATTTTTTACCGACCTCGCCCTGGAAGGCATCCATGCTCAGGTAGTGACCCGGCGTGGGGGGATTCGAGCTGGTGTTCATGCGGACTTTGAAATCAGCGATGGCTCCGGGGGAGTAGTCGCCTACCTTCAGGGCTCCGCCATCACCGATCTCCGTGGGCAGACCATCCTCCTGACGGCCGGTGAGCGTGTAGGTCAGGCCGATGCAAACCCCGTCGAGTACATCTTGCTTGAAATCGTTGGCCAGCTTCAGCACGTACGCCTTCATGTAGTGCCAGGGGTTTTCCGTGTCACTGCTGCCTCCTTCCACATACTGGCGAAGCAGGTGCAGCTGCGGGGGGGCCGAGCCGCTACCACCGATATCCCCGTTGTTGAAGCGGGCTACGTTGGCGGGTGTGGTGATGTCATCCCCGTTGCCGATGTTCTCCCGCGAGAAGTGGAAGCGCAGAAAGTACTTCTTTCCAGCGGCCCGGATGGCCGCCTGCTGGTTGCGGTACATCACCTGCCTGCGCCAGCTGGTGCGGTTTTGCATGTAATGGGTGCACGGAATCAGGATGGAGAACATACGCCCCGGCCATTCGGGGATGTAAGCATTCTTATACTCCGATCCCCGGCTGTAGGCCTGGGTGGCATAGACATCGTTGGGGTAGTTGCCCGATGAATCGGGGTAACCCGGACCGTCTTCGTTCATGATGTTGTAGATCATCTCGAAGTCAGTAAAGCCCGTCGCTGGGGCGGGCGTAGTTGGAATCGAGCGCACGTTGCTCACTGCTGACTGAAGGTATTTGGTGAGGCCACCGGCCCGCACCCGGACCAGGGCGGCACTGATGGATTCGGTATCACCCGAGCGGTCCACGAAGTAGACGTTGCTGGCCGAGGTGGCCGGTGCGCTCGTCCCATCGACGGCGTCGAAGAAAGGAAAGCCCGTGTGGGTGGTGCCACCGACCTCATAGAGCAGCGCGGCCGAGCCGATGGCCTGGGGTCGGCTCACCGGAGCGGGGGGCTGGGAGCTGCCCCCGCCGGTGACCGAGCAGGTCGTATCGACCTGGGCTTTATAGCCGGCCGGGCCCAGGGGAAAGCTGCTGGAGAGGCCCGCCCGTTTCTGGGCGTCGGACAGCCCGTTGTAGGTGGGGAGTACCGCCGCGCAGGAACTCGTATCGAGCAGGATGTACTTGGTCTCACCCGTGCTAGGGTGGGCAACCTCTAGTACGATGGAATCTTTTAGATCAGTCATTAGGAAGGATTGATTAATTGCCAGGTATGGAGACCCGTACCGCCGAACACGCAGGCATAGGGTCCCGAGACGGCGGAGGGATTCGATTTGGGACGGCAGTAGAGGTACTGAATCGTGCCAGCCGGAACGCCGGTGTCGAAGTAGAGCAGGTAGTCGTTGTTCTGCCAGGGAGCCGGAATGCCATAGGCCGTCCAGTCGGCGTAGACGATGCTGCCACTGGCGTTGACCCATTTCCACTCGACCTCGTCGGCCACCGACAGTTCCGGCCGCACGGCCAGGGTATTTTTGGGCGCAGGGCCAGCCACGATGGCCGTGTACATTTTGGTGATGGTGGGCACGGTTGGTACGGGCGTGGGGGGGCGAAGCACCACCTCATTGCTGTAGCCCGATTCACCCGCTCCATTGACGGCCTGAATCTTCAGGGTATAGGTCGATACGCCATCGATATCAGGCAGATACCCCGACAGGGTCGTATTGGCCGGAATGCTCACGTAGGGCTGGTAGGTGCCATCCGCCGTTTTGCGGACTACCCGGAAGGAGGCCTCGTTGTCGGAATTATCGGTAAATTTGAGCTTCCAGCGACCTCCGTCATCAATCAGCTCCAGGTTACTGGGCGGGGCCGGGCGGGTCAGCACCGTGTCGGGCACAAAGCGCCAGATGCGCACGGGCACGTAGGCCGGGAGCTCATCGGTACTGGTATCGATCACCCAGCGCCAGATTTGCACGGGTACATAAGCGGGTAGCTCCTCGACCGGCCCTAGGTTAAACAGCGGCGCCAGCAGCTCGGCCAGGTCGGCCAGGCTCAGCAGAGCCAACTCGCTGGCGCCATCCGAGAGGGCCAGTTCCGCGAACAGCCGCACGGGATGCTTCACCAGGGGCCAGCTCTTACTGCGTAGCCCGCCCACCGTCAGTGTGCGAATGGTAATGGCCCCGCGCCGGGTGATCTGGCCCAGATCGGGCAGGTCAGCGTCTTTTCTGAGCACGTAATCCGTGGGGCCTGTCCAGAAGGTGGCCGAATCGGTCAAGTGTTCTCCCGTGGGCTCATGGTAGGCGTAGAGCAGGTAGTCTTTGCCGTCGACAAAGGGTTGCCCACTGGCATCCTGGGTGAAGGTGCGACTTTCCTGGTAAGCGGACGTGGGGGCCGTCGCGTCCAGGGAAAAGCGCCAGCCCGGCCCGAGCGGCTCGTCAATGGTTAAGGCTTGATTCATGTTAGGAAGGCATTGGAATAGCCCTGGCGCGAATGCGCTGGGTCTGAATGAGCTGGATAGACTGCTGGCGGGCCTGCTGATCAGCCTCCGCGCGGGTGTAGACCGTTTCGGCCAGGCCCGCCACCTGGCTGACCGGTACCGGATCCTCGGCCGCGCGGTAGAGCTGATCCGTAATGCCCTGTTTGAGAAATCCTTTCGTGTCCGGATTGCCCCAGGTGACCACTTTTAGAATGGCCTCGATCTTCTCCCCGGAGAGCCCACGCAGGGCATCCGGAATGGTCTGATCACGGGCCTGCACCACCGTGGTCTGGGTAACAACCACGGTGCCCACCGGCGCGAAGCCTTTGGGTGGCAGGGGATCATCCAGCACATCGTCTTCGGGGCTGTAATAGTGCTCTTTACGCAGGTGAGCGACCTCAAAAGTGTGCGCTACCAGGTTCTCGCCGTCTTTGGTTTCCCGGATGGATGTAGTGAGCAGGGTGACGGGAATCCGGGCGTCGGGTGCCAGTCGGTTCAGGGGCCGTTTGAGCCACCATTTCTGGGTCGATCGGTAGAAATCACGCCAGGCCTTCAGCTCCGGCAGGGGCCGGAACCCCGTGGCCACTGATAGTTTCTCCTGGTAGGTCTGCTCGTAGACCTCGCCGGTGCCTTCATCGGCCGCAAACGGCAGGCTAAGCGAGCGCTGGGCCTGTTGGCTGGCCAGCTCGTACTCGGTCGAACCTTTGCCCCAGGTGGTGATCACGTCGAGCGCACCGAGACTATTTACATACGCAAACTGGCGGGGATAGGGCCTGACCGCGTAGTCGAGCACGAAGCTATAGGCGTCAGAGAGCAGCTCACCCGTGATGGCGTTGACCAGGCTGACGGTATACTGACCCAGGGTAACGCTTGTCATCAAAGCGGGCAGGCCCAATTGATCCGGTCCCACTGCGTAGGTGAGCAAACCGGAAGCGGGCCAGGCCATTGGCGTGACCAGGTCGGTGCGGGTCTGGGAGAGGCCTTTGTCGAAACCCGCGGTCACCTGTAGGGCCACCGAGGCTACGGTGCCCCCCACGTTGAGAAACGTTAAAAACTGAATCGAATCGGGGGCGATGTAGCGCCGAAGGGAACCCAGGCGCAGGGCGTAATCCTTGCGACCAGGCTGGCGTACAAAGCCCTCCAGACTATAACCAGCCTTGGCCTGCCGGGCAATACTAGCCCCACCCCGGTAGATGTGAAAGGTGGCGCTCCTGCTTACCCTCCCCACCTGGATGGGGTCACCGTAGGCCTCGGCGTATTCGATGTAGTACTGCCGGTGGGCCGTCTCATCCAGGCGCGGGGTGATGTCGGGGTACGAACTCGTCAGGTAGCCCTCCAGCAGGGGCGCTACGTCGAGAGAGGCAAAGCCGTCCTCATTGGTTTCGATGGGGGAAACAAACACCGATTCGTAGTGGGCATCCATATCCAGTCCCGTGGTGCCCGGCCGCTGCACGCGAAGGGTCACGTGCACGCCGTAGCGGGGCCGGATGGTGGCCGATCGGCCGGGTGACAGGTTGTTGATGCTCTGCTTAAGGAACACCACTTTCTCCGTGAAATTGTAGGCCGGACCTGGCGCTTTGGCCGTCAGCCAAAAGCCCAAAAACGCGGTCGTTTCGATTTCTACGGTGAAATCCTGCCGGATCAGATACAGATCGCGCAGGTAAGGAAGGAGCTGATCCAGGTAGGCCGTGTTGTTGACATTGGCGCTACCTGTGGGAATCTCGTGGGGGCCGGAGGGGGCATTTTTGGCGATCAGCGTCAGCTCATTGCCGTTCCAGGTCAGTTTGGCCTGGTCGCCCTCGGCCATCTGAACGAGACTGACCCGGTTGACGGCCGCCACCCCGCTGGCGAGCATGCGCTCGTCGCCGTAGAAAGTAAACTGGGTCTGCCCGCTTCCCAGCAGTGCCCGGCTCGCGGGTTGTTCATGAATGACAATGGCCATAGGGCGAAATAGGCCTCGCCATCGGTGGGAAAACAGGTCAGAACTCTATCAGTCCAGGTCAGAACTGAGTTAGAACCGGCTGCCCAGGGGCATGCGCCAGTTAAAGGCGACGGCCATACCGTACCAGCCGGAGCCGACCTGCGGCGTTCTGTTGAGGGGTAACCGATCGTTTTCAAGGACCGCGCTGAAGGGCAGCTCGTATCGATCACTTACCTCCCGAATGGCCTCCAGTAAGGCTAGTACGGCCGCTCGGGCCAGTCGGCGGGCTTGACGTCGGCCACTGATCGAATCGTCGGTTTTGTAGAGCACGGCCAGGCCTCCGGTCATCAGGCTGGTGTAGTTATCGCGTCGGCCGTTTTCAAGCTGCTCATCCAGCGCCTCCCAGACCAGCATCGGAACCGTCGTCAGGGCATTACGCAGGGCGGTAATCACCTCTTTATCGTCCCCGACCTCTTCGACGTAGCAGAACTGGGCAGGCACCTCACCCGGCACATAAGGGATTAGGGTACGGCCAAAGGCTTCGTACTCCTCATCGATATCTAGCTCGTTCATGACTCTTTGAGTTTATCGGCCTCCTCGATCAGGGCCTGAAGTGTAGTCAGCACCAGGTACACGTTGGTCTGCTCCAGCTGGGCGTACGTACCCAGTGCGCCGGTCTGACGAGCCAGGCTCAAACCTACGTCGAGCCAGCTAGTAGGATCACCCGTGGCGTCTTTAGCGGCCTGGAACACCCGCTCGAAGGTACGTACTAGGTTAGCCCTGGCCCCCACGTAATTATAGTGGATGCCCTGAGCAATGCGGCCAGCCAGGTGATGGTTCATCAGGGTAGCGCGTTCGGCCAGGGCATCCATCGAGAAGGATTTGGGCTGGCCGTTCCAGGTGCGCGGCACGTAGCAGGCTGCGGCCAGATCGGGCAGCGCCGTCAGATCGCCAGCTGTAATCTGTTTTAGGGCTTCCTCGGCAAAGAGAAAGGCTCCGAAACTCATTTTCTCCAGTCCATCACCCGGTCCAAAAAACCGGTGTATACCAACCCGTAAACGCGGCCGCATCCACTTGGCAGGCGGCGTCTGCAGCCAGTCGAGCAGGGCCAGCAGGCCCAGGTGCTGATCAGGTTGCATGGCATCCATATGCGCCAGGGTCAGCCTCGACCACAGCATTAACAGGGCGAAGGGATAGTTCTCGATGCTATCGTGCAACACGCGTTCGACCTGACTCCATTGGGTCGGAGTCAGGTCTTCCCAGCAATCCGGGAGCGTATAGTGGCGAAACTTGCCGTCAGGCAGTTTAAGGCTGAATGAATGCATCTAGGCCGTAGCTGTTTTGGGGACTTTACCGTTGACGGATTGTTTGCCGTTGCGCCTGACTTCCTGCATCAGCGCATCGTGCTGGGTGGCACTCGTTTCCCGCCATTTGTCAATGGCCACCGCCAGCTGAGAGGTAGACTGCGAACCCGTATTCTGGGCCACCAATGAACGTTCGTGCATGTCGAACATCATTTTCTGGGTCTCCGCCCGTTCGGCGTCGCGTTTGGCTGCCTGCGCCTGAAAGGAGCGCCACAGGGCAACAATGCCAAAGATCAGCACCAGCGCCAGAATGCTTTTTTCAGCAATGGCAGGCAAAAATGGGGTGATATCCATAAAAAAAAGAGGAGGTTTAGGTACGTTGTAGGAAGGTTAAATCGGGTCGTAAACGGTCGTCTCGACCAGTTTGCCATTCTTTTTTACCAGGGCTTTACGCGCCCGGAGCACCTGCTTGCGGTTAACGCCTTTCGCTCTGAAGCTGACGTGCACCCAGCTAGGTTTCCCGTTTTTATCCGGAAACTCCAGAATCAGCTGATCGAAGATGAAATTGGCCCGGATATAGGCCACCAGCTGAATGTTATCCACGAAGCCCAGCCCATCACAGTCGATGTCAATAGCCTGGCCCAGCACGTGGGCTGAACTCGAGGAGCCACCGACCAGCTTGTTGACCGCTGGCGATCGGAAAAACGAATCAAACGGCAGGCGGAACAGGTAGTGTTCGCATAGGGGAGCATAGATCCGGTCCACCAGGATCTGCATGTTTTCCCATTGCACCTGGGTGGGTGTATTATCCAGACCAGCGGCTTCCCCTTTCGTGGAGTGCGTAGCCTCGGCGTAGTTGCACCATTTGCCCAGGCCCTGGGCTCTCATCTCGGCGGTCGTCATAGCCTATCGGAAAAGGAAAAATCCAAATACCCCGCCCGCAATCGTGCCCAGCACAAACAACCGCCCACCTCTGCGCTTCAGATCGGCCTCGTAATTACCCAGGCAATCGTAGAGCATCATGAAACTGGGCGTCGCCTCCAGCAGCTTCCGGTACCGGCGAGGAAGGCCATCCCGGATGAGGTTAAACACCCGCCTGGCTTCGTTCAGATCGGCCTCACAGGTGCTCAGTTCCTGCGTCAATTGCTGGAGCTTTTGCTGCTCATAGCGCGTCAGGGTGTCACCCTCGGCAATGACGTTGTTCAGAGCCGCAATCTCGGCCTCCAGACTAGCCATCCGCGTCTCGGCGGCGGTCTTCATGGCATCAGCCGCCAGGGCAAATTTCAGGAAATCAGCCCGGCTGATGGCCGTCAGGGTGGTGGGCTGATCCGGTACCGAAAAGGAGTCAGCGTTACTGATTAAGCAGGCTGTCACGCACAGCAGTGTAGTTAGCAGCAGCGTTTTCATAGGGTTGTTTGGTTTGGGAGGTACGTTGGTGGGCCGCTTTAGCCGTGTCTTTCGCCATGGCCACCTTTTTCTCGAGAGAAAGGTGGGTGGAGTCGACTGGCGGCGTAACAGGCCCGGCAGGCCCGGTTTTAGGCGATTTGCAGCCAAACAGCAGTTGAGCCATACAAATGCTCAGGATCGTGGTTAGAATGGCCGCTACGGTCCAGAAATAGCGTTTCGTTTTAGCGTTCATGGGATTACTGGAGATAGTGGTGAACGGCCAGCGCATAGGCCGCGAAAAAGAGCAGCTTACGCATACCACGAGCGGCTTTTTCAGAGAAGCCAGCTAGTTCGAGAAAGCCTTCAATGAAAGCGGCGACGACAATCAACGCAATGACAATGCCGACGAGGGAGAGGAAAGTGAGCATATAAAGAGGGGTTTAGAGGCCAACAATGCGATCCCCACCGATGCCAGTACTGGAGACGGGGGAGGCAGGTACGTTTGGAAGAGGGGGTAAACTGGCAATCAGATCATCCAGCGTGGCGCGGGCCTGTTGCTGGTAGTAGAGAATCAGCGCATCGATGCGCTTCTGATCCTCTACCGGTTTACGGTAATTAGCCGCCGTGGAGGCCTCCGACGTACCCAGCACCTGCACACCGGACTCGGTGATGTCGATTTGGCGCTCGCGCAAGGCAATGCCCAGCGTGGCCGAGACCAGCGCCGATTGCACCAGCGCCAGCTGCTCCTCATCCAGATCAGCGACGTCAACAGCCTGAGCAGCCAGAAATTTGCGGATCTGCATGGTCTCCGCTTTTCGCATCGATGGCAACAGGGCCTGGTACGTTAGCCGACGGCTGTCAATGAAATAAAACAGGTTAAACACCGATGCCGATGGAACCAAGAGCGGCGCTGGCCGTGAGGCGAGCCAAGCCGGGAAGTCGTCGGGCGTTGTTTCCAGCGTCTGCAGTAAATCTTCTACCGCATCCCATCCGTCCGCTTTCAGGCTGTTTCGCGCCTCATCGTACTGCCACTGGAAGGCGTCACCCTGCTGGCCACCGGTGCGTCGCAACAGACCCGCATCCGTGATCTGCACGTTCTGGGTCGGGATGGATTTGTAGAGCGCCAGATTACCTACGGCCCGGCGCATATACGCCAGAGCACGTTTCTGAGCCATGGTTGGCACCATAATGGCCAGCACCTCATCGATCACACCAAAGCCACCCAGCTGCCGGGCCAGCAGCGCTTCGGCGCTCTCCAGGTGAGGCGTAAGGCCCGTAATATCCGTGTCCCGGTTGAGGTTGACGGCCTGCTTCAGCTCGTCGATGGTTTGGATGAGCTGGCTCATTTGGCGGCGGGGGTTGTCACCTCAGCCGTCGAAGCGCCGGTGTCGAGGGTGGTCAGGATCGTGTCTTTGAAGCTGAAGGTGAGATCAGGGTAGCGATCATACCAGCCGTTGTACTCGGCGACAATCCGGAGCGGCTCCAGAATGCGGTCCCGGTAGGGGCCAGCTTTGGAGAGGAAAATCCAGAAGGCTTCGCGTTTATTGGATCCGCCATTCGTACTGTTCACGCCCGCTGAGGAGAAGCCAAACAGGGTCGGATCCACGCCCAGTGCGTAGAGCAAATGGCTAGTACCCTCGGCCATGTCGAGGTTATACTTGCCGTCCTTGATCTTGTCATCCAGGACGTTGATGATGATGCCGCGTGGCGTCGTGTCGGTACCATAGCCGATCCAGCTCTCGGTCAGAACCGCCTTATGGGCGTTCTTAACGTCGGTCAGGCTGTCCATCAGGCCCTTTAAAAACTCATCCCGGATGATCTTTTTGCCCTCATCGGTCGCGTTCCGCCACTTATCACCGTACACCTTTTCCCAGTATTCACTTGGCACCTCGATATGGTACCGAAGCGTCATCTGGTTCTGGAGGCCGTACTTTTTGAAGAGTGGAATCGCCTCCAGCACGTCGAGCCAACCCGATGACCGGGCTGAATCCCAGGCCGCGAGCTGGTAGTGGGCCTTACCAGGTGAAGGGAAAGAAATCGGGTAAACGTACTTATAGACGTTTTTCTGGCTCCGGATCCAGTCCACCAGATCATACCGGTAGGGATTGACGGCCGGAATCCGGATGGTCGCCTCGTCATCGGCGCTGGCACCATTGGCCCAGTCGGCATTGATGAGCACCGTGTCCAATTCTCCATTCTTGTTCGGCTTTGCCCAGCGGCAGTCGGCCGTTTCGTTGTTGTGGAGCTGCACGATCTTTTTGCGATCGCGCGAGAGAATGAATTCGGGGAAGCAATTCCACCACCAGGCCATATCCAGACAGGCCTCCAGCAGGTAACGCTGCATGGAAATCGAGCCTAAAAACTGCTTGATCTCCCGATCAGCTACCATTTTGACGGATTCCTCATCGGCCGAGGCAATCAAACCACCGCCCCGCCATAGTGTAGCTGTGTCGGTGAGTGCGCGGGGAATGATAGTGGATTTAGACGCCTGTAAGATGATTTTTTGGGGCAGATCGTTGCTTTCTCCCCAAGGAATGACCCCGCCCTGAGCCGCCTGTAAGGCTTCTTTAGGCAGTACCTGAGAGGGTTTATTACCCGGCACTGGTCCGATGCGGGGCAGACCCGACACCACGGCCGCAGCGGAAGGTAAGTAGGCGACCTGGCTGGCACCAGCGTCGACCAGGTGAATAGGTTGCTCGGCCATATCAGCGCACGGGGTGCTCGTTGATGTAGAGAATGAGGTGGAGGTGTACCTGCCGGATCTGGTTGCTATCCAGGTTCCGGATTCGGTACATCCAGTTCGGTTTGCGAGGGCCGTCTGAGACAGATCGGGCCGGAGCTTGGGGGCTTGTTGCCGCGTTGTCTTGATCTCCGCGTCGGCACAGTATGGCCCTCGCAAACGTGATGGATTCACCGCCTGTCTGCCTGGTCTGGTTTGCCGTGATGGCCGTCATCGAGAAGGGAACAGGGAGTCCGTTTCCATCGAGTCGGCGCATAATGTCGAGGGCTTCCTGCCAGGTCAGCAGCGATTTCATGGGTCAAAATTGGCGCTGAAGCCCCCCTGGAAACAGGTCAGAACTCAATCTGCATACTTTCTC